>CAWHKF010000007.1:0-388645 GCA_963829895.1 uncultured Actinomycetota bacterium | reverse complement strand
AGTCGGTGACGGTGAACACCGCGGAGCCGGTGTCGCCCTCGATCACGCGACGGTAGTCCTCGGCGACGATCTCTCGCAGGACGTCGGCATCGATCGCCTCGAGGTCCTTGATGTAGAGGCAGCCGACGCCCGTCTCGTGGGGTCCGAGCTTTGCGAGCCGGTCGGCGTGGGCGCCGGTGTCGAGCAGATACACCGTGGTCGGCCTGGCGGCGCGGCGAGAACGCGGCGATCGGAACGTCGCCCTCGGTCCCGGTGGGGTAGCGGTAGTGGCACGACCCGAAGCCGACGATCGTGCCCCACATCTCGGGTTCGCGCCCGGTGACCTCGCGCATCAGCGCGACCATCGTCGCGGCATCCCGCTGCCGCTTCGCGGGACTCACCCCGGCGACGAACTCGCCGACGTCCACACCGGTCTTCTTCATCAGACGCCTCCGCCGCCGGATTTCGCCGCGGCCTTCATCGGCGCGCTTGTGCTCGCGCACCTTCGTCAACGACTCCGGCGAGACGATGTCGGCGACGCTGCGGAACGAGCCGTCCTCGCCGTAGGGGGCGGATGCCTCACGCCACCCGTCGCCGGTGAACCCGTACTGCTTGCCCAGCAGCGCGAGGAAGATCTTCGCCTTCTGCTCCCCGAATCCGGGCAGCGCCTTGAGCCGCTTCAGGACGGTCGCGCCGTCCGGCTCGTCGCGCGTCCAGATCGCCGCGGCGTCGTCGTCCCAGTCCCGGCCGATCGCCGCGCACAGCGCCTGCACGCGAGCGGCCATCGACCCCGGGAACCGGTGCACCGCGGGGGTGGCCGAGAACATCCCCGCGAACGCCTCCGGATCGAAGCTCGCGAGGGCCGCGGCATCCAGCGTCCCCGCGCGTTCCGAGATCTTGAGCGGACCGGCGAACGCGGTCTCCATCGCGACCTGCTGGTCGAGCAGCATGCCGATGAGCAGGGCGAGCGGATCGTCGGTCAGCAGGCGATCGGCCTCGTCGTCACCCGTGATGTGGAGCGTCATGGCCCCAGTCTCCCACCCCGGGTCGACGCCGGAACAGGCCGTTGCGCCCGGTCGGGACGGCACGGCGCGCTCGGCCGTGGAAGGATCGATCCGAACCCTGATCTGATGAGGTCTGCAGAACCCACATCAGCGCCGAACGAACCGCGGAGGACCGAGCCCATGCCCGATCGCCGCGCGCTCTCGTCGGCGCGACTGCTCTGGGCGCGCGCCCGGGCGCGCAGCGGGCTCCTCGGCAGCGCGGCCGCCACGGTCGCCGCCGCGGTGGCGACCATGTGCCTCGTGCTGGCCGGGCTTCGCCGCGCGGTCGACACGGCGGGCGAGCCGCCCCCTCCGGGGCTGACCTCCGAAGAGGTGGCGGATCTCGTGGGCATCGGCGCGGCGGCGCTGGCCTCCGCCACGCCGGCGCTCGTCCTGCTCGTCGCGCTCGTCGCCGGGACGGCGATGGCGCAGCTCGCGCGCCTCGTGGCCGCGGCGCGGGAGCACGAGACCCTGGCGATCCGGGCACGCGGCTTCTCCCGCGCGCAGGCATGGGGAGCAGATGCTGCGGAAGGCGTCGCCGTCGCGCTCGTCGGGGCGATCATCGGCGTCCTGGTGGCCGCCGCACTGGCCGGCCAGGTCGGTGCCGGTGCCGTCGAGGTGGTCGGCGTCCTGGCCGTGGGTGATCGCCATGGCCGTCGCGCTGGCCGCGGTGTTCGCTATCGCGCTGCGCCGCGGCGAACAGCGGCGCACCGCCGGGCGCGCAGCCCGTGCCACGACCGTGGTCGTGGTCGTCGTCGTGGTGCTGGCATCGGCGCTCGTCGTGTGGCAGCTGCCGCTCGCACGCGGGGCGGGGTTCGACCCGATCGTCGCGCTCGCACCCGCCGTCGTGCTCATGGCGGGCGCCCTCGTGGCGCTCGCGGTGTTCGGAGCCGCCGCCGCGGCATGGTCCCGGCCCGCTGCCGCCTTCCCGTCGCTGCAGCCGGGGTATCCCGCGCGACAGGTCGCCCGGCGCCTGCCCATCTACGCCGTCGCCGTGCTGCTGGTGACCCTCACGGTCGCCCAGGCGGTCTTCGCGTCGGCGTACACGGCGACCTGGCAGGCGATGACCACCGATTCGGCGGCGGTGCGCGCCGGCGCCGACCTGCGCGTCGACATGACGCCGCAGACCGCTTCGCCCGGGGACGTCGTGGCCGCGCGCGTGCCGGGAACGGATGCCTCGTCCTCGGCGTACTACGGGCGTGATCGAGATCGGCCGCCTCGAGGCCGACCTGGTGTCGGTGCCGTCCGGGCAGATCGAGCCGGTGGTGACCTCGGCGGGCGGGCTCGTGGACAAACAGGCGCTCATCGCGGCGGCGGACGCGACGGGCGACGGCGTGGTCGTGTCCGAGCCGGTGTCGCTCGGTGACGGCGCGACGGGAATCGCGGCGACGGTCGGCCTGACCGTCGAGTCGGGCAGCCTCTCCGGCTTCAGCCTGGTGGCGCTGCTGCTCGACGCCCAGGGCACGCCGGCCACGCTGCGTCTCTCCGGCGAGCCGCAGCCGGCAGCGGACGGCACGGCGCTGCTCGTCGCGACCGCGGAGCTTCCCGACGGTGCGTCGCCGTGGCGTCTCCTCGCGATCGGCGCCGGAACCGGCCCGAGCATCGCGGGGTCGAGCGTCGCGGTCGAGCTCTCGGAGGTCGTGGTCGCCGGCGGCGGACCGCTCGACGTGGCGGGCTCCGCGCACCTCGAAGGCGGCAGCAGCGAAGCCGTGCTCTGGCTCGCCGACGGCGGCGTCCTCGCGGCGGCGCCCGACCTCGCGGCATCCGAAGAAGCACCCGCCGTGGCGGCCGTCGTCACCACGGCGCTCGCGTCACGTCTCGGCGCTGTCGTCGGCGACCCGATCGACTTCCGGTACGCGGGCACGGGGCGGCAGGGTGCCGCGGTGATCACGGCGATCGTCGACGCCGTGCCCGGCGCGTCCGATCCGCTCGCCCTGTTCGTCCCGCTCGAGGCGCTGCTGACGTCGCAGCTTCAGCGGGGCACATCGATCGTGGCGCCGAACTCCGTCTGGGTCGCCGGCGACCCGGCCGCCGACGACGCCCTCAGTGCCGCGCTCGGTGACCGGCCCGTGACGACTGCCACGCCCGGACTCTCGGCGAGCGTCGTCGGCGCTCTCGTGCCCGGCTGGTGGATCGCCACGGCGGGATCGGCCGTGCTGTCGCTCGTCGCGGCATTCGCGATCGTGCAGACCCTCGCCCTCGCGCGTCGACGCGAACTCGGGGTGCTCCGCGCCCTCGGGGTGACCGCGTCCCGTCAGTCGCGCATGCGCGCGGCCGAACTCGGCGGCGTCTTCGCGGCCGCCGTCGTGCTCGGTGCGGCCGCGGGCGCTCTCGTATCGTGGCTGATCGTGCCCGGGCTGGTGCGGGCGGTGACCGCCGGCATCCTTCCCCTCGCCGGGGGCGTGTCGTTCGCGTGGCCGCCGCTCGCGCTCGCGCTCGGCGGGCTCGTCGTCGCGCTGGGCGTGATCGTCGCGGCCGCCGCGATCGGCGCAGGCCGCGTCGCGCGGTCTGCGACCGTCGGGGAGGAGGCCCGATGAGCCGCCGCGTGTCGACTCGCGCCCTGATCGCGCACCATCTGCGCTCCCGCGCCGGCGGCAGCGCGATCGTCGCCTCTCTCGTGCTGGTGCTCTCGCTGGTCGCGACGGCGGCGCCGATCGCGCTGGGCCTCCTCGGCGATGCGGCGCTGCGCGACCGGCTGGAATCCCTGCCGGCGACCGGGCGCGACGTCGTCGCCGACTCTCCCTTCCTCCCGGTGATGCCCGAGACGGACCCGTTCCCGCCGACCGACGCCGACGACGTCTGGGCCGACTTCCTCGCCGCGCTCGAAGGCATCCGGCGCGACGCGGACGCACCGCTTCCCGACGTGCTCGGCGAGGCGCGCGCGGTGGCGTCGGTTCCCGGCGCGCGGATCCTCGAGGACCCCGCGACCCAGGCGCTGACCATGGCGTTCTCGCCGGGCTACGAGTCCGAGATCCGCGTCGTCGAGGGCGTCGCCCCCGGGCCGGCGGTGGTCGCGGACGACGGCTCGCTCCGTGTCGAGGTCGTCCTGTCGCGCGAGACGGCGCAGGAGCTCGAGTGGCAGGTCGGCGATGAGCGGCACCTGGGCTCCGACCCCGTACCGTACGTGGTCGTGCTGTCGGGGGTGTTCGAGCCGGCGGACGCCTCGTCCCCGTTCTGGCAGCACAGTCCCTCGGTGCTCCAGCCGAGCATCTCCGACGACGGCAATCGCGCGCGCGAGGTGACCGGAACCGCCTTCGCCCACCCCGCGTCGGCGGCGACGGCGGCCGTGCTCACCAGCGTCGGAATCCGTCCCGCGACCGTCGTGTGGTACCCCACGGACGTCGACGGGATCGATGCCGACAACGCCGAGCAGACCGTCGCTGCGCTCAACAAGCTCACGTCCGTGTCTCACACCATCGCGAGCTCGGCCGAGGGTGTCGGCATCCTGAGTCTGAAGTTCGACGCCGACATCACCGGCGAGATCGAACTCGCCCTCGCGCAGCAGTCGTCGACGGCCGGCGTGATCGCGATGCTGATCGCCGGTCCGATCGGCGTCGCCGCGGCCGTCCTCGCTCTCGGCTGCCGGCTCATCCTCGAGAGCCGCCGGTCGGCCATGCGCCTGATGTCCGCGCGCGGCGCCTCCGTCGGCCAGCTGCGCCGCCTGCTCGGCACCGAGGGTGCGATCACCGGGCTCGTGCCGGCGATCGTCGGAGCGTCGGCCGTCGTCGTCGCGGCAGCGCTGCTGTTCGGAGCCGCGCCGTCCGCCGCAGGGCTCGTCCCCGCGCTGCTCGTCGGTGTCGCACCGGTCGTGATCCTCGCGATCCTCGCGCCGTCGGCCGGCGAACGCCCGATGCGCGCCGACCTCAGCCGCCGCGGCTCGCGCCTGCGACTCGTCGTCGAGGGGGTGCTCGTCGGACTCGCCGCCGTCGCGCTCGCGCTTCTCTTCGTCCGGGGCTACACCGCCGGCGTCGACCTGTTGCTCGCCGCGACGCCGCTGCTGCTGTCGCTCGTCGCCTGCCTCGTGACGCTGCGCCTCTATCCGCTGCCCCTCACCGCGGTGCTCTCGCGGGCGCGCGCGGGCGCCGGGGCAGACGCATTCCTCGGCTCTGCCCGGGCCCTCCGCGAACCCTCGATCGGGCTCACGCCGGTGCTCGCCCTCGTGGTGGGTGTCTCGGTCGCCGTGTCGTCCGGCATCCTCCTCTCCGCCCTGCAGACGGGGGTGGCCGACGCCTCCCGCGCCCAGATCGGCGCCGACGTGCGCGTCACGGGAGGAAGCTTCACGCGCGACCAGCTCGACCGCGTCGACGCCGTCGACGGCGTGGCCGGCGTCGCCGGGATCTCGGGGGCCGAGCCCGCGACCCTCGACATCGATGGCGTCAAGCGGGCGACCTCGGTGTTCGTCGTCGATGCGGCCGAGCTCGCCGCGGTGCAGGGCGACGGACCCGGGATGCTGCCCCCCGACCTCGTGGCGGATGCCGGTGCGTCGCTCGGGTCCGGCGCCGGCGCCCCCGTGCCTGTCGTGGTGTCGGGTGCGACGGCCGACGCGATCGGCGCAGCGGACGACCTCCGCGTCGACGGCGCGGATGTCATCGTCGTCGGGGTGACCCGCGGGCCGGTGCCGACCGGCGTCCGCGAGAACTGGGTCGTGCTCGACTCCGCCTACGCCGAGAGCACGCTGGGGCGCGACCCGACCGACCGCACGGTGCTCGTCGCGCTCGACGAGGGTGCGGCCCCCGGCGACGTGGCCGACGACCTGCGCACGATCCTGGGGTCGGCCGTGCGTATCGACACCTCGGACGAGATCGCAGACGCCATCGAGTCCGGCCCGGCGGTGCAGGGCGTGCGCTGGGCACTGCTTCTCGCGACGGCCGTGACCGCGCTGCTCAGCGCGCTGGCGCTCGCGATGACCCTGACCCTTGCCGCCGCGCCGCGCGCGCGTGTGCTCGCGCTGCTGCGCACGCTCGGAGCACCGCCCCGGTCGGCGACCTCGCTCGCGCTCTGGGAGATCGGGCCCCCGGCGCTGGCGGCCGTCGTCGCCGGAACGGTCTTCGGGGCGCTCGTGCCGCTCGTCGTGCTCGCGGCGGTCGACCTCCGGCCCTTCACCGGATCGTCGGTGCAGCCGGGCTACGGGATCGACCCGGCGATCCTCCTCATCACCCTGGGCGGGTTCCTCGCCCTCGCCGCGCTGCTCACCGCCGCCGTCCTGCTCGTCTCCCGCCGCGCCCGCGCGGCGGGAGCGCTGCGGACGGTGGAGGAAGGATAGGACTCATGGCTCGACAGGCTCATCGCGCCGACCCCGGCGGATCCGGCGCACGCCGGTCCGACGCACGCGCCTCGGGCGCACCCGACGCCGACATCCTGTGTCTCGATCTGGTGCGCATCTTCAAGGTGCCGTCCGGCAACGGGGCGGATGTCGAGGTGCAGGCGCTGCAGGGGCTCAACCTGCGCGTCGACTCCGGCGAGCTCGTGGCCGTCGTGGGCGCCTCGGGGTCGGGCAAATCGACCCTCCTGTCGATCCTGTCGAGCCTCGACCAGCCGACGGCGGGCGTGGCGCGGGTGGCGGGGCACGACCTGCTCACCATGAAGGAGAAGGAGCGCGTGGCGTTCCGCCGCCGCAGCGTCGGCTTCGTGTGGCAGCAGACGTCGCGGAACCTCCTTCCGTACCTGTCGGCGAGCGAGAACGTCGCCGCAGCGCTCGCGATCGCCGGCACGGTGCGCGCAGCCGCGGCGCGGCGGGCGCGGGTGACGGAGCTGCTCGACCTGCTGGAGGTGTCGCATTGCGCCGATCGCCGGCCCGCAGAGATGTCCGGCGGCGAGCAGCAGCGCGTCGCCATCGCCGTCGGAATCGCCAACGACCCCCGCGTGCTGCTCGCCGACGAGCCCACCGGCGAACTCGACGACGTGACGAGCGCCCACGTGCTCGAGGCGATGCGCTCTGTGAACCGCGAGCTCGGGGTGACGACGCTGATCGTGACGCACGACCCGGCTGTCTCGGAGCACGTCGCGCGCACGGTGCAGATCCGCGACGGCCGCACGTCGACAGAGGTGCTGCGATCGACGCGCGTCGACGAGCACGGCGCCGAGGAGCACGTCGCCGAGGAGTACGCGGTGCTCGACCGCGTCGGCCGGCTCCAGCTGCCCGACGAGTTCGTCACCGCGCTCGACCTGCGCGAGCGGGTGCGTCTCGCCCTCGAGCCCGACCACGTCGGAGTGTGGCCCGGGACAGGGGCTCGATCCGACGACGGATGCCGCGGCCCCGGTCGCTGGAGCAGCGTCAGATGCGCCGTCCGAGCGCCCGGCGGCATCCGATCTCTCCACGGAGGACCCCTCGTGACCATTGCACTGCGCGGCGAGAAGCTGAGCCGCACGTTCTCGTCGGCCGCGGGTGACGTGCACGCGTGCGTCGACATCGACATCGAGGTCGCCGCGGGCGAGCTGGTGGTGGTCCGCGGCGCGTCCGGCGCCGGCAAGACGACGCTGCTGAACCTGCTGGGCGGGCTCGACACCCCCACCTCGGGCAAGGTGTGGATCGGCGACGTCGAGGCCACCGCGCTCGCCGAGGACGATCTCGCGGCCCTCCGCCGCGAACGCCTCGGGTTCGTGTTCCAGTCGTTCGGCCTCATCCCGATCCTGTCGGCGGCCGAGAACGTCGAGCTGCCGTTGCGCATCGCGAAGACCCCGCCCGCCGAGCGCGACGCGAGGGTGGCCGAGGCGCTCGCGCTCGTCGGGCTCGCCGACCATGCCGCGCAGCGTCCGACGGAGCTGTCCGGCGGCCAGCAGCAGCGCGTCGGCATCGCCCGCGCGTTCGTGGTGCGCCCGCACGTGCTGATCGCCGACGAGCCGACCGGTCAGCTCGATTCGCGCACGGCGGTCACCGTCATGGACCTCATCGGCGACCTCGTGCACTCCCAGGGCCTCGCCGCCGTCGTCTCGACCCACGACCCTCTGCTCGTGCAGCGCGCCGACCGCGTGATCGAGCTGCATGACGGACACGTGACCGCTGTGACGGCCGGCGCGCAGGATGCCGCGGCCACCGCGCGCGAGACGGCGATCGCGATCACGGAGTCCCCCCAGGGCAGCTGAGGGGGCGCCGGGCGGCGAATGGGAGGATGGATGCCGTGACCGTCCCCACGCCCCTTCCGGACGCCGCTCAGCCGTCGCCCGGAGCCTCCCCGCCTGTGGGCCCCGCCGCCGAACCGTTCCAGGACCTCGTCGAGCATGCCCGGCACACGCGCGTCGTCGTGATCGGCGGGGGCATCGCCGGGCTCGTCGCGGCGTGGGAGTGCGTCAAGGTCGGGATGAGCGTCACGCTCGTCGAGGCATCCGATCGCCTCGGCGGCATGATCGGGTCGACGCGTCTCGCGGGGCTCGACCTCGAGACCGGCGTCACCTGCTGGTCCACCCGTGGCGGCGCCGTGCGGAAGCTCGTCGCCGAGGTGCTCCCCGACGCCGCGATCGTGTCGCCCCGCGACGACCGCGAGTGGATCGCGGGCCTCGCGAAGGGGGCGGCGGCACCCCTTCCGGTCGAGCAGGTGCTCGGCATCCCGGCGAACCCGTGGGACGAGAGCGTTCGCCGCGTGATCGGCTGGGACGGCACCTGGCGCGCCTATCTCGATCGCCTGCGACCGCCGCTGACCATCGGCGCGCAGCGGAGTGCCGGGCGCCTCGTGCGCAGCCGCATGGGGGCCAAGGTGCGCGACCGCCTCGTCGCGCCGCTCACCGTCGACCGCTTCGGCCTCGACCCCGACGACGTCGACGTCGAGATCGCGGCACCCGGGCTGAGCACCGCCCTCACCCGCACGGGCTGGCTGGGCGGCGCCGTCGCCGATGTGCGCGTCGGGGCCACGGGGTCGGCGATCGAAGGACTGGACGGCGGGATGCCGCAGCTCGTGGCCGCGCTGGCGCGGCGCCTGGCCGAACGCGGGGCCGCTGTCCATACCGGCGCCCGCGCGACCGGCCTCGTGCGTGCCGGTGAAGCGTGGGCCGTGGGTCTTGCGGCCCCGCCGCAGACTCCCCCTTCCGCCGCGGCGTCCCCGGCCACCGCCGAGCCGGAGTCTGCCGGCTCGGCGTCCGATCTCCCGCGCGAGCTCCTCGCCGACGCCGTCATCGTCGCGACGGACGAGGGCGCCGCGCGTGCCCTGCTCGCCCCGGCGCTCGGTGTTCCGGCGTTCGCCGACGTGGCGGCCGCAGGCATCGCCCGAGAAGTCGTGACGATGCTCGTCGACGCCCCGGAGCTCGACGCCGCGCCGCGCGGTGCGCACGTGCACGCCGTCCCCGGCACACTGCGCGCGACCGGGCTCGTGCACGAGACCGCGCGCTGGGAGTGGCTCGCCCGCGAAGCCGGTCCCGGCCGCCACGTGCTGCGGGTCGCCTTCGGTGCACCGGGCGTCGCTCCCGCCACCGCGACGCTGTCCGACGCCGAGGCCGCCGCGCTCGCCGTGGCGGAGGCATCCGCTCTTCTCGGCGTGCGTCTCGGCGAGCGCGCGCTGGTCGGCGCCCACCGTGACGTGTTCACCCTCGTGCCGCCCGCGTCGGCCCTCGGGCAGCGCGACCGCGCCGCCACGGCGCGCGCCGCGCGTCGGACGTAACCACGGCATCGCGGCGGTCGGCGCCTGGCTGTCGGGAAGCGGGCTCGCCCAGGTCGTCGCCGATGCCCGTGACGAAACCGACCGGCTGCGCCGCCAAGCGCTCTGGGGCGCGGCGACGACGACGGACTGAGCACGCGGCCACGACCGCTGTCAAGGGTGGATGCCGGAATCGGCATACAGGGCTACCCTGGGGAGAGTCGTCAGGTGCACACCAAGCGTGAGGAGACCTCATGAGGGGCAAGGCTGGACTCGTCATCGGACTTGCGGTGGGATACGTCCTCGGTACGCGGGCGGGACGCGAGCGGTACGAGCAGATCAAATCGCAGTGGCTGAAGGTGTGGGACACCGAGGCGGTGCAGACGCAGGTGACCAAGGTGAAGGACTTCGCGAAGTCCCAGGCGATGGCGCTGCCATCGACCCTGTGGGACTCGGCCGTCAAGGTCGCGCAGGCGGCCGGCTCGAAGGGCAGCGCCGGGCAGAAGCTCGACGCCGCGCTCAAGGTCGGCAAGGACTCCGCCGACGACGTCGGCAGGGCGGCGCAGACCTCGGCGCAGGCGGTGAAGGACGCCGTCGACGACGCGATCGACGACCTGCCCGAGAACGGCCGCGGCGGGGCTTGACGTGATGACCACTCCGCGTGGCTTCCGCGACCGCGCGGACGACAGCCTGCTCACCCTCGTCGGCGAGATCCCGGAGCTCATCCGCAATCTCGTCATCGCGGAGATCGACGCCGCCAAGGCGTGGCTCTCGCGCACCGCGAAAGACGGCGGGTGGGGCGCGCTGTGGGCGTTCGCCGCCCTGTTCGTGCTGTTCTGGTCGGTGCCCGTCCTCGGCACCTTCGTGATCGCCGGGCTGTCGTCGTGGTGGCCGGTGTGGCTGTCGGCGCTCGTCGTGTTCTTCGCGATGCTGGTGGTCACGGCCGTACTGGCCTGGCTCGGCGTGCTCCGTTTCAAGAAGATCGGCGAGCGGCAGAACCCCGTGCAGTCGATCGCCCTGGACGTGAAGGAGGTGCGCGATGAGCTCTGACGCCGTTGTGCCCGTACCCCGCACCGCCGTTCCGCTCGGCATCGGTGACCCCGTCGTGCAGGCGAGGACCGAGCTGAAGGCCGCGCTCGCCGCGATCGAAGAGAAGGCCAACGTGCCCCGCCGCGTGGGCCGTGCGGTCGATGACGGGGTCGAGCAGGCACGCGCCTTCCAACGGCGCAACCCGGCGCTCACCGCGGTCGCGGTGATCGTGGGCGCTGCCGCGATCGGCGCCGCCGTCTGGGGATTCGTCCGTCTTTACACCCGCTGAGCCTGCCTGATTCCGCTTCCTCCACAGGCAGGGGTCGCGGCTTTCGAGATCAGGGGTATGCTCGGGATGCAGGCAGTGCAACGGTGCGTATGCTGCCGATCGCGCGAGCCCGATTCGAATCGCGCATCGGTTGCTCGGCGTCTCGGGCGGCCGACTGAGCACCATCGAGAGTCGACCCCCTTATGAACACCGCCGCAGCACAGCACCAGTCCGTCAAACCCTTGACCGGCTGGCGCGTCCTCGTCCCCCGGGGCGGCCCCTGGGGTGACGGCGTCGCGGCCACTCTCCGCCGTCAGGGCGCGACCCCGGTCATCGCCCCCCTCATCAACTTCGCGCCCACCAACGACCAGGCCGCGCTCGAGCAGTCGCTCGCCGACCTGGCGGCCGGCAAGTTCGACTGGCTCACCGTCACGAGCGCCACGACCGTCGATGTCCTGTATGCATATCGGGCCGTCGTCCCGCCGACCACGAAGGTGGCCGCCGTGGGTGAGACGACCGCAGCCGCGCTCCTCGCCGTCGGCTACCGCGTCGACCTGGTGCCCGAGCGTGACAACTCCGCGGCCGGCATGGCGGAGCAGCTGATCGGCCTCGAGCCGCAGGCCCGCGACATCCTCACCCTCCGCAGCGAGATCGCGAAGCCCGTGCTCACCCGCATGCTCACCGATGCCGGGCACCGGGTCCGCAGTGTCGTGGCCTACCGTACCGTCGGGGTACCGGTGACCGAGCGCATCGCCGAGGACGTCCGGTCCGGGCGCATCAACGCGATCCTCGTGACCAGCGGCTCGGTCGCCGAGCAGGTGCACGAGCAGTTCGCCCACATCCCCGCGACCACCCTGATCGCCGCGATCGGCCCTCGCACCGCCAAGGACGCGCGCCGGGCCGGCCTCGACGTCGACGTCATCGCCGATGCCCAGACGGTCGACGCCCTCATCGACGCCGTCGCCAAGTTCTCGCTGCCCCACGCGGCGGACGAGTTCGCGCCGCGCACCGGGGTGCTCCCGCAGCTCGGCCGCGACAGCCGGGGCTGATGCCCGCATGACCGGCACACCCCGCGTCGTCGTGCTCGCGGGCGGCGTCGGCGGCTCTCGCTTCGTGCTGGGCGTCCGCGGGGCGCTGCGCGCACGGGGCCTCGACGACACCGCCGCCGCGCTCACCGTCATCGTCAACACCGGCGACGACCTCTGGCTGTCGGGCGTCCGCCTCCAGCCGGACGTCGACTCGGTCACCTACGCCCTCGCCGGCGTGAACGATGCCGAGCGGGGCTGGGGCCGGCAGGGCGACAGCGAGCGCGTCAACCACGAGCTGCAGGAGTGGGGTGCCGGATGGCCGTGGTTCACCCTCGGCGACCTCGACCTCGGCACCCATCTCGCCCGCACCGGCTGGCTGCGCGATGGCCTCACGCCGACGCAGGTGATGGAGCGGATGTCGCATCGCTGGGACCTCGGCGCACGGCTGCTGCCGATGACCGATGCCGAAGTCGACACCGTGGTGGTTCTCGACGACGACACGCGACTGCACTTCCAGGAGTGGTGGACGCGGCACCGCGCGACGCTCGCGCCCGCGCGCTTCGAGAATCCCGGCATCGATGCCGCCGCGCCCGCTCCGGGCGTCGCCGAGGCGATCGCGGGCGCAGACGTCGTGCTCTTCGCGCCCTCCAATCCGGTCGTGTCGATCGGCCCGATCCTCGCGGTCCCCGGCGTGCGGGAGGCGCTCCGAGAGACGTCCGCACCGATCGTCGGCGTCTCGCCGATCATCGGCGGCAAGGTCGTGCGCGGCATGGCCGACGTGTGCCTCACCGCGATCGGGGTCGAGACCTCCGCCGCCGCGGTCGCCGGGCTCTACGGCGCTCGCGCCGACGGCGGGCTGCTCGACACCTGGCTCATCGCCGAAGAGGACGAGGCCGCCGCCGGCGAGGTGGCCGGGCTCGGCATCCGTCCGCTCGTCCGCCCGCTGTGGATGACGGACGCCGCGCGCCAGACCGCGCTCGCAGAGGCCGCGCTCGCCGCTGCGCTGCCCGACGCTCGAGCGCGCTGACGTGCCCGACCTCGCGTGGTGGGCCTGGGCGCTGCTCGCCGTCGCCGCCGTCGTGGTGGGGCTGTCGAAGACCGCCGTCCCCGGAGCCGGCACGATCGCCGTCGCGATCTTCGCGGCGGTGCTGCCCGCGAAGCAGTCGACGGGGGTTCTGCTGCTGCTCCTGATCGTCGCCGACATCTTCGCCGTCACGATGTATCGCCGGCATGCGGATTGGCGGACGCTGCTGCGACTCGCGCCGGCCGTCGTGGTCGGCGTGCTGCTCGGCGTGGTGTTCCTCTGGTTCGCCGACGACTTCTGGGTGAAGAAGACGATCGGCGTGATCCTCCTCGCCGTGATCGCGATCACCCTCCTGCGTCGCCGTTTCGTGTCGCAGGTCGACACCGGCGGCCCTCACCGCGTCGCCGCTGCGACCTACGGCTCGCTCGGCGGATTCACCACGATGGTCGCGAACGCGGCCGGCCCGGTGATGTCGATGTACTTCCTCGCGGCGCGCTTCGAGGTGAAGGCGTTCCTCGGCACGGCGGCGTGGTTCTTCGCGATCGTCAACCTGTTCAAGGTGCCGTTCTCGGTCGGCATCGGCATCATCACGGTGCCCGGACTGCTCATCGACCTCGTGCTCGTGCCCCTCGTCGTGGCGTCCGCCTTCCTCGGCCGCTGGATCGCCGACCGTATGCCCCAGTCCGTGTTCGAGAAGCTCGTGATCGCCTTCACGATCGTCGGCGCGGTCTACCTTCTCGTCGGCTGACGACTCGCGGCGCCGCGCTCGTACGCCGCGAGCGTCGCGGTCTGCGGGTTCGCGTCCTGCGGGTTCACGACCACGGGGACGGGCGCCCGGGAGCACGTTGACTGTCGTCGGGGAGGTGCGGCAGCTCGCGCCCGCCCGCGCGGATGCACAGCCACCGCAGCTGCTCGGGGCTGTCGGGCAGCGCGCGCCAGGTGCGCAGCACACCCTGGCCGACGCGCACCGCGGTGCCCGGGCCGACCTCGACGATGTCGTCGTCGAGCGCCATCTGGCCGCGGCCGGCGCTCTACCTGCTCGTCAGCTGACGACTCGGGGCGCTGCGCGCCGCGTCGGATGCGTTGCCCAGAACAGGTGATCTAGCGAGCGCAGGAAGATCCGCCCGCGATCGTCCTGTTCTCGACCAGATCACCTGTCTTCGCAACTGGAGGGCACGGATGCCGCGTTCCGCGCATCGCGGAGATACAGCCGCCGCGCGCGATCTCGATCATCGCCGCTAGGCTCGCCAGCATGCGACGGCACGTCCGATGGATCATCCCGCTGGTGCTGGCCCGATCGTCTTCTTCGGCTGCGCGTTGACCATCAGCGCGATATCGAACACGTCGCGTCGAGCGACTCAGGACGGCGCCTCGGCCGTGCCGCGCTGATCACGCTCGCACTGGCTGCGCTCGCTACATCGGCCCGCTGCGCTGATCATCGTCGCCATCGTCCAGGGACATCGCGTCCATCGCTCCGCGCGGCATCGGCGAGGGCAGTTCACCTCTGCGAGCTCGCTGTCCGTGACGAAGCCGACCGGCGGCAGCAGCTGTCGGTCTCTGCGCGGACTTCCGCCAGACTCTCCTTCGGCACAGGTTCCTCGCTCGCTGCAGCAGTGGGAGGTCGTCCCATACCCGGCGAGTGTTCTTCCACGCCGGGCCGATGACCTACGCCCGTACTACGGCCAGGACGTGACGTATTCGCAGTCCTCTACCTTGGCTGTCGGTCACCCGGCTTCGTACTCGCGACGCTCGCTGCCTCAGCGTCGGCAACGCCGCAGCCGCTCGAGCGCGCCGCTCAGGCTCGTGAGCAGTGGCGCGACTGGCAGACGACACAGGTCCTCGTAAGCAACATGCGTCTCGCAGTGCTCGCCGGCGGCCAGTGGCTGTCATTCGACTACGGCGCAATGACGGCGATCTACCCTGAGATCCAGCGCAACCCTGGTGTGCCAGTTCGCGGCGCCGTGCCCATGATGCTTCAAGGGCCCCACTCCACGTTCGCGACCGTCATGACCGTTTTCGCGACACACGGCGAAGCCGCGCTGGCGAATCATCCTCAGCTGCGCGCGCTCGACCCTGTCAACCAGCCGCCGAGTCACGCGCCGCAGGGGTGATGCGGGTCTATCCTCGCCGCCGCGCGCCGTGGACATCCGGCTTGGGAGCGGGTGACGGATGCCGCCTTCCCGCGTCATCACGGTGATCCGCCGCTCCCGGGCTCGCTGCGTCTAGCTGCTCGTCGGCTGACGACTCGGGGCGCGCGCGCCGCGTCGGATGCGTTGCCCAGAACAGGTGATCTGGCGAGCGCAGGAGGATCCGCGCGCGATCGTCCTGTTCTGACCAGATCACCTGTTTTCGGCAACTGGAGGGGCGACGGATGCCGCGTTCCGCGCGATCGCCGTGATCCACCGCTCGATCGCGCCTGGGCGGGTGGACTCGAAGATGCGCTCCGCATGCCAGCCCGCGGTGCGGAGCGCCTCGCGCAGATCGTCCTCGGTCCAGTAGGTGAAATGGCGCGGATCGTCGAGCTTCGCGTCCGACCAGCCGGCGCCCGCGCCCTTCTTGAAGCTGGCGACGAGCACCCCGCCGGCGCGGCACGCGCGGCGTGCCGTCGCGAGGACGCCGGGGAGCGCGGGGCGCGGCACATGCAGGAGGACGGCATTCGCGAAGATCGCGTCGTACGGCCCGCCGAAGTCGTCGGCCCGCACGTCGAGCACGCGCGCGGCATGGCCGCCCGCCCGCAGCGCCGCCACGAACGCGACCGCGCCATCCGTCCGATCGACCACGAGGCCGGCGGATTCGAGGGCCGCGGCATCCCGTCCGGTGGCACTGCCGAGCTCGAGCACGTGGGCGCCGGGCGACACCAGCGCGAGCAGGTCGTCGGCGAGCGGCGACGGCTCGGCCGAGGTGCGCTCGGCATATCGCGCGGCGCCGCGCTCGTACGCCGAGAGCGTCGCGTCCTGCGGGTTCGCGTCCTGCGGGTTCACGTCCAGGGCGAGGGGCGCTCGGGGGCGCGCTGACTGTCGTCGGGCAGATGCGGCAGCTCGGTGCCGCCCGCGCGGATGCACAGCCACCGCAGCTGCTCGGGGCTGTCGGGCAGCGCGCGCCAGGTGCGCAGCACGCCCTGGCCGACGCGCACGGCGGTGCCCGGGCCGACGTCGACGATGTCGTCGTCGAGCGCCATCTGGCCGCGGCCGGCGAGGAACACGTAGACCTCCTCGACGCGCGAGTGCACGTGCCAGTAGCCCGCTTCCTCACCTGGCTCGTACGCGTTCGCGGTCATGCCGATGTACTGCATGGTCAGCTCGTGGTCGACCACGCGGCGACCGTCGCGGGAGCTGTCGGGCCGGAACCCGCCGTAGTGCGCCCGCCACTCGTCGAGCCCACCCATCTCCAGCACCTCGTAGTCGCTCATCCGCCCAGGCTAGCGCGCGTGGAAGAGGGCAGGCTGTAGAAGCGTAAAAGAAGGTGCAGGCCCCGCGGTGGATCGGGGTAGCCTCACCGGATGGTGTCCGCATCCGGTCCGGAATCGACCGCGAGCACCACCGCCATGCCAGGTGGCCGCGGCCCGACGGTCGCCGCGACGCAGCCGGGTTGGCGCTTCTGGGTGGCGCTCGGTGCCTGGACCGCCGTGGTCACGGGCTTCGTCGTCGGGCTCATGAACTTCTGGCACATGCTCGCGCTGGCCGTGGGTGTGGCGCTCGGCGGCGAGCCGTCGCTCGACGAACAGGTCACGGTGTGGTGGACGTTCGTCGGCATCGTGATCGCCCTCACGGTCGCCGCGGTCGGGGCGGCCGTCGCCCGACGATGGGTCGCCTTCTTTCTCGCGCTGATCATCGCCGCGGCGTGCGGCTTCTTCGCCCTCGGGCTCTTCGCGAACGTGCGTCCTGTGGTAGCTCCCGTGGCGCCGGTCGAGCCGTCGACCCCGGCCCGCTGCCGTGCGCGTGCTACAGCGGGAGCGTCTGCGACTGCCCGGGCGGCTGATCAGGCCGTGGCGCCCGCGAGGAGCGCGGCGGTGCGCGGGCCCAGGCCCAGCGCGCGGGCCGCCTCGAGCTGGGCGGCGGTGTCGACGTCGCGGCGCAGGGTGGAGGCATCCGGAATCGTCAGCGCCGTGCACCCCAGCGCGACGTGTCGCGCGAACGAGCCGTCGCCGAACGACGACGTCCACGCCGCCCCTGCCGCCGCGGTGACGAGGGTCGATCCGGTGCCCTCCGCGTCGGGCACGACGGCGCGATCGACGGATGCCGCGGCTCGCAGCGCGTCGGCGAGGTCGGCGGGTCGCAGGGCCGGGAGGTCGCCGAGCAGGGCGGCGCGCGGCATCCGTCCCTGCGGGTCGATGGCCGCCACGCCCGCCGCCACCGCGGCATCGAGCCCTCCCGCGTCGCCCTCGGGCACGAACCGCAGCGCCGGGATCATCGCGGCTTCGCGCGCGAGCGCGGCGTCGTCGGTGACGACCACCACCTGCGCGACGAGCTCGCACGCCGTCGCGGCTGCGAGGGTGTCGAGGGCGATCGCGCGCGCGAGGTCGGCACGACCGACCCCGGGCACCTCGAGCCGGGACTTGGCGCGCGCCGACGGCTTGACCGGCACCACGACGACCCAGCGGGCCGGTCGC
Organism: uncultured Actinomycetota bacterium; assembly: GCA_963829895.1. Lineage (GTDB taxonomy): Bacteria > Actinomycetota > Actinomycetes > Actinomycetales > Microbacteriaceae > Microbacterium. Next base: position 371,101 of record CAWHKF010000007.1, on the reverse strand, counting down.
AACTCCTCAGAAACGGCCGCAACCCCCTCGGCAGGCGCCGGATCGGGCGCGGATCGCAGGCGTTTCCGAGGAGTTGTTGTGCCCCCGCCGCCCGAACAGCGGACTCACGCGCCGAACCGCGCGCGCAGGCGCGGCAGGATCTCCTCGCCGTACAGCCCCAGGAACGCGCTCTGGTCGTGGCCCGGATCGTGGAACACCAGATGACGGAAGCCGAGCTCGATGTACCACGCGATGCGCTCGACGTGCTCGTCGGGGTCGTCCGAGACGATGAACCGCGAGGCGGCGCGCTCGATCGGCAGCTGCTCGCCGAGGCGCTGCATCTCGATCGGGTCGTCGACGCCCATCTTCTCCTCGGGCGTCAGCGCGAGCGGCGCCCAGAACCGGGTCTTCTCCTGCGCGGCCTCGAGGGTCGCATCGAGCGACACCTTCACCTCGATGAGCGTGTCGAGGTCGTCGCGGGTGCGCCCGGCCTTCGACAGCCCCTCGTCGAGGGCGGGCAGCAGCGTGTCGGTGTACAGCTCGCGCTTCTTGCCCGACGTCGTGATGAACCCGTCGGCGATGCGGCCGGCGAGGCGCGTCGCGGCGGGGCCGGCGGCGCCGATGTAGATCGGCACCGGCTCGGGCAGCTTGTCGTAGATCGTGATGTTGTGCGCGTGGTAGTAGGTGCCGTCGAAGTTGACGCGGTCCTCCGACCACAGCCGGCGGATGAGGCCGATCGCCTCTTTGAGCCGCTGGAACCGCTCGGGCGGGTCGGGCCACGCGATGCCCAGGTTCGCCTCGTTGAGCGCTTCGCCGGTGCCGACGCCGAGGATCACGCGCCCCGGGTACATGACGCCGAGCGTCGCGAAGTCCTGCGCGACGACGGTCGGGTTGTACCGGAAGGTGGGGGTCAGCACCGACGTGCCGATGAGCACGCGCGAGGTCTTCGCGCCGAGTGCCCCGAGCCACGGAACGGATGCCGGGGCGTGGCCGCCGTCGTGCAGCCAGGGCTGCAGGTGGTCCGAGATGAAGACCGAGTCGAACCCGGCCTCCTCGGCCTGCACGGCGTAGTCGAGCAGCTCGGCGGGGCCGAACTGCTCGGCGGACGCCTTGTATCCGAAGCGCAGCGGAACGGTCATGCGGAGCTCCCTTCGAGAGCAGGTTCGCGATCGGGGCGGGAGCCCGGGTTCGTGCTTCCGGCGTGGGCGGCGTCGGGCGTGGGCAGGAACTCCGAGCCGTCGGCCCGGGCGAGCCGCTCCCGGAAGGCGTCGACCGTGCCGGGCCACAGCAGGGCGAGCCGGCCCGAGCGCTCGTCGACGTACCAGTTGCGGCATCCGCCCGTCATCCAGCGAGTGGATGCCGCAGCCCGCGCGATCTCGTCGGTGTAGGTCCGTTCGGCGTCGGGGTCGACGCGGAGCACGCGGCCGGAGCGGCCGTCGAGGACGCGCGTGACGTAGCCCGCCTGCTCCTCGATCATGAGCACGGACGACGAATGACCCAGCGAGGCGTTCGGGCCGTTGAGCACGAAGAGGTTGGGGAAGCCCGCGACGACGGTCGAGGCGAACGCCGTCATCCCGTCCGACCAGTGCTCGGCGAGCGTCTGGCCGTTCTCGCCGGCGACGAGCTCGGCGTAGGGCTGGCGGGTCGATGCGAACCCTGTCGCGAGGACGAGCGCGTCGATCTCGTGGCGTGTGCCGTCGGAGGCCACGAGCGTCGAGCCGTCGACTGCGGCGAGTGCGGCCGGCACGAGCGACACGGCGCCTGATGCCACGGCGGGGTAGAACTCGTCCGAGAGCAGCACGCGCTTGCACCCGAACGCGTAGTCAGGGGTGAGCGCGGCCCGCAGCGCGGGGTCGGCGACCTGTCGTTCGAGGTGCGCGAGCGCCACCGCTTCGGCCTCGGCCGCCGCGGCGGAGTCGCCCGAGCGCGACGCGAAGCGCGCCTCGCCCTCGGCGTACAGGTCGGCCCGCAGAGCTTCGAGCGACGACGGGTCCGTCACGAACCGGGCGCGGTCGGCATCGGAGTACGCGTCCCCTCCTCGCGGCACGATCCAGGCGGGCGTGCGCTGGAAGAGCGTGACGTGCGCCGCCGCGCGCGCGAGCTCGGGCACGATCTGCACGGCGCTCGCCCCGGTGCCCACGACGCCGACGCGTGCGCCGGCGAGATCCGCGGAGTGATCCCACCGCGCCGAGTGGAACAGCGGCCCGGGGAACTGCTCGAGGCCGGCGATCCGGGGGATCGTCGGCTCCGTGAGCCGCCCGCACGCGAGCACCAGCGCGTCGGCGACGATGAGGTCGTCGCCGACGCTGCCGTCGGGTGCGGATGAAGCGCCCTGCCCGGGGGAGGTGCCGATGCGCCAGACCGCGTCCTCGGCATCCCATTCGGCCCACCGCATCGCCGTGCGCAGGCGCAGCCGGTCGCGGACGCCCTCGACGTCCACGACGTGCTCGAGGTAGGAGTGGATCTCCGCCCCCTTCGCATAGGTGCCCGACCACGACGGGTTGGGGTGCGCGGCGAACCCGTACAGGTGCGACGGCACGTCGCACGCGACGCCCGGGTAGGTGTTGTCGCGCCAGGTTCCGCCGACGGATGCGGCGCGCTCGAGCACGACGAAGTCCTCGCGGCCCGCGCGACGCAGCGCCATGGCCATGCCGATGCCCGCGAACCCGGCACCGACGATCGCGACCTCGACGCGCGTCATGCTCCCTGTCTCCGTGTTTCGACGGCTCGACGACCGGACGGGGGGAGCCGTACGTCGTGGTGCGCAGGCGGAACGGCCGGAACATGCGGGCCGCGATGGCCGCGGCATCCGTCACCGGCAGTTCGAGGCCGTGCTCGATGCCCGCCTCGGGCTTGACGCGGCCGTCGAGCAGCGTGCCGCCGAGGTCGTCGCCCCCGGACTGCAGCAGGACGACGGATGCCTCGCGCCCGACGCGCGTCCACGGGATCTGCACGTGCGGGATGCTGCCCGACAGCAGCAGTCGCGAGACCGCGACCATCGCGCGGTGCTCGTCGAGCGGCGCCCGGCCCGTGACGAGCGGCACCCCGCCGGCGGGACCCGGCAGCGGGATGGGCACGAACTCGCTGAAGCCGCCGCCGGCCCCTGCGCCCGCCGCAGCGCCCTGGATCTCGCGCAGCCGCCGCAGGTGTGCGATGCGCTCGGCGGCGGTCTCGACGTGCCCGTAGAAGAGCACGCTCGTCGAGCGGAAGCCGGCGCGGTGGGCGGCCGTGATGCCCTCGATCCAGCGGTCGATCTCGAGGTCGCCGGGGGCGACGAGGCCGCGCACGCGCTCGCTCAGCACCTTGACGCCCGTTCCGGGCACGGTGTCGACGCCCGCGTCGCGCAGCGCGGCCAGGGCGGCGTCGAGCCCGATGCCGGAGCGGTCCGCGAGATCGCGGACATCCTGCGGACGGTAGGCGTGCAGATGGATGCCGGGAGCCGCGGCCTTCACCGCCCGCGCGATGTCGAGATAGCCCGAGGGGTTGTGCTCCGGCGGCAGGAGCCCCTGCACGCAGAGCTCGGTGGCACCGAGGTCCCAGGCGTCGGCGGCGATCGCGCCGACGTCGTCGAGCGTGAAGGTCGCCGGGTCATCGGTGGCGACGGCGCGGAGCCCGGAGGACGTGAGATTGCGGTTGACGACGAGCGTGACCGCCTCGCCCACGGTGTAGCGGCGCACGTCGTCGGCGGTGGCGGCGAGGACGTCGAGATCGTCGCCCGTCGCCTCCAGGAGCTCGATCCACTCGGCGTCGTCGAGGGCGAGCGGGTCTTCCGCCGCGGTCTCGGCCAGGCGCCGGACGCGCGCCGGGCCGTGGCCGGGCTGCGGGCGTTGCGTCTCGGTCGCGGTTCCTGAGCTTGTCGAAGGGCGCTCGCTCGACGACCGGGTGTCAGGTTCCGGTCGTTGAGCGAAGGGCGCTCTGGCGCCCGAAGACGAAACGCCTGCACCCGGCGTACTGGCCGGGGCGGCGGCGAGGCCGGTCGAGGGGTCGGCGAGCGCGGCGACGGCAGGGCGGAGCTCCGGATCGATCCAGGTCTCGGCGGCGAGGACGAACTCGGGCTGCGCGGTCAGGCGCTCGCGCAGCTCGAAGCCGAGCTCCGTCGTCATGCGGGCGAGGTCGTCGAGGTGCGGCCACGGACGCTCCGGGTTGACGTGATCGGCGGTGAGTGGCGAGACGCCACCCCAGTCGTCCGCGCCGGCGCGGACGAGCAGGCCGAACTCCGTGGCATCCGAGAGGTTCGGCGGCACCTGGATCCGCATGCGGGGTCCCATGACGAGCCGCGCGACCGCCACCGCGGCGACGTACTCGAGCAGGTCTGCGTCGGGCGCGCCCTGCATCGCGGTGCGGGGCTTCGCGCGGAAGTTCTGCACGATCACCTCCTGCACGTGGCCCTGACCCTCGATCACGTGGCGCTCGTGCGCGTCGCGGATCGCGATGAGCGACTCGGCGCGGTCGTGCACGGTCTCGCCGATCCCGACCAGGATGCCGGTGGTGAAGGGCACTCGCTCGCGCCCGGCAGCATCGATCACCTCGAGCCGAACGGCAGGATCCTTGTCCGGCGAGCCGAAGTGCACCTGCCCCGGCTCCTCGAACAGCCGGCGCGAGGTCGTCTCGAGCATCATGCCCATCGAGGGCGCGACGGGCCGCAGCATCCGCAGCTCTTCCGCGCTCATGACGCCGGGGTTGGCGTGCGCGAGCAGCCCGGTCTCGGCGGTCACCAGGCGCGCGATGTGCGCGACGTACTCGATGGTCGACGCGAACCCGTGCTCGTCGAGCCACGCCCGCGCCTCGGGCCAGCGCTCCTCCGGCCGGTCGCCCAGCGTGAGCAGCACCTCTTTGCAGCCCATCGCCTGCCCCTGCCGCACCACGGCCAGCACCTGCTCGGGCGACATGTACGCGGGCTTGTGCTTCTTGAGCAGCTGCCCAGGGGTGTCGACGAACACGCAGTAGTGGCAGCGGTCGCGGCAGAGCGTCGTCAAGGGCACGAACACCTTGCGCGAGTACGTGATCACGCCGGGACGACCGGATGCCGCGAGCCCGGCATCCCGCATCTCCCCGGCGATCGCGAGCAGGCGTTCGAAGCGCTCGCCCGTCGCGGTGAGCAGCGCCTCGGCGTCGGCGGTGTCGAGCCGTTCGCCCGCCGCGGCGCGCGCGAGGGCGGCGTCGACGGCGGCGGAGGAGGCCGCTGCGGAAGACGCGGTGACGGAGGGGGACACGACGGTCACCGATCCAGTCTCGCACCGAGCAGGAGCGTCGGGGTCGCGGATCGTTGCCCTCCCGTAAGCAAATGAGACGGGTTCCGAGGCGACCCGCTGGCAGACTGGTCGCATGGTGACGCTGCTGCTCGACTCGACGCGACTCGAGGTCGTGCTGTCGGGGTCGGAGCGTGCGCTGTCCTTCCGCAAGGGGAATGTCCTGATCGAGCGATCGACGATCACCCGGGTGCAGCTCACCGACGACGCATGGACCTGGCTCCGCGGCATCCCGAATCCGGGCACGCACGTGCGCGGCATCGTCGCGATGGGCACGTGGCGCTCCGCGGGCGGCGAGGACTTCGCCATGATCCGCCGTCGCCGCCCGAGCGTCGTGATCGACCTCGAGGGGCACCCCGAATTCCAGCGGATCATCCTCACGACCCGCCACGGCCTCGCGCTCGTGCAGGCTCTGCGCGTCGAGGTCGCCGCCGAGCCCGCGGACGTCGTCGAGATCGCGGCCGAGACGGGCACCATCCCCGTCGTGCCCGAGAAGAAGCCGCGCAAGCGCAAGTCTCCCGCGCCGGCTCCTGCCGTCTGACCGGTCCTGGTCGCCGTTCGGCCCGTTCCGTTCGCTTCGGTTCGGTTCGGCCGGCCTGCCTCCAGGCGCCGCCGCTTCCATCGTCACTTACCTGGGTTGTCCGGACATCGGCCCCCGCAGGATTCAGCTGACGTCGCGGCGCCAGCTCACCAGGTGGCCGAGCACCACGAACACCACGGCGTAGCCGAGCAGCACGAGGCCGCCCACCCACCACTCGAGCGGTTCCGAGGAGCCCGTCGGCATGCTCGCCGAGAGCACGCTCGCTCCGACGAGGGCATCGCTTGCCGCTCCCGGCAGGAAGCGCGTGAAGTCCGAGAGACCCTCGACGAACGCGGCAGCCGTGCGGCCGATCGGCTCCACGAACTGCGTGAAGACCAGTACGCCGACGACAGCGCCGACCTGGTTGCGCACCAGGGCGCCGACTCCGACGCCGATGAGCGTCCACAGGACGTAGGCGAGCAGCATCCGTCCGAGCATCGTCCAGGTGTCGATCGAGGTGATCTCGGTGCCGAGGCCGAAGCCGGCGAGGAAGGCCGCCGACGTGCCGACGGCGGCGACGATGCCGATCACGCCGAGCACCACGCCGATGAGGATGCCGACCGCGAGCTTCGCGGCGAGCACCCGGCCGCGCCGCGGCGTCGCGAGGAACGTCGGCGTCAGTGTCTTGTGGCGGAACTCCGCGGTCACCATGAGCGTGCCGACGAGGAGCGGGAAGACGTAGCCGACGGCGGTCGCCGTGCTGTACAGCGTCGCCGCGAGGCCCTCCTCGGGAAGCGGAGGCGCGTCGCCCGGCAGCGAGCCCGTCGCCGCCGCGGCGAAGACGAAGCCGAGGGCCGCCGCGGTGAAGGCGACGTAGACGAAGAGGACGATGGCGAGGATCCACCAGATGCTGGTCGAGAACAGCTTCGTGGTCTCGGAGCGTGTCGCGGCGGTGAGGCTCATCGGTTCGCCTCCTTCGTCGCGGCGGGCATCGGCCGAGTGGACGGCGTCGGCGTCCTCCTCGTCGGTCGGCGGGGGGACGGATGCCGCGTCCGGCGCCGGTGCGGCAGGCTCGGGCGCACCTTCGCCGGCGTCTGCGGGGGGCGCGGTTGCCGACTCTGCGGGGACGTCTGCGGCGGGCTCGGGTGCGGACTCTTCGCGGGCGTGGACGTCTGGCTCAGGGCTGGTCTCGGGTGCCGGAGCCCACTCCTCAGACGTGGGTTCGGGCTCGGGAGCCGGGGCGGCGTCGGGCACGGGAGCGGCGTCGGCCGCGAAGCCGAGTTCTGCAACCCACCCCTCGGGTTCGGGTTCGGGTTCGGGTTCGCGGTTCGGGCTCGGGTTCCGGTTCAGCCACGGACTGGGGCTCGGCCTCGGGTTCCGGTTCGGCCAGGGACTGGGGTTCGGCCGCGGACTGGGGTTCGGCCGCGGACTGCGGCTCGGGCTCGGGTTCGGCCCGGGCTCGGACGGGGCTCGGGCTGCCGGGTTCGGCGCTCGGGCTGGCCGCGGGTGCGGGCTCGGTCGCGGGTCTCGGCCTCGGGCGCTCGGATTCGGCCTCGGCCTCGGATTCATCGGGCTCGCGATCGGCCTCGGGCTCGCGTTCCGCTTCGGCCTCGGACGCGCGTTCGGGTTCGGGTTCGGGTTGGGATTCCGGTCCCGCGTCGGGAGCGGTCGCGACACGGGGGTTGCCGTCGGCATCGAACGCCGCGAAGAACGCATCGGCCTCCATGTCGGAGTCCGTCTTGACGTAGTGCTCCCACGGGCGGTCGTCGTCCGCGTCGGCCGGCTCGGGAGTGGAGAGCTCGTCGTCGATCTCACCCAGAGCTTCGACGTCGGGGTCGGAATCCTCCGGCGCCCACGGGTCGTCGGCGGGCTCCTCGGCCTCCTCCGGGATCGCTGCAGGGTCCGACACCCGGTCGGCCGCAGGCTCCGCTCCACCACGGGGGCGGAATCCTGTCCCTGCCGCTCCTGCTGGAGCTCGCCCGCCTGCTCGGCCTCGTCCGGCTGCTCCTGCGCGGCGGCCGGGACGATGTCGATCACGCCCGTGCTCGCGACCGCGTACCACGGCGGCGCGGGCTCCGTCGGGGCCGGCTGGGCAGTGGGCGGCAGGTCGTCGACCGGCGCGGCTGAGTGCTCCGCGGCTTCCGCAACGCCGCTGTCGCCGCGGCCTCCGCGTGCATCGCGGCTCCGGCAACGCCGCTGTGGTCGGCGGCTTCGGCAACGCCGCCGTGCTCCACGGCGTGCGCACCATCCGTGGTGGCGGTGGGCTCATCGTTCCGCGCCTCGCTCGCCCACGCGGCGCCGGCGGCTGCACCGAGAGCAGCGGCCGCGCCTGGCGCGCTCGTCCCCTCGGCGTCGAGGACCGCCGTGCTGAGCGCCGACTGCTCGGCCTCGTGCCTTGCCGAGTCCTCCTGTCGGGGCGCAGCGGCCGCGACTGCTCCCGCCGTCCGGCTCCGAAGGCTCCGGGTCCGCCGCCACCGCGTCGCCGCCCCCGCCGCCCCAGCCAGCCGCCGCCCCCGCCGACGTCGCTGCTGCCGCGACACCCACGGCGGCAGCATCCGTTCCGCGCACCTGCGACAGCGCGCCGACGCCCGCGGCGCTCGCGTGCACGCGCGTGCCGTTGACGAGGTCGAGGAAGACCTCCTCGAGCGCCGGGCCGCGGCGGTGCAGCGACGACAGGGCCACGCCGCCGGCGGCGGCCGCCGCGCCGACCGCGACGGGGTCGAGGCCGCGCACGGTGAGGCCCGAGCGGAGGACCTCGAACGGCACGCCCGCCGCCCGCAGGGCCGCCGACGAGCGCCGTCGCGATCCGGGCGCGTCCACGACGGTGGCGTGCTCGTCCGGGTCGGTGAGCTCGTCGATCGAGCCCTCGAAGACGAGTCGCCCGCGCCGAGATGATCAGCAGCGCGTCGACGGTCTGCTGCACCTCGGCGAGAAGGTGCGACGACACGAGCACCGTGCGCCCCTCGGCCGCGAGCTGGCGGAGGAAGCCCCGCATCCAGCGGATCCCCTCGGGATCGAGGCCGTTCGACGGCTCGTCGAGCACCAGCACGCCGGGGTCGCCCAGCAGCGCGTACGCGAGGCCGAGGCGCTGGCGCATGCCCAGCGAGAATCCGCCGACCTTGCGGCCCGCGGCATCCGCCAGCCCCACGAGGTCCAGCACCTCGTCCACCCGCGACCGCGCGATGCCGGCGGCCTGCGCGTAGATGGTGAGGTGTGCCGCGGCCGTGCGACCGGGATGGAAGCTGGATGCCTCGAGCACCGCGCCGACGGTCTGCAGCGGGTGGTCGAGCTCGGCGTAGCGCCGGCCGCCGATCGTCGCGTGGCCGTCCGTCGCGCGGACGAGGCCGAGGAGGATCCGCAGTGTCGTGGTCTTGCCCGCGCCGTTCGGGCCGAGGAATCCGGTCACCTGGCCGGGCTCGACGCGAGCGGTGAGGCCGGCGACGGCCGTGACGGCGCCGAAGCGCTTGGTGACACCTGAGAACTCCAGCGACTGGCCGTGGGGCATGCCGAACCCTTCCCGTGGTCGTGAGCGAGACACCCCGCGGGGCAGTGGTCGGGGTCGCTTCATTGCGGATTCCGTGCGGAACCGAGTCCCATCCTGGCGGAAATCGCGCTCCAGCGTGGGAGAACTTCACCCGGCCGGTAACGTTGCGCTCGTGACCGACCTCGCCGCCGACGCAGCAGAGCCCACCGTCCTCGTGAGCACGAGCGGAGGGCTCGGGCGGCTCACCCTCAACCGTCCGCGCGCGATCAACGCCCTCGACCTCGGCATGGTCCGCCGGCTGCACGAGACCCTCGACGCGTGGGAGCACGACACCGAGGTCGATGTCGTGCTGCTCGACGGCGCCGGCGAGCGCGGACTCTGCGCCGGGGGCGACGTGCGCGGGCTCGCCGAGCAGGTCACGAGCGGCCGCGCCGAGGACGCCGGGGTGTTCTTCCGCGACGAGTACGCCATCAACGCCCGCATCGCCGAATACCCGAAGCCCTTCATCGCGTTCGCCGACGGCATCACGATGGGCGGCGGAATCGGTGTCGCCGGGCACGCGGCGATCCGCATCGTGACCGAGCGGTCGCAGCTCGCGATGCCCGAGACGCGCATCGGCTTCACCCCCGACGTCGGCGGCACCTGGCTGCTCGCGCACGCGCCGGGGCGCCTCGGCGAGTACCTCGGGCTCACCGGCGCGGTGATGGATGCCTCCGACGCGATCTACGCCGGATTCGCCGACCACTTCGTGCCCCACGCCAACCTCGACGCCGTCCGCGACGCGCTCGAGACGCGGGCCGACCCGTCCACGCCGACCGAGCTCGTGCTGCTGTTCGACGAGACGCCCGCCCGGTCGAAGCTCGAGTCGGCGCGCACGTGGATCGACGACGCCTTCGCCGCCGACACCGTCCCCGAGATCGTCGAGCGGCTGCGCGCACGCCCCGAGCCCGAGGCATCCGCCACCGCCGATCTGCTCGGCGAGCTCTCGCCGACCGGCCTCGCCGTGACGCTCGCCGCCGTGCGCCGGGCGCGCGAGCTGCCGGGACTGCGCGACGCGCTCGACCAGGAGTACGGGCTCGTGATGTGGTTCGCGACGACGCAGCCCGACCTTCGCCGAGGGCATCCGCGCGCAGGTCATCGACAAGGACCGCTCGCCGCGCTGGCAGCCGGCGACGCTCGCCGACCTGCCCGGCAGACCTGGGGGAGACGGCCCTCGCCCACCGCCCCGACGTCCCGCTCTGGGGCTGACTCCGGCGAGCGGCGAGGAGGAACCGTGAGCACCCGGCGCCGCGCCTACTCGATCGGGGTCGCGATCGACTGGTTCTTCTTCGTCTTCGCCGGGCTGCCGCGGCGCTGTGGCTGGCGTACCTCAGCTTCACCGAGACCTTCCACGTCGGCTGGTGGGGCATCCCGTTCTTCCTGGCGTTCTGGCTGCTGCTCGCCTACCTCGTGCTGCCCCGCCTGCACCGCATCCTGACCACGATCTACGTGCCCGAGTACTTCATCGGGCGCACCCGGACGAGCGACGGACTGCTGGGAGACCCGGTGAACCTGGCGTTCCAGGGCACCGGCGAGCAGATCCGCGCCGCGCTCGAGGCGGCCGGCTGGACCCGCGCCGAACCGGTGACGCTCGGTTCCTCGTGGCGCATCGTCACTTCGACGCTGACGCGGCGCAGCTACGACGAGGCCCCGGTGAGTCCGCTGTTCCTGTTCGGCCGCCAGCAGGACTTCGCCTACCAGCAGGAGGTCGACGGCAACCCCGCCCAGCGTCACCACGTGCGGTTCTGGCGGTGTCCCGACGACTGGCTGCTGCCCGGCGGACGCCGCGTCGACTGGCTCGCCGCCGGGACGTTCGACACGAGCGTGGGGCTGTCGCTGTTCACGCTCCAGGTCACGCACAGCATCGACGCCGACACCGATGTCGAGCGCGACCACATCGTCCGGACTGTGACGGATGCCGACCCCCGCGTCGCGGTCGACGTCATCGCCGATTTCGCCACCGGGTATCACGCCCGCAACGGCGGCGGCGACAGCATCCGCACCGACGGCGACCTGCCGATCGTGGACGTCCGGGCGGTCCAGCCGCGCGTCGATGCGTCCGGGGAGGTGACGGCGTGAGCGCAGAGACGCCCGCCCCGCAGAAGCGGCCGGCGTACGAGCCGGCCGCACGACTGCTGAAGCCGCCGCGCGTACGACCCGCAGATGAAGCGGCCGATCTCGACCACCGCCGGCGCCGCACTGATCCTGCTGCGCGTCCTCGCCGGCGTCGCCGTGCTCGTCGGCATCGCGGCGGGATGGGATGACATCCTCGCCGATCCCGACTCGGTGCTCGAGGGCTTCGACCCGAGTCCCGAGGGTACGCAGGCGGCGCTGTGGCTGGTGCTCGGCACGGGCTCGCTGGTGCTGCTGCTCGACCTCGCGCTGGCCTTCCTCGTGTACCGCGGGCATCAACTGGGCGCGCGTGGTCGTGATGTTGATCTCGGTGCTCTCGATCAGCACGTCGTTCACCGCCTGGTGGGCGCAGGGCCAGGAGATCGAGATCGACGGCACGTACGTGTCGCTGAGTCTCGACATCCTGGTCCTGCTCGCCCTGTCGAGCCGCAGCGCCGCGGCGTATGCGCGCCGCAACGAGCGCCCTGACTACGACGCTGACCCCCTCCCGCCCCGTCCCGTCCCGCGCCCGTCGCGCCCCCCGGCATCCCGCTCCGCAGCCACTTTTCGCCGCCCGCGCCCGGCCTTGCGGGCGCATCCTGACTGCGGACCATGATCGGCTGGTGTTGCGCAGTCAGGTTCTGCCGATGGGGCGGGGTGGTGGGGGCGAAAAGTGGCTGCGGAGCCCGGGGCGGGCGGGACGCGGCCGCGCGGGGCGGGGGTGACGTAGCCTGATCGGCGGTGTTCCGCGCGATCGATCGGGCGGGACGGAACGTTCGGGGAGGGTTCGTGTTCGACAGTCCGCTCTCGGCGTCGGCCTACGAGGTGCTCGCGGTCGACCCCGGCGTCGACGAGGAGACCCTGCGCAAGGCCTACCGCCTGCGGCTGCGGCAGACGCACCCCGACACCGGCGGCGACGCGGCCGTGTTCATCCAGGTGCAGCGGGCCTGGGAGCTGGTCGGCACCCCCGACGCGCGCGCGGCGTACGACCGCGGGCACGGCTTCGGCGAGGCGGCGGCCCCGGAGTGGTCGGGATGGCGGCCGCCCGCGGCCCGCACCGACACCCGCCCGCGTGCGCGCTCGTACGGCCACCCCGGCGGCTGGCGCCGCGAGCGCTACCTCACCCTCATCCGCGAGTGGGCCGGCCGCGGCGTGACCCTCGACGACCCCTACGACCCGGCCCTCGTGCGCTCCGCCCCCGTGGCGCTGCGACGCCTCCTCGCCGACGCGCTCGCCGAGGAGGCGACCGCCCGCATCGTGGCCGACCTCGGCATGGGCTACACGGTGTGGCACGACGTCGCGGCGTCCGGACGCGGCGCCGACCCCGATGCCAAGATCGACCACATCGTGCTCGGGCCGAGCGGCCTGTACGGCCTGCTGTCGGAGGACTTCGGCGGTCCGGCGCGGCTGCGTCGCGGCGAATTCGTCGGCGACGGCGTGCCCGGCGCACCCCTGGCCGAGCTGCTCGCACACATGCGCGTCGTCTCGCGCGCCGCGGGCGTGCGCTTCAGCGGCGCGATCGTCGTGCTTCCCGACGAGGACGTGGTCGAGCCGATCCAGGAGCTCGGCCGCGTGCGAGGCATGCGGGTCGCGATCATGTCGCGCAGCGCGCTCGCCACGGTGCTGCGCCGCGGCATCACCGGCGCGCGCGACATCGGCGGCAACGAGGTCTTCGACATCCGCACCCGGCTGCAGCAGACCGTCCGCTTCGCGTAGCCGCGCGCCCGCGCGCCGCGCCCGCGCCCGCGCCTCGCCGACAGCGTGGTCGCGCAGTCGCCGGGCTCACGCACGACGCCGCTCACGTTCGTGACGTGGCTCTCGGCGCGCAGTGCTGTCGCCGGCGGATGTCGGCGAGGGCCTCGCCGCCCGGGCTCGGCGCGGTCGCCAGCCTCGGGCGTCCCCGGGCTCAGGCGCGGTCGCGCGCCTGGCGCAGCCACCGCTCGATGCCCGCGATGTGCACCTGGGCGGTCGAGGTGGCGAGCTCGGCGTCGTGGTCGGCGATCGCGTCGAGGATCGCCCGGTGCTCGGCGAGGGTCCGCTCGACGACGCCCGCCTGCGTGAGCCCGCGCCAGACGCGGGCCCGCACCGTCTGGCTGGTCAGGCTGTCCAGCAGGCTGGCGAGGTAGTCGTTGCCCGCGAGCCGCGCGATCGCGCTGTGGAAGCGCACGTCGTGCTCGACCAGGGATTCGATGTCGGTGTCGGGGGCGACGCCGCTGATCTCGGCATCCAGCGCCGCGACGTCCTCGTCGCCCGCCTGCTGTGCCGCGAGGCCCGTCGCGTGGGATTCGAGCACCCGGCGCACGGCGAAGATCTCGAGCAGCGAGTCGTCGTCGTGCAGGTCGACGACGAACGAGATCGCCTCGAGGAGGAGCTTCGGCTCGAGGCTCGTGACGTACGTGCCGTCGCCGCGCCGCACGTCCAGCACCCGGATGACCTCGAGCGCCTTGACGGCTTCGCGCATCGAGCTGCGCGAGAGGCCCAGGCGCTCGGCGAGATCCTTCTCGGGAGGCAGGCGCGATCCGGGGCCCAGCTCGCCCCGCACGATCATGTCTTTGATCTTCTCGATCGCTTCGTCGGTGACGGCCACGCGCCCATCTTAGACATCGGATGTCAGGCGGGCACGGATGCTGCGGCCGCCGTGCGTCCGCGGCAGAATGGCGCCATGCGCGTCGTGGACGGACACCTCCATCTCTGGGACCCCGAGGTCCTGACGTACGACTGGTTGGAAGGGTGCGCTGCTCCGACCTTTCGGACCCGACGAGCTCGATCTCGCTCTGCAGGACGCGCCGGACGTCGACGACGGCTTCGTCTTCGTGCAGGCGGAGTGCGCGCCGGAGCAGTCCGTCGCCGAGGTGGACTGGGTCGCATCGCTCGCGCCGCGGGTGGCGCTGCGCGGCATCGTCGCGCGCGCACCGCTCGAAGACCCCGCCGCGACCGAGGAGCACCTCGCCGCCTTCGCGGCGAGACCCCTCGTCGTCGGGGTGCGCCGGCTGCTGCAGTCCGAGCCCGACGGCTTCTCGGCGGCGCCGGGGTTCCGCGACGGCGCCCGGGCCGTGGCATCCGCGGGTCTGGCGTTCGACGCGTGCGTGCGCTGGACTCAGCTGGCCGACGTGGTCGCCCTGGCGGATGCCGTGCCCGAGCTCACGATCGTGCTCGACCACCTCGGCAAGCCGCCGGTGGGGACGGCGGATGCCGCGGCCCCGGCCGACGGCACACCGTGGGCGACCGAGCTGCGCAGGCTTGCGCGGCGCCACAACGTCGTGTGCAAGCTGTCGGGGCTGCCGGCGGAGTCCGAGGGCGAGTGGACGGCGGCCCAGATGCGGCCGTTCCTCGACGTGGCGCTCGACGCCTTCGGCCCGCATCGCCTGCTGTTCGGCGGCGACTGGCCGGTCTCGGGCCCGTACGGCCGCTGGGTCGACACCGTGGCCTCCTGGCTCGACGACCGCGTCGGCGCGCGCGACCGCGACGCCGTGCTCGCCGCCAACGCCGAGCGGGTCTACCGCCTGGCCCTGTTCGGCGGAGATTGGCCGGTGTCGACCCCGTACGGACGCTGGGTCGAGACCGTGTCGTCGTGGCTCGACGACCGCGTCGGCCCGCGCGACCGTGACGCCGTTCTCGCCGCCAACGCCGAGCGCGTCTACCGCCTGGGCTGACCGATTCGCCGCTTCTGTCGTTGCCCGGAACAGGTGTTCTGGCGCAGGCAGGCCCGCCGCGCCGGGATCGGCCTGTTGTCGGCAGAACACCTGTTCTGGGTGCGGCGTCGATGGGACGGATGCCGCCGCCCCGGTCGCGTCGCCCTCACTCACTCCGTTTGCCCGGAACAGGTGTTCTGGCGCAGGCAGGCCCGGCGCGCCGGGATCGTCCTGTTGTCGGCAGAACACCTGTTCTGGGCGAGCGCGACGAGGAGGGGACGGATGCCGCGGCCCGCCGTGCACCGCCTCACCCGGACCGGGTCAGGAGCCGGCGGGGCGGAGGCGGAGCGGCGACATGCCGCCATCCACCTCGATGTAGGTGCCCGTGGTCGAACCGGCGCGCGGGCTGACGAGGTAGAGCACCGCTGCGGCGACCTCGTCGGCCGACACCAGGCGCCCGTGCGGCTGCCGGGCCTCGAGCGCCGCCCGCTCGGCCGCCGGGTCGGACGCGCTGGCGAGCAGGCGACCGATCCACGGGGTGTCGGCGGTGCCCGGGTTGACGGCGTTGACGCGGATGCCCTCGCGCAGGTGGTCGGCCGCCATCGCCCTGGTGAGCGACAGCACCGCGCCCTTCGACGCGCTGTAGAGCGCGCGCTGCGGCAGGCCCGCGGTGGCGGCGATCGACGATGTGTTGCAGATCGCCGCCGCGGGTGACTGCCGCAGCCACGGCAGCGCCGCGGCGCTCACGCGCGCGATGCCGGTGACATTGATCGACAGCACGCGTGCCCACTCGTCGTCGTCGTTGGCGGCGACGTCGCCCTGCGCGCCGATGCCGGCGTTGTTCACGAGGATGTCGATGCGCCCGAACCGTTCGCCGACCGCGGCGATCGCGTCCGCGACGCCGGCGCGGTCGGACACATCGGCGGCGAACGCGGCGAACCGCGGATCGGCGCCCGACGTGTCGCGGTCGAGCACGGCGACCTCGGCGCCTTCGCCGGCCAGCGCGCTCGCGATCGCGGCGCCGATGCCCGAGGCGCCGCCGGTGACGACGGCGACCAGGCCGTCCAGCTGCCCGCTCATCGCGCCGCCTCCCACGCCACGAACTCCTGGCGCTGCGCGCCGAGACCCTCGATCTCGATGTCGACGACGTCGCCGGCCCGGAGATAGGGGAACTTGCCGCCGAACGCCACGCCCTGCGGGGTTCCGGTGAGGATGAGGTCGCCGGGCTCGAGCGTCACGAACTGTGAGAGGTGGTGCACGATGGTGCGCACGTCGAAGATCATGTCGCTCGTGTTCGAGTGCTGACGGGGCTCGCCGTTGACGAAGCTCTTCAGCTCGAGATTCTGCGCGTCTACCTCGTCGGGGGTGACCAGCCACGGTCCCGTGGGATTGAAGCCGGGGGCGATCTTGCCCTTCGACCACTGCCCGCCCGAGACCTCCATCTGGAACGTGCGCTCCGAGACGTCGTTCGCGACGACGAAGCCGGCGATGTGCGCGTCGACCTCGTCCAGGCTGTCGAGGTAAGCCGCACGGCGGCCGATCACGACGCCGAGCTCGACCTCCCAATCGGTCTTCTCGCTGCCGCGCGGGATCGTCACGGTGTCGTTCGGCCCGACGACGGTGTTCGGCGTCTTCAAGAAGAGGATGGGCACGGTCGGCGGCTCGGCGCCGGACTCGCGCGCGTGCGCGGCGTAGTTCTGGCCGATGCAGATCACGGCGCTCGGCCGCGCGATGGGGGCGCCGATGCGAAGCGAGTCGGCGCCCGGCAGCTCCGGCAGGAGCCCGGCGGCGATCGCGGCGGACGTGCGGCCGACGGGATCGTCGGCCAGGAACCGGCCGTCGACATCGGATGTGAGCGGACGCAGATCGAGATGACGGTCGCCGTCGAGGACGACGGGGATCTCGCTGCCGGACTCGCCGAGGCGCGCGAACTTCATAGCTCTCCTGAATTCTCGATGCGGGTGGCGTCGATGCCGTCGCCCCCGCTGGGCGTGATTGACAGTATAGACATCGGATGTTTACACTGCGAGCGGTTCGATCTCGCGAACCGGAACCGCAGGAGACCGCCCCGTGAGCCGCATCGTCGCGTTCGAGACGACAGACATCCGATTCCCCACGTCGCTGAGCCTCGACGGCTCCGACGCGATGAACCCCGATCCCGACTACTCCGCCGCCTACCTCCGTATCGCCACGGATGCCGCGGACGACGTCGACGGGCACGCCTTCGTGTTCACGATCGGCCGGGGCAACGACGTGCAGGTCGCCGCCCTCGACGCCCTCGCCGGGCACCTGGTCGGTCGCGAGCTGGAGCCGCTCCTCGACGACATGGGGGCGACGAACCGCGAGCTCATCGGCGACTCGCAGCTGCGCTGGCTCGGCCCCGAGAAGGGCGTCATGCATATGGCGATCGGCGCGGTCGTCAACGCGCTGTGGGACATCAAGGCCAAGCGCGCCGGGCTCCCGCTCTGGCAGCTGCTCTCGCGCATGAGCCCCGAGGAGATCGTCGCCCTCGTCGACTTCCGCTACCTCACCAACGCCCTGACCCCCGAGGACGCGCTTCAGATCCTCCGCGACGCCGAGCCGGGCCGCGCCGACCGCGAGCGGGAGCTGCTCGCGAGCGGCTTCCCGGCCTACACCACCAGCCCCGGCTGGCTCGGCTACTCCGACGAGAAGCTCGCGCGCCTCTGCCGTGAGGCGATCGCCGACGGCTTCGGCCAGATCAAGCTCAAGGTCGGCGCCGACCTCGATGACGACATCCGCCGCCTGCGCGTCGCCCGCAGGTGTGCGGGCCCGACTTCCCGATCGCGATCGACGCGAACCAGCGCTGGGAGGTGTCGGAGGCGATCGCATGGGTGAACGCGCTCGCCGAGTTCGGCATCGCGTGGATCGAGGAGCCGACGAGCCCTGACGACGTGCTCGGCCACGCCGAGATCGCCCGCGGCGTCGCCCCGGTGCGCGTGGCGACCGGCGAGCACGCGCAGAACCGGGTCATCTTCAAGCAGCTGCTGCAGGCCGACGCCATCGCGGTCATGCAGATCGACGCCGCGCGCGTCGGCGGCGTCAACGAGAACATCGCGAACCTGCTGCTCGCGGCCAAGTTCGGCGTGCCGGTGTGCCCGCACGCCGGCGGCGTCGGGCTGTGCGAGGCGGTGCAGCACCTCTCGATGTTCGACTTCGTGGCGGTCAGCGGCAGTCGCGAAGGTCGCATGATCGAGTACGTCGACCACCTGCACGAGCACTTCGTCGTGCCGACCGACGTCCGGGACGGCGTCTACGTCGCCCCGCTCGCACCGGGGATCGGCATGGAGATGAAGGCCGCGAGCCGCGCGGAGTACGAGTGGAAGGCCGCTCGTGCCGCCGTCTGAGCCGCGCACGCCCGCGCTGACCCGCCTCGGCTACGGCGCCGCGAACATCGGCAACCTCTTCCGCGAGCTCACCGACGATCAGGCGTGGGCCATCCTCGACGCGGCGTGGGAGAGCGGCATCCGCTACTACGACACCGCCCCGCACTACGGACTCGGCCTCTCGGAGCGGCGGCTCGGCGCGTTCCTGCGGACGAAGCCCCGCGACGAGTTCGTGATCTCGACGAAGGCCGGGCGGCTGCTGCGTCCGAACCCCGACGACGACGGCGGGCTCGACCTCGCCGCCGACTTCCACGTGCGCACGACGCTGCGCCGCGAATGGGACTTCTCCGAGGCCGGCATCCGCGCGAGCCTCGACGAGTCGCTCGAGCGCCTCGGGCTCGACCGGGTCGACATCCTCTACCTGCATGACCCGGAGCGCCACGATCTCGACCTCGCGCTGCAGGAGGGCTTCCCGGCTCTCGAGCAGCTCCGCGCGGAGGGCGCTGTCGACGCCGTGGGCATCGGCTCGATGACCGCCGACGCGCTCGCCGCGGCCGTCCGCGGCGCCGATCTCGACCTCATCATGGTCGCGGGCCGGTACACGCTGCTCGAGCAGCCTGCCGCCGACGACGTGCTGCCGGCGTGCCATGAGCGCGAGACCGGCGTGGTCGCGGCATCCGTGTTCAATTCGGGTCTGCTGGCGAAGGACGAGCCGTCGCGCGACGACCGGTACGAATACGGACGGATGCCGGAGCCGCTGTGGCAGCACCTGCAGCGCATCGTCGCGGTCTGCCGCGCCCACGACGTGCCGCTGCCGGCCGCAGCGGTGCAGTTCGCGCTGCGGGATCCGGCCGTCCGCTCGGTCGTCGTGGGCGGGAGCCGCCCCGAGCAGCTGCGCCGCAACGCGGAGCTGATGGCGGTCGACATCCCCGGCGCGCTGTGGGACGATCTGGCCGCCGAAGGCCTCATCCGCTGACGAAGGGAGCCGGGCGACGACGTACGGCAACGCACTGCTGCGCAAGGGCGTCGTCGGGCACCCGTCCGCCGGCTGACGAGCGGCCGGCGTCAGCCGTTGAGGCCGAACAGGTCCAGCGGGTGCGTCAGGCGCCACCACGGCGACGGGTCGGTGATGTCGGCGGCGAGCTGCAGGTCGACGGCGGTCTCGTCGAGCGGTCCGGTCACGGTGAGCGAGCCGATCACGTCGCCCGCCTCGCGGTTCTCGCCGAGGTCGTAGGTGGTGGTGACGGTGCCGCTGCCGCCGTTCCACAGGATCACCGACGCATCGCCCGAGGTGACGACGTCGACCTCGTCGCCCCACAGGGTCTCGACCTGGCCGGCGACGGTGTTCGCCGTGACCGAGGGCTTCAGCTGCAGCTCCGCCTCGAGCTGTGCGTAGATCGCGCGTGAGGCGGCGAGCCGGGCCTCGTCGTCGGGCTGACCCAGCACCGAGGCGTACAGGCGCACCGTGGTGTCGCCGATCGTGATGTCCTTCGCCGACAGCAGGTTCCAGGCATCCAGCGTCCCGGTCTTGATGCCCACGACGCCCGGATCGGCGAGCAGGCCGTTCGTGTTCTCGACGTTTCCCGCCCCGGGCAGGTCGACGGACTGCTTCGCGACGATCTCGGCGATCACCGGATGCGCGAGGGCCTTCTGCGCGAGCACCACGAGCGCCTCGGGGCTGGCGGTGTTGCGCGGGTCCATGCCCGTCGGCTCGTAGACGGTCACGCCGGGCACGCCGTGCGCGGCGAGCCAGGACGATGCCGCCGAGGCGAAGACCGCATCCGAGGGCCAGATGCTCTGCGCCAGGCGGTCGGCGTAGTTGTTGGCGGAGCCGACGAGGATGCCCTCGAGCATCTGGTACTCGGTGAGGGAGCCGCCGACGGGCACATTGAGGGCCGATTCGCCGTTGCTGAGGTACTGCCAGTAGCGGGAGCGGTCGGCCGACGTGAAGCGGAACTCGGGGCCCTGCTCGCCCAGCGCGAGCGGCATCTCTTCGAGCACGACGAGCGCGGTCACGACCTTGGTGATGCTGGCGATCGCGTCGGGGTCGGCGCTGGAGGCGAGGGTGCCCGGGATGCCGGCGACCCCTTCGGCAGCGCTGCCCTCGCGCGGGCCACACCGGCGCGGCGGCGGGCGCCGCGATCGGCTGCACCTCCATCGCGGTGACGGTGGGGGCGACGGCGTGCAGCGGCCACAGCAGCGTCGTCGCCGCGTAGGCCCCGAGCACCGCGGCGATCGCGAGCGTGGGAACGACGACGCCGGCACGCAGCGGCGAGCGTCGCGGGGCGTCGGACAGCAGGTCGGCGTCGACGGTGACGTAGGCGGTGGCGGCAGCCGCCAGATCGCCCGGAGCCGCGCCGCGGCCGACGGTCGTCTCGTCGACCCAGGCGAGCGCGGTGCGTCCGCCGGCCGCCGCGGCGACCCTGTCATCGGCGGCGGCGCGGTCATCGGCGGCGCGTGCCCATCGCCGTTGGTGACGGCGGCGTGATCCGGGGGGTCCCAGCGTCGCGACAGGCACCGTGGGCTCGGGGAGGAGCCCCGGGATCACCGGCCCGGTCTGCGGCGCCGCCTCGAACTCGGGCGCCGCCTGAACACCGGCCCCGCCTCGAACACCGGCGCCGCCTCGAACACCGGCACCGTCGGGCTCGTCGCGGCGGGGTCACCCAGGGGCACGGTGGCGATCGTCGACGGGACGGCCGGCACGTCCTCCGGGGCGGTGCTGCTGCCGGGCGGCGCAACGACCGTCTCGCCCGTGGCGACCGTCAGGATGCCGCTTTCCAACGGGTCGGACCCGGGAGCGGTCGGCACGGCGCCGGTCTGCGCCCGGCGCGCGCGGCGCGTGGGTACAGGGGCGTCGTCGAGGGTCATCCACCCAAAATACCCGTCATCGCGGCGGTATACTGACCCACACAACCACGGGAGTCCGGTGAGCCGGGCTGAGAGGAAGCGACCCACGCTTCGACCGTCGAACCTGATCCGGATCATGCCGGCGCAGGGAGGAGCTCATATGCACACGTCCACGTCCGCATCCACCCCCGTTGCGGCCTCTCCGCAGAGCGCGCGCAACCTGCGCTGGCGGGTCGTCGACATCGTCGTCGCCGCCGTTCTCGGCGTCGCCATCGGGCTCGTCTTCTGGGCCTGGAACACGGTGGGCTACGCCTGGTTCACCGCCATGGACGGCCTCACGCCCGGCCTCGGCGGCCTCGCCGTCGGCATCTGGCTGATCGGCGGCGTGATCGGCGGTCTGGTGATCCGCAAGCCCGGCGCCGCACTGCTCGTCGAGGTGATCGCCGCGATCGTCTCGATGCTCATCGGCAACGTGTGGGGCGTGTCGACCCTGCTGTCGGGCCTCGTCCAGGGCCTCGGCGCCGAGCTGATCTTCGCCCTCTTCCTCTACCGCCGCTTCACGCTCCCGGTCGCCATGCTCGCCGGCGCCGGCGCCGCAGTGGGCGCCTGGGTGTTCGAGCTCTTCTACGGCAGCTCGCCCAACATCCTCAAGACGCTCGAGTTCAACGCGATCTACCTCGTGTCGCTCATCGTGTCGGGCGCTCTGCTCGCCGGTGTCGTCGGCTGGCTCGCGGTGCGGGCGCTCGCGGCCACCGGCGCGCTCAACCGCTTCGCGGCAGGACGCGAAGCGCGCCGCGAGGTCTGACGATGGGCGCGACCGGCCCGGCCCGCATCACCGCGGCGGGCTGGGGGTGGCGCTACGCCGGGCGGCGGGCACCCGCCGTCCGCGACGTCACGTTCACGATCGAGCCGGGGGAGCGCGTGCTGCTCCTCGGCGCCTCGGGCGCCGGCAAGTCGACGCTGCTCGCCGGCATGGCCGGGCTCCTCGGCGGCGCCGACGAGGGCGACGAGACCGGCTCGCTCCTCATCGACGGCGAGCGGGCGGAGGCGCACCGCGGCCGCGTCGGGCTGGTGCTGCAGGATCCGGACGCCGGCGTGGTGCTGTCGAAGGTGGGTGACGACGTCGCCTTCGGCTGCGAGAACCTCGGGGTGCCGGTCGGCCGACATCCCGGCGCGCGTCGCCGAGGCGCTCGAGGCGGTCGGGCTCGACGTGCCCCTCGCCCGGCAGACGAAGTCGCTCTCGGGAGGGCAGAAGCAGCGCCTCGCCCTGGCCGGGGTGCTCGCGATGCGCCCCGGTGTGCTGCTGCTCGACGAGCCGACGGCGAACCTCGACCCCGACGGCGTCCGTGAGGTGCGCGCGAGCATCGAGCACGCGCTCGGTGAGACCGGGGCGACGCTCGTGGTGATCGAGCACCGCACGGCGGTGTGGGCCGACCTGATGGACCGGGTCATCGTCGTGGGCGCCGACGGCGGGCTGCTCGCCGACGGCACGCCGGCCGAGGTCTTCGCCCGTCACGGCGAGGCGCTCGCCGCGGCGGGGGTGTGGGTGCCCGGTCGCCCGGTCGAGCTGCCGGTGCGGGCTGCGGCGCCGGCCGACGCCGCTGCGGCGGTGCGCGGCATCCGCTCTCTCGATCTCGCGCGATGGACGCACCGTCGTGCGCGCCGGGCTCGACGTCCGCGTGCCGCGCGGCGCGGCGACGGTGATCACCGGCCCCAACGGCGCCGGCAAGTCCACCCTCGCGCTGACCCTCGCCGGGCTGCTGCCCGAGGCGGCGGGGGAGGTCATCGCCGCGCCCGAGCTCGCCGGGCGGTCGGGCCGCCGGCCGTCGCGGTGGACGTCGCGCGAGCTGCTCACGCGCATCGGCACGGTGTTCCAGGAGCCGGAGCACCAGTTCCTCGCCTCGACCGTGCGCGACGAGCTCGCGATCGGGCCGCGCTCGCGCGGCGTCGACCCGGCGGCGGTCGACGCGATCGTCGACGAGCTGCTCGAGCGCCTGCACCTCGCGCCGCTGGCGGCCGCGAATCCGTTCACGCTGTCGGGCGGGCAGAAGCGCCGGCTCTCGGTGGCGACCGTGCTCGCCGATGCGCCGCCGGTGATCGTGCTCGACGAGCCGACGTTCGGGCAGGACCGCCGCGGGTGGATCGAGCTCGTGCAGCTGCTGCAGTCCGAGATCGACGCGGGCACCACCGTCGTCGCCGTCACGCACGACGAGGACGTGCTGCGCCACCTCGGCGGGCACCGCATCGATCTCGGAGGCGTGGGGACGGCGCGTGGCGGGGGCGCGGCGACGCTGCCGGCGGGGGTGCGATCGTGACCGCCGTCGCTCCGCGCACGGGCGCGGACGATGTCGAGGCCGAGCGGAGGGCGTGGCTGGACGGCGTCAACCCGGTCACCAAGATCGTGCTCGCGCTGCTGCTGTCGGTGCCGCTGTTCGCCTCGATCGACGTCACCAGCGCCGTCGTGGCGATCGTGCTGCAGCTCGCCTGCATCCCGCTGACGGGCCTCGGCGTCGATGACCGTGCTGAAGCGGATGCTGCCCATCCTCGTCTTCGCACCCGATCGCCGGCATCAGCATGCTGCTGTACGCCGAGCCGGGCGGGACGGTCTACTGGTCGTTCTGGTACGCGACGATCAGCGACGACTCGATCGCGCTCGCCGTCGCGGTGTGCGTGCGCGTGCTCGCCCTCGCGCTGCCGACGATCCTGCTGTTCGGTCGCACCGATCCCACCGAGCTCGCCGACGCCCTCGCGCAGGTCGCGAAGCTGCCGAGCCGGTTCGTGCTCGGGGTGCTCGCCGGCACGCGCACGCTGGGCCTCTTCCTCGACGACTGGCGCAGCATGGGCCTCGCGCGCCGCGCGCGCGGCGTGGGCGACAGCGGCGCGATCCGCCGATTCTTCTCCATGGCGTTCGTCCTGCTCGTGCTTCGCCGTGCGGCGGGGCACGAAGCTCGCGATGGCGATGGAGGCGCGCGGCTTCGGCTCCGACATCCCGCGCACCTGGTCGCGGCCCTCGCGCCTGCATCCGCGCGACCTGGTGGCGCTCGTCGGCGGCGCCGCGATCATGGCCCTGGCCATCGGCGCCGCTGTCGCCGCCGGCACCTTGACCTTCGTCTTCGTCCCGGCCCTGAGGCCGCGGAGGCGCGCTGTCCGCACAGCGCGCCGGTGCGGTCCGGCATTTCGCTGGTTGGGTGGATGTCGTTGAGCGAGCGAGGAACGAGCGAGACGAAACGCCCCGGACCGCACGCGAACGTCGGCGACGCTGCGTCAGTCGGCTGCGACGAGCCGCTCGTAGGCGGGCTGCAGCGCGGGGAAGTAGTCGTCCCACGCCACGGTGCCGGCATCGAGACCGGCCTGGGCGGCGACGAGCCGGTCGAGGTAGTACTCCCACCCGGGACCGATCGAGCCGACGTCCTCGCCGGGGTTCAGCCGCTGGCCGAACGTGAGCACGGTGTCGCCGGGGGAGTCCTCGGCGAGCTCGAACCACAGGTGCCACGAGCCGCTGCCCTGCGAGGTGTCGCCCGCGAACCGCCGTGGCGGGTCGCACTCGAGGATCGTGTACTCCTCGGGCGCGGCATCCTGCCCCTCCGACGTCATGTAGAACGTGACGTGGCCGGACTTCGGATCGCCCTCCCACCGGCCGATCCAGCGTTCGAGCCGCGCCGACTCGGTGAGCTCGCGCCAGACCTCGTCGGCGCCGGCGCGGAACCGTCGCAGGATCACGAGGTTCGGGTGCCCGTCGATCTTGCAGACGGTGCCGGTGATCGAGGGGCCGTTGTTCTCGGTCATGTCGCGTTCCAGAGGTCTCGGTAGTACGACAGACGCTCGCGGTCGGGTTCGACCCCGTACGCCTCGATGAGGGCGTCCTCCCATCCCTCGCCATAGTTCCACGTCGTCGACATCGACGCCACGGCGATGTCGGCCCAGCGGTCGCCGATGCCGAGCGTGCCGAGGTCGACGTGCGCCGTCCAGCGGCCGTCGTCGCCGATCAGCGTGTTGGGGCAGCAGGCGTCGCCGTGGCACACGACCAGGCGGTCGATGGGCGGCGGCTCGCGCAGCGCGTCGGGGACACGGATGCCGCGTCCTTCGGCATTCGCGATGCGCGCGGCACGCCCCAGTCGAACGGGCAGTCCTCCACCGGCAGCGCGTCGTGCAGGGCGCGCAGGCCCTCGCCGACGGCGCGGACGGCGACCGCCGGGTGCGCCCGCCACGCGGGGTCGACGGCGGAGCGGCCCGGAACTGCGGCCGTGACCATCCACTCGTGGGTGTCGTCGGCTCCCGCCTCGAGCACGCGCGGCACCGTGATGTGCCCGGCGGCCCAGCCGAGCCGCTCCGCCTCGCCCGCGAACGAGGACTCGGCGTTGCGCGGCCCGTGCTTGACGTACCGGCCGTCGTCGGTGCGGAACGTCAGTCCGCCGTAGTCGTTGCGCCACACCGGGACGAGCCCAGCGCCGCGCGCCAGCGCACGCACCCGTGCGGGCACCTCGACGTCGGCCGGCGGAATGTTCATCCCCTCATCCTGCCCGTTGCCGTCGAGCCTGCGGACTCCCGGATCCGCCTAAGCTCGCGCTCCGCGCACATGCTCCGGCCGACGTCCAGCGCGGGAATCCGTGGAGTTCTGCAGTCGGGCCTGGAGCGCCAGTCGCGAACGGATGAGGAGTGTCGTGCCGGCGTCGTTTCTGCTCCGCTGTCACGATGGGTGGTGCCGGGGGACAGACTGCGTGCGCGGCGCGCGCGTGCCACAACTCCGCCTGGGTCGAGGCATCCGTCTGCGCGTTCCGCGGAATCACGCGGTGCTGCGCACACCCGCCCGGGTCGAGGCGGAGTCACGGCACGCAGCGCGTCCTCTCACCTCGGGGCTAGCCTGGGAAGCGGCCGCAGCCATTCGACTGGTACTCAGTCCCGCGTATGCTGATACGCGGTTCCGCAGCAGCTCACGGAGTTCGAAGGAGAATCCATGGACCTCACCGACGCCTCGGCCCTCGTCACCGGCGGCGCGAGCGGGCTGGGTCTCGCCACCGCCCGCCGCCTGGCCGCTGCGGGCGCGGCGGTCACGATCCTCGACCTGCCGAGCTCGGCAGGTGCGGAGATCGCCGCAGAGCTCGGCGGCTCGTTCGCGCCGGCCGACGTCACGGATCCGGACCAGGTGGCGGCCGCGGTCGCGACGGCTGCGGCATCCGGTCCCCTTCGGGTCGTCGTGAACTGCGCCGGCATCGCGCCGCCCGCGAAGGTGCTCGACCGCGACGGCAACCCGTCGCCGCTCGAGGGCTTCGAGCGCATCGTCCGGGTGAACCTCATCGGCACCTACAACGTCATCGCGCAGGCCTCCGCCGTCATGGCGAAGACGGATGCCGCGGCCGACGGCGACGGCTCGGCGGGGAGCGGGGGGTCATCGTCAGCACCGCGAGCGTCGCCGCGTTCGACGGCCAGATCGGCCAGCCCGCATACGCGGCGTCGAAGGGCGGCGTCCACGCCATGACCCTGCCGATCGCACGCGAGCTCGCGCGCTATGGCATCCGCGTCGTGACGATCGCCCCCGGGATCATGGAGACCCCCATGCTGATGGGCCTGCCGCAGGCGGCGCAGGACTCCCTCGGCGAGCAGGTGCCGTACCCGCAGCGGCTCGGCAGGCCCGACGAGTACGCGCGCCTGGTGATGTCGATCGTCGACAACGGGTACCTCAACGGCGAGACCATCCGTCTCGACGGGGCCATCCGGATGGCCCCGAAGTAAGCCCCGTGCCACCCCGGTGGCGCCGTAGCAAGCCCCGACCCAAGGAGAGCAATGAGCGACTCGATCCTCGTCACGCGCGACGGCGCGCTCGCGCGCGTGACCTTCAACCGGCCCGCGTTCCTCAACGCGATGGGCTTCGAGATGGGGCGCCGCTGGCGTGATGTCGCCCACGAGATCACCTCCGACGACTCGGTCGGCGCCGTGATCCTGGATGCCGCAGGCCCGGCCTTCTGCGCCGGCGGCGACGTGCTCGAGATGGCGACGTCGGGTGCGACCGGCTCCGACGTCACCGCCGCGGCGCACACGATCCACGACGGCATCCGCACATTCGTCGAGTCCTCCACGCCGATCGTCGCAGCCGTGCAGGGCGCGGTCGCCGGCGGCGGACTCGGGCTCATGCTCACCGCCGACTACATCGTGGCGTCGGAGCAGTCGCGGTTCGTCAGCAAGTACGCCAACATCGGCCTCACGCCTGATCTCGGCGTCTCGACCCTGCTGCCGGCCGCGGTCGGTCAGCGCCGTGCCCTCCAGCTGCTGCTGCAGGACCTCACGATCGACGCCGCCACCGCGCTCGACTGGGGCCTCGTCACCGAAGTGGTGCCCGGGGCAGAAGTGGCCGCGCGCGCCGAGGCGGTCGCGCGGTTCTGGCTCGACAACGCCACGGGTGCGTTCGGGCAGGCGAAGCGCCTCGTCCGCACGGGCGCCGGACGCTCGTTCGCCGAGAACCTCGACGACGAGGCCGCCTCGATCGGCGCCCGCTTCGACACCGACGAGGCCCGTGCCCGCGTCGCGGCCTTCGCCGCGGCATCCGCCAAATCCCGACCCTGAAATCTGTAAGGACCTCCAGATGAGCGACAAGTCCCTGGCCGGCAAGACGATCCTGATGTCGGGCGGCAGCCGCGGCATCGGCCTCGCGATCGCGCTGCGCGCGGCCCGCGACGGCGCCAACATCGCGCTGCTGGCGAAGACCGACACGCCCCACCCGAAGCTCGAGGGCACGGTGCACTCGGCGGCCGAGCAGATCCGCGCCGCCGGCGGGAATGCCCTCCCCATCGTGGGCGACGTGCGCAACGACGACGACGTCACCGAGGCCGTGCTCAAGACGCAGGGCGAGTTCGGCGGCATCGACATCGTCGTCAACAACGCCTCGGTGATCGACCTGTCGCGCTCGCTCGAGCTCGACGCCAAGAAGTACGACCTGATGCAGGACGTCAACGTGCGCGGCACGTTCATGCTCTCGCGTGCGGCGATCCCGATTCTGAAGGATGCCGCGAACCCGCACATCCTCTCGCTCTCGCCGCCTCTCAACCTCTCGCCCAAGTGGCTGGGCGGCCACACCGGCTACACGCTCGCGAAGTACGGCATGACGATGGCGACGCTGGGGCTCGCGGCGGAGTTCGCCGAGGCCGGGATCGCCGCCAACACGCTGTGGCCGCGCACGACGATCGCCACCGCGGCGGTGCAGTTCGCGCTCGGCGGCGACCGCATGATGAAGGTCAGCCGCACCCCCGAGATCTACGCCGACGCCGCGTACGAGGTCGTCACCCGGCCGGCGCGCGAGTACACCGGGCAGACGCTCATCGTCGAGGACGTCCTCGAGGCGGCCGGTGTGACCGACTTCTCGGGCTACGCGGCGGTTCCGGGAACGCCCGACTCGGCGCTGTTCCCCGACATCTTCCTGGACTGAGGACTCCTTCCTCGGCTGAGGAGTCGTTCCTCGGCTGAGGAGTCGTTCCTCGGCTGAGCTGTCGTTCCTCGGCTGAGGAGTCGTTCCTCAACTAAGGGCTCATTCCTCGGCTGAGGAGTCCCTCGCCCGACCCTGTGGTCTCGACCACCGGGGCGACGTAGTGTGGGCTTCATGGCGGTCCGGAGCCTGTTCCCGATCCTGCTGGCGCGAGATCTTCCGCAGCTCGTGCGGTTCTACGAGAGCGCGCTCGGCGCGACCGTGGCATATCGGTTCGGCAGCGGCGAGGAGGACGACTACGTCTCGCTGCAGGTCGGCGAGATCGCGCTGGGCATCGGTCGCGACCCCGACGCGCTCCCCGCTGTCGGTGGGCGACCGGGTCGCGCTCTGGTTCTACGTCGACGACGTGGATGCGACGTACGCGTCGTGGCTGGATGCCGGCGGCCGGGCCGAACAGCCGCCCGCCGACATGCCGTGGGGCGAGCGGGTCGCCCAGGTGCGCGACCCCGGCGGCACGCTCGTCAATCTCGGGGCCGAAGCGCCCGCTGTCGCGTCCGCCTGACGACCTGCGGAGGCACGCCCTGCCGCGCAGAGGCGTGCCTCATCGCCCGGCGCGAGGTTCGTCCCCTGCGCGTCGACCGCGAACACCGAATTCCGCTGAAACACTGGCGTGGTGACGTTACCAGTGTTACCGTTCCCTCGGACTCAGAAGCTGGTGTGCTCACTGGAGAGCGCAGGCGATGCGATGTCGCATCCACCCATGGATCTCCGGGAGCCCTCCGTCTGTCCGGCGTGCGTTCCGACGTGCGCCGGCTGGTCCGCCGACGCCCGCACGGCACCATGTGCGGGGACGTGTCGGAAGCCGAGGCACTCCTCGGCACCACCGAATCCACGGAAGGATCTGCAATCCATGAAAAGCTCTGCGAAGCTCGCCGCGGCCCTCACCCTCACGCTGCCCCTCGCGCTCACGCTGGCGGCCTGCGGCTCCGGAGGCGACTCCGGCGGCGAAGGCGACGGCGACAACAAGCTGACCGTCTGGACCTGGGACCCCGCCTTCAACATCTACGCGATGGAGGAGGCCGAGAAGGTCTACCAGCAGGACAACCCCGACTTCGAACTCGAGATCGTCGAAGTGCCGTGGGATGACCTGCAGACCAAGCTCACCACGATCGCCCAGTCGCAGGCGTTCGGCGAACTGCCCGACATCTTCCTGATGCAGAACAACGCGTTCCAGAAGAACGGGCTGAACTATCCCGACCTGTTCTCCGACTTCAGCGACTCCGACATCGACTTCTCGGAGTTCCCGGAGTCGGTCATCGAGTACTCGACCATCGACGACGTCAACTACGGCGTGCCGTTCGACGCCGGCACCGCGGTCACCGCGCTGCGCACCGACGTCCTCGAGCAGGCGGGCTACACCGTCGACGACTTCACCGACATCACCTGGGAGCAGTACCTGACGATCGGCAAGGACGTCCTCGCCAAGACCGGTCAGCCGCTGCTGTCCGGACAGGCCGGGTCCGCCGACATCCCCATGATGATGCTCCAGTCGGCCGGTGCCAGCCTGTTCGACGATGAGGGCAACCCGACGATCGTCGACAACGAGGCGCTCGAAGCGGCCATCGACGTCTACACCCAGCTGGTCGACGCCGGCGTGCTCATCGAGGTCAACTCGTGGGACGAGTACATCGGCACGATCGTCAACAGCAACGTCGGGGGCACGATCAACGGCATCTGGATCGTGGGCTCGATCCAGACCGCTGAGGACCAGGCCGGCAAGTGGGGGATCACGAACCTCCCCAAGCTCGACACCGTCTCGGGTGCGACGAACTACTCGGCCAACGGCGGCTCGTCGTGGGCGATCTCGTCCAACGCCGACGTCGACCTCGCCTCGGACTTCCTCGCGGCGACGTTCGCCGGCTCGACCGAGCTGTACGACACGATCCTGCCGAAGGCCGGCGCGGTCGCGAACTGGATCCCCGCGGGTGACAGCGACGTGTACAACGAGCCGATCGAATTCTTCGGCGGCCAGCCGATCTTCGCCGACGTGGTCGCGTTCGGTCCCGAGGTGCCCTCGAACAACACGGGCGCCTACTACTACGAGGCCCGCGACGCCGTGAGCACGGCCATGACGCAGATCATGGGCGGCACCGACACCGCGACGGCTCTGGGCGAGGCGCAGGCCAACGTCGAGTTCGCGATGGAGTAACCACGACGGAGCGTCCGGTCGGGCGGTGACACCGCCCGACCGGACGACCCCACGTGATCCCGACCGTTCGAGGGAAAGAGATGACACCCGTGGCCTCCGACGCGAAGACGCGCACGAAGACACCGCGGCGGAATGATCCGCCGCCGCTGCCGAACTACATCGGCAACCGCAAGCCGTGGTTGAACAACACCCGCCGCCGCAGCCTCACCGGCTGGGGGTTCCTGCTCCCGGCGGCCCTGCTGATCCTCTTCATGAGCTTCATCCCGATGGCGCAGGCCTTCGTGCTGTCGCTGCAGACCGGGCGCGGCACGCGACTCGAGTTCGCCGACCCGCTCTGGTACAACTACCAGCGCCTGCTGAGCGACGAGATCTTCAAGCTCACGCTCACCAACACCTTCATCTACCTGATCATCCAGGTGCCGCTCATGCTGACGCTGGCGCTCGTGCTGGCGAACCTGCTGAACAACCCCAAGCTGAAGTTCAAGGCGCTGTGGCGGACGGCGATCTTCCTGCCGTGCGCCGTGTCGCTGGTGTCGTACTCGCTCGTGTTCCGCACGCTGTTCGCCGGCGACGGGTTCGTCAACGACATGCTCACGGGCATCGGCCTCATCGACAGCCCGATCAACTGGCTCGGGCAGGCCGACACCGCGCGCTTCGTGATCATCCTCGGTCTGCTGTGGCGGTGGACCGGCTACAACATGGTCTTCTACCTCGCCGCCCTGCAGAACATCGATCACTCGAGCATCGAGGCCGCGCGCATGGACGGCGCCAACGCCTTCCAGACGTTCTGGTACGTCACCGTCCCGCAGCTGAAGCCCATGATCGTGCTCACCGCGATCCTCTCCATCAACGGCACGCTTCAGCTGTTCGACGAGTCCTGGGCGCTCACCAGAGGCGGCCCGGCCTACCAGACGATGTCGATGGCGCACTACCTCTACGAGGTGTCGTTCCAGAAGAACCCCAACTTCGGCTACGCCGCGGCGATCTCGTACGTGATCCTCATGCTCGTCGCCATCCTCTCGTTCATCCAGATGAAGGTCGGTGACAAGCGTGACTAAGCTCCGCAGCCTTCCCGGATACGCCCTGCTGGCGTTCTGGGCGCTCTTCTCCATCTTCCCGCTCTACTTCATGGTGGTCTCGGCCACCAACACGAGCAAGGACGTCCTCGCCTCGCGGATGCTGCCCGGCACGGCGCTGCTGGAGAACATCGCCGTGCTGTTCTCGACGCAGAACGTCGTGGGCGCGATGACGAACTCCTTCCTCATCGCGGTGGGGACGACGGTGCTCGCGCTCGCGGTGTGCTCGATCGCCGGCTACGGGTTCGAGGTCTACCACTCCCGGGGCAAGGACATCGTCATGGCGATCCTGCTGCTCGCGATGATGATCCCGTTCGCCGCGACGATGATCCCGCTGTTCCAGCTGTTCGCGCGCGTCGGCATGGTCAACTCGCTGTGGGCCGTCGTCATCCCGATGATCTCGACGCCGTTCCTGATCCTGCTGTTCCGCCAGGCGTCACGTTCGTTCCCGCACGACATCATCGAGGCGGCGCGCATCGACGGTCTGAGGGAGTTCTCGATCTTCGCGCGCATCTACGTGCCGACGATGCGGTCCACGTTCGCGGCGGCCGCGGTGATCACGTTCATGATGGCGTGGAACAACTTCCTCTGGCCCAAGGTGATCCTCGTCAACAACAGCATCCTCACGATGCCGATGCTCACGGCGAACATCAGTGCGGGCTACGTCACCGACTACGGCGTGCTGATGCTCGCCGTGCTGCTGTCGTCGCTGCCGACGATGATCGTCTTCTTCCTCCTGCAGCGGCAGTTCGCGCAGGGCATCACGGGGGCGGTCAAGTGACTCTCGACACCATCCAGACGGCAGACGCACGCCCGGACGACGATCGCGGCGGGTTCGACCCGGCGCGCATCGCCGATCCCCGGTTCGTGCGCGAGAACCGCCGCCCCGCGCACTCGGACCACCGCTGGTTCCGCTCGGCGGCCGAGGCCGCCGACGGCGTCAGCGGCTACGAGCAGTCGCTGAGCGGCCGCTGGAAGATCCACTACGCGAAGAACCCGGCGGCGGCGCCCGCGGGCTTCTTCGAGCCGGGCTACGACTGCGAGAGCTGGGACGACATCCCCGTGCCCGCGCACATCCAGCTGCACGGGTACGACCGTCCCCAGTACGTCAACGTGCAGTACCCGTGGGACGGCGTGGAGGAGATCGCGCCGGGACAGGTGCCCGAGCGCTACAACCCCGTCGCCTCGTACGTGAAGAGCTTCGTGCTCGACCGGCCGCTCGCGGCGGGCGAGACGATGAGCGTGAGCTTCCTCGGAGCCGAGAGCGCCATCGCCGTCTGGCTGAACGGCCGCTACCTCGGGTACGCGACCGACAGCTTCACGCCGTCGGAGTTCGACCTGACCGACGCGCTCGTCGACGGGGAGAACAAGCTCGCCGCCCAGGTCTTCAAGTTCTCCAGCGGATCGTGGCTCGAGGACCAGGACTTCTTCCGCTTCTCGGGGCTGTTCCGCGACGTCGTGCTCTACCGCCGACCGGCGGTGCACGTCGAGGACGTCCGCGTCGACGTCGACCTCGCGCCCGGCAACGACGTCGCCGATGTGGCACTGCGCGTCGCCCTGCGCGAGGGCTCTGCCGGCGGCGGGGGTCGGTGCGCGCGCGCATCGACGGCGTGGGAGAGCTCGAGGATCGCGGCGACGGCGTGCTCGGCATCCGTCTCGACCGTCCCCGACTGTGGAGCCCCGAGGATCCCGCCCTCTACGACGTCGAGATCGAGGTGCGCGACGGCGCCGGAGACCTGACCGAGGTGATCGTGCAGCGGGTCGGCGTGCGCCGCTTCGCGATCGAGGACGGCCTGCTCTCGCTCAACGGCCGCCGCGTGGTGTTCCTCGGCGTGAACCGTCACGAGTTCGGCCTGGCCGGACGCGTGCAGACGGCGGCCGAGATCGAGGCCGACATCCTCCTGCTCAAGGCCGCCGGCGTGAACGCGGTGCGCACCAGCCACTACCCGAACAGCACGGCCTTCTACGAGCTCGCCGACCGTCACGGCCTGATGGTGATCGACGAGATGAACCTCGAGAGCCACGGCGTGTGGGACCGCATCCGCAAGCTCGGCGCGCCGATCGACGACGCCGTCCCCGGCGACCGGCCGGAGTGGCTGCCCGCCCTGCTCGACCGCGCCGCGAGCATGTACGAGCGCGACAAGAACCACCCGAGCGTGGTGATGTGGTCGTGCGGCAACGAGTCGTACGGCGGCACCAACCTGCGCGACGTCGCGGCCTACTTCCGCGAGGTCGACAGCCGCCCCGTGCACTACGAGGGCGTGCACTGGGACCCGCGCCATGAAGAGACGACGGATGTCGTCAGCCAGATGTACACGCCTGCGGCCGAGGTCGAGGAGTTCCTGCGGGAGCATCGCGAGAAGCCGTTCATCCTGTGCGAGTACGCGCACGCGATGGGCAACTCCTTCGGCGCCGTCGACGAGTACATCGAGCTCGCCTACCGGGAGCCGCTGTTCCAGGGCGGGTTCATCTGGGACTTCGCGGATCAGGCGATCGCCCTGACCGACCGATACGGCAAGGAGTACTTCGGCTACGGCGGCGACTTCGGCGACGCGCCGAACGACGGCGAGTTCTGCGGCAACGGCATCTTCTTCACCGACCACACCCCGACACCGAAGCTGCAGGAGGTCGCGTACCTCTATCAGGGGCTGCGCATCCGCATCGACGACGACGCCATGACGGTGCACAACCGTCTGCTGGCGACCTCGAGCGCCGCGTACCGGTGCGTCGTGACGCTCGCCCGCGAGGGCACCGTGCTGCGCCGGGCGGAGGTCGAGACCGACATCCCGGCCGGCGAGACCGAGGACGATCCCCCTCCCGCTCGCGGTTCCCGCCGCGCCGGGGGAGTACACGATCGACGTCTCGTTCCGGCTGCGGTCGGCGACCGCGTGGGCGGCGGAAGGGCACGAGGTCGCCCGTGAGCAGCGGGTGGTGCGGGTCGGCTCGCCGCCGGCCGTCGTCGCGGCCCCCGCTCCCGAGCTCATCCGCGGTGCGCACAACATCGGCGTGCGCGGGCCGGGATTCAGCGTGCTGTTCTCGACGCTGTACGGCGGGCTCGCCTCGTACCGCTTCGGCATGACCTCGGACGGCGGGCGAGAGCTCCTGACCTCCATGCCGCGCCCGCACTTCTGGCACGCGCCGACCGCGAACGAGCGGGGATGGGAGGCGCCCTTCGAGGACGGGCAGTGGCTGCTCGCGAGCCGGTACGGGCGGGTGCGCGATCCGCTCACCAGCACGCGGGTCGAGACCGACGAGTCCGCCGTGACCGTGACGCTCTCGTACGAGCTGCCCACGCGACCGGCGACGACGTGCGACGTCGCCTACCGCGTCGACGGTGCGGGACGCGTCGAAGTGACCCAGACGCTGCATCTCGTCGACGGGCTCTGCCGAGCCTGCCCGAGTTCGGCATGCTCCTGACGACCCTGCCGGAGTTCCGCCGGCTGCGGTGGTACGGCGACGGACCGGAGGAGTGCTACGTCGATCGTCGCGGCGGCGCCCGGCTGGGCGTATACGATCGCGACGTGACGACGGAGCTGACGCCCTACCTGCGGCCGCAGGAGGCGGGGAGCCGCACCGGGGTGCGCTGGGCCGAGGTGACCGACGGCCGCGGCGTGGGCCTGCGGGTCGAGTCGCCCGACGGCATGGAGTTCTCGGCGCTGCCGTGGACGCCCGACGAAGTGGAGAACGCGCTGCATCACACCGAGCTGCCGCCGATCCACCGCACGGTGCTGCGCCCGGCGCTCATGCGGCGCGGCGTGGGCGGCGACGACTCGTGGGGTGCGCGCACGCTGGCGCAGTACCACCTGCCCACGAGCGGCGACCTCGAGTTCCGCTTCGCGTTCCGAGGGGTGTGAATGGCTGAGCGCCGCACATCGTTGCGGGATGTCGCGCAGGCCGTCGGCGTATCGGTGCAGACCGTGTCGCGCGTCGCGAACGGCGAGCCCAACGTGGCGCCCGAGAAGCGCGAGCTGATCCTCACCACGATGCGCGAGCTCGGCTACCGGCCGAACGCCGCCGCGCGCGCCATCCGCCGTGGGTCGTTCCGCACGGTGGGCGTCGTCTACTACAACCTCCACTCGGTCGGCACGCATCGCTCGCTCGAGGAGATCTCGGAGCGGGCCGCCGAGCGGGGGTACGCGACCACCCTGATGCCGTTGGCCGCCACCTCCGGGCGCGCGGCCAACGGCGCCTTCACGCGGCTGGGCGAGATGGCCGTCGACGTGCTCATCGTGATCCTCCCCGCACCCTTCGGGGTCGACGAGACGCTGCAGCTGCCCGAGGGCGTGCCGACGGTCGTGCTGGGTCCGCCCCTCGTGGAGGGCGTGGCATCCGTCGACTTCGATCAGGAGATCGGGGCGCGCGAGGCCGTCGGGCACCTGCTCGACCTCGGTCATGAGACGGTCCACCACATCACCGGGCCGGCGGTGTCGTTCTCGGCGGAAGCGCGGTGCCGCGCCTGGATGCAGGTGCTGACGGAGCGGGGCCGGTCCATCCCGGCGACGCGGTCCGGCGACTGGAGCCCCGGCTCCGGCTACGAGGCCACGAGGCGGCTGCTGCGCGAGGAGCGACCCACCGCGGTCTTCGCCGCGAACGACCAGATGGCGCTCGGCGCCTACCGGGCGATCATCGAGGCGGGCCTGCGCATTCCCGAGGACGTCTCGCTCGTCGGCTTCGACGACATCGACGAGGCGGAGATGTTCGCGCCGCCGCTGACGACGGTGCGCCAGGACTGGGGCCTGCTCGGCCGCCAATCCCTGCGCGTCGCGCTGGAGATGGAGCGCGGCGCGCCGCCCGAGCACGTGCGGCTGCCGACCGCACTGGTGCTGCGCGACTCGACGGCGCCGCCGCGCACCGGCTGAAAGCGCCGCCGCGCGCCGGCTGAAGCGCCGCCGCGCGCCGGCTGAGACGGCGCTCGGCTCAGATGAGGCCGAGCCGGCGGAACGCGTTGGCGATGCCGTCGTCGAGCACGTCGGTCGTGACGAGGTCGGCGAGTTCCTTGAGCTCGGGTCGTGCATTGCCCATCGCGACCGCGACGCCGCACACCTGGAACATCTCGATGTCGTTCCAGCTGTCGCCGACCGCGACGGCGTCGGCGGCATCCATGCCCAAGTGGGCCAGCAGCAGTTCGATCGCCGAGCCCTTCGTCGTGTCGCGCTCGCTGATCTCGCCGTTCGAGCCGCCGGGCAGCGGCATGCTCCCCGGCACGATGAGGAACTCGTCGCCGAGGTCGGCCCGCAGCTCGTCGATGCCCTCCTCGTGGTCGCTCACGAACACGGCCTTGTCGATGCGGCTGAGGTCGGCCTCCTCCACGCCGGGGAACGTGCGCTGAGCGAGCCCGACGAGGGAGTCCTCCGGGCGCACCTCCTCGCCGGCCCGCTCCCGGGCCTCGAGGGCGAGCGGCGTAGTCGCGCATCAGCTCGGCCATGTCGTCGCTCGCGTAGACGCCGTCACGGGCCTGCAGGAAATAGCGGATGCCGCGGCTGCGCATCGCGGTCAGCATCCGGTCCGTCGCCTCCGGCGAGAGCGGGCGTTCGACGACCACCTCGCCGCCGGAGGTCACGAGAGCACCGGAGTTGGTGACGGCGCCGTCGAACCCGATCTCCGCGACGACCGGATGGATGTCGGCAGCCGACCGCCCCGTGCTGAGGTACACGAGATGCCCGGCCGCGCGCGCGGCGCGGACCGCGTCCGGCGTCGACGGGGAGATGTGCGAGCCGTGCTCGAGGATCGTGCCGTCGACGTCGAGGAAGACGATGCGTCGTCGCCCGGCCTGCGGTCCCTGAGCCGGCGCCCGGTCCCTGAGCCGGCCCCGGTCCCTGAGCTTGTCGAAGGGCGCATCAGTGCTTGTTCCCGGTGAAGAGGAGGATGCCGCCGAGGCCGATCATGAGGCCGCCGCCGGTGGCGGACAGGGTGGAGATGCGCTTCGGCGAGCGGCCGAACCAGCGTGCGGGCGCCCGCGGCGACCAGCGCCCAGACGCCGTCCGAGAT
Organism: uncultured Actinomycetota bacterium; assembly: GCA_963829895.1. Lineage (GTDB taxonomy): Bacteria > Actinomycetota > Actinomycetes > Actinomycetales > Microbacteriaceae > Microbacterium. The sequence continues at coordinate 333,208 of CAWHKF010000007.1, read as the reverse complement.
GAGCGCGATCACGAAGAACACCAGGCCGAGCTGGATCATCTGCAGGGGCACCATGCCCGCGTTCAGGTCGACGAACTGGGGCAGCACCGCGACGAAGAACGCGATCGTCTTGGGGTTGGTGATCCCGACGACGAACCCCTCGCCCAGCTGACGCCAGGCCGAGCGGGGCAGGGCGCCGCCGTTCGCCTCGGCGGCGGCGCGATGGCGGTGGCGGATCGCCTGCACGCCCAGGTACATCAGGTACACGGCGCCGGCGACCTTGACGATCGTGAACAGCACCACCGACTGCGCGACGATGCCGCCGACCCCGATGGCCACGAGGCCGATGACCGGCAGCAGGCCCAACGCGTTGCCGAGCACGCTGAGGAGGCCCCCGATCGGTCCGAGCGCGAGCGCGCGCCCGATCGTGAACAGCACGCTCGGGCCCGGGATCACGATCAGGACGAGGGCGGCGAGCGTGAAGGCGAGGAGGTTCTCGAGGGGGACCACACCGCGAGCCTAGCCGCGGCGCCTCGCGTCGAGCCGCTTGCGGAGGAAGACCTGCTCGGTGCCGTCGTCGCCCGGCACGCGCTGCGTCTCCGCATAGCCGACGCGTTCGTAGAGGCGGATGTTCGCCTCGCTCAGCGACCCGGTGAACAGTTCCGCCTCGGTGGCGCCCCGGCCGGCGCCGCGGCGCTCGACGGCCTCCAGCAGTGCGCTGCCGATGCCCTCGCCGGCGCGGTCCGGCGCGATCGCGATGCGTCCGACGAGCAGCAGGTCGCCGTCGACGCGTGCCCGCAGCGCTCCGATCATGCGCGCGCCGTCGAGCGCGACGACGCCGATGTTCTCGGCCAGCTCCGCCTCGAGCTCCTCGAGCGTCTGGGTGAGGGGCGGCATGTCCGGCGTGCCGTAGATGAGCGCCTCCTGCACGAATGCTGCACGCTGCAGTGTCAGCACCTCGCCGGCATCGCCGGGCTCGATCGGCCGGATCGTCAGGTCGGTGTCGTCGCTCACCCGGTCAGGCTAATGGCGTCGTCGACTCGCCCAGTGGGGCTTGACTCGTGTGCGAAAAGACGGGCCGGTGACGGCGACGCGCCGTGAACGGATGCCGCGGCCCGGCGCGCCATGTCACCGGCCCGTGTTTCGCATGCCCGGGTGGGGGATAGGCGGTGGCTCGCCACGCAGTGCGGTACGCGGCGCACGCGATGCGGCGGCATCGGCATCCGTCCAGGCGCGTCCCCTACCCTGGATTTCATGACCGATTCGCCCGTGCGCACGACCAAGCCCCGGCAGGTGCGTCCGGCGACCGAGGGATGGACGCAGAAGAAGGATGCCGAGGGGCGGCCTCTTCTCCAGTTCGCGAGTCCCAAGCGCGGCAAGCCGCCGGTGCACCTCGCCGACCTCACCCCCGAGCAGCGGGTCGAGAAGGCCAAGGAGCTGGGGCTTCCCGGCTTCCGGGCGAAGCAGCTCGAGAAGCACTACTTCCAGCACTGGACCCACAACCCCGCCGACATGACGGATCTGCCCGCCGAGGGCCGCGAGGAACTCGTCCACGGCATGCTCCCGCCGCTTCTCACCGAGGTGCGGCGCCTCGAGACCGACCGTGGCGACACGATCAAGTTCCTGTGGAAGCTGCACGACGGCGCCCTGGTCGAGTCGGTGCTGATGCGCTACCCCGGCCGCATCACGCTGTGCGTCTCGAGCCAGGCGGGCTGCGGCATGAACTGCCCGTTCTGCGCCACCGGGCAGGCGGGCTCACCCGCAACATGTCGGCCGCCGAGATCATCGAGCAGATCGTGCGCGCCAATCGCCTCATCGCCGACGGCGGCCTCGGCGGCAAGAAGAAGACCGATCACTCCGCCGAGCGGGTGTCGAACATCGTCTTCATGGGCATGGGCGAGCCGCTCGCGAACTACGCGCGGGTGATGCAGGCGGTGCGCGTCATGACCGACAAGCAGCACGGCCTCGGCATGAGCGCCCGCGGCATCACCGTCTCGACGGTGGGACTCGTGCCCGCGATCACGAAGCTCGCGAACGAAGACATCCCGGTGACCTTCGCGCTGTCGCTGCACGCCCCCGACGACAAGCTGCGCGACGAGCTCATCCCGGTGAACTCGCGCTGGAAGGTCGATGAGGCGCTCGACGCCGCGCGCGCGTACTTCGACAAGACCGGACGCCGCGTGTCCATCGAGTACGCCCTGATCAAGGACATGAACGACCACGGCTGGCGCGCCGACCTCCTGGCCGAGAAGCTCAACGCCCGCGGTCGCGGCTGGGTGCACGTGAACCCGATCCCGCTCAACCCGACCCCCGGCTCGATCTGGACGGCGTCCGACGTGCCGGTGCAGAACGAGTTCGTGCGGCGCCTCAACGACGCCGGCATCCCCACCACCCTCCGCGACACCCGCGGCAAGGAGATCGACGGCGCCTGCGGGCAGCTCGTCGCCACCGAAGAGGACGAGGCGGTCGCCGCCGTCACCCCGCTCGAGGACTGACCCCGCCGCCTCTCCGCAGCGCGAGACACACCTGCCGCACAGGTTGGCCTGTCTAGGGTGTCGGGATGTCTTTCTCCGCACACCGGCCGGGCCGATTCGGCTCCGACGGCCGCATCGAGTTCGAGACGGACGGCGAGCGGACCGAGGATCTGTACCTCGACGACGTGCGGGCCCAGCAGGCCGCCGGCGAGCCGAGTGACGAGCGGGTGGATGCCGACGGCCCCGAGGATCCGTACCCGGTGACGCGCGATCTGCTCGAGGACGCGCTGGCGATGAACCCGACGCAGCCGGTCCAGGTGGTGGCGCGCGCCGGAGGCCCCTGCCCCCGCGGCGGCAGAGCAGGCCGAGGTCGCGGAGACCGCTCGGATCGGCGAGTGGGGAGCCGTGGACGAGGCGGCGGCGGCCACCGAGCCGCTCGAGGCCGAGGAGCCCGCGACGGAAGAGGCTGCTCCCACGCGCCCGGCTCGCGCGAAGCGCGCCAAGCGTCGCCGGGAGCGCGGCTCGGGCTGGCGCAGGCTCGCCGTTCTGGGTGGCGCCGACGCATCGGTGCTCGACCAGGTGCCCATCGAGACGCCCCGCTTCGTGCAGATGTTCTTCGTGATCGCCGGCACGGCCCTGATCTCGGCGATCTCGATGTACTTCGCGCTGACCACCGGCGTCCGGATCGTCGCCTGGGGCGCACTGCCGCTGGCCATCGTGTGGGCGCTCATCATCTTCAACCTCGACCGCTTCCTCACCTCGACCATGCGCTCGACGCACAGCGTCGGCCGGCTGATCGGGCTCGCGATCCCCCGCGTGATCATGGCCGCGGTCATCGGCATCGTCGTGGCCGAGCCGCTCGTGCTGCAGATCTTCCACAACGACATCGCGCGCGAGGTGACGGCGACGAACATCGTGCAGGCGCAGTCGGATCAGGACGCCGTCACCGACGGACCCGAGAAGCAGGCGCTGGATGCCGCGAGCGAACGTGTCGCCGCGCTCGAGAGCCAGGCGGCCAGCGGCGTCGTCGAGGGAGCCGACACCACGTCGGCGGCGACCGCCTCGGCGCAGCAGACCGTGGACGACCTGACCGCGAAGCTCGCCGCCCAGCAGCAGGTGATCGATCAGGCGCGCGCGATCTACCAGTGCGAGCTGACCGGGCAGGGCGCCGGCGAGGTGCCGGGCTGCAGCGGCGTCGCGGGCGAAGGCGCGAGTTCGGGCGCCGCCCAGGCGCAGCTCGCCCAGGCGCAGGCGTCGTACGACGACCTCGCGGCGAAGCTGCGCACCGCCGAAGCCGAGCTCGCGGCCGCGCAGTCGGCGGGGACCGCCAGCGCCGGCGCCTCGGAGGCGCAGAACAAGCAGCAGGCCGAGGACGAGCTGCCCGCGGCGCGGGCCCAGTACGAGGCGGCGCTCGCGGCCTACGACGCGCGGGCCGCGGAGGTCGCCGGCGGCAACGCCGGCGCCGTGGGTCTCCTGAGCCAGATCAGCGGGCTCGAGCGTCTGTCGCAGCGCGAGCCCACGCTGGCATGGGCGCACTGGCTCATCGCCGGGCTGTTCTTCATGATCGAGCTGCTCCCGGTGCTCGTGAAGGTGCTGACCAGCTACGGCCAGCCGTCGCTCTACGAGCAGGCCGACGCCCTCCGCCGGCAGGTGGCGCTGGATCGGGTCACCGCGCGCAGCTGGCGGGAGAGGGCCGACATCGCGCAGGGCGGGCCCGCCTGAGCCGAGGCATCCGCTCGCCGCTGCCAGGGAATCGCGAGAGGGTATGTTTCCGCAGTCGGATCGCTGCGGAAACATACCCTTTCGCGATTCCGCGCGGAGGAATGCCGCGCTCGCGGCTCGCGATATATCGTGTTAGAGTGACCGGCGTCGCGGGAACAGCCGCCCGCGTCGTCGTTCGCCCTCCGTGAACGGGACTGCCGCGATGTCGGGAGCCCGTGCGAAGGTGGGTCGGCACCCATGGACACCGCATCAGGCGGTGTTTCGTCATGGCCTCGTCACTTCCGGGAGAAGTCCGTGCTCGCCAAGCTCCTCGTCCGCTACCTCAAACCATCCGGCTGGCTGCTGCTCGGTGTGCTGGTGTTCCAGTTCGCTTCCGCACTCGCCATGCTGTTCCTGCCGAACCTCAACGCGGACATCATCGACAACGGCCTCGTCCAGGGCGATACCGAGTACATCCTGAACACCGGCCTGCTCATGCTCGCGGTGTCGCTCGGGCAGATCGTGGCCTCGATCATCGCCACCTGGTTCGCGGCGCGCGCGGCCATGCGAGCCGGGCGCGATCTGCGCGACGACATCTTCGAGCGGGTCTCGGGCTTCTCGGAGCGCGAGGTCACCGGCTTCGGCGCGGGGTCGCTCATCACCCGCAACACCAACGACGTGCAGCAGGTGCAGATGCTGGCGATGATGTCGGCGACCTTCCTCGTGTCGGCACCGCTGCTCGCGATCGGCGGCATCATCCTCGCGGTCGCGCAGGGCCCGAGCCTCTCCTGGATCATCGCCGTCGCCGTGCCCGTGCTGCTCATCGTCGCCGGCGCTCGATCATCGGCCGCATGGTGCCGCTCTTCCGTTCCTTCCAGGTCAAGCTCGACGGCGTGAACCGGGTGATGCGCGAGCAGCTCACGGGCATCCGGGTCATCCGCGCGTTCGTGCGCGAGCCGATCGAGGAGGAGCGCTTCGCCGAGGCCAACACCGACATCATGGTCGTCGGACGCAAGGTCGGCTCGCTGTTCGTCGTGCTCTTCCCGGCCGTCATGCTGATCCTCAACGTCACCGTCGATCGGGGTGATCTGGTTCGGCGGCATCCAGGTCGATGCCGGCGAGATCCAGATCGGCACGCTCTTCGCCTTCATGCAGTACGTCATGATCATCCTGTCGGGCGTCATGATGGCGAGCTTCATGACGCATGATGATCCCCCGCGCTGCCGTGTCGGCCGAGCGCATCGGCGAGGTGCTCGACACCCGTTCGACGCTCGCCCGCCCGGCGGACGCGCGGCCGGAGTTCCCCGAGCCCGGTGCCGTCGAGTTCCGGACGTGACGTTCACGTACCCGGGCGCGGAGCGCCCGATCCTGTCGGCCATCAGCTTCCGCGCGGCGCCCGGCGAGACCGTGGCGGTCGTGGGATCGACGGGCGCCGGCAAGACCACGCTGGTCTCGCTCATCCCGCGTCTGTTCGACGTGACCGACGGCGCGTGCTCGTCGGCGGCGTCGACGTGCGGCAGGCCGACCTCGACGCGCTGTGGCGCACGATCGGCCTCGTGCCTCAGCGTCCGTTCCTGTTCTCGGGCACGATCGCCTCGAACCTGCGATTCGGCCGCGAGGAGGCGACCGATGCCGAGCTGTGGCACGCGCTCGAGATCGCACAGGCGAGCGACTTCGTGGCGCAGATGGACGGCGGCCTCGACGCGCGCATCGCCCAGGGCGGCACCAACGTCTCGGGCGGACAGCGACAGCGTCTGGCGATCGCGCGTGCGATCGTGCACAGCCGCGCGTGCTCGTCTTCGACGACTCGTTCTCGGCGCTCGATCTGACCACCGACGCGACGACTCCGGCAGGCGCTGTGGCGTGAGTTGCCGGATGTCACCAAGATCGTGGTCGCGCAGCGGGTGTCGACGGTCACCGACGCCGACCGGATCGTCGTGCTCGACGACGGCGGCATCGTGGGTCTCGGCACCCACGAGCAGCTGCTCGAGACGAGCCAGACCTATCGCGAGATCGTCGAATCCCAGCTCGGAGCGGAGGTCGCCCGATGAGCGACGACAACAAGACCACCCCTCGCGCGTCCCGCGCCGACAAGCGCGGCGAGGCCGCCGAACTCGGAGCCGCGGTCGCCGAGTTGAGTCCCGAGGAGAAGCTCGAGCTCGAACTCGCCGAGCAGGCCCGCCTCGCCGCGGACGACTGGAGCGGCGGCGTGGCCCCCGGCAAGGCCGCGAACTTCGGAGTCTCGTTCCGGCGCCTCCTCGGCATGCTCAAGCCGCACGCGTTCCCCTTCATCTTCGTGACGCTCCTGGGCTCGATCGGCGTCGTGCTGACCGTGGCCGCGCCGAAGGTGCTCGGCGAGGCGACGAACATCCTGTTCGAGGGCGTCGTCTCGGGGATGGCTCCGGCAGGCGCGACCAAGGAGCAGGTCGTTCAAGGCCTCGAAGACGCCGGCGAGCAGGACCTCGCGAACATCGTGTCGGCGATGCAGAACTTCGAGCCCGGCGCGGGCGTCGACTTCATGGCGCTCAGCCGCGTGCTCCTGTTCGCCCTCGCGCTGTACTTCGCGTCGTCGCTGCTGATGTGGATCCAGGGCTACGTCATGAACGTCGTGATGGTCCGCGTGATGTGGCGCATGCGCGAGCAGGTCGAGGCGAAGATCCACCGCCTTCCGCTCAGCTACTTCGACCGTGTGCAGCGCGGCGAGCTGATCTCGCGCGTCACGAACGACATCGACAACATCACGCAGATGATGCAGCAGTCTCTGTCTCAGGCGCTCACGAGCGTGCTCACCGTCGTCGGCGTGCTCATCATGATGCTGACGATCTCGTGGCAGCTGACGCTCGTGGTGCTCGTGAGCTTCCCGCTCATGGCCGTGCTGTTCGGCGTCATCGGGCCGCGCTCCCAGAAGGCCTTCGGCATCCAGTGGCGCAAGGTCGGTCGCCTGAACGCCCGCGTCGAGGAGTCCTTCTCGGGTCACGCGCTCGTCAAGGTGTACGGCCGCGAGAAGAGCGCGCGCGAGGCGTTCCGCGCTCGAGAACGAGGAGCTCTACGCAGGCATCGTTCAAGGCGCAGTTCCTGGCGAACATCATGCAGCCGGCGATGATGTTCATCGGCAACCTGACGTACGTCGGCATCGCGGTCTTCGGGGCGCTCATGGTCGCGGGAGGCCAGCTGCGCCTCGGCGACGTGCAGGCGTTCATCCAGTACTCGCAGCAGTTCACCCAGCCGCTCGTCGCAGCTGGGCGGCATGGCCGCGGTCGTGCAGTCCGGCACGGCGTCGGCCGAGCGGGTGTTCGAGCTGCTGGACGATCAGGAGCAGGAGCCCGACGCGCGAGGACGCGCCGGAGCCTGTGGACGGCGACGGCACCATCGAGTTCCAGGACGTGGCGTTCTCGTACTCGCCCGACCGTCCCCTCATCCACGATCTGTCCTTCCGGGTGGAGCCGGGGCAGACGGTCGCGATCGTCGGCCCGACCGGAGCCGGCAAGACGACGCTCGTGAACCTGCTGATGCGCTTCTACGAGCTCGACGGCGGCCGCATCCTCCTCAACGGACAGGACATCGCTCAGCTCACGCGCCGCGACATCCGCGCCAAGACCGGCATGGTGCTGCAGGACCCGTGGCTGTTCGCCGGCACGATCCGCGAGAACATCCGCTACGGCCGCGCCGACGCCACCGACGACGAGATCCTCGCCGCCGCGCGGGCGACGTACGTCGACCGCTTCGTGCACTCGCTGCCGGACGGCTACGACACGCTCCTCGACGAGGACGCGTCGAACATCTCGGCCGGCGAGAAGCAGCTCATCACGATCGCCCGTGCCTTCGTGGCGCAGCCGTCGGTGCTGATCCTCGACGAGGCGACGAGCTCGGTCGACACCCGCACCGAGCTGCTGCTGCAGCACGCCATGGCGGCGCTGCGCGAAGGCCGGACGTCGTTCGTCATCGCGCACCGCCTGTCGACCATCCGCGACGCCGACCTCATCCTCGTGATGGAGAACGGCGGGATCGTCGAGAAGGGCACGCACGACGACCTCATCGTCGCCCAGGGCGCGTACTTCCGGCTCTACAACTCGCAGTTCGAGCAGGCGGCGACCGATCTCGACGAGGAGGCCCGCGCGCTGGCAGAGGCGGAGCGCGGCGAGCCACTCGCCGACGCTGCGGGCGACGCCCACGAGGACGAGTCGGCCCCGGTCGTCTGACCGACCTCGACGACGGATGCCGCACCCCGCGCTCGCGCGCCGGGTCGCGGCATCCGTCGTCTCTGTCTCTTGCGATACGCGAACGGCGGGATCGCGCCGGTGACCCCGAGCGGGCAGGTAGCGTTTTCCCATGGTCAATTACCGGTACCTCGGAAACAGCGGTCTCAAAGTCAGTGAGATCACCTACGGCAACTGGGTCACGCACGGCTCGCAGGTCGACGACTCGGCCGCCATCGCCACCGTCCAGGCGGCGCTCGACGCCGGCATCACGACGTTCGACACCGCCGACGTCTACGCCAACACGCTCGCCGAGGAGGTGCTCGGCAAGGCGCTGACCGGCCAGCGCCGCGAGTCGCTCGAGATCTTCACGAAGGTGTACTGGCCGACCGGCCCCAAGGGGCCGAACGACACCGGCCTGAGCCGCAAGCACATCTTCGAGTCCATCAACGGGTCGCTCCGCCGCCTCGGCACCGACTACGTCGACCTCTACCAGGCGCACCGCTACGACTACGAGACGCCGATCGAAGAGACGTTCCAGGCGTTCGCCGACGTCGTGCGTCAGGGCAAGGCGCTCTACATCGGCGTCTCGGAGTGGACGGCCGAGCAGCTCCGCGAGGGGCACGCGCTCGCCAAGAGCTACGGCATCCAGCTCATCTCGAACCAGCCGCAGTACTCGGCGCTCTGGCGCGTGATCGAGGGCAAGGTGGTGCCGGCCTCCGAGGAGCTCGGCATCTCGCAGATCGTCTGGTCGCCGATGGCGCAGGGCGTGCTCTCGGGCAAGTACCTGCCCGGTCAGCCGCTGCCCGAGGGCTCGCGCGCGACCGACGAGAAGAGCGGCGCGCAGTTCATCCAGCGGTTCCTCCGCGACGAGGTGCTCGAGGCGGTCCAGCGCCTGAAGCCCGTCGCCGAGGAAGCGGGCCTCACGCTGCCGCAGCTCGCGATCGCGTGGGTGCTGCAGAACAAGAACGTGGCGTCGGCGCTGGTGGGGGCATCCCGTCCCGAGCAGCTCGCCGACACGGTCAAGGCCTCCGGCGTCGTGCTCGACGCCGACACCATGGCCGCGATCGACGCGGCGCTCGCGGGCGTCGTCTACGACGACCCCGAGGACACCTACACCGTCTCGCCGAAGACCCGCGTGGTCTGAGGCTTCGGCAGCTCACGACCGTGATCACCAGCGCCGGCATCCTGCTCTATCGGCTCGCGCCCTCCCTCGAAGTGCTCATCGCGCACATGGGCGGGCCGTTCTGGGCGAGCAAGGATGCCGGCGCGTGGTCGGTCCCCAAGGGCGAGTTCGCCGAGGGCGAGGAGAGCGCGCTGGATGCCGCGCGCCGCGAGTTCCGCGAGGAGCTCGGCATCGACCCGCCCGAGCCGCCGTACGCCGAGCTCGGCACGTTCGCGTACTCGTCGGGCAAGCGGGTGACCGTGTTCGTCGCCGACGGCAGCGGATTCTCGCTCGACGGCCTCGCGTTCGGCGAGTTCGAGCTGGAATGGCCGCCGCGCTCGGGGCGGACGGCGTCGTTCCCCGAGGTCGACCGCGTCGAATGGACCGATACGGATGCCGCACGCGAGCGCCTCGTGAAGGGTCAGCGTCCGGCGATCGATGCGCTGGAGCGGCACCTCGCGGAGGCATCCTCCAGGCCGCTGAGCGCCCCTTCACCGCACGCGGCGGGCGGCGGACTCTTGCGGGGGCCGTGAGGGCGGCGGAGACTGTGCGGGTCGGATCCGCTCGAGAGGAACACCATGGCCCACGGCGACATCACGCACATCGACATCCCCGTCACCGATCTCGGCAAGGCGGCCGAGTTCTACTCCGGCCTGTTCGGCTGGCAGATCGCAGAGGTGCCCGGCTTCGAGGGGTACCCCATGTGGCAGGCGCCGAACAAGATCTCGGGCGGCGGTCTCGCGCCGCGCGGGGAGGGCTTCACTCAGCCCCGCTCGTACGTCGAGGTCGACTCCATCGACGAGACGGTGGCGGCGGCGAAGGATGCCGGTGCCACGGTGCTCATGGAGAAGGACCAGATCTCTCCCACGAGCTGGTGGGCAGTGATCGCCGACCCCGACGGCAACGCGATCGGCCTCTACGAGGGCACGACCGACGCCTGACGCCCTGCGTCGACGGTCGGCCTTCCCGTCGTTCCTCAGGTGAGGACGATTGCCGCGAATGAGGGAGCTTCCGAGCGAGTCGATCCGCATCTCGGCGCAGATCCTCAGTTGAGGATGCCCCCTACGGAAGGACGAGGGTCAGCGGCCGTTCTTGGGGCGGGTCGAGACGTCGATGCGGTCCTGTGCGCCGAGCGACGACCACGCGCTCGCGGTGCCCTTCGCCGCGTGCTCCGAGGCCCGCACGGCGCGCTCGTCCGCCCAGGCGTTCAGCACGTGGCCGGAGTGGCCGCGGACGTGCTCGAGCACGACGTCGGGCATGCCCGCCGCCCGGCGCGCATCGCGGGCGACGATGAGCTGCTCGAGGATGTCGACGTTCTTCGCCGGCGCACCGGTCGAGGTCTTCCAGCCGCGGCGACGGTGGCCGTCCATCCACTTCGTGTAGGTGTCGATCGCGTACTTCGAGTCGGCCTGCACCACGAGGTTCTCCACGTCGGCGTGGTCCTCGATCGCCTTCAGCAGGCCCATCAGCTCGCCGACGTTGTTCGTGCCGAGCGGGATGGCGCCCGCGGCCCAGTGGCCGTCCTCGCCGACCCATGCCCAGCCGGTCGGCCCGGGGTTGCCCTTGCAGGCTCCGTCGGTGGCAACGATGTAGCGGGGCGCGTCGGTCACTCGGGCAAGGCTACCGTGCGCCCGAGGAGCGCTCGGCCCGCCACTCCTCCGCGAGATGCGGCATCCGCTCGGCAAGGTACCTCAGGAAGTCGGCGACGTCGCGCGCCCTCGCGACCGAGACCGGTGCGCCGTCGTTGTCGTCGGCGATGCTGTCGATGTGCGTCCGCGAGCGCCGAGTACAGCGGGGCGTTCGCCGTGATCATGCCCGACCAGGCGTCGTCGGTGAGGTCGTAGCGGTCGCGCCGGTCTCCGGCCCGCGACAGCCGCTGGATGAGCCGCATCGACACCAGGTACCGCACCGCGCCCGACACCGCGGCCGCCGAGACGCCGAGACGGTCGCCGAGCTCGGCGGCGGTGTAGCCCTCGTCGGGCGAGCCGACGAGGGCCATCATCACGCGGGCGGGCATGCGCGCCATACCGGCGCTGGTCAGCATCGCGGCCGCCTGCTCGGCGGCGTCGACGCCCGGATGCTCGCTGCTCACATCGCCCCCTTCGATGACTATCCTCCCGCTTCCAGTTCGCGCCGGCGCATCAGCCCGAGGGAGGCCACGGCGCCGGCGCCGGTCGCGAGCAGGAGCCACCACAGCCCGCGGACATCGACGTCGTCGCCGTCCAGGAGCGGCGTGACGGCGATGGGCGAGAGGTGCACCAGCCAGTCCGGGAACTGGAACAGCGGGCCGAAGAGGCCGAGCATCATGCCGAGGACGACGAGCGTCCAGCCGACCGGGATGGTCAGCCGGGGAAGGAGGACGAAGACGAGCGCCGTCAGGACCAGGAACACGGATGCCGCGGCCACCTGTCCCGCGCCGGTCACGAGCACGGTGCGCATGAGGTCCATGTCGCCGTCCTGCGAGGCGATGCCGATCGCCGCGCCCCCGACGGCGGCCGCGACCACGAGCACGATCGCGAGCAGGGCGACGACGAGGTAGTCCGCGAGCCACCGCACCCGGCCGACGGGCGCGGCGAGCAGCGGCTCGGCGGTGCCGTGCGCCTCCTCCTGCCGGGCACGGCAGACCACCTGCACGGCGGCGCAGGCGGCGAGCACGCCGAGCATCGTGAAGAACGTCGTCACGGTGCCCTGTTCGATGCTGCCCTCGCCCGAGATCTGGCGAAGGATGTTCTCGACGGCGGGGTTGGCGGCGCCGATCTCCTGCACGATCGACGCGAGCGACGTCGAGAGGATGCCGACGAGCAGCCCGCCGACGGTCCAGCCGATGACCGCTCCCCGCGTGAGGCGCCAGACGAGGCCGGTCGGCGTCGACAGCCCGGCGGAGGCATCCGCCCGCGCCGCCCGCTCCGCGATGAAGCTGCCGCCGAGGTCACGGGCCGAGACCAGCACGGCGGAGATCACCGTGAGCAGGATGCCCACGGCGAGGCAGAGGACGGCGGGCCACCACAGGTTCTCGTCGAAGGCCCGCGTGTTCTCGCCCCATCCGAAGGGAGAGAGCCAGGTGAGCCAGGAGCTCTCCATGCGGGTGAGGTCGTCGCTCGGCGTGCCGATCGCGTTGCCCATCCCCGAGAGCACGAACGTGATGAGGAGTGTCCAGACGGCCAGCGAGTTCGCTCCGCGCGACGTGCGCATGAGCTGCGCCGCGACGAGCCCGACGCCGAGGAACGTCACGCCGACCGCGCCGACGGCCGCGCCCGCCAGGAGCGAGCCCTCGATATCCAGGCCGACGGCGAGGAAGGCGCCGGCCGTCAGCGCGCCGAGCAGGAGGTTCGCGAGCAGGCCGTGCGCCGCGGTCGCGACGAAGGGCAGCGTGCGCGACGCCGGAGTCGCGGCGACGAGCTCGGCGCGGCCGGACTCCTCGTCGCCGCGGGTGTGCCGCACCGCGAGGAAGGTGCTCATGAAGGCCGCCAGCATGGCGAGCCACGGGAAGATCAGGAAGACCATGAACGCGCCCTGATCGGTGCCGGAGGGCAGGCCGCGGAACAGCAGGATCACGGGGTTCGCGAGAGCGGCGGCGAGCAGCGAGGTGCGGTCCTGCTCGGTGCCGTAGGAGTCGGCCACGCCGACGTACGACGCGTAGGCGAGCAGGCCGGTGCCGCCCGCCCACAGCAGCACCTGCACCCAGTCCCGGCGGATGCGCTGGCCGAGCAGCGCAAGGAAGCGCGTCATCGCCCGTTTCCGTCCATCTCGGCGAGCTCGTCGCCGTAGTGGCGGAGGAAGAGCTCCTCGAGCGACGCCGGCGCGATGCGCAAGCCCGCGGCGTCGCGTGCGGCGAGCGCGGGGAGGGTGGATGTCACGGCGTCGCTGTCGACGGTGAACTTGATGCGGCCCTCCTCGACGACGACGTCGTGGGCGCCGGGGATGCCGGCGATGGCGGCGGCATCCGTCCCCTGGAACGAGACCTCGGTGCGGGTGAGGTGGCGGAGCTCGGAGAGGGTGCCCGCCTCGACGATGCGGCCGGAGCGGATGATCGAGACGCGGTCGCACAGCTGCTCGACCTCCGACAGGATGTGGCTCGACAGCAGCACGGTGGCGCCCGCCGCGCGCACGCGTGCGATCTCGTGGCGGAACATCACCTCCATGAGCGGGTCGAGCCCGCTGGTGGGCTCGTCGAGGATGTACAGGTCGGCGGGCACCGCGAAGGCGGCGATGAGCGCGACCTTCTGCCGGTTGCCCTTCGAGTACGCGCGGCCCTTCTTGCGCGGATCGAACTGGAACGCCTCGGACAGACGCTCCTTCTCGGCGCGACGTACGCCGGGTCGTGGCGTGCGGCGCCGCGCAGCCTCGCCATGAGGTCGATCGCCTCGCCGCCCGAGAGGTTGGGCCACACGCTGACGTCCCCCGGCACATAGGCGATGCGGCGGTGCAGGGTGACGGCGTCGCGCCAGGGATCCTGACCGAAGACGGATGCCTCGCCGCCCGTCTTGCGCGCCAGCCCCAGCAGCACGCGGATCGTGGTGGACTTGCCGGCGCCGTTGGGCCCGAGGAACCCGTGGATCTGGCCCTCGTCGACGGTGAGGTCGAGCCCGTCGAGGGCGTGGACGCGACCGTAGTGCTTGGTGAGGCCGCTGGTGCGGATGACTGTGGACATGGCGCTGACGCTACGCCAGTTTCACAAATTCGTGAATACTCCTCACGCTTTCCTCACGCTGCCGATCATGTTGTATACCTTCACCGCTGGTGACGCGGTCGGATCGGTGCGCTCGCGCGGGTTTATGTATACACTGGCCGAGGTGTGGAACGAGGAGGTGATGCGGATGCGGGCCAGTGACCGCGCGTACGCGACTCTCCTCGACGAGATCCAGTCCGGCGTCCTGCGCCCGGGCGCCGTGCTCGGCGAGGTCGAGCAGGCGGCCCGACTCGGGGTCAGCCGCACGCCGCTGCGTGAAGCGCTCGGCCGCCTCGCCGCCGACGGGCTCGTCGCGCAGCAGTCGCCCCGCGTCACGGTGGTCACCGCGATCGACGCCGACGACATCCGCGAGATCTTCGAGGTGCGCCGCGCGCTCGAGGAGTCCGCCGCGCGCCTGGCCGCGGAGCGGGGAGACGCCGACGCCTTCGCCGAACTCGCGCGCGACTTCGCCCAGGTCGACCTCGACGCACGGGCAGCCGTGGGCGGCGGACGGACGCGACGCCTACTACGCGCTCATCGAGCGATTCGACCTCGCGCTCGACGCAGCCGTCGCCAACGACTACCTCACCGCAGCCCTGCGCACCGTGCGCACGCACCTCGTCCGGGTGCGGCGACTCGCGCGCGACAATCCCGCCCGGCTCGCGGCATCCGTCGCCGAGCACCGTCTGATCGCCGCCGCGATCGGCGCGCGCGACGCGGATCTCGCCGCCCACGCCACGCACGTGCACCTGCACAACGCGCTCCACAGCATCCTCGAGTCCCTCGGCGCTTCGACGGGCTCAGCGACCGGTGCGGTCCCCGCGCCTCGATCGGTCGCCTGAGCCCGTCGAAGGGCCGCACCACTGAAAGGCCGGTCATGACCGTCATCCATCACCTCCGCGTCCACCGCAGCGACGAGAACCTCGCCCGCGAGGGGCAGCTCGCGTGGCACATCGCCGAAGTCGCCGCCGACCCGGTGGAGGTCGACGCCGACGTCGTCGACATGATCGTCAACCGCGTGATCGACAACGCCGCGGTGGCCGCGGCATCCCTCACCCGCGCTCCCGTGAGCGCCGCGCGCCAGCAGGCTCTCGACCACGCCGTGTCGGTCGGCGGCTCGGGCGCGACCGTGTTCGGCTGCGCACTCGACCGCAAGACGAGCCCCGAGTGGGCGGCATGGGCGAACGGCGTCGCCGTGCGCGAGCTCGACTACCACGACACGTTCCTCGCGGCCGAGTACTCGCACCCGGGCGACAACATCCCGCCGATCGTGGCCGTCGCGCAGCACGTCGGCGCCGACGGCGCGGCTCTCGTGCGCGGGCTCGCGACGGGCTACGAGATCCAGATCGACCTGGTGCGCGCGATCAGCCTGCACAAGCACAAGATCGACCACGTCGCGCACCTCGGCCCGTCGGCCGCGGCCGGCATCGGCACCCTGCTCGGCCTCGACGTCGAGACGATCTACCAGGCCGTCGGCCAGGCGCTGCACACCACCACGGCGACCCGCCAGTCCCGCAAGGGCGAGATCTCGACGTGGAAGGCGCACGCGCCCGCGTTCGCGGGAAAGATGGCGGTCGAAGCCGTCGACCGCGCGATGCGCGGCGAGACGTCGCCCTCGCCGATCTACGAAGGCGAAGACGGCGTGATCGCGTGGCTGCTCGACGGACCGGATGCCTCGTACGAGGTGCCGCTGCCGGGTGAGGGCGAGCCCAAGCGCGGCATCCTCGACTCGTACACGAAGGAGCACTCGGCCGAGTACCAGGCGCAGGCCTGGATCGACCTGGCCCGCAAGCTCCACGGCGAGCACCCCGAGCTGCGGGACCCGGCGAACGTCGAGGCGATCGTGCTGCACACCTCGCACCACACGCACTACGTCATCGGCTCGGGCGCGAACGACCCGCAGAAGTACGACCCGAACGCGTCGCGCGAGACGCTCGACCACTCGATCCCGTACATCTTCGCGGTGGCGCTGCAGGACGGCGGCTGGCACCACGTCGACTCCTACGCACCCGAGCGCGCGGGCCGTGCCGACACCGTCGAGCTGTGGCACAAGATCACCACCGCCGAAGACCCGGAGTGGACGCGCCGCTACCACTCGGAGGACCCGAACGAGAAGGCGTTCGGCGGCCGCGTCGAGATCCGCCTCACGAACGGCGAGACCATCGTCGACGAGATCGCCGTCGCCGACGCGCACCCGCTCGGCGCCCGGCCGTTCGCCCGCGAGGACTACGTGCGCAAGTTCCGCCTGCTGGCCGAGCCCGTGCTCACGGCCGACGAGATCGAGCGCTTCCTCGACCTCGCCCAGCGCCTGCCCGAGCTGACCCCCGAAGAGGTGCAGCAGCTCACGATCGTCGCCGACTTCGGCGTGCTCGCCGCCGCCCCGGCCCCGAAGGGCCTGTTCTGATGCGCGTTTCGACTCGCTTCGACTCGCTCAACGACCGGGTCCTGTCTACGCGGTCGTTCGAGCGACGGCGAGCGCCATCGACCGAGACGAAGCGCCCCGAGCCGACGAGGAGGCGTCCTGATGCTGTACTCCACCGTCCCCGCGCACGAGAAGCGGCGGGCGTTCCGCGAGCGGCTCGCGACCGGCGAGCTGCTGCGCTTCCCGGGCGCGTTCAACCCGCTCAGCGCCCGGCTCATCGAGCGCAAGGGGTTCGAGGGCGTCTACATCTCGGGCGCGGTGCTCAGCGCCGACCTCGGCCTGCCCGACATCGGCCTCACGACCCTCACCGAGGTCGCCGGCCGCGGTCAGCAGATCGCGCGCATGACCGACCTGCCGGCGATCATCGACGCCGACACCGGGTTCGGCGAGCCGATGAACGTCGCCCGCACGATCCAGACCCTCGAGGACGCGGGCCTCGCCGGCACGCACATCGAGGACCAGATCAACCCGAAGCGCTGCGGCCACCTCGACGGCAAGTCCGTCGTCGACGAGGACACCGCGATCAAGCGCATCCGCGCCGCGGCCGACGCGCGGCGAGACCCGAACTTCCTCATCATGGCGCGCACCGACATCCGCGCGGTGGAGGGGATGGATGCCGCCACCGGCCGCGCGAAGGCGCTCGTCGACGCGGGGGCCGATGCCATCTTCCCCGAGGCGATGCGGACGCTCGAGGAGTTCGCCGCGATCCGCGCCGCCGTCGACGTGCCGATCCTCGCCAACATGACCGAGTTCGGCAAGTCCGACCTGTTCTCGGTCGGACCAGCTGCGCGACGTCGGCGTGAACATCGTGATCTGGCCGGTATCGCTCCTGCGCATCGCGATGGGTGCGGCATCCCGTGCACTCGATACGCTCGTCGAAGACGGACACCTCACCGCGAAGCTGGGTGAGATGCAGCACCGGGCCGACCTCTACGACCTCATCGACTACGAGCAGTACAACCACTTCGACCAGGACGTCTTCAACTTCCAGATCCAGCGCTGAACACCCCGCTCCGCAGTCACGAATGCGCCCCCGATCCGGGGTCCGGATCGACGCCTTGTGACTGCGGAGCAGGGGTGAAGAGGAGCAGAGGAGCAGAGCATGACCGAACCCGACATCAAGAAGGGGCTCGCCGGAGTCGTCGTCGACTACACGGCGGTCTCGAAGGTGAACCCCGAGACGAACTCGCTGCTGTACCGCGGGTATCCGGTGCAGGAGCTCGCGGCGACGCAGCCGTTCGAGGCCGTCGCCTACCTGCTCTGGCACGGCGACCTGCCGACCGAGGTGCAGCTCGCGCAGCTGCGCGCCACCGAGCGGGCCTACCGTCACCTTCCGGCCGACGTGCGCGCCGCGATCGACCTCGTGCCGATCGACGCGCACCCGATGGACGAGGTGCGCACGGCGGTGAGCCTCATCGGCGCACGTGACCTCGCCGGCACCGGCTCGGTGCTCGACGTGAGCGGCAGCGCGGAGGAGAACCTGGCCCGCAGCATCCGGCTGTTCGCCGTGCTTCCGGCGATCGTCGCCTACGGTCAGCGCCGCCGTCGCGGTCAGCAGCCGATCGCGCCGCGCGACGACCTCGACTACGCGGCCAACTTCCTGTGGATGACGTTCGGCGAGGAGGCCGACCCGGTCGTCGTCGACGCGTTCAACCGCTCGATGGTCCTCTACGCCGAGCACTCCTTCAACGCCTCGACCTTCACCGGCCGTGTGATCGCCTCGACGCTGAGCGACCTCTACTCCGCGGTCGTGGGCGCGATCGGCGCGCTGAAGGGCCCGCTGCACGGCGGCGCCAACGAGGCCGTGCTGCACATCTTCGACGAGATCGGCACCGCCGAGAACGTCGGGCCGTGGCTCGACGAGGCGCTCGCCGAGAAGCGCAAGATCATGGGCTTCGGCCACCGCGTCTACAAGCGCGGCGACTCGCGCGTGCCGACGATGAAGGCGGCGCTCGACACCCTCGTCGAGCACTACGACCGGCCGGATGTCGCGGCGCTCTACGACACGCTCGAGTCGGAGTTCGTCTCGCGCAAGGGCATCTACCCGAACCTCGACTACCCGTCGGGGCCGGCGTACAACCTCATGGGCTTCGACACGCTGACCTTCACGCCGCTGTTCGTGGCGGCCCGCGTCACCGGCTGGACCGCGCACATCATGGAGCAGCTCGCCTCGAACGCGCTCATCCGCCCGCTGTCGGCGTACAACGGCCCCGACGAGCGCCACATCGAGGGCTACGTCCCGGATGCCGCGACTCTCGCCGCCGCCGACCGCGACGAGGAATCGGCGGACTGACCCCGATGGCCCTCTGGCACGGTGCGGATGCCGTCGATCTCGGTGCGATGGCCGCGGGGACGCTCATCGAGAACCTCGGCATCGAGATCGTCGAGATCCGTGACGACGCCCTGGTGGGACGGATGCCGGTGGACCACCGCACGGTGCAGCCGGCGGGCGTGCTGCACGGCGGGGCCTCCGTCGCACTCGCCGAGACCCTGGCGTCGTGGGCCGGCTACCTCGCCGTGGATCGCGAGCGGTTCCACGTCGTCGGGCAGGAGATCAACGCGAACCACATCCGCCCGATCTCGTCGGGCTGGGTGACGGCGACGGTGACGCCGGTGAACATCGGCCGGCGCGTGCACGTGTGGGAGATCCGCATCGTCGACGACGCCGGCAAGCTCGTGTGCATCTCGCGCTGCACCCTCGCCGTCATCGAGCAGCGCAGCACGTACGCGACGCCCGAGACGCGCGGCTGATGACGGATGCCGCGGCCCGCGGCATCCCCTGCCGTCTTAGGCTTTTGAGCAGGAGGTCGCCATGCCACAGGCCGTCATCGTCGACGTCGTCCGCACCCCGTCCGGTCGCGGCAAGCCCGGCGGCGCGCTGAGCGCGGTGCACCCGGTCGACCTCGTCGCCGGGGTGCTCACGGCGCTGCTCGAACGCAGCGGCCTGGAGTCGCGGCAGATCGATGACGTGCTGATGGGCTGCGTCAGCCAGATCGGCGACCAGTCCCTCAACATCGCCCGGCAGGCGGTGCTCGCCGCCGGCTTCGACGAGACCGTGCCGGCCGCGACGATCGACCGCCAGTGCGGCTCGAGTCAGCAGGCCGCGCACTTCGCGGCGCAGGGCGTGATCGCCGGCGCGTACGACATCGTGATCGCGGCCGGCGTCGAGTCGATGAGCCGCGTGCCGCTCGGCTCGTCGGCGCACGGCGGCACGGTGTCGGACGGCGTCGCCCGCCGCTATCCCGAGGGCCTCGTGAACCAGGGCGTGTCGGCGGAGCTCATCGCGCAGCGCTGGGGCTTCAGCCGCGAGGAGCTCGACGCGTTCTCGGCCGAGTCGCATCGACGGGCGGCGGATGCCTGGACCCGGGGTGCGTTCGATTCGCAGGTGCTCCCGGTGCTCGCCGACGCCCCCGATGCGGTGGCGTTCGACGAGACGGTCCGCGCGGGAACGACCGTGGAGTCGCTCGCCGGCCTGAAGCCCGCCTTCCGCACCGACGCGCTCGCCGCGCGGTTCCCCGACCTCGACTGGCGCATCACGGCGGGCAATTCGTCGCCGCTCACGGATGCGGCATCCGCTGTCCTGATCATGAGCGAGGAGAAGGCGGCCGAGCTGGGGCTGACGCCCCGGGCGCGCTTCCACTCGTTCGCGGTGGTCGGCGACGACCCGATGATGATGCTGACCGGGCCGATCCCGGCGACGAAGCGCATCCTCGAGCGCAGCGGCCTCGGCGATCGACGACCTCGACGCGTACGAGGTGAACGAGGCGTTCGCCTCGGTGCCGCTGGCGTGGCAGCGCGAACTGGACGCCGACCCGGCGAAGCTCAACCCGTGGGGCGGCGCGATCGCCCTCGGGCACGCGGTCGGCGCGTCGGGCACGCGCCTGCTCGGCACGCTCGTGGCCCAGCTCGAGGCGACCGGCGGCCGCTACGGCCTGCAGACGATGTGCGAGGGCGGCGGCATGGCCAACGCGACCATCATCGAGCGCCTGTAGCGGCACGACATGCCGGCCCTGCCAGGACGGCCGGTATGGAAGAGGCCGAGGCCGTCGTCGCCCACAGCCAGCGGGCGAACGCTGGCCGCGTCGGCGACGTCTTCCTGACGGTCGACGCTCGACCCGGCGCATGCGCGATATCGCAGGTGCGGACGATGGCGCTTGCGCCAGTCCCGACCGCCGGCGGTCCTCGGCGCGAGCCACCCGATGCTGGCGATCGCCGGGGATCCCGGCACAGCGCTCGGCATCCTCGGTGAACCGTCGACCGGCATCGCTCGGCTGGCGTGGGCCGCTGCCGGTGCGGCATTATGGCGGCTGCACGACGAGCCGCTGCACGCCGTGGCCGGGGCCCCGGCTCGACGATGTGGCGGCGAGCAGCTCGACGGGGAGTCCGCGTTGCTGCGCGAGCTCGAAGCCGACCGATGCGCGCTGGTGATCGGCGAACTCGCGGGCTCGTCGAGGCGCCGCTTCCGCCGACTGGAGCCTGCCCATTCCGGGCGTGATCGTCGACGCCGAATCGACGACGCTGCGGCAAGCGCGACCCCGAGCCGTATCTCACCGGCGCAGCCGCACTGTCAGAGTGAGCCCGGCGACGCGCCTCGTCATCGACGACTCGCGCTCTCGACGGGCTCGCGGCGACGAGGATGACGTCTGGATCGACGCCATCGCATCGCCGGATACGGCGCCCACGTACGCGGATCGCGAGGTGATCCGACGCCTGTGGTCGCTGCGCAGCCGATCGCGCCGCGTAGTGATCGAACCACGGCTTGCGACCGGCCGATGCTGTCGTCGATTCGACGAGGTGCGCGACGGTCGGTCACCTGCGCGTCGCCGAAGATCGCGTCGGATCGCTCGGGGAGACGCCGTCGAAGGGATCTTGGACGCCGCGGAGCCCTGCGACTCGGCGTGGGAGGCGGCCCTCAGACTCGGCCAGCGATCCCGGGCGAAGACGGGTGAGTCGCCATGCGGTGCAAGCGGTTGCGAGAACGGATCCGACGGATGCCTCGGCCCGCGGCATCCGCTATATGAAAGCCTTCTCATGATGTAAGCGCTTGCAGTTCACGCGAAGCCGTTGCTAGTGTCGGCCGCACATTGCGCCATCCAGGCACGTCGCCGTGCCGCCTCATCCAGGAGCTCCTGTGTCGAAGTCGACCTCAGCCCGTGCCCGCATCCTCGCTGCAAGCCTCACCGCAGCAGCGCTCATCGTGACCGGGGGAGCCGTCGCGATCGCCCCTGCCGCCGCCGCCGAGCGCACCTTCGCGCTGGCCGGCAGCCTGCAGTCCGAGCTCGGCTGCCCCGACGACTGGCAGCCCGCCTGCGCGGCGACCGAACTCGCACCGACCGGGACGGCGAACGTCTACGCCGCCGAGTTCGAGGTGCCCGCCGGGTCGTACGAGTACAAGGTCGCCGTGAACGACGCGTGGGACGAGTCGTACGGGCTGAACGGCGGCGGCGACAACATCCCGCTGACCGTCGGCCGGTCCCGCGACGCTGCGCTTCGTGTTCGACGACACCACCCACCGCGTCGGCGTCGAGGTGAAGAGCCTGCGCGCGGGGTACACCGCCGACGACGACGCCCTCGTCGCCGCTCCGGTGCGCCAGCCCGGCAGCCAGGAGCAGTTCTACTTCGTCATGACCGACCGCTTCGCCGACGGCGACGCGTCGAACAACGAGGGCGGGCTCACGGGCGACCGCCTCGCGACCGGGTACGACCCGACCGACAAGGGCTTCTACACACGGCGGCGACATCGCGGGCCTCCGCCAGAAGCTCGACTACATCGAGGGCCTGGGCACGACGGCGATCTGGCTGACGCCGAGCTTCAAGAACAAGCCCGTGCAGGGCGAGGGCGCGAACGCGAGCGCCGGCTACCACGGCTACTGGATCACCGACTTCACGCAGATCGACCCGCACCTCGGCACCAACGCCGAGCTCCAGGCCCTCATCGAAGAGGCGCATGCGAAGGACATCAAGGTCTACTTCGACATCATCACGAACCACACGGCCGACGTGATCGACTACGCCGAGGGCCAGTACTCCTACATCGACAAGACGACGAGCCCTTACACGGATGCCGCCGGCACGGCGTTCGACCCCGCCACCTACGCCGGCACCGGCTCGTTCCCGACGCTCGACCCCGCGACCTCCTTCCCGTACACGCCGAAGTTCGCCGCGGGCGACGAGGACGCCAAGACCCCGGCCTGGCTCAACGACCCCACGCTGTACCACAACCGCGGCAACTCGACCTGGACGGGCGAGTCCGTGACGTACGGCGACTTCGACGGTCTCGACGACCTCATGACCGAGCATCCCACCGTCGTGAACGGATTCGTCGACGTGTACCAGGACTGGATCGACCTCGGCATCGACGGCTTCCGCATCGACACCGCCAAGCACGTGAACTTCGAGTTCTGGGAGCAGTGGACCACCGAGGTGCTCGACTACGCCCGCGACGAGAAGGGCAAGCCCGACTTCTTCATGTTCGGCGAGGTCTACGACGCCGATCCGGTCAAGCTCTCGCCGTACGTCCGCGACACCGACATGTCGAGCGTGCTCGACTTCACCTTCCAGTCGTCGGCCGTCAGCTTCGCGTCGGGCAACAGCGCGAAGGGGCTGCAGAGCCTCTACGCCGGCGACGACTGGTACACGACGCCCGACTCGTCGGCCACGGCCCTGCCGACGTTCCTCGGCAACCACGACATGGGTCGCGTCGGCTACATGCTCGCAGTCGACGCCGAACGCCTTCGAGCGCGATCTGCTCGCGCACGACCTGATGTTCCTCGGCCGCGGCCAGCCCGTCGTCTACTACGGCGACGAGCAGGGCTTCGCGGGCACCGGCGGCGACAAGGACGCCCGCCAGACGATGTTCGCGACGCAGGTCGCCGCGTACCAGAACCAGAACCTCATCACGGGCGCCACCGCCGGCTCGCGTCGACCGCTACGACACCTCCGCGCCGATCTACGAGCGGATCGCCGACCTCGCCGCGCTCCGCGAAGCGCACCCGGCGCTCGTCACCGGCGCCCAGATCGAGCGCTACGCCGACAGCGGCGCCGGCGTCTACGCCTTCTCGCGCGTCGACCGCGACGAGAAGGTCGAGTACCTGGTCGCCCTCAACAACACCGCCTCCGACAAGACGGTGAGCCTCACGACGCTCACCGAGGGCGCGTCGTTCGCGCCGGTGTACGGCACGACGACGGCGATCTCGACGGATGCCGCGGCCGCGGCATCCGTCACCGTCCCGGCTCTGTCGGCCGTCGTCTACCGCGCCGACCGGCCGGTGACCGCGCCCGAGGCGCCGCTCGCCGTCACCGTGTCGGTGCCCGGCGCCGGCGCCGCGGTGACCGGCTCGGCGCCGGTCTCGGCCGATGTCGACGACTCGACCTGGACCGAGACGAGCTTCGCGTGGCGCGTCGTCGGCTCGGACGAGTGGCACACGCTCGGCACGGCGGAGGACACCGACCCCCGCGTCTTCCACACGGTGGGCGGACCTCGCCGACGGCACGCTCGTGGAGTACCGCGCCGTGACGACGGATGCCGCCGGCGCCCACGCCGCCGCGTCGACCTACGCGTCGGTCGGCAACGCCGTGACGCTCGACGTGCCGGAGGAGCCGGAGTCGCCGATCTCGATGGTGACGGTGCCCGGCAGCCTCAACTCCGAGATGGGCTGCGCCGGCGACTGGGCTCCCGGCTGCGAGGCCGCGAAGCTGACGCTGCGCGCCGACGGCATCTGGGCCGGCACGTTCGACCTGGCGCCCGGCGACTACGAGTACAAGGCCGCGATCGACGGCTCGTGGACGATCAACTACGGCGCGAACGGCGTTCCCGGCGGACCGAACATCGCCATCACGCACGAGGGCGGCCCGATCTCGTTCTACTTCGACCCGCGCACGAACATCGTGCAGTCGACCGCCGAGGGCCCCATCGTGACGGTCCCCGGCTCGCACCAGAGCGAGAGCGGCTGCGCGGGCGACTGGGCACCGGACTGCCTCGCGAGCCTCATGGCCGACGGCGACAAGGACGGCGTCTACGAGCTGACCCTCGAGCTGCCCGCCGGTGCGTACGAGGGCAAGGTCGCGCACGGCATGAGCTGGAGCGAGAACTACGGCGTCGGCGGCGCCCCGGGCGGCTCGAACTACTCGTTCACCGCCGAGGACGGCGTGCCGGTGCTCTTCCGCTACACCCTCGCCACCCACGTGCTGCAGATCGGCGACGGCCTCCCGGGCCTCGGTGAGGAGCGCGCGCACTGGATCGACGAAGAGACGCTCGCGTGGCCGGCCGACCTCGGCGCCGACCCGGCCGAGGCGTCGTGGCAGCTGCACGCGTCGGCGGCGGCATCCCTCGCTCTCGAAGACGGCGAGGTCACCGGCGGCGACACGATCGACCTCACCCGCGTCGACGGTGACCTCACCGAGGCGCAGCAGGAGCGGTTCCCGGCCCTCGCAGAGCTACGTCGCACTGCGCGTGGCGGACGGAACGGATGCCGCGGCCCTCCTGCGCGGCCAGCTCGCTGGTGTCGCAGCGCGACGCCGACGGCACCGTGCGCGCCTTCACCGGCGTGCAGATCCCGGGCGTGCTCGACGACCTCTACGCGGATGCCGTCGCCGACGCCGACCTCGGCGTCACGTTCGCGAAGGACAAGCCGACGTTCCGCCTCTGGGCGCCGACCGCCCAGACGCGCGACGCTGCTCACCTGGGACCTTCGACGGGCTCGGGACCGCCGACGGAGACCCCGTGCGTCACGAGGCGACGTGGGATGCGGCATCCGGAATCTGGACCGTCACGGGCGGGAAGGCGCTGAAGGGCGACGAGTACCTGTGGGAGGTCGTGGTCTACGCGCCCACCACGGGAGCGATCGAGACCAACCAGGTCACCGACCCGTACTCGGTCGCGCTGACGACCAACTCCGAGCGCTCGGTCGCGATCGACCTCGACGACAAGGACTGGCGCCCGAAGGGATGGGAGAAGACGAAGGCGCCCGTCATCGACCGCCCGGTCGACCGTGCGATCTACGAGCTGCACGTGCGCGACTTCTCGATCTCCGACGAGTCGGTGCCCGAGGACGAACGCGGCACGTATCGGGCGTTCACGCGTGACAGCGCCGGCACGGCGCAGCTGCGACAGCTCGCGGACGCCGGCATCAACACCGTGCACCTGCTGCCGACGTTCGACATCGCCACGATCGAGGAGGACCGCGCGCAGCAGGCGGTGCCCGACTGCGACCTGGCTTCGATGCCGGCCGACAGCACCGAGCAGCAGGCGTGCATCGAGCCGATCGTCGACGCCGACGGCTTCAACTGGGGCTACGACCCGTACCACTTCTCGGTTCCCGAGGGCTCGTACGCGGTCGACCCGGAGGGCGGCGCGCGCGTCGCGGAGTTCCGCTCGATGGTCGGCGCGCTGCACGGCATGGGACTGCAGGTCGTGCTCGACGAGGTGTTCAACCACACGTCGGCGTCGGGACAGGCCGACACCTCGGTGCTCGACCAGGTCGTGCCCGGCTACTACCAGCGCCTGAACGTCGCCGGCGGCGTGGAGACCTCGACCTGCTGCCAGAACGTGGCGACCGAGCACGAGGTGGCCGAGAAGCTCATGGTCGACTCCGTCGTGCTGTGGGCCCGCGAGTACAAGGTCGACGGCTTCCGCTTCGACCTCATGGGCCACCACTCGAAGGACAACATGCTGGCGATCCGCGACGCCCTCGACGAGCTCACCCTCAAGAAGGACGGCGTCGACGGGAAGGCGATCTACCTCTACGGCGAGGGCTGGAACTTCGGCGAGGTCGCGAACAACGCCCTCTTCGAGCAGGCCACGCAGGGGCAGCTCGGCGGCACCGGCATCGGCACGTTCACCGACCGCCTCCGCGACGCGGTGCACGGCGGCAGCCCGGTCGACGCGAGCTCGAAGTTCTACCAGGGCTTCGGAACCGGCCTCGCGACCGACCCCAACGGCAGCGACCAGTCGGCGCCCGGTGATCCGTTCGCCGATCTCGCCCACAAGACCGACCTCGTGAAGCTCGGGCTCGCGGGCAACCTGCGCGACTTCTCGTTCACGTCGTCGGACGGCACGCTCAAGGCGGGCGACGAGCTCGACTACAACGGCTCGCCCGCCGGCTACGCGGACCAGCCCGACGAGGTCATCACGTACGTCGACGCGCACGACAACGAGACGCTGTACGACCTGGGCGTCCTCAAGCTGCCGGCCGATACGCCGATGGCCGACCGCGTGCGCATGAACACGCTGTCGCTGGCGACGACGACCTACGCCCAGACCCCGTCGTTCTGGCACGCCGGCACCGAGCTGCTGCGCTCCAAGTCGCTCGACCGCAACAGCTACAACTCCGGCGACTGGTTCAACCGCATCGACTGGACCGGACAGGAGTCGACCTTCGGCTCCGGGCCTGCCGCGCGAGGCCGACAACGGCGACCACTGGGACGACCTCCGGCCGCTGCTCGCCGACCCCGCGAACAAGCCCGGTGCGTCCGACATCGCCACGGCCGAGGCATCCGCTCTCGACCTGCTGCGGGTGCGCGACGAGGTGGGCCTGCTGCGTCTCGGGTCTGCCGAGCTCATCGGGCAGAAGGTCTCGTTCCCGAACAGCGGAACGGATGCCGCTCCCGGCGTCATCGTGATGCTCATCGACGACCTGGTCGGCGAGGACGTCGACCCGAAGCTGAAGGGCGCCCTCGTGGTGTTCAACGCCGGCACCGAGCCGACGACGCAGACGGTCGCAGCGCTCGAGGGCCGGACGTTCTCGCTGGCACCCGCGCTCGCGGACGGCTCCGACCCGGTCGTCAAGACCACGACGTGGGATGCCGCCAGCGGGACGATCACGGTGCCCGCGCGCACCGCCGTGGTGCTGGTCGAGGCCCAGCGTCGCTGACCGTCCGGTGCCCGCCCGTCCCGGCGGCGGGCGGGCACCGGACCATGTCGGCTACGGGAGCGGGAGCTCGTAGACCTCGTCGTAGTCCCGGTAGGTGACCGTGACGGTGATGGGCCGGTCGATCAGTTCCTCGGGCAGCGCGAAGACGTGGGTGGTGGGCGACATGTCGGCCGTGCAGACCTCGTTGGGCGACGGGCCGAACTCGATGCGCACCTCGCCGGGGCTCGTCACCTCCGGCTCCGAGGGGACCGGCGGGCAGCTGCCGCTGCCCATGGTGATGACCGCGAACTCGTCGTCGTCGATCCAGCCGGCGGCCGGCTCTCCGGTGAGGGGATCGGGGACGGGGCCGTCCCAGTCTGTCGGGAATGCCCTGGATGGTGTCCTGATCCGCCGCCGAGCCGCCGCCCGCGCATCCCGTGATCGCGAGCACGGCCATCGCGGCCGACGCGATGAGCCCGGCGGTCGCGACGGAGCGGCGCAGCCTCACAGACTCAGCCGGACGAGAAGCAGGTCGGCGGCGTCCGAGATGATGCGCAGCTGCCAGGGAACGACGACGAGGGCGATGACGGCGAAGATGGCGATCGTGGAGGCGGTCGCCCGGCGGATGATCCTGTCGACGAGCAGTCCGAGGACCGTCGCGATGGCGAGGGTCGCACCCGCCACGTTCGCGAAGGCCATGCGCACGTAGGCCGCGTCATCGGGCGCCGACCACTGGTGGTGAGCAGGCTCAGGGCCATCGGTACGACGACCAGAGCGCCGACCAGCAGGATGGGGGCCGAGAAGCCTCGCAGGCTCGTGCCGGGCCGGGGCTTCGTCGCGACGTCCGTCATGGCGCGAGCCTAGCGTCAGAGGGGCTTCCGACGCGGACCAGATTCCCGCTCCGGCGGCTAGCGGTGCGGCGCCTCCCGAACGGCGCCGAGAACGGGTGTGGTCACAGGGCGTCGAAGACCGCGGCGCCGAACACGGCGACGGCTGCGACGGCGACGCCGGCCGCCGCGGCGGCGGCGATCGCGATGACGAGGATGTTGCCGCCGATCGTGAGCAGCAGCGCCACCGCCGGAGACAGTTCGCGGTGCCGGGCGATCGGGAGGGACGCGTGGTGCTGGCCATGCTTCGACGCTACGGAGGGCGCCCGCGGTGGCGCATCCACCGCGAGTCGCATCGTGGTCCGCCGCGAGGATGATGCTCGTGTCGCGATCGCCCGCACGGCGTGGAAAAAGATTCTCGGGAGAAGTGTCGACATCGTCCGACCCCGTGCGACGACCCGAGTGAGGCTGGCGCCGGCCCGCCCGCAACGGAAGGATCAACGCATGAAGTACATGATGTTCGTCGTCACCTCGCTCGAGCCCGACGCCGAATCCGACGAGTCCGACGTCGACCTCTGGGTCGATCCCCTCGACGCCAGCGGCAAGCGCGTCATCGGCGAGGTGCTGGCCCCGCAGACCGAGTCCACCGTCGTGAAGGTGCGCGGCGGCAAGGTGCTCACGGCGCGCGGCCCGTACGTCGAGACCGCCGAGGTCATCTGCGGCTTCGACATCCTCGAGGTCGACAGCCTCGACGAGGCGATCGAGATCGCGTCGCGGCATCCGATGGCCCGCAACGGCCAGCTCGAGCTGCGCCCGTTCATGGTGTGGCCCGACGCCGAGTCGCCGGCCGAAGACTCCCGCGCCCACGCGGACGCCTGAGCCGCGGCATCCGGAACCGCGAAAGGGTACATCTCCGCGCGTGCAGAGCGCGGAATGTACCCTTTCGCGATTCTTCGAGGCACCTAGCAGATAGTTGGAAGTCCATGTAAAATCGCCGATGTGCCAACGCCGGCACGATCGCGCTGATCAGGATGCCCCACGAGGGCGTGCTGCATCCCTGAAGGAGCAACGGTGTCCACGATCACCACCACCTCGAGCCTCACGACCGAGGAGCGCGACGCGATCCTCGACGCCGTCCGCGATTTCGCGCAGAACGAGCTCGCGCCGCACGCACTGGAGTGGGACGCGACGTCCTTCTTCCCCCGCGACACGCTGCGCAGCGCCGGTGAACTCGGCCTCGGCGGCATCTACGCCCGGGAGGACCTCGGCGGGTCCGGCCTGTCGCGCTCGGATGCGGCCGCCATCTTCGAGGAGCTGGCGCAGGGCGACCCCGCCATCGCCGCCTACATCTCCATCCACAACATGGTCGTGTGGATGATCGACACGTACGGCAGCGACGCGCAGCGTACGGAGTGGCTGCCGCTCCTCACCTCGATGTCGGGCTTCGGCAGCTACTGCCTCACCGAGCCGGGTGCCGGATCGGATGCCGCGGCCATCGCCACGAGCGCCATCCGGGTCCCTGGCGAGAACGGTGGTGGGAGAACGGTGGCGACGAGTATGTGCTCACCGGCGTCAAGCAGTTCATCTCCGGCGCGGGCGAGGCATCCGTCTACATCGTCATGGCGCGCACCGGCGAACCCGGGGCTCGGGGCATCACGGCGTTCCTCGTTCCCGCCGACACCCCTGGACTCTCGTTCGGCGCGATCGAGCACAAGATGGGCTGGAACGCGCAGCCCACCCGTCAGGTGATCCTCGACGAGGTGCGCGTGCCCGCGGCGAACATCCTCGGCGGCGAGGGACAGGGGTTCAAGATCGCGATGTCGGCCCTCGACGGCGGCCGCATCAACATCGCCGCCTGCTCGCTCGGCGGCGCGCAGTGGGCCCTCGATCGCGCCGTGCGCTACGTGCACGAGCGCTTCACGTTCGGCGAGCCGCTGGCCGAGAAGCAGGCCGTCGTGTTCGCACTCGCCGACATGGCCACCGAGCTGCACGCCGCGCGTGCACTGGTGCGCGGCGCCGCCGCGGCGCTCGACGCGAAGGCGCCCGACGCGTCGCAGCAGTGCGCGATGGCCAAGCGGTTCGCGACCGACGCCGGCTTCACCGTCGCCAACCAAGCGCTGCAGCTGCACGGCGGCTACGGCTACCTTCACGACTACGGCATCGAGAAGGTGGTGCGGGATCTGCGCGTGCACCAGATCCTGGAGGGGACCAACGAGATCATGCGCGTGATCATCGGACGACAGCTGCTCGCGCACTGACCATCGTCGATCGTTCCAGAACACCGACGAGGAGATCCGACATGAAGATCGCATTCCTGGGGCTCGGCCACATGGGCCTGCCGATGGCGAGGAATCTGGCGGCAGCCGGTCACGAGGTGACGGGTTTCGACGTCATGCCCGCCGCCGTCGAGACGGCACGCACGGCGGGACTCGCCGTCGCGGAATCGGGAACGGATGCCGCCACCGGCGCGGAGGTCGTGATCACGATGTTCCAGACCGGTGCGCAGGTGCTCGACGCCTACCGCGGAGAGGGCGGCACCGCGGGGCTGCTCGGGGTCGCGGCATCCGGAGCACTGTTCATCGACTGCTCGACGATCGCCGTCGACGAGGCCCGCGCCGCGCACGCGCTCGCCGAGGCGGCCGGGCACCGCGCGCTCGACGCCCCGGTGTCGGGGGGAGTCGTGGGCGCCGAGAACGCCACGCTCGCGTTCATGGTCGGCGGGTCGGACGAGGACTTCGAGGCGGCGCGCCCGCTGCTCGAGGCGATGGGCCGCCGTGTCGTGCACTGCGGCAGCGCGGGGCTCGGGCAGGCGGCGAAGGTCTGCAACAACATGATCCTCGCCGTGTCGCAGATCGCGGTCGCCGAGGCCTTCGTGCTGGGGGAGCGGCTCGGGCTGTCGCACCAGGCGCTGTTCGACGTGGCGTCGAACGCGTCGGGCCAGTGCTGGGCGCTCACGACGAACTGCCCGGTGCCGGGGCCGGTGCCCACGAGCCCCGCGAACCGCGACTACCAGCCCGGCTTCGCCGGCGCCCTCATGAACAAGGACCTCGGCCTCGCCGAGCACGCGATCTCGGCGACCGGCGTCGAGGCGCGCATGGGCATGCTCGCCCGCGAGATCTACGCAGCACTTCGCCGCCGGCGAGGGCGCGCGCCAGGACTTCTCGGGCATCATCAACACGATCCGCGCCGAGTCCGCCTGACCCGTCGCCTACCCCCACGGAATCGCGAGAGGTATGTTTCCGCACGCCGAGATTCTGCGCGAGAACTGCCCTTTCGCGATTCCGAGGGATGTTCGGGACCTGATCTGGCGACGCATACTGATCTGATGGGGTCGCCGCTGGAGCGATCGATGACGGAAGCAGGAACTTCGATGACTGAGTACGAGACGATTCTCAGCGAGACGCGCGGGCGAGTCGGCTGGATCACGCTGAACCGGCCGGAGGCGCTCAACGCGCTGAACACGCAGGTGTGCCGGGATGTCGTGGCGGCGGCATCCGTCTTCGATGCGGACGAGCAGATCGGCGCGATCGTCGTCACCGGCTCGGAGCGCGCGTTCGCCGCGGGCGCCGACATCAAAGAGATGGAGTCGAAGTCGGGGCTCGACATGCTGATGGGCGACCACTTCGGCGGCTGGGCGGATTTCGCCGCCGTGCGGACGCCCGTCATCGCCGCCGTCTCGGGCTATGCGCTCGGCGGCGGCTGCGAGCTCGCGATGATGTGCGACATCATCCTCGCCGCCGACACGGCGAAGTTCGGGCAGCCCGAGATCAACCTCGGCGTCATCCCCGGCATGGGCGGCTCGCAGCGGCTCGTCCGCGCGGTCGGCCCCTACAAGGCCGCCGAGCTGATCCTCACCGGACGGATGATGGATGCCGCCGAGGCCGAGCGCTCCGGACTCGTCTCGCGCGTCGTGCCCGCCGCCGACCTGCTCGCCGAGGCGCAGAAGACCGCCGACACCATCGCGTCGAAGAGCCTGCCGTCGCTGTACGCCGCGAAGGCCGTGCTGGACGCCGCGCTCGAGACGTCGCTGGCCGAGGGCCTGCGCCTCGAGCGCCACGTGTTCGCGAGCCTCTTCGACACGGCCGACCAGAAGGAGGGCATGGCCGCCTTCCGCGAGAAGCGCGCTCCCGACTTCAAGGGTCGCTGACGCATGCCGACGTCGCCGAGACAGGGGATTGCTCGCCGAGACCGGGGGCATCGCCCTGGGTCTCGGCGCGGATCCCCGGTCTCGCGAACGACCGAGCGCGTCGACAGCGGGACGGTCAGAGGGGGTCGGGCTGGGGCTTCGGCTCGGTGAAGTCGCCGGCGTCCTTGCGGAAGCGCGCGATGATCCGCACGAGCTCCGTCGTGTCGGCGTCGGTGAGCCCGGGATCTTCGAACACCTCGGTGTTGAGCGCGGCGGTGCGCGCTCCACCAGCTCGCGGCCGGCGTCGGTGAGCACGAGCATCGCGGCGCGCCCGTCGCCCGGATGCGGCTCGCGCGAGACGAGACCGTCGCGGGCCAGCCGGTCGACGGTGTTGGTCACGCTGGTCGGATGCACCTGCAGGCGGGCGATGGCGCTGGCCATCGGCATCCGTCCCTCGCGTGTGAAGCCGAGCAGACGCAGCATCTCGTACCGGGCGAACGAGAGTCCGAAGGGCCGCAGCGCCGTGTCGATGCGCGCGAACAGGAGCTGCTGCGCCCGGATGATCGACGTCACGGCCGTCATGCCGGCCGCGGCGGGTTCCCAGCCATGGGCGATCCACTGGCGCTTGGCTTCGGCGATCGGGTCGACCGGAAGACGTTTGGGTGCTGCCATGACGACCTCCTCCTTTCACCGTACCGGTATGCGCTCCACGCGTCGGATCCGGTCGCCGCGACGGGCATCTATGTATACACGCAGCGGGTCAGCGGTCGGTCTTGTCGGTGCATTCCACGGGATTGGGTACATCGCGCGGCGCGCCCTAGACTCGTGCGCAGCGTGAGGAGATCGTCATGAAGATCGTCGTCCTGGTCAAGGAAGTCCCGGATACCTACGGGGATCGCAAGCTGTCGCTGGAGACCGGTCTGGCCGACCGCGGTGCGAGCGAGACGGTGCTCGATGAGATCGGTGAGCGTGCGCTCGAGGTCGCCTTGTCGTATGCCGACAAGACGCCCGGCACCGAGGTCGTGGTGCTCTCGATGACCCCGGAGTCCGCGTCCGCGACGGTGCGCAAGGGACTCGCGATGGGTGCCGCGTCGGCCGTGCAGGTCGTCGACGAGGCCCTTCTCGGCGCCGACCTGGGGCTGACCGCCGAGGTGCTCGCCGCGGCGCTGCAGCGGACGGGCTTCGACCTCGTGATCGCCGGCAACCAGTCCACCGACGGCACGGGCGGCGTCATCCCCGCGATGGTGGCCGAGATCCTCGACGTGCCGAGCGCGACCTACCTCAGCGCCGTCGAGATCGGCGACGACGCCGTCTCGGGCACGCGCGCCTCGGACGGCGCCACGATGCAGGTGACGGCGCCGCTTCCTGCGGTGATCTCGATCACCGAGGCGCTGCCCGACGCCCGCTTCCCGAACTTCAAGGGCATCATGGCGGCGAAGAAGAAGCCGTTCGAGACGCTGTCGCTCGCCGAGCTCGAGATCGAGCGCGCATGACCCCGCCGCGTCGCGGTCGATCGTCATCGGGCTGAGCGAGAAGCCGCCGCGCGAGGCCGGCGTGAAGATCGTCGACGAGGGCGACGCGGGCCAGAAGCTCGCGGACTTCCTCATCCAGAACCGGCTTGCGTGAGGGTGCGTGCGTGATGACGTTTGCAGATGACTCGATCCTGGTATTCCTCGACACGACGCCGTCGGGCGGGCTCGCCAAGTCGGCGGCCGAGCTGCTGGGCGCGGCCGCCTCGGTGGGCACGCCGGTCGCGCTGATCGTCGGCGACGCCGCGTTGGCGACGGATGCCGCAGCCCTCGGCGCCGCGTCGGTGCTGGTCGCCGCTCCCGGCGACGGTCTCAGCTGCCGCCGCGCGTCGACGCGCTCGACGGCGGCTGCCGACGAGGTGCGGCCGGATGCCATCCTGGTCTCGCACTCGGTGGAGGGCCGTGAGGTCGCGGGCCGGTATGCCGCGCGCACCCGGTCGGGCCTCGCCGTCGATGCCGTCGGCGTCTCGCGCGACGCCGAGGGCGTGGTCGCGCACCACTC
Source organism: uncultured Actinomycetota bacterium (assembly GCA_963829895.1). Lineage (GTDB taxonomy): Bacteria > Actinomycetota > Actinomycetes > Actinomycetales > Microbacteriaceae > Microbacterium. The sequence continues at coordinate 298,768 of CAWHKF010000007.1, read as the reverse complement.
GGTCTACGGCGGCGCGTACAACGTCGACGCGGCCGTCACGTGGGGCGCGCCGGTCATCACGATCCGCCAGGGATCGGTGGATGCCCGCGCCGACGCCGTCGCCGGCGTCGAGGCCGAGCCGCTCGACGTGCGCCCCTCGGGACGCCGTGCCGCGACGGTGACGTCGGTCGACGAGACCGTGGTGTCGTCGACGCGTCCGGAGCTGCGCGGTGCGGCGAAGGTCGTGTCGGGCGGCCGCGGGCTCGGATCGGGCGAGAAGTTCGTCCTCGTGGAGCAGCTCGCCGACGTGCTCGGCGCTGCGATCGGCGCGTCGCGCGCCGCGGTCGACGCCGGCTATGTGCCGCTACTCGTACCAGGTCGGGCAGACCGGGGTGTCGGTGGCGCCGCAGCTGTACGTCGCGCTGGGCATCTCGGGCGCGATCCAGCACAAGGCCGGCATGCAGACGGCGAAGACGATCGTCGCGATCAACAAGGACGCGGATGCCCCGATCTTCGAGATCGCCGACTTCGGCGTCGTCGGCGATCTGTTCACCGTGGTGCCGCAGCTGATCGCGGCGCTCGAGGCGAAGAAGGCGTAACCCGGCATGGCGACGTTCGGTTCGACGGTGCGGCGCGGGCTGCCGCGCGTGCCCGGCGGCGAGCCCTGGCCGCCCGCCGGCGACGGCGCCGGTGCCGAACGGCGACGGGCGATCCGGTCGGCGGCGACTGCGGCCGCTGAGTCCGTCGAAGCGCCCGCGGCGGACGGCCCTTCGACGAGCTCAGGGACCGTGACGGGCGTCGAGGCCGTGGCCGGCTCGCGGGCCAGACTCCGGTCGTTGAGCGAGCGAGGACGAGCGCGACGAAACGCCCCGGGCCGACGCACTCCGGTCGCCGCGGCATCCGCGCGCGCCGCGAGCCGCGCGCATCCGTCGTGGCCTGCCGCGCATCGCCCGGCGGCGACCCGTGGCCGCCGGCCCGACCGTCGGCCACCGCTGTTGCACCGCAGCAGAAGCGGCCGGCTTCGGCGCGCCGGTGCCGCGCAGAACGTGACCTGACGGGCAGCCGACGCTCCAGGTGGCGCCGCAGTCAGTAGCTCGGCCGGCGACGGGCGCCGCTGCGGCGCCGAAGGCGCCGGCGCGAACAGCCGGATGCCACGGCGCTTCGCCGAGGCCTGCCCACGCGTGGCCGGGCGGCGAGCCCTGGCCGCCTGCCGGCTTCGCTCCCGCCCCAGCGTCGCGCCCGTGGCGGCGACGACGAGCCGCGCCCGCGACGGATACGCGCGACGATGCCAGCGGCCCTGGCGACCGCTGCCGCAATAGCCGGAGGTCGTGCGCGCACCAGGTCGCCGCAGCAGTCCGTCCCCGCCGAGCCCCGGGCGCCGGCCGCTTCCGCCACGGTGACGGGAGTGCCGCTGTCGCAGCCGCTGCCGTTCCCGCGCACCGTGTGGGCGGGTGCCGCCGCACGCGCGCGCCGCGCGCCGGCGCCGGAGCCGCAGCGGATCGGGCCCTTCACCCGCGGCCAGTGGGCGGGCGCCGTGATCGTCGGCGGCGCCGGCCTCCTCTACGCCGCCGCGATGGCCGTGTTCGCGGTGCGCTGGCTGCTCAGCACGCAGTGGGGCGCCGACTTCCTCGAGGCGTACCCGGGCGAGTACCACCTGCCCGAGGGAGCGCCGGTCGGATTCCCGGCGTGGCTCGGGTGGCAGCACTTCTTCAACGTCTTCCTGATGGTGCTCATCATCCGCTCGGGCCTGCGCGTGCGCACCGAGAAGCGGCCGACCGCGTTCTGGTCGCCGCGGAACAACGGCCGGCGCAAGATCAGCCTGAACCTGTGGTTCCACCAGTCGCTCGACATCCTGTGGCTGGTCAACGGCGTGGCGTTCGTGGTGCTGCTGTTCGTCGACCGGACAGTGGATGCGGATCGTGCCCACCTCGTGGGAGGTGTTCCCCAACGCCGTGTCGGCGGGGCTGCAGTACGTGTCGCTGGACTGGCCCACCGAGAACGGCTGGGTGAACTACAACTCGCTGCAGCAGCTGGCCTACTTCGCCACCGTGTTCATCGCCGCGCCGCTGGCCGCGATCACCGGCGTGCGGATGTCGGGCGTGTGGCCCAAGAACGCCGCCGGGCTGAACAAGGCGTACCCGGTGGAGTGGGCGCGTGCCGTGCACTTCCCGGTGATGCTCTACTTCGTGGCGTTCATCGCGGTGCACGTCTTCCTCGTGTTCGCCACCGGCGCGCTGCGCAACCTCAACCACATGTACGCCGCCCAGGGATCGGTCGACCCGGACGCCTACGCCGACAACTGGACGGGCTTCTGGTTCTTCGTCGCCTCGCTCGTGGTGATCGCGGCAGCCTGGATCGCCGCCCGCCCGCTCGTGCTCGCCCCGATCGCCCGTCTCTTCGGCAAGGTCTCCGGGCGCTGACCCGCTGCCCGCGCCCACCCGGCCGCTGGCATGCCCGTGCGGAACCGCGCGGCGCCGTCAGCCGTCGACGCGGATGCCGGCGAGGTCGGCGAGCCCGGTGCCATGAGCTGCAGCTGCTCGGATGAGATCGTCGCTCCGCGGAGGCCTTCCAGGCCCACCACCTGACCGATGTCGGCTCCCCGCAGATCGACGTCGGTGAGCCGCGCGCCGCTGGCGTTCAGCGTGGCGATGCGGGTGGCCTCGAAGGCGACGCGGCGGGCCGCGGCATCCATCAGATCGATCTCGTCGATGGTGCAGTCGATGAAGGCGATGTCGAGAAGCTCCGCCGCGCGCAGGTTGACGTACCCGAGCTTGCAGCGGGTGAATCGGATGCCGCGCCACGACGCGTCGTACGCCTCGAAGGATCCGAACCTGCTGTCGCGCACCTCGACGTCGCGCCAGCCGCTGCGCGCGCCGGATACCGCGGGGATGTCGGCCCCGGTGATCACGGACTCGAGGATGTGCGCGCCGCGCAGCGTCCAGGTGCCGACGGCCAGGCCGTCGAAGCGGCACGCCTCCACGGTGTCGCCGACGCCGAGCTCCCACGCGTCGCGCACGACGTCTGCGTAGGCCACCCCCTCGAAGCCCGCGGAGCCGAACGAGGCAGGGTCGCCCACGGTCAGCTCGGAGAGCACGCTCTCGTCGAAGTCGAACTGGGGTGCCTGCGTCCCGCTGCCTCTGCGCGAAGTCTTGGTTCGTACTGCCACCACTGCACCCTAGCCCGCCGTCACGACACGACCGCCGAGTGGCATCCTGAATCGCATGAGCCTCAGTCGCATCAGTCTGGTGATTCCTCCGGTGGGCCCGTGGCGCGCACAGGCGCGCTGGTACCGCTGGGCCGAGGACGTCGGCTACGACGTGGCCTACACCTACGACCACCTCACCCATGCGACGGCCCGCGGCGAATGGCTCGGCGAGGCATTCACCACCCTCACCGCGGCGGCGGGGGTCACCGAGCGCATCCGGCTGGGCACCCTCGTCGCCTCCGCCGTGTTCCGCCGGCCGGTCGCGCTCGCGCGGGCGGCGATGACCGTCCAGGACATCTCCGAAGGGCGCCTCGTGCTCGGGCTCGGCCTCGGAGCGCCCCCGTGCGAGCTCGCCGATCGCGGCGAGAACTCGAGTCTGGGTGAGATGTCCGCCCGTTTCGCCGATGTCGTCGAGGGCTACCGGGCGGTGCTCGACGGCGCCACGCAGTGGCGCGGCAAGACGATGTCGTTCACCGGCCTCGAGACGACGGGCCGCCCGGAGGGCGTCGACGCGCCCGAGCTGCTGCTGGCTGCTCACGGGCCCCGCGCACTGGCATTGGCCGCGCGTTACGCCGACACGTGGAACACCTACGGCGGACCGGGGTCGACGCAGCTCGACGGCGACGAGTACTGGCAGCTGATCGCGCAGCAGGCCGCCGGCTTCGCGGCGGAGTGCGATCGTGTCGGTCGCGACCCGTCGACCGTGCGCCGCTCGCTGCTGCTGGGCTTCGGTCGCGTACGCCCGACAGCCGACGTCGACGCGTTCGTCGCGGCCGCAGAGCATGCGGCGAACCTCGGTGTGGACGAGCTGGTCGTCTACGGACCCGACTCGCCCGCCGGCATGGGCTCGGACCCGCGCGTGCACGAGCGGGCGCTCGCCCTGCTGCGCTGACGGCACGAGCAGCCACCTCGCGCACGGGTCCACACCGCCGATCCCGCCGCCAGGCTTCCGGGGGATAACCCGAACGCAAGACTCCGGCTGCCTCGGGCGCGCGCGGCGGCTCACGCGCCTACCGTAAGGGGCATGACCTCCTCCGACTCTTCTGCCGTCCAACCGGTGACACGGCCCGCACAGGTGGCGGGCGCGATCGCGCAGCTCGCCGCGCTCGGCGTGATCGGCGTCGCCGCGTTCTCGCTCGTCTTCTCGCTGCTGGGCGTCGGCATCGCGCTGGTGTTCGTCCTCGGCATCGGCCTGCTCGTGCTCGTCGGCCTGGTCTACGTGCTGTTCGCGCTCGGGTGGCTCGAGACGCAGCGGGTCGACGGTCTCTATGGCTTCGGGCTCCCGGCGCTCCGGCCCGCGCAAGAGCGGACGCCCCGGATTCGGCGGCGCCATGCGCACGATCTGGATGCAGGCGATCGACCCGCTCACCTGGCGGGCGATCGCGAACCTGGCGATCGCGACGATCCTCGGATGGGTCGTCGTGGCGCTCGCCGGACTCCTGGTCTCGGGCGCCGTGCTCGCCTTCACGCCGCTCTTCGCCGAGGCGAGCGCGGTGCGACTGGCACGCACCGGCATCGAAGTCCCGCTCGCCTGGGCCGTGCCGGTAGGCATCCTCGCAGTGCTCGTCGCCGCGGCCGGCCTCGTCGGCCTCGGCGTGCTCCACGGCATCATCGCGCGAGCGATCATGGTGCCCTCCCGAGAGGCGCAGCTCGCCGCTGAGGCGCGCGTCTCGAGCCAGCAGCACGCCGGCGCGGTGCGGGCCGCCGACGTCGAGCGCACGCGCATCGAGCGCGACCTCCACGACGGCGTGCAGCCGCGGCTGGTCTCGGTCGGCATGACCCTGGGCCTCGCCCAGCAGAAGATCGACGCCGACCCCGAGGCCGCACGGGCGCTCATCGCCGAGGCCCACACCTCGACCAAGGCGGCCATCACCGAGCTGCGGCAGCTGGCCCGCGGCATCCACACGTCCGTCCTCGACGATCGCGGTCTCGACGCCGCCCTCTCGGCGCTCGTGGCCCGCTCGGTCGTGCCGGTGCACACCGACGTGCGGCTCGACGGCCGCTGCAGCCGCGAGACCGAGGCGGCGGCGTACTTCGTGATCGCCGAGGCGCTGACCAACGCCGCGAAGCACTCCCGGGCAACCGAGGTGCGGGTCGTCGCGCGGCTGCGCGAACCGGGCACGCTCTGGGCGCGCGTGGAAGACAACGGCGTGGGCGGTGCGCGGGTGATCGCCGGCGGCGGTCTCGACGGCATCGTCAACCGCGTCCTCGCGGCCGGCGGCGAGGCCCGCATCGACAGTCCGGTCGGCGGACCCACGAGCGTGGAGGTGAGCATCCCGTGCGCGTCCTGATCTGCGAAGACTCGGCCCTGCTGCGGGCAGGCCTGGTGCGCGTGCTCGAAGACGCCGGCCACGAGGTGGTCGCCGCACTCCCCGACGCCTCGCACCTCGACGAGACCGTCGACCAGACCGCCCCCGAGCTGTGCATCCTCGACGTCCGCCTGCCGCCGAGGTGGACCGACGAGGGCATCCGTGCGGCGCTGTCGCTGCGGGCCCGGCTGCCCGAGCTGGCGGTGCTCGTGCTGTCGCAGTACGTCGAGGAGCGCTACGCCGCCGACCTGATCTCGTCCAGCGGCGGCGCGCTCGGCTACCTCCTCAAGGACCGGGTGGCCGACGTGACCGACTTCCTCGAGGCGATCGAGCGCATCGCCGCCGGCGCGACGGTGCTCGACCCGGAGGTGGTCGCACAGCTGCTCAGCCGCCGGACGCGGGACGAACGGATGCTGCGCCTCACCGATCGCGAGGCGTCGGTGCTGGCCCTGATCGCGGAGGGTCGCTCCAACCAGGCGATCGCGAAGACGCTCCACGTCACCGAGGGCAGCGTCGAGAAGCACATCACCGCCGTCTTCCAGAAGCTGGACCTCGAACCCGACGAGTCGGGCAACCGCCGCGTGCTCGCGGCGATCGCCCACCTCGAGCACGGCGGCGCGACGCCGCCTCCTTCACCGACACCTCCTTCGCAGACACCGCGGCGGCCGCGGGCCGCAGACAGGAACGAACCGATGAGCACCACCATGACGCCGCCTCCTCCTGCCGCTCCCGAACGACCCGCCGACGCGCCGCGGCCGCCGGCCGGCGGATCGCGCGTCGTCGCGATCGTCATCATCGTGCTGGGCGCGGTCGTGCTGCTGGGCACGATGACCTCGGCCCTGCTCGGGCACGATCGCATCGGCATCCGTCCACACCTCGACGCGCTCCCTCGACGTCGCCGGTGTCGGCGAGCTCGACATCGACGCCGCAGCGGGAACGCTGCGCGTCGAGTTCACCGACGTGCAGGAGGCCGAGCTCGAGGTCACCAGCTCGTGGGGCGCCGAGAACTGGCGGTTCGAGCGCGACGGCGACACGCTCGAGGTGGCATCGCCCGACCGGCTCGGGTGGTTCGGCTGGCGCGGCTGGTTCGGCGACGGGGGAGCGGATGCCGTGCTGCTGCTGCCCGCCGCGCTCGAGGGCCTCGACGCGGACGTCTCGCTGGCGGCCGGCCAATTCGTGACCGACGGCGACTTCGGCGAACTCGACCTGTCGCTCGCCGCAGGATCGTTCGACGTGTCGGGCTCGGCGGAGTCGCTCAGTGCCGACGTCAGCGCCGGGACGCGGCACGCTCGAGCTCGATGGCGTCGGCGAGGCGGAGCTGACGGTCAGCGCCGGTTCGCTCGACGCCGTGCTCACCGGCACGGACCCGACGTGATCGAGGCCGACGTGAGCGCCGGCACGCTGCGGATGACCGTGCCGGAAGGCGACTACGACGTCACGTCGGACGTGTCTGCCGGCGAGTTCGAGAACGAGATCGGCTCGACCCCGGGCGCGTCGAGCACGATCCGCGTGCAGGTGTCGGCGGGCCAGGCGGTGCTGAAGGCCGGGCGCTGACCGCTCGGCCGCACGCCTGGGGCCGTCGCTGCTCGCGCCGGCCCCAGGCGTGGGGGTCTGGGGCGTGTCGCGACCGTCCGGGGCGTGCGGTGTGCGCCCCGAACGCTCGTGCCGCGCCCCAAACACGCGGCATGGGTTGGGTCGGGACGGGGTGGTCAGGCCGAGGAGGCGGCCGCGCCGGCGGCGAACCCCTCGGCATAGGCCTCGTCGGCACCCAGGCGGAACATGTCGCGTTCGAGCGGGCGCACGATCGACCGCGCGCCGGGAAGATCCAGCGCCCCGACGAGGTCGGCGCGACCGCGCACCACGGCGACAGGGCGGCGCGTCGCCTTGCCCTTGACCAGATCGGCGGCCGCGGCCAGCTCGTCGGCGACGCACGGCATGGTGACGACGAGCGGGCGGCCCTCGGCATCCGTCCCCCCGCGAAGGTCCTCGAAGACCTGCACGCCGCCGGCGCCGATGGCGTGATCGGTCTGGCCCTCGCGCCATGCCCGGCCCAGGGTGTCCGACACGATGACGCCGACCTCGACGCCGAGCCGCTCCCGGAGTCCGGCCGCGATCGCGCGGGCCGACGCGTCGGGGTCGACGGGCAGCAGCAGCACGGTGCCTTCGGGGGTGTTCGACGCGTCGACCCCGGCCGCCGCAGACACCATGCCGAGGCGGTTCTCGACGATGCGCGTCGTGGAGCCGTTGGGGGTGGTGCGGGATGCCACGACCCGCACGGTCTCGGACGTGATGGCGTCCTCGCGGTCATCGGCGACGACGAAGCGGTCTTCGGCCTTCGACACGATCTTCGAGGTCACGATGAGGATGTCGCCGTCGGCGAGCTCATCGCCCCCGGCGCGCACGATGACGTCGGTGAGGTCGGCGCCGGCCTCGATCTCGGGGATGCCCTCGAGAGGCCAGACGGTGAGCGCGGTGCGGAACGGCATGGCTCCAGTCTTCCGGAAAACGGCGAGGGGGCATGCCCGGCGAACCGGACATGCCCCTCGTCGCGAAGCGGACAGCGGTGGATCAGCGCACGAAGCGCACCTCGGTGAGGGTCTCGCCGAGGAAGGGCTCGGTGTGCGAGGCCCCGTCGAGCGTGAAGCCGTTGCGCGTATAGAAGCGGTGCGCCCGCGGGTTGTCGTCGGCGACCCACAGGTACACACCCTCGGCGGGCTCCACAACGGCGTCGAAGAGCTTCTGCCCGATGCCGGTGCCGTGGAAGGCGTCCAGCAGGTAGATGAAGTACAGCTCGCGGAACCGCGGTGCGTCCTTGTCCCGGGCCGGGCCGGAGCCGGCGAACCCGACGATCTCGCCGTTGACGAGGGCGGCGTACATCTTGAACTCGGGGCCCTGGACCGCCCAGTGGGTCCACAGCTCGGCGAGGCGCTTGGGTGAGACCGCCTCGAGGGCGGCCTTGCTGATCAGGTGGTCGTACGTCTCGTGCCAGGCGGTCGCGTGTACGCGGCCAAGGGCCTCCGCGTCGACGTCACGCACCGGACGGACGACGATGTCGGTCTGGGTTTCGGCTTCCATGGCCAGACTCTACGCGCGTCGGCGCGAGACCAGAAATCCGGCGAACGACAGGTGAACACCGGGTGGCGAGACGTGTTGCCGTCCGGTCCGGCAGGCATCAGCACCGCGCAGATGTCGGGATTCGACAATCGAATCGGCGGACCGGCCGAGGATCGCTACCATCGCACCTCGTGAACGTGATGTGGCGGACCCTGATCGTGATGCTGACCGCGCGCCGGCGCCTGCGTCGTCGCGGACGGCTCGCACCGACCGGGATCAGCCGCATCCGGCTGACCACCCTCCTCACCGACATCGACCTGCTGCTTCACATGAACAACGGCCGCTACCTGTCGCTGTTCGACCTCGGCCGCTGGGATCTCCTCGTCCGCACCGGGCTGTGGGACGTCATGAAGACGCGCGGCTGGTACGCGGTGGTGTCGAGTGAGACCGTCACCTTCCGCAAGTCGCTCGAATCTCTGGCAGCGCTTCGACGTCGAGTCCCGGATGATCGGCCACGACGACAAGGCGGTCTACCTCGAGCACCGCGCGGTGGTCGACGGCGAGGTCTATGCCCGCGCCATCATCCGGGCGCGCATGATGAAGCGCTCCGGCGGCACGCTGTCGCACGACGAGCTGTTCGCGGCGATCGGGCGTCCGGAGGGCGTGCCCGAAGTCGACGAGTGGGTGCACGAGTGGGCTGCGGCATCCGCTCTTCCGCCCACCCGTGCGGAGGCGCCCAGCACCTGGGGCTGACTCCCGCGGTTCCGTTCGCGTCAGCGCAGCAGTGCGCCGGCGACCAGCCCGATGGCGGCGATGATGCCGACGTTGATGGTGGTCAGCAGCAGCGTCCAGAAGCGGTCGGGCTGCACGGTGCGGAGGGGGCGGTGATCGACGGCGTCGAGTGCCGCACCGAGGGATGGGTACGTGCCCAGCGTGCGGCTGCCGCGTGTGGCGACGTATGCTTCGCCATCGCGTCTGACTTCGCCGATGACGCGTCCGTGGCGGTCGGCCCTCCACTCTCCCCGCTGAGGCCGCGTCCAATGGAGCGCCCAGGCGGTGTCGAGGTCTTCGGCGTGCTGTGTCATACGACGACGCTATGCAGGCGTCATTCTCGCCGGCGCCTCTTGACGGAACCTCTTCGAGGAGCTATACGGCACCCTCGGGATGCTCGGGCTCGGGGACCATCGTCAATCCGCCGGGGGAATTGGCGGCCTTGGTGAGCGCCTCGACCCAGGCGGGGTTCAGGCGCGGCTGCCGCCCGCCGAAGTACTCGAACGTCAGCGTGACGCTCGGGCTGAGCCAGATCGAGGTGCGGCCGAGCCCGCTGCGCATCGGATCCGTCCACGTGAAGGGGAACGCCTCGCCCCGCCGCAGCTTGGCCCAGATGACTGCCTGCAGGTGCGCGAGGATGCGGTCGTCGAACGAGACGGTGACCCGGGAATCGTAGGTGAGCGTGCCCATCGCCTCCAGAGTAGTCGGCGCGCGGCGAGTCGGCCACGCAGACGTGCTCCTCGGTTTCGATTCAGCTGCGCAAGTGGGTCGACGCGGAGTATAACCAATTCGAGCGCTCCTGTCTGGTGTTGCGCGGATCGAACGACTCGTCGAACCTGGTGGAATGGTCAGCTCGCCTCAACTCACTCGGGACTTGCGCTCTGCTCTTTCAGCCGGCGAGCTGTCGATCGCGTTCCAACCGCAGTACGACCTGCTCGCATCGAGCATCGCCGCCTCGAACACCGCCCTCGGTGCGTCCCATCCGGCGCCCGTCGCCGTCGAGGCGCTCTGCCGCTGGAACCATGCGCTGCTCGGCGCCGTCTCGCCCGAACGGTTCATCCCTCTGGCGGAGGCGGCGGAGTTCCTCGACGAGATGGATGCGCACGTGTTCGCACGCGCCGCGGACGAGGTCGCCCGCTGGCGGGCGGAGGGACACCTGCTGGCCCTCGCTGTCAACGCCTCTCCCGCGCACTTCTCGTCGCACTATGCCGAGACGGTGCTCGCCCGACTCGACGAACTCGACCTCGACCCTGCGGTGATGACCATCGAGATCACCGAGGCGCCGTCCCCACAGCTGCGACCTCCGATGCTGTCGGCGATCACGTCGCTCCACGCGGCGGGCGTCGCGATCTCGGTCGACGACTATGCGGCGGGCGACACCACCGTCGAGATGCTCGAGGCGCTCCCCATCGACGAGGTGAAGATCGACCGGTCGCTCACGCAGCGGACGGATGCTGCCGCGGACGACGCGATCGCCGCCGTGGTCGAGAGCAGCGCTGACCACGGCTGGCGGGTGGTCGCCGAGGGGATCGAGACCGTCGCCGATCTGGAGCGTTCGGTGGCGCGCGGGTGCCACCGCGGTCAGGGCTATCTCTTGGGGATCCCGCTGTCGGTCGTCCAGATGGACGACCTCCTCGCCCACGTCTGAGCGCGGGCGGCGAACCTCTCGGCTCGCCCTCGCGGCCCTCCGGCCGGCGGTCAGCGAGCGCTGCTCAGAGGCCGTAGTCCCCGGCGTCGTCGGAGGGCTCGTCAGCGGTTGAGGCCGCGTCCCCCACCTCGAACTGCGACCAGGTGACGGGCATTCCGGGCGAGAAGAGGATGTCGACGCCGGGGCCGCCGCGCAGCGGGGGGACGTTCACGTATCCGCCGCCCGCCTTGATCGCCTCGAGGATCTTGCCCTTCAGCTCCGACACGGGGTCGGGGAGGAAATAGTCGCGTCCGTCGACAGTCAGCCGGTTCACGATCGCCATGGCCCCTACAGTACCTGCCGACGGCGCCGGTTAGGATCGAGCGGTGGGCACACTTCACTACGGCTCCCCACCGGCATCCTTCGAGATCGAGGACCGGGCGCTCGCGCATATCGAGCTCGTCATCATGGCGAAGCTGCGGCGACGCGAGAATCTGTCGTTCTCGCTGATCGACCAGCAGACGTCGGCACGGCAGGCGGTGTGGATCTCACCCGTCACCACCCTGCGCTTCCAGTACGACGGCCCGATGCCCGAGATCAACCGGCTGTGGCTGCAAGACCTCGTCGACACCGCGAACTCCTCCACCGGGCTGCGCCTGGTGCCGGAGCCCGAGCTCCCCTCACGCTGATACCCGGCCGCCCCCGTCGCGCTTGGCGCGATACATCGCGGCGTCCGCAGCGACCAGCAGCTCACCGGGCGTGGCGCCCGGCTCTGACTCGACGACGCCCGCCGAGGCGTTCACCGCGATCTCGGTGCCGCGGATCATGATGGGCTGCCTGATCGCCTCCACCGCGCGCCCGGCGATCGCGGCGGCCTCGACGGATCCCGCGCCCACGCAGACCATGACGAACTCGTCCCCGCCCAGACGCACCACGGCGTCCGAGCTGCGGGCCACCCCGCTCAGTCGCTTGCCGATCGCGGCCAGCACAGCATCGCCCATCTCGTGCCCGTAGGTGTCGTTGACGACCTTGAAGTCGTCGAGATCGAGGAACACCAGGGCGACCGGGCGGTCGGGGGCCTGCAGCAGCTCCTCCAGGCGGTCGTCGAGGAAGCGGCGGTTGTGCAGCCCGGTCAGCGGGTCCCGCAGCGCGAGTTCGGCGAGGTCTGCCTGCATGCGCGCCGTCATGGCCGAACGGATCTCCTCGCCCAGGTCCAAGGCATCCTGAGCGTGCTCGCCCCAGGGGAGGCTGCGGCCGGTGACGCTCTCGCGCCAGGCAGAGAACGATCGGCGCGGCGAGAGCGGATGATCCCGGTTCTCGGCGCGCTGATCGCCGAGCCAGTCGATCGAACGCGAGACCTCTCCACGGAAGAACACCAGCGTGTCGCCGTCGCCTCCGAGCGGGACGATCAGCAGGCCGGCCACACCCGGCATCTCCACCGCGAGCTCCGGATGTTCGAGGGGAAGCGCCTCCCAGACGAGCCTTCCGGGCTCGAGGCCGCCGAGCGCCGCGAGCACGCGGTCCGGCGGAGGCACGACGCCGACCGTGTGCACGGCGCCGCCCATGCGCAGAAGGGCGCCATCCGACGGCACGACGTCGAGCACCGTGCGTTCGCCTGTCATGAGGACCGCCCCGACGTCGCTGCGACCGTAGAGGGGGGCGATGATCGACAGTCCGGCGCTCGCGGGCATCGAGCTGCCGCCGCAGCCGGTGGATCTGCTGGGCGGCGGCCAGCTGGGTGCCGACCTGCGCCGCCATCACCTCGATCGCCCGGCGCAGCAGCACCGGGATTCGACGGGGCGTGCGGTGCGCGCACGTGAACATCCCGACCAGGCGATCGTCGATGAGGACGCCGAACGACACCGTCGAGGCCTGGCCCATGTTCCGCATGAACTGGAGGTGGTGGGGCGAGACCGCGCGCAGTTCGGTGACGCCCAGATCCACGGCATCCTCTTCCGGCAGCAGCGTCTGCAGCGCAAACCCCGGGTCCTCGGTGTTCGCGATCACGCGTGAGCGCTTCTCGATGTACAGGGCGCGAGCCTGGGCGGGGATATCGGATGCCGGGAAGTGCAGGCCGAGATAGGGCTCCATGTCGGGCTCACGCTCGTCCGCGACGACCTGCCCGTGGCCGTCATCGTGGAAGTGGTAGCACATCACGCGATCGAACCCCGTGATGTCCTTGATCTCGCGAGCGGCCCGTCGGCGCAGCTCGTCGGGATCGGAGAGTCCGGCCAGGCGCTGGATCGCGCTCACCACGCCGGTGCGGACGTAGTCGAGGTCGGGAACGATGGGCTCCAGCTCGAGGAGGAGCGGCGTCGTTCCGCGATGTGCGATGACGTCGTACAGCGCGCCTTCGAACTCGGCGCGCACGGGGTCGATCGCGACGCCACGCTCGATGGCGGTGGCCAGGCCGTCACTGCCCGACTCGCGGAGGTCGCGGCCGAGCCAGCGCTCGACGTTCTCGCTGGCGACGACGACGACGCCGGTGGCCTCGTCGATGCCGAAGAGGATTCCATGGGACTGGATCCGACCGATGGTGCGCAGCGACTCTGTCGCGCACTCTCGCAGCCGGAGGAGCTCCGCGGCATCGCTCGCGCTGTCGCCGTCGAAAAGGAGGAATGGGACGTCTGTCAACGCATGCCCTTCGGTGCATGGGGGTGATAGTGGGGAACTGCGCTGGCGAGGCATCCCATCATATGCGCCGGTACGACCGGCGTCGAAGACCTATACGCTCGCGCCCGTGCGGGGCTAGCGCACTGCGCACCACTGCGCAAGCCGTTTGCCCGGGCGGGCGAGGTGCGGTTGCCTGGACGATCGAGGGCGCCGGCGATCGGTCGGCGCGGGAGGGGGAGTGGGCCGTGGACACGACCACCCTGATCTGGATCATCGTCGGCATCGCGATCGTGCTCGTGATCGTCGTCGTCGCGCTGCTGGTGACGGCGCGCGGGCGCCGCGCCCGGCGACAGGAGCAACAGCACCAGCGCGCGGAGAAGCTTCGGGCCGACGCGCGCGAGACCGAGTTGCAGGCGCGTGAGCACGAGGCCGAGGCGGCCCGTGCACGCGCGGACGCGGCAGCCGCTTCGGCGGCGGCCGAAGCCGCGAAGGCCCGCGCCGCCGAGGCCTCCATCGACGCCGAGCGCCGTGCCGGAACGATCGACGAGCACAGCGGCGAGGCTGACAAGCTGCGGCAGCGGCAGGCGGAGACGCTGCGCAAGGCCGACGATGTCGACCCCTATGTGGGCGACGACGGCCGGCCGAACGCAGCGACCGCCGTCGATGCCGACGGGCGGGCGACCGCCCGGGATGCGAACACGGTCGACGACCGGCGGACGGTCCGCGATGCGGGCACGGTCGACGACCGGAGCCCGGTGCACGACGCGAACGGCGTCGGAGATCGCGCGAATGTGCGCGACACGAACACCGTGGACGACCGCGACACGGCGGCGGGCGACCCCATCACCCGTCCGCCGGCGCCGCCGACCCGCGCCGACCGCACCTGAGCGGCGACCGGTTCGGTCCGCCGGAGCCCTCGACCGCCTAGCGGCCGGGGGCTCCGGCATCCGGCACGCCCGGGAAGGCGTCGCGCAGCGCGCGCCGCACCTCGAGGATGCCGGCTCGAGCCTGCGACGCCGTGCGCTGAGCGCTGAAGATCTCGCGCGTGGGACGGCCGGGAAGATCGAGCAGCGTCACCGGCGCCGCCGCGCCCTCCCACAGCAGGTCGGGCAGCACCGCGACCGCCTGACCCGCGGCGACCAGCCGCGCATGGGCCGAGAGATCGGCGAGCTCGTAGCGCACGTCGGGTTCGAACCCGGCCGCGCGGCACTGCTGCACCGCCCACAGCCGTGCGGCGGTGGCTGCGGGCTCCATCACCCACGGCCGGTCGCGCAGATCGTCGAGTGAACGGGCGGGGTCGGCGGATGCCACGGCCAGGTGGATCGGGTCGGTCCCGAGCGTCTCGCGGTCGAGGCCCTCGGTGTGCGCGCGCGTGTGTCCGGGGTACTGCTCGGCGATGACGAGATCGACCCCGCGAGCGGTGAGCTCGAAGAGCCCGCGCTCGGGCGGCATCTCGACGAGTTCGACACGCAGGTGCGGAGCGCGCTCGGCGAGGAGCGCCAGCGCCGCGGGAACGATCGCGAGGGCGGCGGTCTGCATGACGGCGACGCGCACCGGTGCCAGGCCGGGATGCAACGACTCGAGCTCGCCGCGCGCCCGTTCGTCGAGGTCGAGCGCGCGGGCGGCGTGCGCGGCGAGGATGCGCCCATGCTCGGTGAGCCGCACCCGGCGCCCGTCCGGCGCGAGCAGCACCACGCCGGCCTCTTTCTCGAGCTGCGCCAGCTGCTGCGAGATCGTCGACGGGCTGTAGGCGAGCGCCTCCGCCACCGCGGCCAGCGTGCCTCGCAGCGCCAGTTCGTGGAGCAGTCGCAGTCGTCGCAGCTCGAACACCAGCATCCCATCGAAGAATCCGAACAATACAGATCGTAGATGATCGCTTTTCACGAATGAACGGATGCCTCACCCTGGACCTCATGCAGCAAGTCGACGGCAGAGTGCCCATGGGCGCGCCGGCTGGGCACATCGAGGTGCAGGCTGGACTCAGGGATTCGAACGACGTCATATCTGGAGTGCGAATGGAAGACGGACCCGACCCGCGCCTGGCCGCCGAGGCGGTGTCGCTCGCGCAGCGCTGGGTCGCCGAGAGCGCCGAGGCCGAGATCGACCCCGCGGCCGAACGTCTCGCCGGCGTGCTCAAAGACCCCAACGGGCTGCCGTTCACCATCGGCTTCGTCGACGGCGTGATGCGACCCGAGAGCCTGTCGGCCGCGGCATCCCATCTGCAGCGTGTGGCACCGCTCGTGCCGGGCTTTCTGCCGTGGCACCTGCGCAGCGCCGTCCGCGTGGGCGGTGCCGTCGCACCCGTGCTGCCGTCGCCGGTGGTGCCGATCGCACGACGCGTGCTCCGCGGCATGGTGGGCCACCTCGTCGTCGACGCGCGCCCCGACAAGCTGGGGCCCGCCATCGCGACGCTGCGCGAGAGCGGGGCACGGCTGAACCTCAACCTGCTGGGCGAGGCGGTGCTCGGCGAGCAGGAGGCGCTGCGTCGACTGGAGGGCATCCACGAGCTCATCCGCCGGCCCGATGTGGACTACGTCTCGGTCAAGGTCTCGGCGATCGTGAGCCACATCTCGATGTGGGCGTTCGACGAGGTGGTCGAGAAGGTCGTCGAGCGGCTGCGGCCGCTGTACCTCACCGCGGCCACCGATGGCACCTTCATCAACCTCGACATGGAGGAGTACCGCGACCTCGATCTCACGATCGCGGTGTTCACGCGGCTGCTCGAGGACCCCCGGCTGCGGCGGCTCGAGGCCGGCATCGTGCTGCAGGCCTACCTTCCCGACGCGCTTCCGGCGCTCGAGCGCCTCACCGCGTGGGCGCAGCAGCGGGTCGCGGCCGGCGGCGCGCGCATCAAGGTGCGTCTGGTGAAGGGCGCGAACCTCGCGATGGAGCGGGTGGACGCCGTCATGCACGACTGGAGTCTCGCCACCTACGACCAGAAGGTCGACTCCGACGCCAACTACATCCGGTGCCTGCGCTACGCGCTGCGCCCCGAGCACACCGCCGCCGTGCGGATCGGCGTCGCCGGCCACAACCTCTTCGACATCGCGTACGCCTGGCTGCTCGCCCGATCGCGCTCGGTGGGGACCGCGAGCGGCTGCGTCGCCGGATGTGGAGTTCGAGATGCTGCTCGGCATGGCGCAGGGGCAGGTGCAGGCCGTGGCCCGCGAGGTCGGCCACGTGCTGCTGTACGTGCCGGTCGTGCGCCCCGACGAGTTCGACGTGGCGATCAGCTATCTCGTGCGGCGGCTGGAGGAGAACGCCTCGAGCGACAACTTCCTCTCCGCCGCCTTCGATCTCGCCGACGACCCCGCGATGTTCGCACGGGAGCGCGACCGCTTCCTCGCGTCGCTCGCCCGCGCCGACGACCCAGGGCTCGCGGCCGGCCCCCACCGGTCGCAGGATCGCGGCGCCGAGGCGGCCGCGCTCACCGAGGCCGGCGGAACGGGCTCGACCGACCGCGGGGAGTCGCCCCGCGCGCAGGCGCGCCTGCGCCGCGCCGCGGCCGCCTCCGACGAGTCCGGTCTCACACAGGCCGTGATCGGAATCGCCCGATCGGCCGTGCCCGGCGACACCGCACCCCTCGAACGGGCCGTCCCCGAGCAGGTCTTCGGCGCCGAGGCGTTCGTCGAGACCGCGGTGTTCGCGCCCCGCGAGGGCGGGATGCGGGCCGCCGGCGCGCCGGGGTTCCGCAACACCGCCGACAGCGATCCGGCCCTGCCGGCCAACCGCAGCTGGGCACGCGGCATCCTGTCGCGCATCGAGACCTCACGCGCCGGCGACGCGACCATCGCGGCCGCGCGCGTCACCGACGAGCCCGCGCTGCAGGCGATCGTGGCGGGCGTGCGATCCGCCGCACCCGCGTGGGGCGCCCTCCCCGCCGCCGATCGCGCCGGCGTCCTCACCGCCGCGGCGAAGGCCCTCGAGGCTCGCCGTGGGGAGCTCATCGAGGTCGCGGCCTCCGAGACCGGCAAGGTCTTCGCCGAGGCGGACGTCGAGGTGAGCGAGGCCGTCGACTTCGCCAACTACTACGCCGCCACGGCCCGCGAGCTCGACCGCGTGAGCGGTGCGGTGTTCGAGCCGGCGCGACTGACCGTCGTGACCCCGCCGTGGAACTTCCCGATCGCGATCCCGGCGGGCGGGGTGCTCGCCGCGCTCGCCGCCGGGTCGGGCGTCGTGTTCAAGCCCGCACCCCAGGCGCGGCGCTGCGCCGCCGTCGTGGCCGAGGCGCTGTGGGCGGCCGGCGTCCCGCGGGATGTGCTCGCCCTGGTCGACATCGACGAGGGCGGTCTGGGGCAGACCCTCCTGTCGCATCCCGACGTCGACCGCGTCATCCTCACCGGCGCGTGGGAGACGGCGGCGCTGTTCCGCTCGTGGCGGCCCGACCTGCCGCTCCTCGCCGAGACCAGCGGCAAGAACGCCATGATCATCACGCCGACCGCCGACCTCGACCTCGCGGCATCCGATCTGATCAAGAGCGCGTTCGGTCACGCCGGACAGAAGTGCTCGGCGGCGTCGCTCGCGATCCTCGTGGGGCCCGTCGGCCACTCGCAGCGCTTCGCGCGTCAGCTGGTGGATGCCGCGACCTCGCTCCGCGTCGGCGCGCCGTCCGACCCGCTCAGCGAGGTCGGGCCCGTCGTGGAGGTGCCGCGCGGCAAGCTCCAGTGGGCCCTCACCACGTTGGAGGAGGGCGAGTCCTGGCTCGTCGAGCCGCGACGCGTGGACGGTGCACCGGAGTATGCCGGCCGGCTCTGGACCCCCGGCATCCGCACCGGCGTGCAGCCGGGGTCGCGCTTCCATCAGGAGGAGTTCTTCGGGCCGGTGCTCGGGATCATGCACGCCTCGTCGCTCGCGCAGGCGATCGAGCTGCAGAACGCCGTCTCGTACGGACTCACGGCCGGCCTCTACACGCAGCACCCCGACGACCTCGCGCTCTGGCTCGACCGCGTCGAGGCCGGCAACCTCTACGTCAACCGCGGCATCACCGGCGCGATCGTGCAGCGCCAGCCCTTCGGCGGCTGGAAGCGCTCGTCGGTCGGAGCCGGCGCGAAGGCCGGCGGGCCGAACTACCTCGTCGGACTCGGCCGCTGGCGGCCCACCTCCGGCGCGCCGGCGTCCGCGACGCTGCACCTGCGCGGCCTCGACACCCGTATCGCGGCGCTGATCGAGGCGGCCCAGCCGTCACTGGACTACGAGGCGTTCGAGTGGCTGCGCCGCGGCGCCCTCTCGGACGCGATCGCGTGGGACCGCGAGTTCGGCCAGGTGAAGGACGTCTCGGGCCTCGGCGTCGAGCGCAACCTCTTCCGATACCGCCCGATCCCGGCGGTCGCGCTGCGGGCGACGGCGGATGCCTCGTGGCAGGCGGTGCTGCGCGTGGTGGTCGCGGGGCTACGCGCCGGCTCGGCGCTCACGCTGAGCGCCCCGGTCGGGCTGCCCGCCGCCGTCCGCCGCGTGCTGGCGGACGAGGACGTCGCCGTCTACGTCGAGACCGACGAGCAGTGGCTGCAGCGGATCACCGCCGACGAGGATGTGCTGGCCGCCGTCGCCGACGCCCGCCCGGCACCCCGGCCATCGCGGGTGCGGCTGATCGGACCGGCGGACTCCGTCGCCGCGCTGCACACGACCGTGGCCCGCGCCGTGGGCGGAGACCCCGACCTCGCCGTCTACGACAACGAGGTCACCACGGCAGGGCGCCTCGAGCTGCTCCCGTTCCTGCGCGAGCAGTCCGTGACCATCACGGCGCATCGCTTCGGCAACCCCGACCCCTGGTCGGAGTCGGTGATCTGAGGGATGACGGATGCCGCGGGTCGCGGCATCCGGACTCGGGGGTCACGTTTGGTGGCCTCGCCGGCGTTGTTCCCGCACGTCGCGACACCCGAACCGGTCGGCCCGGCGTTCGGGGGTCACGTTGTGTGGCTT
Organism: uncultured Actinomycetota bacterium; assembly: GCA_963829895.1. Classification (GTDB taxonomy): domain Bacteria; phylum Actinomycetota; class Actinomycetes; order Actinomycetales; family Microbacteriaceae; genus Microbacterium. The sequence goes on along the minus strand of CAWHKF010000007.1, from coordinate 279,291 downwards.
CGTGGGCGTCGATCCCGCAGAACGTGACACCCGAACGGCCGCGCGGTGCCTGCGCGTGCAGAGGGATGACGGATGCCGCGGGTCGCGGCATCCGGATTCGCTCGAAGCGACGCCACCTCCGACGGCGCTGCAGGTCAGTCCGGCTCCGGCTCGGTGCCCGGGAAACCCGTCGACTCCCGCGGCACGATGCGGAAGGCCGGCTTGATCGTCTCGGGCTGGCGGCGTTCGCCCTTCTCGGCTGATGCGCTCGATGAGTCGATCGACGGCGATCGCGGCGATCTCGGCACGGCCGGTGTCGACGGTCGACATCGATGGGACGGAGTACTTGCTCTCGTCGATGTTGTCGAACCCGATCACGGCGACGTCGTCGGGCACGCGCAGACCCTCTTCGCGGAGGGCGCGCAGCACGCCGAGGCCGAGCGTGTCGTTGAGGGCGAACACGGCGTCGAAGTCCACCCGCTCCTTCACCATGAGGTGCACGGCAGCGGCGCCGCCGGCCCGGTTCCATCGGTGCATCGACGTCGGGACGGACGAGAGCGGGGTCGAGCTCGATGCCGGCCTGTTCGAGCGCGCGCAGATAGCCCTTCAGGCGCAGGCTCGCGGAGCTCGCCTCGTCACCGCCCTGCAGGTCCGCGCCGACGAGCGCGATCCGGCGTCGGCCGATCTCGAGGAGGTGCTCCACCGCGGCCTGCGACGACGAGGTGTTGTGCATCGTGACGTGGTCGGTCGGTCCGCCGAAGATCCGCTCTCCGAGCAGAACGAGAGGACCGTCCACGCTGAGGGCCTCTGCGTCTTCCTGGCCGAGGCTGACGGGGCTGAAGAGCATGCCGTCGAGGAAGCGCGGTCGGTTGCCCGTGACGGCGCGAAGCTCGGTGTCGCGGTCGCCGCTGGTCTGCTCGACCATGACACCCAGGCCCCGCTTCTCGGCCGCCCGGATCACCTCGTCGGCGAGCTCGGCGAAGTAGTTCTCGCGGAGCGAGGGGACTGCCAGCCCGATGACGCCCGTCCGTCCGGAGCGGAGGCCGCGGGCGGAGAGGTTCGGGCGGTAGTCGAGCTGCTCGATCGCCTCATTCACACGGTCACGCGTGCCGGGTCGCACATGGGGGTAGTCGTTGATGACGTTCGACACCGTCTTGATCGAGACGCCGGCCACCCGGGCGACGTCGTGCATCGTCGGTCCCATCGGTGCCCCCAGCCTTCCCTGCGCTCCCTGCACTCTACTGCGTCCGCGGATGCGGCCACCGGTCCCGGAGAGCGGGTGACGACGGGACGCCTGCGCGCAATGCAACGTTGTAAAGTTAGTGTATCGTGCCGATGTGCGAGTCACGGAGGACCCACGATGCTGACGGCGAACGACTGGCCGATTGCGGCCGCGATGCTTTCCCAGGGCGACGCCCACCCCACCGGCGAGTCCGTCTCGCCGATCGATCGCTGGCGCGCCGACCTCCTCGAGGTCGGCGATGCGGGCTTCGACGCAGGTGGATCTCACCGACTCATGGGTGAGGTACGGCGACCTCTCGCCGCAGCAGGCGGGCGACCTCCGCCAATGCCTCGCGTCGACCGGCCTCGCTGCCGTGTCGCTCTCGGCGATCCGGCGCAGCGTCATCGACGAGCGGCACGGCGCGGAGCACCTCGCGTACGCGCATCGGACCCTCGATGTCGCCGCCGACCTGGGCGTGGGCGTGGTTTCGGTCGGCCTGCATCGTGCCCTGACGCCGGACCAGCGGGCGCAGCTGTGGTTCTGGACCGTCGAAGGCCATCGCGATCCGTTCGACGACGACGAGGCCTGGTCGCTGGCCGTGACCCGCCTCCGCGAGCTGGGTCGCCACGCCGGCGAACTGGGGATGCTGCTCTCGCTCGAACTCTACGAGCACACCTTCCTCGGCACGGCGGCGTCGGCGGTGCGGCTGGTCGAGGACATCGGCCTCGACGTCGTCGGGCTCAACCCCGACATCGGGAACCTCATCCGCCTCCACGAGCCCGTCGAGGACTGGCGCGAGATCGCCGAGGCGACGATGCCGTACGCCAACTTCTGGCACGTCAAGAACTACACACGCGACGAGGATGCCGCCGCCGGCCTGTTCTCGACGGTGCCGACCTCTCTCGAGCTCGGCGTCATCAACTACCGCGAAGCCGTGAAGATCGCGCTGCGCAACGGCTTCCAGGGCGTCATCTGCGTCGAGCACTACGGGGGAGACGGGCTCAGCGTGAGTGCGACGAACCGCGACTACCTGCGCCGGGTCCTGCCCCGCCGGGAGTACGCGCCGGGAACCAGCCGCGTGCGTCAGGCGCCCCAGCGGGAGGTGTCGGCATGACGCGGATCTTCTCCGACCCGGATGCCTTCGTCGCGGACGCCCTGCGCGGCTTCGCCGCCGCCCACCGCGATGAGGTCGCGCTCGTCGACGGCGGCGTCGTGCGCGCGCAGCCGCTCGAGCCCGGCCGGGTGGCGGTGCTCATCGGCGGCGGCTCGGGGCATTACCCCGCATTCGCGGGCTTCGTCGGCCCGGGCCTCGCCGCGGGAGCCGTGTGCGGAAACATCTTCACCTCTCCGTCGACGGCTCAGGCGCTCCGCGTCGCCCGCGCGGCCGACGCCGGAGGCGGCGTGCTCTTCACGTACGGCCGCTACGCGGGCGACGTCCTCCACTTCGGCGAAGCCGAGCGCCGGCTGCGCGCCGACGGTGTCGACGCCCGCACCGTCCTCATCACGGACGACGTCGCGAGCGCCCCGCTCGACGCGCGCGACGAGCGCCGCGGGATCGCCGGCATCCTGTGCGTCTTCCATGTCGCCGGCGCAGCGGCCGAGCGCGGTGACTCGATCGACGAGGTCGAGCGCCTCGCCGCTCACGCCAACAGCCGGACGCGCAGCCACGGCGTCGCGTTCGCCGGCTGCACCCTGCCCGGCGCGGACCACCCGCTGTTCGAGGTACCGGAAGGCGTGATGTCGATCGGGCTGGGGATCCACGGTGAGCCCGGGGTGCGGGACGTTCCCCTCCAGACGGCGTCCGACCTGGCGGTCACGCTGGCGGAGCCGCTGCTCGCCGAGCGACCCGACGGCTGCACCCGGGCAGCCGTCATCCTCAACGGACTCGGATCGGTGAAGTACGAAGAGCTCTTCGTCCTGTTCGGCTCCGTCGCCGAGCACCTCGAGAGCCAGGGCATCGAGATCGTCGAGCCCGAATGCGGCGAATTCGTCACGAGCCTGGACATGGCGGGGGTGTCGCTCACCGTGCTGTGGCTCGACGACGAGCTGGAGGAGCTGTGGCGAGCGCCGGCTTCCGCCCCTGGGTTCCGCAAGGGCTCCGTCGCGGGGACTGCTACCCGCGCCCCGCGCCGGGACGGCGCGCCGCCGCGGAGGAGCGCCGAGGCGGCTCCGGCGACCCGGGTCGCGGCATCCGTCACCACCGAGGCGTCCCGCCGCGCGGCCCTGACCGCCCGGCGGATGCTGCAGCAGGCGCGGGACGCGGTCGGGGCGCAGGTCGAGCATCTCGGGGAGCTCGACGCCGTCGCCGGAGACGGCGACCACGGCATCGGGATGCTGCGGGGCCTGCACGCCGCCGTGGACGCCGGCCGAGGCCGTGGAGGAGGGGACCGGCGTGCGCGAACTGCTCGAGAGAGCCGGCGATGCGTGGTCGGAGACCGCAGGCGGCACGTCCGGAGCCCTGTGGGGCGCGGCGCTCGCAGAGCTGGGGCAGGCACTCGGGGACCGCGATCGGTACACCTCGACGGATGTCGCGGCCGCCGTCGCCGCCGCGTGCCGCCGGGTCGGCGAGGTCGGCGGGGCGAAGCCGGGCGACAAGACGATGCTCGATGCGATGGAGCCGTTCCACGAGACCCTGACTGATCGCGTGAGGGCAGGAGAGGAGCTCGCCGCCGCACTCGCGGCCGCCGCCTCCGCCGCACGGGAGGGCGCGGACGCGACGTCGGCCATGACTCCTCGCCTCGGGCGCGCGCGCCCGCTCGCGGAGCGCAGCGTCGGGCATCCCGACCCCGGCGCGACATCGTTCTGGATCATCGCCGACGCGGTCGCGCGTCCGCGGCGCGGAGAGAAGTGGAGTGAGACATGGGTCTGAGGATCGTCGTCGGCGCAGATGACGCCGGGTACGAGTACAAGGAGGCGCTGCGAGACCTGCTCTCGAGCGACCCACGGGTGAGCGATGTCATCGACGTCGGCGTCGCGAGTGCTGATCCGACCCCGTACCCGCGCGTCGCGATCACGGCCGCACGGCTCGTCGCGCGGGGCGAGGCCGATCGGGCGCTCCTCATCTGCGGAACCGGCCTCGGGGTGGCGATCACCGCGAACAAGGTGCGCGGCATCCGGGCGGTGACAGCACACGACAGCTACTCCGTCGAGCGGTCCGTCAAGAGCAACAACGCGCAGGTGCTGACGCTCGGCGCGCGCGTCATCGGGCTGGAGCTCGCGAAGAAGCTCGTCGTCGAGTGGCTGGGTCATCGGTTCGACCCCGCCTCGCCGTCGGCGGAGAAGGTGCAGTTGATCGAGCGATTCGAGGAGGACGAAGGATGATCGGCAATGTCGCTGTCGTGGGGTCGGGCTACATGGGCGGGGGCATCGCCCAGGTGCTCGCCCTCGCCGGAAGAGAGGTCGTCCTCGCCGACGTGAGCGCCGAGCTCGCCGCCGCCAATCGCGAGCGCATCATCCGCGAGGCGGCCGACTACGCCGCCCGGGGGCTCTTCCCTGCGGACGCCCGGGATGCGATCGCGACCCGCGTGACGGCGGCTCCCTCCATCGAGGATGCCGTCGCCGCCGTCGACTTCATCGAGGAGGCCGTGCCCGAGGTCGTGGCCATCAAGCACGAGACCCTGCGCCGGATCAGCGCGAACTGCCCGCCGGGCGCGACCATCGGCAGCAACACGTCGACGATCTCCATCGGCACCCTGGCCGAAGCCGTCACCGGGCCCGAGCGCTTCCTCGGCGTGCACTTCAGCAACCCTGCGCCGTTCGTTCCCGGCGTGGAGGTCATCCCCCACGCCGGCACGCGGCCGGATGCGGTGACCGAGATCGTCGAGCTCCTCGGGGAGTGCGGCAAGGTCGGCGTGCCGATCACCGATGTCACCGGCTTCGTGCTGAACCGGCTGCAGTACGCGCTCTTCGGCGAGGCCGCCCGGCTCGTGGAGGAGGGGGTCGCGACTCCGGAAGCCATCGACCTCATCGCCCGGACGACGTTCGGATTCCGTCTGCCCTTCTTCGGGCCCTTCGCGATCGCGGACATCGCGGGGCTCGACGTCTACGAGTTCTGCTACGACTCGCTCCACAGCGCGTATCCCGACCGCTTCGCGGAGCCTGAGATCCTCCGGGAGCGAGTGGCGCGCGGCGACAAGGGCCTGAAATCGGGCAGGGGCTTCCTCGCGACTCCGGCCGAGCGGGCACCCGAGCTCGCGGCGTACCGCGACGAGGCCTATGCCGCCCTGCGCGACCTCCTCGCCCGGCTCGGCGAGGCGCCCGTCGACTACTGATCGCAGAAGTTTCGCCGCGCTCCGAGAAAATTTCGTCCCACCCTTGACAGTCATCGGGGGCGGTGGAAAAGTGTGTACAACGTTGCTCTACAACGTTGTAGACCAGAGCCGGATCGGACGCGCTTACCCGAGCGGGCCGATCTCGGAGCGGTCGTGCACCGACGAAGAAGTCAGCAATACCGAAAGGAAACTCCAGTGAAGACGAAGCCTGTCCTTGCTGCAGTCACAGCGCTCGCCCTGGTCGGCGCCCTGACTGCCTGCACCGCCGGAGATGGCGGCGACGAAAACGGCGGCGGTGGAGATGCATCCAACTGCACCAACGCGATCAAGAACCCCGACGCCCCCGTCGTCACCCTGTGGGCGTGGTACCCGAACTCGGAGACTCGTCGTCGACAACTTCAACGAGAGAACGACGACGTCCAGGTCTGCTGGACCAACGCCGGCGCCGGTGGTGACGCGTACGACAAGTTCCAGACGGCGATCTCGGCGGCAGCGGCGCGCCCGACGTCATGATGGTCGAGGCCGACCGGATCGCGACCTTCCAGGCCCAGGACGCCCTCGTCGACCTGAGCGACCTCGGCTATGAGGACGTCAAGGACAACTTCAGCGAGGGCGCGTGGAAGGACGTCTCCGTCGGCGACGGCGTCTACGGCGCTCCGATCGACGGCGGCCCGATGGGCATGATCTACCGCACCGACGTCTTCGAGCAGTACGGCATCACGCCGCCCACCACGTGGGAGGAGTTCGAGGCGACGGCGCAGCAGGTCAAGGATGCCGGAGGCCCGGTCTTCGCGAGCTTCGCTGCGAACCAGCCCGCAGCGGTGACGGCGTACATGTACCAGAACGGCGCCGAGCCGTTCGAGTACGACCCCGCCAACGAGGGTCAGATCGGGATCAACCTCAACAGCGCCGAGATCAAGCAAGTCCTCGACTACTGGGCGGGCCTCGTCGAGAAGGGCCTCGTGGGCACGGAGGACCAGTTCACTCCCGAGTACATCGCCGGCGTCATCGGCGGCGATTACGCCACGTACCTCTCGGCGGCCTGGGCTCCCGGCTACCTCCAGGGCGCGGGCGTCGGCGAGGGCGCGGACGAAGGCGTGCTGGGCGACCGCTCCGCTGCCGCAGTGGGATCCGGACAACCCCGTCGCGATCAACTGGGGCGGCTCGGCGTTCTCGGTGAGCAGCCAGGCGGACGACCCTGAGCTGGCAGCCAAGGTGGCGTTCGGGGTCTACGCGGACCAGGCGTCGCTCGATCAGGGCTGGCAGGAGCAGATCATCTTCCCGCTCAACGTGGACGTGCTGGAGGACCCGGCGTTCCAGGACTACGAGGTGCCCTTCTTCAGCGGCCAGCAGGCCAACAAGGAGGTGTACGTCCCGGCGGCCAATGCCTACAAGGGCATGGTCGTACACGCCGCTTCAGCAGTTCTACTACTCGACCCTCACCGAGCAGATCCAGAACATCAACGAGGGATCCGCTACGGGCTCTGAAGCCGCGGACGCGCTCCAGGAGGCCGTCGTGGCCTACGCGGAGGAGCAGGGCTTCACCGTCGAGTGACATGGCACGCGGGGCCGGTCCGTGCTCGCGCGGACCGGCCCCCCGGTCATCCCCTTCCTGACCTGGAGAAATCATGACCACGTCAACCGCAAGTCCCCCAACGAAGAAGGGGTCGAGCCCCTTCACGAAGAAGGGCGGTCGTCGCTCGACCGCCGCTCGTCAGAACCTCTTCGGATGGCTCTTCGTCGGACCGTTCGGGATCATCTTCCTGGCTCTGCTCGTGCTGCCGATCGGCTACGCGCTCTACTCTGAGCCTCTTCCAGAAGTCGCTCATCGGCGGCACCCGGTTCGTCCTCTTCGGCAACTACGCCAAGGCGTTCACAGATCCGAACTTCCTCGACGGCGTCTGGTTCGTCATCCGGTTCTCGGTGGTGCTGATTCCGCTGCAGATGGCGATCTCGCTGGCCATCGCCCTGATGCTCGACATCATCGTGACCCGGTTCGCCCGGTTCTCGCGGCTCATGATCTTCCTGCCGTATGCGATCCCGACGGTGATCGGCGCGCTGATGTGGGGGTTCCTCTACAGCGAGAACTTCGGCCCGCTCGCGGACATTTTCGGAATTTTCGGAGCTGAGGCCCCTGATTTCCTGAGCAAGAGCCTGATCTTCTACGGCCTCCTCAACATCGTCACGTGGCAATGGGCCGGCTATTACATGATCATCCTCTACGCGGCGCTGCAGGGGATCGACCCGACCCTGTACGAGGCGGCACGCATCGACGGCGCCTCGCAGTGGCAGATCATCTGGCGGATCAAGATCCCCCTCCTCTCGCCGGCACTCCTGCTCATTCTCGTGTTCGCCCTCATCGGAACCCTGCAATTCTTCAATGAGCCGAAGATCCTCCAGGAGCTGGCGGCAGGATCCATCCCGAACGACTTCACGCCCAACATCTACGCCTTCTATCAGGCGTTCTCACTGGCGAACTACAACTACGGCGCGGCGATCTCGTTCGCCCTCGGTGCCGTCGTCTTCGTCTGCGTCTACATCTTCCTGTTCGCAACCCGCAAGCGAGGGAGCTTCTTCGAATGAGTGCCACGCCTATCGAGATCACCGAGACCCGCGGCAAGCCGCGCAAGCTCGTCGAGCGACGGTCGGCCCCGCGCACCCGCGGGCGTGCGTCGCTGAACATCGTGCTGGCGCTGCTCGTGGTCTACTTCCTGGTGCCGTTCTGGTGGCTGATCGTCAACAGCTCCAAGACCGCGGCCGGCCTGTTCGGGGGCGAGAATGCCCTGTGGTTCGCGGAAGACATCAACTACCTCGGAAACCTCGTCGACCTGTTCACGTACGGCGGAGGGATCTACGGGCGATGGCTGGCCAACACCGCCCTCTATGCCGTCCTGGGCGGGGTCGGGCGCCACGGTGCTCGCGGTCCTCGCAGGGTACGGCTTCGCGAAGTACCGGTTCGCGGGGCGCCGGGCCGCCTTCGCGATCCTGCTCGGCGCCGTCATGGTGCCGACGACCGCGCTCGTGATCCCCACCTTCGTCCTGTTCGCGCAGGTGGGCTGGACGAACACGGTCTGGGCCGTGATCTTCCCCTCGCTGCTCAACCCCTTCGGCGTCTACCTCATGAACGTGTACGCGCGCGATGCCGTGCCCGACGAGCTCCTCGACGCCGCCCGCGTGGATGGCGCGGGGGAGTTCCGCACGTTCTTCCGGGTCGCACTGCCGATGCTGCGGCCCGCGATCGTGACCGTGCTGCTGCTGTCGGTCGTAGCCGTGTGGAACAACTACTTCCTTCCGCTCGTCATGCTCTCGGACAACCGGCTGTTCCCCGTCACGGTCGGCATCGGCGTCTGGCAGTCGACCGCGTCCACGTACGGCGCCGCAGGCGGGCAGACGCTCTGGAGCATCATCATCCTCGGCTCGCTCGTGTCGGTCATCCCGCTGATCATCGCGTTCCTGGCGCTGCAGAAGTACTGGCGTGGCGGGCTCGCGATCGGAAGCCTGAAATGACCCCGCGCCTGCCCCGAGACCCGTTTCCCCCGCTTCCTGGAAGAGCAGCATGATCCGCGCACATCTCACCATCGACCCGCACTTCACGATCGGCCCCATCAATCGACGACTCTTCGGCTCGTTCGTGGAGCACTTGGGGCGATGCGTCTACGACGGCATCTACGAGCCGGGACACGAGAGCGCGGACGAGGAGGGCTTCCGCACCGACGTCATCGAGCTGGTGCGCGAGCTCGGGGTGTCGACGATCCGCTATCCCGGCGGCAACTTCGTATCGGGGTACCGCTGGGAGGACGGCGTCGGACCGCGCGAGGCGCGGCCGCGCCGGCTGGACCTCGCGTGGCACTCGACGGAGACCAATGAGATCGGGCTGGATGAGTTCGCACGCTGGCTGAAGAAGGTCGACAGCGAGCTGATGTACGCCGTGAACCTCGGGACGCGGGGGATCCTCGAAGCACTCGACGTCCTCGAATACGCGAACCTGCGGTCGGGCACGCATTGGTCCGACCGGCGTGTCGAGAACGGCCACGCCGAGCCCCACGACATCCGGATGTGGTGCCTGGGCAACGAGATGGACGGTCCGTGGCAGCTCGGCCACAGCACGGCGGAGGAGTACGCGCAGCTCGCGGCCAAGACGGCGAGCGCCATGAGGCAGATCGATCCGGATCTCGAACTCGTGGTCTGCGGCAGCTCGAGTGCCCAGATGCCGACCTTCGGCGACTGGGAACGCGTCGTGCTGAGCCACACGTACGACGATGTGGACTACATCTCGTGCCATGCCTACTACGAGCCGAAGGGCGATGACTACGGCAGCTTCCTGGCCTCCGGGGTCAACATGGACCGGTTCATCGATGCCGTCGTGGCGACGGCGGACCACGTGAAGGCCCTCCGCCACAGCGACAAGACCATCGACATCTCGTTCGACGAGTGGAACGTCTGGTACCAGTCGCGGTTCAACGAGGTCGACAAGATCACCGATGTCGCGCAGTGGCCGGTCGCTCCCCGGCTGCTGGAGGATTCCTACTCGGTGCTCGACGCCGTCGTCTTCGGCAGCCTGATGATCTCGCTCATCCGCCACGCCGACCGCGTGACGGCCGCGAGCCTCGCGCAGCTCGTCAACGTCATCGCACCGATCATGACCGAGCCCGGCGGACCGGCGTGGCGCCAGACCACCTTCTATCCGTTCTCGCTCACGTCGCGACTGGCGCGGGACGTCGCCCTCGAGCTCAAGCTCGACAGCCCGACCTACTCGACGGAGCTGTACGGCGACGTGCCCATCGTGGATGCGGTCGCGACCCACGACGAGAGCGGCGGCGGGACGACGGTGTTCATCGTCAACCGCAGCCTCGCGGACGAGGTGTCCCTCGAGGTCGACGTCGTCGCCCTCGGCGGCATCGCGAACGCCACCGCGGTCTCACTGTTCGACGACGACATCCACGCCGCCAACACGCTCGACGATCCCGAACGAGTGGCACCCAGGACCAACTCGTCCGTCCACGCCGACGACGGGAAGATCACCGTCACCCTCCCTCCCGTCTCGTGGACGGTTCTCACATTCGACTGAGCACGGCGCGCAGCGCGCGCCGGCCGCACCCACGCAGGAAGGAATGAGGATGACGCAGCGACGTGCTCCGCGTCGAGGGAACGCGCATCGTGGCGGGCGACGAGCCTGTCACGCTGAAGGGCTTCGGGCTCGGCGGGTGGATGAACATGGAGAACTTCATCACCGGCTACGCGGGCGCCGAGTCGCAGCAGCGTCGGGCCCTTCGTCGCGTGCTCGGCGAAGAGGCGTACGAGCGCTTCTTCGGGCGGTTCATGGAGGCGTTCTTCACCGCGGAGGATGCCGCGTTCCTCCAGTCGCTCGGACTCAACTCGCTGCGCGTCCCGTTCAACTACCGCCACTTCGAGAGCGACGCCGAGCCCTTCGTCATCCGCGCCGAAGGCTTCCGCCTGCTGGACCAGGTCGTCGAGGCGTGCGCGAGTCACGGCATCTACACGATCCTCGACCTCCACGCGCTGCCGGGGGCCCAGAACCAGCACTGGCACAGCGACAATCCGACCCAGTGGGCGCACTTCTGGTCGCAGCGGCAGTTCCAGGACCGCGTCGTCCACCTGTGGGAGAGCATCGCCGATCACTATCGCGGCAACCCGTGGGTGGCCGGCTACAACCCGGTCAACGAGCCCGGGGACGTCGAAGGCGCGGCGATCGGGCCGTTCTACCGCAGGCTCGAGGCCGCCATCCGAGCGGTGGACCCCGATCACATCCTCTTCCTCGACGGCAACCGCTACTCCACGCAGTTCGACCAGCTGGGCGACCCGCTCCCGAACTGCGTGTACACGGCGCACGACTACGCCCTGCCCGGGTTCGTGGACGGCGGCCCGTACCCGGGGATCTCCCGCGGGCAGTACGTCGACAGGGAGCGCGTCGAGGAGACCTTCCTCGAACGGACCGCGTACATGCGCGAGACCGGCACGCCGATCTGGGTGGGAGAGTTCGGACCGGTCTACACCGGCGACCCCGCGCGGGATGAGCAGCGGTACCGCCTGCTCGAGGACCAGCTCGCGATCTTCGACCGCCACGACGCGAGCTGGGCGCTGTGGACCTACAAGGACATCGGCCTGCAAGGGGTCGTCACGGTGGATCCCGACTCCGCGTACCTGCGGCGCATCGCGCCCGTGCTCGAGCGGAAGGCGCGCTTCGGCGTCGACTCGTGGGGCTCGACCGATGCGGGGGTCCGCGACATCCTCGAGCCGATCGAGCGGCTGTTCCAGGAGGAGTTCCCGGACTTCCAGCCCTACCCGTGGGGGGCTCGCCGGTGGATCCACGGGCACGTCCGTCACGTGATGCTCGCCGAAGCCCTGGTGGACGAGTTCGCCCGGGCGTTCGAGGGCGTCGGGCCCGACGAGGCGGAGGCGCTCGCCGACGCGTTCTCGTTCCGCCAGTGCCGTATCCGCGAGGACCTGGCGACGATACTCCGGCGCGCGACGCGCTAGCCGGGCGGCGACATGGCACGAACCCAGCGAGTGACGCTCAACGAGATCGCTGCTCAGACCGGGTTGTCGCTCACGACCATCTCGAAGGTGCTCAACGGCGCGACCGACGTGTCGTCGGCGACGCGGGCGCTCGTCGAGGAGCACCTCCGAGAGAGCGGGTACCGGCGCAGGAAGAGCAGACAGCGGCGCGAGTACATCGAGGTCGTCCTGCACGAGCTCGAGGGGGAGTGGGCGCTCGCCATCCTCGAAGGCGTCCGCGAGAGCGCCGCGGCGGTGGGACTCGCGGTCTCCCTCTCGGTGAGCGGCGACCGCCGGGCACCGGGTCCGGAGTGGCTGGAGTCGGTCGTGCGGCGCGCTCCGACGGGCATCATCCTGCTCTTCGCCGGCATCCCGGCGGAAGGGCGGGAGAGACTCACGGCACGCGGCATCCCGTACGTCATCATCGATCCCGCGGGCGATCCCGTTCAGGACATCCCCTCCGTCGGCTCGGCGAACTGGTCGGGCGGGCTGGCGGCGACGAGGCACCTGCTGGAGCTCGGACACCGCCGCATCGCGGCGATCACCGGTCCGGAATCGGTGATGTGCGCGCTGGCGCGGCTCGACGGCTACCGCGCGGGGATGTCGTCGGCGCGCGTGCCGATCGCGCCGGAATGGATCCGCTTCGGGGACTTCCAGCGGGAGGGCGGGGAACGGCACGCGAGCGAGCTGCTGCGACTGGCCGATCCGCCGACCGCGATCTTCGCGGGCAATGACGCGCAGGCGCTGGGCGTGCTGCATGCGGCAGCGGCGCTGGGGATGACCGTGCCCCACGACCTCTCGGTGGTGGGTTTCGACGACCTGGCCATCGCCGAGCTGGCCCACCCTCGGCTGACGACGGTCCACCAGCCCCTCCGGGAGATGGCCGAGCAGGCGACCCGCCTCGTGCTCCAGCTGCTGGAACAGCCCCGTCCGGAGGTCACCCGAATCGAGCTGGCGACACGGCTCGTGGTCCGCGACTCGACGGCGAGGCCCGCGCCATCGCCCCGAGGGCTGACGGCCACCGGAGACGCGGATTGCCGGCAGAGAAGCTCTGCCGGCAACCCGCGTCGATGAGCGGCTACTGCCAGTAACCCACGTTGAAGAGGATCTTCTGCGCGACCGGGAGCAGTGCGGCGGACTGGTCCGCCGTCAGCTTCCCGGCGGCGGCGAAGCCCTCGACCTGGGCGACGAAGCCGTTCAGCACTTCGAGGGCGCCCGCACCGTCACCCTTGGCGACGAGGCTCAGAGCCTGATCGAGCTTGACCGTGAGGGCGTTCTTGTTCCCGCCGTTCAGAGCCGTGCCCGCGACACTCGCCTTGAGGGTGTCGATCTCGTCCTTGATGAACGCCTCCGGGTGCCAGAGGTAGTCGCGCGCGAACGTCGTGAACAGCTGGTTCCACGCGTTGAAGTCGTGCGCACCGGCCACGACGACGTTCTCGACGAACCCGACGTTGTCGAGCGCCGCGACCGTGTTCGCGTTCGGCAGACCGAAGTCCCAGAGCCCGCCGCCGTACAGGATGTACGGCGCAGCCAGGTTCGGCGTCGTGGTGCGAACGCTCGCCCCGCCGCTCCACGGCCCGTAGTAGCCGAACGCGTCGGCATCGAAGTTGATCAGGTTCTGCGTCACGAAGCTGCCGGCCGACAGGCCCGCGAACGCACGGTCGATCGCGTCCGTCGAGACGTTGTAGTTCGACTCGACGAACGGGATGACGACGTTCCGCAGGTTGGGGTAGCCCTGGTTGGCGGCGCCGAGGTAGTTCGTGTTCGTCGTGATGACGATCGCGGGCTCGGTGTCGCCGTCCTGGATCAGGTTGTCCATGATGACCGGGACGTCGCCGATGTTCATCCAGTCGGACTGATCCTGGCCGCCACCGTGCTGCATGTAGATCGTCTTGTACGGCTCCGCCCGCTCGGGGTCGTAGCCCGGCGGGAGGTAGACGCCCATGGTGCGCGTCGTGCCGTTGACCTCGAACGGGACATAGCTCCACGTGCCCTTGGGCGAGTCGGCCCGCTCGAGCTCGATCTGACGCGCGGCGAGGGGCGCGTAGTCCTGCTTCGCCGCGTCGTAGGGGACGAACACCTTGTTGAACGCGCGCCGAGCCGTGCCGGTCAGCCCGTCGGGCGCGTAGATCGGCGAGTTCGCCGGGTCGGCCACCCAGAGGCTCGTGTTGTTGTCCACGTAGAACCAGTACTGGTTCACGCCGGCTGCGAGCGGCACCTCGGCCACCCAGTACCCGCCGCCCGCGTTCGTCATCTCGACGTCGTACGCGCCGCCGCCGCGCATGAGTCCCGGGCGGTAGTCCCACGGGCTGTACACGGTGGTGTCCGTGCGGTCCTCCCAGTTGCGCAGCATGATGTCCGCGACGAAGCGGACGCTGGTCGCGTCGGGGTTGTAGTAGACGAAGTGCCCGGTGTAGCCGGTGGGCGACTCCGGGTCCGCGATGATCGTCGGGCCGGGGGTCAGATCCCCCTCGTCCGCTCGGGCCGTGCCCGGCGCCATCGTGAGCAGCATGGCCCAGGCGAGAATCACGACGGCCAGTGCCTTCAGGCGCCGGCTGCCGAAGATGCGGTCCTCCTGGACCTCGTGCGGGACCCCCGCGTCAGGTGTGCGCTGTTGCGCGATACTCTCCACCGTTCCTCCTCGAATGGCCGTTGAGCGCCGGGCGGTCCCGCTCGGCGGGGCCACGCTACCGCCGGTTTACGACGTTGTAAAGTTAATCTTTACGACGTTGTAGATCCCTCTTGACCGGATGCGAGTGGCTCTGTAAGAGTGAGCGAGGACGGGAGTTACTACGTTGTAAATGCGCACGTCGCCGTGCGCCCGCCCGTCTCAGCCAGTCGGCCCCGGGGACTCCCGGAGTCGGTCGAGTCACACGAGATGAGGAATCGATGGAGATCACATCCGAGGACCGGCGCTCGGGCCGGTTCGGGAGAGCGAGACGAGCCGTCGCGGTCGTCACGGCCGCAGTCCTGGCATTCGCCGGGCTGATGGCGGCCGCGCCGGCCAGCGCGGCAGACCCGTGGATCGCGCAGCAGGAAGGCGGCTATCTGCGGATCGCCGTGCCGAACGCCGCCGTCGAAGCCGCGGTCGGGCCGGTGTCGCAGGTGGTCGTCGAGGGCAACTTCGGGCCCTCGCACAACTGGGCGCAGATCGGACTGCAGCGCAGCGGCGCCAACTGGACGGCGACGTACGGGCCCTTCGAGCCCGGCCTGTACTACTACCAGGTCACGGGTGACGACAGCAAAGTCCTGAAGGACACGAGCAATCCGACCAGCGTCGCATCCGAACCGGAGTGGAGCACATTCTTCATCCCGGGCGAATCGGCAGCGCTGCTGGCCGATGCGCCGGAGCAGGCCGGAGCCATCCAGACGCTGTCGTACGACAGTGCGGTCGCGGGCGAGGAGCGTCAGGCGCTCGTCTGGGTTCCGCCGACGTACACGCCCAAGGGCAAGAAGCTCCCGGTGCTGTACCTCCAGCACGGAGGCGGTCAGAGCTACCGCGACTGGGTCGAGGTGGGGCGTGCCGAGCAGATCCTCGACAACCTGTGGCTGACCGGACAGCTCGAGGACATGCTCGTGGTGATGGGCAACGGCAACGTCGACGACTTCTCGGCGGAGCTGCTCGAGAACATCGTCCCCGCCGTCGAGCGCACCTACAACGTCTCGCCCTCGAAGAACCATCGGGCCCTGGCCGGCCTGTCGATGGGCGGAGGGCAGGCATTCGAGGTGTTCAGCGAGCACCCGGGCGAGTTCGACGCGATCGGCACCTTCGGAGCCGGACGCTTCGGCGACCTCGATGCCATCCCCGTCGACAGGATGAACGACCGCACCGAGCTGTTCCGCGTCTATGTCGGCAACAAGACCGACATCGCGTACAACGACGTGTACGACTCGTTCCAGAAGTTCGATGCGCCTCGGACTGGACTACCAGTTCGACGGTGTGAACCCGGATGCGGGGCACAACTGGAACGCCTGGCAGGAGAACCTCATCGACTTCGCACCCCGGCTGTTCACCGGTGCGGCGTCGGATCCCGCGATGAGCGACGGGCACACCGCGCTCACGGAGCGCTTCGAGCCGCCGGCCGCCGGTACGACGCCCACGCCGTGGCTCACCGAGGACGACTTCGTGACGTTCGAGACGACGACCGACTTCGCCGATGCCGAGTACGTCTCGGTGTGGGCGAACTGGGCGCCGGGCGGCAGCTGGCTGCGGGTCGAGATGACCAAGGTCGGCGACCGCTGGCGTGCCACCGTCGGTCCGCTGGAGGAGAAGTTCTACCACTACCGGCTCATCGTGGACCGCCAGTCCGTCAAGGACACGTCCAACCCGACGAAGGTGACCTCGGAGCCGGCGTGGAGCACCTTCCTCGTCCCGGGCGAGGGGTCGCGCCTGCTCGCCGACGTGCCCCAGGGTCAGGGCGGGAACCTGGAGGTCATGTCCTACCAGAGCACCGTCGCGGGCCAGGAGCGCAGCGCGTACGTCTGGACGCCGCCCGGGTACGACCCCGACCGCGCCGAGCCCTATCCGCTGTTCGTGCTCAACCACGGCGGCGGTCAGAGCTGGACCGACTGGGTGGAGGTCGGGCGTGCGCGCCAGATCCTCGACAACCTCTCGCTGGACGGCGCCATCGAGCCGATGGTCGTCGTGATGCCCAACGGCAACGTCAGCAACTACCCGCGGGAGCTGCTCGAGAACGTCGTGCCGGTGACGGAGGAGCGCTACAACGTCAGCAGCGATCCCGCTGATCGGGCGCTGGCCGGGCTGTCGGCCGGTGGGGCGCGCACGGTGTCGGTGCTGAAGGCGCACCCCGGCGAGTTCGCCTGGATCGGCACGTTCGCGGCCGGCTTCGGCGGGACGGCGGGCGTCGATGCCGCGGCCATCAACGCGGGCACCGAGCTGTACCGGATCTACACCGGTGACATCACGGACTTCACGTACGGGTCGGTGATGAGCTCTCTTCCGGTGCTGGACCAGCTGGGCATCGAGTACGAGTTCGACGGCGTGACGGTCGGCCCTCACGGGTGGGACGTCTGGCAGAAGAACCTCATCGATCTGGCTCCGCGTCTGTTCCAGGACCCGAACGGGTGAGCCGCGCGGCAGGGGTCACATCCGCCCTGCGCTGAGAGGCGGGATGATCCGGATGCCGCGGCCCGCGGCATCCGGATCATCCCAGCCGGGCGGCCCGCAAGTCGGGCACGTGGGAGAACTCGTGGTTCCACGGGAGGGAGAGGAGCCACGCGGCTCAGGATGCAGCGACAGGGTCGAGGCATCCTGAGCCGAACAGCGCTCGGTCACTGCATCGGCGGTTCCCGGGCGCTGGCGCGCGGCAATCACGCGACAGATTCGCCGATGCGTGCTGCTGCCGGGGCGGCCGTGCGCACGGGGCGGATGCCGCGGACCAGCAGGTAGCCGATCATCCAGAGTTCGCCGACGGTCGCAGGGATCACGAGCGTGTCGGCGATCGCGTCCGCCGTGCCGGGCAGCGCCGCCGACAGCACCGCGCCGACCACGTAGCCCACGCCGCCGACGACGAGCAGCCAGCCCAGCACCCGCGGCATGCGGCGCGTGGCGATCGCGAACACTCCCATGGGGATGAGCCACAGCCCGAAGAACACGGCGCCGACGGTCCAGAACGCGTCTCCGACCGTGCGGAGCAGGGCGACGGTGCCAGCGCCCTCTCCCGGAACTGCACCCGGGTCGAGCGAGATGGCGAGCGCCGCGGTGAGCATCGCCGCGCTTCCGAGCACGGCCACGGCGTTGGCCATGCCGAAGGTCGCGACCGCGTAGGCCTCGACCGGGCGGTCGCGGCGGAAGAGGGCGAAGAAGCCGACGGCGGCGAGCGCCTGGACGATGACGATGCCGAGTTCGAGCGCGACACCGAGCCGTGCGAAGCCGAGGCTGCTCGGCCGCGAGGGGCCGCACGAGCAGGAAGCCGAGCACTCCGAACAGGGCGAGAGCGAGATAGGCGCCGCCGGTCGAGCGGGCGGTGCGCAGCAGAGGGTTCATGAGGAGACCTTTCGGATTGTGTAAAAGATTCTTGACACGGACCGTACGCCGGCCTATCGTCGGTGTCAAGAATCTTTTACACATCGCTGGAGGAGCCATGGTCTACGAGGAGCGCAACATCTGGGCGAGCCTCATCGTCAGCGTGATCGGGATGAGCGTGTACGTCGTGATCGTGCTGCAGCAGGCCGCCGGCGGGCCGCTCACCGACGTCGACTGGGTGCCGATCATGCTGTGGACGATCGGGCCAGCATCGTCGGCGCCATCGTGCTCAGCATCCTGTGGGGCATGCTCGCCGGTCTGAGCGATCCCGAAGGCGTCGGCAAGAGCGACCAGCGCGACCGCGACATCGCCCATATGTCGACCCGCGTCGGGCAGGCGTTCCTGGTGATCGCCGGGCTGGGGGTCATCGTCCTGTGCGCCTTCGAGGCGGACTGGTTCTGGATCGCGAACACCATGTTCTTCGGTTTCGCGCTCTCGTCGATCGTCGGCGGGATCGCGAGCGTCATCGCGTACCGGCGCGGACTCGTCTGATGGTCAAGCCCACCAAGGTCACCAACTCGATCCGCGCCGTGCGCGAGGCGGCCGGGATCACGCAGGCCGAGCTCGCCCGCCGGATCGGCGTGACCCGGCAGACCCTCATCGCCATCGAGCAGGGCCGGTACTCGCCCACGCTCGAGCTCGCCTTCCAGCTCTCCCGCGCCTTCGGCGTGGGCCTCGACGACCTCTTCGACTACCCGGAGGAATGACATGTCCGCGAACACTCCCACGGCGCTCACCGCCGACACGATGCCCGCCTGGACCCAGCACCGCTACGGCGAGGCCGACGCCGTCACACGGGAGACGGTCGACCTCCCCGCACCCGGCCGCGGGGAGGTGCTGCTGCGCCTGCGCGCCACGGGCCTCAACAACGGCGACGTCCGCGTCATGCGCGGCGAGCCGCTCCTGGTGCGTCTCGCGTTCGGTCTGCGCCGACCGCGCCAGCCCGTGCGGGGGATGGATGCCGCGGCCACCGTGGTCGCGGTCGGCGACGGCGTGACCGGTGTCTCCGTGGGCGACGAGGTGGTCGGCGAGCTCCCCGCGGGTGGGGGACTGGCCGCATACGCCGTCGCACCCGCGGCCCGGCTCGTGCCGCGCCCCGCCGCGCTGGCCCCGGACACCGCCGCCGCGCTGCCTGTGGCGGGGGGAACCGCGTGGCAGGCGCTCGCACGCGGGGAGGCGGCATCCGGTCATCGCGTCCTGGTGATCGGCGCCTCTGGCGGCGTCGGCACGTTCACCGTGCAGCTGGCTGCGCTGCGGGGTGCCGAGGTGTGGGCGCTGTGCGGCGAGCGCAGCCGTGCGGTCGTCGAGGGGCTGGGCGCGGTGCGCGCGTTCGACTATCGCCAGGTGCAGCCCGGTGCGCCGGAACTCGAGGACGGCACGTTCGACGTGGTCGTCGACATCGCCGGCACCGCGCCGCTGCGCGCGCTGCAGCGCCTCGTGCGCGACGGCGGCCGGGTCGTGCTGGTGTCGGGTGAGGGTGGCCGCGTGCTGGGCCCGATCGGCAGGATCCTGCGCGCCGCGCTGCTGTCGATCGGCTCGCGGCGGCCGCTCCGCCCGCTCGCGGCGACGGCGAAGCCCGAGGTGCTGTCCGAACTCGTCGCGCTCGCCGCCGCCGGGTCGCTCCGCCCGGTGATCGAGCGGACGTTCGCGTTCGGCGACGCGCCCGCCGCGCTGGCGCACGTCGCCGCCGGTCACGTCGTGGGCAAGGTCGTCGTGACGGCGGGCTGACGCAGCGGCTCACGCGCGAGTGGGGCGGGCTGCTCCCAGGGCGCGCGCAACCTTCGTGAGAGAATGGTCGCGGCGTGCCCGGTTGCCGGCTTCTCCAGCTCCGCCGGGCCCCTGGACAGCGTCCGCCGCCCCTCGTACAGGAGCAAGATGTCCACGCAGAACACCGCGCCCGCCACCTCGACCAGCTCAGCGACCGAAGGTGCGGCCGAGCAAGCCGCCGACGGAGGCCGCATCCAGCAGGTCCGCCGCTACCTGATGTGCCGTCCGGAGCACTTCACGGTGAGCTACACGATCAACCCGTGGATGGTGCCCGCGAACCCCACCGACACGGCCCTCGCGGTGCGGCAGTGGCAGGCGCTCTACGACACCTATGTCGCGCTCGGTCACGAGGTTCACCTCATCGACCCCATCGAGGGCCTGCCCGACATGGTCTACACCGCCAACGGCGGATTCGTCATCGACAACGTCGCGTACGGCGCGAAGTTCCGGTTCCAGGAGCGCGTGCCCGAGGGTCCGGCGTTCATGGACTGGTTCCGCGCGAACGGCTTCGAGGTCGCCGAGCCCGTCGAGGTCAACGAGGGCGAAGGCGACTTCCTCCTCGTGGGCGACACGATCCTCGCCGGCACCGGCTTCCGCTCGACGGGCGACAGCCACCGCGAGCTCGCCGACGTCTTCGGCAGGGAGGTCATCAGCCTCAACCTCGTCGACCCGCGGTTCTACCACCTCGACACCGCCATCTCGGTGCTCGATCCGGTCGAGGGCCCGGGCGGCGTCGAGAAGGCCAACATCGCCTATCTCGAGCACGCGTTCGACGACCGCAGCCAGGCGATCCTCGCCGAGCGCTACCCCGACGCGATCCGCGTCGCCGACGCCGACGGCGCCGTGTTCGGCCTCAACTCGGCCAGCGACGGCCGCAACGTCATCATCTCGCCGCGGGCCAAGGGCTTCGAGGCGCAGCTGCGCGAGCGCGGCTACAACCCGGTGCTCGTCGATCTGTCGGAGCTGCTGCTCGGCGGCGGCGGCATCAAGTGCTGCACGCTCGAGCTGCGGCGCTGACGGCGGGAAAGAGGAGCACCATGACCGCCACATCCCCCTCGGTCGACGCGACGATGAGCCAGATCATCGCCGCCGAAGAGGAGCACGTCGCGCACAACTACCACCCGCTGCCGGTGGTGATCTCCCGCGGTGAGGGCGCGTGGGTGACGGATGTCGAGGGCAAGCGCTACCTCGACCTGCTGTCCGCCTACTCGGCGCTCAACTTCGGGCACGGGCATCCCGCGCTCCTCGCCGCCGCGCAGGAGCAGCTGAACCGTCTCACGCTCACCAGCCGCGCGTACCACAACGACCGGCTCGGCCCCTTCGCGGCCGCGCTCGCCGCGCTGTGCGGCAAGGACCTCGTGCTGCCGATGAACACCGGCGCCGAGGCGGTCGAGACCGGTATCAAGGTCGCGCGTGCGTGGGGCCGTCGGGTGAAGGGCGTGGCTCCGGATGCCGGGCGCATCGTCGTCGCGCACGGCAACTTCCACGGCCGCACGACCACCATCGTCGGCTTCAGCGACGACCCGCAGGCGCGGGCGGACTTCGGGCCGTTCACCCCCGGATTCATCTCGGTGCCCTTCGGCGACGCCGCCGTCATCGACGCGGCGATCACCGCCGACACGGTCGCCGTGCTCATCGAGCCGATCCAGGGCGAGGCCGGTGTCATCGTGCCGCCGGAGGGATACCTGCGTGCGGTGCGCGAGATCTGCACACGCCGCGGCGTGCTGCTCATCGCCGACGAGATCCAGTCGGGCCTCGGCCGGGTCGGTGAGACGTTCGCGTGCGACCGCGAAGGCGTCGTGCCCGACGTGTATCTGCTCGGCAAGGCGCTGGGCGGCGGCATCCTTCCCGTCTCGGCGGTCGCGGCAGACCGCGACGTGCTGGGCGTGATCCGTCCGGGTGAGCACGGCTCGACCTTCGGCGGCAATCCGCTGGCGGCGGCCGTGGGCCTGCGCGTCGTCGAGATGCTGCAGACCGGTGAGTTCCAGCGTCGCGCGAAGCTCCTGGGCGAGCACCTCGAGTCGAAGCTGGAGGCGCTCGTCGGCCACGGCGTCACCGAGATCCGCGTCGTGGGACTCTGGGCCGGCGTCGACATCGATCCCGCGGTCGGCACCGGCCGCGAGATCGCCGAGCGGCTCATCGGCCGAGGCGTGCTCGTCAAGGACACGCACGGCCAGACCATCCGCATCGCGCCGCCGCTCGTCATCCGCGGCACCGAGCTGGACTGGGCGGTCGAGCAGCTGCGCGTGGTGCTCGCGGCCTGACCGCGCGAGGCGCCTGACACGGGGCCGCGGCCTGAGCGGCGCCCGAGCCGGGTCGGCGCCCGGCGCGGGCCGTCAGTCGAAGACCGACACCGTTCGCCAGTGCCAGCCGGTGGCCCCGTCGGGGGCCACCGGCGCCGTGTCGCCGGTCTGCACCTCTCCGGCCTTGCTCGTGGCGCGGCATTGGATGACGTGGTCACCCGGGGTCGCGTCCCACGGGAAGCTCCACTGCACCCAGGTGTCGTCCGAGATCGCCGTCGCGAGGGCCGCCGGCATCCAGTCGCCTTCGTCGATGCGCACCTCGACGCCTTCGATTCCCACCTGCTGCTGCCACGCCACGCCCGCGACGACCACCTCGCCCGCCTTCAGCCCCTGGCCCTTGCGCGGGACGTCGATGCGCGACTGCAGCTTGATCGGGTCCCCGCTCCGACCATCCTCGGGTCGTCCAGTACGCGGTGGCGAGATCGAAGCGCGTCACCTCGAGATCGACGACCCACTTCGTCGCCGACACGTAGCCGTAGAGGCCCGGCACGACCATGCGCACCGGGAAGCCGTGCTGCGTCGGCAGCGGGGCGCCGTTCATGCCGACGGCGAGGATCGCGTTGCGCTCGTCGGTGAGGGACTCGAGGGGGGTGGATGCCGTGAACCCGTCGATCGACCGCGACAGCACCATGTCGGCATCCGCGGTGGGCCGCGCCCGGGCGAGCAGCTCGCGGATCGGATAGCCGAGCCAGCGGGCGTTGCCGATCAGCGTGCCGCCGACCTCGTTCGACACGCAGGCGAGCGTGGTCCATGACTCCTCGAGCGGCAGCGCCAGCAGCTCGTCCCACGTCAGCTCGAACTCGTTCGCCACCATGCCGTGCACGCGCAGGCGCCAGTCGGCGGGATCGACCTCGGGCACGATGAGGGCGGTGTCGATGCGGTAGAACCGGTCGTTCGGCGTGACGACGTCGGCCAGACCCGGGATGTCGAGCTCTGCCCCGGCGGGGACGGCGGAGGCCTCGACTGCCGGCTGCGGGAGCCTCACCGCCCGCCGGACGGCCGCGACCGTCGCGGACGTCGCGCCGCGCACGCCGACCACCGTCGCGAGGATGCCGGCCGCCGCGGCGGCGCCCGCCCACGCGAAGAACGCGCGGCGGCTGTGCGACGGGGCGGCGGGCGCGTCGCCGGCGGAAGCGACGACGGGCGCTGCGGGTTCGGCCGGTGCAAGGCCGGCCGAGGCGGGGTCGGCCGGCGCAGGGTCGGGCGGGTGCGGGAACGCCCGGTGCGGGGACGCCCGGTGCGGGTTCGGCCGGTGCAGCGACGGCCGGCGTCGGCTGGAGCAGCCGGACCAGCAGCCAGAGCGCGACGGCGCCCACCGCACCGGCGACGAGCGCGGGCAGCCAGGCGAGTGAGCCGGCGCCGGGTCGCGTCGCGGCCACGATCGCGCCGGTGATGCCGAAGACGGCGATCAGGGCGACGCCCCACGGCGGCCGCCGGGCCTGGAGCCAGCCGGCGAGCGCGGCGAGGACCAGCATCGCGAGGGCGATGCCGACGATGAGCGCGATCTTGTCGGCGGTGCCGAACAGCGCGATCGCGGTGTCCTTCGCCCACGGCGGTGCGATGTCGATGAGAGCGGCGCCGATCGCGGCCACCGGGCTGGACGAGGGGCTGACGACCATGGCCACCAACTCGCCGAGCCCCGCCGCGAGCAGCACGGCGGCCACGCCCGCGACCCACGTCAGGGGCGCCGGGGCAGGTCCGGCCGATCTGGTCGCAGCCATGGTGCCAGCGTATGGTTCGCGGACGTCTGCCGGGCCGTGCCGGGGATTACGGGGTTCTTACGGCGTATCGTCTGCGGCGCGGCGAGGCATGCGGTGAGCGCGTCGAGCGCCGGTTCGCCGGGTGTCGTCACGTCGCGGGCGATCGCATCCGCGGGCCCACCGGCATCCGTCGAAACACCGCGGCAACACGGCCCGCATTAGGCTGTCCGGATGGGTGATCTGTTCGACGGCTACGGCTCCACGCTGGCGCCGCGCAAGACGCCCTCGGGGGTTCCCGCGTTCGACGAGATGTTCGGGAGCCCGGCCCACCCGGGTGCGCCGGCCGAGTCCCGCGAGGCCTATCGAGAGCTGTACCAGGCGCTCGCCCAGATGACGCAGGACGAGTTGCGCGGCCGCACCGATTCGCTCGCCAGCTCGTACCTCGCCCAGGGCGTGACCTTCGACTTCGCGGGCGAGGAGCGGCCGTTCCCGCTGGATGCCGTGCCCCGCGTGATCACGTACGACGAGTGGTCGCGCATCGAGGCCGGTGTGAAGCAGCGGGTGCGGGCGCTCGAGGCGTTCCTCGACGACGCCTACGGGCACCAGTTCTGCGTGCGCGACGAGGTGCTGCCCGCCGGGCTGATCGCGAGCTCGCAGTACTTCTATCGCCAGGCCGCCGGCATCCACTCCGCCAACGGCGTGCGCATCCAGGTGTCGGGCATCGACCTGATCCGCGACGAGCACGGCGAGATGCGCGTGCTCGAAGACAACGTGCGCGTGCCGTCGGGCGTCAGCTACGTCATCTCGAACCGCCGCGTCATGGCGCAGACCCTGCCCGAGCTCTTCGTCTCGATGCGGGTGCGTCCGGTCGGCGACTACCCCAACAAGCTGCTCGCGGCGCTGCGCGCCTCGGCGCCGGCCGGCATCGAGGACCCGAACGTCGTCGTCCTGACGCCCGGGCGTCTACAACTCCGCCTACTTCGAGCACACGCTGCTCGCGCGGCTCATGGGCGTCGAGCTCGTCGAGGGCCGCGACCTGCTGTGCATCGGCGGCAAGGTGTTCATGCGCACCACCCGCGGACCCAAGCGCGTCGACGTGATCTACCGCCGGGTCGACGACGAGTTCCTCGATCCGCTGCAGTTCCGCGCCGACTCGATGCTCGGCGCGCCCGGTCTCATGCTCGCGGCGCGCCTGGGCAACGTCACGATCGCGAACGCGGTGGGCAACGGCGTCGCCGACGACAAGCTGCTCTACACCTACGTGCCCGACCTCATCCGCTACTACCTGGCGGAGGAGCCGATCCTCAAGAACGTCGACACGTGGCGGCTCGAAGACCCGGGCGCCCTCGAAGAGGTGCTCGACCGGCTCGACGAGCTCGTGGTGAAGCCGGTCGACGGCTCGGGCGGCAAGGGGCTGGTCGTCGGACCGGATGCCTCGCCCGCCGAGCTCGAGAAGCTCCGGCAGCGCCTGCGCGCCGACCCCCGCGGCTGGATCGCGCAGCCCGTGGTCATGCTCTCGACGATCCCCACCCTCGTGGAGGACGGCATGCGCCCGCGCCACGCCGACCTGCGGCCCTTCGCGGTCAACGACGGCGAAGACGTCTGGGTGCTCCCCGGAGGCCTGACCCGCGTCGCCCTGCCGGAAGGTCAGCTCGTCGTCAACTCCAGCCAGGGCGGTGGATCGAAGGACACGTGGATCGTCGGCGGCTCCGCGCCCGGACAGGTCGAGTACGGCCACGGCCGCGGCGTGCCCGAGCTCGTCGCCGACCAGGCGTCGACGGTGACCGCGGCCATCCCGATCATCTACGACCCCCAGACCGAGCCGACGCACTCGCCGCACGACCGCCCGCGCTCGCGGGTCGAGCAGCAGGAGCAGCAACAGCAGCAGGCCGCGGTCGCGGGCGTTTCGTCTCGCTTCGCTCGCTCAACGACCGGGACCCCGGTCGTTGAGCGAGGGAGCGCCGGCGACCGAGACGAAACGCGTCGCGCAGTCCGAGGACACGTCATGCTGAGTCGCATCGCGGAGAGCCTGTTCTGGATCGGGCGGTACATCGAGCGCAGCGACGGCACGGCGCGCATCCTCGACGTGCACCTGCAGCTCCTGCTCGAAGACCCGTGGATCGACGAGGACACCGCGTGCCGGTCGCTCCTCAGCGTCATGGGCTCCGCCCCGCCGCCCGGCGTCGAGCACGTCCGCCGCGAAGACGTGCTGGCACGTCTCGCCGTCGACCGCATGAACCCGTCGAGCATCGCCTACGCCCTCACCGCGGCGCGCGAGAACGCCCGGCGCGCGCGCGAGATCGTCTCGACGGAGCTGTGGGAGACGCTCAACACCACGAATGCACGGATGCCGCGGCGCCTGCAGAACGACCGCGTGCACGAGTTCTTCCAGTGGGTGCGCGAGCGCGCGGCGCTCGCCGTCGGCATCGTCGACTCGTCCACCAGCCGCGACGAAGCGTGGCAGTTCTTCACGCTCGGACGCAGCATCGAGCGCACCGACATGACGGCGCGCCTGCTGGCGACGCGGTCGCTGACCGAGGCATCCGGTCCGTCGTGGACGACGATCCTGCGCTCGTGCGGCGCCTACGAGGCGTACCTGCGCACCTATCGCGGCATGCCGAGCGCCCGCAACGCGGCGGAGTTCCTCCTTCTCGACCGGCTGTTCCCGCGCTCGATCATCTACTCGATCCAGCGCGCCGAGGAGTGCATGAGCGCCATCGATCCGCGTGCCGATCGGGTCGGCCACTCGAACACCGTGCTGCGGGCGCTCGGGCAGATCCGCAACGACCTCGAGTACCGGCCCATCTCCGAGATCCTCGGCGAGCTGCCGACGCACATGGACCGCGTGCAGACGGTCACGCGCGAGGCATCCGAGGCGATCCGCGGCCGGTTCTTCCCGACCCAGGCCGAGCCCAGCTGGATCGGAGAGATCTCATGAAGCGCCTCCGCATCGAGCACCAGACCGGCTTCAGCTATCTGGGCGACGTGACGGCCTCGTACAACGAGGCCCGCATGCTCCCGGGCTCCACCGACAGCCAGTTCGTGCTCAACTCGTCGCTCGACATCGAGCCGTCGACATCCGTCAACCAGTACGTCGACTACTTCGGCACGCGGGTCGCGGCCTTCGACGTGCTGTCGCCGCACTCGTCGCTCACGATCACCGCCCGCTCGCTGGTCGAGGTGCGCCCGCGCCCGCTCGAGCACATCGACCTCACGTGGGATGAGCTCGCCCGCGAGTCGGCCCGCTCGATCGAGACGGTCGAGCAGCTGTCGCAGACCGGGCGCACGCGCCCTCACGCCGAGGTCGCGGAGCTCGCGCGCAGCATCGCCGCAGAGCACGACCACCCCGGCCGCGCGGCGCACGCGATCTCGGTCGCGGTGGGCGACGCGGTGGAGTACATGCACGGCATCACCGGCGTGCACTCGACCGCGAGCGAGGCCTGGGAGGCGCGCAAGGGCGTCTGCCAGGACATCGCGCACGTCACCCTGGGCGCGCTGCGCGAAGTCGGCATCCCTGCGCGCTACGTCTCGGGATACCTGCACCCGCGGCCGTCGGCCGAGGTGGGCGTCGCGGTGACCGGCGAGTCCCACGCGTGGATCGAGTGGTTCGCGGGGGAGTGGCAGGGCTTCGACCCCACCAACAACATCGAGATCGGCGACCGGCACGTGCTCGTCGGTCGCGGCCGCGACTACGGCGACGTCCCGCCGCTGCGCGGCGTCTACGCCGGCCCGTTCAAGAGCAACCTGCACGTCAAGGTGACGATCACGCGCGAGGCGTAGCCGCGGGCGGCGCGCTCAGCCGCGCGGTCCATATGCTCTCGCCGAGTGCGCACGATGTGCGCGCCCCGAGCGTGTGAGCTCGGCGAGAGCCGCGGACGCCGGTCGTGTTGTTGAGACGAGGGACGGATGCCGCGGCGCGGCGACCGGTCAGGCCGGCGGGTTGTCAGGGTCGAGGGTCTCGAGAGTGTCTTCCTCGACGGGGTTGTCGGCTTCCAGCTGCTCTTCGGTGGTCTCGTCCCCGCCGACCGGGTTCTCGTCGCCGCGGCTCGGCCGCTCGTCGCCCGGGGTGCCTTCGCCGGGCGTCTGGTCTTCGGTGCGCGGTTCGTCCATGGGGACACGCTAGCCCCGGACGGATGCCGTGCGCCGGGGCCTTGACATTGCTCGCCTGCGCCCCGGATGGGCGTGAACGCGACGGATGTGCGCACCGCCTCGAGGTCGAGGCATCCACCCTTCCGCTGGTCGATCACCGTGGGAGCAGAACCTTGACGTTCACGATGCCGCGTGTCACCGTAGAGCGGTCTACACATGTAGAGCGGTCTACGGATCGCTCCTCGACGGAGAGGAACGACGATGACGTTGTCCGAGAACGACCGACAGCCGCGCCGAACGCGCGGGCGTCGACGTGTGATCGCGGTGCTGCTGGGAGCCGCGTTGGTGAGCACCGGGGCCGTGGTCGCGGTCGCTGCCCCGGCCGCCGCGGTGGACTGCGCGACGGTGCCATGGATGGATGCCTCGAAGACCGCGGACGAGCGAGCCCAGGCGCTGCTCGACGCGAGCTCACAGCACCAGAAGTACCGGTGGCTGGTCGAGCAGCCGGCGAACGACCCCGTCCGCACGACGTGGAATCCCGGGTTCGCGGGCGAGGCGCCGGTGGTGTACCCCGCACAGGTCGCCTGTACGCCGGTCGTCATCTACGCCAACGGCCCGGACGGCGTGTACCAATCGGCAGGGACGACGGCGTGGCCCGGGCCCATCGCCGTTGCGGCGACGTGGAACCTCGAGCTCGGCGAGCAGAAGGCCATCGCCCACGGCAGCGAATCCTTCGACAAGCGCAGCGCCGTCGTCCTCGGACCGGGCATCGCCTCGGGCCGCACCCCACTGTCGGGCCGGGGGTCGGAGTACTTCGGTGAGGATCCCGTGCTGTCCGGGCTCATGGCCGCGGCGAACGTGCGCGGTCTCGAGGACGGGAACCCGGACAAGCCGGTGATCGCCAACCTCAAGCACTACGTGGCGAATGAGCAGGAGATCGCACGGCAGTCGAGCTCGTCCAACATGGATGAGCGCACGTTCAAGCAGATCTACGACCTGCCGTACGAGATCGCCGTGCGCAAGAGCGATCCCGGCAGCCTCATGTGCTCGTACAACCAGGTCAACGGGGCCTGGGCGTGCGAGAACGAGATCCTCACCACGAGCCTGCGCGAGGACTACCCCTTCGAGGGCTACGTGATGAGCGACTTCGGATCGGTCCACTCGACCGCTCCGTCGCTGAACGCCGGCCTCGATCAGGAGCTGAACCGGCCGCGCTGGTTCACGCCCGCACGTCTGGATGCCGCACTCGCCGCCGGTGAGATCACGCAGGATCGGATCGACGAAGCCGCGTTCCGCGTGGTGCGCTCCTACATCGGGGGCGGCCTGTTCGACCACCCGGTGCCCACGACGCCCGTCGCGAACGTCTCCACGCCCGAGCACAAGGCCCTCGCCCGCGAGATCGCCGAGCAGAGCACGGTGCTGCTCAAGAACGACGGCGTGCTGCCTCTGACGGCGGGAGATCTCACCGTCGCCGTCATCGGACAGACCGCGTCGAGCGTCCCGACCGGCGACGTCAGCGCGAAGACCGGCTGCGGCTGGGACTTCCCGTTCGGCCCCGGCGGACCGGTGCTCAACTGCAACGCTCTCGTCGACCCGCTCACGGCCCTCACTGAGCGCGTGACGCAGGCCGGCGGGGAGGTCGTGTACGACAACGGGGCCGACGTGGCGCAGGCCGCGGCGGTGGCATCCGCTGCCGACGTCGCGATCGTGTTCGGCCACTACACGATGGGCGAGAGTCAGGACCTGCCCGACCTCCGGCTGGACGGCAACGGCGATCAGCTGATCGCGGCGGTCGCGGCATCCGCTCCCTCCACCGTGGCGGTGCTCAACGCGGGCTCTGCGGTCGAGATGCCGTGGATCGACGACGTCGACGCGGTGTTCCACGCGTGGCACTCGGGTGAGCAGTTCGGCCCGGCGCTCGCGGCGCTCGTGTACGGCGATGCGAACCCGTCGGGCAAGCTGCCGATGACGTTCCCCGTCTCGCTCGCCGACACGCCGACCGCCGGCTCGGAGGCGCAGTACCCGGGCGTGCTGGACGCGTCCGGCATCCGGCAGGTCGACTACAGCGAGGGCCTGCAGGTCGGCTACCGCTGGTACGAGGCGCAGGGCATCGAGCCACTGTTCGAGTTCGGTCATGGCCTGAGCTACACCGAGTTCTCGTACGACAAGGTGACGGTGACCCCGCAATCGACAACGGGTGACAAGGAGATCCGCGTGCGGTTCAAGCTCACCAACACCGGTGACGTCGCCGGCACCGAGGTGGCCCAGGTCTACCTCGAGCTGCCGGACGCTTCCGGAGAGCCGTCGAAGCGCCTGATCGGCTGGGAGCGCGTGACGCTCGGGCCCGGCGAGCACCGAAACGTGCAGGTGACGCTGTCGGCCGAGGACCTCGCCGACATGCACCTGCTCGAGTACTGGGACGCGTCGGCGTCGGCGTGGACGACCGGGCCCGGCACCTACACGGTGACGGTCGGCGGCTCGGTCGACACCGCCGCCGAGGCGTCCTTCTCGGTCAAGTAGCCCATGGCGCCGGAGGGGGCGGTGACGGCGGGTGCCGTCCCCTCCGGCGTCGCCGCACCGCCCGCCACTACCCTCGTCTCATGAGTGTCCAGCGGCCGCGAGCGGCGACCATCGAAGACGTCGCGCAGGTGGCCGGCGTGTCGCGGGCGGCGGTGTCCAAGGTGCTGCGCAACGCCTACGGCGTCAGCGATGCGATGCGTGCACGCGTGACGGCGGCGATGACCGAGCTCAACTACCGGCCGCGGATCGCCGCGCGGGCGATGCGCGGGCGCACGTACACGCTGGGCATCGAGCTTCCGGACCTCGCGAACCACTTCTTCGCGCGGATCGTGCGGGGCGCGACGGGCGCGCTCGAGGGCACGCCGTACCAGCTCATCATCGCCCCCGCCGAGGCCGGCTCGCGCGAGGGACTGCGCGCACTGGAGGCGCTGGTGGACCGCCAGGTCGACGGCGTCATCGCCGTCTCGCCCCGCGTCGACGAGGCGGGGCTGGAGCGCATCTCGGCCTCGGTGCCGGTCGTGATGTTCGGGCGGCACGACACGTCCGACCGCTACGACGTGGTCGCCGGCGACGACGCGGCCGGAGGGCAGGCCGCGATGCAGCATCTGCTGGCCCTCGGACACACGCACATCGCCCACCTCACGCTGCCCGAGTCCGACCACGCCGAGCCCTTTCCGCACGGCGTGCGCCTGCGCGAGTATGGCGCGGCGATGGCGGCCGCGGGCCACGGTGACCGCGCCGTCGTCTGGCGCACCGACGAGGGCGAGGGGAACTCCTACGAGGTCGTGCGGCGCACGCTCGAGGCCGGAACGCCTGTCACCGCCGTGTTCGCGGCTCACGACGAGCTCGCGTTCGGGGCGATGCGTGCCGCCGCGGAGCTCGGGCGGCACCTCTCTGTCGTCGGCTATGACGACGTGCCGATGGCGTCGCACCCCGCTCTGGGCCTCACCACCGTCCACCAGCCGGGCGAGGCCATGGGGGCGAGGGCCGTCGAGATGCTCCTCGAGCGCTTCGCCGGGCGTACGGAGCCCGTGCACGAGGGCTTCGAGATCGAGCTGAAGGTGCGGACGTCGACCTCGGCGCCCTGACGGCGCAGCACCTCCGCAGCGGCCGCCTGACGAAGCGCAGTCTTCCGCGCTGACCGTGCCCGCGAGTCGCCGGGCAGCAGACGGCCTGGCGACTCTTCGTCATGTCGTGCTCTCGCCAGCCCTTCGGCTAGGTGGATGGCGCGCCCGGATGTGAAAGTCGTTTCAAGAGTCCCGCGCCTCGCGCTCCGCGATCCGCGGCCGTCCCCTCCCGGAGAATCCCATGATCGAACGCGCCCATTTTCGGCGATGCCTCGCGGTCTTCGCGGCCGGCGCCGTCCTCGCCGCCGGACTCGCCCCCATGGCGGCGACGGCCGCCCCGCGCCCCGACGACACCGCGGAGCTGCTCGCGGGGCTGAGCAGCGACCAGCGTCGCGCGCTCGAGGCGATGAACACGCTCGAGGTCGACCCGCTGAACTTCGAGCAGGAGACGCTCACATCCGCCGAGGCCGTCGACGTCATCGTCGGGTTCACGCAGCAGCCTGCGAGGGTCGATCGGCTCCTCGCCGCGGCCGACGGCGTGGCGGTGAGCGAGGAGGCCGCGAAGAAGCGCGTGGCCGACTCGCATCGCCGGTTCAAGGACGACCTCGCAGAACTCTTCGTCGACGATGCCGGCGCGTCGACGCCGCCCGCGATCACCGTCGAGTACACCGAGGCGTTCAACGGCGCGAAGGTCACGGTGCCGGGCGACCAGATCGAGAAGCTTCTCGAATCGGATGCCGTGCAGTCGGTGTGGCCGGACGCCGAGGTCACCGCGCTCGGCAGCCGGACGACGGCGACCGCCGCGACCGCGTCAGCCACGGCATCCGATGTGCAGGGCGATATCGCCGCCGGCATCGCGCAGCTGCACGCCGATGGCATCACCGGCGAGGGCGTCAAGATCGGCGTCCTCGACACGGGCATCGACTACAACCACCCCGACCTGAAGACGGCCTACCGCGGCGGCTACGACTTCGTCGACGGCGACGCCGACCCGATGGAGACGACCTGGGAGGACTGGAAGGCCTCGAAGCAGGCCGAGGTCAGCAACGGGAGCACGTACTACACCCAGCACGGCACCCACGTCGCCGGCATCATCGCCGGCACCGGCGAGACGGCCGGCTCGGCGCAGGGCGTCGCGCCCGATGCCGAGATCTACTCCTACCGCGTGCTCGGCCCCTACGGCTCGGGCGCCACCGGTGGGATCCTCGCCGCCATGGACCGTGCGCTCACGGACGGCATGGACGTCGTCAACATGTCGCTCGGCGCGTCGATCAACGACCCGCTGACCCCGCAGGGCATGGCGGCGAACAACCTCGTCCTGGCGGGCGTGACGACGGTCGTCGCCGCGGGAAACAACGGCAGCGAGTCGTACACGCTCGGAAGCCCCGCCGCCTCGGCACTGCCCATCACGGTGGGCGCCAACGACTCGCCCATCGACCTCGCCGCGTTCACCGCGACCATGGGTGCGGCGGAGGTGACCGGCCGGCTGCTCGCGAAAGCGTACGGCGGCGAAGTGGAGGCGCTCGACGGCGCGACCCTGAGCGTCTTCGACGGCGGCCTGGGCAACAGCGCGGGCTACGCGGGGGACACCCCGACCGGCAAGGTCGCGCTCGTGCGGCGCGGCGACATCACGCTCAACCAGAAGGTCGAGTATGCCAAGCAGCGCGGCGCGGTCGCCGTGCTCCTGGTCAACCAGGACGGCACGACCGGCCACATTCCGTCCTACCTCGGCGAGAGCAAGAAGTTCGTTCCGTCGTTCTCGGTCACTGCTGAACAGGGTGCCTCGCTGTACGCCGCGCTCGCCGCGGGCACCGCGACGGTCACCTTCGCGGCCGACGGCACGCTGTCGATGGGCGACGGCTCGCTCGCGTCGTTCTCGTCGCGCGGTCCGGTCAGCGGCACCGTGGCCATCAAGCCTGAGATCACCGCACCCGGAGTCAGCGTGCTCTCCAGCATCCCGGTCGACATCGTCGACCCCGAGGGCGGCGACTACACGCACGCGTACGCGAGCCTCTCGGGCACGTCCATGGCGACGCCCTACGTGAGCGGCGTCGCCGCGCTGTCGCTGCAGTACGACGACGCGCGCACCCCGGAGGACATCAAGGTCGCCCTCATGAACACCGCGGCCGCGCCGCCGGTCGACAGCAGCGTGTGGGAGGTCGGCGCGGGCCAGGTCGATCCGCTCGCCGCAGTGACCGACGACAGCAGCGCCGCCGTGCTGGGGATCACCGACCTCGAGCTGCCCGACCGCACGGTCGTGGAGCACCCGACCCGCACCGGCGTCGTCGACTTCGGCGCCGTCATGGCGGGCGAGGGCGCGAAGCGCTCCGCCACGATCGAGCTGACCGATGCGCAGAAGGAGAAGTACGCCGTGAAGGTGCGCTTCACGCGCGGATCGGGATCGTCATCGGATGCCGCGGCCAACGGCATCACGCTGACCGCCAACAAGTCGGAGGTCAAGGCCACCGGCAGCAAGGTCTCGCTCGAACTCGCCGTGCCCGCTGCGGCGGCGGAGGGGTTCTACGAGGGCGCCGTGGACTTCACCGCGGGCGACGACGTCATCAGCGTGCCGTTCGGGCTGAAGATCGGTGACGCCGGCATCGATGTGGACATGGTCAAGTCCGTCCTCACCAACCGCCAGGGGCAGGACATGTCCGTCGTCGGCGAGGCGACCAATGGTCAGGCCAGCTTCGCGATCAACCTCGCCGGTCAGCTGGACCACATGGACATCGTCTTCGCGGACGAGGACGGCAACGACCTCGGTGTCGTCGGGACGCTGGACACCAAGACGCTGCTCGAGGACCGCTGGTACGGCTACGTCAATGTACTGGGGCAGTATTACCCGTTCACCGGCGACGCCGGCGACCCCATCGCAAGCAAGCCGGTGTGGGCCGCCCAGGGCGCGTACACGCTGCGCCTGATCGGCTACGACGTCGACGGCAACACCGTCCAGGCGACGCGCCCGATCTATGTCGACACCACCTCTCCGACGTACGAGGACGGCCTGTCGGCATACAGCATGGCCCACCCCAAGGTGGTCGAGATCCCGGCCGATGCCAAGGAGTACGTCATGAAGGCGTCGCTCGTCGACGGCGAGCTCGAGGCCATCCGCGCGCACGGCATCGACATCAGCCAGGCCGAGAACCGGCTGTACTTCACCCGCTTCACTTCGAACCCCGAGGGGCTGTGGTACCCCGACGCGAACGGTGACGTCAACGGAACGGTGACGCTCAGCCCTGGCCCGTCCACCAACGTGCGGATGTGGGCGGCCGATGCCGCCGGCAACATCGCGACCCGCCAGGAGGTGATGCTGGTGCGTCAGGGCTACCCGTACGTCATCGGCGACGCCGATGCGGCGACCGCGCGGCCGGGCGACGTGGTGAGCTACACGTTCACCGCGCACGACACCCAGGCCTGGGCCGACTACGCGATGGACCTGCGTTACAGCCCGACGTTCACGGAGGTCCTGTCGGTGGAGAAGACCGACGAGCTCGGCGCCCTCGCCTCGGGCGAGATCACCACGAGCGAGCGCACCGTGTCGGGCCAGGTGATCCGTCGCGTCGGGGTGACCTTCGACGACCAGGCCGCCGGAGTCACCCGGGACGAACTGGCAACGTTCAAAGTCACGTTCAAGGTGCTGCAGCCGCCCGTCGCCCAGCAGGTGGGTCTCTATCTGTCCGGCGTCTACGCGAAGTCGCTCGCGGGTGGCAAGCAGGCGCAGGTGGTGTATCCCGGCACGACTTACCTCGCTCCGACCTCCACGCTGACGGTCCAGGCCGCGGCACAGGGTCTGCTGACCGAGTCGAACGCGTTCGACCCGGCGCGCGACTACTCGCAGGTGGGTACACGGGTGGAGTTGACGCTGCCGGGCGGTGCTCCGCAGATGCTCGGGGTCGACGCGCGCAGCACGGCGACCGCCACGGACCTTGCGTACTCGGACGAGTTCGCGCACGTGAAGGTCACGACGCCGGGGCACATGGCCTGGTACAAGGACGTCGATCTCGCGACGCACGGTGAGTTCGGGCTCGCCGGCCAGGCTGTCGGGTTCCTTCCGGCGATGCTCGCGGGAGACGTGAACGGCGACGACGTCATCGACGTCAAGGACGCCATCGCGATCTACGAGGCGCGAGGCACCGCCGACCGTGCGGCCGACGTCGACCTCAGTGGGACGGTGGATGCCGACGATCTGCAGTGGGTGGTGACCAACTGGTTCGCCCGCAACGCCACCGCCGACTCGACACCGGTGCCGGTGGCGAAGCACCAGGGCCAGACGCTGAACAAGATCGTCGCTCAGATGCCCTGACATCCGGCGTGACGGACGGAGGGGCGGTCGGGTCGGTTGACCCGGCCGCCCCTCGTGTCGGCGCGGTTCTGGACGTCAGATCCAGTTGTTGCGCATGGCATGCCAGCCCAGCTGCATGCGCGTCGTGACCTCGGCGCGGGCCATGAGTGCGCTCAACCGCCGTTGGATCGTGCGCGGCGAGGTGCCGAGCTGGCTCGCGGCTGCGGCATCCGTCAGCCCTGCCAGCATCAGCTGCAGAATACGTCTGTCGTCGGCCGAGAGCTGGGCCGCCTCACGGAAGTAGGGGCGCGCATGGCGCCAGGTCGTCTCGAACAGCTGCTCACCCAGCACGACGAGCGGTCGCCGCAGCATCACCGAGGTGCGCCCGCTCACCTGCAGCATCGCGAACTCGCCGTCGACGACCACGAGCTTGATGAGCGGCTCGTCGACGATCCGCACCTCGTGGCCGCCGGCGAGGCGCTCGTCGAGCGCATGGATCGCCTCGGGCTCGGTGAGGAATGCGCTGTCGACGACGACGCGGTAGTGCACGTCCTCGCGCGCCCCGGCGTCGTCGTGTGCGGCCAGAGGGTCGAATGTCGCACCCGCGGCGTCGTCCGCGCCCGCCACACTCTGGGCGGACGCGGCAGGTGCCAACTCGTCGTCGTAGATGCTGTCGGCGACGGGGACGATGAGGTTCTGCCCGGATTGGAACACGTCGACACTGCGGCGGGCGCCCTGTTCGAGCTGCGTGAGCCGGTGAACCTGGGCTGCGCGGCCCTCGATGATCTCGACCAGGTCGGATCCCGTCGCTCCGGCGGTGTCGTGCCGGTAGGCCTCGACGAGCTCGAGCAGCGCGTCCTCGGCGCGCCGGAGCCGATCCCGCGACCGCGCCAGCATCGGGCCGAGCACCAGCTCGGGAGCGGATGCGCGCCAGCGCGGGGTGGTGTCCGCGGACGGATCGGCGCGCTCCGGAACGATGAGGCCGAGGTCGCGCAGGTGTCGCACTGCGGCGGTGGCCTCAGCCAGGGGGAGGCCGAGCGCCCGCGCGAGGTCGGGCTCGCTCGCGGCTGTGTGGGCGATCAGGAACCGGTAGACGGCCTCGTCGGCATCCGACCCGTCGATTCCGAGGTCGCGCAACATCACCCCATTGTGCCCCTTCGGAGAACGTGCGCCCGTGGAACGGGCGGCGGCATGCGGCTCAGACGCCCGAGACCACCGCGTTGTCGAGCTCGTCGGTGTCGACGCCGGGCCGCTCCGCCTGGTTCGTGAGCAGCACGTACGCGACGCCCGCTGCCGGATGCACCCAGAACTCCGTGCCCGCCCAGCCGCCGTGGCCGAAGAGGTCGCGGTCGATGAGGCCGGGCGCGCGCGTGCGGAGGTTGAAGGTGAAGCCCCAGTCCTGGCCGCGCTGGGCCGGGTAGGGCTCGAGGCGGGGAATGTCGCCGGTGAGCGGCTGGAGCATCATCGCCAGCGTCGCCGGCTGCACGACGCCGTCCCGCTCGCCCTGTCCGATCCGCAGCAGCGCTGCGCCGACGGCGAGGAGGTCGCCGGCGGTGCCGATCATGCCTGCGCCGGGGCTGCGGTGGCTCGCGAACCCGCGCATGTCGAGGCCGAGACGCTCCGCATCGACCACGGTGTGCGGGTCGGCGGCGGGATCGAGCGTGAGTCCGGTCGCGCCGAGCGCAGCCGCCCACGCCGCGATGTCGGCATCCCATGCCCGTCCGGTGCGGTGCCGCACCAGCTCGGCGATGCCGTCGAACGCCACGGTCGAGTAGCGCGAGGCGGTGCCCGCGGCGAAGTCGCGACCCGGTGCCAGCAGGGCGGCGCGCAGTCCTTCGGCGGGGTCGAGCGACGGTTCACGGATGCCGGAGGTGTGGCTCGCGAGGTGACCCAGGCGCACCACGTCGTCGCGGCCGACGCCGAACTCGGGGATCGCCGACGACAGCGGCGTCTCGGTGGTGAGGAGCCCGCGTTCGATCGCGCGCGCCGCCGTCAGGCCCGTCAGCACCTTCGTGATGGAGAACAGCCAGTACGGGTCGTCGACCCCGGCCCGTCGGCCGTTCGTCGCGCCGAACGCGTCGAGGGCGGTCACGCCGTCGGCGGTGGCGACGCCCAGGACCGCTGTGGGGAGGCGCCCCTCGTCGACCTGCCGTCGCGCCCAGTCGAACGCTGCTGCGTATGCGGTCACGTGCTCACTCCTTCAGCTGCTGCGCGGTGGGCGGCTGCGGCACCCGGGCCCGCGCCGGACGCGCGACGGACTACGCGCGCGGCTCGTATCGGACGGGGGCCACGCCGGCCGCGACCGCGCGCCGCAGGTCTTCCAGCGTCGCGTCGGGTCCGAACCAGCCGTGCGCGCGCGCCTGCACGAGCACATTGCCGAGTGCGGTCGCCTCGACCGGACCGGCGAGCACCGGAAGGCCGGAGCGGTCCGCCGTCGCCTGGCACAGCAGCCGGTTGAGCGCGCCGCCGCCGACGATGTGGATCACATCGATGTCGCGGCCGGTGAGTCGGCCGGCGGTCGCGACGGCGTCGGCGAACGCCTGGGCGATGCTCTCGACGATCGTGCGGGCGAACGCGTCGCGGGTCGCCGGCACCGTGGCGCCGCGTTCGGCGAGCACGGCCCCGATGCGCGCGGGCATGTCGCCGGGCGCCGACAGTCGCGGGTCGTTGGCGTCGAACAGCGGGAGGTCGCCCACGACCCCGGCTGCGGCATCCAGCAATCGGGGAAGATCGATCGCCGCCCCGTCTTCGGCCTCCCACGTGCGCACCGCCTCGCTGAGGAGCCACAGCCCGGTCACGTTGTGGAGGAAGCGCACGCGCCCGTCGACGCCGCCCTCGTTCGTGAAGTTCGCCTCGCGCGCCGCGTCGCTGACGACGGGCTCGTCGAGCTCGACACCCACGAGGCCCCAGGTGCCGCACGAGATGTACGCGGCGTGCGGAGTGCTCAGCGGCACGGCGACGACGGCTGAGGCCGTGTCGTGCGAGCCGACCGCGACAACCTCGAGCGGCGCGCCGATGCGCTCGCGCGCCTCACCGTGCAGCGTGCCGAGATGCTCGCCGGGATCGACCAGCGGGGGAAGGACGGATGCCGGGATCCCGAGTCGTGCGGCGAGCTCGAGGTCCCACTCGCCGGTGCGCACGTCGACCAGA
Organism: uncultured Actinomycetota bacterium; assembly: GCA_963829895.1. GTDB lineage: Bacteria > Actinomycetota > Actinomycetes > Actinomycetales > Microbacteriaceae > Microbacterium. Next base: position 240,379 of record CAWHKF010000007.1, on the reverse strand, counting down.
CCCGTCGTCGAGGCGTTCGTGCGCTCGGCCACGCGCACCCCGGTGAGGAGGAACGCGACGAGATCGGGGATGAGGAGCGACACCTCGGCGTCGGAGAGGCGCTCCTCGACGGCGTACTGGTACAGCGTGTTGAAGGGGAGGAACTGCAGTCCGTTGCGGCGGTAGAGCTCTGCGAACGGCGCCTCGGCGTGCACCGCCTCGACCCCGCGGGCGGTGCGCTCGTCGCGGTAGTGGAACGGCTCGGCGAGCAGCTCACCGCCGTGCACGAGACCGTAGTCCACCGCCCACGAGTCGATGCCGATGCTCGCGATGCCCGGCTCGCGTCGGTACGCCTCGGCGAGCCCGTCGACGATGTGCCGGTACAGCGCGGAGAAGTCCCAGTGGAGGCCGTCCGGCCCGGGCACGGGACCGTTCGGGAACCGCGCGACCTGCTCGAGGCGCAGCATCCCGTCGTCCACGTAGCCGAGCATGACGCGCCCGCTGGTCGCGCCGAGGTCGACCGCCGCGACGACTCCGCCGGCGCTCATCGGCCACCGCCGTTCCGGAATCGCGTGCGCGTAGATTTCCGCACGCTTTGCGGCGAGATTGCGCGGCGTGAGAGATACGCCTTTCGACGAGTCGGACCGGGTCGCAGGGCGGCGTCATCGCAGGAACGCGGCGGCGACGCCGGAGTCGACCGGGATGTGCAGGCCCGTGGTGCGGCTGAGCTCGGGGCCGGTGAGCACGAACACCGCGTCGGCGACGTTCTCGGGCACGACCTCGCGCTTGAGGATCGTGCGGTTCGCGTAGAACTGGCCGAGGTCCTCTTCGTTGACGCCGTAGGTCGCGGCGCGGTTGGCGCCCCAGCCGGAAGCGAAGATGCCCGAGCCGCGCACGACGCCGTCGGGGTTGATGCCGTTGACGCGCACGCCGTGCTCGCCGAGCTCGACCGCGAGCAGGCGCACCTGGTGTGCCTGGTCGGCCTTGGTCGCCGAGTACGCGATGTTGTTCGGGCCGGCGAAGACCGAGTTCTTCGACGAGATGTAGATCACGTCGCCGCCGAGCTTCTGCTCGATGAGGATCTTCGCAGCCGCCTTCGAGACGAGGAACGACCCCTTCGCCATCACGTCGTGCTGCAGGTCCCAGTCCTTCTCGGTGGTCTCCAGCAGCGGCTTCGACAGCGACAGCCCGGCGTTGTTGACGACCAGGTCGACTCCGCCGAACGCGAGCACCGCGGCGTCGAAGGCGGCCTGGATCGCGTCGGCGTCGGCGACGTTCGCGGCGACGCCGATGGCGACATCCGTGTTCCCGAGCTCTGCGGCAGCGCCCTGCGCCTTCTCGAGGTCGAGGTCGGCGATGACGACGCACGCGCCCTCGGCGGCGAGGCGGGTCGCGATGGCCTTGCCGATTCCGGATGCCGCGCCCGTGACCAGTGCGATACGGCCCTGGTGGGTCTTGGGCTTCGGCATGCGCTGCAGCTTCGCCTCTTCGAGCGCCCAGTACTCGATGCGGAACTTCTCGGCATCCGAGATCGGGGAGTAGGTCGAGAGCGCCTCGGCGCCGCGCATCACATTGATCGCGTTGACGTAGAACTCGCCGGCGACGCGGGCGGTCTGCTTGTTGGCGCCGTACGAGAACATGCCCACGCCGGGGATCAGCACGATGAGCGGGTCGGCGCCGCGGATCGCGGGGCTGTCGGCGGTCGCGTGGGCGTCGTAGTACGCCTGGTAGTCGGCGCGGTACGCCTCGTGCAGTTCCTTCAGCCGCTCGATCGAGTCCTCGACGGAGGCCGACGCGGGCAGGTCGAGGATGAGCGGCTTGACCTTGGTGCGCAGGAAGTGGTCGGGGCAGCTGGTGCCGAGGGCGGCGAGCTCCGGGGCGCGCTCCGACGCGAGGAAGTCGAGCACCACGGGCGGCGTCGGTGAAGTGGCCGACCTGCGGCTTGTCGGTCGACGCGAGCCCGCGGATCGTCGGCGCGAGCGCGGCCGCCTTGGCGCGGCGCTCGGCGTCGGGGAGCGCCTCGAAGCCCGCACGAACTCCTCCGAACGGGTCGGCCTTGCCGTTGCGCAGCGATGTAGTCGGCGGCGGTCTCGATGATCCATGAGGAGTTCTGCTCGGCCTCCTCGGACGTGTCGCCCCACGCCGTGATGCCGTGGCCGCCGAGGATGCAGCCGATGGCCTGCGGGTTCTGCTCCTTGATCTCGGCGATGTCGAGGCCCAGCTGGAAGCCGGGGCGCCGCCACGGCACCCACACGACCTTCTCGCCGAAGATCTTCGGCGTGAGCTCCTCGCCGTCGGCGGCGGTCGCGATCGCGATGCCCGAGTCAGGGTGCAGGTGGTCGACGTGCGCGGCGTCGACGAGGCCGTGCATCGCAGTGTCGATCGACGGCGCGGCGCCGCCCTTGCCATGCAGGCAGTAGTCGAACGCGGCGACCATCTCGTCTTCGCGCTCGACGCCGGGGTAGACGTTCACGAGGGCTCGCATGCGGTCGAGGCGCAGCACGGCGAGGCCCGACTCCTTCAGCGTGCCGAGGTCGCCGCCCGACCCCTTGACCCACAGCAGCTCGACGGGCTCGCCGGTGACCGGGTCGGTCTCGGTGCCCTTCGCCGACGTGTTGCCGCCGGCGTAGTTCGTGTTCTTCGGGTCGGCGCCGAGGCGGTTGGACCGGGTGATCAGGTCGGAGACGGCCTGGTTGGTCATGGCTGGATTCCTTCTGAGGTGGCTGATGTCGCTCAGGCGAGTGAGGCGGGAGCGGAGGCGGGCGCTGCGAGACGAGCACCGGCGAGGGACAGGGAGGCGAGGCGGGTCGCGAAGCGGTCGAGGGTGACGGATGCCGCCGGCTCCTGCGGGCGGTTCAGATGACCGTGATCGGTGCCCGGCTCGGTGACGACCTCGACCGGACGCCCGGCGGCCCGCAGGGACGCGGCGAACGCCTCACCCGAGACGCGGAGCTCGTCGACGTCGCCGTTGACCATGAGCGTGGGCGGGAACTCCACGAGGTCGTCGGGGCGGGCGTTCCCGGGGATCGCCGCGAGGGGCGCGTCGTCGATCGGACCGCCCAGATAGTTCTCGTACATGGCGCGCACCATCTCCGGCCGGAACCGGTCGGCCTCGGGCTGCGCGTCGAGCGCGGCACGGAGTGCGGCGTCCGGAGCCGGCTGCACCGCGAGCAGCGTCGGGTAGGCGAGCAGCACGAGGGCGGGAAGCGTCACCGCCCGCCGCTCGATGAGCCGGAGCGTCGCGCCGGCGGCGAGGTTGCCGCCGGCGCTCGTGCCGCCGATCGCGAGCCGCTCGGGATCGATCCGCAGGCGGCCCGCGTTGTCGACGGTCCACGACCATGCGGCGAGCATGTCATCGGATGCCGCGGGGTAGTGGTCGCCGCCGCCCGCCCGACCGGCGGCATCCCATCCCTTGGGAACGGGCGCGAGGCGGTAGTCGACCGAGACGACCGTCGTGCCGCGGGCCGCGAGCTGTTCGGCGACCCAGTCGGACTCGGGCATGTCGAGGTCGCCGAACGCGAACGCACCGCCGTGCGCCCACACCAGGCCGGTGCCGTGGGGCTCACGTGCGGGGTAGACGCGGACGAGGCCGTCGGCGGCGGAGTAGGGCTCGCTCATCTGGATCCTTCGGGTCCGGACCCGGCAGCAGTGCCGGGATCGAGGTGGTGCACCGGGGGAGCGGGGATCGGCATCCCGCACCCCCGGTGGGTCTTGGGCGAGCGAGGGTTTTCAGGCGCCCCAGCCGGCCTGCGTGCCGCCGACGCGGTCCGCGGCGATCTGCTGCTGGTAGCCGGATGCCGCGTACGCGGCCATCGGGTCGGCCGCGAGTCCGCGCGACTCGCGCCACTCGGCGAGGGCGGGACGCACGTCGGTGTAGAACGCGTCCATGAAGACGGCGTTGGCGCCGAGCACGTCGTTCGCCTGCTGCGCCGCGGCGAGGGCGTCGCGGTCGACGAGGAGGGCGCGGGCGGTCATCTCCTGCACGTTCAGCACCGAGCGGATCTGGCCGGGGATCTTGTCCTCGACGTTGTGGCACTGGTCGAGCATGAACGCCACGTCGGGGTTGTTGAGCCCGCCGCCGCGCACCACCTCGAAGATGATGCGGAACAGCTGGAACGGGTCGGCCGCGCCCACGATGAGGTCGTCGTCGGCGTAGAAGCGCGAGTTGAAGTCGAACGAGCCGAGCTTCCCGAGGCGCAGCAGCTGCATGACGATGAACTCGATGTTCGTGCCGGCGCGTGGTGGCCGGTGTCGAGGCAGACCATCGCCCTGTCGCCGAGCGAGACGACCTGCGCGTAGGACGTGCCCCAGTCCGGAACGTCGGTGTGGTAGAACGCCGGCTCGAAGAACTTGTACTCGAGCACGAGGCGCTGCTCGTCCGACAGGCGGTCGTAGATCTTCTGCAGCGAGTCCTGCAGGCGGTCCTGACGGGCACGGATGTCGGCCTGCCCCGGGTAGTTGGATCCCTCGGCGAGCCAGATCTTCAGGTCGCGCGAGCCGGTGGCATCCATGATGTCGATGCACTCGAGGTGGTGGTCGATCGCCTTGTTGCGGATGCGGTCGTCGTGGTGCGTGAGCGCCCCGAACTTGTAGTCCTCGTCCTGGAAGGTGTTGGAGTTGATGGTGCCGAGGCTCACGCCGAGGTCTTCGGCGTGGCGGCGCAGGTCGGCGTAGTCGTCGACCTTGTCCCACGGGATGTGCAGGGCCACGCTGGGCGCGAGCTTCGTGTAGGCGTTGACCTGCGCGGCATCCGCGATCTTCTCGTACGGGTCGCGCGGCGTGCCCGCCGTCGTGAAGACGCGGAAGCGGGTGCCGGAGTTGCCGAACGCCCAGCTCGGCAGCTCGATGCCCTGGCCTTCGAGGGTGGACAGGATGTCGGGTGACAGCGTCGTCATGATGCGGTGCTTTCCTTGTCGGATGCCGCGGCCGAGGCTGCGGCGAGTTGGTCGTGGAGGTGGAAGATCTCGGTGAGAGGCGTGGCCGCCTGATCGGGCCGGCCGTCGAGGCCGACGAAGAAGCGGCCCATCTCGGCCTCCCAGCGGGCGGCGACCTCGGAGTTCGCGAGATACGCCTGGGCCGCCTCGTCGTCGTCGGTCTCGTAGTACCCGATGAGACGCCCGCCCTCGCCGAGGAAGAGCGAGTAGTTGCGGCGGCCGGATGCCGCGATCTCGGCGAGCATCTCCGGCCAGACAGGAGTGTGGCGGTCGATGTACTCGTCGAGCAGCTCGGGGCGGACCAGGAGCTGGAAGCAGACCCTCCGGGTGCGCCCGCTCGGGCGCGGCGATGCGCTGCGCGGGGCCTCGGGACGCCCGCGTCCGGTCGGCGTGGTCTCGCTCGTCATGGCGTGATGTTCCTTCGTGTGCGGCCGTGGTGTCGGCGGTGACGGCCACCGGCCCTGAATCGTTTCAACGATACGACATCTTCGCGACTCCGCAACCGGAAAGCGCTTCCCATCGAATGGTATGCGGTCGATCGTCGTCGGTGTCGATACCGTGGTGCCCGACCCGATGCGAAGGAGCACACGTGGAGCAGCACGAACGGGCGCTGGCCGCCTACGTCGATTCGGTGCGCGAGCAGCCCGGCGCGCTGGCGGTGGTGGCGATCGGCTCGGTGGCGCAGGGCCGGGAGCGCGAGGACTCCGACGTCGACGTGTACTTCGTCGTCGACGACGAGCGCTTCGCCGCCGAGACCGCGGCGGGACGATTCGCCTGGATCGAGCGGTACGGGGTGGACTATCCCGGCTCGTACATCGACGTCAAGCTCGCGAGCCCCGCGTACCTCGAGACGGCGGCCCAGCGGGCCGACGACCCGACGCGCGCCTCGTTCCGCGACGCTCGCGTCGCCTGGAGCGTGCTCCCCGGGATCGAGCAGACGCTCGAGCGGATCGTGACCGCTTCCCGACGACGTGTGGGACGAACGCGTGCGCTCGCACGTCGCGCAGGCGCGGCTGTACGGCGGCTACTTCCTTCGCCAGGCGGTCGAGCGCGACGACGAGTTCCTGCGCCGCCACGCCGGCGCTGCACCTGACGCTCGCCGCGGCCCGCGCGGCGCTTGCCGCGGCGCACGTCATGATGCCGGGGCCGAAGTACATCTCGAAGCTCGTGCGGTCCGTCCCCACGCCCGACGGATTCGTCGCAGGCGTGGGAACGGGCCGTCGCCGAGCCCGATGTCGGAGTCCGGCGACGCGCCTGCTCGGCATCCTGTTCGAATGGCTCGGCGCGGGACCTCACTCAGCGACGAGACGCTGTCGATCTTCATCCGCGACAACGAGCTCGCATGGCTTCGCGGGACGGTGCCCGCGGAGTTCTGGTGAACACGCGGGTTCGCTGGGACGCAAGCGACATCACCCCTTGACCGCTCCGCTGGTCATGCCCGCGACGATCTGCCGGTTGAAGAAGATGTACATGATCAGCGGCGGGATCGTGATGAGCAGGATGTCCATGAACAGCAGGTTCCACTGGCTCAGGTTCTGGCTCTGGAAGTTGTAGAGCGTCAGCTGCACGGTCGCGTTCGCGTCGCCGGGCAGGAAGTACAGCGGGTCGGCGAAGTCGTTGAAGACGGCGACCGCCTGCACGACGATGACCGTGACGATGACCGGCTTGAGCAGCGGCAGCACGACCTGGAAGAACAGCCGGATCGGACCCGCGCCGTCGATGATCGCCGCCTCGTCCAGCTCCCGCGGGATCGTCGAGACGAAGGCGCGGAACAGCAGGATGCAGAACGACGAGGCCGAACGTGGCCTCGATGAGGATCATGCCCGGGCATCGTCTTGAAGAGCCCGAGCGCCCTGCATCACCCAGATCGTCGGGACGACGGCCGGGCGGCACGATGAGCCCGGCGAGCACGAAGAAGTTGATGAGCGTGGTTCCAGCGCGACTTGCGGCGCTGCAGCACGTAGCCGACCATCGCGGCGAGCACCACCATGATCGCGACGCTCGCGACGGTGAGGACGGTGCTGTTCACGAACGCGCGGACGAGGATGATAGTCCCGCGTCTGCAGCACGGTCGAGGAGGTTCTCCCACGAGCTGCCACCCTGTCGGGCAGCGAGAACTCGAGGAGCGACGACTTCCTGCGGGTTCTTCGACCGCCGTGAGGAAGATGAACACGAACGGCACGATGAAGACGACGATCGACGCGAGGATCGCGATGATGCCGACGAGGTACTTCCGCAGGAAGCGCCGCAACGGTCATCGGCCGGCGGTCCGCACGCGCGGACGCGCGCTTGCGGCGTCGGCGGTGGTGAGGGTCGCGGGTGAGGGTCATGAGTTCCACCTGCCGTCTGTTGAGGAAGTACGGACCGGGACGATGATCGCGGTCACGACGAGGAAGAGGATGACGTTGCCGGCGGTCGAGAGGCCGTAGAAGCCCGCCTGGTACTGCTTGTAGATCACCGACGCGATGACGTCGCTGGAGAAGCCGGGGCCGCCGCGGGTCATCGCCCAGATGAGCTCGAACGAGCGCAGGCCGCCGATGAGCGACAGCAGCATGACCGTCGCCGTCGCCGGGCGCACCAGCGGCAGGGTGATGTGCCAGAAGTTCTTCCACGCCGCCGGCGCCGTCGACCTTGGCGGCCTCGTAGTACTCCTGCGGGATCGCGACGATGCCCGCGATGTAGATCAGCGTGGCGATGCCGACGCCCTTCCAGATGTCGACCAGCGGCGACGGAGTAGCAGCGCCAGTGCGGGATCGGTCAGCCAGGCGGGGCCCGTCGATGCCGAACGACGCGAGCGACTTGTTGATGAGGCCGTCGAACGGATCCATCAGCACCTTGAAGGTGATGCCGACGCCGATCGTCGAGACCAGCACGGGGAAGAACATCACCGAGCGCAGGTAGCCGCGGCCGAGGATCGCGCCGGTCAGCAGCACGCCGAGCGCGAGTCCGAGCACGACCTTCGCACGCCGACGTGAGGAACGCCGTAGATGAAGGTGTTGATGAAGCTCTGGCACATCATCGGCTCGGTGAAGAACGTGCACGAAGTTGTCGAAGCCGATGAACTCGAGTCGAACAGCGTCCAGCGGGTCAGCGCAGAAGTAGAACGACGCGAAGGTCGGGCACCGCGAAGAGGACGATGTAGAGCACGCGCGGCCGGGATGTAGAACCAGGTCGGGTACATGCTCTTCATGACCTTGCGCTTGGCCTGCGTCGGCGCGTCGGCGGGCGGCGTCTGCGCTGCGGCGGTCGCGCGATGCGTCGTCATGGTCATCTCCGTTGATGTGAGGTCGGGGGCCGCGCCGCGCGGCGACGCGGCCCCCGCTGGTCGATGCGTGCTCAGGCTCGGTCGGGTCTACCAGCCCTCGAGGCCGAGCTGCTGCGCCTGCTTCTTCGACATCCTCGTCGTACAGTGCGGCGCCGTCCTCCGCGGAGCGTGATGCCGGAGCCCACCGCGACGGTGATGTTCTCGAGGTTCGGTCCCTTGATGGGGGAGAGGAACTCGAGCGCCGGGTTGGTGTTGCCCTCGTCGAAGTACGCCTGCATGTCCTTCAGCAGGCCGGGCACGTCGTCGGGCAGCGTGCACGCGCTGGTCGCGAACGGGCCGCTGGGCGACCATCACCGTGGTCTGGATCTCGCAGCCGCCGGGCGAGTTGAGGAACGCGACGAACTTCTTCGCGGCCTCGAGCTTGTCGCCCTCGGTGGTCTTCGGGATGTAGACCGCGTTCGGCAGCCACACCGTCAGCTTGGTGTCCGCGGCGTCCTGCGGCGGGCAGCGGGAACACGCCGATGTCGTCGAGTTGTCGGGGTAGTTCTGCTGGATGGTCGAGACGATGCCGGTGAGCATCGGGTAGTGCGCGCCCTCGCCGGTGCGCGATCCATGCGGGCGCCGTCGTCGTACAGCGCGGACGCGAAGTCCTCGTTCGACCAGCCCGCCTCGAACCGGCCTCCGCTGGTTGCGCGAAGCCCGGGAGCGCGGGCTCGTCGACGTACTTGCGCTCGTTGGCGGTGTACTCCTCGGCCCAGTCGGGGTCCTGCGCGAGCACGTTGCCGAAGTCGCCGAGCACGAACAGCTGGCTCGTCCACGTGTCGCCGTACGTCTGGATCGACGCGGGTCGTTGCCCGCGGCCTTGATCGCCTCGTTGTTGGCGGCGAACTCGTCCCACGTCGTCGGGACCTCGAGGCCGAGCGTCTCGTAGACCTGCTTGTTGTAGAGCACGGCGCCGGCCTGCGTGGCGCCGAACGGGGCGCCGTAGATGCCGTTGTCGGTGGAGACGACCGCCTGAAGTCATCGTGTCGATGAGTCGCTCGACCCACTCCTCGTCGTCGAGGTTCACGAGGTTCTGGTCGGGGTTCAGCGCCTGGAACAGCGAGCCCGAGTTGTAGTGGAAGACGTCCTCCATCTCGCCGGTCGCCAGCTTGGTCTTGATGAGGTTGTCGCCCTCGGTGCCGGCGGGCTGCGTCTCGAGCTTGACCGTGATGTCGGGGTTCTCCGCCTCGAACGCCTCGATGAGCGCCTTGGCCGCGGTCGATGTTGTGCTCGGCGTTCTGGGTCAGGAAGGTGATCTCGACCGTCGCCGTCGCCGCTCGCCGCCGCCGCCGCCGCTGCACGCGGCGAGCGGCAGGGCGAGTGCGCACACGCCCGCTGCTGCGACGAGGACCCTCCGGGTCGGGGAGCTCTTCATCTTTACCTCCTTGTAAAGCCGCAGCGGTGGTCCGCCACGCTGCCGGATTCCCTGGTGCTTCTGCCAGCGGTGTCGATGCCAGCAGGGCATTGAAACGATTCAACCCTCGTACAGGTACGTCCGTCCGTCGGCGACGAGTCAACAGTCGATTCGCGAACACTGGCCGTCACGATCGTGTAACGGTCTACGCGACTTGCGGGATTGACAGACGAGCCTGAATCGTTTCAGGATGGAGCACGCGTGCCGGCGAGGACGCCGACAGCCGAAAGGACACAGCCATGACGGCTCTTCCCCCCGCCACCGACAGCCGACGCCGCGACGCGCGTCGGTCGCGCTGCGCACCCAGTACGGGCACGGGCTCCTCGGCGTGCCCCGCGCGGCGCTCCGGCTGACGCTGGCGCGCCGAGAGCGACGACCCCGACGCCCGGCAGCGTCGGCTACCAGCTCGCCAGTGGCGAGCGACGGCGCCGAGCTGACGCCGGCAGGAGCCGGTCGCCGAGCGCCGATTCGACCGGCGTCCGCGATCGCCCGGAGTCGCTCGCGCCGCGCGAGCGCCGCGCCGTTACGCGGTGCGGGTCGCGACCGGCGACGGGCTGGACCGGCGTGGAGCGAGCCGCTCGCCGTCGAGGCCGGCGTCGACGGCGACGAGCTCGAGGCGCGCGGTCATCGGCATCCCGAGCGACGTCGCCGGGCCCGGTGCCGCTGCTGCGCCGCGAGTTCACGCTCGATGCCGGCGCCCGCGGTCCGCGCGCCTGCGGCTGAGCGCGCTCGGCCTCGTCGACGCGTGGATCAACGGCGTCGCGCGCTCGCCGATGCGCTGCTCACCCCGGGCTGGACCTCGTACCAGGAGCGCATCCTCATCGACACGGTCGACGTCACCGGCCTGCTGCGCGAGGGCGACGAACGTCGATCGTGGCTCGCCGTCGGCGACGGCTGGTACCGCGGCCGCTTCGGGCTTCGCGCGGCGCACCGCCATCTACGGCGACCGCATCGGCGCCGCTCGCCCAGCTCGAGGTCGACGGCGACGACGTCGTCGAGGTCATCGCGACCGACGAGTCGTGGCGCGGCGGGTTCGGCGCCGTCCGCTCGCGCGAGCATCTACGACGGCACCGATGATCGACCTGCGCCTCGACGCCGGCGGCGTGCACGAGCCCGGCTTCGACGACACGCGGCTGGGCCGCCGGCATCCGTCGTCGACGTCGACCTCGCCCGTCTTCGAGCCGCGGATCAGCCGCGCCCGTCCGGGTGGTCGCCGAGCTGCCGATGACGCGCGAGCGACGCACGACGGGCGCATGCGGCTCGACGCCGGCCAGAACATCGTCGGGCTGGGTGCGCCTGGCCGTGCGCGGCCGCGCCGGCGACGACCGTCACCGTCCGCCACGCCGAGGTGCTCGAGCCGTCGGGCGACCTGCACACCGCGGCGCTGCGCAGCGGCGAAGGCGACCGACGTCTACACGCTCGCCGCGACGGCGAGCACGACGCTCGAGCCGGTCTTCACCTTCCACGGCTTCCGCTACGCCGACGTCGAGACGGCGCCGAGGTGCGTCTCGGCGACCGCGGTCGCGATCTCGAGCGACCTCGCGCCGCGCAGCGACGTTCCGCTCGTCGCATCGCGGCGCTCGACCAGTTCCACTCGAACGTCTTGTGGTCGCAGCGCGACAACTTCGTCTCGGTGCCGACCGACTGCCCGCAGCGCGACGAGCGCCTCGGCTGGACCGGCGACGCCCAGGCGTTCGCCGCGACGGCGAACACGCTGCTGGACACCGAGGCGTTCTGGGTGTCGTGGCTGCGCGACCTCGAGATCGACCAGACCGACGAGGGCGGGGTGCCGTCGGTGGTGCCCGACATCATCCGCCGCGCAGGACATGCTGATGGGCGGCGTGCCGACCGAGAACATGGGCCGCGCGGGCTGGGCGGATGCCGCGACCATCGTGCCGCTCGCCGTGTACGAGTCGTACGGCAGCACCGAGGTGCTCGAGCGGCAGCTCGGCAGCATGCGCCGCTGGGTCGAGCACCTGCGCCGCCGCGCCGGCGACGGCGTGCGTGCTGCCGACCGAGCCGTTCCAGTACGGCGACTGGCTCGACCCCGATGCGCCCGGCGACCGGCCGTGGGAGGCGAAGGTCTCGAGCGACTACGTCGCGAACGCGTTCTACGTGCACTCCGCGCGCCTGCTCGCGCCGGGCCGAGCGCATCGTCGGCGACGCCGAGCCGCGCCGCGGAGTACGACGCGCTCGCCGACCGCGTCGCCGCGGCGACCTTCGAGCGGTGGGGCGAGGAGGCGGTCATCGACCCAGACCGGCGCGGCGCTCGCGCTCGAGTTCGGCCTCGCGCCCGGCGGACCGCCGCGCCGCGATCGCCGACGGCCTCGCCGAGAACGTCGCGCGCGCGAGAACGGCCGCATCGCCACCGGCTTCCTCGGCACGCCGCTCGTGCTGTTCGCGCTGTCGCGGCACGGCCACCTCGACGAGGCGTACCGCATGCTGCTGCGGCGCGAGGCGCCGTCGTGGCTCTACCAGGTCGACCGCGGCGCGACGACGGTGTGGGAGCGCTGGGATGCGATCCTGCCCGACGGCTCGCATCCACGGCGGCGAGATGGACGCCCTGCCACCGAGGCGGCGAGGAGCGGCGGCATGCTGTCGTTCAACCACTACGCCTACGGCGCGATGATCGACTGGGTCTACCGCACGGTGGCGGGCCTCGCGCCGGATGCCGACGACCCCGGGTACCGCACGGTGCACGTCGCGCCGCGCCCGGCCGACGGGCTCGACCGCGCGGCGGCGTCCATCGACGACCCGCCTGGGCCGCCTGGCGATCGACTGGCGCGTGCGACGGCGACGCGTTCGAGGCGACGCTCGAGGTGCCGTTCGGCGCCCGCGCGCTGCTCGACCTGCCGGTGACCGGCGGACTCCGTCGTCGACGGTGGACGGCGCCGCCGGCGCCGGCCGAGCTCGGCCACGGCACGCACCGGATCGCCGTCACCGCGCCCGCGGTCGCGACGCCCGAGCGCCGTCGTGCCCGCCTGATCGCGGCATCCGTCACGACCCGCAGACCATCCGCACCGCACCGACCACCCCGGCACCGACCCACACGAGGAGTGCCATGAGCAGCCCCGTCCCCGCCATCGCGTCGACGTCGACGCGCCGTACGGCAGCGACGTCGTCGCCTCGCCCGACGCCCGAGCTCGGCTGGCGTCACCGAGACCGACGACCCCGGGCTGGCTGCAGGCGGCGCGCCGAGCTGCGAGCTCGAGCGCGCGCCGGCGACGGTCGAGACGCACACGCGTCGACGGGGCGCGCCTCGACCCAGGTCGCCTGGCCGTTCGCGCCGCTCGCGCCGCGCGAGGAGGTGTCGCTGCGCGTGCGGGTGACCGGTGACGACGGCGCGACGGGCGAGTGGAGCGCGCCGCGCCGCGTCGTCGCCGGCTTCCTCGGCGACGGCGAGTGGCAGGCCGCGGCCGATCGGCCTCGCCATCGCCGCCGAGCACCGCGCAGCCCGCGTACCTGCGCACCGAGTTCGACGTCGACCGGGCGCGGTCGCCCGCGCCACGCTCTACGCGACCGCCGTGGGCGTGTACCAGGTGGCGATCGACGGCACGGACGTCGACGACCAGGTGATGAAGCCGGGCTGGACGCCGTACGAGCAGCGCACCATCCACGAGACGACCGATGTCACCGCCCTGCTCGCCGAGGGCCGCAACGCGATCGGCGTGCGGCTCGCCGGGGCCTGGGCGACCGAGCGCTTCGGGTTCCGCGACAACGCCCGCCCGCTCTACGGCGATCAGCCGCGGTTCGCCGCGCAGCTGCTCGTCGAGTACGCCGACGGCTCGCCGCGAGTGGGTGACGACGGATGCCTCGTGGCGGGCGTCGACCGGACCGATCACCGCCAGCGGCCTGTACGCCGGCGAGGACTACGACGCCCGCCTCGCGCTCGTCGACGCCGACGGCCGCGGCTTCGCCGAGGCCGGCTACGACGACTCGCGGCTGGGCGCCGCCGTCGCCGAGCTCGACGCGATCCGTCACGCCCGAGGCACGCGTGTCGCCGTTCGTGCGCCGCCTCGAGGAGCTCGCGGTGCGCGAGGTGCATCACCACCCCGTGCGGGCAGGACGGTGCTCGACTTCGGGCAGAACCTCGTCGGCCGGCTGCGCATCCGCGTGTCAGGGCCCGGCCGGCACCGAGGTCACCCTGCGGCACGCCGAGGTGCTCGAGCACGGCGAGCTCGGCACGCGGCCGCTGCGCGCCGCCGCGGCGACCGACCACTACACGCTCGCCGGCGGCGGCGATCGAGGAATGGGAGCCGGAGTTCACGTTCCACGGGTTCCGCTACGCCGAGGTCGACGGGTGGCCGGGTGAGTTCGACCCGGCCGCCGTCACCGCCGTCGTGATCCACAGCGACATGGAGCGCACCGGCTGGTTCGAGGCATCCGCATCCGCTCGTCAACCAGCTGCACGAGAACATCGTCTGGGGGCTGCGCGGCAACTTCCTCTACCTGCCGACCGACTGCCCGCAGCGCGACGAGCGCCTCGGCTGGACCGGCGACATCCAGGTGTTCGCGCCGACGGCGTCGCTTCCTCTACGACGTGCGCGGGTTCCTCGACTCGTGGCTGCGCGACCTCGCGCTCGAGCAGGGTCGGGACGGCGTCGTGCCGTTCGTCGTGCCGAACGTGCTCGGCGCCGCCGCGGCCGGCCGCCGCGTGGGGCGATGCCGCGACCGTCGTGCCGTGGGTGCTCCACGAGCGCTACGCCGATGTCGCCACGCTCGAGCGCCAGTACCCGAGCATGAAGGCGCTGGGCCGACGCGCTGCATCGAGCTCGCGGGTGACCGCGTCGCCTGTGGGAGGGCATGTTCCAGTTCGGGGACTGGCTCGACCCCGACGCGCCGCCGCGACCTGCCGGCGAACGCCAAGACGGACGGCGACATCGTGGCGAGCGCGTACCTCTTCCGCTCGGCGGACGCCGTCGCCCGCGCGGCGGCGCTGCTCGGCAAGGACGACGACGCGCGAGCAGTACGCGCGCGATCGCCGAGGAGGTGCGCGCCGCGTTCCTCGCCGAGTACGTGACCCCGGCCGGGCGCATGATCTCGGACGCGCAGACCGCGTACGCGATGGCGATCGTGTTCGACATCGCGCCCGCAGATCAGCAGCACGGCGCTCGGCGCGCGGCTCGCCGAGCTCACGCGCCTGTCGGGGTACCGCATCGGCACCGGATTCGTCGGCACGCCGATCATCCAGGACGCGCTCACCCGCACCGGGCACCTCGACACCGCGCGCCGCCTGCTCACGCAGACCGAGAGCCCGTCCTGGCTGTACCCGGTGACGATGGGCGCGACGACGATCTGGGAGCGCTGGGACTCGATGCTGCCGGACGGCTCGATCAACCCGGGCGAGATGACGTCGTTCAACCACTACGCGCTCGGCGCGATCGGCGACTGGCTGCACCGCGTCGTGGCAGGTCTCGCGCCCGACGCGCCCGGCTACGCGCGGCTCCGCATCGCAGCCGCACCCGCTCGCCGAGTTCGACTACGCGTGGGCCGAGCACCTCACGCCCTACGGCACGGCGCGCGCCGGCTGGACGCGCCAGGACGGCGTGATCCGCGTCGAGGCCGTCGTCCCGCCGAACACGACGGCGGTCGTCGTGCTTCCCGACGGGCGCGAAGCTCGAGGTCGGCTCGGGCACGCCACGAGTGGGAGGTGGCGGATGCCGCGCCGCCGGTCGCGCGCCACCCGCATCGGCCTCGACTCGACGCCTCGCGGCGGTCATCGACGACCGCGAGGCGTATCGTGCGATCGTCGAGGTGCTCGAGGCGGCGAACCCCGCAGGCGGCGCACGCCTTCCGCACGAACACCAAGTGGTCCGAGCGGCCGCGAGCTCGGCGAGGCGCTGTTCATGCACGCCGGCCCAGACACGCAGCGCGTGATCGAGGAGCGTCTCGCCGAGCTGTCGGCGCGGCGCGAGAGGTGACGGTCGATGCCTGACCCGGCGCCGGCGGCGGGAGACCGTCTCCCCGGCGGCTCCGCCTGCAGCCCGTCCGCGCCGCTGCCCAGCCGTGCCCTACACTCGCGGACAGCGGCAGGAAGTCGGAGGGGCGCCATGGTGGTGAGTGTGCGGGATGTCGCGGCTGCGGCATCCGTCTCGGTCGGCACGGTGTCGAATGTGCTCAACCGGCCCGAGAAGGTGTCGCCCGCGACCGTCGAGCGGGTGACGCAGGCGATCGAGGAGCTCGGCTTCGTGCGCAACGACGCCGCGCGTCAGCTGCGGGCCGGACGCAGCCGCAGCATCGCGCTCATCGTGCTCGACGCCGGCAACCCGTTCTTCGCCGAAGTCGCCCGCGGGGCGGAGGACCGGGCCGCCGAGGCGGGCATGAGCGTGCTGCTCGGCAACAGCGACGAGCGCTCCGATCGCGAGGACGCGTACGTCGAGCTGTTTCGCGAGCAGCGGGTCAACGGCGTGCTCGTCACACCGGTCGACGACCTCGGGCGGCTCGAGCGACTCCGCACCGGCGGCGTCCCCGTCGTGCTCGTCGACCACGAGGACTCCGAGCGGGCGTTCGGGTCGGTCTCCGTCGACGACGTCGAGGGCGGTTACCTCGCGGTGTCGCATCTGCTGTCGACCGGCCGACGGCGCATCGCGTTCATCGGCGGACCGCGCACGATCCGGCAGGTCGCCGATCGCCTCGAAGGCGCACGGCGGGCCATCGCCGAGGTGCGCCGGGGCGACGCTCGAGGTCATCGAGATGTCGACGCTGTCGGTGCTGCAGGGGCGCGAGGCCGGCGAGTTGCTGCGCGGCCGGAGCGCCGGCCGATCGGCCCGATGCGGTGTTCGCGGCCAACGACCTGCTCGCGGTCGGCGCGCTGCAGGCCTTCACGCTCATGGCAGACCTGCAGGTGCCGCGCGACATCGCGCTGATCGGCTACGACGACATCGACTTCGCGTCGGCGACCGTGGTGCCGCTGAGCTCGATCCGCCAGCCGGCGCATCTCATCGGCTACACCGCCGTCGACCTGCTCCTCAAGGACATCGAGGCGCCCGACGGTGCGCACGAGCGCACCGTGCGCTTCCAGCCGGAGCTCGTCGTGCGGGAGTCGACGGCCGGCTGAGCAGGAGGGCTACGGCGCCCCGGTCCCGCCGGTTCGCAGCGCAAGCGCCGGCGAGGCGCAGCGTCGGCTACGGGCGCGTCGCCTCCTCGAGGAGCTCGAGCACGTGGCGGTAGTCCGAGCCGGTCGCGCGGGTCATGCCGAGCTCGCACGTGCGGTTGCACGACGCGTGGGCATCGGCGCCGAGCGCGCGCACCTCGGCCGACTCGTCGGCCGTGCCGGCGGCGGTGAGCTCGGGATGCAGCATCCCTCGATCGCCGGCGAAGCCGCAGCACGACCACGCGTCGGGCACGACGACCTCGGTGGCGACCGCCTCGGCGACGCGACGGAGAGCGGGATCGAGCCCCAACTGGGTCGACGAGCATGTGGGGTGAAGAGCCAAGGAGCCCACGAGCGGTGCCACTGTGCCCAAACGCGGCAGCAGCACGCGCTCGGCGAACGCCACGGCGTCTTCGACGCGGGCGTCGACCCCGGCGTCGGCGAGCAGGTGGAGGAAGCCCTCGGTGCAGCTCGAGGCATCCGTCACGATCGTCAGCTCGCCGCCGCGTGACGCCTCGACGATCGACGCGGCCACTCGCCGGGCCATGACCTCGCGTCCCTCCGCGTAGCCCTTCGAGGTCCACGGCGTGCTGCAGCAGAGGGAGTCCACGTGCTCCGGCACCGCGAGTCGAACTCCCGCGCGCTCCGCCAGCCGGCGGAACGCCTCGGTCACGCCGATGCCGTCGCCTGCCGCGCCGAACATCGTGTTGACGCAGGCGGGCAGGTACACGGCGACGGGTGCGCCCTCGCCCGAGCCGACGCTGTCGCCGAGGCGCGAACGCGACCGGCCGCCGCCGGGCAGGTCGCCGGAGTACCGCGGCACGGCGTCGGCGCCCAGCACGGCGCGGCCGAGATCCGTCGCAGCGGTGACGAGCCCGGCGGGGAGGTGGTCGGCGAGCGTCAGCCCGGCGCTCGCGACGCGTGTCGCGGTGCCCCACGCGTGTGCGGCGCCCTTCCAGGCGGCGATCGCTGCGGGTGCGGCATCCTCTCGTCGCAGTCGCTTGACGAGGCTTCCGGTGTTGATCAGCACCGGGCAGGCCGTCTGGCACATGCCGTCCACCGCGCACGTCTCGATCCCGGCATAGTCGTAGTCGCGTTCGAGTTCGCCCACGAGTGCGTGATCTCCGGATGCCTCGGCCCGGGCGATCGCGCGGCGCGTGACGATGCGCTGCCGGGGCGTGAGGGTCAGGTCCTTGCTCGGGCAGACGGGCTCGCAGTAGCCGCACTCGACGCAGCGGTCGGCCTCGGGCTCGATCGGGTCGGCGAGTTTGATGTCGCGCAGGTGCGCCTCGGCGTCGTCGCCGATGATCACGCCGGGGTTCAGGATGCCGCCCGGGTCGCAGAGCGCCTTGAGCTCGCGCATGACGTCGTACAGTTCATCGCCGTACTGGCGGCGCACGTACGGCGCCATGACGCGACCGGTGCCGTGCTCGGCCTTGAGGTTGCCGCCGCCGTCGAGCACGAGGTCGACCATGTCTTCGGTGAACGCCGAGTAGCGGGCGAGCTGATCCGGCGACTCGAAGCGGTCCGTCAGCATGAAGTGGATGTTGCCGTCCTTGGCATGCCCGAAGATCACGCTGTCGCGGTAGGCGTACCGGTCGAACAGCGTCTGCAGGCTCGCGCAGGTGTCGGCGAGGCGCTCCACGGGCACCACGACGTCTTCGAGCAGGGCGGTGGTGCCGCTCGGACGCGCACCGGCGACGGTGGCGTAGAGCCCCTTGCGCAGCTTCCACGCGGCGGCGCGCTCGACGGCGTCGGACGAGAAGGCAGCCTCCGCCTCGAGCGGCTGCGCGGCGAGGGCCTGGGAGCCGCGGTCGACGAGGAGGGCGAGCTCCTCGTCGTCGTGTGCGTGGTACTCCACCAGAAGGGCGGCCTGCGAGCGCACGGTCAGGCCGGCGATCTGGCGCGGTGCGCCGGCGAGCGACTGGCCGACGCGGAGGGATGTCGCGTCCATGAGCTCGAGCGTGGCCGCGCCGGTCGCGACGAGCTCCGGCAGAGCCTGCGTCGCTGCGCCGAGGTCGGGGAAGACGGTGAGCGCCGTCGCCATCCGGGGCAGGATCGGGACGGTGCGGTACGTCGCCTCGGCGACAAACGCCAGCGTGCCCTCGCTGCCGACGATGAGGTGTGCGAGCAGCTGGGCCGGCGTCTCGAAGTCGAGGAACGCGTTGACGGCGTACCCCATGGTGTTCTTCATCGCGAACTGGCGCCGGATGATCTCGACCGACGTCGGGTTCGACACGACCCGGTCGCGCAGTCGCATGAGCCGCTCCACGAGTTCCGGTTCGGCCGCCCGCAGCGCGGCGTCGGCGTCGCGCGCTCCGGAGTCGACCACGGTGCCCGAGGGGAGCACGAAGACGAGCGACTCGAGCGTGCGATACGTGTTCTCGGTGATGCCGCAGGCCATGCCGCTGGAGTTGTTGCTCACGACGCCGCCGATCGTGCAGGCGATCTCGCTTGCGGGGTCGGGGCCCAGCCGGAAGCCGTGCCGTGAGAGGCGGGCGTTGACCTGGCGCACGGTGGCGCCGGGCTGGACGCGGACGCGCTGCCCGCCGCTCTCGATGTCGATGCGGCGGAAGCGCTGCCGCACGTCGACCAGGATCCCGTCCGTCGACGCCTGACCGGACAGGCTCGTGCCGCCGGAGCGGAACGTCAGACGCGACCCGGCCTCGGTGGCGGCGCGCATGACGGCGCCGACTTCGGCGGCGTCGGCGGCGACCACCACCGCCTGCGGAGTGAGGAGGAAGTGCGACGCATCCGAGGCGTACGCCACGCGGTCGATCGCGCGGGTCTTGATGCGGGATGCCTCTGCGACGGTGCGCGCGATGGCCCCGGGAACCGCCGCCGGCGCCAGGGTCGCCGCCGTGGTCGCCGCCGCCGTTGTCGCGGGCGATCTCGTCGATGATGAGCGCGGGATGGTTCTTGCCACGGGGACTCCTCGCTGAGCTAGACTGCAATCGCATTCGACCAAGAATGGATATGCACACTCCTATGGATATGCAGAATAGCGGACTCTCCGACGGCGCAGGCGTCGAGCGATATTGGGAGAGCACAGCGCCGGGTGAGGGACGACGGATGCCGCGGGCCGACGCCCAGAGCGATGCCCGCGTGCTGAGCCTCAACGGCACCTGGCGCTTCAAGCTCTCACCGACCGCAGCGGGTACGGGCGAGGAGTTCCTGGCGGACGATTTCGACGATGCGGCGTGGGATGAGATGCGCGTCCCCTCGCACTGGGTGCTCGAGGAGTTCACGCCCCTCGCCGGAGGCCCTGCCCGCCGCATGCTCGGCACCGAGGAGGGGCCGCTCTACACGAACACGGCGTACCCGATCCCGCTGGACCCGCCGCGGGTGTCCGCCGAGAATCCGACCGGCGACTACCGGCTCGTGTTCGACGTGCCGGCGGACTTCGGGCGCGCCGTGCTGAGATTCCAGGGCGTGGACTCGTGCGCCAAGGTCTGGCTGAACGGCGAGGAGCTCGGCTGGTCGACCGGCAGCAGACTGCCGTTCGAGTTCGATGCCGCGGTGCAGCCCGGTCGCAACGTACTGTGCGTGCGCGTCCACCGCTGGTCGGCAGGAACCTATCTCGAAGACCAGGACATGTGGTGGCTGCCCGGCATCTTCCGCGATGTCGAGCTGCTCTCGCGTCCCGCCGACGCGATCGACGATCACTTCGTGCACGCCGACTACGATGCCGCGACGGGCCTCGGGACGCTGCGGGTGGATGCCTCGACAGCTGCCGTCGTCGAGATCCCCGAGCTCGGCATCCGGATGCCTGCTGGAGAGACGGTAACGCGTCGCCGTCGAGCCATGGAGCGCCGACAGCCCTCGCCTGTATCGCGGAACGCTGCGCTCGAGTGGTGAGGCCGTCGAGCTGGCCGTCGGGTTCCGCCGGGTCGAGATCCGTCGACGGGGTGTTCACGGTCGAATGGTCGTCCGGTGACGTTCCGCGGTGTGAACCGGCACGAGCATCACCCCGACACCGGCCGGACGCTCGATCGCGAGACGATGCTCCAGGACATCGTGATGATGAAGCGCGCCAACATCGACGCCGTGCGCACGAGCCACTACCCGCCGCATCCGGATTTCGTGCGGCTCTGCGATGAGTACGGCCTGTGGGTCGTGGTCGAAGTCGATCTCGAGACGCACGGATTCATCTACGAGGGCTGGGGGCACAACCCGCCGGCCCTGCCGGAGTGGCGCGAGGCGCTCATGGACCGCCTGCGGCGCACCGTCGAGCGTGACAAGAACCGCCCGAGCGTCGTGGTGTGGTCGCTGGCGAACGAGAGCATGACCGGCGACGCCTTCGGCGAGATGCGGCGGTGGCTCGACCGGCGCGACCCGTCACGGGCCGTGCTGTACGAGCGCGACCCCAGCTATCGCGACTCCGACTTCTTCTCGCTCATGTATCCGTCGCTCGAGTTGCTCGAGCGGATCGGGCGACGCGAGGAGCCACGCGGCGGGAGGCTCAGCATGCACGGCATGGTGCTTGGGGAGTCCGACGCGGTCGCGCCGCTGCCCGACGGCGTCACGGAGGCCGACGAGGAGCGTCGCCGCGGGCTGCCTTTCCTGCTCGTCGAGTACGCGCACGCGATGGGCAACGGGCCGGGCTCGCTGCAGGACTACTGGCGCATCATCAACGCCCACGACCGGCTGTGCGGCGCCTTCGTCTGGGAGTGGATCGATCACGGGTTCCACGCCGTCACCGGCGAAGGGGTGCCGTTCGTGATGCACGGCGACGACGTCGACTACGAGCCGAGAGGCGGCCGCTTCAGTCTGCACGGCCTCGTCTTCAGCGACCGGACGCCGACTCCCGGCCTGGTGGAGCTGGCGAAGGCGCATGAGCCGGTGGCGATCGAGATCGACGATCGCCGGGTGCACATCGTGAACGGCCGACATCATGCAGACACGTCCGATCTCGTCTTCCGCTGGACGGTCGAGGCGGCGGGAGAGGCAGTCGCGAGCGGGGTGCTGGCGGTGCCGACGGTCGCGTCCGGCGAGCGGCTCGACGTCGAGATTCCGGATGCCGCGGCCGCCGCGATCGCGGACGGGGAGGCATCCGGAGCCGGCGACATCGTGCTGACGGTCGAGGCCGGCCTCGCGGCCGATGCGCTGTGGGCTCCGTCGGGTCACGTGATCGCGTGGAGCCAGCGGGTCGCGCCGGCGCATCCCGGCGGCGAGCCGGCAGCCTCCGCAACCGTGGTTCCGCGGCCGGCGGGTGGCTCGGCGGCGACGGACGACGCCCGCAGCCGGCGCGACGGCGCGCGTGACGGCGGTGAGGCGGGGACCATCACCCTCGGCGCAGCCCGCTTCGACGCGGCGACCGGTCGTCTGGTGCGGATCGGCGACCTCGAGATCGACGGCCCGGTGCTCGATCTGTACCGTGCACCGACCGAGAACGACCACGGTCAAGGCGACCTCAACAACGTCGCGTGCGGTGTGGCGCAAGACGATGCTGCACCGCCTGCTCCACCGGGTGGACGAGGTCGCCGTGGGCGACGGATGGCTGCGGGTGACCGGGCGGACCGCGCCACGGACGCACCCGCACGGTGTCGGATGGACGATGGCATGGGCGGCGGACGGTGACGCGCTCGTGCTCGATGTCGAGGTCGACTTCGTCGGGCCGTGGGCGGACACGCCTTACATGCACCGCGACATCCGGGTGCCGCGACTGGGCTTGCTCTTCGGGCTGCCGGGTGCTGCCGAGCGCGTGACCTGGTTCGGTCGCGGACCCGGCGAGACGTACGTCGACTCGTTCGAGGCGTCGCGCGTCGGGCGGTTCGATCGCTCGATCGACGACCTGCAGGTGCCGTATCCGGTGCCGCAGGAGAACGGCAACCACGTGCAGACGCGCTGGCTCGAAGTCGCCGGCCGCGGCATCCCGTCGCTGCGGGTCGAGGGGCGCCCCGCGTTCGACTTCACCGCTCGCCGCTGGACGTCCCACGACCTCGACCGCGCGGCCAAGCCCCACGAGCTGGTCGACTCGGGACGCGTGTGGCTCAACATCGATCATGCCCAGCAGGGGCTGGGCTCGGCATCCGTCGGCCCGGCCCTTCCCGAGCAGTACCGGATCCCGCGCCGACGGACGGGTTGGAGCGTGCGGCTCGCATCGCGCTGACCGGTGGTGGATCAGTCGCCCGGTTCGGGCGCCGCGCCCCCGTTGCGGACCACGCTCGCAGCAGCTCGCCAGGAGGCGCGGCGAAAGCTCCACCGGGATAGAGCTGGTTGGCGGTCGCCTGGATGTCGCGAGTCATCGGCAGCCGGATCGTCGAGAGTATCCGGCCGTTGTGGGCGGCCCGGAAGACGTCGGCCTTTCCGTCGACGTTGCCCACCCACACGGCGGTCGTCACCCGGGTGCTGGACTCGACCAGCCAGGTCTGAAGCTGCTCGTGGGTGCCGGTCTTGCCGAGCATCGGCGTGCCGTCGTTCGGGTTGCCGCCCGATCCGGTGCCGCCGGGAACCATGACGCCCTGCAGCGCGAACGCCGTCGCCGCAGCCACCTCGGGGCTGATGCTCTGCGAGCACCGGTTTCCCGGTACCGGAAGCTCGACGCCGTCGGCGTTGACCACACGCTCGATCACCCGGGGAACGCAGTAGACACCGTTGTTCGCGACGGTGGCGAACGCCGCGGCCATGGCGACCGGTGCGATGTTGTTCGTCCCGATGATCGACGCGGCCCCTCGAGGTCCACCGGCCGGCCGTCGCCGCGCGTCACGCCCATCCGGGCCGCGACGTTCTCGATGTCGCAGAGATCGAGCTTCTCGGCCATGCCGAGGAAGCCGCTGTTCAGCGACTGCGCCGTGAACTGCATCGGCGTCCCGGTGTAGCCGGGCACGTTGCCGAAGTTGCGCACGACGTGGTTCTCGCGGTTGATCCAGGTCCCTTCGCAGCGATCCTGAAGACGGGGGATGGCGCGGAGGCTGCCGTTGACGCCCTCGAACAGCGTGTGGCCGGTCTCGAGCCAGTCGACGAGGGTGAACAGCTTGAACGTCGATCCGGTCTCGAATCCCGTGGAGACGCCGTGCACCAGGTCGCCCGCGTAGACGAGCGAGGTATAGGCCGGGTCGTTGGCGGAGAGGTCCGCGTCTTCCGTGAAGCGGTTGTTCTGGCTGATCGCCAGGATGCGCCCCGTGGTGGCTTCGATGCTGACCGCTGCCGACCCGAAGTCCATGCCCGGGACGGTCTCGGGCGCGTACCGCCGCATCGCATCCTGCGAGGCGTTCTGCAGCCGCCAGTCCAGCGTCGTGTAGATGTTCAGCCCCTCGCGAGTCAGCGACTTCTGTCGCTCCTGCGGGGTCTCGCCGAACGCCGCGGCGTAGTCCGGGTCGGAGCGCACGGTGTTCACCACGTACTGGCAGAAGAAGGGCGCGGAGGTCGCCACGCACCCGACATGCGCGGGCTGCAGGGCGGGAGCGATGGGCTCCACCGCGGCCGCGACGTACTGTTCGGCGGTGATGCGGCCGTCCTCCCGCATCCGGTCGAGCACGTAGAGCTGGCGCCCCTTGGTCGCGCTGTACGCATCACCGGCGGCGAGGTGCTGCTCCGGCGTGATGGTGCCGTCGGCGAGGAGCGAATCCAGTCCTGCCAGCGTGCCGGGCGTCACATCGTCGATCGTCCCGTCGGCCTCCTTGTTGTAACGGGTCCCATCGACGCCGAAGATGGAGCCCGCGGTCCGGTCGATGCGGAACGTGTTGGGATTCTGCACGATGCCCGCGAGCGTCGCCGCCTGCACCAGCGTGAGGTTCGACGCCGTCGTGCTGAAGTAGTAGCGCGCCGCGGCTTCGATGCCATAGGTCGTGCCGCCGAAGTTGGCGATGTTCAGGTAGCCGAGCAGGATGTCGTTCTTGGAGTACTCCTTCTCGACCTGGACGGCGTAGCGGATCTCCTGAAGCTTGCGCTCGTACCCCTCTGCACCGCGCGCCTGCGTCGCGTCGAGCCAGCAGGCCCGCAGCACCTCGTCACGTGTCTGCGTCTCGGTCGCGACGGCGTCACGCTCGCACCGCTGCACCAGCACGTTCTTGACGTACTGCTGACTGATCGAGGAGCCGCCCTGGACCGCGCCGCCCTGCGCGTTCCGGATCAGGGCGCGGGTCGTGCCGACGATGTCGACACCGCCGTGCTGGTAGTAGCGGGGATCCTCGGACGCCAGGATCGCGTCGTACATGACGGGCGCGACCTGATCGAACGCCACGGGAACGCGGTTCTGGTCGTAGAACGACGTCAGCTCGACGTCTTGTCCGGTCGCGGGATCGCGCGCGTAGATCGTCGTCGGCAGCATGAGCCGGTCGATCGCGAGGTAGCTGGGCATGCCGTCGAACATCGAGACGGCCGTGCTCGCCGCATGCCCCGAGACCGCGATGACCGGGGCCAGGGGAGCGACGATCAGCAATCCGGCGATCACGCTGAGCACCACGAGGCCGACGAGGCCGCCGACGACCCCCGCGAGTGTGCGCCTGTACGGCGGCAGGCCCGCGGTCTGTGGAGAAACCCTTGTGATGGCTTCATGACGGCGTCCAATGTCCGGTGGGGGAAAGCATCGCAGACCGCCCGCGATTTCGCGACGGGTCGTCGCGCGCGCCGCCGCATCTCCGGCATCCACCCGCCGGACAGAATCCCGCATCGACCGCGACAGCGACGGGCGACCTATCGTGCCGCGTCTCCTTCGAGCGCGGCGACGTCGATGAAGAGGGTGTCGGACCCGACCTGACCGCCCTTGAGCAGGAGCTC
This sequence comes from uncultured Actinomycetota bacterium, assembly GCA_963829895.1. Classification (GTDB taxonomy): domain Bacteria; phylum Actinomycetota; class Actinomycetes; order Actinomycetales; family Microbacteriaceae; genus Microbacterium. The sequence goes on along the minus strand of CAWHKF010000007.1, from coordinate 214,931 downwards.
GAGGCCGTCGATCGCCGCATGCCGCGGGGCTTGGGCGCGCAGCAGCACGACATTGCCCCAGGGATTCGCGGCGATCGACAGCGACTCGACGCCGAGAAGCCGGGTGACGCGGCTCGATGTGTCGCCGCCGCACACGATCACCCGTCGTGAGGCGCCCGTCGCGCGCGACGGCCGAGATGACGGATGCCGCGGCCGCCGCGATCGCCGCGAGCACCGGCTGCTCGCCCGCTGCCGCGGTGTCGGCGTCGTCTGAGGTCAGCACGACGCCTCGGCCCGATCGCAGGGCGTCGACGACGTCGGCGATCAGCGCCGTCCAGCGCGTCGGCGCCGAGCGGAAGGGGCCGGACCAGACCAGCCTGCGGCGGCCGCCGCATCCGCCTGCCGTCGCGTCTGCGCGGAGCGGCTGCCCGACACGACCAGCACCGGGCCCGTCGCCGCGGTCGAGGTGGGCACCGCGGAGGCGTCACCCGGCGCCGCGGCGGCGATCCCGTGGGACAGCCCGCCCGACCCGATCGCGAACACCGGAGCCGGCAGCGTGCCGAGCGCCTCGCCGACCACGACCAGATGCTCGTCGGTGAGGGCATCGAGCACGAGCGCCGCCTCCGGCGCGTCGCGAAGCCGCGCCCGCGAGGTCGTCGAACTCGACGAGCGGCACCGCGCCGATCGGCAGCTCCGTCTGGCGGCCGACGTGGACGGCGAGGTCGGCCTCGGTCATCGGCGTCGAGGGGTGCTGCGACATCGTCGGCTGCCGGTCGAGCCGGTACACCGTGCCCTCGCTCGGCGGCGAAGTGCTGGCCGAACACCGTGTAGCGGCCGAAGTCCGGCTGCGCGAACAGCATCGGCACGGCGCGGTCGCCGAAGACCTCACGGCCGAGCTCGATCACTCGGCCGAGGCTGCCCACGTGGGGCGCCGAGTCGGCCGTCGAGCGAGGCCTTGTACTGCACGAGCGTCGCGGATGCAGGCGCGGCGAACGCCGCGAACACCGGCCGCAGCTCGGCGTCCATGTCGTCGGGCGACAGCGACCGCGAGATCCCGGCGACACCGATCACGTCGACGTCGTCGGCCGCGCGACGCAGGGTCGCGGCATCCGGAAGTCCCGTGAAGAGGCGCCCGGTCCAGCCGCGCCGCGCGAACTGCAGCAGCGCGTCGACGCTGCCGGTGAAGTCGTCGCCGTAGAAGGCGACGCGCGCGCTAGGCACGGACGGGGCCGAACAGCTCCGCCGCCCGGCGCAGCGCGGGGGAGTTCTCGTACGCGTGGTCCACGCTCTCGCCGCGCGCGGCCGAGGCCCAGGCCTCGCGCATGCTCGCCACGCCCGCGGCCGCACCGTCCGGATGACCGTGGATGCCGCCACCGGCGAGCACCAGCAGGTCGGTGCGTGCCCACCGCGGCGTAGGTGGCGTGGGCGAGGCCGCCCCACTGGCCGCGACGACAGCACCGGCAGCGTCGGCGTGAGGCCGAGGAGCGGCTCGCGCACCGCGGCGATGGAGTCGAGCACCTGGTCGTCCGTCTCGTAGAACTTGTTGCTGATGCCGTTCGTGTGCAGGTGGTCGGCGCCGGCGAGGCGCGCGAGCTTCTGCCACGCGCGGAACCCGATCCCCACCTGCTCCGAGCGCCCGAACGAGCCGAACATGGCGCGGTGGCCGTGGATCGGCACCGTCGCTGTGGCGGCGGAGGAACTCCAGGCCCGCGCAGGCCGACGAGGTTGATGCACGCCATCACGCACGTGCCGCCGGCCTCGACGACGAGGTCGTGGTTCGCCTCGAGGCGCCCGATGTCGTCGGTGATGTTGAACGCGTACATCGGCTTGCGCGCCGGTGCGGTCGGCGTAGCGCTCGAGCACCGGCATCACCGCGCGCGACGCGCGCGGCGAGCGGCGCGCCGGGCCCGTTGCCCTGCAGCTCGTCGTCCTTGATGAAGTCGATGCCGGCCTCGGCGAGCTCGCGCGACCACCTCGGCGAGCTCGGCCGGCGCGAGGCCGATGCTGGGCTTGACGATGGTGCCGATCATCGCGCCGTCGGGGCGGCCCATCAGCCGGCGCGTGCCCTCGACGCCGAAGGCGGGGCCGGGGTAGCGCTCGGCGAACGCCGGCGGCAGCTCGAGGTCGATGAGGCGGATGGCCGCCAGCTCCTTGATCTCGAAGAGGTTGCCCGCGACCGCCGCCAGGAGGTTCGGCAGCGACGGGCCGAAGTTGTCGAGCGGGAACCGCAGCCGCAGCCGCGCGCGGCGGCGTCGGCCGGGTCGCCGACGGCGCCGGGAAGGGGCGACGCGCCGGTGAGCGGGAGCTCCTCGATCGACTCGACCTGGGCGGCGAAGCGGGCACGCAGGTCGTCGGACTCGCGCTCGACGCGGACGAACGTGCCGGTGGACTGCTCGCCCGCGAGCACCTCGGCGGCGTGCTGCAGCGGCAGGGAGGTCTCGATGACGTACGTCGCGATGACGTGCTGATGCGGATCATGCGCGTCACCACACCAGGGGGAGCCAGACCGACATCTCGCCGGCGCCGCGGTTGCCCCACGCGAAGTAGGGGATGAGCCGCACGGGCGCGGTGGCGAGCTCGGCGTCGGCGACGTCGTCGTAGAGCGCGGTCCTCGGCGGTGCCGGGCAGCACGACGGCCTCGCGTCTCGAGGACGACGACGCGGTGGCCGGCGATCTCGGCCTCGACGGGCGTGAATGCTCGCGCCGCGGCGCAGCGCGACCTGCTCGAGCACGACGCCGTCGGGCAGATCGGCGCTCTCGACGCAGTAGACGACGGGTCCGCGCGCACGGCGACCTGGTTGGTGGCCTCCTCGGCGAGGCGGTGGGCGCGCAGCACCCGCACGGGCATCGGCAGCGTCAGCTCGACGATGTCGCCCTGCTGCCACTCGCGCTCGATGCGCGTGTAGGTGCCGGGCTGCGCTCGCCGCCACCGGCTCGCCGTTGACGGTGAGGGTCGCGCCCGACGACCAGCCGGGGATGCGCAGGTGGAGCGGGATGCCGCGGCCCGCGGCATCCGTGACGGTGAAGGCGATCCGTCTCGCTCCAGGGGTAGTCGCTGTCCTCGCGCAGGGCGAGCCGACGACCGTCCTCGGTCGTGACGTCGAGCGTCGCTGCCGCCGTAGAGGTGGACGTACAGTCCTTCGGTCGCCGACGGATGCCGCGCGCTCGTGGAACCGCGCCAGGGTGCGCGCGATGTTCGGCGGGCAGCAGAAGCAGCTGAGGTACGGCTCGCGCAGCCGCTCGTCGGACGGCGGGGGCGGCGGCGTGGGGTGCAGCGCCGGTATCGCCCGGGCGGCGCAGCGGGTAGGGAAGCTCGCGCACCTGGCGCAGCGGGTTCGTGTAGAAGTACTCCGAGCCGGCGAGGCTGATGCTCGACGAGCAGGCTGTTGAAGGCCACCTGCTCGATGACGTCGGCGTACTTCGCGTCGCCCGTGAGCGACAGCATCCGCTCGCCCCACAGGATCAGCCCGATGTTCGCGCACGACTCGTTGTGCGCGGTGGTGTGCGGCAGCTGGTACGCGCGGCCGTAGGCCTGGTGCACGCGGCTGATCTGGTCCTGCCACGGTGAGCCGTCGGGGGAGGCGCCGTCGTAGAGCGCGCCGCAGCCGCCCGTGATGTAGAGCTTGGTGTCGACGACGTCGCGCCACAGGCGCTCGAGCACCGCCTCGCAGCTCCTCGTCGCCGGTCTCGGCGATGAGGTCCGCGAGACCGGCGTAGAGGTAGTTGGCGCGGACGGCGTGCCCGGCGACGACGGTCTGCTCGCGCACCGGGAGGCGGTCCTGGTTGTCGTCGCCGCCCTTCGAAGTCGTCGCGCACGCGGACGAACGCCTCCGACAGGCGCAGGTACGCTCGTCGCCGGTCGCGCGGTAGAGGTCGATGACCGCCATGTAGTGCGACGGGCAGATCGCGCTGCGGGCGAGCTCGAGCGGCTTGTTCGTCGCGAGGTCCTCGAGGAAGCCGGCGGCCTTGCGCGCGGCATCCAGCAGGGTCGTCGATCCCGGTCACCTCGTAGTGGCGCACGCCGGCGGTGATGAGGTGACCGAGGTTGTAGGTCTCGAAGTTGAAGCGGTCGGCGAGGGCGATCGACGTCCTCGTGGTTGCGGCTCGGCGATGATCGTCGGCGTGTGCAGGTAGCCGTCGTCGCGCTGCACCGAGGCGATCAGCTGCGCGATCTGCTCGATGCGGCGCGGCGAGCTCGGGGTCGGGGTCGGTCTCGAGGCGGGCGATGGCCGCCTCGAGCCACTTGTAGAAGTCGCCGTCCATGAACGGCGGGCCGGCGTGCTCGCCGCTCGTCCAGGCCGGCGGCGATGCGGAAGTTGCGCGAGCCCGGCGCTGACGGCGGGGTCGCTCAGCGAGTCCCAGATCTGGGGGATGGTCACGTCGCGCGTGCGCTCGTGGATGTCGCCCCAGAAGCCGCTCGCCCAGCGCGCACTGTCGGCGCCGAGGGGTCGCAGCCGGGCGTGAGCCCGGGTCGCGGTCGTGGCGGTCATGGCGGTGTCCTTCCGAGTGGCGTTCAGTCTCGTGCTCGCTCGCGGCATCGCGGCAAGCCAGGTTCGATGCGGGTCAGATCTAGGCGGCGATTGAAAGTTCTCGCAACGCTGCATGGAAATGCAGTCTAACCCCTGAATCGTCTCAAAGTGAATAGAATTTCAGTACTGACTGTTGACACACATCGAAATCGTGCCTACTGTCGTGCTCGTACCTTTCACCCGCATGGTCGTCGTCAAGGAGGACGCTATGAACACACGCAGCAACCGTCGCCGCATCGCGGCGCCGGGGATCGCACTCGCCGCGGTGCTGCCGCTGGCAGCCTGCGCCGGCGGCGGTGCCGGCACCGACACCGGCTCCGCCGAGGGCGGCGCGCGGCGCCGGCGGCACCGACCCCGAAACGTTCACCGTCATGACGGCGAACGAGAACCCCGCCCTCGAGGAGCAGCTCACCGCGCTCTCCGAGGGCGCGTGCGAGGCCGAGAACGAGGCGCTCCCGCTCGAGCACCAGAAGGTCGGCGCAGGCCGACACCGTGCAGAAGGTCACGCTGCTGGCCAGCCAGGGCGCGCTGCCGGCCCACATCGATCGCCGGCACGGCGCATCGTCCGTCCCGACGGCGACCTCGACGCGGCCGGCCTCGTCGGCGACTCAAGGCCGCCCTCGAAGGCGCCGGCGCGTGGGACAACGTGCTGCCCGCCGCCGCCTCCACCGTCGAGCAAGTCTACGGCGGCATGTTCTCGCTGCCGTACCAGTACAACCTCGAGGGCATCTGGTACAACAAGGAGATCTTCGCCGACAACGGCATCGAGGAGCCGCAGACCTGGGACGACCTCGTCGGACGCCGCCGACGACGCTCGCCGACGCCGGCGTCGTCGCCGATGACCGAGGCCGGCGCCGACGGCTGGCCGCTCACCCGCATCATGGGCATGTACATCTTCCGCAATGTCGGCCCCGACGCCATGGCCGCCGTCCGCGACGGCGAGGCCAAGCTCACCGACCCCGAGTACGTCGCCGGCGCGCAGGCGCTCGCCGACTTCGCCGAGGCCGGCTACTTCGGCGAGGGCTTCTCGACCCGTGACGGCGACACCTCGTCGAACATGTTCCTCACCGGCCAGGCCGCCATGACGTACGACGGCATCGTGGCTGCTGAGCGCCATCAACGACCCCGAGCGCAACGAGATCGGCGGCGAGAACGTCGGCTTCATGCCGTTCCCCGCGGTCGACGGCGGCGAGGGCTCGATCGACCAGTACGCGGCGAACGCGGGCGCTCGCGATGATCATCGACGCCGAAGCAGTTCGGCCCGAAGGTCGTCGACTGGGTGAGCTGCATCGCCGAGAACTACGGCCAGCAGGCGCTGCAGGACGCCGGCGTCATCTCGGGCTTCAAGGTCAACGGCGACGTCACCGACATCCCGGAGAACGACCGCTGAGATCCAGGAGAAGATCGCGGAGCATCGATGAGACCGTGCTGTGGTTCGAGGCCCTGCTGGACTCGAAGAGCAACTCGCTCGCGTCGACCAACGTGACGCTGCTCACCACCGGCCAGATGACGCGCCGAGGACTACATGGCCCACCTGCAGGCGAGCATCGACGCCAACGGCTGATGACTCGGTCACCGGCTCCCCGGGCCATCAGCTCGGGGAGCCGGGCCTCCACCGACAGAAAGCAGTTCGCAGATGAACTCGGTCTTCGGAGATCGGAAGACGATCTTCATCCTGCTGGCCCCGGCCCTCGTGCTGTACACCCTGCTCAAGGTCGTGCCGGTGGGCTGGTCCCTCGGCCTCTCGTTCTTCGAGGGCAACTCGCTCCGCGGCTTCGAGTTCGTCGGGCTTCAGAACTTCACCACCTTCTTCACCGACGCGGCCGCGCTGCAGTCGCTGTGGGTGAGCGTCTTCTTCGCGATCGTCGCCACCGCCGGCCAGGTCGCCCTGGGCTACGCTGCTCGCCCTCCTCTACGTCTTCGTCCTGCGCAAGGGCTCGACCTCTCGTCCGCACGCTCGTCTTCTTCCCGACGGTGCTGCCGACCGTGGCCGTCGCCCTGCTGTTCCGCAGCTTCGTCGCCGTCGGCGACAACCAGGGCCCGGTCAACGACATCATCAACTTCTTCGGCGGCGAGAGCGTCGAGTTCCTGGCCTCGACCGTCGGCACGATGGCCACGGCGCATCGCCATGACGCTGTGGAGCTCGATGGGCTTCTACGCCGTGCTGCTCTACGCGGGCCTGCTCGACATCCCCGACGAGATCATCGAGTCGGCCCGGCTCGACGGCGCCAACGGGCTCAAGCTCGTGCGTCACATCGTCGTGCCGCTGTCGCTGCCCATCCTGCTGTCGTCGATCATCTTCAGCCTCAACGCGACGCTCAAGGTCTTCGACAGCCTGCTCGCCCTCAACAACGGCGGGCCCGGCACCTCGACGGCGCCGCTGACGCTGTACATGTACCGCACCGCCTTCGAGTACGCCGAGTACGGCTACGGATCCACCATCGCCGTGATCCTCACCGCTGCTCTGCCTCGTCTTCACCCTCGCGATCTTCCGATCGTCGCGACGCAAGGCGGAGGTCTGAGCATGACTCTGACGCACACCGACACCGCCTACACGGTCGCCACCCCGACGGTCCGCAAGACGGCGCCCGCAGCCGCGACGCGGCGCGGATCTCGCGCAGGCTCTGCGCCGGCTCCCGGTGTGGATCCTCGTCGCGCGTCCTCATGATCGTGGTGCTGTACCCGCAGGTCTGGATGGTGCTGGGCTCGTTCAAGACGCAGTCCGAGTTCCTCTCGAACCCCGCGCTGTCGCTGCCCGAGACCTGGAACTTCGACAACTACGTCACCGCGCTGACGCAACGGCAACGTGGCGCGCAACTGCCTCAACAGCGTGCTGGTGACGATCCCGTCGGTGCTGCTCATCGTCTTCATCGGCGTCGCCGCAGGCTACGCGCTCGAGGTGATGATCTGGAAGGGCCGCAACGGGGTGCTGCTCTACATCCTCGCCGGCATCATGGTGCCCGGCCAGATGATCCTCGTGCCGCTGTTCATCGTGTACTTCCGCATCGGCATCACCGACACGCTGTGGCCGCTCATCATCACGTACACCGTGATGGGCCTGCCGCTGACGACGTTCCTGATGGCGACCTACTTCCGGTCGGTGCCGCGCGAGATCTTCGAGGCGGCGACCGTCGACGGCGTCGGGGCCGCTGCGATCGTTCTTCGTGATCGGCATCCCGATGATGAAGAACTCGATCATCACGATCGCGCTGGTGCAGTTCTTCAGCGTGTGGAACGACCTGCTCATCGCGCTGACGTTCACGACGCGGCCCGACCTCGCGACCATCCAGGTGGGCCTGCTGAGCCTCAGCGACGAGTACGGCTCGACGCAGTACGGACCGCTGTTCGCGGCGGTGAGCATCAACATCGTCGTGCTGCTGATCCTGTTCCTGACGCTCAACAAGAAGATCATGGCCGGCATGGCCGGCGGCGCCCTCAAGGGCTGAGAAGCTGGAAGGCTTGTTCGCATGACCTCGTCCGCACCGCGCATCGCGTTCCTGCACACCGGAGCCGTCATCATCGCGCCCGTTCGGAGCGCTGGCGACGCGAGTTCCTGCCGGGTGCGACGATCGTCAACTACCTCGACGACCGCATCGTCGCCGACCTCGGCGACGAGGAGCGCGCGGGCTCGGTGCCGGAGCGCATCGACGACCTCGTGCGGGCGGCGGCCGCCGGGGGAGCGGATGCCGTCATGTTCACGTGCTCGTCGATCTCGGAGCTCGCCGCGCCCGCTGCCGGCGGCGGTCGGGATGCCCGGTGCTGCGCATCGACGAGGCGATGGCGGATGCCGCGGTCGCGCGCCGGACGCCGGGTGCGCGGTCCTCGCGACCCTGCCGACGACGTGCGGCCCGACGACTGCGGCTGCTGCGAGGAGCGCGCGGCGCTCGCCGGCGTGGACGCCGGAGTTCTCGAGCGAGGTCATCGACGGCGCCTTCGCCGCCGTCGCGAGCGGCGACCGGGCCACGCACGACCGGCTCGTCGCCGCCGCGATCGAGCGGGGTGCCGCCGAGGTCGACGTCGTCGTGCTGGCCCAGGCATCCATGGCGACCGCCGCCGAGGCCGTCTCGGTCGATGTTCCGGTGCTCACGAGCCCGCGGCTGGGCGTCGAGCGCCTCGCCGCCTCGCTGGCGCGGGACTGACCTGGGTCACGACTCCACGAGCGCGCGGCGCCCGCGGTGCCGCGTGGTCGGATGGTTTCCTGTCCTCAGTTGAGGAACTCGGCTGAGATGAGGATTCCCCACCCGTAAATCGCCCGCATCTCGGCCCTCGACCTCAATTGAGGAGCCGGAGGGAGCCCCGAGTGGCCCGCCTCCGGCAGGGCGTCAGCGCGCGGCGAGGGCCTCGGCCGTGCGGAGGTCGGTCACGAGCGCGTGACCCAGTCGCCGGCGAGGGCGCCGTGGATCGCCTCGAGCTTGCGCTCGCCGCCGGCGATGCCGACGCGGCGCGGGATGCGGCGCAGGTTCTCCACCGTGATCGCGATGATGCGGTCGTCGACGCGCGCCGCGCACGAGCGAGCCGTCGGCGCGGAAGATGCGGTGGCAGATGTCGCCGACGGCGCCCTGGTCGAGGAGGTCGCGGCGCTCCTCGGCGGCGAACGCGTTGCCGCTGGTCGGCCAGCACGTCGGACGGCTCGATGCTGCCGATGCCCATGATCGCCATGGTGAGCTCGTTCCAGTGCCGCGCGACCTCCTGCATCGACGGATCCGCAGCAGGCTGTCGCGGATCGCCGGGTCTGCCGACGATGCCCGGCGCCTGCACGTAGACCGGCTCGGCGCCCGAGCGTGCGGGCCAGCTCGCCGAGGATGCGGTTGGAGTGGCTCTGCGCCTCGGGGGCGCCGACGCCGCCGAGCAGCTGCACCACCTCGGTGGCCCCTCGCACGGTGAAGGGCCGCATGCGGTCGACCATCGCGAGGATGGTCTGGCTCCACGACGAGACGCCGATCCGGTCGCTCCCCGAGAGCGTGGCCTCCAGGTAGGCGGCCGCTCCGGCGCCGAGCGACGCGAGCAGCTCGCCCTCGTCGGCGTCGGGGTCGACATCGACCACCACCGCCTCCGCGAGGCCGTACTTCTCCTCGAGCTGCTCTTCCAGCTCCGCGTAGACGCCCGGCGCGACGGTGACGATCGTCCGCACGATGCCGACGGATTCCGCGCGCTTGAGCAGACGCGAGACCTTCGCCTGTGAGATATTGAGCGCGGCCGCGATGTCGGCCTGGCGCACGCCGCGCTCGTGGTACATGCGCGCGACCTTGGTGAGCAGGCGCACCTGGCCGTCTGCGGGCCGGGTGTAGGGCGTCAGGGGCACGGTGGTCTCCGATCGTGGCGATCCGAGGTGTATTCGGATTCGCTAACGAAAGGATATTCACTCGGAGGCTGTGAAGCCAGCCGAGTTCTCGCGAGAAACACCTGATCGGTGCACAGAGGCGCGAATGGCGGCGGGCAAGTCGAGCGTGGTGCGATCGCCGACCCAGCCTTTCGCACGCGAACGACGTGGATGGCGGATGCCGCGGCGCGCGGCATCCGCCATCTTTGGAGGCGTCAGGGTGCGGACGTGGCCGTCCGCGGTCGGGATCAGACGGGCGCGCCGACCCCCACCGGCACCTCGACGACACGGGTGTGGATGCCGGGGCTCAGCGTCTCCTCGGGAGAGCCCTCGAGGTCGAGCACCGCCTCGGCGCCGACGGGCACCACGACCTCGACGTGCAGCTGCCCTTCTGCGATGCGCCACGAGATCGCGGCCTCGCCGTAGGCGGTGAGCTGGCGGGCCGAGGCGGAGGTGAGTCCGCCGCCGGGGCGCGGGGCGAAGCGGATGCGCCGGTAGCCGGGGGCGTCGGGAGCGAGGCCGCCGACGACGCGGTGCATCCAGTCCGCGACGGCGCCCAGCGCGTAGTGGTTGAACGAGGTCATCTGGCCGGGGTTCACGGTGCCGTCGGGCAGCAGCGAGTCCCACCGCTCCCAGACCGTGGTCGCGCCCTGCTCCACCTGGTAGAGCCACGACGGGCACTCGCGCTCGAGGATCAGGTCGTAGGCGGTCGGCACCTGCCCGCCCGCGCTCAGGGCGTCCGAGACCAGCGGCGTCCCCACGAAGCCGGTCGCGATGCGGTTGCCCGCCTCGTGCACGAGCTGGGCGAGACGTGCCGCCGCGGCATCCCGCTTCTGCGGATCGGTGATGAGGTCGAACCGCAGGCCGAGGGCGTAGGCCGTCTGGGCGTCGCTGGTCATGGTGCCGTCGTCGTTCACGTAGGCGCCCGTCGAAGGCGGCCACGACCTCGTCGGCGAGCGTGTCGTAGTGCGCCCGCTCGTCGCCGAGCCCCAGCACCTCCGCCATGCGCGCGACGGTGCGCGCCGACTTGGCGAAGTAGGCCGTCGCGACGAGGTAGCGGTCGGTGAGCGCATCGGCCGGGTCGTCCGGCGGGGCGGCCGGGTCGAGCCAGTCGCCCAGCTGGAAGCCGGTGTCCCACAGCCGAGAGGGGCCGGAGAGGCGCTCGAGCAGATCGACCCAGCGGCGGGCGCTGTCGAACTGCGCCCGCAGCACCCCGGTGTCGCCGAAGCGCTCGTACAGCGTCCAGGGCAGCAGGGTCGCGACATCGCCCCACGCGGCGCCCGGTCGCATCGGCGTCCACTTGTCGACGGCGGGGATCACGGGCACGTACCAGGGCACGGTGCCGTCGGGAAGCTGCTCGATCGCGAGGTCGCGCAGCCAGCCCGACAGCATGCCCGACACGTCGTACAGCGTCGAGGCGGTGGGGCCGAAGACCTGGATGTCGCCGGTCCAGCCGATGCGCTCGTCGCGCTGCGGGCAGTCGGTGGGGATGTCGACGAAGTTGCCGCGCATGCCCCAGAGAACGTTCTCGTGCAGGCGGTTGAGGGCAGGGTCGGACGACTCGAACCACCCGGTGCGCTCGAGGTCGGTGTGGTACACCCGGGCCACCAATGCGCCGGCTGCGGCATCGGCGTCCAGGTCGCCCGGCCACCCCGCCACCTCGACGTAGCGGAAGCCGTGGAAGGTGAACCGCGGCTCCCACTCCTCGACGTCGCGGCCGGCGAGCGTGTAGTTGTCGGTCGAGCGCGCCGCGCGCAGCGGCCGCGTGTAGATCTCGCCGTCCTGCATCACCTCGGCGGTGCGCAGCGTCACCGTGGTGCCCGCGTCGCCCGAGACCCGGATGCGCACGCGGCCGACGAGGTTCTGCCCGAAGTCGAGGATGCGCGAGCCGCTGGGGCCGGTGAGCACCGCGAGCGGCCGCAGCTCCTCGGTCGCGCGCACCGGCGGAGCCGTCGGCGCGACGAGCGTGGCGGGGTCGCGATGGCGCTCCTGCACCCCTTCCCAGCCGGCATCGTCGAAGTCCGCCGTCGACCAGCCGGGCTGCTCCGCGCGCGCGTCGTAGTCCTCGCCGTCGTAGAGGCCGCTGTGCAGGATGGGGCTCGGCGCCGAGCGCCACGACACGTCGGTCGCCACGACCTCGCGGCTGCCGTCGGCGTAGGTCAGCTCGAGCTGGCCGAGGAAGGACTGGTCGTAGCCGTAGACGTTGCGGAAGCCGCCGCGCCAGCCGAGCCGGCCGCGATACCAGCCGTCGCCGAGCCAGGCGCCGACAGCGTTCGCCCCGGGGCGCACCAGGTCGGTGACGTCGTACGTGTAGTACCGCAGCCGGCTGCCGTATACCGTCCAGCCGGGCGAGAGCGTGTCGTCGCCGACGCGCTCGCCGTTGAGCTCGGCCTCGTAGACGCCGTGCGCGGTCGCGTAGAGCCGCGCGCGCACCAGGCCGTCTCGCACGTCGAACCCGCGGCGGACGAGCGAGGGCCGCCGCTCGTCGGTGTTCGGATTCTCGTTGCGTGTCGCACCCACCGGGCGGGCGACCCAGTCGGCCGGCTCGAGCAGTCCCGCTTCGAGCACCGTGGGGACGGATGCCGCGGACCACGCGCCGTCCTCACCCCGGACGGCGATGCGCACCGTGACGATCTCGCGCGAGCGCAGCGGGTCCGCCGGCCAGTCCACGAGCACCTGCTCGGGCGAGTCGACCACGTACGTCGTGACGTCGCCGTCGCGATCGACCTCGACGGAGTACGCGGTCTGCCGCCAGCCGGACGGCGCGGAGGCGACGCGCCACGAGAGGCGCGGCATCCGCTCGCCGATCCCGAGGGGTTCGCGGTGGTGCTCGATGCGGGGTGCGTCGACGGTGACGGACATCCGTGCTGTCTCCTTGCGCTGTGGCCGGGGCGCTGGCGAAACGTTTCAAGTTGGGAGTCTGGCATCGATTTCGAAACGTTTCAAGTACGCTGTCGAGGGAGCCGCGACGCGGACGGCAGAGGAGGATTCGATGACGATCGGTGTGACAGGCAGCGGCGGCAAGCTCGGCCGTGCGACGATGGAGCGACTGCGGGCCGACGGGCACGACGTGATCGGCTTCGACCTCGCCGGAACCCCCGGAGCGGGCTTCACCCGCGTCGACCTCACCGACTTCGGGCAGACGCTCGACGCGTTCCTCTCGGTGACCGCGCGCCACGACGGGCTCGACGCGCTCGTGCACCTCGCGGCGATCCCGGTGAACGGCCTGGTGCCGGATGCCGCGACCTTCCACAACAACATGACCGTGTCGTTCAACGCCCTGTTCGCCGCGCACCGGGCAGGCATCCGCACGATCGTGCTCGCCTCGAGCATCACCGCGATGGGCTTCCCGTTCGAGGAGGCACCGCCCGCGCTCCCCGTCGACGAGACGTACACCAGCGCCAACAACACGTACGGACTCGGCAAGGTGGCCGAGGAGGCGATCGCCGCCCAGCTCGTCAGGTGGCACCCCGAGCACCTCGATCACCGCCCTTCGCTTCACCAACGTCGTCGGCGCCGACGAGTACGCGACGTTCGACCGCGCCGCCGAGCCGGACTACCGCCGCGACCTCGTCGGCTCCTGGATCGACGCCCGCGACGGCGCCGCAGGCTGTCGCGCGGGCGCTCGCGGCGGCGGAGCCGGGCTTCGAGGTGTACAACGTGGCCGCTCCCCACTCCGGCAACGCGCAGCCTTCGCGCGAGGTCGCGGCGCGCTGGTTCCCGGGCACCCCGATCGCCGAAGACCTCGGCGAGTTCGAGTCGCTGATGTCCACCCGCAAGATCCGTGAACGCCTCGGCTTCGTCGCCGAGCACGACTGGCGCTGATGCCACCGGCGGGCATCCGGGACGTCGCGGCGCTCGCGGGCGTCTCGATCGGCACGGTGTCGAACTACCTCAACCACCCCGACAGGCTTTCGGCGGCGATGGGCGGCCGCGTGGCGGACGCCATCGACAACACTCGGCTTCGTGCCGAGCAACGCGGGCCGCCAGCTGCGACTGGGCGTGAGCACCGTCATCGGCTACCTCGCGGCCGACATCGGCAATCCGCACTTCGGCGAGATCGCTCAGAGCGTGCAGCACAGAGCCGCAGAGCTCGGTCTCTCCGTCTTCCTCGCCGATTCTCAGGCGGATCCCGCGCAGGAGGACGCGTACCTCGACGCCTTCGCGCAGCATCATGTGCGGGGCCTGCTGGTCGCCTCGCACCATCCGGTCGAGGAGCGGCTCGCGCTGCTGCGCCGTCGCGGTACGCCCACCGTCCTCGTCGGCCAGCACGCGCAGTCGCCCGAGCAGCCGTCGGTGTCTGTCGATGAGGTCGCCGGCGGGCGCCTGGCCGTCGCCCACCTCGCGGAGAGCGGATGCCGCCGCCTGGCGTTCGTCGGCGGGCCCGACGATGTCGTGTACGTGGCCGCGCGACTCGACGGCAGCGCGTGCCGAAGCTGCCGCCCGCGGCGTCGACCTCGAGGTGATCCCGGTTGCGCGAGCGCTCGCTCGCGGTCGGACGCGAGGCGGGAGCGGCGATCGCGGCTCGGCCCGCGAACGAGCGTCCCGAGGGGATCTTCGCCGTCAACGACCTGCTCGCGCTCGGGATGCTGCAGGAGCTCGTCGCCCGCGGCGTCCGCGTTCCCGAGGATCTGGCCCTCGTGGGCTACGACGACAACGAGTTCGCCGAGGCGTCGCTCATCCCGCTCACCAGCATGCCGCCGCCACCGGGACGTCGGCTCGACGGTCGTCGACATGCTCTTCGAGGCGATCGAGCGTCAGACCGGCGCACCCGCCGAGACGGCGGCCGCGCAGCGTGTGGGCGCCGGCGCACAGCGCGTCTTCGCTCCCGAACTGATCGTGCGCGAGAGTTCTCGCCGGCTCAGACCCTGACTTCGCACCCCCGCCCACGGATACGACATCGAAGGAGAATCCCCGTGTCCTCTGCGCTTCGCGCTCCCCAGTCCTCCGAGCTCTACCGGCCCATCGAGCTGACCTTCGAGGCTGCCGACCTCATCCCCGCCGACCGCACACCGCTCACGCTGCGCGTCCGGCACGAGGATCGGGTGCCGAACGGGTCGTGCCCGGTTTCTGGGACGGTGGCACGACCTACCGGGTCCGCTTCGCACCGGACCTCGAGGGCGAGTGGTCGTGGACGACCGAGAGCGCGGATGCCGCGCTCGCGGGCCGGACGGGTGCGTTCGAGGTCTCACGCGGCGCCGATCACGGGCCGGTCCGCGTCGCCCACCGCTTCCACTTCGCGCATGCCGACGGCACGCCGTTCCGCCCGGTCGGAGCGACCGCGTACAACTGGCTGCACCAGGACGAGCCGCTGTTCTCGTCGACCGTCGATGCGATCGCCGAGGCCGGCTTCAACAAGTTCCGCTTCATGGTCTTCCCGCAGGGCGGCGGCTACATCGAGCACGTCCCGAGCCTGATGCCGTTCGAGAAGACCGACGGGCGCTGGGACGTCACCCGCCCGGTGCCCGCGTTCTTCCAGCGCCTCGACCGGGCCGTCGAGGCGCTGGGTGAGCGCGGCATCCAGGCCGACGTGCTCATCTACAACGCCTACGACCGCGGCCAGTTCGGTCTCGACGAGCTCACCGAGGAGGAGGATGCCGTCTACCTCCGCTACCTCGTGGCGCGACTGGCCGCGTACCCGCACGTGTGGTGGTCGCTCTGCAACGAGTTCGACCAGCTCGAGCGCCCGGCCGAGCGCTGGGACCGCACCGGCGCGCTGCTGGCCGAGATCGATCCCTACGATCACCTGCGCTCGATCCACAACTGGATCGAGCTGTACGACAACAACCAGCCGTGGGTGACCCACGCGTCCCTCCAGAACGGCTCGGCCACGACGGACTTCGGGCGCGCCAACCTGTACCGCGACGTGTACGGCAAGCCCGTCGTCCTCGACGAGATCAAGTACGAGGGCGACATCCCCGACCGGTGGGGCCACCTCAGCGCCGAGGAGCTGGTGCACCAGTTCTGGATCACCACCGTGGCCGGATGCTACGCCTCGCACGGCGAGAGCTTCGTGACCGAGAGCGGCAGCCTGCACATGGTCGAAGGCGGGCCACTGCGGGGTGCGTCGCCCGCGCGGCTGGCGTTCCTCCGCCGCATCCTCGAAGAGGTCGAGGGTGCGGGGCTCGATCCCGATCGACAAGTGGGACGACCCGGCGTATGTCGCCGGCATCCCGCGCCAGCTGTACGTGCAGTACCTCGGCCGGTCGGCGCCGGCGACGTGGGACTTCCGGCTGCCGATCGGGTTCCCGGGCGAGCGGCCGGAGCCGGGCGACACCTTCGAGGTCGACGTCATCGACACCTGGAACATGACGGTCACGCCCGTCGGCCGGCGCTTCACGCTCGACGACGTCCAGCGCAACGATGCCTACGACCGGGCCTCCGCAGCCGGTCGAGCTGCCCGCCGGCGAGGCGCTGGCGCTGCGCATCACGCGCGTGGCGGGCTGACCCGTGGCAATTCGCGCGTACCAGGGGCGCCTGACGAGGGCCCCGCGGCATCCGATCGTCTGAAAGCCTGGCGCGGCGGCCCGCGGCTCGGCACGGCGTACTACAACGAGTACCTGCCCGACCCGTCGCGGCTCGAGACCGACCTGCGACTGATGACGGATGCCGGCATCACGTGCATCCGCGTCGGCGAATCGGTCTGGTCCACCTGGGAGCCGCGCGACGGAGAGTTCGATCTCGAGTGGCTGACGCCCGTGCTCGACGCGGCGCACGCGCACGGGATCGACGTGATCCTCGGCACGCCCACCTACGCCGTCCCGCCGTGGCTCGCGCGGTCACACCCCGAGCTCGCGGTCGTGCGCAAGGACGGCAGCTCCGTGCCGTGGGGCGGCCGGCAGGAGGTGGACTACACGTCGGAGCTGTTCCGCGGCTACGCGGAGCGCGTCATCCGCGCGGTGATCGGCCGGCACGGCCGGCACCCGGCGGTCATCGGCGTGCAGCTCGACAACGAGGCCGGCCTGCATCTGATCCACAACGACCACGTCGTCGGGCGATTCCGCGACTGGGTCGCGGACCGCTACGGCGATGTCGAAACGCTCAACCGCGCGTGGGGGCTGACGTACTGGTCGCACCGCATCGCCGAGTGGGACGAGCTGTGGGCGCCGTCGGGCAACACGACCCCCGCCTACGACCTCGCCTGGCGGCGGTTCCAGGCCGAGCTGACCGCCGACTTCATCGGCTGGCAGGCCGACCTCGTCCGCCCGCTCGTGGCCGACGACACGTTCCTCACCACCTGCATCGCCTACCAGCGGCCCGCGATGGACGACGTCGCCGTCGCTGCGCGGCTCGACATCGCCAGCGGCAACGCCTACTACCTGGCCCAGGACGCGATGGACCTCGAGCGCGACGGCGCGGGCGGCCAGTGGTACGCCGACGACGTGCCGCAGTTCGTGCTCATGGCCGACCGCATGCGAGCCTCCCGGCAGGGCCCGTTCCTCGTCACCGAGACCGGCGCCGCCTCCATCGGCCCCGCCTGGCTCACCCGTCCGCCGTACGACGGGCAGCTCGCCCAGGCGGCGTGGCTGCTCGTCGCGCGCGGGGCGCGGCTCGTGTCGTACTGGCACTGGCACACGCTGCACTCGGGCGCCGAGGTGCACTGGGGCGGCATCCTCGGTCACGACCTGGAACCCGGGCGCATCCACGCCGAGGTCGCCGCGATCGGCCGGCAGTTCGCCGCGGCGGCGCCCTGGCTGACGGATGCCGAGCCCGACGCCGACGTGGGCCTGGTGTACGCGCACGACAGCGAGTGGATGATGGCGTTCGAGCCGCCGCTCGCTCGTGGTGCCGATGCCGACCGCGGCTCGTATGCGCGGATCGTGGGCGCGTTCGGACGCGCGGCGGTCGATGCGGGGCTGCAGGTCGGGTTCGTGAACGAGCGGCAGCTGCCCGACGCGGGCGAGCTCGTGCGGCGCTACCCGGTGCTGGTCGTGCCGGGGCTGATCGCGGCATCCGACCCGACGCTCGAGACGCTCGTCGAGTACGCCCGTCTCGGCGGGACGGCTCGTGTCGGCCCGCGCACCGGCTACGGCGACGACGAAGGCCGCATGCGCGCCGCCCTGGCGCCCGCGATCGTCGGTCCGGCGGCGGGCGTGGGCTACCAGGAGTTCGCGGCGCTCGCCGCCACCGTCGAAGTCGACGCGATCCGGTGTGGTCGGTTCGGCACCGCGCACGGCTGGGTCGACGGGCTCGAACCCGACGGCGCCGACGTCGTGCTCGGCTACCGGCACGAGCTGTTCGGCCGCTGGGCGGCGGTGACGCGGCGCGCGGTCGGGTCCGGGCTCGATCACGGTCGTCGGCACGCTGCTCGACCGCGCCACCCTGGCCGAGGTCGTGGCGGATGCCGCGGGCCGCGGCTCACCGCCCGCGGTCGGCGTCGCCCCTCAGCCCGCTCGCCGAGCGCCCGAGCTCCGTCACCGCGCACTCGCTCGACGGACCCAGCGGTCGCGTGTGGGTGGTGCACAACTGGTCGCGCGAACCCCGGACCGTCGAGCTCGCGCGGGCGATGGCATCCGTCCTCGACGATGCCGTGCACGCGGCGGGAGCCGAGGTCGCGCTCGCGCCCTGGGACGTGCGGGTCTGGCGCGAGGCGTGACGCGGGCCTCCCGCGCCTACGCCCGGGCGGCGAGCGGTCAGCTTCACAAGGGATGGAGCGACAGAACGTGACACCCGAGGGATCGCGGCGCGCGCGGTGACGCGTTGTGTCGTATGCGGCGCGCCAAAGCGGGGATGGAACGCGAGCGGGCGCAGGAGGGGTCGCGGGCGCTGAGGGGTTGAGTCAGAGGCGGACGAAGGCGCCGGGCGGTACGTCTGCGCTCGCGCGTCGCGCCGCCGGGAAGGTCGACCTCGACCGACCGTGGGCGGCGTCGAGGTTCGCGACCAGGACGCTGTCGCCGCTCGTCGTGCGGGCGCCGAGCGCCCACACGAGGCCGTCGGGGGAGTCGCCGCGCAGGCCCGCCTGCACCCGACAGCGCGGCGAGCGCCGAGACGGCGTCGAACACCGGCTAGCGCCGCTGCCGTCCGCGGCCCGGACTCCGCGCGGGCCCCACTCCTCGAAATAGGCGAGCGTGGCGACGCCGGGCACGGCGAGGGCGGCCGCGCTCGCGACCGTCCACGCGGCGAGCTCGGGCGCCGACTGCCGGGCATCGGCCGCATCCGTCAGCGCCGAGCCGTAGCCGTCGCGCAGGTCGTCGTGCTCGGGCATCGGCGGGGGAGTCGTCGCCACGTCGTTGAAGTGCGGGCGCAGCGAGATCGGGCCGATGTGCACCGGGAAGCCCCGCGGCGATGCCCACGCCCTGCGTGGCGACGAGCCGCTGCATCGGCAGCGACTCGACCAGCTGCGCGGTGCTGAGGCTGTGGAACAGCGGCGTGCTGCTGAACACGATGCCGTCGAGGCCCGCGCGGCAGTCGAGGGTGCTCGCGGTTGAGCTCGGTGAAGTGCGAGCGCACGCCGCCGACGACCGGGGCGTCGACTCCGGCCTCGGTCAGCGCGTGGCGCAGCAGGGCGATCGCGTCCAGGTCGGAGACATGGCGCGCCGGCCCGGTCGGCGGAGAACGCGGTGACGCGCGCGATCGGCAGGCCGCGGAGCGCGTGCAGCGGCCTCGTCGATGCTCGTGGGATCGGCGTCGTCGAGCACGAAGCGCACGTCGAGCGGCAGTGTCTCGCGATCGTCGCGGGGCCAGGACGCGGATGTCGCGGCGCCCGGCTGCGAGTCGCGGCGCTCGCCAGTTGCCGGCGTCGCGAGGGTCGGAGCCCGACGAGCAGCGCGACGTCGGGCCGACGACCGCGCCGTCCGGCGCGCCGCCGTCCGCCGGCCAGGTCGCCGGGGCCGGGTCGGGCGCCGTCGCGGCCGAGACGCCGATCGCGGGCAGCGGGGGTCCCTCCTCGAGCCGGATGCGGGCCACGGGATCCGGCTGCGGCGGCCGCGGAGTTGCCCGACACCGCGATGTCGATCGACTGCACGACCCGTTCGCCGGCGGCGAGCGTGTAGGGGAAGGGCAGCGCGAGCGGGCGGCTGTACGTCTTGTACGAGGCATCCGTCCAGTTGCGCTGGTCCTCCATCTCGAACACGTCGCCGGTGAAGCGCACGTCGACGCTCGAGTCCGTCGTGCGACCACGACAGGCCCGCGATGTCGAGAGCCGGCTGATGCGGGCTGATGCGCTCGGGGAACCGCGAGTGCGCGACCGCGCCGTCGGAGTGGCGGACGTGCAGCGCCGCGCCCGCCAGTGCGGGCGGGTGCAGCACGACGAGGCCGGTGCGATTGGTCGCGAACTCCGGTCCGCGACTCGAGGTCGGTGAGCACCCGCAGGCGCCCGGGCCCCCGCACCTCGGCGCGGACGATCCCGCGCAGGTCCGACACCGAGGCCCGTCGAGTGCACGTGCAGTGTCAGCGCGAGGCCGGATCCGTCGACGCGGTCGACGACCAGGCCCGCCGTGTCCCAGTTGCGGTCGCGCACCACGGCGCGCACCGACCGCAGCACGACGTGCCCGTCGTAGGCGATGTCGGCGAACTCGTCGTCGCGCAGCTCGAGCGACCAGGGTCCGCTCCGCCATTCGTGCCGCTCGTCCTGAACCCACATCGCGTCTCCTCCGCTACCAGTGTGCTCGCTTCTCGCGATCGGGCGCATGACCCGCCTGAGCGCGGTCAGCGCGCTGTGTGCGTGATCGGGGCCGCTCGCCGATCGCGAACCGACTGCCGCGTCCGTGCCGCACGCCAGGCGCGTCAGTGTCGACAGCAGGGCCGCGTCAGATCGAGGTCATCCCGCCGTCGACTGAGAAGAGCGCGCCCGTGGCGAACGCGCCGTCGTCGCCGGCGAGGTACACCATGATCCCCGCGACGTCGTCCGGCGTGCCCGCACGCCCGATCGGGATGCGGCCGATGATCGCCGCGCGCGACGCGGGGTCCTCGCTGATGGCGGACACGAGCGGGGTCTCGGTGTACGCCGGCTGCACCGTGTTCACCCGGATGCCCGCGATCGCGTACGCCGCGGCGACCGTGCGGCCGAGGCCGTGGATACCGGCCTTCGACGCGCTGTACGCGGTGAAGTCCTTGCCCTCGCCGTTGACGCCGGTCGGGCTGCCGGTGAGGATGATCGACCCGCCGCCGCGCGGCAGCATCGAGCGCACCGCGTGCTTGACCGTCAGGAACGTGCCGGTCAGGTTGATGTCGATCGTGCGCCGCCACACGTCGAGGTCGAGGTCGGCCGCCGGGGCGTCCTGCCCGAACAGCTGCACGCCGGCGTTCGCGACCACGACGTCCGGTGCCCAGCCCGTCGGCCTCGATCTCGGCGAAGGCCGCGGCGACCGCGTCCTCGTCCGAGATGTCCATCGTGACGGCCCGTGCGCTGTCGCCGATCCCGGCGGCGGCGCGCGCGGCGCCTTCGCCGTTGCGGTCGGCGAGCGACGACGCGCGCGCCCTCACGCGCGAACCGCGTCGCGACGGCCAGGCCGATGCCCAGCGCCGCACCGGTGACGAGCGCGGTCTTGCCTTCGAGTCTGGTCATCGTCGTCCTCAGCGCTCGATGTGGTCGAGGTGCAGCATGCGCGCGAGGTTCTTGTCGAGCTCGTCGTCGCGGAAGATCTTCTTCCAGTCCTCCTTGATGATGCTCTCGCGGCCGTAGTCCATGGCGATGAGGCACGCGTCCGAGAACGGGTTGTCGCCGCGCAGGCCGTTGGCGAGCGCGACCTGCGTGTGGCCGTACAGGATGCTGCGCGGCCGCCGCCTCGGGAACGCCCATGGTGTTCACGGCCTCCTGCAGGGCCTCGTTGAGGAGGGCGCCGATCATGCAGGCGACGGTCTCGACGAGGGTCGGCTCGAGCTGCGCGAGCTGCTTGATGGTGACCCAGTGGACGTCGATGACGGGCGCGTAGATGGCGCGGACGGTCGCCTCGACGATCGCCTGCTTCTCGGGGTCGTCGGACTCGATCGCGGCGATCGCGTCCTGCGGGGCCGCGATGCCGCCGAAGGTGTCGGCCCACTCCTCGGGCGTCTGGCGCTGCAGGAAGATCGACGGGTGGCAGGGGTGCGCGACGGCCTGGATGACGTCCTCGCGCGTGGTGAGCAGGCCGGCGTAGGCGGCGGCCGGGTCGAGCGTGAGCACGATCGCGCCGGCCTTCAGCTGCGGCACGAGGTCGGCGGTGACGGGGCCGAGGGCGAGGTCGGGCACGGCCAGGACGACGATGTCGGCGTCGGCGACGGCGGTGGCGGCATCCGTCAGCTCGCGGCCCGCGTCGATCGTGCGCTGCCTGGCCGGCGGGCGAGTTCTCGACGTAGGCGACCTGGTGGTCGGTCTTGACGAGGTTGTCGGACACGCGCATGCCCATCTTGCCGCCGGCGCCGACGACGGCGATCTTGTCGACTGTCTCTGGTCGAGGTGGTGCTCATGTCGTGCTCCTCAGATATTCGATGGTTTGGCGGGTCCATTCCCGCTCGGTGCGGATGGTGGTCTCGGCGTCGTCCTGCCAGGACAGCCAGTGCTCGACGATCTCGTTGATCCTCGTTGCCTCGCGGCTGGACACGTTGCGTCGACGGTCAGCAGGTGGGGGTAGTCGTGCAGGCCTTCGCCCATCGGCGCGCCGCCGTAGGTGAACCCCACCCAGCCGGGCTGGCGGGCGAACGCGAAGTCCTTGACGTGCACGTTCTTCGACGTGCGCGGCGGTCGCCTCGACGCAGTCGCGCGGCAGCTCGAGGCGTGCGACGACGTTCGCCGGGTCGAGGCAGATGCCCGAGGCGCGGGCTGTCGATGCGCTCGACGAGACCGACGAGGTCGGCGGTGGGGACCTGCTCGTACGTCTCGAGCGCGAGGTCGACCCCGGATGCCTCGAACGCGGGCAGCGCGGAGCGCAGCCATTCCTCGGCCTCGGCGAGCGTCGGGCGGTTGTCGGGGGAGTTCAGCATGCTCCGCACGAGCCGGGCTCGAAGACGCCGGCGAGTTCGAGGAAGCGGGCGAGGCGGTCGGGCTCGATGCCCTTCGTGCCCAGTTCGATCGTGAGCCCCAGGTCGCGGGCGGCGGCTGCGGCATCCGTCAGCTCCGCGTCGTCCATCGACTCGAGCGGGGCGTAGTCGCAGATCTGGAACAGGTCGACACTCTGGGCCTTGGTGGCCTCGAAGGCGCCGACGAGGGACAAGCGGCTCCGGCACCCGGTCGGAGTGCTGCCAGAAGAAGGCGTAGGTGCCGAGGCCGATCATGCGTCGGCCTCCGGCCGTGTCCGTTGCGCGAGCGAGCGAACGTCTCCGAGGTGCCCGGCCGGTCGCTCGTCGCTGGCTCCTCGCTCGACGACCGACGGGCGAGAGCGGATGCCTCGTCCAGCACGGCGACGAGGGCGTCGGGGTCGTGCGCGAAGCGGCCGAGGAACAGGCCGTCGACGCTGTCGCCGAGGCGGGTGAGGAGGCCGGGGCCCGCGGACCCGCCGTAGATCACGACGCTGCCGGTGCGGTCGGGGTCGGCGTCGATCGCGGCGCGGAGCGCGCGCGTCACGGTGACGATGTGCTCGTCGGCGGCGGGCTCGGCGGCGCCGATCGCCCACACCGGCTCGTACGCGACGATGACCGGGCCGGCGGGGACGCCCTCGAGGTCGGCGGCCAGCTGCTCGACGTTCGCGAGCGCGGCGGCAGGGCTGTCGAGGCGCTCGGCGTCTCGCCGATGCACAGCACCGGCGTGATGCCGTGGGTGAGGGCCGCGGCGGCCTTCGCCGCGGTGACGCTGTCGGTCTCGCCGAACAGGCGGCGGCGTTCGGCGTGCCCGATCTCGGCGACCGCGACGCCGACCTCGGCGAGCTCGGCGGCGGCGACCTCGCCGGTGTACGCGCCGGGCTCGAACTCCCAGACACGTCCTGCGCGCCGACGAGCACCGGCGTGCCGGCGAACGCGTCGAGCGCGGCGGGAATCTGCAGGTAGGTGGGGATGACGAAGAACCGCACGTCGCCGGCCGGTCACGGCGGGGTGCGCGCCGGCGCGGCGGCGACGCTCGGCGAACCACGCGCGCGCCTGCTCGTGCCCGAAGTACGTCTTCAGGCTCACCCCGACCGTGACCTGCGGCGATCGAGTCGGGATCTCGGTCGCGCGGCCGATGGCGTTCCTGCGGAAGTGACACCGCTCGTAGTCCGTAATCACGGCGACCTTGTCGGCCGACGCCGACGATGTCGTCGAAGCGGTAGGTCAGCCACTCGCGCACCAGGCGGCGGGCGAGCTCGAGGCCGACGACGCGCTGGCCCATCGTGAGCACCTGGGCGTTGTTGGAGAGCACGCCGCGCTCGACCGAGTAGCGAGTCGTGGGCCGTGACGGCGCGGATGCCGGAGACCTTGTTCGCCGCGATCGCGACGCCGAGCCCGGTGCCGCAGACCAGCAGCGCGCGGTCGGCGTTGCCGGCGGCGACCTGCTCGGCGGCCTCGATGGCGACCTTCGGGTAGGGGGTGTGGCCGTCGGCGTCCACGCCCACGTCGATCACGGAGGCGACGCCGGGGTTCTGCCTCGAGGTCCGCCTTCAG
Organism: uncultured Actinomycetota bacterium; assembly: GCA_963829895.1. Taxonomy (GTDB): domain Bacteria; phylum Actinomycetota; class Actinomycetes; order Actinomycetales; family Microbacteriaceae; genus Microbacterium. Next base: position 190,613 of record CAWHKF010000007.1, on the reverse strand, counting down.
GACCTCCTTGTAGTCGAAGCCGGCGTCGTCGGCGCCGATCACGATCCGCAGCAGTTCTGGCGCTCATGCGGTCTCAGGCATTGTGCGTTCTCCTTCGGGGCATTCCGGGCCGCGAGCAGCGTTGCCGACGGCGGTACGATCAGCGCGATGCGAGACCGCGCCCGGCGTCGGGGGTGCCGACGCTGTTCTCGGCCGTGCGGGCGGGCGCGGCCCATGCGGGGCAGCAGGTCGGCGGTCGCGGCGGCGGCCCGGGTCGCGGCATCCGCCGCGCGTCCGCCAGGCGTCGGTGAGGCTCGCCCGGCGTCGACCGCCGGGGTCAGCGTCGCGGGAAGGGCACGAGTACGTCCACCAGCGTCTTGTCGCCGAGCTCGGCCTTGCCGAAGTCGGTCATGACTCGCGATCGCGGCGGCGACGCCGGCGGCGACGGCCGCCGGCGTCGGGGCGGCCCTGCGTCGCCGAGGCGTCCCGGCGATCGCGTTCAGGACGACGCCCCACAGGGCGCCGGAGGTGCCGCCGGCCTTGTCGGCCCAGGCGTCGGCCGCCAGGTGCGAGGGTCGTGCGCGGCGCCCGCGCCGCGCGTCGACGGCGTCCGTGGCGGCCGCGACGGCGGCGTGGGACGCCGCGCTGCATGCCGATGCCGTGGTCGCCGTCGCCGGCGATGGCGTCGATCCGGCCGAGCTCGTCGGCGTGGGCGTCGACGGTCTCGGGCGACCGTGCGCACCGCGGCGAGCACGGTCGGCGCCGGCGGACGGGACTGCCTCGGTCGCCGGGCTGCGATCGGCGTCGGCGACGCGTCCGCGGCGGCGGCGGCGTCCAGCGCGCTCCTGCGGTGCGACGGGCCGCGCCGGAAGGCGGGCGTGTCGGCCGGGGCGTGCCACAGCGTCTCGAGTTCGTCGTCGAGCCAGAAGAGGGTGAGCGAGGTGCCGGCCATGTCGAAGCTGGTGACGAGTCTCGCCGACCTGCGGGTCCACGAGCTCGAGGCCGGCGTCGGCGAGCAGCTGGGCGACGCGCCGGTAGACGACGAACAGCTCCTCGTACTTGACGCTGCCCAGGCCGTTGAGGATGGGGACGACGCGGGCCCCGCCGGACCGCGCCGCCCCTCCGGCACCTCGGCGAGGAGCTTGGCGACGAGCAGTTCGGCGAGCCCGTCGGCCGTGGGGATGTCGGTCTCGTCGATGCCGGGCTCGCCGTGGATGCCCAGGCCCGACCGCCATCCGGCCTTCGGGCACGGAGAACAGCGGCTGGTCGGCGCCGGGCAGCGTGCAGCCGGTGAACGCGACGCCGAACGACCGGGTGCGGTCGTTGGCGCGCTCGGCGAGCCGCGCGACCTCGTCGAGGTCGGCAGCCGGCCTCCGCGGCGGCGCCGGCGATCTTGAACACGGTCAGGTCGCCGGCGATGCCGCGGCGCTTGTGCTTCTCGGTCCGCCGGGCGCTGAAGATGTCGTCGGTGACCGTCACGGTGCTGCGGCAGTCGATGCCCTCGGCGCGCAGCCGCTCCTGCGCCTGCGTCGAAGTGCAGCACGTCGCCGGCGTAGTTGCCGTAGCTGAAGAGCACGCCGCCGCCGTTGTCGGCCGCCTTGGCGACGGCGTAGACCTGCTGCGCCGACGGCGAGGCGAAGAGGTTGCCCATCGCGGCGCCGTGCGCGAGGCCCGGGCCGACCAGTCCGCCGAAGGCCGGGTAGTGGCCGGAGCCGCCGCCGATCACCAGCGCCACCTGGTCCGGCCGGCGTCGCTGGTGCTGCGGACCACGCCGCCGGGGACCCGGCGCACCCAGCGGCCGTTGGCGGCGACGAAGCCGTCGATCATCTCGTCGGCGAAGTCTGCGGGCTCGTTGAACAGGCGGGTCATGGGCAAGCTCCTGGGCCCTTGCGCGGTCGGCGGCCGCACCGAGTGACGGGCGCGTCCACGGTCGGCACGCCTCGGTCGTTGCGGCTCGGCGTGGCGTCCGACCGGGTCAGAGCCTCGGCGGGGATGCCGTCGCTGACCTTGCCGGAGCGGCTAGCACCACCATCAGGACCGCGGACAGGAGCATGAAGCAGCCGACGACGAACATCGGGACCGTGTAGCCGCCGGTCAGGTCCTGCAGCCAGCCGGTGACGTAGCCGGCGCCGAAGCCGGCCAGGTTGCCGATCGTGTTGATCAGGGCGATGCCGGCGGCCGCGGCCGCGCCGGTCAGGAACTGGGTGGGGACGCGTCCAGAAGTTCGGCAGCGCGGCGAAGATGGCACATCGCGGTGATGGTGATGACCGCGATGGTGGCGGCCGGGGAGCCCGCGAACAGGGCGAGCGGGATGCTGAGGCCGCCGACGAGGGCGGGGAGCGCGATGTGCCAGGTCTTCACGCCGCGCTTGGTGGCGTCGCTGGACCAGAAGTACAGGACGAAGGCGGCCGGCAGGTACGGGATGGCCGTGATCAGGCCCTTCTGGAAGACGTCGAACTTGGTGCCGAATGCTCCTCGAAGCCCGCGATGATCGTGGGGAGGAAGAAGGCCAGGCGTAGAGGCCGTAGATGAAGCCGAAGTAGATGAACGACAGCATCCAGACGCGGCCGCTGCCTGAAGGCGAAGCGGGCCGAGACGCTGGCCGTGCTCCTTCTTCTGGTGGCGGCCTTCTTCGCGGCTCCAGCGCATCGGTCAGCCAGACCTGCTCTTCGTGGGTCAGCCACTTGGCGTCGGTCGGCTTGTCCGTCAGGTAGAACCACGCGATGATGCCGACGACGATCGCCGGGATGGCGACGCCGAAGAACATGAAGCGCCAGCCCTCGAGGCCGAAGAACACCTCGTTCTGCTGGATCAGCCAGCCGGCCAGCGGAGCACCGATCACGGTGGTCAGCGGCTGGGCCAGGTAGAAGAGCACGAGGATCTTGCCGCGGTACTGCGCGGGCACCCAGAGGCTGAGGAACAGGATCGCGCCGGGGAAGAACCCGGCCTCGGCCACGCCGAGCAGGAAGCGGAGCACGAACAGCTGCTCGACGTTCTGCACCCAGGTGAACAGCAGGGCGACGATGCCCCAGCTGACCATGATGCGGGCGAGCCAGCGGCGGGCGCCGAACTTGTGCAGGGCCAGGTTGCGAGGGCACCTCGAGCAGGATGTAGCCGATGAAGAACACCCCCGACGCGAAGCCGAACTGGGCGGCGGTGAGCGCGAGGTCGTCGTTCATGCCGTTGGGGGCGGCGAACGAGATCGCGGTGCGGTCGAGGTAGTTGATGAAGAACATCAGCGCCACGAACGGCACGAGGCGGATCGACACCTTGCGGATGGTCGAGCGCGCGACGGGCGGCGCTTCCGCGGTGTTCTGGTTCTGGTCCACAGTGACTCCTGCTCGTCGACGGTGATCGAGGTGACTGCGGTCTATTGTGGCAAACCGGTTGACCAATTGCAAGCGGAGCACCGGATGCTGGAATCAGCTCACCTGCGAACGAGGGGCGTCCGCGATCTCGAACTCGAGCGTCTCACCGCCTGCGCTCGCGGCGCGGATGCGCAGCTCCGCATCGCCGAATCGCTGGGTCCACACGTCGGGGGAGCCCGCGTGGGCGGCGATCGCCTCCTCCGCGTCGGGGTCGTCGAAGCTCTCGTACACGACCCACCTCCCGTCGCCGACGCGCTCGGTCGACGGGTGCTCCGCGCCGCAGAGCCAGTCGGCGATCAGCACGGTCGCTCCGGCCTGCGCCCGTGCGCGGAGTGCATGCCGTGTGGCGAGGGGAAGCCGGCTGCCGGCGACGACGACGAGTCCGGCATCCGCGAGCTGATCGGATCGCACGTGCTCGTCGAACACGAGAACACTTCGCGTCGCCTGGAAGAGGCCGTGCAGGTGCGTCTGCGCGGCGGCTCCCGTCTCGAGCGGGAACTGCGACCGCGGAACCGCGTCGAGCTCGTGTCGCGGGAAGTCGTACCCCGGAGCATGCAGGCAGCTGCCGTGGTCGGGGAGCTGCCCGTGACTCAGCGCGTGCCACGCGGCGAAGACGCTGCGCGATGTTGCGGGAGCGGTCGCGTCGCGGTTGCCGAACGGCCGGTGGCCGCGCCCGAAGTCGCTGTCGTCGGCGTGTACGAGTGCGATGTCGGCACGCGCATCGCGGTGGCTCCAGTGGAGCGGATGCCGCGGCACGAAGTCGCGCACGAACTCCCGCCACACCTCGCCGTGGGCGGTGCGCTCGAACGCACCCGCGCCTCGATGGCGGACGAGCACGTCGATGTTCTCGACGAACAGCCGGGTGGGCGCGAACAGGTAGGCGAGCCGCAGGGCCGAGGCGAACTCGGCGGGGGAGTGGCCGGGAAAGCCCGGCGCGCGCGTAAGCCACGGCCCCACGTCGGGGCCCCACAGATCGGCGCAGATCCAGAGCTCGCGGTCGTACTGCACCGCCGCCCCGAGGGCGGTGCCCAGTTGCAGCGGCTGGAACGACTCCTTCATGACCTTCGGCGCCGGAGTCATCCCCGCCCGCGCGAGCGTGTGGAACATGACGGGGAACACCTGCTCGGCGAGCACGGGCACCGGAGCGCCCCCGCCCTGCGCCGTCGCCGCATCGACGTCGCGCACGATGGCCCGCACCGTGGTGTCGATGACGCCGATCGCATCGTCTGCGTCGAGGCCGGCGGTCTGGCCGAAATGCGGCAGATGCGCGTCGCGCCGATACTGGTCGGCGTGGATCTGCAGGTGCTCGGGCTCGTCGTACAGCACGCCGGCCAGCCGGCCGGAGGCCGCTGCATCCCGGACCAGTTGCCCGGGAAGGTCGTACCGGTTGGTGCCGTCGACGTAGGGGCCGTTGATGTTGCCGTACTCGTTGCCGAGCACGACGTCGATTCCGGCCTCGTCGAGGTCTCGCAGCAGGGGGACGTGGTCGTGCACGGTCGGGATGACGTGATGGACGTAGAAGTCCGCGCCGAGCTCGCGCAGCGCCGACACGAAGTCCCGGGGCGTGGGCGCGGGATCCTGCGAGGCGATCGGGATGCCGGTGCCCGTGCGCATCACCGCGTCCGAGGCGCCGCCCGCCCACGGGTCGTGAAAGGCGACGACGGGACCCTGGATGCCCAGCGACGGCCGGGATGCCGGCGCGCGGTCGAGGGAGTCGGGAAGCGGATCGGACATGGGCACGCGAGGGTCCTCCGGGGTCGGTGACGAACGGATGCGGAGTCCGGCCGTCGCGGCCGGCCTCCGCATCGCATGGACTACTGGCTGCTGACGACGACGTCCATCTCGGCGAAGAACTGGGCGACCGCCTCGTCGACCGAGACCGTGCCGAAGTTCAGCTCCTCGCCGAGTTCCCGGAACTTCTCGTGCAGCGAGCCGTAGCCGACGATCGGCACCGGCGGAGCGTCGCCGAGACGGTCGGCGATGGATGCCTCGTAGTCGGCGATCGTCTGGCTCAGCTCGTCGAGATCGGCGGCGTCGCGTGCCGTCTCCGAGGCAGGCAGACCGCGGTTGGTGCCGAAGATCTCGCCGGACTCGGGAGAGTTGATGAGGAAGTCGATCAGCGTGGCCGCCGCGGCCGGGTGCTCGGAGTTCGCGGCGATCGAGTACATCTGCGACGCCTTGAGGTAGAGGTCCTGTCCCTCCTTCACCGAGAGCGGGGGAGCGATCAGCTGGATCTCGTAGCCCTCCCCGAGGTTCGCGAGGAAGCCTGCGCCGGTGTTGTCCCAGGTCGCGTCGCTCGCGCTGAGCGCGCTGTCGAAGGCCGTGAGCGGCTGCACCTCCGCGATTCGCTGCTGGGGTACGAACTCACCGCCGTCGCGGGCGGCCGAGGCGGAGTCCCAGAACTCCGCCAGGCGGTCCTCGTCGAAGCCGGGCGTGCCGTCCTCGTCGAAGAGGTTCGCACCCTCTGCGCGCAACTGCAGCTCGAAGTTCTCGATGCGGGTCGTCGGGTCGACGCCGCCCCACGCGTCGACGCCCGCGGACGTCGCCGCGTCGCTCACGTCGGCGATCCACTCGTAGTAGTCGTCCCAGCTGCCGTCGGTGAACGGCTCCACGCCGAGCTCGTCGAGCAGGGTGGTGTTCAGGAACATGCCCCATGAGTTGGTGGACAACGGCACGGCGGTGGTGACGTCCTCCACCACACCGGCGGAGAGCACCTGCGGCTCGATCGTGTCGGTCTGGATGATCGTGCCGAGGTACGGCTCGAGGTCGAGCAGCGACCCGCTCTGCGAGTACTGCCGGAGGTAGGCGAGGTCCATGGTGACGACGTCGGGCAGGCCGTTGCCGGCCGCCTCGATCTGACGCTTCTCCCAGTAATCGGTCGGCGCGAGGAAGATGATGTCGACGTCGATGTTGGGCTGCTGTTCCTCGAAGACGGCGATCGCCTCGTTGTAGAGCTCGGCGCGCACGTCGTTGCCCCAGAAGGTGAAGGTGATCGACACCTCCTCATCGGGGTCGAGGGTCGGCTGCGTGCTCGCCGGCGCGCTCGAGGCGCATCCCGTCAGGACGGCGAGGGCTGCCAGAGCCACCCCCGCCGTGGCCGCCATGGGCTTCTTGCTCCGGAACTTCATCGTCATCGCCTCTCGTCATCGAGCCTCAGGAAACGCTTTCTCACCAAGCCGTGAGAAAGGCGACTGACGTCGCCTCGCCACAGTCTGACAAACCGGTTGACCGAAATCAATCCCAGATCTCACGCGACTGCCGTAGGTTGTTCGCATGCCCGCCTACCCCGACGACCGCTCGGCCGAGATCACCGCCGCGCTCGGCGCGCTGCCCAGCGGCACGCCGGTGTCGGAGGTCGCCCGTCGCCTGATGGACCTCTTCACGACCGGCGACCTCGAGGCCGGCACGCGGCTGCCGCCCGAGCGGCAGCTCGCCTCGACGCTGGGCGTGGGGCGTTCGGCGGTCCGCGAGGCCCTCGCCGCACTCGAGATCCTGGGCATCGTCGACGTGCGCCCCGGTTCAGGGACGTACCTGCGCGGCACGGCCAGCGAACTGCTGCCGCAGACCCTCCGCTGGGGCCTGCTCATCGGCAGCAAGAACACCGCCGAGCTGCTCGAGCTGCGCTCGGGGCTCGAGATCTACGTCGCGCGCCTCGCCGCCGGCCGGGCCGCGGCATCCGATCTGTCCTCCCTGTCGGGCTCTCTCGCCCGCATGCGCAGCGGCGTCAGCGACCTCAAGGCCTTCGCCCGGGCCGACCTCGACTTCCACAACGCGCTCGCGACCGCGGCCGGCAACGACACGCTCGTCGACCTGCTGCACGTCGTGCGGTCGCTGCTGCAGGTGTACGCCGACCGTGCGGTGCACGACGACGCCGAGGCGCGCATCGCGGTCGATGAGCACGGTGCCGTCTTCCGGGCGATCGAGGCGGGGGACGAGGATGCCGCGGCCTCCGCCATGGCCACCCACATGGCGACCGCGTCGCAGCGTCTCGCCGCCGAAGCCGCTCCCTGAGTCCGCATCAAGCCGTAAGGAGGCGCGATGCCGCGCAATTGGGCTGGAACCTACGAGTACGCCGCGCCGCGGATCGTCGACGCGACGTCGGTCGACGACGTGCGGCGGGTGCTCCGCGAGCCGGGCCGCGTCCGCGCCCTGGGCACGCGCCATTCGTTCACCGATCTGCCCGACACGACCGGCACGCTCGTCGACGTGACCGGGTTCGCCGCCGAGTTCGAGCTCGACGAGGCCGCGCGGGCGGTGACCGTGCCCGCCGGCATCCGCTACGGCGTGCTGGCGGTGTGGCTCGACGACCGCGGCTGGGCGCTGCGCAACATGGGGTCGCTCCCGCACATCAACGTCGGCGGTGCGACCGCCACCGGTACGCACGGCTCGGGCGACGCGAATCCGGTGCTCTCGGCATCCGTCCGCGCGCTGCGGTACGTCGGCGCCGACGCCGAGGTGCACGAGGTGCGCCGCGGGGACGCTGACTTCGACGCGCTCGTCGTCGGTCTCGGGGCGTACGGCATCGTCGTGTCGCTGACGCTCGACATCGAGCCGAGCTTCCGCGTCCGTCAGGACATCTACACCGGAGTCAGCTGGGATGCCGCGCTCGCCCACTATGACGAGCTCACCTCGGCGGGGTACAGCGTGTCGGTGTTCTCGCGGTGGGAGGAGCCCTCGGTCGGCTACGTGTGGATCAAGACGCGCCTCGACGCCGATGACGACCCCGTGGCCGACGCGATCTTCGACGGCGTCCGTGCGCTCACCGGCGACTCGCCGCTCGGGGTCGAGGACAACGTCACCGAACTCGCCGGCGTCCCGGGGCCGTGGATGCTGCGGCTGCCGCACTTCCGCCTCGACGCCCAGCCCTCGTTCGGCGACGAGATCCAGAGCGAGTACTTCGTCGCCCGCGCCGATGCGCCCGCCGCCCTGAACGCGGTGCGCGCGCTCGGTGACGGCATCCGTCCCCATCTCATCTGGACCGAGCTGCGCACCGCCGCCGCCGACGAGCTGTGGCTGAGCCCCGCCTACCGCCGCGACGTCGTGATCATCCACTTCACGTGGTTCAACCACCCGGACGAGGTCGCCGCCGCCCTGGGGCGCATCGAGGCGGCGCTCGAGCCGTTCGACGCGCGGCCGCACTGGGGCAAGCTGCACGGCTTCGACCGCGCCGCCATGGAGCGCGTGCACCCGCGACTGGCCGATGCCCGCGCGGTGTTCGAGCGTCTCGACCCCGACGGGCGGTTCACGAACGCGCACCTCGAGCGCGTCGGGGTGCGCGAGCGGCGCTGACGCCCGGAACCGCGAACCCGGAACCGCGAAAGGGCAGGGGGTCAGCGCGCGGCGCGGGTGCGGGTGAACATCCCGGCCGTAGCGATTGGTCAACCGGTGTTACAGTTGCCCACGAGATCGTTCGTGACGCCGCGACGAAAGGGAAGTCGACGATGACGCAGATTCCGAACGGGGGCACCCGCCCGACGGACCGTCCCCTGCGCACCTGGAGCCTCGGCGAGGCGCCGTGGCAGATGATCCCGCCCGTCGCCCGGCCGCGTGCGCGCGTCATCATCGACAACGACTTCGCGGGCGATCCCGACGACCTCTACCAGCTGGTGCACCACCTGCTCTCGCCGAGCGTCGACATCCGGCTCGTCGTGGCTTCGCACCTGCGCGCCGACGACCCGTTCGACTCTTCCGGCCGCAGCGCCCAGAACGCCGAGGCCGTGGCCCGTGACGTGTTCGCGCGGATGGGACTCACGTCCACGGATGTCATCGTCGCCGGGGCGGACGACCCGCTGCCGGACCGTTCGACCCCGCAACCCGCCCCGGCCGTCGACGCGATCATCGCCGAGGCCCTGCGCGACGACGTCTCGAGCCCGCTGTTCTACGTCGCCGGTGGCGGCCTGACCGACATCGCCTCGGCGTACCTCACCGACCCCCGCATCGCGGAGCGCCTGACGCTCGTGTGGATCGGCGGGGCCGAGCACGAGGGGCTCGCCGTGCCGCCGCCGGGCGCGATGTCGATCGAGTACAACCTGCTCATCGACCCGGTCGCCGCGCAGGTGGTGTTCAACGACTCCCCGATCCCGCTCTGGCAGGTGCCGCGGGACGTCTACCGGCAGTGCCTCGTGTCGGATGCCGAGCTGCGCGTCCGGGTGGCGGCGGCAGGTCCGCTCGGCCGCTACCTGTACGACGAGGTCGCCCACGTGTGCGCCCTGGTCGCTTCGCACGCCGGCGGCGCCTCGGAGACCTACGCCCTCGGCGATTCCCCGCTGGTGCTGCTCACGGCGCTGCAGTCGGTGTTCCAACCGGATCCCTCGTCGAGCCGTTACGTCGAGCGCCCGACCCCCGCCCTCGGCGAGGACGGGGTGTACCGCGACGCCGCAGGCGGTCGTCCGATCCGGGTCTACACCTGGGTGGACACGCGGCTGATGTTCGAGGACATGTACCTGAAGCTCGCCGAATTCGAACGGTGGCAGGCGGCCCCGCATGCCGACCCGGGGGAGGCGGGGGTGCTCTCGTGACGCCGCCCGCACAGATCGCGTCGACGATTCCCCGGCCGCGGACGATCGTCACCGCCGATCCCGAGCTCGACGACCTGAACTCGATGATCCGCCTGCTGCTGTACAGCAACGAGATCGAGATCGAGGGCCTGATCTACGCGAGCAGCCGGTTCCACTGGCGCGGCGACGGAGCGGGCACGCGCTTCTTCCTGCCCGACCGCGAGTACGACGAGCCGCAGACCTCGTGGCGATGGGCGCCCGGCGAGAGGTTCATCGACGACGCGGTCGACGCGTACGCGGAGGTGCACGCCAATCTCGTCGTGCACGACCCGCGCTACCCGAGCCCGGAGCGGCTGCGGTCGGTGATCCGCGAGGGCAATGTCGACTTCGAGGGCGACACCTCCGCCGAGACGCCCGGGTCGCGCCTCATCGCCGACGTGCTGCTGGACGAGCGCCCCGGCCCCGTCTTCCTGCAGCTGTGGGCGGGGCCGAGCACCGTCGCCCGTGCACTGCGGTCGATCGAGGAGCGGTTCCGCGACACCTCTGACTGGGAAGCCGTGCACACCGCCGTATCGGCGAAGGCGGTCATCACGAAGTTCGCCTCGCAGGACGCCACCTACGACGAGTACATCGCCCAGGTGTGGCCCGGCATCCGCGTGATCGAGGTCGCCACGCTCGCCTGGGGCTACATGGCGCGTTGGACCGTCCCCGCCGCCGACCACCGGTCTGCTGAGCGCCGAGTGGATGCGCGAGAACGTCACGAGCGTCGGCCCGCTCGGCGCGCTGTACCGCGTCTGGGGCGACGGGCGGCAGATGGTGCCGGGCGACATGACCGACTACTTCCACCTGTCGGGGCTGTCCGCCGACGAGCTCCGCGCACAGGGGTACAAGGTGTGGATCGACCCGCAGCCCGCCGGCGAGTGGATCTCGGAGGGGGACAGCACGAACATGCTGAACCTGCTCGTGCCGGGCTCCGCGGCCACGAGCACCCCGCGTTCGGCGGCTGGGGCGGCGTGGCCGTGCGCACGTACGACGGCGCGACACGTGGGTCTCATGACGCCGACTCCCCCGGTTCGCGGCACGCCCGGCGGCGACGAGGCCTCCGTCACCCGCTGGTTCGCCGATGCGCAGGCCGACTTCGCCGCACGCCTGCGGTGGAGCGTCACGCCCCGGGTACGAAGACGCCAACCACCACCCGGTCCTGCGGATCGAGCAGGGGGTCGACCTCGGCGTCGCGGCCGGCGGCGAGGTGTCACTGACCGCGCCCGTCGACGATCCCGACGGTGACACCGTGCGGGTGCGCTGGTGGATCTATCGCGAGGCGGGGGCGACGGATGCCGCGCTCGCCGCCGACGAGGGTTCCACGACCGTCGTGCGGGTCCCCGCGGATGCGACGGCCGGGCGACACGATCCACGTCATCGCCGAGGCATCGGACGACGCCGCCGAGTATCCGCTCAAGGCGTACCAGCGCGTGATCCTCACCGTCACCGCCGCCTGACGTCTCGCCCGTCTCGCGTCGCCGCTCGGGCTTCGGGTGGCACGACACGCCGCTACGGCGGGCCCGATGCCGCGTGTTGCGACCCGCGAAGGCGGCTCGGGCTTCGGGTGGCACGACACGCCGCTACGAGAGGTCGGATGCCGCGTGTTGCGACCCCCGGACGGGCCGGGGTCGCCGGGGCGCCTGGGCGCAGCGCCGTGCGCGGCATCCGTCAGTCGTCGTCGCCGTCGGCCACCCAGCTCGACACGGCCACCTCGCCGGCGACGGCGTAGACGCCGATCACGCGGCCGGTGAAGGACTCGGTGACCTCGGACGACAGGAAGCGGCCGTCGATCTCGGCGAGGTCGACGCGCTCGCCGTCGATCGTCGCCGCGAGATGGAAGACGTCGCTGGTCGGGAGCATGCCGCCTCCGCCCACGGGCCTGCGGGAAGCGAGGTGGAGGACGACCGACCCGCCGTCGAACGGATGCACCCACTCTTGCCGCAGACCGCCGATCAGCGCTCGGGCGGTGATCGCCCCGCCACCGGCCTCGAGCTCGATGCGGAAGCTCTCGTCGTAGCGGACCGCGATGCCGCCGACCCCGTGGGAAACGTCGAGGCCCACGGTGGCCTCGTTCACCAGGTGCTCCTGGCGGCGTCCGACGAAGACGGGTTGCGGGTCGGCGAGGGTGCTGCCGTCGGCGGTCAGCACCAGGCGCCCGTCGATGATCGTCGAGACGTCGGCGGGCAGCCGGCGGACCGCGATCCACTCGCCGTCGAGGGGCTCGGAGAAGTCGATCTCGACGTGCGTGCCCGGCCGCGGGGCGAGTTCCACTGGAGCGATCGACGGCCAACCGCCGGCCCACGTCACTGGCGTCACGAAGGTCTCGCGGCCGAGCGCCGAGAAGGCGCGCGTGCCGCTGCGCGGGCGCACGCCGAGCAGCACGCAGAGCCACTCGCCATCGGGGCCGCGCACGAGGTCGCCGTGGCCGGTGTTCTGGACCGGGCGCGGCGTCGAGCGTGCGGAGACGAGCGGGTTGCCCGGAGCTCCCGTGAAGGGACCCTCGGGGCGACGTCGCCCCTCGCGATCGAGATGGCGTGACCGCGTTCGGTGCCGCCCTCTGCGATCAGGAGATACCACGCGCCGTCGATCTCGTAGAGGTGCGGCGCCTCGGGGAACATCAGGCCCGTGCCCGACCAGAGCGAGCGCGGCTCTTCGAGGGCCCGGTGCGATTCGAGGTCGACCCGCACCTGCTGGATGCCGAGGTGCGCCGGCTGGTTCGGATCCAGAGCGCCGCTCAGCTGCAGGCCCGAGAAGGTGACGTAGCAGGTGCCCGCGGCATCCCATGCGATGTCGGGGTCGATGCCCTCGATCGTGCCGGAGCCGTCCGCCTTCAGCGAGGAGGTCGCCGTCGCTCCAGGGCCCCGCGGCGTCCGTCGCCGTGAAGTGCAGCATGCCCCGCCCCATCGCGTCGGTGATGACGAGGTGGAACACGCCGCCGTGGTGGCGGATGGTCGGGGCCCAGGCGCCGCCGCCGGTGGGCACGCTCCCCACGCCGAGCTGTCCGGGCCGCGTGGCGACGTGCCCGATCAGCTCCCAGGTCTCGAAGTCGACGGAGCGGTGGATGGGGATCCCCGGCAGGTACTCGAACGTCGAGGTCGCGAGGTAGTACACGCCGTCCACGGCCACGACGGACGGGTCGGGGTGGAAGCCGTTGATCAGCGGGTTGTGCAGCGTCGTCACGGGGTGCCTCTCGGGATCGGGCGGGATGGTGGCGGGTGCCTCAGGCAGGCAGGATGCGGCCGAGCTCTGCGGCGAGCGCGGTCGCGCGCGGGTCGGCGCCGCCCGGCCACGCGCCCCGCGCGATGGTCCACGCGAACGCGATGCCGGTGTCGGGGTCGACGCACGCCAGCGCGCCCATCGCTCCGTCGTGGCCGAACGCGCGCGGCCCGCCGAAGGAGACGGTCGACGTCGATTTCTGGAACACGATCGCGTGCGCGCGATCCGGCAGCCCCAGCACCTCGTCGGTGCCGTGCACCTGCTGCTGGCCGATCTGCCACACGGTGTCGGCGGAGAGGAACGGCGCGCTGCCGTCGATGCCCGTGACGGCGGCGGCGAAGAGGCGCGCGAGTCCGCGGGCGCTGCCCGTGCCCGAACCCGCGGGATGCCCGTATCGCCAGCTCGCCTCGTCGTCGGCGAGGTCCACGTGCGGCCCCGGGGTCACCCACGTGTGAAGACCGATGGCGGTGGGCTGCATCGCCGTCGTGTCGGACACGGGACGGATCATGGGCAGTACCGGCACCCGTCGCTCCTCGTGGCCGGCCGGCAGGCCGAGGAAGAAGTCGATGCCGTGCGGAGCGCGGATCTCCTGCTCGTAGAACTCGTGCAGCGTGCGGCCGGTCACGCGGAAGACGAGCTCATCGCCGAGGTTGCCGATCGTGACGGCGTGGTAGCCGAACGCCGAGCCCGGGTGCCAGAACGGCGGGCTGGCGGCGAGCCGCTCGGCCGCGGCGTGATGATCGAGCAGCTCCTCCCAGGTGAGCGGAGGGGTCGCCTGCGGGATGCCGGCCTGGTGGGACAGCAGCTGCCGTACCGTGACGGCACCCTTGCCCTTCGCCGCGAACTCGGGCCAGTAGTCCGCGACCCGTTCGTCGAGGTCGAGCTCGCCGCGCTCCACCAGGAGTCCGATGGAGAGGCCGATGGTGTTCTTCGTGACCGAGTACGGCACCATCACCGAGTCCTCGGAGAGGTGCGGGCCGCCCCAGGCATCGAGCACCGCGACGCCGTCGTGGAACGCGGCCACCTGGAACGACAGATCCGGATCCGCTGCCAGATAGCCGTCGAGGCGGGCGACGACCTCGTCGAGGCGCCCGTCGGCGCGGCCCTGCAGGTTCTCGGTGGTCACATCGTTCATCGCATTCCTCTCGTCGGTGAAGCGGGTCGGGTGTCGCGCAGCGGCCGGCATCCGCGCACGAACTCCGCATAATCTCGCGTGCCTCGCAGGAATCCGGCGAGACGCTCGGAGTTTCGCGCGATTCTGCGAACGTCGGATGCCGGCAGCCTTGCTCCGCACCGCGCAGGGGACGCCCGGAAGCTCTCAGCCCATCTTCCACGGCGTGGACAGCGGCAGGTCGGCGACCGAGGCGCCCGAGCGCAGCGTGTACTCGCCGCGCTCGACGACCCACTCGCCGTCCCAGTGTGCGAGGCGTCGCCCCGGCACCGCAATCCGCGCGGTGACGGTCTCGCCCGCCTCGGCCTGCACGGTCGCGAATCCGACGAGCCAGCGCACGGGGCGCTCGACCGCGGAGTCCTCGCGCTCGGCGTAGACCTGCACCACCTGCTTGCCGGCGCGGTCGCCGGTGTTCGCGAGCGTCACCTCGACGACGTCGCCGACCCGCTGCGCCGCATCCCACGACCACGTCGTGTAGCCGAGGCCGTGGCCGAACGGGAACGCCGGCTCGGCATCCGTCTTCAGCCACGCGCGATAGCCGATGTGCAGGCCCTCGCGGTACTCGAGACGACCGTCGGTGGGTACGACCTCGCTGACGGGCACGTCCGCGAGCGCAGCCGGCCACGTCGTGGGCAGACGCCCGCCGGGCTCGGCGGCTCCGGTGAGCACGTCGGCGATCGCGTGGCCGAACTCCTGCCCGCCGAAGTACCCCTGCACGATCGCGGCGACGTCGCTCGCCCACGGCAGCACCACCGGCGAACCCGCGTTGATCACGACCACCGTCGGCGTTCCGGTCGCCGCGACCGCGCGCACCAGTTCGTCCTGGTGGCCGGGCAGGTCGAGGCTGGAGCGGTCGTAGCCCTCCGACTCCACCTTCGCGTTGGTGCCCACGACGACGATCGCGACATCGGATGCCGCAGCCTCCGCCACCGCCCGGGCGATGAGCTCCGCGGGGTCGGTGCGCTCGGGGGCGATGCCGAGCGTCGCGCTGAGCGCGCCCGACAGCGCGCCGCCGGCGGCGCGGGTGAACTCCACCCGCACGGCCGTCTCGCGGCCGGCCTCGACGGCGACCGTCGCCGTGATCGACGGCGGGTTGAGGAACGCGGCGCCGAGGTCGGTGCCTTCGATGACGGGTGCGTCGTCGAGCACGAGCCGCTCGTCGACGAACAGCCGCCCCGGGTTCGCGCCGGCGAAGCCGAGCTCGATGTCGCCGGTCTCGGTGGGCGTGTACAGGGTCTCGAACACCACCGTCGCGCTCGCCGCGATGGGCGCGTCGCCGCCGAACCAGACCAGGGCGGTCGCGCGGCGGTTCTCGGCGAAGAGCTCGGTGCCGTCGGCGTCGAAGAACGCGACGCGCATGCCGGCCTCGCCCGTCGCCGGGTTGCGCAGCTGCGCGAGCGGGATCTCGGCGACGCCCTCCTGCACGACGGCGCCGATCTCGTAGCCCACCTCAGTGCCCGGCATGGCGGCTCGGATCGCGTCGAGGGGCGAGACGACGGCCTCGGGGATCACGGTGGCGCTCCCGCCGCCCTGCGTGCGGGCCTCGCGCGCGTTCTGACCGATGACGGCGACGCGACCGAGCGAGGCGGCATCCACCGGGAGCACGCCGTCGTTGCGCAGCAGCACGGTGCCCTCGATCGCCGCGGCGCGCGCGAACGCGGGCGCCGTCGAGCGGTGCGGGCTCGATCGGGGCGGCGTCGCCGAGCGCACCGACGCGCTCGGCGAGCAGCAGCAGGCGCAGCACCTTGCGGTCGAGGTCGGCCTCGTTCAGCCGCCCGTCGCGGATCGCCGTCGGCGAGGTCCGCCCACGCGGGGGCGGGGCCCGGCATCGCGAGGTCCTGTGCGGCGGGCACGGCGTCGAGCGAGCGCACCGCGGTCCAGTCGCTGATGACGACGCCGTCGAAGCCCCACTCGGAGTTGAGCGGTGTCTCGAGCAGGTCGTTCTCGGTCATCGTCACGCCGTCGACCGCGTTGTACGCGCTCATGAGCGTCCAGGCGCCCGCCTCGACGGCACGCTCGAACGGCACGAGGTACAGCTCTCGCAGCGCGCGCTCGCCCACCTGGACGTCGACGGTGAATCGGTCGGTCTCGGAGTCGTTGGCGACATAGTGCTTGGGGGTCGCCGCGACGCCGTTGTCCTGCAGGCCGCGCACGTAGGCGGCGGCGAGCTCGGCGCTGAGCTCCGGATCCTCGCTGAAGCACTCGAAGTGCCGGCCGCCGAGCGGCGAGCGATGCAGGTTGATCGTCGGGCCGAGCACGACGTCGACGCCCTTGCGGCGGGCTTCGGATGCCGCGGCCGCCCCGTACCGGTACGCCAGGTCCACGTCCCACGACGCGGCCAGCGCCGACCCCGACGGCAGGTTCAGCGACGGCTCGCGCTCGTCCCACCGCGGACCGCGGACGCCCGCCGGGCCGTCCGACAGTGTCATCGCGCGCAGCCCGATCTCGGGAAGCGGGACGGTGGTCCAGAAGTCGGCGCCCTGCACGAGCGCCGCCTTCTGCTCGAGCGTGAGGCGATCGAGCAGGGGTACGAGGTGGCGCACCGCGTCGGGGTGCGTGGCGATGTCGGTCATCGGGGGAGGTTCTTTCTCGGAAGGAGGGTCAAGAGGACGGATGCCGCAGCCCGCCACCCACGGGACGGGCCGGGCTGCGGCATCCGAGTCGTCAGGCGGCGCCGGCGGCCGCCTCGGAGGCGAGCAGGGCGCGCCGGGCGATGCGGCGCTCCTCCTGCTTGTCGGGGTCGGGCACCGGCGCGGCCATGAACAGGCGCTGCGTGTACGGGTGCTCCGGCTCGCGAGGTGACGCGCTCGCCGTCGCCCGACTCGACGATCTCGCCGCGGTACATGACGGCGACCCGGTGGCTGATGTGGCGCACCACCGCGAGGTCGTGCGTCACGAACAGATAGGCGACGCCGGTGCGGTCCTGGATGTCGATGAACAGGTCGAGCACGCGCGCCTGAGTCGAGAGGTCCAGCGCCGACACCGGCTCGTCGCACACGATGAGCCGTGGCCGCAGCGCGAGGGCCCGGGCGATCGCGACGCGCTGGCGCTGGCCGCCCGAGAACTCGCGCGGCAGCCGCCCGCGTGCGTCGGCGGGGAGGCCGACCTGGTCGAGCAGGTCGTGCACGCGGGTCTTCGCCTCCTTGCCGGCGACGCCGGCCGCGGTCAGCGGCTCGGTGAGGATCTGCTCGATCGTCATCGACGGGTTCAGCGACGAGTACGGGTCCTGGAACACCACCTGGATCTCGGAGCTCAGCGCGCGCCGCTCCTGCCGCTTCAGGTGGGCGATCTCCTTGCCCTCGTACGTGATCGAGCCCTCGGTGACGGGTGCGAGGCCGAGCGCGGCCCGGCCCAGCGTGGTCTTGCCCGAACCCGACTCGCCGACCAGTCCCACGGTCTCGCCCGGCAGGATGTCGAGCGAGACGCCCTTGAGCGCCCGGAACGGCTGGGCGCGGAAGCCCTTGCCCGGGTACTCCACGACGAGGTCCTTGATGTCGAGCAGCGGCTGTCTGCAGCGTCGGAGTGCTCATGCCCGTGCTCCCTTCTCGGTGGACGGCACTGTGCTCGACGGCACTGTGCTGGACGGCACTGTGCTGGACGGCGCAGCGACGAGCGGGCCGCGGGCGGGACCCTCGTCGAGGATCGCGTCCAGCAGCGCCCGCGTGTACGGGTGCTGCGCGTCGTTGAAGATCGCGCGCACGGGTCCCTGCTCGACGAACAGGCCGCTCTGCATGACCGTGACGTGGTCGCAGAGGTCGGCGACGACGCCGAAGTTGTGGGTCACCAGGAGCATGGCCATGTGCCGCTCGGCCTGCAGGTCGCGCAGCAGCTCGAGCACCTCGGCCTGCACGGTCACGTCGAGGGCCGTGGTCGGCTCGTCGGCGATGATCAGGTCGGGGTCGGTCGAGACGGCGCCGGCGATCAGCACGCGCTGCGCCATGCCGCCGGAGACCTCGAACGGGTACGCGTCGAACGTGCGCTTCGGGTTCGGGATGCCGACCCTGGCGAGCAGCTCGAGCGAGCGGTCGGTCGCCGCCTTCTTCGAGAGCCCGAGGTTCTTCCGCAGCGGCTCGACGAGCTGGCGTGCCGATCGTGAACGCCGGGTCGAGGTTCGACATCGGCTCCTGCGGGATGTAGCCGATGCGCTGGCCCCGGATGCCGGCGTATGCGCGGTCGTCGCCGTCGGCGAGCTCGGTGCCCTCGTACAGGATCGAGCCGGCGGTGACGTGACCGCCGCGGGGGAGCAGGCCCAGCACGGCGAACGCCGTCTGCGTCTTGCCCGAGCCCGACTCGCCGATGAGACCGTGCACCTCGCCCTTGCGGATGTCGAGCGAGACGCCGTGGACGACCTCGATGTGCGAGCCGTCCGGCTGGTCGTAGCCGACGCGGAGATCGCGCACCTCCAGCACCTTCTCGGTCGCCTTGCTGCGCACGTCGTCCTGGTGGACGATGACGCGCGGAGCTCTCGAAGATCGGCGGCTCGTCGAGGTCGACGACGTCTCCGCCGCCGGTCGAGAGCGAAGTGGTGACGGCGGCGATGGAGCCGGTGGCGGTGGCGACGGCGCGGCGGCGCTTGCGCCGCACCGACACCGTACGCTCGAGCTCGTCGCGCATCACGTTGGCCAGGAGCGTCAGCGCGATGCACGTGAGCCCGATCGCGAGCGACGGCCAGAGCATCAGGATGGGCTCCTTGTAGATGTTCTTGAACCCGTCGTTGAGCATCTGGCCCCACGTGGGGACGCTGATGTCGCCGAGGCCCAGGAACTCCAGCCCGGACTGGATCGCGATGGCGATGCCCGCGATGATCGCCCCCTGGATGATGATGGGCGCGCGGACGACCGACAGCACGTGGCGACCGATGATGCGGGTGTCGCTGAGCCCCGAGACACGTGCGGCGTCGACGTAAAGCTCCGAGCGCACCGCGGTGACGGAGGCGTACACGAGCCGGTAGAACGCCGGGGCGAGCAGGATGCCGAAGATGAACATCGAGATCCACACCGAGGGGCCCAGCACCGCCCGGGCTGCCAGCAGCACGACGATGCCGGGAAGCGCCATGTTCAGCTCGGTCACCCACGTCGCCGTGCTGTTGAACCAGCCCTGGTAGTAGCCCGCGATGAGGCCGCTGGTCACGCCGAGGACGACGGCGACGACGAGGGCGAGGAGTGCGGCGGAGACACTGATCTGCGTCGCCACCAGCAGGCGCGACAGCACGTCGCGACCGCTGCCGTCCGTGCCGAGGATGTGCTCGGCGCTGGGCGGCGAGAGCACGTTGCGGATGTCGGCGTAGTTGGGGTCCTGCGGGGCGATCCACGGCCCGATGATCGCGATGACCGCCACGAACGCGAGGAAGAGGAGGGAGGCGAGCCCCAGGGGGCGCCGCACGAGACGTCGCCAGAGCGCGACGCGCACCGGCGCGACGGGGACGGCGAGGGGAACGTCGACAGCGGTCATGACAGTCGCACCTTCGGGTTCAGCGCCGCTTGGGCGAGGTCGATGAGGAGATTGACGATGACGACGATGATCGCGAACACGATCACCAGAGCCATGACGACGGGGATGTCGCCGAGCGTCGTCGCCCGGACGGTGAGCTGGCCCATGCCGGGGATGGCGAAGACCTGCTCCACGATCACCGCGCCGCCGAGAAGGCCGATGAACTGCACGGCCAGCACGGCGAGGGCAGGGCCGCCGGCGTTGCGGAGCACGTGGCGGTAGACCACCGAGTTCGTGCTCAGCCCGCGCGACCGGAGCGTCCGCACGTAGTCGCGCGACATGGCGTCGATGACCGAGCCGCGGACCTGCTGGGTGACGGTCGCGATCGCGCCGATGGACAGGGCGATGATCGGCAGCGTGACGGACGACAGCCACCCTGCGACCGAGGTGGTCAGCGGGACGTAGCCGGTCGCCTTGAACCAGCCGAGGTTGATCGCGAAGACGAGCACCAGGAAGAGGGCGATGAGGAAGCCTGGGATCGCGAAGCCGATGAGCGAGAACACCTGGACGGTGCCGTCCACGGCCCCGCCGCGTCGGGCGGCGAGGACCCCCACGACGACGGAGATGATCGCGGAGATCACCGTCGCGCCGATCACGATCGACAAGGTCACGGCGACGCGATTGGTGACGCTCGTCGTCACCAGCTCACCGGTGAACCAGCTGCGGCCGAGGTCGCCGGTGAACGCCGACGTCAGCCAGTCGAGGTACTGGGTGAGCAGCGGCCGGTCGAGGCCCAGCTCTTCGGCCTTCTTGGCGACGGTCTCGGCGGT
This sequence comes from uncultured Actinomycetota bacterium, assembly GCA_963829895.1. Taxonomy (GTDB): domain Bacteria; phylum Actinomycetota; class Actinomycetes; order Actinomycetales; family Microbacteriaceae; genus Microbacterium. The sequence continues at coordinate 170,080 of CAWHKF010000007.1, read as the reverse complement.
CGCGTTCTCTCCCAGGATGCGGCGCGGGGATGTCGCCTCCGGCCGCGTAGAGGAGGACGAACGCGAGGAAGGAGATCACCGCGATGAGGATGACGCCGGACAGCAGGCGTCTGAAGATGAATGCAAGCATGTCTGTCGCTTCCCGTGGGTGGTGTCGCCCCGCCCGCGCGCGAGGCGCGGGCGGGGCGAGGACTCAGTTCTTCGGCGAGAATCCGAAGATCGAGGGGTAGGCGTTCGACGGCCAGAACTCGAGGTCCGTGTTGGCGTCGACCGCGTAGGTTCCCTGCACCCGGAAGAACGGGGCGAACCAGGCGTTCTCGACGATCCAGGCGTTGAGGTCCTTGGTCGCCTGCGTCCGCCTCGTCCTCGGTGCCATCTGGATCGTCGAGATGTACTCGTCGACCTGCGGGTCCTGCGACTGGAACGGGTTGAACGTCGCCTCGGGCGCGATCATGAAGTTGATCAGCTGCCAGTCGGGATTCTGCTCCAGTGCCATCCACGTCGCCGGGTACTTCGGCGCGAGCATGTCGGTGATGAAGTTGCCGGTGCCGGGGTCGGTGTAGTTCACGGTGATGCCGATGTCGGCCAGCTGCTGCGCGACGAGGTCGAACGTGGTCTGGAAGGCGGCGGTCGACATCATGTTCAGCGTGAACCCGTCCGGGTAGCCGGCCTCGGCGAGGAGCTCCTTGGCGCCTTCCGGGTCGTACTCGTAGGTGCTGTCGAGCGCCTCGTCGTAGCCGACCGACGTGGTCGGGAAGACCTGCTCGAGTCACCGTGCCGTAGCCCGCCTGCAGTGCCTCGAGGAGCGCCTCGCGGTCGAACGCCATGTTGATCGCCTTGCGGACGTTGACGTCGGCCAGTTCGGGCGCCATCGTGCCGGCGCGGTCGAACAGCAGCAGGCCCTGGAAGTCGAGCTCGTTGGCCTCGATGGTCCAGCCCGATGCCTCGATCTCGGGGATCGTGTCGTTGTTGACGATCTTCGCGCCGTTGGCCTCGCCCGCCTTGAGGGCGTTGAGGGTGGCGGTCGGGTCCTCGATCACGTTGATCGTCAGGTTGTCGTACTTGACGACGTCGGGGTTCCAGTAGTCGGGGTTGGCCGTGTAGACGTACGTGGTGCCGGTGACGCTGGCGGCCGTGTCGAGCACGTAGGGGCCCGAGCCGATCGGCTCGGTCGCCGAGTCGGGGTCGTCGAACGTCGAGGGCGCCTGGATCAGCCCCGGTGCGATCGACAGGAGGTTGACCAGCGAGGGGTCGGGAGCGGGCTGGGTGATCGTGACGGTGGTGGCGTCGACGGCCGCGAACTCCTTGCCGACGAGCGTCGCGGCCTGCGGCGCGGTGCCGTCGCGGAAGCGCTCGAGGCTCCCGACCACGGCCTCGGCGTCGAGGGGAGTGCCGTCGGTGAACTCGACGTCGTCGCGGAGCGTCACCGTGAGCACCGTGTTGTCTTCGTTGTACTCCCAGTCGGTGGCGAGCCAGGGCTCGATCTCACCCTCGCCGTTCTTCTGCAGCAGCGTGTCGAACACCGCCTGGAAGAAAGGGCTGCGGTTGCCGTACTCGGCGCCCTGACCGATGTCGTAGCTCGTCGGGCCGATGATGGCGGTGAGGGTGAGCCGGTCGGCTCGGCCGGAATCGCTCGTGCCGGCGTCGTCCCCGCCACCGGCGCAGCCGGTGAGGGCGATCGCGGCGATCGCGATGGTGGCTGCTGTGGCCTTCCAACGGAACATCCTTGGTCCCTTCGTCTGTGGCGATACCCCTGCGGATCGCCTACTGCCGGGAGACGCTAACAGCAATATCGAGTGAGCGCTAGGTTTTTAGGACAAAAAACTAGCGATAGCTCGGAATTCGTTATACAACGGAGGAGGAAGGACCCCGGCGGGCACCGATGGAGGTGCGCGAGACGACCCGGGGATACGGTGAGACGATGACCGAGACCACCTCCGCCGCGAAGCGCGAAGGGACCGCTCCCACGAGGATGCGCAAGCCCCGCGGCGAGTATGCGAAATCCGCGGCGACACGTACGGCGATCCTGGACGCCGCCCTCGAGGTGTTCGCCGAGTCCGGCTATCGGGCGGGCTCCTTGCGGGAGGTCGCCGAGCGGGTAGGCATGAGCGAGGCCGGGCTGCTGCACCACTTCCGCAGCAAGAGCGCGCTGCTGATGGCTGTGCTCGATCACCGTGACGAGCTGGCGCGCGCGCTCGTCGACTTCGACCTGCCCGATGGTGTCGAGGCCCTTCGCGGATCTGGTCACGCTCGCCGAGCACAACGCCTCGATCCCAGGGGTCGTCGAGCTCTACTGCACGCTGTCCGCCGAGGCGACCTCCCCGGCGCATCCCGGCCCACGCCTACTTCGTGAATCGCTACGAGTCCGTGCGCGAGAGCATCACCGCCTCCTTCCGGCGCGTCGCCGAGGCGGGGCGCCTCAATCCGGGCGTCGACCCGGGCCGCGCCGCTGTCGCGACCATCGCCCTCATGGACGGGCTCCAGGTGCAGTGGCTCCTCGACCCCGGGTCCACCGACATGGCGCGAGGCGCTCGCCGAGGCGTTCCGCAGCATGATCAGCGGCTACGACCTCGCCGGCCTCGAGCAGGTGCTCGACGCGCGGTCGGCGGATGCGGCATCCGTCGACGCCGTCGAGACGACCGCGGCCGCCCTGCCGGCGACCGGCGACGTCAGCCGAGGGGGACGAGGCATGATCCGCGAGCCGTTCCTCGACGGCTGGACGGTCGGCCCGAAGCTCGGCGCGTTCGAGGCGCCGACGCCCGAGTCCGCACCGCGCGCCGTGCGCCTGCCGCATGACGCGGTCCGCGACCTGCGCCGTTCGGCCGACAGCGACCAGGGCGTGCACACCGGCTACGTCCCCGGCGGCGTGTTCGAGTACGCGAAGACGTTCGACGTGCCGGACGCGTGGCGCGACAAGACCGTGCGGCTCGAGTTCGAGGGCGTCTACCGCGACGCCGTCGTCTTCGTCAACGGCGACGCGGTCGTGCACGAGCCGAACGGCTACAACGCGTTCGAGGCCGTGCTCGACCCCTACCTCCGCTACGGCGAGCAGAACCGGATCACCGTCGAGGCGCGCGCGCACCGCGACAGCAGGTGGTATTCCGGAGCGGGCATCTATCGCCCCGTGCACCTCGTGGTCGCCGATCCGGTGCACATCCCGCTCGACGGCACCCGCGTCACGACGCCCGACATCGACGCCGACCGGGCGATCGCGAGCATCGCGACCACGGTGCGCAACGGCTCGCGCCACACCCGCACGCTGCGCCTCACGTGGACGGTGATGGCGCCGGACGGCTCCGACGTCGCGTCGGGCACGGCGCCGGTGACGGTGCTCCCCGGCTCCGAGGCGGTGGCGCGCGTGCGCCTTGCGTCGAAAACCCTTCACTCTGGAGCGACGACCTCGCCTGCGCTCTACCGCGTGCGCACGACGCCTCGCCGACGAGGACGGACACGTGATCGACACGGATGCCGCGACCTTCGGCATCCGTCGCCTGCAGGTCGATGCGCGGCGCGGACTGCGGATCAACGGCGAGACCGTGAAGCTGCGGGGCGCCTGCGTGCACCACGACAGCGGGCCGCTCGGGGCGGCCACGTTCGCCGACGCCGAGGACCGCCGCGTGCGCCTCCTCAAGGAGGCGGGGTTCAACGCGCTGCGGAGCGCCCACAACCCGATGAGCCGCGCGATGCTCGACGCGTGCGACCGGCACGGCGTCTTCGTGATGGACGAGCTCACCGACACCTGGACCCGCTCGAAGGTCGCCTTCGACGCGGCTCCGGGCTTCGCCGCACGATGGCGCCACGACGTCGACGCCCTCGTCGCGAAGGACCTGAACCACCCGAGCGTCATCATGTACTCGATCGGGAATGAGATCCTCGAGCTCGCGACGCCCGCCGGGTCCGCGTGGAGCCGGCGCCTCGCCGAGGCGATCCGCGACCTCGACGACACCCGCCTCGTGACGAACGGCATCAACGGCATCATCGCCAACCTCGGCCGCTTCGAGACGGATGCCGCGCCCGGCGAAGCGGGCGGCGCCGACGCCTCCGACCCGAACACGATGATGGCGGCGATGGGCGACATGATGGCCGCGGCCAATGCGTCGGAGCTCGTGACGCAGTCGACCGAGGAATCGGCGTCGGTGCTCGACGTCGTCGGCTTCAACTACGCCGAGTCGCGCTACGAGCTCGATCGCGAGCTGTTCCCGCACCGCGTCATCGTGGGGTCCGAGACGTTCCCGTCGCGCATCGAGAAGATGTGGGAGCTCGTCGAGCGCCTCGACCACGTCATCGGCGACTTCACGTGGACCGGCTGGGACTATCTCGGCGAGGCCGGCATCGGCCGCGTCGATTACACCGACGAGCCGGGCTACGAGTCGACCGGCACGGCGGGGCCCTACCCGCACCTGCTCGCCGGCTGCGGCGACATCGACATCACCGGGCACCGCCGCCCCGTCTCGTACTACCGCGAGATCGTGTTCGGGCTGCGCACCGAGCCGTACCTGACGGTGCACCCACCGCGGTACCACGGCCGCCCGACCGCGACGACGCCGTGGTCGTGGGACGACTCGGTGTCGTCGTGGACGTGGGATGCCGAGCCCGGCGCCCCCGTCACGGTCGACGTCTATGCGCCCGCCGAGGAGGTCGAGCTGCTCCGCGACGGCGTCTCGCTCGGCGTGGCGGAGGTCGGGGCCGAGAAGGCGTTCCGCGCCCGGTTCGAGACGGAGTACCACCCGGGCGAGCTCGTCGCGATCGCGCGCAGCGGTGGCCGTGAGATCGGCCGGACGGCGCTGCGCACGGCCGGGGAGCCCGTGCTCACGGCATCCGTCGAGCAGTCCGAGATCACGCTCGAGGGTCTCGGGTTCGTGGCCGTCTCGCTCGCCGACGCCGACGGGGTCATCGCGTCCGACGCCGATCGCCTGATCACGGTGTCGGTCGAGGGCGATGCCGAACTGGTCGGCCTCGGCACCGGCCGCATCCGCACCGAGGAGTCGTTCGCGGGTCCGTCGGTCACGACCTTCAACGGGCGCGCGCTCGCGATCGTCCGGCCGACGGGCCCGGGCCACGCGACCGTGACGGTGACCGCCGAGGCCTCCCTCCCGCCCTCGCGTCACTCGCCATCTCACGGCCCGCGCCACGCTGACGCCCCGGGAGCCGCGAAAGGGTAGATTTCCGCACGACAAGGCGTGCGGAAATCTACCCTTTCGCGCATCCGCATCCGCATCCGCATCCACACGCGGGGGCGGAGCGGGAGGGGTCAGCTCGCGGCGCGGGTGCGGGCGGGAAGCTCGTCGTCGTCTCGGGGGAGCGGGATCGGCGTGGTGCCGGCGACCTCGTCGCTGAACTCCTCGGGGACGACGACGCTGAGCGGCCGCGTCTCGTCGAGCGTCAGGCGGAACCGCTTGCGCTCGTGGCGGTGCAGCCGGCCGGAGACGAGCAGCCACGTCGCGCCGATCGCGAAGGCGACGAACGCGGCGGCCGCGCCCACCAGGATCGCGGCGCGGGGGCCGAACTCGGCGGCGACCCAGCCGACGATCGGCGCGCCGATCGGCGTCCCGCCCATGAGGATCGCCATGTACAGCGCCAGCACGCGACCGCGCAGCGCCGGGTCGGTCGTGGTCTGCACGTAGCCGTTCGCCGTCGCCATCATCGTCACGACCGAGAAGCCCGTGAACACCAGCGTCACGGCGTACAGCCAGTACGTCGGCATGAACGCCGACACCACCGCGGCGACCCCGAACATCGCCGTGCCCACGATGAGCACGCGCAGGCGGGCCCGATCGCGACGGGCTGCCAGCAGCGCGCCGGCGACCGAGCCGATCGCGAGGATCGAGCTGAGCAGACCGAAGCCGTCGGCCTCCTTGCCGAACTCGACCGCCATCGTCGACGCCAGGATCGGGAAGTTCATGCCGAACGCGCCGATGAGGAAGACCATGGCGAAGGTCACGATGAAGTCGGGGCGACGGGCGACGTACCTGACGCCGTCGGCGAGGCGCGACGACTGCGGCGCCTTCACGCGCGGCACCAGCTCGTTCGTGCGGATCAGGACGAGGGCGGCGAGCATGGCGAGGAAGGTCACGGCGTTGGCCACGAACACCCACCCGGTGCCGATGGCGACGATCACGATGCCCGCCACCGCGGGGCCGATCATGCGCGCGCCGTTGAACGACGCCGCGTTGAGGGCGACCGCGTTGGAGGCGTTCTCGCGCGCGACGAGGTCGGAGACGAACGCCTGTCGCGCCGGGTTGTCGAAGGCCGCGACGACGCCCAGCGCGAGCGCGAAGCCGTACATGATCGGCAGCGTCATCGCGCCGGCGAAGATCAGCGCGCCGATCGCGACGCCGAGCAGCAGCAGCAGGCTCTGCGTGACGAGCAGGAGCTTGCGGCGGTCGAAACGGTCGGCGACGAGACCGGTGACGCCCACCAGCAGCAGCGGCGGAGCGAACTGCAGCGCCATCGTGACGCCCATGGCGGCGGCGTCGTTCGACGTCAGCTCGGTCAGCACGACCCAGCTGATCGCCGTCGACTGCATCCATGCGCCGATGTTCGACACGAGCGCGCCGATGAACCAGACGCGGTAGTTGAAGGCCGAGAACGACCGGAACATGGCGCTCATCGCGCCACCATCCGCTGCATGATCTCGGCGGCTGCGGCGAGGGTGTCCCGCTCGGCGGGCGTGAGTTCGGCGAGGGATGCCTCGACCCACGCGTCGCGACGGCGTGCCGTCTCTTCGACCACGGCGTCGCCCTCGGGCGTCAGCGAGATGACGACCTTGCGGCCGTCGCGCTCGTCGGCGGCGCGGATGATGTAGCCGGATTCCTGCAGGCAGTTGACCGTGCGGTTCATCGAGGGCGCCGACACGCGCTCGCGCTCGGCGAGCTCGCCGAGGGTGTGCGCGCCGTGCACGCGCAGGGCCGCCAGCACGGCGAACTGGCCGTCGCTCATCGAGTCGACCGCGCGCTGCGTGCGCATCCGCCGGGCGAGGCGGAACGTCGCGATGCGCAGTTGCGATGCGGCGGGCGAGAGATCGGGGTGGTCTCCCGCGACGGCGGGAGAGGGGTGGGGGTCGTCAGGGTTTCGTTGCTCATCCGGTTGCTTAGCCTAGCTTATTAGCCTTGCTAAGGAAAGTCGGCGGATGTCGGGCTCGGGCTCGTGCGCGGGGCTTCGGTGTCTCGCACCTAGACTTCTGCGCATGCCCGAGTTCATCGATGCGCACGGCATCACGATCTTCTTCGACGTCCATCCGGCGAAGACCGAACCGCGGGCGGTCGTGCAGCTGCTGCACGGCGTCGGCGAGCACGCCGGACGGTACGCCGTGCTGATCGACGCGCTCACCGCGCACGGCTACACGGTGTGGGCCGCCGACCACCGCGGCCACGGTCGCACGGGCATGCTGCAGCACGGTGGCGATGTCGCCCTGCTGGGCCACCTCGGTCCCGGCGGCCTGCGCGCGGCGCTCGCCACGATGTGGCAGTTCACCGAGCAGATCCACGCCGAGAACCCCGGACTGCCGATCGTGCTGCTCGGTCACTCCGGCGGCTCCGTGCTCGCCCAGATGCTGGTGAACGCGCATCCCGAGGCGTACGACGGACTGATCCTGACCGGCTCGGCGTTGCGCATGCCGGGGTCGATCCACACGAGTGGACTCAACAAGCCGTGGGACGGTCCCGACGCGATGGGCACCGAGTGGCTCTCGAGCGACCTCGTCGGTCGGGCGGGCCTTCCTCGACGACCCCCTCACCACCAGCGAAGACCCGATCAAGCTGATCGGCGTGCTGGATTCTCTTCGCATGTACGGTCTGCCCCGCAAGAACCTCGGCCGCGACATCCCGACCCTCCTCATGGTCGGTCGGGACGACACGGTGGGCGGACCGCGCAGCGTGCACAGGCTCGCCGACGCGTATCGCACGCGCTCCGGCTTCACCGACGTGACGACGCTCGTCTACCCGGGCGCGCGGCACGAGATCTTCAACGAGGTCATGCAGGAGGACGTCCGCGCCGACCTGCTCGCGTGGCTCGACCGGACGCGTGCCCGCCCGCGCCTGACCCGCGACCCGCCGCCTCCGGGGCCGCCTCTGGCCGGCCGGTTCCACCGTTGACGACCGGCGCCGGATGAGTCATCCTGGCCGCAGTGGTCACTGTGGGAGCGCTCCCACGCCGGATGCGGATGTCCGGCGAGCCGTCGCTCCCGCAGTGCCGCTCCCCGGGCGACGGTGCCCGGAGGTCGACGACGACCAGGAGATCCACATGACCCACCCACCCGCCAGACTTCGCGCGCGTCCGCCACGGCGCGCCTGGGCACTGGGCGCCGCTGCCGCACTCGCGGTCGGGCTCGCCGTGCCGCTCGAGCGCGACCGCGGCCGCCGCCGACGAACCGGACGGCGACCTCGTCGGCTCCGAGCTCTACGTCAACCCGTGGAGCACGACCCTCGAAGCCGCCCAGTCGCTCACCGGGCAGGCGCGGGACGACGCCCAGCTGCTGGGCTCGATCCCGTCCGCGGACTGGTTCACCTCGGGCACGCCGGCCGAGGTCGAGGCGGCGGTCGATGACGTGGTCACCGCTGCCGCCGCGCAGGGCCGCATGCCCGTGCTCGTCGCGTACAACCTGCCGTTCCGCGACTGCGCGCAGTACTCGGCGGGCGGAGCGGCCGACACCGCGGCGTACAACGCCTGGATCGACGGGTTCGCCGCCGGCATCGGCGACCGTGCCGCGACCGTGATCCTCGAGCCGGACGGCCTCGGCATCATCCCGCATTACGTCACCCTCGACGGCCAGATGGAGTGGTGCCAGCCGGCCGAGGTGCCCGCCGACACCGCCGCGGCCGACCGCTTCGCCCAGCTGAACCACGCCGTCGATGCGATCGGCGCGCTGGCCGCGAGCATCCGTCTATCTCGACGGCACCAGCTCGGCGTGGCTCAACGTCGGCGAGATCTCGGACCGTCTGATCAAGGCCGGCGTGCAGGACGCAGACGGGTTCTTCCTCAACGCGTCCAACTACCAGTTCACCGCGAACAACACCGCGTACGGCACCTGGGTGTCGCAGTGCATCGCCTACGCCACGCAGGTCAACCCGGGCGACTTCGGCTCGTGCGGCAACCAGTACTGGAACGGCGGCCCCGCGACCGATTGGCAGGGTGTGGGCATGTCGCCGTACGGCGAATGGAGCGCGGATGCCGCCGACCCGGCGCTGAACACGAGTGGCGTCGATTCGCGCTACGCGGCGATCCTGGGCGGCGTCGAGGCGAGCACGCACTTCGTCATCGACACCAGCCGCAACGGCCTCGGGCCCTGGAACCACGAAGGCCGGTACGGCGACACGCACGAAGACTGGTGCAACCCGCCGGATCGCGGCCTGGGCACCCGCCCCGACACGACGACGGGTACGCCCCTCGTGGACGCGTACCTGTGGATCAAGGTGCCGGGCGAGTCCGACGGCAAGTGCTACCGCGGCACGGCGGGCCCGCTCGACCCGGAGCGCGGCATGGAGGACCCCGCGGCCGGTCAGTGGTTCGTCGAGCAGGCGCGCGAGCTCATCGCGCTCGCCGACCCGCCGATCGCGCCGCTCGACTGCCACGTCGAGTGGGCCGCCGACGGCGACGAGGACGCCTTCTCGGCGACGGTGCGCCTGTCGGGCGTCCGTCCCCGACCGGTGGACGCTCGCGTTCGCCGTACCGGACGGGCAGACCGTGACGAAGGCCACGCGCGCCACCGTCACGCAGGCCGACGGCATCGTGACCGTCAGCGGCGCGACCAAGAAGGGTGGCAATGCGCCCGACACGGTGATCCACGCGAAGGGCGCGGCGAGCACGCCGTGGCAGTTCCTTCTCGACGGGCGGGCCTGCACCTCATAGCGAGGCGCGCGCCGCACTCCTGAGAGGCGGCGATGACGGATGCCTCGGCCCGTCGTCGCCGCCTCTTACCAGTCCCGCGGGTGCCGCGTCCAGCCCCGGCCCGTTTCCGAGGCCCGGTGCCGCGCGTCGATAGGCTGACCGGCGCCGCGGCGCTTGCCGCGGCGATCCCTCGCGAAAGGTTCCCCCCACCTTGATCACGCTCAGCTGGCTCCTGCTCATCGCGCTCATCGGCGGCGCGCTCGCCCTCTTCGACGGCATCCTCCGGGTGCGGGGCAAGGGCAACACCATCGTCGGCATCATCGAGATCGTCGTCGCCGCGCTGTTCATCCTGTCCCTGTTCCTGCCCGGGATCCCGTTCGGGTCGCTCGTGCTGGCGATCGCGACGCTCATCGTGATCGTCGTGGGGCTCCTGCTCCGCGGCCGTCAGGGCATCGGCATCGCGATCGCGGCCCTCGCCGTCATCGCGCTGTGGATCGTGCTCGTCAACCGGTGGCTCGTCATCCCCGGGATCAACTGACCGGTCGGCCGGGCGTCGCCTGCGCCGGCGGGGTGCCGCCTCCGGCGGCGCCCGGCCGACTCGGGCGCTGCGCCGGGCCGGCCGGGTCCTCGCCCGGCCGCCGGCGCCCCGGCAATAGGCTGAACGCATGCACGGCGAATACAAGGTGCCCGGCGGAAAGCTCGTCGTCGTCGACCTCGAGGAGCGCGACGGCCGCATCGCGGACTTCCACCTCGCGGGCGACTTCTTCCTCGAGCCCGACGATGCGCTCGACGACATCGACGCGGCCGTCAACGGGCTGCCGATCGAGTCCGATGTCGCCGCCATCGCCGCCGCTGTGCGGTCCGCCCTTCCGAGCGGGGCGCAGCTGCTGGGCTTCACCCCCGAAGCGGTCGGCACCGCGGTGCGCCGCGCTCTCGTGACCGCCCCCGGCTGGCGCGACTTCGACTGGGAGATCGTGCACGACAGGCCCGTGTCGCCGCGCATGAACCTCGCCCTCGACGAGGTCCTCACCGGCCGCGTCGGCGACGGTCGACGGCGTCCGACGCTGCGGATCTGGGAGTGGAACGAGAACGCCGTCGTGATCGGCTCGTTCCAGTCCCTGCGCAACGAGGTCGATCCCGAGGGCGCCGCGAAGCACGGCTTCGACGTCGTGCGCCGCATCTCGGGCGGCGGCGCGATGCTCATGGGCGCGAACTCCATCGTCACCTACTCCCTCTACGTGCCGGCATCCCTCGTCGCCGGTCTGACGTTCGCGGACTCGTACGCGTTCCTCGACGACTGGGTGCTGCAGGCGCTGCGGAGCCTCGGCATCGACGCCACGTACCAGCCGCTCAACGACATCGCCTCGCCGCAGGGCAAGATCGGCGGCGCCGCGCAGAAGCGGCTCGCGAACGGCGGAGTGCTGCACCACGCGACGCTCAGCTACGACATGGACGGCCAGGTCATGACCGAGGTGCTGCGCATCGGCCGCGAGAAGCTCAGCGACAAGGGCACGACGTCGGCCGACAAGCGCGTCGACCCGCTGCGCCGCCAGACCGGCCTGCCCCGAGAGGCGATCATCGCCAAGCTCGCGGAGACGTTCGCGAACCTCTACGGCGCCGTCCCCGGTCACATCACCGACGACGAGTACGCCGAGGCCGAGGCGCTCGTGGAGTCCAAGTTCGCGACCGACGCGTGGCTGCGCCGGGTTCCGTGACGGGCCGGGGCGCGTGAGCTCGGCGGCGGGCGGAACGGATGCCGCGGCCCCCGGCAGCGCGACCGCCGCCGGGAGGGCACGGCGGGCCCGAGTGCGGACGCGGCTCGGGCGGCGGGCGCGGCTCCGGTGCCCGGGTCGGTGGAGATCCACCAGGGCGACAACCTCGAGGTCATCCGGCGGCTGCCGGACGGCTCGTTCACGCTGATCTACCTCGACCCGCCGTTCAACACCGGCCGCCCGCAGGAGCGTTCGATCGAGACGGCCAGGTCGCGGCATCCGTCCCCCGCGTCGGGCCCCGAGACGCGGCGGCGACGGCATCGTGCGGCGCGGGTTCCACGGCCGCGAGTACGAGCGGATCCGCGGCGACCTCCGCGCGTACGACGACCGGTTCGACGACTACTGGGGGTTCCTCGAGCCCCGGCTGCTCGAGGCGTGGCGGCTCCTCGCCGACGACGGCACGCTGTACCTGCACCTCGACTACCGCGAGGCGCACTACGCCAAGGTGCTGATGGACGCGCTGGTCGGGCGCGAGCGATTCCTCAACGAGCTCATCTGGGCCTACGACTACGGCGCGAAGACGCGCAAGCGCTGGCCGACGAAGCACGACACGATCCTCGTCTACGTCAAGGATCCGAAGGCGTACTGGTTCGACTCGGATGCCGTCGACCGAGAGCCGTACATGGCGCCCGGGCTCGTCACGCCCGAGAAGGCCGAGCGCGGCAAGCTCCCCACCGACGTCTGGTGGCACACGATCGTGCCGACGACCGGTCGTGAGAAGACCGGCTACCCGACGCAGAAGCCCGAGGGCATCCTGCGCCGCATCGTGCAGGCGTCGTCGCGGCCGGGCGATCGCGTGCTCGACTTCTTCGCGGGCAGCGGCACGACCGGCGCGGTCGCCTCGGCGCTCGGTCGCGACGCCGTGCTCGTCGACCACAACCCCGAGGCGGTCGCGGTGATGCGCGAGCGGATGCCGCACGCCCGCGTCCTCCCCGCCGGCTGAGCACCCGGGCCCGCCGAGAACCGCGAAGGGGTAGATCTCCGCACGGGCGCGGGGAGGAAACATACCCTTTCGCGGTTCCCGCAGCAGGGGCGGAGGGGCGGAAATATACCCTTTCGCGGCTCCGGCGACGAGGGGCCGGGCGGCGCCGGGCCGAGGCATCCGTCATCGCCATAGGCTGAGGTCCATGCGCTTCGGAACCTTCATCCCCCAAGGCTGGCGATTCGATCTCGTGGGCATCGAGCCCGCGGAGCACTGGGCGGTGATGAAGGGGCTCGCGCAGCGCGCCGACGAGGGCCCGTGGGAGTCGCTGTGGGTGTACGACCACTTCCACACCACCCCGGTGCACTCCGACGAGGCGACGCACGAGGCGTGGACGCTCATGGCCGCCTTCGCCGCGACGACCGACCGCATCCGGCTCGGCCAGATGTGCACGTGCATGGGCTACCGCAACCCCGCCTACCTGGCGAAGGTCGCCGCGACGGTCGACATCGTCTCGGGCGGACGCACCGAGATGGGCATCGGCGGCGGCTGGTACGAGCACGAGTGGGAGGCGTACGGCTACGGCTTCCCGCCGGTCCCGGAGCGGCTGCGGATGCTGCGCGAGGGCGTCGACATCATGCAGCAGGCCTGGACGACCGGCCGGGCCACCCTGGACGGCAAGCACTACCAGGTCGACGGCGCGATCGTGCAGCCGCTGCCGCTGCAGGACGGCGGCATCCCGATCTGGGTCGCCGGCGGCGGCGAGAAGGTGACGCTCAAGATCGCGGCGAAGTACGCGTCGTACACGAACTACGCGGGGTCGCTCGAAGACATCGACCGCAAGAGCGCGGTCCTGCGCGAGCACTGCGACGCGCTCGGCCGCGACTTCGCGGAGATCACGCGCACGCTCGAACTTCAACACCATCGTGGGTGCGACCGAGGCCGAGGCGCACGAGCGCCTCGCCGTCGTCAAGGAGCGCCTGCTGCCGCACGTCGGTCAGGAGCGCGCCGACCAGATCGAGCACGACTACGTGACCTCGCCCGCCTTCGGCGCGGTGGACCAGGTCGTCGAGCGCCTCGCCGAGCGCGAGCGCCACGGCATCGCCTACGCCATCCACTACTTCCCCGAGGCGGCCTACGACCTGTCCGGCGTCGAGCTGTTCGAGCGCGAGGTCGTTCCGCGCCCTGAGCTGACGCCCCCCGCACCCCCACGCCCCACGCTCCGCAGTCGGCTTCCGCCCACGCACCTCAGCACGTCGCAGCGTCTTCTGACTGCGGAGCGGGATGACGTTCAGTTCCGCAGTCAGATTCGGGCGTGCGGGCATGGTGCCCGAGCGGCAGGAAGTGACTGCGGAGGTCAGAGCAGCGGCGCGACCGCGGCGTAGCCGTCGGGGTCGACGTCAGGCGCGCCGGCGGGGCCGCCGAACACGCGCGTCGTGCCGGGAGCGGCCGACCACGACGGCCAGCCCGGGTCGCCGCCGACGACGAGCCCGACCGCGGCCGCGTGCGTCTGGTCGGCGAGCGCCTGCGGCGGGTTCGGGCCGGTCAGCGGCTCGATCTGCACGGAGTCGAGGCAGTCGAACCAGAACGGCACGTCGATGCAGTGCACCGCCGCGTCGTGGACCATGCCGGGCTGGGTCGAGCGGAAGGCGTAGCGGTACACCCACGTCGGAGCGGCGCCGCGCGCCCGCGCCGTCCGGACCACAGCGGTCTTGAACATGCGGTCGGTGATGTAGCGGCCGAGCACGGCGGCGTGCCCGCGCGCCACGACATCGCGGTTGGCTGCGATGTACGCCTTGCGCTGCGCGCCCTTGAGCCCGGACCTGCCGAGCAGCAGGCCCAGCGGGATCCAGCGGAGCGTCTTCGCCTGCCCCGCCACGACCATCGAGAACTCGTCGTCCGTCGCGCCCAGCACCAGCGGCTTGTCGGCGCCGACGCCCGCCGCGAGCGACGTGATCGTCGGGCGCGTGATGAGATCGCCGTCGATCGACGGGCCGAGCTGCAGCCCGTCGTCGAGCAGCTTCGTGAAGCCGTCGGGGCCGGTCACCGCGGTCGCCGCCTTCTGCGCCTCGACGAGGCCCTCCTCCGACACGGTCGAGAGGGCCGCACGCGTCGGAGCGACGCCGGCACGGCGGGCGATGTCGCGTCCGAGGGCCTCCCAGCGATCGGTGGCGACATCGGCCGTCGCGCCCGACAGCGCCCACACCGAGTGGAACAGATGCTGGGCCGCCGGCATCCCGAGCAGTGTCAGCACCGCCCCGCCACCGGCGGACTGCCCCGCGATCGTGACCGCGCGACGGGTCGCCGCCGAAGTTCGCGATGTTGTCCTGCACCCACTGCAGTGCGAGCAGCCAGTCGCGCACACCGCGGTTCGACGGCGCGTCCTCGATCCAGCCGAAGCCGTCGAAGCCGAGCCGGTACGAGATCGACACGGTGACGACGCCGTCGCGGTTGAACGAGCGTCCGTCGTACCAGGGGCTCGCGGGCGAGCCGGCGAAGAAGCCGCCGCCGTGGATCCAGACGAGCACCGGGAGGGCGGCATCCGTCTCTCCCGGAACCGGCGTGAAGACGTTCACGTTCAGCGTGGCGTCGCCCGGGACCGACGGCTCGGGGATGAGCGTCACACCCGGATCACCGCGCTGCGCGGTCGGCCCGAACTCCAGCGCGTCGCGCACGCCCGTCCACGGCTCGGCCGGTTCCGGGGCGGCGAACCGCAGCGGGCCGACGGGCGGCTTCGCGAACGGGATGCCGAGGAATGCGGCGGAACCGCCGGCGCCCGGCTCGCCGCGCCAGAGGCCGCGCACCCTTCCGGTGACGGTGTCGGCCTCCGCGTAGCGGGTGGTCGTCGTGGTGTCTGTCATGCACTCTCTCCCTTGCGCCGCTGTTCGATGTCTCCTTCGTACATGTCCCGGCGAGACTGAAACCTAGCGACGTTCGGTTTCATTGCGAAGGGGTGATGCGCAATCGTTACGGGGCCGAGGTCGGCTCATCGGGACGCGCGGCGGGAGGCGTGAGCAGGTCGAAAAGGGCGTCGACCGTGGCGGCCATGTCGACGTCGGGCTCCAGCATCCACTGCATCTGCAGGCCGTCGGCGACAGCCTGGAAGATGCGAGCCAGGGTCTCGGCGTCGACCTGATCGGTGATCTCGCCGGCCTGCTGCTGGGCGGCGATGGCCTCGGCGAAGAACCCGCGGAGATTCTCGCCGCGCGTGACGAAGAACTGGTGGGCGGGATGCCCCGGATCGGCGGCGTCGACCGACAGCCGGGCGAAGAGCTGCACGAGGCCGGGGACGTCGGCTGTTGTGGCGGATGACGCTGAGGTAGCCCGCGCGGATGTCGGGGGCTCCGTCGCCGGCGCGACGAGCCCCTGCCGCGGGTCGCCGGCGAGCCCCTGATCGACCGTGTCCACCTCGTCGCGCTTTCGAAGGATCTCGGTGAAGAGCTCCTCCTTGCTGTCGAAGTAGTGGAGCAGTCCGGCCTGGCTCAGGCCCACGGCATCCGCCAGCTCTTTGATGGATGCCCCGCGATAGCCCTCGCGGGCGATCACGTCGAGCGCGCGCGTGAGGATCTCCTCCCGCTTGGCGACGCCCTTGGCGTAGGAGCCTCGTCGTCCCGTGCCGCTCTCTGTCATAGGACAAGTAAACCCGAACATCGCTTGATTTTCAAAACCAAATGACATAAGGTTTTCCGCGATGGCTCACCGATGAGTCGCTCGTCTACCCGAGAACCAACGATCACCATGACACTGCCGTCTGAATCCACTCGCTCCGTCGACGACTACGCCGAGCATCACCTTCGTCGCGGACGCCGCCGGCAACGACGACCCGCCCGCCCCGATCAAGGGCGTCCGGCGCCTGCTGTGGTGGATCATCCCCGCCAACCTCGGGCATCTTCCTCATCTGGGGCGCCGTGCCGGGCATCCTCCTTCCGGCCGCAGATCACCGAGTTCGATCCGGCGAACAAGATCGTGAACCTCGCTCATCGTCACGACGATCGGCTCGTTCGCCTCGATGCTCGCGCAGCCCATCGCCGGCCAGATCTCCGACCGCACGCGCTCGCGCTTCGGCCGCCGTGCACCGTGGATCATCATCGGCTCGCTCGCCGGCGGCCTCGCGCTCGTCGGGCCTGGCCTTCGCGAACTCGCTCGTCGGCATCGTGATCGCCTGGACCCTCGTGCAGATCTGCTACAACTTCGCGCAGGGACCGCTGAGCGCCGTCATGCCCGACCGCGTCCCGCTCGCACGCCGCGGCACCTTCGCCGCGCTCTCGGGCATCGGCCTCATGGTCGGCGCGCTCGGCGGGTCGATCGTCGGCTCGATGTTCCTCCACAGCATCGCCGCCGGCTACGTGATCTTCGCGGTCATCTCGCTCGTGCGTGCTTCGCTGTTCGTGATCTTCAACCCCGACTACCCGAGCACGCGACATCGAGCCCGAGCCCTTCAGCTTCGTCGAGTTCCTCAAGACGTTCTGGGTCAACCCGGTCAAGCACCCCGACTTCTTCTGGGCCTTCACCGGCCGCCTGCTGCTGTACACCGGCTACTTCGCCGTCACCGGCTACCAGTTCTTCCTCCTCACCGACTACCTCGGCGTCGAGGACCCCGCGCACGGTCATCCCGCTGCTCGGCCTGCTGAGCCTCGTCGGCATCCTGATCTCGACCGCCGTCTCCGGCCCGCTCTCCGACAAGGTCGGCCGTCGCAAGCCCTTCATCTTCGGGTCGTCGGTCGTTCGTCGGCCTCGCGATGCTGATCCCGATGGTCTCGCCGACCTCGAGGCCTGGATGCTCATGACGTTCATCTCGGGCTTCGGCTTCGGCATGTTCCAGGCCGTCGACACCGCGCTCATGAGCCAGGTGCTGCCCTCGGCGAAGTCGTTCGCGAAGGACCTCGGCGTCGTGAACATCGCCGCCACCCTGCCCCAGACCCTCGCCCCCGGCGTCGCCGGCGCCATCGTGCTCATCTTCGGCTACGTGGGCCTGTTCCCTCGGATCGTCGCCACGTGCTCGGCATCCTCGGTGCGCTCGCCGTCTGGCCCATCAAGGCCGTCCGCTGAACCGACCCCCCGGCGCCCCGCGCCCGGGCCCACGACCCGCATTCCCGATGAAAGGAACCCGATGAGCATCCCCGATGTCACGGAACTGACCCTCGAAGAGAAGGCGTCGCTCACCAGCGGCGCGAGCTTCTGGTACACCAAGCCGATCGAGCGCGTGGGCGTGCCCGCGCTCATGGTCACCGACGGCCCGCACGGTCTGCGCAAGCAGCGCGAGGGCGGTGACCACCTCGGCATCGGCGACAGCGTGCCGGCCACGTGCTTCCCGCCCGCCGTCGGCCTCGGCTCGTCGTGGGACGTCGAGCTGATCCACCGCGTCGGCGAGGCGCTCGGCACCGAGACCTCGATCGAGAACGTCGCGGTACTGCTCGGCCCCGGCATCAACATCAAGCGCTCGCCGCTGTGCGGCCGCAACTTCGAGTACCTCTCCGAGGACCCGATCGTCTCGGGCGTGCTGGGCGCCGCGATCGTGAACGGCATCCAGTCGAAGGGCGTGGGCACCTCGCTCAAGCACTTCGCCGCGAACAACCAGGAGAACGACCGCATGCGGTCGTCCTCCGACGTCGACCCCCGCCCGCTGCGCGAGATCTACCTGCGCGGGTTCCAGCGGGTCGTCGAGGATGCCCAGCCGTGGACCGTCATGTGCTCGTACAACCGCATCAACGGCGTGTACGCGTCGGAGGACCCGTGGCTGCTGACGCAGGTGCTGCGCGACGAGTGGGGCTTCGAGGGCCTCGTGGTCTCGGACTGGGGCGCCGTCAACGAGCGCGTCCCGGGTCTTGCCGCGGGCATGGACCTCGAGATGCCGTCGTCGAACGGCGTCACCGACGCGCAGATCGTCGCCGCCGTGCAGGACGGCTCGCTCGACGAGTCGGTGGTGGATGTCGCGGCCGGCCGCGTGCTCGACCTCGTGCGCAAGGCGACGGAGGGTGCCGGCGCCGTCGAGGGACCGCTCGACGTCGACGCGCACCACGCCCTCGCGCGCGAGGCCGCCGGCCGCTCGATCGTGCTGCTGAAGAACGACGCCCCTCGACAGGGTCAGGGACCGGTGCTGCCGCTCGCGAAGGACGCGAAGCTCGCGGTCATCGGCGAGTTCGCCGAGAAGCCGCGCTACCAGGGCGCCGGGTCGTCGATGATCAACCCGACGCGCCTCGACACGGCGCTCGACGAGATCCGTGCGCTCGCGACCGGAGACGTCGCCTACGCGCAGGGCTTCAGCAACGCGCTCGAGGTCTCGGCCGACGAGACCGCGGCGCTCCGCGACGAGGCCGTGGCCGCGGCATCCGCTGCCGACGTCGCCGTGGTGTTCCTCGGCCTGCCGGCCCGTCTCGAGTCCGAGGGCTACGACCGCGAAGACATCGACCTGCCGGCCGCGCAGCTCGAGCTGCTCGACGCCGTGCTCGCCGCCAACCCGAACACCGTCGTCGTGCTCTCGAACGGCGGCGTCGTGGCGCTGCCGTTCGCCGACCGCGTGCCCGCGATCCTCGAGGCCTGGCTGCTCGGGCAGGCCGGCGGCGGCGCGACCGCCGACGTGCTGTTCGGCGAGGTCAACCCGTCGGCGAAGCTCACCGAGACGATCCCGGTGCGCCTCGAGGACACCCCGGCGTTCCTCGACTTCCCCGGCGAGTTCTCGCACACCCGCTACGGCGAGGGCCTGTTCGTCGGCTACCGCTGGTACGACGCGCGCCGACTCGAGGTGGCGTTCCCGTTCGGCCACGGACTCTCGTACACGACCTTCTCGTACGCGGATGCCGCAGCCGCAGGTCGACGCGGACGGCGACGTCGAGGTGACCGTCGCCGTCACGAACACCGGCGACCGTGCGGGCCGCGAGGTCGTGCAGGTCTACACGTCGCTGCCGGGCTCGTCGGTGCAGCGCGCGCCGCGGGAGCTCAAGGCGTTCGCCTCGGTCGCCCTCGAGCCGGGCGAGACCGCAGGTCGTGACCCTCACGGTGCGTCGCAAGGATCTCGCGTACTGGGACATCCGCGCCGACCGCTGGATCGTCGAAGGCGGCGAGTACAGCGTCGATGTCGCGGCGTCGAGCCGCGACATCCGTTCGACCGTCTCGGTGGCGGTCGACCGGCGACGCAGTTCACCCTGCCGCTGTCGCGCACGTCGTCGATGGGCGAGGTGCTGCGCCACCCGGTCGCGGGCCCGATCGTGCAGGCCGCGATGGCTCAGATGATGGGCGGCCTCGATCAGAGTGCGGCGTCGATCATGCCCGAGGGCGTCGACATGTCGAAGATGATGGAGTCGTTCCCGATCGGCCGCATCGGCATGATGGGCGCGCTCGGCGGCGGCGACGGCGCGGGCACGAGCCCCGAGATGATCGACGGCCTCATCGCGATGGCGAACGCCCCGCAGCAATAAGCACACCCCCGGGAACGCCGAAAGGGTAGGTTTCCGCACGCTGGGCGTGCGGAAATCTACCCTTTTGCGGCTCCGGACGGGTTGGTGCGGCGTAGGGTCTGTGTTCGCACGGCGTTCACCTTTCGTTCTCCCCGCGCTGTGACGCTCCAGGGGTCCATTCGGATGCCGGTCTGGGGCCGGCACGACTCGCGAGGAACCCCCCGTGCACACGCATCACCGCGCCATCGCCGCCGCCCTGGCCGCGCTCATCGGCTTCGTCCCTCTCACCGTGTTCGCGGCGGCGCCCGCGACGGCGGCGGTGGGCGACCAGATCCGCATCAACGAGGTCAGCTCCGACCCGGACGACTGGATCGAGCTCACCAACACCGGCAGCAGTGCCGTCGACATCTCGGGCTGGCTGCTCTCCGACAACGCCCGCCTCACCGACGCCACCCACCTGCAGACGATCGCGGCCGGCACCACCGTCCAGCCGGGCGGCTTCGTGAGGATCGACTACACGGCGGCCGGATTCGGCAAGGGCGACGAGGCCAACCTCTACCTGCCCGACTCGGCGACCCTCGTCGACACCACGACCTGGCCGGCCGGCGCCCACGCGACCACGTGGGGCCGCTGCGCCGACGGGATCGGCGCCTTCCAGGCGACGACGCCGAGTCCGGGTGCCGCCAATGCCTGCACGGTGACTCCGGGGCCGACGCCGACTCCGACGCCCGCGCCGCCGCTCGACCCGAACTGGGACGACATCGAGATCAACGAGATCTCGTCGCTGAACGACGACGACGAGGGCAACCCCGGCTTCGGCGATGCCGTCGAGCTGGTCAACACCGGCTCGCACGACGTCAGCATCGAAGGCTGGTACCAGACCGACAGCGGTGCGGCCACAGGCGCTGCGCCGCTGACCCTGGCGGACCTCAGGGTGTGGGACGGCGATTCGTTCGAGCCGGCGTCGTCGTGGACCATACCGGTCGGCGGCTACGTCGCCTTCAGCTCGAAGAAGGGCCTCTCCGGAGAGGGCGACGCCGTCAAGCTCTACGGCCCCGGTGCCGACGCGGCCACCCGCCAGCTCGTCGACGAGCAGGCGTACGGCGACGGCGACGGCGGCGTCTCGGACACGTACGAGTCCGATGCGCGGGCGTTCGCCGCGTGCCCCGACGCGTCCGACGACTTCTGGCGCGTCACCGCGAACAGCTTCGGACAGGACAACACCTCTTCGTGCGAGACGAAGTCACGGCGCCTCGCCACGGCGGTCGTGCTCAACGAGGTCTCCAACGTCGGCGCCAAGGCCGAGCTGCTCAACACCGGTGCGGAGACGGCGGACATCTCGGGCTGGGAGCTGGTCGACTCCGACGGTGCGGTGGTGCACGCCGTCCCCGCGGACACCGCGCTCGCGGCGGGCGCCTTCTACGTCGCGGACGACATCGTCGGCCTCGACAGCGCCGACTCCCTCACCATCCGCCGGGCCGTCGACGGTGCCAGCGTGGTCGCCCACACCTGGTACGAGGACGGCATCGCCTCGTACAGCCGCTGCGACCTCTTCGGCACCGTCTCGTACGTCGAGACTCCGACCGCGACCTGGGGTGCGGCGAACGCGTGCCCCGGGCTGGCCACCGAGGCGTGGCCCGGCGCCGCCACCGTGTCCGTCGTCGACGCGGTCGACGCGTTCACCGACCTCGACGCCAACGACGAGGGCGATGTGTCGGGCGCGGCCTTCGATCCGGCCGACCCGAGCGTCCTCTGGGTCGTCATGAACAAGGGCCGCCTCTTCAAGATGCACAAGGTCGACGGCGTGTACGCGGCGTTCCCGGAGTGGGCCGGCGGTCTTCCGCTCCGCTTCGCCGACGGCGGCGGCGAACTGGACGCCGAAGGAGTCACGATCGGCCCGGACGGCGCCGCCTACATCACCTCCGAGCGCGACAACGCTCGCGCGAAGGCCACGTCGTACAACAAGGTCGCCCGCTTCGACATCAGTGTCGTGACGCCTGCCACGACCGAGCTCGTCGCGACCCACGAGTGGGATGTGAACGGCTTCGTGTCGACCGGCACGAACCTCGGCCTCGAAGGCATCACCTACGTGCCCGACGAGTTCCTGGTCGAGTCCGGCTGGAAGGTCGACGGCGTCGACTATGCGGCCGCCGCCCACGCCACACCCGGACTGTTCGTGACCGCCGTCGAGGCCACCGGAGCGCTGCACTTCTTCTCGCTCGCCGCCGGGACGGCACCGGTCGAGGTGAAGGTCGAGAGCTCCGGCCTGCCGTGGTCGATGGATGTCGCGTACGACGCCGATCGTGCCGCGCTGTGGGCGCTGTGCGACGACGGCTGCGGCGGCGTCTACAACCTCCTGACCGTCGTCGACGGCGACTTCGACGTTGCGCACTCCTATGTGCGGCCGGCCGGGATGGCGAACCTCAACAACGAGGGCATGGCCGTAGCACCCGCGTCCACGTGCGCGGACGGCGTCCAGGAGGTCGTGTGGGCCGACGACGGCGACACCGACGGGCACTCGCTGCGCGCGGGCACCCTGCCGTGCCCGTCGACCGGTGACCCCGGTGAGCCGGGTGAGCCCGGCGGTCCCACCCCGACCCCGATCCCTGCCACGCCCGGACCGGTGACGGACGCGCAGCTCACCGACGCGACGCGCGGGTCGGTCGACGCGCCCGCCTCGGCGGCTCCCGGGCAGACGGTGACGCTCTCCGTCGGCACGCAGTACGCCGGCGACACCGTGTGGGTGTGGCTGCACTCGACCCCGATCTCGCTCGGTGCCCACGTGGTGAGCGCCGCGGGGACGGTGACGGTCACCCTGCCCGCGGGCGTCACTCCGGGCGAGCACCGACTGGTCGTGCTGGACGCCGACGGCAACGTCATCGGCTGGACCGAGGTGATCGTGACCGGCCCCCTGGCCGCAACAGGAGCCGACGGCGCCGGACTGGCGGCGACCGCCGGGCTCGCCGCCGCACTCATCGCTGCGGGCGCCTTCGCGGTCGTGCTGCGCCGCCGCCGCGCGCACGCCTGACACGGGAACGACGGATGCCCCGGCACCTGGTGCCGGGGCATCCGTCGCGTCGTGCGATCAGCTGTGGAGGAAGGCCAGGAGCGCCTCGTTGACCTCGGCGCCGTGCGTCCAGAGCATGCCCGTGCGGGGCGCCCTCGAGCTCGACGTACGTCGCGTCGGGGAGGAGATCCTTGAACCGGCGCGCGGTGACATCGATCGGCAGGATGTTGTCGGCGGTGCCGTGGAGGATGAGCGTCGGCACGTCGACGGCGCCGATGTCCGCGCGGAAGTCCGTCGGCCACGTCAGCGGCGCGGCGGCGATCGCGGCGTTGCCGGCGAGGTTCGCGACCTGCGCGCTGGCATCCACGGCCTCCTGCGAGATGCGCGTGCCGAGGTTGTCGTCGAGGTTGTAGAAGTCCTTGAGGAACCCGGTGATGAACGCGTAGCGGTCGTCGCGCACCGACTGGGCGATGCCGTCGAAGAACTCCTGCGGGCCGGCGCCGCCCGGGTTGTCCTCGGTCTTGAGCAGGTAGGGCTCGAGCGAGCCGAGGAACGCGGCCTTCGCGACGCGGCCGCTGCCGTAGCGCGAAAGGTAGCGGGCGATCTCGCCGGTGCCCATCGAGAAGCCCACGAGCACGGCGTCGCGCAGGTCGAGGTCCTCGATCAGGGCGTGGAGGTCGGCCGCGAACGTGTCGTAGTCGTAGCCCGCGCCCGCCTTGGTCGACGCGCCGAAGCCGCGACGGTCGTACGCGATCACGCGGTAGCCGGCATCCAGCAGCGCCGCCTGCTGCTTGCCCCACGACTCGCCGTTCAGCGGGAAGCCGTGGATCAGCACGACGGGCTGCGCGTCGGCTGGTCCCTGGTCGGTGTAGTAGAGGTCGATGTCGACCGAGTTCTCGGTTCCGACGGTGATGTACGCCACGATCGCTCCTTACGTGCGCGGATCGGACGCCCGCGCACCAGGTTCGACGCTAGAGCGCCCCGATCCATTCCCGCCAGGTCTTGCGCTGGCGCGTCGCGAGCGTTCACAAGGCGTTCAGCCGGGGGTGTGTCGGCGCCGCGCTCGGGGCGTTTCGTCTCGGTCGCTGGCGCTCCCTCGCTCAACGACCGGAACCTCACGCTCGGTCGTTGAGCGAGCGAGGAGCGTGGTCGTTGAGCGAGCTCGCGAGTCGAAACGCAGAGACGAAACGCGCCCGACGCCGCAAGATGTCAGGGTCAGTCGCGGGCGGCGCCGGCGGAGGGGGTCACCGTGAAGATCGTCGGCGCGGCGAACCCTGCGGCGGCGAAGGCGGCGGTGGCGGCATCCGTCACCGCCTGCACGCGGTCGTGCGACACCAGTGCGATCGCGGCGCCGCCGAAGCCGCCGCCGGTCATGCGGGCACCGACGGCGCCCGCCGACAGCGCCGCCTCGACCGCCGTGTCGAGCTCGGGCACCGAGATCTCGAAGTCGTCGCGCATCGAGGCGTGCGAGGCGACGAGGAGGTCGCCGATCGCGGCGGGTCCCTGCTCGCGCAGCGTCCGGACGGTGTCGAGCACCCGCTGGTTCTCGGTCACGACGTGACGGACGCGGCGGAAGGTCACGTCGTCGACGAGTTCGGCGAGACGCGGCAGGTCGTCGGGCGTCACATCGCGCAGCGCGGGAACGCCGAGCGCCGCGGCGCCCCGCTCGCACGCGGCTCGTCGCTCGCCGTAGCCTCCGGTCGCGTGCGAGTGCTTCACGCCGGTGTCGATGACGACGAGCTCGAGTCCGGCATCCGCGAATCCGAGGTCGACCACCTCCGCCTCGAGCGAGCGGCAGTCCAGGAAGATCGCGGCGTCGGCGCGGCCGAGCAGCGACGCCATCTGGTCCATGATCCCGGTGGGGGCGCCGACGGCCTCGTTCTCGGCGCGACGGCCGACCTTCGCGAGGGCGACGCGGTCGAGGCTCGACGCCCCACGTCTCGGCGAGGGCGACGGCGGTCGCACCTTCGATCGCCGCCGACGACGACAGGCCGGCGCCGATGGGCACGTTCGAGGCGAACGCGAGGTCTACGCCGGTGACGGTGGAGGGGTCGGTACCGGATGCCGCGAGCAGCGCCCACGCCACGCCCAGCGGGTAGCGGGCCCACTCCGGGACCTCGTCGCGCCGGCCGGGGAAGAGCGCGTCGAGCTCGCCGAGCTCGACCTCGGCCGTCGCGTCGTCGAACGTCGACGCGACGCGCACGCGGAACACGCCGTCGGTGCGCGGCGCCAGGGCGACGTGCGTGCGGTGCTGGATCGCGAACGGCAGCACGAACCCGTCGTTGTAGTCGGTGTGCTCGCCGATGAGGTTCACGCGGCCGGGGGCCGACCAGGTGCCGACGGGCTCGATGCCGAAGCGCTCGGCGAACAGTTCCCGCGCGGAGTCGGCGGTGTCGTGCGCGCGAGGCGTGCGCGTGTCGGTGGTGGTCACAGGGTCTCCTCGGGGACGGATGCGACGGCCTCGCGCAGCCTTGCGGCGGCCGTCTCGGGCGGGATGTCGCCGATCCAGGCGCCCATGGCGGCCTCGGATCCGGCGAGGAACTTGAGCTTGTCGGCCGCGCGGCGCGGCGACGTGAGCTGCAGGTGCAGGCGTGCGGTGTCGCGCCCGCGGTGCACCGGCGCCTGGTGCCACGCCGCGATGTACGGCGTCGGGGAGTCGTAGAGCGCGTCGACGCCGCGGAGCAGCCGCAGGTAGAGCGGTGCGAGCTCGTCGCGCTCGGCATCCGTCGTCTCGGCGAAGTCGGCGACGTGGCGGTGCGGCAGCAGGTGGATCTCGATCGGCCAGCGCGCGGCGAACGGCACGAACGCGGTCCAGTGCTCGCCCTCGAGGATGACGCGGCTCGCCGGCCCGCTCGAAGTCGAGGATGCGGGCGAACAGATCAGGACCCTCGCGATCGATCGACGCCAGGAGGCTGGTCGTGCGCGGCGTGATGTAGGGGTAGGCGTAGATCTGCCCGTGCGGGTGGGGGAGCGTGACGCCGATCGCCTCGCCGCGGTTCTCGAACGGGAAGACCTGCTCGACGCCGGGCAGCGCCGACAGTGCGGCGGTGCGGTCGGCCCAGGTCTCGATGATCGTGCGCGCCCGGGTCGGGGTGAGCGAGCCGAACGAGCCGGAGTGCTCGGGGCTGAAGCACACGACCTCGCACCGCCCGACGCTCGTGCGCGTGCGGCCCAGCCCGGGGGCGACGAGGTCGTCGAGGTCGCGCGGTGCGTCTGCACCGGCCGGTGCATCGCCGTGGGCGACGGCGAGTGCCGGGCCGAACGACGGCGACTTGTTCTCGAAGACGGCCACGTCGTAGCGCGACGGGATCTCGGACGGGTTGGTCGGCGTCTGCGGGGCGAGCGGGTCGAGCTCGGCGGGCGGGAGGAACGCGCGGTTCTGGCGCGCTGCCGCGATCGACACCCAGTCGCCCGTCAGCACGTCGCGCCGCATCGTCGCGGTGTCGGGGCGGGGGGCGAGTTCGCGGGCGTCGATCGCCCGCTCGGGTCCGAGCGTCGTGCCGGGGTCGTCGTAGTAGATGAGCTCGCGGCCGTCGGCGAGGCGCGTCGAGCGCTTGACGACGCCGGCGCCGAGCGTCTGCGCCGTGATGTCGGCGGCGCGGACCGCGCCGTCCGACCCAAACTCAGGTGTGTTCACGTCAACACGGTACCAATCGCGCTATGTTAGCGTCAACATGGACGAGTGATGCGGAGTTCCGACCGAGCCGGTCGGCACACTGCGTGGCCAGTTCAGGGGCAGGAAAGCGGGGGAGATGACGGCGAGACGGGTCTCGATGGCGGATGTCGCGGCGCGCGCCGGCGTCTCCGGCCAGACCGTGTCGCGCGTCGTCAACGGGAGCCCGCGTGTCGACCCTGAGACCCGAACGCGCATCGAATCAGCCATGGCCGAGCTCGGCTACCGCCCGCACCGCGCCGCCCGCGCGCTTGCGCACCGGGCGCACGCAGACGATCGGGCTGGTGGTGTCGACGCTCGCCTCGGTCGGCAACTCCCGCATGCTGCAGGCGGTGGCGGATGCCGCAGCCGCCCGCGGCTACGCCCTCACGGTCGTCACGCTCGGCGCCGACGGCGACGTGTCGGCCGCCTTCGAGCGCCTGGCCGACCAGGGCGTCGACGGCGCGATCGTGCTGAACGAGGCGACCGAGCGCGTGCGGGAGGCCGACCTCCGCGCGGCCGGACTGACGCTCGTGGTCGTCGACTCGCCGCGCGACGACCGCTTCGGCATCATCGAGACCGATCACGCCGGCGGCGCGCGCGTGGCGGTGACCCACCTCCTCGACCTCGGGCACGAGACGGTCCACCATCTGGCCGGGCCCGCCGGCTCCTTCGCCGCTGCCGAGCGCGAGCGCGGCTGGCGCGAAGGCCTCGAGGCGGCGGGCGCCACGGCGCCGGCGGTGG
This sequence comes from uncultured Actinomycetota bacterium, assembly GCA_963829895.1. Taxonomy (GTDB): domain Bacteria; phylum Actinomycetota; class Actinomycetes; order Actinomycetales; family Microbacteriaceae; genus Microbacterium. Next base: position 142,764 of record CAWHKF010000007.1, on the reverse strand, counting down.
TGCGGGGCGACTGGACATCCGCGTCGGGGTTCGCCGCGGCATCCGCTCTGCTCGTCGACGGGCCGACCGCCGTCTTCGCCGCCAACGACCAGATGGCGCTCGGCCTCCTGCGCGCGTTCGCCGAGGCGGGCCGCGCCGTGCCGGGCGACGTGAGCGTGGTCGGGTTCGACGACGTGGCGGATGCCGCCGACTACCGTCCGCCCCTCACCACCGTGCACCAGGACTTCGACGCGCTCGGGTCGCGTGCGGTCGCTGCGCTCGTCGACGGGATCGAGGCCGGCGCGCCTGCCGTGTTCGAGACCGTGCCCACGCGCCTCGTCGTGCGGGCGAGCACTGCGCCCGCCCGCTGAGCCCGTCCCTGCCGGGGCACAGAGTCGGAGGTTTTCGCCGACACGCCGCGCTGCGGCATCCGTCGCCCGCGTGTCGGGAGAGGTTCTCCGATTCTGTGCGCCTGTGACGGTGTGACCGCGGGGGCTCGGGATCAGCGAGCGGCCCGGCGGGCCTCCCAGCCGGAGCGGACCATCTCGTCCACCGTGTAGCGGTTCTTCCAGTCGAGGTCGCGCGCAGCGAGCTCGCCGGTTGCGACGATGCGGTCAGGATCGCCGGCGCGGCGCGGGGCGATCTCGGGCGTGAAGTCGATGCCGGTCACGCGGGCCATCGCGTCCATGATCTCGCGCACGCTCAGCCCGTTCTGCGAGCCGAGGTTGTACGCCGGCTCGATCGGCCGGTTCGCGAGGAGGCGCTGCGCAGCGGCGACGTGGGCGGCCGCGATGTCGGCGACGTGCACGTAGTCGCGCACGTTGGTGCCGTCGGGGGTGTCGTAGTCGTCGCCGTTGATCCGCGGCGTGCGCCCCTCGATAAGCGCCTCGAAGACGAGCGGGAAGAGGTTGTGGGGGCTGGTGTCGTAGACGCTGGGGTCGCCGGAGCCGACGACGTTGAAGTAGCGCAGCGCGGTGTAGCGGAGGGCATGCTCCGATGCGGCGGTCGCGACCGCCTGGTCGCGGATGAGCCACTCGCCGATGAGCTTGGACTCGCCGTACGGCGACGCCGGACGCTTGGGCAGGTCCTCGGTCACGAGTGGCACGTCGGGCGTGCCGTAGACGGCCGCCGATGACGAGAAGACGAGGTGCGCGACATCCGCCGCCTGCATCGCCTCGAGAAGCACGCGCGTGCCCTCGACGTTCTGCGCGTAGGTGTGGAGCGGTCGCTGCACCGAGACGCCGGCGTACTTGAACCCGGCGAGGTGGATGACCCCGTCGACCTCGTGCTCGCGGAGCGCCCGCTCGACGAGTTCGCGGTCGAGGATCGAGCCGCGCACGAACGCCACATCCTCGGGCACGAAGGTCGCGTGTCCGCTCGAGAGGTCGTCGATGACGACGGGTGTCAGCCCGGCGCCGGCGAGAGCGCGGACGATGTGGGCGCCGATGTAGCCGGCGCCTCCGGTCACGAGCCAGGTCATGTCACTCCGTGGGGTTCGGGTCGCCGAGCGGCGCCGCGTTCCATTCTGCCCGCTCCCGTGCGGCCTCCCTGTCGGGTGACGGGGAGAGACGGATGCCGCGGCCCGGGGCCCCAACAGGTCAACCGGGCTTCCACAGGAGGTTGATTCCTTTCACTCTCCTGTGGAAGCGCGGTTGACCTGTCGAGGTGCGCGGCGGCAGGCGGCCGGCGGGAGGCGGCAGGCGGCAGGCGGGATTCCTTTCACGCGGCGGGTGGCAGCGACCAGGCGGCAGGCGGCGAGGCGGGAGGCGTCACGCGGCGGGCGGCAGGTCGCAGAGCTCAGACGCGGGCGGCCCAGCGCGCCGCGCGCTGGATCAGCGCCACGTGCTCGGGGGAGTCGTAGGCGCGCGCGTCGTGGCCGAGCGACGACACGACCGCGCGGGTCGGCTGCTCCCGCGCCCACACCGCCGCGTGGGCGGTGCCGTCGACGTCGTGCTCGGCGAGCACGCGGGCGCCGTCGTCGACGGCGAGGTCGCTGTAGCGCTCGTCGAACACGTCGATCGCCGGCATCCCGTCGGTCACCGGGTGATCGGTGTCGACGACCCGCACGTGCGCCTCCGCGATGGGCGGGTGCCAGGAGCGTCCGGGCTCCCACTCACCGCCGATGGCCTCGCGCCAGGCGGGATGGTCACGCAGCGTCGACAGCGCGGCGTGCACGGCGACGATGCCGATGCCGCGAGCGATCGCGGCCGTCAGCCCCGCGTCCGCGGCGGGGTCGGCGAAGTGCTCGAGCTCGACGTCTCCGTCGCGCCACGGGTCGCCGGCGTTGACGACGAGCAGGTCGACGCCATCGAGGTGCGCGAGGGCGTGGTCGACGTCGTCGTCGATCGTGACGTCCCACCCGTCGTCGCGCAGGGCTGCCGCGATGCGCGCGGACGTCTCGGGGAACGGATGCCACGGGTCGGCGTAGCGCCCGGTGCCGGTGGCGATCGTCGCGCGGGGGCGCTCGGGCTGGGTTTCCGCAGGGTCCATGGATACCATGATCGGCAAGGATAACGCTTTCCCGCACGAATGTCGCCGCATGGCCGTCCTCCGCGCGGGCGACTGAATCGCATGCCCGAGGAGAATGACGCCATGACCCGCACCGTCGTGATCGCGCCCGACTCGTTCAAGGGCACGATCGGAGCCGCAGCCGCGGCCGCAGCCCTCGCCGCCGGATGGCGCACCCAGAGTCCCTCCGACGACGTCCGGCTCCTGCCGATGGCGGACGGCGGGGAGGGCACGGTCGATGCGTTCGCCGCGGCCGTGCCGGGGGCACGCAGGATGACGGTGACGGTGACCGGTCCGGAGGGCGCGGCGGTGGCGGCATCCTGGGTCCTGCTCCCGCCGAGCCCCGACGCGCCCCACGGAACCGGCGTCGTCGAGCTCGCGAACACGAGCGGCATCGAGCTGCTCGGCACCCCGCCCCGTCTGCGGGCCTTCGACGCGCACACGCGCGGCTTCGGCGAGGCGATCGCCGACGCCCTCGCCCACGGGGTGTCGCGGCTCGTGCTGGGCATCGGCTCGAGCTCGTCGACCGACGGCGGCACGGGCATGCTCACGGCGCTGGGGGCGCGATTCACGGATGCCGCGGGCTCGCAGATCGCGGACGGCGCCCGTGGCCTCGCCGCGGTGGCGTCGGCCGACCTGTCGGGACTCCCGCCGCTTCCGTCCCACGGTGCGACGGTGCTCAGCGACGTGACCAACCCGCTCCTCGGCGTGCGGGGTGCGGCGGCGGTGTTCGGCCCGCAGAAGGGTGGGGCGGCAGACGACATCGCCGCGCTCGACGCGGGGTTGGCGCGGCTCGCAGAGCTGGCCGCGTTCGCCGGCACGGATCCGGATGCCGCGGGCGCGGGTGCGGCCGGCGGCACCGGGTTCGGCCTGCTGGCGTGGGGCGCGACGCTCGTGCCCGGGTCGGCCGCTGTGGCGGACCTCGTGGGACTGGATGCGGCGGTGGCCGGCGCAGCCGCGGTGGTGACGGGCGAGGGCTCGTACGACGGCCAGTCGGCGGCCGGCAAGGTTCCGGCCCACGTCGCGGCGATCGCCGCGTCGGCCGGCGTGCCCGTCGCACTGGTCGCGGGTCGGATCACGGCGGACGCCGATGTCTCGGGCTTCGCCGCAACGGCGTCGCTCACCGAGCTCGCCGGCTCCGGCGCGGCGGCGATGGCCGATGCCGGGCGCTGGCTCGAGCGTGCGGGCGCGCAGCTCGCGCGGGCGGTCGCCGAGCGCTGACCGCGCACCCGATCCTCGGGCGTCGTGAACGTTCGAGGCGTTTCGTCTGCGGGCGCCAGAGCGCCCTCCGCTCAACGACCGGACTCACGCGTTGGCCGAGCGAGCCAGATCGCGCCGGAGTGTGTGCTTGCTCCGTGGTTTCCGGTCGTTGAGCGAGCGAGGAACGAGCGAGACGAAACGCGTCTGCGATCCAGAGGCGCCGGTCGGCCCCTGGACGCCCTTCGACAGGCCCAGGGATCGGCGAGCGCAGCGACCGCGCGGCTCAGCGTCCCGTCTGCAGGACGCCGTTGCGGCGGTGCGGCAGGGTCTCGAGCGACGCGTCGCGCAGCACCGGCGGCAGGAGCGCCTCGGGCGCGTCCTGGAACACGACCGGCCGGAGGAAGCGACGGATCGCCGTGGCGCCGACCGACGTGTGCAGCGACGTCGTCGCGGGCCAGGGGCCGCCGTGCTGCTGCGACCAGGTCACCGCGACGCCGGTCGGCCAGCCGGCGAAGAGCACGCGGCCGGCCTTGCGCGTGAGCACCTCGAGCACCTCCGCGACCTCGTCGGACGGCTCCGAGTGCAGCGTCGCGGTGAGCGACCCGGGCACCGCCTCGAGCGCCGCGTGCAGCTCCTCGGCCGACGAGTAGCGCACCAGCAGCGTGACGGGACCGAAGCACTCCTCGAGCAGCGTCTCGGGGCGGGCGGCGACGGCTGCGGCATCCGTCGTCAGCACCACCGGCTGCGCCGCACCCGCCTCGGCGGGAAGCCCGTGCGCGACGACCGACACCGACGGGTCGGACTCCAGGTGCTCGATGCCGGCCGGGAAGGCGTCGGTGATGCGGTCGGTGAGGAGCGGTCCGCCGGCCGCACCGGAAGCGAAGCCGGCGACGAGCTCCTCGAAGCCGGCGCCGTCGGGCACGAACACCACGCCGGGCTTCGTGCAGAACTGCCCGACGCCGAGCGTGAACGATCCGACGAGCCCCTGCGCGAGCGCCTCGCCGCGCGCGGCGACGGCCGCCGAGGTGATCACGACGGGGTTCACCGAGCCGAGCTCGCCGTAGAACGGGATGGGGTCGGGGCGCCCCGCCGCGAGGTCGAAGAGGGCGCGGCCGCCGGTGAGCGAGCCGGTGAAGCCGGCGGCCTGGATCACCGGATGCTGCACCAGCGCGTTGCCCGCCTCGCGACCTTCGACGAGCGCCAGCGAGCCCTCGGGCGCGCCGGCCGCCACGAGCGCGGCGGAGACGATCGCCGCGGTGCGCTCCGACAGGCGGGGGTGCCCCGAGTGCGCCTTGACGATGACCGGGTTGCCGGCGGCGAGCGCCGACGCCGTGTCGCCACCGGCGACCGAGAACGCGAAGGGGAAGTTCGAGGCCGAGAACACCGCGACCGGGCCCACGCCGACGAGCATGCGGCGCAGCTCCGGCCGCGGCGGGGCGGCCGATGCGTCGGCGTCGTCGACGGTGAGCTCGAGGTACGAGCCCTCCTCGACCACGCTCGCGAAGAGGCGCAGCTGGCCCGTGGTGCGTCCGACCTCGCCGCGCAGGCGCGTCTCGCCGAGGCGGGTCTCCTCGTCGGCGATCGCGACGAGCTCGTCGATGTGCGCGTCGAGCGCGTCGGCCGCCGCGCGCAGCCACGACGCGCGGGTCGCGGCATCCGCTGCCCGCCACACGGGGGCCGCCGCGGCGGCGGCCGCGGCGAGAGTGTCGAGCTCGGTGGCTGAGGTGGTGGTGATGGCGGTGGTCATGAGAGTCCTCCGGAGGCTCGCAATTCGGTCATGAGAAGCGGATGCCGAGACCGGCGTGGTCGACCTCGGTGAGTGTCCCGTCCGAGATGCGCACGGGCGAGTCGTCGACGAGGGCGCCGAGCGAGCCGAAGCCGGCGTCCTCGACGTCCTCGGCCATCGGCTCGGGAACGCCGGGCACGGCGCGCAGGCACAGGGCGAGCTGCCCCGACAGCTCGGGCAGCAGATGGGGGTGCACCGCGGCGCCGTGCTCGGCGGCGATCGCCGCGATGCCCAGGAACGGGGTGATGCCGCCGACGCGCACGATGTTGGGCTGCACGATCTGCGCGGCGCCGGTGCGGAGGAAGTCGTCGAACCGGAAGACGTTGTGCAGGTTCTCGCCGACCGCGATCGGGATCCGGCTCGACGCGGCGAGACGCTGCGAGAGCTCGATGTGCCCGTACAGGTCGTCGGCGCGCAGCGGCTCCTCGATCCACGCCGGCGACACCTCGGCGAGCACCTCGAGCGACGCCGTGGCGCGGTCGAGCTCCCAGCGCTGGTTCGCGTCGATCATCAGCGCGCGATCGGGGCCGAGCACCTCGCGGACGGCTCGCATGCGGTCGAGGTCCTCGGCGACGTCGGGCTTTCCGACCTTGACCTTGACCGCGTCGAACCCGGCGTCCACCCAGCGCCGCACCTGGGCGACGAGCTCGTCCTGCGTGTAGTGGAGGTTCACGCCCGAGCCGTACGCCCGGACGCTCTCGCGCTGGGCGCCGAGGAAGCCGGTGAGCGAGGTTCCGGCATCCCTCACCGCCGCGTCCCACAGGGCGAGATTGAGGCCGGCCATGGCGATGGTGGTGATCCCGCCGCCACCGGCCTCGTGGAGGTGCTGCCAGAGCGCGAGCCACTCCGAGCCGGGGTCGGCCGTCCGGCCGATGGCGAAGGCGGTGATGTCGTTCGCGAGCAGGGCGTGCACCGCCTCGGCGCCGATCTGCGGCGTCCACGAGAAGCCCCAGCCCTCCGCGCCGTCCGACCGGACGACGTGCGTCGCGATGACCCCGACCGACGTGACGTCGGCGCCCCACGGGCGCGTGAGCGGCACCCGGAGCAGCCGCGCGTCGAAGGCGGCGATCGTCGGCGCGGCGTCGAACGCCGCGGCACGCGCGCCGACCGAGGCCGCGGACGATGCGCCCGCCACCACGCCGGCCTCCGCAGGGTTCGTCATGACAGCAGCGCCCGCCCGGCGTCGAGGATCTCGGCGAGGCGCTCCTCCTGCGCGGGAGTCGGGTCGACCAGCGGCGCACGCACCGAGCCGACCGGCAGACCGCCGAGCCGCAGGCCCGTCTTGATCAGCGAGACGCCGAAGCCCGGGGTCTCGTCGCGCAGCTTCACGAGCGGCGAGTAGAAGCCGTCGAGCAGCGCCGCGCGCCGCGCCTCGTCGCCGTCGACGTACGCCCGGTAGTAGGCGTCCGCGACCTCGGGGATCATCGCGAACGCCGCCGACGAGTACAGCGGGATGCCGATGCCGCGGTACGCGCCCTGCGTCAGCTCCGCCGTGAGGAGGCCGTTGAAGAACGCGAAGTCGTCGCGTCCCTCGGCGGCGACCGCGCGCACGATCTGCTGTGCGAGACCGACGTCGCCCACGCCGTCCTTGAAGCCGACGACCTTGGGGTTCTGCGCGAGCCGGCGCACCGAGTCGACCGAATACTGCGCGGTGCCGCGGTGATAGATCACGACGGGAAGATCGGATGCCGCCGCCACCGCCTCGACGTACGCCACGAGCCCGGCCTGCGGACCGCCGACCAGGTACGGCGGCAGCACGAGCAGCGCATCGGCGCCGGCGTCGGCGGCCGCCCGCGCGAGGGCCGTGGCGTGGCCGAGCGGTCCGCCGGTGCCGGCGACGACGGGCACGCGGCCCGCGACCGTCTCGGTCGCCACCTGCACGACGCGCGTGGCCTCCTCGGTGGAGAGGGCGTGGAACTCACCCGTGCCGCACGCGGGGAAGACGCCGCCGGGAGCGTGCGCGAGCGTGGTGTCGAGGTGCTGCCGCAGCAGGTCTTCGTCGACGCGGTCGTGGGCTGTCGAACGGGGTGACGGGGAAGAAGAGGATGCCGTCGAAGTTCACGCCAGCACGTCCTTTCGGGTTGAGGCGGAGTCCGCGTCCGGGGCGTTTCGACTCGCAAGCTCGCTCAACGACCGGGAGTCGACGTCCCCACCCGGTCGTTGAGCGAGCGAGGAACGAGCGAGACGAAACGCGTCGGACCCGGCGGGCAGGGGCTCGCCGAGCTCGCCGCGCCATGTGTGCGCGGGCCGCCAGCCGAGCACGCGGCGAGCCTTCGCGTTGGAGAACGCCGGCGCGGTGCCGGTCAATTCCGCGGCGAGCTCAGCGGTGCCCGGCACGAACTGCGGCAGCAGCTCGGCGAGCGGGCGGCGGGCCAGCGCGTCGTCGGCGCCGACGAAGAACACCTCGGCGTTCGGGATCTCGGGAAGCGCCACCAGGAGGGTGTCGATGAAGGTCGCGACATCCCGCGCGTCGACGTAGTTGAACAGGGCGGGCGCCGACAGCGCAGGGTCGTCGAGGCGTTCGGCCACGGTGTGTCCCTGTTGGGTGGGCGCGCCGTCCCACTCCTCGGGGGCGATGACGTAGCAGGGGCGGAAGGCCGCGAACCGCGTCGCGTCGCCGGTCTGGCGCGCGAGCATCGCGACGGTCTGCTCGGCGAGGTGCTTGGACAGCGCGTAGGCGTTCCAGGGCTTCGGCACCGTCTCCTCGTCGAGCGGGAAGCGGTCGGGCAGCCACCCTCTCGGCGCGCCGTAGCCGAGCACGGTCGGGCTCGATGCGGTCACGATCTTCGGGACGCCCGCCGCGACGCCCGCCGACATCACGTTCAGGGCGAGTGTGGCGTTGGTGCGGAGGATCACGTCTTCGGGTGCGCTGAACGGCACCGCGATCGCGGCCAGGTGGATGAGCGCGTCCGCCCGGGCGTCCGTGATCGCGCGGGACGCGGCATCCGGATCCGTCAGATCCACGGCGACCTGCTCGACGTCCGCCAGCTCGGCGGCCTCGGAGACGGCGCGGTCGAGCGACACCAGCTCATGGCCGGCGCCGGCCAGCCCCGCGACGAGGCTGCGGCCGAGGCGTCCGGCGCCGCCGGTGACGGCGATGCGGCTCATGCGCGCACGGGGACGGCGGGAGCGCCGTCGGCGGCGAGGAAGCGGATGCCGAGCTCGGCCACCTGCACCGGCAGGCCCGTCTCGAGCGAGCGGTTGCCGGCGATGCCGACGGCGATGGAGCGGACGCCGTCTCGCCAGTCGGCGGGGCGGGCGAGCGGGTCGTCGCCGGGGCCTTCGAACACGTCGGCGAGGAGCAGTTCGTCGCCGCCGCCGTGACCGCCTTCTCCTGCGGCGACGATGGGCACCTCGTAGGCGGCCTCCCAGTGCTTCTGCACGATGAGGCGCTCGCCCTCGGGGCGGAGCGACCCCGACGACCCGGCGTCGACGGCCGAGGGGTCGAGCACCGGGTGCAGCCCCTCGTCGGCGAGCACGGCACCGCGCTCGACGACCTCGAGCTCGGCACGTCCCGAGCGTGCCGTTGACGGCGACGCGGTAGCCCTCCCAGGGCGAGTGGGCGTTCAGCGAGTAGCTGAGGGTCGCGCCGGAGGCGTAGTCGACGACGAGCGCGAGGTTGTCCTCGATCGTGATGCCCTCGCCGAACACGTCGCGGTCGCGCAGGTAGCCGTCGTGCTGCTCGGCGTCGAGGTACAGCGCCTTCAGTCGCTCGTCGCCGCGCAGGTCCAGCTCGAAGGCGTCGGCATCGTCGTGGGTGCCGCGTGCGGGGCGGCCCTGGATGCCGCGTGCCGCGGCGTTCTCGGCGCCGTAGAAGCGCAGCCCTCCCGAGGCGAACACGCGCCGCGGTGCCGAGCGGATCCACCAGTTGACCAGGTCGAAGTGGTGGCTGGCCTTGTGCACCAGCAGGCCGCCCGAGTGCTCCTTCTCGCGGTGCCAGCGGCGGAAGTAGTCGGCGCCGTGCTTGGTGTCGAGCACCCACGAGAAGTCCACGCTCGTGACGTCGCCGATGGTGCCGTCCTGGATGACCTGCCGGAGCGCGGAGTTGCGCGGCGAGTACCGGTAGTTGAAGGTGATGACGACCTCGCGGCCGGTGCGGTCGATGGCGTCCTCGATGGCGGCGGCCGACGGCCCGTCGATGGTCAGCGGCTTCTCGACGACGACGTCGGCTCCGGCATCCAGCGCCCGCACGATCAGGGGCGCGTGCAGGTCGTCGCGCGCGCAGATCACCACGCGGTCGACACGCTCGGCGCTGACCATCGCCTCGAGGTCGTCGGGGCCGTACACCGCCGGGGCGGGGAAGCCCGCCGCGACGACGCGGTCGACGTAGTACTGCGCGCGGACCGGGTTCGGCTCGCAGATCGCGACGAGCACCGCGTCGTCGGAGTACCGCCCGATGATGGCGTCGACGTACATCTGGGCGCGGTGTCCCGCACCGACGAGGGCGTACCGGCGGTGGCTCATCTCACTCCTTCAGGAAACGTTTTCTCAGGCTACCACGCCGTGACGACGTGTTGCCCGGAACAGGTGTTCTGGCGCACGCAGGCCGGCCTGGCGCCGATCGGCCTGTCCACGCCGGAACACCTGTTCCGGGCGAATGGCGGGGGGCGAAGGCGGCCGACCCGGCGGCGCAGACCTCGATTCCGGCCGGTGAGCCGGGCCCACGCCACGTGTCAACCCGCTGGAGCGGCTCCGCACGGCGATTCAGGCTGGAGGGAAAGGAAGGCGAAGAGATGAGCGATCTGAACAGGCCGCACGACAAGCACTCCGACGACGCCGTCGCAGACGACGCGGCGCCCACGGATGCCGTCACGGACGAGGTGCGCGAAGATGCCGCGCGCTCCGAGAACGTCGGTGGCGGTGATCTCCCCGACGAGCCCGCCTTCACCCATCCCTAGCCGCCGGCGGATGTGGCCCCTGCCCCGGCAGGGCCGCTCGAGCCGCGCACCGTCAGCTTCGGGCAGGACGGTGAGCGGATGCCCCGGCTCGGCGCCCTCGAGCAGCTCGCGCATCCGCTCCCAGGCCTGGGCACCGAGCTCGGCGGCGGGAACCGCCGCCGTGGTGAGCGGGGGAGTCGTGTACTGCGCGAACGGGATGTCGTCGAAGCCGACGATGGAGAGATCGCCGGGGACGCGGCATCCGCTCGCCTGCACGGCGCTGAGGAGGCCCATCGCCACCAGATCGTTGAAGGCGACCGCGGCCGTGGCGCCGGAGGCGAGCACGGCGGGGCCGGCAGCGGCACCGGCTTCGAAGTCGACGCCGCAGGGGATCTCCGAGATCTCGGTGTCGGGGTGAGCGGCGACGAACGCGGCGATCGCCTCGAGCCGGGCGGCGTTCGCGACACTGCGCGGCGCGCCCGCCAGGAACACGATGCGCCGGTGGCCGAGGCCGTGGAGGTGGGCGAGTTCGTCGGCCAGGGCGCCGCCGTAGTCGGCGCGCACCGACGGCACCTCGCCGGACGTGCGGTTGATGAGCACGACGGGCCGCAGCCCGCCCACGAGCCGGTCGAGCTCGTCCTGCGGCAGGCGCGGGGAGCACAGGATGACCCCGTCGGTCCGCCGCCGGGTGGCGCCGGCGAGCACGCGCTCCTCCTCCACCGACTCCGCGGAGTCGGCCACGAGCACGTGGTAGTCGTCGGCCGCCGCGGCGCGGCTCAGCCCGCGCAGGATCGCCTGGAACGTCGGGTTGCCGAGGTCGGGCACGATGACGGCGACCGTCTGCGTGCGGCCGAGCACGAGGCTGCGGGCGACGGGGCTCGCGGTGTAGTCCAGGGCGGCTGCGGCATCCTTCACCCGCTCGGTCAGTGCCGGATCCACCGTCGGATTGCCGTTCAGCGCGCGCGAGACGGTGGACAGCGAGACCCCGGCGCGGGCGGCGACGTCGGCGATCGTGACGCGCGTCATTCCGTCGGCGCGGGGCTGTCGAGGCATCCGTGACTCCTTCGGTCGCACGGCGCGCTCAGCCTATCGGGGAACGTTTCCTGAGCGGTTCGGCGCACGCGGCGATCTCGCTCGCGAGCCGGGGGAGCCGTCAGTCGCGCGGCGGGGTGCTGCCTCGCACGATGACCTCGAGCGGCAGCTGCGGCTCGGCGGCCTCCCATCCCGGGTCGGTCGCCGCCTGCAGTGCGCGGTACCCCAGATCTTCGAGCGGCACGCGCACGGTCGTGAGGCCGGGACGGATGTCGCGACCCGTGGCGATGTCGTCGAAGCCGGCGACGGCGATGTCGGCGCCGACCTGGCGTCCGGCGTCGCGGACGGCCGACATGATCCCGATCGCGACGACGTCGCTGATGCCGAAGATGAGGGTGCCGGCAGGGATGTCGCCGCTGAGGAGGTCGGACGTCGCCGCGTAGCCCGCATCGCGGGTGAAGCCCGACCGCCGCACGTCGCGGATCGTGCCGCCGGCCCCGGTGAAGCCCTCCGTGAAGCCGGCGAGGCGATCGTCGGAGGTGCGGATGCCCTCGGACGCGGCGACCACGATCGCCTCGCGGTACCCGAGTCCGGCGAGCTCGGCGCCGAGCGCACGCGCGCCGCCGTGGTTGTCGACCGCGACCGATCGCGCGTCGCCACCGCCCGGGCCGACCACGACGACGCGGCCGCCCATGTTCGCGAAGGCGTCGAGTTCTCCCTGGAGGCCGACGGCGTCCGGTCCTTCGACACGGGATGCGGCCAGGATGAGCCCGCGCGGGCGCTGACCGCGGAGCGCGCGCACGAGCTTCACCTCGCGCTGCGGGTCGCGCTCGGTGATCGCGATCGTGACGACGAGCCCGGCTTCGTCCGCGCCGCGTGCGACGCCCGAGGCGAGCTGGCCGAAGTACGGGTCCGCGATGTCGGCGACCAGCAGCGCGACGATCGCCGAGGTGCCGCGCGCCGTGGCCTGTGCGGAGAGGTTCGCCGTGTAGCCGAGCTTCTCGGCGGCGGCCTCGACGCGCTCGCGGTAGCTCTCGGCGACCTTGCGCGTGGAGCCGTTGAGGACGCGCGAGGCGGTCGCCAGCGAGACTCCTGCCTCACGGGCGACGTCGTGCAGGGTGGCGGCGCCTCGGGTCGGCGCGATCATGTCGCTCACAGGCCAGAGTCTAAGCCCTGTCTGTCCGGTTCGGTGGGAATCCCGAGCAAGCGTTTACCGTCCCGCTCGGGATCGCCACCGCCACCGGCTCGATCAGCCCTTGAGCCCCGTCTGGGCCAGCCCTTCGACGAACTGCTTCTGCGCGAAGACGAACACGATGAGCACCGGGAGCGCCGTCATCGTCGAGGCGGCCATCTGCACGTTCCACATCTCGCCGCCGTACGCGTCGGTGTAGCGCGTGAGCGCCTGGGGGAGGGTGAAGAGCTCAGGTGAGAGCAGATACACGGTGGGCTCGAGGTAGAGGTTCCAGACGTGCAGGAAGGTGAAGATCGCCACCGCGGCCAGCGCCGTCTTCGAGAGCGGGAGCGCGATGCGCCACCAGATCGACCAGCGGCCCAGCCCGTCCAGGCGGGCGGCTTCTTCCAGCTCCACCGGGAGGGTGAGGAAGAACTGGCGCATGATGAAGGTCGCCAGCACGCTCGGTGCGCCGAAGGTGGTCACCAGCAGCAGCGGCCAATGGGTGTTCACCATGCCCCACGAGTTGAACATCTGGAACAGCGGGACGATCGTGACCTCGCTCGGGATCAGCAGGCCGACCAGAACCACCATGAACAGCAGGTTCTGACCGGGGAACTTGATGCGAGCGAACGCGTACCCGGCGAGCGCCGCGACCAGCATCGTGCCGGCCGTCACCAGCACGGCGATGTAGACGCTGTTGAAGTACTGCCTCGCGAACGGCTGGATGGTGAACGCGTCGACGTAGGCCTGGAGGGTCGGATCGGCGGGCCAGAGCGACGGCGGGAACGCGAAGATCTCGTTGACCGGCTTGAGTGAGGACGTGATCATCCACCACGTCGGGAAGACGAAGGGGATGGCGATGAGGCAGAGCGCGCCGTAGAAGATCACCTTCTTCCAGGCCGGGGCCAGCCGCCGGGGCGCCCGCGAGGGGCGGTCGGCGAGTTCGTCCAGGTTGGGGATGAGGGATGCCGCGGGCTCGGCCGTCGGAGCCGTGTCAGTTCTCATAGAAGACCCATCTCTTGCGCAACTGCCACTGGGCGATGGTCAGCACGAGGACGATCAGGAACAGCAGGAGCGCGAGCGTCGAGCCGTATCCGAAGTGGTGGAAGTCGAACGCCTGCTGGACGAGGTAGTAGACGAGGACGGTCGTCGAGATGCCCGGGCCGCCCTGCGTGAGCACCGCGATCTGCGCGTAGACCTGCAGCGAGCCGACGATCGTGATGATGAGGGTGAGCAGGATCGTCGGCGAGATGAGCGGAAGCACGATGCGGCCGAAGATCTGAGCGATCGTTCGCGCCGTCGACGCGTGCAGCCTCCTGCAGTTCGCGCGGCACGCCCTGGAGCGCGGCGAGGAACAGCACCATGTTGAGGCCGACGTTCTTGAACACCTGTACGACGATGACGCTCAGCATCGCGGTCGGACCCTCGCGCAGCCAGTTGGGGCCGTCGATGCCGATCATCGCGAGGAGTCCGTTGATGCCGCCGTTGTCCTGCAGCAGGAAGCCCCACACGATCGTCCAGGCCACCAGTGAGACGACGACCGGAGAGAAGAAGATCGTGCGGAACACCGTGATGCCGCGCCACCGCCGGTTGAGCATGCACCGCGAGCAGAAGTGCCAGCGTCAGGTTGAAGACGACGAGGCCGACCGAGAAGACGCCCGTGGCGGTCAGCACCGGCGCGAGCTGGGGATCGCTGAAGAGCTTCTCGACGTTCTCGAGCCCGACGAACGTGAAGGTGCCCGCGAGCACGTTCCACTCGTGGAAGGAGTAATAGACGACGAGTACCAGCGGCACGAGGACGAACAGCACGATGCCGGCGAGCTGTGGTGCGATGAAGAGGTACCCCGTGAGCGCGTCGCGTCGCTGGTATGTCAACCACGGTCGCCGCGCGGGCACGGGGCACCCCGGGCCGCGAGGTGCGGCCCGGGAGTGCGTCCGTTGTGACGGTCATGTCGTCCTTCGCCCGCTACAGGAGGGGATCGATCGCCGAGCAGGTCGCCTCGAGGACAGCGGGGATGTCCGCGTCCGCCACCCACAGGTCGTCGAGCGAGGCGCGGACCTGCTGGCCGATCTCGGCCGAGTCCGTGTGGCTGGGCACGACCTGCCCGTTCTCGATGCCGGGCACGACGACCGATTCGATCTGCTCCTCGGCTCAGGAGCGGGTTGGCTGCGGCGAGCGTCTCGGCGTTCAGCAGCGACGTGCGAGGGGGCGGGAAGTACGGCGGCCAGCTTCTCGGCGTTCTCGGGGTTGGTGAAGAACGCGAGGAATTCCGCGGCGGCCTGCGTGTTGTCACCCTGGCTCATCACACCGATACCCGCCTGGCCGGTGACGGCGTACTCGCCCACGGGTCCTTCCGGGAGCGGCAGGAGGTTCCAGGCGAAGCCGCCCTCTTCGAGCAGGTTCGCCCGTGAGATCTGCGTCACGGTGAAGGCGGCCTCTCCGGCGAAGAAGTCCGCCGTCGTGCCGGGGCCCGGCATGGACTGCGAGGTGAAGGCCGCGCCGTGCAGGAACTCGAACGCCTCCACCATCTCGTCGTCCGCGAACGTGCACGTCGCACCGTCTTCGGTCCAGGGCGCAGCGCCCCAGCCGTTCCAGACGGTGCTGAGGTAGTCCCAGTTCAGGTAGTCGAAGTCGCGCACGACGAAGCCGGCCTTGCCGGTGGCCTCGCGCACGGCCGCGCCGATGGCATCGACGTCCTCCCACGTCCAGGCACCATCGGCGAGGAGCTGGGCGGATGCCGGCTGCCCGGCCTGGGCCAGCAGATCGTCGTTGGCGAACACGACGAACGGCGAAGTGCTGAACGGATAGGCGAGCAGCTCGCCCTCGTTCTCCCACAGCGCGGTGGCGCTCGGGGCGAGGTCGTCGAACTCGTAGCCCTCGGTCGACTCGAGGACCTCGTTCAGCGGCACCAGCGCCCCGCTCGAGACGAAGTCCGGCGCCGAGTTCTCGAGGATCCACGCGAGGTCCGGCGCGTTGCCGCCGGCGAGCTGCGTCGTGACCGTCGAGGTGTAGTCGTCGAAGGGCAGCGGATCGAAGGTGATGGACGCGATCTCCGGGTGGTCGGCCATGTACTCGTCGGCGATCGAGTCGAACAGGGCGAGGTGATCCTCGTTCGAGGTCCACACGGTCATGCGCAGATCGATGTCTTCTGCGGGTTCTGCATCGGGTGCAGGGCCGCCCGCGCAGGCGGTGGCGACGAACGCTGTCGCCGCGAGCAGGGCGGCGGCGGTCAGCGGCTTTGCTGATCTCATTCGGGTTCTCCTCAGTAGCCGGCGACGTCGGGCCAGTGGAGCTCGACGCCGGTGTCAGTGAGCAGGGACTGGAACTCCTGCAGGAGCGCAGGAGTGTTCCGCACCGCACGGGGGGTGGTCGTGCGATGCAGGCTGAAGGCGGCGAGCGACCCGGCGGCCTCGCCGATGTTCCACTCCACGGGGTGGAGCCGGAACGCGCCGTTGGTGATGTGGGTGGTGCCGGCGTTCTTGCCGGCGGGCAGCAGGTTCTCGAGCCGCCGCGGGATCAGGATGCCGAGCGGGATCTCGAAGGGCGCGCTGGCCACGTCGAGGTAGTTGTCTCCGCCCGTCGAGGGGTGAAGATCGATCCGGTACATGCCGACGCCCACGGACTCGGGAGTCGTGAAGGGCCGCCCGTGACCGCGGAGGGCGATCGACAGGTCGTGCTCGGTCACGCGCTGCTCCGTGAGCAGGCGGCGGCGACTCCCGGATGTAGGGGGCCATCGCAAGTCCGTCAGGACCCTCGGTGACGTCGCCGCGGAGCCGCAGTCCGGGGAAGCCGGTGCCGCCGTCGGGCCGGGGAGCCTCGGTCTGCAGCCAGTAGAGCATCGACAGGGACTGCTGGCGTGCCCGGCTCTTGTGCCGTTCGGCCTGCCTCGGTCGAGACATCCACCAGTGTGCCGCCGAGGTAGTCGATCATCGGCCAGTTCACGAGCACGAGGTCGCTGGGGAACGCGCCCGGTGTGAAGTTGTCGCGCGCGAGGATGCGGCGGAAGGTCCACAGCTTCGCGATCGCCGGGGTCCTTGCCCTGATCGGCGAGCACGGCGGCCGGTCGAGCGGCGTGCGGGGTGAAGGTGCGCGTGAGCGTCTCGAGAGTGCGGGGGTCCGGCCCGGTCAGCGACAGCATCGGCGCTCCCCAGTACGACGGCTGCTGCGTGCGCCACATGTCGTATTCGGCCGGGCGGTCGATCGTGTGGTCCCCGTCCACGTGGTCGACGACGAAGCACCAGCTGAACGCCTGCTGGTTTCCCGGCTGCGCCTCGTCGGGCGCGCTGGGTTCGCCGGTCTCGGACCGTCCCTCGAATCCGGTGACGTACTCGGCGCCGGTGAGGGGGAGCAGGTCTCCGAGCTCTGTGGCGTCGATGACGTAGTCGGCCGTCACCACGACCTCGGAGCCGTCGTCGAGACGGCGGAGCGTCACGGCCCGGACGCGGTCGTCGTCGACGTCGGCGGCGACGGCGACCGCGGGCTGGATGAGGGTGAGCCTCCCGGCCGCCCGGTGCGGCGCGAGCAGCGCCTCGATGACGGCGACACCGGCGCGGGGCTCCGCGCACAGCCGGCTCACCATGCCGTTGCCCGGGGTTGAGGGTGGGGTCGGCCAGAGCTCGCGCGGTCAGGGGATACCAGCGCCGGTAGTGGTCACGGATGCCGTCGCGCACTCGCCGGTACCGCGCTGTCGCTCCGAACTGCTCGATCCAGCTGTGCTCGTCCATCGGCACCGCCTGGCTGGTGAGCTGGCCACCGAGCCACCGGTACTCCTCGCTGAGCACCACCTGGCGGCCGGCATCGAGCGCCGCCAGTGCCGCGGCGACGCCTCCGAGGCCACCTCCGACGACGAGGATCTCGGTGCGAAGTTCGGTCATCGGGTGGTCTCCTGAGCGGTGCGGGGGCGGGCGAGGGTGGCTCCGTCGGTGACGGTGCAGTCGAGGGTGATGCGCAGTTCCGACTCGTCGACCTCGACGGACGGATCGAGGATGCGCGACAGCAGGGTCAGCGCCTCCGAGCCGAGGCGTGTGCGCGGGGGGCTGAGTCGCGTGAAGTCGAGGTCGCTCTCGGAGGAGCGCGACGGGTCGGCCAGGGCGACGATCGAGAGATCTTCGGGAACGGAGAGTCCGTCGTGAACGATGTGCGGGAACATCCCGATCGCATAGGTCGGGTTCTCGACGAAGAGCACCGTCGCACCCGAGGCGCGCACCCGCTGCCAGTCATCTGCCGCATCATCTCCGGCGCTTGCGATGAACGTGGTCGCATCGTCGGCCGCGATGCCCCTCCGCTCGAGCTCGGCGCGGAAGCCACGCTGACGGTCGAGCACCGACTCGCCTCGGCTGTCGGGATGGACGTATGCGAAGCGGCGATGGCCGAGGTCGAGGGCACGAGCGGTGAGCGCCGCTGTGCCCGTCACGTAGTCGGCGGCGACATAGGGCACGCCCTCCGCCTCGCGACGGCCGATGGCCACGAAGGGGAACCCGCTCGCGACGAGTCGCTCGAGCTCTTCGGTGTCCATCTCCTGTCCGAGCAGCAGGCAGCCGTCGGCCAGCCGCAGACGGTTGTTCTCATGGAACAGGCGGCGCCGGGAACCCTCCACCGGCGCGCTCGTGAACAGCAGCAGGTCGCAGCCGAGCACCTCGGCCTCGGACTCGATCCCCGTGAGCAGAGCCGCGTAGAAGTCGAGGCTGGCGCTCGGAAACGCCGGCTCGTAGGTGAATACTCCGATGATCTTGTTCCCCACGCCGGCCAGCCGCCGTGCGGCGGGATCGGGGACATAGGTCGTGCTGTTGATGACATCCAGCACGCGACGGCGCGTCTCTTCCGGGATGCGCGTCGACGCATCCGCCTTTCCGTTCAGCACGAGCGAGACCGTCGCCTGGCTGACGCCGGCGAGCTCGGCGATGCGGCGCTGGGTGATGCGCCCGTGCGCGCTCGGTGGTGTCGTCATCGATCTTCCTCTGGTGAGACGGCGTCCTCGCCGTACCTGCCTGCCCTTCGGTGCAAGAGATCTCTGGCCGAAGTGGGTTATACGCATTAGCATAGCGAATCGCCGGTGGTAATGCGCATTAGCAGGTGCCGCCGAGTATAGGCACAGACCGCAGGGACCTGTCAAACGGGCACGGGCGACGGCGGGAACGCATCAAAGGAGATACGGATGAGAACAACTGCGAGACGCCGCTCGAGCGTCATCGCCGCGCTGGCGACAGCGCACGGCAGCCCTCGTGGTCGGGGCACTGGTGGCCCCGTCCGCGCAGGCGGCACCGGCGGGACCGAGCGCACCTGCGGCTGCGGCCCGGATGGTGCCGACGGCAGTGGCGCCGCCGCCCGAGGGCTGGCCGGAATTCGGATACCAGGGCGTCATCACCGACAAGTCCCAGATGGACTACAACCCGACGAACGAGTACATCTTCCCGAGCGTCTTCCACGCCGGAGCGCACTTCGAGAACCCCCTCGGCGAGTGGTACCTGTACACGGCGCCCCACGATTCGCCCGCGGGTGTGCTCCTGATGTACGCCGACAGCCTCGAGGGCCCGTGGATCGAATACGGGTCGAACCCGATCATCGCGAGCGAGTGGCTGCCTCACTACGACGTGAGCCACACATCCAGCCCGGACGCGATCTGGAACGAGGAGGCCGGGAAGATGTTCATGTACTTCCACGGCGAGAACTCGGTCACCCGGTACGCCACGTCGGATGACGGCATCCATTTCGAGTACGGCGACATCGTGGTCTCGAACGCCATGGGAGGACCGAACGTCACCGAGACGAGCTACGCCAGGGTCTTCGAGCACCCGGACCCCGCCTCGGGCTTCGCGTACGGCATGTTCTACATGGGCAACGAGCGTGACAACATCCGGCGCATCCGCCTCGCCGAGTCCGTCGACGGGATCACCTGGACCGTGGACCCCGACTACGTCGTGGCGCCCAGTGCCGAGAGGGCCAGAACGTCTCGGCGGGCAATCTGTGGGAGTGGAACGGTCAGCTGTACGTGGTCTACCACGCGTCCAGCGGCAAGAGCTACGCGCGCACGATCGACAAGACGCTCCGTGACGTCGGCGAGGTGCCGATCATCCTCCACCAGGCGAGCGGTCTCGGCGCCGATGTGGGCCGCGTGGCGTCCCCCGAGATCGTGACCCATCAGGATGAGACGTACCTGTTCTACGAGTCGGGTGACCGTCTCGGTGCGACGATCGCGTGGGCCAAGGACGGCGCCGAGCCGGTCGTGGAGATCCCCGGCGAGTTCCCGGTCGATCCCGAGAACCCGGTGTTCGAGGCGTGCGCGGCGGATGGCTCGGACGAGTTCCAGGGCGGCCTGGGAGATGTGTGGGACCGCGTCGTCCGGGAGCAGTCGGCGCGTCACGCGGTGCAGGACGGAAAGCTCGTCATCCCGACCTACACCGGCGGGGTGGCCGCGGCGCCGCTGCTCCAGCAGGAGCTTCCGGAAGGGCCGTGGCAGCTCACTGCGCCCGTCGAGATCGACCCGACGCAGACGTTCCAGCAGGCCGGGCTGCTGCTGTACGCGACCGACACGCACTACGCCAAGTTCGATCTCGGACGGGCGACGCCCGGTCGCACGGTCGAGCTCGTGTACCACCGCAACGGATCCAACCGTCAGGACTCCGTCCCCGCCCGCAGTGGCGGGCGCGACCAAGGTCTGGCTGCGCCTGACGAGCGACGGCACGCAGATCACAGCGTCGGTGTCGTACGACGGCGCAGCGTTCTCGGCGTTCGGTCGTCCGATCCTCGTCGCCGATGCGGGCTTCACGCACGTCGGTCCGTTCGCCTTCCGCGGGTCGACCGCCGCCCCCGAGATCCCGGCGAGCCTTCGACTGGTTCCGCTGGTCGCCCACGCCGGACGAGTTCGAGGAATGCCTGGCCCAGGAACCCCCGCTCCCGCCCGACACCGAGACGGCCCAGCCGCGCTCCCGGCGTGCTGTCGTCGACGAGCGGCTGGGCGCACGGGCTGCATGACGGCAACTTCGAGCTCCGGTGGAACATGTGGTGGGGTCCGAACGCGGCCCGGCTCAAGGTCTACGAGAACGGCGCGTTGATCCACACGGCCGACCTGGCCGCCGCCGGACCGGCGGCGCAGTCCGTCGTGGTGCCCGTCGCGGGACGGGGCAACGGGGAGTACGTCTACACCGCCGAAGCGATCAACTCGCAGGGCGTGACCAGTCCCTCGCCGCTCACCGTGGAGGTGACGGATGCCGCACCCGGCGTCCCGCGTCTCTCGGCCGCCAACCGTGACGGCGATGGCACCTTCACCGTCACCGCGAACCTGTGGTGGGGCACCAACGCCGACGCACTGGCGCCTCTTCGAGAACGACGTCGAGATCGCCTCCGGGTCCCTCGTGCCGGCCAGCCCGGCTGCGCAACGTGTCGAGGTGCCCCTCGAGGGACGCGCGGCCGGCGAGCACCGCTACGTCGTCGAGTTCTCGAACCCCGCGGGTGCGACGCGCAGCGAGGTGCTGGTGATCCAGGTCGACGGCGAGTGAGCCGTCTGGGTGCGGACCGCGGGCCGGAGCACGTCCGCACCCACGTCTCCCCGGGCGTCAGCTCCGCAGCACGGCGGTCAGGAACGCCCGCGCCTCGTCCTGCATCGCGGCGGTGAACTCGTGCCCGGCGTCGTGCCAGGCGCCGGTGTAACGGGCGCCGAGCAGGGTGCGGAGCCGGGTGTCGGCATCCGTCATGCCCTGCCGGGGGAAGAGCTCGTCGCGCTCGCCGTACTGCACGAGCACCCGGCGGCCGAGCGCCGCGATGTCGGGCAGGTCGAAGCGCGCCGCGAGGCCCGGGCTGTGCAGCAGCCACGAGTGGGTGTCGAGGTAGTCGGGCACGAGCGAGGCAGAGGTCGCCATCATGCCCGCGACGACGGATGCCGCGACCCGGCCGTCGAGCGCCCCCGCGAACAGCGCCCGGCCGCCGCCGCCCGAGAAGCCCATCGCGCCGAGGCGTCCGGCGTCGACGCCCGGCCAGTCCGCCAGCACGTCCAGTGCCGCCAGATCGTCGGTGGCGACGGCGCCGGCGAAGGTCGTGCCCAGCGCGCCCGCCGCCTTCGCGATGCCGTACTCGTGCAGCGACGAGAGCTCGTCGAAGCGCTCGTCGGCCGACAGCGTCTCGCGGCGTTCGCGGTGCAGGGCGTCGAGCGCCGCACCCAGGCGCGCCAGCACCTCCGGCGGCGACGACAGGTCGAACGCGCGACTGGCCCACGAGAACGCATCGGGCACCAGCACCACGAAGCCGTCCCGGGCGAGGTCGTTGGCGGGAGTGCGTCCCGCGTAGCAGCGGGCGCGCATGCGGGCCGCCGAGGGGCTGGGCGCCCGCCCCGTGTCGACGAGCTGCTCGGCTCCGGTCGAACGCACGCCGCCGTGCGCGTGGAGCGCGAGCACCCCGGGGAGATCGCCGTCGTGCTCGGCGGGTTCGAGCAGGTAGGCCCGCGTCCTCGGGCCGAAGCCGAGCCACCAGCTCAGCTCACGGCCGCGCACGCCGTCGGCGACCCATTCGCGGTCGACCTTCAGGTCGGCGGCGGTCGCCGCGCGCACACCCAGCACCTCGACCAGGGCGCGGCGGGCGTCGGCTCCGGTCGCGGCGTGTCCCTGGCGAGGCGTCGTTCCCCGGCGAGGCGGTGCCGCCTCGCCGGCGCCCGCGTTCCGGCGCTCCGTCGGGACCGACCGGCACGAACGCCGAAGCGCCCGCGAGGTACGCCGGCCAGTCGGCGTATCCCGCGAGCGCTCCCGTGCTCATCGCCTCGTGCTCAGCTCGCGACGCGGGCGCGGAGGTGGGGCGAGACGGATGCCGCGAACCCGGCGGCCGTGCGCTGCACGGCGACGAGCGGGTCGGTGGCCCAGATCTCCTCGTTGAAGATCTCGACCTCGATGTCGCGGTCGTAGCCCGTCGCCTCGACCGCGCGGGTCAGCGAGCCGAAGTCGATGACGCCGTCGCCCGGGTAGTGACGGCTGAGCAGCACGTCGGCGGCGAGCGGCGTCTTCCAGTCGCACACCTGGTACGTCGCGATACGGCCCTCGCGGCCGGCGCGCTCGATGGAGGCCAGAACGTCGGGGTCCCACCAGATGTGGAAGGTGTCGACGGTGGCGCCCACGACGGCCGGGTCGAAGTCCGCGGCGATGTCGAGCGCCTGCCCGAGCGTCGAGACGACGCAGCGGTCGGAGGCGTACATCGGATGCAGCGGCTCGATGGCGAGCGTGACACCGGCGGCCGCGGCATCCGGAGCCAGCTCGCCGATCGCGTCGCGCACCCGCTCGCGGGCGCCCACCAGGTCGCGCGACCCCTCGGGCAGGCCGCCCGCGACGAGCACGAGGATCGCGGTCGAGCCCTCGGCGCCCGCAGCGGCGAGTGTGGCTGCCTCTTCGATCGCGACGCGGTTGTCGTCGATCGACGCGCGGCGCGCCGGGCCCTCGGGCATCGTGAAGAAGCCGGATCGGCAGTGCGTCGTGAAGCGCAGGCCCGAGTCGGCGAGCATCTTCGCGGCGGTCGCGAGGCCGACCTCCTGCACGGGCTCGCGCCAGAGGCCGATCGCCTCGACGCCCGCCTCGGCGGTCACGCGCAGCGCGGTCGCGAGGTCGGCGTACTTGATGGTGGCCTGGTTGATCGACAGGCGCGGGTCGACGAGGGTCATGCGATCACTCCAGGGACGTCGATGCCGTTGTGGCGCAGCATGCCGTGCCAGCGGATCATCGCGAGTTCCGGCCGCTCGAACGCGAGCGAGGAGTTCGCGAGCTCGACGATGCGCGACAGGTGGGGGAGGCTCCGTGCCGAGTGCAGCCCGCCCACCATCTGGAACGCCGGCTGGTGGCCGTTGAGCCAGGAGAGGAAGGCGACACCGGTCTTGTAGTAGAACGTCGGCGCGGCGAAGACCTGGCGGCTGAGCTCCTCGGTCGGCTCGAGGATCTCGAGGTACCGCGCGGGTCGCCGGCGTCGAGCGCCTGGATGGCCGCCGACGCGACCGGCGTGATCGCGGCGAACGCGCCGAGCAGGGCGTCGGAGTGCTGGCGCGAGCTGTTCGCGTCGCGCTCCGGCTGCCGTGCGTCGGGCACGTCGGCCCCGCCGATCAGGCCGACGTAGTTGAAGTCGTCGCCGGTGAACATGCGCACGCCCTCGGGCAGGCGCTCGCGCACCGACACCTCGGACGCGGCATCCAGCAGGCTCATCTTGACGCCCGCGACCTTGTCGACGTTCTCCTCGATGATCTCGAGCAGCACCGCCGATGCCTCGCGCCAGTCGGGCGAGCCGAAGTAGCCCTCGAGCACCGGGTCGAACGCGGTGCCGAGCCAGTGCAGCACGACGGGGGTCGTCGCCGAGCCGAGCACCTCGCGGTACACCCGGCGGTAGTCGTCGGCGGATTCGGCGGCCCGGGCGAGGTGGCGCGATGCCATCAGCACGGGGCCCGCGCCCTGCTCCTCGGTGAAGTGGAGCTGCTCCTTGTAGGCGTCGATCACCTCGTCGACCGAGATGCGCTCGGCCTCGACGTGGTCGGTGTTGACGCCGACCACGACCGAGCCGCCCTCCTCACGGGCGACCTGCGCCGACCGGGCGATGAGCTCGCGCGTCGCGGCGGCGTCCAGGCCCATGTTGCGCTGGGCCGTGTCCATGGCGTCGGCGACGCCGAGGCCCCAGGAGTAGACCGCGCGGCGGAAGTCGAGCGTGGCATCCCAGTCGACCTCGGCCGGCCGGCCGGGGGTGTTGTCGGCCCACGTCTGCGGCACGACGTGCGCGGCCGCGTAGGCGACCCGGCTGCGCAGAGGGCTGGTGGGCTTGGTGTAGCCCGGCGACTCGTTCAGCTCGACCGCCGAGAGAGCCCCGGCGTCGGAGAGGAGGGTGAGTTTCGGCATCCGCCAGTTCCGTTCTGTGAGTTCAGGCCGGTCAGTCGAGCGACAGTGTCGGCAGCTCGACCTTGCGGCCCTCGCGGCTCGACTGCAGACCGGCCTCGGCGAGCAGCACGCCGCGCGCGCCCGAGAGGAGGTCGAACTCGTACTCGGTGCCCTCGACGTACGAGACGAGGAACTCCTCCCACTGCTGGCGGAAGCCGTTCTGGAACACGTCGTTCGTCGGGACCTCGGCCCAGTCGGCGTCGTAGTCGTGGTCGTCGGCGAGGTCGGGGTTCCACACCGGCTTCGGGGTGGCGTTGCGGTGCTGGATCTTCGCGCCGAACAGGCCCACGACGGCCGAGCCGTGCGTGCCGTCGACGTGGAACTCGACGAGCTCGTCGCGGTTCACGCGCACGGTCCACGACGAGTTGATCTGCGCGACGATGTCGCCCTCGAGCTCGAAGATGCCGTAGGCGGCGTCCTCGGCGGTCGCGGTGTAGTGCTCGCCCTTCTCGTCCCAGCGGTCGGCGATGTGCACGGCGGCCTGCGCGTAGACGGACTTGACCTCGCCGAACAGGTTCTCCAGCACGTAGTTCCAGTGCGGGAACATGTCGACGATGATGCCGCCGCCGTCCTCGGCGCGGTAGTTCCAGCTCGGGCGCTGCGCGGGCTGCCAGTCGCCCTCGAACACCCAGTAGCCGAACTCGCCGCGCACCGAGAGGATGCGGCCGAAGAAGCCGGAGTCGATGAGGCGCTTGAGCTTCTGCAGACCCGGGAGGTAGAGCTTGTCGTGCACGACGCCGGTCTTGACGCCGGCCGCCTGCGCGAGCTTCGCCAGTTCGAGCGCCTCGTCGACGGTCTCGGCCGTGGGCTTCTCGGTGTAGATGGTCTTGCCGGCGGCGATGGCCTTGCGCAGCGCAGACGCACGCGCCTTCGTGACGAGGAAGTCGGCGTAGATCTCCCAGCGCGGGTCGGCGAGCGCGGCGTCGAGGTCGGTCGTGTAGTCCTCGATGCCGTGCTTGGCGGCGAGGTCGGCGAGCTTGGCCTCGCTGCGGCCGACGAGCAGCGGCTTGACGGTCACCTTGGTGCCGTCGGGCAGCTCGATGCCGCCCTGGTCGCGGATCGCGAGGATCGAGCGCACCAGGTGCTGGCGGTAGCCCATGCGGCCCGAGACGCCGTTCATGATG
The DNA here is from genome assembly GCA_963829895.1 of uncultured Actinomycetota bacterium. Classification (GTDB taxonomy): domain Bacteria; phylum Actinomycetota; class Actinomycetes; order Actinomycetales; family Microbacteriaceae; genus Microbacterium. The sequence continues at coordinate 117,198 of CAWHKF010000007.1, read as the reverse complement.
ATGCCGATCTCGCGCACCTGCGGACGGGCGGATGCCTCGGCCGAGGCCGGAGCGAGTGTCGTGTCGGTCATGGGGTCCTGCTTTCTGCTCTGAAGGCTGTGGGGTACCCGGCACCGCGGATCTGCGGGCCGGGTAAACGCTTTCCAATAGTGTGACACGCGATCGGGCGTCATGCAAGCGCCTCGCGCCAGAGGGCCCGCTGGTCGATCTCGGCGGCGTCGAGGCGCGCAGAGTCCGTCGCCCGATGCCGCGAGGCGGGCGGCGGCGTCGGCGGGCAGGTGCACGCCGCTGTCGCGGCGGAGCGGCAGCACGTGCAGCTCCACGCGCGTCGAGGGGGAGGCGCCGATGTCGCGCAGGTTCGCCACGAGGTCGGAGCCGTCCCAGAACCGGTCGGTCGCCGTCACGCCGTCGACGCGCAGCTGCGCGACGTCGCCGGCCCAGCGGATCCGCAGCACGGCGTCTTCGTCGACCCACTCGGGGATGTCGAGGCGGTACACCGCCGCGTGCGCCTCGAGCACCGCGTCATCCGGCGCCGACGGCCGGCCATCGCGCGACCCGTACGCGGCCGGACGGCATCGAGGCCGCTCGGACCGCCTCGACCGCAACGCTCTCCGTCGACGCGCGGCGCCGCCGATCGTGCTCCCACGCGAGCTCGCGCCAGGCGCCTCCGGTGTACTCCCGCACGTCGGGTGCCGACCCGCTCGCCCGCACCGACACCGCTGCCGGCGGCATCCCATGTCAGCTCGTCCGACCCGACGAACAGCCGTCGTCCGCCGGCTGCCGCGTCGACGACCCAGACGCGCGCCGCCTCCTCGGCGGGAAGCACCAGCACATCGAGCGCCGCACCATGCGGCTCCTCGATGCGCAGCGGCGACGGCCCGGGCGTCACGCGGTGGGCGAGGCCGTCGTGCGCGATCTCGACCGGGATGCCGGCGTCTTCGATCAGGACGAGGGTCGGAACGGATCCGGATGCCGGGGTCCCGGGCAGCACGGTGACCGCCGACGCGGTCGCCCAGTCGACCCGGACGCCGCCCACCTCGAGACCGAGCGGCCAGCGGGCGAGGGTGCCGGGCGGGATGTCGACGGGCGTGCTCGGCAGCGTGACGACGCCGTCCGGCGTCTCGATCCGGAACTGCGCGCCGCGATAGGTCGACAGCGGCACGTGCGGCTGATGCCACCCGATGAACACGAAGCCCGAGCCGTCGTCCGCGCGGACGGCCCACCGCAGCGTCTCGGCATCCTCGACGCCGGACGGGCGCGCCGCGGGAAGGTGCGACGGCATCGGGGCGAGGCGTTCCCCGAACGCCTCGATGAACGCATGCTGCAGGCGCAGCGCGGCGTGACTCGGGGCGGTGCGGCCGGCCTCGCCGATCGGCGCGTGGAAGTCGTAGCTCAGGCGCGCCATGTCGTTGGGGTATCCCGTGGCCTGCGTCTCCTCGAGTCCCGGCCCGGGGTTCGTGCCGCCCGCGTACATGTAGAAGCCCTGCCACGCCGATCCGCTGCCGAGCTTGGCGTGCGCGACGGCGGCGATGTCGAGGGCGTCGGGTCGTGGCCGGCGGTGGTACGCCGTCGCCATGCCCCCGCCGAGCTCGCACGTCGCGGCCGGGAACCACGGCGACAGCTCGGCGGCGCCGCCGGTCGCCTCGGCGCTCGCCATCGCCCGCGCACATCGACCCCCCGCACGTCGGCGCCGATGCCGGGGTCGTCCCACGTGTCGGAGAAGAAGTAGTGCGCCCGGAAGGTCGGATCCCACGGCTCGCCGGGGTCGACCCAGAACCCGTCGCCGTAGCCGCCCCACAGCGGCAGCACCTCGGGATCGGGGAGGTCGGCGCCGCCCCACGCGGTCGCCGTCCACAGCGGCGCCGACAGGCCCGCCTCACGGGCGAGCCGCTTGAGGGTGACGAGGTGGCCCGGCTGGTCGTACAGCTCGTTCTCGAGCTGGATCGCGAGCACCGTGTCGGGGCGGCAGCGCCCGTCGAGGGCGCGGGCGAGGCGCGCGAACCACTCCCGCACGAGTTCGAGGTAGGCCGGGTCGTCGGTGCGGTGCTGCACCGGCGCGTGCTGCACCCAGTCGGGGAATCCGCCGTTGCGCATCTCGCCGTGCACCCACGGGCCGATCCGCAGCACGATCTCGAGTCCTTCGGCGCGCACCGCGTCGACGAACGCCGCGACGATCGAACCGCCCGTCGAAGCGCACCTCGCCCCGGACCGGCTCGTGGTGGAGCCACGGCACGTACGTCGACACGACGGAGATGCCTCCCGCCCGCATGAGCCGCAGCCGCGGCGTCCATCGCTCGCGCGGAACGCGCGTGTAGTGCAGCTCGCCCGACACGGGCAGCCACGGACTGCCCGTCCCGCATCAGCGCGCGGCTGGTGAGGCTGAGCCCTGCGCGCGTGTCCTCGGCGTTCGCCATGCGCGGCCGCCGCTCGGCGCGGGCGACGCCGGTCGCGTCGAGCCGCAGCGGCGCGGGGAGCGCGATCGAGCCCGCGACCGCCGGCGTGCCGGAAGCGCTGCTCATGCGAGCCGCACCGCCGCCCACGACACGGCCGGCAGGGTGATCGAGAGCGATTCGCCGTCGACGGATGCCTCGGCCCCGCGCACGCCGACACGCTCCGGATCGTCGAGGGTGTTGGCCGCGTACACGTCGTCTTCGTGCAGCAGGTGCGACTCGACGACGGCGACCTCGCGCCCGAGGTCCCGCACCAGCGGAGCGAGGTCGACACGCAGGTCCGCGGCATCCGTCGTCGAACGGTTCACGACGAAGAGCGACACGCCGTCGTCGTCGATGGTCGCGACGGCGTTCAGGGTGGCCACCTCGCCGAGCTTCTCGCTCGCGAACGTGCTCGACGCGACCGGCACGCGCAGCGCGCGCCCCTGTGCGAGGCGCGACGTGATCGAGAAGGGGAAGAACGTCGTCTGCCGCCACGCGGGTCCGCCCGGCTCGGTCATGATCGGCGCGATGACGTTGACGAGCTGGGCCAGCGACGCCGAGCGCACGCGGTCGGCGTGCTGCAGCAGCGTGATCATGAGGTCGCCGAAGACGACGGCGTCGAGCGCGCTGTACCGGTCCTCGAGCAGGCGCGGCGCGACCGGCCAGCCCTTCTCCTCGGGCTTGTCGTTCTGGCCGCCCTCGTCGTCGTGCAGATACCAGATGTTCCACTCGTCGAACGAGATCATGATGCGCTTCTCGCTCTTCTTCGTGGCGGCGACCGTGTCGGCGATCGCGACCACCGCCTCGATGAACTTCGCCATGTCGACGCCCGACGCGAGGAACTCCTGCGCGTCGCCGTCGTGCTCCTGGTAGTAGGAGTGGCACGAGATGAAGTCGACGTCGTCGAAGGTGTGCTCGAGCACGGTGCGCTCCCACGAGCCGAAGGTGGGCATCGCCCGCGCCGACGAGCCGCACACGACGAGCTCGACGGCGGGGTCGAGCATCCGCATGCCCTTCGCCGTCTGCGACGCGAGCTTGCCGTAGTCGTCGGCGTTGCGGTGACCGAGCTGCCACGGCCCGTCCATCTCGTTGCCGAGGCACCACATCTTCACGCCGAACGGCGTCTCGCGTCCGTTCGCGGCGCGCCGGTCGGTCCACGCGGTCTGCGCGTCGGCGTTGGCGTACTCGAGCAGGTCGAGCGCCTCCTGCGTTCCGCGCGTGCCGAGGTTCACGGCGAGCATCAGGTCGCTCCCGACCCGGTCGAGCCACGCCTGGAACTCGTGGAGCCCGACCTCGTTCGTCTCGGTCGAGTGCCACGCGAGGTCCAGCCGGCGCGGGCGCTCGGCCTTCGGCCCGATGCCGTCCTCCCACCGGTAGCCCGAGACGAAGTTGCCGCCGGGGTAGCGGATGGTCGAGACGCCGAGCTCCTTCACGAGGTCGATCACGTCGGTGCGGAAGCCCTCGTCGTCGGCCGACGGATGCCCGGGCTCGAAGATCCCGTCGTAGATGTGACGGCCCAGGTGCTCGACGAACCCGCCGAACAGGCGGCGGTCGATGTCGGCGATCTCGTAGTGCGGGTCGAGGCGGGCGGACGCGTCGGTCACAGTGATCCTCTCGGGCTGGGTGGTTCCGTCTGCTCCGCAGCCACAATCCGCCGCTGCGCCCGGCTGCGGGCGGGCCGATTGTGACTGCGGAGCGATCAGTGTCGCGCGGGGGGCGTCCTTGCTCCGCAGTCACAAACGGCCGCTGGGCTTGGCCCGATCGGGCAGATTGTGACTGCGGAGCGATCAGAGTGAAGCTCAGCCGAGGATGGCGTCGGCCTCGGCGAAGAACTGCGTCACGGCGTCGTCGACCGAGAGGGCGCCCAGGCCGATCGACTTGCCGAGGTCCCAGAAGGTCTGCTCGAGCGAGCCGTAGCCGACGACCGGCACCGGCGGGGCGTCGCCGATGCGGTCGGCCGCCGACTCGATGTAGTCGGCGACCTGCTTGTCGGGGCCTTCGAGCGTCGCGCCCTCGAGCTTCGACGACGAGGCCGGGAACCCGAGCGTGGTGCCGAAGATCTCGCCGGCCTCGGGGCTGTTCACGACGAAGTCGAGGAACAGGGCAGCGGCCTCGGGGTGCTCGGTGTTCTTCGCGATCGCGACCTGCAGGCCGGCCTGGCGGTAGAGGTCCTTCGAGCCCTCCTTCGCGGTCGGAGGAGCGACGATCGAGATCGACGACGAGCCCGAGTCGGCGAGGTAGCCGCCCAGGAAGTTGCTCCAGCTCATCTCGCTCGCGGTGATCGCGGCGCCGAAGCCCGACTTGGGCGAGAGCTCCTCGAGCTTCTGCTGCGGCACGGTGACGCCGTCGCGGATCTCGGCGCCGGACTCCCAGAACTCGCGGAGCTCGTCCTCGGTGAAGCCGAGCTCGCCGTCCTCGGTGTAGAGGTTGCCGCCGTCGGCGCGGAGCACGAGCTCGAACACCTGGATGCGCTGGGTGTAGTCGGTGCCGCCGTACACGGTGCCGCCGGTGGCGTCGGTGACCGAGGCCATCCACTCGTCGAAGTCGGCGAAGCTCGTGCCGGCCTCGGGCGCCTCGACGCCCGCCTGGGCGACGAGGTCGTCGTTGACGAAGTTCGCCCACAGGCTGTAGCCGGTGGGGAGCGAGTACTGCACGCCGTCGAGCGCGCCGGTGCCGAGGAGCGACTCCTCGAACGTCGTGGTGTCGATGTAGTCCGACACCTCGGCGAGATCGAGCAGGTTGCCCGACTCGCCGTACTGGCGCAGGTAGCTGTCGGAGAACTGGAAGACGTCGGGGAGCCCGCCGCCCGCCGCCTCGGTCTGCCGCTTCTCCCAGAAGCTCGGGAAGTCGGTGAACGAGGTGTTGATCGTGATGTTCGGGTACTCCTCGTTGAACGCCGCGATCAGGTCGTCGTAACGGGTCGCGCGGTCGTCGTTGCCCCAGAACGCGAAGTCGAGCGAGACCTTCTCGTCGGGGTCGAACGCTTCGGCGTCGTCGGACGACGCGCCGCCGGCGCAGCCGGCGAGGACGAGCGCGGCGCTCGCGGTCAGGGCGGCTGCGGCGAGCAGACGGGGTGCGGGCATGGATGTCTCCAGTCTCGAAGGGGAGTGGGGGTCAGAAGCTCGGCACGGACTCGCGCGCCGAGGGTTCGACGGCGGGCTGTGGCGAGGGCGGGCGGGACGACGGCGGGTGCGATCAGGAAGGCGACACCCTGCGCGTCGAGCGCCACGCGCTCGACGGCGCGGCCGGTCTCGGCATCCGTGCACGCGATCGCGATCTCGACGCGGGCGTCACCGTGGTTGATGAGCGTGACGAGGTCGCCGCGGCGAGCGGCCTCGACGCCGGCGGGCAGGCCCTCGACGACGGGGCGGACACCGGATGCCTCGACCACGGCCGCGACGACGGCGTCGAGCGCGTCCGGGCCGGTCCCGGCGGCCGAAGGCGCGTTGCCGACGGGCTGGGTCGCGACGTACCAGGCCTCGCCGGCGCCGAACCGGTGGCGGGTCAGTGCCGGCGCGCCGGCCTGGAGCCCGGAGTCGAACGCGGCCACGACCGACGCGCCGGTCGCGTGCACGGACTCGGCGACGAGCCGGCCGGACTGCGCGGCGCCCCCGAGCCGGAACGTCGCCCCGGCACCGGCACGGCACCGGCGCTGCCCGGTACCGCGGCGGTCTCGGCCTTGAGGGCGCCCACGCCGCTGGCGCTCGCCGCAGCGCCGGCGAGCGCGCCGAAGTCCTCGAAGCGCAGCCCGAGCACGGGGCCGAGCTGGGTCAGGAACCCGCCGTCGCGGAACTGGTCGTGCGCGTCGACGATGTCGGTGAAGGGGCCGGTGAGCAGCGTGCCGCCGTCCTCGACGAACCGGGTCAGCGCCGCGGCGCCCTCATCGCGCAGCAGGTAGAGCGCCGGTGCGACGACGAGGTCGTAGGCGCGGTCCACCTCTTCGGGCCCCACGATGTCGACCTGGATGTTGCGCGCGTGGAACGCGCCGTACCACTCCAGGATCAGCGCGAGGTAGTCGATCTCGGGTCGGGTGGTCGCGCTCCTCGACGGCCCACCAGTTCTCCCAGTCGAACACCAGGGCGACCTGGGCGTCGCGGCCCGGCGCGGGAAGCTCCGGGAGAGCGCCCAGGCGCGCGCCGAGGTCGGTGACCGCGTTCCACGTCCGGGTCTCGGTGCCCGCGTGCGGAAGCATCGCCGAGTGGAACTTCTCGCTCCCGGCGCGGGACTGCCGCCACTGGAAGAACATGATGCCGTCGGCGCCGCGCGCCACGGACTGCGCGGTCTCGGCCATCAGCGCCCCCGGCTGCTTGCCGGCGTTCGCGGGACGCCAGTTGACGGCATCCGTCGCCTGCTCCCAGAGCAGCCACGGCACGCCGGGCTTGAGCGAGCGGATCAGATCCCGCTGGAACGCGGCGTCGCGCACGCGATGCGGGTTCGCCGGATCGGGGTAGCAGTCGTCGGCGATGACGTCCATGTGCGGCGCCCACTTGCGGTAGTCGGCGGGCTTGAACGGACCCATGAAGTTCGTCGTGATCGGCTGCGTCGCGCCGGCCGCCAGCAGGATCTCGCGCTCCATCAGGTAGCACTCGAGCAGCATGTCGCTCGTGAAGCGGCGCCAGTCGAGCATCGACGACGGGTTGTGGCTGTACGGGGCGAGGCGCGGCGGGAAGATCTCGTCGAAGCCGCCGTAGCGCTGCGACCAGAAGTTCGTGCCCCACGCGTCGTTCAGCGCGTCGATCGTGCTGTACCGCTTCTCGAGCCATCCGCGGTACGCGTCGCGCGCGGCATCCGAGAAGTCCATCCAGAGGTGGCAGCCGAACTCGTTGCCGACGTGCCACATCACCACGGCCGGGTGCTGCGCGTAGCGCTCGGCGAGGCGGCGCACCAGTTCGCCGGCCAGGCGCCGGTAGGTCGGCGACGACGGCGCGAAGTGCTGGCGGCTGCCGGGCCAGTAGGAGGCGCCCGACTCGTCGGCCGGGAGCGTCTCGGGGTACGTCGCGCTCACCCACGGCGGGGGAGAGGCCGTCGCGGTCGCGAGGTTGACGGCGATGCCGCCCGCGTGCAGCTTGCCGATGACGGTGTCGAGCCAGGCGAAGTCCCACACGTCCTCGGCCGGCTGGATGCGCGACCAGGCGAAGATGCCGAGGCTCACGATGTTGACGCCGGCCTCGCTGCATGAGGCGGACGTCCTCGTCCCACACCTCCTCCGGCCACTGGTCGGGGTTGTAGTCGGCGCCGTACAGCACGTCGAGCTCCTTCTTCTGGCTTCGGTGACAGGGGATGCGGTCGGGTGGGGGTCAGCGGCGGCCGCGCCGGGCGGGGACCGCCATGACGGCGAAGGCCGCGCAGCCCAGTCCCGCGATGATGAGCGGGGCGAGCATCCAGGTCATGACGACGACCAGCACCGCCGCGGCGGCGAGATACGCGGCTCCGATCGGGTCCCGCGCGATCGACGACGGGATGCCGCGGACCGCCGGTCGCCAGCCGCGTTCGGGGGTCCAGGCTCCCGCCGCCGAGCAGCAGCGCGACCGCCGCGATCAGCAGTCCGGCCCAGCCGATCACGGCGATGAGGGGGCCGCCGGGCAGTGCGCCGGAGTTCGCGAGGTCGATGTCGAGCAGCAGCAGCACGGCGAGCGCCACGCCGACGATTCCGACCACGACCCCACCGGGCAGCGCCCTGCGCCAGTCCTGCCAGAACGTGCGGACGTGCGACTGCTCCGCGGCGGCATAGCGACGCAGATGACGGATGCCGGCGGCCAGTGCCGCGGGCAGGGTCACGACCAGCAGACCCGCGACCGTGACGAGCAGGCCGGTGAGCAGCACCTCGCCGAACAGCGCGAACGCCCCCTTCGCACCCGGGTAGCGGGCCGGGTCGCGCTCTTCGAGCGTGGGCCCGCTGCCGGACGCGTCGGCCCGGCGTGCGGCGCGGAGTGTCTTGCGGTCCATGAGCTGCGGCATCCCTTCTCGTGCGTGTGTCGGAGGTCGTGCGAGGCCCGGCTCAGCCCTTGAGGCCCTGGGTGGCGACGCCGTCGACGAGGAAGCGCTGGAACACCAGGAAGAAGAGGAGGACGGGGATGAGGGCGATGAAGGAGGCGGTGACGGTGGCGCCGTAGTCGCTGACCGAGGTCTGGTCGTTGTAGAGGCGCAGCGCGATCGGGAGCGGGTAGTTCTCGGGGCTGGTGAGGTACAGCAGGGGTCCGAGGAAGTCGTTCCAGGCCCAGATGAACGCGAAGATCGAGCAGGTGATCAGGGCGGGCTTGATCAGCGGCAGGATGATCGACCAGAAGATGCGCATGTGGCCGGCGCCGTCGATGCGGGCCGCCTCGTCCATGTCGCGGGGCATCTGGCGGATGAACTGGACGAGCAGGAAGACGAAGAACGCCTCGGTGGCGAGGAACTTCGGCAGCAGCAGCGGCCAGAACGTGTCGACCATGTCGAGCCGGTTGAAGATGATGTACTGCGGGATGATCACGACGTGGAACGGCAGCAGCAGGGTGCCGATCATCGCGGCGAACAGCACGCTGAGGCCCTTGAACTGGATGCGGGCGAACGCGTAGGCGGCCAGCGAGGAGGACAGCAGCACGCCGATCACGGAGCCGGCGGCGATGATGAACGAGTTCAGGAAGAACCGCCACATCGGCACGCCGGCGATGCCCTCGAACACCTTCGTGTAGTTGTCCAGGGTGGGCGCGTTCGGGAAGCAGGCCCATGTTCGAGCCGAACTCGCTGTTGGGCTTGAACGTGGAGAACAGCAGCCAGACCAGCGGGTAGAGCACGACCGCGGTGACGGCGATGCAGCACGACGAACCAGATCGCGGTCTGCCAGGTCTTGCGCTTGACCTCGGCGCGGGCGGGGGTGTCGCTTGGAGTCGGGGTCGACCTGGTTCTCGAGGGTGGACGAGGGCGGTCTCGCCGAAAGCTTGTGGTGGTCATCGGTTGTCTCCGGCGTAGTGGACCCAGCTGCGCTGGGTGCGGAAGAGGATGAAGGCGATGATGGCGACGACGATCAGCAGCACCCAGGCGATGGCGGCGGCGTAGCCCATCTGGCCGTCGCTGAAGCCGCGCTTGTAGAGGTACAGGGTGATGAAGTTCGTCATCCCGGCGGGGCCGCCGGTGCCGTTGGAGATGATGTACGCCGACGCGAACACCTGGAACGCGCCGATCAGGCCGAGCAGCAGGTTGAAGAAGATCACCGGGGCGAGCATCGGCAGGGTGACGGCGCGGAACCGGTGCCAGGGCGCCGGCGCCGTCCATCTCCGCCGCCTCGTACAGCTCCTTCGGGATCTGCTTCAGGCCGGCGAGGAAGATGACCATCGTGGCGCCGAACTGCCACACCGCGAGCAGGATCATCGCGGGCAGCACCAGCGCCGGGTTGCCGACCCAGCCGCCCAGGTCGATGCCGATCGCAGACAGCGAGTTGTCGACCGGGCCGTCGGAGGCGAACATCGCCCGCCACACGATCGCGACGCTGACACCGATCCGCCGATCAGCGACGGGGCGTAGAACGCGGAGCGGAAGAACCCGGCGCCGCTGGTCGCGGTAGTTCAGCAGCATCGCCACCGCCGAGCGCGGCGGCGAGGGTGATCGGGGTGCCGACGAGCACGTAGATCAGCGTGATCTGCGCGGACTGGATGAACGCCGGGTCGTCGTGAACATCCGGATGTAGTTGTCCAGGCCGATCCACTTCGGCGGCGAGAAGATGTTGTAGCTCGTGAACGACAGGTACAGCGAGTACGACCATCGGGATCAGCGTCAGCCCGAAGAATCCCGATCAGCCACGGGACGAGGAACCCGTATCCCGTCGACCGTCTCGCTGCGCGGCACGCTGCTCGCATGCCCGGACGATCCACCCGCTCCGGCCGGCGCTTGCGGAACAAGGACCGGCGCGAGGACTTCTCACCGGTCACGATGACTCTGGTCGCTGTGGTGCTCACGAGACTCTCCGATACAGATTCATGGAGTGGTGTTCCGGGGCCCGGGCGATCGTACGCCCGGACCCCGGAGGGTGTCACTGGTTGAGGACGACGTCCATCTCGGCGAAGAACTGCGAGACCGCGTCATCCACCGTGACCGTGCCGAAGTTGAGCTCGGTGCCGAGCTGGCGGAACTTCTCCTCCAGCGTGCCGTAGCCGACGATCGGCACCGGCGGGGCGTCGCCCAGGCGGTCGGCGATCGATGCCTCGTAGTCCTTGACCTGCTGGCTCAGCGGGTCGAGCTCGGCGGCCTCGAGGGCGGTCTCCGAGGCCGGCAGGCCGCGGTTGGTGCCGAAGATCTCGCCCGACTGCGGGCGAGTTCACCAGGAAGTTGACGAGCGTCGCCGCCGCCTCGGGGTGCTCGGTGTTGGCCGAGATCGTGTGGAGCATCGAGGGCTTGAGGTAGAGGTCCTTCGCGCCTTCCTCCGTCACCGGGCGGCGCGATCAGGCCGAGCTCGGTGTAGTCCGCGCCGAGGCCGGCGAGGTAGCCGGCGCCGAAGTTGTCCCACGTGAGCTCGCTCGCCGTCAGCGCGCTGTCGAAGGCGCCCTTCGGGGCGACCTCCTCGACGCGCTGCTGCGGGATGCCGATGCCGTCGCGGATGTCCTGCGCCGGACTCCCAGAACTCGGTGAGGCGCTCCTCGTCGAAGCCGGGCTCGCCGTCCTCGCTGAAGAGGTACGTCCCCTCGGAGCGCAGCTGCAGCTCGAAGTTCTGGATGCGGCCGGTGAAGTCGCCGCCACCCCAGAACTCGCCGCCGGCGCCGTCGGTGACCTCGCCCATCCACTCGGCGTAGTCCTCCCAGCTGCCGCCTTCGAACTCCTCGACGCCGGCCTTCTCGAGGAGCACCGGGTTGGTGAAGAGGCCCCACGCGTTGGTGGAGGTGGTGATGCCGTACGTCGTGTCGTTGACGACGCCGATGTCGAGGATGTTCTCCGGCAGCGGCTCGGTCTCGATGATGTTGCCGAGGTAGGGGTCGAGGTCGAGCAGCAGGTTGTTCTCGGAGTACTGACGCAGGTACGAGTAGTCGAACTGCATCACGTCGGGCAGGTTCCCGCCGGCCGCCTCGGTCTGCCGCTTCTCCCAGAACTCGGGGAAGGTCAGGAACGTGGAGTTGACCGTGATGTTCGGGTATTCCTCGTTGAACGCGGCGATCGCCTGGTTGTAGAGGTCGGCGCGCACGTCGTTGCCCCAGAACGCGAGGTCGAGGGTGACCTCCTCGTTCGGGTCGAACGTGGGCGCCGGCGTCGGGGGCGTCTTCGCTGCCGCCGGCGCAGCCGGCCAGCACCAGGGCGGCGCCGGCCGCGATCGCGGCTACGGCGAGTGGCCCGCTTCTTGCTGAACATCCTTGTCCTCCTTGTGAACGTCTGCGTTCGCTGTCCGCGGAGACGTTCGTCGTCTGTGTGTGCGGTGTCGGCGCATCCTGGGTGCGGATCATGCGGTGCTGGAAAGCGCTTGCCCGCTACGGTACCTCGTCTAAAAACGTTTCGCAAGCCATCGCCCGGAGAAATTAGAACGATTCAGTAACGGCGGACCCGGCCTCTGCCGTGCGGGACCGTGCACGGTCCCAGTCGCCGGCCGCGCGGCCGCCGCGGGCTGCGCGGCCGGATCGGATGCGGTGTGCGTGGTCCCCGAAACGTTTCTGAGATTTGCATGAGACGTTTCACTTCCGGAGGCGCATCGAGTTGACTCCGCTCGCGGCGGCGGTTTACGTTACTCGTGGCTCGGCCCGGGAAAACGTATTCCTGAGCAGCGCCTCTCGCCCACAACGATGGAGATGTGATGACGGACTCTGCGTCTGGCATGCCGACGTGGGCCTTGCGCGCTCACGCCGTCTTCGACTGGGTGTGGTGGATGGCGTACGTCAACGCCCTGTGGTGGGTGTTCGCCTTCGCCGGAGGCATCGTGTTCGGCATCGTGCCCTCGAGCACCGCCGCCGCCCACCTCACACGGCGCCGCCTGCGCGGCGAGGTGTTCCCGGTGGCACGGACCTTCGCCGCCGCATGGCGCCGCGACCTGCGGAAGTCGAACCTCGCGCTCGGCGCCGGATTCCTCGTGACCGGGATGCTGGCGGTCGGCGTCGCCGGGCAGCTCGCCGCAGGGGCGCTCGGCTCGGTGCTCGGCATCTCGACCGTCGTCGCGCTGGCCGCAGCCTTCCTGATCACGGCCGTCTCCGTCCCGCTGTACGTCCACTACGAACTGCCGCTCGGCGCCTACCTCCTCACCGCGAGCCGCTGGGCGATGCGCAACCTTCTCCACGTGGTGCTGCTGCTGCTGGGCGCCGTCGCGATCGCGGCGGTCGGCAGCATCCTTCCCGGGGTCGTCCCGTTCCTGACGGTGGGGGCGTGGCTGACCCTCAGCACGGTCCTGTGCATCTCGTTCTTCACCGCGAACGACCGCGCCGTCGCCGACCGTGCCGCCGCGGCATCCCCCTCTTCCTGATCCTCTCCGTCCACCTCCCCAGAGAAATGCCCCACCCCGAACGAAGGAGTTCCGTAATGAACCACAGCAAGCCACTCGTCGGCGTCGGCATCGCCGTCGTCGCCGCCCTCGCCCTCACCGGCTGCTCCGGAGGCAGCGCCGGCGACGATGAGGCGAACAACGCGGATGCCGCGAAGCTCGAGAGCCTGTCGATCATGGCGCCGTTCCTCAGCACCAACGCCCCCGAGCAGGACAACGAGATCGAGACCGCCCTCGAGGAAGTCATCGGCGTCGACCTGGACATGACGTGGGTGCCGAACGCCTCCTACGGCGACAAGATCAACATCACGCTCGCCGGCGACGATCTTCCCCAGGTCATGGTGATCCAGGGCAAGGACGCCCGGGTTCGTCAAGAACGCGGAGGCGGGCGCCTTCTGGGACCTCACCGACAAGCTCGGACGACTACCCGAACCTCAAGACCACGTTCCCCGAGGTGCAGAACGAGCGTCAGCGTCAACGGCAAGGTCTACGGCGTCTTCCGCGCCCGCGACCTCATGCGCGCGGCCGTCATGTTCCGCCAGGACTGGCTGGACAAGCTCGGCCTCGAGCTGCCCGAGACCACCGAGGACCTCTACGAGGTCGCGAAGGCCTTCACCGAGGACGACCCCGACGGCAACGGCCAGGACGACACCTAGGGCATCACCATCCCGAAGTGGCCGGCGCCATCGGCACCAACAGCCCGTACGACACATCGAGACCTGGTACGGCGCCGGCAACCGCTGGACCGAGAAGGACGGCAAGCTGTGCCGAGCTTCGACACCGACGAGTTGCTCGAAGCCGACCGGTTCGTGCAAGCAGATGGTCGAGGAGAAGCTCATCAACCCGGACTTCGCCACGTTCGACTCGGCACCAAATGGAACGAGCCGTTCTTCAACGGCAAGGGCGGCATCATCATCGACGTCGACTCGCGCGTCAGCGTCTGATCAACCTGTTCAAGCAGGCGGACCCCAAGACTTCGAGAACAAAGTCGGCTTCGCCGGCAACCTCGAGGGCCCGGACGGCGAACTGCACGCGCTCCCACCGACGGCTACTCCGGCTTCCTCGCGATCCCCAAGGCCAGGTCCGCACCGAGGAGGAGCTGAGGAACGTGCTGGAAGTCCTGAACACCATCAACGGCAAGGAGGTGGCCGATCCTCAACAACGGCATCGAAGGCGTGAACTTCACCGTCGAGGACGGCAAGCTCGCCGTCGTCGAGCCGGAGACGCGAAGGCAAGGCGTGACCACGGACATCAAGCGCTACGCCCAGCTCGGCATGAACGTCACCGGCTACAACTTCTACCCGGCCAAGCAGGCCTCGGACTACGAGCAGGAGGTGTTCGACAAGCGCATTGCAGATCGATGGCGGAGGACCTGAAGAGCGCCGTCTACAACCCGGCAGCGGCCGTCGTTTCGCCGACCTACGTGGCCAAGGGCGCGCAGCTGGACAACATCGTGGCCGACGCCCGGATCAAGTACCTCGCCGGCCAGATCGACGAGCAGGGCCTGAAGGACGCCATCAAGCTGTGGCAGCTCCAGCGGCGGCGACAAGGTCAAGGAAGAGATCAACAAGCTGGCTGGCAGCCGACTCCTGACGCCGGGCCGGGGATGACAGCGCCTGCGCGCCCGTCATCCCCGCACTGACCGAGAGGCCCACCCATGGAATGCTCGAGACCGCCGTCACGGCGACCGAGCGCTGACCGTCCGGAAGCAGAGCCGGCGCCGTCGCGGCGTTCGCGTCCACTTCGCGCATTACAAGTGGCTGTACCTGCTGCTGCTGCCCGGCGTCGTGTACTTCGCGTGTTCCGGTACGCCCCGATGTACGGCGCGTCAGCATCGCCTTCAAGGACTACGTCCCGTTCCTGGGCATCAACGGCAGCCCGTGGGTGGGCTTCGCAGCACTTCGCAGGACTTCTTCGCCAACCCCGACTTCCCGCGGCTGCTGGGCAACACCCTGATCCTGGCGTTCCTGAACCTGGTCATCGCGTTCCCGCTGACGATCGTGCTGGCGCTGCTGCTCAACGAGGTGCGCCTGTCGATCCTCAAGCGCACGCGTCCAGACGCTGGTCTACATCCCGCACTTCCTGTCCTGGACCATCGTGGCGTCGCTGACCTCCTGCTGTTCGCGCTGGACTTCGGCCCGCTGTTCCTGTTCATCAACGGCGTGCTGGGCACCGACATCGACTTCCTGGCCGATCCGGCCTGGTTCCGGCCGCTGATCGTGCTGCAGGACATCTGGAAGAACACCGGCTGGGGAACCATCATCTTCCTGGCCGCGCTGGCCACCGTCGACCAGGACCAGTACGAGGCCGCGATCATCGACGGCGCCGGCCGCTTCCGCCGGGTCTGGCACATCACGCTGCCCGGCGATCCGCTCCACGATCATCGTGATGCTCATCCTGCAGATCGGGCAGATGCTCAACACCGGCTTCGAGCAGATCTACCTCATGACCAACGCCCTGAACCGCTCGGTGGCCGACGTCTTCGACACCTACGTCTACTTCGTGGGCATCACCCAGGGCGCCTACAGCTACTCCACCGCGGTGGGACTGTTCAAGTCCCTGGTGGGCATCGTGCTGATCTTCGGCACCAACGGCTCGCCAAGCGCTTCAACCAGAGCGGACTCTTCTAGATGAAGAAGTCCACAACACCCCCGGCGGCCGGGTCTTCGACGCCGCTCAACTACGTCTTCCTGATCGCTGATCGGCATCGTCACGCTGCTGCCGTTCGTCTACGTGTTCGCCGGCTCGTTCGCCACCGAAGCCGAAATCACCCGGCGGGCCTTCTTCGTCTGGCCCGAGACAGTTCACGCCTGGGCGCCTACGAGTACATCTTCTCCACCCCCGCGTTCATCCGGGCCCTGGTCACCACGGTCCTGGTCACCGCCGTCGGCACCGCTGGTCCAGCTGATCCTGACCGCGACCATGGCCTACCCGCTGGCCAAGACGAACCTCCGCGGCCGGCAGCTCATCCTGTCCCTGGTCGTCTTCGCCATGGTGTTCTCCGGCGGCATGATCCCCACGTTCCTGCTGGTCAAGGACCTCGGCCTGCTCAACACCTACTGGGCGCTGATCCTGCCCGCTGGCGATCAACCCGTTCAGCCTGATCATCATCAAGAACTTCTTCCAGGAGCTCCCCGCCGAGCTGGAGGAGTCCGCCAAGATCGACGGCGCCACCGAGCTGGGATCCTCTGGCGCATCCTGCTGCCGCTGTCCAAACCGGTGCTGGCGACGTTCGCGCTGTTCTACGCCGTGGGGATCTGGAACGACTTCATGTCACCGCTGCTCTACCTGCAACGACAACTCGAAGTGGACCCTGCAGATGTACCTGCGCCAGGTCACCGCCTCGCGCCGACCTGCTCGGCACGCGGAACGTGGACCCGAACTACATCCCGCCCGAACAGGGCATCAAGTTCGCCGTCATCATCGTGGCCACGCTGCCGATCCTGCTCTTCTACCCGTTCCTGCAGAAGCACTTCGCCAAGGGCATGCTCATCGGCTCGGTGAAGGGCTGACGCTGCTCTACCGCAATCCGCTGGCGGCGGCATCCGATCTGCAGGGGTGGGTCGCAGAGGGACCGGTCGCGGTCCGCGCGGACGGCGGCGGGGTCAGCCTGTCGAGCTCGGGCGGCTTCGACGACCACTGGACGCTGTGGTGCCCGGAGGTGTTCGGCGACCGGATCCGCATCACGTGGGAGTTCTCGCCCCGCGAGGAACCGGGGCTCGCGATGCTGTTCTTCGGTGCGACGGCGGTCGACGGCGGCGGCATCTTCGACGAAGGCGTCGCGGCGCGCTCGGGCGCCTACCCGCAGTACCACTCGAGCGACGTGCGGACGCTGCACGTGTCGTACTTCCGGCGTCGGTGGGAGGACGAGCGCGCCTTCCACACGTGCAACCTGCGGAAATCGCCCGGGTTCCATCTGGTGAGCCAGGGCGCCGACCCGCTGCCGCCGGTGGTCGACGCGCGCGACGCGTTCTACCGCATCGAGGTCGTCAAGGACGCCGCGAGCGTCGCGTTCTCGATCGACGGGCTGCCGCTCTTCTCCTGGACCGACGACGAGTCGACCGGTCCACGCATCCGCGAGGGGCGGATCGGCTTCCGCCAGATGTCTCCCCTCGTCGCCCGCTATCGCAACCTGGAGGTCCACTCACTGTGACCGGCTCCGCTGTCCGTGTCCCCCTTCGCTGGCTCGACGACGCTCCACCCGACCGGCTCTCCGGCGGCGCGACCTGGGGGGTGCCGCTGCCTCGGGGCGCGGTCGGCTCCATCGCGCAGCTGAGGCTGCGCGAGGTCGGAGGGGCCTCGACAGGCTCGGGCGCCGATGCACGAGCGGAGAACGCGGCGGGCGCAGAGGTGCCCGCGCAGTTCTGGCCGCTCGCGACGTGGCCCGACGGCTCGGTCAAGTGGGCCGGCGTTGCGATCGGCGCCATGGATGCGCCGGTCGACTACGAGGTCGTGTCGGAGGCCGGCGACATCCGCGTCGGGCGGCGACGCGGCGAGCGGGCAGGACTCGTCCGCGCCTCGCGTCACGGTCCGCCACGACGAGGCCGAAGTCGTCGTCGCCAACGGGACGCTCGAGATCGCGTTCGCGCTGCCCGCGCACGGCCCCGTCGACACGATCGCGCGCCGGCTCGTGCGCGACGGCCGCACGGTCTCGGAGGATGTCCGCCTCGTGAGCCTCCTGCAGGACGAGGTGCGCGAAGACGGCGGGTCGGGCCCGCGGCGCCGCTTCCGGTCGCGGGTCACGGCTGTCGAGGTCGAGCAGGACGGCCCCGTGCGCGCCGTCGTGCGCGTGGAGGGAGTCCACCAGGAGGAGCAGGCCGACAGCGCGTGGCTGCCGTTCACGGTCCGCTTCGTGGTCATGGCGGGAGCGGCCGAGGTGCGCCTGGTCCACAGCGTCGTGTGGAACGGCGACGCCGAACACGACTTCCTCGCGGGGCTCGGCGTACGCGCGGACGTTCCGCTGCGGGCGCCGCTGCACGATCGTCATGTGCGGCTCGCCGGCGCGGACGGCGGCTTCTTCGCCGAGGCCGTCCGCGGGCTCACCGGCCTTCGGCGCGACCCGGGCGCCGACGTGCGCGCCGCGCAGGTCCGGGGCGAGGCCACCCCGCCGCTCGCGCAGTGGAACCCGCAGGTGTCCGAGCGTCTCGAGCTCATCCCGGCATGGGGCGATCTGACCCTCACCCAGCTCAGCGCCGACGGGTTCGGCATCCGCAAGCGCACCGCACCCGGGCACGCGTGGATCGACGCGGGCGCCGGCACCCGGGCGGAGGGCTACGTCGCGATCAGCGACCCGACGGGCGGGTTCGGGATCGGCATCCGCTCGTTCTGGCAGTCGCACCCGGGCCAGCTCGACCTCCGGCGCGCGACCGGGGACCGCGCGGAGCTCACGGCCTGGCTGTATGCGCCCGAGGCGCAGCCGATGGACGTGCGGTTCTACCACGACGGGCTCGGACAGGACGATTTCGCCACCCAGCTCGAAGGGCTCGAGATCACGTATGAGGACTACGAGCCGGGCTTCGGCGATGCCCACGGCGTGGCCCGCACCCACGAGCTGACACTCTTCGCGTACGGGGCGACGCCCGCGATCGAGGACGTCGCGGCAGCCGTCGCCGCGGTGCAGCGCCCGCCGCTGCTCCAGCCCACGCCCGCGCACCTGCACGCGGTCGGCGTCTTCGGGGACTGGGCGCCGGTCGATCGCTCGACGCCTGCGCGCGCCGAGATCGAGGACAGCATCGACTTCCTCCTGGAGTTCTATCTCGGTCAGATCGACCAGCGTCGCTGGTACGGCTTCTGGAACTTCGGCGACGTCATGCATGCCTACGACCTGGACCGGCATGTGTGGCGCTACGACGTCGGCGGCTACGCGTGGGACAACAGCGAGCTGTCTCCCGACCTCTGGCTCTGGTACTCGTACCTGCGCACCGGGCGCGCGGATGTGTTCCGGCTCGCCGAGGCGATGACACGGCACACCGGCGAGGTCGACGTCTATCACCTCGGCCGCTGGCAGGGCCTCGGCTCGCGTCACAACGTGCAGCACTGGGGGTGCAGCGCGAAGCAGCTGCGGATCTCGAGCCCGATCTACCGGCGCATCTTCTACTTCCTCACCGCCGACGAGCGGGTCGGCGACCTGCTCACCGAGCTGCGCGACAGCGACGAGCGCTTCGTCGACACCGATCCCACGCGCAAGGTGCGCACCGATGCCGCGACCTATCGCCCCGATCGCGGCGCGCTCGCCGTCGGGCTCGGCACCGACTGGGGAGCGCTCGCCGCGACGTGGCTCGCCGACTGGGAGCGCACCGGCAACGAGCGCTCGCGCGACCGCCTGCTGGGCACGATGGCCGACATCGGCGCGCTGCCGAACGGCTTCCTCACCGGCGAAGCGCTGTACGACATCGAGGCCGGTCGCTTCGACACGACGCGCGACCGCGTCGCGGTGTCGCACCTGAGCGCCGTGTTCGGCCTCGTCGAGGTGTGCAGCGAGCTCATCGACCTCGTCGACGTCCCGGGATTCCGCGAGGCGTGGCTCGAGTACTGCCGCCTCTACCTCGCCTCGCCCGAGGAGCAGGTGGCGGCCGTCGGCGAGCGGCTCACCGGCATCCATCTCGAGCAGGCGCACAGCCGTCTGACGGCCTACGCCGCCGCGAGCACGGGCGACGAGAAGATGGCGGATGCCGCCTGGCAGGCGTTCGAGGGCATCGGAGAGTGGCTGGTGCACCGGCGCGATTTCGTGCTCAGCCGCATCGACGGTCCTGCGGTGCTGAACCCGGTGGACGAGGCGCCGAGCGTCGGCACGAACGACGTGGCGCAGTACGGCCTCGCCGCGATCCAGAACCTCGCCCTGATCGGCGACCGCCTGCCCGAACGCTCGTAGCAGATCGACGGTTCAGGTGGTGGCCCTCCACGGATGCGTGGGGGGCCGCAGCGGTAGCCGCGCTCAGCCTCGCCCGTCCGCGGTCACCGGTGCGGTCCCGGCCTCGGCGGTCCGCGACCGGGCTTGCGAACCCGCGCCGGTGCGTGGGGTGCGCAGCGAGTATGTCCGGCGTCACGACCGCGCCGTCGCCGGCGGCCGAGGCGTAGATCGCCGCCACGAGCTCGAAGGAGCGCGCCGGCTCGTCGCCCACGGCAGGGAGCGGCCCGCCGCTGCGCAGCGCATCGAAGACCTCGCGGATGAGCACGTCGTGGCCGCTGGGCTCCTCGGCGTCGGGGAGCGCCCAGTCCCGGGCCTGGTCTTCGAAGCCGGGGGCCGGCGTGATGCGCCAGTTCTCGTGCCCGTGTCCGTACAGGTGGTCGACGGTGATCGTCGCGCGCTGCGTGTCGATGCGGATCGAGCTGGTCTCGCGCGGCGACACGGCGCTCGTGACGACCGAGGCGATCGCGCCGTTCGCGAACGCGACGGTCGCGGTCGAGGCATCCTCGGTCTGCGTCTCTCGATCGAGGCGCCAGAGCCGCGCCTGTACGCTCTCCCACTCCCCGAGGAGGAAGGCCAGCAGATCGAGCTGGTGGATCGCGTGGCCCAGCGTCGGGCCTCCGCCCTCGGTCTCCCACTTGCCGCGCCACGGCACCGCGAAGTACGCGGGGTCGCGGAACCACAGCGTCTGGCACTGCGCGATGAGCGGGCGCCCGAAGGCGCCGTCGTCGAGCAGTCGCTTCACGTGCGCGGCGGCGGTGCCCGTGCGCTGCTGGAAGACCACGACCAGCTCGCGCCCCGCCGAGCGCGCCGCGGCGCGCATGTCGTCGAGCTCTTCGAGGCTCGGCGCCGGCGGCTTCTCGACGATGACGTGCGCGCCGGCGGTCGATGCCGCGACGGCCTGGTCGCGGTGCGCCACCGGGGGAGTGCACACGTGCACGACGTCGGGATGCTCGGCCTGGAGCAGGGTGTCGAGGTCCTCGTACACCGTGGGACCGCCGAACTTCTCCGCGAAGGCCGACGCGGACTCGCGGGAGAGATCGCTGACCGCGACGAGCTGCGCGTTCGGATACGCCGCGATGGCCTGCGCGTGGGCGTGGGCGATCGCTCCGGTTCCGACGATGGCGCAGCGGAGGGTGTCGGTCACGGTGGCTCCTTCGACGGGTGGGGAACGGATGCCGCGGCCCGCGGCATCCGCCATCTCCAGGGTAGGCGGTCCAGCCGGAAAGCGCTATCCGACTCCGCCGGTGAGGAAGCGCGAGAGGGTGATTTCCGCACGGAGAAGCGTGCGGAAACCCCTTCGCGCTTCCTGGGCGCCGCGGAGTCGCGCGAGGGTCAGCGGGGGAGGCCGGACTGCGTCGCGTGGAGGTGGGCGTAGCGGCCGCGCGCCGCGAGCAGCTCGTCGTGGGCGCCGATCTCGACGACCTCGCCGTGCTCCAGCACGACGATGCGGTCGGCCTGGCGGATCGTCGACAGACGGTGGGCGACGACCAGGGTGGTGCGGCCGCGCATGAGGCGGTTGAGAGCCTCTTTGACGAGCTCCTCCGACTCGGGGTCGAGGGCCGAGGTCGCCTCGTCGAGCAGAAGGATGCGAGGGTCGCGCACGAGCGCCCGCGCGATGGCGAGCCGCTGCCGCTGCCCGCCCGAGAGCCGCGCGCCGCGCTCGCCGACGACGGTGTCCCAGTTCTCGGGCAGACGATCGACGAACTCCGCGGCGTTGGCGTCGCGCAGAGCTTGGCGCAGCCGTTCCTCCGACACGTCGTCGAGGCCGTACGCGATGTTCTCGCGGATCGTGCCCTCGAACAGCACCGACTCCTGCGGCACCACCGACACCGACTGGCGCACGGTGCGGAGGTCGAGGTCCTGCATGTCGGCGCCATCCAGCAGGATGTGGCCGGACGTCGGGCGCACGAAGCCCAGCACCAGGTTGAGCATCGTCGACTTGCCCGAGCCCGACGAGCCCACGAAGGCCACGGTCTCGCCGGGCGGGATGTCGAGCGAGACGTCGTGGACGGCATCCCGGTCGGCACCGTCGTAGCGGTGGGACACGTGCCGCAGCTCGAGGTGGCCGCCCACCTGCGCGACCGCGCTCTTGCCCTCGTTCTGCTCCAGGTCGGGCTCCTGCAGCACCTCCGAGATCGACCGCATCGACTCGAGCCCGCGCGCGCCGACCGGGATGAGCATCAGCAGCGCCGTGAGTCCCGACGTGAGCAGCGTGAAGTACGACGACAGCAGCACGACCTCGCCCGGCGTGATCGGGAGGATGCCGGTGAGCGCGAAGATCGCCGCGAGCACGAGGCATCCGAGTCCCAGGAGCTGCATCGCGACCCACGAGATCGACGCGACGTGGCCGTTGAGCATGTCGAGGTCGAGGCCTGCGCGGCGGACGCCGTCGGCGCCGGCCTGAACCCGCGAGACGGCGGTGCGCTCGAGGCCGTGCGCGCGGGTCACCGGGATGAGCGAGGCCATCTCACCGACGCGCGCGGCGAACCCCTCGACCTCGCGGCGGAACACCTCGTTGCGCGCCCGCGAACGGCGGCTGAGGGCGGCGCGCAGCCCCAGGGCGATGGGCACCGCGAGGGCGTAGACGGGCAGGAACTGCGGCACGGCGATCGCCGTCATGACGATCGCGCCGATCAGCACCATGGTCGCCGACAGCAGCGGGTGCGTCACCTGCTGCAGCATGAGCTCGACGTTCTCGACGTCGCGCACGACCTTGGTCTGCACGATCGAGGAGCTCACCCGCGTGTGGTAGCCGATCGACAGGCTCTGCAGCCGCGCGGCGAGGGCGTTGCGGAGGTCTGCGCCGGTGTCGCGCACCACCGTCATGAAGTTGCGCGTGTAGACGATGTGCATGGGGTAGTTCTGGACGAGAAGCACCGCGGCCACGCTGAACCAGATCAGCACCGTCGACACGTCGCCGCCGGTCGCGACGAGGTCGATGATCTGCGCCGTCACCACCGGCAGGAACCACAGCGGGATCTCTTTGCAGGCGAACGCGAGGATCGCGATCGTCATACGGCCGGGACGCCGCGCGAGCAGTCGCAGCACCGATCGCCCGGGCCGGGGGCCCTGGGCGATGGAGATCGTGCGGATGGCGCCGGTAAACGCTTTCTGCGTCATGATGCAATGGTACCGAGGATGCCGCGCCCGGCCTCCGGAAAGGCACGAGATGACGTACCACCTGGCAGGCGACTCGACGGTCGCACCCGCCAAGCCCGATGAGCTGCCGATGACGGGATGGGGCTCGTACATCGCGCCCGTGGTCGAGGCGCAGGTGCGCAACCTCGCCTACGGCGGCGCGACCACGGCGTCCTTCCTCGCCGACGGATCGTGGGCGCGCCTGCTCGACGGCGTCGAGCCCGGCGACACCGTCGTCATCCAGTTCGGGCACAACGACCAGAAGCTGCCCGAGCTCGCCGCGCGCGCCGGCTACGCCGCCAACCTGCGCGGCATGGTCGACGACGTCCGCAGCCGGGGCGCGAATGCCGTGCTGTGCACGTCCGTCGAGCGGCGCTGGTTCGAGGGCGACCGGGTGACTCCCACGCACGGCGACTACCCCAACGCCGTCCGGGACCTGGCGCACGACCTCGACGTGCCGCTCATCGACCTGACGGTGTTCACCACGTGGCTCTACGAGGACCTCGGGGCCGAGGCATCCACTGCTCTCCTCTCGCACTTCGCGCCGGGCGAGCATCCGCTGTGGGCCGACGGGCTCGCCGACGACACGCACTTCCGCGAGGAGGGGGCGCGCCGGATCGCGGCGTACGTCGGGCGGTCGCTGCGCGCCATCGAGCGGCGGGACGGCGATGGGCCGGCGAAGGGCTCGCAGCTCGTCAGCTGACGGCTGCACGGCTCAGCCGCCGGTCGATGCGCGCACGACGAGTTCCGGCTGGTACACCACGTTGCCGAGGTCGGCGCCCGCGGTGCCGGCGATGCGGGCCAAGAGGATCTCGGCCGCGGTGCGTCCCATCTCCCGCGCGGGCTGGCGCACGGAGGTGAGCGGCACGGCGGCGATCGCGGCGAACTCGATGTCGTCGTAGCCCACGACGGCGACGTCCTCGGGCACGCGCACGCCGTGCGAGATGAGGCCGTGCACGAGGCCGATCGCGAGGTGGTCGTTCGACGTGACGATCCCGTCGGGGCGGTCGGCGGGGGAGCGGGTGGCGAGCTCCGCGCCGTATGCGAGGCCGGCCGCGGACGTGGTGCGCGCCGTCCAGATCGGCTCGAGCGATGCGCCGGGATGCGCCGCCACGGCGAGCCGCGCACCCTCCAGGCGCTCGCGCACCTGGCGCACCTCTTCGCGGGCACCCACGAAGGCCAGCCGGCGGCGGCCGGCGGCGAGCAGGTGCTCGGCGGCGAGCCGGCCGCCGCCGATGTCGTCGAACGACACCGAGGGCAGCTCGCCGCTGTCGTCGACGGCGTCGACCAGGACGACCGGGATGCCGCGGCCGCGCAGTCGCTCCAGCCACGGCGCGAGCGGGCCGAACGGGCTCACCAGGGCGCCCTCGACCTGCACGCGCTCGAACAGCTCGAGGTGATCGCGCTCCTTGGCGACGTCGTCGCCGGAGTTGCCGACGAGCACACGCAGTCCGGCGGCCGAGGCGGCGTCCTCGGCGCCGGCGACCATGTCGGCGAAGAACGGGTTGGCGATGTTGATGACGGTCATGCCGAGGAGGCCCGATCGCCCCGCGCGCAGCTGCTGCGCGGCCTGCAGCGGCACGTAGCCGAGCTGGTCGGCCGCCGACCGGACGCGATGGATCAGCCGCTCGCTGACCATGTGGGGCCGGTTGAGCGCGTTCGAGACGGTGCTGATCGAGACGCCGGCGCGCTCGGCGACATCGCGGATGCCGACTCGCTTCATCTCGCCCGTTCCGTCCCTCTCGCCCGGCGCCTGACCGGGGGCGAACGCCCCCGCGCGTCCGTTGCGACCATGGTAGGCGCTTTCCGAGCCGTGGTCGCCGCGCTGCGTCGCCCCGGCGATCGTTACCTCGGCGTTACGGGCAGACATTTGACGAATGGCGTGCTCGCGCCTACTCTTCAATCGAAGCGGTTCGAAATCGAAGCGGTTCGACAGCGAACCTCGGATTCCGCCCCTCGACGGAGCGGCAACCACGTACACGAAGGAGTGACATGGGACGGCGTCATGCTCAGACGGCGGCGACCTCGACGGTCCCGTCACCCGGTCACGATCCGATGACCACGCAGGCGCAGGCGCAGACGGTCTTCCAGGAGGCGGCCGTCCACAACCTCGATCAGAACGCGAAGAAGCGGCGCGGCCGGCGGCTGCGGCCCGGCGGGCAGCCGGACCTCGTTCACGCTGTTCCTCTGCATCGTCCCCTTCCTGATCCTGGCGTTCCTGTTCTCGTACCTGCCGCTGTACGGCTGGATCTACTCGCTGTACGACTACAAGCCGGCGCTCGGGATCGAGGGCAGCGAGTTCGTCGGCCTGCAGTGGTTCCAGATGCTGGTGAGCTCGCCCGACGCAGATGGCCCAGATCGGCCAGGTGCTGATGAACACCCTGGCGATCAGCTTCCTGGGGATCGCGACATCCGTCCTGCCGCTCTTCTTCGCGATCCTGCTCAACGAGATCAAGGCGCCCTGGTTCCGCAGCTCGGTGCAGACCCTCACGGCGCTGCCGAACTTCATCTCGTGGGTGCTCGTCTACATGATCGCCTTCTCGCTGTTCTCGAGCTCGGGGCTCGTGAACGACGTCCTCGACGACGCGGGGCTCATCACCACGCCGATCAAGTTCCTCGACAGCGACCAGAACGTCTGGATCACCATGACGCTCTGGAGCATCTGGAAGGGGCTCGGCTGGGGCGCGATCATCTACCTCGCCGCGATCGCCGGCATCGACCAGTCGCTGTACGAGTCCGCCCGCATCGACGGCGCCGGGCGCTTCCAGCTGATGCGCTACATCACGCTGCCGCAGCTGATGCCCACCTACCTCGTGCTGCTGCTGCTGTCGATCGCGAACATCCTGAACAACGGGATGGAGCAGTACTACGTGTTCCAGAACGCGTTCAACAAGGAGTGGATCCAGGTGCTCGACCTGTACGTCTACAACATCGGCATGACCGGCAACAGCCTGTCGCTCGCCACCGCGATCGGCATGCTCAAGAGCCTCATCTCGGTCGCCCTCCTGCTCACCGTCAACGCGGTCTCCAAGCGCGTCCGCGGCGAATCGATCGTGTGAGGGGCCGGCCATGACGACGACGATGACCAAGACGCTCACCACCACCAAGCGGGGCGACACCTCGGCGCGCTACCGCGGCTCGGTCGGCGACATCCTGTTCCGCATCGGGAACTACACGCTGTTCCTGCTGTTCGCGCTCATCTGCGCCTACCCGTTCTACTACCTGATCATCAACTCGGTCAGCGCCAACGACGTCTCGGCGCTCGGCGACGTGCGCCTGTGGCCGGTCGGGTTCCACCTGTCGAACTACGGCCAGGTGTTCCAGCTGCCCGGGCTGCCGATGGCGGCCGTGGTCAGCGTCGGGCGCACCGTGATCGGCACGGTGCTCACCGTGCTGGCCTCCGCGTTCCTCGGGTTCATGTTCACGCAGACCCGCATGTGGGGACGCAAGTTCTGGTACCGCTTCCTCATCATCACGATGTACTTCAGCGCGGGTCTGATCCCGGTGTTCATCATCATGAAGACGCTCGGGCTGACCAACAACTTCTGGGTCTACGTGCTGCCGTTCGTGGTGCAGCCGTTCAACGTCATCCTCGCGAAGACCTACGTCGAGTCGATGCCGCGGGAGCTGCAGGAGGCCGCCGAGGTCGACGGCGCCAACATCCTGCAGGTGTTCTTCCGCGTGTACCTGCCGAACATGACGCCGATCCTCGCGACCATCGCGATCTTCAGCGCGGTCACGCAGTGGAACAGCTTCCAGGACACCCTGATCTACATCACCGACCAGAGCCTGTACACGCTGCAGTACCTGCTCTACATGTTCATCAACCAGGCGTCGAGTCTCGCCCAGGCCGCGCAGAACGCCGGCGGCAATCTCGGGCAGATCGCCGGGGTGGCGACCCAGCAGACGCCGACCTCGATACGCATGACCGTCTCGGTGCTGGTCGTGCTGCCCATCATCTTCATCTACCCCCTGTTCCAGCGCTTCTTCGTGAAGGGCATCATGCTGGGCGCCGTCAAGGGTTGACGGCGGCCACGCACCACCAAGAAAGGAAAGCAATGAAGCTTCGAAAGAAGGTGTCCCTGGCACTCGTGGCGCTGCTCGCCGCGGGGTCGCTCGCCTCCTGCAGCGCGGGCGGTGCCGAGCAGGGCGCGATCGACGAGTTCCCCGAGAAGTGGGACGAGGAGATCACGATCGACGTGTTCGACGGTCTCGCGAATTACATGGGCATCCAGCAGGGCTGGTTCGCCAAGATCGTCGAAGACAAGTTCAACATGAAGCTGAACATCATCGCCCCGAACGTCGCGGGCGGCGGTGACACCCTCTACAACACCCGCGTCGCGGCCGGCGACCTCGGCGACCTGATCATCACCGACAAGGGCGAGAAGCTCGACGAGCTCATCGAGGGCGGTCTGGTGCAGGACTCGTCGAACTACTACGGCGCGATGGACAACGTCGCCGAGTTCGACGCGGCCGTCGAGAAGCTCAACGACGGGAAGGACGGCGTCTACGGCTTCCCGACGTCGGTCTCGTCGCTCAAGCCCACCGAGCCGTCGGAGGGCCTGAACCCCACGTTCGGCCCGTACGTGCGCTGGGACTACTACAAGGAGGCCGGCTACCCCGAGATCGGCACCCTCGAAGACCTCCTCCCGGTGCTCGCCGACATGCAGGCGGCCCACCCCACCGCCGACAACGGCCAGCCCACCTACGCCTTCTCGCTGTTCAAGGACTGGGACGGCAACATGATGGTCACGGCCAAGCAGCCCGCCTGCTTCTACGGCTACGACGAGATCGGCTTCGTGCTGGCCAAGGCCGACGGCTCGGACTACCAGAGCATCCTCGACCCCGACAGCGAGTACATGCGCAACCTGAAGCTGTACTACGACGCCAACCAGCTGGGCCTGGTCGACCCCGAGTCGACGACGCAGAACTACGACACGCTGTTCTCGAAGTTCCAGAACGGCCAGGTGCTGTTCTCGTGGTGGCCGTGGCTCGGCCAGTCGGCGTACAACACCGAAGAGAACATGGCCGCGGGCAAGGGCTTCCAGATGGTGCCGCTCGAAGGACCAGAACGATCTTCTCGTACGGCGCCGAGGCGTACGGCGGCAAGCCCGGTGTTCGCCATCGGCTCGAAGGCCGAGGACCCCGAGCGCATCGCGGCGTTCATCGACTGGCTGTACTCCGCCGAGGGCGCGTACGCCAACAGCAGCCAGACCGGCGCATCGGCCGGCCCCCAGGGTCTCACCTGGGACGTCAACGACGCCGGCGAGCCCGAGCTGACCGACTTCGGCAACCAGGTCTTCCTCGAGGGCGGCGCGACGGTTCCCGAGGAGTGGGGCGGCGGCGACTACGCCGACGGCGTCTCGGCCCTCAACCTCAGCGCGGTCCTCCCGATCGAGGTCGACACCGAGACCGGGCTGCCCGTACAGCTACACGTTCTGGCCGACGTACCAGGCAGTCGATCGCCAACCCGCTCACCGAGGACTGGTCGGGCAAGATGGGCGGCGCCACCTCCACCATGGAGTACCTGCAGGCGAACGACCAGGTGCTCGTCGCCCCGGGTGCGAGCTACACCGCGCCGGCCGACAGCTCCGAGATCGAGACGCTCCGCAACCAGGTCAAGGAGATCATCAAGCAGCTCTCGTGGCAGATGGTCTTCGCCGAGAGCGAGGCGCAGTTCGAGTCGCTCCGCGACGAGCTCATCGAGACCGCGAACGGCCTCGGCTACGAGCAGGTGCTCGAGTTCGACATGGACAACGCGAAGTCGCAGAACGACGCGCGCGTCGCCGTGACGGAGGAGTTCGCCGGCTGACACCTGCATGAGGCGAAGGGCTCGGGATGCGGCATCCCGGGCCCTTCGTTCGTGCCGGATGCGGAGCCGGGACCTGCCGGCGCGGCACGCGTCGCGGGGCAGCGTCGAGACATCTGCCGTGGAGGCCATTGAACTTCGCGGTTCACACAACGCAGAGAGACGTCGTCGGGCCGGGGATCGGCGCACCGGGCCCGCCGTCGAGCCAAGGGATTCCTGCCGAGACCGGGGTGCCGTCGTCGACGCCAGGGGATTCCTGCCGAGACCGGGGGCATGGTCCTGGGTCTCGGCGCGGATCCCTTGTCTCGGCGGACAGCCCAGGACTTCGGCATTCGCGGACGCCCGACGACGCGCTGCGGGCGCGTCGCGGAACGGGTGCCGCGGGGCGGGTCAGGCGTCGTGGCGGGTGAAGACGCTGCGGAAGAGGAACGCGGTCGCGTAGGCGCCGACCGAGAAGCCGATCGTGCCGACGAGGATCGCCGCCGGCGGGAACAGGATCATGAGCGCGACCGCGGTCACCGGGATGATGAGCACCCCGAGCGTGCGGACGGGCTCCGCGGCGGGCAGCAGCAGCGCGTTCTTGAGCGTCTGGCGCACCGTGTTGTCGGAAGAAGGCGACCTGCGCCATCGCGTAGAGGAACGCGGCGAAGAGGTACACGGCGCCGATGACCGCGACGACGCCGGCCACGCCGGCGAAGAGCGCGGGGTGCGCGAACCAGAACACGCTCGAGAAGCCGAGCAGCGCCGCCGGCAGGAGCAGGCAGAGCATGAGAACGGTCGCGCGTCCGAAGTTCGCACGGAACGCGGGGAAGAAGTCCTTCAGAGGCCGGCCGCTCTCGTCGTCGGAGTAGCGGAGCGTCACCTCGTAGAGCGCGCTGGTGGCGGCGCCGATCGTCACGATCGGCAGGCAGAGCACGATGTACAGGAGGTTGAGCGCGACGAACGTCAGGAACGTCGAGAAGCCGCCGAGGGTGCGGCTGTCGGGGTCGATCCGCATGCGCTGTCACCCGGCCCGGTTCGCGGTCACGGGGCCGTGGTGCTGCCGGTGAGGGCGGGCGGCAGCAGCCGCACCGCCGGCTTCGCGCCGTTCGCGAGGATCTCGCAGATCATGTCGGTCGCCGCTGCGCCGATGGCCTCCGCGGGCACGGCGATGCTGTCGGCGAGCCCCGACACCGAGCGGGCGACGTCGTCGGGGCACAGCGCGACCACGGCGAGCTCGTCGCCGCGCGCCCGACCGCGTTGCGCGATGGTCGTCGCGACGTGCGGCAGGGCGCCCTCGTTGTGCACGAAGAAGCCCGTGATGTCGGGGTTCTCGGTCATCACCGCGTCGACCGTGGCGACCGACTCGGCGCTGCTCGGGCACGCGTGGACGGTGCCGGTCACGCCGTTGGCCTCGCACGCCGCGAGGAAGCCGCGCGCCAGGCGGTCGGCGTACGACGTGTGGCGCGACATGACCTCGGGCGGCGAGCCGATGAGCGCGACGCGCCGGTGCCCCAGCGCGACGAGACGGTCCACGGCCAGCCAGCCGGCGGCCTCGAAGTCGAAGTCGACGCAGGGGATCGCGCGACGGCCCTCCGGCAGGCCGATCAGGACGCTCGGATGCCCGAGCTGCGACAGCGTGTCGATGCGGGGGTCGTCGGACTCGACATCCATCACCAGCAGCGCGTCGACCATCGATCCCTTCGCCGCCCGCTGCAGCGCCTTGGCGTCGTCGCTCGCGAGCAGCAGGATGTCGTAGCCGTGCTTGCGCGCCTGCGTCACCACGCCGGTGACGATCTGCATCACGACGTGCACGTCGACGCCGGTGCGCAGCGGCGCCTGGAGTCCGATGACGTTCGTCGAGCGCGACGCCAGCGAGCGGGCGCCCGCGTGCGGGCTGAAGCCGAGGTTGTCGATGGCCTTCTCGACGCGGTCGCGCGTCTCCTGCGAGATGGCCCGCTTGCCGCTCATGACGTACGACACCGTCGAGATCGACACGCCCGCCGCCTGTGCGACGTCCGCGATCGTCACCATGAGGTTCCCCGTTCTCCTGCTTCGATCACCCGCGTGGTTCCGGGGGCGAGCTCGTACGTGCCGAGCGGACCGTCCGGCCCGTGCACCATCATTGTCGTCGGTTGCGCGCCCGCCCGGAGCCGTGCGCGCACGAGGCGTCCGCCGGCCCATTCGACGTCGACCGACACCTCGCCACGGGAACGGATGCCGCGCACCGCGCCGTCGGGCCACTCCGGCGGAAGCGCGGGCAGCAGCCGCAGCCGCACGCGGGCGGGGTCGATCCCCGAACCCGGGAGCCTCGCCCCCGGCCGGCTCGTCGAAGGACTGCACCAGGGCCTCCGCGATCGCCGCGGTCACGCCGAGGTTGCCGTCGATCTGGTACGGCGGGTGGGCGCTGAAGAGGTTCGGGTAGAGCCCGCCGCGGTGCGCGCAGTGCCTCCGGTCTTGCCCTTCGCGGGCGGCGCTTCGTCCGCGGGGCGCAGCGCCAGCCGCAGCTGGGCGTGCACGGCCGCGCCGTCGCCCAGACGCGCCTGCATGGCGGCGCGCCACGCGAGCGCCCAGCCCGTCGACTCGGCACCCCGCAGCCGGATGGACTCGGATGCCGCGCGCGCGAGTTCGGGCGTCGCCTCCGGCGTGATCTGCGCCAGCGGGAACAGCCCGATGAGGTGCGAGAGATGCCGGTGCTCCGGCTCGGCCTCCGGTGCGCTCGCGATCCCACTCGAGCAGGTCGCCCGCGTGCCGAGACGCGCGGGTCGGGCAGCTGCCCGGTGCGCGCGGTGAGCTCCGCCACCCAGGGCTCGTCGCACGCCCGAGCGCCGTCGGCCCCGGCGCGGCAGACGGCCGCCAGCTCCCGCAGCAGGGCGACGTCCATCGTCGCGGTGACCGCGACGCCGCGCTCGCGGCCGTCGGCGTCGACGTAGTGGTTCTCCGGCGAGGTCGACGGGCTCGTCCAGGCGCGCTCGCCGTCGGTCTGGATCCACGACAGCGCGAACGCCGCGGCCGACGCGAGGACGGGCCATGCCTCCGCGCGGAGGAAGGCCCGGTCGCGGCTGAACGCGTAGTGCTCCCACAGGTGCAGCGCGAGCCACACGCCGCCCAGCGACCAGTTCGCCCAGGCGGGGTCGCCGTGCCCGGCGCCGACGGGCGCGGCGTGCGCCCAGGCATCCGAATTGTGGTGGGCCACCCAGCCGTCGGCGCCGTAGAGCTCGCGCGCGACGGCGGGGCCGGTCGTCTCGGAGAGGCGCCGCGTGAATCGCAGCAACGGCTCGTGGCACTCGGCGAGGCCGGTCGTCTCGGCCGGCCAGTACGCCATCTGGGTGTTGATGTTGAGCGTGTAGGCGCTCGACCACGGACCCGGAAGCTCGGCGTTCCACAGGCCCTGCAGCGTGATCGGGAGTCCTCCCGGCTGCGAGGACGCGATCAGCAGGTACCGCCCGTAGTGGAAGGCGAGCGCCGCGAGCGAGGGGTCGTCGTGTGTCCTGCGCGCGCCGCACGCGCTCCACGGTGTCGACGCCGTGCGCGCCGGGAGCAGCCGGAAGCTCGAGCGCGCACCGGTCGTAGAGCGCGCCGTGGGCGGCGCTGTGCGCGGCGCGGAGCTCCTCCGCCGTGGTGGCGACATCGGCGGATGCCGGGATGCCGCGGAGCAGGTCCTGTGCGCGCTGCAGCGCATCGCGGTCATCGGCGGGTTCGCCGGGCAAGCGAGGGCGCCGTGGCCGTGGCGACGGCGAACAGGTGCGTCTCGGCGGCGGCGGTCGTGAGCACGCCGTCGGTCACGTCGGCCGCGCCGAGCGAGCGCACGACGATCGCGCCGCGGCGTCCGGCCGCGTCGTAGCGGATCGGCTCGGCGCGGCTGCTCGTGCCCGGGTGCGACGTCGACCGGAAGCTGCCACTGCGTCACGAGGTCGCCGTCCACGGCCGTGGGAGCGGACTGCGCACGCAGCAGCGAACCGACCTGGAGCCGCACCGAGATGGGCTCCTCGGCCGTGATCTCGTGCATGATCAGCCCGGTCACCAGGTCCGCCCAGGTGCGGTGGGTCACCCCGTCGGACGAGTGCGTCGCGACGCCGGTCGCGAGGTCCAGGCGTCGCTGGAGGGTCCGGGGCGTTTCGTCTCGCTCGTTCCTCGCTCGCTCAACGACCGAGGTCACCGCCCGCGCCGACCGGGGACCGGAGCACCTCGATGTCGATCCAGCCGAGCGGCAGGTAGGCCTGCACCCAGGGCGTCTGCATCCGCTGCAGGAGCGTCTCGGCAGCGTCGAGTTCGCCGGCGTCGATCGCCGCGCGAACGGCTGCGAGGGCCTCGGCGCCACGCGCGCTGACGCCCTCGAGCGGATCCGCGTCGGCATGCCCCGACCACGCGGTGATGTCGTTCGAGCCACAGCCGGTCGCCGCCGGCGAGTCCCGCGCACATCGCGCCGCGCACCCCGTTGCCGACCGGGTACGCCTCGAGCCAGCGGGACGCCGGCGCCGACGCGCGGAGCACGTGCAGAGCCTCCGAGCGGGCCGGCGGGGCCGCGTCATCGCGGCGCGTGGACATCGTCACAGCCTTAGTATATGGTCTCGGTGTTGAAGCGCTTCGAAAGTAATGCTGCCGCTTCTCGATCCGACGACACCGCCCACGACGAAACTCAGCGAAGAGGTTCCCCGCTCCATGGCCGCCACCCTGCACCCGCGCCGCGTCGACGCCTTCGGCGAGCTCGCCGGCGAGCTCGGCCTCTGCTTCGGCGGCGACTACAACCCCGAGCAGTGGCCGCGCGAGATCTGGCGCGAGGATGCCGAGCTGATGGTCCGCGCGGGCGTCAACCTCGTGACCGTCGGCGTCTTCAGCTGGGCGCGGCTCGAGCCGTCGCCCGGTGAGCGCGACTTCGGTGGCTCGACGAGGTGCTCGATCTGCTGCACGCGCACGGCATCGCCGTTGACCTCGCGACGCCGACGGCCTCACCGCCGCCGTGGCTCGGCATCCTCCACCCCGAGACGCTGCCGGTGAACCCCGACGGCGTGCGCCTCGTCGGCCGGATCGCGCAACCAGTTCACGCCTGCGTCGCGCGTGTACCGCGAGCACGCGGTGTCCATCGCGACCGCGATGGCCGAGCGCTACGTGGAGCACCCCGCGGTGCGCATGTGGCACGTCGGCAACGAGTTCGGCCAGATCGACTTCGGCGACGAGGCGGCGCGCGAGTTCCGGCTGTGGCTGCGTGAGCGCTACGGCACGATCGAGGCCCTCAACGACGCGTGGGGCACGCTGGTGTGGGCCCAGCGCTACCGCGACTTCGACGAGATCCTGCCGCCGCGCCGCATGCCGTATCTGGTCAACCCGGCCCAGTCCCTCGACTTCCGCCGCTACACCTCGTGGGCGCTGCAGCGCGTGTTCACCGAGCAGCGCGACGCGATCCGCGAGGCCGGGGCGACGCAGCCCATCACGACGAACTTCATGGGCTTCGAGCCGCTCACCGACCTCTGGGAGTGGGCGGCCGACGTCGACGTCATCGCCGACGAC
Source organism: uncultured Actinomycetota bacterium (assembly GCA_963829895.1). Taxonomy (GTDB): domain Bacteria; phylum Actinomycetota; class Actinomycetes; order Actinomycetales; family Microbacteriaceae; genus Microbacterium. The sequence continues at coordinate 82,993 of CAWHKF010000007.1, read as the reverse complement.
CAGTACCCCGATCACGGCTCGGCGACCGCGTCGTCCGACATCGCCCTCGTGCAGGACCTCATGCGCTCGCTCGGCGGCGGCCGCCCGTGGGCGCTGATGGAGCAGGCGGTGAGCGCGACCTCGTGGCGCCCGCACAACCTGCCCAAGACCGCCGACCGCGCGCGCCTCGACTCGCTCCAGGCCGTCGCGCGCGGTGCCGACGCGATCTGCTTCTTCCAGTGGCGCCAGGCGCGCACCGGCGCCGAGCGCTTCCACTCCGCGATGCTCCCGCACGCCGGCGCCGACACCGAGGTGTTCGCGAGCGCGTGCGCCCTCGGCGCCGATCTGCAGAAGCTGCGGCCGGTCGTCGGCGGGCGGGTGGCGGCATCCGTCGGCGTCCTCTTCGACTGGCCGTCGTGGTGGGCGGCCGAGGAGCCCGGGCGGCCGACCGAGCGCCTGCGCACCCTCGAGCAGGTGCAGCGCTGGCACCGCGCGCTGTGGCGCCGGGGCATCGCCGTCGACCTCGTGAAGCCCGGCGCCGACCTGTCGGCCTACGCGGCCGTGCTGGTGCCGCACTCGTACATCGTCGAGACGGATGCCGCAGCCGCCCTCCGCGCGGCGGTCGAGCGCGGTGCGAGCCTCGTGGTGGGTCCGTTCTCCGGCGTCGCCGACGCGAACGCCGGCATCCTCACCGGACGCTCGCCGGTGCTGCTGCGCGATCTCGTCGGCGTGAGCGGCGAGGAGTGGGTGGGCCTGCCGGACGCTCCCACGCCCGTCGCGGCGGAACCCGCCTGGGCGACCGCGCCCGCGGTGGCCGAGGCATCCGTGCTCGGGGAACGCCTGCGCGCGGACGGCGCCGAGGTGCTCGCCCGCTTCGAGGGCGGACACCTCGCGGGCGCGCCCGCGATCACGCGGCACCGCGTGGGGGAGGGCACGGCCTGGTACCTCGGCGCCGTGCTGTCGGATGCCGCTCTCGCCGCCGTCCTCGACGACGCCCTCGACGCGGCCGGAGTGGCCGGCGTCGTGCCGGAGCGCGTGCTGCCCGAAGACGTCGAGGGGATCCGTCGCGGCGACGCCCTCTTCCTGCTCAACCACGGTGAGGGGACGCGGCACGTCACCGTGCCGGGCCCGCACCGGGATCTCTTGTCGGACGCGGAAGTCGACGGCCAGGTCACCCTCGCCCCCGGCGCCGCCATGGTGCTCATCGAAAGGCACGCAGAGTGAAGTTCACCGATGGCTACTGGCTCACCCGGCCGGGGCTCGCCCCGCTGTACGCAGTCGAGGTCGACGACATCCGCCACGACGAGGCGGCGGGCACCATGACGGTCTACGCGCCGACCGCGGTCATCCGTGACCGGGGCGACACCCTCAACCGCGCGATGCTCACGGTGACCTTCTCGGCGCCGGCGCCCGGCGTCGTCAAGGTGCGGGTCGAGCGGCACCAGGGTGCGGTGCACCGGGGGCCGGACTTCGAGGTGTTCGGCGAAGAGGGGTTCCGCCCCGAGATCGCGATCGACGACGAGGCCGGTGTCCTGCGGTCCGGTCCGCTGAGCGCGCGCGTCGTCCGGTCGGCGGGTCAGTGGCGCGTCGACTTCGAGAGCGACGGGCGTGTGCTCACCAGCTCGCTGCCCCGATCCATCGGGCACTTCACCGGCACGAGCGGCAAGAACGGCACGACCGGCACCCCGGGCACCGCCGGCACAGCCGGCACCGCCGCCGGGGGCACGCAGCCGACCTGGGTGCACCAGCAGCTGAGCATCGAGCCGGGCGAGCGCGTCTACGGCCTCGGCGAGCGGTTCGGCGCGTTCGTGAAGAACGGCCAGACCGTCGACACGTGGAACGCCGACGGCGGCACCTCGAGCGAGCAGGCGTACAAGAACGTGCCGTTCTACCTCACGAGCCGCGGTTACGGCGTCTTCGTCGACAACCCCGCGAACGTCTCGTTCGAGGTGGGCAGCGAGGTGAACTCGCGCGTGCAGTTCTCGGTCGACGGCGAATCGCTCGAGTACTACGTGATCGCCGGTCCCGAGCCGAAGGACGTGCTGCGTCGCTACACCGCGCTCACCGGGCGTCCGGCGCGCGTGCCGGCGTGGTCGTTCGGGCTGTGGCTGACGACATCCTTCACCGCCAGCTACGACGAAGACACGGTGACGGCCTTCGTCGACGGCATGGCCGAGCGCGACATCCCGCTGTCGGTCTTCCACTACGACTGCTTCTGGATGCGCGAGTACCAGTGGACCGACTTCGAGTGGGACGCCCGCGCCTTCCACGACCCGGTCGGCCAGATCGCGCGCATGCACGAGCGCGACGTGCACGTGTCGGTGTGGATCAACCCCTACATCGCGCAGCGGTCGGCACTGTTCCGCGAGGCGGCCGAGAACGGCTACCTGCTGCTGCGCACCGACGGCAGCGTGTGGCAGTGGGACATGTGGCAGGCGGGCATGGGCCTGGTCGACTTCACGAACCCGGATGCCGCCGACTGGTACGTCGCGAAGCTGCAGGGCCTGCTCGACCAGGGCGTCGATGCGTTCAAGACCGACTTCGGCGAGCGGATCCCGGTCGAGGGCGTGGTGTGGCACGACGGCTCCGACCCGCACCGCATGCACAACTACTACGCGAAGCTCTACAACGAGGTCGTGTTCCGTGCGCTCGAGCGCCACCACGGGGTCGGCGACGCCGTCGTCTTCGCCCGCTCGGCCACCGCCGGCTCGCAGCAGTTCCCCGTGCACTGGGGCGGCGACAACGACTCGACGTTCCTGTCGATGGCCGAGTCGCTGCGCGGCGGGCTCTCGCTCGCGATGTCGGGCTTCGGCTACTGGAGCCACGACATCGGCGGATTCGAGGGCACGCCCGACCCCGGGCTGTTCAAGCGCTGGCTCGCCTTCGGCCTGCTCTCGTCGCACTCGCGCCTGCACGGCTCGTCGTCCGTGCGCGTGCCGTGGGCCTTCGACGACGAGGCCGTCGACATCGCCCGCTCCTTCACGAAGCTCAAGATGCGGCTGATGCCGTACCTCGCGGGTGCCGCCGAGCAGGCGTATCACGAGGGGACGCCGATGATGCGCCCCATGGCGCTCGAGTTCCCCGGCGACCGCTCGGGCTTCGACGCCGACACCCAGTACATGCTGGGCGACGCGCTGCTGGTCGCACCGGTGTTCACCGCCGAGGGGACGGTGGAGTACTACGTGCCCGAGGGGCGGTGGACCTCGCTCATCGACGGCTCCGTCGTGGACGGCCGCCGCTGGGTCGGCGAGACCGCACGGCTACGACTCGGTGCCGCTCCGCGTGCGCCCGGGCACGGTGCTGCCCTTCGGCGCCGACGACAGCCGGCCCGACTACGACTGGTCCGACGGCGTCACGCTGCGCTGCTTCGAGCTGCCCGACGGCTACGACGCCGTCACGCGGGTGCCCGGCCACGACGCCAAGGGCTCGATCGACGGGGTCGGCGCGACGACGTTCCGCGTGCGCCGCGAGGGCGCCGCGATCATCGCGTCGTCGGACGACGCGCACGCCCCCTGGGCGCTGCAGGTGGGCGAGCGGATCGAGCGGGTCGAGGCATCCGGAGAGGTTCGCATCGAGATCGAGGAGGACGCGCGATGAGCGAGACCATGACGGATGCCGCGGCGCGGCCGGCCGCAGAGAACAACGTCGACGAGCCGCTGTTCCGGCAGGTCGACCAGCCGCTGGCCGTGCGGGCCCGCGACCTGCTCGACCGGCTGACGCCCGACGAGCGCATCGCGATGCTGCACCAGGCGGCGCCCGCGATCGAGCGGCTGGGCGTCGCCGCGTGGCACACGGGCTGCGAGGCGCTGCACGGCGTCGCGTGGCTCGGTCGCGCGACGGTGTTCCCGCAGCCGGTCGGGCTCGCGGCGACGTGGGACACCGAACTCGTCCGCCAGGTCGGCGAGGTCGCCGCCGTCGAGGTGCGCGCCAAGCGCGCCGAGAACCCGATGGTGAGCCTCAACGTCTGGGCGCCGGTCGTCAACACGCTGCGTCACCCGGCGTGGGGGCGCAACGAGGAGGGCTACTCCGAAGACCCGCACGTCACCGCCGAGTTCGGCACCGCCTACTCGCAGGGACTGCGCGGCGACCACCCGCGGGTCTGGCGCACGGTGCCCGCGCTCAAGCACTTCCTCGCCTACAACAACGAGACCGACCGCTCCACGACGTCGTCCGAGATGTCGCTGCGCACCCTCCACGAAGAGGAGCTGCCCGCCTTCCGCGGAGCCCTCGAGGCGGGCGCTGCGGGCGGCATCATGCTCGCCTACAACCGGGTCAACGGCATCCCGGCGCACACGCAGCCCGAGCTCGTCGCCGAGGCCCGGTCGTGGTCGGACGAGTCGATCGCGGTGGTATCGGATGCCGGTGCCCCGACCTTCCTGGTGACGACCCAGCGCGCGCAGCCCGACCACGTCCACGCGGCGGCGGCCCTGGTGCGTTCGGGGCTCGACTCGTTCACCGACAACGAGGCGAACGCGGAGCCCACCATCGGCTACCTGCGCGAGGCGCTCGCGGCCGGGCTCCTCACGACGGACGACATCGACCGGGCGGTGGTGCGGCTGCTCGAGCTGCGCATCCGCACCGGTGAGTTCGACGGCGCCGACGACCCCTACGCGGGCATCGGCGTCGGGGCGATCGACGCGCCCGAGGCGCGTCAGCTCGCCCGTGAGACGGTGGCGCGCTCCGTCGTCGTGCTGCGGAACGACGACGGGGTGCTGCCACTCTCGGGCGCGGGGCGGGTCGCGGTCGTCGGACCGCTCGCCGACGCCGTGCTCACGGACTGGTACGCCGGCACGCCGCCGTACGCGGTGGGGATCGGGGCGGCCGCCGCGGAGCGCTTCGGCGAGGCCGAGGTCGTCACCGGGGCCGACACGGTGGCGCTCCGCGCGGCCTCGAACGGCCGCTTCGTCGTCGCCGCCGCAGACGGTGCGAGCGTCGAGGCGTCGGCCGACGGCGCCGGCGCGGATGCCCTGTTCGACGTCACGGACTGGGGCGACGGCATCCTGACCCTGCGTTCCCACGCGAGCGGACTGCTGCTCACCGGAGGCGCCTGGCCGATGCGCGCCGACGCCGCGCGCGTCGGCGGCTGGGTCGTGCAGGAGAGCTTCCGCAGGCACCTGCACGCCGACGGCACGTGGTCGCTCCTGCACCTCGGCTCGGGTCGCTGGGTGCGCACCTTCCGCGACTCGGGGCTGCTCGCCGCCGAGGCCGTCACCCTCGACCAGGCCGAGCGGTTCGGCGTGCGCGTCGTGCGCTCGGGTGCGTCGGCGGTGGCAGAGGCGGCCGCGCGCGCCGACGCCGTCATCGTGGCGGTCGGCAACGACCCGCATCTCGCCGGCCGCGAGACCGAGGACCGCCCGCACCTGCGGCTGCCCGCGGCGGCCGCCGACGTGTGGCGCGTCGCGCGTGAGGCCAACCCGCGTGCCGTGCTCACGATCGTGTCGAGCTACCCGTACGTGCTGGACGACACGGATGCCGCCACCGTCGTCTGGTCGAGCCACGGCGGCCAGGAGCTCGGGCACGGCGTCATCGACGTGCTCTCGGGCGACCGCGAGCCGTCGGGACGCCTGTCGCAGAGCTGGCCGGCCACCGAGGAGCAGGCAGGCGACCTCTTCGACTACGACACGCTCCGCCAGGGCGCGACCTACCGCCACCAGGCCGACGCGCCCACGTTCGCGTTCGGTCACGGCCTCACCTACACGACCGTCGCGTACGAGTCGGTGACGCTGTCGGATCGCCGAGGTCACTGCGCCCGCGCCGACGCACCGGCACGCCGGGTTCGAGCCGCGCGCCGACGACCCGGTCGTGCAGGCGGTGGTGCGGGTGCGCAACGCGGGCGACCGCGATGCCGAGGAGCTCGTGCAGCTGTACGCGCTGCCGGCGGACGGGCTTCGCGCATCCCGACGCCGCGCCGCATGCTCGTGGCGTACCGCCGCGTGCGGCTCGCGCCCGGCGAGGCCGCGCGACGTCGAGCTGTCGTTCTCGCCCAGCCGCCTCGCGGTGTGGGACGACGACGTGCGCCTTCCCGGCGCGGTGGACGACTGGCTCCACGCCGGCGCCCTCCGCGTCCAGCCGGGGTCGTACGTGATCGCGGCAGGCCCCTCCGCGTGGGACCTCCCCGTCCGCGCCGATCTGGAGGTCACCCCCGCCTGATGCCAGCCCGATCCCGGCCCGCAAGCCCGCCGGCCTCGTGGTCCAACAGGTCAACCGGCCCTCCACAGGAGGTTGGAAGGATTCAACCTCCTGTGGAACCGCGGTTGACCTGTCGGGCGTGGCTGCGACAGGTCAACCGGATCCAGCGCGAGCCCGGCCGGAACTCTGCTCGCGGTCGTTGAGCGAGCGAGGAACGAGCGAGACGAAACGCCTGCACCCGGCGCAAACGACGCGCTCAGGGCGCCAGCTCGGCCGCGAGGGCCCGCGTCTCCTCGGGCGTCCAGATGCGGTCGCCGAAGACGTGCCGGTGCGCGAGCGAGAGGTCTGCCCCGGGCGCGAGCACGATGTGCTCGGCGAACGAGGGGGAGGGCGCGAGGATCGGGATGGGCTCGCTGCGCACGAACCACCGGATCGCGGGCCCGCCGGTCGAGGTCCCCGCGAAGGCGAGCACCGTGCCTCCGCCGTCGTACTCGTCGTGCTCTCCTGACACCGCGACCCATGGGGCGTCGAGACCCATCACCGCGTCGGCGCCGGCGTCGTCGGGCAGCCCGCCCGCCAGCACACGGCCGCCGGTCCAGGCCCGCGGCATCCGGATCACGAAGCCGGTGTAGCCCGCGTTCGGGCGGCCCTGCGTCGTCGGGCTGCCGAACTCGAGGTCGCGGCCCGAGACGTTGCGCAGCGTCGTCGAGAAGTCGAGCACCCAGAGGCCACGCGCGGGGTCGACGCCGTGGAAGCGGTGGGTCCGCGTCTCGGCGACCCAGTCCTCGCCGTCCGCGGTGATCCAGGTGAGCTCTTCGGTGAACGACACCTCCGGTCCCTCCGCTGTCATCGCCGTGAAGCCGTCGTGGCGGATGCGGCCGACGTTGTCGAGCAGGGCGTAGTCGCCGTGTTCGGGGCGGTAGGTGTTGCCGCCCCAGAAGTTCTGTCCCGACACGTGGGTCCACGTCATCTGGAGGCCCTTGTGCCAGCGGTGGTCCCACGGCCGGTAGGCCGTGAGAGGCGCGCCGTCGAGCGCGCGGACGGGGTGCAGGAAGGGCTTCGGCCCTTCCGAGGACGCACCTCCGGGGGCGAAGGCGTAGCGGGCGATGTCCACGCCGGCGAAGGTCACGGTGAGGTCGGCCTCGTCGAGGCGGAGCGTCAGGTCGGGCACCCGTTCATTGTGCCGCAGAATCCTGGAAAACGCTTCCCCACCGAGTGCGCGCCCGCATATAGCGCTTTTCGGGCCGCGGCGGTAGGGGGAGCATCGCGATTCGGATGGGCGCTAGCGTCGTGACATCTCACCCGAGACACCGCACCCCCCGCAGTGTCCACGAGACGAAGGAGAAAAAATGCTCTGGACAATTCTGGGCCTCATCCTCATCGGACTCATCGCCGGCCTCATCGCTCGCGCCGTCATCCCCGGCAAGCAGAGCATGGGCATCCTGCTGACGATCGTCCTCGGAATCGTCGGCTCGTTCGTCGGCGGCTTCCTCGGCTTCCTGATCTTCGGCAGCGACCCGAACGGCGGCTTCCTGCAGCCGGCCGGCATCATCGGATCCATCCTCGGAGCGATCATCGTGCTCGGACTGTACGTCCTGTTCACGCGTCGCCGGGGCGTCACGCGCTCCTGACAGGCCCCGGGGCCTGACCGACGTCGCCCGAACCCATGCGTCCCTCGCGTGGGTTCGGGCGATTCGTCTGTCCGCGGCGAGACAGCTCGCGCAAAGCCAGGCGCGTTTCGTCTCGCTCGTTCCTCGCTCGCTCAACGACCTGGGAGTCAGTTCGTTCCTCGCTCGCTCAACGACCGGGAAGTCAGTTCGTTCCTCGCTCGCTCAACGACCGGGGTAGTGCAGTTCGTCGTTCCTCGCTCGCTCAACGACCGGGGGTCAGGCGCCGGCGAGCGCCTGCGACACCACCTCTCGCGCCTCGGCCTGCACCTGTGCCAGGTGCTCGGGTCCGCGGAGCGACTCGGCGTAGAGCTTGTAGACGTCCTCGGTGCCCGACGGGCGCGCGGCGAACCACGCGTGCTCGGTCTGCACCTTGAGGCCGCCGATGGGGGCACCGTTGCCGGGCGCGTGCGACAGCTTCGCGGTGATCGGCTCGCCGGCGAGGTCGGTCGCCGTCACGGCCTCCGGTGCGAGCTTTCCGAGCGCAGCTTTCTGGGCGGGGGATGCCGGAGCGTCGACGCGCTGGTAGGCCGAGGCGCCGAACTCGGCCTCGAGCTCCGCGTAGCGCTGCGACGGCGTCTTCCCGGTCACCGCGAGGATCTCGGCGGCGAGGAGGCACAGCAGGATGCCGTCCTTGTCGGTCGTCCAGACGCTCCCGTCGCGGCGGAGGAACGAGGCGCCCGCCGACTCCTCGCCGCCGAACGCCACGGATCCGTCGAGGAGGCCGGGAACGAACCACTTGAAGCCGACCGGCACCTCGAGCAGCTCGCGCCCCAGCGACGCGGCCACGCGGTCGATGATCATCGAGCTGACGAGCGTCTTGCCGATCGCGGCATCCGCGGGCCATTCCGGGCGGTGCGAGTACAGGTAGTCGATCGCGACGGCCAGGTAGTGGTTGGGGTTCATCAGCCCGGCGTCGGGCGTGACGATGCCGTGGCGGTCGGCATCGGCGTCGTTTCCGGTGAGGATGTCGTACTCGTCGCGGCGGCCGATGAGGCCGGCCATCGCCGACGGCGACGACGGGTCCATGCGGATCTTCTCGTCCCAGTCGAGCGTCATGAACCGCCACGTCGGGTCGACGTCGGGGTTCACGACGGTCAGGTCGAGCCCGTGCACCTCGGCGATCAGGGCCCAGTACTCGACCGAGGCGCCGCCCAGCGGGTCGGCGCCGATGCGCACTCCCGCGCGGCGGATCGCTTCGACGTCGATGATGTTCGAGAGGTCGCGCACGTAGGCGTCGCGGAAGTCGTACTCGCCGAGCGTGTCGGCGTCGATGTCGCGGAACGGCGTGCGCGCCACGCCCTCGAGGTTCGCGGCGATGAGCTCGTTCGCGCGGTCGGCGATCCAGCCGGTCGCATCGGTGTCGGCGGGACCGCCGTTCGGCGGGTTGTACTTGAAGCCGCCGTCGCGCGGCGGGTTGTGGCTCGGCGTCACGACGATGCCGTCCGAGCGGCTCGGGTCGGCGGCATCCTTCCCGCGGTTGTAGGTGAGGATGGCGTGGCTGAGCGCGGGAGTCGGCACCCAGGAGTCGCGGGCGTCGACCCGCACGTCGATACCGTTGGCGACCAGCACCTCGATGGCGCTGCGCTCCGCGGGAAGCGACAGGCCGTGCGTGTCGCGGCCGAGGAACAGCGGCCCCTCGATGCCCTGCGACCGTCGGTAGTCGACGATCGCCTGCGTCGTGGCGAGGATGTGGGTCTCGTTGAAGCTGGCCGTCAGCGACGAGCCCCGGTGCCCGCTCGTGCCGAACGCCACCCTTTGCTCGGGCACCCCGGGATCCGGGGTGATGTCGTAGTAGGCGGAGATCACCTCATCGATGTCGACGAGATCGGATGCTTCGGCGGGCTGTCCTGCGCGACTCATGTGTCCCAGTCTGCCTGTCGCGAGGGTGTGCTCGCACGGGCTTGACGCAATACGGTGCGCTTGTGCGACGTGGCCGAGGCGCATGACTCGGGCGGACAGGCCGGATGAGGCGCGGAAAATGGCTTCATCCGGGCGACCCGCCGGAATTGCGAACGCGCGGCCGACCGCCGGCCGGGGCGGTGACGGCCCGGGCTAGGCTGGCACGCGTGACTTCCGAGGTCGCCTCCGCCGAGGCATCCGTTCCCACCCGCCGCACGTACAGCTATCTGGGCCCGGCGGGCACGTTCACCGAGGCGGCGCTCGCCCAGGTACCCGAGGCGCGGGGCCATGAGTGGCGGCCGGTCCGCAATGTCGGCGAGGCGCTCGCCGACGTCGTCGAGGGTCGCTCCGACGCCGCGATGATCGCGATCGAGAACTCCGTCGACGGCGGTGTGTCGACCGCACAGGACGCCCTCGCGACGGTGCCGGGCCTCCGCATCGTCGGGGAGTACCTCGTGCCGGTCGAGTTCGTGCTGGTCGGGCGACCGGGCGCGAGGCTGGAGGACGTGTCGCTCATCGCGGCGCACCCCGTCGCCTATGCGCAGTGCCTGCAGTGGCTCTCGGACGCCCTGCCGGCTCACGCTCATGTGCCCGCGGCCAGCAACGTGGCCAGCGCGATGAGCCTCCTCGATGGGTCGAGCGATGCGGATGCCGCGATCGCACCGCCCGGCATCCTCGAGCATCATCAGCTCGAGCTGCTCGCCTCGAACATCGGCGACAACCCCAACGCGGTCACCCGCTTCGTGCTCGTGAGCCGCACGGTCGTGCCGCCGCCGCCGACCGGTGCCGACAAGACCTCGCTCATCGTCGAGCTGCCCGACGACCACCCCGGTGCCCTGCTCGAGATGCTCGAGCAGTTCGCGACCCGCGGCATCAACCTGTCGCTGCTGGCGTCCCGCCCGATCGGCGATGAGCTGGGGCGGTACCGCTTCGTGGTGGATGCCGATGGGCACCTCGAAGACGAGCGCATGGCGGACGCCCTCCTTGGCCTGCGCCGCTTCAGCCCGCGCGTGACGTTCCTCGGGTCGTACCCGCGCGCGGACCGCGCCGTCGTGCGCTACCCGGAGCGGTACGCCGACGACGTGTTCGTCGAGGCACGCGACTGGCTGCGCGGACTCATATCGGGTGAGCCCGAGGTGCAGGAATGAGCCCAGCGGCGTTCGCCTTCGACGCCGCGAACGACGTCCACGCCCGTGCGCTCCGACGTCTCGAGACCGAGCAGGTCGCCTGGTTCGGCACGATCGGCCGCGACGGGTACCCGCATGCGGTGCCGATCTGGTTCTTGTGGCACGACGGGCGCGCGCTGATCATGAGCGAGCCCGAGACGGCGAAGGTCCGCAATCTCCGGGCGAATGACCACGTGCTCCTGCACCTCGAGGCCGGAGCGGACGGCGAGCAGCTCACCGTGCTGCGGGGTACGGCCGCGATCTCTCCGGAGCCGTCGAGCGCCTGGGTCGAGCGCATCGGCGACGCCTACACGGCGAAGTACGACGCGTGGCTGCAGCGGCTCAGCCTCACGACCGCGACCATGGCCGAGCGCTACTCGGTGCTCATCGAGGTCACCCCGCACAAGCTGGTCGCCTGGTAAGCGGGGCTCGGCCTCGCGGCAGGTAGGGACGGGGTCCGCTGCGCGGGATTCTCCTCCGGCGCGCGTACCCGGCGGCGTCGGCTTCGCCGGCGGCGCCCCGCCAGTCCCGAGCCCGCGCGCTCTCCGGAGAATCCCGCTCCGCTGAGCTTCGGCGGATTCGCCGCGGTCCTCGCTGTGGGTAGAGGATGCGCAGGGTCGTGGGTGGGCTCGGGGTCGTGCGGGATTCTCCTCCGGCGCGCGTACCGGGCGGCGTCGGCTTCGCCGGCGGCGCCCCGTCAGGACGCGAGGCCGAGTTCGGCCGCGAGCAGCTCGAGGGTCTGCAGGCGGCCGGGCGCGGCATCCATCGGCTCGTTCTCGTACGAACCGGCGATCGGCGAGATCATGACCTCGTCGACCTCGTGCCGGGCGGCGAAGGAACGCAGATCGGATGCCACGGCCGAGGCGGTGCCGACGAACCACTTCGCGCGCGCCGACGCCATGAACGTCTCGCCGAGGCCGGCGAAGTCGGCCGCCCCGGCGATCGACTGCTCCACGGTCTCGAGCGCGACGAGCGGCTTGTTGGTGCGCAGGCGCGCGGTCATGCGCAGGTTCGGAAGGGCGCGCTCCTCGGCCTCTTCGGCCGTCGGGGCGACGAGCACGTTGGCGGTGAGGAAGGTGCGCGGCGCGGCGAGCGTCTCGGACGGGACGAACGCCGTCCGGTACAGGTCGAGCGCGCGCTCGAGCCCCTCGCCCGAGAAGTGATTGGCGAAGACGTACGGCAGGCCGAGCGATGCCGCCAGCTGGGCCGAGTAGTCGCTCGAGCCGAGCAGCCACACCTCGGGCGTCGTGGTCGCGGCGGGTGTCGCGTGAACGTCGTAGGTTCCGCCCGACGTGAAGCGCAGCGAGGCGCCGTCCGGGGCGACGAGCGACATGATGTCGCGGACGTGGTCGGGGAAGCGCTCGACGTCGCTCGTGGTGCCGCTCTGGCGCAGCAGCTGCGTGATGACCGGGTCCGACCCCGGCGCGCGGCCGAGACCGAGGTCGATGCGGCCAGGGGCGAGCGCTTCGAGGGCCGCGAACTGCTCGGCGACCACGAGCGGAGAGTGGTTCGGCAGCATGACGCCGCCCGAGCCCAGGCGGATCCGCGTGGTGCGTGCCGCCGCGGCCGCCGCCAGTACGGGCGGCGTCGTCGAGGCGACGGCCGGCATGTTGTGGTGCTCGGCGAACCAGTAGCGGCGGTAGCCCAGTCGATCGGCGGCGTCGACGACGGACAGGGATGCCGCGACCGCTTGCGCGCTCGTCTGGCCGGTGCGCACCGGGACGAGGTCGAGGACGGACAGGGAGAGGGCGGACTGGCCGGAGTTTGCAGCGTTCATCACGGGATGCAACCGCCGGCCCTGTTCGGCGCATTCCGCGGGCGCGCATTTCGGCGAGTCGCCAGATTCCGCCGGGAGAGCATCCGCTTCGTGGCGACTTCGCCAAAAACGCGGGACCCGCCGCTGGGAGCGGGTGGTCAGGGGAGGCGGTTGCCCTTCGCCAGGTTGTCGCGCAGCTCGGCGGCGGTCTGACGCGCCGTGTAGGCGGGCCGGTCGCGCTCCAGCCGCCACGACTCGCTCAGCGGTCCGGCGCTCACCGTGTCGAACCCGAGGGCGTCGTAGATGCCGGTGACGAGCTCGACGGCATCCTGGTGATCGCTCGCGGTGCCGAGCGCGCGACGGTTCGGGGTGCCGGCGGGCAGCCCCGTGGTGTTGATGTCCGCGGCGAGGATCTGGTTGAACGCCTTCACGACCTTCGACGCGGGCAGGTGCGCCTGCACGAGGCCGGAGGTCGTCGCCTCGCCGCGGTCGAGGGCGTCGATGTGCCCGTCGCGCTCGAAGTAGTAGTTGATGGTGTCGAGCACGATCTTGCCGGCGAGCGGCTCGACCGGCAGATCCTTCAGCGCCTTCAGCGGCACGGTCACGACGGCGATGTCACCGGCGGCGGCCGCGTCGGCGGCGCTGGCGGCGGTGACCTTCGGTCCGAGCTCGGCGACCAGGCCGGCCAGGCTCTCGGGGCCGCGCGAGTTGGCGATCACGACGTCGTAGCCGAGTCCCGAGAAGGCGCGGGCGAGCGCGCTGCCGATGTGTCCTGCACCGATGATTCCGATCGTTGTCATGACGGGCGGCAACCCTGATGGAGGCGCGCGCATTCCGCGCGTCGACACGGGAGGAATCCGGGAAACGTTTTCGGAAACCCGCCCGAGTGCGCCGGATACCGTGTGACGATGTCCGGCCATGGACTACACGCATCTCGGCCGCACCGGCACCTCGGTATCGCGCATCGTGCTCGGCACGATGAACTTCGGCGATCGCACCACGGAGGAGGACGCGTTCGCGATCATGGACCGCGCGCTCGAGCTCGGGGTCAACTTCTTCGACACCGCCAACGGCTACGGCGGCGCCGGCGGCCGCGGTGCCACCGAGGAGATCATCGGGCGCTGGTTCGCCGCCCGTCCGGGCGTCCGCGACGACATCGTGCTGGCCACCAAGGTGCACTCGCCGATGGTCGACCCGACGCCCGACGGCGACGTCGTGAACGCGCGCGGCGCCTCGGCATGGCAGGTCCGCCGCGAGGCGATCGGATCGCTCCGCCGGCTCCAGACCGACCGCATCGACCTCTACCAGTTCCACCACATCGACCGGCACATCTCGTGGCCCGAGCTCTGGCAGTCGATGGAGGTGCTCGTCGCCCGCGGCGAGGTCGTCTACACCGGCAGCTCGAACTTCGCGGCCTGGAACATCGCGCAGGCGAACGAGATCGCGCAGCAGCGGCACTTCCTGGGGCTGGTCAGCGAGCAGTCGCTCTACAACCTCGTCCAGCGCTCCATCGAGCTCGAAGTCATCCCGGCCGCGCAGAACTACGGGCTCGGCATCCTGCCGTGGTCGCCCCTGGCGGGCGGGCTCCTCAGCGGCGGATCCTCCGACGCGAACGCGCGCTCGGCGCGGCGGCGTCAACTCCAAGCGCGAGGAGCGCCGCGATCAGCTCGAGGCGTACGAGGGCTTCGCGCGCGAGCGCGGCTGGACGCCGGCAGCCCTCGGTCTCGCGTGGCTGCTGCACCAGCCCGGCGTGACCGGGCCGATCATCGGCCCCCGCACGGTCGAGCAGCTGGAATCGGCCGTGTCCGCGCTCGACATCCAGCTCAGCGAGGACGACCTGACAGCGCTCGACGAGCTCTTCCCCGGTCCCGGCGGCAGGCGCCCGAGGCATACGCCTGGTAGCGCTCGCGCCGGCGCCGGTCAGCGCGCGGGCGGCGCGCTTGACGTGCTCGTACGCGTCGAGCGCGGCCTTGCGCGTCTCACCGAGATCGACGATCGGCTCGGGCGGCTGCTCCGCCGAGGTGCTCAGGCGCCCATTCGCGCACGTAGTGCCCGTCGGCGTCGAACTTCTTCGCCTGCAGCTGCGGGTTGAAGATGCGGAAGTACGGCGCCGCGTCCGCGCCCGATCCCGCGACCCACTGCCAGTTGAACGGATTGTTGGCGCCGTCGGCGTCGACGAGCGTGTCCCAGAACCACTCTTCGCCGCGCCGCCAGTCGATGAGCAGGTTCTTGACGAGGAAGGATGCCACGACCATCCGCACGCGGTTGTGCATGTAGCCCGTGTGCCACAGCTCCCGCATGCCCGCGTCGACGAGGGCGACGCCGGTGCGACCGCGCTGCCAGGCGTCGAGGTGGGTCGGCTTCAGGCGGGGCCACGGGAACGCGTCGAACTCGCGCCGCAGGTTGCTGCGTCGCGAGGTCGGGGTGGTGGAAGAGGACGTGCCACGCGAACTCGCGCCACCCGAGCTCCGAGAGGAACCTGCCTCCCGCGCCCGCCTCGACGGTCTCGTGCCACACGGTGTGCGGGCTGAGCTCGCCCCAGCGCAGGCGCGGCGACAGCAGTGAGGTCGCGCCGGCGGCGGGCTCATCCCGCGCCCGGTCGTAGTGGGCGAGGTCGTCGCGCAGGAACTCACGCAGCCGCCGGCGCGCGGCCGGTTCGCCCGGCTCCCACGCCTCGCGCAGTCCGCCCGCCCAGTCCGGCCGGGTGGGCAGCAGCGCCCAGTCGTCGAGGGAATCGGATGCCGGAGCCCGGCGCGGTCCGCCGACCTCACGCGGCTCGGGCAGCGGCGCGCGCGGTGCGGGAAGGGCGAGGCAGGCGCGCCAGAAGGGCGTGAACACCGAGAACGGAGTGCCGGCGCCGGTGCGCACCGTCCACGGCTCGAACAGCAGCGAGCCGGCGAACGACGACACCTCGACGCCGTCCTCGCGGAGCGCGGACTTGAGGCCGGCGTCGACCTCGCGCTCGGGCCCGCCGTAGCGCCGGTTCCAGAAGACGGCGCCGGCCGCGGCATCCGTCACCGTCTCGCGCACCACGCGATCGGCAGGTCCCCGCCGCAGCACCAGGGTGCCGCCACGCTCGCGCAGCCGTTCGCCGAGCGAGGCGAGGGAGTGGTGCAGCCACCAGCGGGCCGCTCCGCCGAGCGGGCGGATGCCGGGGGTCTCCTCGTCGAGCACGTACAGCGCGATCACCGGCTCGCCGCGGTCGAGCGCCGCGCGCAGCGCGGGGTTGTCGGCGAGGCGCAGGTCGTCGCGGAACCAGACGACCGAGGGACCGGGCATGCCGCCATCCTGCCGTGCCGGATTCTCCGGTGGATGGTCTTGACACGTGCGCGAAAGGGCGGAGACGAACCGGCGAAGGTGAGGCCGTCGGCCGCTCCTGTCAGCGATCCTTGCCCGTTGTTCGACGCGCCCGCCGACGGCGTCACAACGCTTGCAGGCGCTTGCGCAATCCTGCAAGTTCTTGCGTACACTGAGCGCATGTCGAAGCGTCTCGCCGAAGTGGCGCGCAAGGTCGGGGTCAGCGAAGCGACCGTCAGTCGCGTGCTCAACGACAAGCCCGGAGTCTCGGATGCCACGCGGCAGGCCGTGCTCACCGCGCTCGACGTGCTCGGCTACGAGCGGCCGACCAAGCTCCGCGGCGAGCGAGCCCGGCTCGTCGGCCTGGTCCTGCCCGAACTGCAGAACCCGATCTTCCCCGCGCTCGCCGAGATCATCGGCGGCGGCCTGACGCAGAACGGCTACACGCCGCTGCTGTGCACGCAGAACGCCGGCGGCATCACCGAGTCGGACTACGTCGACCTGCTGCTGCAGCAGCAGGTGTCGGGGGTGATCTTCCTCGGCGGCAATTACAGTCAGGCGGATGCCGCGCACGAGCACTACGAGCGGCTCCGGCAGGTGCACCTGCCGACGGTGCTGGTGAACGCGCGCATCGATGCGCTCGACTTCGCCACGGTCTCGACCGACGACGGCGCCGCCGCCGAGCAGGCGATCCAGCACCTGCACCAGCTGGGCCACCGCCGCATCGGCCTGCTCCTCGGTCCGCTCGACCACATCCCCTCGCAGCGCAAGCTCGCCGCCGCGCGGCCGCTGCTGGAACGCCTCGGCTCGCCGCTCGAGGATGCCCTCGTGGTGCGCGGCCTGTACTCCCTGGAATCCGGCCAGGCCGGCGCCTCCCGCCTCTTCGCCGCCGGCGCGACGGCGATCGTGTGCGCGAGCGATCCTCTCGCCCTCGGCGCGGTCCGCGCCGCGCGTCGTCACGGCCTGCGCGTGCCGGGTGACGTCAGTGTCGTGGGCTTCGACGACTCGTTCCTCATGAGCTGCACCGAGCCGCCGCTCACGACCGTGCGCCAGCCGATCGAGTCGATGGGACGCACGGTCATCGAGCTGCTGCTCTCCCAGATCGCCGGAACGACCGAGCCCGGCGACGAGCTCCTCTTCGAGCCCGAGCTCGTGCTGCGCTCCTCGACCGGCCCCGCCGCGGCCTGACCGCCGCTTTCGGCGACGCCCGGTCGTTGAGCGGAGGGCGCTCTGGCGCCCGAAGACGAAACGCCTCGAGCCTCGCGGCGGCGCCGCGTCCAGGGCGTTTCGTCTCGCTCGTTCCTCGCTCGCTCAACGACCGGGATCGACGGCGCGCCCATTCCCGCGCGTCCGGCGGCGGCACCGCGAGCCAGCGGAGCGGGATCATCCGGAGAGCGCGCGGGCTCGGGACTGGCGGGCACCGCGACGAAGTCGCCGCCGACGAAGTCGACGTCGACGAGTCGTCGGAGCGGGACGCGCGCCGGAGGATGATCCCGCGCAGCGGTCACCCTTCTCACGACCGATCCGATGCACAATCGTGATCTTGCATGATTCTGTCGAAGACTTGCACTCAAGCCCGCCCAGCAATACATTCATCGCATCGACCCTTTCCTCGACGACGAGGAGTCACGTGGACACCGAGGTCCTCACCCGCGGCGAACGGCGCCGTGCCCGCGAGCGACGACCCGCTGTGGTGGCGGTCCGCCGTCATCTACCAGGTCTACGTCCGCAGCTTCGCGGACGGGAACGGCGACGGCACCGGCGACCTCGCGGGCGTGCGGGCGCACCTCGGCTACCTCAAGGACCTCGGCGTCGACGCCATCTGGTTCAACCCCTGGTACCCGAGCCCGATGGCCGACGGCGGCTACGACGTGCAGGACTACCGCGACATCGACCCCCGGTTCGGCACGCTCGAAGAGGCGGAGGCTGCTCATCCAGGAGGCGCTGGCCCTCGGCATCCGCACCATCATCGACGTCGTGCCGAACCACATCTCGCGATCAGCACCCGTGGTTCCAGGCGGCGCTCGCCGCCGGCCCGGGCAGCCCCGAGCGCGAGCGCTTCTGGTTCCACCCCGGCAAGGGCGAGAACGGCGACGAGATCCCGACGCACTGGGTGTCGAGCTTCCAGGGCGAGACCTGGACGCGCACCACGAACCCCGACGGAACGCCGGGGGAGTGGTACCTGCACATGTTCACGCCCGAGCAGCCCGACCTCAACTGGAACCACCCCGACGTGCGGCGCGAGCACGAGGACATCCTGCGGTTCTGGTTCGACCGCGGGGTCGCGGGCGTGCGCATCGACTCGGCGGCGCTGCTGATCAAGGATGCCGACCTGCCGGAGGTCGGCGAGAAGCACGGGCCGGGGCAGCACCCGACCGAGGACCGCGACGAGCTGCACGACGTCTACCGGTCGTGGCGCGCGATCGCCGACTCGTACCCGGGCACGCGCGTGCTCGTCGGCGAGATCTGGGTGCCCGACATCGAGCGGTTCACGCGCTACCTGCGGCCCGACGAGATGCACACCGCGTTCAACTTCGACTTCCTCGCGCGGCCGTGGGGCGCGGCATCCTTCCGCGACTCCATCGAGCGCGACGCTCGCGGCGCACGCGCCGGTCGGCGCCCCGAGCACGTGGGTGCTCAGCAACCACGACGTCACGCGGCCGGTCACCCGGTACGGCCGCGAAGACACCGCGTTCGCCTTCCTGAAGAAGCGCTTCGGCGTGCCCACCGACCCCGAGCTCGGCCTGCACCGGGCGCGCGCGGCGGCGCTGCTGGTCGCGGCGCCTCCCGGGCAGCCTCTACATCTATCAGGGCGACGAGCTGGGCCTCCCCGAGGTCGAGGACCTGCCGCTCGAGCTGATCGAGGATCCGATGCACTTCCGCTCCGGCGGGATCGATCCCGGACGGGACGGATGCCGCGTCCCGCTGCCGTGGTCCGGCGACCACGCGCCGTTCGGCTTCGGCCCGGACGGCACGTCCGACCGTGGCTGCCGCAGCCCGAGGGGTGGGGCGCGCTCACCGTCGACGCCCAGCAGGCCGATCCCGGCGTCGACGCTGAGCCTGTACAGCGAGGCGCTGCGCCTGCGGCGCGAGCTGCCCGAGCTCGGCGACGGGCCCCTCGAGTGGTGGGACGACGCCTGCGGCCACTGCGCCGAGCCGGGTGGCGCCCGCCGACATCCTCGCCTTCCGCCGTGGCGATCGCTTCGCGTGCGTCGTCAACACCGGCGACGACCCGGTCGCGCTGCCCCCCGGCGCGACCGTCCTGCTCTCGAGCACGCCGCTCGAGGCCGGGCTGCTGCCGGGCAACTGCCACGGCGTGGCTGCGGCTCGAGCCCTCCGCCGACGTCCCTCACCCCGCACGCAACCACCACCAATCCGGAGCATCCGCGTCGAGAGGCTGACGCGGAACTCCCCACCAGAAAGGAAAGACGATGAAGTCACCAGCAAGGGTCCTGCTCGCCGGTGTCGCCGCAGCGGCGACGGTCGGCGCGCTCGTCGGCTGTTCGGCAGCCGGCGGCGACGACAACAGCAGCGGCAAGACCGAGCTGCGCGTCGCCACGTTCCCGCCGGGCGCGGACGAAGCCGCCTACGAGGCGTTCGCCGCAGCAGGAGAAGCAGTTCGAGGAGGAGCACCCCGACATCGACATCATCGGTGTCGAGTACGAGTGGGAGGGCCCGACCTTCGCCGTGCAGCTCGCCGGCGGAAGCCTTCCCGACGTGTTCACCGTGCCGTTCACCGACGCCAAGACGCTGCTCGAGAACGACCAGCTCATGGACGTCACCGACGAGATGGAGGAGCTCGGCTACACCGACAGCTTCAACCCGATCATCCTCGACGCGGTCACGGCTGCCGACGGCCACTACTACGGCTTCCCGCGCCAGGCCTACGCCAACGCGCTCTCGTACAACCGCGAGCTGTTCGAGGCCGCCGGTCTCGACCCCGACGCCCCGCCGACGACGTGGGACGAGGTGCGCGAGTACGCCAAGCAGATCACCGACGCGACCGGCAAGGCCGGCTACTCGCAGATGGCGACCAACAACACCGGCGGATGGCAGCTGACCGTCGCGACCGCGGCGCGCGGCGGGCGCACCCAGACCGACAACGCCGACGGCACCGCCGAGTCCACGATCGACAACGACGCGACCAAGGCCGCGCTGGAGTTCCTGCACGCCCTCAAGTGGGAGGACAACTCGTTCGGATCGAAGGTCGACCTCGACTGGGGCACGATCAACCAGGAGTTCGCGGCCGGGAACGTCGGCATGTACACCACGGGTTCCGACATCTACACCGCGCTCGTGCGCGACTTCGGCCTCGACCCCGACGTCTACGGCATCACGGTGCTGCCGCTCGAGGGCGACGACGCCGGTCCGCTGGGCGGCGGCGACATCGCCGTCATGAGCCCGACGATCGACGACGAGACCAAGGCCGCCGGCGTCAAGTGGATCGACTGGTACTACATGCAGAAGCTCCTCGACGAGGACGCCGCGGTCGCCGACGCCAAGGCGCTGAGCGAGTCCGACCAGGCGGTCGGCACGCCGCTGCTGCCGGTGCTGAGCCGTGAGCTGTACGACGAGTCGCTGACGTGGATCGAGCCGTACATCAACGTGCCCCGCGAGCAGATGACGCCGTTCACCGACGCCATCTGGGACCAGACGCCGGTGGGTGAGGCGAAGGCGAAGACGCAGGAGGTCTACGCTCTCCTCGACACGGTCGTCCAGACGGTCCTCACCGACGAGAACGCCGACATCGACGCTCTCCTCGCGCAGGCTCAGACCGACGCCCAGGCGCTGCTCGACGAGTAGCAGCGGATTCCGGATGCCGCGGCCCGGCCTCGCCGCCGGGCCGCGGCATCCCCGACGCGTTTCGTCTCGCTCGTTCCTCGCTCGCTCAACGACCGGATTCCTCGCTCGTTCCTCGGAGGACTCGCTCGTTGAGCGAGCGAAGCGAGACGAAACGCCCCGGACGTCCGCATCGACCCCCACAGCAAAGGCCGACGATGACCGCGACCCTCCCGGAGCGCCCGGCGCCCGCCGCCGCCCCACCGCCCGCTGCGCCGCCCGCGCGGCGACGAGTCCGGCGCACCCCGCTCACCTGGTACCGCGGCGGCGGCCTCGCGAACCTGCTGTTCGTGCTGCCGATGGTGTTCGTGTTCTTCTTCTTCTCGTGGTCGCCGATCGTGCAGTCGGTGATCATGAGCCTGCAGAAGACGAACCTGATCGTCGCGGAGTGGGTCGGCTTCGACAACTACGTCGCGGTGCTCACCGACCCCGAGCTCGGGCGCGCGGTCATCAACACCATCTACTTCGCGGTGCTCGCGCTGCTGTTCGGCTTTCCGCTGCCGCTGTTCATGGCGGTGCTGATGAGCGAGGTGCGCCGTGGCAAGGGGCTGTACTCCGCGCTCGCCTACCTGCCCGTCGTCATCCCGCCGGTCGTCGCGGTGCTGCTGTGGAAGTTCTTCTACAGCGCCGATCCGTCGGGCGTGTTCAACACGGTGCTCGGCTGGGTCGGCATCCCTCCGCAGCCGTGGCTCTCAGTCGACGGTGCAGGCGATGCCGTCGCTCGTGCTCGAGGCGACGTGGGCAGCGGCCGGCGGGTCGATCATCATCTACCTCGCCGCGCTCCTCGTCGGTGCCGCCCGAGCTGTACGACGCGGCCGAGGTCGACGGTGCGGGCATCTGGCGCAAGGTCTGGCACGTCACGCTGCCGCAGCTGCGCGGCATCCTCTTCATCATGCTGATCCTGCAGGTCATCGCGACCGCGCAGGTGTTCCTCGAGCCGTTCCTCTTCACCGGCGGCGGGCCGGCCGGCGCGACCAAGACGATCCTGCTGTACATCTACGACAAGGCGTTCCGCAACAGCCTCGGTGGCGACTACGGCGAGGCCACCGCGGTATCGGTGCTGCTCGCGATCGTGCTCGCCATCCTGTCCTGGCTCTACTTCAAGCTCACGAACCGCTGGAGCACGACATGAGCGCCCCGATGTCGACCGCCGCGGCGCGAGGGCATGCGCGGCTTCCTGTCGCGCCGCATCCGCGGCGGCCAAACGCGACTCGATCGACGATCTCGCCGAGCGCACGATCGTCTCGGCGTCCGAGCGTCGCCGACCCGGCACGCGGTTCGGGATGTCGGTGACGCACGTCTTCCTGTTCCTCACGCTCGTGATCGCCGGTCTCGGCCCGATCCTGTGGCTCGCGAAGTCCGCGATCACCCCCACGCAGGACACGCTGCAGCAGCCGTTCGCGCTGTGGCCGAACGGGATCGACTGGGCCAACCTGTCGATCGCGTGGAACGACATCCACATCGATCAGTACTTCTTCAACACCATCGTCCTCGCGGCGGGAGCCTGGTTCGCGCAGCTGTTCGTCGCGACGACGGCCGGCTACGCGCTGTCGGTGCTGCGCCCGAGGTACGCGCCGATCCTCAACGCGCTCGTGCTCGCGACGCTGTTCATCCCGGGCATCGTGCTGCTCGTGCCGCTGTACCTCACGATCGTGCAGCCGCCGTTCCTCGGCGAGGACGCCAGCCTGCTCAACAACTACCTCGCGGTGTGGCTGCCGATGGCGGCGAACGCGTTCAACATCCTGCTCGTGAAGCGGTTCTTCGACAATCTGCCGCGCGAGGTGTTCGAGGCGGCGAAGACCGACGGTGCGGGACCGTTCCGCCTGTTCTGGTCGATCGTGCTGCCGATGTCGAAGCCGATCCTCGGCGTCGTCTCGGTGTTCGCGATCATCGCGGCGTGGAAGGACTACCTCTGGCCGATGCTGGTGCTTCCCGATCCGGCGGTGCAGCCGCTGTCGGTGCGCCTGCCGGCGGTGCAGTCGCAGACCGAGCTCGACGTGTTCCTCGCGGCGCTCGCGATCGCGACGCTCATCCCGATCGCGATGTTCCTGCTGTTCCAGTCCGTGTTCCTGCGGTCGGCCGGGCTCGGCGGCGCCGTGAAGGGCTGACCGCGGCGGCGCCGCCCGGCATGCCGCCACGACCGCTGTACTGCCACCGCGCCGTCGCGCGACGGCACGGTCGCAGGAAAGTGCAGCGCTCGGCGACCGATCGCTGAGCCGGATGCCGCGGCCCGCGGCATCCGTCCTCGTCAGAGGCCGTCGGTGCTGTGGCCCTTGGGCACGACCATCAGGAGCGCCGCGGGCTCGACGCGGGTCTTGACCGAGAGGGCCTCGCCGAACTCGTCGCCGTCGAGCTGCACGGGCTGCGCGTCGTGCGTCGCCAGTTCGATGCCGGCGCCGCGGGAGTACACGACGGCGTTGTCCTTCGTGCGCAGCGACAGCACGCGGCGCCCGGTGCGAAAACGACGCAGGAAGCTGTTGTCCCACGCGACCCGGCGCCAGACGAACAGCCAGCCGAAGGGCCCCTTGGGCTGGAAGATGACGATGTCGAGCGCGCCGTCGGTGATGGACGCCTCGGGAATGAGGTCGAGACCGGCGGGAAGCTTGCCGCAGTTCGCGAACAGCACGCTCTGCACGCGCGACGAGTGCAGCCGGTGTCCCGGCAGCTCGTACACGACGCGGAACGGCTTCGCGTTGGGCAGCGCCCGCGCCGCACCGTCGACGTAGGCCACCCAGCCGACGGTCTTCTTCAGCTGCGGATTGGTGTTGGCGATCATCGCGGCGTCGAGTCCGATGCCGCCCATGACCACGAACGCGTGCTCGGCGGTGGTGCCGTCGGGCGCGGCTCAGCTCGGTCCAGCCGACGTCCATCGGGACGGTGTCGCCGTCGAACACGGCCCGCACCATCGCGGCCGGCTCGGTCAGCGGCAGCCTCAGATTGCGCGCGAGCAGGTTGCCGGTGCCGCTGGGCACGATCGAGAGGGGCACGCCGCTGCCGCTCATCGCCTCCGACACGGCGCGCACCGTGCCGTCGCCTCCCGCTACGAGCACCGCGTCGGCGCCCTCGTCGAGCGCCTGCCGGGTGACGTCGTCGCCGAGATCGTCGACCGTGGTCTCGTAGAAGAGCGGCTCGCCCCACCCCGCGTCCGACGACAGCCGGGTGACCGTGTCGCGCAGGACGTCGGCGTCGACCTTGATCGGGTTGTACACCAGCGCGGCCTTGGGCGAGGGGCGCTCGCCCTCGGTCTCCAGCGGACGCGTCCGCCCCGCGGCGTCCACGCGCCGCGCGACGCCGGTCTCGCCATCGGCGGTGTCGGCCTCGATGTCGTCGGGCTCGCGGATGACGTCGTCGGGCTTCGCCGCCGCGGCGGGGTCCGGTGCGTCGTGCTCCCGCCGGTCGCCGGGGACGGATGCCGCACCCTCGGCTGCGCCGTCGCCCTCCGGCGTCGGCGTCGCGGCCGACTCCTCGGTCTGCGCCTCGACCTCCGCGGCAGCGACGTCGAGTTCAGCGGTGCTGGGCCCGTCGGCGTAGATCGCGTCGGCCGGGTGAGGAGTGAGGTCGTCGCCGGATGTCGCGTCCTCGCCCGATCCAGATGCCGCCATGTGGTCCAGAGTAGGACGCGAAACGCCCGTCGGGCTCGAACGGCGTGCCCGTCCGTGCCGGCGGAGACCCCCGCACGGTGCCGAACCGGCCGGCGGGGATGCCCCACGGGGGCGCCGACTAAGCTTGCAGAGTGATCGATCCCGTGCTGCTTCGCGACAATCCCGAGCTGGTCAAGCGCTCGCAGGAGGCGCGGGGCGAGTCGCCCGACACCGTCGACGTCGCCGTGGAGGCCGATCGCGCACGGCGCGCGGCGATCACGACGTTCGAAGAGCTCCGCGCCGCGCAGAACGCGCACGGCAAGCGGGTGGCGCAGGCCCCGAAAGAGGAGAAGGCGGCGCTCGTCGCCGAGGGCAAGCTGCTCAGCGAGCGGGTGAAGCAGGCCCAGCACGCGGTCACCGCCGCGGAGGAGGCATCCGCCGAGGCCTTCTCCGCGATCGAGAACATCGTCATCGAGGGTGTGCCCGCGGGCGGCGAGGACGACTTCGTCACGCTGCGCACGCACGGCGAGGTCCCCGCCTTCGGCTTCGAGCCCCGCGACCACCTCGAGCTCGGCGAGCGGCTCGGCGCGATCGACATGGAGCGCGGCACCAAGGTGTCGGGCAGCCGGTTCTACTTCCTCACGGGCATCGGCGCGCGCCTCGAGATCGCGCTCATGAACCTGGGCCTCGACCGCGCGCTGCAGGCGGGCTTCACCCCCATCATCCCGCCGACGCTGGTGCGCCCCGAGGTCATGCGCGGCACCGGATTCCTGGGCAAGCACGCCGCCGAGGTCTATCACCTCGACGACGAGGACCTCTACCTCGTCGGCACCAGCGAAGTGCCGCTCGCCGGCTACCACATGGACGAGATCCTCGACCTGTCACGAGGCCCCAAGCGCTACGCCGGCTGGTCGACCTGCTACCGCAGCGAGGCCGGGTCGTACGGCAAGGACACCCGCGGCATCATCCGCGTGCACCAGTTCAACAAGCTCGAGATGTTCGTCTACACCACGCCCGAAGAGGCGGAGGGGGAGCACCTGCGCCTCGTCGAGCTGCAGGAGCGCATGCTGCAGGACCTCGGTCTGTCGTACCGCGTGATCGACGTCGCCGCGGGAGACCTGGGTGCGAGCGCCGCCCGCAAGTACGACGTCGAGGCCTGGGTGCCGACGCAGAACGCGTACCGCGAGCTCACCTCGACCTCCAACTGCACGACCTACCAGGCGCGGCGGCTCGACATCCGCTACCGCACGCCCGCGGTCGACGGCAAGGGCGCCGGGAAGACGCAGCCGGTCGCGACGCTCAACGGCACGCTCGCGACCACCCGCTGGATCGTGGCGCTGCTCGAGACGCATCAGCGCGAGGACGGCTCGGTCACGGTGCCGGAGGTGCTGCGACCGTTCCTCGGCGGACTCGAGGTCATGGAGCCGATCGCGTGACCGACGCGCATCTGCCCGCGACCGGGTCGATCAAGGTCGTCGCGCCGAAGAAGGCCGCGAAGCTCGTCGAGCGGGTCGCGCGCGACACCGAGAACCCCGCCGTCGCCACCGAGCAGCTCCTCATCGCGCTCGACATCGACGGCACCGTGCTGCTGGAGGACGAGTCGCTGAGCCCCGGCGTCGTCGACGCCGTCGAGCACGCGCACCGCGCGGGGCACGAGGTGATGATCGCGACCGGCCGCAGCTGGGAGGGCACCCGCGGCATCATGCGCGTGCTGGGCGTCGCCCCCGAGTTCGTCGTGTGCTCCAACGGCGCCGTCGTGCTCAAGCGGGCGGAGGCCGACGAGCTGCGCTACGACCGCTGGCACGTCGAGACGTTCGATCCGAGCGTCGTGCTGGAGCAGCTGCGCGAGCACCTGCCCGACGCCCGCTATCTCGTCGAGCTTCCCGACGGCCGACGCCTGTACACGGAGTATCTCGAGGACTGGAACCTCACGAACGCCCGCCGCGTGCCGTTCGAAGAACTCGGGGCACAGCAGGTGTGCCGCATCGTCGTCGTGTCGCCCGAGAAGCGCGAGCAGGACTTCGTCGATCTGGTGGCCCGCATCGGCCTCAACCACGTCTCGTACGCGGTCGGCTGGACCGCCTGGCTCGACATCGCGCCGCAGGGCGTCGACAAGAGCACCGGACTCGAACTGGTGCGCACCGAGCTCGGCATCGACCCCGCCCACGTGCTGGTGATCGGCGACGGCCGCAACGACGTCGGCATGTTCCGCTGGGCCCTCGACAACGGCGGCCGCGCGGTCGCGATGGCGCAGGGACCGCAGGAGGTCCGGGATGCCGCGGGCGAGACCACGTCTTCGGTGCACGAGGGCGGCGTCGCCGCGGTGCTCCGCCGCCTCTGACTCGCTCCCACCACCCGCGGTCGTTGAGCGAGCGAGGAACGAGCGAGACGAAACGCCCCGAACCCGGCGTCCGCCGTGGTGCGAGGCGTTTCGTCTCGCTTCGCTCGCTCAACGACCGCGATCCCGGTCGCTGAGCCGGAGCATCAGAGACGAGACGCCGCGCGAGACGGAACGCCCCGAACCCGGCCTCTGCCGGAGGTTCGGGGCGTTCCGCGGTCATTCGGCGCTCAGCGCAGCGTGAACTCGACGGTCGTCGCATTGCCCGCGACGTCGTACGCCACGAGGACGTTCTTGCCCGCGACGGCGCCGAACGCACCGGCTTTGACGAAGTTGACATCCGACCACTTGTCGTCGGTCAGATCCTTCACCACGCCGTTCAGCGCGACCCGGTCGACCTTGCCGGCATCGGACAGCTTGAAACTGACCTGATCGTAGCCGGCCGCTGCGTCGCCGCTCGTGAACGTCGACCCCTCCTTCACCGTCACGGTCGGTGCGGTCGCGTCGATGGTGACATCGAACGTCGAGGTCTTCGACACGTTGCCCGCAGCATCCCGTGCGTTGTACCGCACCGTGTACGCGCCGTCGGGGAGGGCGACGCTCGCGGTGTGGGATCCGCTCGTGCCCTCGGCCGGCGACTGGGTGCTCTTGACGAGCTTGCCATCCTTGTACACGTTCGCGACAATGCGGGCGAGCCCGACCTCGTCGGTCGCGGCGACCTGCAGCTCGAGCTTCGGCGAGGGCCCGGCGTTGGTGGGAGCGACCAGCGTGACCTGCGGCCGCGTCGTGTCGGGCGCCGTATAGCCGGCGACGACGTTCCGAGTGACCGTCTCCCCGTCGATCTGTGCGGTGAGCTCGGCGACGGCCACGCCGGCATCGACACTCGCCTGCCCGGTCGTGAACGGGTGAGAGGTCGTCTTGCCGGGCTTCAGGTCGTCGAACGTGTGGGCGCCGAAGGCGGTGAGCACCTTTACGTCCACGGGGACGCTGTCGCGGTTCTCCACGGCGACCGTGAGCTTGACGTGCGGTCCGGCCATGGTGGTCGCTGCGGTGACCTCCACATCGGGATGCGGCGACGCCAGGTGGCCGAGCGGGGCCACTTCGGCCGCCGCTCCGAAGGCGAGCCCGTTCTGCGCGCTCAGACCTGTCAGCCGGATATAGCGGCCGACGGTCGCAGCGAAGTCGACCTGCTGGTACGCGAGGCCGCCGCCGAACGAACCCGTGGCGACCGGCTCGCCCCACTCGACGTTGTCCTGCGACACGTGGATCTCATAGTCCTTGAGGTTTCCGTTCGTGCCGGCCTGGCGCGGCAGGTAGCGCAGTCCGTCCAGCACGTGCTCGGATCCGAGGTCGAGTGTGATCCAATGCGGGAAGGTCGCCGCCGGTGCGGGGGAGTACCTGCTGTGCCAGAGCGACGCGGAGTCGCCGTCGATCGCGTTCGCCGCACCTTCGGACGCTGCCTCGCCCTCGCTGGAGACGTCGGCGATCGAGAGCCGCGAACGGGGGATAGAGCCCTCGACCACCGTGGTCAGGGCGGTGCGGCGGGTGATCGACGCGGCGCCCTCGCTCGAGGTGTACGTCGCCTCGGCGGTCAGGGTGTGCCGCGCCGGTTCGGTTCCCGTCGGCGGCACGACGACCCATTCCGTCGTGCGGACCTCTCCCGCGGCGAGCTCCGCGAACCGGGCGTCGTCCACGGCGAACGTGTACCAGCCATCGGGAACGTTGAGCGAGACGGATGCCTCGGTCATCGGCGCATCCGACTGGTTGGTGAAGGTCGTGGTGATGCTCGTCGCTTCGCCGGGGATCACCTCGGACGCCGCCGCGGAGAGCTTCAGACCGGCGGGCTGCGCGGCATCCTCTCCGGAGACGAACTCCACCGACTTCGTCTCGGATCGGTTTCCGTACATGTCGACGGCCGTCACCTCGGCCACGTACTCGGTGCCCGCGGTCAGCGTGACCAGGCCGCCGCCCGCTGTGCGCACGGCGAGGGGGATGTCCAGAACGCTGGGGCGCGGCGCGATCTGGAAGTCCGCCAGCACCTTGGCCCCGGCACGGATGGGGAGGGCGAGCGCGCCGGTGGCAGCATCCCGCACGCGCAGGTCGTAGCCGTACACCGCCTCGTCGTCCGTCGCCGCAGCGACCCGCAGCACCTCACCGTCTTCGGTCAGGCGGTGCACGGGGGTGGTTTCGAACGTCGGGGCGATCTTGTCACGGGCCGCCGAGGTGTAGTCGAAGTTCGCGCGGACCTGGTCCGGGGTGGTGCCCTCGAGGCGCACCGTCCAGGTCGGACCGGCGAGGGTTCCCGCACTGGCGAAGGGAGGGCTCTGCTGGTAGGCCCCCCATGTGCCGTCGACAATGGTGCGCTCGTCCTCCGCTGCGAAGTTGACGCGATCGATCTCGGTACGGTCGGCGTAGACCTCGACGTACAGCGCCTGCGCAGACGGGATGGTGAACTCGTCGAAGAGCGCGTCGCCGTCGATCTGGTACGCGTCGTGCGGCGTCTCGCCGTACGACATCGACCCATCGTTGACCGCGGTGAACCCGCCCTGCCAGATCGAGCGCTCATCGTTGACGTGCAGGTGAGAGTGCCCCGAGAAGTACACCGCCTGCGGGTACAGCGACAGGTCGGCGGTCAATGCCGAGTTCGACGCCTGTGCACCGTCGTGCACCGTGTTGGTCGCGGGGCGGTGCCCGATCACGAACACGGGACGGTTCAGCGCGCCGGACTCGGCCGCGAGCGCGGCGAGGCGCTCGCGGAGCCACGTCCGCTGGACGCCCGAGTAGCTCTCGGTATCGATCACGAGGAACGTGGTGTCGCCGAAGTTCTTCTCGTAGTAGCCGCCCGCGGCGTTCGGGAACCAGTCGCCGTAGTACTGCGCCATGTCGGCGTTGCCCACATCGTGGTTGCCGTGCGACATGAGCACCGGCGTCTCCTCGAGCCCCAGGCGCGACATGTTCTCGTCGAACAGCGTCTTGACGACCTGGTGGTCAGATGCGGTGTTCCAGTTGTTGTCGTTGATCTGGTCCCCGTTGGAGATGATCAGATCGGGGTCGGAGTTGATCGATGCGAGCGTGTCGAAGTGGGCGGCCCACTTCGACCTGCTGAGGTCATCGAGCACCGACGTGTGGACGTCGCTCATGACGAAGAACGACAGGAGCGGTGTCCCATCGGTCTTGACGATGTAGCCCTCGATCTCGGCGGGCGACACCGTGCCGTCCTGAATCGAGACCGCGGCGAGATTGGTGGTCTCGTCCAGGATGAGAGGAGAGGTGTACACCGGGCTCTGCGCCGTCGGCATCGAGCCGTCGAGCGTATACCGGATCTCGGCCCCGGCCGCTGCAGTCAACTCGACGGTGGTGGGGGCCGTGTACCGTCCGCCTGGCTGACTGAACGTCGGCGCTGCGACATCTTCGGCAGCGGCCGCGGTGCTCGGCAGCGCTACACCGGCGACGGCCACGAGCAGCGCGCACGCACCCGCGATCTGTCTCTTCATCGGAGCTCTCTTCCACATAGACATACATGTTCGACCCGAAACCGGATCTGTGTGTTCGAAAGTAGAGAGGGATGTGGACAAGGCGGCGGCTGTGCGGCTAACGGTAGGCAAACAACCGTCTCTGAATCGTTAAGACGGCATCGGCCAGCGAAGATGTCTACCTTCCGTCGCCGAGGATCAGTGTGCTGCCTGCGGTGCGTGTTTCAGCGCTCGTCCAGCCAGGGTTGGGAGAATGGTGCGACAGTGCTGTCGGCTAGACTCGACGCCTGTTCGACGGATGCCTCCCTCCGGGGTGGCATCGGTCGGGAGGGTTGTCCGAGCGGCCGATGGACCTGGTCTTGAAAACCAGTGGGCAGCAATGTCCCGTGGGTTCGAATCCCACACCCTCCGCAGAAGTGATGTGCCGGGGGGCGACCGTGAGACCGCAGCATCCTTGAGAGGAACCGAGTGAGCTCGACGCACAAGCCCACGAGGCGTGGCCGCCGCACGGTGGCCCGCCATGGCGAGCTGTCGTCTCCGAGCCCGTTCGGCTTCATCCTCAAGCTGGTCGGCATCGTCGCCGCGGTGGTGCTCGTATCCGGCGCCGGCGTCGCGGCCTACGCCGCCACCGACGTGGTCGCGAGCTTCGCGGACGGCGCCGTCGAGCTCGAGGGCCAAGGGGCGGTCCCGCCCGATATCGGCGCGATCGAGGGCGGCGTCGACATCCTGCTCGTCGGCACCGACGAGTGCGAAGAGCAGTATGCGTACCTCTTCGGCGCGCGCTGCACGGGTGCCGACGCCGGCGGCCAGCTCAACGACGTGAACATGCTCGTTCACATCTCCGACAACCCGCGCCGCGTCACGGTCGTGTCGTTCCCGCGCGACCTGATGATCCCCATCCCGTCGTGCACGCGTGAGGACGGCTCGACGACGTCGCCGACGACGAAGACGCAGATCAACGAGGCGTGGGGCTACGGCGGTCTGTCGTGCGTGGCCAAGACCGTCAGCGACATCAGCGGTCAGAACATCCCGTTCGCCGCCAAGGTGAGCTTCGGCAACGTCATCAACATCACCGATGCGATCGGCGGCGTCGAGGTGTGCATCGGCAACGGCGGTATCAAAGACAAGTACACCGCCATCAACTGGGGTCCCGGCCCCCGGACGATCCAGGGCGTCGAGGCGCTGCAGTTCCTCCGCACCCGGCACGGCCTCGAGAACGGCAGCGACCTCGCGCGCATCTCGAACCAGCAGCAGTACATGTCCAGCCTCGCCCGCAAGCTCGTGAGCAGCGACGTGCTGTCCGATCCGGGGACGCTCTACAAGCTCGCCACGACCGCCGTCGACAACATCACGCCGAGCGAGTCGCTCACCAACCCGATGACCCTCGCGCAGATCGCACTCGCGATCAAGGACGTCCCGTTCGAAGACATCAACTTCGTCCAGTTCCCGGTGCGCACCGACCCCGCCGACGTGAACCGCGTCGTCCCCGACGATCAGCTCGCGGAGAAGCTCTGGGCCGCACTCGCAGCCAACCAGCCGATCGAGCTGACCAATGACCAGAACAACACCGGCGGGGTGGTCACCGTCGACCCCCAGCCGACCGAGGCGCCCGTCGAGACGGCTCCGACGCCCGGCACCAGCGCCACCCCGGCGCCGACCGAGGCGGCCGTCGCGCTGGACGACATCCCAGGCCAGTCCGCGGCAGACCAGACCTGCTCCGCCGGCAACGTCAGGGCCAACGGCTGATGGCGTCGTCGAAGCGGCCCTCGGGAGAGGGCCGGGCGCCCCTCGCGCGCCACGGTGCGCTGAAGTCGCGGCATCCGTTCGTCACGCTCTTCGCCATGCTGGGCGTCGTGCTCGGCGTGTTCGGTGTGAGCGCGGCCGGCATCGCGGCCTACAGCCTGTGGGACGCCACGCAGACGGTCACGGCGAACGCCGTCGTGCTCGACGAGGAGAAGCCGCTGCCGCCGTCGCTCGGGGCGATCGAGGGCGGCGTCAACATCCTCATGGCCGGCACCGACTCGTGCGAGGGTGAGAACGCCCAGCTCTCGTCGGCGTGCCGTGCGGGCGACACCAAGGGCGAGCGCAACGACGTCACGATGCTCGTGCACATCTCGGACGAGCCGCGCCGCGTCACGGTCGTTTCGATCCCGCGTGACATGCTCGTGCCGATCCCGTCGTGCCCGAAGGCGGATGGCACCGGCAACCACTCGGCGATGTCATCGCAGCAGATCAACGCCTCGTACCAGTACGGCGGACTCGCCTGCACCGTGCTCACCGTCGAGTCGCTCATCCAGGACGAGATCGACTTCGCGGCGGCGATCCGCTGGGCGGGCGTGATCAACATGTCCGACGCCATCGGCGGCGTCGACGTCTGCGTCGCGGACGACATCAGCGACCCGCACACCGGCCTGAGCCTGACCGCCGGCACCCACACGCTCGAGGGCGAGCAGGCGCTGCAGTTCCTGCGCATCCGCCACGGCATCGGCGACGGCTCCGACCTCGGCCGCATCTCGAACCAGCAGCAGTTCATGTCGTCGATGGTGCGCAAGCTGCAGTCCGACTCGGTGCTGGCCAACCCCGCGACGCTGCTCAATCTCGCGACGACGGCGATCAATCAGGTGCAGCAGCAGCAGCTCGTGCTGAGCTCGGGGCTCACCAACCCCACGCTCATGGTGCAGATCGCCATGGCCGTCAAGGACGTGCCGTACGAGGACATCGTGTTCGTGCAGTACCCGACGGTGTACGCGTCCGGCACGGGTGCGAGCCGCGTCTTGCCGGTGAAGGATGCCGCGACCGTGCTGTTCGACGCGCTGAAGGCCAACCAGCCGCTGACCCTGACCGGCGACGCCAGCCAGGGCTATGGCGTCGAGGTGACGGGTGAGGCCGTCAAGCCGGAGACGGCACCCACGCCGGCGGCGACGGAGCCCGCAGGCGAGGCGCCGCCGACCGCTGAAACGCCCGTGACGGCCGAGACTCCGGCGGCGGAGACGCGCGTCGAGCTGCCATCCGACATCGCGGGTCAGACCGCGAAAGACATCACCTGCACCCAGCGGCAGAAGTAGCGCCCGGGAGACGGGCTGCGCTGCGCCATCCGTCCTTGCGCTGCTGATCAGGTCGGGTGTCCCTGGCTGTCGGTGTGATCGCTCTGCGTCGAGAACTTCGACAGGAAGACGAGCCAGCTGCCGTCGGCCTGCAGCGTTGCGACGCCGCCGTCCTGCCAGATCCCGTTCTCGGGCCACCATTGCGAGCCGGCGGGATCGCCCTGGTTCTGATGAACGTTGTGGATGCCCTGCACCGAGGCGGGCGGCGCGTTCTCGGGGAACGGCTCGCCCCACACCAGCGTGGGAGCTCCGACGCGAAGGGTCGCTTCCAGCGCCTCGGAGGCCTGCAGCTGATCGCCCGCGCGCCAGGGCCTCAGCACCGGAATCCAGACCATGCGCGCTCGGCGGGTACGGCATCCCTCACCCGGAACAGCCGCTGCAGGAACCGTCGGATGCCGACCACACGCAGGGCGGGATGACGGATGACGTCGATGGCGCCCGTCGTCGGTGCGGAGGCCAGGCGTGTGAACCCCGCGGGCGGAGGCGTGGGCCAGCCGAGCTTGGCACTCGGTTGTGCGGACGGTCTTCCATTGCACGCCGACCGCAGAGTTGTTGTTGTCGACGTCGACCGCGATATGGAAGTCCCGCGCGTCGCTGCGAAGCCTGAGGTTGACGTGCCACCAGCGGCCGAACTCGTCCGGGTCATCCCGTTCGTGGGAGACGAGGGTTCCGCTGAGCACTCCGTACTGTGTGAACGGCATATCGGGGAGAGCGGTGAGCTCGGCAAGGCTGATACCCGTCCGGCTGAGCGGCACTTCGAGATCGCGGGTCGTCGGGTCGTCGGGTCGAGTCGGTCGCGCCTGCCCGGCGGGTGTAAGAAGCGGCGCCGGTCTCGGTTATGATTGCTGGGTGCATCCGCGCTTCGCGCCTGGATGCCTGGAGACGTCGCATAGTCAGGCCTAGTGCACCACCCTGCTAAGGTGGAGTCCTCGTAAGGGGACCGAGGGTTCAAATCCCTCCGTCTCCGCCAAAAATCCCTGGTCATCGCGGTTATTCTGGCGCCAGGTGCTTCCGGTTTCACGCCTCTAGCGACGACACTTTCGGCGTCCAGGGGTCCCTCTGGGGGACCCTCAGGGACCTCTGCGGTGCGCCACCCTCACCGCGTTCCTGCATCGGAGTGCCCAGGAGACGCGTGATTCCGCGGTAAGGGCTCGCAGAAGCAGCTCGGGGGCTAGACCCCGCTCAGGTGGTGCCCTTCAGGCGGCTTGGACAGTTCCCGAGCTGCGTTCGCTCACCGCCCCCACCGTGATGCCAGGATGAACGGCATGGCCTTCGGCATGACCCGTGACACGATGCGCCCGACCGACTCGTCGCGCGCTGATCGAGTCACCTATGTCGAGCTGTTCTTCGACCTTGTGTTCGTCTTCGCGCTGACGCAGCTGTCGGCGTACCTATACGAGAACCAGACCCCGCTCGGAGTTCTCGAGGGCGTGATCATGGTATGCGCACTTTGGTGGGCGTGGGTGTCCACGACCTGGGTGACGAACTGGCTCGACCCGGAGAAGCTCCCCGTCCGTGGAGCGGTGATCGCCTTGACCTTCGTCGTGCTCGTGATGAGCGTCTCGATTGCCGAGGCCTTCGGCGAACGAGCGTGGGCGTTCGCTCTCGCGTACGTCGTGCTCCAGGTGGGGAGGACGGGCTTCATCGTGTGGGCGACCGCGCGCCACGACCGCAAGGTCGCGCACGACTTCGCCCTTCTGCTCACCTGGACGATCGCCGGCGCCGCGCTGTGGATGGTCGGCGCCCTGCTGCCACTGTCGTGGCAGCTGCCCTTCTGGGCGGCCGCGCTCGGACTGGAGCTGCTCGGCACCGTGCTTGGTTTTCCCGTGCCTGGTCGTGGCAAGGTGCTCCTGACGTCATGGGATCTGTCGGGTCCGCATATCGCCGAACGCACCGCTCTGTTCGTACTGATCGCGCTCGGTGAAGGTCTGCTCGTGACGGGCTTTGCTTTCGTCGCCAAAGAGTCCTCACCGGCATCCATCATCGCGATGGCGACCGCGTTCGTAGCTGCAGCGGCGACCTGGTGGATCTACTTCGACCACGGTGAGCGCATCGGTGCGGATGCCATCGAAGCCTCCGACGAGCCCGGGAAGCTCGCGCGCACCGCGTACACCTGGATACACGTCGCGATCATCGCCGGCATCGTGCTGATGAGCGTTGGCGACAAAGAGGCGCTGGCGCATCCCGGCGAACGCGGCGTCGCCGCGACCTTCGCGGTGCTCGGAGGACCGATCCTCTTCCTCTTCGGCACCGTGCTCTTCCGGCGCGTACTCGAGAAGCGCTGGGTGCGCGCTCAGCTCGCGGGGCTCGGTGTGCTCGGGATCCTTGGGGGCTTGGAGCTGGGCAACCCGGTTCTCGACACGATCCAACTCGCGGTCGCCGCCACCCTCGTTCTTGTCGGCGTCGCCGCGGGCGAAACCGTGGGGCGCCTGAGGCGCGGCCGCCACGGCGGCTGACATCGGCGGCGACTGGAAGGGCGGGGGTTTCTGCTTGGATGCGGATCGACGCATCAGCCCAGGCGCAAGACGAAGCGCTCGGCGACCAACTCGGTTACGCCGGTCGAGTCTGCTGCTGGGACTGGATGCGCTCACCGCATGACGAACCGGTGCTCTTTGAGTGGCGAACAGATCTCCGGCGCGGACGTGGGCGACGACGACAGACGACGATCCGCTCCACAGGGGTGACCCCACCAGTCGTCGGGTCTGCGGTCGTGTCTTCGATCACGGCCACCGCACTGCCATCCTCGTTCACTTCCACGGTCACGCCCGTTCCGAAGTCGTAGGAATACGACCCAGCCTGCGCTGCCGAGTCGATGGTGGTGCTGACTCGGATGGTCTCCCCGGAAGCGAAGCCCCGCATCAATGTCAGCACGATCCCCTGCGGGAGTGAGTCCCGACCGATGGGTGTACTCAGAGGGACTCCCTCACGCTCGCCGGCCTCCCTACCGTTGAAGAGGTGCACCCCACCGCGGCGCGAGCTGAACCGACGCTGCGCGCTAGTTGGCACGGCTCTCACGGTCGCGCGGAAGCGGTCGTCTGCACCTTTGACTCCCCTCGTACGACGGCGGGGGTTCCCGCATGGAAGGAGCACCATGACCACCACCATCGCCATCATCGGAGCAGGCCCAGGACTCGGCCGGGCCACCGCTCGCCGCTTCGGACGGGAGGGCTTCGCCGTCGCGCTCCTCTCACGCACCCAGGAGAACGTCGATCAGCTCGCCGCCGAGCTGGCCGAAGAACGGATCTGGTCCTTGCACCGCGACCGCGGTGCCTTCCGCACCTTCGTCGGGGAAGGGACGGCGTGACACGCGTACCGGGGCGAGGCCTCGCTACGGCGGCAGCAGTCGCTCTTGCGCTACTCCTCCCCGCGTGCAGCAGCACATCCGGGGAACAGCCCGCGACGAGCGCGTCTCCCTCGGCATCCGCGTCGCCGAGCGCGACCCCCGCTCTTCCCGCCACTCCCACCGAGGAGCCATCCGTGGACACCGTCACCGGCACGACGATTCGCTTCACCGCGCCCGAAGGGGCGATTGACGTCACGCTCGACGAGGACAACCCCGCAGTGCGCGACCTGCTCACGATGCTGCCGATGACCCTCGAGTTCGAGGACTTCAACGGCGTTGAGAAGATCGCCTACCCTCCGCGTGACATCCAGACGGCCGGCTCGCCGCCCTCGAGCGCCGGTGCAGGCGACCTCGCCATCTACGTCCCCTGGGGCGACATCGCCTTCTTCTACGCGGGCGAACGCGGCGCGCCCTCCGCCGACATCGTCCACCTCGGCGTCTTCGACGCCACCCTGGACGAGCTCCAGGCCCTCGAAGGTGGGAGTGTCACGGTCGCCGTCGTCGACTGACCAACGAACAGAACACGGATGCGCGTCCCCAACGACGTCGACCCGCGGACCCTGCGGGAGATTCGCCGCTCGAACGCCAGGTGAGCGCTGAGTACGGGAGGCGGGATGGTCGGGGACGCTGAGTTCGCAAGGCTGAAGCGTCAGGGTCGGTCGGTCATTCCTCCAGGCTACGAGGAGCGGCGTCGCCGTTGGAGCCCCACCAGCGCCAGCCGCTCCGGTGGGTACGGCCGGACGCGCCCGAGGGCGGGGGCGGTCGCTGTGGGATCTGCTCCGGTGGTCGTGGGGGGCGCGGAAGATGGTTCCTCGACGCGACGGCGGCATCGACGCGGGCGATGGTCTCGAGATCGAGGTCCCCGTGCAGCGTCGGTTCGATGTGGACGACGAATCCGTCGCAGCCGATGAGCGTGCGCGCCCCGTCCGGCCACGTCTCCAGGGCCACGCAATCCTCGAAGCGGACCGTGATCCGACCTTCCGCGCCCCGCATCATGACGCCCTCGTCGCCGATGACCAGCTCGCCGTCCGCCTGATCGAGGCGGGGGAAAGAGCGACCGATGATCTGGGCGGTCGACCGCGTGGGGACGGCGGCGAACCCTGCCCAGTCCAGGGCGCCTTCCGGGATCTGGACGAGGGCGTCGTCCCACACCGCCTGCGCGACGGCGGCGAGGTCCGCAATCGTCACCGCATCGCCCTCCCGCTGCAGCTCGGCGGCATCCCGGTGCTCGCCGCCGAGCAGCGCGTTCATTGCGACCTCCGGAAGCATCGCGGCGCCGAGGAACGGGTCGTCGAGCGCGAGCCGGGTGGCTTCCTGGCTCGCGAGAAGGTCGTTCGCGTCGACCGCTCCTCCGCGGAGAGCCGCCAGGACGTCGACCATTCCTCCCACCACCGCCGCCTGCGCGTCCTCCAGCGCGTCGGCGTACATCGTGACGCGCGCCGAATCCGCCCCAATGGGCTCGTACTCGCATTGCGCGGCGTACGAGTAGCCGCCTTCCTCCCGAAGCGCCCGGAACAGCGCGCGGGAAGCCACCTTCGCAAACAGCGATGCGGCGGCCGACCGGGGGACGACGGCATCCAGCAGTACGCCGCCCAGATTGCCGCGGCAGAACGCCGGGGTGGTGATGAGGGGCTCAGTCCATACGGGCACCGGCCGCCGCTGTCCTGGGGGAAGTCGGAGGTCGAGGTCCGGCGGGATTCCCGCGCCGGTGATCCACATCACGGCGTTGCCGCTGACGAACCACTCGTTCACCCAGTCGCGCACATCATCGGTGGTGATCGCACTGAGGCCGAAACCTTCGAAGCCCGCAAGACCCGGGCCGCGGGCGCCGTAGCGCTCCAGTCGCTGCCGGTCGCGCGCGCCGAAGCGCCTGCCGGCGGCTTCCGTGCGGAGGATCTCCTTTTCCGTCTCCATACGTTCCAGCGGCAGCTCGCGCAGTGCGGCGCACGTCCCGCCCATGGCGGCCACGACCTCGGCCTCGGTGCCGGTGGCATGGAAGTGGGTGATCGATTCGCCCGTCGCCGCGTTGTGGTGCCCACTCACGTCGTGACGGCCGTGGAGGGCGAGATGCTCGACCAGATGAGTGAGGCCCGCCCGGGCGAGCGGCTCGTCCGACCAGCCGACGCGGAAGAGGAGCCCCCCGCTGACCGGGCCGGGACGGTCGGCGAACAGCACCGGCACACCGTTCACGACGCCGGATCCCATGGCGGCGTCGGCGCCGCGGCTCATCTCGGCGCGTCCTGCGGGCCGAGCACCTCGTCCGCCACGACGCGCAGGGCATGCGGACCGGCGACGGCGTGGTCCCACGGAAAGGCACTCGCCCGGCCGCCGAGTGCACGGAGGTGCACGGCGGCGGCGGCGCGCTCTCCGGCCAGCCACAGTGCGAGTGCGAAGGCGCTCTGCGCCTGGATTCCGAGAGGGCTCGGCGCGTGGGAGGGATGCAGCACCGACCGTGCGGCGGCGTCCCCGATCTCGGCGAGCACTGCGGGCTGCGCGAGGATCGCGGCACCGGCCTCACCGCGACCGGCTTCCATCCAGCGTTCCAGATGGTAGAAGGCGATCAGAGATCCGGAGTCGGACCCGTCTGGCGCCTCCTCGAGCGCCCTCAGCGCGAAGGCGTGTGCGGTGCGATTGTCGCCGTGCCACCGTGGCGACAGGTAGATCAGGGCGTCGCGCTGCCCGGGAAAATGGTGCGGGTAGACCGCGTTCAGCTGCCGGTAGCGCCGGATCGCCTCGGACTGCCCGACTTCCAGGCCCCGGGCGGTGAGGATGCGGGCCG
The DNA here is from genome assembly GCA_963829895.1 of uncultured Actinomycetota bacterium. Lineage (GTDB taxonomy): Bacteria > Actinomycetota > Actinomycetes > Actinomycetales > Microbacteriaceae > Microbacterium. The sequence goes on along the minus strand of CAWHKF010000007.1, from coordinate 43,640 downwards.
CCCAGGCGGGTGCGTAGGCCGGATTGTCCGCGCACACAGCGGTGAGCACCTGCTCCGCGCCGATGAGCCACTCCCGGAACGCGTCCATCTGCTCGCGGGAAGTCTCGGATGCGACGGCGTGGCCGCGCGCCGACCACCCAAGGACGATCCACCGTGCCGCCAGCGCGGTGCGCGCACGAGCCGACGCGGGGTTCGCCGCGGCGGCCTCCTCCAGAAACGACTCGACCCCGTCCTCGTCGGCGAGGAGCTCCAGCGCGTACGACTCCTGGTCGGCAGGCAGAGCGCTCAGCGCCTCCTCGGCCCCCGGCCAGTCCCGGCGGCTTACCGCGTCCGCGAGGGCGGAGAACTCGGGAACCGATCCGAGCCGGTCATAGGCGTCGGCGACACGATCATCGGTCTCGGGGTTCACGGTCATCCTCTCGTCCTGTCGGCGGCGGTGCCGGCAGTGCCCGTCACGGTAACAGCGCGGAACCCGACTCGAACAGGGGTTGCGCTCAGCGCCGAAACCACCGAGGTGGGTACCAATCAGACAGTCAGCCCGGCTGTGAATCACGCTGTCACAGACAGAACACGGGAGGCTCTTGGAGCTTGCATCACCCCTCGAGTTGCGTCGGGAATTCAAGCCAAGGTTCGGCTGTGCCGAAGGCCTTCGGCCAACAGTGTGGACAAGTTCGCGAAACTGATCTTCAGACTCATGGCGCTGATGGTGACCGGCGAACCGAACAGACGGTTGTTGGCGATGGCAGCAAAGCGGGGGAGCCCACGCAGGCGAGTCAGGTAGAGCTTCGGGTCTCGGACGCCGATGACGACGAACGACGTCCCGGAGATTCTCAGTTCCGAAACCGTCGTGACGTCTGCCCAGAGCACGCGGCCCACCGCCGTGATGGAACTGGTGTCATCGAATCCTGTGTCGTCCACGACGAGACCGGGACCAGCTCTGAGGAGAACAAGGATCCAGCCGATCCCGAACCCGACGAAGGTCAGAACACCGACAGCGCCGACGATCAGCGTGAGAGCAGATCCCTCGGCGATGATCGCAAGGGAAGCCGCGACGAAGAGCGCACATCCCAGGAGGCAAGCCAGGCTCTTGGCTCGGCTGCGTGCAACCACCACCTGCATGGCGCCATTCTGCATGAGAAACACCACCCACACGTCCGACCGCTGTCCGGCCTATCGTGAACGAACCGCCAGGAACCGGATCGGCACCTCGATGAGCTCGAGCGGGCCGTGGGCGGCCTCGCCGTCGAGGAGGAGGGCGTCGCCCACCGCCATGTCGTACTCGTAGCCGCCGTGCCCGTACTTCATGCGGCCCTCGAGCATGTAGAGGAATTCGGTGCCGGGGTGCTGGAAGAGGGGGAACACGTTCGACGCATCGGTGAGCGTGACGAGGGTGGGCTCGAGCGCGTCCGGGGTGTCTTTGAGCACGCCGAGCATCTGGTAAAGGTGCCCGTGCTGTGTTCCGCTGCGCACGCTCACACTGCCGGCGCCCGCCTTCGTGAACGATGCCTCCCGGTCGCTGGCGGAACCGCGGAAGAGGGCGGTGACCGGGATGCCGAAGCCGTCGGCCAGGCGCTGCAGCGTCGTGAGCGAGCACGACGTCGTCGCCGACTCGATCTTGGAGATCATCGCCTTCGACAGCCCGGTGCGCGCTGCCAGGTCTGCGGCTGAGATGCCCTGCTCGGTGCGATACCGACGCACCTGCTGGGCGATGATCGGCTCCAGCACACCGCCGGCGCTGTCGCCTGCCCCCTGGGTCACCGCACTCACCTCGCCATCATAAGGTGGCGCTCACAGGGCGGCCTCGGACTCCGGCGAGGTGAGGTGCTGCAGGACGTCGGCCAGTGCCGAGGCGCCGAGCTCGGCATCCGTGTCCTCCACGAGCTCCTCCGGAGAGTGCGAGATGCCCGTCGGGTTGCGGACGAAGAGCATCGCTGTGGGGACGGCGGCGGCCAGCACCCCGGCGTCATGCCCGGCCCCGGTCCCCAGTTCGGGGGCATCCGCCAGCGAGCCGCGCAGTACGTCGCGCAGGCCGCGGTCGAAGTCCACCGTGGGGCTGAGCGACTCTTCTCGGACGTCGGCGAGACAGCTCTCGGCGGCGGCGGCGCCGGCCACGAGGTCGCGCACTTCCGACACGAGCGCCGCCGTCACGAGGTCGTCGGGATGACGGATGTCGATCCAGAAGCGCACCTGCGAGGCGATGACGTTGGTGCCGCCCGGGACCGGCTCGATGCGGCCCACGGTCGCGCGCGCGTCGGGCGTGCGCCGCGCCAGGTCGCGGATCTCGACGATCATGCGCGCGGCGGCGACCAGGGGGTCGCGCCGATCGTCCATCAGAGTCGTGCCGGCGTGATTGCCCTGCCCGTCCACCGTGACGCGCCAGCGACCGTGCCCGAGTATCGACGATGCGATGGCGACCGGTCGGTCGAGGTCGATCAGTCCCCGCCCCTGCTCGACGTGCAGCTCGACGAACGCCGCGATGCGCCCGAGGCGCTCTGCATCGGCTCCGACCTGCGACGGGTCCAGCCCGTCGCGTCGTGCGACGTCGGCGAACGTGTCGCCCTCGCGGTCGGTGAGTGCGAGCGCCCGGTCGGAGCTGATCGCCCCGCTCATGAGGCGAGAGCCCAGGCATGCGACGCCGAAGCGCGAGCCCTCCTCCTCCGGGAACACCGCGATGGCGAGGGGCCGCGACGGGACGACGGATCTGGCCCGCAGGATGTCGACGGCGACGAGGGCGGATGCCACGCCCAGGGGACCGTCGTACCCGCCGCCTCCCGGCACCGAGTCCAGGTGGCTGCCGGTGAGGACGGCGTTGGCGGTGCTGCCGCCCGGGTTCCACCACGCCCACAGCGTGCCGTTGCGGTCGCGTTCGACGTCCAGCCCTCTCGACTGCGCGTGAGCCGTGAACCATTCGCGCAGCTCGCGGTCGGCATCCGAGTATCCCGCCCGGCTGAACCCGCCGCGCGCGCGGTCCGCACCCACCGCCGCGACCTCACGCAGCATGCCCGCGACCGTGCTCATGCGCCGGCCAGCGCCGCGAGGGGGCGGAACCGGGCAACGCCCGAGTCCTCGCCGGTGACCAGGCGTGCGGTGAGCTCGCCGAGAAGCGGCGCGAACTTGGCGCCGTGCCCGGAGCACGGCGAGAGGAGTGTGACCCCGCCGACCCGGTCGATGATGAACTCGTCCGCGGGCGCGTTCGTGAACAGGCACGTCGTCTCGGCGTAAGGCTCGGGCACGAGGCCGGGCAGCGCCTGCGCCACGTAGTCGACGAGCCGGTCTCGTCGGGCGGGGTCGACGACCCGGTCATGCTCGAGCGCCGAAGAGATCACCGGACCGCCGTTGTACTCGGCGACCTTCTGGCCGCGGAAGCCCGCGTCACGCCCTCCGGGAAGCCCGTAGACCTGGATGTCGGAGCGCTTGTTGATGAAGGTCGGCCACACGGCGTCGGGGTCGCGGTAGGGGAAGTGAAGCGCCTGCTCCTGTCGCACCTCGAGCGCGGGGAAGGCGTCGAGGGTCTCCGGTGGCAGGCCCAGGCTGCCTAGCAGGACCGGCAGCCACCCGCCGGCCGCCACCACCACCTGCGAGGCGACGACGGTGTCTCCCGTCTCGGAGACGACGAGGTAGCCCTCGCCCTGCGGCAGGACGCGGGCGGCGACCCAGTCCGTGCGCAGGTCGGCCCCCGCGGCGACGGCGAGGTCGACCATCGCGAACACCGCCGCCTCGGCGTCGATGACGCCCGCGGCCTCGTGCCAGAGCACCGGTCCTTCGAAGGCGAACCCCGGCCACCGCGCGGCCGCGTCGGCGGCACCCAGCAGCTCGTGCGGGATGTCATGCGCGTCGAGGATCGCCGCGAGCGAGCGCGGGTCGCGGGCCGCTCCGTAGTCCAGCGAACCCGTCGGGGTGATGAGGCGCTCGCCGCCCAGCGCCTCGAGCTCATCCCATCCCCGGCGGGCGTCGATCATGAGCCTCGTGTAGAACGGGTCGGGGTAGGTATAGCGCAGGATGCGCGCCGAGCCGTGCGAGCTGCCGAGGTCGCCTGCGGGCGTGCTGCGCTCGAGGATGACGACATCGTGCCCGCGGCGGGCGAGGCTCCACGCGGTGGCGGCGCCTGCGAGGCCGGCGCCGATGATCGCGATCGGGTGGGTGGTCATGAGGACCTTTCGTATGCGGTCAGTGACCCGAGGGGCTGATGTCGAACCGGGCGATGAGGGCGGATTCGCACCGGATGCGGCGGGCTCGCGGACTCTGCAGCAGCGCGCTGCCGGGAGGAAGAGGCAGGTCGTCGACCGTCGCGGCACCGGCGAGCAGCACCGTGAGGGTCGCCCCCGGGTCGACGGGCACCACCCCGCGGTGGACGCCGATCCGGTACGACGGCGAGGCGAGGCCGCGCTTGACCATCAGGTTCACGACCGAGACGCCGCCGCGCTCGGCGGAGGCGACGACGCGTGCCTCACCAGGGAAGCGGATGCCGCGCTCCCGTGTGACCCGGCGCTCCACCCCGTCGACGACCAGGGCCACGGCGGGCGAGCTCAGCGGGATGAGCACTCGGTCGATGCCGGAGAGCGAGGAGAACGGCATCCGTCCCCGCAGCTCCGCGACGCTCAGCCGCCACGCGAGCCGCTTCACGAGCACCCGCGTGACGCCGAGGCCGTTCGCCCACGACTCCGGCGACGCGTCGGCCGGCGTGACGACGTCGAGCTCGGCCAGCGCGCTCGGGTCGGCCGGCGCGCTCGGATCGGCAAGCGCACCCAGGTCGGGAGTCATGACGTCAGCTGCGTCCGGGGATCCACGACGTGCCGGCCAGGGGCACACCCGCCATCGCCGCCGACTCCACGGTCAGCGCGACCAGGTCCTCGGGTTCGAGGTTGCGCACGTGCGACTTGCCGCAGGCGCGCGCGATGGTCTGCGCTTCGAGCGTGAGCACGCGGAGGTAGTTCGCCAGCCGGCGACCGGCCGCGACGGGATCGAGACGGGACGACAGCTCGGGGTCCTGCGTCGAGATGCCGGCAGGGTCGCGGCCATCCTGGAAGTCGTCGTAGAACCCTGCGGCCGAGCCGAGCTTCGCGTACTCATCGGCGTAGCGCGGATCGTTGTCGCCCAGGGCGATGAGAGCTGCGGTGCCGATGGCCACCGCATCCGCACCCAGCGCCAGCGCCTTCGCGACGTCGGCGCCGGTGCGGATGCCACCCGACACGATCAGCTGCACGCCCGTGCGGTGCACGCCGAGCTCCTGGAGCGCGGCGACGGCCGGGCCGATGGCCGCGAGCGTCGGTATGCCGACGTGTTCGATGAACACCTGCTGCGTCGCCGCCGTCCCACCCTGCATGCCGTCGAGCACGACGACGTCGGCACCCGCCTTCACCGCGAGCGCGGTGTCGTAGTAGGGCCGGGACGCGCCGATCTTGACGTAGATGGGCTTGCGCCAGTCGGTGATCTCGCGGATCTCTGCGATCTTGATGGTGAGGTCGTCCGGGCCGGTCCAGTCGGGGTGACGGCTCGCCGAGCGCTGGTCGATTCCGACGGGCAGGGTACGCATGCCGGCCACGCGCTCGGTGATCTTCTGCCCCAGCAGCATGCCGCCGCCCCCGGGCTTGGCACCCTGACCGAGCACGATCTCGATCGCGTCGGCCTTGCGCAGGTCGTCGGGGTTCATCCCGTAGCGCGACGGGAGGTACTGGTAGACGAGCGTCTTCGACTGGCCGCGCTCCTCGGGCGTCATGCCGCCGTCGCCCGTTGTGGTCGAGGTGCCGGCCTCGCTCGCACCGCGGCCGAGAGCCTCTTTGGCGTTGGCCGACAGTGCGCCGAAGCTCATTCCCGCGATCGTGACGGGGATGTCGAGGTGGATGGGCTCCAGCGCGTTGCGGGCGCCGAGCGTCACATCGGTGGCGCACTTCTCGCGGTAGCCCTCGAGCGGGTACCGCGACATGCTGGCCCCGAGGAACAACAGGTCGTCGAAATGCGGCAGCGCGCGCTTCGCGCCCCAGCCGCGGATGTCGTAGATGCCGGTCGCGGCGGCACGCTGGATGTCGGCGATGGTGGCGCGGTCGAAGGTTGCGGATTCCCGCAGGCCGAGCGTGGCGAGATCTTGCGTCATGATGTGCTCCTGGAAGTGCGGTGGGTCAGTACGAGCCGGCGTTGTCGACCTTGAAGTGGTAAAGATTGCGCGCCGAGCCGTAGCGACGGAACTCGTCGGGCTGCTCGCTGCGGCCGGCGCGCTCGAGCAGTTCGCCGAGTTCGGCGAGGTGCTCGGGACGCATCTCCTTCTCGACGCAGTCGGCGCCGAGCGAGGCGACCTGGCCGCGCACGTAGATGCGCGCCTCGTAGATCGAGTCGCCGAGCGCCTCGCCCGCGTCGCCGCAGACGACCAGGCGGCCGGCCTGGGCCATGAAGGCGGAGGCGTGCCCGATGCTGCCCCCGACGACGATGTCGACGCCCTTCATCGAGATGCCGCAGCGGGCGCCGGTGTTGCCGTCGACGACCACGAGTCCGCCGTGCCCGGTCGCGCCGGTGGACTGGGAGGCGTCGCCGGTCACGTGCACGACGCCCGACATGATGTTCTCGGCGAGTCCGACCCCGGCGCTGCCGTGCACCGTCGCCGTGCCGGTCTGGTGCATACCGGCGAAGTAGTAGCCGACGTTCCCCTCGACCGTCACATCGATGTCGGCGGTGATGCCGACGGCGATGTTGTGGCTGCCGACGGGAGATGCGACGGTCCAGGAGGTGCCGTCGGCGGCGTCGTGCAGGAGCTGGTTGAGCGCGCGCACGCTCGACTGCGCGAGGTCGACGGTCGTGGCCGCGGGGGCATCAGTGGCGATGAGGGTCATCGGGTTGCTCCTTCCAGGACGGGCAGGGCCCAGGTGTAGACGACGCCGGGCGACGGCTCGAAGATGCGGGCATCTTCGATGCCCGGAAGCCCGGCGAGCGCGCGGTACTCCGAGGCCATCGCGATCCAATCGGGCGTCTCGGCGATGATCGCCGGCTTGCACGCGATGGGGTCGCGGACGACGGCCATGCTGTCGGCGGTGGTGACCACCAGCGTGTAGAACCCGTCGAACACGCCCTGCAGGTTCTCGAGGGCGGACTTGAGGTCGTCGCCCTGCGCCATCCGCCACGCGATGTAGCGCGCGGCGACCTCGGAGTCGTTCTCGCTGTCGAAGTCGACGCCCTCCGCGCGAAGCCCCCGGCGGATCGATGCGTGGTTGCTGAACGAGCCGTTGTGCACCAGGCAGAGGTCCTCGGCGACGGTGAACGGGTGGGCGCCGACGGCGGTCACGGCCGACTCGGTGGCCATGCGTGTGTGCGACAGCGCCTGAGTGCCGCTGATCTCGGTGAGCTGGTAAGTGTCGGCGAGTTCGACCGGATGCCCGACGCCTTTCAGCACCGCGACGTGCGATCCGCGGCCGATGATGCTCGCGCCCGGGAGCGCCTCGCGCACGGCGTTCTCGAGCATGGACGCCTCGACCTGCGCATTGACGAGCACCGACTCGGCATAGGCGACGACGGTCGGCCGGCTCTCGTCGGGAAGCGCAGCACGCAGCTCTTTCGCCAAAGCGGCGGGGTCGGCATCCGAGATCACGGTGATGGTCGATGAGCCGTCGGGCGTCAGGCGCTCCGATCCGTACAGGGCGAGGCCCGCGGAGTCCGGGCCGCGCTCGACGATCTCGCACAGCATGCCGTGCATGAGGCCGCCGAGGTCCGCGCGCAGGGCGGGGTTGCGAATCTGCAGAGCAGCGATTCCACACATGAGGGTTCCTTTCTTGGTGGATGCAGCGGCGCTCAGTACGCCGTGAGATAGCGGTCGAGTTCCCACTCCGTGACGGTGTTGTGCCAGCCGAGGAACTCGTCCTCCTTGGCATCTGCGAAGTACTCGGCCACGCCATGGCCGGCGTCGAGCGCCGCGCGCAGCACGGGGTCGTCGCGGAGTGACTGGACGGCGTGCAGGAGCGTGCGGGGCAGCACCGCCGAGGTCTCGCGGAACTCGCCGGGCCCGCACGGAGCTCCAGGGTCGGCCGAGCGCTCGATCCCGTCGAGACCGGCGTGAACGACGGCCGCGAGGGCAAGGTAGGGGTTCGCCGAGCCGTCGGCCGCCCGTAGTTCGATGCGGTTCGAGTCGGGTACCCGGATGAAATGCGTGCGGTCGTTGCCGCCATACGTGGCGTGCTTCGGCGACCACGTCGCACCCGACGCGCTGGTGGTCGCACCGCGACGCTTGTACGAGTTGACGCTCGGTGCCAGGAACAGCTGCAGCCCGGGCGCGTGCTCGAGCATGCCCGCGACGAACGAGTACGCCAGCTCCGAAAGCCCGAGGCCGCGCTCGTCGGCTGCGTCGGGGAATGCGGGGGAGCCGTCGTCCCACAGCGACAGATGGAAATGGAGTCCGTTGCCCGCTCGGTCGCTGAAGGGCTTCGGCATGAACGTCGCCGTCATGCCGCGCTGTTCGGCCAGCATGCCGATGAGGTAGCGCAGCGTGATGACGCGGTCGGCCGTCACGAGCGCCTCGTCGTACGTGAAGTTCTGCTCGAACTGCCCGGGAGCATCCTCGTGGTCGTTGGCGTAGTTGCCCCAGCCGAGGGCGTTCATGGCGTCGCTGACCGCGGCCAGGTGGTCGTACATGCGAGTGACGCCACGTGCGTCGTAGCAGGAACGGAGTCCTTCGTCCTTCGCGTCGGCGGCGGGAGGCGGCCATGCTCGTCCCGGTCGACGAGGAAGTACTCGACCTCGGCCCCGACCTTCGCGCTGAGTCCGCGCTCGGCCAGCCGGGCGAGGGCGCGCTTCAAGATGACGCGGGGGGCGTACGGCCACGGCTCGCCGTCGACGTACGGGTCGCAGTGGACGATCGCGAGCCCTTCGCGGACGAAGGGGATGGGTGCGTAGGAGTCGAGGTCGGGCACGGCGATGAGGTCGGAGTCGTGCGGCTGCTGCCCGATGAGGCCGGCGGCGAATCCCGCGAAGCCGAGTTCGCCTGCTTCGAGTTCGTCGGCCGCCGAAACCGGCACGAGTTTCGCGCAGGGCTTGCCGTTGAGGTCTACGAACACGGCGAGGATGAAGCGGATGTCGTCGGCCAGCGCGCGATCGCGCAGCGACTGTGGAGCGGTGGGGAGTGTGACGACGTCACCTCCGGCGAATGCGGGAAGGGTCATAGCGGATCTCCTCAGGCGGTTGACTGCTGGTGAAGCAAGTTGACTAAGAGTATCTACGCATGGGCATCCGTCGCGTGTCGATGATGTTTCCTGCAGGTAAAACCGTTCTCGCGGCTTGTCATGCAAGATTCACACCGCAGAAATCGCGCGCGAGTTGCGCAGCATGAAAATTGGTTGCACAGCAGTGATCTGCTGGCAGGCGCAGATCGAAGGCGCACCGCAACCCGGCGGTCCCTCGCGGAGCCTGCAGAGAGGCTCGCGTCATGGATCAGGGAAACACCGCATTCATCCTGCTGTCAGCAGCACTCGTGCTGCTGATGGCGCCCGGTCTGGCCTTCTTCTACGGAGGCCTCGTCAAAGCGAAAAGCGTCATCAGCATGATGATGATGACGTTCGGTGCGGCCGGACTCGTCGGCGTGCTGTGGGTGATCTACGGCTACGCCATGGCGTTCCCAGGCTCGGAAGGGCTCGTCGCCCCCTGGGCGATCGACTGGTCGGCCATCGGACTCGAGAGCGTTCTCGAGACGCCGGAGGGTGCGGCCTACCCGCCGCTGGCTTTCGTCGCGTTCCAGGCCACGTTCGCGATCATCACCGTCGCGCTCATCTCCGGTGCCATCGCCGACCGCGCGAAGTTCGGATCATGGATGCTGTTCGCCGGAGTGTGGGCAACCGTGGTCTACTTCCCCGTGGCGAGCTGGGTGTTCAACTTCGGCCTCGCCGAGGACGGCAGCTTCGCCTACGGCGGCTGGATCACCTACGGACTCCAAGAGATGTTCGGCGTGGGCGTCATCGACTTCGCCGGCGGGACCGCGGTCCACATCAACGCCGGGGCTGCGGCGCTCGCCCTGGCGCTCGTGCTGGGCAAGCGGGTGGGCTTCCGCAAGGGCGCCCACGTGCCGCACAACCCGCCGTTCGTGCTCCTCGGCGCCGGCCTGCTGTGGTTCGGCTGGTTCGGCTTCAACGGCGGTTCCGAGCTCGCTGCGGACAACACGGCCGCACTCGTCTATGTCAACACCATCGCCGCGACAGCCGCGGCGCTGCTCGCCTGGCTCGTGGTCGAGAAGATCAAGGACGGCAAGCCCACGTCGGTGGGCGCCGCCTCCGGCGCGGTCGCGGGGCTGGTCGCGATCACGCCGGCCTGTGCTGCACTCACGCCGATCTGGGCGGTCGTCCTCGGCGTCGTCGCCGGTGCCTTGTGCGCTCTGGCGATCGAGCTCAAGTACAAGTGGGGCTTCGATGACTCGCTCGACGTGGTGGGCATCCACCTCGTCGGCGGCCTCATCGGCACCCTGTACCTCGGCTTCTTCGCCAGCAACACCGGCCTGTTCATGGGCGGCGACGGGACTCAGCTGCTGGTCCAGGCCATCGCGGCTTTCGCAGTACTCGGCTACTCGCTCATCCTCACCCTCATCATCGGCTTCGCGATCGACAAGACGATCGGATTCCGCGTCAACAGCGAGGACGAGGTCGCTGGCGTCGACATCGCGATCCACGGCGAGGAGGGCTACGTCCTGGAGGAGAAGCTGGCCTGACGCCGGCGCCCTCCGCCCACGCGGGCGGGGTTCCGTCGCCATCGCGACAGGACCCCGCCCTTCCCCTGTGTGCCGTAGCTTCACGTGCTCGGGCGGGCTTGCTCATGCGAGGCGAACAGTTCCGCGAGCACGAGAGCCGCCTGGGTCTCGGCCGTCCGTTCGGTGACGCTGTGCCCGAGCAGCGACTGAATGCGCTCCAGGCGGTTGATGAGGGTGTTGCGGTGCAGGAAGAGACGCTCGGCCGCCGGAGCGATGCGCATGCGCGTGGCGAAGAACGTCCGCAGCGTGCCGCGCATGTCGGCCATTTCGGGACTGTCGGCCGCGAGATCGCGCAACTCGTACTCGACGAACCATCGAGCGCGCTCTTCGTCTCTGCTGAGCAGGATGGCGAGCGCGGCATCGACGTAGGACACTCCTCCGCTGGCCCCCAGACCTGCCGCCAGCTCGAGTGAATCGGATGCTTCGAGAAACGTCCGCCGGAATCCTTCTGCGCCACGATGCGGTTCGCCGATGCCGACGAGAAGCGGCGCCGGCACGCGAAGATCCTCCACTCGCGGTATGCGCGGCCGCTGAGCGGTGGTGACCCACAGGTGGACCTTTCCCGCGCTCGTCTCGTATCGCAGCATCCGCCCGCTTCCTGTCTCACGACCGAACACGTACACGAAGCCGTCCAGGAGTCGCCGTTCGAGGGCGATCCCCGGCGCTGCTCCGATGGCGCAGCCCAGGTGCCAGCCGGCCAGCGGCACGCCCAGCAGCCGTGTGGCCGCTTCGACATCCACTGGCTCTGCCTTCACCAAGGATTCGATCGCACTCCTCACGCGCACCTGCTCCACCAGGTAGACACGCCGGCGCTCCTCGGCGACCGCATCCGTCGCCGCGCCCACCCAGGCATCCATCATCTCGGTCACCGAAGTCGCCAAAGCCGGAACGACGCTGATGCCGTCCGGACCGAGCGCGACGGCGGCATCGATCAGGAGCGACAGCCACTCGCGCTGGGCGCTACGCAGTGCTCGAGTGACCACCGACAAGGGGATGTCGCGCGCGACGGAGTCTTCCGCGAGAACGCGATCGATCGCATCCTTTTCGGCGGGCAGCTCATCCTCGCCGGCGAGCCGGAGCAGGACCGCACTGAGAACGTGCCGACCGAACGTGCGAAAGATGTGCCACGGTGCAAGCGAGTCGTCGATCTGCGGTTCGAGGGCGGCGAGAGCCTGCTCCACCGCGCCGGCCACCCACCGCGTGGCGCCCTCCCCGATGCGGGACCGCAGCGCCTCGGCCTCGTCTGCCGGGAGCGGGGCCGGTCCGAGGTCACCCTTCCAATCGAGCGACGAGGTGACCTTCGCCATCACGGCTGCGGTCGACACGCGGTCAGCCTAGCCGACGAAGTGCACAGTGCACATGTGCGCGTCGCGGGAGGCGGCAGAGCGCACGATGATCTGGTGACCGATCCGCGGGACCGTTGACATGTCGCGGAAACTCCGCGCGATTCCACAAGGAATCAACGTGATCTGGAGGTCACAGGAAATGTCGGCACACAACGTCATCGCAGTCTCATTCGAGGACCGCAGCAAGGCATACGAAGCGCTGAGCGAACTCAAGGGCGCAGCGCTCGAGGGAAGGGTGGATGTGCTCTCGGCGACCATCGTCACCCGTGACGAGTACGGTCGCCTCAGCAGCCCCGAGGGCGGCGACGTCGTCGCTGGGGCTTCCACCGTCGGCGGAAGCCTCATCGGTCTCATGATCGGCGTCATCGGTGGCCCGATCGGAATGCTCTTCGGCTGGACCGGCGGCCTGCTGGTCGGCGGCGCCTTCGACATCCGCCGCGCTGACCGCACCGACAGCGTGCTCGGCGAGATCAGCCGCGTCATCCCGCTCGGCGGCACCGCCGTCGTCGCGGAGGTCGAAGAGTACGCATTCGAGGTCGTGGACACTCTCATGCTCGAGCTGGGCGGGACCGTGTATCGGCGTCCCACCGAGCTCGTGCTCGCCGAGATCGAAGCGGCAGAGGACGCCTACCGCACGGCGCAGAAGGAAGCAGACCGCATCGTGCGCGAGCAGCGCAAGGCTGAGCGTCGCCAGAACGCCCAGGAGCGCATGGCGGAACTCAAGGAGAAGCTCGAGTTCGCCTGAGTCTCAGGACGGGGGCACCGGGGCGCCTTCCGCGCCGGTGCCCCACTCGACCCTCACGCCATGGAGCGCAGGATCATGAAGACGGAGCAGGGGATCACGCAGCACGCCCGCGAGGCGCTTTACGCATCGATAACCGGCGTCGCCACTCTGCTCGTCATGGTCCCCTCATCGGCAGAGTTCAGCGGACGATCGGCCGCGGGCAGCCTTCTCGGCACCATGGGCGGACTCTTCGCCGCCAGCCTCGTCGCCGACACGATCGCCCACGCGGGCGAGCACGGCGGAGCAACGCGGCGCGACACCATGCGCAGCATCCTTCACGCTTCTCTTCGCGCCCTCGAGATCACGGTGGTCCCGATCGTTCTCCTGCTGCTGAGCGACACCGGCATCTGGAGCCTTCGGACCGGGCTCATGCTCGCGATCGTGGCTCTCGCTCTCACGCAGCTCGGTGTTGTGCTCTGGGGCTTGCGCGGGAGCGGAACCACGAAGTGGCAGAAGGCGGGCTACCTGCTGCTCCAGCTGGCTGCCATCGGCGGGGTCGTCCTGCTCAAGGTGCTGGTCCATTGATCCAGGTGCGCCTGGTGAAAGAAGAACGATCATGCGATACCCAACCAATCTGACGCGGCTTTGGAGCAGCGGTTTCGGACGCGCCGCTACGCGCGGTGCGCAGATGCTCCTCGTCGCCGCGGTCGTCGTGGTACTGGTCTGGCTGCTCAGCCGCCTGTCGATCGTCACGATCCCCCTCGTGCTCGCACTGATATTCGCAGCGGCATTCGAACCGTGGATGCAATGGTCAGGGCGCCGCGGTCTGCCCCCCGCCGCCGGGGCTGCCCTGGCGCTCGTCTTCCTGCTCGCAGTGATCGTCGGCTCTCTGCTCTTCGTCGTCGGTTCCGTCAGCCACGAATGGCGCCAGCTCGCGATCAACGCCCACGAAGGTCTCGAGCGGATCCTGGCCTGGCTGCAGACGCTGCCGTTCGCACCGGACACGCGGCAGCTGAATGACCTCGGAGAGCAGATCGGCGGCTTGGTGACGAGCGTCGAATTCGGATCGGGGGCGCTGGGCGGGATCAGTGCCATCACCGAGATCGCCACCTGCATCGGGATGATGGCCATCATTCTCTTCTTCATCCTCAAGGACGGCCCGCAGATGTGGGAGTTCCTCCTCCGCCCACTACAGGGAACCGCCTACGACCGCGCGGAGCGCATCAGGGGCAAGACCGTCAACGTCTTCGGTGGCTACATCTCGAGCACCGCCGCAGCGGCACTGTTCGACGCGGTCGGGGTCTTCATCGGCCTCCTCATCCTGCAGGTGCCCCTCGCCGTGCCGCTCGCGATTCTCACCTTCCTGCTCGCCTTCATCCCGATCGTCGGGGCCGTCGTCGCCGGCGCAGTCGCTGCACTGGTCGCCCTCGTCAGCAATGGACCACTCAACGCAGCAATCGTCGTGCTCGTCGTCATCGTCGTCAATCAAGTGGAGTCCAACGTGCTGAAGCCGATCCTGTTGGGGAAGACGGTCAGCCTCCACCCACTCGTCGTGCTCGTGGTCATCGCCGGTGGGACGGCCGTCGGGGGAATCGTCGGCGCCCTGATCGCCGTGCCCCTCACTGCTGGCGCCTGGGGAGTGGTGCAGGTGTGGGACGGGGACAGGCTGCCTGCGCGCTGGGCGCGGCCGAAGGCGCGCGGTGCCGGTGCCGATGCCGCGGGAGCGGAAGCGCAGCGCCTGAACGGCGCAGTCCAGGAGGTATCTCGGAAGCCTGGTGAAACTCATATCAGTAACCGGTAGCTGCGCTGATGCAGCGCGCTTCCCTTGTCGGTGGGAGGAAGTCGTGAAAGAGATCGATGTCCTGGAGCTGCGGATTCACGGGATCGCCAACTCGCCACCCGCCGAGGCTCTGCTCGCCACCGACGAGGAGATCGAGCGCGCCGACGGCGACCTGCAGGGATCCTTCTGGAGGATCAAGAGGGCAACAGAAGATTCGAAACTGGATGCTGCTGCGAAGGCGGTTGCGGATGGTGCGCGTGCGTCCAACGATGGGCACTCTTCGACCACCGCAGCCCCGCACGTGCCGACCGCGCCGGCCGGGTCGACGACGAGGTACCCCTCCGACACTGTCGTCCATCCCGAGCCGACTTCGCCGCCTGACCCGGTCGTCCCGACGGCGGAGGCCTACTGGTGGGGGAATCAGGCGCGCACCGGAGGGTCGGCGCTCGTCGTGATCGGCCGTGCGATCGTGCATGTCGGCTGGCTGCTGGTGCTGCCATTCGGTCTATGCAATCTGGCGTATTGGGCGAGGCGCGACATCAAGGGCGAGACCGAGACGCCCGAGCTTTGGCGCAGCGGCGACGGCGCCGGGCTGATTCGGGTGTTCGCGCTCCTCCAGACGCTGTTCTACACGGTGGGGCTGCTCGCCGTCTCGGTGCATCTCATCGGGAGCGAGTGCTTTCCGGCGCCGGCGCAGGGTCAGCCCACCGAGGTCTGCGCGGCCCTCCCCGGTTTCTTGAACTTCCTCGTCGACCTCACGCCCAACGCTCGGGCGGCCCTCCTCGCGGTCGTGCCGATCGCGGTGATCCTGTTCCTCTACGTCGTGAGCCGGCGGGCCCGCTCGGGTTTTCACCCGCTCACCTCTCTCGACGAGGAGACTCCCGCGCCGCCCACCCCACCCCCGGACTCGCCGACCGATGAGGACGCCGGTGCCGGCATCCCGACTGCCGGCACCCCCGGAACACCCAGCGCCCGCTCCGACAGCTCGCCCGTCGAAGGGTCCGGCAAGGAAGGCCATGACACCGACGGTTCTCGTGGGGAAAGCTCCGCCGCGCCGGACCCGGACGACGACAGCTCGGGGCCGCCGAAGCCCGCACTGCTCGGCTCCCTCGGATTCTGGCAGCGGCCCCGAACGGCCGAGGCTGCCGAGCGGACCCACCTGGCGGCGGTGTTCGCGTTCGTGCTGATGACGCTGGCCGTCGACGCAGTCCTCGACGCCACCGGCCTCGAGCTGACCGAGGTCTGGCTCGAGGGCAGCAGCGCGTGGCGTATTGCTCCGTTCCAGGCGGTGATGGCACTCGTAGGAGGGCTTCTGGTGTTGTGCACGGTGGCCATGGCCTGGGGTGGCGCGCTCAGCGGACCGATGTCGGCCGTACGTGTTCGGCGGGGGCTGGCGACGTGGCTCATGGTGGCGGCGATCGTAGCCTTCGCCGCGTGGGTGGCGTGGGCGTTCTTCATCGACAGTGGTGCGCCACTCCTGCCTCCGAACGCGGAGGCGGCGGACGGCTTGAGCGGAATGGTCGCCGCACCGACGCTGATCGCCGCTGTCGGGGCGCTGATCGCGACGGCCAGCATGTCATGGGGATACGGACGGCCGATCCAGTATCTCTGCGGCGCGCTCATCATCGGGGCGCTCGGGTTCGCGATCGTCGCGGCTTTGGGCGCCGACGACCCGGACGCGACGATGTGGATGACGTGGACGGCCGCGAGCCTCGTGGTGGTCGCGGTGGTCGCCTCGTACCTGCCACTGGTCAAGAGAGAAAACCGCGTCCGCGCACGTTACGCGGGCTGGCGTGGCAACGGCGCGGCTGTCGCGTTGCTCGTGGCGTGGTTCTCGTCGTTGGTGATCACGAGCCTTCTCGTGCTGGGCGCGTACTCCTGGCTGTCGACGACGACGGAGAGTCCCGACACGCGGGCACATTTGCGCACCGTTCGTGACGCTGCCGCGACAACCCCTGCCGTGGAGCCGCCGGTCATGGAGCTGCCGGTCTTCTATTCCCGTTTCGCCACCATGCTCGTCGTCATCCTCGTGGCCGTCATCATCGCCGCCGTCTTCGCGTTGGTCGGCGGGCTCCGAAAGTTCCCCGCCTTCAACCTCCCCGGTTTGATGTTCCCGAACGACCCACCCGAGAAGCTCGCTGCGCAGAAGGAACGCGACGGGTATCTCGGCGGAGTCCAGCGTGTCTTCGTACCCGGCGCTGCGAGGACCGCCGACTGGACGGAGCCGTGCGACAAATGGCGCACCGAGGCGGTGTCGGTCGACGACTATCCGCGCTTCGAGCACAGGCCAGGCGGGCGGCTGCGCGAGGTGGCGAACGCGCGGCGTGTGGCGGGCCTCGCGCACCGGGGCGAGCCGATCCTGATGCTGCTGGCGTTCCTGACCGCGGCCGCCCTGCTTGTGCTCGGCATCCCGACACTCGGCACATGGCTCGCCCAGTTCGAGCTCTGGGAGCGGATCAACGCTCTCTCGGGGTGGGCACTGGGGCTTCTCGCGCTGGCGACGGTCGGCTGGGTCGTCACGAACGCGGTGACCTCCGACGAGCGCCCCCTCGGCCTGGTATGGGACATCGTCTGCTTCTTCCCCCGGGCCGGACACCCTTTCACCGCGCCGTGCTACGCCGAGCGAGGCGTTCCCGAAGTCGCCAAGCGGGTTCGCCATCACATCGACGACGCGAAGAAGGCGGGCAAGGACCCGTATGTCATCCTCTCGGCGCACTCGATGGGAGCGACGATCGCGGTGGCGGTCATCTTCATGCTCGGCCAGGAGGACGACGATCGGATCCGCGCGGCTGTGAAGGCCGGCCTCGACAGGAACGACGTCGATCGTTACGTCGACAGGGTCGCGCTGCTCACACACGGGGCGCAACTGCGGGCGTATTTCAGCCGGTTCTTCCCCGAGGTGTTCGGTTACCGCGTCCTCGGAACTCGCGCTACGCGCGGACCCGCCCTGGTGCGCTCCGATCCGTGGCAGCGTCAAGTGATCGACGAGGCGAAGAATCCCCACGAGGGCTTCGGCCCCGACAAAGACCCGGTGACCATGGTCCAATTGCTCGGGGGCGCGGACCTCGGCACCGAGCAGGCCGTTCAGCCGCGGTGGCGGAGCCTGTGGCGGCGAACCGACTTCCTCGGGTTCCCGGTGCACGGGTACGCCAGCAATGTCCTCCGCGACCGCGATGGCACATGCCACAACGAGAACCCCATCGATCGCGGCGCAACCGAGCGCGACCCCCAGTCCTACCTCTGGAGGATCGCCCGGCACGACAACTACCTCTCGACCGCCCAATATCGCGAGGCCCGCGATGAGCTGGTGGAGATGCTCATCGCCGGCCCGCGGGGAGCTGGGATGCGATCGAAGCCCGCGGGGCAGAGCGAACCGGTGGATGTGGTGGGCGGGTGAATCATGGCGACGGTGGGTGACGATCTAGGTCCGAGGTGCACAGCTCATCCTTGGGCTCGCTGCATGTAGGTCAGGTAGATCACGCGACCGACCGTCGCCCCGATGAGCAGGATGAACGCCAGAATCAAGAGCCAGCCGATATAGGTGAAGGCCATGCCCAGCACGCCGAATCGCGTCGCCGAGTCGGCGAGAAGGGGCGGCAGGACCACTCGTGCGACGAGACCAGCCAGGGCGAACCCGATGCCCGGTGAGCAGGGCACCGGGCAGCAGTCGCCGCAGGCTCACCAGTCGGTTGATGACGATCCAGGAGGTCAGCCACCAGACGACCGTCCACAATATGACTTCCGCGAAGAACGCGATGACGGACGCCGGGCCGACGCCGCGAACGAAGATGCGTGTGGCGAGTATGAACCCCAGCCCGACGATCACGCAGATAACCGCAGCCAGCCACCTCCAGGCGAACTTGATGCTGATGGAAGGTGTCCTCCAGATCGTGTGAAGGCTGCGTTCCAGAGCGCGGGCGAACGAGGTCGCGGCGATGATGAGCAGGACCGCGCCGATCACACCGGTCGCCCGCAACTCCTGCGCCCCGCCCGGTAGCGACTTCTCCAGAATCTCGGCAGTCGCCGCGTCCAGTCCCATGTGCTCAGCCAGGATGGGTCCACTTCCAGGGTCCAACCGTGACCGAACCGCTCCAGCGACGATCAGCAGCGGCAGGATCGACGTGAATACATGGGCGGCGATGGTCATCCCGCGATCAATCAGCTGGAGATTGCCGAGGTCGCGCGCAACCCGCAGTACGAACTGGCCATGAGCCGATCTTGCGGCCAACCGCACCAGGCGATTCACAGTCCAGCGTGACATGGAGCACCTCGGAGGGTCGAGCGAGGAAGACGGCGCCCGCCTGAGCTGAGGCTAGCACCGGCCTCCTTCGCGGAAGGCTCTTCACGAATGCCATCGGCTCACGTCAAGAGCCAGCGCCAGATCGCCGTCGTCAAAGTCCACGCCTGCGAGCAATGTGCCGTGTCGGGATGACACTCCGTTGAGCGCGCACGCGGGCGAAAACATGAATCGTCCGTTACTTCGCCGACTAACCGCCCCGGCGAAACCAGGCAATGCAACACAACGGCGCCGTGGCACCTCGTGCGGGCCAGTGGCGCGGTGGTGCAGCCCGCATCGCGAATGGGAGCGGCGGGCGGCGGGATCAG
Source organism: uncultured Actinomycetota bacterium (assembly GCA_963829895.1). Lineage (GTDB taxonomy): Bacteria > Actinomycetota > Actinomycetes > Actinomycetales > Microbacteriaceae > Microbacterium. The sequence goes on along the minus strand of CAWHKF010000007.1, from coordinate 24,477 downwards.
AGGCTAGTGAGTGAAGGAGGAGATGAGCCCTTCGGTGGGCATGGGGGATTCCAGCGCGTCGAGGTAAGCGACGGCGTCGCGGATGTCCAGAATCAGGCTCTCGGCGAGGTTGCGGCTCAGCCCGTTCGCGCACCACGATTCTGTTGCACGACAACGTCGGTGAGGTTGTCAGGCATCGGGTATGCCGGGATCAGCCATCCCTTCAAGCCGCAGTCGCTCTGACAGATGATAAAGGTTCCATTTGTCGGTGTAGCTCGCGGCTCAATTGCCATGCGAATACCGGGATGTCGGTTCCGTCATTCCAGAGGTCGAACGCGGGCATCTTCGCGATCTCGCCGGCGAGGTAGACGGCGACGTCCTGGGAGGCCTTCTGCACCTTGCGAGTAGCCGTCCCACCCGAGTCGCAGGAACAGGTAGTACTGCAAGAGCACTTGCGCCCCGGGCCGCGAGAAGTTCAACGCGAAGCTCGGCATGTGCCCGCCGAGGTAGGTGACATCGAAGACCAGATCCTCCGGAAGGTCCTGGACCGGTCGCGCCAGATCACCCAGCCCAGCCCCGGATACACCAGCCCGTACTTGTGCGCCGGAGGTGCTGATCGGATGCGACCCGTTCCACGCCGGAAGTCCCACTCCAGCGTCCGGCTGCAGGAAGGGGGCGACCATCCCGCCGGAGGCGCCGTCCACGTGGATGGGGATGTTCAGGCCTGTCTGCGCCTGGATCTGGTCCAGTGCTTTCGCGATCTCCTCGACCGGCTCATACATGCCGGTATAGGTCACGCCCATGATCGCCACCACGCCGATGGTGTTCTCATCGACGTACTTCTCCAGCTCGAACCCGTCGAGGCATTTGTGTTCGTCGGTGATCGGCACATATCGTGCTCTCCACGTCCCAGTAGTTGCAGAACTTCTCCCAGCACACCTGCACCGCGCTGGAGAGATGATCAGGTTCGGCTTCTCGGTGGAGTAGGCCTGCCGCACGGCGTGCGTGCTGCCAGCGCCGCTTCAGTGCGAGCCCGCCGAGCATGCACGCCTCGGATGAGCCGATCGTCGACGTCCCGATCGCCGTTCTCGGCGTCCGGGGCGTTCCAGAGATTGGCGATCATCTTCCAGCACCGCGTCCTCGATCGCCGCGGTCTGCGGGTACTCGTCCTTGTCGACCATGTTCTTGTCGACGGTCTCTGAGTACAGCCGGTCCGCATGCGGGTCCATCCACGTGCCGACGAAGGTGGCGAGGTTCAGACGGGAATTCCCATCGAGCATCGCCTCGTCATGAACGATCTGGTAGGCCGTCTCGGGGAGGGACTCCCCCGAGGGGAGGGTGTTGAGCGGGAAGTCGGTCGCCTCCCCGTCGCGCGCGAACATGGGATTGAGCTGGTTCTGGTCGGTGATTCCGGTGAAGGCATGAACTGGTTCGCCACGGCGCGAGGGGCTCGTCATGTCGTCAGGATAGGACCTCGCCAGCATTCACGACACTGGGTTCATGAAGTGGGGCCATTCCGTCGAAGGCTACGCTCGGATCGTGCCCCCCGGTCGTAGTGCTCGCCTTCGTCGTGAGGCGTGGGGATTCGCCATCGGCTCCGTCTGCTTTGCGGTAGGAGCCGTGCCGTTCTATGCGGATAACGTCGGGCTCGTCCTCACGAACGCCACGTTTTTCGTGGGCGCCATCTTCTTCACCCTCGCCGCCCTCATCCAATTGGTCCTGAGCGGACGCCGCCCACCCCGGCGGGGGACCCATCCCGCGGACCGCTGGGACTGGTGGGCAGCCCTCGTCCAGTTCGCCGGGACGATCTTCTTCAACGTCAGCACTACCGAAGCACTGATCACCGCGATCAACCCGGGCACGCAGGTCGCCAGCGGATGGCGTCCAGATGCGTTCGGCTCGATCTGCTTCCTCATCGCCAGCAGCTTCGCGGTCATCGCCACACGAGACCGCGACCATCTGTGGGACCCGGCGTCGCGAACCTGGCAAGGCAGTTGGCTTAACATGCTGGGCTCGGTGTTCTTCGGCATCTCCGCCGTCGGCGCCTTCGTCCTCCCCGCCACCGGCGATCTCACAAGCCTGCTCTGGGCAAACCTCGGCACCTTCCTCGGTGCCCTCTGCTTTCTTACCGCAGCCCTTCTCAGCCGACGCACCACGCCCATCCAGGCGCAGTAGGGTCTCAGTTCTCGGCGAGCGCGATCCTGTCTCCGCCCGCGGCCTTCGCGCCATACATCGCCAGGTCTGCGCGACGGATCAGTTGCTCGGCAGGCGATTCGCTGCCCGCGGGGGCGATCGCGACTCCGATGCTCGCGCTCAATCGCGGATGACTGACCGGCCGGGATAGATCGCCGCGAAGCAGACCGAGGATCCGCTCGCTGATTTCGAGAGCTTCGGATTGCTCGGAGATCTCGCAGACGATGACGAATTCATCGCCACCGTACCGGGCGACGAGGTCACCTGCGCGCACACCGGTAAGGAGCCGTTGTGCGACTTCGCACAGCATCCGGTCGCCGGCCTGATGGCCGAGTCGGTCGTTCACACCCTTGAAGTCGTCGAGGTCGATGAACAGCACCGCACACCGTGAAGCGCCGACGATCTGGTCCATCTGCGTCTCCAGGAGCCGCCGGTTGGGGAGGCCGGTGACCTGGTCGTGGCTCGCAGCGTGCGCGAGCTGTGCCTGCAGCCGAAGCGTGGCGAGCGCTTGTGCGGCCTGGCCGGCCAACGCCTCCGCCAGCGGCGTCGCCTCGTCGTCGAATGTGCGTTCGTGATGGAACCAGCTGACGAACGCGCCGAAGTCCGCCTCCTCATGGTGCAGCGGTGCGGCGATGAACGCCCGGACACCTGCCGCGGTCATCGCGGATCCGAGCCCGGCGGCCATTCGCTCGCCGGTCTCAGCGGCGAGGACCTTCTCTACCCGCCGTGCTGCGCTCACGGACCTGAGGAGCGGGCCGACGTCGATCCGACCGTCGAAGGGGTCGATACCGGCGGCGATCGCATACGTTCCGTCTGGCTGGACCAGGTAGACCGTGGATGTCTCCGCGCGGTAGGCCCGGGCTGTTGTGTCGGAGAGGATCTCCGCGAGGCGCTCCTCGGTCGTAGCGGACGAGAACGCGATCGACGAGTCCATCACCAATTGGAGTCGAGTACGGGTGCGGTCTGCGAGGGCGTAGCGCCGGCGCAGGTCGGTCAGTGCGTGGAACCTTTCCGACGCCTCCTCGATGACGAGAACATCCCCGTCGGAGTGCGGATGGTGACTGACCATGACCGCCCGGTCGCGTTCGCGGGCGTGGACCATCATCCACGGCCCTGGCCCGGCGCCTGGCGGGAGCAGATCGCCGGGTGCCGGGACGAGGAGCTCGTCAACCGATCTGCCGACCAGCTCGTCAGCGCTGGTTCCGTACCACTCCGTGAACCAGGGATTCGCCTCCGCAATCACGCCCGACCGCTTCAAGCGCACAACACCCGCCGGTAGCGCATCTGCGACGCGTCGTTCCACGGATCCTCCCTCCGGCGCCGGTGCCGGCGGCGTCGAGCGAGCCGGTGCTCGAACCATACCTCGGGAAGGGCGGGTGGGCATCCCAAGCGCGTAGCCGCAGCTTCCCTCGACATGCGTGATCCGGGGCGCTCGCAGGTTTGCAGGTGCCAACGGCGCGACGGGACAACACACCTAGGCGCGTCGCACCTCGTCGAGGAGCTGGGGCGAAAGGACGTTGCCGGCATCGACCGCCAGGCGCTTGATGGGCAGTCCGCCGATCATCAGCCGGGCGGTCGGGTCGCTGAGCAGGCCGATCGTGTTGCCCACGGCGTCGAGCTCGCGGACGCGGGCGAGCAGCCGAGGTCCGACGGCCGGATGGTCGAGCCACTCCGCGAGCGTCGAGTCCGGAGTGAGCTGCGCCGGTGCCCCGGATGCGTGCGACCTCCACGCTGACGGACGCGATGATGTCGCGCGAAGACCGGGCGAAGCGCAGGGCGTGGGTGCCGGCATCCGTCACCCATCCGCGTGGCTCGTCCCAGCGTGCGAACGCCCGCTGCCCGACCGGGATGACGACCCGGGTCGACTCACCGGGGGCGAGCTCAGCGGTCGCGAATCCGATCAGCTCACTCGGCGCGCCGCCGTGCGGCGGCGGTCGGCGCGCCGAGGTAGAGCTGGACCACGTCGCGGGCGGCGAACGTCGCCGATGTTGCGCACGACAAGGGAGCACTCCCACCCGTCCTCCGTCGCGCGGACCGCGGGGTCGGAGTAGGCGAATTCGGAGTAGGTCAGCCCGTGACCGAAGGGGTACGCGACGTCCCGTCCGAGCTCGTCGTAGCCGCGGTAGCCGACGAAGATGTCCTCGCCGTAGGCGCCGCTCGCGGCGTTCGCCGGGAAGGACAGGTGGCTGGGCGTGTCCGACAACGTCAACGGGATCGTCTCGGCCAGGCGCCCCGAAGGCGAGACGGTGCCGGTGAGGATGCGCGCCAGTGCATCGGAGACACCCTGGCCCGCCAGCCCCGGGAGGATGATCCCGTCGACCTGCTCCCGCCAGGGCTCGAGGTCGACGACGCCGCCGGCGATGCAGACCACGACCAGAGGCGTGCCCGCGTCGACGAGCTCCTCGAGCAGCTGAAGCTGGGCGTCGGGGAGCGCGAGCGTGGTGCGGTCGTAGCCCTCGCTCTCGGCCGCTTCCGGCAGCCCCACGACGACGATGCCGACATCGGCCGCGGAGACGGCCGCTTTCGCTCGGGCGAGCGGCATCGGCATCCGTCGTCACTCCATCGTCCGCATACCCGGGGAAGAAGGTGACGACACCGCGGTGCGCGGCGGCCAGCGGCGTCGACCAGGGATCGCGGGCGGTCTGCGCCGCGTTGACCCCGGCACTGCCGCCGCCCTGGAAACGAGGAGCCTGGGCGAAGCGCGCCCACGACGGCCACCGTCGCGTCCGGCCGCAGTGGCAGGACACCGGTACTCGTTGCGGAGCAGGACGGCGGCGCGTTCGGCCGCTTCCGTCGCGAGCGCCGCGCTGTCGTGACCGGCAGCGAATGGCTCGGCAGAGCGATCGTCGCCGCGCGCAGAGGTCGCTGCCGTGCGCGCCAGTTCGATGATGCGCTGAGCGGATGCTCGCACCGTCGTCTCGTCGAGGGTGCCGTCCTCGACCGCGGCGAGCACGAGCGCGTCGGAGGCGCCGGACGTCGAGGGCATCTCGAGGTCGAGGCCGGCGGCCAGCGCGGCGACACGGTCGTCGACCGCGCCCCAGTCCGAGACGACGACGCCTTCGAAGCCCCACTCGTCGCGGAGCACGTCGGTGAGGAGCCACCGGTTCTGAGTGGCATAGGTTCCGTTGATGCCGGTTGTACGACGCCATGACGAGCCAGGGCTTGGCCTCCGTCACGACATGCTCGAAAGCGCGGAGGTAGATCTCGCGCAGCGCCCGAGTCGCCGACGTCGGCGCTCACGCGCATGCGGTCGGTCTCCTGGTTGTTGGCCGCGAAGTGCTTCACGCACGCACCGACACCCGTGCGCTGCACTCCGCGCACGAACGCCGTCGCGAGCCTGCCCGTCAGGTGGGGGTCCTCGGAGAAGTACTCGAAGTTGCGGCCGCCGAGCGGGGAGCGCTTGATGTTCATGCCGGGGGCCAGCAGAACCTGCGCGCCGGCCTCGCGCGCGTCGATGGCGATCGCCTCCGCGACACGGGCGACCAGGTCGGGATCCCACGTCGCGGCCATCGCCGAGAGTGTCGGGAAGCACGTGGCCGCGACCTTGCCTGCGAAATGGGGCAGGTTCATCGCCAGTCCGTTCGAGCCGTCCGTCATCTTGACGGAGCGGCACGCCGTGGGCCGGGAGAGCCGGGTGCTGTCCATATCGGCGCCCGAGAGCAGGCTCGCAGCCTGCTCGAGCGTGAGGCCCGGCTCCGCGGCGCGTGGTGTCGTTCACAGCGACACCCGCTTCGATCATCTGCAGACGCTCCTCAGGATTGTGGATGTTCCAGCGGCGCGGGCGCGGCGGGTCCGCGTCGGCGGGTCGGATAGGCGCATTCGAACCGGTGCGTGCCCGCGCCGACCTCGATACGGCGCGGCCTGCGCAGAGGGCAGCACGATCTCCGCGGTGACGCCCGGTGGCACGTTCGACCTCGACGACGAGGCGCCCGTCGGCACGCCGCCACTGTACGCCGATCAACCCGAAGGGCGAGAGGTGCGCCGTGGACGCCGACTCGAGGCCGCCGCCCGGCCGAGGCGCGACGCGCACCCGGCGACCAGCCCGGCTCGACGCAGCTGCAGCCCGCCGACCACCCGGTGCAGGAAGTCGGCGACCGCGCCCAGCGCGTAGTGGTTGAACGACGTCATCTCGCCCGGGTTCACCGAGCCGTCCGGGAGCAGGCTGTCCCACCGCTCCCAGATCGTCGTCGCCCCCATCGTGACGGGGATACAGCCACGACGGCGTCTCCGTCGTGCAGCAGCAGGTGGTACGCGGTGTCGATGTGCCCGGTGGTCGCCAGGGCGTCGCAGACGAGCGGCGTGCCGACGAACCCGGTCTGGATCAGGTGGTCGCCCTCGCCGGACGAGTTCGGCGAGACGGCTCCCGCCGCCCGCCGCTGTGCGTCGTCGCGCAGCAGGTCGAACATGATCGCGACCGAGAGCGCGGTCACGGTGTCGCTGACGACGAGCCCGGCCGGCGAGACGTAGTGCTCCCGGAACGCCGCGACGCGCACGGTCCGCGATGCGGCCGAGGTCGCGCTGCGGCGTCCGTCTTCGCCGATCAGGTGCCGCCGCCTCGGCCGCCAGATCGCGCGGACGCGGGCGTGGTAGGCGGTGGCCACGAGACGCGGATCGGTGCGCGAATCGCCCGGGCGGTCGGGCGGCGCCGCGGGATCGAGCCAGTCGCCGAGCTGGAAGCCGGTGCTCCAGTGCCCGGTCCCGCCGGTGAGGGCGTGCACCTGCTCGACCCACGCGCGCATGCTCGTCGAACTGATCGCGCAGGATGCCGCACATCGCCGGTGCTGCGTAGAGCTCCCACGGCACGATGACCGCGGCGTCGCCCCAGGCCGCGGCCGGATCGCTGGGGAAGCCGCACTCGATCCACGGATGGAAGTTCATCACCGAGCCGAACTCCGCCTGCTCGGCGGCGAGGTCGCGCAGCCAGTTCTGCAGCACGCCGCGCGGAGTCGTACAGGTATGTCGCGGCCGGCGCGAAGACCTGGATGTCGCCGCTCCAGCCCGAGCCGCTCGTCGCGCTGCGGGCAGTCGGTGGGCAGGTCGACGAAGTTGTCGCGCATGCTCCAGACGACGTTCTGGTGGAAGCGGTCGAGCAGCGGGTCGCTCGCTCGAGAACCAGCCGGTGCGGGGCATGTCGGAGTGGACCACGAGCGCCTCGACGATCGAGGAGCGACCCGCCGGCCGGCAGGCCGCGCACCTCCGCGTAGCGGAAGCCGTGGAGCGTGAACCGCGGTGTCCAGGTCGCACGGCTCGTCGCCGCGGGGAGTGTACCCGTCGACGGAGGCCGCGGTGCGCAGCGGGCGCGTCGCCAGCTCGCCGTTCTCGAGCACCTCGGCGTGGTGGAGCTCGATCGCGCGAACCGGCCGAGCCGGCGACGCCGATGCGGACCTTGCCGGAGATGTTCTGGCCGAAGTCGACCAGGATGCGGCCATCCGGGCGGGTCAGGATCTCGACAGGAGCGAAGCACGTCGATCACCCGGACCGGGGGACCCGGTCGGCGCCTCGAGGGCTCCGGTCGACGTCTCCGCCGGCAGGATGTCGCCGGAGCCCAGTCCGTCGTCGTCGAAGTCGGGCGTCGGACCAGTCCGCGAGCTCGAGGCGCGCGTCGTGCGACTCGCCCTCGTAGAGCCCCGTGGCGTGATCGGGACGAGGCCGCCCACGACCAGGTGAGCGGGACCGTCCGGCGACCCAGGTCGTCCTCGACCTCGAGCTGGACCAGCGCCGCGACGTCCGTGCCGTAGTTGTCCCACAGGCCGCCGTTGAACCCGAGCCGCCCGCGGTACCAGCCGTCGGCGAGCCAGACGCCGACGGCGTTGCCTCCGGCGCCGGAGCAGCGACGTGACATCGTGCGTGCGATACCGGAGGCGGTGGCGGTAGCTGCTCCACCCGGGCGCGAGCAGGTCGTCGCCCACGCGGCGATCCGTTCATCTCGAGATCGTAGACGCCGTGCGCCGTCGCGTACACGCGGGCGCGACGGACCTCGCCGACCGCATCGAAGCTCGCCCGCAGCAGGTACGCCGGCCGCGGCCCATCGTGCCGGCGCGGCGGTCGACGGGCTCACCCAGTCGGCGGTCCAGTCGGTGCGCGCCAGCAGGCCGGCCTCCACCCGCAGCGGCGTCGCTCCACGCCGTGGGCCCGACGCCGTCGGCATCCCACAGTCCGGACGCTGATGTCAGCGGTCTCGCGCGAGGCGAGCGGACGGCTCGGCCAGGGCCGGAACTGCGACGCGGTCGAGTCGACCCGGCCGGAGGTCGCGATGTCGCCGTTCGTCGTGACGGATCTCGATCTCGTACGCGCGCCTGTGCGGACGTGCGACTCGCCAGCTCAGCGCGGGGCTCGGCCGATGCCGATGCCGAGCGGGTCGTCGAGGTGCTCGATGCGCAGGTCCGACGCGGTCATCCCTTCACCGACCCGGCCGTCAGGCCCTTCATCACCCGCTGGTTGAGGAAGAGGTAGATGCGCCAGCGTGCCGATCACGTTGATGGAGATGGCGGCGAAGGTCGGCCCGTACTGGATCTGGCCGAACTGACCGGTGAAGTTGAGAAGCCCGACCTGGATCGTGCGCAGGTCGTCGCTGGTGGTGAACGTGAGGGCGATGAGCAGGTCGTTCCAGATGAAGAAGAACTGCACGAGCGCGACCGTGAAGACGGCGTTGCGCACCAGCGGGAAGCCGATCGAGAAGAACGTGCGGTAGATGCTGGCGCCGTCCAGCGTCGCCGCCTCGAAGATCTCGCGCGGGACGCTGCGGAAGTACGTCGCCATCATGAAGACGGTGAGCGGCAGGCCGATGGCCGTGTACGTGATGATCAGCGGCCAGAGCGTGCCCGGTCAGCCCGGTCCGGAAGTACATCGTGAACAGCGGGAGCAGGATCATCTGCCCCGGGATCATGATGCCGACGAGGAACGCAGCAGCACCGGGCCGCGTCCCTTCCACACCATCACCTCGAGCGCGAACCCGGCGGCGACGCCGAGCACGATGGTGAGGAAGAGCGAGGGGAAGACGGCCAGGATGCTGTTGCGGATGTAGATGTCGAGATGCCCGGTCGTCCACGCCTCGACGTAGTTGCTGAAGTTCGTCCAGTCCTCGGGCAGCGCCCAGGTGGGGTTGTTGAGGAACTCGTCCTGCGTCTTGAGCGACCCGGTCAGCATCCAGAAGAGCGGGTAGACCACGATGATCAGCAGGATGCCGAGGATGATCCACATCGGCACCTGTGGCCGAGTGCGCGGCGCACGCGGCCGGGCTGGTGAACGGTTGAGGTGCGGTCATGGCGGCTAGTCCTTGGTCAGATCGCGGCGGTTGGACTGGAAGATGAAGATCGTCACGACCAGGCAGAGCACCGTCAGCAGCAGCGCGATCGTGCTGCCGAACCCGTACTCGCCGTAGGTGAACGAGGTCTGGAACATGTAGAGGGTCAGCGGCGTGGTCGTGTTGCCCGGCCCGCCGCCGGTCAGCGCGAGGATCGAGTCGAACACCTTGAGCGTGCCGTTGATGCTGAAGATGATCGACGACAGCAGCACGGGCAGCGACAGCGGGATCACGATGTGCCAGACCAGGCGGAAGCCGGATGCGCCGTCGAGCCGGGCGGACTCGAAGATGCTCCTCGGGGATGTCGACGAGGCCCGCGTAGAGCAGCACGGCGTAGAACCCCATCGACCGCCAGAGGTCCATGAAGATGATGACCCAGAACGCCGTCGCCGGTGACGCGAACCAGTCGACGGAGGCGATGCCGAACACGTTGAGGAGGTCGTTGACCAGGCCCTGCACGCGGCGCGATCTTGAAGAGCTCCTGGAAGAGCAGGGCGACCGCGACCGTCGGCAGGACGACGGGGAAGAACGCCAGCGTGCGGATCGACGCCGGAGGCCTTGCGCAGCCAGAAGACGTAGATCAGGGCGAGCACGTAGCCGAAGAGCACCTGCAGCAGGTGAGCACGACGGCGTACCTGAGCGTGAACCACAGCGCGTCGCCGACCTTCGGGTCGGTGAAGAGCTGCGGCGAAGTTGTCGAAGCCGACGAAGGTGAACCCGATGATCGGGTTGCCCTCGAACACCGTGTAGCCCGAGCGACCAGAAGATCGGGACGAGCATGACGAGGGTGTAGACGAGCAGGGCGGGGCCGAGCAGGATGGCGATGGCGCGCCAGTCGCCGAGTACGCGGTTCACGTGGGGATGCTTTCCGTTCGGGGATGACCGTGGCCGGGCGAGGGCTCGCCCGGCCACAGCGGGGATGCGGCTACTTGAGGTCGGCCTGGACGAGGCTCCATGAACTCCTCAGGGGTGATCGCACCCGTGACGAGCTGAGAAGCGTTCGTCTGGCTCGTCGTGGCGGCCTTGGCGTCGAACAGCGCCTCGAACCACAGCACGCTCTGCTCGGTGGCGGCGATCTTCTCCTGGACCATCTGCGTGAGCGGCGGCAGGCCCTCGACGGGCGTGTTCGTTGCGAAGCCGGTGATGACGCCCTGCGACCGCGAGGGACTCGTGAGCCGAAGTTCTCGGCGATGCAGCCCAGCCATGCGGCCGTGTCGTCGTCGTAGGTGGCCTTGCGACATCGCCAGCGGCACGCCGACGTTGGCGGCGAGCTGGTCGCTGCTGCCCGCGCCGCCCTCGACCTCGGGGAACGGCATGAAGCCGATGTTCTCCGCGCCGATCTGGTTCTGGGCCTCGTCGTTGAAGTTCGCGAGGATCCAGCTGCCCATGTAGAACATGCCCGCCTGTCCCGTGAGGAACTGGTTGACGGCGGTCATGTAGTCGATCGATCCGACCGACGGGCCGAAGTAGCCCGCCGCGCCGAGCTCTGCCACGGCCGCGGCGGCCTCGACGTACTCGGGGTCGGTGAGCTCTGGCGTCGCCGTCGGCGACCTTCTGCAGCGCGTCGGGACCGAGCGAGCGGAAGAGGTAGTTGCCGACGAGGCGCGTCAGCGGCCACCCGTCCTGGCCGTCGGCTGAGAACGGGATCACGCCGGCTCCGTTGAGCGTCGCCGCGGCGTCGGTGAGTTCATCCCAGGTGGTGGGCTCCTCGATGCCGTAGCTCGGCGAAGATCTGCCTTGTTGTACCAGATGCCCTCGACGTTGAGCTCGGTCGGCAGCACGAAGACCTCGCCGCCGTAGAGCGCCTCGATCGTGGAGCGAGCGGCCGGCAGGATGTCGTCGGCGGCGCCCAGTTCGTCGAGCTCCGCGGCGACGTCGACGAGCTTGTCACCCGTCTGCAGATCCTTGGCGACCTGGGGCGAGTTGCCGCTGGCGAACAGCGACGGGAGAGCGTTCTGGCCGGCGAGGAGCTGGAGCTGCTGGTCGTAGCTCGCCTGCGGCTGGGTGCTGACCTTCAGGGGGAGTGCCTCGTTCTCCGCCGCGCAGGCGTCTTCGCTGAGGGTGGTCAGTGTGTCCTGGATGCTGGTGTTCTCGGCGAACGAGAGGTACGCGAAGTCGGTCGGAGCGGCTGCCTCGCCGCCACCCGCACACGAGGTGAGCGCGAGAGTCGTGACGCCGATCGCGGCGCCGAAGAAGGCGAGACGAGTCGCCTTGGTACGTGCTGTGGTCACAGTTCCTCCTTGAATGCGGCCTCTATTGAAGCGCTGCAATCGAGAGTAGGAGCGGCGATGATGGCGACAAAGCCAGCACCGCATGGCGTTTTCTATAGCCGTTATCGATCGATTCGATACCGCTGTCGGGCATTGTCTGAAGCGCTGCAATCGTGTGCGTAGGATCGTGGAGTGATCTCGACGACCGTGAGGCGGCGGCCAGCCGATGCCGTGGGGATCGACGACGTCGCGGCGTTCGCCGGCGTGTCGCCCTCGACGGTGTCGAACGTGCTGAATCACCCCGAGCGGGTTTCGCCGTCGACCCAGGAGAAGGTGCAGCGCGCGATCGCCGTGCTCCGGTACGTGCCCAACGGCGCGGCGCGGTCGCTGGCCGCAGGCGGCAGTCGCACCGTCGGCCTCGCGCTCTCCGATCTCGGCAACTCGCTGTTCATCGACATCGCTCAGGGCGCCGAGGCGCACGCCGGCGAGTTGGGCGCGTCGGTGATCCTCGCGAACAGCGGCGGTGAGCTCGAACGCGAGCGGCGAGCGCTCGCGGTGTTCGAGCAGTCGTTGGTTCTCGGGTCGCTGCTGACGCTCAACGATGCCCAGCATTTCCGAGCGATCGCCTCCCGCGCTCACGGCCGCACACCGCTCGTGATGCTGAACTATCACGACACGTCGGCGCAGTTCTGCAGCGCCTTCATCGACAACGCGTTCGGCGGGCAGCTGGCGACGAAGCACCTCCTGGATCAGGGGCGTCGTCGTCTGGTGTTCGTCGGGGGACCGGCCTCGCTTCAGCCCGTCGCCGATCGACGCGACGGCTTCTTACGGGCCCTCGCCGAGGTCCGGCTCGCTCCCGTCGATGCGGTCCAGCCGGAGTGGATCAACCGTGCCGACGGCTGGAATGTCGGTCGGACCCTTGCCCCGCGCGTCGCCGCCGGCGAGATCGACGGCGTGGTCGCGGCATCCGATCTGCTCGCGGCGGGGATTCTGCAGGCGTTCGCCGAGTCACCCGGGATCAGCCTGCCCGACGACGTGAGCGTCATCGGGTACGACAACAACCAGGCTGCCTGGGATGCCCCCGTGCCGTTGTCGACGATCAGTCAGCCGGGCGAGGAGCTCGGGGCGACCGGGATCCGGCTGCTGATGCGAGAGCTCGAAGACGCCGACCACGAGCACGAGGCCGTCCGGCTCGTCCCGACGCTGGTCGAGCGGCGCAGCACCCAGCGAGGCTGACCGGCGCACGGCAGGATTCGGTCAGCCCTCGCCCGCTTGCTCGCTCAGGATGCCGCCGGCGCGCACGAAGACCTCCCGCATCCACGCGTGGGCGGGGTCGTTCCGGTACGCGGGATGCCACCACAGCGCGTTGGACAGGGGAGTGGCCTCGAACGGCGGGTCGAGCAGAGCGACGCCATCGAACCGTTCGATCAGCCGGGCGATACCGCGCTGCACCATGGCCAGCCGGCTGGTGCCGATGACGAACTGGGGCACCGCGAGGAAGCTCTCGACGACGACTTCGACGCGCGGCTCCAGCCCGAGCTGTTGCAGCTGGCGGCTGGCGGACGTGAACGCCGTGCGCGTCTGGTACGTGAGCACCCAACTGGCGCTCGCGAGGTCGTCGAGCGACAGTCCGCGGCCGACGGCGGGGTGGTCTTCCGACGCGACGACCACCCACTCGTCCCGCCACAGATCGGTGAACGGCAGATCCGACAGGAAGCCGTGCGGGAGGACGATGCCGTCGACGGAGCGCAGCCGTTCCGCCGCGTCGTCGACGATCGCAGGGGTGTGCAGCAGGAATCGGAAGCGGATGCCGGGGGCCAGACCGTGACTGAGCCGCGCGACGACCGGGGCTACCGTCGCCATGCCGTAATCCGACAGGTAGATCGAGAACTCCCGCGTCGAGCCCGCTGGGTTCCAGTCCGCTTCGATCTCGAAGACGCGACGCGCCCCCTCCAGAACGGTCGGCACGAGCTCCGCAAGCCGCGCGCCGAGTGGGGTGAGGTCGTAGGTATTGCCTCGGCGCGCGAGCAGCTGGTCGCCGAAATGCGTCCGCAGCCGAGCGAGCGACGCGCTCAAAGTGGGCTGGCTGAGGTGGAGTCGCTCTGCCGCGCGGCTCACACTGCGTTCGCCCAACAGGGCGTTGAGCGCCACGAGCAGATTCAGATCGAGACGCGACAGCGGCGCTTCGGCGTTCATGTCGTCCTCGGAACCCACTCCCGGAGATCACCATCGAATATCGACAGAGTCTATAGCTGAAGCGGGCAGGATTGAGTCAGTCGATAGCCTGGGTGATCTCGCGCGATCGTGGCGCGGAATCGGTGACGGTGGTTCAGTAGGTGGCATGGCCGCCGCAGATGTCGTGACCACACCTGTCGGGGCGCCCACCTCGTCGGACGCGAGCCGGCGACATGCTCAGACGTGACTTCGGAAAGCTGGTAGATGATGGCGTCAGACCTCCGGAGCTCGGAGTGGTATTCGGCAGGCGACAGGAACGCCTACATCCATCGCGCATGGATGCGGCGAGGACTGCCCGACTCCGCCTTCCGAGGACGACCCGCAGATCGCCATCGCCAACACGGCATCCGATCTCACGCCGTGCAACGCGCACCTCGACGAGGTGGCGCAGTCGGTCAAGAACGGCATCTACGAGGCGGGCGGCATCCCTCTGAACCTTCCCGTGGTCTCGCTCGGCGAGACCCAGGTGCGCCCCACCGCGATGCTCTGGCGCAACATGATGGCGATGGCGACGGAGGAGATGCTGCGCGCCAACCCCATCGACGGCGTCGTGCTGCTGGGCGGGTGCGACAAGACGATCCCGGCGCTGCTCATGGCCGCGGCATCCGTCGATCTTCCCGCCGTCGTGATCCCCGGCGGCCCCATGCTCACCGGCCACTTCCGCGGCGAGGCGCTCGGCTGCGGGACGGATGTCTGGCGGCTCAGCGAGGAGGTCCGTGCGGGCACGCTCAGCGAAGCGCTGTTCGCGCGGTCGGAGTCGTCGATGATCCGGTCGAAAGGCCACTGCAACACGATGGGCACCGCGTCGACGATGGCCCTCGTGGCCGAAGCGCTCGGCACCATCGTCCCGGGTCTCGCCGGCACGCCCGCACCGGACAGCCGCCTCCTCGAGGCCTCGCACGAGACCGGCCGGCTCGCGGTCCGGCTGGTCGAACAGGACCGCCGACCCTCGACCTTCCTCACGAAGGCGAGCTTCCACAACGCGATCGTCGCGCTCGCCGCGATCGGCGGCTCCACCAACGCGGTCGTGCACCTCCTCGCCATCGCCGGTCGGCTCGGTATCGAGCTGACCATCGACGACTTCGACCGGATCGGCGCAGACGTGCCGCTCCTGGTGAACCTGCAGCCGGCCGGCCGCTACCTCATGGACGATCTCTACCGGGCCGGCGGATTCCTCGCGGTGCTGCGCGAGGTGAAGGACCTGCTCGACCCGACGGCGCTCACGATCACCGGCCGACCGCTCGTGGACTACCTCGACGACGCGCGGATCTGGGATGCCGACGTCATCACGCCGCGCGCGCAGCCGCTGATCCCCGCGGCGGGGATCAGCGTCCTCCGTGGCTCGCTCGCTCCCGGGGGCGCCATCATCAAGCCCGCGGCCGCGTCCCCGCATCTGCTGCAGCACCGAGGCCGCGCGGTCGTCTTCGACTCGATCGAGGACTTCCACGCCCGTATCGACGACCCCGACCTCGACATCGACGAGAACTCGGTCATGATCCTCCGCGGCTGCGGACCCATGGGATATCCCGGCATGCCCGAGGTGTCGAACATGCCGCTGCCGAAGAAGCTGCTCGAGAAGGGCGTGCGCGACATGGTGCGCATCTGCGACGGACGGATGTCGGGCACTGCCTACGGCACCGTCATCCTGCACGTCACGCCCGAGGCCGCCGCGGGCGGCCCGCTCGCGCGGGTGCAGACGGGCGACTGGATCAGCCTCGACGTCCCCAACCGCCGACTCGACGTCGAGGTTCCTGCCGACGAGCTCGCCGCGCGCGGCGTGAACGACGCCACCGTGCAGGGCTTCGCCAACCCCCGCCGCGGCTGGGAGCGCCTCTACGTCGACCACGTCATGCAGGCCGACACCGGAGCGGACCTCGACTTCCTGGTCGGATCCAGCGGCTCGAAGGTCTCGCGCGAGTCGCACTGAGGCGCATCCCTGCGAGCGATCCGCCGGCGGATGCGGCGGATGCCGTGTCAGTCGTCCTGGGGGAGTGTCGCGTGCCGCGGCGCGGGGGCGTCGGCGGTGGCCGCCCAGGTCGCGAGGAGCTTGAGCGCGTCTTCGGAGGGTGAGTCCGGTTCGGCCGTGTACGTCGACAGCTGCAGGCCGAGGTCGGCGGGGAGCTCGAAGGCTTCGTAGGTGAGTTCGAGGTCGCCGACGACGGGGTGATGGAGGCGTTTGACACCGGTGCGGTGGTACCGGACGTCGTGCGCGGCCCACAGTGTGCGGAACGTCTCGGATCGGGTCGACAGTTCGCCGACGAGGTCGGTGAGTCGCTTGTCGAACGGGTTGCGGCCGGCGTCGCCGCGCATGGCGGCGACGAATTCCTGCGTGACCTTGTCCCAGTCGAGGTAGAAGTCGTGCGCGGCGGGATTGAAGAACGCGAAGCGGGCGCTGTTGGGCGCCGGTTCGGCGAACACGGGGGAGTAGAGCGCACGACCGAGGCGGTTCGCGGCCACGTAGTCGTAGTAGCCGTTGCGGATGATCGCAGGTGCGTCGGTGATGGCATCGAGGAGTCGCTGGATGCTGGGTCGCACGCTGGTCGTCGTCTGGCGCGCTTTGCGGGCAACGGGTGACGCGTTGGCAGCACGGGCGAGGTCGTGCAGGTGCGCGGTCTCGGCATCGTCCAGCTGCAGCGCCCGGGCGAGAGACTGCAGGACGGTGTCGGACACGCCGGAGAGGTCGCCGCGCTCCAGGCGCGTGTAGTAGTCCACGCTCATTCCCGACAGCAGCGCGACCTCCTCGCGGCGCAGTCCGGGCACACGCCGGTTGCCGCCGAAAGCGGGCAGCCCCGCCACGTCGGGGGTGATGCGCGCGCGCCGGGTGGTGAGGAACTCGCGTGCTTCACTGCGGTGATCCATGTCCTCGACCGTACGCCCGTCTCCTGACCCCGAGGGGGTACTGCCGGTACCGGTCACGCCTGTCACTGCCGGACGAGCAGGCGTGAGCGTTGAATGGAGGCAGTTCGAGAATCGGAGGAATCATGCACACGAGGGAACTGGGCCAGGGACTGCAGGTCTCGGCCATCGGGCTGGGAGCCATGGGGATGTCGATGTCGTACGGTCCGAACCCCGGCGACCGCGACGACATGATCGGCGTGCTGCGGTACGCGGTCGAGCACGGACTCACGTTCATCGACACCGCCGAGGTGTACGGCCCGTATGTCAATGAAGAGCTCGTGGGTGAGGCGATCGCCCCGATCCGGGACCAGGTCGTGGTGGCGACCAAGTTCGGCTGGAACATCGTCGAGGGACGGATGCAGGGCACCGACTCGCGTCCGGAGCAGATCCGCCGCGTCGCGGACGCCTCTCTCCAGCGCCTCGGCGTTGAGACGATCGACCTGTTCTACCAGCACCGTGTCGACCCCGATGTCCCCATCGAGGATGTCGCCGGCACGGTCGGCGAGCTGGTCGCGGCGGGCAAGGTGAAGCACTTCGGCCTCTCGGAGGCGGGTGCCCAGACGATCCGCCGCGCACACGCGGTCTTCCCGGTCACCGCGGTGCAGAGCGAGTACTCGCTGTGGACCCGCGATCCCGAGGCCGAGGTTCTGCCGGTGTGCGACGAGTTGGGCATCGGATTCGTGCCGTTCAGCCCGCTCGGGAAAGGGTTCTTCACCGGCACGGTCACCCCGGGCGCGACGTTCGAGTCCGGCGAGATCCGCGCGCACGTCCCGCGGTTCCAGGCCGAGAACCTCGCGGCGAACCAAGCTCTGATCGACCACGTCGCCGCGCTCGCCGCCTCTCGCGGCGCCACCTCGGCGCAGGTCGCGCTCGCCTGGCTGCTCGCCCAGCGCCCCTACATCGCCCCGATCCCCGGCACGCGCCGCCGTGAGCGGATCGACGAGAACGCCGGCGCGACGACGGTCGGCCTGTCCGCCGACGACATCGCCGATCTCGACGCGCTGGTCGACCGGCTCGGCGTCGCGGGCGACCGCTACGACGAGTCCGGCATGCGCATGGTCGCTCGCTGACCCGCGCGAGACCCATTTGCCGGCCCGTTCGCGGAAGGTGCGGGTCCAACCGTCACCGTCGCGTCCGCGCAGGCCGCGCAACCGTCGTCAGGGCGCAGCGCGGGTCATCCCTTGTGCTGCGCCCTGTACTGCGTCGGACTGACGCCGTGCACCCGGCGGAAGTGGCGGGAGAAGTACAGCGGGTCGGCGTAGCCGACGGCGGCAGCGATCTCGCCGACGCTTGCCGTGGTCGTGTCGAGCAGGCTCCGGGCGCGCGCCATCTTCACCGAGGTGTGGAACGCACCGGGACCGCTTCCGGTCGCCCGGCGGAACAGGGCGCTCAGGTGGGAGGGCGACATGCCCACCATGGCGGCCAGCTCGCGCACCTGAATGTTGCTGTCGACGCGCGCCTCGAGGAAGTGCATCGCTCGTTCGATCGGCGAACCTTCCGCCGGAAGGATGCTGTCGGCGACCACCCTTGTCAGCAGCTGCCACGCCACGCCCGAGGCCGCGAGCAGGTGCGCGGGTGAGTGGCGTCGCTCGAGTACGCTCACGAGTTCGTCGAACAGCGCAGCGACGCCGTCGATCGCGCGCAGGCTGGTGAGCGGGCGGGGGATGCCGAGCAGCGGCCCGGTCAGCTCGGAGACGTCCGGGCCTCGGACATGCATCCACCAGATCGTCCATGGATCGTCGAACGACGCCTGATAGTCGTGTGGCTCGTGAGCGGGGATGGTGATGCAGGTGCCCGGCGTGAGCGCATACGCCCTGCCGGCGATCCGCACGACGCCGGCACCGGCGACGCAGAGGATCACGATCGTCTCGGCCGCGCCGTTCGGGCGCACTCGCCGGTGGCCCCTCGCAGCGGGGAAGTATCCGGCATCCGTGACGGTGATGCGCCGCGTCCCGGCGCGCTCGAGCGCCGCTTCAACCTCGGGCCGGGGGACGACGCAGAGACGTTGGTTCTCGAAACCGTCCGTGCGGTAGAAGGGTGCGCCGGTGATCGGTGTTTCGTCCATGATGTCCCTCGTTCTCACCATAGCTTCGCGTGCCGACGGCTCGTAGCGTCGTATCCACTCGCGACGTTCCGCGCGAGATCCCGCAACCCGGCACCCCGCCGCAGTCTCCCCGAGGAGGTCACCGATGACCGCTGAACGGACGGACGTCGACACCGTGGAGCCAGCCACGGTTCTCGGTGCGTCGCACGATCCCCATGAGAAGCTCCGGCTTCCGGACGTCCCCGCTGATCTCGAGGCGGTGATCCGGAGCGGCGGCGCCGTCGCCTGGCGTGAGCCGCTGACGCATCCGCACCTACGAGCCGGGCGAGCCGAGCCGCTACCCGATGTTCCTCGACCACCGGGTGTACCAGGGATCCAGCGGCAAGGTGTACCCCCTGCCGTTCACCGAAAGGGTCTCCGAGGAGGCGACGCTGCGCGACTGGGATGCGATCCATCTCGAGAACGAGTACGTCCGGCTGGTCGTGCTGCCGGAGCTGGGCGGTCGCATCCACGTCGGCTACGACAAGACCACGGGCTACGACTTCTTCTACCGCAACAACGTGATCAAGCCGGCGCTGGTGGGTCTCGCCGGGCCGTGGGTCAGTGGCGGCGTCGAGTTCAACTGGCCTCAGCACCATCGGCCGGCGACCTACCTCCCCGTCGAGGCATCCATCGAGCACGACGACGACGGCACCGTGACGGTCTGGTGCCACGACCACGACCCGTTCGCCCGCATGTCGGCTCAGCACGGCGTGCGCCTGCGCGCGGGCAGCTCGGTCGTCGAGCTGGCGGTCCGCCTGCACAACCGGACGGACGAGCGTCAGACCTTCCTCTGGTGGGCGAACGTCGCGGCCGCGGTCCACGACGACTACCAGTCGTTCTTCCCCGAGGACGTGCGCTACGTCGCCGATCATGCCCGGCGCGCCCTCACCGCCTTCCCCGAGGCGGACCGGCCGTACTACGGCGTCGACTATCCGGCGCTCGCGCAGACCGACCCGGAAGCGAACCGCATCGACTGGTACAAGAACATCCCGGTGCCGACGTCGTACATGATCGTCGACTCCGGCCAGGACTTCTTCGGCGGCTACGACCACGCCGCCGGCGCCGGTTTCGTGCACTGGGCCGAGCGCCGGCTCTCGCCCGGCAAGAAGCAGTGGACGTGGGGGACCGGGCCCCTCGGGCAGGCGTGGGACGCGCAGCTCACCGACGGCGACGGCCCCTACGTCGAGCTCATGGCCGGCGTCTACACCGACAACCAGCCCGACTTCAGCTGGCTGCTCCCCGGCGAGACCAAGGTGTTCACGCAGTACTGGTATCCGATCCCCGCGATCGGGACCGCGCACCAGGCCACGCCCGACGCGGCGGTGCACGTGGACCGCGACGGCGCGTTGGCGGCGACCTTCGCGGTGACGCGACCGCACCGAGGCGCCCTCGCGCGCATCGTCCGCGGTGGCGAGGTGCTCGCCTCGCAGCACGTCGACATCGACCCGGGGGTGCCCTTCCGGCTCGAGGCCGACGCGCGATCCGACGGCCACGAGGCGATCGCGGCGGAGCTGCTGACCTCGGCGGGACAGTCTTCTGGTGCGGTGGACGCCCGACCGTCGTCGGCGACGAAGAGCCCTGGGTCGCCGACGAGCCGCCCGCTCCCGACGCGATCGACTCCGTCGAGGAGCTCTATCTCACGGGCCTTCACCTCAGCCAGTACCGTCATCCGACGCGCTCGCCGCTGGCGTACTGGAACGCCGGGCTCCGAGCGCGATCCCGGTGACGTCCGCATCAACCTCGCGCTCGCGGACCGGGACTATCGCGCCGGAGACTACGACACGGCGCTGGGCCGCGTGGAGCGGGCGCTTGCGCGGCTCACCCGTCGCAACGCGAACCCCGGTCGACGCCGAGGCCTACTACCTGCACGGGCTGGTGCTGCGCCGGCTCGGGCGGATCGCCGAGGCCGAGCAGGCCTTCGGCAAGGCCGGCTGGGACGGCACCTGGGCGGCGGCCGCGGGCTTCGCGCTCGCGCAGTCGTTGGCGTGCCGGGGTCAGAACCGCGCCGCACTGCGCGTCCTCGACACGCTCGACGGCGTGGTCGGCCACGACGCGCGCCGGCGTCGCCCTCCGCGCGATCCTGCTCCGCCGTTCCGGAGCGGACACGGATGCCGAAGCCGTCCTGCGGCGTGCGCTCGAAGCCGATCCGCTCGACGCCACCCTCAGGGCGCTCGCGGGTCGACCCCTGACGGACGAGGCCGGGCTCCTGCTCGACGTCGCGTTGGACCTGCGCAATGCCGGAGCGATGGACGAGGCGCTCCAGGTTCTCGAGTGGGCGTCGACGGCGGCGGACGCCTGGTCGGGAAACGTCCGTCCGATCGCGCACTACATCGCTGGTGCGGTGCACGAGGCGCGCGGGGACACCGCACGGGCTGCGGAGGAGCGCGAGCGCGCCCGGGCCGCAGACCTGACCCGAGCCTTCCCGTTCGGACTCGATGCGCTCGACGCGCTCGAGGCGGCGCTCGCGGCCGACCCGGATGACGCCGTGGCGCATTCGCTGATCGGGATGCTGCTCTACGCGCACGGACGTCGCTCGAGGCGCGCACGCACTGGGAGCAGGCGATCGCGCTCGGACGCGTCGACCCCGTCCTCTTCCGCAACGCCGCGCTCGCCGCCTACAACATCGGTCACGACGACGCCCGTGCCTGGGAGCTGTACGAGCGAGGCGGTCGCGGCCGCGCCCGACGACGCCCGCCTCCGGTACGAGCAGGACCAGCTCGCGATCCGGCTCGGACAGGCCGCGTCGGAGCGTCTGCCCCGGCTCCGGCCGGTGGAGGCGCTCGTGCTCTCTCGCGATGACTTCACGATCGAGTACCTGAAACTGCTCCTCGACGCGGGCGAGGCGGCGCGGGCGCTCGAGATCCTGATGACGCGCTCCTTCCACCCCTGGGAGGGTGGCGAGGGCCAGGCGATCGCGGCGTGGGACGCGGCGCTCGCGGCCAACGGCCTGCCGCAGAGCCGACCCGCCCGCAACGCTCGGCGAGGCGCGCCTCGCAGTACGTTCCCCCGTGGCCCGCCACGCGAGCGGGGAGACGGACTACTTCGCCACGAGCCTCCCGGAGCTCCTGCTGTTCGCGCGCGAGACCGCTGAGGACTGATCGGGCCTGTCACCGCCGCCGGAAACAGCGGCGCCCGTAGGCTGATCGGGACCGAGGAGGAGCCCAGGTTGATAGAGGTAGCTCGGCTGACGCGACACTTCGGTTCTCGCGTCGCCGTGGACGACGTCAGTTTCACGGTGCACCCCGGCAGCGTCACCGGCTTGCTCGGCCCCAACGGTGCGGGCAAGTCGACCACGATGCGCATGATCCTGGGCTTGGATCGGCCGACCTCCGGCACGGCGCTCGTCGACGGCGCACCGTTCTCCCGTTCGCTCGCGCCGATGTCGACGGTGGGCGCGCTGCTGGACGCGACCGCGGTGCACCCTGGCCGGACGGGCCGGACGCACTTGCGCGCGCTGGCGGCGACCAACGGCATCGGCGACGGCCGGGTCGACGTGGTGCTGTCGATGACCGGATTGACGGATGCCGCGTCCCGGCGCATCGGCACCTACTCGCTGGGTATGCGTCAACGGCTCGGCATCGCGGCCGCGCTGCTCGGCGACCCGGCGACGCTCGTGCTCGACGAGCCGGTGAACGGGCTGGACCCCGACGGAGTGCACTGGGTGCGAGAACTCGCGCGATCCCTGGCGGCCGAGGGCAGGACGATCCTGATCTCCAGCCATCTGATGAGCGAGATGGCCTTGACCGCTGACCGCGTCATCGTGATGGGCAGAGGGCGCGTCATCACGGACGGGCCCATCGCGGACGTCATCGCGCAGGCCACCCGCTCCTGGTCCTCGTCCGCTCGCCCCGCAGCACCGACCTGGCCGGCATCGTCACCGCGAACGGAGGCCGGGTGGACAGCACGGCATCCGACGGCGTCACTGGTGCTCACGCATCTCCGCGGAGGCCATCGGAGACCTCGCCGCAGCCCACGCGATCCCCCTGCACCAGCTCGTCTCGCAGCAGGGCTCCCTCGAAGACGCGTTCCTGTCGTTGACCGAAGGGGAACGCAGTTCGCCGCGGGCTTAGCCGGCCGACAAGGAGTCGCGATGAGTGTCGCCCAGACCGCCCGCGACCATCGCGTGACGCTCGCGCGCGCCCTCCGATCGGAGGGGATCAAGCTCGCCGGGCTGCGCGCCACGAAGTGGCTGATCGGCGCCGCCCTCGTCGCACCGTTCCTGATCACCCTCATCTGGGCGTCAGCGGCGTCCGGACCCGTCGATGCGGCCGCGGTCCTGGACACCGCGACGCCTTCCTCGTTCGCGACGTTCATCATCCTGATCCTCGTCGGGATCATGACGGCGACCTCCGACTATGAGAGCAACGCCGCGGTCCAGACATACAGCGTCGTTCCCGCGCGCACCCCCGTGGTGCTCGCGAAGTACACGCTCGTGGCGGCGATAGCCCTTGCCGTCTCCCTGGTCACCTCCTTCGGCGCGTTCGCCCTTGCCGACGTCCTGAGAGGCGGAGGACTGGCCGCGTGGTGGCCCGAGGCGATCCGGGTGCTGCTCGATCTCGCCCTCGCGGAAACGTGCGGCGCGTTATCGGTGTCGCCGCCGGCTTGATCGTGCGCTCCTCGATCGGCGCGCTCGGAGTCGTCCTCGGCTTCTTCTATCTCGTGCCCCTGATCCTCGGCCTCATCCCCGTGATGTCGTGAACCTGCTCGGGAAGACCATTCCCGGCGCGTCCCTCACCACGCTGGTCTCTCTTACGAGCGGGGAGGGCGAGCTCGACCCGCTCGTTCTCGCCCCCGTCACCGTGTTGTGGACGGCCAGCTGGCTGGTGGTCGCGGCCATCACTGTCAAGCGACGCAACGTCTGACGCCCAGGGCCTCGGGGCTCTGCGGGGACGCGGGTGACCGATGTCGGTCCACGTCGAGCCGGTGGATCAGCGGATCCACCCGGCGTCGCGGGCGATCCGGGCGGCATCAGTGGGAGCTCGCTGCGTCCAGCTTCAGGCGGACGGAGATGAGCAGGTTGCGGACGGTGCCGCGGGCGAGGTGCAGGCGTGCCGCGACATCGCCGACGTCGAGGCCCTCTCCGGTGAACTGAAGAACCTCCGTCTCGCGCTCGGTCAGCGGAGACGCCGGGATCGTGAGCGCCTCCGCGGCCAGCACCGGATCCACGTAGCGCCCGCCCTCATGGACGCGCCGGATCACATCCGCAAGCGTCGAGGCCGGCGCACCCTTCACGACGAAGGCGCGCGCCCCGGCGCGCGGCGCCGCCGCCATATGCACGGGCCGGCCGCGGCCCGTGAGGATCACTGCGGCGCATTCGGGCCGCGCCCGCGCCAGCTCGGCGACGGCCTGCATCCCGTCGAGCCCCGGCATCTCGAGGTCCATCACGGCCACATCCGGTCGATGCCGCAGCGCCGACTGATGGCGGCTCGGCCGTCACGGGCCTGCGCGACGACCTCGATATCGGGCTCAAGCTCGAGCAGCAGCGCCAGAGCGGCGCGGATCAGCTCCTCGTCGTCCGCGAGCAGCACGCGGATCACGCCGCCGCCCCCAGCTCTGCTCGCAGCTCGAACGTG
>CAWHKF010000006.1:0-716212 GCA_963829895.1 uncultured Actinomycetota bacterium | reverse complement strand
GGGCTGGTACGGCGTGTAGTAGTAAGGTCGGCTGTCGCCTGGTTCTGGATGTAGCACCGGGCGACGAACCGCACGCCGCGTTCGGGTGCCAGCGTACGTTCCACGTCTTGCCCGGCGCGTACCACGTGAAGTACTGGCTCGTTCCCGGCGGGTTGGCGTAGCGCTTGAGCTGCCATGCCGCGCCGTACACCTGGTTGAAGAACCCGTAGTACCTGCGTGTCGCACGCCGCGGTGTCGGGGCATCCCTGCCCCATGGCGATCGTGTAGCGCCAGTCGGACGGCCATGTGTGGGTGACCAGCCCCTGCTCCTTCTGCAGCATCACGAGAATCACCTGCGGGTTGATTCCGCAGGCCTGCGCGACCTTGTAGATGATCGCCGACGCGCGTTCGCGGTAGCCCCCGGGATACGCCGCCGCACATGGCGTCCGCGCTCGGTGGCGCGAGAAGTGTCGTACCAGTCCTTCAGGCACACGTAACCCGCCTGGCAGTTCGGCACCTTCGCCTGAAGGAACTGCTGGATCTGCGCTTCGCTCATCGTGTCCGCGATCGAAGAACTTCGCGTCGCTGATGATGTTGCCGGCTCGGAACTGCGAGAGGTCGGCCGCCTTCACGATGTCGCCGGGGACGACTGGCCGGCGGCGGCCGCCTGCGGTTCGGCTGCCGCCGGGCTTCCCTCCGCCGCCGCGGGAGCGAGAAGAAGTGCGCCGATGAGACTCAGCGCCGCCGCGAACACGCCAACTCGACGCCGCGCAGACGCGCGGCGTTCCCCCCCGGAAACACCAGCCACGCGACCAGTGTGACGCATGGGACTCATGGTAACGCGGCGCCTCGCCGAAAGAATAGGCCGATCGCGAGGGTGATCGGCCGGACCACTACAGCTCGGCGTGCAGCATCCAGACCTTGTCGGCGGCTTCGCGCCACGAGAACGCCCGTCCTCGATCCCCCGCGAGCACGCCCAGCCGCTCGGCGGCTGCGGTCGACCCGAGCGACGCGGACAGCGCCGCGCCCAGGCCGTCGACAAGACTCGACGCATCGGTGCCCGCGATCAGGACCCCGCCCTCGACGACGACCTCGCCGTGCACCGCGGACGACGCCGCGATGACCGGCACGCCGAGCGTCAGGGCGTCGACGACGCGCCACGGGAACGCCGCGCGCCGCGACGGCGCGACGAACGCGACGGCCGCGCCGAACACCGCGGCGCGATCCTCCGCCGACAGCACCCCGCGCACGTGCAGCGCGCGTTCGGGGATCCCGGCAGCGGAGGCGAGGTCCGCCACCGCCGGCTCGTGACCCTCTTCGACGTCGATCACCACGACAGGCAGGTCGACACCGGATGCCGCCACCGCGGCGAGTCCGGCATCCAAGCCCTCCGAACCCTGCGGCCCGCCCGCCAAGAGGATGAACCCCTCGGGCAGCCCCAGCTCGCGGCGGCGCCCGACCTCGTCCATCGGTACCGAAAAGCCCAGGGGCGACGCACCCGCGATCACACGCATCCGGTCGCCGAGCCCAGGAGCGATCTCCGCCACCCGCACCGCGAGCGAATGCGTCGGCACCACCACGGCATCGGCGTGCTTCACCGCGCGCTTGAGCATCGCCTTGTGCCACGCGACGACCGGCGCGCGGCAGCTCGGCGGGCGACTCCCAGGGGCGCAGATCCCACACCGTCACCACGGTCTGATCGTTGTCGTGCAGGCGGTCATGACGCACGAGCGGCGCGAAGAGCGACGGCGCGTGGATCATGCCGCCGCCGATGCCGGTGCCCACGCCGAGCTGCAGCGCAGCCGACAGCTCGCGACGCGGCAGGGCCGTGCGCCGCACGCCCGCCAACCCGGGAACGGCAGCCATGGCCTCATCCGAACCGCCGGCCGGCGCGATCGCCTCGACCTCGCAGCCCGACGGCGCCCCGATCACGAGCGCCCGCGCGAGCTCGCGGGATGCCTCGGCGAGCTCCGGCTCGGTCGGCGCGACGAGCTGGTCGAGCACGACGCGCAGCGTGGCGACCACGGGTCAGCCCTCCGGCGTGGGGGTCGGCGGGTGGAGGGTCGTCTGCACGAGGTCGGCGATGTACGCGTAGTCGGGGTCGAACTCGTCGATGCCCTCCGCCGGGGTCAGCTCGATCGTCTGCACCGGCTGCTCCTTGGCCTTCAGTCCGAGATCGACGAGCGTCGGGATGAACGACTGCGGCAGGTCCGTCTTGACGAGGTCCGCACCCGCCGTGGCGACATCCTGGAAGCGCGTGAGCACGACCTGCGGCGTGAACTGCGCGAGGATCGCCTCCTGCAGCTCGCGCTGGCGCCGCATGCGATCGAAGTCACTCGTCGTGTACCGCGAGCGGGCGTACCACTGGGCCGTGTCGCCGTCCATGCGCTGCTGACCGGGCTCGATCCAGCCGATCGCCCAGTCCTCCGCGGGCTCACCGGGGTACGACGGGCCACCACCCTTCGGCAGGCGCTCGGTGACGTTGATGTCGACGCCGCCGAGCGCATCCACGAGCGCCGCGAAGCCGTGCATGTCGACGAAGACGTAGTACGGGATCTCGATGCCGAGGATCCCCTCGGCAGCATCCTTCGTCGCCTCGATGCCCGGCTCCGAGCCCTGGGCCTCGGCATCCGGATACAGCGTCTTCCCGTCCTGGCAGACCTCGACCTCGGTGCGGAGCTGGTTGATCCCGCTCCCCCACCCGCAGGTCGGGTCGGCGTGGCCCTCGTGCCCGTCGGGGTACCTGTCCTGCATCGGACCCTCCGCGAACGGGAAGTTCGGCATGTCGCGAGGGATGCCGGTGATCGTGGTCGCGCCCGTCTCGGCGTTGACCGACACCACCGAGATGCTGTCGAACCTCATCGAGTCGCGGCCCTCACCGCTGTCGGCGCCCAGCAGCAGGATGTTGTAGTAGCCGTCGGACGGCTCCACCGTCGGACCGCTGGCACCGAAGACCGTGCTGATGGTGCTGCGCACAGCTCCGACGGTGGTCGCGGCATACCCCGCGGTGCCGCTGGCGACGACCATCAGCCCGATGGCCACGAGGGCGATCGCGAAGCGCGCGCCTTTCCCGGTCTTGACGAGGCGCACGAGGCGCAGTGTGTCGATGGTCAGCACCGCCCACAGCACCGCGTACCCGATGAGCAGCCCCTGCGCCAGCAGCAGCGGGAGCGGGCGGAGCAGCCCGAGCCAGTCGGGCAGCCAGGCGCTCGTGACGATGCTGAGTCCCGCGGTCGGCGCGAGCAGCGCGAACAGCACCGCGATCACGACCAGCACCCACATCAGCAGCGTCGCACCGATGCCGAAGCGTCCGAGCCTGCGGTTGCCGGCGAGCACCTGCGCGGACCCGGGGATGAGGAAGTTCAGCGCGACCAGCCACCACCCGCGGCGCGTCATGACCGCGCGGGACGAGGCATCCGGATTCCGCATCGGACGCTCCTCGACGACGCCCGGTCGAACCGGGCGTGCCGTTGGCGCTCGGCGGGCTCATCACGCTCACAGCGACTCCTTGAGCCGCCGGTTCTTCTGCTCGACCTGCGCTTCGAGGTCTCGGGCATAGGCCTCGACGCGATCGGCGATCGCGTCGTCGGCGGCCCCGAGGATCCGCGCGGCGAGCAGTCCGGCGTTCTTGGCGCCGTTGATCGAGACGGTGGCGACCGGGATGCCGGCGGGCATCTGCACGATGCTGAGCAGCGAGTCCATCCCGTCCAGGGTCGCGAGCTGCACGGGCACGCCGACGACCGGAAGTGCGGTGAGCGAGGCCAGCATGCCGGGAAGATGCGCGGCCCCGCCGGCGCCGGCGATGATGACGCGCAGGCCGCGCGAGCGCGCGTCACGGCCGTAACGCAGGAGCTTGTCGGGGGTGCGGTGCGCCGAGACGACCTCGACCTCGTGCGGGATCCCGAAGTCCGTGAGCGCCTGCGAGGCGTCGCTCATGACCCGCCAGTCGGAGTCGGAGCCCATGACGACGCCGACGAGCGGCGCCTCGGAGGAATGGAGGGGCCGCGATTCAGCAGAGGGCGCAGTCACCTGTCAAGGCTAGGGGCGAAGGCTGGAAGATCCCCGCAACGGCGCGCTTCTCGTCGCCTCGGGATCAGTCCTGGAAGAAGGATGCTGCGGCCCGGGCCTGGTACGCCACGTCGTCGAGGTCGTCGCCGACGACGTTGATGTGCCCGACCTTGCGCCCGGGGCGGGGCGCCTTGCCGTAGGTGTGGACCTTCGCCTGCGGGTGCTCCTGCATCGACGCGGCGAAGCGCGCGTCGAGAGGGTCCTCGGCCGGGCCTCCCAGGATGTTGACCATCACCGCCCACCCGGCGACCGGTTCCGTCTCGCCGAGCGGAAGGTCGAGCACGGCGCGCAGGTGCTGCTCGAACTGGCTCGTGACCGCGCCGTCCTGGCTCCAGTGACCGCTGTTGTGCGGGCGCATCGCCAGCTCGTTCACCAGGAGCCGTTCGTCGGTGGTCTCGAACAGCTCGACCGCCAGCATCCCGGTCACGCCGAGGCCCTCGGCGATGGACGCCCCGATGCCGGCGGCCACCTGCTGCAGCCGTCCGCTCGAGTGAGGAGCCGGCGCGATCACCTCGGCGCAGACGCCGTCGCGCTGCACCGTCTCGACGACCGGGTACGCCTTCATGGCGCCGGAAGGACGCCGGGCCACCTGCTGGGCGAGCTCTCGCGTGAACTCGACGAGCTCCTCGACGAGGAGGGCGCCGCCGTGGGCGTCCTCGGCGAGCGTCGCGAACCAGTCCTCGGCTTCGGTGCCCGCCGACACCACGCGGACGCCCTTGCCGTCGTAGCCGCCGCGCGGGGTCTTCACGACCGCGCGGCCGCCGTGGTCGTCGATGAACGCCTGCAGCTCCTCGGCGTCGGTGACGGCCGCCCAGTCGGGCTGCGGCATCCCGAGCTCCTGCAGTCGGGCCCGCATGACGAGCTTGTCCTGCGCGAACTTCAGCGCGTCGGGGCCGGGGTGAACCGCGACCCCTTCGCCGACGAGGGCGGCGAGGACGTCCTGCGGAACGTGCTCATGGTCGAAGGTCACGACGTCGACGTCGCGCGCGAATGCGAGCACCGTGGCGGCGTCGCGGTAGTCGCCGACGGCGGTCGCAGCGAGGGATGCCGACATCCCCTCGTCTTCGGCGAGCACCCGCAGCTCGACCCCGAGCTCGACCGCCGGCGCGATCATCATGCGGGCCAGCTGCCCGCCCCCGACGACTCCGACTCGCAGCGCCATGCACTCTCCCTCTCGCCTTGAAGCTCCCTCCATCATCCCGCACAGCGGGGCGACGAACGAGCCGGGGTCAGGCTTGCGGGAGGGGCGGCCGCGGCGGAACTGCGGGCGGCGGACCCGGCGGCAACGGCTGAGCGTCGCGGTGCGCGAGGATCTGGTTCACTTCGACCTGATCGACGAGCGCCTCGTGCACGAGGTCGGCGCTGGGGATGTTGGCGAGCCGCAGCGGCTCGTCGATGCCGTTGCTGAGCGTGATGGTGCCGGCACCCCAGATGCGCTGCAACAGACCGCGGTGCACCTTGAGCGTGTACCCGCGCACGTGGGCGAGTTCACGGCGCTTCACCGCGAACACCCCGCGACGCTCCATCACGCGTCGCGTCGTGATCGTGTACACGTGCCCCAGACCACACGAGATACGGAAGGAGCGACGAGCACCAGCACCACGCCGGCGGCCGCGGCCAGCAGCATCCAGTTCTCGAACGGCGCCGGAAGGTTGCCGTAGAAGTACCCGCAGGCGGCGGCCACCGCCATGAGCACCAGCGCCGACCACGCGAGCCGGCGCGCGTGCGGGCGGAACCGCGCGACGAGCAGCTCCGGCGTCGGTGCGCCGGGGGCCGGCGTCAGCGGTCTGCCGCCGTAGCTCGTCGGCTGCGTCATGTCCCCATTGTGCGACGAGCCGCGGACACTTCGGGGCGAACCCGCCGTTTTCCGTCATGCCGGCGCGTTTCGTCCGCTCGCGCTCGCTCGAAGATCGGGGATCCGGATGCCGGTCCTCGGCGTGTGCGCCGGGTGCAGGCGTTTCGTCTCGCTCGTACCTCGCTCGCTCAACGACCGGGACACCGGATGCCTGGGTTCCGGGTGTGCGCCGGGTGCAGGCGTTTCGTCTCGCTCGTACCTCGCTCGCTCAACGACCGCGACTCAGGAGACGGCGGGACGCGACCTCACGTGCACGACGTCGCCGGCCGACACCACGCTCTCGTACTCGCCGTCCTGCACGACCACCAGGCGTCCGTCGGTGTCGATGCGCTGCGCCCGCCCCCACAGCGTCTGACCGTCGGGCAGCGACACGGCGACGTCGCTTCCGAGCGTGCTGCAGAGCGCCTCGACCTCGGCGAGCACGCCCGAGGCGGCGGCATCCCCTCCGGCGGCGGCGATCGCGGTCAGCTGCTCGTCGAGCGCGGTCAGGTAGTCGGCCAGCAGGCGGTCCTCGTCGCACGTCAGGCCGACGGCGGCGAACGACATCGCCGTGTCGACGGGGAGGTCGGCGCGCGGCATCCGTGTGTTCACACCCGCTCCGATCACGACGACATCGGGATGCCCCGGCACCACCTCCGCGAGGATGCCGCAGACCTTCCCACCATCGAGCAGCACGTCGTTCGGCCACTTCAGTGTGGCCGTGTGCACGGTGCCGGCGAGCTGTGCGGCGATCGCGCGGGTCATGGCGGCGCCGGCCAGCAACGGGATCCAGCCGCGCGCCGTCGCCGGGATCGCGGATGCGTCGACGACGACCGAGACGGCGAGCGCGGTTCCCGGCGGCGTCACCCAGGTGCGGTCGAGGCGCCCGCGCCCGGCGCGCTGGTCGGTGGTGAGCAGGAGCGACAGATGCGGCCACTCGTGCGGCGCGTCGACGACATGGCGCACGACATCGGCGTTGGTGGAGTCGGTGGTCTCCACGACCTGGACGCGCGGGCTCACGGCGGCGGTGAGCGGGAACCCCTCGGACGAGAACGACATGGTGCTCACGCTACGCCCGTCGCTGTCTGCGGAACTCTCCCCTTTCGCGATTCCGGAGCGCGGACGCTCCGCGGGGACGCACAGCGGATGCCGCGACCCCTTGTACCAACCCTCCAACAGATCCCCCGAACCCGCCGATAGGGTGGAATCCGTGACCGATCAGCCCGACCTCTCGACGACCGCCGGCAAGATCGCCGACCTCCGCGCACGCTTCCAGGAGGCCGTCCTCGATCCCGAGGAGGTCGCCAAGGAGAAGCAGCACGCGAAGGGCAAGGGCACCGCGCGCGAGCGCATCGACATGCTCCTCGACACCGGAAGCTTCGTCGAGCTCGACGAATACGTGCGCCACCGCACCACCGCCTTCGGCATGGACCGCTCCCGCCCCTACGGCGACTCGGTCGTCAGCGGCGTCGGCACGATCCACGGCCGCACGGTCGCGGTGTACTCCCAGGACTTCTCGACGTTCGGCGGATCGCTCGGCGAGGTCGCCGGCGAGAAGATCATCAAGGTCATGGAGTTCGCGCTGCGCTCCGGCATCCCCATCGTGGGAATCCTGGACTCCGGCGGCGCACGCATCCAGGAGGGCGTCGTCGCCCTCGGCAAGTACGGCGAGATCTTCCGCCTCAACACCCGGGCGTCCGGCGTCATCCCGCAGATCTCGATCATCATGGGCCCGGCCGCCGGCGGTGCGGTGTACTCCCCCGCCCTGACCGACTTCGTCGTCATGGTCGACAAGACCAGCCAGATGTTCGTCACCGGACCCGATGTGATCAAGACCGTGACCGGCGAGGACGTCGGCATGGAGGAGCTCGGCGGCGCCTACACGCACAACACCCGCTCGGGCGTCGCGCACTACCTCGCCGAAGACGAGGACGACGCGATCGACTACGTCCGCTCGATGCTCGGCTTCCTCCCCGACAACAACATGGCGGAGCTGCCCGTCTACGAGAGCGGCTTCGAGTTCGAGACGACGGATGCCGATCGCGCACTGAACGCGATCATCCCCGACTCGCCCAACCAGCCGTACGACATCCACCAGGTGATCCGCGGCATCGTCGATGCCGAGGACTTCCTCGAGGTGCAGCCGCTGTTCGCGCCCAACATCGTCATCGGCTTCGGACGCATCGAGGGACGCTCGGTGGGCATCATCGCCAACCAGCCGTCGCAGATGGCCGGAACGCTCAACATCGAGGCGGGCGAGAAGGCCAGCCGGTTCGTGCGCTTCTGCGACGCGTTCTCGATCCCGATCGTGACGCTCGTCGATGTGCCGGGATACCTGCCCGGCACCGACCAGGAGTGGACCGGCGTCATCCGCCGCGGCGCGAAGCTGCTCTACGCCTACGCCGAGGCGACCGTGCCGCTGGTCACCGTGATCCTCCGCAAGGCCTACGGCGGCGCCTACATCGTGATGGGCTCCAAGCAGCTGGGCGCCGACGTGAACCTCGCGTGGCCCACCGCCGAGATCGCCGTCATGGGCGGCCAGGGCGCCGTCAACATCCTCTATCGCGGCGAGATCAAGCGCGCAGAAGAGGCGGGAGAGGATGTCGCGGCGGTGCGCACGCGCCTCGCCAACGAGTACACCTACAACGTGGCCTCGCCCTTCCTCGCCGCGGAGCGGGGCGAGCTCGACGGCATCATCGAGCCGGCGCAGACGCGTGTGTCGATCGCCAAGGCGCTGCGTGCGCTGCGCGGCAAGCGCGCGAGCCTGCCGCCCAAGAAGCACGGGAACATCCCGCTGTGAGCGTCGCGAACGGCGAGACGGCGCCGGCGGCCGCTCCGGGCTGTCCGACGACGCCGCCGGCGCCGGGGGCACCACGCGCGACAGCGTCACGATCGACATGCTGCG
Source organism: uncultured Actinomycetota bacterium (assembly GCA_963829895.1). Taxonomy (GTDB): domain Bacteria; phylum Actinomycetota; class Actinomycetes; order Actinomycetales; family Microbacteriaceae; genus Microbacterium. The sequence continues at coordinate 707,426 of CAWHKF010000006.1, read as the reverse complement.
CGGCACTCCCACCGAGGAGGAGCTCGCGGCACTGATCGCCGTCGTGAGCGAGGCCTACACCGGCGAAGCGGCCGAGGCAGTCGCCGAGGATCGGGTGCGCCGCACCGGCTGGGAGCTCTCGCAGCGCGCGCTTCGGCAGCCGCTCGACCGGGATCTGGGCTGGGGCCGCTTCGGCTGAAGCGGTGGGTGGACGCCTTCGTCGAGTCTTGTCCCCCGAAATACCTACAGACACACCACTTGCGATCTGGAGATACTGGATCCGCTGGAACGCTTCTGCGTTCGGCCGATCCGGCTCCGCTCTGCGGCTTCCTCGGATCCGGCCATGCGGACGGTTTTCGGGTAACCGTCCGCGCAGGCGAGGGGCGGGCGGCTTCGCCGCCCCTCGCCTCCTTCGATTCCGTTCCCCGCCTGGTATCACCTCCCCCTCCGGGCGGGGAGCGAGATGCCGTCGGGCGCGGCCTCAGGCCCGGCCGGGATGCGGGATCTCGAGCCACAGGTCGACGGAGTCCTCGTCGCTCGGTCCTCCCGTCGACGGTGAGCGCCCGACGACGGTGACGGCGACGCGCTCGTCGGGCGAGGTGCGGATGTAGAGCCGGTCGGATGTCGCCGATCGCAGCCCGTCGGCGAGCTGGGCGCGGATGACACCGAGCTGCTCGTCGTCGACGTCGTCGAGTCCACCCTCGTCGAGCACCGTGACATTGGCGCCGCGACGGCGTGCGCGTTCGAGCTCCGCGCGCACCTCGTCGTCGAGCAGCCGCGGACCGCGCATCTCGTCGCGGAGCTTGCCCTCGGCGATCCGTGCCTCCAGCCGGTCGGCGTCGGTCAGCATGCCGGCATGCGCGACCGTGCGAGTGAGCACGGGGCCGGCGACGGCCAGCGCCTTCTGCACCTGCACCCGGCGTTCCCGCTGGCGGACGACCTGTGACGTCTGCCATCCGGTCGCGGCACGCTGCAGCCGCGTGAGACGCGAGGTGTCGCGGGCGGCCCGGTCCATCGAGTACACGAGCAATTGAGCGCAGGTCACCCACACGATCGAGCCGACGAGCCCCAGCGCGAGCGCATTGAGAGGGCCCATCCAGAGCATCGACGCGACGGTGAGCGCGACGATGCCGGTCCACGCCGTCCAGGGCCGGCGACGCACCATGACGATCGTCATGAGCGCACCGATCCCGCCCAGGTACCACGTCGCGAACGGCGCCGTGCGCGACGTCGCCCCGACGGCGACCGAGATCGCGCTCGGCACGAGGACCGCGCACGAAAGTGCCAGGATCTGAGCGATCGCAGGAAGGGGAACGGGACCACGGATGCCGTCGACCAGCGCCTGCGCTCCGTCATCCGTGCGCGCCCCGGAGGCCTGCGTCTCGCCCGTCGGCGGTGCGCCGCGGACCGAGGCCGGCTCCCAGAAGATGCAGAGCCAGGTGGTCGCCAGATAGAAGGCGAGGGTGATCACGACGACGAGGGGCTGCGCGACCGGTACCGGTCCACGACAGACCGCGCGCGGCGAGGTACGCCGTGAAGGCGACCGCGAGCACGACCAGCACGTTCTTGACGCTGATCATGCGGCCGGCTCCTGCCACGTGAGCCGCACGACCGTGCCGTGGGGGCCCGTCTCGAGGTCCGCATGCCCTCCGACGGCAGCGACGCGCGCCATGATCGAGGCCCGGATGCCCAGCCGGTCGTCGGGGACGGCGTCCAGGTCGAAGCCCTCGCCGGCGTCGTGCACCTCGACGCGCACGCGGCCGCCCGTCTTCCATCACCGCGACGCCGAGTCCCGCTCCCCCGGCGTGCTGCAGCGCATTCGCCACCGCCTGCGTGGCGGCCAGCGCGAGAGCGCGGGCGACGCGTCCGGGAATCAGCGAGCCGGCATCGACGAATTCGCGCTGCACGTCGACGTCGACGCCCAGCTCGCGCGGCGGCCGCATCGATCCCGGCCGCGAGCGCCGCGACATCCCAGGGCTCGTCGGTGCCCTCGTGCGCATCCTGCTCGGTGTTGGCCAGTCGGGTCAGCGCTTCGCGCGCCATCGACGCCGCGAGCGTCCGCTCACGGGGCGTGCTCGCCCGCTCCGCGGCGATGAGCGCCGCCAGCACGCTGTCGTGCATCAGCGCCGCGACCGCGACGCGCTCCTGTTCCGCAGCATCCGCCGCCGCCGCCCGCGCGTACGAGGCGACCGCACGGGCACGCGTCTCATCGACGTTGACCGCCATCGAGCGGAACAGCCACCCGAGGGTGACGATCACGCCGCCGAGGATCAGCGCGAACGACACGTCCAGCCCGACGGTGACCCAGTAGTCGCTCGAGAAGCCCAGCTGCATCAGCCGGACCACCCCGAAGAGCACGGGCGCGAGGATCGTCCAGCCGATCTGCAGCGGGAAGGGGAAGGCCAGCACGGCGGCGAGGGTCGACAGATTGAGCAGGTACCAGATCCACGGCTCCTCGCCGGAGGTGGGCGGTACTCCCGCGGTCGCGATCGGCCAGGCGACCAGCGCGAGCACGTAGACGAGTGCGAAGGCGCCCGCGGCCACGCGGACGCCGCGCCCGATCACGCAGGCGAGGATCATCACCGCCAATGTGCCGAACACGGAGACCATCAGCGCCTCGTACCAGCCCGGCCGTTCGTCGGTCGCGCCGAGCGCTGTGAGGAACGCCTGGAGGCCGAGGATCAGCGGGCCGAACGCACCGCCGACGAGCGAGATGATGCGCTCCACACGCGAGCGCGTGAAGGATCCGATACCCGCAGTGACCTGAGGTGAGTGGGGGATCTGCCCCCACGCCGTGTTGAGCAGGCCGGTCTGCGCGTCAACGGCCACGCGTGCGGTCTCCCGGTTCCGCCGACGGCTCGACGAGGATCCCGTCCTCGACGGCGCGGTGCAGCAGATCGATCTTGGTCGGAGCGGGGCGACCGACCTCGACGTACTTGACGCGGATGCGCGTGATGTTCTCCTTCGCCGTGGAGTACGCGACGCCGAGGCGGTCGGCGACGACCTTGAGCGGCAGACCGGCGGCGTAGAGCCGCAGCACGTCCCGCTCGCGGGCCGAGAGCTGCGCGTCGGCGAACGCGCGGTCGCCCTCGACGGCGCTCGCCCACTCGACGTTGTTGAGCGGCTCGCCACGCGCCACCGTGCGCACCGCCGCGATCACGTCGCCGATGGGCGAGGACTTGCTGACGACGCCGGCCGCCCCCGCCGCGAGGGCCTCGCGCACCGCCGCCGGCCGATCGGCGACGCTGTGGATGATGACGCTCGACCCGTCGAGCACGAGGCGTCGTACGTTCTCGGTCACCGTGGTGCCGTCGCCGAGCGTCAGATCGAGCACGACGACGTCGGCCGGGGGCTGGCGCGAGAAGGCCCGCCAGTCGACGTACTCCGTGACGGTGCTGCCCGAGAAGGCGACGTTCATCGCCTCCGCACGGAGGCAGGCCGCCTCGAGCCCGAGCCGGACCGACTCGTGGTCGTCGATGAAGGCCACGCGCGTCATTCCGCCAGCCTAGCCACGTGCGTCACCCGCGGGTGAGAACCGCCACGGCTTCGACGTGATGCGAGTTCGGGAAGAGATCCAGGGCGTCGACCCGGGCGACGTCGTAGCCGCCGGTCCGGAAGGTGGCGATGTCGCGCGCGAGCGCCACCGGGATCGCACGCCACGTATACGACGGTCGCGGGCGAGAGCGCGGTGATGTGCTCCACGACCTCGCGTCCGGCGCCCGAGCGGGGCGGGTCGAGAAGGACGACGCCCCGCGAGAGCCGCTCGCGTTCGGAGACGGATGCCTCGGCCCCGAGCCGCGCCAGCCACCGGTCGACGCGCGCCGTCTCGGCGCGTGCACCGACCCAGTCGACGAGGTTCTCGCCCGCGTGCTCGGTGGCCCGAGGGTCGGACTCGACGCTCGTCACCCGCGTCGATGGCCCGCCGAGCCGACCGAGTGTGGCGGCGAAGAGCCCGACGCCGCCGTAGAGATCGAGGTGCCATGCGTCGGGGTCGATCCAGAGCCCGCCGGACTGCCGGATCGGCCCGTCTGCGCGCAGCCCCTGCAGCGCGGCGGCGACCGTCTGGCTGAGCGAGTGCGCCGCCAGGCGGTGCACCTGCCAGAACCCGCCCGCATCGACCCGGAACTCGCGTCCGTCGACGCGTTCGACGACGACCTCGCGCGCGGGTGCCTTGCCACGCCGACCCGACGCGGGCCGGGCGCCCCGCCCGCGGCGGGACGCGGCATCCCTCACCTCCTGAGGACGCGGCAGCACGCGCACGCGACCGTCGGCGGGCTGGACGAGGTCGATCCGGCCGGGTTCGCCGCCGCGCAGCTCGAGCGCGGTGCGTTCGACGGCCTCGGTCGCGAGCGGAAGGTCCTCGAGCGGGACGACGCGGTGACTGCGGGCCGCGTACTGGCCGACGTTGCCGTCGGCGTCGACGTGCAGGCTCACGCGGGTGCGCCAGCCGGTGCCGTCGACGGTCTCTTCGGCGATCGGCTCGCCGGCGAGCGCCTCGGCGGAGTCGGAGAGGATCGGCAGTGCCGACTCCATCGAGACGACCGGCGCCGCGATGCCGCCGAAGCGCTGCAGAGCGTCGATCAGCACCTCCGTCTTCAGCGCGCGCTGGTGCGCGAGGTCGATGTGCCCGAAGTCGGCGCCGCCGGGGCGCTGCTCGGGCGGCACGTCGACGTCGGCCTGCCGCCACACGTGCAGCTGCCGATGCGGCGACGCCTCGAGCACCTCGAGCGTCTCGGCGCGCCAGAACGAGCTCTTGGCCGTGTCGGTGAGCCGCACGCGGACCCGCTCTCCCGGGATGGTGTCGGGCACGAACACCACCCGGCCCTCGTGCCGGGCGACGAAGACGCCGCCGTGGGCGACGCCCGTGATGTCGAGGTCGAGGAGGTCGCCGGTTCCGCTCATCCGTCGAGCCTACGGCTCGGCCGCGTACCGTGGGGGCATGCGCGTCTGCCTCGCCTCGACCTCGCCCGCCCGGCTCATGCTGCTGGGGCAGTTCGGCATCCGTCCCCTCACGATCGCCCCCGACGTCGACGAAGAGGCGGTCATCGCCGCGGTCGAGGCGGCCGAGGGCCGCGTCCTGGAGCCCGACGAGCATGTCCTGCTGCTCGCGCGGCGGAAGGCCGCCGATGTGGCGGCGCGGCTGCGTGACGACATCCCGGACTTCGACGGCATCGTCATCGGCGGCGACTCGATGTTCGAGCTCGACGGCGAGGTGCTCGGCAAGCCCTACACCCCCGAGAACGCCGTCGCCCGATGGCAGGCGATGCGCGGCCGCACCGGCGTGCTGCACTCGGGCCACGCCGTCGTGCGCATCGAGCCGGGCGAACCCCCGCACGAGGTGCACGCGAATGCTGCGGCATCCGTGTCGTTCGTCGAGGACGTGACGGATGCCGAGATCGAGGCGTATGTCGCCACCGGCGAACCCCTGCACGTGGCGGGCGCGTTCACCGTCGACAGCCTGGGCGGGGCCTTCATCGAGCGCGTCGAGGGCGACCCGTCGACGGTGGTCGGCATGTCGGTGTCGACGCTGCGCCGGCTGGTCCGCGAGGTCGGGGTGGACTGGGCGTCGCTGTGGAACGTCACCGATCCGTCGCTCCGCCCGTCGGAGACCGAGCCGCCCGCGTTGTAGTAGGAATCCCACGTTTCTGATCGGTTCTTGTATGAACCGCTCAAAAGCAGCAGGGGTGCCGTCGGTAGGCTGGCATCCATGCCCCAGATCGCCAAGGTTCTCATTGCCAACCGCGGCGAGATCGCCGTCCGCGTCATACGCGCCGCCCGCGATGCCGGGAAGTCGTCCGTCGCCGTCTACGCCGACCAGGACCGCGACGCCCTGCACACCCGCCTCGCCGACGAGGCGTACGCCCTCGAGGGCTCGACCAGCGCCGAGACGTACCTGTCGATCGACAAGATCCTGTCGGTCGCTCGCCGCTCAGGCGCCGACGCCGTGCACCCCGGCTACGGATTCCTCGCCGAGAACGCCGACTTCGCCCGCGCCGTGATCGCGGCGGGGCTCGTGTGGATCGGCCCCTCCCCCGAGGCGATCGAGGCCCTCGGCGACAAGGTGACCGCCCGCGCGGTGGCCGAGAAGGTCGGAGCTCCCCTCGCACCGGGCACGCCCGGCCCTGTCGCCGGCGCCGACGAGGTCGTCGCGTTCGCCGAGCAGGTGGGTCTTCCCATCGCCATCAAGGCGGCGTACGGCGGCGGCGGGCGAGGCCTCAAGGTCGCCCGCACCATCGACGAGGTGCCCGAGATGTTCGAGTCGGCGACGCGCGAGGCGATCACCGCCTTCGGTCGCGGGGAGTGCTTCGTCGAGAAGTACCTCGACCAGCCGCGTCACGTCGAGACGCAGTGCCTCGCGGATGCCGCCGGCAACGTCGTCGTCGTCTCGACGCGCGACTGCTCGCTGCAGCGCCGTCACCAGAAGCTGGTGGAGGAGGCGCCGGCGCCGTTCCTCTCGGACGAGCAGAACCGGATCCTCTACGACGCGTCGAAGGCGATCCTGCGCGAGGTCGGATACGTCGGCGCAGGCACCTGCGAGTTCCTGATCGGCGCGGACGGCACGATCTCGTTCCTCGAGGTGAACACCCGCCTCCAGGTGGAGCATCCCGTGTCCGAGGAAGTCACCGGCATCGACCTGGTGCGCGAGCAGTTCCGCCTCGCCGAGGGCGCGGAGCTCGGCTACGACGACCCGAAGCCCGAGGGCCACTCGATCGAGTTCCGCATCAACGGCGAAGACCCCGGCCGCGGATTCCTCCCCCAGCCCGGGCCGATCCATGTGTTCAAGACGTTCGGCGGTCCCGGCATCCGTCTCGACTCCGGCGTCACCGCGGGCGACAGCGTGTCCGGCGCGTTCGACTCGCTGCTCGCGAAGATCATCGTCACCGGCCGCGACCGCGCCGAGGCGCTCGAGCGCTCGCGCCGCGCCCTCGACGAGTTCGAGGTCTCGGGCCTTCCCACCGTCCTCCCGTTCCACCGGGCGGTGGTGCGCGACCCCGCGTTCACCGCCGAGGACGGCCGGTTCGGCGTGTACACGCGCTGGATCGAGACCGAGTTCGTGAACGACATCCCGCCGTGGGACGGCGAGCTCGACGCGCCGGCGCCGGCAGAGGCGCGGCACACCGTCGTCGTCGAGGTCGCCGGCAAGCGCCTCGAGGTGAGCCTTCCCGACCGCGTGGTCACGGCGCCCGGTGTCGCCGGGCGTCCCGCCGCCGTCCCCCCGTCGCGGCGCTCGCACGCCCCGACGGTCGTGGCCGGCGCGTCGGGCGACGCAGTGAAGTCCCCGATGCAGGCGACGATCGTCAAGCTCGCCGTCGAGGAGGGCCAGCAGGTCGTCAAGGGCGACCTCGTGGTGGTGCTCGAGGCGATGAAGATGGAGCAGCCGATCCAGGCGCACAAGGACGGCGTCATCGGCGCGATCAACGCGAACCCGGGCACCACGGTGTCGGCCGGTCACCAGCTCCTGACGATCAGCTGACGCCCGTTCCCCCGGGCACGTGGCCGGGGCAGGATGGCGGGATGGATGCCTCACCCACCTCTCCCGAAGTGTCGGCCCTCGCGATCAACCTCGTGATCCCGCCCGAGCTGCGCTGGCACGACACCCGGCGCGGCGAGGAGTTCGAGCTGCAGACCCTGACCGTGCGGCTGCTGCCCGATCGCAGCCTGGCGGTGAAGGCGTACGGCCGCCCGGTCGCCGGCGGGCGCGGGGCGTACGTGTCTTTCGCGATGCCCGACCGGCCCGAGCTGCGGGCACTCGTCGACGCCGGCGCGCATCGGGCCGCGGAGCTGTGGGCCGCCAGCACCGGACTCGATTAGCGGGGCGAAGACGGATGCCGCGGGCCGCGGCATCCGTTCCGCACGCGCAGCTGCGGAGTAGGGCTCAGCCGCCGTAGACGTTGTGGTCGACGACGTGCATGGCTCGGGCGGCATCCGTGATGCTGCCCGACAGCGACGGGTAGACCGCGAAGACGCGGGAGACCTGGTCGACGGTGAGGCGGCGCTCGACCGCGATCGCGATCGGGTAGATGAGCTCCGAGGCTCGTGGGGCGACGATGACGCCGCCGATCACGGTGCCGCTGCCCTCGCGGGCGATGATCTTCACGAACCCGTCCTTGACGCCCATCATCTTGGCGCGTGGGTTGGCCGCCAACGGCAGCTTGTGCACGACGCCGTTGATGTGGCCGTCCTCGATGTCCTTCTCCTGCCAGCCGATCGTCGCGATCTCGGGGGCGGTGAAGATGTTCGATGTGATGCGGCGGCGCTCGAGCGGGATGACGACGTCGCCCAGCGCGTGGAAGATGGCGGTGCGGCCCTGCATGGACGCGACCGAGGCGAGCGGCACGAAGGTGGTGCAGTCGCCGGCGGCGTAGATGTTGGGCACGGACGTGCGCGCCACGCGGTTGACCTGGATGTTGCCCGACTCGGTCATCTGGATGCCCGCCTCTTCGAGGCCGATGCCCGCGGTGTTCGGCACGGAGCCGACGGCCATGAGGCAGTGGCTGCCCTCGACGGTGCGGCCGTCCGACAGGGTCACCACGACCGCGTCGCCGGTGTTCTCGACCTTCTCGGCCCGCGACTTCGACAGCAGCTTCATGCCGCCGCGCTTGAAGACGCGCTCGAGGACGGCGGCGGCGTCCTTGTCCTCGCCGGGAAGCACCTGGTCACGGCTGGACACCAGCGTGACCTTCGCGCCCAGGTTCATGTAGGCGCCGGCGAACTCGGCGCCGGTCACACCCGAACCCACCACGATCAGGTGCTCGGGCAGCGCGCTCATGTTGTACAGCTGCGTCCAGGTGAGGATGCGCACGCCGTCGGGCTTGGCGCTCGCGAGCTCCCGCGGCGAGGAGCCGGTCGAGACGACGAGCGTGTCGGCCTCGATGCGGTCGAAGTCGGTGCCGCCCGGGCCGGTCGAGACGACGACGGCGTGGTCGCCCTCGAGCCGCCCGTGGCCGGAGATGATGCGCACCCCCGCCTCGACCAGCGATGCGCGCATGTCGTCGGACTGCTGCCGCGCGAGGGCGAGGAGGCGCTTGTTGACGGCGCTCAGATTGATCGCGATCTCGGGCTTCAGCGGCTTGCCGTCCTTGCCCTTGGCGAACAGCTGCACGCCCAGGTCGCCGGCGCCGGCGATCGCGACGGCCGCGTCGGCGGTCGCGATGAGCGACTTCGACGGGACGACGTCGGTGATGACCGCCGAGCCGCCGATGCCTGCTCGTTCGACCACCGTCACCTCGGCTCCGAGCTGGGCGGCGGCCAGCGCCGCTTCGTAGCCTCCGGGGCCGCCGCCGAGGATGGCGACGCTCTGGGTGGTCTCGAAGCTGATCGACATGGATTCCATTCTTCCCTGCCGGATGCCGCCATCACGACACATCCGGCGACACTCCCGGATGCGGGGCGGAGCGCCCGCGCTGGCTCTTGGCCCCGGGGCTTCCTAAAGTGGTGGCATGTCAGACACCAGCGGCAACCCTCTCGACGACCCCACGGCCGACCCCTTCGAGGTCGCCGCCGCCGCCGCGGAGGACATCGCGCGCATCACCCGCGTCGAGCGCCACGACATCGCGTTGACCCTCGGCAGCGGCTGGGGCAAGGCCGCGGAGCTGCTCGGCGAGACGACGGCGACGTTCCCCGCCACGCAGGTGACGGGCTTCAGCGCTCCGGCGCTCAGCGGTCACGTCGGAACTCTGCGCAGCATCGTCACGCCCAAGGGCCGCCGCGTCCTGGTGATCGGCGCCCGCACCCACTACTACGAGGGCTACTGGCGTGCGCCGGGTCGTGCACAGCGTGCGCACCGCAGCCGCGGCGGGGGCGCGCACGATGGTGCTCACCAACGGCGCCGGCGGCATCAAGCACACCTGGACGCCGGGGCGACCCGTGCTGATCAGCGACCACATCAACCTCACGGGCGACTCGCCGCTCGAGGGCGCGACGTTCATCGACCTCACCGACCTCTACTCGCTCCGCCTGCGCGACCTCGCGCGCTCCATCGACCCGAGCCTGGATGAGGGCGTGTACTGCCAGTTCCGGGGCCCCCAGTACGAGACCCCGGCCGAAGTGCAGATGGCGAAGGCGATCGGCGGGCACATCGTCGGCATGTCGACGGCGCTCGAGGCGATCGCCGCGCGCCAGGCAGGCATGGAGATCCTGGGCTTCTCGCTCATCACGAACATGGCCGCCGGCATCCAGAAGACTCCCCTCAGCCACCAGGAGGTGCTCGACGCCGGCCGCGAGGCCGAGCCCGTCATCTCGTCGCTGCTCGCGCGCGTGATCGGCGCGCTGTGAACGGCGCGCAGGAGGTGCCGGCAGCGAGCCCCGACCTGCAGGAGCCGGCACCCGACAAGGTTCCGGCCGGGGCGGATTCCGCTGCCGACGTCCTCGAACGCGCGCACGCATGGCTCGCGCAGGACCCCGACGGCGAGACGCGCACCGAACTGCGTGCGCTGATCGAGGCCGCCGAGTCCGGTGACGAGGCAGCGGTGGACGAGCTCGCCGACCGCTTCTCGACGCGCCTCGCGTTCGGCACCGCGGGCCTGCGCGGCGCGCTCGGTGCCGGCAGCAACCGCATGAACCGCGTGCTCGTCGCCCAGGCCGCCGCAGGTCTGGCCGCCTACGTGCGCGAGCAGGCCGGGCTTCCTCCCGTGGCGTCCGCTGCATCGGACGCCGCCGGGGATGCGGATGCCGACGGAGGCGTCGCGGCGCAGGACGCGTCGGCCGACGCGGAGCAGGCTGACCGGCTGTCGACGAAGGCCCAGCGGATGCCGCCGGGGAGCGCGCAGCTGAGGCATCGGAGGACGCCGAGGATGCTGCGGAGACACCGGATGCCGCCGTTGACACACACCTGCCGGACGCACCCGAGCTGACCGAGCCGCCGTCCACCGATGCGCTCGAGGCGGAGGGTCCGGAGGTTCCCGGCATCCTCGACGAGGCCCCGATCGTGGTGATCGGCTACGACGGTCGTCGCAACTCCGACGTGTTCGCCCGGGACTCGGCCGAGATCTTCGCCGGCGCAGGTCTGCGCGCGATCCTCCTTCCGCGCCTGCTGCCGACGCCGGTGCTCGCGTTCGCGGTCCGCCACTTCGGCGCCGCCGCCGGCGTCATGGTGACCGCGAGCCACAATCCGCCCGATGACAACGGCTACAAGGTGTACCTGGGCGGCGCAGACGGCGGCTCGCAGATCGTCTCGCCCGCCGACGCCGAGATCGCCGCGCACATCGCACGGGTGGCGGAGGTCGGCGACATCAGCACCCTCCCCCGCTCGCTCGCGTTCGAGGTGGCCACCGAGAGCGTCGTCGACGAATACGTCGCGGCGACCGCGGCGGTCGCTCCGGCGCCCGCCGGCGCAGATGGCCTCACCTGGGTCTACACCGCGATGCACGGCGTCGGGTGGGAGACCCTGTCGCATATCCTCGAGGCGGCCGGCTACCCGGCACCGGTGCCGGTGTCGGCGCAACTGGAGCCCGACGGCGCCTTCCCGACCGTGGCGTTCCCGAACCCCGAGGAGCCCGGCGCCATGGACCTCGCCTTCGAGGCGGCGCGGGAGGCGGGTGCCGAGCTGGTGATCGCCAACGATCCCGACGCCGACCGGCTCGCCGTCGCCCTGCCCGACGACGTCGGCCGAGGGCGGCTGGCGGCGGCTGACCGGCAACGAGATCGGTCTGCTGCTGGGGTGGCGCGCTGCGCGGCTCGCGACGGCAGGCGGCGCAGCCCCCGAGGGCGCCTCGCTCGCCTGCTCGCTGGTCTCCTCGCCCGGGCTGCAGACTGTCGCGGAGCACTACGGACTCGGCTTCCACGCGACCCTCACGGGCTTCAAGTGGATCTCCCGCGCGCCCGGCATCGTGTTCGGATTCGAGGAGGCGCTCGGCTATCTCGTGAACCCGGACACGGTGCGCGACAAGGACGGCATCTCGGCCGCCGTCGCGATCCTGGGCATGGTGACCGAGGCGCGCGGCCGTGGCGCGACGCTCGCCGACCTCCTCACCGAGTTCGAGGAGCAGTTCGGCGCCTTCGCGAGCGACCAGATCTCGATCCGCGTCGACGACGTGTCGCAGATCTCGGGCATCATGGCGGCGCTGCGGGCGCGGCATCCGGAGTCGGTCGGGGAGGTCGCGGTCGATCGCATCGACGACCTGCAAGAGGGCGTCGACGACCTGCCGCCGGGCGACGTGCTGCGGCTGTGGCTCGCCGACGGCTCGCGCGTCGTCGTGCGCCCGAGCGGTACCGAGCCGAAGCTCAAGCTGTACCTGGACGTGCGCGGCGAGTCGCGCGACGACGCCGCCGCGCGCGTCGCCGCGCTCGCGGACGGCGCCCGCGCGCTCCTCGCCGAGTACGGCGGCTGACACGCCGACTCCGGTCGTTGAGCGAGCGAGGAACGAGCGAGACGGAATCGCGTCTGCCGATCACGAAGACTTCAGCGCGTTTCGTCTCGGTCGCTTGCGCTCCCGCGCGCAACGACCGCGCGGGAGGGCGTCAGCGGAGGACGAAGTGGCCGGGTGACACCTCGGCGAGCGCGGTGCCGTCGGGGTCGAGGCCGACGGGCTCGGGTCTCGTCGAGATCTGCTGCGAGCCGGCGGCGCGCCTGGGCCGGGTCCGTCGAGAGCGCGGCGTCGAGCAGATGGCGCGTGTAGGGGTGCTGCGGTGACGCGAACACCTCCGCGGTCGGTCCGAGCTCGACCACGCGGCCGCGGTTCATGACCGCGGTGCGCGTGGCGATCTCGCGCACGACGGACAGGTCGTGCGAGATGAAGAGGTAGGTGAGCGCCAGCTCGCGCTGCAGCCGCAGCAGCAGCTCGGTGACCTGCGCCTGGATCGACATGTCGAGGGCCGAGAGCGGCTCGTCGCACACCACGAACCCGGGACGCACGGCGATGGCACGGGCGATCACGATGCGCTGGCGCTGACCGCCCGAGAACGCGCGCGGACGACGGTGGACGGCATCCCCGTCGATCCCCACCGCGGCGAGCGCCTCGATGGCCTGCGCGCGGGGGTCGGCGTCGGGGGCGAGCACGGTGAGCGGCTCCATGACGTTCTGCAGCGCCGTGCGGTGGGGGTTCAGCGACGAGAACGGGTCCTGGAAGATGACCTGCATCGACCGGTGGTACGGCGCGCGGCGGGCGCGCGGGAGCGATGTGAGGTCGACGCCCTCGTACGTGACGGTGCCGCTCGTCGGCTCTTCCATCTGCAGGATGCTGCGACCGAGCGTCGACTTGCCGCTTCCCGACTCCCCCACCAGGGCGAGCGTCTCGCCGCGGCGGATCGTGAGGTCGACGCCGTCGACCGCCCGGACCGTTCCGGTCGTGCGACCCCACGCGTTGCGCAGCGGGAAGGTCTTGACGAGCCCGTCGACCCGCACGAGGTCGTCTGTCGCGTGCGTCGCTCATGTCGTCCTCCTCCCCGGCCGACGACGCTTCAGACGAGAGTGCGTCCGGTGCGGCATCCAGCAGCTCTCGCGTGTACGGATGCCGCGGCTCGCGGAAGACGCGATCCACGTCGCCCGACTCCACGATGCGGCCGTCCTTCATCACGAGCACGTCGTCGCAGACGGCGGCGACGACGGCGAGATCGTGCGTCACGATCAGCACCGTCAGCGCGCGCTCGGCCTGCAGCGCGCGCAGCAGCGCGAGGATCTGCGCCTGGATCGTGGCATCCAGCGCCGTCGTCGGCTCGTCCGCGAGGAGCAGCTCGGGCCGCGCGAGAAGCGCCATCGCGATCATCGCCCGCTGACGCATGCCGCCCGACAGCTCGTGCGGGTAGCGCGAGAGCACGCGGTCGGGGTCGGGGATGCGCACCGCGACGAGCGCCTCGCGCGCGAGCGCCGTCGCCTGGCGACGCCCGACCCGCTGGAATCGCCGGGCGACCTCGGCGAGGTGCGCACCGATCCTCACGAGCGGGTTGAACGAGGTCATCGGGTCCTGGAAGACCATCGCTGCCGGCAGCCGCTCGCTCGGCGCCGCGCCGGTGATGTCTCGGCCGTCGAGCAGGACACGCCGCCACTCGCGCGTCGCGCCGTCGGGAAGGATGTCCATGAGCGCGCGCAGCAGCATCGTCTTGCCCGAGCCGGACTCGCCGACGATCCCGACGACGCGGCCGCGCGGCACCTCGAACGAGACGTCGTCGAGGACGCGGACCCGACCGCCGGTACGGCCGGCGAGGTCGACGTCGAGCCCCTCGACGCGCGAGCAGCACATCGTCGGCCGTGCCCGGGGCGCCGGCGGACGCGGTCGCGGGATCGGGGACGGTCATGACGCTCCTCCTTCGCTGACCGACTGCCGCAGGGCATCGCCGAGCACGTTGAACGACAGCACCGTGAGGAGGATCAGGATGCCGGGGATCAGTGCCAGGTACGGCGCGGTCTGCAGGCTGCCCTGCGCCGATTCGAGCAGACTCCCCCACGACGCCATCGGGGGCTGGATGCCGAGGCCCAGGAAGCTCAGCGCCGACTCCGTGAGGATCGCGGTCGAGATGCTGGCCGTCGCGGCGACGATGATCGTCGGCGCGGCATCGGGCACCACGTGCCGCCACATCACGAGCTCGCGACGCACTCCGATGTAGCGGGCGTATCGCACGAACGCGCGCTCCCGCAGGGTCAGCGTCTCGGCACGCACGAGGCGTGCCGTGGCCATCCACGAGAACGCGCCGATCACGAAGATGATGGTCCAGAGCCCTGGCTTGAGGAACACGCTGGCGACGATCACCAGCACCATCCACGGGATCGACGACAGGAAGTCGACGAACCGCATGAGGAGGTCGTCGATCCGGCCGCCGGCGTAGCCCGCGACGAGGCCCACGACGACGCCGATCGCGGTGGCTGCCGCCATCGCCAGGATGCCGACGGTCAGCGAGATGCGGCCGCCGTAGACGACGCGCGAGAAGTAGTCGCGGCCGAGCTCGTCGGTGCCGAACCAGTGCGCGGCGCTCGGCGGCTGCCAGCGGATCGCGAGGTCGGTCGAGGTCGGGTCGAGCGGGAGCAGCGGCGCGAGGAGCGACACGGTGCCCACGACGACGAGGAACGCGATGGCGAGCAGCGACGCGACCGAGCGGAACGAGCGCGTGCGGTGCACCAGGGTGGTCGCGTCGATGGCGGCGGCGACGTTGGGCGTGGTGGCGGTCATGAACCCCCTCCGATCCGGATGCGCGGGTCGACGACCACGTACAGGATGTCGGCGATGAGGTTGCCGACGATCACGAGCACCGCCGACAGCAGCAGCACGGCGAGCACGACCGGGTAGTCGAGGCTGCGGGTCGCCGTCAGGAAGTAGGGACCGATGCCCGGCCAGCCGAAGATCGACTCGGTGACGATGGCACCGGTCACGAGGATCGGGAGGGCGAGTCCCAGCTGGGTGATGATCGGAAGCATCACGTTGCGGCCGACATGACGCGTGAGCACCTGGCGGCGCGAAGCGCCGAAGCCGCGCTGCACGAGAACATAGTCCTGCGACAGCTGACCGATCGTCGCCGCGCGCACGTAGCGGGCGAGCTCGGGGAAGAACGCGACGACGAGCACCAGGAACGGCATCACGAAGTGCATCAGGAAGTCGACGGGGTCCCCCTGCTTCCCGACGGAATGCATGCCGATGATCGGGAACCACCGCAGCTGGTACCCGAAGACGTAGATGACCAGCAGCGCGAACCAGAACGACGGTGTTGCGATCCCGATGCCGGCGATGCCGTCGATCGTCTTGTCGACGAGGGTGCCGCGGCGCGACCCGGCGATCAGGCCGAGCACCACGGCGAGCACGAGAGCGGCGAGGTAGGCCGGAGCGACGAGCAGGATCGTGTTCGGGATGCGGGCGGCGAGCTCCTCGGCGATCGGCTGGCGACTCACCAGCGAGTAGCCGAGGTCGCCTTGCACCACGTTGGCGAGCCAGAACCCGTACTGCACCACGATGGGCTGGTCGAGGCCGTAGCGGGCGCGAATGGCCGCCTGGGTCTCCTCCGACATCTGCGGCGTCGTGATCGTGTCGACGACGTCGTACGGCGCCGCGTGCAGCAGCAGGAAGACGACGAACGTCACCAGCAGCAGCATCGGGAGGACCTGCAGCAGACGACGCAGGATGTAGACCGCCATCGTTCTCCTTTCGGGCGGACGACGAAATGGATGCCGGCGGCCGAACCTCGGCCGCCGGCATCCACTCGTTCCTTACTGCTCGGTGAGCAGCCCGAAGTTCTCGAGCGTGTAGATCGGCACGAGCTTCGCGTCGTCGACACCGCCGATCCGCGGGTTCACCGCGAGGATCTTGAGGTTGTCCGCGAGCGGGAAGACGACCGCGTCCTCGGCGATCTGCGCCTGCAGGTCGGCGTAGACCGCCTTGCGGGCCTCGGGGTCGAGCTCGACGGCGCCCTGATCGAACAGTGCGTCCGTGGCCGGGTTCGAGTACGAGAAGTAATTGGCCGAGGCGCCGGTGCGGTACAGCAGGCTGTACGCGTCCGGGTCCTGACCCATGATGTAGCCGCCGAGGAACGCGTCGTACTGCGACTCGGCGCCCTTCTGGATCTCCTCGAAGACCGCCGCGGGCTCGATGCCCGCGAGCTCGACCGTGATGCCGGCATCCTGCAGCTGCTGCTGGATGAGCGTCGCCTCGGTGGTCTGCGCGGGATCTGCACCGGCATACGCGAGCGTGATCGAGAGGTCGGAGACGCCGGCCTCTTCGAGCAGGGCTGCCGAGGCATCCGTGTCCTGCTCGTACTGCTCGACGTCCTCCGTCGCGAACGCGTTGCTCGGCGGGAGGATCGTGTACGCGTTCTCGTAGTACTCGTCGCTCAGGAACGCCCCGGTGTTGATCTCTTCGCGGTCGAGGGCGAAGAAGATCGCCTGGCGCACCTTCGGGTCGGTGAGCTTCGCGGCGTTGAGACCGACGTAGGCGACGCGTCCCTCGGCGTACGGGTAGACGTTCAGGCCGGCGCCCTCGAGCTCGGTGATCTGGGCGGGCGTCGCGAACGAGGCGTCCACTTCACCGGTCTGCAGCGCCGTCTTGACGGTGTCGGCGTCGGCCACGATGCGCAGCGTGACCTCGGGGATGCTCGGCGCCTCGCCGTAGTAGTTCTCGTTCGCCTCGAACGTGAGGTACTGGCCGCGCTCGTACTCGGTGAGCTTGTAGGGGCCCGAGCCGACCGCGATCGGGTCGAGCTCCGACACCGAGAAGTCGGTGACGTCGCCGTACACGTGCTCGGGGATGATGTACGTCTCGGTGGCGATGTTGCTGAGGGCCGCCGCGCTCACACTCGGCAGCTGGAAGACGACGGTGCGCTCGTCGGCCGCCTCAGCCGTGATGGGCTGGTCGCCGACGTACAGCAGGTCGGCGTTGCCGTTCTCACGCACCGCCTTGTTCGTGTAGGTGAAGACGACGTCGTCGGCGGTCAGCGGCTCGCCGTCGGACCACTTCAGGTCTTCCTTGAGGGTGACTGTGACCGACAGGCCGTCGTCGGCGGGCTCGATGGACTCGGCCAGCTCGTTCACGACCGTGCCGTCGCCCTCGACCCGCGCGAGCGGCGAGTAGACGAGGTTGGTGACGGTCAGACCCCAGCGGTCGCCGACGTTGATCGGGTTGAGCGATGTCGGGTCGCTCGCGATCGCGTAGGTGAACTGTCCGGTCGCCTCGGCGGCGGTCGTCTCGGGTGCCGCGTCGCCCTGCGCGCAGGCCGCCAGTCCGATGGTCGCCGCCAGCGCCAGTGCGATGGGGGCGATCACTCGCCGTCTCGTCTTTACGAGCTCTTGGGTCTTCATCGTGGTTCGAGTCCTCTTCGCTGTGCATGCGCCCGAATGAACGCACCGTTCGAGCCTAGGTCGGCGCATGAGAGGGAGGCGCCGATCGGCAGAACAATTGCGAAGTATGTCGGCGCGGTCGCATGCACATCGGGCCCTAGGCTCGGAGGATGCTGCTCACCCTGCCCATCGCACTGGAGAACGCGTACGTGCGCCTCGAGCCGCTCGCGCCCGAGCACGAGGCCGATCTCGCCGCGGCGGCCGTCGGTCTCGAGCACACCTGGTACACCTCGGTGCCGCGTGCGGAGGGGGTGGGCGCCGACATCGCACAGCGTCTGGCGTGGCGCGACGAAGGCCACATGAATCCGTGGGCGGTGCGCGACCTCGACTCCGGACGCGTGGTGGGGACCACGACCTTCTGCAACATCGACCAGCCCAACCGGCACGTCGAGATCGGCCACACCTGGATCGGACGAGAGGCGCAGCGCACCGCGGTGAACACGGCGTCGAAGCTGCTGCTGCTCGGCCACGCGTTCGAGGCGTGCGACGCGATCGCGGTCGAGTTCCGAACCCACTGGCACAACCTTCAGTCGCGCGCCGCGATCGCCCGCCTCGGTGCCCGGCAGGACGGGGTGCTGCGCAACCACCGCCTCGGCCCCGACGGCACGCTCCGCGACACCGTGGTCTTCTCGATCCTCCCCCACGAGTGGCCCGCGGTGCGCCTCGGCCTCGCCGAGCGTCTCGCCCGCGGCTGACCCGCCGCCGCGGCATCCGTCCCATCCCGCGGCGCGATGCGCTCAGCCGTCGATGACGGCGACGAGCTCGTCGAGGAAGGCGTTGAAGTCGGTGCCGCGACGCACGATGCGCTGCACGCTGTCGCGCTCGCTGAACACCTCGACGAACTGCTCGAACACGGTCTGGAACGCCTCGCGGTCGGTCTCTGAGAACGCGACGAGCGCCACGACCTGCACGCGCCCGTCGCCCCACGGGATCGAGGGGTCGGCGATCCCGATGGCGATGGCGGTGCGGGATGCCGTCATCTCCAGCGCATGCGGCACGGCCAGGGCATCGGTGAACGCGGTGGACGAGAGCCGCTCGCGTTCGATCGTGCGCTCGATGTACTCGGCGTCGATGACGCCGCGCTCCAGGAGCAGCGCTCCGAGTGAGCGGATCACGCCCTCCTCGCCCGAGACGGCCGCGTCGTCGAGCCCCCGTACGAAGGCCGACGGCTCGAAGTAGCGCTCGAGCTCGGCGCGCAGTCGCGCCAGTCGTCGCGAGCGGCGGATGCGGCCCGCGGCCGCCTGCACCCGCTCGACGTCGGTGTCGGTCAGGAACGGCTGGATGCGGACGATCCGCTCGTTCGTCACGGGCGGATCGATGGTCGTGAGCACGAGGTCGGTGTCGATCGACGCCCAGTCCGGATCGACGCGCGTCTCGACGCCGACGACCTCGATCGCCTGCCCGAGCGAGCGGTCGACGCTCGAGCGCAGCAGCTCGTGCAGGTCGTAGTAGCCGGGGCACACGATGGTCGCGGTCAGCAGCTGGTCGGCACGGCGGCTGCGCTCGAGGCGGCCTCCGACGTGCATCGCGATGTAGGCGATCTCGTCGTCGGGCAGCGGGATTCCCAGGCGCTGCTGCAGGCGGCTCGCGATGAAGACCGCCACCTCGAAGATCATCGGATACGTCGACTTGAGCGACCGCGTGAGCGGGTTGCGCGACCACGCCTGCTCGCGGGCGCGGTGCAGCAGGTTCTGCACATGGAGGGCGAGGCGCGCCACGAAGTCGTCGTGGGCGATGTCGACCAGGAACTCCTCGGCCGCGGCGGTCACGACGTCGTGCACCGCAGCCTCGACCTCGGGATCGAGGGTCGACGGTGCGGTGGTGGATGCCGCGCCCTCGAGTCCGTCCGGCGCGACGACGCGGGTCAGCACGAGGGTGGCGAGATGCTGCAGGTCGGCACTGCCGAGGTGCACCTCGAGGTGCCGCTCCGACAGGTCGGCGATGATCGCCGCCACCTGGGTCTGCGTGGGCCGGTCACGCGCGGCAGCGCCCTCGGCGCCGACGGCGTCGAGCGGGCGGTCCCGCGCGGTGCGGTCCGCGGCGATCGCGATGTGCATCACCACGTCGGCGATGCCGAACTCGTTGACGAACCAGCCCAGCTCGCCCAGCCGCGCGACGAGCTCGGTCTTGAACGGTCCGAACGCCTGGGCACCGACCGACCCCTCGCCGAGCGTGCGCCGGAGGGCCGCGAGGTCGAAGGATCCGGCATCCATCTCGTCATGAGCCAGCTTGCTCAGCAGCCGTCGCTGGGCGCCCTCGGTGCCGCGCAGCCGGGCGCGGGACGCGGAGCGCTCGAGGGTCAGCTCGGTTCCGCCGAGCAGGCCCCGCACGCGCGCGAGGTCGGCGTCGAGCGTCGCCGGCGAGACGTGCAGGGCATCGGCCGTCTCGAACACGTCGATGCCGTCGGGGGCGTCCAGGAGAGTCCGCACGAGCGTGTGCAGGCGGTCGCGCGGGGTGCCGGCGTCGCCGCCGGCGCGGAGCGCTGCGGCGGCCTCGGAACCGGCCCGATAGCCCTGCGGCCCCGATTCGACCGCCGTGCCCGGCGCGACGCGGGCGTTCGCCGCGGTCACGTACGACCGGATGCTGCGCGGAGTGACGCCGAGGGCGTCGGCGAGGGCGGATGCCGTCACCCAGTCGCCGTCGCGCAGGAGCAGTCCGAGCACACGATCTTGCCGGGCCCGGGTCACCCGCCCAGTCAACCACGCGACGCGCCAGGCCCGAGGCGTTTCGTCTCGCTTCGCTCGCTCAACGACCGGAACCGGCACCGGGACCCCAGCCCGGGTCGTGAGCGACGGAGCGCCGGCGACCGAGACGAATGCCCGCTCAACGCGCAGCGCGTTTCCGCCCCCGTGGAAGAAGGAGTGGTTGTCCCCTCTCAGCGTTCTCACAAGAATGGCCAGTGAGGAGGCGGGTCGATGAGGATCCTTGTGGTCTGCGGAGCGGGTGCCTCGAGCACCTTCGTCGCTCAGCGTGTGCGCCACGCGGCTCATGCCGAAGGGCTCGACTACTCCGCCTTCGCCGGCACCGAGCAGTCGCTGCCCATCGACCTCGATGCCGTGGACGTCGTGCTGGTCGGTCCCCATCTCGCCCACGCGCTGGAGCGCATCGAACGGGATGCCGCCGCACGGGGCACGACGGTGGTGCTGCTGCCGTCCGACATCTTCGGAGATCGCGACGGCACCCGCACCCTCGCGCTGGTCCGCGCCGCGACCGGGAGCCCCGGGGGGCCGCTCCCGGCCGCGGACGCGGCAGGCGCGCGACGCCCCGGACTGACCTACGCCACCCACCGCGCACAGACAGACAGACACCGCACCGACAGAGCAGTCCTGAACCAGAAACAGAAAGGGTCGACGACATGCCACCCATCTCCCGCACCGTCCGCATCGGATCGGCGCACGGCCTGCACGCCCGCCCGGCGAAGCTGTTCGCGCAGGCGGCGAAGGATGCCGGCATCCCGATCACGATCGCGAAGGATGCCGGCGGCCCGGTCAACGCGGCCAGCATCCTCGGCGTGATCGCGCTGGGCGTGGAGCAGGGCGACTACGTGACCCTCACCGCCGACGGCGACAACGCGGACGCCACGCTCGACACGCTCGCCGAGCTGCTCACCACCGACCACGACGCGGAGGCCTGACATGTCCGAGCTGCGAGGTGTCGGAATCGGCCTGGGCGTCGCCCAGGGACCTGTCGCGCGGATGGCGGAGCCGGCACCGGCCCCGGCCGACGCGCCCAGCACGCTGAGCGTCGACGAAGAGAAGGCACGGGTGGCGGATGCCGTGGCCACCGTCGCGCGCGAGCTCGAGGCCCGCGGCCAGCAGGCCGGCGGCGCGGCGCAGGAGGTGCTCGAGGCGCAGGCGATGATGGCCGAGGACCCGACCCTCGCCGACGAGGTCGACACCCGGCTGGCCCAGGGCAAGACGGGCGAGTTCGCGGTGTTCGACGCGTTCGCGTCGTTCCGCGACCAGCTCACCGCGCTCGGCGGCTACCTCGGCGAGCGCGCGGCCGACCTCGACGACGTCGCCCAGCGCGTCATCGCCCGGCTGCGCGGCGAGCCTGCTCCCGGCGTGCCCGACCCGGGGCATCCGTTCGTCCTCGTCGCGAAGGATCTCGCACCGGCCGACACCGCCCTCCTCGACCTCGACAAGGTGCTCGCCCTGGTGACCACCGAGGGCGGGCCGACCTCGCACACGGCGATCCTCGCCCGCGAGAAGTCGATCGTGGCCGATCGTCGGCGCGGTCGGACGCCAAGGACCTCCGCGACGGCGAGACGGTGATCGTGGATGCCGCGGCCGGCGTCGTCACGACCGCGCCGACGCCCGACGAGCTCGAGCGGGCGCTGCGCCGCGCCGAAGACCGCGCGTCCGCGTCGTCGGCGCCGATCACCGACGGCGCCCTCGCCGACGGCACGCAGGTGCCGCTGCTCGCCAACCTCGGCAAGCCGGAGGGCGCGATCGACGCGGTCGCGCTCGGCGCCGAGGGTGTCGGGCTGTTCCGCACCGAGTTCCTCTTCCTGAGCTCGGCGCAGGCTCCGACGGTCGAGCAGCAGCGCGAGGCGTACACGAAGCTCCTCTCGGCAGTTCCCCGGCAAGAAGGTCGTCGTGCGCGTGCTCGACGCCGGCGCCGACAAGCCGCTGGCCTTCCTCAACGACGCTCACGAGGAGAACCCGGCGCTCGGGCTCCGCGGCATCCGGGCCCTGCGGGCGCAGCGAGGACATCCTGCGCGAGCAGCTCACGGCGCTGGCCGACGCGGATGCCGCGACCGCGGCGGACCTCTGGGTCATGGCGCCGATGGTGGCGACCGTCGAGGAGGCCGAGTACTTCACCGACATCGCCCGCGACTACGGCATCAAGACCGCCGGCGTCATGGTGGAGGTGCCGTCCTCCGCCCTGCTGGCCGACCGGATCCTGTCGTACACCGACTTCGCGTCGATCGGCACCAACGACCTCACGCAGTACACGATGGCGGCCGACCGGCTGCTCGGCTCGGTCGCCGCGCTCCAGGACCCGTGGCACCCGGCGGTGCTCCGGCTCATCCGGGAGGTCGGCGACGCCGGCCGGGCGCACGGCAAGCCCGTCGGCATCTGCGGCGAGGCCGCAGCCGATCCGCTCCTGGCCGTGGTGCTCGTGGGCCTCGGCGCCACGAGCCTGTCGATGGCGCCCACGGCGCTCGCCGACGTGCGCGCCACCCTGCTGAAGCACACCGTCGACCAGGCGCGCGACATCGCCGCAGCCGCCCTCGCCGCGTCGGATGCGGCATCCGCTCGGGCCGCAGCGCAACAGGCTGCGACCGGCAGCACCACTGCCACCGCCCAGCCGGCGGCCACCCGATAGAGGCCGCCCGCAGCTGCGGCAACCAGAGAAGGAGACATCAAAATGACAACGGCGTCAGTGCCCGCATCGGGCACCAGCAAGGCGCGGGTCGGAGTCCAGCGCTTCGGCACGTTCCTGTCCGGCATGATCATGCCGAACATCCCCGCGCTGATCGCGTGGGGCATCTTCACGGCGTTCTTCATCGGAGTCGGCTGGACGCCCAACGCCGACCTCGCGACGATCGTCGGACCGTTCATCCACTACCTGCTTCCGCTGCTGATCGCCTACACGGGCGGAAGCATCATCTACGGCATCCGCGGCGGCGTGGTGGCGTCGATCGCGACGATGGGCGCGATCGCCGGCTCCGACCTGCTCATCGCGCAGATCAACGCGGACCTGCCCGCCGACAACCAGCTGGGCCAGGTGCACATGTTCATCGGCGCGATGATCATGGCGCCGATCGCCGCCTACTCGATGAAGTGGCTCGACAGCCTCTGGGAGGGCAAGATCAAGGCGGGCTTCGAGATGCTCGTCAACATGTTCTCGGCCGGCATCTGGGGCTTCGTGATGGCCATCGTCGGGTTCTACCCGATCGCCTGGCTCGTCAACGGGATCATGCAGGTGCTCAGCAACGCCGTGAACTGGCTGGTCGACTACAACCTGCTGCCGCTCACCAGCATCATCATCGAGCCGGCGAAGGTGTTCTTCCTCAACAACGCCATCAACCACGGCGTGCTGACGCCGCTCGGCGTCTCGGAAGCCGCCGACACCGGCTCCTCGATCCTGTTCCTGCTCGAGGCGAACCCCGGACCGGGTGTCGGCCTGCTGCTCGCGTTCACGTTCTTCGGCCTCGGCGCCGCACGCGCCTCGGCGCCGGGCGCGGCCGTGATCCAGTTCTTCGGCGGCATCCACGAGGTGTACTTCCCGTACGCGCTGATGAAGCCGATCCTGATCCTCGCCCTCATCGGCGGAGGCATGACCGGCGTCACCACCAACATGCTGCTGGGCGGTGCGCTGCGCGCGCCGGCGGCCCCGGGCAGCATCATCGCGGTGCTCGCACAGACCGCGCAGGGCGCGTACTTCGCGGTGATCCTGTCGGTCGTCCTGTCGGCTGCCGTCACGTTCCTGATCGCCGCCCTCATCCTGCGGGCCTCGCGCAAGCGCGACCTCGCGGCGATGGCGGCGACCGACGACGCCTTCGGCGCCGCGATCACGCAGACCGAGGCGGCCAAGGGCAAGTCCTCCGACGCCCTCGCGGGGCTGCGCGGCGGCGCCGCGACCGGAGTCGAGGGCGGCATCGAGCCGGCGACGATGACCGAGCGCGAGATCAAGAGCATCGTGTTCGCGTGCGACGCCGGCATGGGCTCGTCGGCGATGGGCGCCAGCGTGCTGCGCAACAAGATCAAGAAGGCGGGCATCGAGGACGTCACGGTCGTCAACAAGGCGATCGCGAACCTGGATGCCTCGGCCGACCTGGTCATCACGCAGAACCAGCTCACCGACCGGGCGCGGCAGAAGACGCCCGGCGCGGTGCACGTGTCGGTGGACAACTTCATGAACTCGCCGCGATACGACGAGGTCGTGGACCTGGTCCGCGCGCAGCACGAGGATGGTGCGTAGCTGAGACCGCGGTGGGGCCGGGCGGGCGCTTCATGCCCTCGGCCCCATCGCCCTCGCTCCGGCCACGCCATCACGCGGCAGCCGGTGCGAACAGCGGGGACGGCATCCGTTCCCCTGAGCACGACAAGAGAACACGACGAGTGAGTACGACGACATCAGCGGGGAAAGGCGAAGACATGGCACGCGAGGTTCTGAGCATCGGCCAGGTGCGCATCCACTCCGGAAGCGCGACGCGCGACGAGGCGATGAAGGAGGCCGCCGACATCCTGCAGGCCGCCGGCGCCGTCACGGGGGCCTACTACGACGCCATGCTGCAGCGCGAGCAGACCGTGTCGACGTACATGGGCAACGAGCTCGCCATCCCGCACGGCACGAACGAGACGAAGGGTGAGATCCTCGAGTCCGCGCTGTCGGTGGTGCGCTACGACGGCGGCGTCGACTGGGACGGCAATCCGGTGACCTTCGTCGTCGGCATCGCGGGCAAGGGCGACGAGCACCTCGAGATCCTGTCGCAGATCGCGATCCTCTTCTCGGAGGAGGACGACGTCGCCCGCCTCAAGCAGGCGCAGACACCGGAAGAGCTGTACGCGCCTGGTGTCTGCGGCAGGCGTCTGATGAAGGCCGTCCACTTCGGCGCCGGCAACATCGGCCGCGGCTTCGTCGGGCTGCTGCTGCACGAGGGCGGCTACGAGCTCGTCTTCTCGGATGTCGCCGCACCGCTCGTCGACGCGATCAACCACGCGTCCCGGTACACGGTGCACGAGGTGGGCGAAGGCGGCCGGGACACCGTCGTCACCGGCTTCCGGGCGATCAACAGCGCCGAGCACCCTGAGCGGGTCGTCGAGGAGATCGCGAGTGCGAACGTCGTCACGACCGCCGTCGGGCCGACGATTCTGAAGTTCGTCGCGCCCCACATCGTCGCCGGGCTGGCGCTGCGGAATCCGTCGAGCCCGCCGCTGCAGATCATGGCGTGCGAGAACGCCATCAACGCGACCGACCTGCTCCGCGATGAGATCAGGCTGCTCGCCGGCGACGCATGGGACGCGCTCGCCTCCCGCGCGGTGTTCGCGAACACCGCCGTCGACCGCATCGTGCCCGCCCAGCCCGAAGGCGGAGGGGTGGACGTCACCGTCGAGCCGTTCTTCGAATGGGCGATCGAGCGGCCGCCGTTCGGCGACGACCCGCCGCGCATCCCGGGCGCCCACTTCGTCGACGACCTCGCGCCGTACATCGAGCGGAAGCTCTTCACGGTCAACACCGGGCACGCGGCGACCGCCTACTTCGGCGCCCAGGCCGGGGTCGAGGGCATCGCCCAGGCGCTGTCGGATCCCGCGCTCGCCGCGCGCGTCGAGGCGGCGCTCGAAGAGACCTCGGCGCTCCTCGAGGCCAAGCACGGCCTCGACGCGGAGTCGCTCGCGGCGTACCGCGCCACGATCCTGAGCCGCTTCCGCAACACGGCCCTCCCCGACACGGTGTGGCGCGTCGGCCGGCAGCCGCTGCGCAAGCTGTCGCGGCACGAGCGGTTCGTCGGCCCCGCCGCCGAAGCGGCCGAGCGCGGGCTCGGCGTCGATGCGCTGGTCGACGCGATCGGCGCGGCGCTGGCGTTCGACGACAGCGAGGACGCGCAGTCGGTGGACCTGCAGCGGATGCTGCGGGAACAGGATGCCGCGACCTTCACCGCGTCGGTCACGGGCCTCGAGCCGGGGCATCCGCTCTTTCCGAAGATCGAGGCCGTCGTCGCGGCGCGGCAGGCGGACCTCGCGGGCTGATCGCGTTCGCAGGTTGGCGCAGCCCGGGCCGGGCTACGCTCTTCCGGTGACCCCGAGCGACCCCACTGTCGAACCCCCGCGCCGAGCCCACCGTCAAGACCCGCCGGCGCGGCCTCCGGATGCTGTGGTGGATCCTCGGCTCGCTGGGCGCCCTCATCGTGCTCGGCATCGTCGGGATCGTGATCTGGAGCCAGGTCGGCGTCATGGCCGCCGAGCCCGAGCCGCTCGCCGAGGTGCGGTCGAACACCGCGATCGAGATCACCGACACCGATGCGGGCATCGTGCTCGCACCCGCCGGCGAGTCCGCCGACGTCGGCCTCGTCTATGTGCCGGGTGCGAAGGTCGACCCCTGGGCCTACGCCGACAAGCTCTCGGGGCTCGTCGCCGAGGACGGCGTCACCGTCGTCATCACGAAGCCCTGGCTGAACCTCGCGTTCTTCGACCTGCGGCCGCTGTCGGCCTTCACCGACCTCGCGGCCGGCGTCGACACGTGGCTCGTCGGCGGTCATTCGCTGGGCGGCGTGCGAGCGTGCCAGCTGGCGACGGATGCCGACGGCCTCGCCCTGTTCGGGTCGTACTGCGCGAACGACCTCTCGGCGTCGGGACTGCCGGTGATCAGCGTCGCGGGCAGCGAGGACGGGCTGTCGACACCGGAGAAGATCGCCGACGCGCGGCACCTCCTCCCCGACGACGCGGAGATGAACGAGATCGAGGGTGCGAGCCACGCGTCCTTCGGGGACTACGGCCCGCAGCCGGGCGACGGCACCCCGACGATCTCGGACGACGACATGCGCGACCAGCTCACCGAACTCGTCGGCCCCTTCGCCCTCACCACAGCCGGTCGCTGACCGGAGCGCTCGCGCCCGAAGCCGCAGTGACGTCCGACCGCGTCCAGGGCTCGTCTCGCTCGTGCCTCGCTCGCTCAACGACCGAGAGAACCTGGCCGACGGGCGAACTCGACCGGCACCCGCCGCCTAGACTGGAATCCCGTGACCGTCATCCTCGCGGCGATCGCAGCCTTCGTCGCTGCCGTCATCCAGCGCATCACCGGGCTCGGCTTCGTGCTGGTGCTGGTCGGCCCCATCGTCCTGCTGTACGGACCGGTCGAGGGCGTCACCCTCGGCGTGCTGCTGGCGCTGGTCGCGTCGCTCGTCGCGATCCCCCTGGTCTGGCGGCAGATCGACTGGGGCCGCTCGTGGTGGCTCATCTGGCCCGGGATCGTCGCCGCACCCTTCGGTGCGCTCCTGGTGCGCCTGCTGCCCGATGCCGCCCTCCTGCTCCTCATCGCGGCGATGGCGTTCCTCGCGCTGCTCGCGGGCCGGATCTCCGCCCTCTCCGCGTCGCTGACGGGGCGCATGGGCGCCGTGGTCTCGGGCTCGGCCGCGGGGTTCATGCACGTCGCGAGTGGCCTGTCGGGTCCGCCGCTCGCCGCCTACGCAGTCGGCGACCGTTGGCCGCAGCGCAGCTTCGCGGCCAGCGCGCAGCTGATCTTCACCGTGTTCGGCGTCGTCTCCGTGGCGCTGCGCGGGCTTCCCGTCTCCCCCGCCGAGGATGTCGGCACCCTCGTCATCGCGACGATCGCCGGCATCGCGATCGGCACGATCCTCTCCCGCAACGTCTCGCCGCGCATCGCCCGGGCGGCCATGCTCGTGCTCGCCTGGGCCGGGGCGACAGTGGTGCTGGTGCGCGGCATCCTGGCACTGTTCGTGTGAGAGGTTCCGTCGGCGGCAGCGGGCATGACGGCGAGATCGTGGCGTGAGCGCACTCGATTTCGGTTAATGCCGCTTCACGCTTAGTGTTCTGTCGGCGGAATCGTCACGCCGGCACGAGGACGTGCGCATCGACGAACGTGAGGATCAATGAGCGACCATCGCTACGCCGTCATCGGCGCCGGCCCATCAGGCCTGTCCGCGGCCCGTGCCCTGCAGAAGGCGGGGATCGACTTCGACGGCTTCGAGGCGTCCCGCGGGGTCGGCGGCCTCTGGGACATCGAGAACCCGCGCTCGACCATGTACGAGTCGGCCCACCTCATCTCGTCGCGGACCACGACCGAGTTCGCCGAGTTCCCCATGCGGACGACCGCCGATTATCCGAGCCACCGCGAGCTCATCGCGTACTTCCGCGACTTCGCCGACCACTTCGGGCTGACCGAGCGGTTCCGCTTCGACACGAAGGTCACCTCCCTCGCGCCCACCGAAGACGGCGGATGGATGCTGGAGGCCACCGGCCCCACCGCCGGCTCGGGCGCCGGCGAGCCGGTGAAGCAGCGCTACGACGGGGTCATCCTCGCCAACGGCACGCTGGCCGAGCCGAACGTCCCCGCCTTCCGAGGCGAGTTCGCCGGCGAACTCCTGCACACCAGCGCGTACAAGTCCGCGTCGCAGCTCACCGGCAAGCGCGTGCTCATCATCGGCGCCGGCAACTCCGGCTGCGACATCGCGGTCGACGCGGTGCACCACGCGGCATCCGTCGACATGAGTGTGCGGCGCGGGTACTACTTCGTGCCGCGCTACCTCTTCGGCAAGCCGTCCGACACCCTCAACCAGGGGCGGCCCCTGCCCGCGCGGATCAAGCAGTTCGTCGACACCCGGGTGCTCCGCGCGTTCACGGGCGACCCGGTGCGCTTCGGGTTCCCGAAGCCCGACTACAAGATCTACGAGTCGCACCCGATCGTCAACACCCTGATCCTCAACCACCTCGGCCAGGGCGACCTGCGCATCGTGCCCGACATCGACCGCTTCGACGGCCGCACCGTGCACTTCCGCGACGGGTCCTCCGCGGAGTACGACACGGTGATCCTCGCGACGGGGTACAAGCTCGACTACCCGTTCGTCGATCGCGGCGAGCTCGCCTGGACCGGCATGGCGCCGCGCCTGTACCTCAACGCGTTCACCCCGTCGTTCAACGGGCTGTACGTGATGGGCATGATCGAGGCATCCGGAATCGGCTGGCAGGGCCGCTACGAGCAGGCCGATCTCATCGCCGCCTACCTCGCGGCGCTGGAGCAGCACCCCGAGCGCGCCGCGGCCTTCCGCCGGCGGGTGGCCGACGAGCCGTGG
Organism: uncultured Actinomycetota bacterium; assembly: GCA_963829895.1. Taxonomy (GTDB): domain Bacteria; phylum Actinomycetota; class Actinomycetes; order Actinomycetales; family Microbacteriaceae; genus Microbacterium. The sequence goes on along the minus strand of CAWHKF010000006.1, from coordinate 677,937 downwards.
CCCGACCTCACCGGCGGCTACCGCTACCTCGGCCTCGAGCGCATGTCGTACTACGTGAACAAGGACGCCTACCGCGGCGCCGTGCGCGCCGCCACCCGGATGCTGAAGACGGATGCCGCGGCGCCGGCGTCGCGGCGCGGCATCCGCTCGCTCGTACGCGGCGGTCGGGACCTCCTCGTCGAAGAAGGCGACCGCATGAACCCGGACGACGTGCTCCTCAACTTCAATCCGGGCACGCTCGTCCTGCTCAACGTGGTGCTCGGGCTGATCATGTTCGGCATCGCGCTCGACACGACGCTCGACGACTTCAAGGTCGTCGCCCGCAAGCCGAAGCCGTTCGTCATCGCGATCATCGCGCAGCTCGTCGTGCTGCCGGCCGTGACCTTCGGGCTCACCCTGATCCTGCCGGTGACGCCGTCGATGGCGCTCGGCATGATCCTCGTCGCCTGCTGCCCGCCGGGGAACATCTCGCAGGTGCTCACGCACCGCTCCGGCGGCAACGTCGCCCTGTCGGTGTCGATGACGGCGGTGTCGAACCTCCTCTACATCTTCGTGCTGCCGCTCTCGGTCGCCTTCTGGGGGTCGCTGCACCCGACCGCGAGCGAACTGCTGGTCGCCGTCGAGCTCAACCCCTGGGTGATGCTCGGCGACATCCTGCTCATCATCGGCGTGCCGTTCGCCCTCGGCCTGTTCATCCGGCACCGCTTCCCCGCCTTCGCCCGCAGGGTGCAGCCGTGGGTGAAGTGGTTCTCGCTGCTCGCGCTCGTCGGCTTCATCGTGGCCGCCCTCGCGGGCAACTGGACGTACTTCGTGGCTTCCTCGGCATCATCGTGCTGGTCGTCACCATCCACGATGCGGTCGCGCTCGGCATCGGCTACACCACCGCCGTCGTCGGCGGTCTCGGCACGCGCGAGCGCAAGGCCATGACCTTCGAGGTCGGCATCCGCAACGCCGGCCTCGGGCTCGGGCTCGTCTTCACGTTCTTCGGAGGCCTCGGCGGCATGGCCATCGTCGCCGGCTGGTGGGGCATCTGGGACATCATCGCCGGCCTCGCGGTCGCCGCCCTGTGGGCCCGGCATACGCGCCGGAGGACCGGCTCCGCCAAGGGCGACGCCTCACGCCACGCGCTCCGCGGAACGGATGCCGCGGGCCGGGGATCCGACGCGGGCTCGGGCTCGGGGCCCGGCGCCGATGCGCCCACGGGAGCGCCGGAATGAGCCGCACAGGGCACACCGGCGCGGCGCGCGCCGCCGCCGCGCTCAGCAGCCTCTCGACCCAGCCGATCACGGTGGTCGATCGCGCCGCCCGGGATACCGCGAACGAGCGTGTACGGGTGCTGGTGACGGGCGGCGCCGGCTTCCTCGGATCCCACGTGGCCGCAGCGCTCGTCGCGCGCCCCGACGTGGAACTGGTCGTGGCGGGCGACGTGCGGCGGCCCGAGCATCCGATCGAGGGCGTCATCTACGACGAGTGCGACGTGACGCGCGCCGCCGGGCTGGTGCCGCTGCTCGAGCGCCACGGCATCGACGTGGTCGTGCATCTCGCCGCGATCGTGAACCCCGGGCGCGACCACGATCTCGAGTACCGCGTCGACGTCGACGGCTCCCGCCACGTGCTCGAGGCCTGCGTCGAAGCGGGCGTGCGCCGGATCGTCGTGTCGTCGTCGGGCGCCGCGTACGGCTATCACCCCGACAACCCCGAGTGGCTGCGCGAGTCCGACCCGGTGCGCGGCAACGACGAGTTCCCCTACTCGAAGCACAAGCGCCTCGTCGAGCAGCTGCTCGCGGCCTACCGCGTCGCGCACCCCGAGCTCGAGCAGGTGGTGTTCCGCATCGGCACGATCCTCGGACCGACCGTGCAGAACCAGATCACCGCCCTCTGGAACGGCCGTGCGGTGCTGGCGGTGCGCGGCTCCGAGTCGCCGTTCGTGTTCGTCTGGGTCGACGACGTCGCCGGCGCGATGGCACGCGCGGCGACGGACGGTCCTCCCGGCGTCTACAACGTGGCCGGCGACGGCCGGGTGACGGTGCCGGAGATCGCCCGGCGCCTCGGCAAGCCGGTCGTGACCGTGCCGGCCGGGCTGCTCGGATTCGGGCTGCGAATCGGACGGATGCTGCGCCTCACGGTCCACGGCCCCGAGCAGGTGGGCTTCCTGCGCTACCGCCCGGTGCTCGCGAACGACGCCCTGACTCGCGACTTCGGCTACACACCCGCGAAGACCTCGGCCGAGGCGTTCGAGGCCTACCTCGACACCCACCCCGGCGTCGCCCGCCGCTGACCCCGCGCGCGGCTCGCCGCAGCCTCCGCGTCCGCTGTGGCAGCAACTCGCGTCCGGACATCGCCGGCCACCAGCATCCCGAACCCGCGATGTCCGGAGCGCACGCCGATGACCACCGCCGACTTGGGCGAGATCGCCGGCCAGCACCATCCCGACGCCCGCGATGTCCAGACCGCGATCGGTGCCGAAGCACCGTACCGGGCGGACGGTGTGGCTCAGGGACGCCAACCCGCACGGAGGAGCGCGCTACGCACCGATGCCGACGGCCACGGTCGGGTCGGGCTCGAGGTGGTGCTTCAGGATCCTCACGAGGCGCCACCCGGCCTCATCGATCTCACGCCAGCGGTCGGCGTCACGGGCGAACTGATACACGTCTTCGGCATGCTGGCGGCCGTCGTACTCGACACCGACCCGAAACTCTGGGTACGCCTGGTCGAGCCGCGCGACAAACCGCCCGTCGGCGAGCGTAGACATTGAGCGCCGAGCGCGGGCTCGGGGAGTCCTCGCGCCGACGATACTGCAGACGCAGATCGGTCTCGTCGGGTGACTCCGAGCCCTCTCGCACCAGGTCGAGGAGCAGCTCGAGTCGAGGCTTGCGGCGCGAGCGGGCCTCCGCACGGAGTTGTCGATCGTTGCGGCCTCCGGCGCCGCGCCACGAGATGATCGGCCGCGATGATCAGCTCGACATCGGTCAGGTGGGCGGATGCCTGCACCCACGCTCGCGCCGGATCCTCGATGCGAAGGCCACCGACCTCCCGGTACGCAGGCGCTCTGACTGCAAGACGGTGCGAGATCACGCCTGTCGTCCGTGCGGGATTCCGTGGGCGGATGCCCGACACATGGATCACCCTGTCCCAGGCAGCCGGCGTCGGGGATCCGCGCAGGATCAGGGCTGTGCCATGGCTGAAGAAGTCTTCCTCCCCCATTCGGGTGGCGAACGCGCGGCAGTGGCGTTTGAATCGGCGCAGCGCGACCTCCGGCGACGAGAGTCCGTCGGATGCCGCGTGCTCCGCGTTAGCGGGCTTGCGGCTCACGCACTCCGTAGAAGGGTCGCTCGAAACCCGGACCATCCAGTTCGGCGCGACTGAATCCGGCGCCCAGCCCGTCGGAGACTCTGAACGGGGCTGTACCGACCGGGAGTCGTGTCGCACCATTCTTCGAGTCCATCGTGTCGAGGTGTGGCAGCGGCCGCCCGCGATCGCGTTCAGTGGAAGACTCGGCCGCGGCGGCACCGAAACGCGACCTGTGGAGGAGCGTTCCGTCCGACCGCGCTCATCACCCCTCGGTCCAGCAATCGCCGCCCACGGACACCCCGAAACCGGCGATGTCCGGACCGCACCGCCAGACATCCGGCGCGCGCCTAGCGCAACGCACGCGCAGTCGGCCTCCAGCCGGCCGCGAGGACGAGCAGATCGCACGCCGCACTCGACAACGCACCGCACGCACCGGCGGAAGCACGGATGCCTCGGACCGAGGCCCCCGCTCATCCCCTGCCGGAAGGGTCAGGCCTCGAAGCCCTCGGCGATGAGGTCGATGAGCTCCTCGCGCTCCTCCACGGGGAGGAAGGCGCCGGCCGCGGCGTTGAGCTGGAAGGTCTCGAGGTCGTCGAGGCCGTACTCGAAGGTCTCGGCGAGCAGCGCCAGCTCGCGCGTCAGCGACGTGCGGCTCATCGTGCGGTTGTCGACGTTCACGGTCACCGAGAAGCCGAGCTGGTACAGCAGGTCGAAGGGGTGGTCCTCCATGGTGGTGCCCCAGCGCTCGATCGCCCCGGTCTGCAGGTTCGACGACGGCGACAGCTCCAGCGGGATCTCGCGGTCGCGCACCCAGCGGGCGAGGTCGCCGAACTGCACCAGCACCTCTTCGCCCGCGCGCGAGACGACCTCGAGGTCTTCGGCGAGGCGCACGCCGTGGCCGAGACGCAGCGCACGGCCGTCGATGAGCGCCGAGCGGATCGACTCGAGCCCGGCCGCCTCACCGGCGTGCACGGTCGCGGGGAAGAACTCCGACGCCAGGTAGTCGAAGGCCTCGCGGTGGTTCGAGGCCGGGAAGCCGTCCTCGGGCCCGGCGATGTCGAAGCCGACCGCCCCGCGGTTGCGCCACTCGACGGCGAGCCGGGCGATCTCGAGCGATCGGTCGGTGTGACGCATCGCGGTGATGAGCTGCCCGACGCGGATGTCGTGCCCGCGGCGCTCCGCGGCATCCTCGCCCTCCTCGATGCCCTCCTGCACGGCGGCGACGACCTCGTCGAGCGACAGCCCGCGGGCCAGGTGCTGCTCGGGCGCCCACCGCACCTCGCCGTAGATCACGCCGTCCGCGGCGAGATCCTCGACGAACTCGCGTGCGACGCGCGTGAGGCCCTCGCGGGTCTGCATCACCGCCGGTCGTCAGGTCGAAGGTCTTCAGGTACTCGACCAGCGAACCCGAGTCGCTCTTCTCTGCGAACCAGTCCGCCAGGTCGTCCGGCTCGGACTCCGGCACCTCGAGCCCGATCGCGTCGGCCAGCTCGATGATCGTCGCCGGCCGCACACCGCCGTCGAGGTGATCGTGCAGCGACACCTTGGGCAGGCTCCGGAGCGACACGCCTTCGAGAATGGCGTCGCCGTGCTGGTCGATGGGCATGGATTTCTCCTCGATTGCGATCGCGAGTGGGGAGTGATGGACGGATGCCGCGACCCGGCGCCGCACCGGAGCCCGGCGCGGGACTGACCCAGCCTAGGCGGTGATGCGTTCCAGGACGAGTGGCGCGGCAGCCGGCGCCTCGGCACCGATCCGCCAGCGCGCCCTCGACCGCTTCGAGGGCACGCTCGAAGCGCGAGTCATCCTCGCCGAGCAGGGTGAACAGCGGCTGTCCGACCGCGACCTCGTCGCCCGGCTTGACGTGGAGGTCGATGCCGGCGGCGTGCAGCACGGGGTCCTGCGCCCGCGCGCGCCCGGCGCCCAGACGCCATGCGGCGATGCCGAACGGCAGCGCCTCCATGCCGGTCACGTATCCGGCCTGCGTGGCGGTGACGGTGTGGGTCTCGCTCGGCGCCGGGAGCGCGGCATCCGGATCGCCGTCCTGGGCGCGGATCATGGCGCGCCAGGCGTCCATCGCACGGCCGTCCTGCAGCGCCGCCTCGACGTCCGCGTCGGGCTGACCGGCGAGCGCGAGCATCTCGCGCGCGAGCGCGACCGTCAGCTCGACGACGTCGGCGGGGCCGCCGCCGGCGAGCACCTCGACCGACTCGCGCACCTCGTTGGCGTTGCCGATGGCGAGGCCGAGCGGGGTGTTCATGTCGGTGAGGAGCGCGGTCGTCGCCACGCCCGAGTCGGTGCCGAGCGCCACCATCGTGCGCGCCAGCTCGCGCGCCTTGTCGACGTCGCGCATGAACGCGCCGGAGCCGAACTTCACGTCGAGGACGAGCGAGTCGGTGCCCTCGGCGATCTTCTTCGACATGATGCTCGACGCGATGAGCGGGATCGCCTCGACGGTGCCGGTGACGTCGCGCAGCGCGTACAGCTTCTTGTCGGCCGGCGCGAGCCCGGAGCCCGCGGCGCAGATCACCGCGCCGACGTCGCGCAGCTGCGCGAACATCTCGTCGTTCGACAGCGCCGCGCGCCACCCGGGGATCGACTCGAGCTTGTCGAGCGTGCCGCCGGTGTGGCCGAGCCCGCGGCCCGAGAGCTGCGGCACCGCGACGCCGAACGAGGCGACGAGCGGGGCGAGCGGCAGCGTGATCTTGTCGCCGACGCCGCCCGTGGAGTGCTTGTCGACCGTGGGCTTGCCGAGGCCGGCGAAGCTCATGCGCTCCCCCGACGCGATCATCGCGTCGGTCATGACGCGGATCTCGTCGCGCGCCATGCCGTTGAGCAGCACCGCCATCGCGAACGCCGCCATCTGCGAATCCGCGACATAGCCGCGGGTGTAGGCGTCCACCATCCAGCGCAGCGCGTGCTCGGGCACCGCGCCGCCGTCACGCTTCGCGCGGATGACGTCGACGGCGTCGAACGGCTCCACCGCGTTGACGGGCACCGCCGGGCCATCCGTCATCGCGCCGCCTCCTCGAGGTCGCGGGGCCCGAACGCGTCGGGGAGCACCTCGTCGATCGTGCGGATGCCCGACACTGTCTCGAGCAGCATGCCCGGGATCGCGAACTCGTTGAGCAGCTGCCGGCAGCGGCCGCACGGCATGATCGTGTCGCCGTGGCCGTTGACGCACACGAAGGCGACGAGGCCTCCCCCGCCCGACATCTGCAGTTCGCTGACCAGGCCGCACTCGGCGCACAGTCCCACGCCGTACGACGCGTTCTCGACGTTGCAGCCGGTGACGATCCGGCCGTCGGTCACGAGCGCGGCGGCGCCCACCTTGTAGCGCGAGTAGGGCGCGTAGGCGCGCTGCATGGCGTCGGTCGCGGCGGCGCGCAGCTCGTCCCAGTCGATATCGGTCACTTCAGGACTCCGTTCACGGTGAGGGTAAGCGTCACAGGTGTCCGCCGCCGTTCCGTCGAGCTCCTAGGGGCATCCGCCCGAGCGCCCGCGGTATCCGGAGGGTCGGCGGCGGCGGGTCCGGATGCCGCGGCTCGGCATCCGTCCCTCGTCACGGTCGCGGCGGACACTTCAGCCCTTTATGTAGGGCTTGCCGGCCGCCGCGGGGCCGCGGATCTGACCGGCGAAACCGGCGACGGCGATGATCGTCACGAGGTAGGGCAGCATCAGCATGAACTCGCTGGGGATCGGCGTCCGCAGCACCGTCAGAAGGTTCTGCAGGTTCGTGGCGAAGCCGAAGAGCAGCGCGGCGAGCGTCGCCCGGATCGGATCCCAGCGACCGAAGATGACAGCCGCCAGTGCGATGAAGCCGAGGCCCGCGGTCATCTCCTTGGTGAACTGGCCCACCGAGACGAGCGTGAAGTACGCGCCGCCGATGCCCGCGATCGCGCCGGCGAGCGAGACGTTCCAGAAGCGGCTCGTGTTGACCTTGATGCCCACGGTGTCGGCGGCCTGCGGGTGCTCGCCGACAGCGCGGAGGCGCAGGCCCCAGCGCGTGCGGTACAGGCCCCATGCGACCAGCGCGATCGTGACGTACATGAGGTAGACGATGAAGGTCTGATTGAAAAGCACGGGGCCGATGATGGGGATCTCGCTGAGGACGGGGATCTCCCAGCGCGTGAAGCGCACCGGCCGATTCAGCTCCGCCTCGTTCGGAACGAGCAGCGCACCGTAGAGGAACCCGGTGAGACCGGTGACGAGAACATTGAGCACGACACCGACGATCACCTGGTCGACGAGGTACTTGATCGAGAACGCCGCCAGGACGAACGCGACCAGCACGCCGCCGATCATCGCTCCGACGAGCCCGACGAAGGGGTTCTGCGTGATGCTCGCCAGCAGTGCGGCACTGAACGCGCCGAAGAGGAACTGCCCCTCGATCGCCACGTTGACCACGCCCACGCGCTCGCCGATGACACCTCCCAGCGCACCGAAGATGAGGGGCACCGAGAGCGACAGCGAACCGAACAGCAGTCCGGTGACGGGCACCAGGCCGCCCGCCGAGGCCCACACCAGGAACGCGAAGATGGCGAGGAAGCCGAACACGATCGGCAGCCAGATCCCGGTGCGGCGGTACGAGATCGCGTCCCAGAACGCCCAGAGCGTGAGCAGCACCAGCAGCGCGACCACGATCCAGCAGGTCGGCGCCGTCGGGACGCTGACGTTCGGCAGCGCGATGGACGAACCGGGGTCCCCGAGGCGGAACGTGCTGACGCCGTTGCGCGGGACGAGGAGGAACAGCAGGGCGAGCAGCGCCGTCGCGATCGCGAGGGTGACGGGCAGCTTGAAGTGGCGCACCTTCACGGTGGCGAGCTGGATCGTTCCGCCTGCGGCCGGCGCGGGAGCGAGCGTGGTCATGCGGACACCGCCTTCTTCGCGGCCTTGGCTCTCGCCTTGGCGGCCTTCTCGGCATCGGTCTTCGGCAGGAAGAAGATCGTGCGGATGAGCGGCGGGGCCGCGATGAACAGCACGATCAGCGACTGCACGACGAGCACGATGTCGACCGGGATGCCCTGCGACGCCTGCATCGTGAACGAGCCCGCCTTGAGCGCGCCGAACAGGATGCCGGCCGCGAACACTCCCCATGCCCGGCTGCGACCGAGGAGGGCGACGGTGATGGCGTCGAAGCCGATGCCGGCGTCGATGAGGCCGTCGAAGCCGGTGGTCACCGAGCCCTGGATCTGGTTCATGCCGGCGAGGCCCGCCAGGCCTCCGGCGAACAGCATCGCGTAGATGTACATCCGCTGCACCGAGATGCCGGATGCCCGGGCTGCGTGCGGGTTCTCACCCACCGCGCGCAGGCGGAACCCGAGGCTCGAGCGCTCGACCAGCCACCACACGAACACGGTGGCGCCGATCACGATGATGAAGCCCCAGTCCAGCAGCGGGAAGCGGGGCCCGAGGAGCTCGGGGAACTGCGCGTTGGCCGGGGTGCCCTGGGAGATCGGCTGATCACCGGCGGGACGCTGCAGGATGCCGGGGGTGCGCACCATCCACGTCACGAGGTAGAACGCGACGTAGTTGAGCATGATCGTGAGGATCACCTCGTGCGCGCCGGTGCGGGCTTTCAGCACACCGACGATGCCACCCCAGATCGCACCGCCCGCGATACCCGCGGCGAGCGTCAGCGGCAGCTGGAGGAAGATCGGCAGGTTCAGGTTGAACGTCAGGAGCGCCGCGGTCGCGCACGCGATCAGGATCTGACCGCGGCCACCGATGTTGAAGAGGCCCACGCGGAAGGCGAGCGCGACACCCAGGCCGGCGGCGATGAGCGGCGCGGCGAATCCGAGCGTGTTCGTGAGCGGCCGGATCTGGGTCGCGAAGTCGTTGGCGCGGGGGTTGAAGACGGCCCCGCGGAACATCGCCTCGTAGCCGCCGTACACCGCGTTCCAGATGGCGACGAAGGTGTCGCCGGGGCGGGCGAAGAAGTAGCCCGCGGCCTCCTGGACGTCTTCGTCGGTGAGCGCCATGAGGATGCCGCCGACGATCATCGCCACGACGATCGCGAGGACCGTCGTGACCCAGTTGCTGCGCAGGAGGTCCTTGATGAAGACGTTCTGCCGCGGTGGCGGGGGCACCTCGCCGTCGACGGCGCCAGGCGCGTCGGGGGTCGGCGCGGGGACGTCCGGTGAGCCTGTGAGGGGCCCCGAGACGCTCGGGAGCTGCTCGGGTGGCAGGCCCTTCAGCGGTTCGCCGCTCGCGGCGGGGATCTGACCGCTCACGCGACCGCCTCCTCTGGCTTCTCGCCGGCCATCATGAGGCCGAGAACGTCACGGGGGGTGTCGCCGGGGACGATGCCGACGATCGCGCCGCGGTACATCACGACGATGCGGTCGGCGAGGGCGGCGACCTCGTCCAGCTCGGTGGAGACGACGACGACGGGGATGCCGGCATCCCGCGTCTCGACGATGCGCTTGTGGATGAACTCGATCGAGCCGACGTCGACGCCGCGTGTGGGCTGCGCGGCGACGAGCAGCTTGAGCTCGCGGCTCATCTCGCGCGCGATGACGACCTTCTGCTGGTTGCCGCCCGACAGCGTGCCGGCCGGGACGTCGGGGCCCTGCGTCCGGATGTCGTACTCGGTGATGCGCGCCTTGGCGAAGTCGTCGAGCACGCCGCGGCGGATCGTTCCGCCGGAGACGAACGCGGTGTCGCCGGAGCGGTCGAGGATGAGGTTCTCGGCCACCGAGAAGGTGCCGACGAGGCCGTCCTCGGTGCGGTCCTCGGGGACGAACCCGACGCCCTCGTCGAGGATGCCGCGCACGCTCTTGCCCGACGAGCTCGATCCCGTCGAGCTCGATGGAGCCGCTCACGCGGTCCGCCAGCCCGACCATCGCCTCGATCAGCTCGGTCTGGCCGTTGCCCTGCACTCCTGCGACCGCGAGGATCTCTCCGGGGCGCACGTCGAAGCTCACGTCGTCGACGACCACCGTGCCGTTGGTGGTCACGACCCGCAGGTCGCGCACCTCGAGGCCGCCCTCGCCGGGCTTCGGCGGGTCTTTGTGCACGGTCAGCTCGACGGCGCGTCCGACCATGAGCGAGGCCAGCTCGGCGTTGGATGCGGTGGGCGCTGCCTCGCCGACGACCTTGCCGAGCCGGATCACGGTGATGCGGTCCGCGACGGCGCGGACCTCCCGCAGCTTGTGGGTGATGAAGACGATCGACGTGCCCTCGTCGCGCAGCTGGCGCATGATGCCCATCAGCTCGTCGGTCTCCTGCGGCGTCAGCACGGCCGTGGGCTCGTCGAACACGAGCACCTTGGCGTCGCGCGAGAGCGCCTTGATGATCTCGACGCGCTGCTGAACGCCGACGGGCAGGTCCCCGACGACGGCGTCGGGGTCGACCTCGAACCCGAACCGGTCGGCGACGGCGCGCACGTGCTGGCGCGCCTTGGCGAGGTCGAGGGCGCCGAGCGCCTTGGTGTCCTCGTGCCCGAGCATGACGTTCTCGGCGACGGTGAAGACGGGGATGAGCATGAAGTGCTGGTGCACCATGCCGATGCCCGCGTTCATCGCGTCGCCGGGTCCGCGGAAGTGCTGGACGGCGTCGTCCAGGAGGATCTCCCCCTCGTCGGCCTGGTACAGGCCGTAGAGCACGTTCATGAGCGTGGACTTGCCGGCGCCGTTCTCCCCGAGAAGGGCGTGGATCTCACCGGGCTGGACCACGAGATCGATGTGGTCGTTCGCGACGAGAGACCCGAAACGCTTCGTGATGCCACGGAGCTCGAGCTTCATAACTGCACCTTATATATATCCAGGAGGCCGCGGCAGAAATATCCGGGAGGCGGCGGCGCCGCCCGTCCGGTCGGCCGCGGCCCCATCGGCGTCAGCGCCCCGGACGAACGCGGGCCGGGTGGAGTCGTCCACCCGGCCGCGTCCTGTCGTCGTGCTGCCGTTACGGCGAGCTGGGCGAGGTGACCTCGAGCTCGCCCGAGATGATCTGCTCGCGCAGCGCGTCGAGCTCGTCGGTCAGGCCCTCCGGCAGCTCCGCCTCGAAGGAGCCGAAGCCGGACAGGCCGACGCCCTCGTTCTCGAGCGTGCCGATGTACGGCGTGACGTCGAACTCGCCGGTCGAGGCCTCCAGGGTGGCCTGGTAGACGGCCTCATCGATGCGCTTCATGATCGAGACGAGCACCATGTCGGCGACCGAGGGGTCGGCCGCGGCGAGGTCGGAGTCGACGCCGAGCATGACGGTGCCGGTGCCGCCGTCGGTGATGGCGTCACGCGCGCTCTGGTAGATCGGGCCGCCGACGGGCAGGATCACGTCGACACCCTGGTCGAGGATGCCCTGCGCGGTCTGCTTCGCGGTGTCGTTCGCCTGGAAGCCACCGGTCATCGAGCCCTGCTGCGCGGCGACGTCCCAGCCGTAGGTCTCGACCGCGCCGCCCTTGTCTTCGTTGTACTTCTCGACACCGTCGACGAAGCCGTCCATGAAGATGGTGACCGGCGGGATCGGGATGCCGCCGAACGTGCCGACCTTGTTGACGCCGGCCTGCGCCGACCATGCGGCCGCGGCGTAGCCGCCGAGGTACGCGGCCTGGACCGTGTCGAACATGAGCGGCTTGATGTTGGGGGCGTCGGTCTCGCCGTCGCCGATGTCCTTGCCGTCGTCGTCCTTGGCGCCGGTGTTGTCGGCCCAGTCGTCGATGATCGCGTAGTTCACGTCGGGGTTCGCGTTCGCCGAGGCGATCGTGTCGGCCGAGAGCTTGAAGCCGACCGAGACGATGAACGTGCAGCCCTCGGCGATCAGGTTCTCGAGGTTGGGCGCGTAGTCGTTGGCCGAGCTGGACTCCACCTCGATCGGTTCGACGCCGAGCTCCTCGGCGGCGCGCTCCATGCCCTCGAGGGCCGACTGGTTGAACGACTTGTCGTTGAACCCGCCGTCGTCCGAGACGAGGCACGGGGTGAAGCCGTCGACGACGTTGCCGGCGTCACCGGTGGGTTCCGTCTCCTCCGGAGCGGAGCCGCAGCCCGCGAGTGCGATCAGCAGGCCCGCGGCGGCTGTGACGCCGATGAGCTTCTTGGTGCGTGAGATGGTCAACTCAGCCTCCACTACGTTCTCCCGCGTCCTTCACGGGGACTGGACAAAGTTACCCACTGTGACGGCGCGGTTGCATACTCCACGGGGCCCTGTGCGCGAAAGGTTACAAAGACGCAATCTGCCGTGCGATGAGAAGTCGATGAGGAAAACGGATGCCGCAGCCGCGGCATCCGTCAGAGCACCTCGCCGCGCCCGCTCAGCTTGAGCGCGTCGACGACGCCCTTCACCCGCTGGGCGTGCTCGCTCGTGGTCACGAGGAGCGCGTCCTCGGTGTCGACCACGACGATGTCGCGCACGCCGATCAGGCTGATGACGCGTCGCGTCTGGCTGACCACGATGCCACTGGCGGCATCGGACAGGATGCGGGCGTTCTCGCCGAGGATCGCCAGATCGTTCTTGCGGCCGTGCGAGTTGAGCTTGGCGAGGCTCGCGAAGTCGCCGACGTCGTCCCAGTCGAAGTGGCCGGGGATCACGGCGAGGCGACCCTTCGCCGCCGCGGGCTCGGCGACGGCGTAGTCGATCGCGATCTTCTTCAGCGTCGGCCACACCTGGTCCACGACCGGCCCGCGCTCCTCGCGGTCGTCCCACGCCTCGGCGAGCTCCATGAGCCCGGCGTGGAGCTCCGGCTCGTTCTCGGCGATCTCGGCGAGCAGCACGTCGGCGCGGGAGATGAACATCCCCGCGTTCCACAGGTAGTTGCGGTCGGCGAAGTACTCCTTCGCGGTCTCGAGATCGGGCTTCTCCACGAAGCTCTCGGACGAGTGCCGCCTCGGGGGCTCCGTCGACGGACAGCGCATCGCCCTTCTTGATGTAGCCGAAGCCGACGGACGGCTCGGACGGCTGGATGCCGATGGTGCAGATGTACCCCTCACGCGCCGTGGCGACCGCCTGGTTCACCGCCCACTCGAACAGCTGCGGCACGCGGATGACGTGGTCTGCGGCGAACGAGCCGATGATGACGTCGGGCTCGCGGCGCGAGAGGATCGCGGCGGCCAGGCCGATCGCCGCCGTCGAGTCGCGCGGCTCGGACTCGAGGAAGACGTTCTTGTCGGCGATGCCCGGAAGCTCCCGCTCGACCGCTCCGCGGTGCGCGCGCCCGGTGACCACGGCGATGCGCTCGTCGCCGGCGAGGGGTGCCAGACGGTCCCAGGTGTCGCGGAGCAGCGTCTGCCCCGACCCGGTGAGGTCGTGGAGGAACTTCGGCGCGTCGGCACGCGACAGCGGCCACAGCCGGCTGCCGATGCCGCCGGCGGGGATCACGGCGTAGAAGTCGTCGATGGGTCCTGACATGCTGTCGAGGCTACTCGCCGATCCTCCCTGCGACGACGGCGGGTCGCCGCGCGCCCCGCCGCCGTCGCACCCGGCTCAGCCGCGCCGCGGCGAGGTGCCCGGTGTGGCGTCGGTCAGCGACTGGAGCATCGCGTCGAAGGCGGGCTTCGGCGTGAAGTCGTCCTCGAAGATCGTCGCCCAGCCCTCGCCCGGGAAGACGTCGGGAACCCAGGAGTTCGCGTCCGGGAAGCCCCACACCGTGAAGGACGAGCACGCCGTCACGTTCAGGCACGCCTCGAGCATCGCGTCGTAGCGCTCGGCCTGCACCGCCACCTGCTCGGGCGTCGGGCCGGTCTCACCCGCCAGCACCGGGATGCGCACGTCCGCCTCGGTCACCGCGACCTTGAGCCCGAGTGCCGCGAAGCGCTCGAAGTTCGCCTGGATGGAGGTGTCGAAGCCGTACAGGAGGCTGAGGTGGCCCTGGGCGCCGAAGCCGCCCAGCGGGACGCCGTCGGCCAGCATCCGCTGCGCGAGCGCGTAGTAGGCGTCCGTCTTCTCGTTGATGCCCTCCGCGTTGTAGTCGTTGAGGAACAGCACGGCGTCGGGGTCGGCTTCGTGCGCCCAGCGGAACGCGTCTTCGATGAGCGCGATCGGGTCGTCGGCGCACGCCCGGAGGAACGGATTCGCCTCGGTGCGCAGACGCACGCCGCCGTTGTCCCACGTGTCCTGGAAGATCTCGTTCGCGACGTCCCACTCGTAGATCTCGCCCTTGAAGTGGCCGACCACGGTGCGGATGTGGTCCTCGAGCACGTCACGTGCCTGGTCGCACGTCCATGTCTGGCTCGCCGCGGTGACCCACGCCGGGTTCTGGCTGTGCCAGAGCAGCGTGTGGCCGCGCACCTGCTGGTGGTTCGCCTCGGCGAAGGCGACGAGGGCGTCGGCGGACGAGAAGTCGTACACGTCCGGAGCGGGGTGCACGGCATCCCATTTCATGTCGTTCTCGGGCGTCAGGGACGAGAACTGGGCGCTGAGGACCTGCTGGTACTCCGTGGGCGCGGAGCGGTCGTATTCGACGAGGTCGCGCTGGCCCCAGACGGCGCTGCCGATGGCGAGGTCGCGCGGCGCCTGGTTGCGGAGGGCGTCCTTGTCGGCGTTGCTGATTCCGGGCGGGGCGGCGCCGGCAGCGGTCGCACCCCACAGGGGCAGGACGAGGGCGGCGGCGGCGGTGGCCACCAGAACTGATCGGATCGATCGGCGCATGGGAACTCCTGACATCGTTGTCGGTACATACGGGCCGCCTGCGCGGCACATATGTTCTTGCGTGCAACAAACGCTAGGCGGCGCTCCGAGGCAGGGCAAAAGGTTTCGGAGCGTTTTCCACCACGGCCGCCGGAGGACCCGAATTCTCTCGACGTCGAGAGAAGTTAGGTCGGCCTAATCACCCACGCCCGCGCGACGGGAATAGGATGGTCGCAGCGCCCGCGTGACGCCGACGGCTCGAAGCGCACGCGTTCGGGCCCACTTCGGGGGACGTCCTCAGCAGTCCGAGGCCGACCCCACCGTGTTTCGATCCAAGGAGGATGGCCGTGTCTGCACCAGCACGCGTCACACCGTCGGTATCCGAGACCACCTCCCGAGTTCCCCGCGGCACCCTGTACCGCGGAAACGAAGGCATGTGGTCGTGGGTGCTGCACCGCATCACCGGCGTCGCGATCTTCTTCTTCCTGCTGGTCCACATCCTCGACACCGCCCTCATCCGGGTCTCCCCGGAGGCGTACGACGCGGTGATCGGCACCTACAAGAACTGGGTGATGGCCCTCGGCGAGGTCGCCCTCGTCGGCGCCATCGCGTACCACGCCTACAACGGCCTGCGCATCATCCTGGTCGACTTCTGGTCGTGGGCCACCCGCCACCAGCGCCAGCTGTGGTGGGGCGTCCTGGGCCTGTGGGTCGTGACGATGCTGGGCTTCGCGCCGCGCCACCTCATGCTCGCGTTCGCTCCGGGAGGAGGCCACTGATGACCGCCATCGCCGACCCCCGCGCCCCGCACGCCCCCGCCCGGCGCAAGGGCCCCAACCTCGAGAAGTGGGGCTGGATCTACATGCGCGCCTCCGGCGTGCTGCTCGTGGTCCTCATCTTCGGCCACCTCTTCGTGAACCTCATGCTCGGCGAGGGCATCCACGGCATCGACTTCGCCTTCGTCGTCGGAAAGTTCGCCTCGCCGTTCTGGCAGTGGTGGGACGTGCTGATGCTGTGGCTCGCGCTGATCCACGGCGCCAACGGCATGCGCACGATCGTCAACGACTACGTCACGCACCCGACGACGCGCCGCGTGCTGGTGTGGGCCCTGTGGCTCGCCGCGGGATTCCTCATCGTGCTCGGCACGCTGGTCGTCTTCACCTTCGACCCCTGCCTCGGCTTCGACGCCGAGACCGCGTCCGACCTCATCGTCAGCATCTGCGCCTAGCGTTCGGGCGCGTCCCCCCGAGCATCGACCACCGAAAGCATCCAGCGTGAGCACTGAGACCCCTGCCGGCACCGAGAGCATTGCAAGCTACGTCAAGGATGGCGTCCACTACCACCAGTTCGACATCGTCATCGTGGGCGCCGGCGGCGCCGGCATGCGGGCGGCCATCGAGGCCGGCCCCGGAGCCCGGACGGCGGTCATCTCGAAGCTGTACCCCACCCGCTCGCACACGGGTGCGGCGCAGGGCGGCATGGCGGCGGCGCTGGCCAACGTCGAAGAGGACTCGTGGGAGTGGCACACCTTCGACACCGTCAAGGGCGGCGACTACCTCGTCGACCAGGATGCCGCCGAGATCCTCGCCAAGGAGGCCATCGACGCGGTCATCGACCTCGAGAACATGGGCCTGCCGTTCAACCGCACGCCCGAGGGCAAGATCGACCAGCGCCGCTTCGGCGGCCACACCGCCGACCACGGCAAGACCCCCGTGCGCCGCGCGTGCTACGCCGCCGACCGCACCGGTCACATGATCCTGCAGACGCTGTTCCAGAACTGCGTGAAGCTCGGCATCAACTTCTTCAACGAGTTCTACGTGCTCGACCTCATCACGGTGGGCGAAGGCAAGGACAAGCAGATCGCGGGCGTCGTCGCCTACGAGCTCGCCACCGGCGAGCTGCACGTCTTCCAGTCCAAGGCCGTGATCTTCGCGACCGGCGGCTTCGGCAAGATCTTCAAGACCACCTCGAACGCGCACACCCTCACCGGCGACGGCGTGGGCATCATCTGGCGCAAGGGCCTGCCGCTGGAAGACATGGAGTTCTTCCAGTTCCACCCGACCGGCCTGGCCGGGCTCGGCATCCTTCTCACCGAAGGCGCCCGCGGCGAAGGCGCGATCCTGCGCAACGCCTCGGGTGAGCGCTTCATGGAGCGCTACGCGCCGACCATCAAGGACCTGGCGCCGCGCGACATCGTCAGCCGCTGCATGGTCCAGGAGGTCGCCGAAGGCCGCGGCGCCGGTCCGCACCGCGACTACGTGCTGCTGGACTGCACGCACCTGGGCGCCGAGGTGCTCGAGACCAAGCTCCCCGACATCACCGAGTTCGCGCGCACGTACCTCGGCGTCGACCCGGTCGTCGAGCCCGTGCCCGTCATGCCGACCGCGCACTACGCGATGGGCGGCATCCCGACCAACAACGACGCGCAGGTGCTGAGCGACAACACCACCGTCGTGCCGGGCCTCTACGCCGCCGGCGAGTGCGCCTGCGTCTCGGTGCACGGCTCGAACCGCCTCGGCACCAACTCGCTGCTCGACATCAACGTGTTCGGCAAGCGCGCCGGGCGCAACGCCGTCGAGTACGTCAAGACCGCCGACTTCGTCGCGCTGCCCGATGACCCGGCCGCCGAGGTGCGCACCCTCATCGAGGGCCTGCGCAACAACCAGGGCACCGAGCGCATCGCCGTGCTGCGCAAGACGCTGCAGGACGAGATGGACCGCAAGGCCCAGGTGTTCCGCACCGACGAGTCGCTCGGCGAGGTGCTCGAGGTCATCTCCGAGCTTCGCGAGCGCTTCAAGAACGTGCACGTCGACGACAAGGGCAAGCGGTTCAACACCGATCTGCTCGAGGCCGTCGAGCTCGGGTTCCTCCTCGACATCGCCGAGGTCGTGGTCGTGACCGCGAAGAACCGCAAGGAGAGCCGTGGCGGTCACATGCGCGACGACTACTCCACGCGCGACGACGAGAACTACATGAAGCACACCATGGCGTACCTGTCGGGCGACGCCGGGTCCTCGCATTCGGAGGACCACATCCGCCTCGACTGGAAACCCGTCGTCTTCACGAAGAACGAGGCGGGCGAATTGCGCTACCCACCGTTGGAGAGGAAGTACTGATGTCGACCTCGGTCACCGACGTCATCGAGCGCACCGACGCCGACGCACCCGCCCGCGCGGAGGAGTCCACGAACGACACCGGCATCCAGTCGTTCCTGGTCACCTTCATCATCCGCCGGTTCAACCCGGAGGTCGACGAAGAGCCGCGCTGGGTCGACTACGACGTCGAGCTGTACTCGACCGACCGCGTGCTGGACGCCCTGCACAAGATCAAGTGGGAGGTCGACGGGTCGCTGACGTTCCGCCGCTCCTGCGCCCACGGCATCTGCGGGTCCGACGCGATGCGCATCAACGGCCGCAACCGGCTCGCGTGCAAGACCCTCATCAAGGATCTCGACATCTCGCAGCCGATCTACGTCGAGGCGATCAAGGGCCTGCCGCTCGAGAAGGACCTCGTCGTCGACATGGAGCCGTTCTTCGCGTCGTACCGCGAGGTGCAGCCGTTCCTCATCGCGAGCTCGAAGCCCGAGCCCGGCAAGGAGCGCATCCAGTCGATCGTCGACCGCGAGGTCTTCGACGACACCACGAAGTGCATCCTCTGCGCCGCGTGCACGTCGTCGTGCCCGGTGTTCTGGACCGACGGCCAGTACTTCGGACCGGCCGCGATCGTCAACGCGCACCGCTTCATCTTCGACTCGCGCGACGACGCGGGCGACGTGCGCCTCGACATCCTGAACGACAAAGAGGGCGTGTGGCGCTGCCGCACCACCTTCAACTGCACCGAGGCGTGCCCGCGCGGCATCGAGGTGACGAAGGCGATCGCCGAGGTCAAGCAGGCGGTCCTGCGCGGACGCGCGTAAGCACCTCGACCGCTTTCACAGACGGATGCCGCATCGCAGCGCGATGCGGCATCCGTCTGTCGATAGTGTGACTTCCGTGAGCGAACGGGACGACTCCAACGGCCGAGGCCCCACTCGCGCTCAGGGCCACGAAGAGGCCCGCGACCAGGCGGATGCCGCGCAGCGGGAGGAGGAGTCTCTCCGTGCCCGCTGGGAGGCGACGCAGGAGGGCCTGCGGGAACGCTTCGACCAGCCGATCAGCAGGGCGACCGCGATCACCCAGCGCACCCTCGCGTGGTTCCCGGTGCGGGTGTGGCGTCACTTCCTGCAGCACAACGGGTTCCTGCTCGCCGCGGGCGTGAGCTACCAGGCGCTGTTCGCGACCTTCGCCGCCATCTACGTCGCGTTCGCGATCACCGGGCTCTGGCTCGGCGGCAGCGCGGAGGCCGTCACCGGGCTCATCAATCTCATCAACCTCTACATCCCCGGTCTCATCGCCGACGAAGGCGGACTCTTCACCCCCGCGCAGGTCACCGAGGTCGCGACGAGCAATGCCGGCGTGCTCGGCATCACCGGCATCATCGCCCTCGGCACCCTCATCTGGACGGCCATCGGCTTCGTGACGTTCACACGCCGCGCGGTGCGCGACATCTTCGGCCTGCCGCCCGACCTGCGCAGTTACTTCTACCTCAAGGCACGTGATCTCGTCGGTGCGGGAGTCTTCGCGCTCGCCCTCGTGGTGGGATTCGCCGCGACGACGCTCGGCACGTGGGCGCTGGAGTGGGTGTTCGCCTTGTTCGGGTGGAGCAACGCGTCGCGCTGGGTGGGAGTGACCACGAGCGTCGGCATCGATCCTGATCTCGTTCGTGATCTTCAGCGCGGCGCTGGCCGGGCTGATCCGGTACCTCACGGGTACGCAACTCGCCTGGCGGCGCATCTGGCCCGGTGCCCTCCTCGGCGGCGGAGCGATCACCGTGCTGCAGCTGTTCACGGGCTGGCTGTTCGTCTACACGCCGACCAACGCGCTGCTGGCCACGTTCGCGATCTTCGTCGGGCTGCTCCTGTGGTTCCGCATCATCGGCATCATCATGCTCGTCGCCGCCGCATGGGTCGCGGTCGCGGCGAAGGACGACGAGGTCCCGCTGCTCCCCCAGACCGAGGCCGACCGGCTCGCGGCGGAGCATGCCGCGCTGCTGGTGGCCGCACGGGTGCGCCTGCGCACCGCGCGGGAGGCGCGCGAGACCGCGCCGTGGTACCGCCTGTTCGCCGCGGACCGTGCGGTACGTGCCGCGGAGCAGGAGCTGGCACAGGTCGAGGCCGCCACTCCCCCGCGAACCGAAGAAGAAGGCCGGCAGCCTGTTCGAATGAGTGTCGGCGGTGGCGGATAGTCTTGCCGTCGTGTCTCGCCGTGTTCGCATCGCCTCTGTCAACGTCAACGGAATCCGTGCCGCCACCCGCAAAGGCATGATCGACTGGCTGGATGCCGCCGACATCGATGTGATGGCCCTGCAGGAGGTGCGGGCGACCGAGGAAGAGCTGCGGGCGGCTCTGCCCGGCTGGGAGATCGTCAACGACGAGGCCCTCTCGAAGGGGCGGGCCGGCGTCGCCGTGGCCAGCCGCATCCCCTCGATCGAGGTGCGCCGCGTGCTGGGCCCGGCCGCCGAGGACGCGGCCGAAGTCCTCGACAGCGCCGGCCGCTGGATCGAGGCCGACTTCGACATCGACGGCGAGCGGCTCATCGTCGTGAGCGCCTACGTGCACACCGGCGAGGCCGATACGCCCAAGCAGGACGCGAAGTGGGCCTTCCTCGACGCGATGGAGAAGCGGATGCCGCAGCTCAAGGCCGCGTCGCCGCTGGCGCTCGTCATGGGCGACCTCAACGTCGGCCACCGCGAGCTCGACATCCGCAACTGGAAGGGCAACATCAAGAAGGCCGGCTTCCTCCCGCGCGAGCGCGCGTACTTCGATCGCTTCTTCGGGGACGAGGGCGCCGAGGTGACCGGTGCCGACGGCTCCCGGGGCGCCGGCCTCGGCTGGGTCGACATCGGGCGCCGCTTCCACGGCGATGTCGACGGCCCGTACACCTGGTGGTCGATGCGCGGACGCGCGTTCGACAACGACGCCGGGTGGCGGATCGACTACCACCTCGCGACGCCGGAGCTCGGCGACCGGGTGGTCGACTACCGCGTCGTGCGCGCACCTTCGTGGGACACCCGCTGGAGCGACCACTCCCCCGTCGTCGCGGACTACACGATCGGCCGCTGACCCGCCGGCGCCGGCGGGCCGCGCCGAGGTGAACCGCCCGGACCCACCGGCGGGCGCGGGGCCGCGGCCTCCACCACCGCCGGTCGTTGAGCGAGGAGCGCCAGCGACGAGACGAAACGCCCCGCACCCGGCGCCGGCGCGGGGCCGCGGCATCCGTTCAATAGACTTGACGGATGAGCAAACCGCGCCTGTACTCCGGCATGCAGCCCTCCGCCGACTCGCTCCAGATCGGCAACTACATCGGGGCGCTCATGCAGTGGCGCGATCTGCAGGAGTCCTACGACGCGTTCTTCTCCGTGGTCGACCTCCACGCGCTGACGCAGCCGAACGATCCGGCGGAGCTCCGTGAGAAGACGCGCCGCACCGCCGCGCAGTACATCGCCGCCGGCATCGAGCCGTCGAAGTCGGCGCTGTACGTGCAGTCGCACGTGCCGGCGCACGCCGAGCTGGCGTGGATCCTGTCGACGGTCACCGGGTTCGGCGAGGCCGGGCGCATGACGCAGTTCAAGGACAAGTCGCAGCGCTACGGCTCCGAGGTCACCTCGGTCGGGCTCTTCACGTACCCGGTGCTGATGGCGGCCGACATCCTGCTGTACCAGACCGACATCGTCCCGGTCGGCGACGACCAGAAGCAGCACGTCGAGCTCACGCGCGACCTCGCCGAGCGCTTCAACAGCCGCTACGGCCAGACGTTCACCGTTCCGATGCCGGTGATCCAGCAGGAGACCGCGCGCATCTACGACCTGCAGAACCCGACGGCGAAGATGTCGAAGTCGGCGGAGTCGGATGCCGGCGTGCTGTGGTTGCTCGACGACCCGGCCGTGTCGGCGAAGAAGGTCATGCGCGCCGTCACCGACTCGGAGGGTTCGGTGCGCTACGACCGCGAGGCGAAGCCCGGCGTCTCGAACCTGCTGGTGATCTACGCGGCCCTCACCGGCCGGCAGATCCCCGCGATCGAGGACGAATACGCCGGCCGCGGCTACGGCGACTTCAAGAAGGGCCTCGCCGAGGTCGTGGTGAACGAGTTCGGTCCCGTGCGCGAGCGCGCCCTGCAGCTCCTCGACGATCCGGCCGAGCTCGACCGCGTGCTGGCCGCGAACGCCGCCAAGGCCGAAGAGGTCGCCAACCGCACGCTCGACGACGTCTACGACAAGGTCGGCCTCCTCCGCCGGTCCCGCTGAATCCGGGACGATACGCGCCGCGGCGGCCGGTAGCGTGGGCGGGATGGAGCCCGCCATCCTGCGAACGGACCGCCTCGAACTGTCGTTGCCGGTCGAAAGCGACGTCGACGCGATCTACGAAGCGTGCCAGGATGCCGAGACCCAGCGCTACACGCCGGTCCCCTCCCCGTACGAACGCCGGCACGCCGAGGAGTTCGTGCCGCGCGTCGCCGCGGACTGGCAGAGCGGGGCCCACGTCAGCTGGGCGATGCGGGAGGGTTCGGTGCTCGCCGGCATGATCGGGCTGTACCGCCTCGACGGACGCGGCTCGGGCGAGCTCGGATACTGGGTGTCGCCGTGGTCGCGCCGGCGCGGCCTCTTGGTCGAGGCCGCCCGTGCCGTGATCGACTGGGGCTTCTCGCCGGAGGGACTGGGCCTCGATCGCATCGAGTGGCGCGCGGTCGTGGGCAACGTCGGCTCCGCACGCGCCGCGCGCACTCTGGGCTTCCGCTTCGAGGGCACGCTGCGACAGGCGCTCGTCGGCTCGCATGGCCGCGACGACGGCTGGATCGCCGGCCTCCTCGCCACCGACGACCGCGCCCCGCAGGCCTGGCCCGTGCTGGACTGAGCCGACGCCCGGCGCGTCGGTAGTCCTCGAGCTGCTGTTCCAGCTCGATCGTACTGCTTGCCGTCGGATTCGATGACCGCCACTCGATCCGCCGGGTGCCCGGTGTCGCCGGCGCGTGGCAGGATGAGCGCATGCCCGAGATGCCCGAGGTGCAGGGGCTCGTCGACTTCCTCCGCGAGCGGCTCACCGGTGTGCGCATCACCCGGGCGACGGTCGCCAACATCGCGGCGCTGAAGACGTACGACCCGCCGATCGAGTCGCTGGCGGATGCCGAGATCACCGGCGCCGCGCGACACGGCAAGTTCGTCGACCTCGCGACCACCGGGCCGCATCTGGTGTTCCACCTCGCGAAGGCCGGGTGGCTCCGCTGGTACGACGAGCTGCCGAAGACGATCATCCGGCCGGGCAAGACGCCGATCGCCCTGCGCGTCGCGCTCTCGGACGGCGCGGGATTCGACCTCACCGAGGCGGGCACGAAGAAGTCGCTGGCGGTGTACGTCGTGCGAGACCCCGCCGACGTCCCCGGCATCGCACGACTCGGACCCGACCCGCTCGACCCCGCCTTCACGCGCGACACGCTGGCCGGGCTGCTGGAGGGCCGCCGCACCCAGATCAAGGGCGTGCTGCGCGACCAGGCGACGATCGCGGGGGTCGGCAACGCCTACTCCGACGAGATCCTGCACGCGGCGAAGATGTCGCCGTACGCCCTCGCGACCTCGCTCACCGACGACGAGGTCACGCGGCTCTTCGACGCGATGACCGAGACGCTGACGGATGCCGTCGCCGAGGCATCCGGCAAGCCCCCGGCCGAGCTGAAGGACGCCAAGCGCCGGGGCATGCAGGTGCACGGGCGTCGCGGTGAGATCGTGCCCGGTCTGCGGCGACGAGGTGCGCAGCGTCTTCTTCGCCGACAACTCGCTCGAGTACTGCCCGACGTGCCAGACCGGCGGCAAGATCCTCGCCGACCGCCGGCTCTCGCGACTGCTGAAGTAGCCCTACGCGCCCAGCAGCCGCTCGACGAACCAGAACAGTCCGACGACGGCGACCGCAGCGGAGAGGATCGCGGCCACCCACATCGCTATGCGGGGCCGCGAGCGGCGCAGCAGCAGGAGCAACGGGAACACCACGACGATGATGCTGAGCTGGGCCGCCTCGATGCCGACGTTGAACACCAGCAGCGCACCCAGCAGTCCCCAGGAGAACGGCTCGTCGATGCCCAGTGCCCCGGCGAAGCCGACGCCGTGCACGAGCCCGAACACGAAGACGATACCCACCCGCAGCCCATCGGCCCGCGTGAAGCCCCACAGCCCGGTCCGGGCGGCCATCCTGGTATTCGAGGACCGCCGGCGCACGTTCGAGCACGGCGGTCCCGCCGGACCCCTTCGGCCGCGTGCCCGCCGCGGCGGGCCGAGTCCGACCGGCCCCGACCCGATGTATGCAGATCCGCGCGGGCCGTAGAGCTCCTGCGCGGAGCCGCGGTCGCGCCAGAGCCCCCAGAGGAACCACAGCGCGACGACGGCGATCGAGAGGGCGATGATCGGCTCGACGATGCTCGCGGGGACGCTGACGACGCCCGAGCGCGGCGAGGATGAACGTCACCGAATGCGCGACGGTGAACGCGGTCGCGACGACCACGACGTCGCGCAGGCGCCGCGAGGCGACGATGAGCGCGAGCAGGAACAGGATGTGGTCGGCACCGAACAGCAGGTGCTCGGCCCCCAGGATGAAGAACTCCCCCATCCGCGCGCCCCAGTCCTGGGACGTCGTCATCGTCGGGCCGGCGTCGGTGTCGAGGCTCGCCGACCCCGGAGCCGGCCAGCAGATCATAGGTGACCACCGTGGTGGTCTTGCCGCCGGGATCCGTACCGGGGAACAGCTGCGTCGTGACCCGGTATGTCGCACCCTCCTCCGCAGCGGTGGCGCGACAGTCCGCCTCGAGCACGAGGTGCGCGTGCGGGACGCCGTCGACGTATGTGATCGAATACGGTTCGACGACCTCGTTGGGGCAGGCCGCGGCATCCGCTTCCGCGCCCGCCGCGATCGTGAATCGCGGCAGCACGTACTTTCGCACCGTCTCCGAGTACTGCTCGAGCACGCGCGTGGTCAGCTTCGTCGGATCCTGCCCGGATGCCTGGACATCGTCGTACGCGTCCTGCTCGAACGCCGCATCGTCCATGGCGCGGGCGCCGTCGGTCGCGAGCAGCACGTACTCGATGTCGAGTTCGGCGCGAACGAGCCCCGGCTCCGGTTCGGAGAGCTTCGCGTACACCGTCGCCGCGTAGGTGTGGGCGGCGGCGGGGGCGGCGAGGAGGAGCACGGAGATCGCGGCGACCAGGAGGCCCAGCCCGCTGCGCGACCGCGCCCGCTGCGCGGACGCGGCGCGCCGGGGCGGCGCCGTTGGGCAGGTCAGTACGCACCGAGGTCCTTCCATGGCGACTTCCTGCCGGTGCCGGGCTGATCGCCGCGTGTCCACCACGATCGCCTGGAACAGGTGTCCCGCCGTGGGCGACGATCTCGCCGCCGAGGTAGGTCCACGACGCCGTCCAGGCGCGCACCACGCCCTGCGGCGTGCTGATCTCGGCGCCCACCTCGGCCCACGCGCCGTTGCGGACCGAATCGGGCGCGATCCCCTGCGTCCACCACTGCGCCTGATACACACGGTCGCGGTAGAGCACGTACTCGCCGCCGAAGTAGACGACGCTCGCGCGCCAGGCCGCCGGAGGAGCGGGCTTCCAGATCGCGTAGAGCGTGACCGCGGCATCATGCTCGACCGTCAGATTGCTCACCGTCGCCCGTCGGCGAAGACCGCCGGGCCGCCGGGCGTGAGAGCCCACCCTGCGAACACGTCGGTCTCGTGCGTGAACGCCACTGCCGGCAGCACCAGCTCTTCGCCATAGGCAGTAGAGGCCGCGGGCTGCGCGCCCGAGCCGCCGTTGGCGTCGAACGCCACCGTGTACGCGTTGGCGGCGAACGAGGCGATCGCGGCGACCGAGGCGTCGGGCTGCGTATACGTACCGTCCGCCGCCACCGCGACGAGCGCGGGCGTCGTCGTCCAGCCACTGAAGTGGTAGCCCGTGTCAGGCGTCGCCGTGAGCGTGACCGTCGCGCCGGTCAGCGCGCTGGCGACGTCTGCGGAGGCGGTGCCGTGACCGGCCGAGGTCGCCGTCACCGCGTGCCGCTGGCGGAGCGTGAACGTCACGGTCGTGGAGTTGCCGGCGATGTCGTCCAGGACGAGGGTGTTCTCGCCCGCCACCGCCCCGAACACACCGGGCTTCACGCCGTTGAGGTCGCTCCAGGGGGCGTCCTGCCAGATCCTTGACCGTGCCGTTGAGCACGACGCGGTCGATGCTGTTCGCATCGAAGAGCTTGAACGACACCGCCTCGTAGCCGCCGATGCCCGCCAGGGGCTCGTCCTTCGCGATCACCGTCGGCGCTGTCGTGTCGAGGGTGAAGGCGACGGTCGTGACGTTTCCGGCGACATCCGACACCTCGAGGGTGTTCTTCCCGGCCACGGCGCCGAAGACGCCGGGCTTCACGCCGTTGAGGTCGCTCCAGACGTTGTCCACGAGATCCTTCAGCACCCCGTTGAGCTCCACCCTGTCGATCTTCCCGGCGTCGTAGAGCTTGAACGACACCGTGCTGTAGACGCCGTCCTTGCCCTTCGACTCGGTCTTGACCGTCACGGTCGGCGCGGTCTGGTCCGCGGCGACGGGGCGCCACGTCGCCGTGTAGGCGCGGTCGCCGAGCGATCCGGACGGGATCGTCACCTCGATCGTCGGGCGGTCCAGTCCCGTGCCGGTCCACCCTTCGAACGCGTAGCCGGGACGCGTCGGAGCCGTGAGGGTGATCGCATCGGACTCGATCGTGTAGGTCGTGGGGTTGTCCGCGCCGCCGCCGCCGAGATCGAACGCGATGGCGTAGGCGATCGGCGTGAACTCGGGAGTCGCTGCGACAGCGGCGGCAGGCATCGTGAAGGTGCCCGTCCTGGCCGATCTCGACGCCCTCGGGCGTCGTCTGCCATCCCGTCAGCTCATACCCCGCGTCGGGCGTTGCCGTCAGTGTGACGGTCGCACCTTCGACGGCGGCCGCGACATCGGCCGCCGCAGTGCCGTGCGGGGCGTCGCCGATGGTCACCGCGTGCTGCACCGGGCCGAGGCCGGCACCGAAGCGGTCGGACATCTCGCCGGCGGTGAGAGCGACGTCGTAGAAGGCGAAGTCGTCCACGAGCGCGTCGATGGTCGGCGAGTAGCTGCCGTTGTAGCCGAACCACCAGGGGCTCGAGGAGCTGAAGACGCTTCCGGCCGTCACGGACCCCGCGTTGCTCGTGCCGGTCAGTGCGCCGTCCACGAAGTAGCGGATCTGCTGTGCCGACCTGTCGACGACGGCGCCGATGTGGTGCCACGTGCCGTTGATGCCGTTCGTGCCCCACGGGTCGGCGTACTGCTTGGCGCCCGACGTGCCCCAGCACGAGGTCAGCACACCGTCGGATCCCGTCGCATTGAACAGAGAGAAGCCGTCGCCGCAGCTGCCGTCGGGGCGATTGGAGAAGATCCAGGCGTCACCCGTGAACGAGGTCTGCTTGATCCAGAACTCGACGGAGAAGTCGCCCGCCGCGTCGGTGAGCCCGGCCACCCCCGGGAGGCGGAAGCTGTTCTGCCCGTTCACGTGCGCGGCCGTGCCGTGTATGCCCGGCAGGTACTCCACGCCGGCGCGCCAGGTCGCCGCCACCCCGTTGCCCGTGCGGTCGGCGATGGTCGAGCCCGTCTCGCCGTCGAACGTGTAAGCGACGACCGGATCGGGCGTCAGCGACGTCCCCTCGGCCACGGCCGACACGGTGAACGATGCCTCCGCCTGCTTGAAGGCGCTGTCGGTCGCGGTGTAGACCAGCGTGTGGTCGCCGGTCGCGACCGGAGTGAAGGCGAACCGGCCGCCTTCCACCGGCGTGACCGCCAGCGAGGCGCCGTCCGGTCCGGTGACGGCCGCGGTGACCGTGACGCGGCCGGAGTTGTCGACCGCCTGTGCCGCAGGCGCCGTGTACACGGCGTTCACCGTGCCCTTGCTGGGCGGCGGCGGCACGACGCGGACCATCGGTGCAACGGTGTCGTTCGCCGTGAGCTCACGGGTGGAGAGACGGTAGATGTCCTTCTCCGACAGCGGGGCGCCGTAGATGCGGGCGAGGCCGATCGATCCCTGGAAGGGGTACTCGACGCCCCCGGTCGAGGAGATGTCACCGCCGATGACCCACGAGCGCGCAGCACCCGACGGGTTCTGGACGTTGCCGGATGCCGCGACCTGCGCCTTGAGCACGCCGTTGACGTAGATCTTGAGGGCCGCGCCGTCGTACTGTCCCACCACGTGCGCCCATTCGCCCGCGGTGAGCGCATTCGTCGCGCGGGCCACGACGTAGCTGCCGCCCAGGCGCACCCACAGCTCGGGCGTCACCTTGCCCGCCACACTGCCGGGAAGCATCTCGAGACCCTGCCCCGACGTCTGCGTGTTGGAGATCATGTCGCGCTCGGTCGTGATCGCGGGCACCTTGGCGAGCGCCTCGATCGCGAAGCCGTCCTGGGTGAGGGCGTAGTCGGCGTCCGACCACGCGATGCGCGAGCCCTGGGCCGAATCGGCGGTGTACGTGGCCGCTTCCTTGCCGAGGACGGGGTCGACCGCGATCGAGGCGGTTCCCTGAATGACGGCGTGCGCACGCGGAGAGAGATCGGCGACGGTGCCGCCGCCGAAGTCGATGTCGAGCAGGTCGGCCGACGGGATGGGCTCGGCGAGCTGCTCGAACGTCAGCGCCGTCGGGTCGAACGGCTGGCCCGGTGTGGTGCCGCCCTCGCCCGCGGTGAAGCGAGCGGTGAGCGCCGCGCCTTCTTTGCCCCAGGTGTTCACGGGGGTGACGCGCACCTCGTACTCGCGGCCCGCTGTCAGGCCCCAGACCTCGTGATTGCGGCTGGCGGGCAGAGGCAGATTGTAGAAGCCCGACCACTGCAGGAACGTGTTGACGGTCGCGCCGGTGGCGACATCCACCGTCGTGTAGCGGTATTTGTGCACGATGTCCTGCACGGCGTTGGGTGCGGGGACGGCCTGCGGGAAGGTCACCATCGCCTTGTCGCTCGCGATGCCCGTCACCGCGACCGCAGAGCCCGCCGGCCACACCGGCGCGGAGGTCTGGCTCGCGCGATGGGTGTTGTTGAGGGGGAAGCGCTCGTCGTACGACAGGCTCGTGTCGATCGCGTCGGCGACGTCCCAGGTCCACGTCTGGTCGATCCACTGATCGGCCAGCAGGTCGTAGTTCTTGATGGTGACCTCGGATCCGCGCACTTCGACGATGGCCGTCTGGCGGCTGTTGCCCGCGTCATCCGGGGTGCTGTCGTTGCCGCGGCTCGTGGGGCTGGTGTTCACCACGCCCGACTCGAACTCGAAGTACGCGAGCGGCGGCGCGTTCACCGTCGTGAAGCCCTGGGTGGCGCCGGTGCCGGATCGTCCCTCCTGCCCCTGCCAGATCGACGACGAGATGTTCTGGGGCGTGTGGATGTGACCGCCCCACACGACGGCCTGCGGGAAGCCGTCGAAGACCGAGGTGAGCTGCGAGCCGCACTGGCCGTTGGTCAGGCCCGAGCCGTACCACTCGTTGGACACGTAGTGGGTGCACTTCAGCGGGTGATGCACGAGGACGAACACCGGCTTCGTCGGATCCTCGGCCGTGGCGAGGGCCAGGCGCTGCTGCACCCACGCCGCGGCGTAGGCGTAGTTGCCCGAGTTCGCGACCGACGGCCGCCCCGTTGCGGTGTCGAGGGTGCCCGACGCCGGGCTCACGGTGATGAAGTGGTAGCCGTTGATGACGTAGTCGGCGTTCGGCGCCTGCCCGCCCGTCGAGTTGGTGAAGAGGTCGTATGAGCCGAGCGAGCTGACGTCGTGGTTGCCGAGCGCGGCGACGAGCTGGATGCCGTAGCCGGCCTTCGAGTCGATCGTGTCCTTGAGTCCCTGGAACTCCGACGCGGTGGCGCTGTTGGTGAGATCCCCGACGAAGAGCGTGGCGTCGACGCCCTGCGCGTCCCAGAAGTCGTAGGCCTCGCCCAGTTCGCTCCAGCTGTCATGGATGTCGCCGATCGCCGCGAACGTGACGTCGGCGTCGTCGGCGGCCGCGGCGTCGGCCGACGCCTGAGGGTCGGTGGCGAGCGCCCCGGCCTCGGCCGTCGGCCCGGCCTCGGGCCCAGCCTCGGTCGCGGCCTCAGCCTCGGCGTCCGCGTCCGGCGGCGTGCTGCCGTCGCCCACCGTGATGGTGAAGGGCTCGCGAGCGATGTGGCCAGCCTCGTCGACCGCGGAATAGGAGAGGGTGTACGTGCCGTCCAGCGACGGGATGAAGCTGTACGTGCCGTCGCCGTTGGGCGTGATCGCGGATTCGATGTCGTCCGGTCCGCCGACGGTGACGACCACCTCGGCGGCGACACCGGTGTCGTCGAGCGCCTCGGCACCGGGCACGGTGAGAAGCTCGCCGAGCTTCGCCGTCGCCGGAACGTCGCCGTCGACCTCGACGAGAGGTGCCACCGTGTCGAGCGACGTGAGGCCCAGCCGCGACAGGCGGTAGGCCTCCAGCTCGGAGATCGACCGACTGTAGATCGCCGTGCTCTTCAGGCGCCCGCCGAACGTGCTGCCGACGGCGCCGTCCACGGTGACGTCGCCCCCGATGACCAGGGACCGGGCACCGGCGGCGCTCGGCGTGACGTCGAACGAGGCGGTGTCCACGGCCGCGGCGAGCGCGCCGTCCACGTAGAGACCGGACCGCGATCCGTCGAAGAAGCCGACGACGTGGTACCACCGGCCGTACTGGAGCTCTGCGGCCGGCCCACCTGCCGTCGCCAGCTGGAGCGTGTAGCCGGCCTCGTCGGCGGCGTGCGCGTCGAGGCCGATTCCGCCCTCCTCCTGGCCGCTCACAACGGCGACCGACGTCGGAGCCGGCGATCGGCGTATCGATGCGGAAGGTGGCCTCGACGGCGAAGTCATCGGCGAGAGCGGCGTAGTCCGCATCGGACCACAGCGGCGTCTGCCACGCCGACTGCTCTCCGGCAGTGCCCACCGCGACCTGAGAGCCGACCTCCTCGTCGTCGGCGACGGTCGCCGCCGCCCCGGCCGCGAGTGCCCGCGCCCGCGGCGAGCGGTCGACGGCCATCCGTCCGCGAACTCGACGTCGAGCAGGTCGGCGGCCGGAAGCGGCTCCCGCAGCTGCTCGAGCGTGAGCGATTCCGGGTCGACGGCGGCCTGGGCGGGCACCGTCATCCCGGAAGCGAGCACCGCGGCGGTCGCGACGGTGGCGACCACCCGCGCCATCCAGGGGCGGATGTGCGGGCGGCGGGAAGCGGGTGAGTTCGACACGGCGGCGTCCTTCGAGAGTCCGGAAGCGGAACAACGCCACGAACGGGCCCCAGGTGTCGGCGAGGTGAACGGCCCTGGACGATCCGGCGGACTCACGCCCCGATGCGACGATCTCGCCGGCCCACTGCGCACAGTGGGTCGGACGGGCACCGCCTCAGAGGCCGGGCGCGGTGCGCGGCTGCTCCGCCACGCCGGCCGCCTGTGCCTCGAAGGCGATCGTGTGCGGCACGTAGCGGTCTTCGCCGAACTCGATGGGCCGCCCGTTGGAGCCGAACGTCTCGCGCTGCACCTGCAGGAGCGGACTCGACCGGCGTACGCGGAGCAGACGGGCGTCCTCGCTCGACGCCGCCACCGCCTCGATGCGGTGGTTCCCGAACGCGACCGCGATGCCGCCGTCGGCGAGTGCACGCGTCGTGGAGACCACATCGTCGGGCAGCGTCTCGATGAGTCCGGTGACCCACGGCGCCCACGTCGAGCGTTCCACCATCACCGGCCGCCCGTCGAGCGTACGGATGCGGGTGAAATGGAGCACCTCCGCACCCGTGCCGATGTCGAGCATCCGCGCTTCGCGAGCGGTCGCACGCCGCCATCGACGCGAGAAGATCAGGCCGCCGGGACTGCGGCCGCGGCTCGTCGCCCACTGTGTGAACGACCGCATCCGGTCGAAGCCCTGGGTCTGCCCTGGCTGGACGAACCAGCCGGTCCCGGGGCGCGACTCGATCAGTCCTCGGCGTGAGAGCAGAGCGAGTGCGGTGCGCACCGATGTGCGCGAGACGCCGTAATGCGCCGCAAGCTCGAGCTCGCTGGGCAGACGTGTCCCCACTGGGTAGTCGCCCGCGACGATGCGCGAGCGCAGATCGTCGAACGTATCGCGGTCGCCCGCCGTGCCGGTCGTCCGTTTCGAGGGGCTCCGGTCTCCCTCACGCCTTTCCGGCGGTTCCAGCTGCACGCGCGCGACGCTACCACTGCGCGCCTCATCCGATGCGCGCAGCCTGTCACACCCCTCGGCTCAGTCGCCGACCGTGTCCATGAGGATCCGCGCATCGTCGTCGACCCAGTCCAGGGACTTCGACACGGCCTTGCGCCACTGCCGGAACCGCCGCTCGCGCTCGTCCTCCGGCATCCGCGGTTCGAAGCGCACGTCTTCCTGCCAGTGCGCCCGCAGCTCGTCGAGGCCGCTCCACACCCCCGTCGCGAGCCCGGCCGCGTAGGCGGCGCCGAGGGCGGTCGTCTCCACCACCTTCGGACGTACGACGGGGATGCCGAGGATGTCGGCCTGGAACTGCATGAGCAGGTCGTCCCGCGTCATGCCGCCGTCGACGCGCAGCTCGTCGAGCGTGCGGCCGGTGTCGCCGACGACCGCCTCGATGACGTCGCGGGTCTGGAACGCCGTGGATTCGAGGGCGGCGCGCGCGATGTGCGCCTTGTTCACGTACCGCGTGAGGCCGACCAGCGCGCCGCGCGCGTCGGGCCGCCAGTACGGGGCGAACAGCCCCGAGAACGCGGGCACGAAGTAGGCGCCGCCGTTGTCGTCGACCGTCGCGGCCAGCGTCTCGACGTCTTCCGAGCGCTGGATGATGCCGAGGTTGTCGCGCAGCCACTGCACGAGCGATCCGGTGACCGCGATCGAGCCCTCGAGCGCGTACCGCGCGGGCTCGTCGCCGATCCGGTAGCCGACCGTGGTGATGAGGCCGCTGCGCGAGCGCACGATCTCGGTCCCGGTGTTCACGAGGAGGAAGTTGCCGGTGCCGTAGGTGTTCTTCGACTCGCCCGCATCGAACGCCGCCTGCCCGAACGTCGCCGCCTGCTGGTCGCCGAGGATGCCCGCGATCGGCACGCCGTCGAGCACCGACGGCAGCTGCGAATGCCCGACGACCTCGGACGAGGAACGGATGCCGGGCATCATCGCCCGCGGGATGCGCCAGGTCTCCAGGAGCTCGTCGGACCAGTCGAGCGTGCGCAGGTCCATCAGGAGCGTGCGCGACGCGTTCGTCACGTCGGTGACGTGGATGCCGCCGCGGGCACCGCCGGTGAGGTTCCACACCACCCAGGTGTCGGGTGTGCCGAACAGCAGGTCGCCGGCCTCGGCCGCCGCGCGTGCACCGGGGACGTGGTCGAGGATCCATTCGACCTTCGACGCCGAGAAGTACGTCGCCAGCGGCAGTCCGGTCGTGTCGGCGAACCGGTCGGGCCCGCCGGCCTTCGTCACCTCGTCGATGCGCGGCTGCGTGCGCGTGTCCTGCCAGACGAGCGCGTTGTGCACCGGCCGGCCGGTGCGCTTCTCCCACACGATCGCCGTCTCGCGCTGGTTGGTGACGCCGATGCCGGCGACGTCCGCCGCGCTGATCCCGGCGCGCGACAGACATGAGGCGATCACCCATTCGGTGTTCGTCCAGATCTCCACCGGGTCGTGCTCCACCTGCCCGGCACGGGGGAAGATCTGCTCGTGCTCGCGCTGCGAGACGGCCACGACGGCGCCCGCGGCATCGAAGACGATCGCGCGCGTGGAGGTCGTGCCCTGATCGATGGACAGCACGTGGTCGGGCACGTCGTCTCCTTCCTCGGCGGGCGGCAGCGCCCGCGGTGGTCGCGCGCGGGGCGCAGGTGCCGTCAGGCTATCGCGCGGACGCCGGGGACCAGGTGGGGTCCGCGGCGTGGATCCGGTCGAGGGCTCGGACGACCTCCGCCGCCGCCCGGTCGGCATCCCAGCCGAGCACCGGGGCGATCGCATCGGCCACCTCGGCGAGCGCCTCCGCCGTCGCGGTGCCGACGAAGGCGATGCTGGTGCGCCGCAGCAGGATGTCGTCGAGATGGACCACGTCCTCGGTCGCGGCGAGGTGGCGCAGCTCGCCCGAGCTGTAGTCGGGCAGGAACCGCAGCGATGCGTCGTCGGGATCGGCGGCGACGGCATCGACCACCGCCGCCGCTACCGTGCCATAGCGGTCGAGCAGCGTCGAGACGCGCGCAGTCGGCAGGTCGACGGCGTGCGCCGCGATCCACTGCTGGCGGGCGCGTTCGGTCGTCGGATAGCCGCGGCCCCCGCCGATCGGCACACCCCTGGTCGAACGGCGGCGCGGCTCGCCAGCAGCGCGAGGACGCGGTCGGCCAGGTGCTCGGCCGAGGCCCGGAACGTCGTCCACTTGCCCCCGACGAGGCTCAGCACCGTCGCGCTCGTGCCGCGCGACGCCGACGCCGAGCGCAGTCGTCGCCGCCGAGCGGCGCCGACTCGACGCGGTAGTCGCGCGAGACGAAGCCCGGCGACACCTCGCCGTGGCCCGGCAGCGGCCGCACACCGGCGAAGCGGTAGACGATCTGCGAACGCTCCACCGGGATCGCAGGAAGCACCTGCCCGATCAGCTCGATGAAGTAGTCGACCTCGGCCTCGGTGCAGACGATCGGCTCCGCCATGTCGTGCTCGAGGTCGGTCGTGCCGACGAGCACGCGGCCCTTGAGCGGGTAGATGAGCACGATGCGGCCGTCCTCGTTCTCGAAGAACAGCTCTCTCCCACCTGTCGCCGCGAGAAGCTCCGGGTGGTCGAGCACGATGTGGGACCCCTTCGTGCCGCCCATGTAGCGGGTCGGGTCCCCCAGCGCGAGATTGGTCTCATCCGTCCACGGGCCGCTGGCGTTGACGATGACGGATGCCGCGAACCGCGTCTTCTCGCCGGTGACGGCATCGCGCAGCACCACGCCGCCGTCCTCGACACCCACCGCCGCGGTGTAGTTCGCCGCGCGGGCGCGGGCGCCGCCCGCCGAGCGACCGTCGCGCAGCACGTCGATGGCGAGGCGCTCGGGGTCGTGCAGCGAGGCGTCCCAGTAGGTCGCGGTGTACTTCACGTCGGGGTTCAGCTGCGGCAGCTGGGCGAGCGACCGCCGGCGTCCGTGGAATGTGTGCCGCGGCACGGTCGCCGTTCCGAACAGCCCGCCGCCGCGCGAGAACGAGTCGTAGATCACGAGCCCGACCTTGATGAGCACCGCTCCGCGCTCGCGGTGCTTCCCGCCGCCGTGACGGAGGAAGCGCAGGGGCGCCGAGAGGACCCCCGAGAAGGTCGAGAAGATCGGGATCGTCGTCTGCAGCGGCCGCACGTAGTGCGGCGCGGTCTTCAGCAGTGCGTTGCGCTCGGTGACGGCCTCCTGCACGAGGCGGAACTCGCCGTTCTCGAGATAGCGGATGCCGCCGTGGATCATGTGCGACGACGCTGCCGAGGCGCCGCTGATGAAGTCGTCGCGCTCGACGAGGGCGACGTCGACGCCCTGCAGTGCGAGATCGCGGAAGGTGGCCAGTCCGTTGATGCCGCCGCCGATGATCAGCACGTCGGCATATGGACGCGCCTTCAGCTCTTCGAATGCCCGCATCGGACCCACCGTGCTCATCGCCTCACCATCCCCTCCCAGGCTACGTCGGCGCAGGGACATCGGGACGCGCGACACCGGTCGCATGCGCGTTGCGGCACTTCATGCGCAGACATGGAATGTCTGGGCGGATGCCGCGTTGACTACACTCGAGAGCATCAACGTGCTCCGGGGTCGGTGAGAATCCGAACCGGCGGTGACAGTCCGCGAGCCAAGGCTTCAGCATCCGTTACGGATGACGCCCTGGCCGATCCGGTGGAATTCCGGAACCGACGGTGATGCGACGTGGTTCCTTCGGGAGCGTGGTCGCTAGTCCGGATGGGAGGCAGCACACAGCGACGCCGCGCGCGTCGCCGCTTCCCCTGCCCCGGAGCCTCGAGATCACGAGACGAGGGGCGGATGGCCGGCACGGCGGAACACGACGCGATGCGTCGGGCACTCGCGAACGCGCTGCGCGGTCCGCGCGGTGTGAACCCGCAGGTGGGCGCTGTGCTGCTCTCGCCCGACGGCGAGATCATCGCCGAGGGCTGGCACCGGGGCGCCGGCACGCCGCATGCCGAGGTCGACGCGCTGTCGCAGCTCGCCCCGGGTGCGGCGCGCGGCGCGACGGCGATCGTGACCCTCGAGCCCTGCAACCACACCGGCCGCACCGGCCCCTGCTCCGAGGCCCTCATCGCCGCCGGCGTGACGCGGGTCGTCTACGCCATCGCCGATCCCGGCGATCACTCCTCGGGCGGCGGCGCGCGGCTGCGCGCCGCGGGCGTCGACGTCGAGGCCGGGCTCCTCGCCGAGGAGGCGACGGCGCTCCTCGACTCGTGGCTCACCGTCCAGCGGCTCGGACGCCCGCACGTCACCGTCAAGTGGGCGCAGAGCCTCGACGGCCGGGCCGCGGCATCCGACGGCACCAGCCAGTGGATCACCGGACCGGCGGCGCGCTCCGACGTGCATCGCCGGCGTGCCGAGGCCGATGCGATCATCGCGGGAACCGGCACCGTGCTGGCCGACGACCCCGCGCTCACCGCGCGCGACGACGACGGAGGGCTGCTGCCCCACCAGCCGGTGCCCGTCGTCATCGGCGCGCGCGCGGTCCCCGACGGCGCGGCGCTTCGCCGGCACCCTCACGCGTTCCTCCAGTACCCGGGCGACCCCGCGTCGGGGGGCCTGGCCGCCGCACTCGAAGACCTGCGCAGGCGCGGCGTGCAGCGGGTGTTCGTCGAAGGCGGCCCGACCGTCGCGGCCTCGTTCCTGCGCGAACGGCTCGCCGACGAGCTGCTCGTCTACGTCGCACCCGTCCTGCTCGGCGGCGAGCGCCTCGCACTGCACGACATCGGCGTCACGACCATCGGCGAAGCACAGCGCCTGGCCGTGGCATCCGTCACCCCACTCGGCGACGATCTGCTCTTCGTCGCCCATCCCACGCCCGATCTCGCCGGCGCAGGTGCGCCGCGTGCAGAGCGGCGGCGCGTGGGTACCCCGTCGTCGGAAGGAGACGAGTGATGTTCACCGGAATCATCGAAGAGATCGGCCAGGTCACCGCCGTGGAGCCGTCGGGCGACGGCGTGCGCCTGACCGTGCGCGGGCCCAAGTCGGTGTCGGATGCCGGACACGGCGACTCGATCTCGGTCAGCGGCGTGTGCCTCACCGTCGTCGGGCAGGGCGAGGACTGGTTCACCGCGGACGTCATGAAGCAGACGCTCGACATGTCCACGCTCGACGGCGTCGCGGCCGGCCGCGTCGTGAACCTGGAGCGCGCGATGGCCGCCCACGGCCGCCTCGGCGGGCACATCGTGCAGGGCCACATCGACGGCACCGGCGAGGTGCTCGAGGTGCGTCCCGGCGCCGAGTGGCAGGTGCTGCGCATCTCGCTTCCCGCGGAGCTGGCACCGCTCGTCGTCGACAAGGGGTCGATCGCCGTCGACGGCGTCTCACTCACGGTCAGCGATGCGAGCCCTGCCCCTTCCACAGTCGGGACCCCTGCGCAGGCGTGGTTCGAGGTGTCGCTGATCCCCGAGACCCTCGCCGCCACCACCCTGGGCGCCCGCGTGCCCGGCGACCGCGTCAACCTCGAGACCGACATCCTCGCCCGCCACGTGCAGCGCCTGCTGTCCTTCCCGCGCCGCCGCGCCCGCGGCTGGTTCCGCCGACACCGCATTCCCCGCGGACGCGTCCGCACCGACGGAAGGAGGCTCCGAATGAGCCTTTCCACCATCCCCGAGGCCCTCGAGGCGCTGCGCGCCGGACGGCCGGTCATCGTCGCCGACGATGAGAACCGCGAGAACGAGGGCGACGTCATCCTGTCGGCCCAGCTCGCCAGTCCCGAGTGGGTCGCGTGGACGGTGCGCTGGACGAGCGGGTTCCTGTGCGCCCCCATGCCCGCGGACTGGGCGGACCGCCTGGATCTGCCGCCGATGGTCGAGAACAACGAAGACGCGCGGGGCACCGCCTACACGGTCAGCGTCGATGCGGCGGACAAGGTCTCGACCGGCATCAGCGCCACCGACCGCGCGCACACGCTCAACGTGCTCGCCGACCCCGAGTCGAAGCCCACGAGCGTGATCCGTCCCGGCCACATCCTGCCGCTGCGCGCGGTCGACGGCGGCGTGCGCGAGCGCGCCGGCCACACCGAGGCCGCCGTCGAGCTCATGAAGCTCGCCGGGCTCGCTCCGGTCGGCGTGATCGGAGAGGTCGTCGCCGACGACGGCAGCATGATGCGGCTGCCGGCGCTTCAGGAGCTGGGCGCCGAGTACGACATCCCGGTCATCACGATCGAGCTGCTCACGGCCTACCTCGACGAGCACGACCCCTGCGACCCCGCGACCCGGGGCGTCCACAAGCGCCGCGTGAGCCTGCGTGCCGAAGCGAACGTGCCCACCTCGCACGGCGCCTTCCGGTTCCTCGCGTACAAGGACCGCGTCACGGGCACCGACCACATCGCGGTCGTGTCGGGCGAGCTGGGCGACGCGCCGCTGGTGCGCGTGCACTCCGAGTGCCTGACCGGCGAGGCCTTCGGCTCGCTCAAGTGCGAGTGCGGCCCGCAGCTGGAGGCGGCGCTCGACGCGATCGAGCAGGACGGCGGCGTCGTCATCTACATGCGCGGTCACGAGGGCCGCGGCATCGGGCTCATCAACAAGCTGCGCGCCTACTCGCTGCAGGAGCGCGGGCTCGACACCGTCGACGCCAACCTCGCGCTCGGGCTTCCCGCCGACGCGCGGGACTATGCGGCCGCTGCCGGCATCCTCGCGGATCTCGGCGTCGAGCGGGTGCGCCTGCTGACCAACAACACCGACAAGGTGAAGCAGCTGCGCGAACTGGGCCTCGACATCGTCGAGCAGGTTCCGCTGCTGGTCGGCGTCGGCCCGAACAACCACCAGTACCTGGCGACGAAGCGTGACCGCATGGGTCACATCATCGCGGAGGCCGACCTCGCCGACGCGATCGCCCACATGCACGAGGGAGCAGAACGATGAGCGGCAAGGGCGCACCCCAGGCCACCGGCACCGTCGACGGCACGGGACTCGACGTCGTCGTGGTCGCGGGGACATGGCACGAGACCATCACCGACGGCCTCATCGCCGGCGCCGAGCGCGCCGTGAAGGCCGCGGGCGCCTCGCATCGCATCGTGCGCGTGCCCGGATCCTTCGAGCTGCCCGTCGTCGCGAAGGCGGCGCTGGATGCCGGTGCCGACGCGGTGGTGGCGCTGGGCGTCATCATCCGCGGCGGGACGCCGCACTTCGAGTTCGTCTCGAACGCGGCGACCGACGGCCTCACGCGCGTGGCGCTGGACACCGGCAAGCCCGTCGGCTTCGGCGTGCTGACGCTGGACGACGAGGAGCAGGGCATCGCGCGCGCGGGCCTTCCCGGGTCGATCGAGGACAAGGGCCACGAAGCAGCGGATGCCGCGATCCGCACCGCCGTCGTGCTGCGGGAGCTTCGCGGCTGACGCAGATCGGACGTTGAGCGAGCGAAACGAGACGAAACGCCTCGGACGTTTCGTCTCGCTCGTTCCTCGCTCGCTCAACGACCGGGGCCCTGGCGATTCGCCAACCTTCAGCTAGACTGATGGCATGGAAATCCTCCGCCACGTCGTCGTGCTCGTTCACCTGGTCGGCTTCGCCGTGCTGTTCGGCGCCTGGGTGGTGGAGGCGGTGAACGGCAAGCGGCGGTTCACCCGCGTGATGGACTGGGGTCTCGCCATCGCCGCGGTCGCCGGTCTCATCCTCGCCGCGCCGTGGGGCATCGAGTACGACCTCAACTACGTCAAGCTCGGCGTGAAGCTCGTGATCCTGCTCATCATCGGCGCGCTCCTCGGCATCGGCCGCGGCCGCCAGCGCAAGACCGGGGCGCTCCCGCCGGCGATGTTCTGGGCGGTCGGCGTGCTGACGCTCACGAACGCCGCCATCGCGGTCATCTGGCGCTGACACCACCCCGCAGAAGTGCGAGCGGATGCCGCGGCTCGTGCAGCCGCGGCATCCGCTTTCCGCATCCGGAGCCACCGCCGATTCGCCGGAGTAGACTCGATGCTCGTGCCGGGCGACAACGCCCGCGCCCACGGTGATCCAGTGCAGTGCCGCCTGACGCGTCACCCTGCGCCTCGCGGACGCCCACCGCCGCATCCCACCAGGATGCCCCGCCCCGCGCATGCCCAGGTGAAAATTGACCTCCTCCTCGACCACCGCCGCGACCCCCGCGGCTCCCGCCAATCCCCGTTCCCGCGTCATCCTGGCCAGCCTCGTCGGCACGACGATCGAGTTCTACGACTTCTACGTCTACGCGACCGCCGCCGTCCTGGTCTTCCCCATCCTCTTCTTCCCCACCGGCAACGACACCACGTCGCTGCTGCTGTCGTTCAGCGTCTTCGGCGCCGCGATGGTCGCCCGTCCGCTGGGCGCGATCGTCTTCGGCCACTTCGGCGACCGCTTCGGCCGCAAGGCGACGCTGGTCGCCTCGCTCCTCACGATGGGTATCGCGACCTTCCTCATCGGGTGCCTTCCGACCTACAACGAGATCGGCGTGTGGGCGGCCGTACTGCTGCTCGTGCTGCGTCTCGCGCAGGGCTTCGCGCTCGGCGGCGAGTGGTCGGGTGCGGCACTCGTCGCGACCGAGAACGCCCCGAAGGGCAAGCGCGCCTGGTACGGCACGTTCCCGCAGCTCGGCGCGCCGCTCGGCTTCATCATCGCGAACTCGGTGTTCCTCGCCATCAACTACCTGCTCCCCCACCCCGACGGTGCCGGCCAGCGGTCCGAGGAGTTCCTCGCGTGGGGCTGGCGCGTGCCGTTCCTGTTCTCGGCCGTCATGGTGATCATCGGCCTGTGGGTGCGACTGCGCCTGGTCGAGTCCGAGACCTTCGTGAAGGCGGAGAAGAAGGGCGCGATCCGCAAGTTCCCGCTCGGCACCGTCCTGCGCCACCACTGGTGGCACCTGATCCTCGGCACGTTCATCATGCTGGCGACGTACGTGCTGTTCTACCTGATGACGAACTTCACGCTGTCGTACGGCACCAAGGCGGCCGACCTCGAGACGGCGTCCGCCGCCGCGCAGGCCGCCGCCGAAGCGGCCGGCAACCCCTTCGACGCCACGGCGTTCGCGGCCCAGTTCTACCCGGGCCTCGGCTTCGGCTACACCGACTTCGTGGTGATGCAGATCATCGGCGTGGTGTTCTTCGGCATCTTCACGCTGCTGTCGGGACCGATCGCCGACGCGATCGGGCGCCGACGCCTGCTGCTCTGGGTGACCGGACTCATCATCGTGTTCGGTCTGACCTTCAACATCTTCCTGCTGCCGCAGGTCGACCCGAAGTTCACCGGCGCACTGGTGCAGGCGTTCCTGGTGTTCGGGTTCATGCTGATGGGCTCGACCTTCGGCCCGATGGGCGCGGTGCTCCCGGAGCTCTTCCCGACGAACGTGCGGTACTCCGGCTCGGCGATCTCATACAACGTGTCGTCGATCCTCGGCGCCGCGCTCGCGCCGATCGTCGCGGTGTGGCTGTGGGCATCGGCCGGCGGCAGCCCGGTGCTGGTCGGCCTCTACCTCTCGGCGATGAGCGTGCTCACCTTCATCGCGCTGCTCCTCGCGCCCGAGACGAAGGACATCGACTACGACGCCGACCTCGGTGTCGGCGCGACCGGCTCGCTCTGACCCGATTCCGCAGAACAACGGATGCCTCGACCCGGCCGGGTCGAGGCATCCGTGTATCCGAGGCCGCGGCCGGTGTCAGTCGAGGAACAGCGCGCGCAGCCGCTTCGTCGTGAACACCAGGCCGATCGCGATCATGACGACGTAGTACAGCACGTGCCACCACATCGCAGGGGTCAGGATGCCGGTGGTCAGCCCGCGCACCAGCTCGACGCCGTGCCACAGCGGGAACGCCATGATGATGTTCTGCACCCACTCCGGGTAGATGGTGATCGGGTACAGCGTCGCCGAGAACAGGAACATCGGCAGCAGCACGAAGTTGATCCAGTCCATCTGCTGGAACGTCTTCATGTAGCTCGTGACCGCCATGCCGAGACTGGCGAAGCCGAAAGCGATGAGCAGCACCGCCGGGAGCGCCAGGATCGCGGTCCACGCGAGGTTGAGCCCGAGGATCTGCATGATGACCATGAATCCGGTCGCGTAGAGCAGGCCGCGCAGCAGCGCGTAGAGGATCTCGCCGAGGGCGACGTCGAGCGGCCCGAGAGAGGTCGCCAGCATTCCCTCGTAGAGCTTGCCGTAGTTGAGCTTGAAGAACACGTTCCACGTGGAGTCGTAGATCGCGCCGTTCATGGCCGAGACGGCCAGCAGGGCCGGGGCGATGAAGGCCGCGTACGGCACCTCGACGCCGCTCGAGGTCTGCACGTCGCCGATGAGGGCACCCAGGCCGATCCCCATCGAGGCGAGATAGAACACCGGCTCGAAGAAGCCCGACAGCACCACCGCCCAGCTCGATGAGCGTGCCGCGATGAGACCGCGCTGCACGACCGCTTGCGGGTTGCCCGCCCACAGCGCGCGCACGCCGCCGGCGCGCGTGACCGCGGTCTCGGTTCCGGTCGCGACGCTCATGCGCTGAGCCTCCTCTGGAAGACCCGCCGACCGATCAGGTACGCGCCGATCGACAGCACGAGCAGGTAGGCGATGTGGATCACGATGGCGAACGGATCGGCCGGCATGCCGTAGGTGGCGATGCGCCCGAGCTCGGTCGCGTGCCACAGCGGCGAGACCCATCCGATCCACTGCAGCCACAGCGGCAGCGTCGCCAGCGGGTAGAAGGTG
Source organism: uncultured Actinomycetota bacterium (assembly GCA_963829895.1). Taxonomy (GTDB): domain Bacteria; phylum Actinomycetota; class Actinomycetes; order Actinomycetales; family Microbacteriaceae; genus Microbacterium. Next base: position 635,164 of record CAWHKF010000006.1, on the reverse strand, counting down.
CCCGAGAACAGGAACATCGGCATGAAGATGAAGCGCTGCACCAGCGCGATCTGGCCCTTGTCATCGGTGATCGACGCGGAGTACGCCATGTACGGGATGCCGAAGGCGAGGCCCGCGAGCAGGCCGATGGGGATGGTGAGCCAGCCGGTCGCGGGATCGGGCACCGCCTGGAACAGCCACAGGAACAGGTAGTAGGCCAGGACGACGACCACGATGCGCGCCGACGCGCCGGTCACGACGCCGCCCGCGATCTGGCCCGGCGACAGCCCCGTGGCGCTGAAGCCGAAGAAGTAGCGGCGCCACTTGAACCCGGCGATCACCGGGTACGAGAACTCCTCGGACGCCACCGAGATCGCCGCGGTCATGAGCAGCGCCGGCGCCACGAACACGAGGTACGACACCTCGACGCCGTTCTGCACGATGGGCGCGTCGATGAGCGCGGCGAGGCCGACGGCGAGGCCCAGGAGGTAGAGGATCGGCTGCCCGAGGGCGCCGACCACGATGGTCCAGCCGTACGCGCGCATCGCCCGCACCATGTGCTCGGTGACGTAGAACGTGCCGAACGCGCGGGGCTTGCGGCCCCACTGCATCGCCTCGGCGCGCAGCTCGTCGAGCGACAGCTGCGTGACGGTCGCCGATGCCTGCCCTACGGACGCGCCGGGACCGCCGGACGCGCCGGGAAGCGGCATCCGTGACTCGACCGGCTCCCCCGACGGGTGAGCATCTTCCGGAACCGCGGTCATTCGATCAGCGACCTTCCGGTGAGGCGCAGGAAGACGTCCTCGAGGCTGGAGCGGCGCACGAGCGACGTGATCGGGGTGAGGCCGCGCTGCGTCGACGGCCTCGAGCGCCGCCTCGCCGTCGCGGGCGTAGACCAGGATGCGGTCGGGCAGCACCTCGACGCGCTCGCCGATGCCCTCGAGCTGCGGCGCCACCTGCTCGTTGCGATCCGAACCGAAGCGCACCTCGAGCACCTCGCGGCTGGAGTGCTCCCGGATGAGGGACGCCGGCGTGCCCTCGGCCATGATGCGACCCTTGTCGACGACGATGAGCCGGTCGCAGAGCTGCTCGGCCTCGTCCATGTAGTGCGTCGTCAGCACGAGCGTCGTCCCGCGCTCCTTGAGGCGGAACAGGCGGTCCCACAGCACGTGGCGCGCCTGCGGGTCGAGACCCGTGGTCGGCTCGTCGAGCAGGAGGATGCGCGGGTCGTTGATCAGGCCGCGCGCGATGGTGAGGCGCCGCTTCATGCCGCCCGAGAGCTGCTCGACCTTGCTCTTCGCCTTGTCTTCGAGCTGGGCGAACGCCAGCAGCTCGTCGGCTTTCTGGTGGCACACCTTGCCGGGGAGCCCGAAGTAGCGTCCGTAGATGTAGAGGTTCTCGCGCGCGTTGAGCTCGCCGTCGAGGTTGTCCTGCTGGGGCACCACCCCGAGGCGCGAACGGATCTCGGGCCCGTACCGGTCGGGGTCGAGCCCGAGGATGGACAGCTCGCCGCTGCTGCGGGTCGAGACGGCGCCGACCATCTTCATCGTCGTGGACTTGCCGGCGCCGTTCGGACCGAGGAGGCCGAACGACTCGCCGGGCGCCACCTCGAACGACAGCCCGTCGACGGCGAGGAAGTCGGGCTTCCCCTTGACCTTGTAGGCCTTGACGAGGTTCTCGGCGGTGATGACGGGCGCAGGCACCGCACCACCCTAACGCCCGGTTCGGACACCGCGCAGGATCCCACCCTCACGGACCGCGAGACTTCGCATATGTCACCGGATCGGCCCTGCCGCGCGACATTTGTGAAGTCTGGACACGACGGGTCGGGCACGTCGGGCGCCGGCGGGCGTCAACGTGAGTTGACGATGCGAGAGTGTCAACTACGGTTGACGAACGGATGCCGCGACCCGCGGCATCCGCCCACCACGAGAGGCGACCCGATGAGCGGAGACGACCTGCGCACCCTGATCGGCGCGGCGGACGCACGCGAGCCGCTCGCCGAGCTGCACCGCCTCGCCGAGGTGCGCCGCGAGCTCGCGCGCGCCGAGGAGGTGCAGGTGCGGAAGGCCCGCAACCTCGGCTTCTCGTGGCAGGCGATCGCGAGCGCCCTGGGCGTGAGCAGACAGGCCGTCCACAAGAAGTACGGTCGAAGGTAAGCCCCTTTTCACGAACGAGGTACACCCATGCCCTCCGCCGAACTCGACGAAGCCCCCGCCGCCGCACCACCCGCGGCGTCCTCCCCTCGCGCCGCACGCGGCCGCGGACGTCGCGCCAAGCCCGACGAGGGTCCGCGCGCCAGCTTCGGGCAGCTGCTGCCCTACCTCTTCGAGCACAAGCGCACGCTCGCCGTGGTGGTCGTGCTCAGCATCCTGAGCGCGGGCACGTCGCTGGTGCAGCCGCTGCTGGTCGGCGAGGTCATCACCCGGGTGCAGGAGAACGTCGACCTCGGCCTGCTGATCTGGGCGCTCGTCGGCTTCGTGCTGCTCTCGTCGCTCATCTCGGGCTGGCAGCACTACCTGCTGCAGCGCACCGGCACCGCCGTCGTGTACTCCAGCCGGCGCCGGCTCATCGCCCGCATCCTGCATCTGCCGATCAGCGAGTTCGACGCGCGTCGCACCGGCGACATCGTCTCGCGCGTCGGCAGCGACACCACCCTCCTCTACGCCGCGCTCACCCAGGGCCTCGCCGACTCCATCGGCAACGCGCTGCTGTTCGCCGGCGCCCTGATCGCGATGGCGATCATCGATCCGGTGCTGCTCGGCATCATCGTGCTCGTGATCGGCATCTCGGTGCTCGGAGTCGTGACCCTGAGCGGCCGCATCCGCACCGCGTCGACCGAGCAGCAGGAGAAGGTGGGCGCGCTCGCCTCGGGCGTCGAGCGCGCCGTCGGCTCGATCCGCACCGTGCGCGCGTCGGGTGCGACGGAGCGCGAGGTCGAGTCGGTCACCGCGCAGGCGACGGATGCCTACACCGTCGGGCGTCCGCATCGCCAAGGTGTCGGCGCTCGTCGTGCCGATCGCCGGCATCGCGCTGCAGGTCTCGCTGCTCGTCGTGATCGGCCTCGGCGGCTTCCGCGTCGCGACCGGGGCGCTCTCGATCGCGAGCCTCGTCACCTTCATCATGTTCCTGTTCATGCTCATCGCCCCGCTCGGGTCGTTCTTCGGCGCGATCACGTCGGTGAGCCAGGCGCTCGGCGCGCTCGGCCGCATCCAGGAGGTGCTGGACCTTCCGACCGAGTCGCAGGACGACGCCGCGATCGCCGCGCGGGTCGTCGTCGGCGGCCGGCCGGCGTCGCGCCCGGACCGACGCCGCCGCGGCGGCCGACTGCCGCGGCGCTCGAGTTCCGCGATGTGCGGTTCCGGTACCCCGAGAACGTCGTCGAGGCGCGCCGCAAGGCGGAGTCCGAAGCGCGCGCGGTGCTCGAGAACGCCCACGTCGACACGTCGGCGATCACACTCGACGGCGACGAGGACGGTGGATGCCGCGGCATCCGCCTCCGGCGATGCCGACGTGCTCCGGGGCGTGTCGTTCTCTGTGCCGCGTGGCGCGCGTGTCGCCCTCGTCGGCCCCTCGGGCGCCGGCAAGAGCACGACCCTGGCGCTCATCGAGCGCTTCTACGACCCGACGGGCGGCGCGATCCTGCTGGACGGCACCGACGTGCGGGCGCTCGAGCGCGACGCGCTGCGCGCGCAGCTCGGCTACGTCGAGCAGGACGCCCCGACGCTGGCCGGCACGATCGGCGACAATCTGCGCCTGGCGTCGCCCGAGGCATCCGATGCCGAGTGCGAGGCGGTGCTGCGCGCCGTGAATCTCGGCGACGTCCTGGACCGCAACCCGCTCGGCGTCGACGCACCCGTGGGCGAGGCCGGCGTCATGCTCTCGGGCGGCGAGCGCCAGCGCCTCGCGATCGCGCGGGCCCTGCTCGCCGCTCCCCCGATCCTGCTGCTCGACGAGTCGACCTCGTCGCTCGACGGGCTCAACGAGCAGCGCATGCGCGAGGCGATCGACGCGGTCGCCGCCGGCCGCACGCTCATCGTGATCGCGCACCGCCTCTCGACCGTCGTCGACAGCGACCACATCGTCGTGATGGACCATGGACGGGTCGTCGGCCAGGGCACGCACTCCGAGCTCGTGCAGACGACGCCGCTCTACCGCGACCTCGCGAAGCACCAGCTGCTGGTCTGACCGACGGCACGCGGATGACGGATGCCCCGGCCACCGCACAGGTGAGGCCGGGGCATCCGCTGCGACCGGTCGGTCAGAAGAACCGCGGGTCGTGCAGGCGCCCGCCCGTTCTGCCAAGAAGACGAGGCGGGCGCCGGTCTCGGGTCAGGCGCGCTGCAGGCGGTACCGCAGCGCGGCGAGCTCGGCCCACAGCGGCGCCGGAACGCGGCCCTCGAAGGTGCGGTAGAACTCCTCGGTGAGGTCGGCCTCCTGCAGCCACAGCTGCGGGTCGACCGCGAACAGCTCGTCGAGGTCGTCCTGCGAGACGTCCAGGTCCGAGATGTCGAGGTCCTCCGTGCGCGGCAGGCGGCCGATCGGGCTCTCGACGGCGCCGACCTCGCCCTCGATGCGGCGGATGATCCAGTCGATCACGCGCGAGTTGTCGCCGAAGCCGGGCCACAGGAAGCGTCCGTCCGAGCCCTTGCGGAACCAGTTCACCTGGAACACCCGGGGCGCACGGTCGAACCGGAGCTCCTGCCCGACCTTGAGCCAGTGGGCGAAGTAGTCGGCCATGTTGTAGCCGCAGAAGGGCAGCATCGCGAACGGGTCGCGGCGGAGCTCTCCGACGGTGCCCTCGGCCGCCGCCGTGCGCTCGGACGACACGTTCGAGCCCATGAACACGCCGTGGGTCCAGTCCGTCGCCTCGACGACGAGCGGCACGTTCGTCGCGCGCCGCCCGCCGAACAGGATGGCGTCGAGCGGCACGCCCTGCGGGGCGTCCCAGTCGTCGGCGATCTGCGGGCACTGCGCGGCGGCGACCGTGAAGCGCGAGTTCGGGTGCGCGGCGGGACGACCGGATGCCGGCGTCCACGGCTTGCCCTCCCAGTCGGTGAGCTCTGCCGGCGGCTCGTCGGTGAGTCCCTCCCACCAGACGTCGCCGTCGGGACGCAGCGCGACGTTCGTGAAGATCGTGTTGCCCCAGAGCGTCTCGACCGCGGTCACGTTGGTGGAGGCGCCGGTGCCCGGCGCGACGCCGAAGAAGCCGGCCTCGGGGTTGATCGCCCAGAGTCGGCCGTCCTCACCCGGACGCAGCCACGCGATGTCGTCGCCGAGCGTCTCGACGCGCCAGCCGGGGATCGTCGGGCGGAGCATGGCGAGGTTCGTCTTGCCGCAGGCCGACGGGAAGGCGGCGGCCAGGTGGTAGGCGCGCCCGGCGGGGTCGATCACGCGGATGAGCAGCATGTGCTCGGCCAGCCATCCCTCGTTGCGGCCGATCACCGAGGCGATGCGCAGGGCGAAGCACTTCTTGGCGAGGATCGCGTTGCCGCCGTAGCCGGAGCCGTACGACCACACCTCGAGGGTGTCGGGGAAGTGCACGATGTACTTCTCGTCGTTGCACGGCCACGCGACATCCTGCTCCCCCGGCTGCAGCGGGGCGCCGACCGAATGCACCGTCTTGACCCACGGGGCTCCGCCGGCGATCTCGCGCAGCACCTCGGTGCCCACGCGCGTCATGATGCCGATCGAGGTGACGGCGTAGGCGCTGTCGGTGACCTGCACGCCGATGTGCGACAGCGGACCGCCGACCGGGCCCATCGAGAACGGCACGACGTACATCGTGCGGCCGGCCATCGACCCCTCGAAGAGCGGCGTGATCGTCGCACGGATCTCGTCGGGCGCGGCCCAGTTGTTGGTCGGGCCGGCGTCCTCTTCGCGCTCGGAGGCGATGAAGGTGCGCGCCTCGGTGCGGGCGACGTCGCTGGGGTGCGAGCGGGCGAGGTAGGAGCCCGGGCGCCACTCGGGGTTGAGCTTGATGAGCTTGCCCTCGTCGACCATCTCGCGCAGCAGCGCGTCGTTCTCGGCGCGCGACCCCTCGACCCAGTGCACGCGGGCCGGCCGGGTGAGCGCGGCGATCTCGTCGACCCAGGCGCGCAGTGCGACCATGCCCTCGCCCTGAACGGTCGGCAGCTGCCCATACGTCCGCACCGTCCCGCCGGGGGCGGCGGTGGGACGCGCGGATCCAGCGCCTTCGGTCCGGGTGAAGATGTCGGCAAGGGCCATGGTGTCGCTCCTCGTTGATTCGACCGTCAGATGGTTTCGACGATGCAGATTCGTGCTCTTCCTCTACTTTCGACGGTGATGGATGCCTCTTCCCACGAAATCCGGTGTCAAGAGTTGCGATTCTTTCGCTAGCATCAAGGAATGCCGCCGACCTCCCTGGAACTGTCGACTCTGGGCCACCGCATCCGTCATCAGCGTCTCGCCCATGGCTACACGCTCGATGAGCTGGGAGCGCGTGGTCGGCGTCGCGGGAAGCCAGCTCAGCCTCATCGAGAACGGCAAGCGGGAGCCGAAGCTCTCGCTCCTGCAGGCGATCGCGACGGCGACCGGCGTGGATGTCGGCGACCTGCTGTCGACCGAGCCGCCGAATCGTCGTGCGGCGCTCGAGATCGAGCTCGAACGGGCGCAGACGAGCTCGGTCTTCCGTCAGCTCGGCGTCCCGCCGATCAAGGTGTCGAAGGGCATGAGCGACGACACGATCGAGTCGATCCTGGGTCTGCACCGCGAGCTGCAGCGGCGCGAGCGCGAGGCGATCGCCACCCCGGAAGAGGCGCGTCGCGCCAACACCGAGCTTCGCCTCATGATGCGCGAGCGCGACAACTACCTGCCCGAGATCGAGAAGCTCGCCGAGAAGCAGCTGAAGGCCGCCGGGCACGTGTCGGGCGCCCTCACCCACCGCACCGTCAGCATCATGGCCGAGAAGCTCGGCTTCGAGCTGATCTACGTGAACGATCTGCCGCACTCGACCCGCTCGGTGACCGACCTCGAGCATGGCCGCATCTATCTGCCCCCGGCATCCATTCCCGGCGGTCACGGCCTGCGGTCGATGGCACTGCAGGCGATGGCCCACCGGCTGCTCGGCCACAAGCGGCCCACCGACTACGCCGACTTCCTGCAGCAGCGCCTCGAGATCAACTACTACGCCGCGTGCTGCCTCATGCCCGAGACCGCGTCGGTCGCGTTCCTGCAGCAGGCCAAGAAGGACCGCAACCTCGCCGTCGAGGACTTCCGCGACGCGTTCGGCGTGACGCACGAGGCTGCGGGGATGCGGTTGACGAACCTCGCCACGCAGCATCTCGGCATCCGCCTGCACTTCCTCCGGGTCGACGGGTCGGGCGCGATCACCCGGGTGTACGAGAACGACGACCTGCCGCTGCCCATGGACGTGACCGGCGCCGTCGACGGGCAGATCGCCTGCCGCAGGTTCTCGGCGCGCGCCGCGTTCTCGGAGCAGAACCGCACCACCGAGCACTACCAGTACACCGACACCCCTGCCGGCACGTTCTGGTGCTCCACGCAGACGGGCACCACGTCGGCCGGCGAATTCTCCATCACCGTGGGCGTGCCGTTCGACGACGCGCGGTGGTTCCGGGGACGCGAGACGCAGAAGCGCGCGACCTCCACCTGCCCCGACGAGTCATGCTGCCGCCGCGTCGCCTCCGACGTCTCGGAGCGCTGGTCGGGCAAGGCCTGGCCGAGCGCGCGCGTGCACATGCAGATGTTCTCGCCGCTCCCCCGCGGCGCGTTCCCCGGGGTGGACGACAACGAGGTCTACGACTTCCTCGACCGCCACGCGTGAGTGCGAGCCGGCAGACCTTCGCCGGTGCACCACGATCTGCTACGTTCGCATTTGTGCGTTCGTTCGTTCGCACCGATGAGGGATTGGGCGGAGCCGCACATGGTCGCAGCCGCACGACACGACGCGATCCTGCGTGAACTGGAGCTGCGCGGGTCGCTCGAGAACGCCGGATTCGCGCGACGCCTCGGCGTCTCGGCGATGACGCTGCGCCGCGACCTCCTCGAGCTCGAGCAGCGAGGTCTCGTCGTCCGCGTCCACGGCGGCGCCACGTCACCCGCGGTGGCGGCGCAGCAGGAGCGCGCAGGAGCGGATCGGGCGCCGGCAGCCACGCGGCCGGTGGCGACGATCGGCATGATCGTGCCGACCACGAACTACTACTTCCCCGAGGTCATCCGGGGCGCCAGTCAAGCGGCGCGCGAGCTCAACTGCCGGCTCGTGGTGGGCGCGACGAACTATTCGCCGGCGGAGGAGCTGCGCCAGGCCGAGCGGCTGATCGCCGGGGGCGTGGACGCGTTGATGATCACGCCGCACGACTCGATCCGGGAGGAGGTCTCGCCCCTGCGCGACCTGCTGGAGTCCGCGCGCATCCCGGTCGTGCTCGTCGAGCGCTCCGTCGAGGAGAGCACCGCGGGCCGGTTCGAGTGGGTGCGCTCCGACCACGTCTACGGCGCCGAGATGGCAGTGCGCCACCTCATGGATCAGGGCCACCGGCGGATCGCGCTGGCCGCCAGGCCCGCCGCGACGGTGGCGAGCCTCCACGACGGCTTCGATCGCGCGATGCGTCGGCTGAACGGTGACGGCTACGCGCTGCGCCGCGACCTGACCACCCCGCGCGTCGGCGAGAACGTGACGATCGCCGAGCTCGACGCGCTGCTCGACGACTGCATCGAGCAGGAGGTCACCGCCGCCGTGATCCTGGGCGACGCGGACTCGATGGCGCTCACCGATCTCGTCATCGAGCGAGGGCTGCGCATCCCCGACGACTTCGCGGTCGTCGCCTACGACGACGAGATCTCGGCGCTGGCCGCCGTGCCGCTCACCGCGGTCGCACCTCCCAAGCACGAGCTCGGCCACGCGGCCGTGCGGCTGTGCGTGGACCGCCTCCGTCAGCCGGAGGGCGCACCGCACACGATCGTGCGGATGACCCTGCTGCCCAGCCTCGTCGTGCGGGACTCCACGGTGCGCACGTGACGAAATGTGCTTATTTGTGCGTTTGAGCGCATTTCGCTTGGCCGATGAGGTCGAGCGGCGGAGGATCGGTTCGCACAGGTTTTGAAGATTCGAAGGAGAACCCGATCATGTCCCTGCGTCGAACCACACTCGCCGCCGCCGCGCTGCTGAGCGCCGGCGTGCTCATCGCCGGCTGCTCATCCAGCGCCGCCGAGCCCGCAGCATCCACTCCCTCCGGCCCCGTCACCGGTGAGGTCACGTTCTGGTCTTCGCTGAGCGGCATGGCCGACGTGGCCGCGGCCTTCAACGCGACCCAGGACGACATCACGGTCACCTTCGAAGAGATCCCGAACGGCGCGAACGGCGGATACACCAAGCTCTCCGCCGCGATCGAATCGGGCACCGGCCCGGACGTCGCGGGCATCGAGTACGACCGGCTCCCGGGCTTCGTCGCCTCCGACCAGCTCGTCGCCGTCGACGACCTGGTCGCGAAGGACGTGCTCGAGGCGTACGACCCGCAGGTGCGCGAACTCGTCAGCTTCGCGGACTCGTCCTACGCGCTGCCGTACGACGCACCGCCGCTCGTCATGTGGTACCGCCAGGACGTGCTCGACGCCGCGGGCGTCGAGGTCCCGACGACGTGGGACGAATTCGAAGACGCCGCGCGCGCCGTCAAGGCCGCGAACCCCGACGCATACCTCACGAGCTTCTTCACCAACGAGCCCCAGCTGGCACCGCTGTCATGGCAGGCCGGCGCCCAGTGGTTCAGCATCGACGACGACCGCTGGAAGGTCGCGATCGACGGAGACGAGTCGGTGGAGGTGGCCGACTACTGGCAGCGCCTCATCGACGAGGATCTCGTCAAGGCGCAGCTCGGCTTCAGCGACGAGTGGACCGCCGATCTCGGCAGCGGTGTCGTCAACGGCTGGGTCGGCGGCTCATGGAGCGCATCCGGGCTGAAGACCCGTACCGAGGGTGCGGGCCAGGCCGGCAAGTGGATCGCCGCGGTCCCCCCGACGTGGGACGGCGAGCCCAGCGGCGCCCTGAGCGGCGGCACGAGCTTCGCGATCACCGAGAACGCCGAGAACGCCGCGGCCGCCGCCGTCTTCCTGGAGTGGCTGACGACGACACCGGAGGCCGTCGAGGCGCGCGGCGCCGTAGGCACCGCCTACCTCGCGTATCCGGGTCTCAACGAGGTCGCGGCATCCGTCGCTCCGGTCGACTACTACGCGAACGACATCTACGCCGTCTTCGACGACGCGTCCGAGAACCTGGGGCCCTGGGCGTGGGGACCGAGCTACGACATCACCAGCACCGCGCTGAAGGATGCCGTGGCCACCGCCCCGACGCTCACCGACGCGCTCGAGCAGACCCAGGCCGCGACGGTCGACGGTCTGACGTCGCTCGGCCTCGAGATCTCCGAGTAATCCCGCAGGACCCGGTCGGGCGATCCCGCCCGGCCGGGGCCCCCTCTCGAAGGGTTGCGCACATGGCGCTCCAGATTCGCTCCGGCCGCTCAGCGACCCGCCGGCGCAGCATCCCGGGTACGGGTGGCCGATCCGCGGCGATCTTCCTGATCCCGTTCTTCACCCTCTTCGCGGTCACGATGATCGCCCCCGTCGTCTACGCGATCGGCCTGAGCCTGTTCGCCGAGAAGCGCAGCGGGCTCGGGTTCGGCGACGCGACCGTCGACTTCGTCGGCATCGGCAACTACCTCGCGGTGCTGTCGGACCGCGCCTTCCTCGAAGGCTTCGGACGCCTCGCGCTCTACTGCCTGCTCTACGTCCCGACGCTGCTGATCACGGCCCTGGTGCTCGCGCTGCTGCTGGACGCCGCCGTCACCTACGCCCGGCGGGCGTTCCAGCTGCTGCTCTTCCTCCCCCACGCCGTTCCCGGAGTGATCGCGGCCCTCATCTGGGCGTACCTCTACACGCCCGGGCGTGAGCCCGATCGTCAAGGCGCTGGCCGCCGGCGGGATCGAGATCGACTTCCTCTCGGTGCAGCTCGTGCTCCCCTCGATGGTGAACATCGCGGTGTGGGAGTGGGCCGGGCTACAACGTCATCATCCTGTTCACCGCGCTCCAGACGGTGCCGCGCGAGGTTCTCGAGGCCGCCCGCGTCGACGGCGCCGGTGAGATCCGCACCGCCTTCTCGATCAAGACGCCGCTGGTGTGGCCGGCGCTCGGCGTCGCGCTGCTGTTCACCGTCATCGGCTCGCTGCAGCTGTTCACCGAGCCCAAGATCCTGTCGTCGGCGACGACCGCCGTCACGAGCACCTGGGTCCCGAACATGTGGGCCTACGACGCCGCCTTCAACCGCAACAACCTGCCGCAGGCCGCCGCCGCCTCGATCATCCTCGCGCTCCTGGCAGGTCTGCTGTCGTGGGCCGTCACCCGATTCACGTCCAAGGAGCGCACGCGATGAGCGCCGTACTCGCCACGCCGCCGGCGGCACAGGCCGCGGCATCCGCTCCCGTCCGCCCGCAGGCGGAACCGCCACGGACCCGCAAGAAGATCCTCCGCCGCCTCCCCGCGATCGCGGGCGTCAACGGGCTGCTGCTGGTCGGCTGCGCCTACATGATCCTGCCGCTGCTGTGGCTCGTGTTCGCGGCGACGAAGGACGCGACGGGCCTCTACTCGGGCGAGGTGTTCGCGTTCGGCGGCGCGTTCCTGGCGAACATGGAGCAGCTGTTCACGCAGGACGGCGGCATCTTCGTACGCTGGCTCGTCAACAGCATCCTCTACGCCGGCGTCGGCGCCGTGGTCGGCGGGTTCATCGCCCTGATGGCCGGGTACGCGTTCGACAAGTTCGAGTTCCGCGGCAAGGGCACCTGGTACGGCCTGGTGCTGGTGGGCGTGCTCATCCCGAACACCGCGACGGTGATCCCGCTGTACCTGCTCGCGGCCTCCGTCGGGCTCACCAACACGATCTGGGCCGTCGTCATCCCCACGCTCTGCAACCCGTTCAGCGTCTACCTCGCACGGGTGTTCAGCGCCGGCTACATCCCCGACGAGACCCTCGAGGCTGCCCGCGTCGACGGTGCCGGCACGGTGCGCACGTTCCTGCGGATCGGACTGCCCATGCTGACGCCGGGCTTCGTGACCATCGCCCTCTTCCAGTTCGTGGGCATCTGGAACAACTTCATGCTGCCGCTCATCATGCTGCAGAACCGCGACCTCTTCCCCTCGAGCGTCGGCATCGCCCTCTGGCAGAGCCAGGTGCAGCAGAACCCGGAGTTCTCGACGCTGGTGATCGCCGGGTCGTTCATCTCGATCCTGCCGCTGGTGATCGCGTTCGTCCTGCTGCAGCGCTTCTGGCGGTCGGGCCTGTCGGCGGGGAGCGTCAAGTGAGCGCTCGCAAGCGGATCGCGTTCGCGATGTCGGAGTCGGTGCAGCCGCGCATGTACCCGCCGGAGCGCGTGGCCGAGTTCGCCGAGGTCGCCGATGTCGCCGGATTCCTGCACGAGTTCCGGTCGGATGCCGCACGCCGCACGCTCGCGGAGGTCGATGTGCTGGTGACCGGCTGGGGAGCGCCCGAGATCGATGCCGCCATGCTCGCGGCCACGCCGAAGCTGGAGGCGATCCTGCACTCGGCCGGATCGGTCAAGCCGTACCTCACCGAGGACGTGCTGGCACGCGGCATCCGGGTGAGCTCGGCCGCCGTCGCCAACGCGATCCCCGTCGCCGAGTACACGGTCGCGATGATCGTGCTCGCCAACAAGGCCGTGCTGCCGGTCGCCGCCCGCTACCGCGAGCTGCAGGACGATCGTGCAGCCGGACGCCGACTTCCCCGACATGGGCAACTTCCGCAAGCGCGTGGGCATCGTCGGCGCCTCGACGATCGGACGCCGGGTCCTCGAGCTGCTGCGTTCCTACTCCCTCGAGGTCGTCGTGTACGACCCCTTCCTCTCCGAGACGGATGCCGCGGCCCTGGGCGTGGCATCCCTCGAGCTCGACGAGCTCCTCGCCACCTCGGATGTCGTGTCCGTCCATGCCCCGTCTCTGCCGGCGACCGACAACATGATCGACGCACGGCGCATCGCGCTGCTGCGCCATGGCGCGACGCTCATCAACACGGCGCGCGGCGAGATCATCGATCAGGATGCCCTGACCGCGCGTGTCGTCGATCGCGAACTGTACGCCGTGCTCGACGTCACGGTCCCCGAGGTGCTTCCGCCCGGCCACCCGCTGTACACGTCCGACCGCGTGCTGCTGACGCCCCACATCGCGGGGTCGCTCGGCACCGAGCTCGGCCGGCTGGCCGGCTCGGTCCTGGAAGAACTGCGCCGCCTGACCACGGGTCGACCGCTCGCTCACGAGCTCGCCGCCGAGCGCTTCGCGATCACCGCCTGACCGCGCCGGCCACGTGGTCGCGCGTCGATCCGCAGCACCGAACGAAGGACTCCCATGTCCCGCAGCTCCGCACCGCCCGTCCGGCTTCTCGGCGCGGGCGACGCCGTGCTCGCCTTCGACATCGGCGGCACCCACATCAAGTCCACGGCGGTGGACCGCGATGGTCGCATCCATGCCGTCCGACGGACCGACACCCCGCGGGGAGCTGAGGCGGTGGTCGCCACGATCGCCGAGCTCGCACGCGCGCACGGCGGGAGAGACGGCCTCGCGCTGCGGCCGCGGTCCGTCGGCGTGGGTGTGCCGGGCCTCGTCGACGAGTCGAGCGGGGTGGTCCGGTACGCGTCGAACCTGGGCTGGCAGGACGTCCCCCTTCGGCAGCGCCTCGAGGTCGAGCTCGGCCTCCCCGTCGCCGTGCGGCACGATGTGCGAGCCGCGGCTCTCGCCGAGAGCCGCATCGGCGCCGCCTACGGGCACGCGTCGGCGGTCGTCGTCGCCATCGGCACCGGGGTCTGCGGCGCACTCGTCATCGACGGAGTCCCGTATTCGGGAGGCGGGTACGCCGGTGAGATCGGACACGCCGTCGCCGACCCCCAGGGAGAGAACTGCCCCTGCGGAGCGGTGGGATGCCTCGAGACCATCGCCTCGGCATCCGCCATCGTCCGTCGCTACGCGGCCGCCTCCGGAAATGCGGTTTCCGGAGCACGCGAGGTGCTCGACGCCGCGCAGCGAGGCGACCGACTCGCCGCGGCGGTCTGGGCTGACGCCGTCACGGCGCTGGCGCAGGGCATCGCCCGCCTGGTCGCCGCGTTCGCCCCGCACGCGATCGTCGTGGGCGGCGGCCTCGCACAGGCCGGGGAAGCTCTGATCGGTCCGCTGCGGTCGCAGCTGGATCAGCTGCTGTCGTTCCACCGACGCCCGTTCGTCCTCTCGGCACGCTGCGGTGAGGATGCCGGGGTCGTCGGTGCGGCGATCACTGCCCGCGACCACCTGCGGGTCCTGCGTGCCTGCAGGCGATCGGCGCTGACCGCGCTGGATCAGGCTCGCCGGCCGGGCCTCATCGTCGATGAGGCCCGGCCGTGACGTGCCTGGAGCTCGTGCTCACCCAGAACTCGTGGCGTCATAGGTCGCCGTGCGCACGGTGCTCGCCCCGTCGACCGTGCGTGTCACCTCGACCGCGACGGTGCCGGCGGGAATCGAACCGGTGCGGCAGGGGAAGCTCGCGACGGCGTGCGGCCGGCGGCGACATCGGGGAACGTCCTCTCCCCGTAGGGCGTCGTGATCTTCACCGCGAGCGGCTCCTCCTCGCGGTTCGCCACCTTCACCCGGAGGTGCACCGTCGAGCCGAGGGCGCGCGGCTCCACGAGCACATCGACGTCGATGAGGCCCGGCCGGGCACCGTCCTCGACCGCGACGAGGTTGAGCCCTCGCATCGTGTAGATCACGCCGTTCTCGTCGATGTCGAGATGCGGTCCGCTGTACCAGCCGCCGTCGATGTCGGCGACGACGGTGGACAGCTGCTGGCTGCCGGCGTCGACCCGGAAGAGCGTCGTATCGGACACGCCATAGACCGTGCCGTCGAAGTGGCTCAGCGCGCCGAAATCGGTCGCGACACCGCTGACGTCCAACACGCGCACGACCGCCCTGCTCTGAAGGTCGATGACCACCAGACCGCTCGCCCGCCTCCCGAGGGCGAACAGGTGGCGACCGTCGGTCGCGAGGGCCGCGATTCCCGTGGGGAGCCCCGGATCGACGCGCCACAGCTCCGTGCGGGCGACGGGATCCCACGCGACGACGGTGCTTCGCGGGCCGTCCGCGTAGAGATTGTCACCGCCGAGGTACGCGACACCGTCCGCCGTCGCGACGGCGCGCACCATCTGCCGCGCATCGATCGGATTCACCGTCGTGGTGTGAGCTGCGCTCACGGGGTCGTAGGTCGTGACGGAGCCACCGCCACCGGTGTCGTTCTGCGCGCCGAGCAGCACCAGCCCGTTCACCGCATCCCAGCACACATCCAGCGGGCGGTTCTGGCCGGCCGTGGGTGCGACGACCTGTGCGGGCGGCTGGCCGGAGGCGGGGTCGTAGCGCCAGATCCCCTGCGAGTTGTACTGCCCGGTGTAGAGGATGCCGTCGACGATCACGCCGTCCTTCGCCTCGCCCGCCATTCGTATGCGCGAGACCGTCGCCGTTGCGAGGTCGAGCCGGCTGATCGCGCCGGTGCCTCCGACGTACACCGAGCCGGCGCCGGCAGCGATGCCCATCACCGCCTGCGGGTCGGCGGGAGCGCCGACGTCCAGCAGCTCGGTGATCGTGCTGGTGCGGGCCGCGGGGTCCACCTCGGCGACGAACCCGTATTCGGATGCCCCGACCAGGCGATCACCGGCGAGATCGAGGCCCCAGAGCATGGCGAGGTCGCGCGTCTGCAGGTTGGTGATCTTCTTCGTGACCCGGGAGTAGGCCATGACGCTCGGCGCCTTCACGTAGTAGATGTCATCTCCCCGGCGGCGGAGCTGCACACCCGTCTGCGGGATGACCTCATAGGTCGACGGCGCTGCGAGGTTCATCAGGAGCGACTTCCCTGGTCCCTTGAGTCCGACCCCGAGCAGATCATCGAGCACCGACAGCGAGGTGACCGACACGGCGGCTGAGACCTCGCTCGGCAGGACGTCGGCGAACACGCGGGTGCCGCGATCGAAGGCGAAGAGCTTCGCGGTGCTGCCGGCGCCGCCGGCGAGCGTCGACCCCGTTCCGAAGTACACGGTGGACGCGGTGGCTGCGACGGCCTGGGAGATCGTGGCCCCGGGGTCGGGAGTGCCCCAGTTCGTGGCCGCACCGCTCACGGGGTCGACCTCCCAGAGCGACGGCGCCTTCGGCGGCTCACCGCCGCCGGCGACGTAGATCATGCCGTCGGGGGCGACGGCGAGGGCCCGCACATCGCGGTCACCGGTCGCGGCCAGCGGTGTCGCGGGCACGGAGAGGTCTGTGAGGTCCCACCTGTGCACGCTCGCGCCGGTGTCGTCGTCCTTGCGGAGAGTGCCGATGTACAGCGCCGCCCCGTCCGGCGAGGCGACCATCGCCTGCACCGCGTAACCGGAGTCGAGGTCGGTGCGACTGGTGACTGTGCGGGTGGTCAGATCGAAACCGATCACCCGGGCCGGCTGCAGATTGCGCGACCCGATGTAGAGCGTGTTCCCGACGACGAGGCTGCTCATCAGCGGGAACTGCACCACACCTGGACCGAGGTCGCGGATGCGCACCTCTCCCAGTCCGAGCGTGGCGCGTGGCTGCGCCAGGGCGGGATCGGCCGGCCGCAGAATCAGCGCGATCGTCGACCGTGCAGGCGGTGCCGATCAGCATCTGCCGTCGAGTGAGCTGGTTCGTCATCGATGATCCTCTCTGTCGTCCGCCGCAGCGTTGCGGCGGACTCTCCTCGTGTCGGGTCCTCCTCGAACAGCGATCAGCGGCACGTGACGGCGTCGAAGACCGCCGGGTTGGACGTCTCCATGCCGTCCGACGCACGGATCGCCTGCACCGTCACCGCGCCGGACGGCGCGCTCGTCGCTCGCGTGTGGAACGTCGCCGTGGCGCTCTTTCCAGGAGCCACCGAGGCGAATGCCTTCTCGCCGTACGGTGTCGTGATCGTCAGCGCGATCGGCTCCGGCCCGTCGTTCGTCGCGCTCACCGTGAGGTGCGCCTTCGAACCGAGGCACCGGGCCTCCGCCACGACCTCCACGGGGATCGGCTGATCGTCGATCCGCACCAGGTTCCGCCCCTGCAGCGTGTAGAGGTTGCCGAGCTCGTCGTTGGTGATGTGCGCACCGCTGTACCAGGCGCCATTGATGTCGGGGACGACCTCGGTGACCGCGAAGGTGGCCGGGTGGAACCGGAACACGTCAGTGTCCGACACGCCGTAGACGACGCCGCGGTTGGTCACGAGAGCCGCGAACCCGCTGCTGACCGAGCTGACGTCCGCCGTGTGCACGACGGTGCGCTGGACCAGGTCGACGACGAAGAAGCCGCCCTTGCGGGTCAATCCGTACAGGTGATCCCCCTGGACCGCGAGCGCAGAGATGCCCGCGCCGGGGAGCGGGGCCATCCGCCAGGCTTCCTCGCCGCTCACCGGGATCGAACGCGACGACGGTGCCGGGACCGTCCGCGTTCTGGAGGCCCCCGCCGAGATAGGCCACGCCGTCACGGGTGGTGACGGCGCGAACGTACTGCTGGGTGTCGATCGGGTTGAGCAGCATGTCGGACTGGCCGGTCGCCGGGTCATACGTCCACAGGGAGCCGCCTCCCACGGTGTCGGACTGCACCCCGACCAGCGCGAGCTTGTTCACATCGTCCCAGTGCACGTCCTGCGGCCGGTTCTGCTCACCCGGGAAGTCGGCCGCCTGGCTGAGCGGAAGACCGTCGGTGGGGTCGTATCTCCAGATGCCCTGCGAGCTGTACTGGCCGGTGATGAGAACGCCGCCGACGGAGATGGCGTCTTTGGCCTCGCCGGGCGCGCGCAGGTACTCGACGGATCCGGCCGCGAGGTCGTGGTGCGCGATGGCGCCGGTCCCGCCGACGTACACCGAGCCGAGCCCGGCCGCCAACCCCATGGCCGCCTGCGGCGAGGCGGGTGCGCCGGCCGTCACGAGATCGGTGATGACGGATGTTCCGGCCGCCGGGTCGATCTCGGCCACGAAGCCGAATGCCGAGGTGACCACGAGCCTGTCGCCCCTGACGTCGACCCCCCAGATCTCGCCGAGGGAGGGGCCGTCGAACGAGAGCTGTTCGATCGCGCCCGACGCGGGTGCATACGACATCAGGCCGGCCTCGTTGGCGAAGTAGACGGTGTCGCCGATCATCGCGAACTTCTTGGCGGTCTTGCCGATCGAGGTCGCCACCGAATAGCTGGTGAGGTCGCCGAGGTCCATCGCGGCCACCTTCGACTGCTCGGTCGATGCCGCCGATCCCACCATGAGCGTGTCGTCGAAGACCGCCAGTTCGCGGATGCTCGGATCGTTCTGCATCTCCGCCGGGGTGATGTTGGTCGAGGCGCCGGTCGCACGATCGTAGGCGTACAGGCCGGCCCTCGCGGCGCCGCCGCCGAAGAGGGTTCCTCCCCCGTAGAAGACCGTCGTGTCGGTGGCCGCCACCGCCCGGGCGCCGGTCGCCGACGGGTCGGGGGAACCGAGGTTGGTCACCTGACCGGTCCCCGGATCGTATTCCCACAGTGGTGGCGGGGTGGGACCTCCGTCGCCGACCGCGAACACGTGGCCGTCGGGGGCGACGGTGAGGGCACGCACATTGCGGTTGCCGATGCGACCGATCGGGACGGCCGGCTCCTGGGGTGTGGTGACATCCCATCGGTAGAGGTTCGGCTGAGGTCCGGCGGCGTTCTGGAGCACGCCGGCGTAGACGTACCGCCCCGTGGGGTCGGCGGCCATGGCCTGCAGGGAGTGGCCCGTGTCGAGGTAGGTGACCGCGGTGACCTTGCCGGTCGGAACGTGGACAGCGACGATCCGCGCGGGCTCGACGTTGCGAGATCCGACATACAGGGTGTCGCCGATGGTCACCGCGCTCATCAGCGAGAACTGGACGACCGCCGGCCCGAGATCGTCGATCTGCGGTGCGGCGGATACCGCCGCGGGCAACGCCGCCGGCGATGCCGTCGCCGTGGCGGGCACGCTGCCCAGCACGGTTGCGATAGCGATGACTCCGCCGACCAGAAGGGCAGCGTGTCGGGTGATCTGTGGCCTGTCCATGAGAACGCCTCTCCGTTGAACGCGTGGATGCGACCAGTGAAGAAGACGCGGCCCGACGACGCAACGAATCAGGGCGCAAACACACAATTCCGAACATCGCTGGCGCGGTCCAGCCGTTCAGTGACCCGACGACATGCATTCTCGGGACTTCGGCCGGAGCGCAGCGATCCCGATTCGGTTCCGAACAGGCGTCGCTGCGCCGATGTGTGCGTTTTTGTTCGTTGCCGGGCTCAGCTGCGCGGGTCAGGCGGTGATGAACGCCGCGGTAGCGGTCCAGCGCGGCGGCGACTTCCGCGTCGGTCGGCGGCATCCGTCGTGAACAGCTCGGGGATCGGGTCATCGGCGTGGCGGGCGACCGCGACCGAATGCGTCCACACGCCGACGATCTCGCCGCGGGCGACGATGATGGGCCGCACGATCCCGTTCATCGACGGGCCGATCGCCTTCAGGAACTCCGGCGCGCACGGCACCGTGCGATCGGCGTACGAGATGTAGTACTCCTCGAACGGCGGCAGCGCGATCACGTCGGGCGCGGCCGGGTTGCGCCGCGGCCGCGCACCGGCCACCACGTACTGCGGCTCGGGTTCGTCGCCGACGACGAGCAGGCGACCGGATGCCGCCTCCGCCGCCGTGCGGGCCGTCCCGAGCGGCAGCGACGACCACCAGGCGAAGTCGCGGGCACCGGCAGGCCCGTGCGAGGCGATGAAGCGGACGAAGTACTCGGCCAGCGGATCAGCCGGCTGTCGCGGGTTCGCGCACCCATTCGTCGAGGAGCACGAAGTACTGCTCGCGGGTCGGGCCGCTCTCGCGCGGCACGACCGGCCCCTGGCAGATGACACCGCGCAGCGACAGCGCGACGAGCAGGTGGTAGCCGCGCTGCTTGACCGTCGACACACCGGCCTGCTCGAGCACCTCGAAGGTCTCCTTGCGCGTGAGGCGATTGCCGCCGACGAGAGCGCTGCGCACCGCCGTCTCGGCGCGGTCCAGCTCCGCGGCGTCGATGCCTTCGGCCCGGTGCACCGCCGCGGCCTGGCGGTGCTGCCGCTCCCCCGTGATCGACAGCACCCACGCCAGGTCCTCGGCCGGGATGACGTGGATCGTGCCGCGCATGGTCCATGACCGCACGATCTCGCCGCGCTCGAACGCGGCGTCGACGTCGCGGATGGTGGTGCGGCCGGTCGTGCGCGCCGCCAGCGCCCAGCGCCCGCCCCAGAACTCCTGCCCCTGCGTGGCCAGCATGTGGCGCGCCGCCTCCGCGACGGTCGGCGCGGGAGCGCTCAGGCGATGCGAGCGCAGCCGTTCGCTGCGGACCGCCGAGGCCGCGCCCGCGCCGCCGCGAAGCTCGGGGCGACGCGTCAGCCGCATGGAACGAGGCGTGCGGATCATGCGCCCATCATGGCGCAGGCCGCGGACGTCCGGTGTCCGCGATGGGGACGCCCAGCGGGGGTGTGCGTCGCGTCGTGGCCGCGCGGGCGTCCTCGATGCTCGGCGATTCTCGATCGCCCCGCTCGGATGCCGCGGCCCGCGGCATCCGTCCATCTCCTTCTCTTGACGTGCCGCCTCGGATGGGCAATAGTTAGGCATATGCCTAACTATTCCGCGGAGCTCGACGCGGTGCTCCGCGCTCTTGCGGATCCGACTCGACGGATGGTCGTCGAGCGGCTCGCGAAGTCCCCGGCGGTCGTGTCCGACCTCCTGGGACTGGTCTCGATGACGCTGCCGTCGCTGCTTCAGCACCTGCGCATCCTCGAGGACGCGGGAGTCATCACGTCGAACAAGCAGGGACGCGTCCGCACCGTGAGCCTGCGTCCGGGCTCGCTCGATGTCCTGCACGTCTGGCTGGGCGAGCAGCGCACACCCGCCGAGCGACAGGCAGACCGCCTCGGCATCCACTTGACCCGCATCACCGACAAGGAGACCTTGCAATGACCCGAGTTCGCATCGGCCTGTTCTCATCTCTCGATGGCTACACCGCCGCGCCCGATCCCGTCGGCCGACAACCCCATGGGTGAGGATTGGGGACCGCTCACGGCGGCATACGCAGCGACTCGCACATTCCGACAGAAGGTCCTCGGCGACACGACCGGCGCGGGAACGACCGGCATCGACGAGTCGTATGCCTCGGCGTACTTCTCAGGCGTCGGCGCCGAGATCATGGGCGCGGCCATGTTCGGCCTGCACGCGAACCCCGGCGACCCGGACTGGAAGGGCTGGTGGGGCGACGAGCCGCCGTTCGGCTACCCGGTCTACGTGCTGACCCACTCGGCGCCCCGCCCGTCGATCGCGATGGACGGCGGCACGACGTTCCACTTCCGCAGCGGCGCCCTCGAGGATGTGCTCGCGGAGGCCACCGCCGCTGCCGGCGGACTCGATGTGCGAGTCGGGGGCGGTGTGCGCACCGCCCAGGAGTTCCTTCGCGCCGGCCTCGTCGACGACCTGCACGTCGCGATCGCACCCATCGTGCTCGCGCGGGGCAACCGCGTCTGGGACGACCTCCGCGGCCTCGAGCACACGCACGCCGTGCGGACCGAGGTCGCCGAGAGCGGCACGATCCACGTCACCTTCAGCCGAGAGGGACAGCGATGACGATCGAGCGCCGAATCGCCCACGCCGGGTTCACCCTCACCCGCGACTATCCCGTCCCGGTCGAAAGGTCTGGCGCGCGTTCGCCGACGAAGAGCAGAAGCGCAACTGGATCGGAGACGGCGACGCCTTCGAGCCCCGGGAGTGGGCGTTCGACTTCCGCGTCGGCGGCCGCGATGTCGATGAGGCGAAGTTCCACGGTGGGCCGGTGTCTCGGTATGAGGCCGTCTACACCGACATCGTCGAGCACGTCCGCATCGTCACGACCTACGACATGTGGCTGGACGGAGCCCACATGTCGACCTCGGTGGCGGCGTTCGAATTCGAGCAGATCCCCGAGGGCACCCGACTCACCCATGCCGAGCACGGCGTCTTCTTCGACCAGTTCTGGGCGGACGGGCCCAACCGCGAAGAAGGCACGCGCGGCCTTCTCGAGGCGCTGGGCAGACACCTCGAATAGCGGCACGGCACGCGGCCGGGCGGCGGGCTGCGGGGTCCCTCACCGCGGTCCTCGCTCACGGTGAAGCATGGTCGACGGCGACGAGCCGGGCGGGGCGTTTCGGCTCTCCTCGGCCCGTCGCCTATACTCCACTGAAGTCCCCCCAACGTACGATGCCGTATCTCTCGATACGACGTCGTATCCCCGCAAGCGGGCTCCCCCACCCGCCGTCCATCGGAGTGCATGTGGTTCGAATGCAGCCGAACACGCCCGCCGGCGACAACGCCCCCACACGCGCGGCCGCGCGTGCCGCGCAGCACCGGAGGCGCTCGCTGATCCTCCTGGGCGTCATCCTGGCGCTGGCCGTCGCTCATCGCCGCCGTGCTCGGCATCCTGTTCCTGCGCGGAGCAGCGGACGAACCGCGAGCCGGCACCGACGGCGGCGGGCGAATGTCTGCCGTCGGATCTTCGCATCACCGCTGATCCCGCGGTCACCGGAGCGCTCGAGGCGATCGTCTCGGACCTGCCGGGATCGGGGTCCGGCTGCCCGGACGTGACGATCCGTGCCGAGGACAGTGCCGTCACGGCGGGGGCGCTGGCCGCGGGGTCGGCGCCGGACTTCGACGTCTGGGTCCCCGATTCCGCGATGTGGCCGGCGCGGGCGACCGGTCAGGCGGAGCTGACGGGCGTCGACGCGGCGGACCTCGTGGTCGGCGCCACCGTCGCCACCACCCCGGTCGTCTTCGCGGCGACCGAGCCCACCGCGACGGCGCTGCAGGCCGAGGGCGCGGGCTTCGCGAGCCTCGCCGGACGCACTGTCGCCGCCGTGCTGCCGGATCCGGCGACGGTCGCTGCGAGCTCCGCGGCGCTGCTGGCTCTGCAGACGGCGCTCAGTGGAGACGCGCGGACGTTCACCGCGCTCGCACTCGCCCTCGACACCGGCGTCGTTCCCACCGCGGCCGATGCGCTGGCCGCAGCCTCGGCCGCAGCGACGCCGACCATCGCCCTGACGACCGAACAGGCGGTGCTGGAGCAGAGCGACGACGCAGCAACGCCCCTCGTGCCGGTCTACCCCGCCGACGTGAAGCCGGCGGTGAGCGTGCCCCTCGTGACGCTCGCCGACGCCTCGGGCGACACGCTCATGGCCGTGGATGCACTCGCCGCCGCCATCGCAGACGCCGGCGAGCAGCTCGCCGACTACGGACTGCGCGATGCGGAGGGCAACGCTCCGGGCTCCGCCACCGCGGCTGCCGACGACCCCGGTGCGGCATCCGAGCCGAGCGACAGCGCGAACCAGGCAGAAGTGCTCCGTACGTGGCAGATTCTCACTGCGCCGTCGCGGATGCTCTCGCTCAACGACGTCTCGGGATCCATGCTCCAGCCGGCGACCGCCGACATGCGGCGCATCGACCTGTTCGAACAGGCCGCGGTCCGCGCGGTCAACTCCCTCTCGGCCGACTCGTCGCTCGCCACGTGGGTGTTCTCCAGCCGGCGGATCGGCGGCCAGGACTGGCAGGAGATCGTCCCGTTCGGTCCGCTGGGCGATCCGGCTCACAAACAGCGCACGATCGACACGGCGAACGGGCTCGACAGCCTGGTCGGCGGCGGCACCGGACTGTACGACAGCGTGCTGGCAGCAGTGCAGTACATGCGCGACACGTATGTCCCCGGTCAGATCAACCTGGTCCTGCTCAACACCGACGGGTACAACGAGGACGATGACGGCCTCGACCTTCCGGGACTGCTCACGCAGCTCGAGGCGCTGCGGGATCCGGCGAAACCCGTCGCCGTCATCGCGATCGGCTACGGGCCCGACACCGACCAGGCCGCCCTGGAGCAGATCGCCGCCGCCACCGACGGTGCGGCGTATCAGGCGCTGCAGCCGACCGATATCGGCACGGTGCTGGTCGACGCCGTCACCCAGCGCGGCTGCCGTCCGAACTGCGGCTAGGCCGGGAGGGACTCGGCCTCGACGCACCGGGCCGCGGCTCGCGTCCGTAAGCTGACGGAATGACGTCGGATGCTGCGGACCCGAGAGTCTGCCCGACCTGCGGCGATCCCCTGAGCTTCGAGATCCTCGACGACGAGCGTTTTCTCGTCGCGTGGTCGTGCGTGAACTGCGGACTCATCCGCGCCACCGAGCCGGCGTAGCGGCGCGGCCGCCGCCGCGGCTGCTACTCCGCAGCCTTCTCGACCCACGTCACCATGAGGTACGGGCTGTACACGTAGACGATCCTGTCGCCCTTCCACGGGATCTCGATCGTTCCCTTGCCCGCGTTCATCGCGGTGAGGATCTGCGAATGAACGGCTTCCCACGCCGTCGCTTCAGTGAACCGGAACTTCTTGTAAACCGTCTCCGGGCCGATGTAGAGGCTCACGTCCGTCGTCATGGAACGCACTCTATCGAGGCTCGGGCGCCTGCCCGCCTGGACGGGTTCCGTCAGAGCGATTTCGCATGATCACATGTTTGCATCTCGCGAGTCTAGTGTTATGACATGATCATATCTTCATGTATAGTGCTGCATGCTCAATCCGACCGGCGCTGCGACCGGCGCTCTCGTCTGGCGGCTCGCCAACCGGTGGCGCACCGCCGTCGACCGCGCGGTGAGCGTCCACGGCCTCACGCACGCCACTTACGTGGTGCTCACCACGCTGTATTCGCTGCGGGCGACGACCGCCCCGGCGGCGCGAACCCGCTCCACCCAGCCAGCGGTGAACCGGTCCACCCAGCCAGCGGGAGATCGCTGTCCGGCATGGAGCCCATGTACGTGTCGCGGCTGATCCGCTCGCTGGAGTCCGACGGACTCGTCGTGCGCACGCGAGACGAACGGGATACGCGCGTCGTCCGCCTGGAGCTCACCGCGTGACGGCCTCGACGTCGTCGCGCCCCGCGATGCGCACGGTCCAGGCGCTCCTCGATGAGCTGCTGGCACCGCTGGGTGGACGCAGCAGCGATCGCACCAGCCAATTCGTCGCCACCCTTGCCGAGTTGCTCGACACACCGCTCAACCCTGGAGCCACTGATGCCTGATGTGACCGTTCTCGACTCGACGATGCACTTCACCGAGGTGCTCTCCGCGGCCATCGGCTCCGGCGCCCCGGGCAGCACGCCGGTGGTGTTCCTGCACGGGAACCCGTCGTCGTCGCACTGCTGGCGCAACGTGCTCCCCGCCGTCGGTGCGGGGACCCTGCTGGCGCCCGACCTCATCGGCATGGGCGCGTCCGGCAAGCCGGACCTCGTCCTACACCTTCGCGGATCATGCCCGCTACCTCGACGACTGGTTCGACGCCGTCCTGGGAGACGAGCCGGCGCGTCCTCGTCGGACACGACTGGGGCGGCGCCCTGGCGATCGACCGGGCCGCACGGTTCCCCGCAGAGGGTCCGGGGCACGGCGCTGTTCGAGGCCGTGCTCCGGCCGGTGCGACGCGAGCACCTGTCGCCGCAGGCCCGCGCCCGGAGCGAGCTCATCGCCTCCCCGCAGGGCGAGGTGATGTTCCTCGATCAGGACACCGCGATCCGGCAGGCCTACTCCTTCGGCGTGATGAACCCCCTGCCCGACGAGGACCTCGCCCCTTATTTGGCGCCCTACCCCTCGCGCGGAGAGTCGCCGGCCCCTGCTGGCCTGGGCACGTCAGCTCGCCGAACCACCGACCGAGCTGGTCGGGCGGCTCGAGGCTGCGGGCACGTGGCTGGCGGCATCCGCCGACGTGCCGAAGCTCCTGCTCACGTTCGACAGCTCACCGACCCTGCTGATCGACGAGAGAGCGATCACCTGGGCGCGGGAGCATCTGGCCTCCGTCGAGGTCGAGCACCTCGGGTCGGCGGGCCATCACGCGACCGAGGACCGCCCGACCGAGATCGGCGCGCGCGCATCGGCTCCTGGCTGGACCGGCACGCGCTGCGCTGAATCGCGAACCGGCCGACAGCGTTCGCCCAGCGACTCGTCGCACCATCGCGCACGGCGTGACGAGGCGACGTGGCCACCCCGGTACGCAGCGAGCGCCGCATCGGTGACAGATGTCATCGTCAGGTCGTGACGCAGGGCTGAGGCAGCACGACGCGACCACGGCGAGGCTGGTCGCATGTACGAGACGCACCTCAGCCATCCGGCCCCGCCCACCCGCGCGGCGCCCGATTCGAACGACCACGTCGCCGCCGTTCAGCTTTCGAGCCTGACGAAGTCGTACGGTGCCGTGCGGGCGGTCGACGACCTCACCCTGCGCGTCGAGCGCGGCGAGATCGTCGCCGTCCTCGGCCCCAACGGCGCAGGCAAGTCCACCGCCGCCGAGTTGATCCTCGGTCTGGCGAAACCCGACGCCGGCTCCGCCACGGTCTTCGGGCTCGACCCGCTCGCTGCCGTTCGTTCGGGTCGGGTCGGGGCGATGCTCCAGTCGGGCGCACTGCTCGCCGACACCCGGGTGATCGACATCCTCGAGTTGATGTCCGGTCTGCACGCCCAGCCGCTCGCCGTGACTGAGGTCATCGCGCGGGCCGGCCTCGGCGGATTCCTCAAGACGAAGACGGACCGGCTGTCCGGCGGCCAGGCTCAGCGGCTGCGCTACGCGCTGGCCCTGCTGCCCGACCCCGACCTGCTGATCCTCGATGAGCCCACCGTCGGGATGGATGTCGAGGCGCGCCGCGAGTTCTGGCGTTCGATGCGCGAGTTCGCCGACGGCCGGGAGGACGGTCCTGTTCACGACCCACTACCTCGACGAGGCCGATGCCTTCGCCGACCGAATCGTCGTGCTCGCCGCAGGGCCGGGTCGTGGCCCAGGGAACCGGCGACCAGATCCGCTCGCGCGTCGCGGGGCGCACCATCACGCTCGCCGCCATCGGCATCGACTCGGCTGCCCTGCGCACGCTGCCCGGCGTCGTCGCGATCGTGAGGGTCGGCGCCAGATGGCACCTGCACACCACTGATTCCGATCGCACGCTGCGCCACCTCCTCCGCGATGATCGCGCCCGCGACGTGGAGGTCACCGCTGCCACGCTCGAGGACGCCTTCCTCGCCCTCACCACCCGGCCCGACGCCACGCAAGGAGCAATCTCATGACCACCCTCACCGACGACCGCCCGACGACCCGAGCGGCCGTTCTGCGACCGGCGCTCCACTACGCGCTGCACAGTGCCTCGCTCACAGCGAGGAACGTCACCTTCGTGGTGTTCACCGTCATCATGCCGGTGACGCTGTATCTCGTCTTCTCCGCCATGTATGGCGGGGAGTCCGAATCCGGGCTCGCCTCGACGATGATCATGGTGTCGATGGCCGCGTACGGCAGCCTCGGCGCGGCGATGAGCGGCGGCGCCCAGCTCGCCCTCGAGCGCCGGTCCGGCTGGTTCCGCCAACTGATGATCACGAGCGTGCCACCGCAGCTCTTCCTGTGGGCGCGAGCGGCCGTGACGATGTGCCTCGTCCTCCCCGCGCTGCTCCTCGTCTTCGTCGCCGGCGCAGCTCCTCGGCGGGGTCACCGCCACCGCGGGACAGTGGCTCGCCTCGCTCGGCCTGCTCTGGATCGGCCTTCTGCCGATGACGGTGCTGGGCATGGTCATCGGGGTATGGGTCAAGGCGGAGGCCGTCCAGGGCGTGACGACCATGCTGCTCCTCGCCCTCTCGCTGCTCGGCGGCCTGTGGTTCCCGGTCGAGGCCATGCCGCCGGTCATGGCGGCGGTGGCGCCCATCCTCCCCACATACTGGCTGGGAGAGCTCGGCCGCTTCCCCTTCCTGCCGGACGCGGACTTCCCCTGGGGCGCGATCTGGGTGCTCCTGGGTTGGTCGATCGTCCTGACAGCCCTGGGTGCGCTCGGCTATCGTCGAGCCGCGGCCACCAGCAAGCGCTGAGCACGAGGAGGTGCCATGGCTCGATCCATCGTCAATCGCCTGCTTCAGCCCGCGCCCTTCGGGCCGGGCGATGACCCCGGGACCGCGCCGTGGGCGCTGCCCGGCGGTCCGACCGACCTGCCGTATCGCTGGCATCGGGTGCGGCCGAACCTCTTCCTGACCTACCTGGTCGGCATCGTCTTCCTCGTCTTCGCGGTGCCGACCATCGCCGAGGGGGTGGGCCCGGTCGGGCTCGGCCTGCGGACGGCCTATCTGTTCGTCTTCGCCGTGGTCTATGTCGGCGCGGCCTGGACGGCCGACGCCTCGCTCTGGCTCCGCTGGTGCTACGTCGCCGGGTTCACGGGCTTCGTGGTCATCGGGGCGCTGCTCTGGGGATGGGAGTTCGCCAACTTCGGTGCGTACCCCGCGATCTTGATGGCCACCCTCATTCCGTGGCACCAGGCCCGCTTCGCCCTCGTCGGCTGGGGCGTGGCACTCACCCTGGCCGGGCTGCTGGGCGGGCTGTGGATGCCGGTCCTCATCGCCGCGCTCTCGCTCGGCGTAGGGCTCGGGATGGCGGGTTGGATGGAGAGCGGCCGGATCCGGCGCATGCTGGAGCGCAGCCAGACCAGGGTGGAGATGCTCACGGTGGCCGCCGAACGGGCGCGTATCAGCCGCGACCTGCACGACATCCTCGGCCACTCGCTCACCGCCATCACGATCAAGTCGTCTCTGGCGGCCCGCCTCGCAGACACGGAGCCCGCCGCGGCGAAGGAGGAGATGGCTGCCGTCGAAGCGATCGCGCGCCAGGCTCTGAGCGACGTCCGCGCCACCGTTTCGGGACTGAATGAGATCCGGCTCGCCACCGAGATCGCCAGCGCGCGGTCGGTGCTGCTCGCGGCCGGCATCGATGCCCGCACGCCCGCGGCGCTGCCGCCGCTGTCCGATGCCGTCAGCGAGCTGTTCGGGTACGTGGTTCGCGAGTCGGTCACCAACGTGGTCCGGCACGCGGAGGCGACGTGGTGCCAGATCGACGTCGACGAGCACCGCGTCGACGTGCGCGACGACGGGGTCGGACCGGGGACGGAGCGGTCGGGGCGCGGGCTGATGGGGCTGGCCGAACGCGTCGCCGCCGCCGGCGGCGTGTTCGAGATCGCAGCCGCACCTGCCGGCGGCACGTCGGTCCGCGCCGAGCTCGCCCCGACGCCACAAGCGAACCGGGGAGCGCGATGATCAGGGTGCTCATCGCCGACGACCAGGCGATCATCGCCGAGGCCCTCGCCGCGCTGCTGCGCACCGAGCATGACCTGGAGGTGGTCGCCCTGGCCAACAGCGCGCCGGAAGCGGTCCGCCGCACCGCCGAAGTCGATCCCGATGTCGTGCTCATGGACGTGCAGATGCCCGGCGCCGCCGACTGCAAGGACGGCATCGACGCCACCGCGGCGATCGTGGCCGCCGACCCCGCGGCGAAGGTGATCGTCTTGACGACATTCGGTCGACCGGGATACCTGCGGCGCGCGATGGAGGCCGGAGCCGTCGGGTTCATGGTGAAAGACGCTTCGGCCGACCGGCTGGTGGACGCCATCCGGCGCGTCTCCACAGGACTGCGAGTGGTCGACCCGACGCTGGCCGCTGCCAGCCTCAGTATCGGAGCCTCGCCGCTCACCGAGCGGGAGACCGAGGTTCTCGCAGCGGCCGCCGGGGGCGGATCGTCGGCCACGATCGCTGCGGCGACCTTTCTCAGCGAGGGCACCGTGCGCAACCACCTGTCAGCGGCCATCGGCAAACTCGGTGCGGCCTCGCGGGCCGAGGCCGTCCGGATCGCGACCGACAACGGCTGGTTGTGATCATCGCCCTGCAGCTTGTTGCGTGCGGTAGAACGACCAGCCTCCGTACGCGCCGCCCCGCGCGATGAGCACGCCGTCGGCTCCGGCATCCGGGCGGTGCGGATGTCGAGGGGCAGCACGTTGAAGCGCGCAGCCTGAATGCGGAAGAGCGGCCCTCGCGATCGCGAGCGATCGAAGACGTCCACCTGCCACAGGTTGCGGAGCAACGCCGCTCGCAGTGGTGCAGAGAAGGAAGTGCCCGCTGATGGATACCTAGACGGGCGCCTTCGGCATCGCTGTTTCGGTCAGGTTGGCGAGCAGCTGGAGGCGCTCGTGGGTTGCCGATCCGGGTTCGGCTGAGAAGACGATCATCTGGAGACCGCGGTCGGACGCGAGATCCATCGCTTGAAAGGTGAGGTCGAGGTCACCCACAACGGGATGGTGGACGAGTTTGAGGCCGGTGCGGTGTTCGCGGACGTCGTGGGCTCCCCAGAGCTTGCGGAACAGATCACTGCGGGTGGAGAGTTCGCCGACGAGGTCGGTCAGCTGACGGTCGTAGGGCGAGCGGCCGGCACCGGCGCGAAGGACGGCCACGATCTGGCGGGTCTGCGCTTCCCATTCCCGGTAGAAGGTCTGGGCGCGCGGTTCGAGGAAGATGAATCGCGCGGCGTTGGCGGGCCGCCGCGCACCGTCGAGCATCTCGGAGAAGAGAGCTGCCCCGAGCCGGTTGGTGGCGACCGCGTCAAGTCGGCCGTTCTGTATGTAGACCGGCACCGTCGACATGGCGTCGATGGTCTGCCTCATGCCGGACGTGAGCTGCGTCTTGCGTGGGGCCCGTGCTCGTCGCTGCGGGTGAGCGCCGGCATTGGCGGTGCGGATCAGGTCGTACAGATGGGCGTGTTCGGCTTCGTCCAGTTGCAGGGCGCGGCTGACCCCCTCGATGACTGCGTCGGAGACGCCTGCGGCGTTGCCCCTTTCGAGGCGTTTGTAGTACTCCGCGCTCATTCCCGCCACCAGTGCGACTTCCTCCCGGCGCAGCCCCGGAACCCGTCGGCGACCGCCGAAGTCCGGGAGCCCCACCTGCGCCGGCGTGAGCTTCGCGCGCCGCGTGGTGAGGAACTCGCTGAGCGCGTCCACGGTGTCCATGCCATCGAAACTACGCCGGCTCGGTGGGAGTAGAGGGTCCCTGTCGGGACACCCATAGGTAGGGCCACGCTAACCCCCGCGAAGAAGCGTTGACTCTCACCATCACGAAACCGTGGGCCATGCCCACTTCGCAGGCCCGAGCGGCAAGAGAACCGGAGAACACCTATGAAGAACGCACATCTGGGGAGCCTCGAGGTATCCCGCATCGGCCTGGGCGCGATGACGATGGCCGGCACGTACACGACCGGTGGCGGTCTCGACAACGACGAGTCCATGCGCACCATCCACCGCGCCCTCGACCTGGGCGTCACCCACATCGATACCGCCGAGATCTACGGCCCCTACCTCAGCGAGGAGATCGTCGGGCAAGCCATCCGCGGCCGCCGCGATCAGGTGAAGGTCGCCACCAAGTTCGGGCTCGTCTCCCACTCGGGCGGCGGACCGGGTGTGATCGACAGCGCCCCTGCGAACGTCAAGGCCGCCGTCGAGGGCTCTCTGCACCGTCTCGGGACCGACTACATCGACCTCTACTACCAGCACCGTGTCGACCCGAACACGCCCATCGAGGAGACCGCGAGCGCGGTCGCCGACCTGATCGCCGAAGGCAAGGTGCTCCACTTCGGTCTCTCCGAAGCGTCCGTACAGACCATTCGCCGGGCGCACGCCGTGCAGGCGGTCTCGGCCCTGCAGACCGAATACTCGCTGTGGACTCGCGATGTCGAAGCGGAGATCCTGCCCGTGCTCCGCGAGCTCGGCATCGGCTTCGTCCCCTACTCGCCTCTCGGGCACGGACTGCTGACCGGGCAGATCCGTTCCGCGGCCGACATCCCCGACGATGACTGGCGCAAGACCAACCCGCGGTTCGTGGGCGAGAACTTCACCCGCAACCTTCGCCTCGTGGAGGAGGTCCGTGCGATCGGCGCCGAGATCGGCGCGACGCCCGCCCAGACGGCGTTGGCGTGGATCCTCACCCGCGGCGACGACATCGCCCCCATCCCGGGCACCCGCCGGGTGGCGCGAGTGGAGGAGAACACCGCAGCTGACTCGGTCGAACTCACGGCAGACCAGGCGGCCCGCTTGACCGCGCTCGAGCCTGCGGCCGGTGAGCGACACGACGAGGCCAACATGGTCTCCATCGACAAGTGACCGCGCGGCGAGATCCAGCTCGCGTGAGGTTACTGCCGTGAGGCCCGGCGCTCCCCGCCGGGCCCCTTCAACCGCAGTTACGAGTTGATCTGCTCGACGACGTCGTCCGCCGACTCGTCGATCGCCTTCTGCAGCTTCTCGTAGTCGTCGGAGTCGATCGCCTTGCTGATGCGCTTGTCCGCCCTGCTCAGGGCCTTCTCGACGTTGTCGGCCCACTTGTCGTCGACGACCGCCACGACGGCGGAGGTCCCGGGCGCGAGGTACTCGTCGACGTCGACGCCGAACTGCTTCTCCTCGCGGTTCTTCTTGATCTTTCCGAGGATCGCGCCGATGCCGGCGCCGACTGCGGTGGCCGCCAGCAGAGGCGGCGCGAACAGGCCGACGACCACTCCTGCGCCCGCACCCCAGGCCGCACCGTGTCCCACGGACTTGTCGCCGTGCTCCTTCACTTGGACCTTGCCGTCCTTGTCCCGGACGAGCACCACGGCGCCGATGATCTCGTACCCGCCGGCGTCCTGGCCGCTTCGGAGGCCTTCGTAGTCGTCCGACGCGGATGCGGTGTCGTCGTACGAGCCGACCACCAGTGCGAGGTTCTTCGTACCCATCGATCTCTCCTTCGGTTGATCTCCGAAGCGGCCGACCGGTCGCTTCGGACTCTGGGTCATCAGGGTGCTGTGATCCTATTGCGGGCCCCACGCGCTGGCGAGGCTCTGGTCGGTGAATTCTCGGAGATCGCGCCGGCCGCCTGGCCTGGCGAGAGGGAGGGGCGGGCGGGAGGTTGATGTGCCGGCAGGTCTCTGCGACGGTACTTGCATGACGGATCAGACATTCTCCGCTCCCGCGGCCGAGACCGGCTATGTCGAACTCGGCGCGCTTCGCATGTACTACGAGGTCCATGGCGATGTCGCCGACGGCACACCGCTGGTGCTGCTCCACGGCGGACTGTTCGACATCGAGCAGCAGTTCGGTGCGCTCATCCCCGACCTCGCGATCGGGCGGGGAGTCGTGGCGGTGGACTTCCAGGGGCACGGGCGTACGAACGACATCGACCGGCCGTTCTCTGCGGCGGCGTTCGCCGACGATGTGCTGGGCGTGCTCGACCATCTCGGCGTCGGGCGAGCGGACATCTTCGGTTTCAGCGTCGGCGGGGCCGTCGCGCTCGACCTCGCCATCGACCACCCGGAACGGGTCAGGCGGCTCATCGTCTCGTCGACGTCGTTCGCCGCGTCGGGCATGCGCGGGTCTGAGAACGCGGATGCGGTCGGCGCGATGACCGTCGACATGATCGCCGGAACGCCGATGGAAGCCGCCTACCTCGCGAAGTCGCCGCACCCCGACCTGCAGCATCTCCAAGTGCTTCTCGACAAGCTCGGTGCGACGTACGAGGGCGGGTTTCCTGATCGCACGGAAGCCGAGATCCGCGCGATCGCGGCGCCGACGCTCATCACCGTGGGCGACGCCGACATGGTCTCTCTCGAGCATGCCGTCGAGTTCCTGCGCCTGCGCGGCGGCGACGTGAACGGCGATTTCGTCGGTGTTCCGGCATCCCAGCTCGCGGTGTTTCCGGGCACGACCCATTTCTTCGGGCTCGCGCGAACCGACCTGGTCCGTGACGTGGTCGTCGGATTCCTCGACGACGCCTCCGCATAGGGCTAGCGTCCACCGCCCACAGCATCACGGGCAGCGATGACCGCGTCTGCGAAGCGGCGCGCCCGATAGCAACGAACCTTCAAGACCCGATCCGGGGTACTGATCGCCACGATGTTGGTGAACAAGCCGGGCAGCACTGCCACATCGGTCACCTGCTTCAGCGGGATGGAGACATCCAGCGTGCCGGACTGCGCGATGCGGTTCATCGTGTTCGCCGCGAAGGAGACGGACTCCGAGGTAAGCGTCACCCGTCCACCCACCCAAAGACCGCCCCACACGGCGCGGAAGGCAGCCAGCACCGGCACGAGGCTCGAAATATGCGATTCCGCATCCT
Source organism: uncultured Actinomycetota bacterium (assembly GCA_963829895.1). Lineage (GTDB taxonomy): Bacteria > Actinomycetota > Actinomycetes > Actinomycetales > Microbacteriaceae > Microbacterium. The sequence goes on along the minus strand of CAWHKF010000006.1, from coordinate 601,166 downwards.
CGACGAGCGCATTCGCGATCTTCGACACCAGCACCTGATCGCGCATATCGGGATTGTGACCTTCACGACACGGCGAAGTCCAGGGGCGACTGTGAACGCTAGAGAGTTCCCAGCGCTCTGCTCGACAGGAGGAACAACCCGAAGAGAAATGCAAGCGACAGAACGACCGCACCCCACCCCGTGAACGCTCGCAACCATGCACGCCCTCGTTGTCCCGGTGGTACGTGGAAGAGCGCCAGCAGCGACATCCCCGCCGCGAATGCCGGTGATGCCGACGCCACGAGGAGTCGGGGCTTCGACGGCCGCCGCACACGACAGGAAAGAGCAGTTGCAGCCATGCCCACGCTGTCCGCCGGCCCCGAAGCCATGGACATCACCCCCAAGCAAGGGTCGGATACGACCCACCATTGGCCGTATTGCCGATCGTGAGCACCCGAAAGCGAAAGGCGGCGTCTGCGACGAACCGCCGGTATGGGTTGGACCGCCCCGGCGCTGCATCCAAGTCCGTCTGGCTCATGCGGATGTCCTCCTCCTCGCGTGCATCACTCCGCTCCGGTCCGCGATGGGACGTGACCATCGCTCGCCGCACGCGTCCTTCAACCGGTCAGTGAGCAGGCACCGAGACGCAGGCTCGCGCGCCGGCACTGGTCCCTTACCAGATGGTGCCGCCGCCGAGCGAGATGCCGCCCCACGTGAGCGCGATGAAGATCGCGGCGAACACGACGGGAGCGATGCCCTTGCCGCCGCGCGCGAGACCCTTGAGGAGGCCGATCACCGCGAGGACTGCGGCGACGATGGAAAGGCCGCCGCCCAGAATCAGCCCGATGAACAGTGGGATCGGCATGAGCACGAGGCCGGCGAGGGCGAACCAGAACGCGGCCCATGCAGTCGGATTGGAACGGCGTTCGACGGAAGACGACATGCGCCCATTATCTCGTGGTCGTGGACCGCAGCCCGCACGCGGCGGCCACGCCACACGCAGACCCGCCAGCGGACCGATCTCCCGCAGCATGAAGATGAGCGGATGCCCCCTCCCGGGGCATCCGCTCATCTCATGCCATCGATTCAGGCGGGGATCAGAACGGGTTCGGGGTCAGGGTGTACTTCGTCTGCAGGTACTCGTGGATGCCCTCGGCGCCGCCCTCGCGGCCGAGGCCCGACATCTTCCAGCCGCCGAACGGCGCGGCGGCGTTGGAGACGACGCCCATGTTGAGGCCCATCATGCCGGTCTCGAGGCGCTCGATCATCCGCTGCCCGCGGGAGAGGCTCTCGGTGAAGACGTACGAGACGAGGCCGTACTCGGTGTCGTTCGCGAGGCGCACCGCGTCGTCCTCGGTGTCGAACGGGATGATGGCGAGCACCGGCCCGAAGATCTCCTCGCGCAGGATGTCGGAGCCCGGCTGCACGTCGGTGACGACGGTGGGCTCGTAGAACGTGCCCGGCCCGTCGATCTCGTTGCCGCCGGTGGCGACCTTCGCGCCGCGGTCGACGGCATCCTGCACCAGCTGCGACGCCTTGGCGACGGCGCGGTCGTCGATGAGCGGGCCGATGGTGACGCCCTCCTCGGTGCCGCGGCCGACGGTGAAGCCGTTGACGCGCTCGGTCACCCGCCGCGCGAACTCGTCGGCGACGGAGCGGTGCACGATGAAGCGGTTCGCCGCGGTGCACGCCTGGCCGATGTTGCGGAACTTCGCGAGCATCGCGCCGTCGACCGCCTTGTCGAGGTCGGCGTCGTCGAAGACGACGAACGGCGCGTTGCCGCCGAGCTCCATCGACGTGCGCAGCACGCCCTGCGAAGCCTGCTCGAGCAGACGCTGCCCGACCTGCGTCGATCCGGTGAACGAGAGCTTGCGCAGGCGCGGGTCGCGGATGATCGGCTCGGACACCGCGCCCGAGGTCGACGTGGTGAAGACGTTGACGACGCCCTTCGGCAGGCCGGCGTCCTCGAGCAGCTTCGCGAAGAACAGGGTCGTCAGCGGGCGTCAGCTCGGCGGGCTTGATCACCACGGTGCAGCCGGCGGCGAGCGCGGGTGCGATCTTGCGCGTGGCCATCGCGAGCGGGAAGTTCCAGGGCGTGATGAGGAAGCACGGACCGACGGGATGCTGCGACACGATCATGCGGCCGGTGCCCTCGGGGTTCGCGCCGTAGCGGCCCTGCACGCGAGCGGTCTCTTCGCTGAACCAGCGCAGGAACTCGCCGCCGTACGCGACCTCGCCGCGCGCCTCGGCCAGGGGCTTGCCCATCTCGATCGTCATCAGCAGCGCGAAGTCCTCCTTGCGCTCCTGCAGCAGGTCGAAGGCGCGGCGCAGGATCTCGGCCCGCTCGCGCGCCGGCGTCGCCGCCCATGCCGGGAACGCCTCGACGGCCGCATCGAGCGCCGCCTTGCCGTCCTCGGGCGACGCGTTCGCGATCTCCTTGACGACCTCGCCGTTGCTGGGGTCGTAGACCTTCAGCGTCTTGTCGCCGGATGCCGCCCGCCACTGGCCGCCGATGAACAGACCGTCGGGCACGGACGCGAGCAGTTCGCTCTCACGGGTTTCGGTGATCGTCGTGGTCACGGGGACTCCCTTGTCGGTTCCGGATGCGAGCTGCCCGCGGCATCCGTTTCTGTCGATGTCTACCGGGCCAATTCTGCCCGTCGCCGCCGCAGCGGCCGATATACGTGATGTACAGCGGAAGAGGGTCTTTCGCCGTCGCGGAGACGCTCAACCCGCCATGGTCGCCGGCTGCCGCTGAGGCAGGAACGCCTGCGCGAAGAACGCGGACAGCTCGTCCGTCGCGTCGAGCGGGAAGATGCCGGCGACGTACTGATCGGGGCGCACGACCACGACCACGCCGTCGCGCGACAGCCCGCGCTCCTCGAAGATGTCGTCGGTCGTCCATGCGCTCGGAGCGGCCGCGTAGACCTTCTCCCAGTCGGTGAGTCCGAGCGGTCCCGTCTTCGGCAGGAAGAACTCGGGCACCCGCGTGAGGTCCACGTCTTCGTGGCGCTGCTGATAGACGACCTTCACGTCGAACACCGCGTCGATGTCGGCGCCTTCCGGCGTGAACCGGAAGACGGGCGACTCGGGCGACGCCATGAACGCGGCCCAGTCCGAGAGGACGGATGCCTCCCCCGCCGCCGGCGCGTCGGCGAAGGCGTAGAGGCGCCAGCGCCCGTCTGCCCGGGCGTGGTGCCCGAGGTGGACGGGGTTGCCGTCGCATACGCGCACCACCTCGACGGACTTGAAGCGCTTGCCCAGCGGGAAGCCCTCGGCGAGCTGCCTGCCCGACGCATCGACCGCATGCGCGGCATCCGTCACGATCATCGACGGGCCGTACTGCGTCATGAAGCCGGACGGGAACTCGGCCGTGCCGAGGTAGAACGTGGCGAGCTCCTGCGGGTCGGAGATCTCCTCGGGCTTGCGCGCCATGAGCGCCGACCACTCCCGGTCGAAGTCGATGAGCTGCTGCGCGACCGGCTGCCGCTCGGCGGAGTACGTCTCGAGCAGCGACGCGGGGCTGAGGCCGGTGAGGACGTGACCGAGCTTCCAGCCGAGGTTGAAGCCGTCCTGCATCGAGACGTTCATGCCCTGACCGGCCTTCGCGCTGTGCGTGTGGCACGCGTCGCCGGTGAGGAAGACCCGCGGGGCGTGGCCCTGGCCGGGGTCGACGTCGTCGAACTTGTCGGTGACGCGATGGCCGACCTCGTACACGCTGTGCCAGGCGACCTGCTTCACGTCGATCGAGTACGGGTGGAGGATCTCGTTCGCCCGGCGGATGATCTCGTCGATCGGGGTCTGGCGCACGCGGTGGTCGTCGTCGGCGGCCACCTCTCCCAGATCGATGTACATGCGGCTGAGGTAGCCGCCCTCGCGCGGGATGTGGAGGATGTTCCCGGCGGTGGAGTTGATGGCGCACTTGGTGCGCCAGTCGGGGAAGTCGGTGTTGACGAGCACGTCCATGACGCCCCAGGCGTGGGCCGCGAACTTGCCCGACGTGCGTGCGGCCGATCGCCTCGCGCACACCGCTGCGCGCGCCGTCGGAGCCCACGACGTACTTGGCGCGCACGGTGCGCTCCTCGCCGGCGCGCTCCCCCGCCACGTACTTCACGCGCACCTCGACCGGGTACTCCCCCGCGCTCTGATCAGCGCCGTCGTGCATCGTGAGGCCGACGAACTCGATGCCGTAGTCGGGCACGATCCGCCCCGGGCCCTTGGCCGCCGCCTCGGCGAAGTAGTCGAGCACGCGCGCCTGGTTGACGATGAGGTGCGGGAACTCGCTGATCTTGAACGCGTAGTCCTCGGTGCGCGCGGTGCGGACGATGTTGCGCGGGTTCTCGGGGTCGGGCCCCCAGAAGTTCATCCAGGCGATGTTGTACGCCTCGGCGATGATCCGCTCCGCGAACCCGAACGCCTGGAAGGTCTCGACGCTGCGGGGCTGGATGCCGTCGGCCTGACCCAGCACGAGCCGCCCGTCGCGGCGCTCGATGATCCGCGTCGTGACCCCCGGGAACTGCGACATCTGCGCCGCGAGCAGCATGCCCGCGGGACCCGAGCCGACGACGAGCACGTCCATCTCGTCGGGCAGCTCGGCGGGGCGGTCGATGCCGGTGCCGGCGGCATCCTGCACCCGCGGGTCGCCGGACACGTAGCCGTGGTGGTGGAACTGCATCTGTGTCCTCCTCGGACGACGGTGTCGAGGGCTTGTGGCCGGGAGAAGCGTGTTCTATATTCGAACACGCCGTTCTACTATTGAACAGATCGTATACGACCCGCGTAGACGCGGCAAGGCCGCCCTGTCCCTGGGGCGCGAGACTTGTCCGCGAAAGGACCCCGCACGATGACATATGTGAAGTCTCGGCAAGGGACGGGGGATCGCACCCCTCCCGCCTCGCAGACGCTGAGCCGCGGCATCCGGATCCTCGAAGTGCTCGCCGACGCCCGCGGGCCGCTCTCGATCGACGAGATCGCCCGGCGGCTCGACGTGCACCGGTCGGTCGCGTACCGGCTGCTGCGCACGCTCGAAGACCACGGGCTCGTCGAGCGCGACTACGCCGGTCGCATCGAGCTCGGGGCGCCGCATGGCGGCCCTCGCCGCGGGCGTCGCGCACGACCTGCAGGCCGAGGCGCTGCCCGAGCTCACCGCGGTCGCCGGCGACCTCGGCATGACCTGCTTCCTCGCCGTGCTCGATCACGACGAGTGCGTCACGCTCGTCGAGCGTCGAGCCGCGCCATGCCGTGAACCCGGTGGCGCAGCGGCCGGGAACGCGGCATCCGGTCACCCGCGGAGCACCCGGCAAGGCGATCCTCTCGCTGTGCCGGAGGCGTCGTGGCCGGCGGGTGTGTCGCCGCAGCTCGCGGCGGAGGTGACGGATGCCGCCGCCCGCGGCTTCGCGACGAGCCACGACGAGGTCATCCCGAGCCTCCGGGCGGTCGCCGTGCCGCTCGTCGTGCGCGGGCGCGGGCCGGCGGCGATCGCCGTCGTCTTCGTGGCGAGCGCCGCACTCGGACGAGGAGATCGCCGGCGCGGCTGGCCGCGTCGGCGACGGCGATCCGCGACGCGCTCGGGGGCTGAGGCGTCTCGTCTCGCTTCGCTCGCTCAACGACCGGGGAAGAACTCCTGCACGAAGCGGATGTTGTGCTCGGCGACGCGCTGCGGGACGCCGGCGAAGGCCTCGGCGCGTGCGTCCGACGCCATGTACGCCTTCTCGAGCGCGAGGAAGGCCTCTTCGTCGCCCTCGGCGCTGACCGCCCACACGAACTCGTTCGTCTCGCGGCAGGCCGTAGGCGAACTCGATCGCGAAGCCCGCCGCGGGCCGCACCTTCGGCATCCATTCGCCCCACCAGGAGACGAACGCGTCGTACTCCCCTTCGACGAGCGTGTACCGGCGCAGCTGGATCGTCTTCATGACTCCCATCTTGGCGGAAGACCTATACTCGGACTCGTCCGGCGGGAACGACCCCGCCGGTGCTCGAAAAATGGGCACGCAGCCGCGCACGCGCGAGACACATACGGCCTCACCATCCGTTCCGTCTCGAAAGGCATCGCCATGCCCGCCACTCCCGCCATGAGCACCGTCTCCGCCCACGTCGCCCTCACCCTCGCCCGCCACATCGACCACGTCTTCGGCGTGATGGGCAACGGCAACGCCTACTTCCTCGACGCGCTCGAGCGCTCCACCGACGTGCACTTCACCGCCGTGCGGCACGAGGCCGGCGGCGTCGTCGCCGCCGACGCCTACCACCGCGCCTCGGGCCGGCTCGCCGCCGCGACCGCGACCTACGGCGCCGGCTTCACCAACACGCTCACCGCCCTCGCCGAGGCGGTGCAGGCGCATGTGCCGCTCGTGCTCGTCGTCGGCGACGAGCCGACATCGGGTCCGCGCCCGTGGGACGTCGACCAGATCGCCCTCGCGTCGGCCGTCGGCGCGCGCACGTACACCGTCGGGCGAGCGGATGCCGCGGCCACGACCGTGATCGCCATCGAGCACGCCCTCACCTACCGGGTGCCGACCGTGCTCGCGATCCCCTACGACGTCGCCGCGCGCGACGCCGGCCCGGTGCCGGAGGCGCCCGAGCCTCGCCTGCCCGGCGCCGCTGGCGCCGGCCGGGCCGTTCGCCGACGGGCGCCGTCGCGCGAGATCGCCGAGGCGCTGGCCGGCGCCGAGCGACCGTTCCTGCTCGCCGGCCGCGGCGCGTGGATCTCGGGCGCCGGCGAGGCGCTCGGCGAGCTCGCGGATGCCGACCGGCGCCCTCACCGCCTCGACGGCGCTCGGACGCGGCATCTTCCCGCGCGGCGAGTTCGACCTCGGCGTGACCGGAGGCTTCGGCGCGGAGGGCGCGATGGAGCTGGTGCGCGAGGCCGACGTCGCGGTCGTGTTCGGCGCATCGCTCAACCAGTTCACGATGCGGTTCGGCGACCTGTTCGCGCCCGGCACGCGGGTGTTCCAGGTGGATATTGCGCCGGCCGCGACCCACCCGCACGTCGGCGGATACGTGCGCGGGGATGCCGCGTCGGTCGCGCGACGCGGTCGCGGACGAGCTGCGCGCGCGTCGGCGCCGGCCCGAGCGGACTGGCGCGAGTCGGTCGACATCGCCGCCGCTGCGCGCGTACGACCCCGGCGACGGGCTGGCGCCCGACGGACGGCTCGACCCCCGGTCGGTCGCGCGCGCATCGGCGAGCTGCTGCCCGAGGACCGCGTCGTCGTCTCGGACGGCGGGCACTTCATCGGCTGGGCGAACATGTACTGGCCCGTCGCCTCCCCCGACCGGATGATCATGGTCGGCACGGCGTTCCAGTCGATCGGGCTGGGCTTCCCGTCGGTGCCGGGCGCCGCGCTCGCCAAGCCCGACGGCGACCGTCGTGCTCACGACCGGCGACGGCGGCGGGCTCATGGCGCTCGCCGACCTCGAGACGGCCGTGCGGGTCGCCGGCGGCCGCGGGCTCGCCGTCGTCTGGAACGACGCGGCCTACGGCGCCGAGGTCAACCTCTACGGGCTGAAGGGCCTCGCCGAGGCGCCCATGCTCATCCCCGAGGTCGACTTCGCCGGCGCTCGCCGCGGGCGTCGGCGCCGAGGGCGTCGTCGTGCGCTCCCTCGGCGACCTCGACCGGCTCGCGTCGTGGACCGCCGAGCATGCGGCATCCCGCCCGTTCCTGCTGCTCGACTGCCGCATCTCGGGCTCGGTCGTCGCGCCGTACCAGCAGGAGATCATCCGCGTGAACTCCTGACGCCCGTCCGGCCCAGGGTGGCGCGGCGACCCGACCTTGCTGCACGCTGGGTGCATCGGAGGCATCGCATGTCCACTGAACAGACGCAGCTCTTGATCGATCGGTACTTCGAGCTGATGGGCCGCGCCGCCGACTTCGCGGAGTGCTTCGCCGCAGACGTCACCTGGCTTGTCGCGGATACCGGGAGGTCATCCAGGGCGCCGACCCGTACGGGACTACATCGTCGCCCTGCACACCACCTTCGTGGACGCGCACACGCAGTTCCTGGTGGGCGAGGACCACGTCTATCTCGAGGGGGATTGCGCCGCCATCCCCCGGAAGTCGGCGATCGCACCCACTACTGCGTCGCTTACGACGTGCAGGACGATCTGATCTCCGCGATGCGCTGCTACGGGCTCGGCGTCGGTCGACTCCATGGTCGGTGAGCGCGCAGGCCGTTACGCGCCGGGCGTCCCGGAGCGCGGGTCAGTCGCCCGTGAAGGTCGGGTTGCGCTTCTCCTGGAACGCGGCGAAGCCCTCGCGGTAGTCGGCGGTGTCGCGCAGCTCCGCCTGGCCGCGCGTTCTCCTCGGCCACGACCCGCCACAGCCGCTCGTCGCGCAGGCGGTCGATCAGCCGCTTCGACGCGAGGAACGCCTGCGTCGGGCCCGGATGCCGCCGCGCGCCGCACGCTCGCGCGTGAACGTCGAGCAGCTCGTCGGCGGGCATGCCCGGCTGAACAGCCCCGCCGCCACCGCCTCGGCGCCGCGTCATCAGCTCGCCGGTGTAGATCAGGTCCAGCGCCCGGTGCGCGCCCAGCCGCTCGTAGAGAGCGCGTGCGCCGCCCGAGTCCAGCATCGCGCCCAGGTTGGCGAACGGCGAGCCGATCTTCGCGTCCTCCGCGACGTACACGACGTCCGTCGCGATCGCAGGCCCAGGCCCACGCCGAGGCACGCGCCCTGCACGGCCGCGAACGTCGGCGCCGGGAAGGCGCGCGATCCGCCGCAGCAGCGGCCTCGACGCGCCGCCGAGGTACCCGGCACGTCGTCGGTCTCCGGGTCGACGCCGGCGATGTCGCGGCCCGCGCAGAAGGCGCGGCCCTCGCCCCGCAGCAGCAGCGCCCGCACGCCGGAGGCCGCGGCGCGGCGGTACGCGGCATCCAGTCTCGCCCAGCGCCTCGCAGTCGAGAGGCGTTCAGCTTGTCCGGGGCGTTCAGCACGACCTCGGCGACACCGTTGGTGATGGAGAGGTCGATCATCGGTTCCTCCGGTTCGAAAAGGTAGACGTCGTAGTCGACGACGACGCGTTCGGTCGTCGGGTGGGACTGGCAGGTCAGGACGTAGCCGCGTCGAGCTCATCGGGCTCGAGCGCGTAGTTCTCGCGTCATCGTCGACCGAGCCCGCGACCAGCCTGGCGCGGCACGTGCCGCACACTCCCCCGGCGCACGCGAACGGCACGTCCGGGCGCACCCGCAGCGCGGCGTTGAGGATCGACTCGCGCGCGCGCGACGGGCTGTCGACCGTCGCCGACTGGCCGTCGAGGGTGAACTCGATGCGACGCACGGGCTCGTCCGGGGCGACCACCACCGGGCGACCGGCCGACGGCTCGGCGCGCTCGCCCTCGCCGGTGGTGAACAGCTCGAAGCGGACGTGCGCGGAGTCGACGCCGATGTCTGCGAGGGTGTCCCGGCAGAGCTGCACCAGCTCGAACGGCCCGCAGAGGAACCACTCGTCCACGGTGTCCGGCAGCACGAGCTCGTCGAGGATGCGCCGCAGCCGCGGCTCGTCGATGCGGCCCGACAGCAGCGGCGCCGATGCGCTGCTCGCGGGAGAGCACGTGGTGCAGCGCCAGCCGCGTCGGATACCGGTCCTTCAGGTCCGCGAGCTCGTCGAGGAACATCACGTCGAGGCGTCGAGCGGTTCGTGTAGACGAGGGCGAACCGCGACGTCGCGGACCGCGCGAGCACGCGTCGCGGCGAGCGCCATCAGCGGCGTGATGCCCGAGCCCGCGGCGATGCCCGCGACGTGCGCGCCGTCGAGGTCGGCGAGCGTTCGAGGTGAAGGTGCCCTGGGGCTCATGACGTCGAGCGGTCGCCCGGCGTGCAGCTCGCGTCTGGCCCAGGTCGAGAAGCGGCCGCCCAGGTCGCGCTTGATCGCGACGCTGATCGTGCGCGGACCTCGCCGCCGCCGCCGCGCCCCGCACGGCACAGATGAGTAGCTAGCGGCGCACCTCGCTGCCCGTCGAGCATCGGTGCGCAGCGCCACGTGCTGGCCGGCGAGGTAGTCGAACTCGCCGCGCAGCCTCTTCGGGGATCGCGAACGTCACCTCGACGGCGGCCTCGGTCAGCGGGCGCACCGCTGCGACCCGGAGCGCGTGGAAGCGCGCGCGGCCGGTGCGCGCGGTCCGCCGACGGCGCTGCGAGCAGCGCTCGGCGATGCGCTCGTCTCGGCGGCGTCCCGGACCCGGCTGTCGAAGGGCGTCGCGTCCATCAGTGCACCTTGAAGTGGTCGAACGGCTCGAGGCACGCGCGGCACTCGTACAGCGCCTTGCACGACGTCGAGCCGAACCGGGCGAGCTCGCGGGTGTCGAGCGACCCGCAGCGCGGGCACCGCACGCCAGCTGCAGCGCGGATCGGACCCGCGACCGCGGCGCGCCCGTTCGGCGGCGCGATGCCGTACTCGCGAGCTTGCGCTTGCCGGCCTCCGTCATCCAGTCCGTCGTCCAGGCGGGCGCGAGCACGAGCCGCACGTCGACGTCGTCGAACCCTGCGGCCGTGAGCGCGAGCACGACGTCGTCGCGGATCGCGTCCATCGCCGGGCAGCCCGGAGTACGTCGGCGTGATGGTCACCGTGACCGCGGGCATCGCCCGTCGACGCGCGACGTCGCGCAGCACGCCGAGATCCTCGATCGTGAGCACGGGCACCTCGGGGTCGAGGACGGATGCCGCGGCCTGCCACGCGCCGCGGCTGCTCGCCGGTCGCCGCCCACCGGTCGCGGAGCCGGCCGACCGGTTGCCGAGCCGCTCCGACCGGTGCTGACGCCGGTCGCAGCATCACCATGTCGCCCCCGGATGCTGCCGCGCGAGCACCTGCATCTCGGCGAGGAGGTAGCCCAGGGCTCGGAGTGCCGCCCGCTCGCGCCCGCCGCCGGACGACGACGGCCCGGTCGGAACGCTCCAGCTCGCGCCTCGGCGAACACGGCGGCGATCACCGCGTCGAACGCCGGCTGCAGGGTCGACGGCCGCACGGCGACGCCGTCGAGCCGCGTCGATGAGCGGCTCGTCGCGGAACAGCTCGTCCGACGTACGGCCAGACGTCGCCCGACCGCGCGGATCATCCGCCGGCGCGACTCGTCGGTGCCGCCGGCGAGCCGCAGCGTCCACTGCACGGCGTGGTCGCGGTGGTACTCGACCTCCTTGACGGCCTTGGCCGCGATCGCGGCCAGCGTCGCGTCGGTCGAGCCCTGCAGCGCCGGTACAGCTCGAACAGGTAGACGGATGCCGCCAGCTGGCGCGCGATCGTCTGCGCGAAGTCGCCGTTGGGCTGCTCGAAGAGCCAGGCGCAGCGGAACTCGGGCTCGTCGCGCCAGTAGGCGAGGTCGTCCTCGCTGCGGTCGTCGTACGGTGCCCGGCGTAGCGCAGGAAGGAGCGCGCGTGGCCGAGCAGGTCGAGCGCGATGTTGGCGAGCGCGACGTCCTCCTCGAGTTCGGGGGCGCGCGAGATCCACGCGCCCGAGCTGCTGGGAGAGGATCAGCGCGTCGTCGCCCAGCCACAGCGCGTACTCGGCGACGTCGGCGGATGCGGCACGGCCTCGCTCGCCGGCGAGCTCGGCGGACAGCTCGACCCGCTCGACGGTCACGCTCGCCGTGCGGATCGCCGGCGCCGGTCCGATCGGTCCCTGAGCCTGTCGAGGGGTCACAGGTGCGGCACCCCCTCGGACGCCGTGTAGTACGTGGCGTGGCGGTAGTTCTTGCCCGGCGGGGCTCTCGAAGAACGCGCCCTTCGAGTCGGGGTCGCTCGTGGTGATCGCGTCGGCGGGCACCACCCAGATCGAGGTGCCCTCGCCGCGGCGGGTGTAGAGGTCGCGGGCGTTGCGCAGCGCGAACTCGGCGTCGGGCGCGTGCAGCGAGCCGGCGTGCACGTGGCTGAGGCCGCGGCCGGCGCGGACGAACACCTCCCACAGGGGCCAGGTCTCGCGGCTGGGCCGCTCGGTCGCCGAGCCTGGTCGATGCGACCGAACTCGGGCGTGGCATCGGCCGCTCGTCGCTCAGCGACCGGATCGCTCGGCGCTGCTTGCGGGCGTATTCGGCGGCGGCCTCGCGCACCCAGGCGCCGTCCTCGTGCGCGTTGCGCCGGTTGCGGATGCGCTCGCCGTTCATCGCGCCGCGGCCGGCGAGCACCTCCTGGAACTCGGTCCAGTCGATCTCGCTCGTGTGCCAGCGCCGCGCCTCCTCGTCCCAGCGCAGCTCGGGGTCGGGCAGCGTCACGCCGAGCACCTCGGCCTGCGGCACCAGCATCCCGATGAACCGCTGCCGGAGGTCGTCGTTCGAGAAGCGCTTGATCTTCCACGCCATCGACTGCGCCGAGTTGGGCGACTCGTCATCCGGCGGCCCGAACATCATGAGCGAGGGCCAGTACCAGCGGTCCACGGCATCCTGCGCCATCTCGCTGCTGGGCCGGCGTGCCCTGCATCAGCGTCAGCAGGATCTCGAAGCCCTGCCGCTGGTGGAACGACTCCTCCTTGCAGATGCGCACCATCGCGCGGCCGTACGGACCGTACGAGGCGCGGCAGAGCGGCACCTGGTTGCAGATCGCGGCGCCGTCGACGAGCCAGCCGATCGCGCCCATGTCGGCCCACGTCGGGGTCGGGTAGTTGAAGATCGACGAGTACTTCGCCCGGCCGGCGATGAGCTGCTCGGTCATCTCGTCGCGCGTGATGCCGAGGGTCTGCGCCGCGGAGTACAGGTACAGCCCGTGCCCGGCCTCGTCCTGCACCTTCGCCATCAGGATCGCCTTGCGCTTGAGGCTCGGCGCGCGCGTGATCCAGTTGCCCTCCGGCTGCATGCCGATGATCTCGGAGTGCGCGTGCTGCGAGATCTGCCGGATCAGCGTCTTGCGATAGGCCGCCGGCATCCAGTCCCGCGGCTCGATGCGCGAGTCGGCCTCGATGATCGCGTCGAACGCCGCCTGCTCGGCGGCCTCGTCGATCAGCACATCGGTCGTCATCATCGACTCCTCGTCCACGTATCAGATACCGGATTTACAGACCGTTCGTTCAGTAAGTCTAACCCAGGACGGATGCTCGTCCGCGGTCGCGACACACACGTACGCGATCGTTCGAACAAAGAGGACATATCCGATGTACGCGACACCGCCGAGCATCGACTCGGCAGTCAGTCGGCCGGCCGTCCAGCGGCGACTGGGCCCATCGAGTCGTGCGAGTCATCCGACGCCACAGCCGTGGCCTCGCCGTGCTTCTCGATGCTCGCGGTGCATCGGCGATCCTGGCGTGCCTGCTTCGGGTCGATCACGTACGCCTTCGAGCGTCGGCATCCTGCCGTCTGGCTCGACAGCTGTCGGTCGGGGATCGTCCTGCGGTCAACGTCGTTCGGTTGCTCGGCGTGCTCATCGCGACCGTCGGAGATCATGCTATCGTGCGGCATCGTTGCACATCGTCGCCACCGCGCGCCGAAGCGCGCCGATCGCGAGCTGGCGGCCCCGCCGGCGCGGCTGTTCGACAACTGGGAGCATCGGCATGGGATTCCACATCGGGCAGCAGCACGCCGCGAGACATCAACAACGTCGAGGGCGACGACGATCGACGGCGGACAGCCGGCACGTTCCTCGCCGATCCCGCTCAGGCCCTCGCCGCACTCCGGGCGGCGGTCGAGGCGACGCCGCTGCCGCCGCACGTCGCGGCCTCGGCGAAGCACGATCTCGACAGCGCGTCCGCCGCGCTCGGCGCGGCGGCGCCCGACAAGGCCGCCGCCGCCGGAGCGCTCGAGCGCCTGACGGGAACGCTGAAGTCGGCGGGAGCCCTGGCCTCGGCGGGAGCGGCGCTCGTCGGGCCGCTGCAGGCGATCGGGCGCTGGCTGGGCTCCATCGGGGCGCGACCTGCTCGGCATGCTGCCCTCTGAGGAGCCAGGACGGAGGCCGCAGCCACCGTCAGCCGGCGGTGCCGGGCTCGGCGCGGCGCGTGGTGAAGGAGCGTCCGCGGAACTCCGCCACCACGTCCCCGGTCTCGTCGGTCACCGTCACGTCGTACAGCCCGCTGCGGCCGGTGAGCGCGCGGCGGCGGCGTGGGCGGTCAGCGTCTGCCCCGCGCGCGTCGCCTTGAGGAACGAGATGTCGGCGCCGGCCGCGACCGTGACGTCGGCATCCGTGTCCGCCTGTCCCGTGACCACGGCGTTGCAGGCCATCGCGAACGCCGTGTCGGCGAGCGCGAACACCATTCCGCCGTGCGTGATCGCGAAGCCGTTGGTCATGTCGTCGCGCACGCGCATCGACACGACCGCCTCTCCCGGCTCGTCGCGTTCGACCACCATGCCCAGCGCCGCCGACGCGCGGTCGCGCTGCAGCATGCGCCGCTGGCCGGCGAAATGCGCGGCGGGATCCGTCACGCGCCGGCCTCTGCCGTCACGGGCTCTCCGGTCGCCGCGCCCGACCCCTCCGCGGTCTTCGCCACCAGCGTGAGCACGTCGTAGGTCGCGACGATCTCGTCGCGCTGGTTGAGGATGACGGCGTCCCAGCGCACCTCGCCGTACTCGTCCGTCTCGCGCGGGGTGATCTGCTTCGCCGTCAGCACGACGCGGATCTCGTCGTCGGGTGACACCGGCGTCATGAACCGCAGGTTCTCGAGCCCGTAGTTCGCGAGCACCGGACCCGGATCCGGGTCCACGAAGAGCCCCGCGGCCCACGACACGAGCAGGTAGCCGTGCGCGACCCGGCCGGGGAAGAACGGGTTCGCGGCAGCGGCCTCCTCGTTCATGTGGGCGTAGAAGAGGTCGCCGGTGAAGTTCGCGAACGTCTCGATGTCGTCGAGCGTGACCGCGCGCGAGCGGCGACGCGAGCTGGTCGCCGACGGCGAGTTCGGCCAGCGACTTGCGGAACGGATGCCGGTCGGACCGGGATGCCGCGCCCTGGTGCCACACGCCGGTCAGGGCGGTCAGCATCGCGGGCGAGCCCTGCACGGCGGTGCGCTGCATGTGGTGCAGCACCGCACGGATGCCGCCCAGCTCCTCACCGCCGCCGGCGCGGCCCGGACCGCCGTGGACGAGGTGCGGCACGGGCGCGCCGTGGCCCGTGGAGGTGCGGGCGTCGTCGCGGTCGAGGAACAGCAGCCGGCCGTTGTACGCCGCGGTGCGCGCCAGGAGGGTCGCGGCGACAGCGGGGTCGGAGGTGGCGACGCTCGTGACGAGCGACCCGCCGCCGCGGTCGACGAGGTCCGCAGCCTCGTCCACCGTGCGGTACGCGAGCACGCTCGCCACCGGGCCGAACGCCTCGACGTCGTGCACCGCGTCGGGCAGGGCATCCGCCGGGCCGTCGAATCCGACGAGGATCGGGCCGACGAACGCCCCGTCCGGGGCGGGGCCGGTGGAGCCGTCCGCATGCGTCACGTGCGGGGCATCCGTCGTCCCGAGCACGATGCGGCCGCCGGCGGCCTCGAGAGCGCCGACCGCGCGCAGCACCTCGTCGCGCTGCGCGAGCGAGACGAGCGGGCCCATCGTGACGGCGTCGGCGTGCGGGTCGCCGACGACGACGCGCTCGGCGATCTTCGCCCGCAGCGCCTCGACGAGCGGCTCGACGGAGTCCGTGGGCACGATGGCACGGCGGATCGCGGTGCACTTCTGGCCCGCCTTCGTCGTCAGCTCGACCATGAGCTGCTTCACGTAGGCATCGAACTCCGGCGTGCCCGGCGCCGCGTCGGGCCCGAGCACCGACGCGTTGATCGAGTCGGTCTCGCTCGTGAAGCGCACCCCCGGCGCGGCCTGTGCGCGCAGGCGCTCCGCCGTCGACGCGCTGCCGGTGAAGCCGACCAGGTCGCCCAGCCCGAGGTGTTCGAACAGACCCGGCACCGCGCCGCTCACCAGCTGCAGCGACCCGGCGGGAAGCAGCCCGGTCTCGACGAGGATGCGCACCCACGCCTCGGCGACGTACGCGGTCGGCGACGCCGGCTTCACGATCGTCGGCACGCCGGCGAGGAACGCCGGCGCGAACTTCTCGAGCGCACCCCACATCGGGAAGTTGAAGGCGTTGATCTGCACGGCGACGCCGGGCAGCCGCGTGTACACGTGACGGCCGAGGAACGAGCCGTCCTTCGACAGCGATTCGACCGGCCCGTCGAGGTACACCTGCCCGTTCGGCAGCTCGCGGCGCCCCTTCGACGAGTACGTGAAGAGCACGCCGATGCCGCCGTCGATGTCGTTGAGCGAGTCGCGCACCGTGGCGCCGGCGCGCTTCGAGAGCTCGTACAGCTCCTCCTTGCGCGCGGTGAGGGCCTTGCCGAACTCCTTGAGCAGCAGCGCGCGCTGGTGGAACGTGAGCGCGCCCAGGCTCGCCTGCCCCACGGTGCGGGCGTGCGCGATCGCCGCCGGAGAGATCGACGCCCTGCGTGCTCAGATACGTGACCACCTCGCCGGTCGAGGCGTCGAGCACCGGCGTCGCGTCGTCGCCGGTATCGGGAATCCACCACTCGTCGCGCAGATAGCTGGGGAGGATGCCGGTGCGGGGCGGTTCGATCGTCCCCGCCTGCTCGATGGTCGTTTCCTGTCTGCTCGATCATCGTTGATCACTCCATTCGTGGAACCTGCGGCACGTCTCCCGCACTCATCGCTTGCGGCTCTCGAGGAACGCGGCCATGCGCCGCTCCTTCTCGGGGCTCTCGAAGAGCTTCGCCTGCAGTTCGAGCTCGATCTCGGGGTGCGCGGCGCGCGGCGCCAGCAGCGCCGTCTTCGTGGAGCGCGTCGCGAGCGGATCGTTGCGCGCGATGCGGTCGGCGATCGCGTGGGCGGCCGCGAGCAGGTCGGCGGGCTCGTACAGCGACGACACGAGCCCCCAGGCGACGGCGGTGTCGGCATCCAGGATCCGTCCCGTCAGCAGCATCTCGGCCGCCCGCGCCTCCCCCACGATCTCGGGCAGGCGCCACGTGGCGCCGGCCGCCGCGATGATGCCGAGGCCGGTCTCGGGGTTGCCGATCTGCAGTGCGGGCGTGCCGATGCGGATGTCGGCCGCGTACGCGAGCTCGGCGCCGCCCCCGAGCGCGTAGCCGTCGATCGCGGCGATCACCGGCATCGGGAGCCTGCGCACCCGCTGGAACGCGCGGGTGTTGATGCCGCGGCGGGCGTCGGCGCCGCGGCGCTCCCGCAGCTGCGCGATGTCGGCGCCCGAGGCGAACACGCCGTCGGAGCCCGTCAGGATCAGGGTGCGCGGCTCGCGCTCCAGCTCCTCGCAGAGCTCGTGCAGCCGGTCGATCATGTCCTGATCGATGGCGTTGCGCACCTCGGGACGCGTCAGCGTCGCGACGACGCGATCCGCGCGGCGCTGGATCTGCAGCGGCCCTGCACTCGACCCGCCTCGACCCCGTACTCCACCCTGGCATCGGCATCCTCTCGATCCGCTTCCTTGCGGTCGCGACCATAATACGTGACCGATCGTTCAGTAATGTGCCTCCGAGTTGCGCGGATCCTCCGCCGACCGGTGCCAGACTGGGCGCATGTCCGCGAGCGCCGAGCCCCTGCCCGCCCGGCGCGGGCGCCCGGGCTACGACCGCGACCAGGTGCTCACGGTCGCCGTGACGCTGTTCAACGAGCAGGGCTACGACGCCACGTCCGTCGCCGACCTCGCCTCGCGACTCGGCCTCACGAAGTCGGCGCTCTACCACCACTTCGACTCGAAGGAGCAGCTGCTCGCCCTCGCCCTCGACGAGGCCCTCGGCGGGCTCGAGGGAGTGCTCGACGCCCCCGATGCCGCCGTCGACGACCCCGCCGAGCGGCTCGGCGCGGTGCTGCGCGGTGCCGTGCGGGTGCTCGTCGACAAGCTCCCCTACGTCACGCTCCTCCTCCGGGTGCGCGGCAACAGCGACGTCGAACGGGCCGCGCTCGAGCGGCGTCGCGCGTTCGACCACCGCGTCACGGCTCTCGTCGTCGAGGCGCAGCGCGCCGGCCAGGTGCGCACCGACGTCGACGGCGCGGTCGCCACACGCCTCCTCTTCGGCATGGTCAACTCGATCGTCGAGTGGTACCGCCCCACGGGCCCGGTCGATCGCGACCGCCTCGCCCACGACGTCGTCGCCGTCGCCCTCGACGGCATGCGCACCCGCTGACGCCCGGCGCTGCATCCTGGAATCGCGCAAGCGCGGCGTCCGCACCCTCACGATGGGGGCGCAGCCCACCCTTCTGACAGGCGATTCCGTGGCGAGTTAGTCGGACGAGGTCAGGCCTTCGCCATGCCGTAGATCGGGCTGACGGACTGCTCCGCCTCGTGGTCGGGGCCGAGCGGGATGCCGGAGCGGTCGCGCAGCAGCAGCGTCGCGATGAGACCGACGACCGTCATCCCGGCGAGGTACCACGTGACCGACACCGTCGAGCCGGTCGCCTGCACCAGCGCCGTCGCGATGGTCGGGGCGAAGGCGCCGCCCAGGATCGCGCCGATCGCGTACGAGATCGAGACGCCCGAGAAGCGGATGGATGCCGGGAACAGCTCGGAGTACAGCGCCGCCTGCGGTCCGTAGGTGAAGCCGAGGCCGAACGTGAGGATCGCGAGGCCGAGGAACAGCAGCCAGATGTTGCCGGTGTTCACGAGCGGGAACAGCAGGAAGACGCCGACGAGCTGCAGGATCCAGCCGATGATGTACGTCGTGCGCCGGCCGATGCGGTCCGACACGAAGCCCGCCGTGAGCGTCGACAGCAGCCACGTGACCGCGGAGCCGGCGACGGCCCAGAGCACGGGTCCCGCTCGAGGGCGAGCGGGCCCTCGGGGTTGGTCGAGTAGCCCTGGATGTAGCCGCCGGTCGTCATGTAGCCGACGGCGTTGTTGCCGGCGAAGACGAGCGCGGCGATGAAGACGAGCAGCGCGTGCTTGCGGAAGAGCGTGACGATCGGCATCCGCGCCTTCTCCTTGCGCTCGGCCAGCTCGGCGAACACGGGGCTCTCCTCGACGCGGCGACGCACGTAGTAGCCGACGAGGATGAGCACGACGCTGAGCAGGAACGGCACGCGCCAGCCCCACACGAGGAACGCGTCACCGGGGGCGATCATCGCCATGAGCGCCATCACGCCCGAGGCGAGCAGCAGGCCGAGCGGCACGCCGATCTGCGGCGAGGCGCCGAACGCGCCGCGGCGGGTGCGCGGGGCGTGCTCGACGGCCATCAGGACCGCGCCGCCCCACTCGCCGCCCGCCGAGATGCCCTGCAGGATGCGCAGCAGCACCAGCAGGATCGGCGCCCAGATGCCGATGGCCTCGTAGGTGGGCAGCACGCCGATGAGGGCGGTCGCGGCGCCCATCAGGATCAGCGTCCACATCAGCACGACCTTGCGGCCGTACTTGTCGCCGAAGTGGCCGGCGAGGAAGGCGCCGAGCGGGCGGAACAGGAAGCTCACGCCGACGGTGGCGAATGCCACGATCGCGCTGTTCGCGCCGAGCGGCGCGAAGAACAGCTGACCGAAGACCAGGCCGACGGCCGTGGCGTAGATGAAGAAGTCGTACCACTCGACGGTGGTGCCGACGACGGTCGCGAAGACGACGCGGCGGCGATCGGTGGATGCGGCGATGGTTCCGGTGGGGGTGAACCCCGCCTCGGGTTGCGATGTGCTCATGGTGACTCCTGTGTCGGGGGCTGACGTCGTCGTCTCCGGCGGTGTTTCGGGGTTGGTTGCCGGATGCTGCACGATCATATACGATTTCGGATACGACGCAAGAGTGAGGGAGCTCGAATGGACGAGATCACGGATGCCGCGCCATCGGGTCCGACGGATCCCCCGGCAGACCCGCGGTTCGCGGCCCTCCCCGGCCGGCCCGGCAAGATCGTCGCCGTCCACCTCAGCTACGCGTCACGTGCCGACCAGCGCGGGCGCCGGCCGCAGCATCCGTCGTACTTCTTCAAGCCGTCGAGCTCGGTCGCCGCGTCCGGCAGCACCATCGAGCGCCCCGCCGGCACCGAGCTGCTCGCCTTCGAGGGCGAGATCGCGCTCGTGATCGGCACGTCCGCACGGCGCGTGCGACTCGCGGACGCGTGGGAGCACGTCGCGTGGGTCACCGCGGCGAACGACTTCGGCCTCTACGACCTGCGCGCCAACGACAAGGGCTCGAACGTCCGCTCCAAGGGCGGCGACGGCTACACGCCGATCGGCCCGGCGCTCATCGACGCCCGGGCGATACACCCTGACGCGCTGCGCGTGCGGACCTGGCTCAACGGCGAGCTCGTGCAGGACGACACGTCGGCGGGCATGATCTTCCCGCTCGCGCAGCTCGTCGCCGATCTGTCGCAGCACTTCACCCTCGAGCCCGGCGACGTGATCCTCACCGGCACGCCGGCCGGCTCTTCCGTCGCACAGCCCGGCGACGTCGTCGAGGTCGAGGTCGACGTGCCCGGACGGGCCGTCCTCCGGCCGGCTCGTGACGACCGTCGTCGCAGGGCGTCGCGGCACTTCGACGCCGACCTCGGCTCGCTCCCCGAGGCCGACGACCTGCAGCGCGCCGAGGCATGGGGCTCGCGCGAGGCCGCCGGGCTGCCCGCGAGCGAGCGATCGAACCGCAGCGAGGCGAACCGCGCCGAGCCGCAGGAGCGACCGGCGAGCACGATTCGACTGCGCTACCGCTCGGAACGACCTGTTCTCGGCGCCGAGCTGCGGCGCGAAGCTCGAAGCCGTCCCCGTCGCGGGGCTCTCGGCGCAGCTGCGCAAGCGCGGGCTGAACAACGTGCACATCGACGGCGTGCGGCCGCTGCATCCGACGCCCCTGAACGACGCCGCCAAACTGGTCGGCACCGCGCGCACGCTGCGCTTCGTGCCGAACCGCGAAGACCTGTTCGCCTCCCACGGCGGCGGCTACAACGCGCAGAAGCGCGTGTTCGACGCCGTCGGCGACGGCGAGGTCGTCGTGATCGAGGCGCGCGGCGAAGCCGGGTCCGGCACGCTGGGCGACATCCTCGCGATCCGCGCGCACGCTCGGGGCGCCGCCGGCATCGTCACCGACGGCGGAGTCCGGGATGCCGCAGCCGTCGCGGCCGTCGGCATCCCGGTCTACTCCTCCGGCGCCCACCCCGCCGTCCTCGGCCGCAAGCACGTGCCGTGGGACGCCGACCTGACGATCGCGTGCGGCGGCACGACCGTGCAGCCGGGCGACGTCATCGTCGGCGACGCCGACGGGGTCGTGGTGATCCCGCCCGCGATCGCCGAGGAGGTCGTCGACGCGGCGCTCGCCCAGGAGGACGAGGACGCCTGGATCGCCGAGCGCGTCGCGGAGGGGCATCCGGTCGACGGGCTCTTCCCGATGAACGCCGAGTGGCGGGCGCGGTTCGAGGCGGACGCGCGGTGCCGGCGCGGCAGTTTCCGGCGAACGCCCGGCGTCGCAGACGCAGCGGTCGCAGGAGACTGCAGCGCTCGAGGACGGGAAGACCGGACGATGACCCCCGACACGTCCACGACGCTCAGCAAGTCGCAGCTCGCGTACCGCTGGATCAAGGAGCGGATCGCCAGCCAGGAGTTCACCCCGGGCTACCGGCTGGTGCTCGGCAGCATCGCGGGCGAGCTCGACATGAGCGTCGTGCCGGTGCGCGAGGCGATCCGCCAGCTCGAGGCCGAGGGGCTCGTGACGTTCGAGCGCAACGTCGGCGCGCGGGTGTCGATGGTCGACGACTCGCAGTACCGCTCCAGCATGCAGGCGCTGTCGATCCTCGAGGGAGCGGCGACCGCGCTCGCGGCGCGCCGACTCACGGCCGACGACGTCCGCGCGGCGCGGCGGATCAACGAGCTCATGATCGAGACCCTCGAGCACTTCGACCCGCGGGCGTTCACCGGGCTCAACCAGGAGTTCCACGCGGCGCTGTTCACGAAGTGCGCGAACCCGCGGATGCTCGAGCTCGTCGAAGCGGAGTGGGGCCGGCTGGGCCACCTGCGCGACTCGACGTTCAGCTTCGTGCCGGGCCGTGCCGCGGAGTCGGTGCGCGAGCACGAGAACATCCTGCAGCTGATCGAGACCGGCGCCCCCCTCGGCGAGATCGAGAAGGCCGCGCGGCGGCATCGCTCCGCGACCCTCGACGCCTACATGATCCACGAGCACCCCGACGAGGCCCTCGGCCTCCCGGCGTTCTGAACCTTCCGGCTGCCGGCACCACCGGCATCCGGACCACGACCTCCGACGAAGGAGCAGCAATGACGAACACCACCACGGCCCGCCCCGCAGGCGAAGCTGCTGACGCCGCCGCGGCGACACGGCACATGCCCGAGGGCCTCCCCACCCGCATCCAGCACTACATCGACGGCGCGTTCGTCGACTCGGCCGACGGCGACACGTTCGACGTGCTCGACCCGGTGACGAACGAGACGTACGTCCAGGCCGCGGCCGGCAAGAAGGCCGACATCGACCGGGCCGTCGCCGCCGCGCGGCGCGCGTTCACCGAGGGACCCTGGCCGCGGATGCTGCCGCGCGAGCGCTCGCGCGTGCTGCACCGCATCGCCGACATCGTCGAGTCGCGCGACGCCCGGCTGGCCGAGCTCGAGTCCTTCGACTCGGGGCTGCCGATCACGCAGGCGCTCGGGCAGGCGCGGCGCGCGGCCGAGAACTTCCGGTTCTTCGCCGACCTGATCGTCGCGCAGGCCGACGACGCCTACAAGGTGCCCGGCCGCCAGATGAACTACGTCAACCGCAAGCCGATCGGCGTCGCCGGGCTCATCACGCCGTGGAACACGCCGTTCATGCTCGAGTCGTGGAAGCTCGGCCCGGCCCTCGCGACCGGCAACACCGTCGTGCTCAAGCCCGCCGAGTTCACGCCGCTGTCGGCGTCGCTCTGGGCCGGCATCTTCGAAGAGGCGGGGCTGCCGCAGGGCGTGTTCAACCTCGTGAACGGACTGGGTGAGGATGCCGGCGACGCGCTGGTGAAGCATCCCGATGTCCCGCTCATCTCGTTCACGGGCGAGAGCCGCACCGGCCAGCTCATCTTCGGCAACGCCGCGCCGTTCCTGAAGGGCCTGTCGATGGAGCTCGGCGGCAAGTCCCCCGCCGTGGTCTTCGCCGACGCCGACCTCGAGGCCGCGATCGACGCCACGATCTTCGGCGTCTTCTCCCTCAACGGCGAGCGCTGCACCGCGGGCTCGCGCATCCTCGTGGAGCGGTCGGTGTACGACGAGTTCGTCGAGCGCTATGCCGCGCAGGCCGAGCGCGTCGTGGTCGGCTACCCGCACGACCCCGCCACCGAGGTCGGCGCGCTCGTGCACCCCGAGCACTACGACAAGGTGATGAGCTACATCGAGATCGGCAAGGGCGAGGCGCGCCTGGTCGCCGGCGGCGGCCGCCCCGACGGGTTCGACGGCGGCAACTTCGTGCGTCCGACGGTGTTCGCCGACGTCGCGCCCGACGCCCGCATCTTCCAGGAGGAGATCTTCGGACCGGTCGTGGCGATCACGCCCTTCGACACCGACGAGGAGGCGCTCGAGCTCGCCAACGGCGTGAAGTACGGCCTCGCGGCGTACGTCTGGACGAACGACCTCAAGCGCGCGCACAACTTCTCGCAGGCGATCGAGGCCGGCATGGTGTGGCTCAACTCGAACAACGTCCGCGACCTGCGGACGCCGTTCGGGGGCGTCAAGGCCTCCGGCCTCGGCCACGAGGGCGGCTACCGCTCGATCGACTTCTACACCGACCAGCAGGCCGTGCACATCACGCTCGGCCCGGCGCACAACCCGACCTTCGGCAAGGCCGCCCCCGCGCCCGAGCCGACCGACCTGACGATCGCCGACCGACGCTGACGTTCCGGCCTGCGCTGCGGCATCCCTTCCGGCTCAACTCCACGAATGTCTCGGTCGTCGAGCCGATTCGAGGACAGCCGTGACGACACGCGCAGCGACCACCGACACACGCAAGGACGCGACATGACCCACCGTGACGACATGACCCTCACCTCCTCGGGCTTCTACGTGAGCCAGGAGGCGCCCATCCACACCGACGACCCGGTGCCCACGCCGACGAGCCCGGCCCCCGACATCCTGCGCTGCGCGTACATGGAGCTCGTGGTCACCGACCTCGCCGCGTCGCGCACGTTCTACGTCGACGTGCTCGGCCTCTACGTCACCGAGGAGGACGGCGAGGCGATCTACCTGCGCTCGACGGAGGAGTTCATCCACCACAACCTCGTCCTGCGGCAGGGACCGGTGGCCGCCGTCGCCGCGTTCTCGTACCGCGTGCGGACGCCCGAGGACCTCGACAAGGCCGTCGCGTTCTACGAGGAGCTCGGCTGCCGGGTCGAGCGCCGTGCCGACGGGTTCGTGAAGGGCATCGGCGACGCGGTGCGCGTGACCGACCCGCTCGGCTTCCCGTACGAGTTCTTCCACCAGACCGACCACGTCGAGCGGCTGTCGTGGCGCTACGACCTGCACACTCCGGGTGAGCTGGTGCGCCTGGACCACTTCAACCAGGTCACCCCCGACGTGCCGCGCGCGGTGAACTTCATGCAGTCGCTGGGCTTCCGCGTCACCGAGGACATCCAGGACGAGGAGGGCACCGTCTACGCCGCCTGGATGCGCCGCAAGCCCACCGTGCACGACACGGCGATGACCGGCGGCGACGGCCCGCGCATGCACCACGTCGCGTTCGCCACCCACGAGAAGCACAACATCCTCGCGATCTGCGACAAGCTCGGGGCGCTCCGCCGCTCCGACGCGATCGAGCGCGGCCCCGGCCGCCACGGCGTCTCGAACGCGTTCTACCTGTACCTGCGCGACCCCGACGGACACCGCGTCGAGATCTACACGCAGGACTACTACACCGGCGACCCCGACAACCCGGTGGTCACGTGGGACGTGCACGACAACCAGCGCCGCGACTGGTGGGGCAACCCCGTGGTGCCGTCGTGGTACACCGAGGCATCCCTCGTGCTCGATCTCGACGGCAACCCGCAGCCCGTCGTGGCGCGCACCGACGCGTCCGAGATGGCGGTGACGATCGGCGCCGACGGCTTCTCGTACACCCGCCCCGACGAGAAGGACGAGGAGCTGCCCAGCTGGAAGCAGGGCGAGTACAAGCTGGGCCACCAGCTGTGACGCGTTTCGCCTCGCTTCGCTCGCTCAACGACCGGGATGTCGATCATTGAGCGACGGGTCGAACCGCCCGGCGCCTCGCTTCCGGTCGTTGCGCGAGCGAGGAACGCGGTCGTTGAGCGAGCTTGCGAGTCGAAACGCAGAGACGAAACGCCCCGAGGTCACAAGACACGACAGGAGAGACGGATGCTTGCACCCGACGTGATCCAGCAGCTCGCGGCCGAGCTGGCCGAGGCCGACCGCACGCACGGCGTGATCCCGCGCATCACGGCGCGGTACCCCGACGCGACCGTGGAGGACTCC
Source organism: uncultured Actinomycetota bacterium (assembly GCA_963829895.1). Lineage (GTDB taxonomy): Bacteria > Actinomycetota > Actinomycetes > Actinomycetales > Microbacteriaceae > Microbacterium. The sequence continues at coordinate 575,927 of CAWHKF010000006.1, read as the reverse complement.
TACGCGATCCAAGGAGTCTGGCGCGATGCGAACATCGCCGCGGGCCGCCGGCTCGTCGGGCGCAAGATCGGGCTGACGTCCAAGGCGATGCAGCAGGCGACCGGCATCACCGAGCCGGACTACGGCGTGATGTTCGACGACACCGTGTACGAGACGGGCTCCGAGATCCCGGTCGAGCAGTTCTCGAACGTGCGCATCGAGGTCGAGCTCGCGTTCGTGCTGAAGGCGCCGCTCGAAGGCCCCGACTGCACGCTCGACGACGCGCTCGCCGCGATCGACTACGCCGTTCCGGCGCTCGAGGTGCTCAACTCCCACATCGAGCTCGAGGGCCGCACCATCGTCGACACGATCGCCGACAACGCCGCGTACGGCGCGATGGTGCTCGGCGACGTGCGCAAGCGCCCCGACGAGATCGACCTCCGCTGGGTCCCGGGCGTCCTGAGCCGCAACGGCGAGATCGAAGAGACCGGCGTCGCCGCGGGCGTGCTCGGCCACCCCGCGACCGGCGTCGCGTGGCTCGCGAACAAGTTCCACCAGCACGGCGGGCGGCTCGAGGCGGGCGAGATCATCCTCGCCGGATCGTTCACCCGCCCCATGTGGGTGTCGCGAGGCGATAGCGTGCTGTGCGACTACGGACCGATGGGAACCATCACATGTCGCTTCGTCTGAGCCCGACCTTCCGCGCGACGCTGGCCGAGGCATCCCGCCCCCTCGCGGGCATGTGGGTGTGCTCGGGCTCGCCGCTCGTCGCCGAGATCTGCGCGGGCGTCGGGCCTGGACTGGGTGCTCATCGACATGGAGCACTCCCCCAACGGTCTCGAGTCGGTGCTCGCGCAGCTGCAGGCGGTCGCGGCCTACCCGGTGACGCCGGTGGTGCGCGTGCCGATCGGCGACGTCGTGACCATCAAGCAGGTGCTCGATCTCGGAGCCCAGAACCTCCTCGTGCCCATGGTGTCGTCGAGAGACGGATGCCGAGGCCGCCGTCGCCGCCGTGCGCTATCCCCCGCGGGGCACCAGGGGCGTGGGCTCGGCGCTCGCGCGGTCGGCGCGGTGGAACCGCGTCGACGGGTACCTGGCCGATGCCGACGCGCACGTGTCGCTGTTCGTGCAGATCGAGACGGCTGCCGGCGTCGAGGCGGCCGCCGAGATCGCCGCGGTCGACGGCGTCGACGGCGTCTTCGTCGGGCCGTCCGACCTCGCCGCGTCGATGGGAGTCCTCGGGCAGCAGACGCATCCGGATGTCGTCGCCGCCGCGCTCCGCACGTTCGAGGCCGTGCACGCCGCCGGCAAGAAGGTCGGCGTCAACGCGTTCGATCCTGCCGCGGCCGACGCGTACCTCGAGGCCGGGGCGGACTTCATCCTCGTCGGCGCCGACGTCGCGCTTCTTGCCCGCGGATCCGGAAGCCCTCGCCGCCCGCTGTCGTCGGCATCCGACAGCCGACGAGCGCTCGTCGTACTGACACGCCGGCACTCCGTCGCCGCACGAAGTGTGCCGTAACTCCTCCTCAACGCGCACTACGCGGCCCGGCGCACCGCGTGCTTCCGCGGGCATGGCGGGCTGCGCCCGCGATGGAGGAGGAGTTGTGGCCCACCGAGCCTCGACGGCGGCAGCGCGCGGTGGGCGCGGCATCCATTCGCCCCTCCCTGCCGGACATGGCACAGTGAACGCATGAAGAAGTGGGTCGTGCGGTTCGCGTCGCTGCTGGTGTTCAACATCCTCGTGCTGCTGGTCGTCGGGCTGGCTCACGCCGGCGCGCGTGGGCTGGGCGGCGGTGTGGGCCGGCATCGTCCTGACGGCGCTCGTCATCTGGATCAAGCCGCTCGTCGAGAAGTGGTTCCGCTCGATGGCGTCCAAGTCGTCCGCGCAGCGCACCAAGGCGGGCGAGAAGCTGGTGGAGTTCTTCCTCGCCTTCGCCGTCGCCTTCCTCGTGTGGATCGCCACCGTCGTCTTCACCGGCGTCTCGATCGGCGGCGGCATCTTCGGCGCCTTCTGGGGCTGGGTGCTGCCGCCGGTCATCCTCCTCATCGGCTGGGCGATCTACGGCGCTGTCGACGACAAGGTCGAGGGCCACGCGGGCGCCCTCTACGACCGGGCGACGGGGACGAAGACCGTGACCGCGGATGCCGCGACCTCGGCTTCCCCGGCCGGCACGCCCCGCGCCTATCCCGGTGCGGCGCCGGCGACCGACGCCGGCCGGCGAGAGCTCGACGACGGCCTCACCGACGAGCAGCGCCGCATGCTGGACGAACTCGGCAAGGGCTGATTCGATCAGACCTGTCGATCGGAGACGGCGGAGATCGTCATAGGGGTGTCGTGATCCCACCAGAAAGGACGACGCCATGCGGTACGCACTGCTCCTGCACTACCCCGAGATGACCCCTGAGGACCTCGGTCCCGACGCGCTCGCCGAAGGCATGCGCGAGTTCGACGAGTACGCCAAGGCGCTCGATGCCTCCGGCGTGCTCATCTCCGCCGAGGTGCTCCAGCCCTCCGCGGTCACCACCACCGTGACCGCGGCCGACGGCGGCCTCCGCGTGCAGGACGGCCCGTTCGCCGACACCAAGGAGCAGCTCGGGGGCAGCTTCATCATCGAGGTGCCCGACCTCGACGCCGCGATCGAATGGGCCGGCAAGGCGCCGTCGGCCGGCTGGGGCGCCGTCGAGGTGCGTCCGAGCGCGACCTACTTCCGTGACGGCGCCTGGACCGCCTTCGCCCACTGATGCCGACCGCCGAGGACGCCCGCGCGGTCGCCGAGCGCGCCGCACGGGCGTCCTACGGCCGCATCCTGTCGATCCTCGCCGCCTCCACGCACGACCTGGCTCTCGCCGAGGACGCCCTCGCCGACGCGTTCGAGCGCGCGCTGCGCACGTGGCCGGATGCCGGCATCCCCGCCAATCCCGAAGGGTGGCTGGTCACCGTGGCTCGCAACCGCCTGCGCGACGCCCTGGGCTCCGCGTCGCACCGCCGCGGTGTTCCGCTCGACGAGGGGATCGCCGCGGCTCGCGCCGACGAGCGCGCCGTGGACGCCCTCACGGCGCTCGAGCAGAGCGAGGCGATCCCCGACAGGCGGCTCGAGCTGCTGTTCGCGTGCGCGCACCCTGCCATCGACCCCGCCGTCCGCACGCCCGCTCATGCTGCAGTCGGTGCTCGGCTTCGACGCCGCCGCCATCGCGGGCGCGTTCGGCATCGAGCAGGCCGCGATGGCGCAGCGGCTCGTGCGGGCGAAGCGCCGCATCCGCGACGCCGGCATCCCGTTCCGCATGCCGACGCGCGCGGACATGCCCGCACGGCTGCCCGCGGTGCTGGAGGCGATCTACGGCGCCTACGCGATCGGCTGGCTCGATCAGGGCGACGAGCCGCGTGAGTCCCTCGCCGACGAGGCGCGCTGGCTCGCGGTGCTCACGGCGACGCTCCTCGGTGACGAGCCGGAGGCGTGGGGGCTCGCCGCCCTCCTCACGTACGCGCAGTCGCGGGCACCCGCGCGAGCGGAGGCTCCCTGGCCGCCGCTCGATCAGCAGGATCCGGCGCTCTGGGACCGCGCGCTCATCGCCGAGGGCGCCGCGCTGCTGCGGCGAGCCTCCGCTCTCCAGCGCCCGCTCGGCCGCTTCCAGCTCGAGGCCGCCATCCAGGCCGTGCACTGCGACCGCGCGCGCACCGGCGCGCTGGACCTCGAGGCCCTGGTGAAGCTCTACCGCGGCCTCGTCGCCATCGCGCCGACCGACGGCGCACGGGCGGCGCTGGCCGCGGCGGAGGCCAGACTGGCGACTGAGTAAACATGTTGACTTCTATCGAGTCAACTGGTTTACTCATACTGTGTCCGACCGGCTGACCTTCACCCTTCACGAGCTGCTCGCGGAGCTCGACGCCTTCGCGGACGCCGCGCTGCGGTCCGGCTACGGCGTCACCTTCAACCACTTCCAGTTCCTCGCCGTGCTGTACGACGCGGAGCCCGCCGACATGACGACTCTCGCGCACTGCCTCGGCGTCACCAAGGCAGCGGTCAGCAAGCGCGTCCCCGGCCTCGTCGAGGACGGGTGGATCACCGCGCAGTCCCCGCGCGGCGCGGGCCGCAGCATCCTGCTCTCCCTCACGCCCAAGAGCACCGAGCTCGTGCGCGACGCCGGCGGCATGCTCGAGAGGCATTTCGCCGCGATGCTCGCCGACCCGGCGCTCGGGGACGACCCGATCGACGCGCCGCGCCTGAACGCACAGCTCGTCGCCCTCACCGCCTTCATCAAGCAGCAGCCGTCGCCTCGCCGGCGCACGGCCATCCCAGAGGAGATCCCCGCATGAACGCCCCCCGCATCCTCGTGGTGATCGGCACGCCGCTCGCCGGCAGCCTCAACCACGCGCTCGCACACTCGTACGCCGACGCCGCGCGCGCAGCCGGCGCCGAGGTGCGCCTCATCGACCTCGCCCGCGACGCGGTGCCGGGGCATCCGTCTCAGCGCAACGAGGTCCGGCTGCCCCGCACCGATGCCGACGTTCCCCTCGCCCCCGAGGTCACCGCCTACGTCGCCGACGTCGACTGGGCGGACCACCTGGTCTTCTTCTTCCCGCAGTGGTGGGGGTCGTATCCGGCGGCGCTGAAGACCTGGATCGACCGGGTCTTCCTGTCGGGCTTCGCCTACCGCTACCGTCCGACGGGCCGCCTGTGGGACAAGCTCCTCACCGGCCGCACGGCGCGCATCGTGATGACGATGGACTCCCCGAAGATCTGGAACGCGTGGGTCTACCGCAACGCCGCCATCCGCTCGCTGCGCAACGCGACGCTCGAGTTCTGCGGCATCCGCGTGCGCGGCGTCACGCGGCTCGCAGAGGTGCGCCACCGCAGCGACGCCGACCGCGAGCGCTGGGTGCGCGGCATGGCATCGTTCGGGGCGACGGATGCCGGATCCGTCGTCGCGCGCGAGAGCGAGGAGCTCGTCCCGGCGTGATCGGCGCAGCCCGCCACGGAAGCGGCGGGTGGCGCGGCATCCTTCGCGGAATGCCGTCGCCACCCGCCGCCTCGACGAAACGGCTGCCTCAGCCCGCGACGCGCTCCGCGGCCTCGACGACGTTCGTCATGAGCAGCGCCACCGTCATCGGGCCGACGCCCCCGGGGTTCGGCGACAGGTAGCCGGCGACCTCGGCGACGTCGGGATGCACGTCGCCGTACACCTTGGACTTGCCGGTCTCGGGGTCTTCCTCGCGGGTGACGCCGACGTCCAGCACGGCCGCGCCGGGCTTGACGTCTTCGGGGCGCACGATGTGCTTGACGCCTGCCGCCGCCACGATCACGTCGGCCTGACGCAGGTGGTGCGACAGGTCGGTCGTGCCGGTGTGGGTCAGCGTCACCGTCGCGTTGATCTCGCGGCGGGTGAGCAGGAGCCCGATCGAGCGCCCGATCGTGACGCCGCGCCCCACGACCACGACATCCTTGCCCTTGAGGTCGTAGTCGTTGCGCAGCAGCAGCTCGATCACGCCGCGCGGCGTGCACGGCAGCGGCGTCGTGATCGGGCCGTTGACGTTGAGCACGAGCCGGCCGAGGTTGGTCGGGTGCAGTCCGTCGGCGTCCTTCGCGGGGTCGATGCGCTCGAGGATCGCGTCGGTGTCGATGTGCTTCGGCAGCGGCAGCTGCACGATGTAGCCGTGGCACTCCGGGTCGGCGTTGAGCTCGTCGATCAGCGCCTCCACGTCGGCCTGCGTGGCGTCGGCGGGCAGCTCGCGCTGGATCGAGTTCATGCCGATCGACTCGGACTCGCGGTGCTTCATGCCGACGTACAGCTGCGACGCCGGGTCGGCGCCGACGAGCACCGTCGCGATGCCCGGGGTGATGCCCCGCGTCCTTCAGCGCCGCGACGCGTTCGCGCAGCTCCTCCTTGATCCGGGCCGCCGCGGCGCGGCCGTCGAGCTTCTGCCATCTTCTCTCTTGGAGATCCGCGAGACCGGGCGTGCACCCCGGTCTCGACGATCCGATGTCGGATCGGCGGTCGCGGGTCACTGCTGCAGCCCCGGGTAGAGCGGGAAGGCGGCGGTCAGCGCGGCGACGCGGGCGCGGAGCGCCTCGACGTCGGCGCCGGGCAGCAGCGCGAGCGCGATCACGTCGGCGACCTCGGTGAACTCGGCGTCGCCGAAGCCGCGCGTCGCGAGCGCCGGGGTGCCGATGCGCAGGCCCGAGGTGACCATGGGCGGCCGCGGGTCGTTCGGCACCGCGTTGCGGTTCACCGTGATGTGGATCTCGTGCAGGAGGTCCTCGGCCTGCTTGCCGTCGATCTCGGCGTTGCGGAGGTCGACGAGCACGAGGTGCACGTCGGTGCCGCCGGAGCGGATCGAGATGCCGGCATCCTTCACGTCCTGCTGGGACAGCCGCTCGGCGATGATGTGCGCACCGCTGAGCACGCGCTCCTGGCGCTCCTTGAACTCCGGCGTCGCCGCGAGCTTGAACGCGGTCGCCTTGGCGGCGATCACGTGCATGAGCGGGCCGCCCTGCTGGCCCGGGAACACGGCGGAGTTGATCTTCTTCGCGATGTCGGCGTCGTTCGTGAGGATGAAGCCCGAGCGCGGGCCGCCGATCGTCTTGTGCACGGTCGACGAGACGACGTGGGCGTGGGGCACCGGGTTCGGGTGCAGGCCGGCCGCGACGAGGCCGGCGAAGTGGGCCATGTCGACCCAGAGCAGCGCGCCGACCTCGTCGGCGATCGCGCGGAACGCCGCGAAGTCGAGCTGACGCGGGTACGCCGACCATCCCGCGATGATGACCTTGGGCTGGTGCTCGACGGCGAGGCGGCGCACCTCGTCCATGTCGATCGTGTCGTCTCGGGGTCCACGCCGTAGGCGACGATGTTGTAGAGACGGCCCGAGAAGTTGATCTTCATGCCGTGCGTGAGGTGGCCGCCCTGGTCGAGCGACAGGCCGAGCAGCGTGTCGCCGGGGCGCGCGATCGCGTGCAGCACGGCGGCGTTCGCCGTCGCGCCGGAGTGCGGCTGGACGTTGGCGAACTCCGCGCCGAACAGCGACTTCGCGCGCTCGATCGCGAGCTCTTCCGCCACGTCGACCTCTTCGCAGCCGCCGTAGTAGCGACGGCCCGGGTAGCCCTCGGCGTACTTGTTGGTGAGCACCGAGCCCTGCGACTGCAGCACCGAGACCGGAACGAAGTTCTCGGAGGCGATCATCTCGAGGTAGCCGCGCTGACGGTCGAGTTCGCGCTCGAGCACCTGCGCGATCTCGGGGTCGACCTCGGCGAGCGGGGCGTTGAAGTACTGATCGGTCATGACGATCTCCTTGACTGCGGCTTTCGCGGTGCGCGGCATCCCGCGGGCCGGCGTCTCGAAACTCACATCGGCCCAGGCGTGCGGTCGAATGCCGTAGTCCGTCGCTCCCCGGTGGTGGCCCACCTCAACGCCAGTCGCGACAACCCGAGCATAGCGGAACATGTGCGGTAACCACCATGTATCGGACCGTGGCACCGCCACTCGCTCGCAGGCGGCTCCGCCGCCCGCGTGCGCGTCACACAGACAGGAAGCAGTCCATGAAACGTCCACTCGCTCTGTTGAGCGGCGCCGTGCTCGCCGCCTCGCTCGCGCTGACCGGACCGCCGCCTCGGCGGCCACGTCGCCCGCTCCCGAGGTCCTCTACGAGGATCTGTTCACGCCGCTCAAGCTCAGTCTCGAGGTCGACGGCAGTGTCTACGTGACCGACAACTTCGCCGGCACCCTCAACCGCATCGCACGCGATGGCGCCCTCTCCACGCCTTACACGACATCGACTCCGGCAAGAGGTGGGCGCGGTCTCCAACTTCCTCGGAACGGTCTACTTCGCGGAGACGACGGCGACCGGATCGCTGCTGAAGAGATCGACCGCCGCGGGAACGTCGAGCCATCGCCGACCACGGCGCCCACGAGGCGACCACGAACCCCGACGCGGTGAGCAGTACGGCTTCACCGATCTGCCCGCAGACTGCGCGGCACAGCTGCCGCCCTTCACCCGGCGCGACGACGGTGGGCGTACACCGGTGAGGTCTATCACATCCGTACTCCACGCTCGGCACGCCCACGGCACGGTGGTGGCCGACGCCAGCGCCAACGCCCTTCTGACGGTGGACGCGCGCGGCAAGGTGCGCACGCTAGCGACCCTCCGCGCTCAGCCGTCGGTCGCCGGGGCGCGCGATCGCGTGCAGCCGGCGGCGTTGGCCGAGGCGCCGGAGTGGGGCTGGACGTTGGCGAACTCCGAGCCGAACAGCGACTTCGCGCGCTCGATCGCGAGCTCTTCCGCCACGTCGACCTCTTCGCACCCGCCGTAGTAGCGACGGCCCGGGTAACCCTCGGCGTACTTGTTGGTGAGCACCGACCCCTGCGACTGCAGCACCGAGACCGGAACGAAGTTCTCGGAGGCGATCATCTCGAGGTAGCCGCGCTGACGCTCGAGTTCACGCTCGAGCACCTGCGCGATCTCGGGGTCGACCTCGGCGAGCGGGGCGTTGAAGTACTGATCGGTCATGACGATCTCCTTGACTGCGGCTTTCGGGGTGCGCGGCACGGGGTGCCGGGAATCACATCGGCCCAGGCGTGCGGTCGAATGCCGTAGTCCGTCGCTCCCCGGTGGTGACCCACCTCAACGCCAGTCGCGACAACCCGAGCATAACCGAACACGACCCGCTAGGCTGAGTCTCATTCCTTTTGTTAGGACTCTTTACATGAATCGTCGACGAGGACGGACCGCCACGGCGGCGATCCTCGCCGCCTCGCTGCTGGCCGGCTGCGCTCCGGTCGCACAGAATGGAGACACTGTGTCGCTTCCTGCCGTCGTCCCCGCTCCCGCCTCGATCGAGGCGGGTCCCGGTGGGCCGTTCCGGCTCACGTCCGACACGACGGTGACCGGAGACGCGGATGCCGCGGCCGCCCTCGCGGCGATCGTCGAGGCCCGCGCAGGCGTGACGCCGGCGACGGGCGGAACGGAGTCCGGCATCGACCTGCGGATCGAGCCGGGGTCGGGTGCGGCGGAGTCCTACCGGATCGCCGTGGATGAGGCATCCGTCGTCGTCACCGGCGCCGACGCGGCGGGCCTGTTCTACGGCGTGCAGACGCTGGGCCAGCTGATCGCCCGCGACAGCAGCGAGTGGACGGTGCCGGCGGTCACGATCGAAGACGCGCCGCGCTTCGCCTACCGCGGCGCCATGCTCGACGTCGCCCGCCACTTCCACCCGCTCGAGACCGTCAAGGGATACATCGACCGCGCGGCGTCACTCAAGCTGAACGCGCTGCACCTGCACCTCACCGACGATCAGGGATGGCGCATCCAGCTCGACTCGCGGCCTGAGCTCACCGAACGCGCGTCGGGCACCTCGGTGGGCGGAGACAGCACCGAGGGACAGGGCACGCCCGGCGGCTTCTTCACGAAGGCGGACTATCGCGAGATCGTCGAGTACGCGGCATCCCGTCACATGATCGTGGTGCCCGAGATCGACATGCCGGGCCACACCCACGCGGTCGGCCTCGCCTATCCCGAACTCGCCGAAGAGCCGACCATCAGCGACCACATGCGCGAGATCATCCGCGACTACGGCGGCGAGGAGCCCCGCGCCGGCGTTCCGTACGAGGGCATGGCCGTCGGCTTCTCGTCGCTGAAGACGCGCGATGAGGCGACGTACGACTTCGTCGCGGACGTGTTCGGCGAGCTCGCGGCCATGACACCGGGACCGTACCTGCACTTCGGCGGCGACGAGTCGCTCTCGACGACCGACGAGGACTTCGCGGTCTTCGTCGCCCGTGCCAGCGAGATCATCGCCGACCTCGGCAAGACGCCGGTCGCGTGGCACGAGGCCGGGTCGGCAGCGGGTCTCGCCGACACGACGATCGGGCAGTACTGGGGCTACCGCACCCCGCAGGAGGGCGTGGCCGACAAGGCCCGCGCGTTCGTCGACAACGGCGGGCAGCTGATCCTCTCCCCCGCCGACGCGATCTACCTCGACATGAAGTACCCGGACGGTCCAGAACTGGGCCTCACATGGGCGAACGGCCCGACGAGTGTCGAGCGCGCCTACGCGTGGGAGCCGTCGGACATCGTCGACGGGATCGACGATTCGGGCATCCTCGGTGTCGAGGCGCCGCTGTGGACCGAGACGATCCGCACCGCGGCCGACATCGACACCATGGCCTTCCCCCGTGCCGCCGCCGCGGCAGAGGCCGCCTGGTCGCCGGCGACCGGCGCGAGCGACCTGCGCACCTGGGCCTCCTTCCGTGAGCGCGTCGGCGCACTGGGCCCGCTGTGGACCAGCATGGGCATCGGCTTCCACCCGTCCGACGAGATCCCCTGGGTCACCGAATGACGTTCACCGCCACCGCCACCACCGAGTGACCCGGAGCACCGCATGAGCACCCTCGTCCACTCCATCCGCCTGCTCGGCTCCGCATCGGTCGACAGCGATCGGCGCGATGCGTGGGCACTGTTCGACGACGGCCGCGTGGCCGCGACCGGCACCGGCGGCGCACTGCCGCGCGCCGACGAGTCGGTCGACGGCGGGGGCGGATGCCTCGTCCCCGGCTTCATCGACATCCACGGGCACGGCGGCGGCGGCGCGAGCTTCGACGACGGACCGGACGCCATCGCCGCCGCGCGCGCCATTCACCGAGCGCACGGCACCACCCGCGCCGTGCTGTCGCTCATCACCGCTCCGATCGACGTGCTCGCGGCGCGCGTGGCCATGGTCGCCGACCTCTGCGACGCCGATCCCACGATCCTCGGCTCGCACCTCGAAGGCCCCTTCCTCGACCCCGCACACAAGGGCGCGCACACCGAGTCCCTGCTGCGGGCGCCGGATGCGGCATCCGTCGACCGACTCATCGAGGCGGGGCGCGGCACGATCCGCCAGGTCACCCTGGCACCAGAACGACCCGGCGCGTTCGACGCGATCCAGCGCTTCGTCGAGGCCGGCGTGAAGGTCGCCGTCGGACATACTGATGCGGATGCCGCGACCACGCGCCGGGCATTCGAGGCCGGCGCGACGCTCATCACGCACGCGTTCAACGCGATGCCCGGCATCCACCACCGCGCTCCGGGGCCGGTCGTCCCGGCCCTGCGCGACCACCGCGTGACGCTGGAGGTCATCGCCGACGGCGTGCACGTCGACCTCGAGCTGATCGCGACGCTGTTCGCCGTCGCCGGCGACCGGATCGCCCTCATCACGGACGCGATGGCGGCCGCCGGATCGAAGGACGGCCGCTACGACCTCGGCGGCCTCGCCGTCCAGGTGACCGACGGCGTGGCACGACTCGAGCAGGGCGGCGCGATCGCCGGCTCGACCCTCACGCAGGACGTGGCGCTGCGCCACGTCGCCGGCGCGGGAGTGCCCCTCGACGTCGTCGTGCATGCGCTCGGCGCCCAGCCCGCGCACGCGATCGGGCGAGACGACCTCGGGCACCTCGACGTCGGCGGACTGGCGGACGCGGTGCTGCTGGACGACGGCCTCAACGTGCGCCGGGTGTGGGTCGCCGGCCGCGACGCCTGACGATCGCCCCCCGGACACGTGAAGGCGGGGCCGAAGGTCCCTCCCCCGAGATACCTTCAAGCCCCGCCAAGCCCGCGGCTTCACCGCGGTAGGGCGGCCGCCGTCGTGCCCCACACAAGGGCGGCCAGCCACTCTGACGAAAGAGACCGCGCCACCGTCCTTCTATTACGCGAGTTCTTGAGAATTTCTGGCGCCGAGGTCGCGCGTCGTCGCCACCCGGCGCTCGACGGCAGGGCAGGCCGGCGATCGCAGACCACTGGTCAAATCGCACGGTGACGACGACAATGGAACGATCGCGCCGCGCCTGGCGCCGCGAACCCGCTGTGCACGCCGAGGGCGTGCGCCCGCGGAGCTGGGGGACCCATGGATCACGAGGAAGTGCGCGAGCACGATCCCGACGTCGTCGCGGACGCCGATCTGGTGCGGCGCACGCGTTCGGGTGACACCGCCGCATTCGGCGAGCTGTGGCGGCGCCACTATCGCGCCGGCGTCACGGTGGCCCGCAACATGACCTCGAGCCTCGATGCCGACGACCTCGTGCAAGAGGCGTACACCCGCATCTACCAGTCCATCATCAAGGGCGGCGGCCCGACGGGGTCGTTCCGCGCGTACCTGTTCACCAGCATCCGCAACACCGCCGCTGCATGGGGTCGCGCCCGACGCGAGACGCCGTACGACGAACTCGACGGCGTCGAGGATCTGTCGGCCGCCGAGCACGAGAGCGACGCCGCGCTCGACCGCAGCCTCACGCATCAGGCGTTCCGAAGCCTGCCGACCCGGTGGCAGGAGGTGCTCTGGTACTCCGAGATCGAGCGGATGAAGCCCGCCGAGATCGCTCCGCTCCTGGGGATGAAGCCGACCGCGGTCGCCCAGCTGACTTTCCGCGCGCGAGAGGGACTGCGCGAAGCGTGGATCCAGGCGCACCTGCGTTCGGTGGCGGACGGGTCGGACTGCCAATGGACGATCGAGCGCCTGGGCGCCTTCGCCCGCCGCAATCTCGGTCGCCGCGACCACGCGAAGCTCGAGCACCACCTCGCCGCCTGCGTGCGCTGCTCGATCGTGGCGAGCGAGGCCAAGGAGGTGTCGGGCCGCCTGGCGCTGGTGCTGCTCCCCCTGGCCCTGGGCGCCGCCGGCACGGCCGGCTACCTGGCGAGCGTGCAGGGCGGGGGCGTGCCGCTGGTCGCGTTGGCGTCGATACCGGCGATGCCGGCGATGCCGGCGGCCGTCGTGCAGGGCGCGGCCGCGGGCAGCCCGGTGGGCATGGCCGGCGCCGCAGGATCGACCACCGTCGCGGGCACGGGTGCCGCCGCGGGCGGCACGGCCACCGCAGGGTCCAGCCTCGGTGCAGGTGCGGCCGCGATCAGCTCGAGCGCCGGAGCCGGCGCTGCCGCCGGAGCCGGAGCGGCCGCGACGGCGGCCGGAACGACGGCGGTGACCGCGGCGGCCGGCGGAGCGGCGTTCGCCGGGATCGGGGCGGCATCCGGGCTGGCGGCGGCGAGCCTCGTCGTGGTCGGCGGCGTCGTCGCGGCAGCCGTGGGACTCCCCCCGACGACACCGGAGCCCGCGCCGACGAGCAAGGTCGACATCACCACGACCACGCCCGACCGGAGTGCCCGGGATCACCGACGACAGCTCCGACCCACCCCTCGAGCTCTCCGAGCCCGGGCCCGGCCCGGCTGACATCCCGGTGGTGACCGACGTCGGCACCGCGGGCGGAGCGGACGCCGGGAGCGGCACGAGCGACGGTCGCGGCTCCGGCGGTCAGAAGGCCGGTGGCGACGGGTCGGCCGCGGAGGACGGCGGCGCCGGCGGTGGCGGCGGCGGCTGCCGGCGGCGGCAGCGGCGGCACCGGGTCGGAACCCGGGAGCGGCGACGGCGGGACGGTCGAGGGCGGGAGCACCGGCAACGGCACGCCGACCAACGGGACCGGCAACGGCAACGGCGGGATCACCGGCAACGACGGCACGACCGGCAACGGCACGCCGCCCAACGGGACCGGCAACGGCAACGGCGGGATCACCGGCAACGACGGCACGACCGGCAACGGCACGCCGCACGGAAACGACGGCACGACCGGCAACGGCACGCCCCCGACGGACACCGGCGACGGCGCGGTGAACGGCAAGCCTCTCGCCTCGCGCGAATCGGCGCAGCCCGCCACCCCGGCAGCCCCTGCCACCGCAGGATCATCGGGAGCACCGGCCTCACCGGCCGCTCCCACCCCGTCGGAGCGGGGTAACTCCGCAGCCGCCCTCGTGGCAGCATCCCGAACGCGGGCCTACGAACCCGGGGCCGCGACCGCTGCGTCTGCGGTTCTGCCGATGCCCGCAGCGGCGCACGCCGACGGCGCGGAGCCGGCCTCCGCAGCTGCGCCCGTCCTTCCTGCGGCCGCGACGCGCTAGCCCGCCGCCGTAGACTGGAGGCCATGTCCGACACGCCGAACGTCACGCCCGTCCCGCCTGCCGAACCGGCACCGGGAACCCGCGCGCCGCTCTCGGCGATCGACCTGGTCGCGTTCGTCTGCGAGATCCTCGCCTTCGGCACGCTCGCGCTGTGGGGCTTCACGATGTGGCCCTTCCCGTGGAACATCGTCGCCGGAATCGCGGCACCGGCCGTCGCGATCCTGCTCTGGGCGCTGTTCGTGTCGCCGCGCGCGGTGTTCGCGGTGCACCCGTTCGTGCGGGCGATCGTCGAGCTGCTCGTGTACGCGTCGGCGACGATCGCGTGGTGGTCGATGGGCAACGCCTGGATCGGACTCGCATTCGGCGTCGTCGCCGTCACCGCGGGGGTCATCGCCGGCCGCCGCCGCCTGTCGTGAATCCGGGCCGCGGACGCGCTCGCCCTGCTGCGCGCCGCACTCGGCGACCGCGTCGACACGTCGCCGGCGTCGCTCGCCGCGGCACGCGCCGACAAGTCGGGGCACGCGGCATCCGGTCAGCCGATCGCCGTCGTCCATGCGCGCACCGTCGAAGACGTGCAGCAGACCCTCCGCATCGCGAGCCGCACCGGCACACCGGTCGTCACGCGTGGCGCCGGCACCGGGCTCGCGGGCGGCGCGAACGCGGGACGCGGCGAGATCGCCCTCTCGGTGCGCGGGATGGACCGCATCCTCGAGGTGCGCCCCGACGACCTCCTCGCCGTCGTCGAGCCCGGCATCCTGAACGCCGACCTCAACGCCGCACTCGCAGCCGCACGGACTGTGGTGGGCGCCGGATCCTGCGAGCCGCGCCATCTCCACGGTCGGCGGCAACATCGCGACCGGCGCCGGCGGCCTCCTGTGCGCGAAGTACGGCGTGGTGCGCGATGCGGTGCTCGGCGTCGATATGGTGCTCGCCGACGGCCGCCTGCTGCGCCTCGGGCACCGCACCGTGAAGGGCGTGACCGGCCTCGATCTGACGTCGCTCGTCATCGGCTCCGAGGGGACGCTCGGCGTCGTCGTCGGCGCGACGCTGAAGCTGCGCCGGCTGGTGCCCGGCGCAGGTCTGCACGATCGCTGCGACCTTCCCCGACGTGCGGACGGCGGCCGAGGCATCCGCCGCCGTCACCGCGTCCGGTGCGCAGCCCGCGATCATGGAGCTGATGGATGCCGCTTCCCTGGCGGCCGTGCACGCGCTGCTGTCGCTGGACGCGCCCACGCCGGGCGCCGCGCAGCTCACGATCCAGACGGACGGGGCGGCCGCGGTCGCCGAGGCCGACGCCATCGCCGCGGTGCTGCGCAGCGCCGGCGGGAACGTGGCGGTCTCGCACGACCCCGCGGAGGGTGAGCGGCTCCTCGCGATCCGCCGCGCGATGCACCCGGCCATGGAGTCGCTCGGCACGGCGCTCATCGAAGACGTCTCGGTGCCGCGCAGCGCGCTTCCCGCGATGTTCGACGAGATCGCGCGCGTCGAGCGCGAGCACGGCATCGTCATCCCGACCGTCGCCCACGCGGGTGACGGCAACCTGCACCCGAACTTCATCTTCGCGGGCGAGCCCGACGAGTTCGGCGTCGTCGAAGCGCCCGAGCACATCTGGGCGGCGGCCGACGACCTCTTCCGCGCCGCTCTGCGCCTGGGCGGCACCCTCACCGGCGAGCACGGCGTGGGCGTGCTCAAGCGCCGCTGGCTCGCCGACGAGCTCGGCGACGATCAGTGGGAGCTGCAGCGGCAGATCGCGCGCGTCTTCGACCCGCAGGGCATCCTCAACCCCGGCAAGGTCTTCGGCCCCTGACCCTCGACTCCGCGCGGCCGGCAGTCCGTCCCGGCGGACGTCCTCGTGAATCAGTTCACTGCGCTGAACGTACGCGTTTCGCGGCTCGGGGCGTACGTTCACCGCAAGTGACCGGCGGAGCGAGCGCGGCCGCGACGGCGGGCCGGGCAACGTCAGAACGCCGGCGGGTAGACCTGTGTAGGCGGCGCGGGCGCGGTCGCTCGCGGGGCGCGAAGACGATCGCGAGGATGCCGAGCAGCAGCACGCCGAGCTCCTGCAGGATGTGCGTGCCGAAGATCAGCGCCGTCGATGTCGAGGCGCACGACGTTTCCGACCGATGAGGCGATCACCGCCTGCGCGAGGACTCGGCCGACGCCCACCGCGACGACGATCAGCGGCACCCAGCGGATCCCGCGAGGCACGGCGCCGGCGCGCCCGATCACGACCAGCGGTCACGAGAGCTGCGAGCATGACGACGGCGAGACCTGGCCCAGCATGAGGTTCAGCTGCGGATCGAACAGTCGACGGCCATCGGCACGAACCGCCACGCAGCCGCGGCGAGAAGCGGCTGGAGTCCCGCCACCACGAGGGCGACGATGCCCAGCGGCTGCCGTGCGACGACGCCCGGCACGACGGAAGCCGGCGAGGATCAACGCCGCCGCCCAGATGACACGAGGACGATCGCGGCCCCGTACGCGGATGCGTACGGCCCGAGGACGCGGACGATCGAGCGTGGGCGACCAGCAGCGACCCGCCGATGATCAGACCCGCCGAGCATCCCGCGCCGTGGGCGGTGCGGTCGCACCGTCGGGCGTCGCCCGGCGCGCCGGTGCCCTGTGGAACGGGTGGGGGGACCGTCACGCCGTCGGCGGCATCCGTCATGCCGTCAGCCTACGGCTCAGATGCCCTGCCAGTCGGGCTTGTTGTCGTAGGCGTAGCGGTAGTAGTCGGCGCGGGCGAGCTGCGACGCCGCGGCCTCGTCGACCACCACGGTGGCGCGGGGATGCAGCTGGATCGCCGAACCGGGCAGCGACGCCGACAGCGGGCCCTCCACGGCTCCCGCGACGGCGGCGGCCTTGCCCTCGCCGAAGGCCAGCAGCACGAGGTGGCGCGCACGGAGGATGGTGCCGAGGCCCTGCGTGATGCAGTGCATCGGCACGTCGTCGATCGAGTCGAAGAAGCGCGCGTTGTCGCGGCGGGTCTGCTCGGTCAGGGTCTTGACGCGGGTGTGCGACGCGAACGACGAACCGGGCTCGTTGAAGCCGATGTGGCCGTCCGTGCCGATGCCGAGGATCTGCAGGTCGATGCCGCCCGCCTCGCGGATGGCCGCCTCGTACTCCTCGCCGTGGTGCTCGATGCCCTCGGGCGTGCCGTCCGGCGTGCGGATGCGCGACGGGTCGAGCCCGAGCGGCTCGACGACCTCGCGCGTGATGACCGAGCGGTAGCTCTCGGGGTGCGCCGGGTCGATGCCGACGTACTCGTCGAGCGCGAACCCGCGCACACGGGACACGTCGACGCCGTCGAGCCGCGAACGCAGCGCCTCGTAGACGGGCACCGGCGTCGAGCCGGTCGCGAGGCCCAGCACCGTCTCGGGGTTCGCGCGGAGCAGACCCGCGATGTGGTCGGCGACGAGGGCGCCCGCGGCTGCCTTGTCTCGGACGATGACGATCTCAGCCATGAACCAATGCCTCCTGGGCGTCGTGTGTCGCGTCGCCCTCGGCACCCACCAGCGCCGCGCCGAGAGCCGCGGCCGGCGAACCCGGCGGCAGCAGCTCGACCCGCTCGGTCAGATGCAGCGAGCGCATGAACGGGGATGCCTCGGCACTGGCCGACAGCTCGGCTGCGACATCCGTCATCAGTCGATCGCCCAAGGCCGTCACACCCCCTCCGAGGACCACGATATCGACGTCGGCCGTCAGCACCAGTACCCGGACCGCGGCCGCCACGCCGCGTGCGAGCCCCGCCCGCAGCTGCGCGAGCCGAGCGGATCGCCCTGCATCGGCGGCGTCGAAGACGTCGCGCACGGGCAGCGCCGAGCGCTTGGCCCACCGCTCGGCGATCGCTCCCCCGCCCGCGAAGGCCTCGATGCAGCCGCGCTGACCGCAGCGGCACAGCGGACCGTTCGGGATCCACGGAGATGTGCCCGACCTCGCCGGCGGTGCCGCGCGCGCCGCGCCACAGCACGCCGTCCGACACGATGCCCGCCGCGATGCCGGTGCCGAGGTTCAGGTACGCCATCGAACCGGAGCCGGCGAGCCGTGCGGGTGTGCAGCGCCTACGCGCCGAGGGCGGCCGCCTTGACGTCGTTCTCGACCTGCACCGGCAGCCGCAGCCCGGGGCGACGGCGCGCAGCTGCGGCGCGACCATCGCCGCCAGGTCCATCTCGTCGACGCCGAGGTTCACCGCGTGCACGACGCGACCGGTGCCGGGCTCGATCTGACCCGGGATGCCGACCCCCACCGACCGCATCGGCCGACAGGTCGACGCCGGCTTCGGCTCCGAGCGAGCGCACCGCGTCGACGACCGTCTGAGCCACGGCATCCGGTCCCCAGCCGGTCGCCATGCGGATGCGCCCGGCGATCGCGCCCGTCGCCGTCGACCGCGACCGCGTCGGTCTTGGTGCCGCCGATGTCCAGCCCGACCTTCATCGGCCGGCCTCCCCGGGGAAGGCCGTGTCTTGCTGCGCGCGCATCAGCCCTTGACCGCCCCCGCGACGAGTCCGCTGGTCATGCGGCCCTGGACGATCACGAAGAACACGATGACCGGGATCGCGACGATGGTCGATGCGGCCATCACCTCGCCCCAGTCGATCGCGCGGCTCGAGCTCTGCTGCACGAAGCCGCGCAGCCACAGCGGCAGCGTCTCGCTCTCGGCGTTCATGATCACCAGCGCGACCGTGAACTCGTTCCAGCACTGCAGGAAGGCGAAGACGCCGGATGCCACGAGCCCCGGTGCGAGCAGCGGCAGCGTGATCCGCATGAACGCCTGGGTGCGGCTGAGGCCGTCGACCATCGCCGCCTCTTCGAGCTCGGCGGGAACACCCGTGACGAAGCCGCGGAGCATCCACACCGTGAACGGCACGACGGCGGCGATGTAGAGCAGGCTCAGACCGAAGATGTTGCGACAGCAGCCCCAGCTCGCTCATCATCTTGTACTGCGCGATGAACATGCCCTCGGCCGGCAGCATCTGGATGACCAGGATCGCGAGCATGAAGGTCGTGCGGCCGCGGAACCGGAAGCGGCTGATCGCGACCGACGCGAGGAACGCGAACAGCAGGCAGAAGAACACCGCGATCAGCGTGACGGCGACGCTGATGCCGAGCGCGCTGAAGAAGGAGCTCGTCGACGACGCCGCGGTAGTTGGCGAACGAGCCGCCGAACGGCAGGAACGTGGGCGTGAACGACTCCAGGGTCGGCCGTCGGCAGCATCGACGAGTTGACCATCCAGTAGACCGGGAACACCCAGATCAGGGCGACGAGGATCGCCAGGATGCTCCAGCCCCAGGTCTTCGCCGAGCCGCGGCGCCGACGCGTCGGGGCGCGGTCCGGAGGTGCGGGCGGATGCCGGTCGGGTCGGCGCCGACGCGGGCGCGAGTTCGTGCGTGACGCGGACATCAGGCCTGGTCCTCCTTCAAGAGACTGCGGATGTAGAACCAGCTGAGGACGATCGTCAGCGCGAGGACGAAGAGCGCCATCGCGGCGCCCTGGCCGTAGTTGAGGCCCGCGACGCCCATCTTGTAGATGTAGGTGCCCAGCAGGTCGTAGTCGCTCGACTTGGAGCCGGCGTCCTGGAGCATCGTGATCTGCGTGAAGACGCGCAGATCCCAGATGAGGTTGAGGAGCAGCACGATCATGATGACCGGGCGGATGATCGGCAGGAGGATGTACCGCAGTCCGCTGCCAGCCGGTGGCGCCGTCGAGCTGGCTGGCCTCGACCATCTCGGTCGAGACCTGGGTGAGGCCGGCGTAGGACGAGAACGCGACGAACGGCACCGACATCCAGGTGACGATGATCGAGGCGACGATGAAGAAGACGAACGGCTCGCCGCCGATCCAGTTGAACTGGTTCATGTCGACGCCCGGGATGAGGTCGAGCAGGTAGTTGACGACGCCGCGACGGCGGTCGAACAGCCAGATCCACACCGTCATCGCCGCGACGACGGGCATCGCCCAGGCGAGCAGCAGCGCGATCTGCAGGGTGATGCGCACGCCCGAGGGGACGCTGGGTCATCAGCAGCGCGAGCGCCATGCCGATGACGACCGTGATGAACGCGGTGACGAGGCAGAAGAGGATCGAGCGGATCGCGACTTCCCAGAAGGTGGGGCTGGTGGCGATGGCGATGTAGTTCTCGAGTCCGACGAAGTCCGGGGCCTTGCCGCCGAGCTGCTGCAGGGCGCCGTACTTCTGGAAGGACGTGATGACCTGCCACACGACGGGATAGCCCATGCCGAACAGCAGGATGGCGATCGCGGGGATCAGCAGGAACAGGGGAACCGGTGTGCGGCGTCGGGCTGCCGACGGATTCGTCGGAGGGGCCGCCGCGCTCGGCGCTGCCGGCGCGGCGCTCGCCTTTCGGCTTCAGTGTGGTGGGGGCAGGAACCGCCATGCCCGCCTCCTTCAGGGGGTGTCGCAGGGGACCGGGGTCGCGGACGCGTGTCCGCGACCCCGGGAATGTGCTGAAGGTCTCAGCCGTTGATGATGGCGTTGATCTTCTCGTCGTACTCCTCGGCGAGCGCGGGGATGTCGCCACCCGCCGCGACCTTGCCGAAGAACTCCTCGAGGATCTTCTGGCCCTCGACCGCGGCCCAGCCCGGCGCGGCCGGGGTGAGCTTCGAGTTCAGCGCCGAGTCGATCAGCGCCGTGGCGAAGTGGTCGTCGCCGAGCGAGTCGACGAACTTCGTGTTCGCCGGGCCGAGGCCGTTCTCGCCGAGCATCTGCTGGTACTCGTCGGAGAAGATGATGCGCATCAGCTCCTTGGCGCCGGCCTGGTTCTTGCTCTTCGCCGAGATGCCGATGTTCGAGCCGCCGGCGAAGACGGGAGCCGCCTCACCCGCGGTCGTGCCGGGCAGCGGGAAGACGCCGAACGTGTCGTCGTTCCACTCGCGGACCTCGGACACGGTGCCGTCGTCGTCGGTCTTCTCCTCGACGAAGTCACCGATCGACCAGTGCGCCCAGCCGGGTGCGATGATCGTGGCGGCCGTCGGCGGGTTGCCGGACTTGTCGTTGTTGATGTTGACCCACGGCGTGCTGTCGGCCTCGGTCGCCGGAGCGTTCGAGGCGTTCATGAACAGGTCCTGGAACTGCGTCGAGGCCCGTGATGGTCTTCTCGTCGCACAGCGTCGAGACCCACTTGTCGCCGTCCTTCTTGGCGAGCTCGCCGCCGTTCGCGAAGATCCACGAGACGCCGTTGCGCCAGTCCTGGCCGCCGATGTAGAAGCCCGACCTGGTCGTCCGTCTTCAGCGTCTTGACGGCCTCGTTGAACTCTTCGAGCGTGGTGGGCACCTCGAGGCCGGCGGCCTCCCAGATGTCCTTGCGGTACGTGATGTAGCGCGAGCCGAAGTAGTACGGCAGCGCGTACTGCGCGCCGTCGACCGAGCCGACGTCGACGAACGACTGGAGCAGGTCGTCGCCGCCCAGGTCGTCGTAGATGCCGCTCAGGTCGCTGAAGGCGCCGGAGGTGGTGAAGGTCGGCGACCAGGTGTTGCCGATCTCGGTGACGTCAGGGGTGTTCTTCGCGTCGGGAAGCTGGTTGGCGAGCTTGGTCAGCGCGTCGCCCCAGCGACTGCTCCTCGATGGTGAGGGTGCCGCCGGTGGCCGCGTTGTACTCGTCCTTCAGGTACTCGCGCAGCTCATCGGGGGTGTCGCCACCCATGACCCAGAACGTGATGTCCTGGTCCTTGGCGCCTTCGGGGTCGAACCCCGAGGCGTCGTCCGATCCACCGGCGGTGGTCGCCGCCGGCGCAGCCGGCGAGCACCAGTGCCGAGCGCCGAGGAGCGCGAACGGCTCCGAGCGTCTTCTTCATGGTGTCTTCCTTTCGTGTCTTCTCTGGGTGTTCGGGTGGGCCGGGTGACCCATCCGGGGGGAACCGGGGTTCCGGGCGTGGCCCGGACGGTGCGACCAGTGGCTCCCGGGGGAACCTCAGGAGCGATGGCGCTGCGTCAGGACACCCCGAGTTGTCCTGACAGGACCATGACGGCCGCGCCGCGCAGGACGATGTCCTGGCCTTGCTCCGTCATCCGCACGCGCACGCCTTCGTCGACGGACTGGCGCGAGTGTCCGCGCGCGGAGGGTCTCGACGGTCGCTTCCGCGAGGGAGTCCGTCGAGAAGTTCAGGCGGGCCGGCGAGCACGATCTCCGAGACATCGAGCGCGCCGACGACGGGGGCGAGCGCGATGCCGAGCCGCTCCCCCGCGTCGCGGAGGATCCCCTCGCGCGCTTCGGAATCGGATGCCGCGCGCCAGCCGCGACGACAGCGAGGGCACCGACAGCCAGGCCTCGAGGCATCCCACCTTGCCGCACGCGCATTGCGGCCCGCCGTCGGTGCCGACGGTGACATGCCCGATCTCACCCGCCGCGAAGCGGCTGCCGCGCATGGGCTGGCCGGCCAGCAGCAGCCCCGAGCCGACGCCGCGCCCGACCTTGACCAGCAGCACGTCGTCCGGAGCGCCGCCGAACGTGTACTCCGCCAGCACCGCCGCGTTGGCGTCGTTGGCGACCAGGACGGGAACGCCCGAGGGCGCTGCGCAGCGCCCCCTCGAGATCGAAGCCCGCCCAGCCGAAGTTGCGGCGCCGTGAGGATCACACCGCGGTCGTCGACGACACCGGGCGTGCCGACGCCGATCCCGAGCACGGGCGCGTGGGAGTCCGCGACGAGTCCACGAGCGAGCTCGACGACGGTCGAGACGACGTCCTCGTCGGCGGGAAGCGCGACTTCGCGACGGGCGACGATGCTGCCGTCGAGCGTCAGCACCGCGCCGATGAAGGTGTCGCTGCCCGACAGGTCGAGCCCGACGATGCGATGGCCGGCGTGGTCGAGGTCGACGAGGATCGCGGGCTTGCCGGGGCCGGAGGCCTCGCGCACGCCCATTTCGGCGACGAAGCCGTCGGCGATGAGTTCGGCGACCAGATCGGAGATGGTGACGCGGGTGAGCCCGGTCTCGCGGGAGAGGTCGGCCCGGCTCATCGCCCCCTGGTGGAACAGCGTCTGCAGCACGAGAGAGCGGTTGTGACCGCGGGCGTGCTCGGGGAGTACTTTGGTGCCCTGGCGCAGCGTGCGTCCAGGACCGAAAGCTCGGGCATTCGCGGTGTGCGGCGCGTCGACGAGGGAAGGGCCGCGTTGCGCTTCCGTGGGTGACATGTTTGTTAGTAGACCTTACGAACTACCTTTTCGCAAGTCCTCGGCGTGATTTGAACGGATGCTTTACAAAACCGTGATCTGCCTGTCCGGCGCCATTTCGCCGCCATCCGCCGGTTTCCGGGCGTGATCGGCGATTCGTCTGTAATGAGGCCGTGACCTCACGACCCGTGCGCGTCCCTTACCATGAGGGAACGCGTTGATCACATTCGGGGGTGAGGCGTGACAGATCTGGCGACCCAGCCACATGCCGGAAAGGCGTCCGGGGATGACGCCGTCGACACTGACCAGGACGTCGACACCGAGGCGACCGCCGCGGCCGATCACGAGCCGACGGCTGCTTCCGAGGAACAGGATGCCGTGACTCCGGCGGAAGCCGTCACGGAGGATTCCGACGCGCCCGCGGAGGGGCCCGAGGTCTCCCCCGGTTCCGAGGGCGAGGCCGACGTGCCCGCTGCCGAGGTACCCGAGGCTGAGGCGCCGGAGGCGGAGGCGGCTGACGCGCCCGAGGCGGAGGATTCCGACGCCGAGCAGCCCGAGGCCGAAGAGCCCGAGGCGGAGGCCGAAGCCGACACTGCGGAGCCTGAACCGCAGAGGAGCCCGTGGCTCACGAGCCCGAGGCCGAGGGGACGGAGCCCGAGGCGGAGGATCCCGACGCCGAGCAGCCCGAGGCCGAAGAGCCCGAGGCCGAGAGCCCGACGCCGAGTCGGAGCCCGAAACGGTCGACGCCGACGAGCCGGAGGCCGAGGTCGACTCCGACGTCGCAGAGGCCGAGGTCGACTCCGACGAGCCGGAGGCCGAGGTCGACTCCGACGCCGCAGGCCGAGGTCGACTCCGACGAGCCGGAGGCCGAGGTCGACTCCGACGTCGCAGAGGCCGAGGTCGACTCCGACGTCGCAGAGGTCGCGCCCGAGAACACGCTCCGACGCCGACCTCGAGACCGTCGCCGTGGCGACCGCGGTGCTGGCACCGGCCGCATCGCTCGACGCCGCGCCCGCTCCGGCCGTGGCACCCGCACCCGACTTCGCCCCCTCGACAGCCACCGCCGAAACGGCGGCGGATGGCTCCGTGTACTCCTGGGCTCCCGCGGAGCCGAAGCCGAAGAAGAAGCGCACCGCGCTCTGGATCAGCGCGGCCGCCGGCGTCGCGGTCGTCGGCCTCGTCGTCACGTCGCTGCTGCTCATCGCCCCCGGCACCTCGGTGGCCGGCGTCCCTGTCGGCTGGATGACGCCCGGTGCCGCCGCCGACGCGATCGAGCAGCGGCTGGCCGAGACCACGGTGGTGCTCACCGGCGACGGCGGCGACGTCGAGCTCACAGGCGCCGAGCTGGGAGCGTCGGTCGACGCCCAGGCCCTCGCCGACGCAGCCTTCGCCGAGCACCCGATGTGGAACCCGACGGCGTGGTTCGCTCAGACCGGCGCCGAGGTCGAGATCGACGCGACCACCGCGGTCGAGTCGTTGCAGAAAGCCGCGCCCGGCCTTTTCACGGACCCGACCGACGCAACGGTCGCATACGACACCGCCTCGACGTCGTATGTCTCGACGCCCGCCGCGGCCGGCAGCGGCGTCGATGTCGCCACCGTGCAGCAGGCGCTTCAGGCCGCGTTCGAGGCCGGCAAGGCGAGCGTGAACCTCGACCCTGTCATCGCTGAGATCCCTGCGGCGATCTCGACCGAGACCGCCGCCGACACTGCGGCGAAGCTCAACGGCGTGCTCTCGAACGTCGGCTTCTACGTCGGCGACGAGCGTACCGTGCCCGTGGATCCCGCGGTGGCGGCATCGTGGATCACGCTCGGCCAAGGCGACGACGGCGAGATCCTGGTCGATGTCGACGAGCAGAAGATCCAGAGCGTCGTCGACACCTTGCCCGGCCTCGTGAACCGTGACGCCGTCAACGCGACAGTCGTGACGAACAGCGCAGGCAAGGCGCTGCCCAATCCGGTTTCCAGCGGCGTCGAGGGCCGCAGCCTCGACAGCACCGACGGCATCGCGGCCACGTTCGCCGACCAGCTCGCGGGCGGTGACGGCGTCTACGAGCTGCCGATCACCGCAACCCCGTTCACGACGACGAACCTCGCCCGGCGGATCGACGTCAACCTCAGCACGCAGCGCGCGACGCTCTTCGAGAACGATCAGGTCGTCCAGTCGTTCGTGATCTCGTCGGGGGCCGCCAACACGGGGACCCCGACCGGGAACTTCACCGTCTACGCGTACACGTCCATCACCGACATGGGCGCCCTGTGCTACAACCCGAACGCGGTGAACAGCTACTGCACGGAGGACGTGCCGTGGGTCACCTGGTTCTATCCGGACATCGCCTTCCACGGAGCCAGCGCCTTCCGTTCCGCCCTCGGATTCCCGCAGAGCCACGGTTGCGTCAACATGTGGGACGACGCCGCGAAGTTCATCTACGACTGGTCGCGCGTCGGCACGGAGGTGTCGGTGCACTACTGACCCACACCGTGAACACATGAGAAGAGCGGATGCCCCGGGCCGGGGCATCCGCTCTTCTCATGTCGTGCGGGTCAGAGACCGTCGATCACCGCGTTGAACGTGGCGGACGGACGCATCACGCCGGTCACGAGCTCGGCGTCGGGACGGTAGTACCCGCCGATGTCGACGGGTGCTCCCTGCACCGCGACGAGCTCCT
Source organism: uncultured Actinomycetota bacterium (assembly GCA_963829895.1). Classification (GTDB taxonomy): domain Bacteria; phylum Actinomycetota; class Actinomycetes; order Actinomycetales; family Microbacteriaceae; genus Microbacterium. The sequence goes on along the minus strand of CAWHKF010000006.1, from coordinate 550,246 downwards.
GGACGATCTGCTCCTCGGCCGCGGCCAGCGCTTCAGCCACGGGAGCGAAGGTCGTCGCGAGCTCGGGGTCCGCCTGCTGCTTCGCCAGCTCCTGCACCCAGTAGAGGGCGAGGTAGAAGTGGCTGCCGCGGTTGTCGATCGTGCCGAGCGCGCGCCCCGGCGACTTGTCGTTCTCGAGGAACGTGCCGGTCGCGGCATCCAGCGTGTCGGCCAGCACCTGCGCCTTCACGTTGCCGGTGAAGTCCGCGAGGTGCTCGAGCGACGCGGCGAGCGCGAAGAACTCGCCCAGCGAGTCCCAGCGCAGGTAGTTCTCCGCGACGAGCTGCTGCACGTGCTTGGGAGCCGAACCGCCGGCGCCGGTCTCGAAGAGGCCACCGCCCGAGAGCAGCGGCACGATCGAGAGCATCTTGGCGCTGGTGCCGACCTCGAGGATCGGGAACAGGTCGGTGTTGTAGTCGCGCAGCACGTTGCCGGTGACCGAGATGGTGTCCTCGCCCTTGCGGAGCCGGTCGAGCGAGTACTGCGTCGCCGCCGCCGGAGCCAGGATCTCGATCGTGAGACCCTCGGTGTCGTGGTCGGCCAGGTACGTCTTCACCTTGCCGATCAGCTCGGCGTCGTGGGCGCGGGTCTCATCGAGCCAGAACACAGCGGGAGTGGCGCTCGCGCGAGCTCGCGTGACGGCGAGCTTGACCCAGTCGCGGATCGCGATGTCCTTGGTCTGGGTCGCCCGCCAGATGTCGCCCGGCTGCACGGCGTGCTCGAGGAGCACGTCGCCGGAACCGCCGACGACCTGCACGACGCCGGGAGCCGCGATCTCGAACGTCTTGTCGTGGCTGCCGTACTCCTCGGCCGCCTGCGCCATGAGGCCGACGTTCGGCACCGAGCCGATCGTCGCGGGGTCCAGCGGACCGTGCGCGTTGACGTCGTCGATGACCGTCTGGAAGACGCTCGCGTACGAGGAGTCCGGGATCACGGCGAGGGTGTCGTCCTCGCCGCCGTCGACGCCCCAGAGCTTGCCGCCGTTGCGGATGAGCGCCGGCATCGAGGCATCCACGATCACGTCGGAGGGCACGTGCAGATTCGTGAGGCCCTTGTCGGAGTTCGTGTACGAGAGGCGGGGCCCGCGCTCCAGGTCGGCCGTGATGGCCGCAGCGATCTCGTCACCGCCCTCGACCGACGGAAGGCCGGCCAGGATCGCACCCAGGCCGTCGTTGGGGGTGAGGCCCGCCTCGGCGATCTTGTCGCCGTACTTGGCGAACACGTCGGCGAAGTAGGCCTTGACGACATGGCCGAAGATGATCGGGTCGCTGACCTTCATCATGGTCGCCTTGAGGTGCACCGAGTAGAGCACGTCGTCGGCCGCGGCATCCTTCAGCGTCTGCGCCAGGAACGCGTCGAGTTCGGCGGCCGAGAGGAAGGTCGCGTCGATGATCTCGCCCGGCAGCACCTTCAGGCCGGTCTTGAGCTCGGTGACCGTGCCGTCGGCGGCCACGTGCTGGATGGTCAGCACGTCGTCGCCGGAGGAGACGAAGGACTTCTCGTTCGAGCGGAAGTCGTCGTGGCCCATCGTGGCGACACGGGTCTTCGACCCCTGCGGGAACGGCTTGTTGCGGTGCGGGTGCTTGCGCGCGTAGTTCTTCACCGAGAGCGGCGCGCGGCGGTCGCTGTTGCCCTCGCGCAGCACGGGGTTGACAGCCGAGCCCTTGATGCGGTCGTACCGCGCGCGGACGTCCTTGTCTTCCAGGGACTCTGCGTCATCCGGATAGTCCGGGATGTCGTAGCCCTGCGACTGCAGCTCAGCGATCGCGGCCTTCAGCTGAGGGATGGACGCCGAGATGTTCGGCAGCTTGATGATGTTCGCCTCGGGCAGTGTCGCCAGGCCGCCGAGCTCGGCGAGCGCGTCGCCCACCTGCTGCTCGGGCGTCAGGTTCTGCGGGAACGCCGCGAGGATGCGGCCGGCGAGCGAGATGTCACGTGTCTCGACGTCCACCCCCGCCTGGCGGGTGACGGCCTGCACGATCGGCAGGAACGATGCGGTCGCGAGGGCCGGAGCCTCGTCGGTGTAGGTGTAGATGATGGTGGAGTCGGTCACCTGTCACGTCCTTCTTGCGGGTCGGCCATCAGCCTATCGCAAGCACTCGAGATATCTCGACGTCAAGAGATCTCTGCGCGCAGGATCGCCGTGTTTCCGCGGCTGCGACCTCACGCCATCGCCTGCGATCTCGGTACCGTCGCGTGTGAACACCGCGTTAATCCGGAACCCGCAGAGTGCCGGATGTCGTCATCCGGGCTAGCCTGGGCCCATGGGTGATCTGCGACTCGTCGAACTGTCCGCCGCGACCATCGTGGCGGTCAACAATCTGTCGCTCAAGCCCGGCCAGGAGGAGTACCTCTCCCCCGTCAGCTACGGCATCGCGGCGACCGTGGTGAACCCGCAGACGACATGGCAGCGCGTCGTGCTCGACGGCGATGAGGTGGTCGCTTTCGTCAGCGCCAACTTCGACCCCGACAGACCCGGTGGAGCACTTCCGCTCCGTGCTGTGGCGCATCAACGTCGACGCCGACGACCAGGGCCGCGGCGTCGGCCGCTTCGCCGTGAAGGGCCTCATCGAAGAGGCGCGCAACCGCGGCATGGACCACGTCTGCGTCATCTACGAGGCCGGCGAAGGCGGCCCGCAGCAGTTCTTCGAGCGCGTGGGCTTCACACCGGTCGGCGAGACCGAGTACGGTGAGGTCATCGCAGAGATCCGTCTCTGACGCACAGCCGCACGATCACCCGGATACTTTCCCCACGCCGCGCCCACAGGGCGCCCCAGAGACCGGCGGCGGGGCCTCGAATACCCCTCCCCCATCGAGGCCTCGTCGCCTTCTCGACCGCCGTCAGGTCGCTCTGCGCGCGAAGCGCTAGGGTGAGCGCGTGCCGAGATTCGATCTGTCCCCCGCCGAACTCGCGACCTACGCTCCCGAGGTGCGCGAACCCGCCGATTTCGACGACTTCTGGGACGCCACGATCGCAGCGTCGCGACAGTGGGATGCCGCACCCGAGGTCACCCTGCTCGACACGCCGTACACGCTGGTCGACGTCTTCGACGTCACGTTCCCCGGCTTCGGCGGCGACCCGGTCAAGGCGTGGCTCACCCTGCCCGCCGGCGCCGAGGGTCCGCTGCCGGCCGTCGTCGAGTACCAGGGCTACGGTGGCGGCCGCGGCCTCCCCGGCGAGCGGATCGGCTGGGCTGCCGCCGGCTACGCCCACCTCTTCATGGACACGCGCGGCCAGGGGTCGATGTGGGGCTCGGGCGGCGACACGCTCGATCCACACGGCACCGGCCCGTCCTCGTCGGGCTTCATGACGCGCGGCATCGAGGACCCCGCGACGTACTACTACCGCCGGGTCTTCACGGATGCCGTGCGCGCGGTCGACGCCGTGCGCACGCTCCCGCAGGTCGACGCCGACCGGGTGGCCGTCTGCGGCGCCAGCCAGGGCGGCGGCATCGCCATCGCGGCGGCGGGCCTCTCCGACGGCCTCGTGGCCGTCATGCCCGATGTGCCGTTCCTCTGCCACTTCGAGCGCGCGGTCGGCCTGACCGGCGACGACCCCTACCAGGAGGTCGTGCGCTACCTGGCCGTGCACCGCGGCGCCGACGAGCGGGTGTTCGAGACGCTCTCGTACTTCGACGGCGTGAACATGGCGAAGAGGGCGGATGCCGCAGCCCTGTACTCCGTGGCCCTCATGGACACCATCTGCCCGCCGTCGACCGTCTACGCCGCGTTCAACCGCCACGAGCCGGCCGACAAGCGATCGAGGTCTACACGCACAACGGCCATGAGGGCGGTCAGGCGTTCCAGTTCCCGAAGCAGGCCGCGTTCCTCGCGTCCCTCGTCTGACCTCTCCCCGCCGCTCGGCGGTGTGGGCGGCACGACCCACGGCTTGCCCATCTCCCGCGCCACCACTCGTGACACATGAACGATCCGCCCCGCCGCTCAGGGGTCACGACGCGCGGCCTCCCCGCACCCGTCCCCGCTCTTTGTGACACATGAACGATCGGGCCCCGGCCGCTCGGGGGTCGCGACACGCGGTGACGGCATCGAAGAAGCCGCGTGTCGTGACACCCGAGTGATGGATGCTGCGGGGCGCCGGTTCCTCCCCAGGGGTGGCGCGGGCGGAGATATGCGCAGAACGACGCGAACGAGATCGGCGGCCAGCGCGTTCGATGCATCGTGGAGGCGTGCCGAGACGCCCGAGCCCGCTGCCCGAGTCGCTCGGTGACGCATTCCCGGTCGCCGCCGCCCGCGCCGCAGGCGTATCACCGAATCGCCTGCGCACGAAAGACCTGGAGTCTCCCTTCCACGGCACGCGGGCGAAGATCACCCCCGAAGGCTCCGCGACGAACACCGAGGACGACCCGCCGCCATCGCCATGGGAGCTCGCCCGGCGTATCGAAGCGCGACGAGCCGGAATATTCGGCACAGCGATGTCCTCGCGCATGTTCTTCGCCGGACGGACGGCGGCCGTCCTGCAGGGCGCCCCCATCGATCCAGGACCTCAGCTCGTCGTGGGAGTGTTCACGCCCGTGCGCGCACCTCGACACCGTGGTGTGCGTGGAGTCAAGGTCGCACCCAGGCTCGCCAACCTGCGCACTCATGGCGGCCTGCGCATGACGACGCCCGCGACGACCTGGGCAATGCTGGCGCCCGAGCTGACCGTGCGCGAACTCGTGACGTTGGGAGACTCGTTCGTGCGGATCCCGCGCGACGGTCGCGGCAGGCTCCAGCCGCACCGGAGCCTCGCCACGATCTCGCAGCTCGAACGGGCCGCGTTCGCGGGCCGGCGCGTAGGCGTCGCGAAACTCAGGCAAGCTCTCCCGCTGATCCGCGTCGGCAGCGCGTCCCCGCTCGAGACCGAGCTACGGCTTGACGCGGCGGCGGACGGGCTCCCCGAGCCGGACCTCGACGTCGAGATCCGCGATCGCGGAGGGCGACTCCTCGGGATCTCGGAGGTCGTCTACCGGAATCAGAAGGTGGCGGTCGAGGTAGAGGGCGACCACCACCGCACCGACCGTCACCAGTGGAATCGCGACATCGACAAGTACGCCGCCTACGCCGCCGAGGGGTGGGAGGTCGTCCGCCTCACCGCCGCCCACATCCGCGGCGAGCATCCGCGCGCCGTCGGCATCGTGCGCGCGGCGCTCGTGCGGCGCGGCTGGGTGCCCGGGTAACCGCCACGACCGCCGCCGCTCGGCGCGTCCGCATCCAGAGTGCGGCGAAGCCAAACACAACACCCGCATCGGGTCGCGACCGGCGTCACGGACAAGCCACCAAACGTGACTCCCCGCCCCACCCCGCGATCCTCGGCATCCACGCCGCTCCCGCTCGGCACTCAGATCGCGACGAGCGGCGACCCCCACGAACGAAGCCACCAGACCCCGAAGCGACCCCCTGCGCGGCTACGCAACGAACCTGCGGTTCAGGGGTCGCGACACGCGGCTACGCCACGGACGAAGCCACCAAACGTGACCCCCGAACCAACCACCCCGCGATTCGGAGGTCGCGACACGCGGCTACACCGCGAGCGATGCCCCCAACTGTGACACCCGAACCGTCGGAAGGGGCGCGAGGCCCAGCCAGACGAGGGGCGTCACAGCGCCTCGAGGTGGAGGACGAAGGCCTGCACGGGCCAGAGCGTCGGCAGCTGCAGGCCGACCTCGGCGAGGAGCGAGCCCGGCAGCTCGATCTCGCCGGCGGTGAACCACTCGGGCGCGATCCACCCGTACTCGGCCGCGCCGATCTCGCGCCGCACGCGCACGCGGTAGCGGCGGTCGGGGTCGAGGCCCGGCAGCCGCAGCCGCTCGGCGCGGGCGTCCTCGAGGCTGGCCACCGTCGCGACGACGACGACGGCCGCCGTCCGCGCCGACGAACGCCGTCGCGCGCCAGGCCGGATCCCGCAGTTCGGGGTGCAGCACCCGCCCGCCGTGGACGACGGGCCGCAGCTCCTTGTAGAGCGCCGCGAAGCGCGTGATCGCCGCCGTCTCGGCCTCGTCGCACGACAGGATGTCCCACTCGAAGCCCGCGGATCCCATGAGGCTCGTGGCCATGCGGTACGACAGCGCCGTGGTGCGGCCCGACGAGTGCGAGGTCGTCGGGCCGACGTGGGCGCCGACGAGCTCGGGCGGCAGCAGCAGGCCGGTCCAGCGCTGGATGTCCTGCCGCTCCACCGGGTCGTTCGAGTCGCTCGCCCACACGCGGTCGGTGACGTCGAGGATCCCGAGGTCGGTGCGCGCGCCGCCGCTCGAGCACGACTCGATCTCGAGCGCCGGGTGCGCCGCCTTCAGCTCGGCCAGCAGCGCGTACACCGCCATCATCTGCGCGTGCCCGCCGGGGCGTCCGGCGTGGACGCTCTCGACGAGGTCGCGGTTGTGGTCCCACTTGATGAAGTCGATGCCGAGCTCGGTCACGAGCGCGTCGATCTGGCCGAAGACGTGGGCGTAGGCATCCGGGTTCGCCAGATCCATGACGTACTGCCCCCGCCACGAGATCTGCTCGTCGTGATCGAGGTGGCCGGGGTCGTGCAGCAGCCAGTCGGGGTGCGCGCGGGCGACGTCGGAGTCGAGGCTGATCATCTCGGGCTCGAACCACAGGCCGAACTGCATGCCGTGCCCGTGCACGCGGTCGGCGAGCGGGCCGAGGCCGTCCGGCCAGACGGACCGGTCGACGGTCCAGTCGCCGAGGCTGGTCGAGTCGTCGCGGCGCCCCTGGAACCAGCCGTCGTCGAGCACGAATCGCTCGATCCCGACCTCGGCCGCGCGGTCGGCGAGCGCGGCGAGACGGACGGGATCGTGGTCGAAGTAGACGGCCTCCCAGGTGTTGAGCACGAGCGGCCGCGGGGACGACGGATGCTGCGGCCGAGCCCGCAGCCACGTGTGGACGCGGTGCGCGAAACCGTCGAGCCCGGCGGTGCTGTGCACGAACGCCGCTCGCGGCGCGCGGTACTCGTCGCCCGGCGCGAGCCGGACCTCGCCCGGGCGCAGCAGCTCGCCGGCCCCGATCAGGGTCACCGCATCGGTGACGCGGTCGACGCGCGTCGTGAGATCGCTCGACCACGCGAGGTGCACGCCCCACAGCGCGCCCGTCCTGCCAGCGCGGCGCGCCCGATGCCGCGATCGCGGCGACGGGGCTGTCGTGCCCGGGGCGGCCTCGCCGTGACTGCCGCACCGTGGCGCCGGCGGGCATCGGGGTCGCGACCGGGCGCTTCTCGCGCGTCCAGCGGCCGTCGAAGGTCAGCAGCGTGTCGGTCGTCGACGGCACCGGCAGCGTCGCCTCGAGCCAGTCGACGTCGATCGGCGCAGCCTCGGCTCCGCCCTCGTGCGCCAGCGCGTGCTCCACCCACACGACCCCGCCCGCTTCGATGCTGATCGTGATCGACAGACGCAGAGCGGATGCCTCATCCCGCGCCCTGACCGTCAGCGCGGTGTCGTCGGCGTCGATGCCGTCGACGCTCCAGCGCGCGTGGTGCAGCACGCCGTCACGGCGCAGCTGCATGCCCGGGCGGCCGCTCCAGCCGTCGCCCTCCTGCGGCGAGAGCGACAGCTGCCACGCGGCATCCAGGCTGCCCGGCGAGGTCTGCCGGCTCAGCGCGTGGGCGAGCGCCTCGGCATCGGCATCCGTGATCCGCCCGACCGGCGCGCCCCAGTGCAGCACGCGCGGCAGACCCGCGCCGCGGGCGTCGACGATCACGCCGACGCCCTCGTTCTCGAGACGGATGAAGCCGGAAGTCATGCGGTGGTCCTCTCAGCGGGCGGTCGTTCGCCGGTGCCGCGCGGCACGAGCCAGGTCGGCATCTCGAGCTGGCGGGTGAAGCCGGCCGGGTCCTGCATGCGCTCGATCGCGAGCGTCGCAGCGGCGCGGCCGAGCTCCAGCGGGTCGTAGTTGATGACGGTCACGCCGAGCACATCGGCGGTGTCGAAGTCGTCGAAGCCGATCAGCGCCGTCTCGGCCGTCGTGCCGATCGCGCAGCACCCGCAGCGCGCCGACCGTCACCCGGTTGTTGCCGGTGATGATCGCCGTCGGCGCGTCGTCCTGGTCGAGCAGGTCGGCGATGAAGCCGTCGGCGGGCGTGGCGAGATCGTCGGCCAGGCGCTCCCACCGCGACGAGTCGGGGATGCCGTAGGCGGCGAGCGCGTCGCGATAGCCGCGCAGGCGCTCGGCCTGCGTGTAGACGGATGCCGGGTTGCAGATGTAGCCGATGCGGCGATGGCCCCGCTCGAGCAGGCGCGTCGTCGCCTCGAAGACGCCCCGGTGGTTCTCGAGGACGATCGAGTCGGCGACGAGGTTGCGCGCCGGACGGTCGATCGCGATGACCGGCGTGCCGAGGTGCCGCTCGCCCTCGAGATAGGACTGGTCCTCGGCCACGGGGATCAGCAGGAGCGCGCCGAGGCGCTGACTGAGCAGCGCGTCGGCGACCCGCTCCTCGCCCTCGGCCGTGTCGTCGGTGGTCGCGACGACGAGCGAGTACCCGCTCGCCGCCAGCTCGCGCTCGATGCCGGCGGCGAGCTTGTAGTAGAACGGGTTGCTCAGCTCGCCCATGATGAAGCCGATCGTGTTCGTCGGCCCCCCGCGGCGCAGGTTGCGCGCGAGCGTGTTGGGCCGGAAGCGCAGCCGCTTGGCCGCCGCGAGCACGCGGTCGACGGTGTCGGGCGCGACGAGGTCGCGGTGCGTGAAGACGCGGGACACCGTCTTCGAGCTCACTCCGGCGAGCCGGGCGACGTCTTCGAGTGTCGCGCGCTGCTGAACCGTCATCGGTCTGGCCTCCTTGCCGTGCCGGGTTCACGGTAGCACTCGACGACCGGCAATGTCCACGTAGGACATTCCGCGGACATTGCGACGGCAGCGATTCGCTGCTCAGCGACGATTTAATCCCTGATCAAGAGCGATTTTTGCACTGCACTGTGCCGATCGGACACGGTAAGACAGCGCTGACATCGGACGCTTGCGGAACCGTTTCGAGTGTGTCTAATCTGACGGCGCGACGAACCACGCAACGGTGCGGCGACGCGCACCGGCAGTTCAAGGGCGAACCTGACAAGGAGACATCACATGGCGAAGAAGGCATTCGCGGGCATCGCGCTGCTGGCCACGGCCGCGGTCGCGATCAGCGGCTGCGCCGGCGGCGGCGCGAGCGACGCGGACAACACGATCGACGGCGAGGTCACGGGCGACATCAAGGTCGTCACCTGGCGCACCGACCTCGTCGAGGACGGCACGTTCGAGAAGTACGCCGAGGAGTTCAACAAGGAGTACCCCGACGTCAAGGTCACGTTCGAGGGCATCACCGACTACGCGGGCGAGATGCTCACCCGCATGAGCACGACGAACTACGGCGACGTCATCGGCATCCCGGCCATCAAGCCCGACCAGTACGAGCAGTTCCTCGAGCCGCTCGGCGAGACCGCCGACTTCGAGGACACCTACCGCTTCCTTCCGGCGGCGAGCTACGACGGCACGCAGTACGGCATCGCGTGGGGCGGCAACGCCAACGGCGTCGTCTACAACAAGAAGATCTTCGAAGAGGCGGGTGTCACCGAGCTTCCCACCAGCCGACGACGAGTGGCTGGACGCGCTGCAGAAGGTGAAGGACAACACCGACGCCATCCCGATGTACACCAACTACAAGGACGGCTGGCCGCTCACGCAGAGCTTCGGCAACCTCGGCGCCATCACCGACGACCCCGACGCGCCGATCACGATGGCAGAAGACCCGGCCCCCTGGACCGAGGGCACGGACGTCTACGCGATCGACGGCCTGCTGTACGACACCGTCGCGGCCGGCCTGACCGAGGACGACCCGCTCACCACCAACTGGGAGCAGTCGAAGGTCGACCTCGGCACCGGCAAGATCGCCACCATGCCGCTCGGTTCGTGGGCCATCTCGCAGATGCAGGCCGCCGCCGAGGACAACGGCGCATCGGCGGACGACATCGGCTACATGGCGTTCCCCGCGAACGTCGACGGCACGCAGCTCGCCGTCATCGGCGGCGACTACAACCTGGCCGTGAGCAAGCACTCCAAGGCCAAGGCTGCGGCGTGGGCGTGGATCCAGTGGGTCGTCGAGGACTCGGGGTACACCGAGGCGCAGGGCATGATCTCGCCGGTGCTCGACAAGCCGCTTCCCGAGAACCTGCAGGGCTTCGAAGAGGCCGGCGTCGAGCTGATGGAGATCAACCCGGCCCCGGCGGGCAAGGAAGGCCTCATCAACAACATCGCCGACGACTCGCAGATCGACCTGTACGGCCCGATCTACCGCCAGAAGCTCGTCGACATCGCCCGCGGCGCCGCCGACGGCGACAAGGAGAGCTACTTCGCCGAGCTGAACGAGCGCTGGGGCGCCTCGGTCGAGAAGCTCGCCGGCTGACCGGGAGGACGGCAGAGACATGGCCATCGCAACTCCGGGTGCGGCACCGGCGGATGCCCCTGCCGTCCTCTCGGCCCCCGCGCGGGCGCGTCGGTTCGGCGGGTCGTCCCGCCGGGCCGACCGCCCGCGGGGCGGATCCGCAGGACGCAAGGTCCTGCAGCACCTCACCCCCTGGTTCTTCCTGGCCGCGGCAGTGGGACTGCTGCTGCTGTTCACCTACTGGCCGGCGCTGAACCTGTTCTATTTCAGCGTCACCGACTGGGACGGCATCGACCTCGAGAAGAACTTCGTCGGCCTCGACAACTACGTGCAGGTCTTCACCGACCCGCGGATCTTCTCGGTGTTCGGCGTCAGCCTGTACTACTTCTTCGCGTCGTTCGCGCAGATGGCGATCGCGCTGTACTTCGCCACGCTGCTCAGCTTCTCGACGCGCTTCTCGAACCTGTTCCGCGGCATCCTGTTCTTCCCGTATCTCATCAACGGGGTCGCGATCGGGTTCGTGTTCCTCTACCTCTTCCAGCCCGGCGGCACGCTCGACACGGTGCTGAGCTGGTTCGGCGTCGCCGATCCCCCGCAGTGGCTCGGCAACCCCGACGTCGTCAACTGGTCGCTCGCCGGCACCTCTGTCTGGCGCTACACCGGCATGAACTTCGTGCTGTTCCTCGGCGCGATCCAGTCGATCCCGCACGAGCTGTACGAGGCGGCGGATCTCGACGGCGCGAGCCGCTGGCAGCAGTTCTGGGCGATCATCTTCCCCGGCATCCGCCGCGTGGTCGGCCTGTCGTTCATCCTGGCGATCGCCGGCAGCCTCAGCGTCTTCGAGATCCCGTTCATCATGACCGGCGGCGCCAACGGATCCGCCACGTTCGTCATCCAGACGCTGCAGACCGCGTTCACCTTCCGGCAGGTGGGTCTCGCCTCCGCGATGGCCGTGGTGCTGCTGGCGATCGTGCTGGTGATCACGTGGATCCAGCGCAAGGTGTTCCCCGACGAGAAGGTCGACCTGACATGACCACCACCGAACCGCTGCGCACGATGCCGTTGCGCACGAGCCCGCCACGCACGATCCGGGGCCGGACCGCGCGCGAGCGCCTCCGCGGCGTCAGCGCGACCACGGCGAAGTACCTCAGCCTGATCATCGCGTCGATCCTCACCCTGCTGCCCGCTGTCGGTGCTGCTGTTCGCGAGCCTGAAGACCGCGCCCGAGTACGCCCAGACCGGACCGTTCGACCCGCCCGAGAACTGGCTCAACTTCGACAACTTCGTGACCGCGTTCACGAGCGGCAAGATGCTCGAGGGCTTCGTCAACACCTCGATCGTGCTCGTCGTGTCGCTCGCCGGCACGATCTTCATCGGCACGATGGCCGCCTACGCGCTCGACCGGTTCGCGTTCCGCGGCAAGAAGCTGGTGTTCGCGCCTGTTCCTCGTCGCGACGCTCATCCCGAGCGTCACGAGCCAGGTCGCGACCTTCCAGCTCATCAACGGGCTCGGGCTCTACGACACCAAGGCCGCGCTGATCCTGCTGTTCATGGGCACCGACATCATCGCGATCTACCTGTTCATCCAGTTCATGCAGTCGATCCCGGTCTCGCTCGACGAGGCGGCGATGATCGACGGCGCGAACCGCTGGACGATCTACTGGCGCATCGTGCTGCCGCTGCTGCGACCCGCGATCGCGACGGTCGTCATCATCAAGGGCATCGCGGTGTACAACGAGTTCTACGCACCATTCCTCTATCTGCCGTCCGAAGGACTGATCTCCACGTCGCTGTTCCGGTTCAAGGGACCGTTCGGCGCCCAGTGGGAGGTCATCTCCGCCGGCACCGTCCTCGTCATCATCCCGACCCTCGTCGCCTTCCTGCTGCTGCAGCGATGGATCTACAAGGGCCTCACCGCAGGAGCCGTCAAGTGACCACCGCCCTCTCGTTCCGTCCCCTCGACTCGGGCTGGACCCTCCGCGCCGCAGCCGGCCCCGCGCCGGACGGCTTCGACGCGCCGATGGATGCCGTCGTCCCCGGCTGCGTGCACACCGACCTGCTCGCCGCCGGCCTGATCCCCGACCCGTTCCTCGACGACAACGAGTCGGCGCTGGCGTGGATCGGGCTGGTCGACTGGACCTACGCGACCATCGTTCACCTGGAGCACCGGATGACGCCGACCGCACGGACCTCGTGTTCGAGGGCCTCGACACGGTGACGACGATCCTGCTCAACGGCCGCGAGCTCGGCGCGACCGCGAACCAGCACCGCTCCTACCGGTTCGACGTGCGCGACGCGCTCGTCGAGGGCGAGAACGAGCTCGTGGTGCGCGTTCCGCTCGCCCGTCAAGTACGCCAACGAGCAGAGCGTCGCGCTCGGGCGCGCGCCAGCGGCCGTACCCGCTCCCCTACGACGCCATCCGCAAGTCGGCGTGCAGCTTCGGCTGGGACTGGGGCATCGCGACCTACACCAGCGGCATCGTCAAGCCGGTCGGACTGGAGTCCTGGTCGGTGGCCCGCCTCGCGCAGACGCGCGTGGTCGCGACGCCGGCGGGCGACGGCGGCGCGATCGAGGTCGATGTGGAGATCGAGCGCGCCGGGCGCGGCATCCGTCCCGCTCTCCGTCGAGCGTCGACGGTGAACGGACCCGGGCTGAGCGATGCGAGCTGCCGGGCACCGTGGTCGAGCTCGACGGCGACCGTGCGACGGTGCGACTCGAGCTCGCCGGACGTCGAGCGCTGGTGGCCCGGCGGGCTACGGCGAGCAGCCGCTGTACGACGTCGACGTGCGCTCTGCAGGGCGGCGACGGCTCGCATCCGCTGGACGCCACGCACCGCGTCGTCGGCTTCCGCGATGTGCGGTGGGACACGACGCCCCGACGACGCCGGGCACGCCGTTCACGCTCGTCGTCAACGACCAGCCGGTCTTCGTGAAGGGCGTCAACTGGATCCCCGACGACGCGCTCACCGTGCGGGTGACGCGTGACCGCCTGCGCCGCCGGTTCGCAGCAGGCGCTCGACGCGAACCTCAACCTCATCCGCGTGTGGGGCGGCGGACTGTACGAGTCCGACGACTTCTACGAGCTCGCCGACGAGATGGGCCTGCTCGTGTGGCAGGACTTCCTGTTCGCGTGCGCGGCGTACGCCGAGGAGGAGCCGCTGCGCTCCGAGATCGAGGCCGAGGCGCGCGAGAACATCGTGCGGCTCGGCCACCACGCCTCGCTGGTGCTGCTCACCGGGAACAACGAGAACCTCTGGGGCTACGAGGACTGGGGGTGGAAGCTGCGCCTGGACGGCAAGACGTGGGGCGCGCACTACTACTACGAGCTGTTCCCGGCGCTCGTCGCCGAGCTCGCACCGCACGTGCCGTATGCCCCCGGCAGCCCGTTCAGCCCGGGTGCCGGCTGGGACGGCTCGGCGCAGACCGGGCCGCACCCCAACGACGAGCAGCACGGCTCGATGCACCTGTGGGAGCAGTGGAACCGGCTCGACTGGCCGACCTACCGCGACCACCGCCCGCGATTCGTCGCCGAGTTCGGCTGGCAGGGACCGCCCGCGTGGAGCACGCTCGTCCGTTCCGTCTCGGACGCCCCGCTCACCCCCGAATCGCCCGGCATGATCGTGCACCAGAAGGCGATGGAGGGAAACACCAAGCTCACCAACGGCTTGATCCCGCATTTCCGGATGCCGGAGGCCATGGAGGACTGGCACTGGGCGATGCAGCTCAACCAGGCGCTGGCCGTGCGCACCGCGCTCGAGCACTTCCGCTCGTGGGCGCCGCACACGCAGGGCGCCATCGTCTGGCAGCTCAACGACTGCTGGCCGGTCACCTCGTGGGCGGCCATCGACGGCGACGAGCGTCCGAAGCCGCTCTACTACGCCCTCAAGAACGCGTTCGCACCCCGGGTCGTCACCCTGCAGCCCCGGGACGGCGGTCTCGCCGCCGTGCTCGTGAACGACACCGCCGACAGCTGGGAGGGCGAGCTCCTGGCGCGCCGCGTCGGATTCGCAGGCGACGAGCTCGCCCGGTTCGCCGCGCCCGTCTCGCTCGCGCCCCGCGAGACGATCACCGTGCCTCTGCCCGCCGAGGTCGCCACGGCGGCCGACGCGGCGAGCGAGCTCGTCGTCGCCGGCGTCGGCGAGGTGCGTGGTCACTGGTTCTTCGCGGAGCCCCGCGACTCGGCGCTCGGCGCGGCGCAGGTGGAGGTCCGCACGGAGCCGGCCGCGGACGGCACGCTCGTCACGCTCACCGCGAGCTCCCTGGTGCGGGACCTCACCCTGCTCGTCGACAAGGTCGACCCCGGCGCCGTCGCCTCCGACGCGCTCGTGACGCTGCTGCCCGGCGAGAGCACGACGCTGCTCGTGCGCCACGACGGCGACGCGCTCGCGGCATCCGCGCTCTCCGGATCCGCGGGTGCTGCGCACCGCCAACGAACTGGTCGCCTCGTGACCGCCGAGACCACCGAGGCGCTCGAGCCCTACGTGGCCGGAATGACCTGGGGCTGGACGGGCGTGCGCGGCACCTGGGCGACGGCCGAGGCATCCGCGTCCCTCCGTGCGATGGCCGACCACGGCGTGAACTGGACGGCGATCGCGTACTCCGCCCTGCAGGAGACCGCGCAGTCGACCGAGGTGCGCTTCCGCGAGGAGCCGACGGTCACCGACGACGAGATCGTGTGGGCGATCCGCGAAGCGCAGGCGCTCGGGCTGAAGGTGTGCCTGAAGCCGGTCGTGAACGTGGCCGACGGAACGTGGCGCGCCCACATCGGGTTCTTCGACCGGGACGTGCCGGGCGAGCCGACGTGGGGCGAGTGGTTCGCCTCGTACCGGCGAATTCATCCTGCACGCGGCCCGCATCGCCGAGGCCGAGGGCTGCGAGATGCTCTGCATCGGCTGCGAGATGGTGCGCGCCGACGCCCGTGAGGACGACTGGCGCGAGCTGATCGCCGCCGTGCGGACGGTGTACTCGGGCGTCGTGACGTACAACTGCGACAAGTATCAGGAGGACCGCCTGGGCTGGTGGGACGCCGTGGACGTCGTCACGTCCAGCGGCTACTACCCGATCGACCGCTGGGATGCCGAACTCGACCGGATCGAGCGGGCCGTGGCCGCGACGGGCAAGCCGTTCTTCTTCATGGAGGCCGGATGCCCCTCGCGCGAGGGCTCGCCGGATCGCCCGAACGACTGGTCGCTGCCCGGTGCCCCTTCGGGCGACGAGCAGCTGCGCTACTACGAGGCGATGTTCGCCGCGTGCGACGCGCGCCCCTGGGTGCGCGGCTTCATGCTGTGGGACTGGCCGCCCCGGCTCTACGCCGCCGATGCGGCGGCCGACAACGACGACTACTGCCCGTACGGCAAGCCCGCCGGCGAGTTCCTCCGCGAGGCGTACCGCCTGCGCGCGGGCCAGGCAAGGACACCACAGCGGCCATGACCGAGCGCACGGTGACAGGGGTATCCGCGGAAGCCCCGACAGGTGGAGCATCGTCGTGGGACGGCGCGACGGCCGGCGACGGCTTGCACGAGGGGAACAGCTCCGTCGAGGGCGCGGCGTTCGGGCGCCGGCGTCCGCACGGGCACGACCGACTCTGCGGGAAGAAGGGGCGACAGCCGCATGAGCACAGTACTGGCGATCGATGCCGGGCAGACCGGCATCAAGGTGCGCCTCCGAGGGCATGACATGGTCTTCCCCGGCATCCGCACCCATGAGCCGCTGCTGCCGCAGCTCACCGCGGTCGCGCACGCCGCGATCGAGCGCACCGGCGCCGAGGTGTCCGTCGTGAGTGCGGGCGTGTCGGGGCTCACCACTCAGGAGGCGGATGCCGCCGAGTTCCTCGCGCGCATCGACGATCCCACGGTGCGCGAGGTGATCCTCGCGCACGATTCGACGACGTCGTTCCTCGGGGCACTCGGCGACACCCGCGGCGCCGTCGTCGCCGCCGGCACCGGCGTCGTGACCCTCGCCGTCGGCGCGGAGCGCGTGGCTCGCGTCGACGGGTGGGGCTACCTCATGGGCGACGCCGGCAGCGGCTACTGGATCGGGCGCGAAGCGCTCGACGCCGTGATGCGCGAGTTCGACGGGCGCGGCCCCGCGACGCGGCTGCGCGCCGTCGCCGAGGAGCGGTGGCCCGACCTCGGGCAGGCGTACATCCACCTGCAGTCCGCCGACGACCGTGTGAGCGTCGTCGCCTCGTTCGCCGAGCAGGTCGCCCGGCTGGCCTCCGACGGCGACGCCGTGTCGCAGCACATCACCGTGCGGGCCGGCGGAGAGCTCGCGCACAGCGTCGAGACGGCGTTGCGGCGGGTGCGCTCCGACGATCCTGACGAGCACTTCGCGGCGTGCGCGATCGGCGGCGTGTTCCGCTCCCCGCAGCTGCACGAGGCGTTCGCCTCCCACATCCGCGCGAGCGAACTCGACGTCACGCTCGTCGAGCCCCTCGGCCACGGCATCGACGGCGCCGTCGCCCTCGCGGGCCTCGAGGCGCGGCATCCGCTCGCCCACGCGGTCTCGGTCGCGCAGGTCTGACTCCCGCCAACGGCGAAGACGGATGCCCCGGCCCTGTGTGGACAGGTGGGCCGGGGCATCCGGGTCTTTGCGAGGAGCCGCGCTGGTCAGACCAGCGACTCCCTCCAGGCCCGGGGTCGCTGGACCCAGGGCCGAGCGAACCCCTCACCAGGCGGGATCGAGGGACTACACCAGCGACTCCCTCCAGGCACTGTGCAGCTGGGCGAACTTGCCGGCGCCGGCGATCAGCGCCTCGGGGGCGTCGTCCTCGATGATGCGGCCGTGCTCCATGACCAGCACGCGATCGGCGATCGCGACCGTCGACAGACGGTGCGCGATGATGATCGCGGTGCGGTCGGCGAGCAGGGTCTGCAGGGCATCCTGGATCTGCCGCTCGGAGGGCATGTCGAGCGATGCCGTCGCCTCGTCGAGGATGAGCACCGCCGGGTTCGCGAGGAAGGCGCGCGCGAACGAGACCAGTTGCCGCTGTCCCGCCGACACGCGACCGCCGCGCTTGTTCACGTCGGTGTCGTAGCCGTCGGGAAGGGCCTCGATGAAGGCATCCGCCCCCACCGCCTTCGCCGCGGCCTTGATCTCGTCGAGCGTCGCGTCGGGCTTGCCGAGCGCGATGTTGTCGGCGACCGTGCCGCTGAACAGGTAGGCCTCCTGCGTGACCATGACGATCGCACGGCGGAGGTCCTTCGGGTGCAGCGACCGCAGGTCGACGTCGTCGAGCGTCACCGCTCCCCGGGTCGGGTCGTAGAACCGCGACACGAGCTTGGCGAGTGTCGACTTGCCGGCTCCCGTCGTGCCGACGAGCGCGATCGTCTGGCCTGCGGGGATGTCGAGCGAGAAGTCGGGCAGGATGGTGCGCCCGTTGCCGTAGCCGAACTCCACGTTGCGGAACTCGAGGTGGCCCCTCGCCGTCCAGAGGTCGACCGGGTGCTTCGGGTCGGGAACGGTGGGCTCCTCCTCCAGCACGCCCGACACCTTCTCGAGCGCCGCCGTCGCCGACTGGTACGAGTTCAGGAAGAACGCGACCTCCTGCAGCGGCGAGAAGAAGTTCCGCACATAGAGCACGGCAGACAGCAGGAAGCCGATCTCCATCGCCCCGTCGACGACACGGATGCCGCCCCACGCGATCACGACGGCGAGGGTCACGGATGCCACGGCCATGAGCCCCGGCTCGAACGTGCCGAACAGGCGGATCGACCGCATGTTGACGTCGCGGTAGTCCATCGCCACGGCGCCGAACTCCTCGTCGTTGCGATCTTCCTTGCGGAAGGCCTTCACGGCGCGGATGCCGGTCATCGTCTCGACGAACTTGACGATCACCTTGGCGCTGATGACGCGCGACTCCCGGTACACCAGCTGCGAGCGCGAGTAGAACCAGCGCATGAGCAGGTACAGCGGAATGCCCATGACGGTCAGGATCAGGCCCGACTGCCAGTCCACGATGTACAGCGCCGCCAGTGTGAATGCGCCGTACAGGATGCCCGAGACGAGCTCGTTGAGGCCGCCGTCGAGCAGCTCGCGGATCGTGTCGAGGTCGCTGGTCTGACGGGAGATGATGCGGCCCGACGTGTACGACTCGTGGAACTCCAGGCTCAGACGCTGCGTGTGCAGGAAGATGCGCTTGCGCAGGTCGAGCATGACCGCCTGCGTGAGGCGCGCAGCCACCACGACGTACCAGCCGATGAGGGCGGCGCCGCCGAGCGCCGTCACCAGGTAGACCAGCACGACGAGGATCGTCGGCATCCAGTCCATCCGCTCGACGGCCGCGGGCAGCGCGTTGTTGATGCCGATGCCGATGAGCCAGGGACCCGCGACGCGCAGCGCCGTCGAGACCACCAGCACGACGCCGGCGAGGATCAGCTGCCCGCGCACCGGCGTGATGAGCGAGCCCAGCAGGCGCAGCGAGCGCCGGCGGATCTCCTTGCTCTCGGCACGGGTGTAGTCGGAGCGGTCTTCGCCGCTCGTTCCGGTCACTGTGGTGCTCACAGGGTCACCTCCCCCATCGGTTCGTGAGCTTGTCGGGCTGCCTGCATGCGTGCTTCCTCGACCTCGAGACTCGAGATCACGTGTCGGTAGTGGCTGCTGGTGCGCAGCAGCTCGGAGTGCGTGCCGACCGCCGTCACGCGCCCTGCCTCCAGCAGCGCCACGCGATCGGCGAGCATGACCGTCGAGGGCCGGTGGGCCACGACGAGCGCGGTCGTCTCGGACAGGACCTGGCGGAGGGCATCTTCGACGAGCGCCTCGGTGTCGACGTCCAGCGCCGACAGCGGGTCGTCGAGCACGAGCACGGCCGGACGAGCGGCGACGGCGCGCGCGAGCGCGAGCCGCTGACGCTGACCGCCGGAGAGCGACAAGCCTTCCTCGCCGATGATCGTGTCGACGCCGTCGGGCAGATCGTCGACGAATCCCGCCTGCGCGACGGCGAGCGCCTCGCGCAGCACGCGCTCGGCTTCGTCACTGCCGGGGACGAGATCCTCGCGCCCGAGCAGCACGTTGTCCCGCACGCTCTGCGAGAAGAGGGTCGCGTCCTCGAACGCCATGCCGATGTGCCGGCGGAGCTCTTTCAGCGTGAGGTCGCGCACGTCCACGCCGTCGAGCGTCACCCGCCCGCCGGTCACGTCGTAGAGGCGGGTCGGCAGCGTCGTGAGCGTCGTCTTGCCCGAGCCGGTGAGGCCGACCAGCGCCATGGTCTCGCCCGGACGGAGCACCAGGTCGACGCCGTCGAGCAGATCCCGCTCGTGGGACGCCGCATCCTGATAGCGGAAGCGGGCGCCCTCGAAGACGAGCTCGCCCTGCGGGCGCTCGATCGAGACCGGGTTCTCGGGATCGACGATCGTGTTCTCCTCGTCGAACACCTCGAAGAGGCGGTCGGTCGCGGTGCGCGCGTCGAGCAGGAACGAGAACAGGAAGCCGATCGACTCCATGGGCCAGCGCAGCACGGTCGCCATCGCGAAGAACGCGATGAGCTCCGCCCCCTGCAGCTGACCCATCGCCGTCAGGTAGATGCCTGCACCCAGGCACAGCGCGAAGGCGATGTCGGGGAGCAGCACCAGCCAGAACCAGATCCAGCCGACCGCGCGCGCCTTGCGCAGTTCGGTCTCGCGCAGCGTCTCGGCCTGGCGCGTGAACCGCTGAAGCGCGTGCTTGCCCCGGCCGAACGCCTTGAGAACGCGGATGCCGTGGACGCTCTCCTCGACCGAGGTCGCGAGGTCGCCCGCCTGGTCCTGGGACTGGCGTGCGAGCGTTCCGTAGGCCTTCTCGAACCGGTAGCCCGCGTACCACAGCGGCGCGGAGGTGACGAGGAAGATGGCGCCGAGCAGCCAGTGCCAGCGGAACAGCAGCGCCGTGCCCACGCCGATCGTGATCACGTTCACGACGAGCAGCACGAGACCGAAGGCGAGCCAGCGGCGGAGCATGCTGATGTCCTGCATCATGCGGCTGAGCAGCTGACCCGACTGCCAGCGGTCGTGGAAGGCGACGGGAAGCCGCTGCAGGCGGGAGTAGAAGGTCTGGCGCAGGTCGTACTCGACCAGCGTCGCGGGCGCCAGCACGAACCAGCGCCGCAGCCAGACCATGCCGGCTTCGGCGAGGCCGAGGAGCAGGATCGCTCCCGCTCCCCACCAGATCGCGGTGACGTCGCCCGAGGCGATGGGGCCCTGGACGATCTGCTCGAGCACGAGCGGGATGGCGAGCGCGAGCAGGCTGGCGAAGAGCGCGCTGACGGCGCCCAGCGTCAGTCGCGGCAGCACGGGTTTGGCGAAGGGAAGGAGGCGCGCGAGCGCGCGGGGAGTGGAGAGTCTCTCAGCGGAAGACGTAGTCATGATCCTTGGCGAGTGGTGTGGCGGGGGTGTATCGATGCCGCGGGAACGGCGGGGACGGCGCACCGCACAGACAGCGTGCGGGGTCGCCGGAGAGGCGTCCTGTGTGCCAGAACGCGGGAGCTGGTGATCCTATGCCGCGCGGTGTGGCGAGCGGCGGCGCCGCGGACGCGGCGGATCGGCGGAGGTCGGCCCGGGGACTATCCCTCGAGGGCGACGCGCGGCGTCCCGAGAACAGGCAGGAAGACAATCGGCTTCGTGGTGACGACGGCCTGAGACATGGCTTCCTCCTTGAACGCGGGACGGGGACTGGCGATCGCCGAAACGACACGCCAGCCCTCCAGCCTATACCTGGGAGATCCCTGAACACAACAAGCGCTTTCCGACTCCCCGGAAGATGCTCGCGGAGTGCCCCGCACACGCACGGCATCCCGGACCGTCAGCGGACGGCCCGGGATGCCGGGGACTCAGGCGACGAGCGCGGGCACGCCCGCCTCACGGTCGAGCAGCCGCTGCTTGACCGGCAGTCCCCACGCGAACCCGCCGAGGGTGCCGTCGGAGCGCAGCACGCGATGGCAGGGAACGAAGAGCGCCGGGGCGTTGCGGGCGCAGATGGATGCCGCGGCACGCACCGCGCTCGGAGACCCGAGCTCCGTGGCGAACTCGCTGTACGTCAACGGGCGGCCGGGAGAGATGCGGCGCAGCGCCTCCCACCCGGCGAGCTGCATCGCGGTGCCCCGCTGCGACACGGCGACGTCGTCGATGGCGGCGAGATCGCCGTCGTAGTACGCGACGACGGCAGCGGCGGCATCCGTCCGTCCGGTTTCGACGATCGACGGACGATCGCGCACCGACAGGCGGGCGAGGATCGTCGCGGGGTCTGCGGTCCAGCCCGAGGCGAGCACGCGTGCGGAGTCGTCGGAGAGGATCGTGAAGGCACCATCGGGGGTGTCGATGGTCTGGATGGTCGCGGTGGTCATGACATGCCTCCGGTGGTGGTGTCGGATGGGCCGTGGTTCTCGGGGATGCGGCGGCGGTCTTGCGGGATGAGCCGGTGCTCTTGCGGGAGAGTGGATGCCTTGGGCGGCACGGCGCGCCACAGGTGCGCGGTGAGGTAGCTGCGCCACGGCGCGGTGCCGGCCGCCCAGGCGTCGAGCGCGCGGGGCTCCGCCGGAAGGCCGATCGCGGCAGCGCCGGAGCGCACCGCGACGTCGCCGGGCAGGAAGACGTCGGGATCGGCGAGCACGCGCATCCGCACGTAGTCGGCGGTCCACGGGCCGATGCCGGGCATCGCCAGGAGCGCGGCGCGCTGCTCGGCGCCGTCGTCGCCGGGGGTGAGCGTGAGCGTGCCGTCGGCGAGGGCGGCCGCGGCTCCGGTGATCGCACGGATGCGGGCAGCGGGACCGCGCAGCACCTCGTGGCCGCGCTCCGCGATCGCCGCCATCGTCGGGAACAGGCGGACGGGGGTGGATGCCTCGCCGGCGCCGCCTGCCCCTCCGCGCTCGTCGGGCCCGAGCTCGCGCCGGCGGCCGGGCCGGCGGCCGGGAGCATCCCGGCGAAGACGGGCACCTCCTCGCCGAGCGCCGCGGTCAGGGCAGTGAGCGCCGTCCGAGCGGCGACGACCGTGATCTGCTGGCCGACCATCGCGCGGATGAGCATCTCGTGCGGATCGGCGGCGCCCGGAACCCGGATGCCCGGCAGCGCGGCGATGAGCGGCGCGAGCTCGGGATGCCGCGACAGCGACTGGTCCACCGCGTCCGGGTCGGCATCGAGATCGAAGAGGCGCCGTGCGCGGGTGACGAGGGTCGAGAGGTCGGCGAGGTTCGTCAGCGCGGCCCGCAGCCGCACGCGGCCGAGGTCGTCGAGGCGGAGCTCGAACCACGCCGGTCCGTGCGGCAGTCGCAGCGTGCGGGCGAAGGTCGAGGCGGTGGCGGCCTCGGCACCCGGCACCGCACGGGCCGCCATCCACGCGAACAGTCCCGCGGCATCGAGCGGGCCGCGGTGCGGGAGTGCGAGGTCGATCGTGACCCCGGGCATCGCCGGGGCGGCGGCGCCGCGTGTCGCTCGCCGGGCCGCGCGAGCCGGCGCCGGGCACGCAGCTCGAGCGGCGGCATCCCGAACACTTCGCGGATGGTGTCGTTGAACTGGCGCACGCTCGCGAACCCTGACGAGAACGCGACGTCGGCGGCCGGCAGGTCGGTGCCGACGAGCAGCATGCGGGCCGTCTGCGCCCGGTGCGCGCGGCTGAGTGCCAGCGGCCCGGCGCCGAGTTCGGTGGTGAGCAGTCGCGTGAGGTGCCGCGGCGAGTACCCGAGCCGCCGAGCGAGGCCGGGGACGCCCTCGCGCTCGACGACGCCGTCGGCGATGAGCCGCATGGCGCGACCGGCGGTGTCGCCGCGGAGGTTCCACTGCGGCGACCCGGGCGCGGCTTCGGGCAGGCAGCGCTTGCACGCCCGGTAGCCCGCCTCGTGCGCGGCGGCGCTCGTCGGGTAGAACGTCACGTTCGACGGCTTGGGGGTGCGGGCGGGGCAGCTCGGGCGGCAGTAGATGCCCGTGGAGCGCACCGCCGTGACGAACTGCCCGTCGAAGCGGACATCGCGCGAGTCGATCGCGCGGTAGCGCTCATCGAATGACATGGATGCGACGCCCGCCGCGTCGGCTGTCATGGTCAGGCTCATGCCCCTAGCCTGACACGCTCCCCCGACACCCGCTGGCGGAAATCGGACACGGCTGTGCGGCCCCTCCGAGGCGGACCGAAGCTCAGCGCGGGGCGAAGGCGGAGCGGATGCGGATCCAGAGCGGATCGCCCTCGGCGACCCCGGAGCCGATGCGGAGCACGCCGCCCGCCTGGCCGAGCCCGCACGCGAGCGCGATCAGACCGATCAGGCCCGCGGCGGCCGACAGACCGTTGACGTTACCACCCGCGAGGTCGCGAACCGCGGCCGCGATGCCGAAGATCGCGGTGAGGAACGCCAACGAGGACGTCAGCAGCCTCACGAGGTTGCGCGGCTCGAGATAGACGGTTCGCGCCTGCACCCACCCGCCGGCGCGGCGCTGACGAGAACCCGCCCGGAACGATGCGCGCAGCCACGCGGCGGCGCTCGTCGTGAGCGCACGTCCGGTGAGCCACAGCCGCACGAGCCCGAACGCCGCGACGCCGGCGAGGATCACCGCGACGACGGTCACCACGAGGTCCACGAGCGCCGGGGGCCGTCCCAGCTGCACGATGGCATCGACCATGCCCACGCCGACGAACACGCCGACCGCGGTCACCACGAAGGCGGCGAGCCCGAAGGCCCATCGCGACCACCGTTCGTAGTCGCCGCGGAGCAGCAGCGCGACGCGGTCGGCCTCCGCGACGGTGACGTCATCCGCCGTCGCGCCGCCGATCCAGGGGCGCGATTCCGGCCGGATGAGGGTGAAAGCCATGCACGTCAGGTTACGCGGTGCGCTGCGCGGGCGCCGGAATCGGCCACCGGCAGCGCCGGCTCGACGCCCTCGGGCAGGACCTGCGTGGTCGACAGGACGAAGGCGGTCAGCAGTGCCAGCTCCGCCCGCTGCGACGGGTCCGAGCACATCCCCATGACGAGGACGGTTCCGCCGTCATCCGGCAGAAGCAGCTCGCCGACGGTCGCCACGTTCGGGATGCCGCCCGTGAGCAGCCGGCCACTGGCGACCGTGCCGACGCGGCCGTCCGGCGCGGTGAAGGTCTCGGCGCCCGCCTCCTCGCCGAAGCGCACGAGCGGGAACAACCGGTGGAATGGCGTGGCCGGCACCTCGACGCCGGGCGCGGCGCGCACCACGTTGGTGCAGAGGAACGACGCGGCGGGTCGCTCGCCCGCGGTGAGCGAGACGCCCGCGAAGTCGAAGTCGGTTCCCGCGAACGCGGCGACACCGGCGCGGAAGCCCCCGACGATCGCCGTCCGCGCCTCGTCGGGGAGCCACCCCTCACCGCTCGCGAGGTACCACTCCAGCCATTCGTCGGGGGTGCGATCGCCGAACGCCCGGAACTCGATCCAGCCCTGCGGCAGGCGCTGCCAGACGCGGTCACCGGTCGTCGGGGTCATGGGTCAGAGCTCCTCGTCGGTGCGGGGTCCGTTGCCGCGGATCGTGTTGTCCACGCGCTCCCCCAGGTTCTGCCACGGACCGCTCAGGCTCTCGACGAAGCTCTGGCCGTTGTCGTGCGCGTCCTTGGCCTGCGACATCATCCAGTAGGTGTTCGAGACCATGTTCTGCATGTTCACGTTGAGCGCGACGGCGAGCGATCCGGCCGCGGTCCCGCCGCCGGCCAGCGCGGGCGTCATGCGCTGGATCGAGGGGATCAGCACCTGCCCACCCGGACCGATGAGCGACTTCGCCGCCATGCCGAGGGCGCCGCCCGCGAGCATGCCGAGCGCACCGACCGCGAAGTCCGTCCAGTCCCCGCGCCCGGTGAGCGCCTGAAGCCCGTCGATCGCGACGAGGATGCCCGACATGACGAGGGCGACGGCGCCCAGCGCCGGGAAGAAGAGCGACAGGATCGCGATGACCGGAAGCGCCGCCCGGAGGATGTCCTCCAGGATGGGTACGACGTTGTCCATGAGCCAGGCGCCGGTGTCGGCGAGCCACTCCCCGGCGTCGCCGAAGAAGTTCGAGAACGCGTTGCCCGCGTAGTCGTCGAGGATGCCGCCGGCGTCGTTCAGCGAACGAGCGGCCGCGCCGGCCTCGTCGTCGACCTCGGTCTGCAGAGCCCGCGCCTCGGCACGGATCTCGTCGAGCTCGGCGCCGGCGCTGCCGAGCGCGAGCGCCGCATCCGACACCGCGTCGGGATCCGCGTCGTCGTCGTCCTTGTGCTCCAGAGCGGTGGCATGCGCGTTCTCGCACGACGCGATCCGAGTGGCGGCGGCATCCGCCTCTTCGGCGAGCACGCGTGCGCGCTGCTGGAAGGAGGTGAGCTGGGTGGTCCAGGTGCGAAGCGCGTCGCGCGAGGTGCGCAGCGCCTCGCCGGTGTCCGACAGCTGCGGCCGGAAGTCCTCGCTCATGGAAGCGCGGAACGCGGTGGCGGAGAGGCCGACCCAGTCGGCGTCGTCGCCACCGTCGAGCATCGACAGAGCGTCGTCGACGCCGTCGCAGCCCACCGACAGCGCGTCGAGATAAGCCCTCGAGCGTCGCGATGTCGCCGGGTGCGGGGTCGAAGCCGAGCGCGGTGAAATCCGTCACGCCGAGCTCCCTTCCTGCGGCACCATGCTCGCGCCGAGCTCGGAGTCGAGTCCCTGGAACGCCTCGAGGATGCCCTCGAGGCCGGCACCGGCGTCCTCCGCGTACCGCGCGAGCTTCTTCATGCCGCCGCCCCACGACCCGTGAAGGTCTTCCAGTCGCCGACGCAGCTCGTCCTGCGGCACCGCCGAACCCGACACGTTCGCGAGCGCGCCGGTGGCGTCTTCCAGCATCGTCCGCATGTTGGCGTACGCATGCCGGCTCGCGCTCATCGCGTCGAAGTCGATCCGGACATCCGTCATCGCATTCCCTCCGAAACGGCCTGACCGGAGGCCGCTGCGCGCGGCGCTCCGGTCAGGCTCTCGAGCTTTGTGACGTGAGTGCGGCTCAGCCGCCGGCGAGCTGCTGGTCGAGGTCCTGGATCGCGCGCATCATGCCGAGCAGCGACTCCGACATGTCGTTGATGCCGTCCACCGCACCCTTCAGACCCGTCGTCAGCTCCGAGTAACCCTCACCGAACTTGCCCGAAGCGTGCTGCGTCTTGAAGTCCTCACCCAGCAGCGTGTCCACCTGGCTCTTCAACGAGTCCAACTGGCCCTGGATGTCATCACGAGCCTGCGACAGCGACGACGCCACCTGCTCCATCTCCGCATACGAAGCACCGAAATCGGCCATCGTCAACTCCCTCACTCAGAATCCCGACCCACCCCGGGCCGATCGACTCCACGGTAACCGGCATGACGGGATCAGCCCATGGGGACCATTCCCCATGCGCGTGCCCTCGAAGCGACGAGCGATCGAGCGAAGGTCATCGCGGCGTGAGGTCCTCGCGGGGAGCCATCGTCATCCCCAGGATGCCGATGCGCAGCTCGCGGGCTCGCGCATAGTCCTCGCTCGAGATCAGACCGCGGTCCCTCAGTTCCGCAAGAGCCGTCTGGATGTCGCTGTAGATGCGCATCCGCTCGTCGGGTGGCATGCGCTCCAGCGCCGCCTCGAGGCTGGCGAAGCTGCGCTGCCAGCGATCGCTTCCGGTGTGGGCGGGCCCGCGGAACAGCACGAAATGCAGGATGCCGACGATCACGTCGGCCAGCAGCCCCACGACGCCCCACACGCCATCCGCCGCGCCCTGTGCGATGGCTGCGACGGCGACGAGCGACCCGATCGCCGACGGCACGAGATGCAGCGAGCCGAGCATCCGCTGGATCTTCGGATCGGTGCCCAGCGATTCGCGCATCTCCGTCACGATGCCGATGCCCGCGATGAGCGCCGCGATGCCCGCGAGCAGCCCGGCGACGCCGACCGGCGCGACGTCATTGCGCCCGAAGACCCACGACAGGAGGAAGAGCAGCGGCGACGGCCGGCAGCGTGAAGCTCGCGATGTGCGACAGCGTGAGCAGACACCCCCATGCCGGCGCGACGTTCTTCGCAAGGTCCTTCCATGCGGCGGCCGGCGCGAAGGCCGCCAGCGCTCGACGGAGCTCGGGAACGCCGTGCAGTGCCCGCGCCTCGAGCTTCCACCAGTCCAACGGCGTCCATTGCGTCGCAGCGCGCGCGAACGTCGTCGCCGGCCCGCCGCTCATATCCGCCACACCGCGTCCTCTCGTTCGGCCGCAGCGACGCGGCGGAGGGGTCGAACGCCGTCAGAGGGAGCCCAGACCTGCGCCATCGACGCGCACCGAATCGAGCAGCGTCTCGGCACGCGCGGCGGCGAGGAGCACGGATTGCGCGGGGAGCGGGCCCAGCACCGCGAACAGCGTCCTGCCGGACGGTCATGAACAGCCACCGGACGCTCGCCGCGCTGCGCGTCCTCCCTGACGGTCGACGAACAGCCCTCGCCGAGCCCCTTCGACGCGGCGAGCCGGATGCGCGGCTCGAGCACCGCCGGCGGCGAGAGGAAGCGTCGCTGCTCATCCGCGTCGATGGATCGGTCCAGGAGCGTCAGGCGCAGCGGCGCCCACGCGCCCGTCTCCGGTTCGAAGGTGAGCACGTTGGTGCTCGCATCCTCGGCGGCGGAGCGCTGCGCCCGCGCCAGGACCCGCGGAAGAGCGGCGCGCTGGTGAGCCGGCAGATCGTGGTGGCCAACAGAGCCGCTGCGGACTCGGCCGCCCACGCGTCGACGTCGCCGCCGGCCATTGCGAGCCCGGGAATGACGATGGCGGTGGCCCGATCGATCTCGAAGCTGACGCGCGTCATCGCCCGGTCCACCCGAAGGTCAGCATGTGCGCGTCGAGGAGCGCGAGCCACGTCCTCATGTGCGGGTCTTCGGCAGGATCCGATCTCCGTCGGATGCACCAGCGTCGCGGTGAACTGGAGCGCCTGCGCGTGCCGGGTGCCCGGCACCGGTGTCAGATACACGACCGTGTACGCGCCCACGCGTGTCTCCCGAGAGCTCCACGACGCGCCGGTCCACCCAGCGCAGGAACCGTCTGCTGCCCTCCAGCGACCGCGCGCCGCGCCGCTCCACGGCGTCGGCGACCATCGCGTCGAGCGTCGACCCCGCGGCACCCTCGGTGACGGTCCCCAGGATGCTCACGGGCACGGTCGACCAGGCGGGGCGTCCTCGCCCGCCATGATCATGACGAAGGCGCCCTGTTTGCGTGCGGCCGCCAGCGCGCCGGTCACATGAGCCTCGAGCGCGGCGTACACATCGGGCCGATGCGCTTCACGCAGTCGGACGCGCGCCTTCTCGAGCAGGGAACGCTCTCGTGTCGCCCCGACGTGTCGTACATGGTCCAGCCGTCAGGCAGCGCCATCCGGAACTCGGGAATCCCCCGCCGGCCGCCGCCCAGCTGTTCACGCAGTGAAGTCACCGAACCACCCTGCCACAGCCGATCCGATCACCATGTCGGGTAGGCGACCCGGTCGATGCCGGTTGCGAACTCGAACGCTCCCTGGGCGCTGCCGGCCAGGGTCGCGATGTTGTTGAGGTTGGTTCCGACGGCGCTGAAGGCGTACGTGATCTGCTGACCGGTGGTGCCCAGCTCCCCGATCACCTCCCACATGAACGGGTCCTGTCCCGACACGGCAGTGCTGAGGACCTCGTCGAAGGAGTTGACGACGAAGCCCGCCTCCGGACCGAGCGAGCGCATGTTCGACACCCACTGGCCGGGACTGCGCGAGCCGAGGCTGAGCGCCCACCGTGCGACGTCGTCGCCGAACGAGAGCCCTCCTCGCGAGAACCCGGTCCAGGCGCGCATTCCCGCACCGAAGCCGCCGCTGGCGAACTCGCCGAACGCGCCGAAGGGAATAACGCCGAGCACCGCCGAGACCGACCTCCCACAGCTCCGCGTCGCCGCGGGAGTACTGCCAGAGCGTTCCGGCGAGCGTCGAGCACGCCGAC
This sequence comes from uncultured Actinomycetota bacterium, assembly GCA_963829895.1. Classification (GTDB taxonomy): domain Bacteria; phylum Actinomycetota; class Actinomycetes; order Actinomycetales; family Microbacteriaceae; genus Microbacterium. The sequence goes on along the minus strand of CAWHKF010000006.1, from coordinate 520,993 downwards.
CGTCAGCGCGAGCAGAGCGACGATGGGCCCGCCGACGACCATGCGCGAGGACGGCGAGCACCACGCCCGCGACGGCGAGCACATCGAGCGCGAAATCGATGAAGCCGTCGAGATTGTCCCGCCAGCTGTCCTCGATCCCGTTCGCGGTGGACGAGCGGACGCCGGCGACGGCGTCGTCGAATGCCGTCTCCCAGCGGTCGTACTGGTCGTCGAAGTCGTCGGCGGCGCCCTTCCACAGCAGGTAGGCGTCATCCTTGTCGCCCTCCGCCGTCTCGACGGCGTTCGCGTGCGCGCGCTCCGCGGCGGTGGACGCCTCGACGTCGTCTCCGGCATCCTCCGGGTAGTCGACCGGCGCCATGGATGCGCTCTGCCACTCGCTGAGCTTCTGCTGGTACTGAAGCCAGTAGCTCTCGGCGTCGGACACCGAGGTGTTCATGAGCGTCTTCACCGCGGCGAGCTCGGAACCGTAGTCCCTCACGTACGGGCCGACGGCCTCGTACAGGTCGGCCGCACGGCCGAGCTCGGCGTTGACTTCACCGCTGAGCTCGCGGAGCTTGTCGATCGCCTTGCCTTCCATGTCGGCGCCGTCATTCACGAGCCGTGTCAGCAGCGACTCGGCATCCGACATCGCGGCGCCGAGGTTGACGATCTGCTGGCCGCGCTCGCGTACCGCCTCGCCGTCGCCCTCGACGACCTCGACAGGACGTCCCTTCGGGGATTGATGGATCGCCATGCGTCAGCTCACTTCCTGCATCTGCTGCGCCAGCTCCGCGGCGACCTGCGTGTCGAAGTCGCCGAAGCCCTCGAGCACGGTCTTCGTCTGGTCGGTGACCGCCTTCAGCCCTTCGGTCAGCTTGCTGCGGCGGTCGTCCCACCGCTTCTCGAAGTCGTCGGTCTTGTCACGCAGCTCGCCCCGGCCGTACGGCGTCCCGATGTCACCGCTGAGGTCGCTGCGACGCTGCGGACGCGGCCTCGAACTCGGTCTGTGTCGCGAGCAGGTTGGTGTAGAGCGCACCCAGCTCGTCGTACGAGATCTTCACCGACACGTTTCTTCACTCCCCATACGAGTCTTTGGACAGGAAGCGCGTGGGGGTACTGACGCCCCCCACGCGCACACCACGCGGTTCAGCCGCCGGCGAGCTGCTGGTCGAGGTCCTGGATCGCGCGCATCATGCCGAGCAGCGACTCCGACATGTCGTTGATGCCGTCCACCGCACCCTTCAGACCCGTCGTCAGCTCCGAGTAACCCTCACCGAACTTGCCCGAAGCGTGCTGCGTCTTGAAGTCCTCACCCAGCAGCGTGTCCACCTGGCTCTTCAACGAGTCCAACTGGCCCTGGATGTCATCACGAGCCTGCGACAGCGACGACGCCACCTGCTCCATCTCCGCATACGAAGCACCGAAATCGGCCATCGTCAACTCCCTCACTCAGAAACCCGACCCACCCCGGGCCGATGACTCCAAGCTAGCGAAACCCCGCCTGCGACCACGATGGGGACCATTCCCCATGCCGGTCCCCAGGTCATCGCTGGACCGCGGTCTGCGGCACCTCCAGCGTGGACTCCCTCGACGAGCGGCATCTGCACCGTGACGGCGCGCCCCGACTGGACGAAGATGCCGCGGCCCTCGGGGAAGTCCGAGCGCTTGACCTTCGGGAACGGCACCTTGAAGATGGCGTCGCCGTCGAAGGCGTCCGGACGCAGCACGATGCCCTTGCGGCCGCCCTTGAAGTCGCCGATGAGCCCGAACCCGCTGGCGATCTGGCTGACGTCGGCATCGCCGATCAGCAGGTGCTCGCTGCGGTTGACCGCCTGGAACAGCGCCTTGAGCGGGCGCTCGGCCGGCGTGTCGGCGAACTGCGGGACGTCCTCGATGACGATCAGGAGCCGCGCCTCGAGCGACTCGTCGCCGACCAGGTCGGCGAGCTCGGTCGCGAGGTCCTTCGCCTCGTCGGGAGTCGTCGCGCTGCGCATCCACGGCGCGAACTCCTTGAGCTGCGAGCGGCGCCCGCCGAAGTGGAACAGCCGGACGCCGGGATCGAAGCGCGTCATCGACGGTGATGAGCGCCTTCATCGCGTTCGTCTTGCCCGACAGCGGCGGTCCGGTCACCACGAAGGTGCCGATGGGATCGAAGTCGCGCGCCGCGAGCGTGTCCTCGGCGACGCCGAGCGCGGGGAGAGTCGCCGATGCGATCCGGCATGGCCGTGGACTGCAGCCGTGTGGGCAGCGACGCCGATCTCCTCGACCTCGCGGGCGCCCGCAGCACGGAGTTCCTGCGCCCACTGGGTGAGCAGCTTGGTCTGCTCCGCCACGTTCGGCGTGCCGCCGAGCACCGCGATCTGGGTCTCGAAGCCGTCGACGATGGCCCGTCCGGGCGCCGATCGCTCGTCGAGGACGTCCTTCGGCGCGTTGAGCAGGGCGTAGGCGTTCTCGTCCGACAGCCGCAGCACGACGCGGCGGGACACGTTGGAGCTGATGGCGGTCGGGACCGATCCCGACCGGTCGGCGGTGGCGACGACGTGCACGCCGAGCGGGCGGCCCTCTCCCAGGATGCGCATGAACGCCTGGTAGAACGGCATCCGCGCGGTCGTCGACTCCCACTCCGCGCGGAACTGCGGCAGGCCGTCCAGGAGCAGGATGATGCGCGCCTCGTCGCGACCGGTCAGCTGGCGGTATTCGGCGATGCTCGACGCGTTGGCGGCGCTGAACCGCTTGCCCCGGTCGTCGAGGATGGCGCCGAGCGAGCGCATGATGCGCTGCACGCGCTCCGCGTCGTCGCCGGGGATGATCGAGCCGACGTGCGGCAGCACCTCGAGGCTCTTGAGCGCGCCGGCGCCGAAATCGAGCCCGTACACGGCCACGTTCTCCGGGCGGCGGCCCGTCGCCGCCGCGATCGCGACGGTGCGCAGCACCGTCGACTTGCCCGAACCGCTGGTGCCGTAGACGAGGAGCGACCCGTCGCGGTCGGGCTCGAAGTACACCGGCTCCTGCAGCTGACGCTCGGGGACGTCGCGCTTGCCGAGCAGGATGAACCCGGCGCGCCCGGCCCGCAGCTGGCGGATGTCGACCGTGGTCTCGAGGTCGTCGAGCCACGGGCGACGCGGCGCGGGGATGCGCGCCACGTCGGCGGCCGCCACGAGGGTCGCGACGATGCGCTTCTGGTCGTTGGGGCCGGGGTCGACGTCGTGCGAGTCGGACTCACCCGAGTCGGGGAGCTCCCACCGCTGCACCGACCCGAACCGCAGCTGGGCGACGGCGACGTCCGCCGCCGGCGCCTGGTCGCTGCTCCATCCGCCGGCGTAGGCGGACTGGAACGACACGAGACGACCCGGCCCGGTCTTGGCGATGCCGCGGCCGGGGATGCCGGGATCGAAGCGCGCCGCCACGGGATCGCCGACGACGTCCTTCGAGTCGGACTCGTCGGCCATGCGCAGCGCGACCCGCAGGTTGGTGTTGGCGCGCAGGTTGTCCTTGATCACGCCGGCGGGGCGCTGGGTGGCCATGATCAGGTGGATGCCGAGCGACCGGCCGCGCTGGGCGATGTCGACGACGCCGTCGACGAACTCCGGCACCTCCCCCGCGAGCGCGGCGAACTCGTCGATGACGAGCACCAGCGCGGGCGGGGTGTCGGGATCGCGCCGCTTCTCCAGCTCGAGGAGGTCCTTGGCCTTCTTGCGGTTGAACAGGTGCTCGCGGTGGTGCAGCTCGGCGCGCAGGCTCGTCAGCGCGCGGCGGACGAGGTGCGGGCTCAGGTCGGTCACGAGGCCGACGCAGTGCGGCAGGTCGACGCAGTCGGCGAACGCCGAGCCGCCCTTGTAGTCGACGAACAGGAACGTGACCCGGTCGGGGCTGTGGGCCGCCGCCATGCCGAGCACCCACGCCTGCAGGAACTCGGACTTGCCGGCTCCGGTGGTGCCGCCCACCAGGGCGTGCGGGCCCTGGGTCCGCAGGTCGAGCGCCATCGCGTCCGTGGCGCCCTGACCGACGATCGCGCGCAGCGTGCCCGCCTTCTTCAGTCGCGGCAGGGCGCGCCCGAGCGATCCAGGATGGTGTTGTTCTCGCGCCAGCGCTCGATCGCGAACGAAGGCTCCGAGGCCATCTCCGATCCGACCAGCGAGAGGAACATCACGGAGTTCGGGATGTCGGACGCGTCCTCGATGACCGTGCTGGAGTCCACCACCGGCGCGAGCCGCTTCGCGAGGACCGTCATCAGCTCGTTCGAGACGCCCTCCACCGCCGTGTCGGGATAGTCCACGCCGCTGCGGACCGTCCCGGCGCGCGCGCGCTCGAGCCCGTTCGTGACGTCGAGGAAGCTGCGGCACACCGCAGGCAGCGCGTCGACCATGGGGGCGACGAACAGTCCGTACACGCCGACGTCGGCGCCGCGCTCGAGCACCTGGGTCAGTCGGGCCCGGTCGACGGGCGCGTCGGCGGTGACGATGACGACGACCGCCGTCTGGCCGGGGAACGTGGCCTCTTCAGCGGCGCGGCGCACGTCGGTGCCGTAGCGCATCGGATCCCAGTCGTCGGCGAGGGGCAGTCGTGGCGACGACGCGGCCTTCGACCGCTGCATCACGAGTTCCTCCAGGCCCGACAGCAGCGCCGCGCCGGTCGAGGCCGAGTCCGACAGCGGCATGTCGCGGAACGGGCTGCGCTCGCTGGAGGTGTGGGGCAGCCACTTCAGCCACTCGAGCTGCGTCGCCCAGCGGGGCTCGGTCAGCGCGATGGCGACCAGCTCGTTGGGAGAGTGCAGGCCGAACAGCTGCACGCACAGGCCGCGCAGCGCATCGGCGGCCTCGCGGTCGCCGCCGGCGACGCCGATCACACCCACGCTCTGCAGCGACTCCAGCACCGGGACGCCGTCGATGGTGCGGTAGCGGTCTCGCAGCCGGTCGACGCGATCGACGAACTCCTGCAGTGCCTCCGGCGTCTCGGACCGTTTCACCGTCGTGCGTGACGGGGCCTCGGTGATGCCCAACCGCACCGAGAGGAAGTTCCAGTGCTCGGGACGTCGTGTCCACAGCATCGGGCCGAGCCGCATCGCCTCCTCGAACACCACCGCCACCGGCGGGGCCTCGGCGTTGCGGATCTCGCGCTCGCGCGGGCGCTCGCGGTAGAGCGTCTCTTCGAGCTCTTCGAACGTGCGCTCGAAGATCTCCGTCTCTTTGCGGGCGCGCTGGCCCACCTGGGTGCGCTGGGAGATGAAGTTGCCGAGCAGCATCAGCGGCGACATGATGACGACCAGGAGCGACCGGGGGTTGCCGTTCATCGCGAACAGCGCCATGCCGAGGATGAGCGGTGCGACCAGCATCGGCCACGGGAACAGCCGCGTGACCGGATCCTTCGGCATCCGCGGCTCCGGGAGCTCTTCGCCGACGTAGCGCGGCTCGACGCGCGGGCTGCGGTTGAACAGCAGCGATCCGCCGCGCTCGAGCACCGGGTCCTGCTCGACGGGCGCGAAGTCCTGGACCATGCGGACGACCACGTCGGTGTCGCCGAGCGAGAACCGCTGCCCCGGGATGACGCGGAGACGCTGGACCAGACCGCCGTCGACCACGATGCCGTTGGCCGAGTTCAGGTCGACGAGCTCCACCGAGCCGCCGACCTCGATGCGCGCATGCACCTTGGAGATCAGCGGATCGTCGAGCAGGATGTCGTTGCCGGCGGCGCGCCCGATGGTGAAGTGGCCGCGCGGCAGCGGGAACTCGCGTCCGACGAGCGGGCCGCCGACGACCGAGAGGATGGCGGCCGGAGGGCCGCCGACCGCCCGCGACGCCACGTAGTCCTCTCCGAGGTTCACGATCGATGCGATGAAGCCCGAGCCGACGGCGGCGTCGCTGATCAGCATGTCGGGCGCGAGCATGGTGAAGGTCGACGAGGTAGGCGGTGCCACCTTGAGTGTCAGCACATCGCGCGGAGAGGCGGACGTCTCGCGAGCCGGGTCGGTGTCGACGATGTGCCGGGCCACGTCCTGCACGGTCGCCGTGGTGTCGGAGGTGACGACGATGTCGATCTGCTGCGCGTCTCGCCGCTGGAGTGTGAGTCTGAGTCTCATGCGTTGTCCTCGGGGTCTGCGTCAGCCGATGCGGATGAGGGCTCGCCGGTCGCCCAGCAGGAGGGTGTCGCCGCTGCGGACCGTGACCCCCTGACCGGGCGGAAGGGAGTGCTCCGCGCCGTCGCGGATGAGCGCGCTGCCGTTCGTCGATGCACGGTCGACGGCGATGATGGCGCCGCCCGTGCGCAGCAGCGCGAGATGGGTCTTGGAGATCGACTTCGTCGGATCCTCGATCGGGACGAGGGTGAGTCCGTTGTCGCCCGGCGCGGGCGAGGGATCGCGGCCGATCAGGATGCCGGCGCCGGGGAGGGCGATGCGCGCGCCGGTGTCGAACTCCAGCACGACGGCCGGGGAAGACGCATCGGCCACGAGCGGCGCGGCGACGGGCGGCGTGCCGGGGCGTGCCGGCGCGGCAGGACGCGCCGCGGCGGGCAGCGGCGGCCCGGCGGCCGGCGCCGCGTCCGGCATCAGCCGCGGGGGCGTCCAGGGGATGCCGGGGCCGGCTGCCGCTGCGCCGTCGACGAGGCGACGGCGGGATGGACCGGCTCGCGGGCGCGCCTGGTGCCGGGGCTCCCGCCGCAGGGGCACCAGGATCCACGGCCGCTGCGCTCGGTGCGACGGCCGCGGCATCCGTTCCGCCCGGCGCGGCGCTCCCGGGGTACGCCTCCCCGCGGGGCGCGCCGACGACTCCCCCGCTGCTGCGGGTGACGGGGATGTAGGCGCCGGAGCCGGGCGCCACCGCCGAGGTCGCGAGCGACGGCAGCTCACTGCGCTCGTCGGCGAGATCCGTCGCCGCTGTCTTGCGGGCGATCCGCATGCGCTTCGCGTCGTAGGGGTTGAGGCCGTTCCGCGCGTCCACGAACCAGGTGGCGCCCGCCATGTCGGCCCAGCCGCGCCCTCGACGCTCCGGGTCGAACAGCGGGGAGCAGGCGATCACGAGAACGGGTCCGACGAGGGGGACGAGGAAGCTCGCCCCGAGCACCAGGTACCGCACGACCGCGCCGCGCCAGAAACCGGGCCGCTCCAGCGTGCGCACGTTGACCGAGCGGATGCCGGTCGCGGCCTTGCCCACCGTGGTGCCCTTGCGCCCGTGGAGGATCAGCTGCAGGACGACGAACGCGGTCGTCAGGGCCGATGACGCGGCCGCGCACGCGATCACGAGGCCGAGGTTGCCGGCGTCAGTGAGCGCTGCGGCCGGATCGGCGGACGCGGCGGCGTTGAGGAGCACCGGAAGCGAGACGAGCAGCAGCGGCAGCTGGAGCACCACGAGGATGCCCAGCTCGATCGATGTCGCCAGTACGCGCCGCCCGAAGGGCGCCATGCGCAGCCCGAGGGACGCGGCGTACTCCGGCCTCGGCCGACCGCGTCCATCGAGGCCCTCGACGGCGTGTGTCGAGTCGTCGATCTCCCAAATCACCGGATCCTCCTGGCGAACGCTCCGCATCGACCCTATCCGGCCGACAGCGCTGCTCCCGCCCGGAGCGGGGACATGGGGAAATGGACCCATGCCGCCGTGAACCCGGCGCCGGCTCCGCTCCGCGCGCGACGGTCGTCTCAGTGGAAGAAGTGGCGCTCCCCGGTGAAGAACATCGTGACGTTCGCCGCCTTCGCCGCGGCGATGACCTCGTCGTCGCGCACGGAGCCGCCGGGCTGGATGATCGCCGAGATGCCGGCGTCGAGCAGGATCTGGGGTCCGTCGGCGAACGGGAAGAACGCGTCGGATGCCGCAACCGATCCCGCGGCGCGGTCGCCGGCCCGCTCGACCGCGAGCCGGCAGGAGTCCACGCGGTTGACCTGGCCCATGCCGATGCCGACCGTCGCGGAGTTCTTCGCGAGCACGATGGCGTTCGACTTGACGGCGCGGCACGCCTTCCACGCGAAGATGAGGTTCGTCATGTCCTCGTCGGCCGGGCGCTCGCCCGAGACGAGCTGCCAGTCCTTCGCGACCGAGTCGATGTCGTCGGGGAAGCGGTCGGCGTCCTGCAGCAGCAGGCCGCCCGACACCAGGCGCACGTCCATGCGCTCCTGCTGCCAGTCCTCGGGCAGCTGCAGCAGGCGCAGGTTCTTCTTCGCCTTGAAGACCTCCAGCGCCGCCGGCTCGAACGACGGGGCGACGATGACCTCGGTGAAGATGTCCTTGAGGTTCTCGGCCATCTTGAGGGTGACGGTGCCGTTGGCCGCGATCACTCCGCCGTACGCCGACACCGGATCGCACTCGTGCGCGCGCAGGTGCGCGCTCGCGATCGGGTCGAGCGCGTTGGGCGCCGTGACCGCGATGCCGCACGGGTTCGCGTGCTTGATGATCGCGACGGCGGGCTTGATCATGTCGAACGCGGCGCGCAGCGCGGCGTCTGCGTCGACGTAGTTGTTGTACGACATCTCCTTGCCCTGCAGCTGCGTGGCCTGGGCGATGCCGTGGCCGCCGTTGCGCGTGTAGATCGCGGCGCGCTGGTGCGCGTTCTCGCCGTACCGGAGCGTCGCCAGACGCTCCGCCTTGATCGTGAGGTGCGCGGGCAGGTCCTCCTCGGTGAGCGTCCCCTCCGAGAACCAGGTCGCGACCGCGCGGTCGTACTCGGCGGTGTGGGCGAAGGCGCGCGCGGCGAGCTCGCGACGCTGCACCAGGCTCGTGCCGCCGGAGCGCACCGCCTCGATGACGGCCGGGTACGACGACGGCGACACGACGATCGCGACGTTGGCGTAGTTCTTGGCGGATGCCCGCACCATGGCCGGGCCGCCGATGTCGATCTGCTCGACGACGTCGTCGCCCTGGGCGCCGGAGCGCACCGTCTCGACGAACGGGTACAGGTTGACCACGACGAGCTCGAACGGCGCGATGTCGAGCTCGTCCAGCTGGCGCTCGTGGTCTTCGAGCCGCAGGTCGGCGAGGAGGCCGGCGTGCACGCTCGGGTGCAGCGTCTTGACGCGGCCGTCGAGCGACTCGGGGAAGCCGGTGACGCTCGACACGTCGGTGACGGTGTGACCCGCCTCGCGCAGCAGGGTCGCCGAGCCGCCGGTGGACACGATCTCGACGCCCGCCGCGGCGAGCGCGTCGCCCAGGCTCAGCAGATCGGTCTTGTCGCTCACCGAGACGAGCGCACGGCGCACCGGGACGACGTCGCGGGAGCGGTACAGGGCGGGGTCGTGGCTCGGTCCGGCCATGGCGGATCTCCTCGGTGGGATAGGGGTCAGAGCTGGGCGCTCGCGGACACCGCCGCGAGATCGAGGTCGCCGGTCGCGACGCGGCGCACCACGTCGATGAGCAGGCGGCGTTCGACGGGCTTGATGCGGTCGTGGAGCGCATGCTCGTCGTCACCGGGAAGCACGGGCACGCGCTCCTGGGCGAGGATCGGCCCCGAGTCGACGCCGTTGTCGACGATGATGACGCTGGCGCCGGTCTGCGCCACGCCGGCGGCGAGTGCGTCGCGGACGCCGTGCGCGCCGGGGAATTCGGGCAGGTACGCCGGGTGCGTGTTGACGATGCGCGGCGACCAGGCGTCGACGAGGTCGGCGGGCAGCAGCCGCATGAGCCCGCTCAGCACGACGAGGTCGGGCCGCCAGACGTCGAGCTGGGCGCCGAGCTCGGCCCCCCACTCCTCGCGGCTCTCGAAGCGCGCGAACGGCACCATGAAGGTCGGGATGCCGTACTCCTCGGCGTGCGCGAAGCCTTCGGCCTCGCGATCGGCGCCGACGGCGACGATGCGGGCGGGGAACTCGGGATCGGCCGCCGCGTCGAGCAGAGCACGCAGATTCGACCCTGTGCCCGAGATGAGGACGGCGACCGTGAGCACCCGCCTAGTTTAGTGGGAACCGTCCCTCTCGCCGGGCGGCGTCACTCGGAGCCGTCCCTCTCGCCGGGCGGCGGCACGGGCAGGTCGATCGGCTCGGTCCTCGCGTCTGCCGCGGCGACACCGGGGATCGGCGTCGGTGCGGCGCCGCGGCCCGCATCGGCCGTCGGTCGGTCCGACGCCTCGTCGGCGGCACGGCGACCGGTCCATGCGGCTGCGAGCGCCGACAAGGCCGGATCCTCCTCCGCGGCCGGCCCGTCGGCGATCGACGGCTCCTCCGATGCCGCGGGCACCGGCGCCACGTCGTCCGCCGCGCGCTCTCCGCGGACGCTCCGGGGCGCGAGCAGCAGGATCGCGGCGCCGAGCAGCACCTCCAGCCCCACGGCCAGAGCGACCGGGCCGGGCTCCGGGCCGAACGTGCTGAGCCGGCCGGGCCCGAGCGAGCCGGAGGCGGCGAAGGCGAGGAGTGCGGCCGCACCGCCGGCGACCAGGGCGATTCCCCCGGTGACGACGACGCGCGCGCCGATCGGGTCCTCCGGAGCGGGCTCGCGATCGAAGGGAGCGGACGCCTCGGCGGTCGAGCGCGCCGTCGGCCGCCGGCGAGGTGGAGAGCAGCCCGCTGAGAGCCGCCGTCCGCGACGGGTCGAGGCTGGAGGATGCCGTCGCCGCACCCGGCGAGGTCGACGGCTGCCGGGACTTCTGCCGCGCGACGTCCCGCTCGGGTGCAGCAGCCGTGAGCGTGCGATCCACCCGGCGAACGCGCCGATGGCGATCGGCAGCAGCGCGAGCAGCAGCAGCCACGACGTCGTCGAGTCCGGCACGGCGCCCAGCGCGGGAAGCCCGGGCACCACGCCCACCTGCGTGCCGGCGGGCGAGACCGAGGTGCCCTCGCCGACCGCGAATCCCGGCCCGGCGACGAAGCTCAGGCCCCACACCGCGAGAGTCGGAACGTAGGCGAGCTGCGCGAGCGTGAGCACCGTGGCGCCGAGCGCATCGACGTCGCCGGCCTGGAAGAGCGCGACGATCTGGCCCGCGCGCGCGAACACCGCGACGGCGGCGACCGCGGCACCCACGCCGATGAGACTCACGACCACGACCGCGGAGCCGCGCGCGATCAGCCCGGGCACCTCGCCCCAGCCGTGCGGAAGGGCTTCCGCACGGTCGCGCAGCCGCGCGATCGCTCCCGAACCGGCTTCCGACCACTCGGTGACGACCGCCGCGGCGAGCGCGGGAAGGGCGAACACGAGCGTCGGGATCAGGATCGCCTGCCACGTTTCGGCGTGCGCGACCTCGTTCGCGCCGATGAGGCGGCGCCCGTCGCCAGGGCGGCGAAGACGACGGTGGACGTCGCCACGCCGGTGAGCCAGGCGTCCGCGTGCGAGGCGCGTGCGCCCGAGCGGGCGGCGAAGATCGCGGTGAACCCGGCGAACGCCAGCGGCGCGAGCGAGAGGACGAAGGATGCCGCATCCGCGCTGATCCCCGTCGCCGCCAGGTAGTCGGGCGGCAGGGCGATATGCAGCGGCACGAGGTTGCCGAGCTGCCACACCGAGACCGCGGACGGCCACAGCACGCCCCAGTCCGCTTCGCCGCCGAACCCGAAGACCCACAGCAGCGTGAGCGGAGCGAGGGTCGCGGCAAGGCCGACGGCGACCGCGATAGCGGCGTCGACGGCGGCAAGGAGGGCGACGATGAGGCGATGCATGCGCCATCGACCCTACTTCGACGGGCGGGGCGGTCCCGGGCGCGTCCGCGCCGTGGTGCGGCATCCGTCCAGCGAATCCTCAGCTTCGCGCGCGAACGACTAACGTTTCAGGTCGGAGGTCCACAGACATGAGCACAGCCCCGTCCTCGGCATCGAACGCGCCCGAAGCACCCGAGAACCACGAGTCGCCGCAGCCGAAGAACGGCTTCGACAGGTTCTTCGAGATCACGCGTCGCGGTTCGACGATCGGCACCGAGGTCCGCGGCGGCGTGGTGACCTTCGTGACGATGGCGTACATCGTCATCCTGAACCCGATCATCCTGTCGAGCGGGACGGATGTCGCGGGCGACACCCTCGGGTTCGCCCAGGTCGCCGCGACGACGGCTCTCACCGCCGGCGTCATGACGGTGCTGTTCGGCCTCGTCACCCGCCTGCCGTTCGCGTTCGCGGCGGGCCTGGGCATCAACTCGTTCCTCGCCGTGTCGGTCGTCGGCCAGGTCACCTGGCCCGAGGCGATGGGTCTCGTCGTCATCAACGGTCTGATCATCGTGCTGCTCGCCGCCACGGGCCTCCGGCGCATGATCTTCGACGCCGTGCCGATCCAGCTGAAGCTCGCGATCACGGTCGGCATCGGGCTCTTCATCGCGTTCATCGGCTTCGTCGACGCCGGCTTCGTCACCTCGACCGGCGCATCCTCTCCCCCGGTCGGCCTCGGCGTGAACGGCTCGGTCGCCACCGTGCCGACCCTGATCTTCGTCTTCACGCTGCTCCTCACCGGCGTGCTGGTCGCCCGCAAGGTCAAGGGCGGCATCCTCATCGGCCTCGTCTCCGGCACGGTCGTCGCGCTCATCGTCGAGGCGATCTGGAACATCGGCCCCAAGTTCGACGGCGACGAGGTCAACCCGGGCGGCTGGGGACTGTCGGTCCCCGAACTGCCGGCGTCGCTCGTGAGCGTGCCCGACCTGTCGCTCGTCGGCCAGGTCTCGTTCGGCTCGTTCGAGCGCATCGGCGTGCTCGCCGCGCTGATGCTCGTCTTCACCCTCGTGTTCACGAACTTCTTCGACGCCATGGGCACCATGACGGGCCTGTCGAAGGAGGCGGGCCTCGCCAACGAGAAGGGCGACTTCCCGCGCATCAAGTCGGCGCTGATCGTCGAGGGCGTCGGCGCGGTGGCCGGTGGCTTCACGTCGAGCTCGTCGAACACCGTGTTCATCGAGTCGGGAGCCGGCATCGGCGAAGGCGCCCGCACCGGCTTCGCGAACGTCGTGACGGGCGCGCTGTTCCTCATCGCCATGTTCTTCACGCCGCTCGTCTCGATCGTCCCGACCGAGGTCGCGGCATCCGCACTGGTGATCGTGGGCGCACTGATGATGTCGCAGATCCGGTTCATCGACTTCTCGGACTTCTCGATCCTGCTGCCGGTGTTCCTCGCGGTCACCGTCATGCCGCTGACCTACTCGATCGCCAACGGCATCGGCGCGGGCTTCATCGCGTGGGTCGTGGTGCGCTCGCTCTCGGGCAAGGCGCGCGAGATCAGCCCGCTGCTGTGGATCGTCGCGGCCGGCTTCGTGCTCTACTTCGCCCGCGGACCGCTCGAGGCGCTGCTGGGCTGAGACATCGAGGGGACGGATGCCGCGACCAGCGGCATCCGTCCCCTTCGTCGTCCCCCGCTGCCACGGCTCTCGGCTGCGGGTCAGCGCAGCGGGGTCCAGCCGGGTGGCGTCGGGCCGTCGTACGCGGCGCGCTCGGCGTCGACGGCCGCCGACCAGCCCTGCGCGGCATCCGTGGCGTCGAACCCGCCGCGGGCGACACGGAAGCCGACATCGTCGTGGTGCATGCGCGGCGCGCCGCCGCGGCGGGTGGACGCCCGCACGCTCCAGGCGTCGTCGGCGAAGCCGCCGCCCCGGAACACCCGGTAGTCGGCGTAGCGGGCCGGGTCGAGCAGATCCCAGCACCACTCCCAGACGTTGCCGAGCGTGTCGAACAGGCCGTTGAGGTTGGGGAGCTTGCCGCCGACGTTCTGCGGGGCCGTCACGCCGTCGGCGCTCGTCCACGCGATCTCGGCCAGCGGCCCGTACTGCGGGCCGGTGGAGCCGGCGCGGCACGCGTGCTCCCACTCGGCCTCGGTCGGCAGTCGGAAGCCGTCGGCATCGACGTGCCAGGTGACGTCCTCGCCGTCGAACGCGTACGCCGGATCCAGGCCTTCCCACTCCGACGCCGCGTTGCAGAACCGGATCGCGCGCAGCCAGCTGACGTCGGTCGCGGGGCGCCGCGGATGCGACCCCGCCTCGCCCAGCAGCTCGGCGAGCTGCGCCTGCGTCACGGCGTAGACGCCGATCTCGAACGGCTCCAGCTCGACGCTCCAGCGGGCCTTCCGGCGCGCGTCGTGCAGCGTCACCGTGCCGCCCGCGATGCGGGCGAGCTCGATGTCGGTCACCCGTCGTGGGGCTCCAGCACGAAGATCGCGATCTGGCGGTCGGTCTTCGTCTGGTAGTTGTCGTAGTCGGGCCACACCGCGGTCGCCCGCGCCCACCATTCGGCGCGCTCGTCACCCGACAGCTCGCGTGCCGTGTAGTCGCGGCGGACGTCGCCGTCCTGCAGCTCGACGTGGGGCTGGCGGCGCATGTTCTCGGCCCACTTGGGCTCGTCGGGCGCGCCGCCCTTCGACGCGACGACGGCGTACCGGCCGTCGTGCTCGACGCGCATGAGCGCGGTCTTGCGCAGCGCCCCGCTCTTCGCGCCGACCGTGGTCAGCACGATGATCGGCACACCGCGCAGGGTGTTCGCCTTCTCGCCGTTGGACTGCTCGAACGCCTCGGCCTGCTTGCGGGCCCAGTCGGACGTGGACGGCTTGTACTCTCCGGTCAGCGGCATGGCACCAGCGTACGTAGGCCGGTGGCGGCGAGCGCACGGTGTGCGACGGCCGTATCGTCGAGGTATGCCCAACATCAGAGTCGAGCTCCTGCCCGGACGCACCGTCGACCAGCGCCGCCGCTTCGCCGAGGAGGTCACCCGCGCCGCCGTCGAGGCGCTCGGCGCCCGGCAGCAGGACGTGCGCATCATGTTCGAGGAGGTCGCCGCCGACTTCGTCGCGAACGGCGGCGTGCTCGCCAGCGAGGACCCCGGCCGGTCGGCCGTCGTCTCGCGCTTCGGCGGCGCTGCGTCGCCGGGCTGAGAACGACGAACGGATGCCGCGACCGAGGTCGCGGCATCCGTTCCGCGTGTGCGGAGCTCAGAGCCCCTGGATGATCTCGCGCATCAGGTCGGCGGTCTCGGACGGGGTCTTCCCGACCTTGACGCCGGCGGCCTCGAGGGCCTCCTTCTTCGCCTGTGCGGTGCCCGCCGAGCCCGACACGATGGCGCCGGCGTGGCCCATGGTCTTGCCCTCGGGAGCGGTGAAGCCGGCGACGTAGCCGACGACCGGCTTGGTCACGTTCGCCTTGATGAAGTCGGCCGCGCGCTCCTCGGCGTCGCCGCCGATCTCGCCGATCATGACGATCGCCTTGGTCTCGGGGTCGGCCTCGAACGCGGCGAGCGCATCGATGTGCGTGGTGCCGATGATCGGGTCGCCGCCGATGCCGATGGCCGTCGAGAAGCCGATCTCGCGCAGCTCGTACATCATCTGGTAGGTCAGGGTGCCCGACTTCGACACGAGGCCGATCGGGCCCTTGCCGGTGATGTTGGCGGGCGTGATGCCGACCAGCGACTCGCCGGGCGTGATGATGCCGGGGCAGTTCGGGCCGATGATGCGGGTGGTGTCGCCCTTGGACTGCGCGTACGCCCACGCCTCGGCGGTGTCGCCGACGGGCACGCCCTCGGTGATGACGACGAGCAGCGGGATCTCGGCGTCGATGGCCTCGATCATCGCGCTCTTCGTGAACGCGGGCGGCACGAACGCGATCGACACGTCGGCGCCGGTGGCCGCGATGGCCTCGGCGACCGATGCGAAGACGGGCAGCTCGACGGGGTTGCCGTCGGCGTCGGTGTGGAGCACGGTGGTGCCGGCCTTGCGCGCGTTGACGCCGCCGACGACCTGGGTGCCCGCCTTGAGCATGAGCGCGGTGTGCTTGGTGCCCTCGCCGCCGGTGATGCCCTGGACGATGACCTTGGAGTCCTTGTTGAGGAAGATCGACATGTCTGTTCTTTTCCTAGTTCCGGATGTCGAAGCGTCAGGCGTTGGCGAGCTCGGCGGCCTTGTCGGCGCCCTCGTCCATGGTCTCGGCGAGGGTCACGAGGGGGTGGTTCGCGTCGCGGAGGATCGCGCGGCCCTCCTCGACCTTGTTGCCGTCGAGGCGGACGACGAGCGGCTTGGAGGCGCTCGAGCCCAGCTCGGCCAGCGCGCCGACGATGCCCTTCGCGACGGCGTCGCACGCGGTGATGCCGCCGAACACGTTGACGAAGACGCTCTTGACCTGCGGGTCGCCCAGGATGACGTCCAGGCCGGCGGCCATGACCTCGGCCGAGGCGCCGCCGCCGATGTCGAGGAAGTTGGCGGGCTTCACGCCGCCGTGGTTCTCGCCGGCGTAGGCGACGACGTCGAGCGTCGACATCACGAGTCCCGCGCCGTTGCCGATGACGCCGACCTCGCCGTCGAGCTTCACGTAGTTGAGGTCGTTCGCCTTGGCCTTGGCCTCGAGCGGGTCGGCCGCGTCCTTGTCTTCGAGCAGCGCGTGCCCGGCGTGACGGAAGTCGGCGTTCTCGTCGAGCGAGACCTTGCCGTCGAGGGCGATGACGTCGCCCTCTTCGGTGAGCACGAGCGGGTTGACCTCGACGAGCGTGGCGTCCTCGCCGGTGTAGACGTTGTAGAGCTTGACGAACACGTCGCTCACCTTGTCGACGAGCTCGGGCGCGAAGCCGGCGGCCTCGGCGATCTCGACGGCCTTCTGCTTGTCGATGCCCTGCAGCGGGTCGACCGCGATGCGCGCGAGCGCCTCGGGACGCTCGACCGCGAGCTCTTCGATCTCCATGCCGCCCTCGACGCTGCACAGCGACAGGTACGAGCGGTTCGCGCGGTCCAGCAGCACCGAGAAGTAGTACTCCTTGTCGATGCGGGCGCCCTGGGCGACCATCACGCGCTTGACGACGTGGCCCTTGATGTCGAGGCCGAGGATGGCCTTGGCCGCCTCGTACGCCTCGTCGGGGGTCTTGGCGACCTTGACGCCGCCGGCCTTGCCGCGACCGCCGGTCTTGACCTGGGCCTTGACGACGACGACTCCGCCGATCTTCTCGGCTGCGGCTCGCACCTCCTCCGGCGTGTCCGCGACGATGCCGGCGAGCACCGGCACCTCGTACTTCTCGAAAAGGTCACGTGCCTGGTACTCGTACAGATCCACAGTGCATTCCTTCGCAGGTGGCGAATGGGGTGGGACGACGCGAAAGCGTCTCGACGTCGAGATATCGACCAGTGCCCCAGCCTACTACCGGTCATCGTCCGGTTCTGACCGCAGCGACGCGCCCGCGGTTCCGCAGAGGCTGCGCGCGAGCGCGCGTCGCGCGGCTCGGCGAGGCCCGTCGCAATCGGTCGGCGCTGTCCCGATCAGTGGGCGGCGGTCGTCTGGTGAGCGGATGCCGCGGGCCCGTCGTCTTCGATCTCCTCGCCGGGAACCCGGGGCAGGCGGGTGAGGTCGCACAGCGCCGGACCCTCGATGCGCTGCCCGCTCGCGGTGAACCGTGACGCGTGCAGCGGGCAGTCCCACGAGCGCTCGGCGTCGTTCCAGCGCAGGACTCCGCCGAGGTGCGGGCAGACGGCGCTGACCGCGCGCGTCACGCCGTCGACGGTCGAGATGCCGACGGGATGCCCGGCGCGGCTGGCCACGACACCCTCGCCCTCTTCCGGCCGGCGGACGGGCGCCGGCGTCGCCTGGGCGCCCGCCCATCCGGATGCCGCCTGCCATCCGACGCGCAGATTCTCGACGCCGCCGCGCGCGAGGTCGGCGGGGACCGTGAAGCGGGTGGCGATCACGTTCATCCAGTCCGGTCGGTCGCGCCGGGGCACCTTGCCGATCTCGGCCACGATGCGCAGCGCGGCCGCGGGGGCGTTCGACAGCCCCCACTTCGCGTAGCCGGTGGCGAAGCGCACGCGGCCGAGTCCGCGCGGCATGGCGCCGACGAACGGGATCAGGTCGTGCGACTGATAGTCCTGCGCCGACCACGCCGCCACCGGCTCGGCGCCCGGGAAGTGCTCCTGCGTCCAGGCGACGAGATCGTCGCGGCACGTCCGGGGCGACGGCGCACGGCCGACCGGGAAGCCGTTGCCGCCGACGATGAGCTGAGCCGCGCCGGCAGGCCCGTCCGCGGGGGTGATGGATCGGATCGACTTGGTCGCGCCGTCGACCGAGAGGTAGAGCCCTTCGGGCAGCGGGGCATCCGTGGCGAACGCCACGCAGGTCGAGCGCAGCCCCCGCGTCTTGGCGAAGTACAGGCCACGGTCGATGATCGGCGTCGCCGTGGCGAGCACGACCTGATCGGCGGCCGCGAATCCGGCCGAGGTCTCGACACCGGCGTGCGGCACGATGTGCGCGTGGGTCACGCGCACTCCGGTGTGGAGCACGCCTCCGGCTTCGAGGTACGCCCGCGCCATCGCGGTGAGGAGCTGCTGCGGGTCGATCGCGACCTGACGATCCAGCGCGACCGCGTCGACCATCGGGAACGGCGACTGCGCGAGCAGATCCGGCTCCACCCGGCGCACCGGCAGTCCGGCTTCCCAGGCCGCCTCCCGCTCGGCCGCGACCGTCTCTGCGCCGTCCGGTGTCTGCGCATAGGAATAGGCCGTGCGCCGGGAGTACGGCACGCCGAGCTCGTCGGCCAACGAGGTCAGCCATTGCGCGCCGTCGGCATTCGCCTCGACGTACGCCTTCACGAGCCGCGCCGGGTGGTGACGGCGCAGCGTCGAGAGCACGGAGCCCTGCAGCAGCGACAGCTTGCCGGTGTTGGCGCCGGACGCGAGCTCGCCGACCTCGCCCGCCTCGATGACGGCGACGTCGCGGCCCTGCCGGGCGAGCAGGAGCGCGGTCGCGAGGCCGGTCAGCCCGGCGCCGACGACGACGACCTCCCGGCGCCGGCCGGGCTCGAACGGTGTGCCGGTCACGCGGACCGGATCGAGCTTCCAGATCGGCGTCATGTTCACAGTGAACGCGCGCGCCGAGGGATCCTCCACCGGGTTGACAGGCGCAATGGTCAGTGAGAACGCGTCACGCGCGACGGATGCCGCACCCGACGCGGGCGCGCGCATTAGGCTCTCCCCGAGATGTCCGACACCGCCGCCGCTTCCGCCGCCCCGAGCTCCGCAGCCGCTCAGGGCGCCGCCCGCGCGGCCGTGGTCGCCGCCGCGCTCGAGCTGTTCGCCGAGCAGGGATTCGACCAGACCTCTGTGGAGCAGATCGCGCAGGCCGCGGGTGTCTCGCGCTCGACGTTCTTCCGGCAGTTCGGCGGCAAGGACGACGTGGTCTTCACCGACCACGAGGTGCTGCTCGATCGCCTCCGCGAGTTCCTCGCGCAGCCGCACCCCGACCCGTGGGCCGCCGTGTGCGAGGCATCCCTGTTCGTCTACGCGCATTTCGCGGCCGACCCCGAGCTCGCCCGCCGGCGCTATGCGGTCGTTCGCGGCGTGCCCGCGCTGCGCGACCGCGAGATCGTGACGGTGTTCCGCTACGAGCGGCTGTTCGACGAGTACCTGCGCGCCTCGCTGCCGGGCCTCGATCCTCTCGACGCGGTGGGGTTCTCGGCGCTGGTCACGGCGATCCACAACCACGTGCTGCGGCGTCTCATCCGCGGCCCCAAGAAGGTGCCGGTCGCGGTCCTGCGCACCGCGCTCGACGAGGCTCGCCGGCGCTTCGGCGTCCTGCCCGACGGCGAGGCGGATCCTGCCGCCGACCAGGTCGTCGTCGCGGTCTTCCCGCGCGCGATGCCGACAGCCGAACTGGCACGGCGACTGCGCGCGCAGCTCGACGACTGATCGCCTCGGCGCGCCGGTCGATTCCTCTGTTCTCTCGGCGCGCGGCGCGGCTGTATGTTCGAGCCATGAGCGCCGTGGAGACCACCGCCGGAACGCCCGCCGAGACCGCGTGGTACAGCCAGGACCCAGATGCCGTCGTCGCCGCGTTCCGCAGCGATCGCGACCGCGGGCTGACCGCCGCCGACGCGGCGCAGCGGCTCGCCGAGCACGGCCCCAACTCGATCGCCGCCGAGAAGCCGCCGTCGACGTGGCAGGTGGCGCTGAAGCAGCTCGCCGATCCCATGAACGTCATGCTGGTCGCCGTCGCGATCATCAGCCTGTTCATCAATCAGGTGAGCGTCGGCATCCTCGTCGGCGCTCTCGTGGTGCTGAACATCGTGCTGGGCACCCGGCAGGAGCTCAAGGCGAAGGCATCCGTCGACGCCCTGGCGAAGATGCAGATCCCGCAGGCGAAGGTCATCCGCGACGGCACCCTGCTGCAGGTCGGCGCGACCACCCTCGTCCCGGGTGACATCGTGACCCTCGAGGCGGGCGACCTCGTGCCCGCCGACGGCCGCATCATCCGGTCGGCGACGCTCGAGACGCAGGAGGCGGCGCTCACCGGAGAGAGCGCGCCGATCCCGAAGGATGCCGGTACCCTCGCCGATCCCGACACCGCGCTCGGCGACCGCACCGACATGGTCTTCCAGAACACCCAGGTCACGCGCGGCACCGCGACGGTGGTGATCACCGGCACCGGCATGCAGACGCAGATGGGCCAGATCGCGACGATGCTCTCGTCCGTCAAGCCGGGAAAGTCGCCGCTGCAGCGCGAGCTCGACTCCCTCACCGGGGTGCTGGGCTGGATCGCGTGGGGCGCCGTCGCCATCATCATCATCACGGGCCTGCTGCGCGGGCAGGAGATCGCGTCGGTCATCCTGCTCGGCATCTCGATGGCGATCTCGGCGATCCCGACAGGCATGCCCTCGTTCGTCCAGGCGATGCTCTCGTACGGCTCGCGGCAGCTCGCCGAGCACAAGGCGGTCGTCAAGAACCTGACGGATGTCGAGACGCTGGGTGCGACCAGCGCGATCAACTCCGACAAGACCGGCACTCTCACCATGAACGAGATGACGGTGGAGACGCTGTACTACCGAGGCGAGTGGTTCACCGTCGCCGGCAGCGGCTACGAGAAGGCCGGCGAGGTGCGCCACACGGCCGGCCTGCCGATCCCGCAGTTCACCCAGCTGGCGCTCGGGCTGACGCTCTGCAGCGACGCGACGGTGTCGGACGACGGCGCCGTCATCGGCGATCCGACAGAAGCGGCCCTGGTCGTGCTCGCGGCGAAGCTCGGCGCCGATGCGGAGCTCACGCGCAACGAGTTCCCGCGGGTCGCGGAGGTGCCGTTCGACTCGGCCTACAAGTTCATGGGCACCTTCCACCGGATCCCGGTCGACGGCAACGAGCTGCTCGTCGGCTACGTCAAGGGCGGCCCGGACGTCGTGCTCGATCGCTGCGGCTCGGTCGCCACGATGGACGGCGTCGTGCCGATCGACGATCGCCGCGACGAGATCCTCGAGGCCAACCGCACGCTGTCGGAGCAGGGGCTGCGAGTGCTCGCCTTCGCCTTCCGCCGCTTCGCCCCCGACGCCCCGGTGGCCGACGAGCCGATGGCGGCGATCACCGATCTGACCTTCGTCGGCCTCGTCGGCATCATCGATCCGCTCCGCCCCTCCTCGAAGGAGGCCGTGCGGATCGCCCGCGAGGCGGGCATCGAAGTCCGCATGATCACCGGCGACCACGCCATCACGGCCGCCGCGATCGGCGCGAAGCTGGGACTCGGCGAGGGATCCGCGAGCGGCGCCGAGATCCAGGCGATGAGCGACGACGAACTGAAGGCGGCGCTTCCGCGGCTGCACATGTTCGGCCGCGTCACGCCCGAGGACAAGCTGCGCCTTGCCCGGCTCATGCAGGAGGACGGCGCCGTCGTCGCGATGACCGGCGACGCCGTGAACGACGCCGCCGCGCTCAAGCAGGCCGACATCGGCGTCGCGATGGGCTCCGGCAGCGATGTCACGAAGCAGGCGGGGAAGATGATCCTCGTCGACGACAACTTCGGCACCCTGGTGACCGCGGTGCGGCTCGGCCGAGGCATCTACGAGAAGATCGTCAGCTACGTCCGCTTCCAGATGTCGCAGCTGTTCTCGCTGGTGCTGCTGTTCCTCGTCGCGAGCATCTTCGGGATCAACGACGGCGTGCCGCTCACGCCGATCATGGTGCTGTTCCTGAACTTCTTCGTCGCCATCTTCCCGGTGGTCGTGATCCTCCTCGACCCGGTGCCCGACGGCATCATGCTGAAGCCGCCGCGCGACCCGAAGAAGACGATCGCGAACCGCGGCGCGGTGACGCTCTGGTTCGTGTACGGCAGCCTCATCTTCCTCACGACGCTCGTCCCCCTGCTGATCTACCCCGATGAGCTGAGCTCGACCGAGCCCAACGTGCCGGTGACGATGGCCTTCGTGGTCTGCGCGCTCGGCTCGATCTTCGGCGGGCTCGTCATGCGGCGTGACCCCGAGTCGGGGCTGTCCGCTCCCATCGTCGCCGCCGTGAAGTGGCTGTCGATCCCGCTGGCGCTCACCGTCGCCGCCGTCGAGATCGGCTTCATGCAGCGCCTCATCGGCACGACGAGCCTCTCGGGCGACCAGTGGCTGACGGCGCTCGGCCTGGCGCTGCTGGTGCCGGTGCTGATCGAGATCGAGAAGTGGATCCGTCGCGCCCGCATCGCCCGTCGCACTGCGGTCGCCTGACCTGCCGGAATCCGAACGCGCGCCGCCCGACATCGGGTGGCGCGCGTTTGTGTGGTGCCGGAGTCGCTGTCTGCGACACGCCAGGTGTACGCGAGCATACCGCGCGGTCGGTATGCTTGTTGTTCATCGCCCCCGAACGATTCGCGAGAGGCTGGTGTTCCGCCGCGGATTGCGCGCGGCGTCACGACGAGGAGGTCGGATGAAGATCACCGGAGCAGTGCTCGAGATCTCGGGCGCGCAACCGCCGTTCGCAGAGAGCCGCCCGTTCACGGTGGGCGAACTCGAACTCGATGAGCCGGGGACCGGCGAACTGCTCGTGCGCATCGAAGCGGCAGGCGTCTGCCATTCCGACCTCAGTGTCGTCGACGGCAACCGCGTGCGACCCGTCCCGATGCTGCTCGGCCACGAGGCCGCCGGCATCGTCGAGCAGGTCGGCGGCGGCGTCGACGACATCACGGTCGGTGATCGCGTCGTCATGACGTTCCTCCCCCGCTGCGGCGAATGCGACGGATGCCGCACCGAGGGACGGCTGCCGTGTGCACCGGGCACGACGGCCAACAACGCGGGAACGCTGCTCGGCGGCGGCATCCGTCTGCATCGCGCCGCGCAGCGCTCGGAGGTGCAGGACGTCCGCCATCACCTCGGGGTCTCGGCGTTCGCGACGCACGCGGTCGTGAACCGCGCGTCCGTCGTGCCGGTGGACTCGGACGTGCCGGCCGAGATCGCGGCGCTCCTCGGCTGCGCGGTGCTGACCGGCGGCGGCGCAGTCGTCAACGCGGGCCGCCCGGCCCCCGGCGATCGGGTCGTCGTGGTCGGGCTCGGCGGGGTCGGCATGGCGGCGCTCCTGGTCGCCGTCGCCCTCGGGCACGAGGTGATCGGCGTCGACAACGTGCCCGGCAAGCTCGCGCACGCGCTCTCCTGCGGGGCCGCAGAGGCCCTCACGCCGGCGGAGGCCGTGGACCGCGGCATCCGTGCCCCCGTCGTCATCGAGGCGGCCGGAGCCGCGCGCGCCTTCGAGACGGCCCTCGCGCTCACCGCGCCAGGCGGCACCACCGTCACCGTGGGGCTGCCGGCGCCCGACGCCCGCGCGAGCGTGTCGCCGCTCGTGCTCACCGCCGAGGCGCGCACGATCGTCGGCAGCTACCTCGGATCCGCGGTGCCCAGCCGCGACATCCCCCGCTACGTCGAGCTGTGGCGCGCGGGACGCCTGCCGCTCGAGCGACTCGTCTCCTCCCGCATCGGCCTCGACGACCTCGACGCCGCCATGGACCGGCTCGCCGCAGGCGGCGAGCTGCGCCAGTTGATCCAGTTCGACCAGCAGAGAACCTCCGAAGGGAACCACGCATGACCAGAACCGCCATCGTCACCGGCGCCGCGCGCGGCATCGGCGCCGCCACCGCCCAGCGCCTCGCCGCCGACGGCAACGCCGTCGCCGTGCTCGACCTCGACGAGGCGCAGTGCGCCCAGACCGTCGGCGCGATCACGGATGCCGGGGGCCGGGCGCTCGCCGTCGGCGCCAACGTCGCCGACGCGGCGTCGGTGGAGCGCGCCGTCGCGCGCATCGCCGAGGAGCTCGGCGCGCCGACCATCCTCGTGAACAACGCCGGGATCATCCGCGACAACCTGCTGTTCAAGATGACCGAGGACGACTGGGACGCCGTGCTCGCGGTGCACCTGCGCGGCGCCTTCCTGATGTCGCGGGCGGTGCAGGAGCATCAGGTGAAGGCGAACTGGGGCCGCATCGTGAACCTCTCGTCGACGTCGGCGCTGGGAAACCGCGGACAGGCGAACTACGCGGCCGCCAAGGCCGGCATGCAGGGCTTCACCAAGACCCTCGCCATCGAGCTCGGTCGGTACGGCGTCACCGCCAACGCGATCGCGCCGGGGTTCATCGTCACCGACATGACGCGGGCGACCGCGGAGCGCATCGGCGTCCCGTTCGAGGACTTCGTCGCGCACACCGCGAAGGAGATCCCGGTGCAGCGCGCCGGCTACCCGGAAGACATCGCCGCCGCCGCGTCGTTCTTCTGCTCCGAGGAGGCGGGCTTCGTGTCCGGCCAGGTGCTGTACGTCGCCGGGGGTCCGCGCGCATGAGCATCGTCGTCGACTCCCCCGCCGCGCTCGCCGACGCCGTCGGCAGCACCGCCACCGGCGACTGGTTCGCGATCGACCAGCAGCGCATCCAGGCGTTCGCCGACGCCACCGAGGACTGGCAGTGGATCCACCTGGACGCCGACCGCGCGGCATCCGGTCCCTTCGGCGCGACCATCGCCCACGGCTACCTGACGCTGTCGCTGCTGCCGCGGCTGACCGCGGGACTGCTGTCGGTCGACGGCGCCGCGATGGTGGTCAACTACGGGCTCGACAAGGTGCGGTTCCTGCAGCCTGTGGTCGTCGACTCGCGTGTGCGGGCCGTCACCGAGGTCGCGTCGGCCGAGCCGACACCGCAGGGGTACCGGGTGGGCTTGCGCACGACCGTCGAACTCGAGGACTCGGAGCGCCCGGCACTCGTGGCCGAGACGGTGGCGCTCTTCGTCCCGGAAGCCTGAAGTCGGCGCAGAGCCGGGGGCTGGACCTCCGGCACTGCGCCGCCGCGGCTCGGAGGGCTCAGGGCCTCTCGCCCACCGGGCCTCCGTCGACCGCACGGTCCGGCGCATGGCCGATGCCCGAGGCGGGCGGGCCGAACCGGATGGGTGAGGCGACGAAGAGCGCCACGGCGAGCAGCGCCGCGAGCGTTCCGATGACGCAGATCCGGATCA
This sequence comes from uncultured Actinomycetota bacterium, assembly GCA_963829895.1. Classification (GTDB taxonomy): domain Bacteria; phylum Actinomycetota; class Actinomycetes; order Actinomycetales; family Microbacteriaceae; genus Microbacterium. The sequence goes on along the minus strand of CAWHKF010000006.1, from coordinate 495,952 downwards.
GGATGCCGCGCCCACCGGCCGGGAGCCGGTGTCGTGCGACGGCGACGAGGCCGAAGCCGATCAGAGCGCCGGCGGTGTTGACCAGCACGTCGGTGACGTCGGTGCTGCCGATGGCCAGCACGAACTGGGTCGCCTCGAGCGCCAGGCTGACGAGGGCGGTGACGCCCGCCAGGCGGCGCCAGCTCCACCGCGGCGCGAGAAGTCCGAGAAAGAGGCCGAAGGGCACGAACAGCAGCAGGTTGATGATGACCTCGGACGGCTTGCTGGCCCCCTGCTCGGCCGTCGCGAGGAACGGCACGAGCTTGATCACGCGATCCACCCCGCCGACCCACGGAAGCTCGAGCTTCCAGAGCACGATCCACACGAGCAGGAAGAGGTACACCGCGAACGACGCGATCAGGCGGAACGGGGCGGCGCCCGCGGGGGTGGCCTCCCGATCGGGCTGCAGTGCGGTGGTCGTCATGGCGTCCCGGTCTCCGGATCTGGTCAGGGCTGGAAGCCCATCGTGCGTCCCTTCTCGACGAGAAGGGTGCTCCCAGTGAACGGCACCGCATGTTGCGTCCGCGTATCGATCCGGAGCAGGGGCTGCGGCGGCCCCGCGCTGCTCACGACAGGATCGCGCGGCCTCTCCCCTAGCTCTCGTCCGGGAACTTCCCCCGGACGGTTCCGTCCATGGCATCCGCGAGGGCGTAGATCACCGGCCAGGCGCCCTCAGAGCTGTTGCCGAGCACGGTCACCGTGGTGCGTGTCTCCGGGATGTGCGTGGACCGGAACGATGCGCCGGCGTCGTAGCCCTCCAGGATCAGAGACGAATTGCGGCGGCCCAGCCAGAAGCCCATCCCGTACCGCTTGTGCTCGGCCGGCACGTCGAAGCGGGGACGGATCATCTCGGCGAGCGTGTCAGGCGACACGATCCGGCCATCCAGCAAGGCGTTCCAGAACCGGTGCAGGTCGTCGGCCGTGAAGTACATCCCGCCGTCGCCGTTGCCCCGCACCGGGAGGTGCAGCACGTTGGTGCGGTTGCCCTCCTCGTCCAGGTAGCCGAGCGCGGCATCCGCGGGGAGGTCGTCGGAGCGGAGAAATGCGGAGCCGGTGAGTCCCGCCCGCTCGCAGACTTCGGTCTCGACCAGTTCATGGAACCCGCGGCCGCTGACGCGCTCGGCGACGAGCGCGAGCACCACGTACCCGCCGTTGCAGTAGGAGAATCGCTCGCCGGGCGGGAACTTCTGCGGGAAGCCGTCGAGGGCGGGCAGGAACGCCTCGGTCTCCGCGAGCTCATGCAACGGCAGCGAGAAGACGTAGTCGTCGATCTCGCCGTCGCCTTCCTCGTCGAGGTAGTCGCCGATGCCTGAGGTGTGGGTGAGCAGGTGCTCGATCGTCACCGCGTCGTCGATCAGGGGCAGGTCGTCTCCGAGAAGGGGACGCACGAGGTCCTGCAGCACCGAGCAGGCCGTCCTCGACGAGTCGCATGATCGCGAGCGCGGTGAAGCCCTTGTTGCCGCTGGCGGCCGAGATGCGAGTGCTCGGCGTATTCGGAACCCGGAGGGCGCGGTTCGCGAAACCCTCGCAGCGCTCGAGCGTGCGCCGATCGCCGACATCGATGGTGAGCACGCCGGTGAACGACTCCGCTTCGATCGCGGCGTCAAGCGCCTCGGGGGTGAGGGGAATGGTCATTGTGGGATCTCCAACCGGCTGAGGCAGGCCTTGGGACGCCTCCCCCGCCATCCCACCCGCAACACCCACGCCGGCGCAAGCGGGTGCACTGTCGGGTGTGCCCCTGCTCCCTCGACCGCCGCGCGGCCGCACACCTGAGCTCGGGCGATGAGCATCTCGACCAGCTCACCGCGGGCCTCGCGATACTGGGCAGTCGAGAGGTAGTTGTCGTGCCGGGCGATCCTCCACAGGTAGGACTGGGGGTCGCGCTCCGTCGCGCCGCGATCGATGGGGTTTTCGTTGTGGCACGTGCCGTCGCGGTTGCGGAGGACGTTGCTGGCGTAGCCGTGCACCGGGAAGCCGAGGAAGTCGGTTCGCCGCCACAGGCTCCGCCACCGCGGCGGAACGGCCTGCTCCGTGTCGAGGTTCGCGCCCCCGAGCAATCGGACCACCGTCACCGGATCCTTCTCGGGCCCGAAGCCCTCGTGCGGATTCTTCGCCTCGTCGATCACCTGACGCTGCCACGGATCGGAGCGCACCAGGGCGGGCCCTCGCGTGCCGCGGGTTCCCAGGACGCGGTAGCCGAACACCTCCGGGAAGAACCGGCTGAAGTACGCTCGCAGCTGCGCTCCGTGGGTGAGCAGCGCGACCCTGTCGACGTAGCGATCGACGTCCTTCTCGTCGAGGCCGGCCTTCACCGCCGCACGGATCCGATCTTCGTCCTCCTGACCGAGCATGAAGATGACCGCCACCGCGATCGTCGCTCCCATCGAGTGCGCCGAGAGGATGACATACGGGTCCTCGCCCTTCTTCTTCGCGTCGTCGATGTGGTGACGTACCCGCTTGGCGACTTCGGGAACGCCGCGCTCGGCGTAGCACGGCGCGGTGAAGGGGTGTCCGGCCCGGGGGAAGAAGCAGACGATGTCCCATACCAGGCCGAGGGGGCGCTCGTCGGAGGCCACCGCGTTCGTGACGACCCAACCGACCGTCGCCAGCGCGAGAAGCCCCAGCGCCCACCCCGAGAGAGCGTTGATCCGCTGCCAGAGCTCGAACTCGACGAGCCACGTGCCGAGTGTCGGGATGCCGAGCACGAGCAGGGAGGCCGCGGTCAAGAACGCGAGCAGCATCAGGATCGGCTCGCCCCGGTGCGCGAGGCCGGCCATACGCCGCGCGTTCGCCACCTCGCGCAGCCGCCCGCCCGGCCTGTGCTCGAACCGCGGATAGTCGTCGACTGACACCGCCTCGGTACGCCACTTCGTCGCACGGCTCCGTCCAATCCGCGGTCCTCGCAGCGCCCGGTACGAAGACACGCTGGACGCCGCCGAGATATCCGTCCCGTTCCTTCTGCACAGCCAGCTTCTCCGGCGGGTCGTCGGGAAACATCAAACCCGGGAGGCTGAAGGCCGGGAACTTTCGCAGCCCGCCGACGAGCGCGAAGACGGCGGCGACGATGACGAGCCACGAGGATGACCACGAGCATGGTGGCGAAACGGGAATAGAAGACCGGCAACTCCATCGCAGGGGGCTCCGACGCGTGGTCTCTGTCGCAGCATCCCGAACGGTGCGCAAGTGCGCCCGCGTGTCGGGACTCTCGGTCGTCGTCGACAGCCACGAGTACGCGCCCAGCACGAGAAGGCTCGTGATCACCAACGACGAAAACCATGCCACGAGCAACGCGACAGCCGCGCCGTTGCCACGCCAGCCCGCGTAACGTGCGTGCACGCGGTTCTCCTTCTTCGCCAGTGGCAGGTACGAGGCAAACACAGCGACCACGACCAGGATCACGGCCGTCCACGTCATCCACATCGTCGCGTCGGGGTCGTCGGCACGCAGAGTCGCGACGATCGCGAATCCCAGAGCCGCGACGATGAGCGCGCCGCAGAAGAACTGGATCAGCCGTCCGTATCCCCACGACATGCTGGCCGTAGCGATGAGCGCGCCGACAGCAGCGATCAACGTCGGTGCGACGACCATCCCGCTCAATCCGTGCGCCGCTTCCCCGTTCGCAGGAACGAGCGGCGCGCCACTGTCGATGAAGAACGCCCAAGCGACCCACGCGGCGAAGGCCACGATCGCCATCACCATGAGCCACGTCGCCAGCCCTCGCCGCACGCGAACGACCGACATCGGCCCGCTGAGCGCCCCACCCCAGGCCATGGCCACCGTGCACAACACGAGCAGCCCTCCCACGAGTGCCATCACCGCCTGGAACGGGGCAATACGCCAGGCGCTGCTGCCCTGCAGCCAGACCTCGGTCAGCCCGAGTCCCGTCGCGTCGAGGACGGCGTCGACCGCCAGCGTCATCAGTACGAATGCGAACACCGCCGCCAGGTGGGTCCGCTCGGCCGCTTCCGCCGTTCGTGGTCGCTGCCAGAAACCGAGGCAGCCGAGCAGAGCAGGCTTCGGCGGACCCGAGGCGTCGCCGTCGGGCGTTGCGCCGGCGGAGCTCCCCGCGCTCGATGCGGTGGTCTCCGCGCCGTCCTTCCCGGAGGCTTCGACGTGTGAGCTGTCGGGTGAACGCTTTCCGTTCTGGCGATGTCGCCAGTCGGATGTCGACACCGGCGTCCCCGTCGGGCGACGAGTCGAGGATCGGGTGGGCGGCGCGGGGATCTCCTCGTCGAGCGAGGTGAGCGGATGAAAGCCCGAGCGGGCGCGTCGGCTCACCACGTAGAGGAACAGGATCACCGCGATCGGCACGACGGCAAGGAGGGCCGCCCGCGCGTTGGGGGTGAGGTCGACGAGGAAGTTCAAGAACCCGGGGAGCGCCGCGCACACCTCGATCGGCTGGCCCTCCTCCGGCGCCGGAAAGCACTCGCTCCCGATGAGATGCACCGAGACTGCCAGCAACCCCACCGTGTAGAACAGGTCTGGAGCAGCGCGAACACCCGGATCAGGCCGGCGCCGTCCCCGCTGTGCCACAACTCGGTGTCTCGATCTCGCCCTTGATGTCGCGGCGCGCCCAGTACGCCAGATTGCACAGACCGAACGGCAACACCAGCAGCCAGCCGACGTGCACGATCGCGCGGCCGATCACGACGAGCGCAGACCCTCCGGTGCGCGCCTGATTACCCCACCAGTAGGCCTCCGCTGTCGGGACGACCGGGTCAGGCGGCGAGGTCGACTCGGGATGCGCGACATTGTCGGACGGGTAGCCCGTCATCGAACCGCTCGGCGCGGTCGGCACGTGCGGGGCGGCTGCCGCCGAAGCATGTCCATCGTCGGAGGCACCCGCAGCATCGACAGCCGCCTTCGCAGCGGCATCCTGTTTCGAATCTTCTGTTGCCCGTTTGATCCTCCAGAAGGATCCCTGCAGGTCGCCGTCGGCGCGCTCGATCTCCTCGTCGGTGGCGAGCAGGGCCTGAGCCGGCGGCGAATTGGCGATCCCGTGGATCCGGAGCTCCAGGACATCGATCTCTTTCACGATCTTCCTCCCACCGACAAGGGAAGGCCGCTGCATCAGCGCAGCTACCAGCTACTGATATGAGCCTCGCCAGGCTTTCGAAATACCTCCTCGACCCGCCACCCCGGCGATCCGAAGATGCCCCCATGGGCGCATTGTCCACCTCCGGGCAACCCCCGGCAAGAGCTCGCCGTGGCCGGTCCCCCCCGCGCGACCTTCCGATGCTCCGACCGCGCCCACCGCCGACGCGGCCGCACGGCTGGGCTACGGTGTGCCGGCGGCATCCCATTCACGGCGCAGGTACCGCGGCGCCTGCACGCGCCACGCCTCGGTCACGAGTTCGGCGAGGTGGTCGTCATCGATCGCCGCCATGCGGAACGCCACCTTCGGCTCGCCCCACGGCGTGGTCGCGCCCAGGAACACGTCAGGCGCCATCTCGCGGAGCGCGAGCGCGTCGATCGGCTCTGCGATCTTCACCCCCACCACGAGCTCGGCCGCGATGATCGCACGCACGTCGGGCGGAGTACTCGGCCACGGATGGCACTCCCACGCATAGAGCTTGCCGCGCACGAACCAGGCGGCGCCGCCGGTCGTCGCGCGCTCCTCGCTGCCGGGGAGTCCGTTCGCGGTGCGGCGCAGATCGTCGAGGGTGGCCACGCACCCACCCTAGGCATCGCCTCCGACACGTCATGCCCTCGCGCCGCCTCTCTATCGGCGCGTGCGCCCGCGAACTAGGGTGGGCGGGTGAAGCGGATCTGGCCGTATCTTGTGCCCGGCGTGCTGCTGACTGCGATCGGGGCGGTCTGGACCCTGCAGGGCTTCGGCGTGCTGGGCGGGTCCGTGATGAGCGGCTCGGCCCTGTGGGCGACGATCGGCCCCATCGTGCTCCTGGTCGGTCTGGGCCTCATCAGCGTCGCGATCGTCATCGCCCGGCGCCGCCGCGAATCGAAATGAGCGGCGACGGCGCAGGCGGCCGCTCGGGGTGTCAGACCCGCTCGAGCACCATCGCCATGCCCTGACCACCGCCGACGCACATCGTCTCGAGGCCGTAGCGGCCTCCGGTCGCCGCGAGGCCGTTGATCAGGGTCGAGGTGATGCGGGCGCCGGTCATGCCGAAGGGATGACCGACGGCGATCGCGCCGCCGTGCACGTTCAGGCGCTCGGGGTCGACGCCCAGTTCGCGGGCCGACGGGATCACCTGAGCGGCGAAGGCCTCGTTGATCTCGACGAGGTCCATGTCGTCGATCGAGAGTCCGGCGAGCGCAAGGGCGCGCCGGGATGCCTCGACCGGGCCGAGTCCCATCACCTCGGACGAGAGCCCTGAGACGCCGGTCGACACGATGCGCGCGAGGGGCTCGAGGCCCAGCTCCGACACGACACGGTCCGAGACGACCACGACGGCCGCCGCGCCGTCGTTGAGGGGGCAGCAATTGCCCGCGGTGACGGTGCCGTCGGGCCGGAACACCGGGTCGAGCCCGGAGAGCGCCTCGACGGTGACGCCGGCGCGCGGGCCGTCGTCTGCGGCGACGATCGTGCCGTCGGCGAGCGTCACCGGCGTGATGTCGCGCGCCCAGAAGCCCGAGGCGATCGCCGCCTCCGCCCGCTGCTGCGAGCGCGCGGCGAACTCGTCCTGGTCCTCGCGGGTCACGCCTCGCAGCTGCGCGACGTTCTCGGCCGTCTGCCCCATCGCGATGTACGGGTCGGGCAGCGCACCGTCGGCACGCGGGTCGCGCCATGGCTCGGCGCCGGCCGCCGATCTCGCGGCCGTGCGCTCGAGCGACGGGGCGAACGCCGGGTTGACGGCATCCGGAAGATCCGACGCCCCCGCCCCGTACCGCGACACCGACTCGACGCCGGCCGATACGAACACGTCGCCCTCGCCGGCTTTGATCGCGTGGAACGCCATGCGCGTCGTCTGCAGCGACGACGAGCAGTAGCGGTTGACCGTGGCGCCGGGCACGGCATCCCATCCGGCCAGCACCGCCACGATGCGGGCGAGGTTGAAGCCCTGCTCGCCGGCCGGCTGCCCGCACCCGAGCAGCAGGTCGTCGATGCGCGCCGGATCGAGCCCCGGCACCTTCTCGAGCGCCGCGCCGACCATGCGCGCCGCGAGGTCGTCGGGTCGCACGTCGACGAGCGATCCCTTGCGCGCGCGCCCGATCGGCGAGCGCGCGGTGGCCACGATGTAGGCCTCGGTCATGGTTCTCCTTCAGGCGAGATGCCGCAGCATCCCGGTCGTGGTTCCGCGAGAGGGGATGTTTCGCGATTCCGGGTCAGACGAATGCGGCGATGCCGGTGATGGCACGACCGACGATGAGGGAGTTCATGTCGTAGGTGCCCTCGAAGGTGTAGACCGCCTCGGCGTCGGCGAAGTAGCGGGCGATGCCGTAGCCGGCCGGGATGCCGAGCTGCTCCTGGCCTCCGAGCTGCACGCCGTTGCCGCCGCAGATCTCGCGGCAGAGCGCGACGGTCTCGCGGACGCGGGCGCTGACGAACGCCTTGGCCATGGCGGAGTGGTGGTCTTTCTGCTCGCCGTCGTCCTGCAGCTGCGACACCCGCACGCACATGCCGATGCAGGCGGTGATGTTCGCGAGCGCATCGGCGAGCTTCTGCTGCACGAGCTGGAACGAGGCGATCGGCTTGCCGAACTGCACGCGCGCCTTCGCGTAGGCGACGGCGCACTCGTACGCGCCGACGGCGACGCCGAGCGCCTGCCACGCCACCTGGGCGCGGGTGAGCCGCAGCACGACCGCGAGATCGCGGAAGCCGTCGATGCGCTGCAGCCGGTCGCGCTCGGGCACGACGACGTCGGTCAGCACGATGTCGGCGTTCTCGACGGTGCGCAGCGACTGCTTGCGCTCGATCTTGGTCGCCTCGAAGCCCACCGAGGGCGTGCGGACCAGGAACCCCTTGACCTGGTCGTCGGCGACGTCCCGTGCCCAGATCACCACGACATCGGCGAACGCGGCGTTGCCGATCCACCGCTTCGCGCCGTTGAGCACCCACTCGTCGGTGCCGTCCGGGCCGATCCGGCGCTCGGCCGTCGTCTCGAGTCCCTTCGCGGTGTCGGAGCCGTGGCCGGGCTCGGTGAGCCCGAAGCACGCGATCTGCTCACCGCGCGCGAGCACCGGAAGCCATTCGGCACGCTGCTCGTCGGAGCCGCCGACGGCGATCGAGGTCATCGCCAGCCCGCTGTGCACGCCGATGAAGGTCGCGGTCGACGGGTCGGCGCGCGAGATCTCCATCGCCACCCAGCCGCGGAACACGTTGCTGTTCTCGAACGTGCGCGTCTCGGGGAACGCGTTGCCGTACAGCCCGAGCTCCGCGATCCGGGGCACGAGGTGGCGAGGGCTCTCGGCGCGGTCCCAGTGGTCGTCGGCGAAGGGCCGCACCTCGGTCTCGAGGAACGCGCGGATCTCGCGCAGCGCCCGCTGCTCGACATCCGTGAGCAGCGTCTGGAACCCGTAGAAGTCGGCGTCGAGCACGTCGGCGAGGGCACCCTCGGCGGACTCGTCGGCCTGCGGCTCGGTCAAGGTGAACGTCATCGTGTCTCCTTCGTCGGTACGGGTCGAGTATGCATCATTTTCCAGAACGTTGCACAACACTCTCAGAAACGTTGCAGTCGCCGACGGTCAGACGGGTAGAGTTCGGGCATGACCCCGACCGCGCCGACGAGCTCTCCCGCGGGCACCGCGCCCGTCACGATCGCGCCCGTCACGATTGCGACGGTGGGGACGGATGCCGCGCCCTCGTGGCTGTCGGAACGCCTGGCGAGCGGTGCCCATCCCGACGCGCGGCGGGCGTTCGAGGCGGCGCGCGACACGCTCATCGCCGGACGCCGCATCGACATGACGGCTCTCGCCGCAGGCCTCGGCGTCGACCGCACCTCGCTGTTCCGCTGGGTCGGGAACCGCGACGCGCTGCTGAGCGAGGTGCTCTGGTCGCTCGCGATCCCGACGCTGGTGCAGGCCGAGCACGCCAACGCCGCGCGCAGCGGCGGCGACCGGATCGCCGGCATCCTCACGCACTTCGTCGACGACCTCATCACCGCCGAGTACTTCCGGTCGTTCCTGCGCCGCGAGCCCGCCCGCGCGCTGCGGCTCCTCACGACGAAGGAGAGCCCGATCCAGCGCCGCTACGTCGCGACGGCGGACTGGCTCGTGCGCCGCGATCTCGGCGACGCGCCGCTCGGCGGCGCGATCGCGCCGCGCGGATCTCGCGTACATCCTGGTGCGCCTCTCGGAATCGTTCACCTACGCCGACCTCATCTCGGGCGACACCCCGAGCGCCGACCGCGCACGGGTCGCGTTCCGCCTGACCCTGCGGGTGGACGAGTGAGCGCGCCGGCCTACCCGGTGCGCGAGCCCTTCGCGACCCGCTGGAACGACAACGACCAGTACGGGCACCTCAACAACACCGTCTACTACGCGGCGATGGACACCGCGGTGAACGCGTTCATGATCCGCGAGGGCGGCCTCGAGCCCGTCGGCGGCGACGCGATCGCGCTGTGCGCGGCGTCATCGTGCGAGTTCCGCGCGGCGGCAGGCTTCCCCGAGCCGCTCGAGGTCGGCATCGGCGTCGAACGCCTCGGCACGACGAGCGTCACCTGGGCGCTCGGCATCCTTCGTGCCGGCGAAGACGCAGCCGATCGCGACGGGGCGCTTCGTGCACGTCTTCGTGGATGCCGCGACCCGGCGCCCGACGCCGGTGCCGGCATCCATCCGCTCCGCGATCGAAGGCCGCCTCCTCGCACGACCGCTGAGCGCCGACGACCGCGAGGCGCGGGTCGCTCGACAAACCGACCATCCGGTATGCTGTCGCTTCAGCAGCCCCGAGGGCGGGGCGGAGAGAGGGTCGACGATGACCGAGGTTCCCGGGCTGGATGTCGCGGGGCTCACCGCGTGGCTGACCGAGACGCACCCCGAGCTCGTCGACGGGCCGGTGGAGGCATCCGTCATCGCGGGCGGCCGGAGCAACCTCACCTACGCCGTCGACGGAACCCGCACGCCGCTCATCGTGCGCCGCCCGCCGCTCGGGCACGTCCTCTCGAGCGCGCACGACATGCGGCGCGAGCACCGGGTGATCTCCGCCCTCGCCGGCACCGCCGTGCCGGTGCCGCGCACCGTCGACGTCGTCGACGACACCGACGCGGGCCGCGTCACCGGCACCGTGTTCTTCGTCATGGAGCGCTCCCCCGGCGATCGTGCTCGCCCGCCCGTCGCAGAACTCCGCCTACACCGCGGCGGGCCTGCGCGGCCTCAGCGTCGACCTGGTGCGGTGCCTCGCCGACCTGCACGCCGTCGACCCCGCCGACGTGGGGCTCGCCGACTTCGGCCGCCCCGACGGCTACCTCGCCCGGCAGCTGTCGACGTGGCGCCGGCAGCTCGACGCGTCCCGCTCGCGCGACACCCCCGCGCTCGACGCCCTCCAGGATTCCCTGGCCGAAGGGATGCCCCATTCCTCGCGCACCGGGATCGTCCACGGCGACTTCCGCCTCGACAACGCGCTCGTCGTCGGCGAGGGCGACGAGCCGCGCATCTCGGCGATCCTCGACTGGGAGATGGCGACGCTCGGCGACCCGTTCGTCGACCTCGGCATCTTCGCGCTCTACTGGGACATCGCCGAGCCTCCCGGGAGGATCCGCCGGCGCGGTTCCGAGCGCCGTCGACCCCGCCGCCGGCTACCCGACGCTTCGACGAGCTCGTCGAGGTCTACGCGCAGCGCGCCGGGATCGGCATCCCGGATCTGCACTGGTACCGCGCCTTCGCGGCGTACAAGCTCGCGGTGATCCTCGAGGGGATCCACTACCGCTATCAGGCCGGCGACACCGTCGGCGAAGGCTTCGACCGGATGGGCGCGCTCGTCGAGCCGCTCGCACAGAAGGGACTGGAGGTGCGCTGATGGACTTCGCGCCCGACGAACGAACGCTCGAGCTCACGGAGCGCGCCCGCGCGTTCCTCGACGAGCACGTGCTGCCTGCCGAACCGGTGCTCGACGAGCAGCTGGCCGCCGACCCCCGAGGACTGGACGGTGCGTCCGGTGGTGCGCGAGCTGCAGGCCGCGGCCCGCGCGCAGGGGCTGTGGAACCTCTTCCTCCCCGGCGGGCGGGACGGCGAGCACGGCGGCGAGAACGGCGGGGCGGGGCTGACGAACCTGCAGTACGCGCCCGTCGCCGAGGTCACCGGGTGGAGCCCGCGTCTGGCACCGGCCGCGTTCAACTGCGCCGCGCCCGACACCGGCAACATGGAGGTGCTGAACGACTTCGGCACGCCCGCGCAGAAGGCGCGAGTGGCTCGAGCCGCTGCTCGACGCCCGCGATCCGCTCGGCGTTCTGCATGACCGAGCCCGAGGTGGCGTCGTCCGATGCGACGAACATCGGCACGCGCATCCGCCGCGACGGCGACCACTACGTCATCACCGGCCGCAAGTGGTGGTCGACCGGCGCGATGAACCCCGATGCGGCGGTCTTCATCGTCATGGGAAAGACGGATCCGGATGCCGCCCGCCACCGTCAGCAGTCCATGATCCTGGTTCCGCGCGACACCGCGGGGGTGCGCATCGTGCGCCCGCTGAGCGTGTTCGGCTACGACGACCGCGACCACGGCGGTCACGCCGAGATCGCCTTCGAGGACGTGCGCGTCCCCGCCGAGAACCTCATCGCCGGCGAGGGCGACGGGTTCGCGATCGCCCAGGCCCGGCTCGGCCCCGGGCGCATCCACCACTGCATGCGCGCTCTCGGCATGGGCGAGCGGGCGCTCGCGCTCATGATCGAGCGCGCGTCGGCGCGGCACGCGTTCGGCCGCACGCTCGCCGAGCAGGGCGTGGTGCGCGAGTGGATCGCCGAGGCCCGCATCCAGCTCGAGGCGCTGCGGCTTCTCGTCCTGAAGACCGCGTGGCTCATGGACACCGTGGGCAACAAGCACGCGATGACCGAGATCCAGGCGATCAAGATCGCGGTGCCCCGCGCGGTGCAGCAGATCATCGACCGCGCCATCCAGCTGCACGGCGGCGCCGGGCGTCTCGTCCGACACCCCGCTCGCCGAGCTCTACGCCGGCGTGCGGTCGCTGCGCATCGCCGACGGCCCCGACGAGGTGCACCTCGCCGGCCTCGGTCGCGCCCAGCTGCGCGGCTGAGAACAGCGGATGCCACGGCATCCGCTGCACAGAGTCGGAGGGTTTCCGCGACACGCCGAGTGAGTCCCACCGCGCACGCCGTGCCGCCCAAGACCTCCGACGCCGTGCATGCCCGTCCAGAGAAACCGATGTCGAAGGAGACAGCGATGACCCACCACCAGCCCGACCCCGCCATCGACGGGCCCGGATTCGCGACGCTCTCGGTCGCGAGCATCCTCGCCGAGTCGGCCGTCCGTCACGCGGATCGCACCGCGTTCCACTTCGCCGGCACGACGACGACCTACCGGGAGCTCTGGGACCAGACCCGCGCGTACGCCGGCGCGCTGCGTGCGCGCGGCATCGGCCGGGGCGACCGGGTCGCGATGCTCGTGCCCAATGTGCCGGACTTCGCCCGCGTCTACTACGCCGCCCTGTCGCTCGGCGCGATCGTGGTGCCGGTGCATCTGCTCTTCAAGGCCGACGAGATCGCGTTCGTGCTGCGCGACTCGGGCGCCGACGTGCTGGTCGCGGCCGCGCCGCTGCTGGGCGAGGCGGTGCCCGCTGCCACGGCTGCCGGGGTGCCCGTGGTGACCGTCCTGCTGCCGCCCGACGCGGGCGTCGGCCTGCCGCGGCTCGAGGCCGAGGCCGCGACCGCCGCGCCGATCGTCCACCACGAGGCGGTCTCACCGCTGGATGCCGCCACCATCCTGTACACGAGCGGCACCACCGGCACTCCCAAGGGCGCGGTCGGCTCGCATCTGTCCATCGTCGAGCAGGTGCACACCACGCTCATCGACGCCTTCGACCTGGGTCCCGACGACGTCGTGTTCGGCGGGCTGCCGCTGTTCCACACCTTCGGGCAGACCGCCGTGATGAACATCGCACTGCGGGTCGGGGCATCCGTCATCCTCCTCCCCCGGTTCGACGCCGACGAGGCGCTCGCGCTCACCGTCGCCCTCGGTGCGACGGCGTTCACGGCCGTGCCCACGATGTACGTCGGGATGCTCGAGGCCGCCCGCCGCTCGCCCGCCCGGCCGCCGCTGCGCTACGCCGTCTCGGGCGGCGCGGCGCTGCCGGTCGCGGTGCTCGAGGCGTTCCGCGACGCGTTCGGCGCCGACGTGCACGAGGGGTACGGGCTCACCGAGACCGCGCCGACGGTGTCGTCGAACCCGCTGCACCAGCCGATCCGTCCCGGAACCGTCGGCCGCGCCCTGTGGGGCGTCGACGTCGCCGTCGCCGACCCCGAGACCGACGACGCCGTCGTGCTCCTCGACGAGCCCGAGGCGCTCGGCGAGATCGTCGTGCGCGGCCACAACCTGTTCAAGGGCTACCTCGGACGACAGGATGCCTCGGCCGCCGCCGTCGTCGACGGCTGGTTCCGCACCGGCGACCTCGGCACGTACACCGACGGCATCCTCACGATCGTCGACCGCAAGAAGGACATGATCGTGCGGTCGGGCTACAACGTGTACCCGACCGAGGTCGAGGCGGTGCTGGCGCGGCATCCGGGCATCGCCCTGGCGGCGGTGTTCGGCGTCGCCGACGACGTGCGCGGGCAGGAGGTGCACGCCGCGGTGGTCGCGCACGAGGGCGTCGACCTCGATCCGGCCGAGGTCGTGGCGTTCGTGCGCGACCGCATCGCCGCGTACAAATACCCGCGCGTCGTCCACGTCGTGCCGTCGCTGCCGCTGGGCTCGAGCGGCAAGGTGCTGAAGCGCGAACTCGTCGCCCAGTTCTCACCCGTGCGCTGACCATCGCCGCAGACGACTCAGGCCCGGACCCCACAGGGTCCGGGCCTGATGCCTGAGCGGGGGGTCTCAGGAGCCGGGCACGCCCTCGCCCGACAGCGCCACGGGCGACGGATCGACGGTGGTCACGGTTCCGCCGTCGACGGCGTAGGTCGGGCCGACGTAGTCCTGCACGCCCTGGTCGACGGTCGTGATGCCGGCGCCGAGGTAGGCCGCGTGGCTGTCCTCACCGAACGAGAGCGGAAGGATGCCGTTGCCGGCGAGATCGCCGGAGCCGACGGCGTCGATCAGCGACTGGCGGGTGGGGTTCTCGCCCGCCGCTTCGAGCGCCTCGGCGAACAGGTACGCGACGCTCATGCCGTAGACGGTGTTGCCGTCGAACGGCGCGCCGTCGTTGTACTCGTCGTTGATCTGACGGAAGAGCGCCACCCACTCCGAGTCGCCGCCCGCGGCCGGCAGGTAGTTCGTGCCCACGAGGCCCTGCAGCAGCTTGGGCCCCACGTCGGCGCCGAGGTATTCGACGAGCGTCTCGTAGCTCGCACCCGATGACGACGAGAACCACATCGGGAACCATCCCAGCTGCGCGGCGGTGCCGAGCGCCAGCGCCGTGAAGCCGTTGATGGTCGCCAGGATGTTGATCTCGCAGCCGGCCGCCTTGAGCGCACCGATCTGCGCCGCGACGTCCTGGTTCGAGACGGAGTACCGCTCGACCTGCGCCAGTCCGTCGGCGCCGAGGGCGAGTTCGGCGCCCTCGATCATCTCGTCGCCGAAGTCGTCGTCCTGCCCGAGCAGGCACACGACCTTGTCGGGATACTCGTCGGCCGCATACTGCGCGAGCGCGGCGCCCTCGACGACGTAATCGGCGTTGAACCCGAACGTGTAGGGGTACTTCTCGGGCTGGTTCCAGCTGGTCGAGCCCGACGCGACGAACAGGTCGGGCACCTCGTTCTGGTTCAGATACTCGAGCACCGCGGTGTGGGTCGGCGTGCCGAGGCCGTTCAGGATCGCGAAAACCTCGTCCTCCTGCACGAGTTCGCGCACGACAGTCTGCGTGTTCGCCGGGTTGTAGCCGTCGTCCTTGACGATGTACTCGATCTCGCGGCCGTGCACACCGCCGTTCTCGTTGAGGTAGGCGAAGTAGGCCGTGGCGGCGGCCGAGATCGACGAGTATCCCGCCGCGGCGGGGCCGGTCAGGGGCGTGTGCGTGCCGATCGTCACGGTGTCGTCGCTGATGCCCGGGACGTCTTCGTCGGGGCCGCCGGTGGCGGCGGGCGTGCTGCAGCCGGCGAGCGCGACGAGGAAGGCGGATGCGCCGACCAGAGCCGCGACGCGGCGCGCGGTGGAGTGCTGTGACATGGTCACCTCTTTCTGTGTGGTGTGGGTGGTGCGGAGGACAGGACGGGTTCCGGATGCCTCGGCACAGCGCCGTCAGCCGGCCCCGCGGCATCGTCGGCCGGGACCGCGGCACCGCGGAATCGCGAAAGGGTGTGTTTCGGCACATCGCGCGTTCGGGAACGTACCCTTTCGCGATTCCTCGGGTGGGCTCGCGAACGGCGGCGGAGGCTTGCGAGCCCGCCCGGCCACACGAGCATGACGACGATGAGGAGGAGGCCGAAGACCAGGATCGAGAGGTTGCCCGACAGCCGCTGCGCGACCTCGACGGGGAGCGGGAGCGCGGCGGTCGCCGCCCCCAGCGCCCACGGCAGCAGCACGATGAGGGCGGATCCGACCGCTGCGCCGCCGATGCTGCCGAGTCCGCCGAGCACGACCGCCACGACGAGCAGCAGCGAGAACGCGAGCGTGTACGCGCCGGGGCTCACCGACTGCGTGGCGAAGCAGAGCACGGCGCCGCCGGCGCCGGCGGCGACCGAGCTCAGGGTGAACGCGGTGACCTTGACGCGGCCCGTCCGCACGCCGTTCAGCCGCGCGGCGGTCTCGTCGTCGCGGACGGCGCGCATGCGCAGGCCGAGGCGTCCGCCGGTCAGCGCGGCGAGCCCGGTGACGACGACGCCCGCGACGAGGATCGCCACCCACGCCTGCCACTGCTCGACGGCGATGAGTCGCTCCAGCATCGGCGGCACGCCGTCGTACGCGATCTGCAGGCCCTGATCACCGCGGAGCACGCCCGAGAAGACGGCGGCGATCGCGGGCACCGCGATGACGAGCGTCAGCGTCACACCCGCGAGATACGGTCCGCGCAGGCGCGCGGCAGCGAGGCCCAGCAGCCACCCCGAGTGCGGCGGAGACCACCACCGCGGCTGAGCATGCCGGCCAGGAATCGCGGGATGCCGGTGACCCCGGCATCCGTCATCGCATTCGCCGTGAGCGCATAGCCGTAGCCGCCCGCGGCCATGAGGGCCGCCTGACCGAGCGAGAGCTGCCCGCTCTGGCCGATGAGGAGGGTGAGGCCGGCGGTCGCGCAGAAGTAGGCCGCGACCGTGGCGAGCTGGAAGTTGCGGTACGGATCGAGCAGGAACGTGCCGCCGATCGCCAGCACGGTGAGCACGGCTCCGAAGACGAGGACGCGCGGGATGCCCCGCAGCGAGGGAAGCAGGCGGGTCATGCGCTCCTCGCCTCCCGCAGCGAGAAGATTCCCCCGGGTCGCACGAGCAGCACCCCGACGAGCAGCACGAGCACGCCGATCGGCGCGACGGTCGCGCCCAGGTATCCGGTCACGAGGGTCATCGCCACCCCCACGACCAGCCCGCCGACAAGGGCCCCGACCGGGGAGTCCAGCCCGCCGACGACGGCGACAGCGAAGGCGTAGACGAACAGCATGTCGGTGGCGTGCGGGTTGAGTCCCAGCTCCGTGGGCACGAGCAGCATGGCGGCCAGCGCGGCGACCGCGGCCGACAGCATCCATCCGATCGTCACCATGCGGCCCACCCGCACCCCGAGCACGCGCGACACCTCGGGGGCGAAGGCCGAGGCGCGCAGCTGCAGACCGAGCGACGTGCGCGTGAACAGCAGCGCCAGTGCCGTCATCACCACCAGCGCGACGGCCAGGACGAACACGTCGTACGGCGACAGCAGCGGCACGCCGCCGACCATGATCGGGCTGTCGTCGAACGGGCGCGCGCATCGGCCGGTACTGGGCGCCGAAGAGGATGCCGAGCAGCGACTGCAGCACCATCACCAGCCCGATCGCCACGATGACGCCCGAGAGCGGGCTGCTGTGCGGGGCGAAGCGCATGAGCCCGCGCTCGACGCCGAGGCCGAGCGCGGCGCCGGCGATGAGCCCGGCGGCGAGTCCCGCCCAGTACGAGCCGGTCAGGCCGGTCACGGCGAACGCGGCGTAGGTCGCCACGAGCGCCATCGCGCCCTGCGCGAAGTTCACGATGCGGGCGGCGCGCCAGATGAGCACCAGCGACAGGGCGAACAGCGCGAAGATCGCGCCGCGCGCGAACCCGGTCGCGAGGAGGAAGAGCAGTCGGTCCATCAGAATCCCAGGTAGGCGTGTCGGAGGGTCTCGTCGGCGGCGAGGTCGAGGCCGGGGCATCCGCCACGACCCGGCCGAGGTCGAGCACCACCCCGCGGTCGGCGATCGACAGGGCGCTCGTGACGTTCTGCTCGGCGAGCAGCACGGTGAGTCCGCGGCTCGCGGCGGCGTCCCGGAGCGTCCCCATCAGCTGCGCGACGACGAGCGGCGCGAGCCCGAGCGACGGCTCGTCGAGCGCGAGCAGCACCGGGTCGGCGACGAGCGCGCGGCCGACCGCGAGCATCTGGCGCTCGCCTCCCGAGAGCTGGTGCCCGGCGCTCGTGCGGCGGCGGGCGAGCGGCTCGAACAGCTCGTAGACGCCGGCGACCGCGCGGTCGCGGGCCGCGCCGCGGTGGCGCCAGAGGGCGCCGAGGCGGAGGTTCTCGTCGACCGTGAGCTCGGCGACCACGCTCTGCCCGTCGGGCACGAGGGCGAGGCCGCGCCGCGCCCGCTGCTCGGTGCGGAGAGCTCCGAGGTCGTCGCCGTCGAGCAGGAGGGTTCCGGATGCCGCGGCCACGAGTCCTGCGAGGGTGCGCAGGAGCGTCGTCTTGCCGGCGCCGTTCGCACCGAGCAGCGCCACCACCTCACCCGGCGCGAGCGCGAACCCGACGCCGTGGAGCACCGGGGCGCCGCCGTAGCCGACGGTGAGGTCGCGGATCTCGAGCGCGCCGCGGTGGGCGACCGCCTGCGGTTGTGCGGCGGCGCTCATGCGCTGGCCTTCACGCCGAGGTAGGCCTCTTCGACACGGGGATCGGTGCGCACCTGGTCGGGCGTGCCGCGGGCGATGACGCGGCCGAAGTCGAGCACCACGATGCGGTCGGCGACGCCCATGACGAAGTCGACGTGATGCTCGACGAGCAGCACCGCGCAGCCGGTCGCGGCGACGCGCGCGATCACCCCGCCGAGCGCGGCGATGTCGTCGGCGCCGAGTCCGCCGGCGGGCTCGTCGAGCAGCAGCAGGCGCGGGTCGGTGACCAGCGCGCGGGCGAGCGCGACGCGCTTGCGGTCGGGGTACGACAGTGCCGTCACCGGGCGGTCGGCGAGCGCCTCGAGGTCGAGCGCGTCGAGCTGCGCAGCGACCCGGGCGTCGGCGTCGCGACGACCCGCGACCGGGAGGAGCACGTTCTCGCGCGCCGTGAGTCCTGCGAACAGGCCCAGCCCCTGCAGGGTGCGCGAGACGCCGCGCGCCGTCGAGTCCTGCGGTGCGCCGCGGCGCCGGCATCCCGTCGATGCGCACGTCGCCCCTGCGCCGGACCAGCCCGCAGACGGCGTTGAACACCGTGGTCTTGCCGGCGCCGTTGGGCCCGATGAGGGCGACCACCTCGCCGGGGCGCACGTCGAACGAGACCTCGTCCAGCGCGGTCAGGCCGCCGAACGCGACGGTCAGGTCGCGTTCACCTCGAGCCGCGCATCGGCGCGGACTTCGGCCTCGGATCTTACGTTCATCGGCACCTCTTCGTGTCGGGTGCGCCCACTGTATCGCAGAAACCGACCGGGCGGTATGTTCTTGTTGCACGATCGTGACCAGAGTGCCGACCCCCGTTGTTGAGCGAGCGAAGCGAGACGAAACGCACGCTGGTCCGGACGACGCCAAGCACGCGCGGCCGACGGATCCGGCAAGCTCGGCGCGTTTCGTCTCGGTCGCTGCGCTCCCTCGCTCAACGACCGGGTGTGCGGGCCGGTCCCGGTCGTTGAGCGAGCGAAGCGAGACGAAACGCGTCGCCGTTGAGACAACCCCCGCCGGTCGTTGAGCGAGCGAAGCGAGACGAAACGCGTCTCCACCCGGTCGGGCGCTACTTGTGCGGGATCCCGGCGATCATGCCGCCGTCGACGACGAACTCGGCGCCGCTCGTGAACGACGAGGCGTCGGAGGCGAGGAACACGATGGTGCCGGCGAGGTCCGACGGCTCACCCGGTCGTCCGAGCGGGATGTCGAGGTGCGCGGGGTCGATGCGCGTCGTCATCTGCGTGTTGATGAAACCCGGATGCACCGAGTTCACGCGGATGCCGAACGCCCCGAGCTCGACGGCGAGCGACTGCGAGAGTCCGCGCACGCCGAACTTGGCGGCGGTGTAGCCGTGCAGTCCGGGGCTGCCGCGCATGCCCTCGACCGACGAGATGTTGATGATGGAGCCCCGGCCCTGCGCCTTCATGATCGGCACGACCGCCCGGCAGCCGAAGAAGACGCCGGTGAGGTTCACGGCGATGACGGCGTTCCACTTCTCGGTGGTGAGGTGCTCGATCGGCGCGGCGTTCGCGATGCCGGCATTGTTGACGAGCACGTCGAGCGAGCCGAAGGCGTCGACGGATGCCTGGACCGCGGCATCCCAGTCCCTCTCGTCCGTCACATCGAGGTGGACGAACAGCGCACCCTCGCCGAGGTCGGCGGCGAGCGCCGCGCCGTCGTCGTCGAGGATGTCGGCGATCACGACGCGCGCTCCGGACTCGTGCAGCGCCCGCACGTACGCCTCGCCGATGCCGCGCGCCCCGCCGGTGACGAGCGCGACCCGTCCGTCGAGCCCGAACCGCGTCACCGCGCGCTCCCCGCCTGCGCCACGGCTACCCGTCCGCATCGTGTGCTCTCGCCGAGAACACACGTCCGTCACGCAAACATCGTGTGCGTTCGGCGAGAGCGTATGAAGCGGACGCCCACACCTGGCGAGAGGCCTCGCGCTCACGAGACGACCTCGATCACGACGCGGCCGACGGTCGATCCCGACGCGAGCGCCGTGAGCGCCTCGGGGGCGCGCTCGAACGGCACGGCGTGGTCGACGACCGGGCGGATCGTCCCCGCGTCGGCCAGGCGCGTCAGCTCCGTCCGCGCCACGTCGATGAGATCGGGACGCACCCGGGGGTACATGCCCCAGTGCAGGCCGAGCACGGAGTAGTTCTTGACGAGCACGTGGCCGGCCGGCAGCGTCTGGATCGTGCCGCCGGCGAAGCCGACGACCACGATGCGCCCCTCGAAGGCGATGCACTTGGTCGAGGCGTCGAACGCCGCCCCGCCCACCGGGTCGAAGACGACGTCGGCGCCGTGGCCGCCGGTCGCGGCCTTGACTCCGGCGACGAGGTCGTCGACGCCGCGCACCAGCACGACCTCGGCCCCCGCCTCACGGGCGACCGCGGCCTTGGCCGTCCGACCCCACGACACCGATGACGCGCGCACCGGCGGCGACGCCGAGCTGCACCGCCGCGAGTCCGACTCCGCCCGCGGCGGCGTGCACCAGCAGCCACTCGCCCGGCTGCAGCGCCGCGCGGCGGTGGAGCCCGAACCACGCCGTCTGGTACGCGACCGTGAGACCGGCGGCCTCGGCGTCCGACAGCGCGGAAGGAGCCCGCCAGACATCGGATGCCGGCAGCACCGCGTACTCCGAGAGCACGCCGATCTTCGATCCGACGACGCGCTCCCCCACCTCGAGCCCCGAGACGCCCGTCGCCGACCGCGGCGACGACTCCGGCGAGCTCGATCCCGGGGCTGAACGGCAGCTCGGGCTTCACCTGGTACTCGCCCCGGCACAGCAGCACGTCGGGGAAGTTGGCCGCGACGGCGGCGACCTTCACGAGCACCTCCCCCGCGGCGGGCGCGGGCACCGGGACGGTGTCGAGCGACAGGGCCTCGGCGGGCTCGCCCAGCCGCGTCACGCGCCACGCGCGCATCGCGTCGGGCAGGGCGCCCGCAGCGTCGGACCTCGGGGTCACCTCAGGTTGCGGCATCCGTTCTCCTCAGACTGGTCAGGAACAGGTCGGTCAGCTGCTCGGCGACGAGCGTCTTGTCTTCGGGCCCTTCGGGCGAGTACCAGTGCGACAGGTAGTGCACGTCGCTGAAGAAGTGGGCGACGAGCATCGCGAGCGGGATGTCGGTGCGGTACAGCCCCTCGGCCTGCCCGCGCGAGATGAGCTCGGCGAACTCGTCGTGGTAGGCGCGGCGGCGGCGCGTGACCTCCTGCCGGCGCGGCGCCGACAGCATGTTGAGGCTGCGGAAGAACACCGCCCCCTCCTCCATCGAGTCGATCGAGGTCTCGAGCACGTCGATGCAGACGGCGCGCAGCACCTCGTCGACGGTGCCGCCCCGGCCGATGATGTCGTCGAGATGCGCCTTCTGCAGCGTCAGCAGCCGCTCGTAGATGCCGAAGAGCAGGTCGTCCTTCGACTCGAAGTAGTGGTACATCGCGCCCTTGGTGACGCCGGCGGCCTCGACGATCTGCTGCACGCTCGTGTTGGCGTAGCCCTGGCGGGCGAACAGCTCGACGGCGGCGCGGGTGACGTCGTCGGCGACGTGGGAATCCTTCATGCCTTCATCCTTCACCCGAACCGGTCGCGCTTCCCGTCACGTGAGGGGACGGATGCCGGCGCCGCCGTCGATCGGCAGCGTCTGGCCGGTGATCCACGCGGCGTCGTCCGACAGCAGGAAGGCGACCGGACCGGCCACGTCGGCCGGCTCGCCCAGCCGCGCCAGCGGATACGCGGCGGACGCCTCGGCCTCGTGCCCCTCGTAGAGCGCCCGGGCGAACGCCGTCTTGATGACGGCCGGCGCGACGGCGTTCACGCGGATGCCGGGCGCCAGCTCGTACGCGAGCTGCGCCGTGAGGTTGATGAGGGCGGCCTTCGAGATGCCGTAGAACGCGATGCCGGGGCTCGCGCCGAGGCCGGCCACCGAGGCGATGTTGACGACCGAGCGGGAGAGTCCGGCGGCGAGCGCGGCGCGGGTCCAGTCGAGCGCCGAGACGACGTTGACCTCGAGGATCTTGCGCGCCGCCGCGGCGTCGACGTCGACGATCGGGCCGTAGACCGGGTTGATGCCGGTGTTGTTGACCAGGTGGTCGAGCCGGCCGTGGCGCTCGCCGATGTGCGCGAAGACGGCAGCGCGGTGGTCGGCGTCGTCGGCGCGGCCCGCGACGGCGGTCGCAGCGTCGCCGAGTTCGGCGACGGCGGCGTCGAGCGAGTCCTGCTTGCGGCCGGTGAGGACGACCGATCCGCCCTCGTCGACGAGGCGTCGTGCGATCGCGAAGCCGATGCCGCGGCTCGAACCGGTGACGAGCGACACCGTGCCCTCGAAACGGCGGGCGTGGTCGTGGGTCATGGCGCCTCCTTGCGACAGATCGACAGCCGAGGATTACATACCGGCTGGTCGGTTTCCCACGTTAGCAGACAGGCTCGGGTCTCGTGTTCGCAAGCGCCAACGACCGTGACGTCGGTAGCGACCTCGGCGTCGGTGCGAGCGTCGACTCGAGCTCGCTAGCGACCGCAGCTCGCTCAACGACCGGTCCCCGGCGACCAGACGAAACGTGGTGACACTGAGTACTATGGATCGTGGGATTCAGTTCCACCGGAACCGGATGCCGCAGCACCCGCCACACCGCGTCAGGAGCCCGATCATGACCGACTTCCAGCCCCGCCCGGGTCAGAGCGTCGAAGGCTACGACGTCACCGCCCGCCGCGGCACCGACTACTACGCCGTGTTCGCCGACATCCCCGCCGCCGACCGCGAGGCGTGGGAACGCGCGGAGTCCTACATCGACGAGGTCGGCACGCGCATGCTCGACGCCTGGGACACCGCCGAGTACCCGCTCGACCTCGCCATGCGCATGGGTGAGCTCGACCTCTTCAACGACGGCATCGCGCACCCGGCGCTGACCCGGCTCTCGCCGCTCGCGGCGGGTCTCGTGAACATGGAGATCTCGCGCGGCGACGGCTCGCTCGGCACGGTCCTCGCGGTCCAGGGCGGGCTCGCCCTGCGCACGCTCGCCCTCTTCGGCAGCGACGAGCAGCAGGCGCGCTGGCTCGTGCCGGTCGCGCGCGGCGAGGTTCCGGCATCCTTCGCCCTCACCGAGCCCGACCACGGATCCGACTCGGTGTCCCTCGAGACCGTGGCCCGCAAGGACGGCGACGCGTGGGTGATCGACGGCGCCAAGAAGTGGATCGGCAACGGCGCCTCGGGCGGCATCACGTTCGTGTGGGCGCGCGTGGAAGCCGAAGACGAGTTCCACGGCGCGGTCCGGTGCTTCCTCGTCGAGCAGGACACGCCGGGGTACACCGGCACCGTGATCCAGGGCAAGGCGTCGCTGCGCGGCATCCACCAGGCGCACATCGCCCTCGACGGCGTGCGGGTGCCCCTCGATGCCGTGCTGCCCGGCACGAGGAGCTTCAAGGATGCCTCGACCGTGCTGTACTCGACGCGCTCGGGCGTCGCCTGGTCGGCGCTCGGCCACGCCACCGCCTGCTACGAGGCGGCGCTCGCCTACTCGCAGCAGCGGATCCAGTTCGGAAGGCCCCTCGCCAAGTTCCAGATGGTGCAGGAGCGCCTGGCGAACATGCTCGAAGAGCTCACCGCGATGCAGCTGTACTGCCGCTGGATGGCCGATCTCGAGGAGCGCGGCGAACTGCGTCCGACGCAGGCCTCGCTGGCGAAGTACCACAACACCCGCGCCGCCCGACGGATCGCGTCGACCGCGCGCGACATGCTCGGCGGCAACGGCATCCTGCTCGAGAACGGCGTCATGCAGCACATGGCCGACATCGAGGCGATCCACACCTACGAGGGCACCGAGAGCGTGCAGGCGCTGCTCATCGGCCGCGACATCACCGGCATGAGCGCGTTCGCCTAGCCCGGATCGGGACTCGCGCGCAACCCGCAGAGCGGGAGGGCCCCGGGCGCATACCCTCGCGCATGGGACTGTTCCGAAACGACCCTCAGCGCGTCGTCGTCGACACGCACGACGTCGAGCCCCGGGCGACCCGCGCGCCGTGGAGCCTGTGGGCCGACGGCTTCGGCAAGCTCGGCATCCGTGCGATCCAGATCATCGTGGTCGTCACGGTGGCCGCGGCCATCTTCTTCGCGATCCAGTCGCTCACCCTCGTCACGATCCCGCTCGTGATCGCGCTGATCCTCGCGTGCGCGTTCAACCCGGTGATGAGCTGGATGCGGCGGCGCGGCATCCCATCGATCCTCGCGACGCTGATCACGCTGCTCGCCATCGTGGTGATCCTGGGCCTCCTGAGCTGGCTCATCGTGTGGGCGGTGCGCGACCAGTGGGACGACCTGTACGCGCAAGCCGAAGACGGCTTCCAGCGTCTGCTCGCCTGGATGCAGACGCTGCCGTTCGACTTCGTGCAGCCTGATCAGCTCGATGAGTGGGTGAAGACGCTCACCGACTTCGTCACGAGCGCGCAGTTCGGCTCCGGCGCGCTCGCCGGCGTCGGGGCGGTCGCGAACTTCGTGACCGGGCTCGTGCTCATGGTGACGATCCTGTTCTTCTTCCTCAAGGACGGTCCGCAGATGTGGGAGTTCATGCTGCGGCCGTTCCGCGGGGCGAACTACCTGCGCGCGCGCCGCATCGGCGACAAGACCACGACGGTGCTGGGCTCGTACGTGCGCGGCACGGCGACCGTCGCCGCCGTCGATGCCATCGGCATCCTGATCGGTCTGCTCATCCTTCAGGTTCCGCTGGCGCTCCCGCTCTCGGTGCTCGTCTTCCTGCTCGCCTTCATCCCGATCGTGGGCGCGACAGTGGCCGGCATCGTGGCGGCGCTCGTCGCACTCGTTGCGAACGGGCCGATCAACGCCCTCCTGGTCGTCGGGGTGGTCGTGCTCGTCAACCAGCTCGAGGGCAACTTCCTGCAGCCCGTGCTCATGGGCCGGTCGATGAAGCTGCACGCGTTCGTCATCCTGGTCGCCCTGACCGTAGGCACGGTCCTCGGCGGCATCGTCGGCGCCGTGCTCGCGGTGCCCATCACCGCCGCGGCCTGGGGCGTCATCCAGGTCTGGGACGGCCCCGACCTCCCCGCACGCTGGGCGCGGCCGAAACGGCCCGTCGCGGGCTGAGCCCACGCCCGTCGCGGGCTGAGACCGCCGCAGGTCAGCGGGCTGATGCCCGGCGCCGGTCGCCGCACCGGCGAGCCGTGCGTCCGCACGACTTAGGCGCTCGCGACGCGCATCTAAGGCACTCCTGCGTGCCAAGACAGGGCATCCACCCGATGGGGCGCACCCCCCTTAGCGAGGAAAGTCATTCCTGTCAGCACACCGCCGGAACCCGCATCGAGGTTCCGTCGCGACGGGAGAGACTCATGAACGACACCACCTACGCCGGCTACCTCCTCGACCAGCGCCGCGCCGCCGACCTCGCTCGCGAGAACGAGCTGATCGTCGCGCAGCGCGAGCGGGGCGCGACGCTCGTGCGTCCGCAGCGCCGTCCGCTCGGCGCCTGGCTGCGCACCGCGACGCACCGGACGCCCCGAGTGGGTGCGGTCGCCACGGGCCGGAGCACCACGTCCGTCGCCACGCGATGACGCTCCGCTCGTCGGTGGGGAGTGCCACGATATGAGCATGCCCGCACTCCCCTCGAGCCCGCGCATGGTCGGCCGGCACAATGAGCTCGCCGCCCTGCTCGAGGCGTTCGACGAGGCCGCCGCGGGTCGCCCCCGCACGGTCGTGGTGCGCGGCGAGGCGGGTGTCGGCAAGACGCGGCTCGTGCAGGAGTTCCTCGCGCTCGTCACGACCGACCACTTCGGGTCGGGGCATCCGTCCGCCGACGCGGACGATGCGACCGGCCCCGTCGTGGCGTTCGGGCAGTGCGTCGACCTGGGGCCGATCGGCGCACCGTTCGGGCCGATCCGACGCGTCCTGCGCGACCTGCACGAGGCCGTCGGCACCGACGCGCTGCGCGAGGCCGCCGGCTCGGCCGCAGCGATCGCGAGCCTCGCGGCGCTGGTGCCCGGCATCGCCGACACGGCCGCCGAACCCGACGAGCCCGCGGGCGAGTTCGCCGAGGCGATCGAAGTGCTGCTCGAAGGACTGTCTCGACGCCGCCACGTCGTCGTCGTGCTCGAAGACCTGCAGTGGGCGGATGCCGCCACCATGGCCCTGCTGAAGACCCTCGCCAGCACCCTCCGGGGTCGCCGGCTCACGATCGTCGCCACCTATCGCTCCGACGACATCGACCGCTTCCACCCGCTGCGGCCGGTGCTCGCCGAACTCGACCGCACGCGGTCCGTCGTGCGCGTGGAGGTCATGCCGCTCACGCCCGACGAGGTCGCCGAGCAGGTCGACCAGCTGGCGAGCGGCCTGGACCCGCGCGTGGTCGAAGCGCTCGCGGAGCGCAGCGGCGGCATCCCTTTCCTGGTGGAAGAGCTGGTCGATCTCGGCGACCGCGCCCTGCCCGACACGCTGCGGGAGCTCGTGCTCGCCCGCTACATGCGGCTCGGCGCCGAGGCCCAGCAGGTCGTGCGCACGATGGCCGCGGGCGGAGTGCACGTCGACCACGACGTGCTCGCGGCCGTGGCGACGCTCGACGAACCGGCGCTCGACGCCGCGGTGCGGGAGGCGATCGACACGCGCGTGATCGCCGCCGACGGCGCCGGCTACGCGTTCCGCCATGCGCTCACGCGGGAGGCCGTCGAGGCCGAGATGCTGCCGAGCGAGCGGGTGCGGGTGCATCGCCGCTACGCCGAGCACCTGGGCGAGCACCGCGGCGACTCCCTCGACGACGCCTCCGCCGTCGCCGAGCACTGGCTCGCCGCCCGAGACCTGCCGGCGGCGTTCGATGCGACGGTCGCCGCGCTCCACCAGTCCCGCACGCGGTTCTCGCCCGCCACCTCCGCGAAGCTGGCGGAGCGTCTCGCCGAGCTCTGGGATCAGGTTCCCGACGCCGAGGCCCGCGCGGGCACGAGCCTGCCGGCGCTGCACCTCGATGCGGCGCAGGCCTGGCACGACCTCGGCGACCCCGAGCGCTCCCTGCGGTCCGCCAACGAGGGCCTCGCGGTCTGCCCCGACGATCCGCTCATGCGCGCGGCGCTGATGCGGCAGCGGTACGTCCAGACCTTCAACCTCGAGCACACCGGCCAGCCCGTCCGACCTCGACGAGGCCGTCGCGCTGCTGGAGGGCATCGACGACCGCCGCGCCCGGGTGCTGCTGTCGCGCGTGCTCACGAACATGGCGATCGACGAGCACGGGAAGGATGCCGCCGAGCACGCCGCCCGCGCCATCGCCCTCGCCGAAGAGGTGGGCGACGACGCCGCCCTGGCGGTCGCGCTGACCGTGGAAGCGTGGCGGCTCGCCGGCGACGAGGATCAGGATTCGGCAGCACTGGCGCCCCTGCAGCGCGCCGTCGCACTGCGGCTGGACCCGTCGATGCGCGCCTACGTGGGCAACGCGCTCACCCACATGCTGGTGTCGACCGGGCGCCTCGACGAGGCCGTCGTCGTCGGCACGCAGCACTACCAGGACGTCGTCCGCGCCGGCATCGAACGGGGCTCCGGAGCGGCGATCGCCCAATCGGTCGCGTTCGCCCTGTTCGCGACCGGACAGCCCGAGACCGCGCTCCAATACGCGCGACGCGCGCGACGGCTGATGAGCCGCGCCGATGCGGCCTCCACGCTGCGCCTGCTCTCGTCGCACCTGGTGTGGGACGACCGCCTGAGCGAACGCGACGACCTGCTCGCGACCGAGCGCGGCCGCATCGAGGAGTCGCAGCGCCTGTATCCCGACAAGGCCGCCTGGTGGACGGTCGAGCGGGCAGACGCCGCCCTGACCCTTCACGCCCGTGAGGGGACGGATGCCGCCACCGCTGTGCTGGCCGCCGCCGAGCATCCGAAGGGCAGCCGCACGCTGGCCCGCTATGCCGTGCTGACGGCGGCGCTGCTGACGCACTCCCCCGGCCACCCGGGCGACCCCGAGGTGCGGGCGCGCATCGAACGAGCCCTCGACGGCTGGCCCGACAACGAGCTCGCGGGGCGCGTGTCGAGATTCGTCCGCGCCGTGCTCGCGGACGGCGACGGCGCCCCGGCCGACGACCGCGTGACGGCGTGGCGCGCCATCGTGGACGAGCTGACCGCCGGCGGCATGCCGACGTGGCACCTGCAGACGGCGCGCTGCCGCCTGGCCTGGGCGTTGATCGACGCCGGCGAGCGCGACGACGCCGCAGACCTGCTGGCCGCGATCACGGCCGAGGCGCCGCGCGCTGGGTGTCGCGCGCGCCGCGCGCTGGGCCGCAGAGCTCGCGGCGCAGGCTCGCCTCGTTCCGGCAGGCACCGCCGCCGCGCGAGACGAAGGCCGGCGCCATCGCGTCGCTGACGCCGCGGGAGCTTCAGGTGCTCGAGCTCATCGCCGAGGGGCTCACCAACCCGCAGATCGGGCAGCGGCTGTTCATCAGCCCGAAGACCGCGTCCGTGCACGTGTCGGCGATCCTCGCGAAGATCGGCGCCGCCAACCGCGCCGAGGCCGCCGCGCAGTACGTCGCGGCGGCCTCGGCCGCCGCGTCCGCCTGACCGCGCTCGCGCGGCGGCTGCGGCATCCGTCGGCTCTCGTCTGTCGCGTCCGTCCAGCTCCTGCAGGTTCCGGATGCCGCAGACCCGCGATGTCCGGACCGCACCGGCGGCGGACACGGGGTGTCGGGTGTCGGCGGACCGCGGCAGGATGAGACGCATGCCGTACGAGATCCCTGCGCCGATGCTCGCGAAGTCCGTGCCCGATGTCCCCGACGCGGCGAAAGTGCCCGGCGGCCTGAGCTACGAGCCCAAGTGGGACGGCTTCCGCGCGCTGATCTCGTGGGACGGAGAGAGCGTCGAGATCGGCTCGCGCGGCGCGAAGCCGCTGACGCGCTACTTCCCCGAGCTCGTCGAGGCCTTCGCGCGGGTGCTTCCCGAACCCTGTCTGCTCGACGGCGAGATCGTCGTGCCGGTCGATCGTGACGGCCGTCGCCGGCTCGACTGGGAGTCGCTGTCGCAGCGCATCCACCCCGCGGCATCCCGCGTGAACATGCTCGCCGAGCAGACGCCGGCGATGTTCATCGCCTTCGACCTGCTCGCCGTCGGCGACCGCGATCTGCAGGGCGAGCCGTTCGCCACGCGACGCGAGACGCTCGTCGAGCTGCTCCGCGACGTGCCCGACCCCGTGCACGTCACACGCACCACCGACGATCCCGACCTCGCGCGGCGCTGGCTCGCCGAGTTCGAGGGCGCCGGACTCGACGGCGTCGTCGCGAAACCGCTCGACCAGCCGTACGCGCCCGGCAAGCGCACCATGTTCAAGATCAAGCACGCGCGCACGGCCGACGTCGTGGCGCTCGGCTACCGCATCCACAAGTCCGGCGAGGGTGTCGGCTCTCTGCTGGTCGGGCTGTACGGCGAAGACGGCACGCTCTACCCCGTCGGCGGTGTCGCCGCCTGGAGCAACGCGCGCCGTCTCGAGCTCATCGACGAGCTCGCGCCGCTCGTGCAGCGCGACGCCGACGGCGAGGCGCTGAGGGGCGAGGGCGAGAAGTCGCGCTTCCAGGCCGGCCGCGCCGACTCGTCGTTCG
The DNA here is from genome assembly GCA_963829895.1 of uncultured Actinomycetota bacterium. GTDB lineage: Bacteria > Actinomycetota > Actinomycetes > Actinomycetales > Microbacteriaceae > Microbacterium. The sequence goes on along the minus strand of CAWHKF010000006.1, from coordinate 466,266 downwards.
TGAAGCTGCGCCCCGAGCGCGTGCTCGAGGTGCGCTACGACCAGCTGGAGGGCTGGAGATTCCGGCACACCGTGCAGTTCGAGCGCTGGCGCCCCGACCGCGATCCGACGTCGTGCACCTACGAGCAGCTCGAGGTCGTCGCGGCCTACGACCTCGCCGACGTCCTCGTCTGACTCCCACCCGAGGCGCCCGCTCGCACCGCACCCGCGCCTCGGCAGCGGGCCCCGGTGCCGTGCAGCGTACCCCCTGTTCGGCCGATCGGCGCGGGTGTACGGTGCGGCCAGAGTCACCGTTGACGGAGGCTTCCATGGCCGAGTCCCACCACCGCGCACTGCGGCGCCTGGCGGGAGTGCGGCGCGCGCTCGCCGGCGCCGTACTCGGCGCGCTGCTGATCGCGACGGGCTGCTCGACGGCTCCCTCGCCTTCGCCGACCGAGATCATGGACGAGGAGCTGGCTTCGGTGTTCGACGTCGTCTACGGCGAGGAGACCGTCCGAGCCGTCATCGTCCAGCAGCACGGCGAGCCCGTGTACGAGCGGTACGTCGACTGCGACCCCGGCGACACGTGGGACGTACGTGGCGTGACCCGGATCGTGACGTCGACGCTCATCGGCATCGCGATCGATCGCGGCCTCATCCGCGGGGTGGACGCGACGCTCGGCGAACTGCTGCCCGCCTACGCCGGGATCCTCACGCCCGAGACGGCCGCCATCCCGCTGAAGTCGGTGCTCACCCACACCGCCGGCCTTCCGCTCAGAGTCGGGACGGCCGCGGTGGCCGCCCCGGACTGGATCGCCGCGATCCTCGCCGAGCGAACGGCCCGCGACCCGGTGGGCGGCCGGGTGCTCCCGTCGGACGCGGGCGCCCACATCCTCGCCGCCGTGATCACCCAGGCGACCGGGATGTCGGTGCTGCAGTTCGCGCGGCAGGCGCTCTTCGATCCGCTGGGCATCGACTCCGACCCGCTGTGGGAACAGCGACTGAGTTCCGTGGCCGACCTCCCGTCGCTGCTTCCCGCCTACGACGACGCCGAAGTCGCGTGGCCGGCCGACCCGCAGGGCGTCAACCTCGGCTACTCGCATCTGCGACTGCGCCCCTCGGATCTGCTCCGGATCGGCGAGCTGTACCTCGACGAAGGCGTCTGGGACGACACGCAGGTGGTCTCGCCGACCTGGGCCGTCGAGGCGACCTCCGCGCTGGTCGCCACGAGAGACATCGGCACGACGAGCTACGGCTACCAGTGGTGGGTCGACAGGCCCCGCGAGGTCTTCTACGCCCAGGGCGACGGCGGCACGGCACTCGTCATCGACCGCTCGAGGGATGCCGTGGCCGTCGTCGTCTCAGAGGTCACCGCCGACGACGCGCGCGGCACGGTGGGGCTCACGCCCTCGACGGCGGCCGGGCTCGCGATCGTGCTGATCCGCAACCTCCCCGACCCCTCGGAGTGATCGAATCTCGAGCCCCGCGCCTCAGCGCCCGAAGCGGAACCGCCGCGCCTCAGCGCCCGAGCCCGGGGGCTCGGTACCGCGGAGCGACCGGGTCAGCCCTCGTCCTTCGGCCAGTTCTCGGGGTTGATGCGGCTCGGCTGCACGCGCGGCGGCTCACCCGGCATCTTCGGGAAGTCCGGCGGGAAGGGCAGCTCACCGAGGCCGTCGTCGAGGTCGCGCTGCCACCACTCCAGCAGCGTGTCGATGCGTCCGGGCTTGGCCAGCAGGTCGGCCCACGGGTCGCCGATCTCGGCGAGGCGCTGAGGCACGGTCCGCACCGTGAATGCGGCCGGATCGACGCCCGCCTCGAGCTCGTCCCACGTGAGCGGTGTCGAGACGGTCGCCGTCGGCAGAGCCCGCGGGCTGTAGGCGCCCGCCATCGTGCGGTCGCGATTGGCCTGGTTGAAATCGATGAAGATGCGCTCGCCGCGCTCCTCCTTCCACCAGTTCATGGTGACCTTGTCGGGCATCCGTCGCTCGAGCTCGCGCCCGGCGGCGATGACCGCGTGGCGCACATCGAGGAACTCCCACTCCGGCTCGATGGGGCAGAACACGTGGATGCCGCGGTTGCCGCTCGTCTTGAGGAACGCCGTGAGCCCTGCCTCGGCGAGCACGTCGCGCAGCGCGGGAGCGACGGCTGCGGCATCCGCGAAATCGGTTCCCGGCTGCGGATCGAGGTCGATGCGCAGCTCGACCGGGTTGTCGGTGTTCGCCGTCAGTGACGCCCACGGGTGGAAGACGATGGTGTTCATCTGGACGGCCCACACCGCCGCGGCGATCTCGGTGAGGATGATCTGCGGATGCCGTCGCCCGCTGTTGTAGGTGACGGTCTGGGCCTCGACGAACGCCGGCGCCCCCTTCGGCGGGTTCTTGGAGTAGAACCGCTCGCCGCCGACCCCCTCGGGGAAGCGTTCGAGCGACACCGGCCGGTCGCCGTTGGCGGCGAGGAACGGCCCCTGCACGGCGATGAGGTACTCGGCGAGTTCTTGCTTGGTGATCCCCAGTTCGGGCCAGATCACGCGGTGGGGATTCGAGATCCCCACCTCGCGGTCGCCGTCCGGACCGGGCACGGTGAGGGTGATGCGCTCCGACGCCATGGTCCGACGCTAGCGGGCACCCGCGACAGAGGCCACCCGCCGGTACCGGTCCGGGCGTGCACAACTCCTCAAGATCGATCGTCGTGGCACGCGATCGGGCTGATCCGCGACGCGCGTCGGCCGATCCTGAGGAGTTATCGCGACCCCACTGCCCATCGTTGCTGTCAGCGCTCGACGGGGAACACCATGTGCGTCACCCGCGTGCTCGGGATGATCGTCGTCGGATCGCCCAGCCGCACCGCCGCCGGGTCGACGTCGGCGAAGTAGCGGTGGCCGCTGCCCAGCACCACCGGCACGAGGTCCACGGCCACCTCGTCGACGAGCCCGGCGCCGAGCGCCTGGCCCGCGATGGTGCCGGCGGCGAGCGCGACCGTGCGATCCCCGGCGATCTCCTGCGCACGGGCGATAGCGGCCTCGATGCCGTCGGTCACGAAGTGGGCGTTGCCGGTGTGGGCGTGCGCCCATGCCGTCGGCGCTTCGTGCGTCAGCACGACGAAGGGCACCCCCAGCGGGTGCTCGCCCTGCCAGCCGTCGGTGATGTCGAACAGCAGCCGTCCGACGACGAGGCAGCCGATCTCGCCGACCCACTCCCGCCAGTAGCCGGCGCTCGCGGGTGTCAGGTGGAACGATGCGGGCTCGCTCGCGGTGACGACCTCGACCTCTCCGGCCTCGTACCAGTCGAACAGCCGTCCCGGATCGTTGTTCTCGTGCGCGACGAAGCCGTCGAGCGACATGGATGCCGAGGCCACGACCTTGCCCATGGCTCAGCTCTCCCCGGACAGCATCTTCTCGAGCTTGTCGTAGCCCTCGCGCATACCGCGCTCCATGCCCTCGGACTGCATGTTCTCGAGCACCTCGATGCTCGAGAAGACGCTGCGGTCGGCGATCCGCGACCGGCCGCCCTCGAGCGCCTCGAAGCGGATGACGTCGATGCTGACCTCGTCGGGCCAGCCCTCGTACTCGAACGTCTGGATGATCAGCTCGTTCTCGCGCACGGTGTGGAACACGCCGCGGAATGCGTACTCGCCGTTGCCGTCGCGCTGGACGAAGCGGTAGCCCCCGCCGGTCCGGAAGTCCCAGTGGGTGATCTCGGTGCGCTCCTCGCCGGGGCCGATCCACTGCCCGAACAGCTCGGGGTCGGCGTGCGCGCGGAACAGCGCCTCGACGGGTGCGTCGAACTCGCGCGTGATGTCGGCGTACGACGTACCCGGAACGGCTTCGATGATGAGGGGGTTGCTCATGATTCCTTCTCCTTCGTGTCGGTCGTGCGAGGGGTCCTCAGGGCTGTTGAGCGGCGGCCGCGGGTACAGCCCCCGACTGGGGCGTGGCCGCCGTCGCGAGCAGCGTGTCCAATCGGCGGTACGCGCGCTCGGCATCCAGTCGATAGCGGTCGATCCAGGCGGTGAGCTGCTCCAGTGCCGCGGCGTCGAGATGAACGGGCCGGCGCTGCGCGTCGCGGGACCGAGTGACCAGGCCCGCGTCTTCGAGCACCTTGATGTGGCGTGACACGGCCTGCATCGTGATCGCGAAGGGCTCCGCGAGCTCCCCCACCGTCGCCGGGCCACGGCTCAGGCGCGCGATGATCGCGCGGCGCACCGGGTCACCCAGTGCGACGAACGCCCGGTCCAGCTCCTGATCGTTCATGCTCAACAGTTTCCTTTATCAAAGCTTCTGTTGAATAGGATACGCGCAAGCAGACGGGTGTCAACCCTCGACCCGCGAGGACGCATCCCGGTCGTTGAGCGAGCGAGGGACGAGCGAGACGAAACGCGCTCACCACCGGCCCGACCCCACCCCGGTCGTTGAGCGAGCGAGGAATCGAGCGAGACGAAGCGCCCGCACAGACGCCCGCCCCGCTGCGAGTGTTCAGTCCTTGAGCGCGATCACCGGCGACAAGCTCATCGCGTGTGAGACGGATCCAGGGGCCCGCGGGATCGACCACGACGCCCGTGATCCCCTCGTCGCTCGCCAACGCGCGCGACAGCTGCGCGGCGGTGATCGGCGCCGCGTTGTCGCCGCGACCCATGACGGCGACCTCGAGCGGGTGCGAGTAGATCTCGAGGAAGCGTGCACCGCTCGCGTCGCGGCCCTCGGCGAGACCCGGCGCCCCGTTCTCTGCGGTGCCGACGGCCACCCACAGCGGCACGCGAGTGAGCGCCTCGGCGACCTTGGGGCCGATGTCGGGCGTGCGCTCGGCGGCGAGCAGCGTCTTGACGGTGAGCTGCGGGTCGGCTTGATCGACGGCGCGCTGGAGCAGCTCCTTGGGCAGCACCGCGCGCGACGGTGCCGACGCCGGGTCGATGATGATCCCGTCGTACGAGCTTCCCAGCACGTGCCGCAGCACGATGAGCACCGGCTGGCCCATCGCCGACGTGTCGGTGTCGCCGTCGGCCTTGAGGCTCGCCTGCAGCGCCGCTCCGCTCGAGAACACGAGCGCGAACGTGCGCTCTCCCGCGTTGGCGACAGCGAGCGGCAGCCCCTTGCCCTCGGCGAGGAGGGTGCGGGCGTCGCCCTTGACCCGCAGGAAGACATGACCCTGCAGCAGCTGCCGCGCGACATCCAGCAGCGCCTGCGACTGCGGCGCATCGCCGACGCGGCCGAGCGCCGCCCGCAGCAGAGCGTTGTCGCGCAGCCCAGGCACCGTCTCGGTCTGCTCCGGCGCCGTGCGCATCCACTCGCGCGTTCCGAGCCGCGGGCGAGGCCCGGGCGGCATCGGCTCGTCGCCCTGAGCCGTGCCCTCGGGACCCGCAGCTGGCGTGCCGGTGCGGGTGTCACACCGAGCCCCCCGAACGACGAGACCGAGATGGATACGCCGGCCGCGGCATCCGCGTCGGAGTCCCCTGCGGGCGCGTTCGCATCGGCGCCATCGACACCCTCGCGCTCGGCGTCGGTCGCGTCCGTGGGCGCCGCCTCGCTCACAGCCGGAGCGTCGGGGCGGGGTCGGCGCCCGCCGTCGTCGCCTCAGCCGGCGACGACTCGGGCGAGGGCGTCGACTGCTCGGCGGGCTTCTTCGGACGGCGCGAGAACAAGGCCATTGTGCGAGCCTAACCCGCCGCCCTGGCCATGGTCGCCGCGCAGAGTCTGCCGAACAGGACGGCCGGCTGTCATCCCAGCGCCGCGACCCCCGCGGCGATCACGCCGATGCCGACGGCGAGAAGGGATGCCGCAAGCACGACGACTCCTGCCCACAGCAGTGCGATCGCCCGCCCCGGCCGCTGCGGGTCGCGGCCCAGCACCGAGAGGAAGAACCCGCCCGGGATCAGGATCGCGCTCGCGAGCACGCCGACCGACGCCCACTGCCATACGAGGGCGGCGCCGGCCGCCGAGGTGAGGAGCAGGCTCACCAGTCCGAGCAGCACGAGCACGCCGGCGTGGGCGTGGCCCGCGCGGAAGAAGGTCTTCTGCAGACCGTTGAACGGCAGGCCGTGCGACGCGATGCGCAGCAGAAAGGTGCCGCCCGACATGATGCCGATGACAGTGAGGATCGTCGCGCCGGCGACGATGGTGAGGACCGGGTCCATGATGACCTCCATTGGATAGTTACGCTCTCCAGTATTGGATAGCTATAGTATCCAGCACAAGACCCCCGGAGGGCCGCAATGAAGATCTCGGAACTGTCGGAGCTGAGTGGTGTCCCCGTCGCGACCGTGAAGTTCTACATCCGCGAGGGCATGCTGGCCCGGGGCGAGGCCCTCTCGGCGACGCGCGCCGAGTACGGCGAGGAGCACCTCGGCCGACTGCGGCTGATCGCGGCGCTGGCCGATGTGCGTGGCCTGCCGCTGGCGCGCGTCCGTGACGTGCTCGCGCTCATCGACGCCCCGCTCGACGACCCGATGGAGACCCTCGGGCGCGCCGTCGGCGCCCTTCCGCCCGTACGTCGACGGCGGACAGGACGACTACCCCCGCGCACGGGAGGCGATCGCCGAACTCGGTCTGACCTACGACGCCGACTTCACCGCGGTGGCTCAGCTCGACGAGGCGCTGCGCGCCCTGGATGCGGCGGGATTGGATGCCTCCCCCGCCGCTCTCGCCCGCTACGGCGCCGCGATGCGCCAGGTCGCGGCGGACGAGATCGCCCCGATGGGCGGCATGTCACGCTCCGAGGCCGTGACGTACGCCGTGCTGGGGACGGCGATGTACGAACCGGTCATGCTCGCGCTGCGCCGCCTGGCACACCACCACCTGCTCGTGGAGCGAACCGCGCACGACCCGGTTCATTGAGCGAGTGCGCGCCGGGTGCGCGCGTTTCGTCTCGCTCGTTCCTCGTCTCCTCGCTCAACGACCGAGAGAGAGTACCGGTCGTTGAGCGAGCGAAGCGAGACGAAACGCCGGCAACCCGCCCCGCACCTCAGATCGCCGGCTGCCCCGTCGGCGCGAGCCGCCGCGTCAGAGCTTCGAGATCGGCGCGATCTTGATCAGCAGCTTCTTCGGACCCGCCGCGTCGAACCGCACGTGCGCCACGCGCTTCGCGCCTTCGCCGGTGACGGCATCCACTCGTCCCTCACCGAAGTCGTCGTGACGGATGCGGTCGCCCGGCGCCAGCTCCATGTCGCCGTTGTCGCGCACTTTGGAGGGGATCTTGTTCGCGAAGCGCTCGAGGTTGCCGGCCGGCTCGCGACGCGCGAGCGGCACCAGGTCGTCGCCGTAGCGCCGCCCTCCCGAGCCCGCCGAAGCCGGAGCCCGAGCCGGAGCCGCGCCGCGCGTTGAGCGCCCGCGACTGCGTGCCGCCGCGGGAGTTGACGTCGCCGGGCGACTGCCGCCAGTGCAGCAGCTCGTTCGGGATCTCCTGCAGGAAGCGGCTCGGCATCGCCACCGTCACCTCGCCGAACTGCGCGCGCGTCATCGCGAGTGAGAGGTACAGGCGCTTGCGGGCACGCGTGATGCCGACGTAGAAGAGCCGCCGCTCCTCTTGCGGACCGCCGGGCTCCCCCGCCGAGATGCGGTGCGGAATGAGGTCTTCCTCGACGCCGGTGACGAACACGGCGTCGTACTCCAGACCCTTCGCGGTGTGCAGGGTCATGAGCGACACCGAGCCGGAGGCGTCCTCGAGGTCGTCGGCATCCGACACCAGCGCCACCTCGGTGAGGAAGTCGAGCAGCGTGCCCTCGGGGTTGTTGCGCGCGAACTCGCGGGCGACGGCCACCATCTCGTCGAGGTTCTCGATGCGCGCCTCGTCCTGCGCGTCCTTGCTCGCCCGCAGCGCGTCGTAGTAGCCGCTCTTGTTGAGCAGCAGCTGCAGGCCGTCGGCGACCGCGGTCGGGGGCGCGAGCTCTCCCGACGCGGGAAGCATGATCTCGGATGCCTCGGCCAGCACCGCGTCCAGATGCGCGATGGCCGCCTGGATCTTGGGCCCGACACCCAGCGCCGACGAGTTCGCGAGCGCGTCGCGGAACGTGATCTGCTGGTCCACCGCGTAGCGCGAGATCGTCTCGATCGTCACGTCGCCGATGCCGCGACGCGGCCGGTTGATGATGCGGCGCATCGCCATCTCGTCGGCGGGGTTCGCCACCGCCACGAGGTACGCCAGGGCGTCCTTGATCTCGGCGCGCTCGTAGAACTTCGTGCCGCCCATGATCTTGTACGGCAGGGCGGAGCGGATGAAGATCTCTTCCAGCGCACGCGACTGCGAGTTGGTGCGGTAGAACACCGCCACCTGCGAGTAGTCGACGCCCGCCCGGCGCAGCGCCTCGATCTCGTCGGCGACGAACTGCGCCTCGTCGTGCTGCGAGTAGCCGGTGAAGCCGATGATCTTCTCGCCCTCGCCGACGTCGGTCCACAGCCGCTTGTCTTTGCGGTCGAAGTTGTGGCCGATGACGGCGTTCGCGGCGGACAGGATGTTCTGGGTCGAGCGGTAGTTCTGCTCGAGCAGCACGACCTTGGCGCCCGGGTAGTCCTTCTCGAACTCGCTGATGTTGCGGATGTCGGCGCCGCGGAAGGCGTAGATCGACTGGTCGGAGTCGCCGACGACGGTGAGCGAGGCGCCGTCCTCGGCGGCCGGCTCGGCCTCGAAGATCATCATGCCGCCGGATCCGGCCAGGGGCGCGGCATCCGATCCCGGCGGCCGGGTCAGCTCGTGGATCAGCGCGTACTGCGCGTGGTTGGTGTCCTGGTACTCGTCGACGAGCACGTGACGGAACCGCCGGCGGTACACGTCCGCCACCTGCGGGAACGCGCGGAACAGGAACACCGTCTGCCCGATGAGGTCGTCGAAGTCGAAGGCGTTCGCCCGCTGCAGCTCGCGCTGGTACGCGCCGAACAGCTCGACGAAGACCCGTTCGGCAGGATCGCTCATGTTGGCCGTGCGGGCGTAGGACTCGGCATCCGCCAGCTCGTTCTTCAGCTTCGAGATCTTCGACTGCGTGGCCGCGGGAGTGAGCCCGAACGCGTCGGCCTCATGCTCTTTCACGAGCCGCTTGATGAGCGCACGCGAGTCGCCCGAGTCGTAGATCGTGAACGACTTGGTGAAGCCGAACTGCTCGGCCTCGCGGCGGAGGATGCGCACGCACGCGGAGTGGAACGTCGAGATCCACATGCCGCGCGCCGAATCGCCCACCAGGTGCTCGACGCGCTCGCGCATCTCGCCGGCGGCCTTGTTGGTGAAGGTGATCGCGAGGATCTGGCTCGGCCACGCCTCGCGGTTGCGCAGCAGCGACGCGATGCGGCGGGTGAGCACGCTGGTCTTGCCCGAGCCGGCGCCGGCGACGATGAGCAGCGCCTGCCCGCGGTACGTCACGGCCTCGCGCTGCTGCGGGTTCAGCCCCTCGAGCAGGTCTTCGTCGGAGCGCGCGCCCACGTGCGGCGCAGCGCCCATCGGGTGGGCGGCGTCGAGGACGATCGGACGAACGGTACCCGCGCCCGGCGCGGTCGGAATGGCGTCGGTCATGTCCCACCAAGTCTAGGTCGCCGCGCCGACACCGGCCGGGCGCGCTGCCGACCTCGCATCCGCGGACGTGGGCACGCCGCAGCTCACGAAAGACGGGATGCCGCGGCCTTCAGTCGCCGCATCGCCTGCGGGACCTCGTCGAGGCGTTCCGCCGCCTCGTCGCGGGCCACCTCGGCGATCCTGTCGTACGCGTGCGACAGCTCCCCCGCGCGCCCGGCGAGGGCTGCCTCATGATCCACCCGCTGCGCGAGCAGCATGGCGTCACGGTGCGCGCCGAGCGCATCGTGGATGTCGTCGCCGGCCTCCACGAGCGCCTCCATCTCCTTCGTGCGCAGCCCGGGAGCGGCATCCCTGACGGACTCCGCCACATACCGCATGCGTCGTGCGGCCTTGCGGAGGGCGTGGTAGCGCGCATCCGTGCCGTCGAGGCGGGAATCGGCCTTCTCCACGCGACGTGCCTGTCTCGCCACCGCCGCGGCCAGCACCTCCGCGGCCTCGCGATCGGGCTCGACGGGATTCGCCGCATCGACGAACTCGCGCAGCAGCCGCGCGCGCTCCTCGGCGCGCGGAGAGGCTGCGAGCTCCACCAGCCGCTCATGAGCCACCGAGTAGGCCTCCTGCTCGCTGCCGATGAGCCGCCGCTGCACGTCCGGATCGTCGATCCCCGCCCGCGCCAGCATCTCGCCCGCGACCTCGGCGCGCACCTCGATGTCGCGCACGACGCCGAGTTCCCGCCCCCACTCCGCGTAGGCCACGCGCACGCGCTCGGCCGCGCGGGCGTCCAGCGCGTCTCGGAAGCCTCCGAGCACGCTGCGCAGGCGCCTCACCCGCACGCGGTGCTGATGCACACCGTCCGGCTCGTCGGCGACCGCGGCCGGCAGAGTCGCCTCGACCTCGTCCGCGGCGCGGCGCACGATCTCGCCGAGCACCTCGCCGAGCGTCGGGCTCCCCTGCGGTCTTCGCACGTCCCGAGCTTAGAGATGCCGGCCACGTCACGCGATCCTCACCTTCTCCGGGAGGCGAGCACGCCCCGAAGGCCGCGGTAGCGGCTCAGAGCAGGCGGCGCGCCGAGGCCCAGGCCGTCAGCTCGTACCGCGACGACAGCTGCAGCTTGCGCAGTACCGCCGACACGTGCGACTCGACCGTCTTCATCGAGATGAACAGCTCGGCGGCGACCTCCTTGTAGGCATAGCCGCGGGCGATGAGCCGCATCACCTCCTGCTCGCGCGCCGACAGCCGGTCGAGCTCGTCGCTGGTCGCCGCCGTCTCGCCGACGGCCGCGCCGAAGGCATCGAGCACGAAGCCGGCGAGACGCGGCGAGAACACCGCGTCCCCGCCCGCGACGGCGTGCACCGCCTGGCTCACCTCGGCACCCGACGAGCCCTTCGTGATGTAGCCCCTGGCACCGGCACGGATGACGCGCACGACGTCCTCCGCGGCATCCGACACGCTCAGCGCCAGGAATCGCGTCGTCGGCACCATCGGGCCGGCCGCACGGATCACCGCTTCGCCACCGGCCGCCTCGGGGCCGGTCGCGGCCGCCCCTTGCCCCGACGGCAGGTGCACGTCGAGCAGCACGACGTCGGGACGCGTGGCCTCGATGACGGCGACGGCGGCAGCCGCGTCGGCGGCCTCGCCGACGACGTCGATCGACGCGTCGAGGTCGGCGCGCAGTCCGGACCGGAAGATGGAGTGGTCGTCGACGATCACGACGCGAACCCGGGCATCAGCCACGGCGCACCTCCGATGCGGCGCTCGGCGCAGAGCCCGAAGCGGTGGGGTTCGGGCGGCCGGAACCGCCGGATGCGCCCGCGGAAGCAGACGTCGGGGCCGCCCCGAACCGCAGGTGCACCTCGGTGCCGCCGCTCGCACCCCGACGCACGGTGGCAGATCCTCCGGCGCGGCGCATGCGGCCGAGGATCGATTGACGGATGCCGAGCCTGTCGTCCGGCACATCCTGCAGGTCGAACCCGGGGCCGCGGTCGCGCACGTACACATCGACGGCGTTCGCGTTGCCCTCGATGTACACCGACACGTCGCCGCCCGCGTGGCGCGCGGCGTTCAGCATCGCCTCGCGGGAGGCCGCCGCCACCTCGCCGCTGGCTCGCTCGGCCGGAAGCCCGGCCGAGACGACGTCGATGCGCACCGGGTAGTCCAGTTCGAGAGCGGCAGCGTAGTCGCGGAGGTCGGTCGAGAGATCGCTGTCGGCGGCGGCATCGCCGTCGTAGAGCCACGCCCGCAGCTCCCGCTCCTGCGCGCGGGCGAGGCGCGCCACCTCGCTCGAGGCGCCCGCGCGATTCTGGATGAGTGCGAGCGTCTGCAGCACCGAGTCGTGCAGATGCGCGGCCATCTCGGCGCGCTGCTCCTCGCGGATGCGCCGCACGCGCTCCCCCGACAGCTCCCGCCATTTGTCGATCAGCATCGACGAGTACACGAGCGCGATCCCGAAGATCGGCATCAGCGCATAGACGAAGCCCGCCACCCCGACCTGCTGCAGGGTCGTCAGCTGGGCGAGCAGCAGCACGAGCAGCACCACGGTCACGACGATGCGCACGACCGCCTCGTGCCGCGGCCCCCGCGCGGGATCGCGACGATCGACCAGCGTCGCCCAGGCGCCCGCCGCGACGGCGAGCGCAGTCGCGACGAACACGCCGCCCGTCCACCCGGGCATCGACGTCTGCACCATGCCGTTCCCCGAGAACAGCGCGATGGCCGCCACCGTCGCCACCGTGGCGGCGATCGCCGCGCCGGCGAGGATCCACGCCACCGGCGCGCGCCGCGTCGGCACGCGCACCGGGGATCCGCCGAGCGCGGCGCTGTGCGCGGGGTCGCGCGCGGGGTCGTGCGCCGGGTCGAACGCGGGGTCGTGCACCGGGTGATCCGCACCGCCCGAGCGCAGCTGCCCCGCCCGCCGTCGCGGCGTCCGGCCCGGTGCCGGGCTCGACGTCGTCCCAGGGCATGAAGAGCCAGAGCCACGCGTACAGCAGCACGCCCGCACCCGAGACGAGCGTCAGCGCGACGAAGCTCGTGCGCACGATCCAGACGGGCCACCCCAGGTGGCGTGCGAGGCCGGCTGAGACGCCCGACACCACGCAATCCCGGGTCCGCCGCAGCGGTGGCCGCTCGAGTGCCGCCGTCGGTCCGCCGCCCGCCGCGGCGCCGCCGGCAGCGACAGCCGCCTCCCCGGCCGCTGCTCCGCCTGCCGCGCCCGCGCTCGGCGGCGGGGTCGCGGGGACCGCAGCGGGCGGGTTCGAAGGCATGCCGCCATCCAATCACCGCCCTCCGCCCCCGACCACACCCCGGCGCCAGGATCAGGGAAGGGTCAGGGGATCACCCCATAGCGGGCGCCTGCCGGCGGCGGCCAGGGTGGAACCATGACCGACACCACCTCCGCTCCCCCCGCCGACCCGGGACCGCCGCCGCCCGCGCCATCCGAGGCGCCGCACGCATCGGACCGGTTCTTCGACTGGGTGCGCGGGCTGGGCATCGCCCGGGGCGACGCCTGGCTCGGCGGCGTGTGCGGCGGGCTCGCGGCACGCCTGCGGATCGACCCCATCATCGTGCGCGGCATCTTCGTCGTGGTCGCGCTGCTCGGCTTCCCCGCCCTTCTCGTCTACGCGATCGCCTGGGCGCTGCTGCCCGACACGGATGGCCGCATCCACCTGCGCGAGCTCTTCCACGGCCGCTACGACCAGGCGATGACCGGCGTCTTCATCCTCGCGGCCGTCGGGTTCGTGCCGGTCGTGCCGTGGCTGCGCAACGTGCTGCTCTGGCCCGTGTGGGCGCTCACCGGCTTCGCGCCGTGGGCATGGGACGGCGGCGCCGCGGGCGTCTCGGCCCTCGATGTTCTCGGCTTCCTGCTGGGCGTCGCCCTCATCGGCGGACTCGTGTTCCTCATCGTCCGGTCGGCACGCGCCGACCGGTCCCCCTGGGCGGCGGCGCAGACGGCTTCCGCGCCGCCCGTCCCCCCGGTCGCGCCCCATTCGGGTGACGGCGCGACCTCTCCCTTCGCGGCGACTGCTGCAGGGGCCACGGACTCGGCCGGTCGGGCGCCGGCCGGGTCCGTAACGGGAGATGCGGCGACGGATGCCGCGACCCTCGCGGCGGCAACGCTCGCTGCCGACCCCACCAGCGTGGCCGGCGCACCGGCCAACGACGCGCAGGTCGCCGACTGGCGCGCGCGACAGGAGGCATGGCGTGCGCAGAACCAGGAGTGGCAGCGCAGCCAGCAGGACGCGGGCCGTGCGGCGCGCGAGCAGGCGCGCCGCGAACGCGAAGCCGCCGGCACCGCCTTCGCCCGCGAAGCCGAGGAGCGCCGTCAGATCCGTCACTCCACACGGCCGCGCACGAGCTTCGTGTTCGTCCTGACCGCGCTGGGCGCCGCGGTCGTGGCGGGTGCCCTCGCGGTGCTCGCCACCGCGTCCACGTCGTTCGCCGGAGCCATCGGCGTGTTCACCGCCGCTCTGGTCACGGCTCTCGCCATGGTCGTCGCCGGCTTCGCGCGCCGTCGCAGCGGCTTCCTCACCGCCGTCACGATCGTGCTCCTGGTGATCGGAGGATCGGTGGCTGCGGCATCCGGTCCCGACCGCTTCGCCGTGGGCAATGTCAACCTCGGCACTGCCACCTACGAGCAGGCGCTCGTCCAGCCGTTCGGCAGCACGTTCATCTCGGTCGGCCCGCTGTCGGACTCGGAAGACGTCCGTGCCGGCGGCGTCGTTCTCACCAAGGGCATCGGAGGCACCGACATCGAGGTCTTTCCCGGCACCGTGCTCGAACTCGACGCGACTCTCGGCGACGGATCCGTGGTCTTCGAACGACTGCCCGGATCCGGCGGCGGCGATGTCGAGTCGGGCACGGTGAAGCCCGGTGGCGACGGCACCGTCGACTGGCGCATCAGCAACGACGATCCCTCCACCGATGCCGTCACGACGCAGCACATCACCCTCGACCAGCGCACCGGCTCGGTCCGCGTCACGATCTACGAGAAATGAGCCTCGCCATGAGCACTCCTGAGATTCCGGATGCCGCGCCCGGCGCCGAGGCCCGCACCCAACCCGCCCACACCGACCCCGCGGACACAGCGGCCACCGCCGTCCTCCCGCCGCCCTACGTCGACACCCGGCCACCCGCCTGGGAGGCGCCGGTCGCGACGGCTCCGACCGCGGCGGCCCCGACCGCGGCATCCGTGGACCTCACCGGCCCGCGCATCCGCTGGGCGGGGATCGTGTGGGGGCTCGTCCTCGCCGCGATCGCCGCCGCCGCGCTGTGGATCCTCCTCGACCCGGCACGACAGGCCGTGCTCACGTCGTGGCTGGTGGGCCTGAACCCGGCGACGGCGATCGCCATCGCCGTGCTCCTCCTGGGCATGTTCGCGCTCATCACCGGCATCGTCGGCATCGCCCGCCGCGCCCAGCGCGGCCTCGAGCGCCGGCGCGCGGCATCCACTCCCGCCCGAACCTGACCCCCCGAACAGGTCAACCGCGCCTCCACAGGAGGTTGAAACGAACCAACCTCCTGTGGAAGGCCGGTTGACCTGTTGAACGAAGCGACAACCCGCCCGGCACCCGCCTCACAGCGGGTTGGCGGCATCCGATCGAGAGAATCGACCCGTGCGCACCCTCCTCAACATCATCTGGCTCGTGCTGTCGGGCTTCTGGATGTTCCTCGGCTACCTGCTCGCGGGGGTGCTGCTGTGCATCCTGATCTTCACGATCCCGTGGGGCATCGCCTCGTTCCGCATCGGCCTCTACGCACTCTGGCCGTTCGGCCGCACCGTTGTCGACAAGCCGGGCGCCGGGGTCGGATCGTTCCTCGGCAACGTGGTGTGGGTGATCCTCGCCGGCTGGTGGCTCGCGATCGGCCACATCGTGACGGGTGTCGCGCTGTGCATCACGATCATCGGCATCCCGCTGGGCATCGCGAGCTTCAAGCTCGTGCCGATCTCGCTCATGCCGCTCGGCAAGGACATCGTCCCCGCCGACCTGGTCCGCGCCGCCTGAGCTGAGCGCCGCCTGAACCCCGCGGGGCTACTCCGCCGGCAGCCAGGCCTCGATCGCCTCGACGACCTCGGGAGCGTCGGGCTTGGTCTGCGGCGCGAACCGCTTCACCTCACCCGACGGGCTGACCAGGAACTTCTCGAAGTTCCACGTGATGCGGCCCTTCTTGCCGTCGACGTCGGGCGTCGCGGTCAGCTCCTGGTACAGCGGATGGGCGTTGCGGCCGTTGACCCGCACCTTCTCCGCCATCGGGAAGGTCACCCCCCACGTCGTCGAGCAGTACTCCGCGACGGCCTCTTCGCTCGAGAGCTCCTGCAGGAACTGATTGCTCGGGAAGCCGATCACCGTGAAGCCGCGGTCAGCGTAGGCCTTCTGCAGCGCCTCGAGCTGCTCGTACTGCGGAGCGAGTCCGCACCGCGAGGCGACGTTCACGACGAGCGCGAGGCGCCCGTCCGTGAGCTCGCCGAATGTGGTGCTCTCTCCGTGGATCGTGGTGACGGGGATCTCTTCGAGGGTCATGCGTTTCCCTTCCTTGCCGTTCATGAGGCGATGGATGCCGCGCGTGCGTCGTAGCCGCGCATCGAGGCGCGCAGCGACCGGAGCGTTCCGATGACCGACTCGGCGTCGGCGGGCGTGACCTGCATGGCCTCCGCGACGCAGCGCTCGATATGGCCGAGTTCGCCGCGCACCGACAGGGCGTGAGCGGTGGCGGTGATCCGCACGGAGCGCCGGTCGGTGGACCGGTGCTCGCGCTGCAGATAGCCCATGCGCTCGAGCCGCCCCACGAGTCCCGACACGCTGCTGGCGTCGAGGCACAGCGCCTCGGCCAGCTCGCCCGGCGACACCTCGTCGCGCTCCCACACGACCGCGAGCAGCATGAGCTGCTGATAGGTCAGCCCCCATGGCTCGAGCAGGTCGCGGTAGAGCTGCAGGGTCGTCTGCATCGACGTGTACAGCGCGAAGCACACGGACGATTCGAGCGGGGTCGCGGTCGTCGTCATGGCCAAAGCTTCGCATACAAACTATTGGCATACAAGAGAACGGATGCCGCAGCCCGCGGCCCGCCCGGATTCCCGAGAATCGCGCCGCTCAAACGCGTTCGCGCCGTGCACCCGAGAGGGCACACGGCGCGAACGCGGTGGATCCGGCACCGCCGCGGAGCGGCAGCGCCGGGCGAATCACTCGGCGACGAGGCTGCTGCAGCCCTCGTCACCCTCGCCGACGCAGACCACGAGGGTCTCGGCGTCGACGAGCGCGTCGGGAACCTGGAAGCTCCACACGTAGCTGTACGACTTGCCGGGCGCCATGACGACGTCGACCGACTGCTGCGGCACGGCTTCGGCAGAGAACGAGTCGTCGGCCGTCGAGCGGAGCACGGGCGCGACGTCGGCTCCGGTGAGCTCCTCGTCGGTCACCCACTGGGCGACGTTCGCGGTCACCCACTGGGTGCCGGCCTCGGCGTCGCCGAGGGCGCCGGCCGCGGTCTCGTCGGGGACGATTCCGCTCCACACCTCGAGCTGGGCGCCGTCGGCGCCGACCCGCTCGCCGACCGCGGCGGGCTCGCTGACCGACGACTCCACGACCTCGACGGCGGACGCCGTCTCGGTGGGCTCAGACGCGGCGGTCGACGCGCAGCCCGCGAGGAGCAGGGCGGAGACGGCAGCGATGGACAGGAGTGATGTGCTTCGTGAGCGCATGCTGATTACCTCTTCGAATCGATTCGGGGGATGCTTCTAAAATACCCCTTCGACCCGTGTGGTCCGACCACTCCGCTCGACTCCCCCTCCGTTCAGGAGGGGGCGTTCGCCGCCGCGCTCGCCGACGCCGCCAGGGCAACGCCAGCGCGGTGCCCACGACGACCAGCACGGCGCCGAAGGCGGCCGCGGCCCAGGGCGTGGCATCCGGGATCTCGAGGTAGGTCGTGATGCCGAGGATGCGGGCCAGCCCCCACGGCAGCAGGCCCATCTCGTCGTTCCACAGCGTGAGCGCCGCCTCGAGGCCGACCAGCCCCACGACGATCGACGGGATCAGCAGCCCCGCGCCGACCGCGGCCAGCACGTACCCGGTGGCGCGGCGTGCGCGCACCTGCGCGGCGAGCGCCCACCCGGCGGCGACGAACACCCAGACGAAGAGCGCGAAGGCGAGCGTGATGTAGGCGGTGCGCAGCACCGGGTCGGTCCAGAACGCGAACCAGTAGCCGCCCGGTCCCGTGAACGACAGCGCGAACAGCGTGAGGATGCATCGCAGCATCACGACCCCGCCGACCGCCGCGATGACCGGCCAGGGCGACCGCCGCCAGACGAACAGCCGCACCACGAGGGCGAACACCACCCAGGCGCCGATGGTGACGGCCACGTGCGTCCAGGACAGGAACGACGTCTGCACCGCCCGCGTGGCGACCAGCAGCGCGGCCGGCACGATCAGCAGCAGCCAGCGGTCGAGCTCGAGCAGGCCGAGCGTCGACTCCCGCGCCCGCCACGGACGGGTGGAGGCGATCCAGGTCGCGCGCGCGGCGGCGGCACCGGGCCGGGCGACCAGGCGCGTGCGGGCGGCGAGCATGCCGATCACGACCCACGCGATCGCGAGCAGCAGCAGGCCGCGGGCGAGCCACGCCATCGTCAGGTCGCGCTCGGCCCGCTCCACGCCGAGCTGTGCGGCGGTGAGGTTGAACGCGGGGTAGTCGATGTCGCCTTCGTACCGCTCGAGGTGCGCGGCGGCGAGCGCCTCGTAGTCGGCGCGGTCGGCATCCCACTGGGCGTAGGCGTCGGGCGAGAGGGTGTCGTGCCACTCCCCCTGGTGGAGGATCATCGCCCGGTACGCCTGGAGCAGCCGCAGGGTGTCGAGCTCGTAGTCCAGGGTGTCCACGAAGGCGTCGCGCATGTCGGGCGAGCGCCAGGTCGCGGCATCCGTCCCCGTCACGAGATCCCGCATCCGCTCGACGTCCGCGACCGCCTGCGCACCGCCCGCGATCGCCGCGTCGACTCCGCCGGCGCCGGCTTCGTCTGCATCGACACCGCCGTCCGACGGATCAGCACCGTCCGACGGGAATCGGCCTCGTAATCAGCACTGTCGCGCACGATCGCGTAGAGCACGTCGAGAACGGCGGAGTCGCCGGTGAGGATGTCCCACTCGAAGATCCACATCATGGGCGGCGGCTCGAGACCGATCGCGAACACGCGCTTGTCGGCGAACTGCTCGATGTACATCCCCTGCGCGATGGCGTCGCGCGAGAGGGCCATCGCCTCGCTGATCGCCTGCACCGTCGCCGGGTCGTCCGAGAACCACTGCCGCGCCCAGTCGGCGGTCACCTCGGCGACGTCGGTCTCGGGGTCCTGCGCGAGCGCGGCGGCCAGCTGGGTGTTCAGCTCGTACAGCTGCCAGAAGCCCGACTTGAGGTAGAGCGACATCGGTCCGGCGCGCCACGGACCGCCGTCCTGCGTCCATACCCAGACGCCCTCGACGCGGTCGTTCGCGGCGAGCAGCTGCTGCAGCGCCGCCTGGTACTGCGGGCCGAGGTCGTTGGGGAAGGCGCCGAAGTTCTCGAACTCGCGGCGGCTCTGGAACTCCACGATGCGCCGCTGGTCGCCCTGCTCGAGCGTGTGGTTCAGCGGCAGCCACGTGTAGAAGTCGCCGAGGGTGTACTTCGTCGACACGATGAGCGCCGGCGAGTCGATGCCGTCGAGCACGGCCTCGTACGACGCGTCGTTCGTGTGCATGTCGCCGACGGCGCCGACGCCCACGCTCCAGGTGCGGAAGATGACTTCCCGATCGGATGCCTCGGCCTGCGTCGTGAACGCCCCGAGCATCGTCCGCACGGCGTCGACGGTGGTCACTTCGAGCGCGGAGTAGTAGTCCCAGCCGCCGACGTCGTAGACGGGCCCCGCCTCGCCGATGCGGATCAGCACGCCGTCGAGTGCCGGCACGGCCTCGTACAGCTCGTCGAGGCCGGCGGCGTAGACGTCCCAGAACTCGGGGTTCTCGGTGTCGAGCGACCCGAACCGGTCGATCAGGTAGCTCTCGAGCGGTCCGGTGAGGGCCAGCATGTCGGTGCGCAGGAACACCTTCACGCCGAGCTCGTCGGCGCGCTCCCAGAACGGCGCGAACGCCTCGCGCAGGGCGAGCGCCTTGTCGCGGTGGTCGTCGCCTTCGGGGTAGACCGCGCCGTCCGGCGCGCCGTCGAACGTGACGAACTCGACGAACCCGGGGAAGGCGACGGCGTTGACGCCGTTCGCGAGCGAGTGGCGCAGGAACCCGTCGAAGTCCTCGAATGCTGCGGCGAGCGCGGTCTCGTCGATGTACGGCGCCTCGGGCTGCAGGACGGCGGCGAACGCCTTCGACGCGTGCGAGTAGTCGTCGCCCGCCTCCCACTCCGCCGGGTCGGGCGTGACGCCGACGGCTCCGAGGTCGCTCATCCGCAGCGGCAGACGGGATGCCGCATGCGCGCCGAGCAGGTCGGTCAGGGGCTGTGCGGCACGCACCTGGCCGGCGAGGTCGTAGATCGCGCGCGTCGCCCCGGCCTCGGTGTCGGCCCGGATGCGCAGCGCTGCGGCGTCGCCCTCCAGCGTGTAGCCGTCGGCGGCGTCCGCGTCGGCTGGCGTTCGCGTCGAGCAGCTCGACGGTGAGGGATGCCGTCCCCGCGCGTGCGGGTGCGTCCGCGACCGCGTCGAGCAGCTCGTCGACGGCGACCCCGACACGCTCCGTGTCGGGCACGGTGAGCGTCGCGAATTCGGGCGGGGCGGCAGCATCCGTCGCCGCTGCGACCGCGGGGGCAGCCGACTGCATCTGGGTGGCGGGCTCGGTGCGGATGCCGAGCGCATCGCCGACCACGAACGCGACGCCCGCACCCATCACGAGGAGCACGATGGCCGTGACGGCAGCGAGGATGCCTCGCCGTCGCGCCGTCGTCATCCTCTGATCCTAGGTGTGCGCTCTCGGCACGCCCGACCGACCGCGTGAGGAACGCGGGACGAGGGTATATCTCCGCACATCATCACGTGCGGAATCGCGAGAGGGTATATCTCCGCACACCACCGGGTCGCGGAAACCTACCCTCGCGCCGATTCCAGCGTGCGGAAACCTGCCCTCTCGCGATTCCCGCGCGGTTCAGCTGCTCTTGCGCATCGCCCGGATGCCGACCGCGAGGCCGACCACCGCCAGCACGATCGCGGCGACCCAGCCCCACAGCACCGTGATGTCGCCGAGGTCGCCGGCGAACAGCGCGCGCTCGGCCTGCACGACCCAGTTGATCGGGTTCACCGTGGAGACCGCGCGCATCCACGCGGGTGCCTCGTCGAGCGGCAGCAGCATGCCCGACAGGATCAGCAGCGGGAAGATCAGCGTCTGCTGCACGCCCCAGAACAGCCACTCGCGGTCCTTGGTCTTCAGCGCCAGCGTGTACGAGAGCGCGCCGAGCCCGATGCCGAACACCGCGAGCAGCGCGAGGCCGATCACCAGCCCCGGCACGTTGATCGTGAAGCCGAACGGCCACGCGATGAGCACGATGATGAGCGCCTGCACGACGATCGGCGCGATCTCCTTGAGCGCGCGGCCGACCAGCAGCGACGACCGCGCGAGCGGCGCGACGAGCGTGCGCTCGTGCGAGCCCGTCATCATCTCGTA
This sequence comes from uncultured Actinomycetota bacterium, assembly GCA_963829895.1. Classification (GTDB taxonomy): domain Bacteria; phylum Actinomycetota; class Actinomycetes; order Actinomycetales; family Microbacteriaceae; genus Microbacterium. Next base: position 445,185 of record CAWHKF010000006.1, on the reverse strand, counting down.
CTGCAGGTTCGACCCGGTCGCGCCGGTGCCGAACAGCACGATCATCACGAGCACGCCGGGCACGAACCACTGCAGCGTCTCGCCCACCGGCTGGCCCGACGAGCCGACGAGCAGCGGCGCGAACAGCCCGAGGAACACGAGCGGCTGCACCAGGCTGAAGATCAGCGTGAACGGATCGCGCACGACGGGCTTCAGCTCGCGCGTCAGCACGTTCCACGTGTCGCGCGCCGGGTTCGCCCGCACCGCGGTGTCGGGGCGGGTCTGGATCTGGGCGCTCATCGGTTCGCTCCTGTCTTCTCGGCCGCCACGTCGGCGGTTCCGGATGCCTCGGCCGAGGCATCCGTCTTGTCATCTGTCTCGTCGGGCTCACTCTCGCCCTCGCCCGCCTCGCGCAAGGTGCGGCCGGTGAGCGCCAGGAACACGTCGTCGAGCGTCGGCGGCACGCCGGTCGCGGTGCGGACGGTGAGCCCCGCGGCGTCGAGCGCGCGCACGGCCGCGGGCAGCAGCGCGTCTCCCTCGGGTGCCGTGACGGTCACGAACGTCTGCGCGCGCCGTCGCCGGCCGCCTCTTCCCGGTCCGTCGCACCTCCCGGTCGGTGAGCCGCTGCACGACGGCGACGGCGGCTGCGGCATCCGTCTCGGTCGCGAAGCCGAACGTGAGCACGTCGCCCGCGAGCTCGGCCTTGAGTCGCGTCGCGGTGTCGTCGGCGATCACCCGGCCCTTGTCCATGACCATGACGCGCTCGGCGTAGCGGTCGGCCTCTTCGAGGTAGTGCGTGGTGAGGAAGACCGTCGTGCCGTGCTGCGCGCGCAGGTCGATGATGTGCTGCCACAGGTTGGCGCGGCTCTGCGGGTCGAGGCCGGTCGACGGCTCGTCGAGGAAGAGCAGCGGCGGCGCGTGCATGAGCCCCAGGGCGATGTCGAGCCGGCGCTTCTGCCCGCCCGACAGCTGCTGCACCGACCGCGTCGCGAAGCCGGCGAGGTCGAGCGACTCGATGAGCTCGTCGGCCCGCGTGCGCGCCGCGGCCTTCGACATGCCGTAGAACGCGCCCTGGCTCAGCAGCTCGTCGCGGGCGCGCTGCGAGAAGCTGCCGCTCGTGAGCTGGCCGACGTACCCGATGCGGGCGCGGACGTCGGCGGGCTGCTTCAGGATGTCGAAGCCGACGACCTTCGCCGTGCCCGCGGTCGGCGGAATCAGGGTGGTGAGCATGCGCAGGCTCGTCGACTTGCCGGCGCCGTTGGGTCCGAGGAACGCGACGAGCTCGCCGCGCGCCACCTCGAACGTGAGGTCGGTGACGGCCTCGACGGTCTTGCCTTTCACGGTGAAGCGCTTGGTGAGGCCCTGCGCTTCGATGATCGATTCGTTCGCCATGACCTCAGGCTAGGAAGCAATGCGGACAGTTTCGGTCCGCAATCTAGGGCAATCTTGAGTCATGTCCGATACGACGACGCGAGCGCTCTCGCTCCTGAACCTGCTGCAGACGCACCGGCACTGGCCGGGTCCGAGCTGGCCGACCGGCTGGGCGTGACCGAGCGCACGGTCCGGCGCGACGTCGAGCGGCTGCGTGACCTCGGCTACCGCATCGAGTCGTCGCCCGGCGCCGCCGGCGGCTACCGGCTGGAGGCCGGCAGCGCGGTGCCGCCGCTGCTGCTCACCGACGAGGAGGCCGTCGCCATGGCGATCGGGCTGCGGGTCGCGGCATCCCAGCGGCTCGTCAGCGGTCCCGAGACGACCATCACGGCGCTCGCGAAGCTCGAGCAGGTGCTCCCCGCTCCCCTGCGCCGCCGCGTGGCCGCGCTGGCCGAGGCCGTGCAGCCGGCGGGCCTCAACGCCGGTGCGGCCGTCTCGGGCGAGGTGCTCGGCGAACTCGCGCTGGCCACGCCGCGACCACGAGCGCGTGCGGTTCACGTACACCGCGGCATCCGGCGAGGTCACCCATCGCCGCGTCGAGCCGCACGCCCTCGCGCCCGCCGACCGGCACTGGTACCTGCTCTGCTGGGATCTCGAGAAGGACGACTGGCGCACCTTCCGCGTCGACCGGCTCGCCGATGTCGAGCACACGCGCGTGCTGTTCGAGCCGAAGCCGCTCACCCCCGAGCAGATCGAGGAGTTCATCCTCGTGGCGCGGTCGTGGGTGCGGCAGGCGGTCGAGGCGGACGCCGTGATGGAGCTGCCGCTCGAGCCGATGCGCGACTACTTCGGGCAGTGGGGCCAGGGCGCCTACGGCTGAGGACGAGGGCACGGACGCGCTGGCCGGTGGGCGGCGGCGACTTCCGCGAGACGATGTACGGCCTGTCGTGGATCCCGGCGGGCGTCGAGTACACGACCGACCTCGCCTCGCCCGCCCGCGAGCAGCTGCGCGAGACACTGGAACGGATGCTGCGCGCGCTCGACGCTCCCGCGCCGCCGGTGCCCCCGCAGCGCGCGAAGGAGCGTGAGCGGCAGCTGCCCGCGTAGAGCTCGCGCCGCGGCATCCACCCCGCATGTCGGTCTCTGGGAGTCATGGCACACACGGGGTCTCGAACGAGCGGGGCGGTCTACGCGGACCTCGCGCGTCTCAATTCGTTGAGCAGGAGCCGGTTGGGCTCTCGCCATCGTCGTTGCGGGTCGACCCAGCCAGGTGGTCGCACGTGCGGCATGCCGTCGACCATGCGGATCTCCCACCCGCTGGTCTCGATGCCGTGATGATGGTGCCAACAGAGCAGAACGCCGTTGTCGACGGAGGTCGGGCCGCCCTTCGCCCAGTCGATGACATGGTGCACCTCGCACCAGGCGGCGGGCACGGTGCAGCCCGGGATGACACAGCCACCGTCGCGGGCGCCGATCGCCTTGCGCTGCCAGTGGTTGAACACGCGGTCTTCGACACGGAGCGCCTTGATCGCGCCGTTCGCCGCGAGGGTGAGGCGGTGGATCGTGCCGTGGCAGCCGATGTGCCGGGCGAACGAGGCCGGAACCGGCACAGGCCCGGCAGCGCTCTCGACGAACGCCACACCGTTCGGCGCGGCGAGGTCTTGCTCGGTCGTCGTGACGATCAGCGTCGGTGCGGCACCGCCCAACGTGGGAGTCTCGGCCGCACCGGCCGCAGCAGACAGGATGGACGCGAACGCATCGTGGCGCTTCTGGTCGATGGTGCGCGGATCCGGCACGCATTCGTCCGGCGCGTCTCCAGCCGCAGCTTCAGCCTCCGCATCCGCGAACCGCGGGCCACGGTCCTGCACGCGCGGGTTGAGGTGCGCGTCCACCAGCCGGTCGAACTGCGCCGCGACGTCTTCCGTGACATCGCCGTAGATCCGCCGCAGTCCGCGACGCGACCGTCGGCTGACCCGGATCCCGCGCATCCGCTCCGAGTACTCCTCATCGGGGAGTGCACCATCCGGGTCGAGGAACAAAGCCCACGTGGTCGCCATGACCTTCAATTCATGGATGCCGCACGCCGGCGCCTCGGCACCCCCCACGGCCGCGCCCACGAGCTCGACCTCGGCGGCCTCGAGCTCGTCGACCGAGCACCGCCCCTGCAGCGGCCGCAGTGCGTCGACGATCGTGGTCAGCGCATCGGCGCTGAGCCGCCCCGCCGCGAGCGCCGCACGCGCATGCTCGAGCGGTGCCGGACGCGTCTGCCCGGTCAGCGTCACCCGGCCGGTGATCGCCTTCGCATCCCGCAATCGCGCCCGCGCTGTCGCTGCCGACACCAGCGTCGTCCGCTCCACGAGTTCCTGCGCCGACCCGCACCCGAACTGCGTTGTGATGGCATCGTCTCCGAACTCCGAGTCGGCGCGTCGCCCGACCTCACCGGCGAGCACGAGGCGCGCAGCATCCGTGATCCGTCCCAGCCGTTCGACGACACCCAGTACATCGACCAGCTCGCGGTGGGACAGGGACCGTTGCGCCTCGCCGCCCAGCGCCGCGCCGAGGGTGTCGCCGAGCAGTTCGGCGAGGCCCTCGAGGTCGGCGAGCGGGAAGTTCATACCCCCATTCTGGCGAGGGGTTCCGACATCGAGATAGCCTCAAAACGGCTGGTCAGAGTCGGTTCTGTGGATAACCTCGAATCTGCCGGCGATATGCACCGACTGGGGAGGAATCGCCGCCGAGCTGCCCTGCACTGCACGCGCCGCGTGGCTGCCCGCTCAGGATTGGTCGACGTTCCCCGCCTCCTCCGCGCGGCGGATCGCTTCCTTCCGTTTGCGCTCCTCGAATGCTCGCGACGCAGCCATGTCCTGCTGCTGTTCCTGCTGCTGTTGTTGCTGCTGCTGTCGCGGTTGTTGATCCTGCTGGTGCCCGTCTGGGCTCTGCGTGTCCATTCCTTGCTCCTTCTCCTCGTTCTTGGCCTATCCCTGCGACGGCGTGTGACCCGGCTCGACATCGTGCGGCCAGATGATCTTGCGAGCGACTACTTGAATGTTGCGCCTTCCGCCCGCCCACCTCCAGATGAGTCGCACTTCGATTCGTACCGGCAGGTCGACGTAGACGACGGGCGCGATGAGGTCGTCGGTGACCGTCTCGCCCGGTTCGATCCAGGCATGGGATTCGAAGATGCTCACCACGGGCCCGGGCACCCAGTCGACATGGCGTCCCCGTCCGGCCTGCATGTCATCGATGCCGAGCCCCGTGCTCTCCTGGATGAGTTCGACCATCGACGCCCCGATGTTCCTCAGCGAGGTGGTGACGTGCAACCGCCGCGCGCCACCCGCGTCCACCCACGCGCCGGCAATCGCCACATCGACGCGAGGACGGTAGGTGCGATTCTTGACGAGTTTGAAATACGCCCACATTCCGCCGACGATCACTGCGACGGCGGTGATCAGATCGCCGGTGATCGCGACGATCGCCTGAAGGTTGTCCAGCGAGGTTGTTCCTGCGCTGGTTGCGCTCGCGACGGCACGGAGTGCTTCTCGACCCACAGTGATCATTGCTTCACCGCCGTTCGCCATTGCTGATATCGACCGGGCTCGTGTCAGCGCCCCGCAAGTGGCACTCCGGCACTGGGCACCGGGCTGCCGCACCCTGCAGTGCTGCGATCATCGGTCGGGGCCACGCGCTGAGGCCGGGCCGCTCTTCGGCTCGGCAACCCTGCGTGGACATCGCGCATCCCTTCCCCGCTCGGCGTGGATGCAGAGAAGAGTGCCGCGGCGCAGTCCTTGATACTCGGGCGCAACGTTCGCGGGGTTGCCGCGTGCTCACTCTGGTGACGTACGCGAAACGAACCCCGGATGGTCGCGCCCGCGGACGTCGCGCGAAGCCGGCTGCGGCATCCCATCCGGTTCGAGGTGCATGACGAACGTTCGCAGAGGAAAGAACGATCGAGCCGCGCTCACCGACTGGATAGGTTCATCCCATGACCGACGACACCGCCGACCAGCTCACCCGCGTCCAAGCCGAGGAAGCCGAGGTGGTGCTCCCCCGCTTCGATGTGACGGATGCCTGGGCCCTGGGCTCCCGCATGCGCAAGGCGGCTGCGACCGCTGGGCTGCCGATCGTCATCGGCATCACGCTCGGCGAGGCGCGGGTGTTCCACACCGCGCTGCCCGGCTCGAGCGCCGACAACGACGGCTGGCTCGATCGAAAGACCCGCGTAGCTCGGCGTTACGGCCGCTCGTCGTTCGGTGTCGGGCTGTCGTTCCGCGCCGTCGGCGAGGACTTCGACACGACGCCCGCCTCGACACAACCGCAGTACGCAGCACACGGCGGCGTCTTCCCGATCACGATCGCGGGCGTCGGCGTCGTAGGAACGGTCGGCGTCTCGGGCCTGCCCCAGGCCGACGACCACGCCTTCGTCGTCGAGCAGCTCCGGGCCTGGCAGGCCGACGCTTCGTAGTTCGGTTCCCTCGGGTCGTTCGAGCGAGGGAGCGCCAGCGACCGAGACGAAACGCGCCAAGCCCGCGGAGTGCCCGTCAGGCCTGCTGTTCCCCGAGGGTGACCGAGATCGGGTCGCCCAACGAGCCGTCCGGCTGCTGAATCTGGTGCGTCATCGTGACAGAAGCGAAGCCCAGCGAGATCTGAACGATCGGATCGTCGCCCGAATGAGCAGGTGCTGACGGAGGTCACGGCAGCATCGGCTAACCGCAGCGTGAGGTAGTCGCCGATCATCCCGTTGCGGCGTACGGACAGCAGCACTTCGGCGAACCGCTTGCCCCGCGCGCAGGCATCGAAGAGGCGCGGAGTGGCCGAGTCGAAGCGGAGCACCAGCATGATGTCGGACAGCTCCGCCTTGCCTACCCGACCTCCGCCGCCCGCCGCGCCGGACGTCGCGTGGGAGACCAGCCAGCTCCAGTTCAGGACCTCGATCGACCCCGGATGGCGATCGTCTTTCACCTCACCCGGAATCGAGGGAATGGTGAGGAATTGCTCGTCGGACATCGGATGCGTCCCTTCGCCGATCGCCCCGCGGCGTCATCCTCGGGACTCCGACGATTCCACTGCCCCTGGCAGACCTCAATACCGTCGCCTCTGGACGCCGGCGCCACCCCGGCTCAGACGGCTTGTTCCTCCTTCGGCGGGTTGTACATGAACTCGATGCGGATGCCGTTGTCGTCCTCGACGAACGAGGCGTAGTAGCGGTCGTTGAACCGCGGGTAGAGCTTCGGCTCGCGCACCGGCGTCCACCCCGCCGCGATCGCGATCGCGTGCAGCCGATCGACCTCCTCGCGCGAGTCGACGGCGAACGCCAGATGCTGCCACCCGACCGTCCCGTGCCGATGCGGCCCCGTTCCCGCTTCCCGGGCCGGGAACAGAATCAGCTCGGTCTCGTCCTCGATGTACCACGAGCTCCCGGTGTCAGCATCCGTCCGCTCCATCCCGAGCGCCGTGAGCACCGGGTCGAACTGCGCCACCGCACGGGGCAGGTCTTCGACGGTGATTCCGAGGTGGTCGAGAAGCGGCATCCGTTATCTCCTGTGGGTCGAGCAGCGAGGAACGAGCGTATCGAGACCAACCCGGCGAGCCGGCCGTCGGCACGCTCGTCCCTCGCTCCCCCTACTCCTCGGCGCCCGCTTCGAGCTCAGGGCGGGTGCTGGCGCTCAGAATGCCGGCGAGCTCGTCGTCGTCTCCGACGCGGCGCACCGCCTCTTCATACGCCGTCGTCACCTCACGGGCGACGAGATCGGCGAGGTACCGCCACGGATCCGAGCCGGCGAGAAGCCACGTGCGCCGGCTGTCCGACGCGCAGTCCTCGAGCAGTTCGAATGCGACGAGAGCCACGCCCTCCCCATCCACCAGGGAACCGACGTCGGCGAGCACGCGCCGCTGCACATCAGCGACGATCCGCACCCGCGCCTGGCGCAGGAATTCGTCGCGCACCTCATCCTCGATAGGCGGCCCGAACATTCCGCCACGGAGAAGGGTCAGGAACTCGCGGAAGCGCTGGGCGCTCCACAGGGACTCGTGCATGATCGTGCCGTCTCTCGTATCAGCCGTGCGGGATGAACCGCACGGCGGTGAACCGAACAAGGTCGGCCGACAGCGTCGACCGCAACACTCAGCGAGTCGCCGAGCATCGGCTCCTTGGATTGACGGCGCGGAGAGACGCGCGCACGACATCGTTCACGAGTGACACGCCTGAGACCCTACGACGGGGCACCGACACGAGACAAGACCCGCCGCCGTCCGCCCGATGACGAGCCGTCGCTGACTCAGTCGTCGAAGATCCCCACCGACTCCGACAGCCGGGTGACCTCGTCCGCGCTGAGCTCGAGGTTGCCGCCTGAGCCGAGTCGATGATGGATGCCGCGCGCCGCGCACCCGGAATCGGAATGACGTGCGAGCCCAGCGCCAGCTCCCACGCGAGCACCGCCTGCTGCGGGCTGACGCCGTGCGCCTCGCCCACCTCGCGGAACACCGAGAACCGGTCGCCGACCCGGCGCGCTCCCCCGCCGGTGCCGCCGAGCGGGCTCCACGGCAGGAACGCGATGTCGCGCTCTCCGCAGAAGCGCAGCTCGTCGATGCTTCCCGGATGCTTCGGCGAGAACTCGTTCTGCACGCTGGCGAGGTTGCCCTCGCCGAGCACGTCGATCGCGATCTGGATCTCTTCGACGCTCGCGTTCGAGATGCCGATCGGCACGCACGAGGCCGTCATCCTTCAACGCCTTCAGACCCGAGATGATGTCGCCGTACACGAGCGAGCGGTCGGGGCGGTGGTACTGGTAGAGCTCGATCTGGTCGACGCCGAGGATGTCGAGCGACTTCTCGACCGCCGAGCGCAGGTACGCCGCCGACCCGTCGCGGACCTTGGCGCCGCCTTCGCCCAGCTTGATGCCGCCCTTCGTCGCGACGAAGATGCTCGACGCGTCGCCGTCCCAGGTGCGCAGCGCCTCGGCGACGATGCGCTCGTTGTGGCCCATCTCCTCGCCGTCCGGGGCGTAGATGTCGGCGGTGTCGATGAGGGTGACGCCGGCGTCGAGCGCGGCATGCACGGTGGCCACGGCATCCTCGAACGACGGATACTCCTTGTCGTTGTTCATCGACAGCGGCATGGCGCCGAGCCCGATCGCCGAAACCTGTCGTCCCGCCAGCGTGCGCTGCTTCATCGCATCTCCTTGTCGCATGGCCCCAGCCTGCCAGGGCTGTGCGACACGAAGCAGGGACTGGACAACCCTGTGCCGAGGCCGTAAAGCCCGGGCTACGGCATCCGTTCGAAGATCTCTCGGGCGCGCAGCGAGCGCGTGCGCGTGACCGGATGAGTGGCCAGGACGATCTTCCCGCGCGCGTGCAGCTTGGCCAGGTCTTCGAAGGCCTCCACGATGTCTTCGATGGGATACAGGCCCGACACCAGCAGGCGGAACGCTCCCGCGCCGGCGAGATCCACCACGCGTTGCAGCACCTGCGTCGCGTGCGCAACGGATTCGGGGTCGTCCCGGAGCATCCGCAGTTCGACCTCCCGCCTGTCCGCGCTGGAGCGATAGCGCTCGAAAGGAACCTCGAGGGCTTCCGCGACGTCGCTCCCGTCCTTGCCGTAGTTGTCGATGTACGCGGTGATCGGTCCGCCCGCGAGCCGCCGGATGCGGTCCGCCATCCCCTCCCCGTACTTCACGGGCGTGATGTGCAGCTGCCGCAGGTAGTCGAAGTTGCGCTCGCCGCACGTGCCGATCACGCGGGCGCCGCGGTGCTTCGCGACCTGCGCCTCGATGCTGCCGACGCCGCCCGCCGCGGCGGAGATGACCACCGTGTCGGAGGCGCCGATGCGAAGGTCATCGAGGGTCTCCAACGCGGTGGCTCCGGCGAGGAAGAGGCCGCCGGCGACCTCCCATTCGATGCTCCGGTGCTTGCCCACGAGCTGGTCGGCCGGCACGATGATGTGGCTCGCGTGGGCGCCGGTCCGGGTGTGCCCGACGACGCTCGCGCCGACCCGCAGCCTGGTCACGCCCGGGCCGCAGCCGCGGACGATCCCGGCGAAGTCGCTGCCCGACAACCGCGGCCACGGGTCGTCGTGCCAGGTGTCCTCCTTGCCGTTGCGCAGGAAGGCGTCCATGTGGTTGATCGCCGTCGAGATCACCTCGACCAGCACCTCGCCCGGCCCGGGGGCAGGCAGTGGGTATTGATGGCGATGGAGAACGTCGGCGTCGCCGTAATCGGCGTAGCGGTAGGCGAATGCCTCTGTCGGTGCGCGCATGGCGATTCCTCCTCCAGTTCCCCTCGAGGCCGGCGCTGGCCTCGAAGAACTATTCCGGCGGAGAAGCGCTCATGGATGCAGCACCCCGGTCTTTGAGCGAGCCGCAGCGAGGCGAATCGCCCGAGCCGAAGAGCAACGCCGGCCCGCGGCATCCATCCGATTCCGGTTGCTGCACTCGTCGCCCTCGAGCTCGCGACGGTCTACGGGAACACGAACTCCGAATCCGGATGCCGGATGAGAAAGCCCTGCGCACGATCGCAGCCCAGCTGCACCGCGATGTCGAGATGGGTGAGCGTCTCGATCCCTTCGGCGACCACTCGCAGCCCGTGTGCGTGCGCGATCTCGACACTGTCGCGCAGCACGGCCAGCGCGGGTCCCGTCGCCGACCGCACCAGGTCCCCCGGGAGCTTCACTTCGGCGAGCGGCACACTCCGAAGTGCATCCAGCGAGGACGAGTCGGCGCCGTATCCCGCCAGCGAGATCTCCACTCCGATCTCGCGGAGCATGTGCAGTTGCGGCAGCACGCGCTCATCGACCGGCTCGGCGTCCTGCGTCAGCTCGAGAACGAGCGACCCAGTCGGCAACGCACGTCGCTCGAACTCGGCGGCGACATGAGGGGCGAAGGATTCGTCCTCGAACTGCAACGGCGAGACGTTGACGGCGACGGCCCACGCGCGGCCGGTCTCGCGCCACCCGGCGAGCGCGTCGAGGCACTCGTCGAGCATCCTCCGGCCGAGCGCATGGATCACGCCGCTGCGTTCCGCGACATCGATCATCGTCGCGGGATCGATGTCGCCGAGCCGTGGATGCCGCCAGCGGCATAGTGCCTCCGCGGCGACGATCGACCCGCTCTCCAACGACACCTGCGGCTGATAGACGGCGAAGATGTCGGCCCCGTCGACGGCGGTCGCCAGCTCGTCGGCGAGGTCGTCGGTCGTGGGCACTGGTCAAGTTCACCCCGTCCGGCAATGCCGGCGCAAACCGGCGCTGCGAGGGTCGGCTATCGGCTACAGTCCGCCCCCGCAGCGCCGTCCGCTCACTCGGGGTAGACGGCGTCGACCTCCACCTCGACCAGCCATCCGTTCACGGGCAGGTTCTCGACCTCGATCGTGAACCGGGACGGACGCGCGGGGTTCACGACCTTCGGCGCGCCGGCCACGGATCCCAGCTGCACCTGCAGGGTCTCCCCGGTGGCCAGGTTCGTGTTCGCGAAGAACTGGCGGTAGCCGCGGTTCCAGCCGGCGAAGTCCGCCGCCTGCTCGCCGGCGGGGTTCTGCAGGAACACTCGCATCGAGGTCACGTCCTCGTACGACAGGCCCGCCTTCTTCAGGTTCTCGCCGATCCGCATCAGAGCGTTGATCGACTGCGCCTCGGTGATCGTGACACCCGCAGGCAGTGCACCACCGGGGAACACATCGGTGGGAATGTAGCGAGCCTCGGCCGAGATACCCGGCGTGGTGTTGAGAGCGGAGGGACCGAGGCCCGAGGACTTGTACCAGGCGACATTCTTGCCGAGGGCCACCCCATCGGCGATCGACGGGGTGTCACCGGTGACGAAAGGGACGGCCTCCGTGGGCTTCGGGCGGAACAGCGCGTCAGCGGCCACCGCGGTGCTGGGGACGGCGATGCCAGCGGTGATGGCGACGGCGAGCGCGATCTTGTAGCGGGTCTTCATGGGTCTCCTCGAGTTCCAGGCATGACACCAGCCGTGCTGGTGCATGCGTCATGGCGCATGAAGCCTCGCATTCGCATGTTTCCCGTTGAGGTCATCGGCGAGTCCCGGCTGTGACGCGACTTGGGACCGCCGGGCTGCCCGGTGACATTCGGACTCAAACGCGTTTACATCCCCGCAAAGTGGAGGAAATAGGGGCGAGTTCCTGCACTGGCATATTGCCCATATGTGCGCGTGACGCACTGATCATGCCTCGCGGGCGGCGGTCGCCTCGCAGGGTGATGCGTTGAGATCGAGAGGGTTTATACGTGGAAACTCAGACACCCGCGAGCGTTTCGCGCCGCAGCTTCCTTCATGCTGTGGGCGCAGGCTCCACCGCCGGCGTGCTCTTCGCGACGATGGGAGCACTCGGCCTCGCGCCGACCGAGGCCGACGCCGCCTCACTGTCGTGGACGCCGCCCAGCGGCAGCGATTTCTCCCTCACGGGACGCTCTTCGAAGAAGGTCGTCATCGTGGGCGGCGGCCCCGCGGGCCTTGCCAGCGCGTACGAACTTCAGAAGGCGGGCTACCACGTCACGGTTCTCGAGGCGCGCCACCGTGCCGGCGGCCGGACCCTCACCATCCGGCCGGGTGACAAGGAGACCGACCTCGACGGCAACACCCAGACCGCGAAGTGGGACAACGGCATCTACATGAACGCCGGCGCCGGACGCATCGCCCAGTGGATGGTCACCATGGACTACCTCCGCGAGCTCGGTGTGCCCTACGAGGTCTTCACCAACGCGAACGCCGACGCCTACCTCTACAACGAGAACGCCGGTTCGACGCCGGGAAATCCGACCCGCTACCGCACCGCCAAAGCCGACTGGTTCGGCTACACCTCCGAGCTCCTCCGGCATGCCACGGATCAGGGTGCGCTCGACCAGAAGCTCACGGCGACCGACAAGGAGCGGCTGCGCGACTTCCTCAGCCGGTGGGGCTCGCTGCAGGCCGACGGCACCTACAAGGGCGGCTCCAACCGCGGCTACTCCGTCTACCCGTCCGCCTGGAACGAGCACGGGACTCCCCTTCCCGGCCCCGGCACGATCTCGGAGGTCCTCGGAACGAGGATGGGCAACTACTTCCCGTTCGAGATCAACTGGGAGCAGGCGATGCTGATGTTCCAGCCCAAGGGAGGCATGGACACGATCTACGACTACTTCGTGAAGGCGATAGGCCGGCAGAACGTGCACCTGCAGTCTCCGGTCACCGGCATCGAGAACACGACGTCGGGCGTGTCCGTGACGTACAGCCCGCCCAACGGGCCCGCGCGCGTCATCGATGCCGACTTCGCGATCGTCACCGCGCCGGCGCATCTCATGCGCAAGTGGAGCACGAACTGGGGAACCGAGATCGACGCTGCGCTCGGCGAGTTCTCGGCGGCGTCGCCGGCGGGCAAGATCGGCCTGCAGTACCGCTCGCGGTGGTGGGAGAACGATCACCGCATCTACGGCGGGATCACCGAGACCGACATGGACCTGCAGCACATCTGGTACCCGTCGTACGGGTACGGCGAGAAGAAGGGCCTCGTCGTCGGCTACTACAACACCGGCAACGCCGCTCGCACCTACGCAGCGCTGAGCCCGCGCGACCGCGAGGCCCGCGCGGTGGCGCAGGGTGTGAAGATCCACGGCGAGCAGTACCGCACCGAGCTCGAGCAGTCGTTCTCCATCGCGTGGCACCGGGTGCCCTACATCGAGGGGGCGTGGGCGTTCCCGAACACCACCTCGCCGGGGTTCAAGAAGCTCCAGACCGGCTCCGGCAACGTGTACTTCGCCGGCGACTGGATGTCGGAGATCTCCGCGTGGCAGCACGGAGCGTTCTGGTCGGCGCGTTACGCCGTGCAGGCCCTTCACGCCCGGGTCATGGCGGGCTGAGAGCACCCCGAGTGCGCCAGTGGGGACTCGACGTTCGATCATCCGAGTCCCCACTGAGCGTCCTCGGCCGGGGACTATCGTTCCGGCGATACGGTCGTTGAGCGAGCGAGCGCCAGCGAGCGAGACGAAACGCCCCGAGCCCACGAGCAACCCTCAGCCGCAGCATCCCATCCGATTCCCCACCCGCACCGAAGACCTTTCACAGCGCGGCAGATCGCCGCTGAGAAAGAGAGGTCTCCCATGGGATCGTCACCGAACCGCATCGTCGCCACGGTCTTCGGCGCCGTCTACCTGCTCGTCGGCCTGCTCGGGTTCGCGTTCACGGGTGGTGTGAGCTTCATCGCCACGGAGGGCGGACTGCTGCTGGGCATCTTCGAGGTGAACCCGCTGCACAACGTCGCGCACCTCCTGATCGGAGCCGCACTGCTCATCGCAGGTCTGCGTGGCGTCCGCCCCGCCAAGATCGTGAACATCACCATCGGAGCGGCATACCTGCTCCTCGGCGTGGTCGGCTTCTTCCTCGTCGGCACGCCGGCGAACATCCTCGCCCTGAACGCCCCCGACCACTTCCTGCACCTCGGCAGTGCCATCGTGCTGCTCGGCGTCGGGCTGGCGGCCGAGCGGACATCGCAGGTCGCGACGGCATGACCACGATGGCTGCGGCATCCACGACCGAGTGCGTCAGCCGCGCTTCGTCGTGGGTGCCCGTCGCCGCGTGGGGGTTCGGGCTGTCAGCTGCGGCGCTCGGCGCCGCCGCCATCGTGGGGATGCAGGCCGACGCCCTCTCGCGAGTCTCGGGGCGATCGCCGTCGTCCTGGGCCTGGGCGCGCTGGCATGGGGGGCGGCGAGCCTCGCGCTCGGCCGCACGCCGGCACCGCGGGCGGCGGTTGCCGGGGTGTCCGTGGGGGTGCTCGTGGCGCTGGCCCTGCTCGCGACCGCACCGGGCCGCGCGGCGTCCTCGCGATCGCACTTGGCCATCGGCCTCGGGGTCGCCGTGGCGTGCGGGATCCTGCGCAGGCCGCCGGCATCCTTCGAGGCGAACGAGCCTCGTGGGGCCTGTCGCTGCGGCCGCAGTCGTGACAGTCGTCGTCGTTCCCGCGCTCGGCGCGTGCCAGGGCGCCGCACTCCTCGACGCCGACGGCACCGTGCTCCCGGTCGTCACCCACGACGGACATTGACGACGGATGCCGCGACCGCCGCGGCATCCGTCCTCCGGTTCACCCGCCGCGCTGTCGGCTCATGCCCGGCGCGCGGACGACCCCGAGCACCTACGCCCACGAGGCCGCAGAGCGCACGACGGAGCGGCTCACCCCTTGACCGCGCCCGCCATGACGCCGGCGACGAGATGCTTGCCCGCGAGGGCGAGGACGACCAGCAGCGGCAGCGCCACGAGGAAGACGCCGGCCATCACGAGGCCCGTGTCAGAGGTGAACGCCCCGCGCAGCTGCGGCACCACGAGCGGCATCGTGAGCTGCGAGCGCATGACGACCGAGGGCCAGAAGAAGCTGTTCCACGAGCCGATGAAGGTGAACAGCGCGAGGGTGGCCGCTGCCGGGCGGGCCGCGGGAAGCGCGATCGACCAGAACGTGCGGAACATCGAGGCTCCGTCGACCCGCGCCGCCTCGATGAGCTCGTAGGGCAGCGCCTCCTGCAGGTACTGCGTCATCCAGAAGACCCCGAAGGCGCCCACGAGACCGGGGACGATCAGCGCCAGGACGGAGTCGATCCAGCCGAACTCGTTCATCATGACGAAGAGCGGGATCGTTCCGACCTGCGCGGGGATGATCAACGTGGCGAGCACCGCGACGTAAAGAGCCTGCCGGCCAGGGAACCGCAGCTTCGAGAAACTGAATCCCGCGAGCGTCGAGAAGAACACGACGCTTGCGCTGACGGCGACGGCGACGAGCAGCGAGTTGCCGAAGGCGAGCCAGATGCTGAACTGCTCGGACGCGACCACCGCGCCGAAGTTCTCGAACAGCGTGGCGGTCGGCAGCCACCGAGGCAGGGTTCCGACTGCGCGCGAGATCTCTGTCGTCGTGGACGAGCCGTACATCGCCGCGGCATAGAGCGGGAACACCGACATGACGAAGACGACGCCGAGGATCGCGTAGGTGACCCAGCCGGGGCGGCGGGCCGACGGGTGGTGCGCGGCGATCGGCCGGCCGCGCGACGCGCGCTTGGCCGCGTATCGCGCAGCCCCTCGACCGGCGGTGTTCTCGATGTACGCCGTGCTCATCGGCGCGCTCCTTCCATGGCGTCGTCGGCCACAGCCGGTGACGTGGTCGCCTCGACGGGGGCCGTGGCGGGGACGGGAACAGGCTGGGGCACGCGTGCGCCGCGGGGTCGACGTCGTGCTCCGGGCGTGCGCGGGGCATCCGACGAAGAGATCGCCCGCGTGAGGACGAAGTTCAGCAGCGAGATGGTCAGGATGATGACGGCGAAGATCCAGCCGACGGCAGCCGCCTGACCCAACCGGTCCTGCCACTCCCCGAATCCCAGGTTGAACATGTACAGCATCACGGTGGTCCACTGGTTGTCGGTGCCGCCCGCGCCCCCGCCGGTGCCGCCGCCGTCGAACAGGCGCGCTTCGTCGAAGATCTCGAGCCCGCCGATGGTCATGGTCAGGATGACGAAGATCAGCGTCGGCCGGATGCTCGGGATCGTGATCGAGAAGAACTGGCGGCTGCGGCCCGCGCCGTCGACGGTCGCGGCCTCGTAGAGGTCGCGCGGCACCGCCTGCATGGCCGCGAGGAGGATGAGGGCGTTGTAGCCCGTCCACCGGAAGACCACCATCGACCCGATCGCGATGTGCGACAGCAGGCGCTCCTGGAAGAACGGCGAGCTGCTCTCGGTGAAGAGGCCGAGCGCGTGCAGGTTCGGCACCAGGATGCCGAACTGGCCGAAGACCTGCCCGAAGATCATCGACGTGGCCACGGGCATGACGACGAACGGGATGAGCACGCTCATCCGCCAGAACGTCCGCGCGCGCAGGTTCTGATCGAGGATCGACGCGATGAACAGCGCGAGGATCAGCTGCGGGACGCCACCGAGCAGGAAGATCGAGATCGTGTTCTCGAGGGAGCGCCAGAACAGCGGCTGCTGCAGCACCCAGGCGAAGTTGTCGAGGCCGACGAAGTCGCCCATCCCCGCGCGCCGGTGCCAGTCGTGCAGCGCCACGACGATGTTGAAGAACAGCGGGAACGCGCCGAACACCGCGAAGAGCAGGAAGAACGGCGAGACGTAGAGGTAGGGCGAGAGCTTGACGTCCCAGCGGGAGAGGCGCTGCCCCCAGCCGACCCGCCGCACCGGTCGCGGTGCCGCTGATTCAAGAGCCATCCTTCGTGCCTTCCGTGATGTCTGTTCCATGTCGGGCGATCGCGGCCCGGCTCGCAGAGCGCGCCGGGCCGCGATCGGTGGATCAGTCGGCGGTCTCGAAGCCGAGCGCTTCGAAATCGGCGACCACGGAGTCCCAGGCCTCCTGCGGGGTGGCGCTGCCGGTCTCGACCAGGCGGATGCCGTCCGTGACGAGCGTCTGGATCCCCGCGAAGTTCTCGCCCCGGTACCCGCCCGCTGCGGCGTCGCCCGCCTCCGCGGCGAGGTCGCCGTAGATCTGGCCGAGCTTCTGTCCGCCGAAGAACTCGTTCTCCGTCTCGGCGATGTCAGGGCTCGCGATCGCGTCCACCTGCGAGGGGAACTGCCCGGTGGTGTGGAACCACTCGATCGCGGCGTCGGCCGAGGTCAGGTAGTCGGCCAGCTCGACCGCCCACCCGGTGTTCTTGCCGGTAGCGGGAACGGCGAAGAAGGAGCCGCCCCAGTTGCCGCCCCCGTCGGGGAACGTGCTCGAGACACGCCAGCCGGGCACCCCGTCGGCGTTCTCCGCGATGATGCCGGCCATCCAGGCGGGCGTGACCACGGTGGCCCACTGACGGTTCTGGAATCCGGCGCCCCAGTCCGCGTGGCCGATCGGGATGCCGGCCGAGACGCCGTCCTCCGCCGCTTCGGCGAACGTCATGAACAGCTCCTGGATCTGGGTGTTGTCCGCGAGGTTGTACGGGTTGCCCGATTCCGGGTCCTCGAAGGCGTCGGGCAGCAGGTTGATCGCGGCCTGGAACGCGCTGGAGAGCGAGTCGACGAAGTAGTTGTCGGAAGCGGCGACGTACTCGCGGCCCGCGTCGAGGAAGGTCTCCCACGTGGCGGCATCCCCGCCGATGAACTCGCCGAACGAATCGGGATCGGCCGCAAGGCCGGCGGCACCGGTCATGTCCTGGTTGAAGGCGATGCCGAGCGGACCGATGTCGGTGCCGTACCCGGTGATGACGCCGTCGACCGACCCCTGCGTCACCTTCCAGTCGAGCCAGCGGTCGGGGATCTCGGGCAGCTCCACCCAGTCCTCGGGAACCGCCATCATCTCGGTCCACCAGTCGATCTCGACCAGGTGGACGTCCGACAGGCCGGCGCCGTTCGACGAGAGGCCGTTGCGCAGCACGGTCTGCGCCGAGGCGCCGTCGGGGAACGAGTTGACGACGACCTCGATGCCGTGCTCCTCCTCGAAGGACTTCAGAAGCTCGGGCGGGAAGTCCATCCACGCCGCGACGGTGAGCTTGTCGGGCTTGTTGTCGTCGGTCGCCTCGCCCCCGCCGCTGCCGGTGCCGCCGCCTCCGCTGCAGGAGGTGAGGGCGAGGGCCGCGAGGGCGGCGGTGGCGGCGATCGCCCCGGCGCGCTTGCTGATTCTCATGGTGGTCCTTTCGTGACGTCGTTGTACGCGGATCTCTGGGTCAGGGGTTGGTGCGCGAGATCGACATGACGGCCCAGGGCGCCAAGGTGATGTCGATCTCGAGGACGCCGTCGGCCCGCACGGTGAGCGAGCTGCGGTCGAGGTCGTCGGCGATCGTCGTGAGATCGGCGACCTGCTGACGGCTGAGGTTGAGCGGCTGGCCCAGGCGGTGCCACGCCTCGGCCACGTTGCCGTGCTCCTAGTCGAGGATCTCGACGGCATAGACGTCGCCGGGGATGAGCCCGTCGACGACGTGGAGGATGCGGCGGGCCGGTCCTTCGCCCGCGAGCCGGCGCGTCTGCTCGTAGCGGGTGGCCCCGCCCACGGAGTGCGAGCCCATCGACTCGGGGTAGTTGAAGAACACCGCGGCGACGGCATCCGTCTCGGTCTTCGTGATGATGCCGTGCTCGGTCTGGAGGGCGATGCGATCGCCGAGGCGGTTGAGCATGGCCATCGCGTGGAACGTCGGCTTGTGGATGCCCTGCTCGTTGACGAAGCCGAAGCCGCCGTGGAACGGCCCGATGCCGCCGCCGCCCTCCTCGAAGACGTCGGTGAACGTCCAGTACGAGATCGAGTCGGCGAGGTCGTGCGCACTGCAGGAACGCGCGCACGATGTAGGTCGCCGCGATAGACCGTGTCGTGCATGTGGTCGCGACTCGACGGCGACGTGGACCACTCGGTGATGTGCAGGTCGGCGTTCGGGTACGGGGAGTCGGCGATGACCTGCCGCATGATCTCGAGGTCCTGCAGCGTCGCATCGCGACCCCGGCTGATCGACCGCCCGACGCCCTGCGTGTCGAAGGCGTAGTCCGTCGGGTAGAGGTGCGTGGAGAGGAAGTCGATGGGCAGTCCCGCTCGCGCGCAGTACGCGATCAGCTCGTTGATCCAGACCGGCTGCCAGGCGCAGCACGCTCGGGATCCGGCGCCTCGGCGGTCGCGCCTCGACCGACTTGTCGTGCGTACTCGCCGTCGTAGCGCGAGTCCGGCACGAACACGCGAGGAGGAAGGACCGCCGACCCTCAGGGCCGGGTCGATCGCCTTGAGCGCCCTCGCCGTCGCCTCGTAGAGCTCGAAGTACTGGGTGCGGGTGCCCGGTCCAGAAGTGCGGCACCAGGTTCGGCTCGTTCCAGACCTCGAACGGCCACGTGCGCACCTCGTCGATGCCGTAGCGCTCGATCCAGTGCTCGCACGGTCGCCGTGACGAGGTCGACCCAGCGCCCCCATGTCGTTCGGGGGGCTGCAGTGGGCCTTCCACCAGAAGAGCGTCTCGGTCTGCGTGGCGAGCTCGCGCGGCATGAAGCCGAGCTCGACGAAGGGCCGCGCGCCCGTGTCGAGGATGGCGTCGAACACCTTGTCGACGTAGGCGAAGGTGAAGACGGGCTTCGCCAGAGGCGTCGCCGGCCCGAAGCCGCCGCCGTTGGATGCGCGGTACACGAACATGTCGTCGTGGAAGAGCCCGTGGAACCGCACGTAGCGGGCGCCCAGCATGTCGACCGCCTCGCGGAAGTGGCTCTGCCAGTCGGCACGCAGCGCCTCGTTCGCCCTCCCCGCGCCGACGCACACGTTCCAGACGTGATGCAGCGGCACGTCGGCAGACGACCGGCCGTCGATCATGAGTGCGGGCGATGTCACGACGGACAAGGATGACCTCCGTTGGTCGAGATGCGAGGGGATTCGATACTTGCGAAAATGTTTCGCAACATGTATCGTTCGATCAGGCTAGACAGCAGATGCCGCTGCTGTCAACATCGAGCCGATAGTTGAGACGCGCGGAGGCTGGTAGTGGAACTGGATTCCGAAACTAGTTCGGGACTTTCGACGCCGTGGTGAGCGGTTCCGGGCGGCCTCGCGCGACCCTCGCAGACGTCGCGACAGCCGTCGGCGTCTCTCGAGCCACCGTGTCGAAGGCGCTGAACGGTCGCGAAGACATCTCGGCCGAAACGCGCGAGCGAGTGCTCCAGGCGGTCGCGGAGCTCGGCTACCGGCCGAGCACGGCGCCGGCGCCGGCACCCGGCCGCCGTGCGCTGGCCGTCGTCTTCGACATCCCCGCGTCGCCGTACATCCTGGGCGTGCTTCAGGGCGTGCTCGCGGCGACCACCGAGGCGCGGCCTCGATCTCATCACCCGCCTCGCACCTGCCCGCGGCTCACGCACGCAGCGCGCCGTCGCCCGCGAGTGGATCGACGAGCAGAAGGCGTCGGGCGTCGTCGGCTTCGTCGGCCTCACGCTGTCGCAGCCGGACGGGCTGATCGAGGCCGCGCAGCAACGCCAGCCTGCCGTTCGTCATCGTGGACCCGGTCGACACGCACCACCCGCGCATGGTGAGCGTGGGTTCGAGCAACTGGGCCGGTGCGCGCACCGCCGCTGAGCACCTCATCGAGCTCGGTCATCGCCGCATCGCCTGGATCGGCGGTCCCGAGGCGTCCGACGCCGCCCGCGACCGGCTCTACGGCTACCAGGCGGCGCTGGATGCCGCGGGAGTGAGCATCGACGCATCGCTGATCCGCGCGGGTCAGTTCGCGATCGAGACAGGAGCCGAGCACGCGCGCGACATCCTGACGTCGGCGAATCCTCCGACCGCGATCATGGCCGGCGACGACGAGATCGCCGTCGGTGTGCTGGCGGCCGCCCACCAGCTCGGCATCCGCATACCCGAGGACTTGAGCGTCATGGGCTTCGACGACACCCCGCAGGCGGCGTGGACCACGCCGCCGCTCACGACGGTGCATCAGCACCTCGAGGGGATGGGGGCGATGGCCGTGCAGACGGTTCTGGTGATGGCCGAGGGGAACAAGCCCTCCTCGCGGCATGTCGAGCTCGCGACCTCGCTGATGGTGCGCGACAGCACCGCGCCTGTGCCTGCGGCGGTCACGACCTCCCGGTCGTTGAGCGAGCGAAGCGAGACGAAACGCCCCACCCCGCCCCGCCCCGGTCGTTGAGGGAGCGGAGCGAGACGAAACGCCCAGCCCCGACACACGCCCGGGCGAACGCCCGTCATCCGCCGACTCACGGCGAAACCATCGTTCAATACTCTTGCGCACGCCCAGCGGCTCCCGCTACGGTGGTGTCGTTCCCGCTCCGCCGGGAGCATCGCGACGATCCGGGTGGTCCCGGGCGCCGGCTCATACCCGGTCAGCGCAGTGGGTTCGACTCCCGCCGTCGCGTCCACTTTCCGAAGGGCTGCGATACCTTGCAACCACTGGGATCGCGGCTCTCAGCCTTCTCGACGAAGGGGCGTTTGCCCACATTCTGCCCACACTTCTCGCGCAGCCTGTGGATAACTGGCCCGGGTGCTCCGTCGCCGGTCGCCGCGGTGGACATACTGGGTGGGTGACGACCCAACTGCGCGCTCCGATCAGCCGCCGCCATGCGCGGTGAGTCCTGGGCTTCGGTCGCCAGCTATTAATAAATCCCGGACTTCGTAGCCAGCAACGACGAAGGAAGCGTGCCCGCCGTTCCCGGTCGCGCTGGCAATCGGTCGGACGCGCCGGCTTTTATGTGCTGATGGTGCCGTTGCTGGCGGCACTCGTCGCTCTCACGATCGTGTCCACGGCAGACCTGCGGCAGCCGGTCTACTGGGGCACTTTCACCGAGTCCGATTGCGAACCGAAGTCGCGGGGTGGATGCCGCAGCATCGGTATCTGGGTGAGCGACGACCAAACCATTGTCAAGGAACAGATATACCTTGACGGCTGGGTCGAAGCGGACGGCACGGTTCGCGCTGCCTACCGCCCGACCGGAATCATCAGCGATGAGTCGAACAACATCGTTCATACCGCCTTGTGGATCGGCGCCGGACCTTGGGTCTGCCTCTTCGCGATGGGCGTTCTCATCTTCAGAGTGCTCGCTCAGGCGAGCGACTTGGGGGCACTTGAACGCGGCATGGCAGTGGTATCGGCGGCAATATAGTCCTCGATCACAAGAGCGATCGCGGGGGAACATCGACGAGGCGCCAGGTCAGATTTTTTTTTTTATGCTCCCGAGGGCGGCAGCGCGCGCGTCGTTGAGCGAAGCTGACACTGTGTCGAGATCGTCGTGGAACAAGTCGGCATAGACATCGAGCGTCATCGCGGCGGACGCGTGTCCCAGCATCCGCTGCACCGCCTACGGTCACCGAGAACAAGCACCCACCCCGCGGGACTCCGGCGAAATCGAATGAGGTACCAGCTGGGGAGCGCGATCGCCCGCTACCAGAACACTGCACCCCAGCACGCAAGAGCCGTGGCCATGCCGCCGAGCACGAGTTGCCCACCGCGCGCCCACACCCGTCTAATAGGTGTCGTCGTCCTCACATCACGCCGCGGGCGCGCCTCTGTTATCCACTTCACCGCGGCTGGCCTGTCCACGGGCAAATCCTCGAAGTCATCGAGACTTTGCAGTGCACCGCTCGCGGCGGGTGAGACGACGGATGCCGCGCCGGGCGAACCCGGCGCGGCATCCGTCCCGCGTGCTCCGTTCGGTCAGAGCCCGAAGTGGTCGAGCATGCGACCGACCACCTCGGCCCGCTGTTCGGCGGTGACCAGCTGCTCGAGGCCGAAGCCGAAGAGCAGCGTGTCCTCGGTGGCGGTCACGGAGGCGAGCTCCGCGAGGCCGTCCGAGCGCTCCCAGTCGGAGAGGTTGTCCGGGCTGCCCTCGGGGGCGCCGAGCACCTGCCAGGCACCCAGCCCTTCCTCGAAGCCCTCGGCCTGGGAAATGCCGGCCGTGGTGATCAGCTTCGTGTCGTCGATGATGGCGCCGAGGCCGCCCGTCGCCGGGTCGGTCACGTAGCTCACGACGACCTCCACCTGGCCGCCCGCGTACGCACTCAGGTCGTACGAGACCGGGATCCAGAGCGAAGAGCCGGTCAGGGCGTTCCACTCTCCCGACTGGCCTGGAGTCGTGCACGGGTCGCCGGGCGTCAGGTAGTGCAGGAGCCACGGGTGGAGATCGAGGAGGAAGCCCGCCTCGCACTCCGTCGGAACCGCGGAACTCGTGGCGCCGCCTTCCTCGAGCAGGGTGGTCCACGCGTCGTCGCCGGCGCCGACCGGCCGGGCTTCGACGATGACGTTGTCGTAGCCTTCCTCGGTGTCGAACGCGATCTGCGCCTCGAACGCGGGTGCGTTCGCGGCCGTCAGCCCCGTGAGGTCGTACGTCCGACCGAGCCGCTGGTAGCCGTCGTCGATATGGCCGGCCGCCGCCGCCCAGTCGCCCTCGACCGCAGCGAACGGGTCGGGATACTCTGCGACGCCCTCGCTGGCGAACTGCGGGAACTCGTCGACCGGGAGCACGTCGCTCGTCACGACGAATGCGCCGACCTCGTTGATCGGGTTGTCGACCGTCGCCGGGCCGCCGAACTCGAGCGTCACGCCGTCGAGCGGCGGAGCGACGCCCTCGGTGCCCGTCTCGGCTCCGGCGTTCTGTCGTCCGTACGCCCCCATCCAGTACTGGGTGAAGTCGTCGGCGAGCAGGAGGCAATCCGAGAACGGATCGGCCGTGACCACGCAGTCCTGGTCGGGTGCCCCGTCGAGGCCGTACCAGATGCCGCCGAAGTTGCTGGCTCCGAGGCCGTAGTACGCCGTCGTCTCACCGTCATAGGCGACCTTCCCGCCCTCGTTGAGGAAGTCGCGTACGGCGATCGTCAGGTACTGCTGGCGCTCCGCGACCGCGAGGTTGGGCAGCGGCGTGCCGAAGTACGAGGTGAGCAGGTCCTCCTCATCCTGCGTCAAACGGTTGTCGCCGAGATACCAGAGCACCGCGTCGTAGTGACTCAGCACGCCGAGGTCGTGTGGCACGCCGTTGGTATCGACGTCCCAGACGTCTGGGGTCACACCGTTGGCCTCGAGCGCCTCGACGTGCTCGTCGACGTACTTCGGCTCGTCGGCCTGAGCCGGTTCTTGGGCGTTCCTGCCACCTGTGTAGTCCTCATTCGCGATGACGAGCACGGAGTTGCCCGTGTCCTGGGCGACCTCGTAGGTGAAGTGCGTGCTCTCGCGTTTCCCTGCCTTCTCCCCCTTCGGCAGGTCGTTGGCGGATGCCACGCCCGTGAACCACACCTCGACCGAGTCGCCGGGCTTCGCTCCCTCCACGACGCCCCGGTACTCCGCGTAGTAGTCGTCGTTCTCGAAGCCGTAGCGCTCGCCGCCGTCCCACTCGGAGACGCTCGCCTGGACGGCAGGGCCACCGTTGATCGAGTACATGAGCTTCTTGGCCTTCAGCGCGCGCTTCGCGGTGACGGCCACAGGCTGCGGGTCGCCGTACGACACCGAGAAGCTGTCGACGCGGAAGTCCTCGGCGTCACGTCCGACCACCGAGACCGGGTCGTCGGGGTCGAGCGCCGACTCGGCGACAGCGAGGGCGAACGGGACGTTCTTCGCGAACTCCGCCTGGATCAGCTCCTCGTCGTCGGGGAAGTCGAAGCCCTGGAGGTTCTCCCCGCAGTCCTCCTCGGTCCAGTCGTCTTCGAGATCGGATGCCACCGCCGCGAGGCACGTCGACATCTCGGGCGTGAATCCGAGTGTCCCGTACGCCTCCTGCATGTGGGAGTCGATGTCGCCGTTCGTCGTGTACAGCTCCGCCGCGATGTCGGGGTCGTAACCCGGAACGGCTGGGTCGGCGTCGTCGCCGACCATCGCCTCGTAGATCACGTCATCGGGCGACGGAGTCGCGACCTGCCAGCCGATGCCGTGCAGCAGGAGCTCGGCAGCCGAGTGGTAGTTGATGAAGAACTCGGGCGTGATCTTGGCGAACAGGTCGTAGAGCGCCTGGGACTCGGGCTCCGAGCCGGGCGCCGGCCCGCGATAGGTGAGGCTGATCGGGTTCGGAGACGACCCCTCGTTGTCGTAGCCCCACCGCGTCGGCGAGTTGCGGTTCAGGTCCACGCCGTCCCCGCCGTCGAGCACTCCGTCCTCGTTGTTGTCGCGCAGATTCTTGCGCCACAGGCGGGTCCCCGTGTCATCCGGCGTCGGGGCCACCTCGAAGGTGAAGTCATAGCCGTCGGGGTTCGCCACGGGGATGAACCACATCTCCGTGTTCCGCACGAGATCGGTGATCTTCGGGTCGCTGCCGTACGAGGTCAGCACTTCGTCGAGCAGTCGGCGCACCATCTCGGGGGTGATCCACTCGCGCGCGTGCTGTGCGGCGAGGAAGACCGTCGTCGGCCGCTTGCCCTCCGCGACCTTCCCCGGATCGCGCGTCACGCGAACCGCCTGCATCTCCGTGCCGTTCCACGTCTCGCCGAAGGTGACGAGCTGTGCGATGTCGGGATACGCCGCCGCCTGCGCCGCGAGCTCCTCCGCGATGCCTCCCGCACCGAGGTAGGGGCGGAAGACGCCCTCGGGAACCGCCTGCGCCTCGAACGACCGCATCCCCTGGTCGGCCGCTCCGTCGTCGACGACGGGCTGCAGGTCGATGCCCTCGGCGCGGACCTGCTCGGCCTGCACGGACGGCAGGACGACCCGGACCACGAACGTGCCGTCCGCGGCGGGCTGCACCTTCAGCTCGCCCTCCGCGCGATCCACTCCGAGCTCGGCGATCGCCGCGAGACCGTCCGCATCGACGGTGGCCTCGTACACGCCGACGCCGACGTCATCGGCGACATCGGGCGGCGGCGGACTGGCCATGGCCGGCCCCACCCCGACTCCGGAGATGACCAATGCCACGGCGGTGGCGACGGCGAGCTGACGGAACATGCGTACCCCCTGTGCGCGGATGCGTCCGAGCGCCGGGCTGATCGCCCGGCCGCCCGCTCGCGGAGGTTCGCCGCGATGCGAACGATCCCCATACTGGCCCTCGCTCAGGAGCGGGTCAACAGACTCCGCATCACGGCTCCCGATTCGAGCCGGCACGGCGCTGCTCCGGCGGTTGGAGGGCCGTATACCGTGACCTCACGCAAGCGAAGCACCGTGTGTCAGCCGAGGGCGACGAAGCGAGCGGTCGCGCCGCGGAACGTGCTGGCGGACGCGGTGCCTGCGTCATCGTGGCGAGCACCAATGCCGGGCCGCTCGGAGCGGCCATCGACCACCCGGCGGTGCGAGATGCGGTCGCCTCGCGGTCGGAACAACTCGCCCGCACGCCGCCGGATCCACGCGGCGGAGGTCGCCGGTGATACCCGGCGGCCCGCGCTGGGACCGGCATCCGGGGCTAGCGGCGCGATGGACGGGATGGGGACCGGCTTGCTGCTACGCGGCGTCAGCATGGCTCTGACATTCGATGCAGGCGGCCGCGTACGGAAGGACCTCGAGCCGCGCGGGCGCGATCGGCTCGACCGCACCGGGTGCACAGCCCGTAGGTGCCGGCAGCGATCCGGTTCAGCGCCGCGGTGATCTGGTCGATCGCGACGCGGTGGGATGCCGATGTCTGATAGGCGACGGGATCGACGCTCGGAAGGGCGAACGGCTGAAGCTCCTGGAGGACGGCGAGCCGTTCCTCGAGCTGCCGCTCGAGCTCGCGCTGGACGCCGCCGAGGGAGATGGAGTCGGTGGTGGGGGTCTTCATGGTTGTGCTCCTCGGGTACAAAAAAAGCGCCGCTGATGCGACGCGCTGGGTGTCCGGTGAGACCGGTCGGGGTTGACGGGGCTCACGGGGGCGCGGCGCGACGAGTGGGCTGCATGATCAGTCCACTCACGACGCTCCGCCGGGGCGGGAGCACCTCGTGACGGGCACCCGCGATGTCGGCCACTGCCGTCACGACGGAGGCGTCGACGAGACGCTCCGTGGCGTGGGTGCGGGCCGTGGTGCTCATGGCCATCACCATAGCCAGGTTCCCAGAAAAGGCAAGTCAGCGGGATTTTTCCGAGCCGGTGCCGCGAGTTGACTTTCCTGAAAAGGCGGCTATGGTCGTGGGTTCACCCGCCAGCCAACCAGGGGAAGCGAGTCGTCATGTCCGACAGATCACCGCGAGCGCGCGGCGCCAAGAAGGTCGCTCAGTCGTCGCTGAAGGAGAAGCGCGCCGAGAAGAGAGCGAGCCAGGAATCACGGGCGTTCCTCAAGCCACGCAAGGGCGCGTCCGGCTGACGAACGACGCGGGCTCCTCGTCACGAGGAGCCCGCGGCATCCGCGCCGCGGCAGCAGTCGCGTTGACCCCGCAAAGCGGAAGACGCAGCCCCGAGAGCGACACTCGCGGGCGCGGCTAAGCTCCAGGTGTTGGAGGCGATTGCACATGCGCACATCCTCGACTCTGCCGTTGGTCTTCACCTTGGTCGCCGCACAGTTCGTGGTGATGCTGGACTCCAGCATCCTGAACGTCGCACTCCCGTCGATCGTGGCCGACCTCGGCCTCAGCCCCGTCGGAACCGCCTGGGTCCTGAACGCCTACTTCCTCACTTTCGGGGGACTGCTCCTGATCTCGGGCCGCGCGGCGGATGTCTTCGGGCGCCGCCGGATGTTCCTCTTCGGAGCCGGCGTGCTGGTCGTCGGCTCCTTGATCGGCGGCTTCTCGACGACCGAGACGATGCTGATCGCGGCCCGCCTCATCCAAGGGGTGGGTGCGGCGATGCTGAGCCCGGCGGCCATGTCGGTCATCCTCGCCACCTTCACCGGCCCGCCGCGCGTGCGCGCGATGAGCGGCTGGGGCGCCGCTTCCACCGTCGGAGGTGCGGCCGGCGTCACCGTCGGCGGACTCCTCACGGCGGCGTTCGGCTGGCAGAGCGTTCTCTTCGTGACGGGGGCGGTCGCAGCCATCATCGGGGTGGCCGGCTGGGCGATCCTCCCCGCAGGAAAGGGCACGGCGGGGCGCCCGTTCGACGCGGCCGGAGCGTCCCTCCTCACCGGCGCAGCGGTCGCCATCGTGTTCGGAGTGCTCTCCGCGCCCCACAGCGGACTCGTCTCGGTGGAGGTCATCGGCGCGACGGTCGTCGCCGTCCTCTGCCTCATCGGGTTCGGCCTCGTCGAGAAGCGAGCCGCGGATCCCGTGCTGCCCACTCGGGTCCTCCGAGACGCCCGGGTGAGCGGTGGGATCGCGGTCAACCTCCTCGGCGGGGGCGCCCGCGTCGCCTGTTTCGTGCTCGTCGCGCTTCTGCTGCAGCAGGTCCTCGAGTACGACCCGGCCATCGCCGGCCTCGCCATGCTTCCGACATCCCTCGCGGGGTTCGCGGTCAGCATCCTCGTCCTGCCGACGGCACTCAACAAGCTCGGACCCCAACGCGTCGCGGCCATCGGGCTCGTGCTTCTCGTCGTCGCTCATCTCCTGCTCGCCGCAGTCGACAACGGCGATTCGTACCTGCTGCGCGTCCTCCCGGCGCTCATCGTCGCCGCGACCGGCGTCGCATTCAGCTTCACGCCCACGACACTCGTCATCGCCGAAGGCATCGCGGCCCGGAACTCGGGCGTCAGCTCAGGCCTCGCGTCCGCGACAGCTCAGATCGGCGGGGCTATCGGCATCGCTGTGTTCGGTGCGGTCGACGCCGCCAGGCGCGCGCACCACGCTCGATGCGGGTGGATCTGCACTGGCAGCCGCAGAAGCCGGGCTGCAGGCTGCCAACATCGCGGCGGCCATCGCCGCCGGTGCGGCGGTCGTCGTCGCAGTCCTCACCTTCCCCACATTGCGGTCAACGCTGACAGGTCGACAACGCCCCGTCGAAGCGGATGCCGCAAGCTAGCCGATCCCCGTCAGGAGCTGCTGCTGGAGCTCGACGAACGATCGGGCAGGTACGGCTCGATGGCGGCGGCGAGCTTCGCCGGCGACATCGACTGCAGCCAGATGCGACCCGGTCCATGGATCTCCGCAAGGAAGAGCGAGTCACCGAAGAACTTGTTCTTGATGCCCTTCACCGAGCTGAACTCCAGGTTCATGTCGGCCTCGAACATCGCGAGGTGCCCGGGATGGATGAGCAGCGACTGACCGGCCGTCAGCTCGTACTCGGTGATCTCCCCGGCCAGCTGCACCCACGCCGTTCCGTTCCCTGCCAGCCTCTGGAAGACCACGCCCGCGCCGCCGAAGATGCCGGCGCCGAGCTTCTTCTGCAGCCCGACCGAGACCTCGACTCCGGCGGTGCTCGCCGAGTACGACCCCTGCTGGACCATGAACGAGTCCGCGGCGTCGATGTCGAGCTGGCGGATCGTGCCCGGCAGCTGCGCGGCGAACGCGAGCAGCCCGCCCTGCGCGGGAGCCGTGTACTCGGTCAGGAACAGCTGCGCGCCGCCGAGCACCCGCTTGAGACCGCTCATGAAACCGCCTTGCCCGCCGGTGCCGTGCACGGTCGAGGTGTCCAAGGCGAAGCCGGGCGACATCCACGCGACGTCACCGCCCTCAGCGACGATCTTCTCGCCCGACTCGAGCGTCAGCTCGAGAATCGGCATGGTCGTACCCGCGATCGTCGACTTCATGCGGTCCAAGCTATTCGCCGGCTCGGCGAGACGACCGATATTCACTCGACCGGACCTCTGTGCTATGAGGCGGGCCAGCTTCTCAGTTCGACGGTGAGTTGATCAAGATACTCGGGTGGGCCGGCTTCGAGAACCACAGCCAGAGCTCAGCAGCTCTATCGCATTCCATGCCCGCACCGCGGGGGCTCGAAGCGTAGCCCTCGACCATGACGTCGAACGACCTCGGAAGAGCTTTCGTGACCCGGACGTCTACTCCGCGAGCACGCGGTCCAGCTTCGCGAAGGTACGTCGCCAGCCGTCTGCGTAATCGTGATCCGACCCGCCGCGGAGTTCGCCGTGCACGAAGCGCATCCGCGTTCCGGTGTCATCCGGCGTGAAGACCACACTCACTCGAGACGGGGCGTTGGTCTCGCTGAGCCACGACCAGGTGAAGTCCAGTTCGGTCAGTTCCTCGACGCGGAGGTACTCGCCGGTGCTGGTGTGCAGGTCACCGCTGGAGTCTTGAAAGGAGATGACGAAACGGCCGCCCGGTCGCACGTCGAGTGATGCCGATGTCACGACCCCGTCGGGGTCGGAGCCCCACCAGCGACGTACGACCTCCGGATCGGTCCATGCATCCCATACGGCTCGCTGGTCGGCATCGAAGTGGTGATGGACCGTGATCGATGATGCGGGCTCCTCAGCCATGCGACGAATGCTATCGCCACGGTCTCCCGCGGGGATGCCGAACGCGACATCGCTGATCGGCCTCGTTCCGCGCGTGAGCGGCGAGGAGCACATCAGCGGAAGCCATTACGCCACCGCCCGCGCGAGTGCCGGCCTCGGGCCGCTCGGTCATTCACCTCCGTCCCGGTCATCCGCCGCCCGCCGTGGCAGGGAACGCGCGCCGAGTGCGGCACCGGCAGATGCCCCGACGACGCAGAGCACGGCAGCCCATTGCGCCGGCGACAGCGACTCCCCCAGCACGACGAGCCCGACGAACGCCGCCGCGGCGGGTTCCAGGCTCATGAGGATCCCGAACAGCCGCGGCGGCATCCGGCGCAGGGCCTCGAGATCGAGCGAGTAGGGGATGACGGATGACAGCAGCGCCACGCCCAGCCCCACCACCAGGACCCCCGGATGCACCAGCGCCGCTCCGCTCTCGGCGATGCCCACGGGTGCGGCGATGATCGCCGCGACCGCCATCCCCAGCGCGAGGCCGTTGCCCTCGGTGGTGTGGCGGCCGAGCGCGGCACTGGCAAGGATGTACAGACCCCAGCACGCCCCGGCGCCGAGGGCGAACAGCACCCCGAGAAGGTCGAGGTCTCCGCCGCCGTCCATCAGCAGCACGACGCCGGCCGTCGCGAGAAGCGCCCAGGCGGCATCGCGCCATCGCCTCGAGCCCGCGAGCGCGACGGCGAGCGGGCCCAGGAGTTCGATGCTCACAGCGATGCCCAGCGGAATCCGGGCGAGCGACAGATAGAAGAGCAGATTCATCAGCGCGAGCACCGCGCCGTAGACGATCACGCTCCCCCACGCGCGACGCGTCATCCGCAAGGGCGGGCGCCACACGAGGAGCAGCACGACCGCGGCGAAGAACAGCCGCAGCGTCACCGTCCCGAAACTGCCGACGGCGTCGAAGAGCCCTTTGGCGAGGGCCGAGCCGAGCTGGACGCTGAGGATGCCCAGCAGCACGAGTCCTGTCGGTGGGACGCGGCCGAAGAGCCGCCCACCCCACGACCTCAGGGGTCATCACGTCGGCATGCGCCGCGTATGGTCCTGTCGTCAGCGGTCAAGGTCATGCGTCCAGTCTCGACGATTTCGCGCCGGCTGTCACCCCGTCTGCCGCGCCGGCTCTCATCGCCACGGTCAGACGCGACGGACGATGACGGATGCCGCAGCCCTCGGCTGCGGCATCCGTCATCGCTTATCGCGGGGGCGATGCGCGTCGTCGCCCCGCGGTCACAGCGTGCGGGGCCGCTTCGGGGATGACGGGGAAACGACCGACCGCCGGGTGAGGAACGAGCCCTCCCCCGGCGGCCGCGCCTGCGTCGGCTACTCGAACGGGTCGAAGTAGGCCACCGTCGCTGCGTCGATGTTGCTGTCCATACCGGCCGGGCCGTACGGGATGGTGCTGGCTCCGGTGATGAACACGCGTCGCGAACCATCGGCAGCCTGGTCGACCGCCACGCCGTTCGCCCCGTCGCTGCCTCCCGCCGCGTCGTACCCCGCCGACCAGATCTGCTCGCCGGTGCTCATGTCGTACGCGATCGTGACGTAGTCCCAGCCGGTGCCGACGTTCCCGGACTCGCCGGTGACGACGGCGCGCGTGCCGTCCTCGGTCAGCGCGACATCCCAGGCGATGTCCATCCCGTGGGCGGTGCCGTCGTACCGCGCGGCCCACCGCTGCTCACCACTGGCCACGTCGTAGGCGACCGTGCCGTAGTCCATATCGGCGCTGCCTTCCACGTTGCCGGCGACCACCACCGTGCTGCCGTCGGGGCTCAGGGCAAGTGACTGCGGCGTATCCGTGAGTGCCTCACCGTAGCCGGCCGCCCAGCGCTCTTCGCCGGTCGCCAGGTCGTACGCCACGGTCTCCCAATCGTTCTGACGGTCGGTGTTGGCGAGACCGCCCGCGACGATCACCGTGTCACCGGCGATGGCGATGTTCTGCGCGATGTCGATCATGCCCTCGGAGCCGTTGCGGAGGACATCCCACAGCTGCTCGCCGGTGGCAGCGTCGTAGGCGACGGTGCCCCAGTCGGTGAGGCCGGTGTTCTCACCCTGGCTCTGCCCTGTGATCACGACCGTCGAACTGTCGTCGCTCACCGCGATGCCACGCGCGTCGTCGGTACCGCTCACCGGATCGTCGTAGTGCGCGACCCACCGCTGCGCACCGGTCGCGGCGTCGTACGCCACGGTGGCGTAGTCGAGCTGCGACTCACCCATGTTGTGGTACCCGGTGACGTAGACGGTCGCGCCGTCCGGGCTGACGACGAGATCGTTGAGAGAGTCGCCGGCCTGGCCCGGACCATCGAGACGCGTCTCCCATCGCCGCTCGCCCGTTGCGCCGTCGTAGGCCGCGGTCAGGTAATCGCCACCGCTGGTTCCGGCGACGTACAGGGTCTCGCCGTCGGGGCTCATCCCGAAGCCCGCCGGCTCGTCGCCACCGCCGTTGCCGGTCGCATCCCATTGCTCCTCCCAGAGCACCTCACCGGTCTCGGGGTCGTACGCGGCGGTCAGGAAGTCGCTCACGATCCCGCCTGCCGACGGGGGCCGGGCGAAGCCGCTCATGTAGACGCGGTGACCGTCGGGGTGCAGGAGTACCTCGCTGCCGACATCCGTCGAGGTCCCGAACTGCCCGCCGGCGCCGTCGTAGCGAGCGGACCAGTCCTCGTCACCCGGCTGCTTCGCACGCAGCACGATCGGGGACCTCACCGTGTGGCTGCCGTCGGTCCACGAGAGCTGCCCTGCGAGGTACTCGAACACCGCGGCCCCTTCACTCACCGTGAAGGTGACGGCGAACGAGGCGGTCTCGCCGGGCGCGACCGTGAGCGTGCTCGGCTCGACGGTGGCTCCGACTCCCTCGAGACCGCTGACCGACGCGGTGTAGGTCGCGGACTCATCATCGACGTTGGTCACCGTGCGGGTGACGGTCTGGGTGCCGTCCAGCAGTCCGATGCCGATCGACGGCGTGTTGAGGTCGCTGGGATCCAGCGACAGCCCACCCGCCTCGAGGTCGTCACAGGTGTCGGCCGGCACGCTGCGGGTCGAGCCGCACAGGAACGCCAGCCACTCGTCGACACCGCTCTCGTAGACCAGGCCGGGATCCGCCGCGCTGTTGGGCTGCACGTGTCCGGCACCCTGCTTGAAGATGAGGTTGGGGTCGCTGGAGGACTCACCATCCAGGACGTCCGACCCCGTGGTCATCAGCGCCGACTTGATCGCCATCGGCGACCAATCCGGGTGCAGGTCTCGCAGCAGGGCCGCCAGTCCCGTGACGTGCGGCGCCGCCATCGACGTGCCACTCATGAGGTTGAATTCCATGCCCCCCTGGCCAGGAGGCGCCACCGCCGCCAGGATGTCCTGTCCCGGGGCGATCACGTCGGGCTTCAGCACATCGCCGTTGCCGGCGACGAGCGGGCCGCGCGACGAGAACTGCGCCGTGTAGGGCGCAGCGCCCCCGTACGCGATGACGGCCTTCTCGATGCTCGCGGTTGCGCCGGCAGTAGCCGCGTAGGCGCTGATCGCGGGCCCCTCCGTGTCGGGCAGGTGCACCGTGGGCACCGAGTGGAAGTCGGCGTTGAGCGAGTTCTCGAACGCGTTCACGAAGATCATGCCGACGCCACCCGCTTCGGCGACCGCGCGTGAAGAGTCGACACGGGCGATGTCACCGCCGCGCTCGCAGAGCACGATCTTGCCGGCGACCTTGGCAGGGTCCAGACCCGGCTTGCCGTTGTTGGCGCTCGCCGGATAGCAGCGCGCGCCGGCCGCGAGCGAAGCACCGGCGGCGCGCGCGGCGGCTCCGGTGATCAGCGGGGTGGGGCCGACCGCCGAGTCGCTGAGCGAGACGCCCGCATAGCGCGCTCCATTGCCCAGGACCACGGCTCCCGTCGTCGTACGGTTGTGGGTGCCGGCGGCGACGGTGGTCAGCCAGGGCCCGGGGTGGGCGACGGTGGAAGCATCGGGGCCGTCGTTGCCGGCGGATGCCGAAACGAAGATGCCGGCGGCCGCGGCGTTCAGGAACGCCACCTCGGTGGGCTCGAGGAAGTCCGTGCTGGACCCCGACACCGAGTAGTTGATGACATCGACGCCGTCGGCGACGGCCTTGTCGATGGCAGCCACCATGTCGGACGTGTAGCCGGTCGCGGTGGAGCCGTCCTCGACGGACCACAGCGCCTTGTAGGACGCGATCCGCGCCCGAGGCGCGATGCCCGAGATCTCGCCGAACTCGTCGGTCGCGCCGGTCACATCGACGCCGTGGTTGCCACCGGCGGTCGACGCGGTGTGCGTGCCGTGGCCGTTGTAGTCGCGAGGTGAAAGGAACTCCCACGGCAGCTCCTGCGCGACGCCCTCGTTGCCGCCCCAGGCGGCGTTGAAGTACTGCGCCGTGACGAGCTTGTTGTTGCAGAGGTTGGCGTCCCACGAGTCGTCGCCGACGGTCTCGGCCGATGCGCACGTGCCACGGAAGCCCTCCGGCTTGCCCTGGTAGGCGAGCTTGTTCGACGCGTCCCGGTCGGAGAAGCTGCCGACCTCGGGCCAGATGCCGCTGTCGATGACGCCGATGACGATGTCCTCACCCGCCCCGGGTGACTTCTTTCCTCCGGTGGGCCCGCCGAGCCGGCCCCATAGGCCGTCTTTCCCATCCAGTCCCAGGAAGCTCGGCGTCGACGACGTGTCCGCCTCGACGGCCTCATCCGGATGCACCGACACCACGTCGGGCTGCGCCTGCAGTTCCGCAGCCTGCGCCGGGGTGAGTTCGGCCGCGAAGCCGTTGAAGCTGTAGACGTAGTCGTACGACGGGTCGCCGCCCTTGACCTTCGCCAGAGCGGCCCGCTGCTGCCCCTTGAGGTGCGTGCTGTACGCCTCCACCGCGGGGTCGGCCGGATCCACCTTGGAGTTGCCGCGGGGTTTGGTCGCCTTCAGCCCATCCACCCCGCCGTCGTACGGCGACGACGGGCGCGAGCGCCATCTGGACCACATACGTCTGGGGCTCACCCGCTTCCGGGGTGACGGCCTGGGAATCCTCTGCGCGGGTCACCTCGACGCCGCCGCTGCGCTCGCTGCCGTCCTCCACGGGTGCCGCAGCGAAGGCGCTGCCCGGTGCCGCGGGAGCGGGCGCGGCGAACGCGCCGGCCGGTGCCGCCGTGGCCGCGAGCGCGACGGCGGTTGCCAGCGCGATCGTCACTCGCGGCGGGGTGAATCGCCGCTGTCGTTGTCTCAGATATCTGGTCACTGTCTCTCCTCGCGCGCGGATGATTCGATTCACACGTTGCGTTGCAGGTTACGGACGGGTGAATGGCGCCGGCATCCGTGACCTACACTGACTTTTGATCGCGCCCCACCCGAGGGATGGCAGTCTTGTCCCAGCAATCCGCTCCACCCGCAGGCGGGGTGTCGCCCGTGCTGGTCGGTCGTCACACCGAATTCACCGCGCTGACGGCTGCCGTTTCGGCTCCTCCCGCCCTGATCGTCATCCAAGGTGAAGCCGGGATCGGCAAGAGCCGACTGGTCCGTGAACTTCTCACCGCTGTGCCCGACGGCTCTGCGGTGCTGGTCGGTCATTGCGAGCAGCTTCATGACCCGTTCCCTTTGGGGCCGGTGCTCGACGCCTTCCAGCATCATGGCGACCTCATTCGGATCGAGGATCTGAGCCCGGTCGTGGGGAGTCTGGCTCCACTGGTGCCCGAGATCGCCGATCGTCTCCCGGCTCCGCCGGAGCGACCGGCCGATCAGCGTGAGGCGCGGCATCAGATCTTCCGGGCGGCGACGGAGCTGCTCGAGCATGTGTCCCCCGCGGTCCTGGTGCTCGAGGATCTGCACTGGGCGGACACCGTCACCTTCGACTTCCTCACGTATCTCATCGCTCACCAGCCCGAGAAGCTCACCCTCGTCGTCACCAGTCGCACGGATCTCGGAACCACTCCTGTCGGTGAGGCGTTCGCCCGGGCACCCGCGGGGCGCACCCGGAGCGTTCGGCTCGCGCCGCTCGACGTCACGGAAGTCGGCGAGCTCTCCCGCCATCTGCTGGGCATCGACGTGCCGGATCCGATCGCGACGGGGCTGTACGACGTCACCGGCGGTGTGCCCTTCGTCGTCGAGGAGGTCCTCCGGACGTTGCTGGCCCGCCTCCCCGCCGCCGAGATCCCCAGTCACCCGGACGCGCTCGCCGCACTGTCCGTCTCCACCGCGCTCCGGGATGTCGTCGTGCAGCGGCTGACCACCCTCGACGCGACAGCGCGGGAAGTGATCGATGCGGCAGCCGTGATCGATCTCTCCATCGATCCCGTCCTCCTGGCGGAGGTCGACCGAGCACGACGCCAGGCAGGTGGCGGCCGCTCTCACGTCGGCTCACGCGGCGGGGCTCCTCCACGATCAGGATGGCCGGATCCGCTTTCGTCACGTCCTCGCCCAGCAGATCGTCTACGAGGCGACGCCCCTGCCCACCCGCCAATGGTGGCACGCCCGGGTCGCGCTGGTGCTCGAGGAGCGGAACGATCCGATGCTCTCGGCGAGGATCGCGCACCACTACCGCCGCGCCGGCCGGCTGAGGGAGTTCGTGCAGTGGGCAGAGGCCGCGGCCGACGAGGCGGTGCGCCACGGCAACGAGTCGGCAGCCGCCGAGTTCCTGCGCGAGGCGACGGCCGACCTCGGCGCGCTCTCGATCGATGACCGGGTGCGCATCGCGACGAAGCTCGGGCGAGTGGCGGTCGACGGGCTGGCTCACGCCGAATCCGCCCCGATCCTCACCCGGCTTCTCGACAGCCAGCAGCTGACGCAGGCGGCCCGAGGCGAACTGCGTTTCGCACTCGGCCGGCTGTACCGCCAGCAGGGCTTCGCACGCGACGGCTACGGCGAGATCGAGCGTGCCGTCGATGAGCTGCACGACCGCCCCGATCTCCAGGCGCGGGCACTGGCCGTGCTGGCGGCTCCGGAGACCGTCGTCGATGTGCCTCTCGTGGTGCATCTGGCTCGATCCGCTCAGGCGGAGCAGGCGGCGAGCCGCGCCGGCTCGCCGGAGGTCGAACTCGATGTGCGGATCGCGCGGGCGTCACTTCTCCTGGAGCAGGGCGATCCCCATGCATGGCAGCTGATCGACTCCGCCCGTCACGACACAGTCCTGCTGACCCAGCCGAAGGAGCACGCGAGAGCTGCGATCAACTGGGCTCAGGGCGCGCTCCACATCGGCTACGTGACCCGAGCCGACGAACTGCTGGTGGAAGGGCGCTCGATCGCAGAGCGGTCGGGATCGACCCGGCTGCTGGAGGTGTACGAACTGGTCGGCGCCATGATGGACCACGCCGCCGGCCGCTGGGACGGTCTCGCCGAGCGCACGCACGACCTGGCCTCGCGCGCGTTCGGGTTCGGCGCGGCATCCTTCGAAGCCGAGTATCTGCACTGCCTCATGCTCGGCTCTCTCGGCAGCACCGTGGAGGCGGCCGAGCGTCTGACGGCGCTGATCGGAGAGTGCGAGAGGGTCGGCACCGCGTGGCCGTTGATCCCCGCGCGTGCGGCGCTCGCCCGGCTCCGGCTGGTCCTGGGCGATGCGCGCAACGGCTTCGACGAGGCCTCGGCTGCTCTCGACCAGATCCAGCGCAAGGGGATGTGGACCTGGGCGGCCGATGCCCTCGTCTGCCTGGTGGATGCCGCAGCGGCTCTGGGCAGCACAGACGACGTGCGTTCCCGGGTGACAGCGATCGGCGCGCACGTCCGTCGGCTCGAGGCGCCGGCGATCTCCGTCGCGGTGACCATGTGCGAGGCACTCATCGCGCAGGTCGACGGCGACGGCGAGGCCGCCGAGCAGCTGATGTCCCGCGCGCGGACCATGGCGCATGCGGCAGGCCTGGTCCAGGTCGCGGCGCAGACCACCGAGCGGCTGGGCGACTGGCGCTGCGCCCGTGGTGCGGCCGACGGCCCGAGCCTGCTCACCGAGGCCCTGACCGCCTACGGCCGCCTGTCGGCGCGGCAGGACATCGCCCGAGTCACCCGCACGATGCGCCGGCACGGCGTTCCCGTCCCGTACCCGTGGCGCGGTGGGCGCCCCGCGCACGGCAATGATCTGTCCCGACGTGAGCGCGAGGTCGCCGGACGAGCGGCCGCGGGACGCACGAATCGCGAGATCGCCGCGGAGATGTTCCTGTCGCCGCGCACGGTCGAGACCCACATGTCGAACGCGCTCCGCAAGCTCGGGCTGCGCACCCGCGACGAGCTCGATGCCGGCGTTCTCGAGGCTGACGCACCCGGCTGACGAGCGGGGCTGCTCGAGTGCGAACTCACCCCTCGGCAGGGCTCCCGGACAGTGCACCGGTTCCGACCGACTCCGGCAGCTCCCCCGGGCGGAACTTCGGCAGCCGGCTCGCCGGCACGATCGCGAGGGCGCTCACACCGGCGAGGATCAGCAGTCCGATCTTGAGCGCGCTCAAGCGCGCTTCCTCGTTGAGGGCCACGGCGGCATCGACCTGCTCAGCAGTCGCATCGGTCTGCTCGGTGAGCGTCGCCTCGAGGCGATCGTTGCTGACGAAGTTCACGCTGTCGAGGTCGACCTGCGAGACGAGCTCGGGCGGCAGCTCCGGGTGCTCGACGAGCGACGAGACCACGTTGAGGCTCAGGATGCCGACCAGCAGGGCACCCGAGACCGCCGTTCCGACCGCCGAGGCGAGATTCTGCGTCGTCCCGCGCACCGATCCGACATCGCCGGCCAGCTCCTTGGGGGATGCGGTGACGAGCACGTTGAAGACGAGCGTCACGAGGGCGCCCTGCCCGACGCCGAAGACGAACAGTCCGAGGATCGTCGGGAGTGTCTCCCAGTTGTTGGTGACGACGATCGACAGCCAGATCAGGGCGATCGTGGTGAGTCCGAACGAGAACATCCCGATCGTCCGCGGGGTGAAGCGCCGGTAGAAGCGCACCACCAGCATGGCGGTGAAGAACACCGTCAGGTTGAAGGGCAGCATGGCGAGCGAGGTGTCGAACGGCGTCCGGCCCTGAACGATCTGGATGTACAGCGGGATCGTGAAGTTGAGCGCCGCCTCGAGGCTCACCACGATGAACATCGCGTAGACGGCGGCCCGCTCGCGCGACGATCCGAAGACCGAGAGGCTCACGAGGGGAACCTTTCCGGCCTTCGTACGCCGCCGCGTCCAGAGGAAGAACAGCTGGACGAGCACCACGCCGATGAGGATCAGCACGGGCGCCGGCGAGACGCCGGCGATGTCGAACGGGGCGGCCGGGCGCGCGAGCAGGAGCCCCCAGTTGTTGAGGTTGTTGACACCGAGCGTGAGCGAGACGATGCCCAGGCCGATCAGCACCGCGGCGATGACGTCGATCTTGATCGCCGGGTTGCCCGGAAGTCCGCGCAGCCAGAAGCTCAGCACGAAGACCGCCACCGCGAGCAGCAGCACCACGATGAACACCTGCCGCCAGCCGACCAGCGTCGCCAGCGTGCCTCCGATGAGGAAGGCGCTGACGCCCGCCAGCGCACGCGCCGACCCGAGGGAGCCGATCGCCGTCTCCTGCTGGCCGCCGCGATAGTTCTCGGCGATGAGGGCGACCAGCGAGGGCACGATGATGGCGGCCGACGCGCCGGCGAGCGCCTGGGCGAAGATCACGTAGCCCACCGAGGGGCCGAAGATCATGACGAGCGCCGAGACGGCGAAGAGGGCGACGACGATACGGAAGACGGTCACCCAGCCCACGCGCTGGCCGATCTTCGCGCCCACCATGACGAGAGCCGCCACGACGAGCCCGTAGGTCACGATCGCGGTGCTCACATCGGTGGGCGGCACGCCGAACGTCTCGACCATCCCGCCGAGTGACACGGGCAGCGCCGCGACGTTGTACGACATCAGGATCTGGGCCAGGAAGAGCCCGATCATCGGCACCCAGGAGGCCCGGGCGGTTTTGACCGCGACGTTCTGCGGAGTGGTCATGTCGAAGTTCCTCCTGAGAAGTGCGAGCTCGAGGCGAAGATGTTCAGGCCGAGGGCGCGGGACAGATAGGCCGTGGCCACCTGACCGCGAACGCTGTTTCCGGCGGAGTCGAGAGGGGGCGCGTACGTTCCGATGCCCACCTTCCCCGGCGCGACGGTGACCAGCCCTCCCGCGACGCCGGACTTGCCCGGCAGCCCGATCTCGAAGAGCCACTCCCCCGATCGCTCGTAGAGGCCGGTGGCCGCGAGCACGGCGAGCAGATCGCGGCAGACCGCGGCAGAGACCACACGGTCGCCGGTGAGCGGGTTGACGCCGCCGTCGGCGAGTGTGGCGCCCATCACGGCGAGGTCGCGCGCGTCGACGAGCAGGGAGCACTGGCGCGTATAGACATCGACCACCTCGAGCGGGTCCACCCGGATGCGGCCGTAGCTCTCGAGCAGTTGCGCGATCGCCCGATTGCGGTGGTTGGTCTCGGCCTCAGACCGGTAGACGTCCTCGTCGACCACCAGCTCGCGTCCCGCGAAGCGCGAGAGACCGGAGCGCACCGCTTCCCACTTGTCTTCCGGGGTCTCTCCGGGTACCAGTGCCGTCGTCGCCAGAGCGCCCGCGTTGACCATGGGGTTCATCGGGTGACCGTCGTTGAGCTCGATGGCGACGACGGAGTTGAACGGCAGTCCCGTGTTGTTGACGCCGATGACGTCGAAGGCCTTCTCGTGTCCCAGCTCGTCGCAGACGAGCGCGTAGACGAAGGCCTTCGAGATCGACTGGATGGAGAACGGGACGCGGGTCTCACCGATCTCGTGCAGCCCGCCGTCGACGTCGGCGACGCACACCCCGAACGTCTCGGGGTCCGCCTCGGCGAGGATCGGGATGTAGTCGGCGACGACACCCTCCCGATGGGAACTCGCCCGGCCGTGCGCCGCGAGGAGGAGCTTGTCTATGCGATCGCCGGGCGGAAGGGGACCGGTCGCAGCGTGCTGCTCGACATCTGCCACGTCCAGATCGCTCTCCCGCACAGAGCCCACAGTAGGGGTCCGCCGCTCGTCGCGCGGAGGAAAGCGCTCTCGGCGAGTCGCGCGTCCGGTCAGTCGCTCTCGCCGGAGACGTCGACCAGCACCTTGCCGACGGCGCCCTTCTCGACGGCGTCGTGGGCGGTCGCCGTCTCGTCGAGGGGGAACCAGGTCAGCGGCAGCCCGGCCGCCTCACCGACGGGAAGCGCGCCGTCGCGCAGCGCCGCCGTGATGTCCTCGACGGCGGCGGACAGGGCGGCTTCGCCGACCGTGTACAGCAGCAGCCCCTGCATGCGCACGTTCTTGGCGAAGGTCGGCCGCACCGGGAAGGTGGCCTCCTCGCCGCCGTTGTCGGCGTAGTACGCGATCGAGCCGTGGTTGGCGACGACCTGCCCGTCGAGGCCGGCGTTCTGCGCGATCGACACCTCCACGATGTGGTCGACGCCGCCGGGTGCGAGCGCGGCGATCTGCTCAGCGGCGCCGTCGTCGCGGTAGTTCACGATGTGGTGCGCGCCCGCGGATCGCGCCAGGGCCGCCTTCTCTTCGCTCGAGATCGTCGCGATCACGGTTGCGCCCGCCCAGACCGCGAGCTGAATGGCGGCGTGACCGACGGCACCCGCTCCCCCGGCGACCAGCACGACGCGTCCCTCGAGCGACCCGGGCGACAGCCGTGCGGGCCCGAACTCGTGCACGGTGAGCGCCCGATGCGCTGTCATCGCGGGCACGCCCAAGCTTGCTCCGACTTCGAAGCCGACGCCGTCGGGCAGCTTCACCGCGCGCGGCGCAGGAACCACCGTGTACTCCTGCGCGGTGCCGGTGGGGCGCTGGTGCTGCGAGAGGTACAACCACACGCGGTCACCTACCGCGAGGCCGCTCACGCCTTCGCCGACCGCGTCGACCACACCGGCGCCGTCCTGGTTCGGCACGACCTCATCGAACGCCGGCTTCGCTCCGCCTCCGGCGCGCGCCTTCCAGTCCGTCGGGTTGACGCCGGAGACCGCGACCTTGACGCGCACTTCGCCGGGCCCGGGACGGCTGGGCTCACGCTCCTCGAGCGAGAGGACGGATGAGCTGCCGGTGCGGGAGTAGACGATCGATCGCATGGCAGAGGCCAACGCGTCCGCCGCTGACAGCATTTCCTGTCGGGTCGAGAACCCGCGATGCGTCAGCAACACCGCCTGCTTTGCAGCCAGTCGCCCAGCGCCGCCGCCTGCTCGCGGCCGGTGTCGGAGAGCGGAACGCCGGCGTCGCGCTCACCCCGGCCTACCACCACCAGGATCGCCCGTGCAGCATGTCGCCGAAGTCCTCCGGCGACCCCCGCCCGGTATGACGCGAGCCCAGGTAGCTGTCCACGACGGCCCGCCCGAGGTCGTCGAGCTCGGGGGCCACGACCTGCCCGCCGGCCCGACGCGCGAGGGCGTCGATGAACCGCGCCAGCCCTGGGTCCTCGCCCAGGCGGAAGAACGTCGTCTGCGCGCCGAGCCGCTGCACGGTGTCGAGCTCGCGCACCGTGGCCGCCACCGTGCGGGGATCCGGCGGGTATGCGAAATGCACGCGGCCGTCGGGGCGGAGGTGGGCCGTCGGCTCGCCGTCCGTGACGATGAGCAGGACGGGCTGCGCGGTCGGGTGGCGACGAAAGTGCCGCTGCGCGAGCAGCAGTGCGTGCTGCAGGTTGGTGCCCTTGTCCCACACGGAGTCCTTCGCGGTGAGCTGCTCGATGTCGATCACCTGAGCGTGGCGGGCGAAGTCGATCAGCTGCAGGCTGTCGCCGCGGAAGCGCGTCGAGATGAGGTGGTGCAGCGCCAGCGCGGTGCGCTTCATCGGAACCCAGCGGCCGTCCATCGCCATCGAGAACGACGTGTCGACGAGCAGCGCGACGGCAGCCTGCGTGCGCTGCTCGGTCTCGACCACCTCGACATCGCGCGTGTCGAGCCGCACGCCGCCCGAGACGTCGCCGCCGTCGAGCACGGTCCTCAGCACGGCGTTCGACACCGTGCGGGGGATGTCCCACGGCTCGCTGTCGCCGAACGCCCACTCGCGGGTCGAGCCGGTGCGGTCTCCGGCGGCGCCGGCGTGGCGTGTCTCGCGGCGCCCGGTGCGCCCCGATTGCCGCGTCGCGATGTCGCGCAGCAGCGCCCGCCCCAGCTGCCGCATCGCCCGCGGGGTGAGCCGGAGCTGCCCGTCGGACGCGCGCTGCAGCATCCCGGTGTCCCTCAGCTCCTGCTCGAGCTCGCGCAGGGTGCGGGCGCTGACGGCGGCGTCCTCGCCGACGAGCCGCTCGAGCGCATCGAGGTCGATATCGTCCATTCGTGCGCCCGGGTACGCCTGGCTGAGCTGATCGGTCACCGCGTCGAGGTCGGCGAGATCCTGCATGATGCCGGTCGCCTCGCCGAGACCCGTCGGCTGATCTCCCGAGAAGGATGCCGAACCCGCCCAGTCCTCGCCGGGCCGGAGCGAGCGCAGATTGTCGTCCAGTCGTGACAGCGACTGCATGAGGTCGGGTGAGCCGAACGCCTGCGCGGCGAGGCTGAGGAGCTCATCCCGCTGCTCGGGGGTCATCGAGTTGAGCATCCGCTGCGCCGCCGCGGAACGCTCCGCCAGCGTGTCGAGGAGCTCGTCGAGATTCTGCGGGTCCTCGGGGAACTGGTCCCCGTGCTTGCGCATGAACTCGTCGAAGTCCTCCTGCGTGTCGTCGCCCAGCCGGCGCTTCTCGAGCAGGTCGTTCAGATCGTTGAGCATGTCGCGGATCGCCTGGCGATCGGCATCCGTCGCACTCTCGAGCGCGTTCTTCATGCCGGCGAAGCGCTGGTCCAGGAGTTCGCGACCGAGCAGCTGGCGGATGCGGTCGTAGTCGGCCCGTGCGCTCGGACTCTGCCAGTCGTAGTCGGCGAGGTCGTTGACGGCAGCGGCGGTGCTGGTCGGCAGGTTCTCGAGGCGCATCTCGGCGAAGGCGCGGGCGTCGTCGTCGAGGTGCACGTCGCGCACCAGGTGCTTGCGCTCCTCCAGCACGGCACGGTCCAGGAGTTTGCGGACCTCCTCGAGCGTCCCGTCGAGGCGATGCCGCCGCACGAGTTCGGCCCGGCGCTCGCGGACGCGGCGAGCGAGGTCGTCGAGCCCCTCCCGGTCGCGGTCGCCGCGGCGCAGGTACTCGCGCAGCGCGCGCTCGGCCGAGGTTCCCGCCATCACGTCCTGCCCGATCGCTTCGAGCGCCGACTGCACCTCGACCGGCGGCGCGAGCGGGTCGCCGCCGGTGTAGCGGCCGTAGCGTGCGGCGTGGCCGGGCGCGCGGTGGAAGCTGCGGGGCATTACGGGATGCCTCCTCCCGCGACGGAGAGGGGCGACGGATGCCTCGGGCCGGCGTCGCTCGTCGGTCCGAGGCGTTTCGTCTCGCTCGTTCCTCGCTCGCTCAACGACCGGAAGGCCCGACAGGAACCGGTCGTTGAGCGGAGGGCGCTCTGGCGCCCGAAGACGAAACGCCTCGAGCGTACGAGACGGCTCGGCGCGCTTCGACAGGCTCAGCGACCGCGGGCGAGGCATCCGCTCATCCATAGACCGTCTCACCGCCCGCGCTGTCCTTGCCGATGCGCTTCT
Organism: uncultured Actinomycetota bacterium; assembly: GCA_963829895.1. GTDB lineage: Bacteria > Actinomycetota > Actinomycetes > Actinomycetales > Microbacteriaceae > Microbacterium. The sequence goes on along the minus strand of CAWHKF010000006.1, from coordinate 400,693 downwards.
CGAGGTAGAGCGACTCGAGCAGCAGCTCGAGCGCGCCGGCACGCTCGCCGGCGGTGCGGGCCTCGAGCCGATCGGCGACCTGGTCGTACAGGTCGGACTCGCCGAGCACGGGCATCGCCGCCAGCACGTCCGCGGCGGTCACCTGCTCGCCGGTCATGACCGTGGCGCCGTCGTGCAGGGCATCGGCGAGCGCGCGGGAGTCGAGCCCGCGCAGGTGCGCGCGGGCGGTGTCGGCGACCGCGGTGCGCAGCAGGTGCTCGAGGATCGCGCGCTCCCGGCCCTCCTCCCCCGTCTCGAACTCGATCTTGCCGCCGAGCACGTCGACGGCGGTCTCGAGGTCCACGGGTCGGGCGACGGCGACGTCCTCGTGCTGGCGGGTGGCGCGATGCAGCGCCGCGGCGGCGATCGTCTCGGCGCCCGCGATCGCGAACCTCGCGGAGACGCCCGCGCGCTGGTCGACGGCATCCGATTCCCGGAGGTTGCGCGTGAAGCGCGCGAGGATCTCGAGGAGGTGCGCGGGAACCTCGGCGACGAGGTCGGCCTCCTGGCGGATGACGGCGATCTCCTCGTCGATCGTCTGGGGGTAGTGCGTGCGGATCTCGGCGCCGAAGCGGTCCTGCAGGGGCGTGATGATGCGGCCGCGGTTCGTGTAGTCCTCGGGGTTCGCGGTGGCGACGACGAGCACGTCGAGGTCGAGGCGCAGCACGTAGCCGCGGATCTGGATGTCGCGCTCCTCCATGACGTTGAGGAGCGACACCTGGATGCGCTCGGCGAGGTCGGGCAGTTCGTTGATCGCGACGATGCCGCCGTTGCTGCGCGGCACGAGCCCGTAGTGGATCGTCTCGGGGTCGCCGAGCGAGCGACCCTCTGCCACCTTGATCGGGTCGACGTCGCCGATGAGGTCGGCCACCGATGTGTCGGGAGTGGCGAGCTTCTCGGCGTACCGCTCGCTGCGGTGTCGCCAGACGACGGGCAGGTCGTCGCCCAGCTCGCCGGCGCGGCGGACGGATGCCGGGGCGATGGGGTGGAACGGATGCTCGCCGAGCTCCGACCCCTCGATGACCGGCGACCATTCGTCGAGCAGCCCGTTCAGGCTCCGCAGCAGGCGCGTCTTGCCCTGGCCGCGTTCGCCGAGCAGCACGATGTCGTGGCCCGCGAGGATCGCGCGTTCGAGCTGCGGAATCACGGTGTCATCGAACCCGTGGATGCCGGGCCACGGGTCGCGTCCCTCGGCGAGCGCCGCGAGGAGGTTCTCGCGCAGCTCGACCCGCACCGGACGGTAGGTGTGACCCGACGCGCGCAGCTGACCGGCCGTGGTGATCCCGGAAGGCGATGGTGTCATGCCGGGAGGCTACGCCTGGTGTGCGGGTGCGAGGGCCGCCTGCGGGAAATCCATCGCGACGCGGGCCGCGCCTCGTGGCAACCCGTCACACCTGCACGGCGGCGGGCGCCCGCGTCAGTGAAGCCAGCAACGTCAGCGGGCGGACAACTGACTGCGCATGGCCGTGAGAGCGTGCCAGTAGTGGTCGCGGAACGGCCAGTACGTGGCTCCGTCGATGAGACCGTGAAGGTGGCAGAGGTCGTTGAGGCGGCTCCAGACCTCGTCCTGACGGTTCCGGTGCCGTTCGGCGACGATCTGCAGCTCGGACAGACGTTTCTTGTTGTCGGCGTACTCGTCGATCAGCGCCTTCAGGTAGCCCTCCATGTCTTTGATGGCCGATTGGAAGTCGTTCCAGTTCTGGAACAGCTTCTGCCCGCTGTCGGTGTCGGTCTTCACGTCGTGACGGATGTCGCGCAGTTCGACGTATGCGGCCACGCATTTCTGCATCTGCGCGTCCCAGGTCTTGACCGAGCGGTTGGCGATGATGAACGAGCGCGCCGATTCGACGGTGTGACTCACGTCGATGAGACGGCGGATGTATTCGGACCGGCGACGGTTCAGGCTCTCGCGACGCGCGGCGCGATCCTTCGAGTCATCGATCGCTGTCTTCAAGAGGAAGCCCAGAAGCACGATGGCGAAGGCCTGAAACGCGAGCTTCCCCACCTCCAGCCAGAGATCCACGCTCCCGTCCTCATCGAGCATGAAGAAGCTGAAGATGCCCAACGCGAGCGCGACGAGCAGAACCGCGATCGCCGCGGTCCACCACCCGCTGATCCGACGCTGTTTCCGCATGTGCCCCCGAGCGGAACATACTCCGTCTTGCGTCCTGGGGCGAGCACCTGTGCGCCCCGGTGTGCGCGCGCGAGCAGCGGTCGCGCGCGCACGCCGTGGGACGCAGGTCGGGGACGATCAAAGCTATAGGTGTGTGAACGGCATGCCGTCAGCGAGGAGCAGGGCGGGAAACCCGGTCTCCCGGTGGAGCGACTCCAACCACGTCAGCGTGTCCCGCAGGGACAGTCGGCGGCTGTCGAACTCCGCCGATAGCTCGCCGAGCGGAATCCGGGAGGCTGACCCCAGCCCCAGCAACGCAGCGCCCTCGAGGTGGTCTCGACTGGCCCCCGGCAGGAGCTGGAGACCGTCGCGCTCGATGTCTTGACGGCGGTCGTTGACGTCCCAGTCGAGATGCGCCAGCCCGAGGCCCCAGTAGATCTCCGTGCAGCGTGCCGGGAGGATCGCGCGGGTCAAGGCGTCGAACTGCGTCCCCAGACCGAACCGACCGAGAGCTTCCGCGACGAAGGGATCCGCCTCTCGCAGATACTCGCGCATTCCGGCGACCTCGCTGAAGTCGTTCAGCACGTCGGCGAGGGGATACTCCGCATCCTTCAGAGAACCCACCACGTCCAGGCCGATGTATCCGTCTGCGTCGTAGAGGCTCACAAGCTTGGCGTGCGGCACGTGGGTGCTGAAGAAGACCTCGAGCCGGCCTGGGCCGGAACGCCCGTTCGACCAATCGAACCCGCTCTGGAACAGCATCCTGCCGTCTGGGCCGGTCAGTCGGGCGTGCCCCTGTCCGTCGACATCCAGGGTCCCGCTCGTTGCCGCGAGGTGCATGTAATGGCGGCTCGTCTGAAGTGTGAACGCAAGGCGCTTGAGTTCCTCGTCGTACGGGTTGTCCGACGCCGAACTGGTCCACTCCCTGATCTTTCGCCAGACTGTCGCTCCCCTCCGATACTCGTCCTCGGTGACATGGAGGTAATCGATCGGCACCGAGGGTCTTCGCCGAACTCGGCAAGGTTGTCGGCAGTGCGTGCGAGCACCTCGTGCATGTAGAGGTCTTCGGGTACGGAGACCACGCGGAGGAACTCGTACAGCCGCGTCTTGATGTGATCGACGATCGCCGCGATGGACTCCTGGCCTGAGGTCCTCGGGTCGAGGAGCACATCGACGAGGCTGTAGTCGCAGTAGATGTAGTTGCGGAGGTACGACGCGAAGAGATCCGCACTGGTGAGGGGCAGCGTGTCTTCCGACATCCCCGCGGACTCCAGCCACAGGGTCTTGACGGCGAGATAGCCGGGCAGGTAGCCCCCGTAGGAGAGGGACAATGGTGCCGCCAGGAGTGTGACCCGGCGTTTGAGCGCGGCCTCCGACATCCGCGCGTCCTTCAGGATGACATGAAGGGCACTCGTGACCTTCTCGCGGTCAGAAAGATCGTCCTCGTCGATGATCGCGCGGTCGACGAACAGCAGAAATGCGGCTTCCATCGGAAGCGACATGAAGTCCGTGTCGGCTTCCGTGTTCGCGTCCAGCTCCAGGAACATCGCCAGGCCCTCCGCAAGGGGACGAAGGATCTCGCGCGCCGTCACGAAGCGCAGCACATCCTCGTAGAACTCCCCCTGCGGGATCTCGTGACCGAAGTGAGACCACGTCGCCATGCTGACGGCGCGGGCGTGGAGATACGCGAGGGTGCTGCCGACCGGGCTTGCGAAGCACCACTGGTGCGTCGCTTCGTGCATCAGGTCCAGCGCCATCGCCTTCGGTGCCGCACCGAAGCCCAGAAGGGCATCGACGTCGGCATCGAGCAGGCTCGGGTCGACGGCCGACACGTTGCTCACGAGATCCGTCCAGCTGCCCTGGCCGGACAGCGAGCAGTGCCGGTTCAGCGACATGGCCAACTCGAGCTGTCAGGCCAGATGTGCAAGTTCAGCGGGAAACAGATCGGTCAAAGCCTTGAGGACTGCTGCTTCGGGCTCTTCGCTGCCTCTGAGGTTCACCGACAGCGACCGTTTGATCCTGGTCCCATCCGGCCGCTCGATCTCGAGCGTCTCGTTCAACTGCTCGCTGCGCCGAGTCTTCAGAAGCCAGGCCGCAAGCAGCCGGAGCGAGACGATCCCAACCAGCACGATTGCCGTCACTGTCAGCAGCTCGCCATGTTCACCGCCCTCAGGGATCGACTCATCGAAGGCGACGACGGAGGGATCGAGCTCGGCCTCGAGCTCCTTCTGGTCGAGTTTGTTCAGGCCGTACAGCCTGAGCTTGGTCTCTTCCATGAGATCACCTCTCCCCGCCGATGGTCGTCGTTGGGACATCGCTACGAGTAGGCACATGTGCTATGGCTCCCATGGTGGCACGCTCGAAGCGCACCCGACAGAGGGGCATCCGTCGAACCCCTCGTCGAAGTCAGCATCCTGAAAATCCATGGCTGAGCCGGCGTTCGACCGATGCTGGCGCAGCAGCGACGACACACCACGCCCGCCGCTCTCGACCGTTTTGCCGAGCCCGCGTTCCTCCCCGCCCGGTCAGGGGATGTGCCAGAACTCGGTTCCCAGCCCGTACATGTTCCAGATCCACCACCACTGACCCACCAGGCACGTCGCCAGGACGCCGAGCCGCCACGCGCGGCTGCGCGGCAGCGCGACCGCACCCCACAGCGGCGACAGCGGGAAGAGGAGTCGGAACACGCTCGACTGCGGGAGGAACACGGCCAGCAGGTAGACGAGGTAGCTCGCCGCCCACAGGCGGATCTCGGGTCCGAGACGCACCACCTGCGGGCTGAAGGCGATGACCCCGCCGACGGCCACCACGAGGGCGACGAGCCCGACCAGTCCCCACGCCGGGTCGAGCCCCCATGACCGGAACCAGTAGTCGGTCGCCTGCAGCCAGCCCTCGAAGGGCACGAATCCTCCGGCGTCGCCGACCCAGAGCCGGCGCCACGAGAGCTCCGTCGCGAGATACGCGTCCGGGCGGCCGGTGACGACGCCGGCGATCACCGGCCACGAGAGTCCGAGCGTCGTGGCGAGCGCGCCCAGCGCCACGATGTGCACGGCCTCCCGGCGCGCCAACGGCTCCTGCGCACGGGTCAGCCATCGACGGATGCCGAAGAGCCCGAGGCACAGCGCGAACGCCAGCACGCCCGGCCGCGTGAACGCCATGGCAGGAAGGATGACGTAGAGCCAGCCGTACCGCCGTCGCTGCAGGCACCGGATGCCGAGCATGATCAGCAGCAGGAACGGCGCCTCCGCGTAGGCGACCTGGAACATGGCAGCCAATGGCGCGGAAGCGAAGAACGCCACCGCCCACAGCGACGCGGTCTCGCCGATTGCCGGCTTCAGGATGCTCCGCAGCACCAGGCAGCAGAGGTACCCGGCGACCAGAGCGAGCGCCACGGCGCCCGCGGTCCACGAGCCGAGGAGCCACCCCGTTGCCTGGGCCGCCCACGGGTAGAACGGCATGAACGCCCAGGCGTTCTGCGCGACCTCGCCGGCGTCGGTGAGCGGGAGGTCGATCGGATACCCCTCGGCGGCGATGCGCTGGTAGTGCTGCGCGTCCCACGCCACCGCGTAGGTGGCGAGGTCCGCGCCGGGGCCGAAGCGGGAGCCGGCCGGCGAGAGGCCCGCGGCGAGGAGGAAGAACGCCGTCGTGACCACGCGCGACGCGAGGTAGATCGCCGCGATCCGCACCGCCGGCACTCCCCACAGCCGGCGCGCCGTCTGCTCGGGTGGCGCCGTGCGCTCCTCCGCTCGCAGTCCCCCCGCGGTCACGCCGCTCGTCCCCTGCCCGAAGGCGTCGGCCATGCGAGGTGGCGGCGAGGCCGGCTCACGCTGCGGCCTCCTCGCGCCGGAGCAGGTCGAAGGCGACGGCACGGTACTGGCTCAGCATCCGTCGTCGTCCCAGGCGCGGTCGGGCGGCCAGGGCACGGCGTCGGAACTCGGGCCGGTTCTGCAGCACCGTCTGCCAGGTGTCCGCGATCGCCCGTGCGTCTGCGGGTGTGACGACGCCGATGCCGTCGATCTGCACCGCGGCGTCGCCGACATCCGTCGTGACCGGCGTCGCCCCGCAGGCCGCGCCCTCGATGAGGCAGAGCGGCGAGGCCTCGCCGAAGGCACTCGTCAGGGCGATGACATCGGCGATCTGGTAGATCGAGGGCATGTCCTGACGGATGCCGAGCGCATGGACCTGCGCCGTGGGCCCGACGCCCGATTCCGCGGCGAGCGCCCGGAAGGCGGGGTTCTCCCACGACATCCCCGCGCCGCAGAGCAGGTAGTGGGCGCCGGGATGTCGCTCGGCGTGGCGCGCCAGCGCGCGCAGGAACAGGCCGGGGTCCTTCATGGGGTCGAACCTCGCCGCGTACGCGACGACCGGTGCACCCGACGGGATGCCGAGAGCCCGCCGGGTCGCCTGCTGCTCGGTCCTCGTGCCGGGACGGAACCGGCGGGTGTCGATGCCGTTCGCGATGACGTAGCGTCGGCTCGCCGTCACGCCGGCACGCGCGTACGCGCGGTCGGTCGCCTCCGCACACGAGATCGTCGCGGTGAGGAGGCCGGATGCGGCCGCCTGTGCGAGCCAGCCGAGCGCGGGTCCGGAGTGCAGCGGATCGGAGCGGTGGAGGCAGGCCGCGACCGGGGCGTCGCTCATCAGGCCACGCGACTGCAGCGCCAGCAGGATGCCGAGAGGCTGCTCCTTGAGCGACAGGATCAGATCGGCGGAGTGCACCGCCTCGGCGGCGATCTGGAGCTGCCGGTCCGTGAAGCTCTCGGGCGCAGCCGGATCCCCGCCCGCCACCTTGTCGAGCGTGCTGACACGGACGCCTCCGCCCACCAGCTGCAGATACCGGGGATCGTCCTGCATGCGCTGCACCGTGGACTCGCGATGGGCGCGGGACGCGATGGCCAGCACGCTGTGCTCCTGGTGGCCGCCGGCGTGGAGCCCGGCGATGACATCGGTGTGCAGGATGCGGGCTCCCCCGGCGAAGAAGCCCTCGTACAGCGAGAGCACTCGGGTAGGTCGGACCATGGCGATGCTCCTCTGGGTCGTGACGCGGGTTCCGCGTCGCAGAGGTCGTCGGTCACGCCTTGCCACGCAGTTCCTGCAGTCGTCGATGCGCGGCGCCAGCGCCGAATGCACCTATGCTCCGACGTCTTCGGCCCGAAGTCGATGAATCGCGTGTGTGCAGTCGGTGAACGGACGGGTGTCGTCCCTCGGCCGGTCACGCCGGGGAGCCGTCGGCGATCAGCGGACGGATGCCGTCGCTCAGGGCCTCACGCCAGGAGCATCGGCGATCAGCGGGCGGTCGGCGCCCACGGCACAGCAGTCAACGGCACGTCTTCGCGCGAGGGTCAGTCCGCCTGCGCCCGCATGGACCGCGCGAGCGAGGTGAGCTGCTCGGCGTCGGCCGGGTCGAGGTGGGCCCAGCGGGCCTCGAGTCCCCGCCAGATCTCCTCCACGGGCCCCTGCAGGTCACGGCCCGCCGGGGTCAGCTGCACCAGGGTGACCCTTCCATCGGCCGCCGAGCGCTCGCGGCGCACCAGTCCGGCCTTCTCGAGGCGCTGCACGGTCTTCGCGATCGTCGAGTGGTCGAGCCCGAGCAGGCAGCGCAGCTCCTTCTGCGACCGCCCGTCCGCAGCCCACAGCTGCGACAGCACGAGTTCCTGTCCGGGGAACAGGCCGAGCGCCGCCAGGCGCTGGGCGGCCAGGGAACGCTGTGCGTGGGCCAGCTGCATGACGGCCCAGCTCACGGGAGCGACGTCGGCGAGCGTCGATCCGTGCTCACCGGGGTCGGGGGTCGTGGGCTGGGCCGCCATGGTTCCTCATCAGAGAGAGATGCTCGCGAGCGCCGGGTAATCCGTGTACCCGGCCGCCCCTCCACCGTAGAACGTCGCCGGGTCGGCGTCGTTCATCGGCGCACCGGAGCGGATCCGTTCGACGACGTCGGGGTTCGCCAGCGCCCACCGCGCGATGGGCACGATGTCGGCGAGACCCGCGTCGATGTCCTCCGCGAGGGCGGCGAGCGAACGGCCGGCGCGCAGTACCAGGAGTGCGCTCGGCCACAGGTCGCGCAGGTCTCGCAGCAGCTCCTCGTCGGACGACTGCACGACGTGCAGGTAGGCCAGGTTCAGCGGGGCGAGCTCGCTGACGAGATGACGGTACTGGTCCGCGGCATCCGGTCCCTCGTCGATGCCGCCGATGACCAGACCGGGCGAGATGCGGATGCCGACCCGGTCGCCGCCGATCTCGTCGGCGACGGCGGCGGCGACCTCCAGCGCGAAGCGCGAGCGCGCGGGGATCGAGCCGCCGTAGCCGTCGGTGCGCGTGTTCGCGTTCGGCGAGAGGAACTGGTGCAGCAGGTAGCCGTTCGCGGCGTGGATCTCCACGCCGTCCGCGCCGGCCTCGACGGCCTTCGCCGCGGCGTGGCGGAACTCCGCGATCGTCCGGGCGATGTCATCGCCGTTCATCTCGCGCGGCTGCGGAATCGGCTGCCGCCCGCTCGGCGTGAACATCTCCATACCGGGCGCGATCGCGGACGGCGCGATCGGCGTCCGATGGTGCGGCGTGTTCTCGGGGTGCGACATCCGCCCGACGTGCATCAGCTGCAGCACCAGATGGCCGCCCTCGGCGTGTACGGCGTCGGCCACCTCCCGCCACCCCTCCACATGAGCGGACCGGTAGATGCCCGGGGTGTTCAGGTAGCCCTGACCGTCGTCCGACGGTTGGACGCCCTCGCTGATGAGCAGCCCCAGGGACGCGCGCTGCCGGTAGTACTCCGCCGTCAGGGGGCCGGGCGTGCCATCGGGAAGCGCCCGGCTGCGGGTCATCGGCGCCAATGCGAGGCGGTGGCTCAGCTGCATCCGGCCGACCGTGGCGTTCTCCCACAGCACGCTCATGCGTGCGCTCCCGCGATGTCGGCGACATGCACCAGGAGCTTGCCGCGCAGGTGACCGCCCTCGCTGCGACGGTGCGCCTCGGCGACGCCGTCGAAGGGCACCACGCCGGCGACCTCGGTGGCGAATCGCCCCTGCGCCGCGAGATCGAGCACGGGCGCCAGGGAACGGGCATCCACCGCGAACGGGTCGCCCGCCGCGATCTGCACACCATGGCGCGCGGCGGCGAAGTCGACGATCGTGACGATGCGGGACGGCTCGACCAGCCCGAGCATCTGCTCCGCGAATCCTCGACCGCCGGCGTCGAATGCGGCGTCCACTCCGTCGGGAGCGGCCTGCGAGAGGTCGGCGATGAGGTGATCGCCGTAGCGCACGGGTGTCGCGCCCAGCGCGCGCACGTAGTCGTGGTTCACCTCGGACGCCGTGCCGATCACGTGCACGCCCGCCGCAGTCAGCAGCTGCACGGCGGCGCTTCCGACCGAGCCCGCCGCCGCGTTCACCACGACAGTCTCGCCGGGCCGCGCATCGAGCAGCGCCAGCGCGCGTTGCGCGGTCTCGGCGGCGGTCGGGATGGTGGCGGCCTGCGTGAGCGGCAGCGAGTCGGGCACGCGCACCAGCCGCTCGGGCGTCGTCACGACCAGCTCGGCATAGCCGCCCAAGGGCGCGAAGCCTGCGACGCGCTCCCCGACGGAGGGCTCGGTCACGCCGTCGCCCACCGCCTCCACGACACCGGCGATCTCGTTCCCCAGCACCGCCGGGAAGGTCGTCGGGAACATCGACGACAGAGCGCCGCCGCGGATCTTGGCATCGAGCGGGTTCACCGCCGCGACGGCGACGCGCACGAGGACCTGCCCCGGGCCCGCCGAGGGCGAATCGACTTCTCTCGCCTCGAACACCTCGGGCTCTCCGAACCGGGTGATGACTTGAGCTTTCATGGCCGTCTCCTTCATTCGTGTGGTCGGCAACATGAATGACGATACCAGAGTTTATGTGGTCGGCAACCTATGTTCGATCACAGCGAACATCCGCCGTCGAACGGGAGGGGGTGCGGATGTCGGCGGCCCGTGCTTGGCTGGGCGCCATGCGCACCGTGACCTCTGCCGACGGCACACCCATCGCGTACGACCAGACCGGTGAGGGCGACGGCCCCGTCGTCGTCATCGTCAACGGCGCCCTGTCGACGGCGGCCGATGCCGCCGGACTGGCGAAGGCATTGACGGATGCCGGCTACCGCGCCGTCACCTGGGACCGCCGCGCCCGCGGCTCGAGCGGCGACGCGCGGGGCTCCACGCCGGATCGCGAGGTCGAGGATCTCGCGGCCGTGATCGATGCGGTCGGCGGCGACGCGGCCGTGCTCGGGCACTCCTCCGGCGCGGTGCTCGCGCTGGTCGCGGCATCCCGGGGCGTGCCGATCCGCGCGCTGTTCCTGTCCGAGCCGCCGCTGCGGTTCGGCGAGGACGAGCCCGCCGACGATCTCGCCGAGCGCCTGCAGCGGTACGTCGACGAGGGCCGTCCTGAAGAGGCGATCGTCACGTTCCAGCTCGAGAACGTCGGGCTGCCGGCCGAGATGGTCGAGCAGATCCGGGCGAGCGACCAGTTCCCGGCGATGCTCCCCCTGGCGCAGTCGACGGTCTACGACACGAACCTCGTGCGCGACGTCTCGACTCCGACCGCCGAGATGCTCGCGGTGACCGCTCCCGTGACGGTGCTGCGCGGCGAGCAGACATTCCCCATCCTCATCAGGCCGCGGATCGCTTGGCCGAGGCCATCGAGGGCGCGGAGCTGGTGATCGTTCCCGAGTCGGTGATGCACCGCCCTGACCCGGCGGCGACGGCCCGCGTGATCCAGGAGCGCCTCACGTAGAAGCTGTCAACCGTTCAGTCGCTCGAGCAGATCGACCGCGGCGCGGGCGTACTCGCCGATCCAGCGATCGTGGATGCGCTTGATCGGCAGCGGCGCGAGCGCGAGGTGGCGCTCTCGGCCGATCCTGCGGCCCGTGACGAGCTCCGCCCGCTCGAGCACGCGCAGGTGCTGCAGCACGGTCGTGCGATCGACCTCCGAGAAGCGGGCGCACAGCGCCCCCGTCGTGAGCGGCTCGTCCTTCAGGGCATCGAGCATGCGTCGGCGCAGCGGCGCGGCCAGCGCCTTGAACACGAGATCATCCACCAGGTCGTCGTCGGACCCCTTGCGCGCGGCATCCGTCATGTTATAAAACTACAACATGTCTGAAGAACTCACCGCACTCTCGTTCACCGTGTCGGGCCGCGTCGCGCGGCCGGCGGCCGAGGTCTACGAGGCGGTCGCCGACCCCGAGCAGCTCTCGCGGTACTTCACCACCGGCGGCGCCCGCGGCCGGCTCGAGCAGGGCGCCGACGTCACGTGGGACTTCGCGGACTTTCCCGGCCGCTTCCCCGTGACCGTCGTGGAATCGGACCCACCGCGGCGGCTCGTCATCCGGTGGGAAGCACGCGACGGCGCTCGAGGCCGAGACCACCACCACCTTCGAGTTCGAGCCGATCGACGACGGCGAGCGGACGCTCGTGACGATCACGGAGTCCGCCTGGCGGGCTGACGCTGATGGCGCGAAGAGCGCGTTCGGCAACTGCGAGGGCTGGACCGGCATGCTCGCCGCGCTCAAGGCGTGGGTCGAGCACGGCATCAACCTGCGCGAGGGCTTCTACGCCTGACCGCGGTGACCGCGGGCCACCAGGGCGGCGTCAGGCGATGCGGGTACCCGTGGGCAGGCGGCCCGCCGGGGTGCGCGTCCGCGCCCAGGCCCACCACATGAGACCCGCGGCCAGCAGCAGCTGCAGCGCCATGCCGACGAACCAGATCGGCGTCGACTGGTCGATGACCTCCTCGGGCGTCGGCTGGTCGCTCTGCAGATCCGGGGCGCAGTCGTCCCAGCGCTGTTCGAGGTCGGGCGGCTGCTGCGCCGCCCGCACGCCGAACTTGATCTGGCCGAAGAGGTCGTTCGGGTTGCCGTAGCCGTCGAACTGCGTGGGCGTGGCGTCGGCGAGGATCACGAAGGGGTTCGCGGCCAGCAGCCACCACACGCGGTCGAACCTGGGCACCTCGTGCGTCGACGTCTGCCACTCTCCGCAGCGGACCTCGGCATCTTCATCGCACGGGTAGTCGTCGCTGGGCTCCTCGCCGGGCATGCACGGGAAGGTCTCGCCCGAGTAGTTCTCGGGGAACTCGAACGACCGGTAGCTGCTGGTCACCTCCGACCGGATCGAGAACCCCACCAGCGCGAACGCGATGAGCGTGCCGATCACGAGCGCCGCGACGACGAGGTAGGTGGTCGCCACGGAGAACAGCGGGCGGGACAGGATGCCGCTCAGCGCGACTCCGATCGCCGCGATGATGCCGACCTCGAACGTGAGCACGAGCAGCGACACCGCGATCGTGGCCGGTGCCCCGCCGCCGGTGAGGATCGCGATGGCGAGGAAGGGAACCGAGACGACCACGAAGGCGAGCCCGGCCACCCATGCGGCGAGGAACTTTCCGATGAGGATCTCGGCGGTCGTCGCGAGCGTGATCTGCACGGGCGCCAGGGTGGCGGCATCCCGGTCGCCGTTGATCGCGTTGCCGCTCAGCGTCGGCGACACGAGCACCACGAGGAGCAGGGTGACGTAGACGATCGTCGAGTAGATCGCGCCGCCCGGCCGGTACGCCGAGCTCCAGGCGACGAACGACAGCGCCGTGACGATCATGAGGAGCAGCGCGAAGACGCCGAGCAGCACGTACCACGCCACGCTCCGCGTGCGCTGCGTCAGCTCGAGGCCGACGATGGTGCCCAGTCGCTGACCGTTCACGAGGTCGCCTCGCTCTCGCCCGCCGCGGCGCCGGGGTCGGGGGACGCCGGAGGCGCGGAGCCGGAGGCGCTGGAGGCGCGGCGAGGCCGGAGGCGCGGAGCTCGGAGGCGCCGAGGCCGGAGGTGCAGAGGCCGGAGGCGCGGGGGCCGGAGGCGCGTACGCCGGGCCGGCCACGCCTGGAGGCACCGCCCCGGGTTGCGTCGGCTGCTGCTGGGGCGGGCGCCCGTCGCCGAGATCGAGGAACGTGCGCTCGAGCGCGCCCTGCGCGGCGGCGAACTCCACCACGTCGAGCCCCGCCGAGACGAGGTCGCGCAGGGCGGCGGCAGCGGCATCCTCCGATTCGAACGACACCACGACATCGCGGCGGTCGACGCCCAGGCTCTCGACGGGCACGCGCAGCGCGCCCGCCACCCGCTGCACGTCCGCGGACGAGGGCTCGGCTCCGGCCAGCCGCACCCGCCAGGGTCGGGCACGGCGCGACGCCGCCTCGACGCGGGCGGGGTCGACCGTGACACCGGCCATCAGGAAGACGGCATCGTCGACGACCTCTTCGAGCTCCGACAGGATGTGGCTCGAGACGAGCACCGTGCGCCCCTCGGCGGCGAAGCGTCGCAGCAGCAGCCGCAGGTCGATGCGGGCCTGCGGGTCGAGTCCCGAGGCCGGCTCGTCGAGCAGGAGCACGCGCGGGTCGTGCACGAGGGCGCGGGCGAGCCCGAGGCGCTGCTTCTGCCCGCGCGAGAGCACCCGGGCGGGCGCGTCGGCGAGGTCGACGAGTCCCACCTCGGTGAGAAGGGCATCGGCGCGAACGGATGCCGCGGCCATCGGCATCCCGTACAGCCGTGCCGTGACGACCAGCGTCTCGCGGGAGGTGAGCGAATTCCACGCGCCGAGAGCGTCGGGCATCCAGCCGAGCACGGCGCGGGCCGCGTGCGGGTTCGTGACCGGATCGATGCCGTCGATGCGGATCGAGCCCGCGTCGGGCGCGAGCAGCGAGGCGAGCATGAGCAGCAGCGTGGTCTTGCCCGAGCCGTTCGGCCCGACGAGGCCGGTGACCCGGCCGGCATCGGCGCGCAGTGTCACGTTGCGGACGGCCTGCACCTGCCCGAACGAGCGCTGAACGCCCTGGACGACGATGCCCGGAGTGGTCACGCGCTCACTCTATCCACCACGAGAAGCGGGGCGACGGACGTTCAGGGGTCACAACACGCGGCAACGCCACCGACGAAGCCACACTTCGCGCCACCCGAACCCCGGAGCCGGACGCTCAAGGGTCACAACACGCGGCAACGCCACCGCCGAACCACACTTCGCGCCACCCGAACCCCGGAGCCGGACGCGGCGGTCAGCCGCGGAAGAACGAGACTCCGAGATCGGGGTGGTCGACGAACACGCCGTCGACGCCGGCGTCGCGGATCATGCCCCACTCCGCCTCCCAGTCGCCGAACGCCGCCGGGCCGCCGCGCGTGCGGAACTGCCCGATGAGAAAGCGGTTCTCGGGCCGGCAGGTCCAGGTGAAGACGCGCAGCCCGCGGTCGTGGGCGTCGGCGACGACCGGCGAGGGGCCGCTGGTGCGCCCGAGCTTGTCGGGGGCGAGGATCGTCCGCTTGTCGACGCTGATCCCGTCGACGCGTCCGACCAGCGCGTCGAGGCCGGCGGGCGCCGCGGTCTGCCGGTACGTCAGCGCGGCCTTGCCGTGCGCGGCGAAGAGGTCGAAGGGCCGGCCCGACGCCTCGAGCAGGTACACGTATGCCGCACGGATGCCGCGTTCCTTGAGTGCGAACAGCACCGTGGACTCGAACGCCTCGATCGTCAGCGGCAGCTCGCCGCCGGCCCATCCGGCCTCGCGCAGCTCCGCCTCGACGAGGTCGGCGATGTCCCACCCGCCTGCGGCGCCGAGGCACGTCGCGAAGTACGTGGCGTGCTTGATCTCGAGCACGACCCCGATCTCGCGCCCGTGCTCGAGCGACGCTTCGCGCACCGCGTCGAGCACATCCCGCAGCCGCAGCACCGGCTGCTCGTCGTCGAAGCTCGCGCTCGAGGGCCGCAGCTGTGGGATCCGCTCGCGGCAGCGGAGCGTCGCGAGCTCGTCCCACGTGAAGTCCTCGGTGAACCAGCCGGTGAGCTCGACGCCGTCCACCGTCTTGGTGGTGCGCCGGTCCGCGAACTCGGGCCGGTCGGCGACGTCCGTCGTGCCCGAGATCTCGTTCTCGTGCCGCACGACGAGCACGCCGTCGCGCGAGACCACGATGTCGGGCTCGACCGCGTCGACGCCCATCGCGAACGCGAGGGCGTACGACGAGCGCGAGTGCTCGGGGCGATACCCGGGCGCACCCCGGTGCCCGATGACGAGCGGTTTGCGGCGCGGCACCGTCCCAGCGTAGTCAGCGCCCACCTCGCCTCCTCCCGCGGGGCGAGGAAGCGGCATCCGTTCATAGCCGTCTCACAGCGCCGATCCGTGCCGTGCGCGCCCCGGTCGGATAATGTTGATCAACAGCACCGTGCTGTTCAACCCCCGTGACTTGGAGTGTGAGAGCAGTGGCCCTCAACAACCCCGCGTTCAGCAACCCGGCCTTCCAGGATCCGAAGGCCGTTCAGACCTACCCGGGCGGCCGCCAGGCGGCGAGCTTGACCCCGCCCCCGGCGCAGACGCAGTTCTCGACCGCCCAGCACGCCGGAACGGATGCCGCAGCCCAGGCCCAGCTCGAGGGCATGTACGCCGCCCCGCCGGCGGGTGCCATCGAGACCGACCGGATGTCGGTCGAAGACACCGTGTGGAAGACGCTCGGACTCTTCGCCATCCTCGTGGTCGGCGCCGTCGCCGGCTGGATCTGGACGATGGCCCCCGTGGCCGACACCGGCCAGCCGACCATCATGCCGTGGATCATCGGCGGTCTCGTCGGCTTCGTGCTGTCGATGGTCGTGATCTTCACGTCGCGCAAGAAGATCCGCCCCGGCCTGATCTTCGCCTACGCCGCCGCCGAGGGCCTCTTCGTCGGTGGCATCTCGGCCTACTTCGAGATGATCTGGCCCGGCATCGTCGTGCAGGCGACCCTCGCCACCCTCTCGGTGGTGGGCGTCACCCTCGCGCTGTTCGCCAGCGGCAAGGTGCGCGCGTCGGCCAAGGCCACGAAGATCTTCCTGATCGCCATGGTCGGCTACCTCGTGTTCTCGCTGATCAACGTCGTGATGATGATGTTCGGCGCCTTCAGCGGACCCGACAGCGCCGGCCCGTTCGGCATCTACAGCATCCAGCTGTTCGGCTGGCTGCCCCTCGGCCTCGTGATCGGCGTCGTCGTCGTCATCATGGCGGCGTACTCGCTGGTGCTCGACTTCGACCAGATCCAGCAGGGTGTGCGCAACGGCGCTCCCCGCCAGTACGGCTGGCTCGGCGCCTTCGGCATCATGGTCACCGTCGTCTGGCTGTACGTCGAGATCCTGCGCATCCTCGCGATCCTGCGCGGCGACAACTGACATCCCGCGCACAGCGCTCACGAACGGCCGCCCGGTTCTCCGGGCGGCCGTTCGCTTTCCCTGCCGACCGACCGTGCACGGTGCGTGCACGCGTGGCACGCGTGCACAGCAGTCGGAGATCGCGAACGACACGCCGGTGACGGATGCCTCGGCACGGCGCGTCGGCTGAAGTCTCCGATCCTGTGCACGAGATCCGGCGGTTCTGCTGTCGGCGGAACACTTGAGCGGCCCCGCATCCCGCGTTTTACCCTGATGCCATGGCCGAGATCATCCCGCTGCCGACGAAGGCGCCGCGTTCCCCTCGTGAGCCTGAGCCCCTCTGGCGCGACGCGCTGGGCGACCGCCTGCGCCGCCTCCGACACGAGCGCGGCGAGCGCCTGGCCGACACGGCCGATCGCGCGGGCGTCTCGCCGCAGTACCTGTCCGAGATGGAGCGCGGCCTCAAGGAGCCCTCGAGCGAGATGATCGCCGCCGTCGCCGGCGCCCTCGAGGTCACGCTGATCGAGCTCACCGCGGGCGTCGTCGACGACCTCCGCTCGCGCGGCGCCGACCGTGCCGCGGTCGGATGCCGCACGACCTACGCCCTCGCCGCCTGACCCGCTGCTCTTCGCTCCGCAGTCCGCGCCGCGAACGCGCGGTGACCGGCATTCCTGACCGCGGAGTCACGAGTTCCTCCGCTCCGCAGTCACGAATGCCCGCGGGGGGCACTGAGAGCGGCGAAACCTGACTGCGGAGCCGGGTGTTCCAGGGGCACGGGTCGGGCGTAACGTGGGCCGGGTGACGCCCGCGAAGTCCGAAGCCGAGATCCTCGACATCGAGGGGCACGAGGTTCGCATCTCGAGCCCGGACAAGATGGTGTTCCCCGAGCCCGGGCTGACGAAGCTCGACCTGGTGCGCTACTACCTCGCCGTCGCGGAGGGTGCCCTGCGCGGCGCCGGCGGCCGGCCGATGGTGCTCAAGCGCTTCCCGAAGGGCATCGACGCCGAGCCGTTCTTCCAGAAGCGCGTGCCCGAGAACCACCCCGACTTCATCGACACCGCGACGCTGCACTACGCGTCGCGGGACGTCGGCGGAAGAGGCGGTGATCCGGGATGCCGCGGGCCTGGCGTGGGTGGTCAACCTCGGCTGCCTCGACCTCAACCCGCATCCCGTGCGCGCCGAGGACCTCGAGCACCCCGACGAGCTGCGCGTCGACCTCGACCCGATGCCGGGCGTGGACTGGTCGCAGATCGTCGACGTCGCCTACGTCGCGCGGGAGGTGCTCGACGACGTCGGGCTCGTCGGGTGGCCGAAGACCAGCGGGTCGCGCGGCCTGCACATCCTGGTGCGCATCGCGCCGCAGTGGTCCTACCGCGACGTGCGGCTCGCCGCCGAGACGCTCGCCCGCGAGGTCGAGAACCGCGCGCCCGGCCTCGCCACCGCGCGGTGGTGGAAGGAGGAGCGCGGCGAGAGCGTGTTCGTCGACTTCAACCAGAACGCCAAGGACCGCACCGTGGCCTCGGCGTACTCGATCCGGCCCCTGCCCGACGCCCGGGTCTCGACGCCGCTGGACTGGGACGAGGTCCGCGCAGCGCCGCCCGGAGCAGTTCACCGTGCTCACCGTGCCCGGGCGCTTCGCCGACCTCGGCGACCCGCACGCCGGCATCGACGACGCCGTCGGCACCCTCGACGGCCTGCTGCGCGCTGGCGGCCGAGCTCGGCCCCGCCGAGAAGGCGCCGCGCGGCGGCGACGGCTCCGGCCGCCGGCAGTCGATGATGCCGCTCATCGAGGTCGCCCGCACCAAGACCAAGCCCGAGGCGCTCGCGGCGCTCGAGGAGTGGAAGACCCGGCATCCGGCCGTCGTCGCGGCCCTGCATCCCGCCGATGTGCTGGTCGACGGCATGCGCGGCTCGAGCTCGCTCTGGTACCGGGTGCGGGTGAACCTGCAGCACGTCCCCGAGGCGGAGCGTCCGCCGCAGGAGGACCTCATCGCCGACTACGACCCCTGGGCGGGCAAGTCCTGGCCCGGTGCTCCCGGATCAGCCGGTCGTTGAGCGAGCCGAGGAACGAGCGAGACGAAACGCGCTCACCCCGCGTCGTTGAGCGAGCGAGGAACGAGCGAGACGAAACGCGCCCCCGGTCGTTGAGCGAGCGAGGAACGAGCGAGACGAAACGCGCCCCCGGTCGTTGAGCGAGCGAGGAACGAGCGAGACGAAACGCGCCTGACCTCCGCGCGGACCCCGAGGCGTTTCGTCTCGCTTCGCTCGCTCAACGACCGGTTCTCCTCTCGCTCAGCGGGCGGGAACCCGCTCCAGCACGTGGTCGGCGAGACCGTAGGCGACGGCATCCGTCGCCGTGAAGACGCGGTCGCGATCCGTGTCGGCCCGCAGCTTCGCGGCGTCCTGCCCGGTGTGGCGCGCGAGGATCTCCTCCACCTCGCCCCGCACGCGCACGAGCTCGTCGGCCTGGAGGATCAGGTCGGGGATCGCGCCCCTCCCCTGCCCGGCCGGCTGATGCAGCACCACGCGCGCGTGCGGCAGCACCGAGCGCTTGCCCGGCGCGCCGGCGGCCAGCATCACCGCACCCACCCCGATGGCCTGCCCGACGACGGTCGTCGCGACGTCGGGCCGCACGTGCTGCATCGTGTCGTAGACGGCCAGCATGGCGGCCGGGTCGCCGCCCTCGCAGTTGATGTAGAGCTGGATGTCGCGGTCCGGGCTGTCGGCGTCGAGGTGCAGCAGCTGCGCGATGAGCGCGTTCGCGACGCCGGCGTCGATCCCGGTGCCGAGGTAGACGACGCGCTCGGTGAGCAGCTGCGAGTAGACGTCCATGATCCGGTCGCCACGCGGATGCTGCGCCACGACGTTCGGGATCGTGTACGAGGTCATGCCGCCACCTCCCTCGTCGCCGTGGCCTCTGCGCCGACGCCGAGACCCGCGGGCCGGCGCCGTCGCGGCACCACCTGCGCGAAGTCGTCGACGATCCCGTCGATGAAGCCGTAGTCCTGGGCCTCGGCCGCCGTGTACCACCGGTCGTGCAGCGAGTCCTCGAAGACGCGGTCGATGCTCTGCCCGGTGTCGCGCGCGATGAGGCCGAGCACGGTGTCGCGCATGTGCCGCAGGTCGTCGGCCTGCACCTCCACCTCGACCGCCGACCCGCCGATGCCGGCGGATCCCTGATGCATGAGGATGCGCGCGTGCGGCAGCGCGCGGCGCTTGCCGCGGGCTCCCGCCGACAGCAGGAACTGCCCCGCGCTGCAGGCGAGCCCGAGCGCCAGGGTGGCGACGTCGTTGGGGATGAGGTTCATGACGTCGCGGATCGCGAGCATCGACGGCACCGAGCCGCCGGGCGAGTGGATCCAGAGCGCGATATCGGATGCCTCGTCCTCGGCTGCGAGCGCGAGCAGCTGCGTCGCGATCAGGGTGCCGTTGTCGTCGTCGAGCGGGCCGTCGAGCACGAGCACGCGCTGGTGGAACAGCTCGCGCCGCGCTTCAGCCCCGAACTGGGGGATCTTGCCTTCGTCTGCCATGCCCCCAGCCTGCGCGGATGCGGCGGCGCGCGGCATCCGTTTCCGCTCCCGGCGGCTCTGCCGAGGGCGGAGCGCCTGCCCCGCGATCTCAGCACGGGGCGCCGGGCGCACCGGTCGTGTCGCGGTTGCTGCTCAGGCGACCCGATGCATCAGCGTGCGTGCGGAGGGAAGCGCCGCGACCGCCGCGAAGCCGTGCCCGGCGAACATGGCGACCGTGCCCGTGGAGAAACCCTGCGGGAGCTCGCCGCCGCGCTTCGACGTGTCGATCGGGTACGCCTCGAACGCGGTCGCGCCGTGCCCCACGGCGTGGTCCAGGGCCGCGGCCAGAAGTGCCGCGCCGACTCCGCCACGGCGTCGCGGCGGCGGCACGAGGATGCAGTAGATCGCCCACACGCCCGGGTCGTCGGCCGCGTACAGGCTGTGAGCGCGCACGAGTCGGCTCGCCAGGACGTGGCGCACCCGCACGCGTGGCTCGACCCCGCACCAGCCCACGGCCGTGTCGCCGTCGAATGCGACGAGACCACGCGGCGGATCGAGGCGTGCGCACCTGCTCGCGCAGCAGTTCTCGCCGGGACTCGCGCGTGGTGCGGCGTGCATCCGCGTTCTCGAGGATGTGGAACTGGCACTGGCAGTTGCGCGACGAGGCGTCGGCCTGCATCACGCTGTCGACGGCATCCCATCCCGCCGCTGTCGCCGCCACCACCCGCATGCCCATGGGCCGACCGTACTGCCGGCGTCCGACACCGCCGAGCGTTCGGAGCGCGGCTCAGTCG
This sequence comes from uncultured Actinomycetota bacterium, assembly GCA_963829895.1. Lineage (GTDB taxonomy): Bacteria > Actinomycetota > Actinomycetes > Actinomycetales > Microbacteriaceae > Microbacterium. The sequence continues at coordinate 380,086 of CAWHKF010000006.1, read as the reverse complement.
GCCGGAGTACGCCGCGAGGGGTGCACGACCGCGGCGCGGAGCGCGGCGACGAGGGCGGGACGCACGGCGTCGGCTGTGAACGCCGCGGCAGCGGCACCGTGCCCGCGACGACAGCTCGGCGCGGCGGGCGTCGTCCTGCAGCAGCCGGGTGATCGCGTCGGCGAATCCCTCGACGTCGCCGGGTGCGACGAGCACGCCGGCATCGTCCGATCGCCTCGCGCGGGCCGTAACGGGCGTCGAACGACACGACCGGCAGCCCGCGCGCGAGTGCTTCGGCGATCGACAGCCCCTGCCCCTCGAACGCGGTCGACGTGACGAAGAGCGCCGCACGGTCGAAGATCGTGTCGCGGTCGGCGGTCGCGCCGTGGAGAGTCACGGATGCCGCAAGCCCGAGGTCGTCGATGAGCGCTTGCAGTTCGTCCCGCAGCGGGCCGTCGCCGTAGACGTCCAGCCGCGCGTCGGGGACGGACGCCGACGACCCGCGCCCACGCGCGGATCGCAAGATCCACGCGCTTCTGCGGCGCGAGCCGGTTGAGCATCACGACCCGGTGCGGATCGCGGGATGCCGCATCCGGCGGCTCGGCACCGAGGTCGATCGTGTTCGGCACGACGTGGAACGTGCCGGGGTCGCCGAACCGCGCCGCCACCTCGTCGCGCTGCGCGGCGGTCGGCCACAGCACGGCGTCGTAGCGGTCGACCGTCGAGAGCCAGCGCTGCCACATCCCGGTGACGGGCGCGTCGGGATCGTCGTGCGGCGCCGGGAGGTGCGAGTTGTGGACGGTGTGGACGAGACGCACGCGCGGGTCGTCCCAGTCGACCATCGCCTCGCCGATCTGACGCGACTCGAAGATCACGACGAGCAGCCGGTCGGGATCCTCCGGCGGCAGCCCGTCGCTCATCGGCGATGTGCGTCAGCCACGCGGCGTACAGGCTGCGGAACCCGCGGAGCACGCGGTCGCCGCCCGGAGCGTGCACGATGATGGCGGCATCCGAGAGATGCCAGGTGGGATCGTCCCGGAAGACCGGCAGCGACACGATCGGCCTGGCCGAGGCGGTGTCCTGCACCACGCGGTACTCGATCCCGGTCCCCGCCGCATCGCCCGCCGGCTCCCCCGCCGCGAAGAGCCACGACGGGTCGGCCACGATGTCGTCGAACAGGTTGCGCGCCGAGGCGGTGTCGTCGAGCAGTCCCGCGTCGACGAACGCCTGCCGCTGCGCGGCATGCACCTCCGGCGACGCCCCGTCGACACTCAGCTGCAGGGGATCCGGCGCACCGGCCGAGGCCAGCAGGCGCCGTCGCGTCGGCACGGCGACGGCGAACCCGCCGTCCAGTCCCAGCGCGACGCGGCTGCCCACCAGCACATAGTCGGCGTCGGGCAGGGTGTCGTCGGGCGCCGCAGTCACTCGTCCATCCTCCCGCACGTCTCCGGAGCGCCCGCACGCCGACGGCCGGGAGAAGACAGCGACGCCCCGGACCCGAAGGTCCGAGGCGCCCGCTGGATCACTCCCACTCGATGGTGCCCGGCGGCTTCGACGTGACGTCGAGCACGACGCGGTTGACCTCGCGCACCTCGTTGGTGATGCGGTTCGAGATCTTCGACAGCACGTCGTAGGGCAGGCGCGTCCAGTCGGCGGTCATCGCGTCCTCGGACGACACCGGGCGCAGCACGATCGGGTGGCCGTAGGTCCGCCCGTCGCCCTGCACGCCCACCGATCGGACGTCGGCGAGCAGCACGACCGGGCACTGCCAGATCTCGCCGTCGAGGCCGGCCTTCGTCAGCTCTTCGCGCGCGATGGCGTCGGCGTCGCGCAGAATCTCGAGGCGGTCAGCGGTGACCTCACCCACGATCCGGATGCCGAGGCCGGGGCCCGGAAACGGCTGGCGGGCGACGATCGCCTCCGGGAGGCCGAGCTCGCGGCCGATGGCGCGCACCTCGTCCTTGAACAGCGTGCGCAGGGGCTCGACGAGCTCGAACTGCAGGTCTTCGGGAAGGCCGCCGACGTTGTGGTGCGACTTGATGTTCGCGGTGCCGGTGCCGCCGCCGGACTCGACGACGTCGGGGTACAGCGTGCCCTGCACCAGGAAGCGGATGGGCTCGCCGTCGGCCGCGGCCTCGGCGACGAGCTCGCGCTCTGCGGCCTCGAACGAGCGGATGAACTCGCGCCCGATGATCTTGCGCTTCTGCTCGGGGTCGCTGACGCCCTCGAGCGCGTTCAGGAACTGCTCGCGCGCGTCGATCGTGATGAGGCGCACACCCGTCGAGGCGACGTAGTCGTTCTCGACCTGCTCGCGCTCGCCCTTCCGCAGCAGCCCGTGGTCGACGAAGATCGCGGTGAGCTGGTCGCCGACCGCCTCGTGGACCAGCGCGGTCGAGACCGCGGAATCGACGCCGCCCGAGAGCGCCGAGATCACGCGGCCGGAGCCGATCTGCGCGCGGATGCGCTCGACCTGCTCGGCGATGACGTTGCCGCTGTTCCAGTCGGCCGCGCAGGCCCGCCGCCTTGTGCAGGAAGTTCTCGATGACGTTCTGCCCGTAGTCGGAGTGCTTCACCTCGGGGTGCCACTGCACACCGTAGAAGCGGCGCTCGTCGCTGCCGAAGGCGGCGACCGGCGTCGCGCCGGTCGAGGCGAGCACCGCGAAGCCCTCCGGCGCCTTGGCGACCTGGTCGCCGTGGCTCATCCAGACGTTCTGCTCCACCGGCTGGCCGCCCAGCAGCACGCCGCCGTCACCCGTGACCGCGGCATCCGTCGCTCCGTACTCGCGGAGTCCGGTGTGCGCGACCTCGCCGCCGAGCGCCTGCGCCATCACCTGGAAGCCGTAGCAGATGCCGAGCGTCGGCACGCCGAGGTCGAAGACGTCGGTGTCGAGCGCCGGGGCGCCCTCTTCGTAGACCGACGACGGACCGCCCGACAGGATGATGCCGACCGGGTTCTTCGCCGCGATGTCGGCGGCGCTCGCGGTGTGGGGCACGATCTCGCTGTAGACGCCGGCCTCGCGCACCCGTCGCGCGATGAGCTGCGCGTACTGGGCGCCGAAGTCGACGACGAGAACGGGGCGCTGGGAGGTGTCGGTCCCTGTTTCTGAAAGGCTCTGGGTCAACGCTTGTTCTCCGTCGGGATGGCGTGAGTGAGGGACGAGTGCTCGGAGCGCGAGTGCAGCTCAGCGGCCTCGCGCTCGGAGAGGTAGGTCTTCACGTCGCGCGCGACGCGCGCCTCCATGAAGAACGACAGGAGCGGCACGATGCCACCCGCGGCGAGCATGGCGAGGCGCAGGAGGTTCCAGCGCATCAGGCTCCACACGCGGAAGCAGGAGATCAGATAGACCACGTAGAACCAGCCGTGGGCGACGAGGATGCCGAGCGACAGGTTGAACCCGTCACCCGTGGACTCGAGGCCGGAGGCCGTCTCGACGACGGGCGCGAACCAGAGGAATCCGCCGGAGCCGCCCAGGAACAGCTCGTAGCCGAGCGCGTACTTGGCGATCATCTCGGCCACCAGCAGGAGCAGCATCGTGCCCGTGATGATGGAGCAGATCTGGTAGAACCTCAGGGCTCCGCGGATCGCCGGAAAGGAAGCGAGCTTCGGGGCGCGGGGCATGGCCCCCAGTCTACCCGCGGGACGGTGCCCGGATTCCGGGCTCAGGCCGGCACGCCACCCTCCGCCGCGTCCCGGCGGACGGCCTCAGGATGCCGAGGGCTCGGGTGCGTCGCCGGGCTCGCGCCGGTCGTCCTCGAAGTCCTCGGTCTCCTTCTCCCAGGCATCCTTCGCGAGGCGGTACCAGAGGTAGAAGGCGAAGCCCGCGAAGACGGCCCACTCGAGGGCGTAGAAGATGTTCAGCCAGTTGACGCCCGATCCCTCGGCGGGCGCCGGCGACGAGATCGCATCGAGGCCGGCGAAGGCGTCCTCCGACGCGAGGTACGGGCGGTAGACGAAGAGCCCCTCGACGTCGTGCCACTGGCCGAGCAGGGCCGCCGGGCGACATGCGCGTCAGGGTCTGCGGGTCACTGCCGCGCGGCGGCAGCACCGGCCCCTCGTCCGAGATGAGGCGGCCCGTCACCTCGACGGCGTCGGCCGCGGAAGAAGACACGGATGCCGCCTCCTCGAGCTCGTCGATGGCCGCACGGGCGTCGTCCTCGGTGGCGGCCCACCCGAGCGCGACCGCGAGCGAGGTCGGCCCGGAGGTCTCGGTGCGGTCGGGGTCGAGGCGCAGCTGACCGGTCACCCAGAAGCCCTCGACGCCGTCGTTGAACCGCGACTGCACGATGACGAAGTCGCCGGGCACCCAGCTGCCGGCCGTCTCCACCCGCTGGCCCACGAGGGGCTCGGGAAGGTACTCGCCGGGCGCCGCGACGTCGGCGAGATCCTGGACCTCCTCGGTGGCGCCGGGCGGCACCGGATTCGTCACCACCGCACGGCCCAGCTGCCACTGCCCGAGCCAGGCGAACACACCCGCCACCACGAGGCAGAGCAGCAGCATCCCGATCCAGCGGGGCCGCAGCATCACCTCGCGGAGCGTGGGCGGGAACTCCTCGACCGGCACGTCTGCTTCCGGTCGTTGAGCGGAGGGCGCTCCAGCGCCCGCAGACGAATCGCGCCCGTTCGTCGGATGCCCCGGCACGGAGTCGTCGGTGCCACCGAGGCGTTTCGTCTCGCTCGTTCCTCGCTCGCTCAACGACCGGGGGTCGTCGTCGGAGTCGCTCATCCCGCGGCGTACGGCGCGACGACGACCTCGACCCGCTGGAACTCCTTGAGATCGGAGTATCCGGTCGTGGCCATCGACTTGCGCAGCGCGCCCATGAGGTTCGCCGTGCCGTCGGCCACCGGCGCCGGGCCGTAGAGGATCTCCTCGAGCGAGGCGACCTGGTCGACCTTCACGCGGCGGCCGCGGGGCAGCCGGGAGTGGTGCGCCTCGGGACCCCAGTGGAAGCCCTGGCCCGGGGCATCCGTCGCGCGCGCGAGCGCCACGCCGAGCATGACGGCGTCGGCGCCCATCGCGATCGCCTTGACGATGTCGCCCGACGTGCCCACGCCGCCGTCGGCGATGACGTGCACGTAGCGTCCGCCCGACTCGTCGAGGTAGTCGCGGCGCGCTCCGGCGACGTCGGCGACGGCGGTCGCCATCGGGGCGTGCAGGCCGAGGGTGACGCGGGTGGTGGATGCCGCTCCCCCGCCGAATCCGACGAGCACGCCTGCGGCGCCGGTGCGCATGAGGTGCAGCGCCGCCGTGTAGGTCGACGCGCCGCCGACGATCACCGGGACGTCGAGGTCGTAGATGAACTTCTTGAGGTTGAGCGGCTGGTCGACGCTCGACACGTGCTCGGCCGACACCGTGGTGCCGCGGATGACGAACAGGTCGACGCCCGGCGGCGACGACGGTCTCGTACAGCTCCTGCGTGCGCTGCGGGGTGAGCGCGCCGGCGACGGTGACACCGGCCGCACGGATCTCGGCGAGGCGGTCGCGCACGAGCTCGGGCTTGATGGGCTCGGCGTAGAGCTCCTGCATGCGGCGGGTCGCGGCGGCCTTCTCGAGGCCGGCGATCTCGGCGAGGAGCGGCTCCGGGTCGTCGTAGCGCGTCCACAGACCCTCGAGGTCGAGCACGCCGAGGCCGCCGAGCTGGCCGAGCATGATCGCGGTGCGCGGGCTCACGACGGAGTCCATGGGGGCGCCGAGCACCGGGATGTCGAAGCTGAACGCGTCGATCGTCCACGTCGTCGAGACGTCCTCAGGGTTGCGCGTGCGCCGCGACGGCACCACCGCGATGTCGTCGAACGTGTAGGCGCGACGCGCGCGCTTGGCCCGGCCGAGCTCGATGTCCATGCTCACCCGACCAGCCTACCCGGCGGGGTTCCCGTCGCCCGGCCAACGGTCCCGGGCCGTCGCACCGAGACGAGCGCATCGACGGCGCCGGTGACCTTCGGGCGTTTCGTCTCGGTCGCTGGCGCTCCCTCGCTCAACGACCGAACTCGGACTCCCGGTCGTTGAGCGAGCGAGGAACGAGCGAGACGAAACGCAACGCGCCTGACGAGACGGATGCCGCGGGCCGCGGCATCCGTCATCCCTCAGCGCGCCCGCGCGACGCGCGTCTCGTCCCAGACCGGCTGGTCCGACTCGAAGACGCGCCCGTCGGAGCCGAACACGAGGAAGCGGTCGAAGGACTTCGCGAGCCACCGGTCGTGCGTGACGGCGAGGACGGTGCCCTCGAAGCGGGCGAGGGCGTCCTGCAGCGCCTCGGCCGAGACGAGGTCGAGGTTGTCGGTCGGCTCGTCGAGCAGCAGCAGGGTCGCGCCCGAGAGCTCGAGCAGCAGGATCTGGAACCGCGCCTGCTGGCCGCCCGACAGGCTGTCGAACGTCTGCTCCGCCTGGCCGACGAGCCCGTAGCGATCGAGCGCGCTGCTGGCGGCCTCGCGCGGCAGGCCGCTGCGCGCATCCTCGCCGCGATGCAGGATGTCGAGCAGCGTCTTGCCGTCGAACTCGGGGTGGCGGTGGGTCTGCGCGAACCACCCCGGCACGACGCGCGCGCCGAGGATCGCGCGCCCGGTGTGCGCGACGGCATCGAGCGCCGCGCCGGTCGTCGTGAGGTGTCCGAGCCGGCCGTCCGGGTCGGTGCCGCCGCGGGCGAGCAGCCGCAGGAAGTGCGACTTGCCCGAGCCGTTCGAGCCCAGCACCGCGACCCGGTCGCCGAACCACACCTCGAGGTCGAACGGCTTCATGAGCCCGGTGAGCTCCAGCTGCTCGGCGACGACCGCCCGCCGCCCGGTGCGCGCCCCGCGCAGCCGCACGTCGAGGTCCTGCTCCCGGGGGCGCTCCTGCGGCGGCCCGGCCTCCTCGAACTTGCGCAGGCGCGTCTGCGCGGCGCGGTAGCGCGAGGTGAACGTGTCGTTCGCGGTGGCCTTCACCTTGAGGGCGGCGACCAGCTCCTTGAGCTTGACGTGCTGCTCGTCCCAGCGCCGCCGCAGTTCGTCGAGGCGCGCCATCCGGTCGTCCCGTGCCCGGTGATAGGTGCCGAACCCGCCGCCGTGCACCCACGCGGTGCTGCCGGCACCGCCGACCTCGAGCGTCACGATGCGATCGGCGGCGCGCGCCAGCAGCTCGCGGTCGTGCGACACCAGCAGCACGGTCTTCGGCGTCTCGCGCAGGCGCTCCTCGAGCCACCGCTTGCCGGGCACGTCGAGGTAGTTGTCGGGCTCGTCGAGCAGCAGCACCTGGTCGGGTCCGCGCAGCAGGGCTTCGAGCGCGAGCCGCTTCTGCTCGCCGCCCGACAGCGTCGTGAGCTCGCGGAACCGGGCACGCGAGAACGGGATGCCGAGCGCCGCCGTCGTGCACGTGTCCCAGACGGTCTCGTACTCGTAGCCGCCCGCTTCGGCGTAGTCCGCCAGAGCTCCGGCGTACCGCATCTGCGTGTCGAGGTCGTCGCGCTCGATGATGGCGGCCTCGGCGTCTTCGAGCTCACGGGCGGCGCGACGCACGCGGTCGGGCGCGACGGCGATCAGGAGATCGTGGACGGTCTGCCCGGCACCGCCGTGGCCGACGAACTGGTCCATCACGCCCAGTCCGCCGTCGATCGAGACGACGCCCGAGAGCGCCGGGATCTCGTCGCGGATGATCCGCAGCAGCGTCGTCTTGCCGGCGCCGTTCTGCCCGATGAGCGCGGTGGTCGACCCCTCGCCGACGCGGAACGAGACCTCGTCGAGCAGCGGCCGCCCATCCGGCAGCGCATACGAGACGGCGGCGATGTCGATGTACCCCACGGTGTATCCCTGTCTGCTCCGGTTGCGGCACGCGTCGCCGACGGGGAGCCGACCAGACTATCTCAGACCGGGCGCCGTCGCCGTCCCGGAGCGTTTCGTCTCGCTCGTTCCCGCTCGCTCAACGACCGGGGCTCAGGCGGCGGGCGCGGCGTACCGGCCCGACTTGATGGCGCGCTCCCGCGCCTTCGCGGCCTCTTCCTCGCGGTTCTTCGGCGGCGTCACCGCCACGAGGTCGTCGAGCAGGTGCTGCGTGATGTGCGCGATGTCATGGACGGCACGGTCGAACGCCTCCTGGTTCGCCTTCGAGGGCTTCGTGGTGCCCGCGATCTTGCGCACGTACTGCAGGGCGGCCGCATGCACCTCGTCGGAGCTCGCCGCGGGCTCGAAGTTGTGGAGCGTGTGGATGTTCCGGCACATGCCCCCGACGATACGCCGCGGCTCCGACGGCGGCCAAGGGGCGGCATCCGCTCGCGCGGCGCGTCGAGATCGCACGATCTCGTCGAGGTCCCACGTCGCGTGCGCGAAGGACGTGTGCGCTGGACGAGATCACAGGACGTCGACGGATGCCGCGACCCGGCTCGCTACCAGCGCTCGGTGCCCCGCGGGAGGACGTCGAGCACGTGGGGCAGCTCGGTGGGGAAGCACGAGCGGAACAGCTCGGTGATCTGCGGGTCCGAGCCGTAGTCGTCGACGATGCGCAGTCCGATCATCGTGCTGATGAGCATGCCCTCGGCCATGAACGCACGGGCCTCGTCGGCGCTGAGCCCCATCTCGTCGCGGAAGAACCGCCACACGGATGCGAACCCGCGGCGCGCGGCCGCCCCGATCACCGGGTTGCTGCCCAGGAGGTAGGCGTGCGCGAGGGTCTGGTGCAGACCCCGCACCTCGATGAGGTCGACGTACGCCTGCCCGATGCGCTTGGCCGCAGTGGGCGCCGTCGCCGTCGCCGTCGGCCTCGCCGCCGTCCTCGGCGAGCGCGGCGCGGAACGCCGTGAGCAGCCGAGTCAGACCATCGTCGATCGTCGCGAGGAAGAGGTTCTCCTTGGAGCCGAACAGCCGCACGACGTACGGCTGGCTGACTCCGGCGGCACGGGCGACCTCGTCGGTCGTGGCACCCTCATACCCGCGGGTGCCGAACACGGCCATCGCGGCCACCAGGATCTGCCGCCGCCGCTCGTCGGACGACAGACGCTTGCCGGGCTCGGCCCGCTCGTCGAGAGCGGCGGCGCCGCTGCCCTCCCGCTGCACAGAAGTCATGTCCCGAGGTTATCAGCGAATGACTTGACTTTGTAATCAGTCGATTACTACATTGTGGTAATCATTCGATTACAACCGGAGCCACTCATGACCGACACCTCCCTCGCCCTGCGCACGCGGCGACCGCGACCGTTCGCGCTCGTGGTGGCCGCGGCATCCGTCCCGATGTTCATGGCCACGCTCGACAACCTCGTCATGACCAACGCCCTGCCCGTTCTGCACAGCGAGATGGGGGCGAGCGTCGAGGAGCTGCAGTGGTTCGTGAACGCGTACACGCTCGCGTTCGCCAGTGCGATCCTCATCGCCTCGGCGCTCGGCGACCGCTTCGGCCGCCGCACGCTGTTCGCGATCGGCATCGCCGTCTTCGGCGCCGGCTCGGTGCTCGCCGCGCTGAGCACCGACCCCGGCCAGCTCATCGCCGCGCGCGCCGTGCAGGGCCTCGGCGCGGCGGGCGTGATGCCGCTGTCGCTGGCGCTCCTGAGCGGGGCGGTCCCGCCCGCGCGACGGGCGCTCGCCATCGGCATCTGGGGCGGCGTCTCGGGCCTCGGCGTCGCTGTCGGCCCGCTCGTCGGCGGCGCGATCATGGAGGGCTGGGACTGGCAGGCGATCTTCTGGATCAACGTGCCCGTCGCCCTCATCGCGATCCCGCTCGCCCTGGTCGTGCTCAACAACGACTTCGGCGCCCGCGCCCGCATCGACGTTCCCGGAGCCGTGCTCGCGGCGGCGCGGCGTGCTGGCGCTCGTGCACGCGATCGTGCGCGGGAACGACGACGGCTGGGACTCGCTCGGCGTCATCGTCGAGATCGTCGTCGGCGCGCTCCTGATCGCCGCGTTCCTGGTGTGGCAGCTGCGCGCGAAGGCCCCGCTGATGCCGCTGCGGCTGTTCCGCGACCGCTCGTTCTCGATCACGAACGTCGTCGGCTTCGCGTTCAGCTTCGGCACCTTCGGCTCGGTGTTCATCCTCATCCAGTACCTGCAGGTCGTGCAGGGCTCGACCCCGCTCGAGGCCGCCGTGCAGACCACGCCGTGGACGCTCGCGCCGATGATCGTCGCCCCGATCGCCGGCATCCTCGCCCCCCGCGTCGGCACGCGGGTGCTGCTGGTGCTCGGCCTCGCCCTGCAGGGTGCCGCGCTGACGCTGGATCGCGGCGATCATGTCGACCGACCTCGACTACCCGGCGCTCATCGTCCCGTTCGTGATGGCCGGCGTCGGCATGGCGCTCGTGTTCGCCCCGTCGGCGACCGCCCTGCTCGCCACCCTCGGGCTCGTCGACCACGCGAAGGCATCCGGCGTGAACTCCACCGTCCGCGAACTGGGCGTCGCCCTCGGCACCGCCGTGATGACCGCGATCTTCGTCAGCGCCGGCGGCGAGCTCCTGCCCGACCTCTACGTCGACGCGGCACGGCCGGCGGTGTTCACCGGCGCCGCGGTGCTCCTCGCCGCGACCGTCGCGGCGCTGTGGCTCCCGTCCGGCAAGGCGACGGATGCCGCCCCCGCCGCCACCGATGATGCCGCGCCCGCCGGGTCGGAGCCCGTAGGGTCCGAGCCCGTCGCACCGACGGGCACCGGCGTCCCCGAGCCCGTGGCCGCCGCGCGCTGAACCCGCATGCCCGTCCACATCGTGTGCTCTCGCCGAAACCACATGCTCCGCGCGTCGCAGACATGTGCACTCGGCGAGAGCACATGATCTGGTCGGCGGCGGGACACCCCGGCCGACGGCATCCGCGCGATCAGGCGCCCTTGCCGCGCAGCGCGCGCGTGAAGACGCCGTCGAACAGGAACAGCACGAACGCGATCGACCCGATCCACGGCGACAGGATCACCACGGCCCCGCTGATCACAGGGCGCTGAGCGAGCCGCGACCGTAGGCGGCGGCATCCGCGGCGCTCATGTCGGGCAGCATGGTCTCGCGATGGCGGACCGCCCACTGCCACTGCACCCAGCTGACCAGGATCGCCAGGAAGAACGTGACCGGCATCGCGAGCCGGCCCGCGTAGTACTCCTGGTACTCCGTCATCAGACCGGTCGCGAACGGCACCAGCACGATGAACAGCAGCCGCGCGTTGTTGAGCCACAGCATCATGGAATCCACGCGGGCGATGTGCTCGAACTGCTGCACGTGCACCATCCACAGGATGCACAGCAGCGCGAAGCTGAGCACGAAGTTGACGAACAGCTCGGACATGCCGCCCAGCGCCGACCACATGTCGGCGTCGGAGTCGACCTTGCCGAGCGTGTGCGTCGTCAGGTCGAGCACCAGGAGCGTCGCCGCGATCGCGAACACGCCGTCGGTGAACGCCTCGAGGCGGGTCGTGCGCTGTGTCGCCGCAGGGTGCTGCCGCTGCCTGATCATGGCGCCAGGCTAGCGACACACGGCCGCGCAGGCGGGGATCGCCGGCCGTCATACTCCGACTCCCGCGCCGATCCCTCACGTCCGCTGCGCGAGGATGGATGACGGATGCCGCAGCCCGCGCCTGCGACGGGCTCGGCGCGTGCGTCCGTCGGAGGGCGCTTCAGAGCTTGGAGAGGGCCCATGACCGAGCACGTTCCGTTCGTCGTCGTCGGCGGCGGCGCGATGGGACTCGCCGCGACGTGGCAGCTCGCACGCCGGGGCCATCGCGTGCTCGACGCTCGAGCGGTTCGAGCGGGGCCATGCGCTCGGCGCCTCGCACGGCGCGACCCGCAACTTCAACAACGCCTACGTCGACGCGCATTACCTCGATCTGCTCGGCCTCGCGCGCACCGAGTGGGATGAGCTCGCCCGTACCACCGGCGAGCCGCTGCTGCGACTGCACGGCCTGGTCACCCACGGCGACCCGGCCGTGGTGGCCGGCGTCCACGCCGCACTGACGGCGCGTGGCGAGCGCGCCGAGATGCTCTCGGCGACCGAAGCCGGACGTCGCTGGCGCGGCATGCGTTTCGCCGGCGACGCCCTGTTCTCGCCCGATGCGGGTGTGGTGCGGGCGGCCGCCGCGCTTGAGGCGCTCGAGCGTGGAGCGCGCGGCCGCGGGGCCGACATCCGCTTCGGGCATATGGTCACCGCGCTCGAGGAGCGGCCCGACGGTGTCGTGGTGACCGTCGACGCGGACGGCACGCGCACCGACATCGTGACCGATGTCGTCGTGGTCACCGCGGGGGCTTGGACCTCCGGCATCCTCCCCCCGTCGTTTCCCCTCCCCCGGCTGACCGTGACGGAGGAGAGCCCGGCGCACTTCAGGCCGAGCGGTGCCGCGGCGGACTGGCCCTCGTTCAACCACTTCGTCGATCCGGATCGTCACATCGGCAACGTGTACGGCATGCCGACTCCCGGCGAGGGTGTCAAGGTGGGCCTGCACCTGGTCGGCCCCGTCGTGGACCCCGACGCGCGGACCTTCCAGCCCGTGCCGGCTCTCGCGGAACGTCTGCGCGACTACGTGAGCGAGTGGATGCCGGGACTCGATGCCGACTCGGCGGTCCCGATCAGCTGCACCTACACCTCGACCGACACCGAGGACTTCGTGCTCGACCGCCGGGGCCGCGATCGTGGTGGGCGCCGGGTTCTCGGGCCACGGTTTCAAGTTCACCCCGGCCGTCGGCGCCGTGCTCGCCGATCTCGCGATCGACGACACGGCACGGGCCGCCCAGGCCTTCCGCATCCGCTGACAGTGCGCCGCGGCATCCGTGCCGGAACGAAGGTCAGCGCTTGTAGTTGGGGGCCTCGACGACGATCTGCACGTCGTGCGGGTGCGACTCCTTGAGGCCCGCGGGCGTGATCCGCACGAACTTGCCCTTGGCCTTGAGCTCGTCGACCGTGCGTGCTCCGACGTAGAACATCGACTGGCGCAGGCCGCCGACGAGCTGGTAGGCGACCGCGGAGACGGGGCCGCGATAGGCGACCTGGCCCTCGATGCCCTCGGGGATGAGCTTGTCGTCGGTGGGGACGTCCGCCTGGAAGTAGCGGTCCTTCGAGTACGACGTCTTCTTGCCGCGCGTCTGGAGGGCGCCGAGCGAGCCCATGCCGCGGTAGAGCTTGAACTGCTTGCCGCCCTGGAAGACGACCTCGCCCGGCGACTCGTCGGTGCCCGCGAGGAGCGAGCCCAGCATCACGGTGTCGGCGCCGGCGACGAGTGCCTTGGCGATGTCGCCCGAGTACTGCAGGCCGCCGTCGGCGATGATCGGGATGCCGGCCTCACGAGCCGCGAGCGAGGCCTCGTAGATCGCGGTGACCTGGGGCACGCCCACTCCCGCGACGATGCGGGTGGTGCAGATGGAGCCCGGTCCGACGCCGACCTTGACGGCATCCACACCCGCATCGATGAGCGCCTGCGCGCCCTCGCGGGTCGCGACGTTGCCGCCGATCACGTCGACGGCGTCGAACGACTCGTCGGCCTTGATGCGGCGCACCATGTCGATGACGCCGGCGGACTGGCCGTTCGCGGTGTCGACGACGATGACGTCGACACCGGCGTCGCGCAGGGCCTCCGCGCGCTGCCAGGCGTCGCCGAAGAAGCCGATGGCTGCGCCGACCCGCAGGCGGCCCTGCTCGTCCTTGGTCGCGAGCGGGTACTTCTCGCTCTTGTCGAAGTCCTTGATGGTGATGAGGCCGGCGAGCGTGCCGTCGTCCTCGAGGAGGGGAAGCTTCTCCACGCGGTGGTGGGCGAACAGGGCGATGACCTCACCGGCGCTGATGCCGACCTTGCCGGTGACGAGGCCTTCGCTCGTCATGATGTCGCGCACCTTCGTGGTCTGGCGCTCGAAGCCCGAGACGAAGCGCATGTCGCGGTTGGTCACGATGCCCACGAGGCGGTTCTCGTCGTCGACGACCGGCAGGCCGGAGATGCGGTACTGCGCGCACAGCGCGTCCACCTCGTCGATGGTGGCGTCGGGGGTGGTCGTGATCGGGTCGGTGATCATGCCCGACTCGCTGCGCTTGACGCGATCCACCATCGACGCCTGCTCCTCGATGGAGAGGTTGCGGTGGATGATGCCCAGGCCGCCCTCGCGTGCGATCGCGATGGCGAGCCGCGCCTCGGTGACGGTGTCCATCGCGGCGCTGAGGAGGGGCGTGGCGACGGTGATGCGGCGGGTGACCCGCGACGACGTGTCGGCCTCACTGGGGATGACGTCGGTGTGTCCCGGCAGCAGCAGGATGTCGTCGTAGGTCAGTCCGACGAAGCCGAAAGGGTCGTTGTGCTCCATGGGGTCTCCTCGCGCGCGGCGCGTTGTTTCGGGGTGGACGACGACGGCCGGTGCGCTCGTGACGCTCCGTACTCGATTCTAAGCGTCGGGCGGGGCCGTTTGTTCCCGCGGTAGACGGCACGCGCGGGTGCCCGCGCGAGCGCCCGCGCGCGTTGCCGCGGGGGCGCGACCCGGGAACGCGGCAGGGTTGCGCTGTCCGGTTTCGATCGGATCACTTATCCACATGGTGCCGTAGGCGAAACAAGCGCGACACATTACGCTCGTACCGTCGAACATCACAGCCGATGCGACCCGAGCTTCGGTGTCCGCGTGGTGGCGAACTGGAGGTTCTGTGGGTCCTACGACTGTGACCACGAGACGTGTTGCAGGAGCGCGCGTCACAGCCGCACTCTTCGGACTGCTGCTCGTCGCGCTGGGGATGTTCGCCGGTGCGATCCCCGCGCACGCCGATGAAGACGATCCCTACCGGATCAGCGGCAACGTCCAACTCGACGGTGAGCCTCTCGAAGGAGTCGCGCTCACGGTCGACGGCCCCGGCGGTGAGCAGGAGGTCGAGACCGACGAGAACGGCCAATGGCGGGTCGGCGTCCCCGAGCGCGGCGAGACGTATGTCGTCACGCTCGACGAAGACGACCCTCCCCGAGGGCATCGTCGTGGTGGATCCCGAGGACGACTCCCCGAACGTCAAGGAAGTCGAAATGGGGCAGGGCGGTCGCGCGACCGTCAACTTCTTCATCGGCGAAGGCGAGCGCAACGTCACGAGCTTCTTCGACCAGTTCGTGCAGCGGGTGGTGCAGGGCCTCAGCTTCGGCCTGATGCTCGCCCTCGCCGCCATCGGGCTCACGCTCGTGTACGGCACCACGGGCATCTCGAACTTCGCGCACGGCGAGATGGTGACATTCGGCGCCATCGCGGCGTTCATGCTCGTCGGGCCGGCGACTCTGGCACTCCCGCTGTGGCTGGGCTACCCGGCCGCCGTCATCCTCAGTGCCGGCCTCGGCCTCATCCTGGACATGATCCTCTGGCGACCTCTGCGAAGGCGACGCGTCGGCGTGGTCCAGCTGATGATCGTCAGCATCGGGCTCTCGCTCGCGCTGCGCTACATCTTCCAGCTGTTCATCGGCGGTGGCACGCTGCAGCTTCCCGGCTCTGCCGAGGCGCAGATCCCGCTCTTCGGCGCCGTCCAGATGAGTGTCGTCGACATGGTGTCGCTCGCGATCTCGATCCTCGTCATCGTGGCCTTCGCGCTCTGGCTGACGCGGTCCCGCATCGGCAAGGCGACGCGTGCCATCTCCGACAACGCGTCGCTGGCGGAAGCCTCCGGCATCGACGTCGACGCCGTGGTGCGCGTCGTGTGGGTGGTCGCGGGCGCGCTCGCCGGCCTCGCGGGCATCCTGTACGCGTACTACCGCCCCGGCATCAAGTGGGACATGGGAGCGCAGATCCTGCTGCTCATGTTCGCCGCGGTCGTGCTCGGCGGCCTGGGCACCGCATACGGCGCCCTGGTCGGTGCGCTGATCGTCGGAATCCTGGTGGAGGTCTCGAGCCTCTGGATCCCCGCCGACCTCAAGTACGCCAGCGCCCTGTTCATCCTGATCGTCATCCTGCTGTTCCGACCACAGGGCATCCTCGGACGACGCGAGCGAATCGGATAGGGACACACACTCATGGACTTGCTTCAGATTCTCTCCAACACGGCCTCGTCGATCCTCAGCCCGGCGACCATCGGCTATGCGCTGGCCGCACTCGGCCTCGCCGTGCACTTCGGCTACGCCGGCCTGATCAACATGGGCATCGCGGGCTTCATGGCCATCGGCGCCTACGGCTACGCGATCTCCATCCTCACGTTCGACTTCCCCTGGTGGGCCGGCGCCCTGGTCGGACTCGGCGGTGCGGCGGTGTTCGCGCTGATCCTCGGCATCCCGACCCTGCGTCTGCGGGGCGACTACCTCGCCATCGTGACCATCGCGGCGGCAGAAGTGGTGCGGCTGCTCTTCCTCACGACGGCGTTCGACGACGTGACGGGATCGGCCGACGGCCTGAGCGGCTACCACGCCAGCTTCCGTGCCTCCAACCCCATCCCGCCCGGCGAATACGGCTTCGGCCCGTGGGTCTACAACGAGACCCAGTGGTGGGTGCGCATCATGGGCCTGATCACGCTCGCCATCGCGGCGCTCGTCGTGTGGATGATCACGCGCAGCCCGTGGGGGCGTGCGCTCAAGGGCATCCGCGAAGACGAGGACGCTGTCCGATCACTGGGCAAGAACGTGTTCGCCTACAAGATGCAGGCGCTCGTGCTCGGTGGCATGCTCGCCGCCGCCGGCGGCGTCGTCTACGCACTGCCGTCGGCCGTGAGCCCGGGCGTGTACGTCACGTCGCTCACGTTCTTCGTCTGGACCGCCCTGCTGCTCGGAGGCGCCGCCACCGTGTTCGGGCCGATTCTCGGATCGGTCATCTTCTGGGGGCTGCAGACCTTCCTGTCCAACGTGCTTCCGGCGATGGCCCAAGCCGGATGGCTGCTCGGCTTGAACCAGATCCAGGCAGGGTCGCTGCGCTTCATCCTCGTCGGAGTCGCGCTGATGCTGCTCGTGATCTTCATGCCGCAGGGACTCCTCGGCAACAAGAAGGAGCTGACCTTTGTCAAATGAAAGCGCTCCGGCGACCGGCACGGCGCCGGTCGCCCGGCCCAAGACCACCGGTCTTCACGTCGGCGAGGCGGTTCCCGGGGTGGCGAAGGTCGACCCGATCATCGTCGCCGACGGCGTGCATCGCGCCTTCGGCGGCGTGACGGCGGTCGACGTCGAGCACCTCGAGATCCCGCGTGGGGCCATCACCGCGCTCATCGGCCCGAACGGCGCCGGCAAGACGACCCTCTTCAACCTGCTGACCGGATTCGACAAGCCCGACCACGGCACGTGGACGTTCGACGGCACGTCGCTGTCGGGTGTTCCCGCGTACAAGGTCTCGCGCCTGGGGCTGGTCCGCACGTTCCAGCTCACGAAGGCGCTCGGCCTGCTCACCGTCATGGAGAACATGAAGCTGGGCGCCAAGAACCAGCGCGGCGAGAAGTTCTGGGCCGGCATGATCCCAGCGCTCTGGCGATCGCAGGATGCCGAGCTCGAGGACCGCGCGATGGCGCTGCTCGAGAAGTTCAAGCTCGACGCCAAGGCCGACGACTTCGCGGCGAGCCTGTCGGGCGGTCAGCGCAAGCTGCTCGAGATGGCCCGCTCCCTCATGACCGAGCCCACGCTGGTGATGCTCGACGAGCCGATGGCCGGCGTGAACCCCGCGCTGACCCAGTCGCTCCTCGACCACATCATCAACCTCAAGCACGAGGGTATGACGGTGCTCTTCGTCGAGCACGACATGCACATGGTGCGCCACATCGCCGACTGGGTCGTCGTCATGGCCGAGGGCAAGATCGTGGCCGAGGGCGACCCTACGACGGTCATGAACAATCCCGCCGTCATCGACGCCTACCTGGGCGCCCACCAGGAGCTCGATCTGGGCGTGGTGACCGGTCGCATCGACGTCGTCCAGGCCGACCCGACGACGGATGCCCAGGCATCCGCAGCGACCAGTGCCGACCTCGCTGGTCGATGAGGGCGTGGCCGAGGAAGAGAAGGAGGACGGCAAATGACCGCTCCCACCGCGACGGGAACGCCCGTCGTCGTCGTCGACGAGGTGCACGCCGGCTATCTGCCGGGTGTGAACATCCTCAACGGCTGCAGTCTCGTCGCCCACGAGGGTGAGCTCATCGGCATCATCGGCCCCAACGGCGCCGGAAAGTCGACGCTCCTCAAGGCGATCTTCGGCCAGGTGAACGTGCGCAAGGGCACGATCACCCTCGAGGGGGACGACATCACCGGCCTCCGGGCCAACAAGCTGGTCGCCCGCGGCGTGGGCTTCATCCCGCAGAACAACAACGTGTTCCCCAGCCTCACGATCGCTGAGAACCTGCAGATGGGTCTCTACCAGCGCCCGGGCGTCTACAAGGAGCGCCTCGAGTTCGTCACGGGAATCTTCTCCGAGCTGGGCACGCGCCTGAAGCAGCGCGCAGGGTCGCTCTCCGGCGGTGAGCGTCAGATGGTGGCGATGAGCCGCGCGCTGATGATGGATCCGAAGGTGCTGCTGCTCGATGAGCCGTCCGCCGGCCTGTCCCCCGTCCGCCAGGACGAAGCGTTCATCCGGGTCTCCGAGATCAACAAGGCCGGGGTGACCTGCATCATGGTCGAGCAGAACGCCCGCCGCTGCCTGCAGATCTGCGACCGCGGCTACGTGCTCGACCAGGGCCGTGACGCGTACACCGGCACCGGTCGCGAACTGCTCAACGACCCGAAGGTCACCGAGCTCTACCTCGGGACGCTCGGCGCCTAGCGCGCACGACCCGAGAAGAGGGGGACGGATGCCGCGGCATCCGTCCCCCTCTTCTATGCGTCGTCGCACACCTCGACGTGCGGCTCCGGCCGCCGGCGCTCTCACACCGGCACCGAAACCCGGCGGCCTCCCGACGCCGACCCGCCACGCCGACCGCACGCCGCCGCTCACGCAGCACCGCGCGCCGGACCGCCCGACGTCGACCATCCGCCTGCCCGTCCCGACGGAGAAGGGGAACGCCCCCGGGTCCGAGGACCCGAGGGCGTTCCGTGTGAGGGTTTCTCAGCCCTCGAACGGCGTGTACGTGTTGTCCGCACCGTACTGGTAGATGTTGATGAAGCCCTCGGTCGGGTCACCGACCTCGTTGAACGTCACCGGGCTGGAGACGCCGTCGTAGTCCGCAACGCCACCCCCGAGGATGATGTCGGCGCAGCCTCGAACGACTCGCACTTCTCGCCGTCTCCCGATCCACCGGAGACCTCGATGAGCTTCTCGGCGATCTCGGCCGGGTCGGTCGACTGCGCGGCGAGCGACGCGAGTCCGAGCAGGATGAGCGCGTCGAACGACTCGGGCGCGTAGGTGTAGTCCTTCAGCGGCTCATCGCCGGACTCCTCCACGAAGGCGTCGAGGCCGTCGATGAACTCCTGCACCTGCTCCGGCGTCGGGCCGGGGTAGGTGCCCTTCGCGCCCTCGAGCAGGCCCGCCGGGAAGTCGTCCTTGTACGACGCCATGTTGCCGTCGACGAGGTACAGGTTGTTCGGGTCGAAGCCGCGGTCCATCAGGGCCGGCAGGATGGTCTTCGCCTCGTCGAAGCTGACGACCGTGATCGCGTCGGGGTCGGCGGCCAGCACCTCGGAGATCTGGGCGTCGAACGACGTGTCGCCGTCGTTGTACGTCGGAGCCGCGACGACCTCGCCGCCGGCGGCCTCGAACGCCTCCGTGATGTAGCCGGCCAGACCGTTGCCGTACGCGTCGTTCAGCACGATCATGCCGAGGGTCTGGTGTCCCTCTTCGGCGACGAAGTTTCCGTGCACCTCGCCCTGCAGCACGTCGGACGGCGCGGTGCGGAAGTACAGTCCGTTGTCCTCGTACGTCGTGAACTGGTCGGAGGTGTTGGCCGGGGAGAAGAGGATGACGCCCTCGCCGATGACCTGATCGATGAACTGCAGCGACACACCCGACGACGCGGCGCCGATGATGGCGGCCGGGTCCTCGGCGAGGATGCGAGGAATCTCGGTCTCGTATGCCTTGTTGTCGAGGTTGCCCGAGTCGCCCCAGACCACCTCGACGCTGAGCCCGGTGGTCTCGGCGTACTCCTCGATGACCGACTGCGCATAGGCGACACCTGCCTCCTCGGGCGGGCCGAGGAACGCCAGGTTGCCGGTCTGCGGCAGAGCGGTGCCGATCTTGAGGCTCAGTTCCTCGCCGGGTGCGGCGCTCTCGCTGGGTTCTTCGCCACCGGTGCCGCCGCCGGCGCAGCCGGCGAGGACGAGGGCGCTGGCGCCGACGAGCGCGATGCCACCGAGGATGGTGGTGGTGCGCGAGCGGGTGAAGACGCTCATGTTGCTCCTTGCTGTGTGATTAACACGGGAACGGCTCGGGCGCCGACCCAGTGCACTAAACCTAATCGCCGTCGGGCCTCCGCAATGTTGCCTTTCGTTAACGATCTGTAACAGCTTGAAAACCGTGGTCGGCGGGCAAATTCTCGGCGCCTTCGACCGGCCCTGGCTGTGGATAACTCGTCGTCCGGGCCCGTGCACCCGGCGACGACGGAAACCGCTCCCCTGCGGCCCCGCATACCCCTCACCGGTATACACTGGATCGAGGTACCCCTCAGGGGTATCAACTGACGGCTTGACTCAAGGAGAAGACATGGCTGAGGCCGAGTACACGGTGACGGGAATGAGCTGCGGACATTGCGAGGCTTCCGTGCGCGGCGAAGTGTCCAAGCTCGCGGGCGTCGAGGACGTCCAGGTGAGTGCGGCCGCCGGGACGCTGAAGATCGTCTCCTCGGCCGAGCTCGCAGATGACGCGGTCATCGCGGCGGTCGACGAGGCCGGCTACAGCGCGGTCCGCGCCTGATGCTCCCCGTTCCCCCTCCCGCCCGGGTCGAACTCGAGATCGGCGGGATGACGTGCGCGTCGTGCGCCGCGCGGATCGAGAAGCGGCTGAACCGGATGGAGGGGGTCGAGGCATCCGTCAACTACGCGACCGAGAAGGCGTTCGTCAGCGTCCCCGCGGGACTCGACCCGCAGGCGCTCATCGACGAGGTCGTGAAGACCGGGTACACGGCCGCCCTCCCCGCCCCGCCGGCCGTCGAGCCGGTCTCGGGTGACGCCGCCGACCCGGAGCTCACGAGCCTGCGCCATCGCCTGATCGGGTCGATCGTGCTGTCGACGCCGGTGATCCTGCTGGCGATGATCCCGGCGCTGCAGTTCACCTACTGGCAGTGGGCGTCGCTGGCGCTCGCGGCGCCGGTCGTGGTGTGGGGCGCCTGGCCGTTCCACCGGGCGGCGTGGATCAACCTGCGCCACGGCGCCGCCACGATGGACACGCTGATCTCGCTGGGCGTCTCGGCCGCGTTCCTCTGGTCGCTCTACGCGCTCTTCCTCGGCGACGCCGGCATGCCCGGCATGACCCATGCGTTCGAGTGGTCGGTGACCCCGAGCGATGGCGCCGGCGACATCTATCTCGAGGTCGCGGCGGGCGTCACGACGTTCGTCCTCGCCGGAAGGTACTTCGAGCAGCGCTCCAAGCGCCGGGCGGGCGCCGCCCTGCGCGCGCTGCTCGAGATCGGCGCGAAGGACGTGGCGGTGCTGCGGCCGACCGGCGACGAGGTGCGGGTGCCCATCGCCGACCTGCGCGCCGGCGATGAGTTCGTCGTGCGCCCCGGCGAGAAGATCGCGACGGACGGGATCGTGTCCTCGGGCACGTCGGCGGTCGACGCCTCGATGGTCACGGGCGAGTCCGTGCCGGTCGAGGTCGCCCCGGGCGACGCCGTGGTGGGCGCCACGGTCAACGTCGGCGGGCGCCTGGTGGTGCGCGCGACGCGCGTGGGCGACGACACCCAGCTCGCGCAGATGGCGCGACTCGTGGAGGACGCGCAGTCGGGCAAGGCCAAGGTGCAGCGCCTGGCGGACCGCATCTCCGGCGTGTTCGTGCCGATCGTGCTGCTGATCGCGCTCGGCACGCTGGTCGGGTGGCTGCTCACCGGCGCCTCCGCGTCGATGGCCTTCACCGCCGCGGTCGCGGTGCTCATCATCGCGTGCCCGTGTGCACTCGGCCTCGCGACCCCGACCGCGCTGCTCGTCGGCACCGGCCGCGGGGCTCAGCTCGGCATCCTGATCAAGGGTCCTGAGGTGCTCGAATCCACACGCACCGTCGACACCGTCGTGCTCGACAAGACCGGCACCGTCACGAGCGGGCGCATGTCGCTCATCGACGTCGTGGTCGCCGGAGCGGACTCCGCGAGCGCGGGAACGGATGCCGCAGCGACGCCGTCCCTCGGTGGGCTCGGCCTCTGGCGGCGCCCGGGCCGAGCTGCTGCGCCTCGCCGGCGCGCTCGAGCATGCCTCGGAGCACCCGATCGCGCAGGCGATCGCGCGCGGCGCCGCGGCCGAGACCGGCGCGCTCCCCGCTGTCGAGTCGTTCCAGAACGTCCCGGGCAAGGGCGTGTCGGGCATCGTCGAGGGGCACGCCGTGCTCGTCGGACGCGAGTCGCTGCTGGCCGACTGGACGCTGACGCTCCCCGCGGAGCTCGCCGCCGCGAAGGCGTCGGCCGAAGCGCTCGGGCGCACGGCCGTGCTGGCCGCGTGGGATGGCGAGGTGCGGGGGCTCTTCGTGGTCGCCGATCAGCTGAAGCCCACGAGCGCCGAGGCGGTCGCCCAGCTGCGGGCCCTCGGGCTCACACCGGTGCTGCTCACCGGCGACAACGCGGCCGCCGCGCGCGCGATCGCCGATGAGGTCGGCATCGAGCGCGTGATCGCCGAGGTGCTGCCCGCAGGACAAGGTCGCGGTCATCACGCGACCTGCAGTCCGAGGGTCGCGTCGTCGCCATGGTCGGCGACGGCGTGAACGACGCCGCCGCGCTCGCCCAGGCCGACCTCGGTCTCGCGATGGGAACCGGGACGGATGCCGCGATCGAGGCATCCGACATCACGCTGGTGCGTGGCGATCTGCGCAGCGCCGCCGACGCGATCCGCCTGTCACGCGCCACGCTCCGCACGATCAAGGTCAACCTGTTCTGGGCATTCGCCTACAACGTCGCGGCCATCCCGCTCGCCGCACTCGGGCTGCTGAACCCTATGATCGCGGGAGCGGCGATGGCGTTCTCGAGCGTGTTCGTGGTGGGCAACAGCCTCCGCCTGCGGAGGTTCCGGAGCCTGTCGGGCGGCACGACCGGCCGCGGGCAGCAGCAGGAGCCGGTGCCTGCGGCGCTGGTGGGAGCCGCGTAGGGGCGGCCCGGTGGCGGGCTCGCGATGCCTGCTTCTCACATCATGAACATCGTTCACAATGAAGGACTCACGGACATGACGATCGACACTCACGGCGACACGGCCCTCGACCACGCCTCCGCGCCCGACGGCGACGCCGCGCACCACGGCTACATCACGGACAAGGACAAGTACCTCAACCGCCTCAAGCGCATCGAGGGGCAGGCCCGCGGCATCCACAAGATGGTCGAGGACGAGAAGTACTGCATCGACATCCTCACCCAGATCAGCGCCCTGACGTCCGCGCTCGAGGCCGTCGCCGTGGGTCTGCTCGACGACCACCTGCGCCACTGCGTGGTGGATGCCGCACGCCTGGGCGGCGCGGAGGCCGACGCGAAGATCACCGAGGCCACGCAGGCCATCGCCCGCCTCGTGCGCTGAGCACGCGGACGACCCGCGCTCGCGCGCCGAGACCGGGGATTTCCGCCGAGACCGAGGGCATCGTCCCCGGTTTCGGCGCGGATCCCCGGTTTCGCGGCGTCGACGCGGAGCGCGTCGCGGACGCCGGCGTCAGCGCGCGGCGCGCGTGCGCCGGGCGTACAGCACCGAGTCCACCGTGAGCACGATGAGCGCCACCCACACCAGCCCGAAGCCGATCCAGCGCTCGAGCGGCATGGGCTCGTGGAGCAACCACACCCCGATGATGAACTGCAGCACCGGCGCGACGAACTGCAGCAGGCCGATCGTCGTCAGCGACACCCGTCGTGCGCCGGAGGCGAAGAGCAGCAGCGGGATCGCGGTGACGATGCCCGCGAGGCCCAGCAGCACCGCATGCTCCCAGCCGTTCGCACCCATCGTGAGGCCCTCGCGTGACGCCCACGACCACCAGCACGACCGTGGCGATCGGCGTCAGCCACAGCGTCTCGAGCGTGAGACCGCTCACGGCGTCGACCGACGGACCGACCTTCTTCTTCACCAGGCCGTAGACGCCGAAGGATGCCGCGAGCGTGAGTGCGATCCACGGGAAGGCGCCGTAGCCGATGACGATGACGAGCACGGCGACGGCCGCGATGCCGATCGCGACCCACTGCGTCGCGCGCAGGCGCTCGTGCAGCACCAGCACCGCGAGCAGCACCGTCGCGATGGGATTGATGAAGTAGCCCAGGCTGGTCTCGATGACCTGGTCGCTGAGCGCCCCGTAGATGAAGACCTGCCAGTTCACGTAGATCAGCAGACCGGCGATCACGGTGAGCCCCAGCACGCGCGGCTGCCGGAAGATCGCCGCCAGCCGTGGCCACGTGCGCGTCACCGTGAGCAGCAGGGCGCAGAAGCCGAGCGACAGCACGATGCGCCACGCCACGATCTCCCACGGCCCCGTCGGCACGAGCAGCAGGAAGTACAGCGGCATGAAGCCCCAGAGCAGGTACGCGCTGAAGGCGTAGACACCGCCGAGCGTGCGCTCGCGCGCCTCCGCCGCGGAAGAGCGGATGCCGCGGCTCCCTGCCGTCGTGACGCCGAGGTCGAGCGCCGTGGAGTCGTCGAGTCCGTCCACGACGCCGCGATCGGAAGGGGAGGACTGCTCGTGACTCACCGAGTCAGCCTACGCCCGCCCGGCGATGCCCCCGGCGGATCCGCCGGGCTGCGGCATCCGTCCCCGCCTTGCGTCGTGGCCGGCGTTCACGTGTCGCGACACGCCGCAACACCAACCGCGAGGCCACCGTTCGTGACACCCGAACACGCTGCACGGCGCCTGCGCCGGGCATGACGAGAGGGCCGGATGCCGAAGCATCCGACCCTCTCGGTACGCGCTGTGCGCGGAACTCAGCGAACGACGACCGCGAGCACGTCGCGAGCCGACAGGACGAGGAACTCGTCACCACCGAACTTCACCTCGGTGCCGCCGTACTTGCTGTAGATCACGCGGTCGCCGACGGCGACGTCGAGCGGGATGCGGTTGCCGTTGTCGTCGATGCGACCCGGACCCACCGCGAAGACCTCGCCCTCCTGGGGCTTCTCCTTGGCGGTGTCGGGGATGACCAGACCGCTGGAAGTGGTCTGCTCGGCCTCGACCTGCTTGATGACGATGCGGTCCTCGAGCGGCTTGATGGAAACCGACACGGTCTACCTCTTCTTTCTTGAGACTAAGACTCGTTAGCACTCTGACGTTGAGAGTGCTGATGACAGTCTAGGCAACCGTCTGGCACTCATGCAACGTGAGTGCCAATCGGACGTCATAGGCCGCCACGGGCGACCCGTCGCGCGGCGGTCGGATGGCGCCGGCGCACCGTCACGCAGCCGCGTGCCGCTGCCGTGGTCCACGACCTCTGCGGCCGATTCTCGCGCCCGCGCCGTAGGCTCGGCGGGTGGAACTCTCCGAACTCGAAGCGCTCCTGACGTCCGACGGACTGCGGCTGCTCGACACCATGCCGCCGGTCGAGTCGTCCGACGACGTCGCTCGCGCGGTCACGCGCCTGCGCCGCGACGGCCACTCCCCCGACCTCGTGTCGGCGGTCGTCGGGCAGGCCCGGCTGCGCACCCGCGCGGCGGCGAAGTTCGGGGATCTCGCCGAGCGGATGCTGTTCACCCGCGCCGGGCTCGAGCAGGCGACGCGTCTGCCCATCGCCGCACGTCACGCAGCGCGGTTCCGGGATGCCGGCTTCAGCCACGTCGCCGATCTCGGCTGCGGGATCGGCGGCGACGCCCTCGGCCTCGCGGGCCTCGGGCTGCGGGTCACCGCCGTCGATGCCGACGAGGTGACCGCCGGCATCGCCGCGTACAACCTCGCGCCGTTCGGCAGCGATGTGGAGGTGCGCCACGGCACGGCGGAGGACGCCGACCTCGACGGCATCGACGCCGTCTGGCTCGACCCCGCGCGACGCACCGCCGGCCACACCGAGACCGCGCGCACCCGCCCCGAGGACTGGTCGCCGTCGCTGGACTGGGTCTTCGACCTGGCGCGACGCCTGCCGGTCGGCGTCAAACTCGGCCCCGGGCTCGACCGCGATCTCATTCCCGACGACGTCGAGGCGCAGTGGGTGAGCGCCGACGGGTCGACGGTCGAGTTGGTGCTCTGGTCGGGCGCGCTCGCGCGCGAGGGCGTGCGCCGAGCGGCCCTCGTGATCCGCGGCGGCGGCGCCCAGGGCGCGCAGGCTCACGAACTGACGGCCGAGACGGATGCCGTGGACGAACCCGCTCGCGAGCTCGGCGCCTACCTGCACGAGCCCGATGGCGCCGTCATCCGCGCGCGGCTCATCGGCGACGTCGCCCGCAGCCTCGAAGCGGGCATGCTCGACGAGCACATCGCCTACCTCACGTCCGACGCCGCGCTCACCTCGCCGTTCGTGTCCACCTTCCGCGTGCGCGAGGTGCTGCCGGCGGATGTGAAGGCCCTCGCCAAAGCGCTGCGCGAGCGTGACATCGGGCGTCTCGAGATCAAGAAGCGGGGGGTGGATGTCGACCCCGCCGCCCTGCGCCCGCGCCTGAAGCTCCGGGGGTCCGGGTCGGCGACCCTGCTGCTCACCCGCATCGGCAACCGGCGCACCGCGATCCTCGCCGACCGGGTCTGACCGGCTCTGCGCCGCGCGGTCTACGCGGGCCCGCGCGGGCCGCGCGGTCCGCGCGATCCGCGCGGTCCGGACATCGCGGGTTCAGGATGGCGGAATACCTGGAACTCCTGGACCGCGCCGATGCGGGTCGCCCTGCGGTTCGGGCGCGCGGTCCGGACATCGCGTCAGGATGCCGGAATCCTGCGATCCTGGACCGGACGCGGTCGCCGCGGTCGGCGCCGGGGATCGATCGGCGCGACCGCCACGGGCACTCGGATCGCGCGGCGCGTCGGCCCGGTCACCCGAACCGCCTCAGCCGATGAGGTTGGCGCGCATCGCGTTGTAGAGCAGCCAGCCCGCGCTGTACAGGATCGACAGCGTGCCGAGGGCGATCGCCCACACCGCGACGGCGCGGTTCTCGAGCGGACGACGCAGCGCGATGATCGCGCAGACCACGGCCACCAGCCCGATGGGGAAGCCCCAGCCGACGAACAGCGACACGATGAGGCCGACGACGGCGAAGGCGAGCGCCCAGCCGGCGAGGCCGCGGTGGAACGCCGAGTCCGTCGCCTCCCAGGGCGCGGCGTCCGGATCGAAGTCGCCGCCCGGCTCGGCCGGGGCAGACTCCACCGTGACCGCGACGGGCGCCGTCGGCAGCCGCTGGAACCCTCCGCGGTGCGCGCCGGGCAGCGGCGACGCGTCCTGCGCAAGATCGACATCGGGCGACACCGACGTCACGGTCGGACCGGGCGGTCGCGGCGTGCTCGCCGGGGCTGCGACCGAGGTCGGGGCCGGCGTTGTCGAAGCGGCGGGCAGTCGCGGCGGAGTCGCCGCGTTCCCCCTGCCTCGGGCGTTCGAGCGGCTCAGCACCGGTGTCGTCGCCGCCGTCGGGCACTCAGCCGGCGCCCGGCTCGTCGCGTGGACTCAACCGGCCCGACGCCCGGCTCGGCCGCCGTGGACTCAACCGGTCCGACGCCCGGCTCGGTCGCCGCGGACTCAACCGGCTCGGTCGTCAGGTCGGGCTCCGCCACGCCCGGGTCGATCGTCTCGGCGGCCGGAGGAGCCGGGGTCGTCGGCGTCGCGGCGGGTTCGGTCGCGCTGGCCTGCGGCGCCACGGGCCTCGCAGGATCGGGGTCCACGGGCGCGGCGCCGGGGCCGGAGTCATCCGCACCGTCTGGGCGTTCTGTCTCGCTCGACCCTCGCTCGCTCGACGATCGGGGGGCGGAGTCCACGGGGGCGGGCTCCGGGGCGGATTGACCCGGGCCGTCGGGGCGTTTCGTCTCGCTCTTTCCGCGCTCGCCCGGCGACCGGGGGCCGGAGTCCGCGGGCTCGGGCATGGCGTCGTCGCCGGGCGGCGGCATCCGTTCGTCCGTCATGCCGATTCCGCGACCTGGATCTCGGTGACGGGCAGCGTCGAATCGGCGCCGAACTCGAGGGTCGAGGGCGCGCGCCCCGCCATGATGAGCTCGGAGGTCAGCGCGGCGATCATCGCACCGTTGTCGGTGCAGAGCGACAGGGGCGGAATCCGCACGGTGACGCCCTCCGCCGCGGCGCGTTCGAGCGCCACGTCGCGCAGGCGACGGTTGGCGATGACGCCGCCGCCGAGCAGCAGGCGCGGCACGCCGTAGTCGCGGCACGCGGCGAGCGCCTTCGTCACGAGCACGTCGACAACGGCCTCGCGGAAGCTCGCCGCCACATCCGCGACCGGAACCGGTTCCCCGGCCGCCTCGCGCTGCTCGACCCAACGAGCCACGGCCGTCTTCAGCCCCGAGAACGAGAAGTCGTAACGATGCCCCGCCATGTCGGACGCGCGCGACAGCCCTCGGGGGAACGGGATCGCCTTCGGATCTCCGGATGCCGCGGCCCGGTCGATCTCGGGCCCCCCGGGATACGGCAGCCCGAGCAGCCGCGCGACCTTGTCGAATGCCTCGCCGGCCGCGTCGTCCATCGTCTCGCCGAGGAGCTCGACGTCGGTGGTGAGGTCGCGGACGAGGAGCAGCGACGTGTGCCCGCCGCTGACCAGCAGAGCGACCGTCGGGTACTCCAGGGGCGGCGCCTCGGCGTCGAGGATGTCGGCCGCGATGTGGCCGACGAGGTGATTGACGGCGTAGAGCGGCTTCTCGAGCGACACGGCGAGCGCCTTCGCCGCACCGACCCCGACCATGAGCGCTCCGGCGAGGCCTGGACCGCTCGTCACGGCGACGGCGTCGAGGTCGGCGAGCGCGACGCCCGACTCGGCCAGCGCCGCCTCGATCGAGGGCTGCAGCGCCTCGAGGTGCGCGCGGGCGGCGACCTCCGGCACGACCCCGCCGTAGCGCGCGTGCTCGTCCATCGAGCTCGCGATCGTGTTCGACAGCAGCGTGCGGCCGCGGACGATCCCGATGCCGGTCTCGTCGCAGCTCGTCTCGATGCCGAGCACCAGTGGTTCGGCGCGGTTCACGTGCACACCCCTCCGTCCCACGCGGCCGCTGAGCCGCCCGCGGTCGCTGCTCCGCCTCCGGCCGCTGCATCGCCCCCTGCCGCTGAGCCTGTCGAAGCGTCGCGCCAGCCCCGCACGTCGAGCTTCATCACCACGGCGTCGACGTCGTCGGGCTGGTAGTACCGCGGCTTGCGGCCGATCTCGGCGAACCCCTCCGACGCGTACAGCGCCTGGGCCACCGGGTTGTCGGCGCGCACCTCGAGGAAGACGTGGGCGACCCCACGGCGGGCGGCCTCGTCGAGCAGGGTGCGCAGCAGCGACCGTCCCCGGCCGCGGCCACGCGAGACGTCGGCGATGGCGATGGTCTGGATGTCGGCATCCTTCGCCCCGGCGACCGCGCGCAGTCCCGCATAGCCGACGAGGCGCCCGGCCTCGTCGTCCACGACGTACCAGCCGTGCGGCGACGCGAGCTCTTCGCGCATCATCGCCTCCGACCAGGCGTCCGTCGGGAACGATGCGCGCTCGAGCGTCATGATGGCGGCGAGGTCGTCGCCGGTGGCCTTGCGAATGCTCATGCCTCGTCCCGCTGTCGGTCGTGCTGTCGCTCGGCGGCCACGGGCGTCCGCTGCTCCCCGGGCGCGCTGGGCGCAGACGGGCTCACCCGCTTCGGGGCGTGCGGCAGGGTGACGTCGGGCGAACGCAGGTAGAGCGCGTCCGCGTGGCCGATCGTCCGCCCGGCCGAGAGGGCGCGAGCCGCGGCGAGCGCGAGCATCGCGGCGGGGATGTGGTCGGCGTCGCGGCGTGCTGCTGCGGCGTGCGCGAGTGCGGCGTCGAGATCGTCGCGCGGAACGAGTGCGGGCTCGGCCACCCGGATGGGCAGTCCGTCGTCGTCGATGCCTCGGTACAGCGTGTACGCGAACTCACGCCGGCGTGCGTCCGTCACGACTGCGAACGTCTCGGCTGCACCGTCTTCGACGTCGCCGACGAATCCCCAGTCGGCCGTGAGTGCGCTGTGCAGCAGCAGCTCGAGCGCGACGGCGTCGTGGCTCACGACCGGCACGACGGGCAGGCCGCGCCCGAGGGCGAACGTGCGTGCCGCCGCGATGCCGACGCGCAGCCCGGTGAACGGGCCGGGTCCCATTCCCGCAGCGACATGCGTGATGTCGGAAGGGGTGACGGATGCCTCGGCCATCGCCCGCTCGAGCAGCGTGCCGATGACCTCGGCGTGGCCGCGGGGGTCGAGGCTCCGCACCTCGGAGCGGATCACGCCGTCGGGCTCGACCACCGCCACCGCGGAGCCGAGCGACGTGTCGATGCCGAGGATCACCCTTCCAGGGTAGTCGGCACCCCAAGTCCCTCGGCCGGCACCCGGCGCATCCCGGCCGCGAGGAACCGGATCCGGGAGAAACTACGGGTGGCGGGTGATCCTGGCGAGCCGGGGCGCGTCGGCGTCGAGCTCCGCCTCATGCGCGACGCCGTAGCAGGCGTCGTCCTGTCCGCGCCCGTGCCACTCGCGCTCGAGCTCGACGTCCCACCAGTGGTCGCGGATGCCGTCGACCAGCCCCCGGCCCCACTCCACGATGACCGACCGAGCCGTCGAAGTCGATGTCGAGGTCGTCCAGCTCGGCGGCCGAGCCCAGCCGGTACGCGTCGACGTGCACGAGCGGCGCGCCGCCGATGAGCGACGGGTGGGTGCGGGCGAGCACGAATGTCGGGCTCTGGATCGGGCCGCGCACGCCCAGCCCCCGCCCGATGCCGCGGGTCAGCGTCGTCTTGCCGGCCCCGAGCGGGCCGGTGAGCACCACCATGTCGCCGGGACGCAGCATCCGTCCCATCTCCTCGCCGAGCGCCTCCATGGCCTCGGGTGAGGAGATCTCCCGCGTGCCGACGAGTGCGTCGATTCCCTGAGTCGTCGTGTCCACGCCGGGTTCAACAACGGGCGTGTCGTCGGCGTTCCCGCTCATTCCGAGACCTGCCGGCGGGTGACCCGAGGCCCGACGCGCGTGACGATCTCGTAGTTGATCGTGCCCGCGGCATCCGCCCAGTCCGTCGCGGCCGGAGCGCCGAGCGTCGGATCTCCGAACAGCACGACCTCGTCTCCCACGGCGACGGACGCGTCGCCCACGTCGACGACGAACTGGTCCATCGCGATGCGGCCGGCGACGGTGAACCGGCGTCCGCCGATCGACACCGGCCCCGCACCCGAGGCCTGTCGCGGCACGCCGTCGGCGTAGCCGAGGGGCACGAGGGCGAGGGTCGTGTCGCGCTCGGCGCGGTAGTCGTAGCCGTACGACACCCCCTTGCCCGCGGGCACGCGGCGTACCGCGGCGACCGCGCCGCGCAGCGTCATCGCCGGTCGGAGGCCGAGGTCGGCCGAGGTGCGGTCGGCGAACGGCGACAGTCCGTACAGGCCGATGCCGATGCGCACGCAGCCCAGGCGCGACTCGGGCAGGTCGATCGCCGCGTGGGTCGCGGCGAGGTGCCGCAGCGGCGGCGCGAGGCCGAGGGTGGCGGCGATCCCGATGCCCTCCTCGAAGGCGCGCAGCGCGGCCCGGTCGTCCTGGACCGAGGCGTTCGAGAGGTGGCTGAACAGGGCGATGACCCGCACCCGGCCGATCCGCTCGAGCCGCGCCGCCTCGGCGAACACGACGCGGTAGTCCTCGGGTGCGACGCCGTTGCGCGACAGTCCGGTCTCGAGCTTGAGGTGCACTCCGACGGGTCGATCGGCGGATGCCGCGGCCGCTGCCTGCTGCAGCTGCTCGAGGCTCGAGATGCCGAGCTCGATCCCGCGCGCGGCAGCCTCGGCGAAGTCGGCGCCGGGGGCGTGCAGCCACGCGACAATGGGCGCGTCGATGCCGGCGCGGCGCAGGGCGAGGGCCTCGGTGATGTCCGAGACACCCAGGCGCGTCGCGCCACCTGCGAGGGCAGCGAGCGCCGACCGCACCGCGCCGTGCCCGTACCCGTCGGCCTTGACGACGGCGATGATCTCGGAGTCGGTGAGCCGGCGCAGGTGGCGCACGTTGTCCTCGATGGCGCCGACGTCGACGACGGCCTCCCGCAGCGCGCCACCGGGCAGACGGCTCATGCGGCTCCCTCCGGGGTCGGGGCAGCGGTACCCACCGGGGGCCGAGCCAGGGGATCTTCGTCGACACCGGTGACGTCGCCCTCG
The DNA here is from genome assembly GCA_963829895.1 of uncultured Actinomycetota bacterium. Lineage (GTDB taxonomy): Bacteria > Actinomycetota > Actinomycetes > Actinomycetales > Microbacteriaceae > Microbacterium. Next base: position 347,957 of record CAWHKF010000006.1, on the reverse strand, counting down.
GTCTCGGCGCGAATCCCCTGGCTCGGCGAGATCGGGGAATCGGGCGCCGCCTCGGCGATCACGTAGGCGGTCGCGAGGCCCGCGTCGTGCGACATCGAGAGGTGCAGGGCGGTGATCCCGCGCTCCGCGATGACGGCCGCCGTCGAACCGGTCAGCGAGAAATGCGGGCGACCGGATGCCTCGGACGCGATCTCGATCTCGGTCCAGTGCACGCCGTCCGAGCCGCCGAGGGCCTTGATGAGCGCCTCCTTCGCCGCGTATCGCGCGGCGAGCGAGTGCGGCTTGAGGCGGCGCTCGGCGTCGGAGAAGAGACGGTCGACCAGACGCGGCGTGCGCTCGATGGTCCGCTCGAACCGCGGGATGTCGACGAGGTCGACACCGATTCCGACGATCACGTGAACCTCCTGCTCGCGCCCGCGCGCGGCATCCGTCAGACTATCGCGCCGCGCCCGAGCCTCGCCGCGCCGGGAGCCCCCGCCGCCGCGCCGCTCCGCCACCTGTTGACTTGCGCTAGATGTACGCGACACGCCGGACGGGCGGTCGTTCAGCGCAAGTCCAACGAGCGAGACGGCGGCCGCGGACCCCTGGTGCTGAGGACCGCGGAACGAGCGAGAGCGCCTACTCGACAGTGACGGACTTGGCGAGGTTGCGCGGCTGGTCGACGTCGAGGCCCTTGGCCGTGGCGAGGCCCATCGCGAAGATGTGCAGCGGCACGACGGCGAGGAGCGGCTCGAAGAACGGGCCCGCGAGCGGGATGCGCAGCACCTCGTCGGCCTTGGGGAGCACCGCGGCGTCGCCCTCTTCCGCGATCGCGATGACGCGGGCGCCGCGGGCGCGGATCTCCTCGATGCTCGAGATGACCTTCTTGTGCATCTCGGCCGACTTGCGCGGCGACGGCACGATGACGAACACGGGCTGGCCGGGTTCGATGAGGGCGATGGGTCCGTGCTTGAGCTCGCCGGCGGCGAAGCCCTCGGCGTGGATGTACGCCAGCTCCTTGAGCTTGAGTGCGCCTTCGAGGGCGATCGGGTAGCCGACGTGGCGACCGAGGAACAGCACCGACCGGGTGTCGGCCATCCAGTGCGCGAACTGCTCGATGCGGGGCTGCTCGCGCTCGAGGATCTGCGCGATCTTGCCCGGGATCGCCTCGAGCTCGCGCACGTGGTCGGCGGCATCCGTGGCGGAGATCGACCCGCGGATGCGACCGATGTGCAGCCCCATCAGGTACAGCGCGGTGATCTGCGCGACGAACGCCTTGGTCGAGGCGACCGCGACCTCGGGGCCGGCGTGGGTGTAGACGATCGCGTCGGACTCGCGCGGGATGGTCGCGCCCTGCGTGTTGCAGATCGACAGGGTCTTCGCGCCGTGCTCGCGCGCGTACTTGACGGCCATGAGCGTGTCCATGGTCTCGCCCGACTGGCTGATCGACACGACCAGCGTGTCGGGCCCGATCACCGGGTCGCGGTAGCGGAACTCGTGCGCGAGCTCGACGTCGACCGGGATGCGGGTCCACTGCTCGATCGCGTACTTGCCGACCTGGCCGGCGTACGCCGCTGTGCCGCAGGCGATCACGATGATGCGCGAGATGCCGAGGAAGAGCTCGTCCAGGCCGTCGAGCTCGGGGATGACCACCTCGCCGTCGCGCACGCGGCCGCGCAGCGTGTTGGCCACGGCATCGGGCTCTTCCGAGATCTCCTTCGCCATGAACGACGACCAGCCGCCCTTCTCGGCGGCGGCGGCATCCCAGGTCACTTCGAACGGCTCGACCTCGACGGCGTTGCCCGAGAAGTCGGTGACCTCGACGCCGGAGGGGGTGATCGCGACGATCTGGTCCTGCCCGATGGCGAGCGCGTTGCGGGTGTGCTCGACGAACGCCGCCACGTCGGAGCCGAGGAAGTTCTCGCCCTCGCCGAGCCCGATCACGAGCGGCGAGTTGCGGCGCGCGCCGACGACGAGCCCGGGCTGGTCCTGGTGCATCGCGAGGAGCGTGAACGCGCCCTCGAGGCGCGAGACCACGGCGCGGAAGGCCGCGACGAGATCGCCGGTGCGGTCGTACTCGCGGCCGAGCAGGACGGCCGCGACCTCGGTGTCGGTCTCGCTGCGGAAGGTGAAGCCGTCGGCGAGCAGCTCGTCCTTGAGCTCGCCGAAGTTCTCGATGATGCCGTTGTGGATGACCGCGAGCTTGTCGTCGTCGGCGAGGTGGGGGTGCGCGTTGCCGTCGGTCGGGCCGCCGTGGGTCGCCCAGCGGGTGTGGCCGATGCCGGTGGTGCCGTCGGCGAGCGGCCGGGCGGCCAGGTCGTCGCGCAGCACCTGCAGCTTGCCCGCGCGCTTGCGCATGCCCAGACCGCCGTCGCCGTCGATCACGGCGATCCCGGCGGAGTCGTAGCCGCGGTATTCGAGACCGCGAAAGCCCCGAGATCAGCACGGCCTGGCTCGGGCGCGGGCCCACGTATCCGACGATTCCACACATGCCGACAATGGTAGGCCGCAGGTTTTGCGCGGCTCCTTTACGAATAGCGGATGCCGCGGGCACAGGCCGACGCCGCGCCCGAGGCGTTTCGTCTCGCTCGTTCCTCGCTCGCTCAACGACCGACATCAAGGGTCCGGTCGTTGAACGGGCGAAGCGAGACGAAACGGCGGAGCCAGTGGGTTTCGTCTCGCTCGTTCCTCGCTCGCTCAACCTGACCCGCATCGCATCAACGCTCCTTCGTCGCATTGACCCGACGCGGCGTCAGAGCTTGCGGAGCAGCACCTTCTCGACGGTGTGGTCGGCGGCCTTCTGCAGCACGAGGTTCGCGCGGTGGCGGGTGGGCAGCACGTTCTCCTCGAGGTTCGGGAGGTTGATCGTGTTCCAGTAGCCGAGGGCGCGCTCCACGGCCTCCTCGTCCGACAGCTGCGCGAAGACGTTGAAGAACGAGTTCGGGTTGCTGAACGCGGCCCGGCGCAGGGCGAGGAAGCGGTCGACGTACCACTGCGAGATGTGGGCGGCATCCGCGTCGACGTAGATCGAGAAGTCGAACAGGTCGCTCACCGCGACGTCGTTGGGGGTGGGCGGCGGCTGCAGCACGTTGAGGCCCTCGACGATGACGATGTCGGGGCGGCGCACGGTGACGACGGCGTCGGGCACGATGTCGTAGCGCATGTGCGAGTAGAACGGCGCCCGCACCTCGGGCGCGCCGCTCTTCACCTCGGTGAGGAACGACACCAGCGCGCGGCGGTCGTACGACTCGGGGAAGCCCTTGCGGTCCATGAGTCCGCGGCGCTCGAGCTCGGCGTTCGGGTACAGGAAGCCGTCGGTGGTCACGAGCTCGACGCGGGGCGTCCCGGGCCAGCGCGAGGTCAGCTCGCGCAGCAGGCGCGCGATCGTCGACTTGCCGACCGCGACCGACCCGGCGACACCGACGATGAACGGCGTCGTCGAATCCGCCTCTCCGAGGAACCCCGACTCCTCGGCGCCGAGCCGCTTCGTGGACTCGGCGTACAGCGACAGCAGCCGCGACAGCGGCACGTACACCTGCGCGACCTCGGCCATGTCGAGGCGGTCGCCGAGTCCGCGGATCTGCACGATCTCGGTCTCGCTGAGCGGCTGCGTCAGGCCCGAGGCCAGCCGCGCCCAGTCGGCGCGATCGATCTCGCGGTACAGCGAGAGAACGGGGGTGACCGCACCCATGTCATAGGTGGTCGCTTCATCGGCGGACATCGCGTTCATCGTAGCCGCTGGCGGCGGGATGACGGATGCCGCGGCCCCCGGCATCCGTCATCTCCTCGCTGTTCCCACACGGCGGGGCGGCCGGGCGCCCTGCTGCCGCTACTCTGAACGCGTGCGCCTCGGAGTCCTCGACATCGGCTCGAACACCGTCCACCTGCTGGTCGCCGACGTCCGGCCCGGGGGCCGGCCCCTCGCGACGACGAGCCAGCGCACCGTGCTGCGGCTGATGCGCTACCTGGCGCCCGACGGCTCGATCACCGACGAGGGCGTCACGGCGCTCGTCGCCGCGGTGACCGAGGCGCGCAAGGTCGCGGCGGCCGAACGCGTCGACGAGCTGCTCGCGACGGCGACCTCGGCCGTCCGCGAGGCGAAGAACGGCCCCGAGGTCATCGCCCTCATCGAGGAGGCGCTGGGGCAGCCGCTGCAGGTGCTGGGCGGCGAGACCGAGGCGCGGTACACCTTCCTCGCCGTGCGCCGCTGGTTCGGCTGGGCCGCCGGGCAGATCCTGCTGTTCGACATCGGCGGCGGCTCGCTCGAGATCGCGGCCGGGCCCGACGAACTGCCCGAGGCCGCGGCATCCGTCCCCCTCGGCGCCGGCCGCATGACGATCCAGTTCCTTCCCGACGACCCGCCGGGCGAGGCCGCCGTCGAGAAGCTTCGCGACCATGCCCGCGCGACGCTCGCCCCGGTCGCCGCGTCGTTCGGCAAGCTCGCCCGCCCGGATCACGTGGTGGGCTCGTCGAAGGCGATCCGCTCGCTCGCGAAGCTGGTCGGCTACCCCGCTCCCGGATGGTCGGGGATCGAACGGATGCTGCTCCCCCGCGCCGCGCTCGGCTCGTGGATTCCGCGGCTCGCGCGCATCCCGGCATCCGCTCGCCAGGAGCTGCCGGGGATCACGCCCGATCGCACGTTCCAGATCGTGGCCGGCGCCGTCGTGCTGCACGAGGCGATGCGCGCGCTCGACATCGACGAGCTCGAGGTCTCGCCGTGGGCGCTGCGCGAAGGCGTGCTGCTGCGCTACATCGAGTCGCTCAGCTGGAGCGCACCCAGCGCCTGATCGGCGGTGCCGCAGGGCCCGGGACTATGCCTCGACGCGCTCGGTGAAAGCGGTGTGGATGCCGGAGATCGCGATCCCCGCCAGGTGCCAGTCGCGGGCACCCTCGACGCCGAGCGCGACCGTGCGCGGACGGTCGATCATCTCGGGGTTGATCCGGCGATGGTCGCCCATGCCGTCGATCGTGGCCATGACGGCGACCGCGAGGTCGCGCTCGTCGAGCCCGGCCCGCATGCGCAGCCCGAAAGCGGCATTGAGTACGCGGTAGAGCTCGGCCATCCGGTCCAGATACCGGCCGACGATCTCCGACAGCAGCGCGCGGATCTCGTCGCCGCCCGGCACCGCATCCCCGCTCGAGAGCGCCGCAGACATCGTCCGGTACACGCGCCAGGCGACGGTGTCCTCGACGGCGGCCATGTTGTGCGCCACCGCCACACGCAGGACTTCGCGAAGGGCCGCCTGCTGCTCCTCGGGCGAGCTCGCCGCGTCGGCGCTCCCGGCCACGGCCTGCTCGATGAACCCGAGCGTCTCGTCGTCGAAGCCGGTCTCGAACCCCGGATCGGCCTCGAACAGCGCACGGACCAGGTCCGCGACGAACGCCGCACGGTCGGGCCAGATGCGGAAGACCGTCGAGCGCGGCACGCCCGCGGCGCGGATCAGGTCTTCGAGCTCGATGTTGGCGTAGTCGAGCTGCAGACCCTCCGCCTTGACCCGTGCGACGGCGACCTCGAGCATGAGCGCGCGCGTCTGGCCGGCGGGTCTCCGCGATCGTGGTTCAGGCTCCGGCATCCTTCGATTATCGCCGCGGAGCCGCGCGCTGCTTCTGACGGATGCCGCGCCACGGCCAGGATGTCGGTGCCGGGTCCCCACAACCCGGCACCGACCCGGCTCTCCGCACGACGGCACAGGGCCGTCGACGCATCGCCGTGCTCGTCCCCCCAGAGTCCGAGCACGCTCGCCACTCTAGGGACTCTGAGTCTCATGTCTCAAGTCAGCGTGATCAGTCGCTGAGGAGAACCTGATCCACCATCAGGTGTCCCCACTCGCCCGTCGCATCGTCGAGGATCTGGATCTGCGCCGTCCGTCCGGCGAACTCCCTCACATCCCACTCCACCGGGCGCAGCCGCGCCGAGTCCTCACCGGTCGCGGTGCGAACGGGCTGACCGTCGACGAGCAGCTGCACTGACGTGGCCGGCTCGACGCCCAGCGGATGATCGCCACCGCCGATCAGGAAGTGAACGAAGTTCCGGTCGACGGTGAAGGCCGGCGACGTGATCACGCCGGTCGCCGGGTCTCCCCCGCCCGCGAAGGTGTCGGCGACCTGCGCCCCGACCTGTCCGACCAGGCTCGAAGCTGAGGGAGCGGCCGCCGCGAAGCTGCCGGTCGCCGTCCAGCCCGTCTCCCCACGTCGTCGCCCTCGAAGTCGCCGATGATCTTCGCCGGCCGCTGCACGACGCTGCCGAACTCCGTGATCGTCAGGTCGTGGAACGTCGCCGGACCACCCGCCGAGTACAGCGCGATGCCGTCGTCGCCGGGAGGCGCGAACACCTGGCTCGAGTGCACGTAGCGGCCGTCGTCGACGAAGACCTCGATGGTGGTCCGGTCCACGAGTATCCGCAGGTGCACGCGGCCGTCGTCATTCGAGAAGGGCGTGCGGCTCTCGGTCTTCCACGTGCCGGCGGGGTAGCCGGTCTGGCCGCGGTTGAGGTACGCGTAGGTCTCGGTCACGCCGACGTCGGCGTGGCGGGTTCCGTCGGCGGATCGTCGCAGCTGCAGCCCGATGTTGGATGCGGTCTGCCATGTCACGTCCGCCTCCACCTGGTAGGCGTCGCCCTCGTACGCGAGGGGCAGGAACCCGTCCACGGTGACGTCGCCGAGTTCGGCGCGCGTCGTGGCGATGTTCTCCAGCGCGGCGACCGGCTGCGACACCAGGCTGAAGGTCGACGCCGTAGCGCTTGAGCCGGATCTCCCGCGTGATGGAGTCGGTCCCGTTGAACCCGTCGGATCCCCACGTCGGCGTCGAGTGCGCGTAGTCCCAGTTGTTCATCCAGCCGACGGCGTACCGCCGATCGAGCGGCGCCGTCGGGTCCTCCCACGTCACCGCCCCGTACCAGTCGAATCCGTGGTCGAGCCACTGCGGGGCATCCTGGTCGAAGGCGAACGACGTGCCGTCGAACGAGCCCGTCCAGTACGCGAAGGTCGCCGGCTCGTTCGTCGCGTAGCCGTTCGCGCTGACGCCGAACACCCACTTGAGCGAGCCGTCGTCGGCCCGGATCTGGAAGAGGTCTGGGCACTCGATGGTGCCGATGCCCGGGTTCACGTACTCCCAGACGCGCGACCAGGTCTTCAGATCCGGCGAGGTGTAGAAGCTCACGCGATCGCGCTCCGCGATCAGCGCCACCCAGCGGCCCCGCTCGGCATCCCAGACGACCTTCGGATCGCGGAAGTCCGCCCGGCCCTCGTTGGGGATGACGGGCGCCTCGCCGTACGGCCGGAAGTTCCGGCCGCCGTCCGTCGAGTACCAGAGGAACTGCGCCTGCGGGCCGGAGGCGTTCGCCTGCTGGGCGAGGGTCGGATGATCCATCTGCGTGACGAGCATCACCACGGCGCCCGCGCCGAACCCGGCGGTGTTCGCGTGATCGACGACCGCCGACCCCGACCAGAGGTCGTAGTTGGCGTTCGTCTTCTTCGGCGCGGCGACGCCCTGATCGGCGAAGACGACCCCGTCGTACGAGGTCGCCAGCCGCCATTCCGTGCCGAAGTTCGCCGCCGGATCGGCGTTGTAGTCGCCGTTGTACAGGTAGTAGTAGTGGAACTTGCCGTCGACGAAGACCGGCCGCTGCGGGTCGTTCTTCCAGTGGTCCGGCACCGTGAAGTGGTACTGCGCGCGGTACTCGTCGTCCGGGTCGGCGGCTCGGGCGGCGCTCCCCTGCGCACCGCCCATCAGCGTCCCGGCCACACCGACACCCATCACGGCGAGCGCGCCGGCGGCCAGCCGCACCCGCCTGCGTCCTGCATCTGACACCATCGTCATCCCTTCTCCGTGCGGGCTTCGCACCCCGCGACCGCGGGCCGGACCGGCACCCGCCCGCGGGGTGCCGGCCCGATCGGCGTCAGGCGCTCGCCACCGCCTCGGTGGCGCGCTGCACGAGCCGCCCTCCGCGCCACTCCACGGGCATGGGATCGGTGATGCCTCCGACGAACGCCCCGTCGTCGCCCGCGTTGCGGAAGGCGAAGAGGAGCCACTGGCCGTCCGAGCGGCGTCGCAGCAGACGCCCGACGTAGAGCCGCTCGTCCGTCAGCGGGTACGCGGCATCCACGTCGAACGGGCCGAGCAGGCTCTCCGCCGGCACCGCCCACGTGCCTCCGCCGGCGTCGCGCCGCGCGTCGGTGGCGTGCTCGGCGAGGCACGAGAAGATCAGCACCGGCCGACCGTCGACGACCTCGGCCTGCAGCACCTCCAGCTGCCCGAACCCGTGCTCGCTCGGCACGGTCAGCGGCGCGCGCAGCTCCCACGTGCGCAGGTCGGACGACCAGGCGTGACCCACCACGCCGCGGCCGGCGACCGGCCCCTCGGGCGCGCGGGCGGTGAGCAGCATGTGCCACCCGTCGCCGTCCGGGTCGGCGAACACCCAGGGGTCGCGGAACGCCTCGTCGTGCCACGCGCCGCTCGCGAGCTTCTCGTACCAGGGCTCGCGTGCTTCGAGCACCGGCCCGTCCGCCTTGGTCCAGACGAGGAGGTCGGACGACGTGGCGTAGCCGATCCGCTGCACATTCCGGCCGTCGGCGGCGAGCGAGGCACCCGTGTAGAACATGAACCACGTCCCGTCCGGATGCCGCACCACGGACCCCGTCCAGGTGGCGAGCTCGTCGAATGCCGGCGCGTCGCTGTGCACGAGGGCGTCCGCGACCTGCGTCCACTCGACGAGGTCGGTCGAGACCGCGTGGCCGATCGCCGCGCGGTGGTGGCGGGCATCCGGATCGTGGAGCGCGCGCGAGGCGTAGAGGAAGAACAGGTGGTAGCGGTCGCCGTCGTCGGCGAACCAGAAGTCCCATACCCAGGAGCCGGGGAGGTCGAACAAGAGAGAAGCCTTTCGAGTCAGGCGCGACGCGAGCGCGCCGGGTGAGGTGGTCGGCTGGACAGCCGGAATCGGGAGTCGCCCGAGGCAGGAGCGTCGGTCGGTGCGCGTCACGCGGTCCGCGCGAGCAGCTCCTCCCGCCGCGGCGGGTCGGCGCCGGGTCGCGACACGGTGATCGCGGCGGCTTCGGCAGAGCGGCGCAGCAGCGCCTCGAGTTCGTCGGGACGGATGCCGCCGCCCTGCGTCCGAAGCGCCGGGGCCCGCCGCGCGAGCGAGAAGGCCGTCGATCAGGGCGCCCATGAAGGTGTCGCCGGCACCGACCGTGTCGACGACCTCGGTCGACACGGCGGGAACCACGACCTCGGCATCGGCTGTCACGGCGATCGCCCCGTCGGCGCCGCGCGTGACCACGACCAGCGCAGGACCGCCGATCACCCACTCACGCGCGACCTCGATCGCGTCCCGTCCCGGGTGCAGCCAGCGGACGTCTTCATCGCTCGCCTTGACGACATCGGCGATGCCGATGAGCTCAGCCACTCGGGCGCGGACCGCCTGCGGGTCGCGGACCAGCGACGGGCGGATGTTCGGGTCGTACGTGACGATCGCGCGGCCGTGCGCCGCGCGCACGAGGGCGGCGACCTGGCCGGCCCCGGGCTCGAGGAACGCGCCCACCGATCCGACGTGAACGAGATCGGCCGAGGCGAACACGTCCTCCGCGAGTCGTGCGACGCTCGTCGCCGAGATCCCACTCCAGGTCGAACGTGTACGTCGCTGCCCCGCCCGCGTCCAGCAGCGCGGTGGCGGTCGACGTCCGCGGCGCGGCGACGGCGTCGACAGCCACCCCGGAGTGCTCGAGCCAGCGGCGCACGCGGCGTCCGCGGTCGTCGTCGGCGAGTCGCGTGACGAGGGTCGGAGCGCGGCCGAGGCGGCCGAGCGTCAGGGCGACGTTCGCGGGGCTGCCGCCCGGCGCCTCATCGACCGCCCCGCCGGCGCGGTGCACGATGTCGACCAGCGACTCGCCGATCACGACGACGCGCGGCGCGGCATCCGTGCTCATCCCTTCACCCCGCTCGCCGCGATGCTGCTCACGAATGCCCGCTGGAAGATCAGGAACACGATCAGCACCGGCAGCGTGATGAGCGACGTGTACGCCATCACCTCGCCCCACGCGGTGTTGAGCTGGAAGAAGTACTGCATGCCGACCATGACGGGTCGCAGCTCCTCCTTCTGCACGACCATGAGCGGCCAGAGGTACTGGTTCCACGCGGGCAGGAAGGTGAGGATCGCGACGGTCGCGAAGGCCGGTCCCGACAGCGGCACGAGGATGCGGCGGTAGATGGTGAACCAGCTGGCACCGTCGATCCGAGCGGCCTCGTCCAGCGACTTCGGGATCGTCGAGAAGTACTGCGTGAACAGGAAGATCGAGAACGCGTTCGCGATGAACGGCACGATCTGCACTTCGTAGGTGTTGAGCCAGCCGAAGTCGTACTTGAGCACCCCGCCCTCGATCACGAGCGTCGGCAGCTGCGCCACCCAGTAGACCATCGGCACCGCGATCGTCTCGAACGGCACGATGAGCGTCGCGATCACGACGGCGAGGACGACGATGCGCCCCTTCCACTCCAGTCGCGACAGCGCGAAGCCCGCCATCGAGTTGACGATGAGACCGAGCCCGACGGTGAGGACCGTGACGAACACCGAGTTGAACAGGAACTGCGCGACGGGCACGCGATCGAAGACACCGAAGTAGTTGTCGAGGCTGATGTCTCCGGTAGGCAGGAACGCGTTCACCGAATCGACGTCCTGCAGGATCTGCGCGTCGGGCTTGAGGCTCGAGACGAACATGAACACGAGCGGGAACAGGAACAGCATGCCGAACAGCGACATCGCGACGTACACGAGGATCTTCCCGCGCAGCCGATGCGACTTCTCGCTCGCCGTGGTCCGGATGCGCGGGGCGCGCTCCGAGCCGCGCGGTGCGGTGGTGAGGGTTCGGGTCTCGGACATGGGTCAGTCCTTCTCTCGCGTCAGCCGGCGCTGGATGAGCGCGATGATCAGCACGGCGACGAAGAAGATGAGCGAGATCGCGGCGGCATAGCCGATCTCCTGCTGCTCGTAGCCCTTCCGTACGGCGTGGAAGACGATGGTGGAGGTCGAGCCCTGCGGGCCGCCCTGGGTCATCACGTCGACCTGCACGAACAGGCCGAGGGCAGCGATCGTGATCGTGACGAGCACGAACACCATCGTCGGGCGAAGGCCCGGCCAGGTGACGTTCGTGAACTGGCGCCATGGACTCGCGCCGTCCATCCTGGCGGCCTCGTAGAGCTCTTCGGGAATCGTCTGCAGACCCGAGAGCCAGATGATCATGTGGAATCCGACGGCCTGCCAGATCGACATGAAGATGATCGCGCCGAGCGCGGTCTGCGGATCGTTCAGCCAGTCGGCGCCCGACCACAGGCCGAAGGTGAGGGCGTCGATCATCGCGTTGATGAGGCCGTCCTGCTGGTACATGAACTTCCACAGGATCGACACCACGACGATCGAGGTGACGACCGGGATGAAGAAGATCACGCGGAAGGCGGTGACCCCGCGCATGCGCCGGTTGACGAGCACCGCCAGCAGCAGCCCGAGAGCCGCCTGCACGGGCACGACCACCAGCGCGAACACGGCGGTGTTGCCGACGGACTGCACGAACAGCGGGTCGGCGGTGAACGCACGGACGAAGTTGTCCAGCCCCACGAAGCGCGGGGGGTTGGGCGAGATGAGCCGCGCGTTCGTGAACGACAGCGTGAAGGCGAGGATCACCGGGATGATGAGGAACAGGACCAGGAGGATGCCGGCGGGGGCGATCATCCCGAGGCCGGCCCAGGTCTCGCGCCCCTTGATGGAGCGGAAGCGACGGAGTTCGCGCCGAGGTTCTTCGGCGGCGACCGTCGGTGGAGTGACAGTCATGGCAGGTCTCTCTGAGGATGCGCCGGCGGGGGCATGAGGCCCCCGCCGGCGCGGCGGATCACTGGAAGCCGTACCCGTCGTTCGACGCGATGTTCGCGTCGATGTCCGACACGGCGCGATCGAGCGTCTCCTGCACGTCGGCGCCGCTCATGATGTCCTTCGCGGCGGTCTCGAACGTGGCCGAGATCACGGCGTAGGCGGGCGTCTCGGGACGCAGCACCGCGTACTCCTGCGAGAACTCGACGAACGGGCGCAGCGCGCCGTCGTCGCCGAAGTACTCCGACGCCTGCGCGGCCGCCTCGGTGGCGGGGATCACGACCTGCTTGTCGGCGAACTCGGTGATGTACTCGTCCTGGAAGCTGAACTCGAGGTAAGCGCGAGCGCCGTCGGCGTCGTTGCACTCCGAAGAGATGCCCCACTGCCACGAGCCGCCGCCGATCTTCGGGCCGTTGCCGAGGTCCGGCGGGGGCAGGATGAGCAGGTCGTCGCCGACCGCGTCCAGCGCGGCGACGGCGTTCCAGACGCCGGTGTAGCTGAGCGCCACCTCGTCGTCGACGAACTCCTGGTTGCCGACGGTGCCGCTGTTGTCGGCGTAGCCGTCGGCGAAGAGACCGGCGAACCACTCGCCCCACGCGACCGCCTCGGGTCCGTTGAGCGCGCCGTCGGCGGTGAGCATGGTCGAGCGGTCGATGAGGTCGCCGCCGAAGCTCTGCAGGAACGGCGAGTACGCGTACGGCCACCACTCGCCGGTGTCTTCGGCGCCGATGTCGATCGGCGTCTCGTATCCGGCATCCTTCAGCGTCGCCAGAGCCGCGCCGAACTCGTCGGCCGTCCACGGCTCCTCCATCGTCGGGATGCGGATGCCGTTGCCCTCGAGCACCGACTCCCGCGCGAAGATGGCGAGCGCGGCATCCCAGTACCCTGCCGAGTAGATCTCGTCCTCCCACACGCCGACCGCGGTGGGCAGCAGCGAGTCGGTGAGCTCGGTGGGCAGCTCGAGCGGCTGGAGGTAGCCGGCCCAGGCCCAGTTGGGCATGATCGGGCCGTCGAGGTCGAGAAGGCAGGGAAGATCTCCGGATGCCGCGGCAGCGACGATCGCGTCGTTGTAGGCGCCCTGCGGGAACGACTCGTGGACGACCTCGTACTCGTCCTGCGAGTCGTTGAAGTCGGAGATGATCTGCTCGTAGACCTCGAGCTCGGCGGGATTGCCCGCCGAGTGGGTCCACATCGTCAGCTGTGTGCGGCCGTCCGCGGTCGTGTCGTCTCCTTGGCCGGCCTGCCCGCAGCCGGTCAAGGCGACCGCCATGACCAGACCTGCGGACACGAGGATCGGGGTCCTTGTGCGCATTGTTGTGGTTTCCTTTTCTTGGTGACTCACGCCCGCGTGGGTCACCGATCGGTGGCCGCCTCCGGCGGCCTCTCGGTGTGTGAAGCCCGTCGCCGGTTCGGTTTGGCGACTTGCGCCGGCGGCGGGCCTACGGAGTCTCGTCGGATGACGGGACACTCCATGAGGTGCGTGGCGTCCTCGTCCCCCTCTGCGCGGACGCCGAGCGCGACCTCCATCGCCCAGCGGCCCATGTCGTAATGGGGCAGCGCGATGGTGGTGAGGGGGGGATCCTGTTCCGCGGCGACGAGCTGCTGATCGTCGTAGCCGACGATCGAGAGGTCCCGCGGGATGTCGAGACCGCGGCGGTGCGCGGCGATGTACACGCCGGCGGCCATGCGGTCGTTGAAGCAGAAGATCGCGGTGGGGCGCTGCTCCTCGGGGAGGTCGAGCAGCTGTTCGAAGGCCGCGCGCCCGCCCCGGGCGGTCGTCTCACCGTGAACGTGGAGCGCCGGATCGACGGGGATGCCTGACTCGGCGAGCACTTCGAGGTAGCCCGCGTGGCGCAGGCCGGACGCGATGGGGGTGTCGTCGGTGTCGATGTAGGCGATGCGCCGATGTCCCGCGGCGACCAGTTCGCGCACGGCCGCCGCGCCCCCGGCGCGATCGTCGGGGACGACGGAGCGGAAGCCCCCGTTCTCAGGACGGCAGTCGAGGAAGACCGCCCCCGCGGGCAGTCCGGCCGGAGCGGGGACCACCTGATGCCACATGCACGCGTAGATGAGCGCGTCGACCTGCTGGGCGGTGAGCGCGCGGATCGCGTCGGCTTCCATCGCACTGTCGCCGCCCGTGTCGATGAGGAAGACGAGGTAGCCGTTCTCTCGCGCGGCGTCCTGTGCGCCGGCGAGCATGTCTCCGGCGAACGGGGTCGTCGCGATCTGGTCGGAGATGAGGCCGACGGTGCGAGTCTGCTGCGTACGCAGCCCGCGGGCGACAGAGCTCGGCGCGTAGCCGATCGCGCGCGCGGCCTCACGGACGCGCTGCCGGGTCTCGTCCGAGATGCGCGACTCCACATCGTTCATGACGAGCGAGACCGTGGTCACCGAGACGCCGGCTGCCGCCGCCACGTCTGAGATCCGCGCCCTCGCCATGTTGTGCACTCCGTTGTGATAAATCGATTTATCGGACGGGTCGATTATGAACCGACGACCGGCGCCGCGTCAAGCGCCACGTCTCTCACCGCCCTTGTCCCCCGAATGGCCGACATGCGCGATCGGCCAGTCCGTGTCACGATGGAGCGGTATGCAAATCGATTTGCATTCGCCCACCCCGAAGGAGCTCCAGAAATGAACACTCCCCCGAAGCGCGTCAGGCGCATCCTGACCGGCGGCGTCACCGCCGCCGCGGTCGCGGTATCGGCACTGGTCGGCCTGCCGGCCGCTGCCGCGGTCACACCGGCCACCGCGGTGGCGTCGCCCGACCTCCAGGACGGCCCTGAGCCGACCGTCCACACCCAGGAGGCCTACGCCCCCGAGGACGACTTCACCGCCAAGTGGACCCGGGCGGACGCGCGCCAGCTGAAGCGCCTGTCCGACCCGACCGCGGGCTCGAAGCAGAACTCGATGCCCGCCGAGCTCACCATGCCCGCGGTTCCGCAGGACTTCCCCGACATGAGCAACGAGGAGGTCTGGGTCTGGGACTCGTGGCCGCTGACCGATGAGGACGCCAACCAGTACAGCGTCAACGGCCAGGAGATCATCTTCTCGCTCGTGGCCGACCGCAACCTCGTGTTCGACGAGCGGCACGTGTTCGCGAAGATCGGCTACTTCTACCGCCCCGCCGGCATCCCCGCCGACGAGCGTCCGGAGAACGGCGGCTGGACCTACGGCGGCCTCGTCTTCGACGAAGGCGTGACCGGCCAGATCTTCCCCGACCAGTCGTACAGCCACCAGACCCAGTGGTCGGGTTCGGCGCGCATCTCGAAGGGCGGCGAGGTCAAGCTGTTCTTCACCGACGTCGCGTTCTACCGCAACGAGGACGGCACCAACCGCAAGCCCTACGACCCGCGCATCGCGCTGAGCGTCGGCAAGGTGCACGCCAACAAGAACGGCGTGAAGCTGACGGGCTTCGACGAGGTGACCGACCTGCTGCAGGCCGACGGCACCTACTACCAGACCGGTGCGCAGAACGAGTTCTTCAACTTCCGCGACCCGTTCACGTTCGAGGACCCGGCCCACCCGGGTGAGACCTTCATGGTCTTCGAAGGCAACTCCGCCATGCCCCGCGAGAGCGCGACGTGCAACGAAGAGGACCTCGGCTACCGCGAGGGGGACCCCTTCGCAGAGACGGTCGAGCAGGTCAACGCCTCGGGCGCCACGTACCAGATCGGCAACGTCGGTCTCGCGAAGGCGAAGAACGAGGAGCTCACCGAGTGGGAGTTCCTCCCGCCCATCCTGTCGGCGAACTGCGTCACCGACCAGACCGAGCGTCCGCAGATCTACATGAAGGACGGCAAGTACTACCTCTTCACCATCAGCCACCGCGGCACGTTCGCGAACGGCATCGATGGTCCTGAGGGCGTGTACGGCTTCGTCGGCGACGGCATCCGCAGCGACTACCAGCCGATGAACGCCGGCTCGGGCCTCGCACTCGGCAACCCGACGAACCTGAACTTCGCGGGCGGACAGCCGTTCGCCCCGGACTTCAACCAGCCGATCGGGCACTTCCAGGCGTACTCGCACTACGTGATGCCCGGCGGTCTGGTGCAGTCGTTCATCGACACGATCGGCACCGAGGGAGACTTCCGCCGCGGCGGCACTCTCGCGCCGACCGTCAAGATCGACATCGACGGCGCCTCCTCGGCAGTCGACTACTCGTACGGGAACGGCGGGCTCGGCGGCTACGCCGACATCCCGGCGAACATCAACATCAACCCCGGCGGCAACGAGAAGACGCTGCGCTGACCGGAACAGCAGAACGACGGATGCCTCGGCACGGCCTCGTGCCGAGGCATCCGTCCGCGTCCGTCTCGGCCCCGTGCCGCCCGGCTCGCCCGGCACCCTCGCCGAGACAGGGGATTCTCGCCGAAACCGAGGGCGCCGTCCCCGGTTTCGGCGGGAATCCCCTGTCTCGGCGAACACACGCCGGCTGCCCGCCCACACCCCACGCCCCACCGACACCCTCTGCCCGCCCGATCCGGAAGGAACCCGCGATGCACGACGCACACGATGCCCAGACCACGTTCCCCTGGCGGCGCGCCCTGCTCTGGGCGGCGGCGGCCGTCGCGGTGGTCGCTCTCGTGCTCGGAACGGCGGTCACCATGCTGCGGCCGTCGGACGATAGCCCCGAGGTGCGGCCCACACCGACGGCACCGTCCGCCGACGCATCCGAGCGACCGGCGGACTGGTCGCCGCATCGGCCGGGGATCCACATCACGCCCGGCGAGAACTGGATGAACGACCCCCAGAAGCCGTTCCTCCTCGACGGCGTGTGGCACTACTACTACCTCTACAACGCCGACTATCCCGACGGGAACGGCACGGCCTGGTACCACGCGACCTCGACCGACCTCGTGCACTGGAAGGACGAGGGTGTCGCGATCGAGAAGTACGCCAACGGGCTCGGCGACATCTGGACCGGCACGGCCGTCGTCGACGAGAAGGGCACCGCCGGCTTCGGCGCCGGCGCGGTGATCGCCCTGGTCACACAGCAGGTGGACGGCGTGCAGCGGCAGTCGCTGTTCTTCTCGCGCGACGGCGGGTACAGCTTCGAGTCCTACGACGGCAACCCGGTGATGGACAATCCGGGCGTCGCGGACTGGCGAGATCCCCGCGTGTTCTGGGACGAGTCGGCCGGGCACTGGGTGATGGCTCTCGCCGAGCACGACCGGATCGGCTTCTACACGTCGCCGAACCTGCGCGAGTGGACCTACACGTCGGACTTCGTCACCGCCGGGCTCGGAGTGCTCGAGTGCCCCGACCTGTTCCCCATGTCGGTGGACGGGGATCCCGACGACGTGCGATGGGTGCTCGTCGCGGGCGCCAACGGCGCGGCCGAGGGCATGACCACCGGCACCGCCTACTGGGTCGGCGAGTGGGACGGCGAGCGCTTCGTCGCCGACGGCACCGGCCACCAGTGGCTCGATCACGGACCCGACTACTACGCGGCGGTCACGTGGGACGACCCGCGGCTCGGGGACGAGGAGCGTCTCGCGGCGCGCTACGGCATCGGCTGGATGAACAACTGGGCGTACGCGGGCCGGTTCCCGACGGAGGAGTGGCAGGGCGGATCCGACTCGATCGTCCGCACGATCACCCTCGGCTCCGAACGAGGGCGAGCCACCTTGCGCTCGAGGCCCGCATCCGAGCTCGACGCGCTCGAGGGCGAGCCGCAGCCCATCGACGACGTGCGGCTCGCCGCCGAGAGCGCCGTGGAGCTGGAGGTGCCGGCATCCGGGGCCTACCGCGTGCGGCTCGATGCCTCGAGCGATAGCCGGCGAGCTGCGCGTCAAGGTCCAGACCGGTGACGGCAGCTTCGCGACCGTCGGCTACGACTTCGCCGGGCAGGTCGCCTTCGTGACGCGGGACTCCGACGCGGTCGCGGGGAACATGCCCGACGCGTACCGGCAGGTGCGCACCGCACGCGTCGAGCCGACGGACGGGCGGATCGAGCTCGACATCGTCGTCGACGCCGCCTCGATCGAAGTGTTCGCGGGCGGCGGCGAGGCCGCGCTCACCATGGCGACCTTCGGGACCGCGGGCGAGCGAGGGCTGCAGCTCGAGGGCGCCCGCGGTCGAGGTCGTCGTGTCCGGCGCGAGTCTCACACCGCTGCGGGTCGCACCGATCGCGCGCGCAGCTCGAACGCGAGTAGTCGGGTCGAGCGGGCGGCCGGCGCAGCGACCGACTCCCGCTCGACGAGCCATCCGCGCACCAGGTGGAGGCCATCGCCGAGGGGCGGCGCCGTGCCGTCGATCCGGTCGAGCAGGCGCGTCATCCCCCAGCGGCCCATGCCGTCGTGCGGCAGGGCGATCGTGGTCAGTCCCGGGTCGAGCGCATCGGCCACCGGATGCAGGTCGTCGATGCCCACGACCGAGAGTCCGGCAGGAACGGGGATGCCGCGCCGCGCCGCCGCCTGCATCACGCCCATCGCGATCTGGTCGTTGAAGCAGATGACGGCCGTCGGCGGCACGGGCTGATCGAGCAGCCGCCCGCCCGCCTCCCGTCCGCCCGCCGCATCCGAGGAGCAGAGCTCGAGTCGGCCGTCGCCCAGGGCGATGCCCGCGTCGCCCAGGGCCGAGCGCACGCCGATCAGGCGACCTCGGGCCGCGCGGGACTCGTCGATCGTGCCGATGTACGCGACCTCGCGATGCCCCTCGCGCATGAGCCGCTCGCACGCGAAGGTGGCGATCTGCGCCTCGTCGGGCACCACCGCGTCGACCTCCCAGCCGGGCTCCGGCGCGGCGTCGACGAGAACGACGGGAACATCGTCGGGAACCGCCGGACGATCGACGCGCTGGTGGTACATGCGGGCGATCAGGAGCCCGTCGACGCGCTGCGCGAGAAAGCGGGCGACGAGGTCGCGTTCTGCCTCCGCATCACCGCCGCTCTCGGCCACCATGAGCAGCACGTCCCGCTCGAGGCCCGCGCGTCGCGCGCCCTCGATGATGCGCCCCGCGAACGGCGTGGCGGCCAGGTCGTCGCCGATCAGCCCGACGACGCCGGTACGCCGCCGGCGCAGTCCGCTCGCGACCCGGTCGGGGACGTACCCCAGCTCGCGTGCGACCGCCAGGATCCGTTCGCGGGTCTCGGCGTTGACGGCCCGCGCGCCGCTGAGCGCGTGCGAGACGGTCGTCGGCGAAACGCCGGCTGCGGCGGCGACGTCGCTGACCCGCGCACGTCCGCTCCCGGGAGTCGCAGCTGTGGGCATGCCTTCAGCCTATGGGTGCTGTGCGTCCGCGCAGCTGAGCCGTCGCCAGAACGCCGAGAGGGTAGATCTCCGCACCGACCGGTGGCGGAAATCTACCCTTTCGCGAATCCGCGGTCAGCCGGAGACCGGCACCACGCTGCCGAACAGCCGGAGCTCGGCGACACCGAGGATCTGGCCGTTCGCGATACGGATGTAGCGGTAGCCGGTCTGAGCCTGCACCGGCCACCGCTGCCATTCGAGCGTCTTCGCGGGAACGCCCGGAGTCACGCGGGTCCAGGTCTGGAGATCGTTCGAGCCCTCCAGACGCATGTCCGCGATCCGGGACGTGCCGTACCCGTCCTGCCGCACGAGCAGTTCGGCGCCCGTGAGCGTGACACGGGAGTCGGTGCCGAAGTCCCACACGTTCCCGTAGGTGCCGGCGTTCAGGCGCGTGTCGGAGTGCGTCGTGGCATCACCGTCGAACATCTTCGCCGTGTACTGGGTCCACGCGGCATCGACGACGCCGTCTGGACGCAGCACGGTCGCTTCGCGGAACGCGTCGTCGAGCAGCCCCTCGTCGGTGGACAGGAACAGCTTCGAGCCGTCGGTGGTCGCGGCGACGGGGTCGGCCGTCCTGCCGTCCGGCGTCGTGAACGCGATCGCGAAGGTGACCGCGGTGCCGGCCTCGGCTGCGGTGGGCACGGCCGCCGAGGCCACCCACTCGCCGGGGGCGGGAGACGTGACCTGTGCGGGTTCGCCGAGCAGCGTGACCTCCACCGCTGTGTTGCCCGCCGGGCCCGTCATCCGCAGCTCGACGCGGTCTCCGGCCACCACCCGACCGGCCACGCCGTCCGGCGACGACATCGTGACCGTGTCCATGGCACCGGTCGCCTCGCTGCGCACCCCGTCGATCCGGATGTCGGCGATGCTCCAGATGCCCGGGTACGCCGGATCCGACGGCACCCCCGGCTCGTCGACCTGGAACCTCAGGAACCGGTACCGCTGGTCGCGGACCTCGTCGCGCACCGGGATCCACTCGACGGCGGCATCCTGGCCCGCATTCGGGTGCTGGGTCAGGAGGGTCCAGGTGGCGCCGTCGTCGGAGCCATACACATTGGTGCCCTCAGCCCGGTTGGGGAACGTGTCGCGCGCCTGGATTCCGAATGCGTCGGCGGAGACGCGGAAGCCGGGCCCGAAGTCGAAGGCGATGCCTGTCACGCGCTGATCGCCCCACGACGTCTGGTTGTCGCCGTCTGCGAGCGCCCGGAGCTGTGACGTGCTCAGCGCCGGAGCGGTCACGATGCCGGTGTAGTCCAGCGAGCCGTCCGGCAGCCGCGGGTTGAGCAGCTGCAGGTCTGCGATCGCATCGCCCAGCCGCGCGAGCAGGTCGGCGAACTCCGCCGGACTGGCGGTCTTGCGGACCTGACGCGCCTGCGTCTCGAGGGCCTCCACCGTCTGCCACGTCGCCGTCGTGTACAGCTCCGAGCCACCATCGATGCGCTCGATGAGTTTGCCGATCGCCGCCGCGCGGTTCGGGGCGACGGTGACCCCGACGGGGAGCGCCGTCACGGTCGTGGCGTCGGACGCGACGACGACCATGTCGGCCGTGCCGCTCTGCGACGGCGTCCAGCTGACGGTGCCACCGGCCAGTTCCGCGCCCGCGGGTGCGTTCTGCAGCTGCAGCTGCGCCTCGCCACCGCCGGCGTCCGTGGTCGGGAACGCCCGCGTCCACGGCTCGTCCGCGACGGCCATGACGTTCACGGCGGGGGCGTCGGCGAACACGGGTGGAGTGAGCACGCCGTTCGCCTGTGCCAGCACTCCGGCGACGTCGACCACGGCATTCGATCCGGTCGCCTTCAGGAACACGATGTTGTCGCCCACGGCGCCTGGCGCCTTGTCGGCGTTCACGTCGAGCCAGACATAGCGCCACTGGCCGTCAGTGTCGGGCACGACGATCTCTTCGTACTGCTGCTCCTGCGATGTGCGCGCGACCTGAAGTCGTGCGACCCCGTCGCTGCGGACCTTGACGCCGACCAAGGAGGTCTTCGTCCTGTCGGCCCACACCGCACGCCGCACGGCGAGCTGCGCGTCATCCGCCGCGGCGTCGAGGCGGATGAAGGAGGTGCCGTCCGCGTCCGTGTCGCGCTGCGCTCCCCCACCGAGCGGCGTGCCGAAGCTCCCCGTCGAGAGCTCGGGGCCGTCGGCGAGCGGTGCGGCCGCGCCGGGGACGCTTGCGAGCTCGGGCGGGAACGCCACCCAGTACTCGGCAGCGGTGTAGTCGGAGCCGCGGTCGTTCCAGAAGTTCTGGACGGCGGAACCGTAGTAGTACAGCGGCCCGTCGCGGTGCGCGTAGAGCTCGGCGACGTGGGGCGCCTCGGCCTCGACGTCGACGCCGGCGACATAGCGGTACTGCAGATACGCCTCGCTCATCGGATCCTGCAGCCGGCCGCGGTAGGCCTGCGAGATGGCGCCGCCCTCGGTCGCGGGGATGTACGGCACCTCTTCGCCCATCATGAAGGCGTCGAAGGTGTCGGCACCGGCGAGGATGCGGTTATCGAGGAACCGGTAGGGCGACACCGCGTCGGGCGCCGTCGAGACGGTGCCGGCGACGGGATCGAGCGTCGTGCCCTGATTGTCGACGAGGCGCGCGAGGGCGACGAAGATGTCGACGTCCCCCTGTCCGTGGGCCTGGTCGCGCAGCATCTCCATGTGCTGGACGAACGGCGCGCCCGTGGTGTTGCCCGGTGCGTCGGCGGGAACCTCGCGGAAGAGCGAGGCGAGGGCGCCGTTGACGTCTCCGCCGTACAGATCGTGCTCGCTCTCGTAGCCCGCGTTGACCGTGAACCATTCCACGCGCTCCGCGTAGAGGTCGGCGTCGTCGAGGAAGATCGCGGCCGCCACCATGCCGATCACGCCGTAGAGGTGCTGGTTCCACAGCCGGTTCGGGGAATACAGGAACGTGTCGAGCACGGGACGCACGAGGTTGTCCTCGAGGCGCTGCTGGTCCTCTTCGGTCCAGCGCAGGTCGTAGCCGTCGAGCGAGTCGTTCGCGGGATCCGAGCCGCGCACCACCTCGGCGGCGATCAGCATGTAATACAGGGGTACGCCCGTGTGGATGTGCGCGTCGGCGAAGTAGGCGTACTTGGCAGGGTCGAGGTTGCTCCAGGTGCGCAGCACGTGCAGCGCGTTCGCGCGGTACTGCTCGTCGCCGGTGACGACGTACTCGAGCGCCTGCGCCATCGCTCCGAGGCTGTCGCGCAGCGCGCTGGAGCGCATGCCGGCGCTCGCGTACGCGTCGTTCTTCGGAGCGTCGCTGGCGTCCTTCGCGTTCTCGGGCACGAAAGTGCGGGCGGCGTACTTCGTCTGGGTCATGGCTTCGTAGTAGCTCGCCCAGGGATCCACGCCGGCGTGCACCTGAGTGCGCATGTTCTCGAGGTGGTCCGCGGTGAACCCGACGCCCGGGTGCGTGAAGCCGGCGTCGCTCACTGTGCGGATGATCTCGGGCGGAGCGACCGGCGCGACGGTTGCAGCGGCCGCCGGCTGCACCGCGGCGAGTGACCCGGACGCCGCCAGGACCACCGCCGTCAGGGTTCCGATCACGCGACGGACGCCGCGTCGTTGGTCGATCTTCATCGATCTCTCTTCCTGTCGCCCCGATCGGCACCGACCGTGGATGGAGATGGATAACGTTTGCCGGTTAAGGATGTCGTGTCGCAGGGAAGGCGTCAAGGGGCAATTCAGGACGCCGGATCGGGCTCGAAGCGCATCGCGGCGCGATCGAGGTCTGCGGTCCAGCCGCGCCCGTCGAGGTCGTCGGCGCGCACGCCGAAGAAGAGCCCCGTGAAGCGCAGACGTGGCCCGTGGTCATCCGACAGTGTCCACGCCGGGTACTCCTCGGGCACCTCGCGCCAGGCATCCTCGCCAGCCGGCGCCCACGCGAAGCGCAGCACCGGACCATCGAGGTGCATCCGCAGCCTGAGCGGCCCGTCGGGCACGGCGATGGGTGCGGACCTGCGTCGTCGTGCCGTCGCGTCGCACCACCCGCAGGTGGCCGTCCGTTGTCGTCGTCGTACGTCAGCTGCAGCTGGATCCAGCCGGCACGGTCGTACCAGGCGATGGGTCCGGCAGCCTCGCGGGGGGTGCGCGGCTCCGCGTCGAGGATCACCTCGAAGTCGGCCCGGTGCTCCTCGACGCGCGTCAGGATCATGGACTGATCGAAGACGGATGCCGCGGAGTGCCCGCCGCGCAGCCGCAGCCATCCCGGTCTCGCTCCGAGTCGGCGACGCGCCGGGCAGCGCCGCGCGGAGCGTGGACCACCGTCGGCTGTCGAGCCCGTGGGTGTCGAAGTCGTCGACCCAGCCGCGCGGGCCGGGTGAGGCATCCGCCCCCTCCTCCGCACCGGGCACCGCGACCTCGACGCTCGCGTGATGCCCGCCGTCTGCGAGCCGCAGCCAGCCGTCATCGTCGAAGACGACGTGCTGCAGACAGGTCTCGCGACCGAGCGTGCTGTAGCGCTCCCCCAGGTGCAGGGTCGGGCGACTCGCCAGGTGCGCGAGCAGCCAGTCGCCCCCGGGCGTCTGCACCAGTTCGCCGTGCCCCGCCTTCTGGAGCGGATGCCCCGGCGCGTCGCGCGTCGTGAGCACCGCGTCGCGCGGGTCCCGCTCGTACGGTCCGAGCAGGCTCCGCGATCGGGCCATGGTGACGCCGTGGTTCCACCCGGTGCCTCCCGCGGCGATCAGCAGGTAGTACCAGTCGCCGATGCGGTAGAGGTTGGGACCCTCGACGAGGCCGTCCTCGCGATAGATGCGCACCGCGTCGCCGCTCGTCCGGCGTTCGTCGGGCAGGTACTGCTCCACCACCAGCCCCGAGAACGACGGATGCTCGGGCCGCTGGTCCCACTGCACGCCGACGATCCAGTGCGTGCCGTCGGGGTCGTGGAAGAACGAGAAGTCGAATCCGCGCGATCCCAGGTGGACCGGCTCGCTCCACGGCCCCGTGATCGCCTCGGCAGTGACGAGGTAGTTGTCGATGTCCTTGTCGTCGCCGTCCATGCTGCGCACGATCGAGTACGCGAGCCAGAACTTCCCGTCGGCATGCGTGAGACTCGGCGCCCACACGCCGCCGGAGTCGGGGACGCCGCGCAGGTCGAAGCCCTCGCCGAGTGCGTGGCCGATCGTGGACCACTGCGCGAGGTCACGCGAATGGTGCAGGCGGACGGCCGGGTGGTACTCGAACGTGCTCGTCGCGAGGTAGTAGTCGTTGCCGACGCGCAGGATCGACGGGTCGGGGTTGAACCCGCGCAGCACCGGGTTGTGGATCACGGGCACGAAGCGCCTCCAGGGACGACGGTGTCAGGGCAGAACGGGCATCGGGTGCGCGAAGGGCTCTCCGGCGACGAACCGCTCGACCTCGGCGAGCGCCACCTCGCCCAGGCGCCGCAGTTCGTTGCCCGTCGATCCCGCGAGGTGGGGGGTGAGGAACGCATTCGGCAGAGAGTAGAGCGGATGCCCCGGCTCGAGCACGTCCGGCTCGGTGACGTCGAGCACGGCTCGCAGCCGTCCGTGCCGGAGTTCGGCGACGAGGGCGGCCTGGTCGACGAGCGCACCGCGTGCGGTGTTGATCACCGTGGCACCGTCCGGCAGCGCCGCCAGGACGGCCGCCGACACCATGCCGATCGTCGCGGGCATCTCGGGCGCGTGGATCGAGAGGATGTCGCACCGTGCGGCGAGCGCGCCGAGGTCGGGGACGAGCTCCGCCCCGAGCCGCGCCGCCGTCTCGGGGGTTGCATACGGGTCGTAGAGCAGGACGTCGACGTCGCTGCCCTGGAGCTTCTCGATGACGAGAGTGCCGATGGTCGAGGCCCCTACGATCCCGACGGTCGTACCGTACAGCCCGGTGCGCGGCAGCTCGGCTTCGCGGTCGATGAACCGCTGCTCGGCGCTGTAGCGGCGCGAGGCCCAGAACGCGTCCTTCGCGGCGAGCGTGATCATCGCGAGGGTGAACTCGGCGACGGGGATCGCATTGGCCGCGCGAGCGGTGGAGATCCGGATGCCGCGGCGCGACGCCGGGCCGTCCAGCGCGCCGTTGCCCCCACTCCAGTGCACGATCGCCCGCAGCTTCGGGAACGCGTCCAGGTCGTCGCGGTTCACGCGCGAGACGCCCCAGCCGGCGATCAGCAGCTCGACACCGGCCGGGTCGGGGATGTCGGCGAGTGAGGTGGCGGCATTCCCGGTGTCGACCTCGAGGATCTCGCACAGGCGCTCCCGCTCGGCGTCGCCGAACACGAACGACACGAGCGCAGGGTCCATCAGCAGCGCGGCCCTCATGCGCCGAGCTCCTCGATGCTCCACCGGTCGCGCCACTCGAGCTCCACGCGGCCGTCGCGGATGCGCAGCGGGAGCCACACCGCCGGCGACTCCGCCAGCCGGGACGGATCCCAGCGGTCGCCGATGTACACATACCCGTCGCCGACGGGAACGACGACGCTCACCTGCGACTCGAAGGTGCGGGTGCCGGGCGGCGCGATGGGTCGCCACGGATTCCACGGGCCGTGCAGCGCCGGGGCGCTGGTGTACATGTTGTCGTTCATGCTCCAGCCGGTGAGGTCCGAGCCGAACAGGTAGTAGCTGCCCTCGTGACGCACGACAGTGGGCGACTCGTAGCCGATCGCCGGGTTCGCCTGCTGGCGGAGCGTCGCGACGACCGCCTCGACGCCGAGGTGGTCCTCGCGGAGGCGGTAGATGTGCAAGCCGTGGTCGCGGTCCTCCGAGAGCAGATAGCCGACACCGTCCTCCTGGTACACGCCGATGTCACGGCTGAGGTTGCCGAGTGGACGCTCGCTGCGCACGTACGTGTACGGGCCCTCGGGGCGATCGGCGATCGCGAAGCCTACGCGCGCGTACGCGTATTCGCCCTCCTCGCCTTCGACGGTCCGTCGACGTGCAGGAGCATCACCCAGCGCCCGTCGGGGCGCCGCAGCACCTTGGGACGCTCGACGACGCGATCGGGGCCGATGTCGCCGTCTGCCTGGGTCAGCGCGTCGCCCTCGTAGCGCCAGTGCGCGAGATCTCCGAGGAGTAGCACGCGACCGCCGTGAACCGGCCGCCCGCCGCCTTGTCCTCGCCCCACGCGAGCCACCGGTCGCCGACCCGCTGCAGGCCGATGCCGTGCAGCTGCGCCGTCCGGCCGCGGTCATCCGTGAACACGCGTCCGGGGACGATGGTGCCCCGCTCAGACACGGGTCACCCGCAGCACGCGTGCGCCGATCCCCGCCGGCGTCGAGACCTCGAGCCCGTCGGGCCGCACGTCGAGCCCCCACCCGGCGCCGTCGGCCGGGAACAGCACCTCGGTCTCGCCTGCGACCCCGGGGATGGTGAACGCGGCGGGGGCGGCATCCCGGTCCCACACGAACAGCAGGTCGCCGTCCGCGGTGCGAAGCCCCAGGCAGAGCGCCTCGTCGCCCCACGCGGGAAGCCCCAGCGGCCAGAACGGCAGGGCGGTGGCGAGCGAGTCGCGCAGGCCCTTGTGCAACGCCACCGCTTCGGCGATGCGCGCGCGCTGGTCGGGCCGCAGCTCGTCGAGGAACCCCGACAGGTACAGCCGGCCGCTCAGCCCCGTCACGAGCGTGAACGCGGTCTCTTCGTCGCTCATGTCGCGGGCGGGGTAGGCCCAGTTGCCGCACTGCTCGGGGAGGATGGACGCCGGCGCTGACGCCGCGATCGGCGGATACAGCCGGAAGTCCTGCTGGTCGCTCGTGGACTGCAGGTGCGTGACCGCCAGCAGCGCGTAGTCGGCGCGCATCGCGCCCGAGCTGCAGTTCTCGATGCGCAGCGATGGATGCCGCTGCTGCACCCGCACCAGCCAGTCCCGGAACGCGCGGGTGTGCCCGAGCAGTCCGTCCCCCGCCGTCGTGGCGTGGTGCTCGGTCCCCGCACCCGGATTGATGTTGTAGTCGAGCTTCAGATAGCGGATGCCGAACTCCTCGACGAGGTGATCGACGGTCGCGTCCAGATGCGCGCGGGCGGCAGGATGCCGGAAGTCCAGGTGGTAGCGGCGGTCCTCCTGCACCCGCTGCCCGAACCGCTGGAAGAACGCCTCGTCGGGGAGCCGCGATGCGGCGGGGCTGTCGATGCCGACGACCTCGGGCTCCAGCCACAGTCCCGGCGCCATGCCGGCGTCGCGGATCGCGTCGATGACGCGCCGCAGCCCGCCGTCGGGAAACCGGGCAGGCGCCTCGCGCCACTCGCCGACGTCGACCACCAGTCCCCGATCTCCGGGTCCGCGAACCACCCGGCGTCGATGCAGAACACCTCGACACCCGCCTCAGCGGCGCGGCGGACCAGCGGCAGCAGCGCGTCGGTCGTCGGCTGCCCCATCAGCGTGTTCATGAAGTCGTTGTACACGACCGGAAGCTGCTGCGTGCCTGCCGCACCGCGCAGCCAGCGCCGGTACCGGGTGAGCTCGCCGAGCGCACCGTCTGGGCCGCCGGGAGCGCCCGGGCTCACCGGCCCGACCGCCAGCGCGACCGGCACGGTGGCGAACGCCTCTCCGGGCAGCAGCTCGTGCGCCCACTGGTGCTCGAGATCGGTCGGGCCGAGCAGCGAGAGCACGCCGCCATCCCGCGCCTGGCAGAGATCCGCGCGCCATCCCGCGCTCGCCTCGATCTGCCACGCCAGCGTCTCGCCGTCAGCACGCGAGAGGTAGCCGCACGGCACGTGCTCTCCGCTCGACCAGCCGCCGTGGCTCGTGAGCCCGGCATGCCCGCGCGCGTCCTGCGCGTGGAGGGCGAGCGAGATGTCGGGCAGCAGCGTCCGCAGCGGAACCTCGCTCCACCTGTTCTCAGCCAGCCACTCGCTCGCCGCCGAGCCCCACACCATCTCGTCCAGATCGCGCGCCGAACGCCCGAACCCGATCGTCGCCGACGAGATCGCGGCGATCACCACGGCCTCGCGTCCGGCGTTGCGGATCTCGGTCTGGATGCGCACCGCCGAGGTGTCTGTGGGCGCGGTGACGGTGGTGCGCACCTCGATCCCGCTGACGGCGTCGCTCTGCACGACGACGGCGCGCACGGCGTCGGGCTCGGCGACGACCTGCGATCCCTGCACCCGCAGCCGCTCGCCGACCGCCGACCGCCAGTACGCCTGGCTGGTGCGGCGCGCGCTGCTCGGCCGACGTGAACACCTCGACGAGACCGACGCCGGGCCGGCCGCTGTGCGTCGACGACGGCACGACCAGCGACGCGGGCGCGTCGTCCGCCCAGCGCAGTTCGAACGCGCCGACGCGCGCGCGGCTCGTGACCGGTGCCGCGGGTGCGGTCTCGCGTGGGATGAGGGGGGCAGGGGCAGGTGCGGCAGGAAGTCGGGCGGCAGGATGATGGACGGCTTCGGTCACGGAGTCTGTCTCGTCTCGTCGTTCAGCGGAAGACGCAGCGCGTCGTTGCAGATATGGATGCCGGAGCCCACCGTCGCGGGCAGGAACAGGGCGATCGCGGGACCGATCAGCGGCAGCGCCGTGGCTGCCAGGCCGACCCCGATGAGGAGGAGCCAGCTCAGCGCGATGTGCGGACGACGCGCGATGGCGCGCGCCGCCACGGTCACGGTCTCGAGCAGCCCTCGGACGCCCGCGGGCTGCGCCGCCGCGACGACGCACACCCCGATCAGCAGCGCGACGGCGAGCGCCGCCGCCACTGCGGCCAGCAGTACGACCGCGTCGGTACCGCCGAACAGGGCCAGGTCGTACTGGAGCACCACCACCACCACGCCGAGCCCGAGTGCGGCCCACCAGAGATCGCGGCATCCTTCCGCGAACGACGTCCAGAATTCCCGCCCGACAGGCGCGTCACCGGGTTCTGCCAGCAGCGAGCGGGCACCGCGCAGCAGCGCGTACGTCGCCGGCGCGAGCGGCAGCAGCGCCGCCGCCCCCAGCCACACCGCCAGATGCGTGGCCTGCCAGCCGACCAGCGCCGTGAAGGCGAGCACGGGGACGAGGCATCCGATGAACGAGACCGACAGCACGAAGTATCGGAAGACGGCCAGCACGGTGGCCGCGAGCGGGCCGTCGAGCGCGAGGAGGGCACGCACGCGCGACATCACACCGCCACGTTGCGAGGTCGCGGGCGCGGCGCTCATCCCTTCACCGCCCCGACCGACATGCCCTTGATGAAGTAGCGCTGGAACGCCGCGAAGATCGCCACCGACGGGATGATCGCCAGGATCGCTCCCGTGTAGATGAGTTGCCACTGCGACGTGAGCAGCCCCACCATCCTGTTGATCGCGACGTTGATCGTGCCCGCCGAGGACGAGTCGAGGAACACCAGCGGGATGAAGAAGTCGTTCCAGAGCCCCAGCGCCTGGATGATGACGAACGCCGACGTCACCGGCAGCAGCATGGGGAACACGATCGACCAGAACGTGCGCAGGCGCCCTGCGCCGTCCATGTTGGCCGCCTCTTCCACCTCGATCGGAATGCCCTTGATGAAGCTGCAGTAGAGCAGGATGCCGAAGCTCGCGGCCCCGCCGAGATGCACCAGCATCACGCTGGTCAGCGTGCTGTACAGGCCGACCTCGTCGAATCCCTTCACCAGCGGGATCATGCGCACCTGGAACGGGATCATGAGACCGGCGATGAAGAGGATGTAGATGAATCGCGAGGTACGGCCGCCGACGCGCTCGATGCCGTACGCGGCCATCGGCACGATGGCGATCAGCAGCACGACCGTGGCGAGCGTGATGATGAGCGTGTTGACGAGCGCCTCGCCGTAGTCCGTCTCCTGGAACAGCTGCACGTAGTTGTCGAGGGTGAACTGCGTGGGCAGGCCCATCGGGTCCATCGTGATCTCGCTGTACGACCGGAACGAGTTCAGCAGCGCGTACAGCACGGGGCTCGCGACGATCAGCACCAGCACCGCGAGGACGATCATCACGACGACCTGGCCGGCGGTCAGCCGCTTCCGGCGTCGCGTGCGCCGGCGGCGCGTGCGCTCGGGCGTGACGAGCAGTTCCGTCTCGGTGCTCATGCCTGGATCTCCCTCTTGCGCATGTAGGCGTTCGCCGCCACGGTGCTGACGATCACCACGAGGAACAGCACGATCGCGGCCGCGCTGCCGAAGCCGGCGCGATACTCGCCGAAGCCGACCTTGTAGATGAAGAACGCCATGGTCTCGCTGACGAACCCTGGCCCGCCGGATGTGAGGACCATGACCTGGTCGAAGATGGTCCACCCCGCGATCATCGCGAGCGTCATGTTGACCGTGACCGCGCCCGCGAGCATCGGCCACGTGACATGGCGGAAGACCTGGCGGCTGTTCGCGCCGTCGATCCGCGCGGCCTCCACCAGGTCCTGCGGCACGGACTGCAGGTTGGCGAGGTAGATGAGGGTGGTATTGCCGCCGAGCGTGAAGCACGTGATGAAGAGGATGACCCACACGACGATCGAACTGTCGCCCAGCCAGTCGCGCGCCCAGTCGGGCAGACCGATGTCGCGCAGGAAGACGTTCACGGCGCCGAAGTTGTAGTTGAGAAGGTACTTCCAGATCGTCGCGAGGATGAACGCGCTGACGAGCGAGGGAAGGTACACGGCGGTGCGGAACAGCCCCTGCCACCGTCCGACGTGGTCGAGCATCAACGCCACGCCGAGCGAGATGGCGTTGATGATGACCGCGGATCCGAGACCCAGGATGAGGGTGTTCTTGACGGCGTTCCAGAACCTGCCGCTCCCGAGGATCTCCTCGTAGTTGGCGACGCCGATGTAGTCGTAGTCCGGGCTGATGCCGTCCCAGTTCGTGAAGCTCAGCTGCAGCGACTGCACCGACGGCACGATCACCATGAGCAGGTACACCACCATCGCCGGGGCGATGAAGCCCAGCATCACCCAGCGGGCGGTGCGGAAACGGCGCGTGCGGCGCTGCTCGCTCGGCGGTCCCGCCGGAACGAACGGGACGTCGTCGGCTGCACCGTTCGGCGCGCCGTCGAGCGGGCCTTCGCCGGTGAGCCGGACAGCGGTGCCGACCACCGCGGTCTGCCCTTGCAGGGCACTCTGATCAGTCATGGAGACCTCCTCGCCTCCGTTCCGCGGTGCCCGGGCAGCTGCCCGGGCACCGTGTCACGTGTGGTCTCAGCCCGCTGCGACCGTCTTGTCGAACTCCGCCTGCACCTTGGCGATGGTGTCGTCGATCGACGACTGGCCGTCCTGCATCTCGATGCGCGCCTGACGGAAGAAGGTGTTGAAGGCGCTGAACGTGGACAGGTTCGACACGTTCTCGTACCACACCAGGTTGGGGTTCTCGAGAAGCGCGAAGTAGTCCTTCGAGCCAGGGATCGAGGTGTTGCGCTCGATCTCGTCCGCGGCGACGATGTTCGGCGCCAGCCAGCCCTGCGACTCCATCAGGTTGGCGGTCTCCACCTGGTAGAAGTACTCCAGGAACTCCGTCGCCGACGCGTATTCGGCGTCGTCGTCGGCCGCCTGGGCCGAGATCGCGAGGCCGCCGGCGGTGTCGCCGTTGACCGCGTTCTTCAGCACGTTGATCGCCCCGTCCTCGGCCGGGATGATGAACAGCCCTGCGTTGAACTCGGGGTCGACCTTGTTGATGTCGTTGAGACGGCCGATGCCCGCCGAAGAGGTCGCCATGACGGCCATGTCGTTCACGAGCAGCGTCGTGGTCTGTGCGTCCGCCGTGGACTGCCAGCCCTCGAGCACATAGTCGTTGGTGATGTCGAGCAGCTCCTGCAGCGGCTCGCGCAGGTCCTCGACCGTGGCGTCACCGTTCTGCGCAGCGGTCCAGAACCCGCCCTCGTCGCCGTACTCCGCGAAGTACGGCGCGGCGAGCGGCTTCCACAGCTGGTCGCTCGGCCACACCTCCGCGGCGGCGGTCGCCAGTGGCGCGTCGCCGTTCGCCTTGATGTCGGCGAGCAGGTCGAGGAAGTCGTCGTACGTCTCGGGCACCTCGAGGTCATGCTCCTCGAAGTAGTCCTTGTTGTACACGATGTTCAGGCCGATCTCGCCGTTGAGCGCGCTGTACGGCACGGTGTAGACATTGCCGTCCTCCGCGGTGCCGAACGCCTCCGGCTGGATGAGCTCGGTCACCGAATCGGGGATCGGCGCGAGCTTGCCCGCGTTGACGTACGTGAGGGTGTCGCGCATGTCCACGACGGCGGGCCAGTTGCCGGTGGCATCCATCGTCTTCAGGGCTGTCGCGTAGTCGCTTCCGGCGGGAAGCGGATCGAGCTGCACGGTGGTCGTGTCGCTCTGGTCGTTGAAGGCCTCGACCACGGAGTCGACCACCGAGTTCCAGGTCTCGTCGCCGGTGGCGTAGAGGAAGCGGATCGTGGTCTTCTCGGTCGCCGCGCCGCCCTCGTCGCCGTCGTCGGCCGAGCTGCTGCAGCCCGTCAGCGCGAGTGCCGCGACAGCGATGCCCGCTGCGCCGGCGATCCAGGGCGAGCGGCGGCCCATACGGGCACGCATCCCTGCCCGCGTCATCGCGTCATGCATGTGATCTCCCTTGATTCGTGCCGGAACGATTCCGTCTCGGAGAGAGTACCCCAAAGTGGACAACGTTTGCCACTACGTTGCGTGAAGCGCTTTCCGCCCGCGCGAACGCGCCCCTCACGGCCGCCACGACAGCGGGATGCCGCTCACGCAGGGACGAGCGGAGTGCCGTGGAGGATGGGCGTCGCACTGAGCGCGATCTTCTCGGCAGGGTCCGCGCCGTTGTCGAGCGCGAGCGCGAGCTCGAGCGCCGCGCCGCCGAAGTGCTCGAGCGGCACCTCCACCGTGCTGAATCCCGGCAGCACATCGCCGAGCATCGGCACGTGGTCGAACCCGGTCACCTCGATGTCGGCCGGCGTCGACACGCCCAGCTCGCGCAGGCGTGCGATCACACCGACCGCCATCGCGTCGCTCATCGCCGCGATCACGTCGAGCTCCGCGAGCCGGTCGCGCAGCTGCTCGACCGCGCGGTATCCCCCGTCGCGCGAGAACTCGGTGTGCACGATGTCGCGCTCCTCGACCGCGATGCCGCGCGCCGCGAGCCCCTCGGCGAATCCCCCGACGCGCTCGAGGGCGGTCAGCTCGATGTCCGGACCCGACACCATTGCGAAGCGCCGCTTGCCGGCATCCGCGAGTCCTTCCGCGAGAAGTCGCGCGGCGTGACGGTTGTCGACGGTCACGGTGGGGAATCCCAGGTCGTTGTCGCCGATCACGACGATGCGCGCCCCGTGGTCGCTCAGCACCATCAGCTGGTCCTTCACTGCCGCCTCTCGCGCGGCATCCGTCGTCCGGCTGGTGGCCATGACGACCGCGAGGTGACGTTCGCCGCGCAGCTGTGCGAGCAGGTCGATCTCGCGTGCCGAGTCGTCACGCGTCGTGCGAACGGCGACCGAGACGCCGTGCTCCTCGGCCGCGTGCATGATGCCGGCGATCATCGTCGCCGAGCCGAAGTCGTCGATGTCGCCGACGATGAACGCCACCGTGCGAGCGCGGCCGCCCTTGATCGCCTGCGCCGCCGGACTCACCGAATAGCCGAGCGCGCGCGCCGCCTCTTCCACGCGACTGCGCAGCTCGGGCGACCCGCTCTGCTTGCCGCGGACGCCGCCGTTGAGCGCCCGCGACGCAGCCGGGACCGACACACCCGCCAGGCGCGCGACATCCGCGAGGGTGGCAGGCTTGGCGCTCTTCGACATTCGTCTCCCCGGGGCGTGCGCGTGCAGATAACGCTATCCAGTATCCCGGATGCCGACGCTCGAGTCCGCCGGTCGCGCCGCCCCGCCCCGTCGCCGGAATGCCGAGAGGGTAGATGTCCGCACCGACCGGTGGCGGAAATCTACCCTTTCGCGAATCCGAGTTGCCGGAGTCAGAGCGCCAGCCGCTCCCGCACGACTCCGGCGAGCGCGTCCGCGTGGCGGCGGGCGTCGTCCTCGGACCCCGCCTCGACCATCACGCGCACCATCTCCTCCGTGCCCGACGGCCGCAGCAGCACGCGCCCCGAGAGGCCGAGCTCGGCGGAGGCGCGGGCTACGGCATCCTGAACCACTTCGTCGGAGCCCGCACGCGTGCGGTCGACTCCGCGGACGTTCACGAGCACCTGCGGGTACACGGTCATGATCGAGGCCAGCTCGGCGAGGGTCTTGCCCGTGCGAGCCATCTCGGCCACCAGGTGCAGACCGGTGAGCACGCCGTCGCCGGTCGTCGCGTACTCGCTCATGATGACGTGGCCCGACTGCTCGCCGCCGAGCGCGAAGCCGCCCTCGTTCATGCGCTCGAGCACGTAGCGGTCGCCGACGGCAGTGGTCTCGACGTGGATGCCGTGCGCCGCCATGGCGCGGTGCAGGCCGAGGTTGCTCATCACGGTGGCGACGAGCGTGTCGTCTTTCAGGCGTCCGCGGCTCTTCATCGACACCGCGAGGATCGCCATGATCTGGTCTCCGTCGACGATCTTGCCGTTCGCGTCGACCGCGAGGCAGCGGTCGGCGTCGCCGTCGTGCGCGATGCCGACGTCGGCACCGTGCGCCACGACCGCCTCCGACAGCACGTCGAGGTGCGTGGAGCCCACGCCGTCGTTGATGTTGACGCCGTCGGGGTCGGCGCCGATGACGGTGACGCGGGCGCCCGCGTCGCGGAAGGTCTCGGGAGAGACTCCGGATGCCGCGCCGTGCGCGCAGTCGAGCACGACGTGCAGGCCGTCCAGGCGATGGGGCAGCGAGCCGAGCAGGTGCACGACGTAGCGGTCTTCGGCGTCGGCGAAGCGGCGGATCCGGCCGACGGCGGCGCCGGTCGGGAGCAGCTTCTGCCCGTCCATGGCGCGCTCGATGCGCTCTTCGACGACGTCGGGCAGCTTCACGCCACCTCGCGCGAAGATCTTGATGCCGTTGTCGGGAGCGGGATTGTGGGATGCCGAGACCATGACGCCGAAGTCGGCGTCGATGTCGGCGATCAGGAAGGCCGCGGCGGGCGTGGGCAGCACACCGGCGTCGTAGACGTCGACGCCCGATGATGCGAGCCCCGCCTCGACGGCGGCCGAGAGGAACTCGCCCGATACGCGGGGGTCGCGCGCGACGACGGCGCTGAGGCGCTTGCCGGCGGCGCGACGCGCCTCGGCAGTACGGCCCTGGCCCAGGACGACGGCGGTCGCCTGGGCCAGGGACAGTGCGAGATCGGCGGTGAGGGGGCCGTTGGCCAGCCCCCTCACCCCGTCCGTGCCAAAGATCGGCATACGGAGGTGAAGCCGATCAGCGCTTCGAGTACTGCGGCGCCTTGCGGGCCTTCTTGAGACCGGCCTTCTTGCGCTCGATGACGCGGGCGTCACGCGAGAGGAAGCCGGCCTTCTTGAGGGTCGGGCGGTTGTTCTCGGTGTCGATCTCGTTCAGCGCACGGGCGATGCCGAGACGCAGCGCGCCGGCCTGGCCCGAGGGGCCACCACCCGAGATGCGCACGATGACGTCGTACGCGTCGGTGAGGTTGAGCACCGTGAACGGGTCGGTGATGAGCTGCTGGTGCAGCTTGTTCGGGAAGTAGTCCTCGAACGCACGGCCGTTGACGGTGATGGTGCCCGAGCCGGGGATGACGCGCACGCGGGCGATGGCCTGCTTGCGACGACCGACGGCCGCACCCGACACCGAGAGCACGGGGCGCTCGGCGGCGACGACGGTCTCGTCGACCTGGGACTCGGTGGAGTAGCTCGTGGGGGTTTCTTCGATGTTCGCCATCAGTGTGTCCTTGTCTATCCGGCGCTTACTGGGCGACCTGGTCGAAAACGTACGCGGTGGGCTTCTGCGCGGCGTGCGGGTGCTCGGCACCGCGGTACACCTTGAGCTTCGCCAGCTGGTCGCGGCCGAGCGAGTTCTTCGGGAGCATTCCGCGGACGGCCTTCTCGACGGCGCGGACGGGGTTCTTCTCGAGGAGCTCCGAGTAGGTGACCGACTTGAGGCCGCCCGGGTAGCCCGAGTGGCGGTAGGCCTTCTTCTGCTCGAGCTTCTGGCCGGTCAGGGCGACCTTCTCGGCGTTGATGATGATGACGAAGTCGCCCTGGTCGATGTGCGGGGCGAACGTCGGCTTGTGCTTGCCGCGGAGGAGGACGGCGGCGTGCGAGGCGAGACGGCCGAGAACGACGTCAGTCGCGTCGATGACCAGCCACTCGCGCTGGGCTTCGCCAGCCTTGGGGGTGTAAGTGCGCGTCACAGTAGTGCTGCTTTCTTGATTCGAACGGAGAGGTTCGTGAATCCCACTCCGGGGTGGTTCTGTCTCTCGAGCGAGGGACCGAACACGCCAGTGGAGGGCTCACGTTCGTGGTGCCGGGTCAGCTGAGCAGGCACCAAAGATCCATACTACGCCAGACGGATGCCGCAGCCAAATGCCACGCACTACCTCCAAGGTCCACCGGATGCGGAGCGCCACGCCGATCGCGTCGGCGCGGCGTTCAAGCCCTACAGACAACATCCACGACTCCCCCCGCACTCGACTTGGCGGTGCGACTGGCAGGCTCGGGGCATCCGTCACCGTCACCGACCGCGCCGCCGCCGGACCTGCCACGCCAGGCGTAGGCGCTAAGCTCTACCGGGCTCACCGGACCTCAACACCCGCCGCCCGAGCGGATGAGGCTCGCCCCGATGGAGAGGCGGTCGAGAGCCTAAGCTTGACGGGCGCCGCCGCATTCATCGTTCGACACTGGAGTCCCGCCGTCACTGTGATTCGCATCACCGTCGCCATCCTCCTTGCGCTCGTTGCTCTAGCCGCCACCGCAGCAGTCGCGCTCTACGCGCTCCTCGTCATCGACTCGCGGGAATCCGTGCGCCACTACTACGGCGACACCCCCGCACGGCAAACGCCTGAACACCGGGCTTAACCGAGACGAAACGCGGCAGTAACCCCCCACCGGCCGGATCCCCGTAGCGTGGCACTCAGATGGGGCATCGCCGCCCGGAGCCGACGACGAATGGCCCCGGGCGTTCTCTATGGGCTTGGGGGAAGCACCGTGCACACCGGTAAAGGCGAACAAGTCGGGGCACTGGCGACCACGATCCTGCCCCGGCGCAGGAGAACCTGAGCGCGCCGAGGCTCGGAGCCCTGATGGCAGCGGTCGAGAAGTCGCGCATCGAATGGATGGATGTCCTGCGCGGGACGTCGATCATCCTCGTGGTGTTCAACCACGCCGTGCTCTTCGCGAGCTCCTCCCCCCTCGGCGCACCCGAGGTCGCCTGGGTCGTCAACACGGTGTTCGCCCCCGTGCGCATGCCGCTGATGGTGTTCCTCTCGGGGCTGCTCGTCAGCGCATCGCTCGCGCGCGGCCCGCGCGCCTACGTCACCGGCAAGGTGCGACGCGTGCTGTACCCGTACCTCGTGTGGTCGGTCATCGCTCTCGCGCTGCTGTACGGGTTCGGCATCCGTGAAGGGGTCGTCGGCGGCGTCACCGCGCACGTCGTCACGCCGTGGGATCTGCTGCTGCCGCTCTATGACCCGGTCGAGCATCTGTGGTTCCTGTACGACCTGTTCCTCTTCTATATGGTCGCGCTCGTCACGCCCCGCGTGCCGCCGCTGTGGATCGCCGCGGGCGCGCTCGTCGCCGCCGCGCTCGTGCCCGACTTCGGCGCCCGGCGATTCTTCCTGCTGCTGGTGTTCTTCATGATCGGCGTGTGGTTCTCGCAGCACGTCGGCGCCCTCGATCGGGTCCTCGCGCGCCGCTGGGTCGTCTGGGGCTGCGCGGCGCTCGCCCTCGCCACGGTCGCCGCTGCGGCCGTCGGCGTCGGGCTGCGGTACACCGCGCTGTCGGCGCCGTTCGCCGCCGGCGGCATCGGCATCGCGATCGTGATCGCGCGGCGCATCGGATCGACACGGATGCTGCGCCCCCTGCGCGCCGTCGGACGCGACTCGCTCGTGTACTACATCGTGCACTGGTGGCCGGCGAGCGCCGGCGTCGCCCTCGGCGCTCTCACCGGGAACGCCTGGATCGCCCTCGCCGTCGGCTGCGCGTTCGGGCTCGGCGCGGGGGTCGTCATGGTTCGACTGCTGCGTGTGCTGCCCGCTCTCGACCTGCTGTTCGCGTGGCCCTCCCGCCGGGTCGGCACCGCCGCTTCGTCCTCCGGATCGCTGTCCACCTCCGACGGAAGGCCCCCACGATGACCGCCAACCCGCTCAGCCGCCGCTCCTTCGTGCGGCTGCTCGCCGTCGCTGCGCCCGCGGCAGCCACCGCCATGTGCGCGCCCGCCCAGACCGCGGCGACGCCGTCGGCGACGGCATCCGTCCCCTCCGCCTCCGCGTCGTCCACCCCGACCGCTGCGCCCGCGGCCATCGTCGGCGCCGCCCGCCCCGCGGTGATTCGCTCGTTCGGACCCAACGGCACTCACTGGCCCGCCCACACGCCCTGGATCGGCGACCCCGTCACGACGGTCGAGGTCGCCTGCACGTGGGCGGCCATCCGCACGGCGCTGCTGGCGGTCACCGCCTCGAAGGCTGCCGCGGGCGTGCACATCAAGGTGCGGCCGGGCACCCTTCCCGGCCTGGGCGCGTCGTCGGGATCGAAGGCCGTGCTGCAGGGGCTGGGCAGCGCCCAGTGGAGCAAGAACGTGCTCGTCTCGCCGCGCGACGGCTGGGGTTCGGTCATCATCACCGAGCCCGCGCGCCTGCGCGAGGTGTACGGCGTCACCTTCGCCCGCATCAACGCCGTCGACGTGCTGATGACCAACTGCACACGCAGCGCCTGGGCGCAGTCGACCATGTCGCACGGCCTCAGCATGGCCTCGTCGTACGGGGCGACCACCCGGGAGTGCGGCGCCTACGAGATCGTCATGAGCAATGCGAAGGCCGACATCTCGGACCCGCTCGGCTACGCCGCCGGCGCCGACTGCGTGCTCACCGACAGCGTGTGGGACGGATGCTACTCGGCGCCGGTGTTCCGCCCGACCGGCGCCACCGACCACGTCGACACGATCCAGATGTACGGATCGGGGTGGTACCGCGGGCTCACCGTGCGCGACACGACCTTCTTCGGCTCGCTCAACTGCGCCCTCCAGATCGGCGGCATGCGCAGCGACGACCCGAACAAGGGCACGCCGTTCCTCACGCTCGACCACAGCATCATCACGTCGCAGGCCACCGCGATCCGCGCCCGGTACCCCACGCCCGCGGGCGCCGACACCCCGCAGCTCGCGCAGGCCATCAACGGGATCGGCGAGGACTTCCAGCTCTACGCCAAGGACTCGTACATCTTCGGCTCGATGTACCGCAGCAAGTGGGGCGGGGTTTCGAACACGAAGGTCTCGTACGGGCAGGCGACCACGCGCAACCCCGTCGCGTCGGGCGGCTGGTCCTACGACAGCTCGATGGAATCCTGGGGCGCCAGCCAGTTCGACGCCCTGGTGCCCACTCCCACCGACGCGTACCTGAAGTCGATCTGGAAGTGACCGACCTCGCCCACCGCGCGTCGCGCGGCATCGTCGTGACCATGGGAGGGATGTGGGGCAAGACCCTCATCCAGATGGCCGCGATCATGCTGCTCGGCCGCCTCCTCAGCCCCGAGGACTTCGGTCTGGTCGCGATGGTCACGGCGATCTCGGGGATCATCGACCTCGTCCGCGACTTCGGCCTCACCGGCGCGATCATCCAGGCGCGCGAGATCTCGGAGCGCGCCTGGCGAAGTCTCTTCTGGCTCGCGTTGAGCCTCGGCGTGGTGCTGGGAGGCGTCCTCGCGGCGTGCGCCCCACTCATCGCCAACCTCTACGACGAGCCCCAGCTCGTGCTCATCACGCTCGTGATCGCACCGAGCCTCATCGTCAACGGCCTCACCATGCCGCTGCAGGCACGCGCCACCCGCGAGCTGAAGTTCGCGCTGCTGGCGCGCGTCGACGTGGTCTCGATGGTGGGCGGCGTCGCCGCAGCGATCGCGGCCGGTCTGCTCGGGTGGGGATACTGGGCGCTCATCGTCATGGTCGGCACCGGACTGGTCGTGCGGCTGGTCATGCTGTGGATCGGGATCCGCCCCCGGCCGGGCTGGCCGCGCATCCACCGCGACGTGCTGCCCCTCGTCACGCGCGGCGGCAGCATCTTCGGCGCCGAGCTGCTCAACTACGTCGAGCGCAACGCCGACACCGTGATCATCGGCCAGCAGCTCGGCCCGGCCGTGCTCGGCCAGTACTCGCGCGCGTATGCGCTGTTCCTCATGCCGCTGCAGCAGCTCAACGGGCCTATCGGTCGCGTCGCCCTGCCCGTGCTCAGCAAGCTGCAGGACGACGGCGATCGCTACCGGCGCTACATCCGCGGCGCCCTGCTCGTGATCGGCTACCTCACTCTGCCCACCTACGCCATCCTCGCGACGGTGTCGGAGCCGCTGTTCGCCATCCTGCTCGGCCCCGGCTGGGAGCAGGCGGCCGTGCTGTTCAGCATCCTCGCCATCGCCGGCATCGCACAGGGCATCGGCAAGGTGCGCGGCTGGCTGTTCATCACCATGGGCCGCTCGCACCAGCAGCTGCTCTACGATCTGATCGCGCGGCCGCTCGTGGTCGTCGGGTTCTTCGTCGGGATCTCGTGGGGCGGAATCTACGGGCTCGCCCTGACCTACGGCATCCTGTCGGCGCTGCTCCTGATCCCCGGCTTCGCGTTCGCGATCCGCGGCACGTTCGTGCGCGGCAGCGACATCGTCTTCCCCGTGCTGCGCCCGCTGCTGTTCGCGCTGCTCGCGTTCGCGTCGGCGTTCGCCGCGACCCGCGCCGTCGACCTCATCCCGATCTTCGAGATCATCGTCGGCGGCGCCGCGGGCGCGCTCGTGCTGGCGCCCCTGCTGCTCATCCCCGCCTACCGGCGCGACGCGGCGCAGATCATGGGCTTCGTGAAGCAGATGCGCAAGCCGAAGACCCCGGCCGCCGGTGCGGAGAACGGTGAGATGACGGATGCCGCGCCCGCAGCCGCGGCAGGGGCCGACGCGTACGAGAGCGTGCTGCTCGAAGACGCCGCCACACCCGAGGACGTGCTCGACGCCGAGCTCGAGAAGAAGCACCTCGAGAACAAGCAGCTCGAGCAGAACCGCTGGAAACGCTGAAGCCCGGGTACCGTCCTCAGACACCCGGGCTTCAGCGGCTCCTGCCGACCCCGTCAGTTGAGGAGGGTCAGCGAGATCGTCGGGCTGTAGCCGGTGTTGCCCGCGGCATCCACCGCCCGTGCCTGCACGGGGTAGGTCGCGTTCGGGTAGCTGCGCGACGACAGACTGCCGCTCCATGAGCCGTCGGCCTGCTTCGTGAGCGTGCCGAGCCTCGTCGCACCCGACCACAGCGTCACCCCGGTGACCGCCACGTTGTCGGTGGCGACCACCCGCACCGCGACGGTGCCCGAGACGGTCGATCCTGCCGCCGGCGCGGTGATCGTCGCGCTGGGCGCCTGCGTGTCAGGCGTCGGCGTCGGGGTCGGGGTCGGCGTCGGGCGTCGGGGTCGGCGTCGGAGTCGGCGTCGGCGTCGGGTCGGGTCGGGGTCGGGGTCGGGGTCGGCGTCGGCGTCGGCGTCGGGGTGACGCCTGTGGGCACCGTCGATGCCAGCCAGCCGGAGTAGCGCCCCGAGATCGGGCTGAGCGGGTCGCCGGCGAAGCGCTTGCCGCGCGTGGTCGCGGCCGCCTGCCCCTGCGCGTCGAGGATCTGGAACACCTCCCGCGGCGTGCGGCCCTCGCACGCGCCCTCGTCGAAGCACGCCAGCACGACGCCCGACATCACCGCCGCCGACATGCTCGTGCCCGACGCGATGTAGCCGTACCGGTTGCCCTTCTTCGTCGTGTACGGGCACGTGCCGGGAGCCGCGATCGTGTGCGCGCGATCGGCCGCGCTCACCGCCCAGTTGCTCTTCGGGTTGATCGTGTCATCGACCGGAGCCGACGACTCGGTGCACAGTTTCGCGCCGCGCGAGCCCGGCTTGCCGTCGTAGTCGGCGACGTTCGTGACGGTGATCACCTCGTCGAAGTTGCCCGGCGAGTACTGCGCCAGGTCGCGCGTCGAGTTGCCCGCCGCCGCGACCACGACCACGCCGTCATCGACGAGCGCGCAGATCGCCTGATGGATGACGTCGCCGTTGGTGTAGCCGCAGTTGCCGTCGTCGGCCTGCGGGAACTGCATGCTCATGTTCATCACGGCGATGTCGTAGCGCTCGTGGTTGTCCATCACCCACTCGAGGCCGCACATGAGGGTCCCGAGCGTCCCCTGCATCTTGCTGTCCAGCACACGCACCGATGTGATCGGCGCGCCCGGCGCGATGCCGACCAGCCCCACGCTGTTGTTGATCGCCGCCGCAGCGCCGGCGACGCCCGTGCCGTGCCCGTTCGCGTCGGTGCCGTCGCCGCTGCCGAAGCAGTTGATCTGCCGCGCGACGTTGAGATCCGAGTGCACGCTCACGCCCGAGTCGATGATGGCGAGGCCGGGGCCGTCCCACGCGCCGGCCGACGTGGCGCTCGTCGGCGGCAGATCCGCCTCCACCGTTCCCACCGCCGGCGTCACGGTCTGAGCAGCGCCGGTCACCACCTTGTTCGACGAGATCCCCCGCACCGTCGGCGACACCCGCAGCAGGGCGACCTCGTCGGCCGTGAGATATCCCGTGAAGCCCTTCACGACGCTGTCGTAGACGGCATCGGGCTCTGCCGTGATGCCTGTGAGAGCGGCATCCAGCCCTTCCATCGACCGGAAGCTGACGGTGTACACGCCCGCCGCGTCCCCGGCTGCGAACGACGCCGACACCATGCCGCCGCCACCGATGAGCGACACCACGACGGCCGTCCCCACCGCCAGCCCCGCGAACCGCATCGCCCGTGTCGAGTGCTTCCTCCCGCGCGCCGAAGACCTGGCGCTATCGCTGAGCTTCCCCACTGCTCATCCCCGCTTTCTGGCCGGATGGCCTCTCGCCGATGACGCGCGCCGGAACCCCTCCG
Source organism: uncultured Actinomycetota bacterium (assembly GCA_963829895.1). Classification (GTDB taxonomy): domain Bacteria; phylum Actinomycetota; class Actinomycetes; order Actinomycetales; family Microbacteriaceae; genus Microbacterium. Next base: position 305,053 of record CAWHKF010000006.1, on the reverse strand, counting down.
GCGATCGCGAACGCCGGAACGTCCTTCGTCACCACTGCCCCTGCAGCGACGACGGCGCCCTCGCCGATCGTCACGCCCGCCAGCACCACCACGTTCGCGCCGAGCCACGAGCCCGCACCGATCACGACATCCTGCTCGATCTTCGGCTGGTCCATGATCGGGACCGGGCCGCGCTCGACGCCGTAGTTCGACGCGGTCACCATCACGTGCGGGGCGAACAGGCACTTCTCGCCGATCACGATGCGCCCCGTCTCGTTGCCCGCCCAGATCAGACTGAACTCTCCGATGTGCGAGCCCGCGCCGATCGAGATGCGCTCGCCGTTGCGGAACGACACGTTCGGAGCCATCGAGACGCCGGGGCCCATCTGGATCAGCGGCACCTGCCGCACGAACGAGTAGCCGTGGAAATGCGCCAGGCGCAGCCCGTGCAGCAGCGTGCGCGGGTCGAACACCGAAGCGAACGCGCCCCAGAGCCGGCTCATCGCGCCGCCCCCGCATCCGTCGCCGCCGCGACCGGCGCCGGCGCGAGCAGCTCGCGGTAGACCGCCATCAGCGCGGGCAGATCGACCGACGAGCGCGCCGTGACGCTGATCACGAGCTCGCGGCGGTACGAGCACGCCAGGCACGCGACCTCGTCGCGTGGATCGCCCGCCGGCCAGCCGGTCACCGTCTCGACGGGGGCGGTGCCGAAGAACCGGTCGTCGCGACCCCACGTCACGGAGGTGGCATAGCCCACCCAGTCCTCGGCGCCCTCGACCACCGAGCCGCCGGAGTCCACCGCCGCCTGCACCTGCGCGCGCACGCTGGGCACGATCTGCTCGAGCGGGGCGGAGGCCTCCGCCGTCACCTTCACGACGCTGATGTCGTTGCGCACGCCGCCGTCGCCTGCCCCGCGCCGCGAGATCGGCACGAGGATCGACAGGGTCTCGGCGTCGGGCCGCTGACGCGCCATCGCGACGAGGGTCGCGGCCGTGACCAGGTCGTTCACCGTGCCGCCGAGCTTGTACGCGCGCCGGGTGGCCGCCGCGAGATCGACCGCCTCGTACGCCGAGCGGCGCCCCTCGCTCACGTCGGCGAGCAGCCCGGTCCGCGCGATGCGCGCGTTCTTGACCGGGCGCAGCAGGCGCCCGCCCCAGCGGCGCAGCCGCATGCGGAACGACTTGCGCCAGTACGCCCGCCACGCCTGCCGCAGACCGGGGTGGCGCGACGCGCCACGTCGCGAACGCGAGCGCAAGCACCTCGACGCTGTTCCTGGGCGGGATGCCGAGCACGACGCGCTGCGCCTCTCCCGGCTCGGGCGGCTCGGCCACCGCCGAGGTGCCGGCGATCACATCGCCGATCCGCAGGCCGTACATCGCGTCGCCGACCACGTGGTGGTAGCGCATGACGATCGCCACGCGCCCGGAGTCGAGCTCGACGAACTCGAAGTCCCACAGCGGGCGCGACGGATCCATCGTCGGGCTCAGCCGCCCCGTGAACCGCTCCACCCGGGAGGGGTCGTCGGGCTCGACAGCCTCGGCGAACCGCACGTGATAGTCGAGGTCGAGACTCGTCACCGGCACCCACGCCGGTGTCGTGAGGCGCAGCGGGGTCGGCACCAGACGCTGACGCATCGCCGGAGCGAACCAGCTCAGCCGCTCGACCCGGCGGCGGATCGCGGCGCGGTCGAGCGCGCCATCGGGCCCGCGCAGCGCATCGCCGTCGACGATCATCGTGCCCGCGGCGTGCATCGCCGCGAACGTGACCGCGTTGGAGACGTACTTCTCGTCGAGCGAGCTGATCAGCTCGGCGCGGCGTGGGAGATCGTGGTCCGCGCTCATGGCTCGTCGCCTCCACTGCGTGTCGCGATCCCGAGCGAGATCGGGGCCGGCGGGTCGTCGTCGACGAAGACGCGGCCGTCGAGCGCGAATCGCACGGCGGTGAAGAAACCGCCGAGGATTCCGCGGAACAGTGCGAGGTCGGCATCCCGCCGCCGCGGTGCGCGCCGATTGCGCACCGCGCGCGACAACGTGCGCTTGGTCGCGATCGCGAACAGCCGCACCCCGACGATCGTGCGCAGGCGCACCCACTTCGCCGTGAGCGCCCCGAGCCCCAGCCCGTAGCCGTGATGCAGCTCGGTGTAGGCGTCGTCCGCCCGCGTGTGCACGTGGTGCACGACGCACGAAGGGTCGTAGACGATGTGGGCGCCGTCGTCGAGGATGCGGCAGAACATGTCGAGGTCCTCCGCGCCGGCGAGCCGGCGTCCCGCGCCGAGCACGGGGTCGAAGCCCCCGAGAGCGACGAGCCGCTCGCGCCGGAACGCCATGATCGCGCCGTGACCGGCGTCGATGCCCTCGATCGTGCGGGTGAAGCGGCGAGGCGGCGGCGGCTGCGTGCCGACGAGCGTGTGGTCGAGCATCCGTCCCGTCACCGCTCCGACGACGGGCGCGTCGAAACCCTCGAGGATCGGCGCCATCCAGCCGTCGACCGCGGCGCAGTCGTCGTCGGTGAACACCACGATCGGACGGTCGCTCGTGTGGAGCGCAAGATTGCGGGCGATCGACAGCCCCTTGATGTCGCTGCGCACGTAGTCGACGCCCGCGGCCTCCGCTGCGCTCCGGGTGGCCGCCGTCGTCGACGCCGAGTCGACCACGAGGATCTGCACGCCCGCCGGAGTCACCTCGGTGAACGAGGCGAGCGCGGCGGTGAGCATCTCGGGCCGCTCGCGTGTGCAGATCGCGAGGGTCACGTCCTCAGGCCGCGGCATGCGACGACTCCCTCACCAGGCGCCCCGCCTCACGGTAGGCCGCGAGGGTCGCCTGCGTCGCCGCAGCCCAGCTCAGCTCGTCCGCCCGCGCCAGCGCGGCGCCCGACATCGTGGCGAGCAGGTCGGGGCGCGCGATCAGGAGGTCGAGCTGTGCGGTGAGCGCACCGACGTCGCCCACGGCGTGGGTGAACCCGGTCACGCCTTCTTCGATCACCGCGCCCGCCGCGGTCGAGACGAGCGGCACGCACCCGGCCACCTGCGCCTCGTAGGTCACGAGGGCGCTGCCCTCCTCCACGGTCGGGAGCAGCAGCACATCCGCCGATGCCAGCACGCGCATCGGCTCCGACGTGACGCCGCGCACCTCCACGCTCGGGTGGGCGAGCAGAGGCGCGAGGATCGCCGCATAGTCCTCGTCGAGGAGGCCGTAGACGAGGAACCGGCCCGTGGCGGCCGCGGTCGATGCCGTCCACGCCTCCAGCGCGGTGTGCAGTCCCTTGCGCGGGGAGCCCCTGCCGAGGAACACCGCGGTGAACGGGCCCGCGCTGTCGCGGGCCGGCGGCTCGGCCACCGTGCAGCCGTAGCGGTGACGCAGCAGCTTGCCGTCGTCGAACCCGCGTTCCAGGAACGAGCCGGCGACGGCCTCGCTCGGCACGAGCAGTCCGGCTGCGGCCGCGTACTCGCTCTCTTCGGTCGCCAGTCGTCGTGCGTTCAAGGTGTGGCTCTCGCCTCGACGAGGCTCGAGGCCGAGCGCCGCGTACTCGCGCGCCACGACCTCGTACGCATGCGCCGTGTGGGTGTTGGGCACCTCGCGCACACCCGGGATGCCTCGCCGCTGAGCCGCCCGCAGCGTACGGGCCGATGCGAGCGGCCACGCGTGCACGACGTCGTCCGCGTTCCCGCCGAGCAGCCGGCCGACGAGACCGGCCGTGACGGCGTCGTGGATGCGCATCGCGCGATACCGCCCGACGACGCGGTGCGGCACACGCCGGCCGCGCACGGTCGAGCGTGGTGCGCACGGACGCCGCACCTTCGATCGGCTTCTCGACCGACGCGGCGACGATGTGGACGTCGACTCCGGCACGCACCAGTTCGTTGGCCTGGTTCCATGCGGTGAAGCCGATGCCGGGCGAGCCGAGCGCAAACGGGAAGCTGTACAGGACTGCCAGAACGCCACCTCCCCCAGGATGAGGCCTGCCGCCATCGGAGCCGTGCGGGCTCTCGCTGACCACTTTGTGGGAGCGCTCGCGACGGGCACAACCCGGACCGTCGAATGTCGCCCAGTCTTTACACCCGTGCAACAAACGCACAGGGCGCCGTTAACAATGCGGCGCGACTATTGCAGGGCAAGTCTTGTCGCGACGCCACATCTGGGAACCGGTGCGCGACGTGGACGGCCCGATGGCGTGCTGGGGGTACGGGCGGTCCGCGTCCGGAAGCACACGGAGAGAGGTGTCTCATGGAGACTCCGAAGTACCTGCAGGTCCTCTGGAACTACAAGTGGGTGCTGGCTTTCGGCGCCCTCGTCGCCGCGGTGGCCGCGTTCTTCGCGGGCTACGCGATCGTCGAGGGACAGGTCGTCTCGAGAGCGCAGCAGACGTGGTCGGCCGCGACCACCATGCTGCTCACGAGCGAGGCCGACCGGCTGTACCAGGCAGAAGTGCCGGGAGTTCCGATAGAACAGGGAACGTCCGACCCGCAGGTGATCGACATGTCGTCGACCGCGCTCGTCTACGCGTACATCCTGTCGAGCGACATGATCCAGGACGCCGTCGAGGCCGAGATCGGCCCGCTCGACGACGAGACCGAGTCGATCACGGCGATGCGTCGCACGACGCAGCCCACCGGCGACGAGCGCTTCCCCGGTCGCTACAACCTGCCCGTGCTCGAGGCCGTCGGCACCGCCGAGACCGCCGAGCGCGCCGAGGAGATCTCGCGCGCCGCGGCGGCCGCCTTCACGACCTACGTCGTCGACCAGCAGGACGAGCAGGAGATCCCGCCCGAGCTGCGCGTGGTCATCGAGCCGCTGGCCGAGAACGCCGCCGTCGAGGGCGACTCCTCGAACCCGGCGATCCCCGTCGTCGTCACCTTCGTGGGCGTGTTCCTCGCCTTCGTGGTGCTGGTGTTCGTCATCGCCGGACTCCGCTCGCGTTCCGCCCGGCGCAAGGCCGCTCGCGCGGAGACCGCCGGCGACGCCGCGGGAGAGACGACGACTGAGACGGATGCCGACCCCGGCGTCTCCGCTGAGGCCCCTGCCGACGACGCGGTCGATGCCGAGGTCGGCGAGCTGGTGGGCGCGGGTCCGCCCTCGCGCCGCGCCGGCCGCGGCCCCCGCGAGGACGAGACCGCGTAGGCGTCGGACGCCCGGCTTCGGAGCAACGACATGTCGCCCGACACCGCAGCGCCCGTGACCGCCGATCACGACGCGGCCGCACCATCCGCTGAGACCGCACCACCCGCTGAGATCGCACCCGGCGACGGAGCACGGCCCCACTGGGGCACCGTCGCCGGGATCGCGATCCTGTTCGCGGCGATCGTGATCGCCGGGGTGATCCTGCTCCCGCCCATCGCCGTGGGCGCCGCCCTCCTCGGCATCGCGATCATCGTGCTGCTGCGCCGCATCCTGTTCACGTGGCCCGCGCTGCTGTTCCTGCTCGCGGCGACCATCATGTTCATCCCGGCCCGGCGCTACGCGCTGCCCATCCCGCTGCCGTTCGCGCTCGAGGCGTACCGCCTCATGATCTTCGTCGCGATCGTCGCGCTCGGGATCGCGTTCCTGTTCGACCGGTCGCGGCGCTGGCGCCCCGTCGCCTTCGGCTGGCCCATCGGCATCTTCCTCGCCACCCTGCTGGTGTCGTTCATCGCGAACGGCATGCGGCTGGTGAACGAGGGACTGGCCTCGACCGCACTGTCGGGGTTCTTCCAGCTCGGCGTCCTGCTGTCGGTGTTCTTCTCGGTGCGGCAGCTGCTGACCAGCGAGCGCATGGTGATGGGCTTCCTCATGGTGCTCGCCTGGATGGCCGTGATCGTCGCCTTCTTCGCGATCATCGAGCGCGTGGCGCGCACCAATGTGTTCCTGATGCTCGCGAACTTCCTGCCGCTGATCGTGCTGCGCGACGACGGCGGCGATGCCACGCGAGCCGGTGTGAATCGCGCATACGGCTCGGCGCAGCATCCGATCGCGCTCGCGGTCATGCTGTGCATGTTCCTGCCGATCCTGATCTACCTGGCGAAGTACGCGATCTGGCCGCGGAACGTGTGGAACCGGCGCATCGCCTACGGGATCGGCACCGTCCTCGTCTTCGGCGGGATCATCGCCGCCATCTCGCGGACCGCCGTGGTGGTCATGGGCGTGATGTTCCTGCTCACCCTGGTGCTGCGGCCCAAGGTCGCGCTGCTGCTGGCGGCCTTCGCGGTGCCGGCACTGCTGCTGGCGATGTTCCTCGTGCCCGCGCAGGTCGAGTCCATGCTGCTGTCGTTCCTCGACGTCGACACGCTCATCGCGTCGCAGTACACCTCGGCGGGGATGACCGGAGCCGGGCGTCTCGCCGACCTGGAACCGGCCTTCGTCGAAGTGCGCCAATACCCCTTCTTCGGGCAGGGATTCGGCAGTCGCATCGTCGTCGGAGAAGAGGCGAACTCGTTCATCCTCGACAACCAGGTGCTCAGCATCCTGATGGAGGGCGGCGCACTCGGCGTCATCGGCTACGCGATCTTCATGCTCGCGCCGGTCGTCATGCTCATCGTGTACGCCCTGCGCTGGGCGGCCGAGCCGCGGCACGCGCTGCTCGCCTTCGCCCTCGCGGTCTCGATCGCCGGCTACAGCGCGGCGCTGTTCTTCTTCGACGCCTTCGGCTTCTTCCAGGCGTTCCTCGTGCACATGATGCTGCTCGCGGTCGCCGCGTGGGTCGTCACCGAGGGTTCGCGCACGGCGGCCGCGCCGAAGCCGGCATGGACTCCGAAAACGGCACGGACGCCGGAGGTCGCCCGATGACCGCGCGGCTGAGCGTCGTCATCCCCGCCCACGACGAGGGCGCGGTGATCGATCGCATGCTGGGCACGCTGTGCGGCTCCGGCCGGAGGGACGAGTTCGAGATCGTCGTCGCGGCCAACGGCTGCACCGACGACACCGCCGCGCGCGCACGCGCCTACGACGGCGTCCGCGTCGTCGAGACGCCGGAGGCCTCGAAGATCGCGGCGCTGCAGGCCGGTGACGACGCCGCATCGGTCTTCCCCCGCGCCTATCTCGACGCCGACGTGCTGATCGACCCCGACGCCCTGCTGGCGCTCGCCGACGCTCTCGATGCCCCCGGCGTCGAGGTCGCCTCACCGCGGCTGCACGTGGACACCTCCGCGGCATCATGGCTCGTGCGCCAGCACTACCGCATCTGGGAGCTCAGCGACTACCGCCGCAGCGACCACATCGGCTCCGGGGTCTACGCGCTGACGCGCGCCGGCCGCGCGAGGTTCGACGCCTGGCCCGACGTCATCGCCGACGACCGATTCGTGCAGCAGCTCTTCTCCCCCGCCGAACGCGCGACCCTCGCGGACCACGCGTTCACGCGTGCGCTCGGCGGCCGACATGCGCGCGCACCTGCGCCGCTCGGTCCGCATCGCGCGCGGCAACCGCGAGCTGCCCGACCGTGATGCAGCACGAGGATGCCGCACGGCCGTCGGCGGCCTCCCGAGGCGGGCTCGTGCGACGGGTCGCGGCGAGGCCGCGCCTCTGGGTGCCCTTCGCCGTGTACTGCGTGAGCTGGACGCTGCCCAACGTGCTCGCGCGTCGCGACATCGCACGCGCACGGGCACGGACCTGGAACCGAGACGAGACGAGCCGGGTGATGGCATGAGAAGAACCAGCCGCGACGACCGCCGCGATCGCGCTGCTCCTGGCGGTGCTCACCGCCTGCGCAGGGGCGCCCGCACCGGAGCCGGTCGACCTCGACGAGCTCGAGGCGAGTCCCACGCTCTCGGACGTCTCGCACGATCGGCGCACTGGGGGACTCGATGACCCTGGGCGTGAACGCCTGCGCCGAGCCCGGACGCTGCACCGCCGCGAGCTGGGCCACCGGCGACGAGCCCGCCGTCGGCTCTGTCGCGATGCGCATCGGCGCCGCGAACGGCAGCGTTCCCGACACCGTCAACGCCGCGAAGGACGGCGGCACGGTCGCAGACGCGGTCGCGCGCGTCGACGAGGTGATCGCCGCCGAGCCCGGGCTCGTGCTCGTGCTCCTCGGCGGCAACGACGTCTGCGATGCCGACGTCGACGGCATGACGAGCGTCGAGGACTTCCGCGCGTCGTACACCGCCCTGCTCGCCGCGCTGAGCGAGGGCCTGCCCGACGCCCGCGTGCTCGCGCTGTCGATCCCCGACCTTCACCGGCTGTGGGAGGTCGGCCGCGACGACGAGGGCACCCGTCAGATCTGGGACAGCAGTCCGTCCTGCAGCAACCTGCTCGGCGACGCCGCCGCCACCGACGCGGCGGCCACCGAGCGGCGCGACGCCGTGGCAGCACGCACCGACGAGTTCAACGCGGTCATCGCCGAGGTCTGCGCGGCCGACAGCGCCTGCATCTCGGACGGCGGCGCGGTGTTCGACTACGAGTTCTCGCCCGCCGAGATCTCGTCCATCGACCACTTCCACCCGTCCGTGGCGGGCCAGCAGGTGATCGCCGAGATCGCCTGGAACTCTCTCATGGAGGCCGCACCATGACCACGCTCCTCGTCGCGATCTCGGGCGGTCACCTGACCCAGCTGACGATGCTCGCCCCCCGCGTCGCCGATGGCGACGACGTCGTCTGGCTCACCGACGACACGCGCGCAGAGCCGGTCGCTGCTGGCGGGGCAGACGGTGTACCACGTACCCACCCGGCCGCCGCGCGACTACCCCGGCGTCATGCGCGACACCGGCATCGCGCTGCAGGCGATGCGGGATCATCGCATCGACCGCGTCATCAGCACGGGCGCCCAGATCGCCCTGTCGGCGCTCGTGCCCGCGTCGGCGCGGCGCGTGCCGTTCACCTACATCGAGAGCGCGACGCGCGTCACCGGGATCTCGGCGACGGGCAAGGTGATGGAGCGGGTGCCGTGGGTCGACCGCTACGTGCAGTACCCGCACGCCGTCAACGCCCGCTGGCGGTACGCGCTGTCGGTGTTCGACGGCTTCCACGTCGAACCGGTCGATGACCCTGCCCCCATCCGCCGTGCCGTGGTCACCGTCGGCGGCAACGGCGACTTCGGGTACCGACGGCTCGTCGACGGCGCGCGCGCCGCTCTCGACGACCTCGACGGCGACGTCGAGACGCTGTGGCAGGTCGGCGCCACGGACGTGTCGGACCTTCCCATCGCGGCGGTCTCGTCGCTGCCCTCGAGCGAGCTCGCCGAGGCGCTGCGGCGCGCCGACGTGATCATCGGACACGCCGGCACCGGCACCGCCCTGGCCGCGCTCTCCGCCGGCAAGGTGCCGGTGCTCGCACCGCGCTCGGTCGAGCACGGCGAGCACGTCGACGCGCACCAGCAGGACCTCGCGCGACTTCCTCGGCGATCGCGGACTCGCCATCGTGTGCGAGCCCACCTGCGCTGCGCGCGTCGACCCTCGACACCGCACGACGCTGGCGCGCCGTGCGCGTCGGACGACCTCGCACCCGTGCCGCTCTGAGCGACCGCCCGCCGCGACCGCATCCTGGAGGACCATCCGTGCAGACCCCGGCCCCCGACGTCACCGTCGTCATCGTGAACTACGAGACCCGCGACGACACCGTCGCGTGCGTCGCCTCGGTGCTCGAGCACCTCGACGGCGTCGACGCGCAGGTGGTCGTGGTCGACAACGGATCGCGCGACGGCAGCGCGGCGGCGCTGCGCGCGGCGCACCCCGGCATCGACGTGGTCGAGGCCGGCGAGAACCTCGGATTCGCACGCGCGGTCAACCGCGGAGCCGCCCTCGCCCGCGGCGAGTTCGTGCTGCTGCTCAATCCCGACGCGCTCATGCTCGAGCACTCGCTCCCCCGGCTGATCGGATTCGCCCGCGAGAATCCGCAGTACCGCATCGTCGGCGGGCGCACGCTGCGGGCCGACCTCACACTCGAGCCCTCCTCGTGCTGGGGCGCGCCGACGCTGTGGTCGCTCAGCATGTACGCGACGATGCTGTCGACCGTCTTCCGGCGCTCTCGCCTGTTCGACCCCGAGTCGCTCGGCACGTGGCAGCGCGACACGATCCGCGAGGTCCCGATCATCACCGGGTGCCTGCTGCTCATCCGCCGGGACGACTTCGTCGAGCTGGGCGGGATGGACGAGGACTTCTTCCTCTACGGCGAGGACGCCGAGTTCAGCATGCGGGCCGCCGCGCGGGGCATGGCGCGGGTCGTCTATCCCCCGGCGGCGATCATCCACACCGTCGGAGGGTCGTCGGCGCGGCAGCTCGAAGGGCTCCATGGTGCTCGCCGGCAAGGTCACCTACCTCGAGAAGACCTGGCCGCCACGGCGAGCGGCCGTCGGGGTGCTGCTGCTCAAGGCGGGTGTCGCCGTGCGCGCCGCGCTCGAGACGCTGACGCGGCGCGCCGCAGCGCCCGTGGTCGACCGTCTGGCGCCGGCGCGCCGACTGGGCATCGGGCTACCCGCACGCCGAGTCCGCGCTGTTCGGCCGGCCGCTCCCCGAGCCCGCCGCCGCGTAGCGGGCCCGGCGCGTTTCGACTCGCTCGCCCTCGCTCGCTTCAACGTCCGGCAGCCATCGGTCGTTGAGCGGAGCGCGCTCTGAAGCCACACAGACGACGCGCACCCGAACGCGACGCCCGACGCCTCGGGTGTCACAACCCGTCGCTGCGACCAGCCCGAAGCCACACAACACGCCACCTGAACAAGACAGCTAACCCCTCAACGACGTCGGGAGGGGCCGTGCGAGGACCGCGCGTCAGGCCGAGACCCGTCGCGGCGTCGGCCGCGCGGACGCCGGCACCGACCCCCGGCCGGAGGCTCCGGCATCCGTCGCGCCCTCGCCGAGCACCCACGTCTGCACCTCGTGATGAAGCGCGAGATGTCGAACTCCGCCGCACGGGCCCGCGCCGCAGCCGGGTCGATGCGGTCCAGTGCCCGCCACCGCCGCGGCGAGCTCGACGGGGTCGTCGGGATCCACCGTGAAGCCCGTCACGCCGTCGATCACCGACTCGGCGGCGCCTCCCACGCGGTTGACGATGACGGGGCATCCCGCCGCCATCGCCTCGACGGGGATGATGCCGAAGTCCTCGACCGGCGGGAACACGAAGGCGAGTGCGCGCTGGAACAGCGCCCGCATGAGCGCGTCCGACACGAAGCCCAGCATGTGCACGGGCACCGACGCCGACGCGGCCAGCGCCTGCAGGCTGTCGCGTTCGGGCCCGGTGCCGGCCACGACCACCGGCACGCCCAGCCGGTCGCCCATCCGGATCACGGCGTCGTGGCGCTTGTAGGGCACCAGTCGCGACGCCGCCATGAGGTAGCCGCGCTCGGGGAGCGCCTCGAGCACCGCCTGCTCCTCGCCGGTGAGCGTCTCGGCCCAGTCGCCGCCCTCGATGATCTCGCGTGCCTTCACCGGCGGGTGGATCACCCGCGCGTCGCGCCCCCACGAGCGCAGGATGCGGCGCCGGACGAACTCGCTGTTCGCCGCCAGATCGCCGGCGTGCGCCGCCGCGGCGCGATCGACGCGCTTGAGGATGCTCCGCGCGGCGGCGAGCGCCGCGGAGCTCCCGCGCGCCGTCGAGCTCGGGCTCCCACAGGTACCGCGCCGGCGAGTGGACGTACGAGAACTTCGGCACGCCGCCTCGCCGCGTGCCGAAGTCGCAGTGGTGCGCGAAGACATAGCTGCTCGTGAGCACCCAGTCCGGCGGCGCGCCCACCGTGGCCGCCCGCCACGTCGCCGGCATGAGGGGCAGCCCCATGCGCCTTGTGGTATCGCAGCGGCGTGCGCGCCATCCACGACTCGCTCACCGAGCTGCGGGGGAACCGCTCGCCGTCGTCGCTCCACAGTGCGAACATCCGGGAGTCGGGCAGCGCCGTCCGGAAGGCGTCCAGCACCTGTTCGGCGCCGCCCGAGCGTTCTATCCATTCCTGCACGATGAGACCTGACATGATTCCTACGACCTCTCGGGTGGTTCAGTAGGCGCCGTCGCTGTGCAGGACGGCTTTGGCGGTCTTGGCGAGCACGACGATGTCTCCGGTGATCGACCAGTTCTCGACGTAGTACAGATCCAGCCGCACGCTGTCCTCCCACGAGAGGTTCGAGCGGCCGTTGACCTGCCACAGGCCGGTGATCCCGGGGCGGGTGAGCAGCCGGCGGCTGACGGGTCCCTCGTACTGCTCCACCTCGCTCGGCAGCGGCGGACGCGGGCCGACCAGGCTCATGTCGCCGCGCAGCACGTTCCACAGCTGCGGCAGCTCGTCGAGCGAGTACGCACGGAGGAAACGGCCGGCGCGAGTGACCCTCGGGTCGTCCTTCATCTTGAACAGCACGCCGTTGCCCTCGTCGAGCGCGCGCAGCTCCGCCAGGCGCGCCTCGGCGTCGACCGCCATCGAGCGGAACTTGAGCATCGTGAACCGCGTGCCGTGGGCGCCGACCCGCTCCTGCCGGAAGATCACCGGACCCGGGCTGCCCAGGCGGACGGCGATCGCGATGGCGGCGAACAACGGCGCGAGCAGCACGAGCGCGACCGTGACGACCGACACGTCGAACAGTCGTTTGACCGCGTGGCTGTAACCCGAGTACTGCGGCAGGTCGACATGCACCATGGGAAGGCCGTTGATGGGCCGCATGTGGATGCGCGGGCCGGCGACGTCGGTGAGCCTCGACATGAGGATCAGCTCGACCTGCGAGTTCTCGAGCTCCCATCCGAGCTGCCGGATCGCGTCATTGCCGCCGGGCAGGCTCCCCGCCACGATGACCGCACGCGCCCGGCGATTCTTCGAGACCCGCGCGACCTCGTCGAGCGGCACGAACGGCAGCACCTCCGTCGATTGCTCGACCGGACCGGCGTGCGGCGAGTCGGGCGTGCTCACCGCGATCGCGCGATAGCCGATGCGGTAGTGGCTGCGCAGCTGCGAGACGACGCGCAGCACGTCGGCCTGCCCGCCGACGACGATCGCGCCCGTCATGCACCGTCCCGCGCGCCGCAGCGCGTGCAGATACGTGCGCCACACGCCGCGCCCGACGATCAGCAGCACGAGCCCCAGGGGCAGCGCGATGGCCAGATAGCCGCGAGCCGGCTGCAGCTGGAACAGGTAGGCCACGACCGCGAAGGCGCCGAAGGTGAACAGCGTCGACTGCAGCACGCGCTGGTACTCGACCATCCCGGTGCCGGTGTTGCGCAGCAGCCGGCTGCGGGTCGCGGCGAGCGCGACCAGCCAGAGCACGATCAGCGCGATGCTGGTGAGGCCGTACGCGACGTCGGCCGTCGAGACGGCACCGGCGCGAACCGGGTCGCCGAACCTCAGGAACTGGGCGGTGAACACGGCGACCGCGATGGCCGCGGCATCCGTCGCGATCATGCCCCACGCGAGACGGCGACGCCAGCCCAGTTTGCGCGGCTGCGGCGCGATCTCGGCGACCGTCGAGAACAGCTCGATCGGAGACGCCGGTCGTGCGGTGGAACGAAGATCGAGAAAAGCAGATGACACGGGCGCACCCCCAAAGAACGCAGCCGACACGCATAACAGGGCCATCGGCCCCAGTGCCCGTCGATGCGATCCCCGCTCGCGAAGGCCACGCTAGCCTCGACCCCGAACCGATGCCAGCGACGTCACCACCTGTTTACACAGGCTTCGGGCGCGCGTGACACGCGCGAAACACCGTCGGCGTCAGACGCCGCGGGCGAGCGCGATGATCCGCTCGTGGCGGGCGGTCCACGAGTTCGCCTCGATGAAGGCGGTCCTCGCGGCCTCGTCGGCCGGTCCCGCCTGCAGGGCGGCATCCACGACGTCGACGAAGTCCGAGACCGCGTGCGTCAGCCACACGCGGTCGCTGATGCCCCGCACCGGCGGCAGATCGATCGACAGCACGGGCAGGCCCGCCGCCAGGTACTCGTAGAGCTTCAGCGGACTCATCGCCTCGGTCAGCGGCGTGCGCCGGTGCGCGACCAGAGCCAGATCGCTGTTGCGCAGCGTCGCGATGAGCTCTGCGCGGCCGACGCTGCCGTGCACGTGCACGTTCGGCCAGTGCGCGCAGCGGCGCGATGTACCCGGCATCGGGCAGCGGCCCCATCAGCACGGTGTGCACGTCGGGCCGGGCACGCGCGAAGTCGGCGATCCCCTCGACGTCGAGTCGGCTGTCGAGCGTGCCGACGTAGACGGCGCGCGGTCGCGGCACGCGCGCGAGCCAGGCCGGCTCCGGAGGCGGCGCCTGCAGCCACTCGGCGGGCTCGACGCCGTTGGCGACCACCTCGTGGGGCCCGGTGGGCTCGATGCGCTCGAGGATCTGCGCCGAGACGGCCACGACGCTGCGCCCCGACGCCGAGATGCGGCGGTACGCCTCGCGGAAGGCCGGCCAGTACTCGCTGCGCCCCGGCGAGCTCAGCCAGTCGTCGCGCGCGAAGAACGTCGTCTGCCGCGCCCAGTCGAAGCGCGAGAAGCCCGGCGACGAGCGGATTGCACGTCAGCGCGACCGGCTCGCTGAGCCCCCGTCGCTGCGCCTCGCGCCGCAGCGACGCGTCGTACTCCGCGTACTCCGCGGCGACCTCCGCCGGATCGAGACGGTCCGCGCGGCGGCCGCGGGCGGGCGAGTGGAGCCAGATCCGATCGGATGCCGGAAACCGGGCGTCCCGGTCGAGCACCGGCGACATCGTCACCCGGGGCAGCCAGCGGAACGGGTTCGCCACCACCATGCGGCCGACGCTGCGGGCTGCGCATGAGGCTGGCGACGATGCGGTCGGGCGGGCGCATCATGCCTCGGCGCACAGCATCCGCGTACGTCTCGAACGAGAAGGTGAACACGAAGTCGTCGGTGCCTTCGGCCGTGCCTCCCGCCGTCGTGCGGTGGATGCGCGAGTCCGCTTCAGTCACCCGGGCACCAGCTCTCTCACCACGCGTGCCGGCGCGCCGACGGCGACCGTGCGCGGCGGGATGTCGCGCGTGACGACCGCGTTCGCGCCGACGACCGCCTGCTCGCCGATCGTCACGCCGGGCATCACCACGACGTTCTGGCCGAGCCATGCGCCGCGGCAGATCCGCACCGGGCGGGGTTCGGTCAGCGGCTGGTCGCGGATCGGCACGTCGACGAGGTCGAAGCCGTGGCTGTGGTCGGAGATGTACACGCCCGCCGCGATGCCGACCGCTTCCTCGATCACGACGCTGCGCACCGCCGAGATCGAGGCGCCGCGCATGCGCACCCGGTCGTGGAGCTCGATCACGGGCCCGGGCTCGTCGAGCGAGGGACCATGAGCCACGAGCCCGCGCCGATGAGCACGCCGGCGCCGACCGCGATCCGATCGGGGTTCGCGATGCGCGCGGGCAGCATGATGCGCGAGCCCGCGCCGAACGACTGGAAGCCGCCGGCGACGATCCGGCTGTACGCCGAATCCCGCAGCCGCTGCGCCCCCAGCAGCACCCCATACCCATTGATCCGCCCCACGCCGCCAGAGTAGCCGCCGCGATCGGCGGCACGAGGAGGGTGCCGGAGAGTTAACGCGCGTGTAACAGCGGCGTCGCTTGCGTCCGTCAGTCTGTACGACGAGGGTGCCGCAGTGTCGCCGCTGGATCCGTCGGTCGGCACGGCTGGGGAGTGACGGAACCCGCGGGGCGTGACGGCGTCGGGACCGAGGGGAGTCCGCGATGACCGAGAGTGAAGTGCACGTGCCACGGGCCGAGGCGCCCGTGACCGAGGGCAGCCCGCCCGAGATCGGGACCGAGTTCGTGAGGCGGCTGCGCCGGTCGGCGACGGATGCCGCGGGCCGCGGCATCCGCTTCTATCGCTCGCCCGTCGACGTCGACGAGGTGTCGTACGTCGACCTCGACGCCGATGCGCGGGCCCGCGCCGTCGACCTGGCCCGTGCCGGGCTCGAGCCCGGCGACGTCGCGATCCTCGCCTTCGAGCCCGGCCTGCCGTTCGTGCGTGCGCTGCTCGCCTGCCTCTACGCGGGCGTCGCGGCCGCGCCGGTGCCGATCACCGCGATGCGCAACGCGGATGCCGTGCGCCAGCGCCTGCTCGCGATCCTCGAGGACGCCGGGGCGAAGGCCGTGCTCACCGAGACGGGGGCCCTCGACGGGCTCGGCCTCACCGGTGAGACGTCGATCGCCGAGGCCGCCGTGATCGCCGTCGACGGACCGTCCGCAGCCTCTCCGGAGGACTGGAGCATCCCCGACATCGACGAGTCGGCCCTCGCGATCCTGCAGTACACCTCGGGATCGACCGGACTGCCCAAGGGCGTCATGGTGTCGCACGGCAATCTGTACGCGAACCAGCAGGCGATCGGCGGCATCGTCGGTCTGACGGCGGACTCGGTCACCGTCGGCTGGCTGCCGCACTACCACGACATGGGCCTGATCGGGCAGATCCTGCAGCCGCTCTTCGCCGGCGCGACGCTGCACATGACGTCGCCGTCGCAGTTCCTGCGTCGGCCGGTGCTGTGGCTGCGGCTGATCTCCGAGCACCGGGCGACCCATACCGTCGGGCCGGACTTCGCCTTCGCGCTGTGCAGCCGTCTCGTGACGGACGACCAGCTCGCCGAACTCGATCTGTCGACGCTCAAGACCGTGATCACCGGCGCGGAGCCGGTGCGCATCGACACGCTCGACGCGTTCACGGCCCGGTTCGCCCCGGCGGGGTTCCGCGGCGAGGCGTTCGTGCCGGCATTCGGCATGGCCGAGACCACGCTCCTCATCACCGCGCACCGCGACGAGCGAGCCGCCGCGGGCGATCGTCGTGAGCGCCGACGCGCTCGAACGCGACGACGATCGCACCCGCGAGCCCCGGCGAGCGCGCCGCGGAGCTCGTGCCGTGCGGCGCGCCCGGCGCAGGCATGGACATCGCGATCGTCGACCCTTCCGCGGCGGTCGAGCTCCGCGACGGGCGGATCGGCGAGATCTGGGTGCGCGGCACGAGCGTGACGCAGGGGTACTGGCGTCGGCCGGAGGAGACGGCGGCGGAATTCGGCGCCACTCTCGCCGGCATCCCCGACGAGGTGTATCTGCGCACCGGAGACCTCGGCGCGATGATCGACGGCGAG
Organism: uncultured Actinomycetota bacterium; assembly: GCA_963829895.1. Classification (GTDB taxonomy): domain Bacteria; phylum Actinomycetota; class Actinomycetes; order Actinomycetales; family Microbacteriaceae; genus Microbacterium. Next base: position 288,128 of record CAWHKF010000006.1, on the reverse strand, counting down.
CTCGTCATCACCGGCCGCCTCAAAGACCTCATCATCGTCCGCGGGCGCAACATCTATCCGCAGGACCTCGAGCACAGCGCCGGGGCGCTGCTCGGGGCAGGATGCCTCAGCGCGGCGTTCGAGCGACCGGGGGCGGCACCCGAAGTGGGCATCGTCGCCGAGGTGGACCCGTCGGCGACCACCGAGGATCTCGACGCTCTCGCCGCGGCGCTGCGCACCCGTGTGGCGACGGAGTTCACGCTGCCCGCCCTGGGCGTGGCGCTCATCCGCAAGGGCACGCTGCCGCGCACCACCAGCGGCAAGGTGCAGCGCACCCTCACGCGCCGGCTCCTCCACGAGCAGCGTCTGCAGCTCGTCCACCTCGACGGTTTCGGGGCGGTCCCGGCATGACCGCGGTCGCGACGGGCACGGATGCCGGCATCCTCGCACCGGTGCGCGCGTTCGACGCGTTCCTCGGCGATCCCGCCGACGAGGACGCCGTGGTCTCGACGAGGCGATCGGTGCTGCTGGACGAGCGGTCGGCCTTCCCGGACGACGAGATCGCTGCCGTCACCGCGTTCGGGCTCCAGCGGTGGTACATCCCCGCGGCGCACGGCGGAATGCTCGGCGACGCCCTCGTGCCGCTGCTCATGATCCGCCACCTCGCCCGGCGCGACTTCACCGTCGCCGCCGTGCACGGCAAGACGTTCCTCGGGGCGATCAGCGCGTGGGTGGCCGGCGGTGAGATCGCGACACGCATGGCGGGCCTCGTCGACACCGGACAGCCGGTGTCGTGGGGGCTCACCGAACGCGGCCGCGGCTCGGACCTGTCGCGATCGGCGACGTCCGCGCAGATCGGCGCCGGCGCGGTGCGGGTCGACGGCGGGAAGTGGCCGATCAACAACGCGGTCCGCTGCCGTGCGATGACCGTGCTCGCCCGCTCCGACGAACGGCCCGGGCCACGCTCGCTGTCGCTCGTGCTGGTCGACAAGGAAGAGGCCGACCCCGCCTCGATCGGGTACGAACCCAAGGTCGCCTCGCACGGCCTGCGCGGCGCCAACCTCGCCGGCATCCGGTTCGACGGATCCGTCGTGAACGCGGACGCCGTCGTCGGCCCCGCCGGGCACGGACTCGAGATCGTGCTGAAGAGCCTGCAGCTGACCCGCCCGTTCACGACCGGCCTGTCGCTGGGAGCCGTCGACCGGGCGCTGCAGACCGCGCTGGATGCCGCCGCGCTGCCGGACGGCGCACGCGGCCGCCTGCTCGACTCGCCCACCGCACGGCAGGCACTGGGCGTCGCCGTCGCCGACGCCCTCCTCGTCGAGTGCCTGATGCTGGTCGGCGTGCGCTCGGCCCACTCGGTGCCCGGAGAGATGGCGCTGGTGAGCGCACTGGTGAAGTTCCTCGGTCCCGACACCGCCGATCTGCTCTTCCGCGACCTCACGCGGCTGCTCGGGCCGCGAGCGCTCGTGGTCGGCGCGGAGGGCCCGGGCGGGCTGCATCCGTCCGCCTTCGGCGCGTTCCAGAAGGCGGCACGCGACAGCCGCGTCGTCGGGATCTTCGACGGCAACTCGGTCGTGAACCTCAACATGATCATCAACGAGCTGCCGAACCAGCTCCGCCCCGCCGCACCGCCGCCGCTGTCGGAGGTGCTCGCGCCGCTCCGGGCCGACGTCGAACACGACGCGATCGACATGGGCTCCCTGCGCCTGGTCACCCGGCACGGCTCCCGGCTGCTGCGTTCGCTGCCGGCGCTCGTCGACGCGGCGGACGACGGTCGCACCTCGCCTGCCGCCGTCGATGCGGCACGACGGATCGGCGCCGAGTACACCGCGCTGCTGGCGGAGGCCGACGACCTGCCCCGGCAGTCCCAGCCCGATCCGCTCGCCTTCCACCTCGCCGAACGATTCGCGCTCGTCTTCGGTGGCGCGTGCGCCCTGGCCGTGCACCTTGCACGGGCGGACGGGATCCCGGGCCCGCTGGGCGAGAGCGATGCGTGGCTCGCGGCCGTGCTGCAGCGCGTGGCGAACCGCCTCGGGGCCGATCCCGTCGACGCCTCGGTCGCCGACACCCTGCTCGACGCCGCGCTGCGCGCGCACGCCGCCGGTGCGGTCACGCTGCTGCCCTCGTGGACGGATCGATCGTGAGCATCGCGGAGAGTGTGGAGCACGCACGCCCCGCCTTCCAGCGTGACGTGTCGGCGGGACTCGACGCCCTTGAACCGCTCATCGGACGCCTGGCCGTCGACCATTCGGCGCCCGCCGGCGACCACGTGGTGACGAGCGCGCTGCGGACCTACCGGTTCGACATGCCGCACCAGCCGGCATCCGACGTCGTCCCGTTCTCCGGCGCGGCCCGGACTCTGGCTGTTCGGGCCGCGGTGCCGGCGGCTGCTCTCGGAGCGCTCGACGCCGCGCTGCGCGAGTCCGTGCAGTACTCCCGCACCCGTCACCTCTACGGCGGGAGTGTGCTCGACATCCCGCATGCCCGCGCCCTGCTGGCCGCAGCCCTGGCCGACGCGCTGACCGCCGACGCGCTCAGCAGCGCCGCCGTGTGCCTGGCGGACGCGCACGCACCCGTCGCCCCCGTCGGGGTCGCGCTGAGCGCGCATCTGACGTGCCTGCTGCTCGCCGAGGCGGCCCAGCACGTGTCGGTGCTGGCCGGCTCGACGTTCTACGCACGGATCGCGCCGTTCGAACTCATCGAACAGCATGTGCGCGACCTCTCCGCGCTCTCGGCCCTCCTTCCGGACCTCGCCGACGCGCTGCCGACAGAACCCGCGGCGCTGGGCGAATGGTGCCGGGAGGCGGATGCCGCGGCACCGGGGGCGCTCCTTCGCCCCGAGGTCGCCGACGCGATCGCTTCGGACGCCCCCGGTGCCGTCGGCGTGCACGCCGACCTCGCGGCCGCGGCGGGCGCGACGGTCGCCGCCGTGGAAGCGGGCGGGCGCAGGGCGGCAGACCCGCACCGGACGCTCGAGCTCGCACATCGGGTCGCACTGCTCACCGCGGCCGCGGCCGTCGTCGCCGGCTGGACCCAGGCGCGCGGCTCGGAGGCGATCGCGGGCGACCCGCTCGCGATGGAGGCCTGTCTCAGACGCCTCCGCGGGCGGGTGGCGCGGCGGCAGCCACCGCTTCCCCCCGACCTCGTGGCGCGGCTCGTCGCCCACGCCCAAGCCCGCGCCGCAAGCGGCGACGAGATGGCGATCGGTCCCGCACGCGCGACCGTACCGCCGCTGTGACCAGCGAAAGGACGACACCATGCCCGCACAGCTGACCGCCACCGAGATCGAGCAGTGGCTCGTCGGACGCGTCGTCGCCTACGGCAAGATCCAGGCCGACGACTTCACCGTCGACACGCCCCTCGCCGAGCTCGGGCTCGACTCCGTGTACGCGCTCACGCTCTGCGGCGACATCGAGGACGAGTTCCAGCTCGAGGTCGATCCGACGATCGTGTGGGACCACCCCACGATCCGCGAGCTCGCCGAGGGGATCCGACAGCGTGCCGACGAGTGATCCCGCGGTCGAGCACGCCGAAGCCTCGTCTCGGCGCGGGGGGTGCACGTCGTCATGGGCCGCATCCCCTCGTGCGACGACGTCGCCTACGATCTCGACGACGCAGCCCAGCTCCTCGGGGCGGATGCCGGCGCGCTCACCTCGCTCGACGAGGCACGACTCGCGTCCTACCTGACCGCGCGGCGGTGGGTGCGGGACATCGTCACCCAGCGGCTGCGGCGCACCTGGCGGGGATTCGAAGCGACTCCGCGCGGTGTCAAGCCGCGACTCGACGGCTCGACGCTGGACGTCAGCATCGCCCACGCCGGTGACCGGCTGGTGGTCGGCGTGGTCGAACACGGCCGCATCGGCGTGGACATCGAGCTCGTCGCGCCCGTGTTCGACCAGCCGTCGCTCGCCCGGCGGCTCTGCACTCCGGCAGAGCGCCGCCGCGCCGACGGCCTGCCGCCTGCCGGACGGAGAGCCTGGCTCACCCAGCTGTGGGCGGTGAAGGAGTCCTACGCCAAGGCGGTCGGCGCGGGTCTCGCGCTGGACTTCCGGGAGATCGGTGCCGCCGACCTGCATCGCAGAGCCGCGGTACGCGGTGTGCTGACTCCCGCATCGGGCGTCGCTCATGCGAGGATCGCTGTCATCTGGGTCGCCGCCGCCCCTTCCCCCTCCCCGTCGTCCGCCCGGACGACGGCCTAGTCCCATCCCCGGAAGGGCACTCATATGCGTCTGTCTGTCATCGGCTGCGGATACCTCGGTGCTGTGCATGCGGCCGCGATGGCCTCCATCGGGCACGAGGTCGTCGGCATCGACGTCGATCCCCGCAAGGTCGACGCGCTCTCCCGCGGTGAGGCGCCGTTCTTCGAGCCCGACCTCCAGGAGCTGCTCACCGCCGGCGTCGAGTCGGGGCGCCTGAGGTTCACGACCGACATGGCCGAGGCATCCGGAGCAGCCGTGCACTTCATCGGCGTCGGCACCCCGCAGCAGAAGGACGGGTACGCCGCCGACCTCACCTACGTCAACGCGGCAGTCGACGGCCTGCTGCCGTTCCTCTCCCCCGGCGACGTCGTCGCGGGCAAGTCGACGGTGCCCGTGGGCACGGCGGCCGAGCTCGCGCCGCGCATCGAGGCGACCGGCGCGACGCTCGTGTGGAACCCCGAGTTCCTGCGCGAGGGATGGGCCGTCAAGGACACGATCGATCCGGATCGCCTCGTGGTGGGCGTCGACGCCGGCGACGACGGCGAACGGGCCGCCGACATCCTGCGCGAGGTCTACCACCCGGCCGTCGCGAAGAACACACCGTTCCTCGTCACCGACTGGGCCACCGCCGAGCTCGTCAAGGTCGCCGCCAACGCGTTCCTCGCGACGAAGATCTCGTTCATCAACGCGATGGCCGAGATCGCCGAGGTCACCGGCGCCGACGTCACCCAGCTCGCCGACGCCATCGGACACGACGTGCGCATCGGCCGCCGCTTCCTCGGCGCCGGCATCGGCTTCGGCGGCGGCTGCCTGCCGAAAGACATCCGCGCCTTCTCGGCCCGCGCCGAAGAGCTCGGCCGCGGCGAGTCCGTCGCGTTCCTGCGCGAGGTCGACGCCATCAACCTCCGCCGCCGCGACCGCGCGGTCGATCTCGTCATCAACGCGTTCGGCGGCTCGGTGTTCAAGAAGAACGTCACCCTGCTCGGCGCCGCCTTCAAGCCCTACAGCGACGACATCCGCGACTCCCCCGCCCTCGACGTCGCCATCCGCCTGCGCGGCCTCGGAGCCTGGGTCACCATCACCGACCCCGCCGCCATCGAGAACGCCCAGCGCCTGCACCCGCAGCTGAACTACGTCGCCGACCGCGACGAAGCGCTCCGTGAGGCCGACGCCATCGTGCTCGTCACCGAATGGGACGAATACCGCCGCGACCTCACCCCGGAACACGCCTCGACCCTCACCGACCGGCCGCGTCGTCATCGACGGACGCAACGGATGGGATGCCGCCGCCTGGCGCGCCGCCGGATGGACGTACTACGGCATGGGACGCCCGTAGCACCGAGCTCCGTCGCGACAATCGCCGCCGGAGCCGGCACCCCGGCGGCGGTCGTCGCCGAGAGCGCCTGACGAGAGGCCTATTCTCGCCGCACCGACTGCGGTATCGTCGCACTGTTCTCGACGGTGAGGCAGCTCCCGACAGGTTCACCGAACCTGGCTGCCGGCGTCGCGGAATCCGTGACTTGCGCGGAGACAGCCGTACGACCTCCGCGAGTCGCTGGGGGACGGAGTACGACGTGAAGCGTGCACTCATCACCGGTATCACCGGTCAGGACGGCTCTTACCTCGCCGAGCTGCTGCTCGGAAAGGGCTACGAGGTCCACGGCCTCATACGCCGTGCGTCGACCTTCAACACGCATCGCATCGACCATCTCTACGTCGATCCACACGACCCCGGCGCCAGGCTCTTCCTTCACTACGGGGATCTCAGCGACGGCGCCGGCCTGGTGACGCTGCTCATGAAGATCCATCCGAACGAGGTCTACAACCTGGCCGCCCAATCGCATGTGAGGGTGTCGTTCGATGAGCCGGTGCATACCGCCGACACGACGGGCATCGGCACGATCCGTCTGCTCGAAGCGGTACGCCTTTCGGGCATCGAGACGAAGTTCTACCAGGCCTCCACGTCGGAGCTCTACGGAGCGACGCCTCCGCCTCAGAACGAACGGTCGCCCTTCTATCCGCGCTCGCCCTACGCGGCAGCCAAGCTCTACAGCTTCTGGATCACCAAGAACTACCGCGAGGCGTACGACATGTTCGCGGTGAACGGCATCCTGTTCAATCACGAGTCACCGCGCCGCGGTGAGACCTTCGTGACGCGCAAGATCACCCGCGCGGTCGCCCGGATCAAAGCGGGTGAGCAGAAGGACCTCTTCCTCGGCAATCTCGACTCCATCCGGGACTGGGGCTATGCGGCGGAGTACGTCGAAGGGATGTGGCGGATGCTGCAGGTCGACGAGCCGGAGGACTTCGTGCTCGCCACCGGCATCGGCTACACGATCCGAGACTTTCTGGAGACGGCATTCGGGCACGTCGGCCTGGACTGGCAGGAGTTCGTCAAGTTCGACGAGCGGTACCTGCGACCGACGGAGGTCGACGCACTCATCGGCGACCCGACGAAGGCCCACGAGAAGCTCGGCTGGAGGGCCTCGCTGGACGGGAGAGCAGTGGCCGAGCTGATGGTCGACGCCGACGTCGAGGCGCTGGACAAGCGTCCGGAGTGGATCGACTCCGTCAACCTGGTCTCGTGGACATCCGAACCCTCACTGGTGGGCAAGTGACGACGGCGACCGACGCTGTGCAGTATGTCCCGGCGCAGCTCGACCGGGACGCCACCTTCTATGTGGCCGGCCATCGTGGGCTCGTGGGATCGGCCATCGTCCGCAAGCTGAAAGGCGCGGGCTTCACCGACGTCGTCGGCAAGACGTCGGTCGAGCTGGACCTGAAGGACCGTGACGCGGTGTTCGAGTACCTGGTCCGAGATCAAGCCGCGCTACCTGGTGCTGGCCGCGGCGAAGGTCGGCGGCATCCTGGCGAACTCCACCTACCCGGTCGACTTCCTCAGCGACAACCTCCGCATCCAGTCGAACGTGCTCGACGCGGCACTCGCGAACGACGTCGAACGAGTCGCCTTCCTCGGGTCGTCGTGCATCTACCCGAAGTTCGCCGAGCAGCCCATCCGCGAGGACTCCCTGCTCACCGGCCACCTCGAGCCCACCAACGACGCCTACGCGATCGCGAAGATCGCCGGCATCCTGAACATCCAGGCCGTGCGACGCCAGTACGGGCTGCCGTGGATCTCGGCGATGCCGACGAACCTGTACGGGCCGAACGACAACTTCTCCCCGCAGGGCTCGCACGTGCTGCCCGCGCTGATCCGCCGCTACGACGAGGCCGCGAAGTCCGGCGCGGCCTCGGTGACGAACTGGGGCACCGGAACCCCGCGGCGCGAGTTCCTGCATTCGGACGACATGGCGGATGCCGTGCTGCACCTGCTCGAGCACTACGACGGCCCCGAGCAGGTCAACGTCGGCACCGGCTCGGACGTCACCATCCGCGAGATCGCCGAGACCATCGCGGGCGTGGTCGGATTCGAAGGCGAGACCGAGTGGGACACGTCGAAGCCCGACGGCACCCCGCAGAAGCTGCTCGACGTCTCCAAGCTCGCCGACGCCGGCTGGACCGCGAAGATCAGCCTCGCAAGAAGGCCTCGACCGCACCGTCGCCTGGTACCGCGACCACCTCGACGGCATCCGCGAATAGCTCGGTGCCATGTCCGATCGACCTCTTCGGACTACGGTTTGACCGCCGCTCCGGGTTGACGGCCCGATGTCGGAGGCCCCCGGCATCATTGAACCAGCGAAGAGATCGGTTTCCGGCCTCTTCGGAACGACTCAGCCGCGATGTGCCCCGCGGCTCGGGTCAGTGGCATCCCGTTCGGGAACGGTCGCGCTCTGCGCGGCGGAAGGGCACATCGTGGACGACGCGGAACGCGACGAGGTCGAGGCGGCAGCGCGCCGGAGACTTCGCTGCGCAGCTGCGCCGTATCCACGCCGAAGAGGCCGCCCTTCACGCCCGCAAGCTGCGTCTCCTGGCCGACGCGTTCGCCCTCGCTGAGGCGCAGAAGGCGCGCATCCCGTCGACGCGGTCGAAGGAACGCGACATGCCGCTGCGCGCACTGGCGGCCGAGCTCGGTCTCGCCGTGAAGGTCAACGACCGCACGATGCAGTCGCACATGTGGGACGCCCATCGGCTCACCACCTCGTTCGCGGCCACCGTGACAGCCCTCGAAGCGGGGCGCATCGCCCGCGGCCACGTGACCGCCATCCTCGACTGCGGCGGCGTGATCGACGAGCCCGCTGCACGGGCAGAGTTCGAACGCGCGGTTCTCGAATACGCGGAGACGTCGACGGCCGCGCGCACCCGTGCCTACGCCCGGCAGCAGGCAGACATCCGCAACCCGCTCACCCTTCAGGAGCGCCACGATCTCGCGGTGCAGCGCCGTCGCATCTGGGTGACGGACCTCGACGACGGCATGTCAGTGCTGTGCCAGCTGCTGCCCACCGTCTCGCCCACGGCATCCTCGACCGCACCACCGGCCAGGCCAAGCTCATCAAGCGCACCGACGCCGCCCGGCGCCGCGCCATGCTGGCAACGAAGAACGGCACGGATGCCGTAGCCCGGCCGCGTCGACCTCCGCCGGCTCCGGACCCGGCGGTCGGACCCCGGTGCCGCCCACGGCTCGGCGGTCGGCGATCCCGCCCTCGACGGTGCCGTGGTCGGCGACTCCGCCCTCGGCGACTCTTCCGTGGATGACGCCCGGGGAGGACGACGTGTGGTTCGACGAGCGGACCATCGATCAGATCCGCGCCGACCTCGTCGCCGACATGCTGCTCACCGGCGCCCCGGCGATCGACCCGACACTCGACGCCACACCCGGCGGACTCGGCGCGATCCGCGCGACCGTGCAGATCACCGTTCCGGTCACGACGCTCACCGGCGTGACGAGCAGCGGCGCGGAACTCGACGGCATCGCACCTGTGGACCCCGAGACAGCTCGCCGTCTCGCCGGCGACGCGCCGGGGTGGGACCGGGTCATGACCGACCCGGTCACCGGGATGGTGCTCGCGGTCGACCGCTACCACCCCACCGCGGCGCAGCAGCGGTTTCTGAACGCGCGGGATCAGCATTGCCGAACCCCCGGATGCCGAAGGCCGGCGCGACTGTGCGACCACGACCACACGCACGACCACGCACGAGGCGGTCCGACCGACATCCGCAACCTCGCCTGCCTCTGCAAGCGACATCACGCGTTGAAACACGCGACCGACTGGACGGTGCGTCAACTCCCCGGCGGCACGCTCGAGTGGACCAGCCCTGCCGGCCAGTCGTACCTCGACCATCCGCCACGGCGCGTCGTCTTCGTCCCGGGCGACGACACCGCGGCACCATTCTGAGGGCCGTCACGCGCAACTCCGTCGCGCGCGCGGCGCCCGCGGCATCCGTCACTCCGGGCCTTACGCCATTCGATGAGTTGCACGATGGCGAGGCCGATCGCGGCGCCGACAACGTTGGCGACGATGTCGCGCAGGCTGGGCGTGCGCTCGGCAAGGAGCAGAGCCTGACCCGACTCGATGACCAGCGTGGTGGCCAGAGCGATCGGCACGACGAGTCCGCGATGCAGCGGAAGCACGAGCGCCAGCAGCACCCCGAACGGCACGAACAGCGCGACGTTCGCCGCCGTCTCGATGACGTCGTACGTCAGCCAGGGCACGGCCTGTGTGATCGCCTGCAGCAGGTCCGACGCTCCGCGATCCACCGGCACCGGCCAGAACGCGACGAGCGCCAGCACCACGCCGTAGACGACGAGCAGACGGATGCCGCGCCCCTGCGCGTGACGGCGGTGCACGGTGGCGACGGCCGCGGTGTGGGGCGGTGCGGGCACGACGATCGGCGCGTCGGTCATGGCGGGGCTCCCCTCGGTCGGGCGCCGCGGCAATGCCGCGCAGTGCGGCGAGTCTACTCGCCTGGTCCTCGAAGGCGCCCGGCCCCGCCGACGGCGGTCGGCGCCGCCCGCTATCGTGATCGGCATGTCGACCGCCGCCGTCTCGACCTCGCTCGAGCGCACCTACCGATATCTGCGGATCGGCATCGCCGGCACCGTCGTCGCGATCTTCGTCGCGATCGCGCAGGCCGTGACGACCTACGGCTGGCTCACCTCGGTGAGCGATTACTTCTACACGCCCGCCCGCGACGTCTTCGTCGGGGCGCTGATCGCGGTATCCCTCGCGCTCTTCGCGCTGTCGGGTCGCGGCGCCGAGCGTGCTCTCCTCGACGCCGCCGCGCTGTTCGCGCCCCTCATCGCCCTCGTGCCGACGACACTGTCACCGGATGCCGTGCCCGGCGTCGTCGTGGACTGCACGGAGCGCTGCTTCCCGCCGCAGTACGAAGCGGATGCCGCGAACGGCGTCTCCGTGTACCTCGTGCTGGGCGCGCTGGCACTCCTCGTCGCCCTCGTGCTCGCCGCCCTCGGTCAGGTCTCGCTCGCCGCCGTGTGGCCGTCGCTGCTGGTCGCTGTGGTCGTCCTGGCCGCCACGGGACTCACGTGGGCTTTCGCGCGCGACGCGTTCCTGCAGCAGGCGCACTTCGTCGCCACGACCGCCTTCTTCGCGCTGTTCGCGGCGGTCGCGGTGCGCAACGCCTTCCCCCGTCGTGGTCCGCAGCCGACGCCGGTGTTCCGCGTGCTCTACACGGTCATCGCCGTGGGGCTCGTGGTCACCCTGATCGCGTACGTCATCCTGCTGCCGCAGGCCGACGGCTCCGGCATCCCGATCGTCCTCATCGTCGAGGGGATCGCCCTCGCGCTGTTCTTCTCGTTCTGGGTGGTGCAGGGCGTCGAGAAATGGGGCGACCCGGATCCGACGCTCCTCTGACCGGTCCGGGCGGTCACGGGGCAGCGGGGAAGAGCACCGCGCAGCCCGGGTCGATCGTGACGCTGGTCGCGGTCGCCGTGGGGCTGTGACGCAGCCGCAGCGGACCGAGGGCGCCGGGCGGCAGCGTGACCGTGAATGCGGTGGTCACGGTCTCCCCCTTGCCGACGAACACCGTCTTGCTCACTGCGGAATTGCCCTTCTCGACGCCGCTGCGCTCCCACCGCGCGACGTCCCCCTTCGCCGGGAGGGTGTGCGTGATCTGCCCGCCGGGCGGCGCGAAGAACAGCACGTCGAGGATCATCGTGGTGCGCGGCAGGCCGAACTGCCAGTTGCGCAGCCCGAGCGTGTAGGGGCTTCGGATGTCGTCGCCGATCCCGTTCGCCATCGTCATCGTGGTCGTGATCGTCCTCGCCGCGGCGTCGCACGTCGCGATGATCGACGTCGTCAAGTGGTACTCGAGCTTGCCGACGGAGGAGTCGTTCAGGTAGATCCCCACCTGCGTCTGCGTCGTGGTGTCGCCGACCAACGCGCCGTCCACACCGAGCTCGACGGCGAGCCCCTGCGCCGCCTGGTCGACGAACGCGAGGTTGACCCGCTGCTCCGCAGCACCCTTCTTCAGCGCCTCGAGCATCTGCAGCGGGTCCCAGGTCGAGGTGGTGAGATGCGCGAACACCTGCTTCGCGGCATCCGCGAAGAACCGGTCGGAGTCGCGGCTCTCGGGATAGCGCTCGTAGGCGTCACGGAGCAGCACCGAGACGGCGTTGTCGGCGGTGAGCTGTTCTCCCGTGCCGATCGTCACGGGTCCGGCGACGGCGAGCATGTACGAGAGCACGACGGGATCGATCGAGACGACACCGTCGAATGTCGCGCCCGTCGTGTGGGTCCAGAGGGCCTGGAAGAGCTGCGCGGTCGTCGGGAAGTCGGGCGTGAAGGTGTAATCCTGCGAGTGCTTCGCGAACGTGGGCAGATACAGCCCGGTGGTCTCGGCGGGCAGCGCCACGTAGACATCGTCCTGCGTTCCGGCGTCGTAGAACGTCTGCGAACTCGCCTGATCCACGTACCCGAGCTTGCCGTCCGTGAGCGTCACGATCATGCTCGCCGCCGGATTGCCACCTGTGGCACGGATCTCGGCGTTGTTCTGGAAGATCAGGAGGTAGGTCTTGGTTCCGTCCGACCCGGCCATGTCGAGAAGCGTCGGCAGATACTTCTCCGCGACTCCGAGCGCCGGAGTCGCGAGGTCGATGAAGGTGAGGATGTCGGCGATCGACTCGCTCACCTCCGGAAGCAGCCGTCGCCGTGTCGATCGGCGCGACGATGGACTGCGCGTCGGCGAAGGCCGCGGCGATCTCGGGGATCGAGCTCTGCACCTGCCGGAAGGGCTCGAGGTCGATCCCGCCGCCGTCGAGGGTGAGGTCGTCGAAGTCGGTGACCGACAGGAACTGCAGTCCCGGCGTCAGGGCGCGCTCGACGAGGACGTCGACCGCATGCGTCACGCGCCGCACCGCATCGACGTTCTGCCCGATGAACGGCACGCGAGAGGCGAGGTCCCACAATGGGCCATCCACGGTGCGGACGGCGAGCGTGACGTTCGCCTGGATCTCGTCCGTCGCCGCGAGAAGCTGCGCCTCGTCGGTCGAATCCAGGCTGCCACGGAGTTCCGCGATCCCGGCTGCCGCCCGCCCGACCGCGGCGCGGGCCCGCTGCGCTTCGGACCAGAACTGCATCGTGAGCGCGCCGGCGACGGCAGCGGCCGCGAGCACTACGGCGAGAAGACCGAACAGGATCCAGGGCCACACGCGCCGCCGGCGCGCCGGAACAGGCATTGCCCCGGCATCGTAAGCAACCCCAGTTCGCGCACCCTCGGATACGGTGCGCGTGACGGTCCCCCTCGCCACGCTCCCCATCGTACGCGCGGCCCGTCAGGAAACCAGGGGGCTCCTGAAACGCCGCGGGTGGAGCTATGCGACGCCGGTCTCGGCCTCGGCGACCTCGACGACCCGGCGCACGCCGGCGGCGGGGTGAGCGGTCACGAGGATGGGCAGGTGGTCGCTGAGGCCCTGCGGCAGCGTGCGCACCCGGTCGATCTCGAAGCCGACCGACGTCGCGAAGTCGTAGTGGCCGCGGAAGAACCGGTAGCGGGTGTACGTGCGCGAATCGCTGAGGTTGAGCTCGTATCCCTGCTCGCGCACGTGCTGGCCGAGCCGCTCCTTGAACACCGGGTAGTTGTAGTCGCCGACCATGAGCGCCGGCAGCCCCTCGCCGAGCTGCTGCAGCTCGCCCAGCGCCGTGCGGATCTGGTGGCGCCGCAGCGAGTTGAGCGCGGTGAGCGGGGCGGCATGGAACGACGCCACGATGATGTCGATGTTCTCGTCGATGTCGTGGAGCCGGACGCCCAGCATCCGTTCCTCCGCCGGCTTCAGCACCCGGTCGTGGAGCGACTTCTTGAGGGCGATGGCCCGCACGTCGACCGCGCGGTAGGTGTTCTCGCGGTAGTAGACGGCGAGGCCCAGCCGGTTGCGCTGCGTGGACTCGGCCAGCCGCAGTCCCGAGATCTCGTCCGGGATGTCGCTGGTGTCGGCCTCTTGCAGACAGAGCGCGTCAGCACCGTGGCGCTCGACCAGGTGGGCTAGTTCGCCGGCGGCCCGGTGCTTGCGCAGGTTGTAAGAGATGACCTTCATGTCGAGGCCAGCCTATGCCGAGGACGTTGCCGGCGGGTGGCCTTGCGGCATCCACAACGGGACCTCACAGGGATCACCGACCTCCGATGTACGAAAACGCGGGCGGGCGTCTCTGGAGTGGTGTGCCGATTCGCGGCATCCCGATCGTGAACCCGACACCACGACCCAGGAGGACCCCATGGCCGCAGCATCCACCCCCGCCGTCCGCGCCGAGCTCGCCGGCGCCCTCGACGCCAGCCGAGCAACCCGCGAAGCCGCGGAGCGCGAGCTGCGCCGCAGCATCGCCGCCCGCTCCCGCGCCGGCGAGACCCTGGAGCGCACCGCTGGGCGGCGAGGGCTCGACGAGGCCGAGCGGGTGCGGTTGCGTGCCGAGTACGCCGCCGCCGACCGCGTGGTCGCCGAGCGCCGCGCCGCCGTCGACAAGGCGCGGGAGTTCGAGCGCGCCGCCATCGTCGTGGCCGAGGCGTTCGAGACCGAGGCCGCGTCGGCCAGCCCGCTCGCGGCCGCGCTGCTGGAGCTCGTCGGCTCGCGCGCGGGTGCGGCGTCCGGCGGCGCGGGGTCTGGGCGCGGTCGCGCACCGGTCGCGGCCGCTCGGCGCACGACCGCGGCGGTCCGCCTGCGCAGCACGCGTCCCCGCACGGCCTGACGCCCGTTCTCGAGCGCCGTCACTCGCGGTCGCGGCGCGCCCGTGTCTGCTCGGCGCGCTGCGCCAGCAGGTCGTCGGCCGGGTAGCCGACCTCGGTCAGCGTGAGCCCGCGCGCGGCGAGCACCTTCACCTCGGGGACGCGCTCCTGCGCGTCGCGGATCTCCACGACGTCATCGACACCGAGCCGCCCGTCGCCGACGGCCACACACGCTCCGACGAGTGCGCGCACCATGCTGTGGCAGAACGCGTCCGCCTTGACGTTCGCGACCAGCACGCCGGCGTCGTCCCGGTGCCAGTCGAACTCCAGCAGCGTCCGGATCGTCGTCGCCTCGTCGCGGGGCTTGCAGTAGGCGGCGAAGTCGTGCAGCCCGATGAGGGCGCGGGCCGCGGCATCCATCGCCTCCGCATCGAGGGATGAACGCACCGAGGTGGTGCGATGGCGCTCGAGCGGGTCGTAGCCGGTGACGGCGTCGCCGATGCGGTACTCGTAGCGCCGCCACACGGCCGAGAACCGCGCGTCGAAGCCCGCGGGGGCGACGCGCGAGGAGCGCACCGCCACATCGGAGTAGGCGCCCACCACGCCCGTCATGCGCGCGGCGAGCGCGGCGGCACGGTCGTCGAGCGTGGGGGTACCGCCTCCCGGGCGCGCGTGGCGCGCGAGCAGGCGCTGCACCTGTGCGTCGTCGAGATCCACGTGCGCGACCTGGCCGGCGGCATGGACGCCGGCGTCGGTGCGACCGGCGACCACCAGCCGCGGGTCACCGCCCAGCACGCGGGCGAGCGAGGACTCGAGGGTCTCCTGCACGGTGCGCAGGCCCGGCTGGCGCGCCCATCCGCGAAAATGCGTGCCGTCGTAGGCGATGTCGAGGCGGATGCGCACCCTCCCACCCTATTCGGGCGGCGGCGGGCGACATCGTGATGCCTGCCCGGCACCGCCACGTAGACTTGCCGTTTCCCCCTCCTTCGTTCGCGAGAACTCATGACGT
This sequence comes from uncultured Actinomycetota bacterium, assembly GCA_963829895.1. Taxonomy (GTDB): domain Bacteria; phylum Actinomycetota; class Actinomycetes; order Actinomycetales; family Microbacteriaceae; genus Microbacterium. The sequence continues at coordinate 272,867 of CAWHKF010000006.1, read as the reverse complement.
CCACTGTGCCCATCAGCAGCCCGCCCACTGGCCCGCTTCGCCGGGCTCGACGGCATGCGCGCGGTCGCGGTGATGCTCGTGGTCGTCTACCACCTGTTCCCGCCGGCGCTGCTGCCGGGCGGTTTCGTGGGCGTCGACGTGTTCTTCGTCATCAGCGGGTTCCTGATCACGAGCCTGCTGCTGCGCGAACGCGCCGCGACAGGACGCATCGCGCTCGGCCGGTTCTGGCAGCGCCGCGCCCGACGGCTGCTGCCCGCGCTCGCGGTCGTCGTGGCGGTCTGCTCGGCGCTGGCGTGGGTCGTCGGCGGCGACGTGCTCGTCGACCTCGACGCGCAGGTGCTCGGGGCGGCGACCTTCAGCTACAACTGGCTCTCGATCGCGGGCGGCAGCGGCTACTTCGCCGCCGCGACGCCCGAGCTCTTCCGCAACTTCTGGTCGCTCGCCGTCGAGGAGCAGTTCTACCTGCTGTGGCCCGTCGTCTTCCCGCTGTTCCTGCTGCTGCCGCGGGCGTGGGCGCGCATCGCGGCGGCCTTCACGCTCGCCGCCGCCTCGGCCGTCGGGATGGGCGTCGTCGTCGCGAGCGGCGGCGACCTCACGCGCGCCTACTTCGGCACCGACACGCACGCGTTCGGGCTGCTGATCGGCGTCGGCATGGCCTTCCTGATCGCCCCGCTGTTCACCGAGACGCGGCCGCGCTGGGTGGACTCCCCCGCCGCCCGCCGCCTCGCCGATGGGGCCGGCATCGCGGCGATCGCGGGGCTCGTCGCCCTCACAGCGCTCCCCCTCGGCGGCTCGGTGGCCGCCTTCCCCGGCGCCCTGCTCACCGCGAGCCTGCTCGGCGCCGTCGCGATCGTCGCGGGCGTCTGGCCCGGTTCCCGGTTCGGGCGGGCCATCGACGTCCCGCCCCTGCGCTGGGTCGGCGACCGCTCCTACGGCATCTACCTGTGGCACTGGCCGCTGCTCGTGCTCGCGGTGGCGGCGTTCGCACCGGGTGCGACCGTCGCGACGGCGCCGGTGTGGATCGGCCTTAGCGTGCTCGCCGCGACGGCTGCGGCATCCGCGCTGTCATTCCGATTCGTCGAGACCCCGGTACGACGCCTCGGCCTGCGCGCGTCGGCCCGCGCGCTCGTCGCTCGGCTGCGCGGCGGCCCTCGCGCCCGGCTGCGTGCGCTCGGCGTCGCCCTCGCCGGGGCACTCGTGCTCGCAGGCACCGGCGCGGCGCTCGCGGCCGCCCCCGAGGAATCGAGCGCCGAAGCGGCCGTCGCGGCGGGCCGCGCGGCGCTCGAAAAGGCGCTGCGCGACGCGCCGCCTGCGCCGGTGTCACCGGACGCGGATGCCGAGCATGACGAGGCGAAGGATGCCGCCGCCGGCGTCACCGGCGACCAGATCAGCGCCGTGGGCGACTCGGTGATGCTCGCGTCCGCCGGCGGCCTCCTCGAGGAGCTGCCCGGCATTGAGCTGGACGCGGCGGTGTCGCGGTCGATGTGGGCCGGGCCCGACATCGTCGACGACCTCGCCGCCGCAGGACGACTGCGTCCGTATGTCGTCGTGGCCCTCGGCACGAACGGCGCCATCGATCGCGACTCGCTCGAGCACATCGCCGCCACGGTGGGCCCGAAGCGCGGACTGGTGCTCGTCAACGCGTATGCGCCGCGCGACTGGATCCCCGGCGTCAACGCCGACCTCGCCGCCTTCGCCGAGCACCGCACCAACGTCGCCGTCGCCGACTGGTCGGGCGCGATCGCCGCGCACACCGACCTGCTGGCCGGCGACCAGGTCCATCCCGGCTCCGCCGGCGGTCGCATCTTCGCCGATACCGTCGCGACCGCCGTCGACACGCTCGCCCACAAGCGCCGCGCCGCTGCCGATCTCCTGGTCCGGCTGCAGCAGGTGCAGCTCGACGCGGGCGCCTGAGTCGAATGCAGAGAGGCCCGCCACCCTCACGGGTGGCGGGCCTCTCGGTGCAGGCGGGTCCGAGTTACGCGGACTTCTCCTCGGCAGGAGCCTCGACGGCGTCCTCGGCAGCAGCCTCGGCGGCGGCGCCCTCCTCCGGCGACTCGGCGCCGGCCTCGGCGGCCTCGTCGGCGGCGGGAGCCTCCTCAGCGGCGGTCTCCTCAGCGGGAGCCTCCTCGGCCGGAGCAGCCTTGGCGGCAGCGGCCTTCTTCGCCGACGGCTTCTTCGTCACGGGCTCGAGAACGAGCTCGATGACGGCCATGGGGGCGTTGTCGCCCTTGCGGTTGCCGACCTTCGTGATGCGGGTGTAGCCGCCCTCACGGTCCGCCACCAGCGGGGCGATCTCGGTGAAGAGCTCGTGGACGACCGACTTGTCGCCGATGACCGACAGCACGCGACGACGCGCGTGCAGGTCGCCGCGCTTCGCGAACGTGATGAGGCGCTCGGCGAGCGGACGCAGGCGCTTGGCCTTGGTCTCGGTCGTCTTGATCGACTTGTGGGTGAACAGCGCAGCGGCCAGGTTCGCAAGCAGCAGACGCTCGTGGGCGGGGCCGCCTCCGAGGCGGGGACCCTTGGTGGGCTTGGGCATTCTTTGTTACTCCAGGATCAGATTCGGGGGGACCGGAACTCAGACGGTCTCGTCGTCGTAGCCGCCGTAGAAGTGCGCACCGTCGAACCCGGGGACCGAGTCCTTCAGCGACAGGCCGAGCGAGACGAGCTTGTCGCGCACCTCGTCGACCGACTTCTGCCCGAAGTTGCGGATGTTCATGAGCTGCGTCTCCGAGAGGGCGACGAGCTCCGACACGGTGTTGATGCCCTCGCGCTTGAGGCAGTTGTACGAACGCACCGAAAGGTCGAGGTCCTCGATCGGCATCGACAGCTCGTTCGACAGGACGGTCTCGACCGGCGCCGGGCCGATCTCGATGCCCTCGGCCTCGACGTTGAGCTCGCGGGCCAGGCCGAAGAGCTCCGTCAGGGTGCGGCCGGCCGAAGCGACGGCGTCGCGCGGGGCGATCGACGACTTCGACTCGACGTCCAGGACGAGCTTGTCGAAGTCGGTGCGCTCACCGGCACGCGTCGCGTCGACGCGGTACGAGACCTTGAGCACCGGCGAGTAGATCGAGTCGATCGGGATCTGACCGGCCTCGGCGTACTCGTTGCGGTTCTGCGTCGCCGAGACGTACCCGCGGCCACGCTCGATCGTGAGCTCGAGCTCGAACTTGGCGGTGTCGTTCAGCGTCGCGATGACGAGCTCGGGGTTGTGCACCTCGACACCGGCGGGCGCCGAGATGTCGGCGGCGGTGACCTCACCGGCGCCGGTCTTGCGCAGGTACGCGGTGATGGGCTCGTCGCGCTCGCTGGAGACGACCAGCTGCTTGATGTTGAGGATGATCTCGGTGACATCCTCCTTCACACCCGGGATGGTGCTGAACTCGTGGAGGACGCCGTCGATGCGGATCGACGTCACTGCGGCACCGGGGATGGACGACAGGAGGCTGCGACGCAGCGCGTTGCCGATCGTGTAACCGAAGCCGGGCTCCAGCGGCTCGATGACGAAACGGCTGCGGAACTCCCCGATCTTCTCCTCGGTCAGAGTGGGACGCTGTGCGATGAGCACTATGTGTTCCTTTCGATCACGTGCCCGCTATATGACACGTGCGGTGGGTGAGGTGTTGAGTTTTATCCGAGGGATGCCCGGAACGCACCCGCACGAGCGGGGGCTAGCCGGCATCCGTGAAAGGGAAATGTCAGACGCGGCGGCGCTTCGGCGGGCGGCAGCCGTTGTGCGCCTGCGGCGTCACGTCCTGGATCGAGCCGACCTCGAGGCCGGCGGCCGTCAGCGAGCGGATCGCGGTCTCGCGACCCGAGCCCGGGCCCTTCACGAAGACGTCGACCTTCTTGACGCCGTGCTCCTGCGCCTGGCGGGCAGCGGACTCCGCGGCCATGCCGGCGGCGTACGGCGTCGACTTGCGCGAGCCCTTGAAGCCCACGCCACCCGACGACGCCCAGCTGATGACGGCGCCCGACGGGTCGGTGATCGAGACGATCGTGTTGTTGAACGTCGACTTGATGTGGGCCTGGCCCAACGCGATGTTCTTCTTCTCCTTGCGGCGCGGCTTGCGCGCGGCGGACTTGGCCTGTGCCATGTGCGTTCTCTCCTAAACCCTGGGGGCCGCGCCTTAGCGCGCCTTCTTCTTGCCGGCGACGGTGCGCTTCGGGCCCTTGCGGGTACGAGCGTTCGTCTTCGTGCGCTGACCGCGCACCGGGAGGCCGCGGCGGTGGCGGATACCCTCGTAGGAACCGATCTCGACCTTGCGGCGGATGTCGGCGGCGACCTCGCGGCGAAGATCGCCCTCGACCTTGTAGTTGCCTTCGATGTGGTCGCGGAGAGCGATGAGCTGGTCGTCGCTGAGGTCCTTGACGCGGATGTTCTCGTCGATCTCCGTCGCTGCGAGGATCTCGTTCGAGCGGGTACGGCCCACGCCGTAGATGTACGTGAGGGCGATCACCACGCGCTTGTCGCGCGGGATGTCAACGCCGGCAAGACGTGCCATGCGGTTTCTCCTATGGAGTGAGTGGAGGTGTGGAGCAGGATCGGTGCCCGGGCCTCCGCCCGAGGTGTCCCCTCCGAAGAGGTTCTGACCCTGCCTGTGATGTGTTCAGTTGTGGGATCCGGGGCTGCGCGGGGCGCAGCATCCGATCAGCCCTGGCGCTGCTTGTGACGCGGGTTCGACTTGCAGATGACCATGACGCGACCGTGGCGACGGATGACCTTGCAGTGGTCGCAGATGGGCTTGACGGAGGGGTTGACCTTCATGTTCTTTCCTGTTTCGCTGTCTTCGCCGGGCACGTGCGACCTTCCGGACGCACCTGGGGCGTTACTTCTCGACCGGTCTAGCGGTAGCGGTAGACGATGCGCCCGCGGGTGAGGTCGTAGGGCGAGAGCTCCACGACGACACGGTCCTCGGGGATGATGCGGATGTAGTTCTGCCGCATCTTGCCGGAGATCGTCGCGAGGACCTTGTGTCCGTTGCTCAGCTCAACGCGGAACATCGCGTTGGGCAGTGCCTCGGAGATCACGCCCTCGATTTCGATGACACCGTCTTTCTTCGCCATACGCTCGCTAACAGTTCTGCAGACCGGTCGGTCTGCGGTGGATGGGGTTCGGTGCTACGACACGCCAATGAAGGCGCAACGCACCAAAGATCAAGCATACGTGATAGTGGATGCCTCGGCAAATCCCCGGCGGATGCCGCGAGCCGCGGCATCCGCTCTCCGCGGGCTTACTCGAAGAGCGTCGCGAGCTCGCCCGCGGGCGGCAGCGTCGAGTTCGCGATGACCTGGCCGTTGACGGCGATGGTCGGCGTTCCGATCCCGCCCGACCCGGGCTGGACCGGGGTCTCCGGCGTCATCGCGGTCACGAAGCCGGCGTAGGTGCCGTCGTTCACGCACGAGTCGATCCCGGTGACGCCGACCCCCGACGCGATCTCGAGGATCTCGTTGTTCGTCAGGCCGCTGGTCCCCTCGGCGGGCTGGTTCTCGAACATCGCCTGCAGGAACGGCAGCGATGCGTCGGCATCTTCGGTCGCCACGCAGTAGGCGGCGTTCGCCGCACGCGTGGAGAACTGCGTGCCGTTCGACTGATCGTCGAGGATCGCGATCGGGTGGATGCCGAGGGTGATGTCCCCGGCGTCGACCATGCTCTCGATCTCCGCGCCGTACACCTGCTCGAACTGGTTGCAGACGGGGCACATGAAGTCGATGTAGGTGTCGAGGCGGTCCTCGCCGTCGCCCACGAGGATCGCACCGGTCTCGCCGTCGATGTTCGACGCCGACGGGGTGTTGACCTCGGTCGGCAGCGGCTTGGGCGTCGCCGCGTTGTTCAGCGTCACCACGAGGACGACGACGAGCGCGAGCGCCACGACGACGCCGGTCGTCACCCAGATCGCGAACCAGTTGGTCTTGCGTGCGGTCTGTGCCATGTCGAGCCTCCTAGGCGATCTCGCGCGGGGTCACGCCGAAGGGCGCCAGGCCCGCGGCACCGCCGTCGGGTGCCGTCAGCACCCAGATTCCGTCTTCGTGCACGGCCACGCTGTGCTCCCAGTGGGAGCCCGCGGTGCCGTCGAGCGTCGAGACCGTCCAGCCGTCGTCCTCGACGAAGGTGGCCTGGTCGCCGATGACGACCATCGGCTCGATCGCGAGCACGAGGCCGGGCCGCACCTCCGGTCCCGGATCCGGGACACGGTAGTTGAAGACCGACGGCGACTCGTGCATCTTGCGGCCGATGCCATGGCCGACGTACTCGCGCAGGATGCCGTAGGTCCCCGACTCCGGGGAGTGGGCCTCGATGTACTGCTGCACCGCCGTGCCGATCTCGCCGATGTGCTTCGCCGACGCCATCGCGGCGATGCCGGCCCAGAGCGACCCCTCGGTCACATCCGACAGCCGCTGACGCTCCGCCACGATCTCGGGCCGGGAATCGTCGGGCAGCACGAACGTGAACGCCGAGTCGCCGTTCCAGCCCTTGTACTCGGCGCCCGCATCGATCGACAGGATGTCACCGGCCTCGAGCACGCGCTCGCCGGGGATGCCGTGCACGACCTCTTCGTTGACCGAGGCGCAGATGGTGTGGCGGTACCCGCGCACCATCTGGAAGTTGGACTTCGCACCTCGAGCGGTGATGAGAGCGGATGCCGCGGCATCCAGCTCCGCCGTCGTCACGCCCGGAGCGATCAGGCTCCGCGCGGCGTCGAGCGCCGCGGCCGTGATGAGCCCGGGCTCGACCATCGCCCGCAGCTGGGCGGGCGACTTGTAGATCGAACGGCGCAGCGACACGGGATCAGGCGGCGGCGGCGCGGTTGAGACCGCGTGCCTCGAGCGCCGCGATGATGCGGGCGGTGATCTCGTCGAGCGAGCCCACGCCGTCGATGCGGTCGACGATGTCGCGGGTGCGGTAGATCTCGAGGATCGGCGCCGTCTCGCGCTCGTAGATCGCGAGGCGGTTGGCGATGACCTCTTCGGTGTCGTCGCTGCGGCCCTGCTCGGCGGCCCGCAGCGAGATGCGGGCGATGCTCTCGTCACGCGGCACGACGAGCTCGATGACCGCGTCCAGCTGCTCGTCGCGTCCCTCGAGGAACTCGTCGAGGTGCATGACCTGGGCGACGTTGCGCGGGTAGCCGTCGAGGAGGAAGCCGTCTGCGGCATCCTGCTGCGACAGGCGATCGCGCACGACCGCGCTCGTGAGCTCGTCGGGCACGAGATCGCCGGCCTCGATGATGGCCTTCACCTGCTGGCCGAGGTCGGTGCCCGCCGCGACAGCGCCGCGGAAGACATCGCCCGTCGAGACGGCGGGGACGCCGAACGTCTCCGCGATGCGGATGCCCTGGGTGCCCTTGCCGGAGCCCTGCGGTCCGACGATGAGAAGACGGGTCATCGGAGAAGCCCTTCGTAGTGACGCTGCTGGAGCTGTGCGTCGATCTGCTTCACCGTCTCGAGGCCGACGCCGACGATGATGAGGATCGAGGCGCCGCCGAACGGGAAGTTCTGGTTGGCGCCGACCGTGGCGAGGGCGATCAGCGGCAGCAGTGCGATCAGACCCAGGTAGATGGAGCCCGGGAGCGTGATGCGCGTGAGCACGTAGTCGAGGTACTCGGCCGTCGGGCGACCCGCACGGATGCCGGGGATGAAGCCGCCGTACTTCTTCATGTTGTCGGCGACCTCGACGGGGTTGAACGTGATCGCGACGTAGAAGTAGGTGAACCCGACGATGAGCAGGAAGTACAGCGCCATGTACAGCGGGTGATCGCCGCGCACCAGGTACAGCTGGATCCACGCGACCCAGGCGGGGACCTCTTCACCGGCCTGCGGCTGGTTGAACTGCGCGATGAGCGCCGGGATGTACAGCAGCGACGAGGCGAAGATGACGGGCACGACGCCGGCCATGTTCACCTTGATCGGGATGTACGTGTTGGTGCCGCCGTAGGTGCGGCGACCCACCATGCGCTTGGCGTACTGCACCGGGATGCGGCGCTGCGACTGCTCGACGTAGACCACCAGCGCGACGACGACGATGCCGACGGCCAGCACGAGCAGGAAGACCTCGAAGCCCTTGGACTGCGCGATCGCCCACATCGAGGCGGGGAACGCGGCGGCGATCGAGGTGAAGATCAGCAGCGACATGCCGTTGCCGATGCCGCGCTCGGTGACGAGCTCGGCGAACCACATGATGAGGCCGGTGCCGGCGGTCATCGTGATGATCATCAGGAGCTGCGCCCACCACACGTCGTTGGTGAGGAGCTGCTCGCACTCGGGAACACCGGTGGTCCCGAAGAGCTGGCCGCTGCGGGCCACGGTGACGAGCGTGGTCGACTGCAGCAGCGCCAGCGCGATCGTGAGGTAGCGCGTGTACTGCGTCAGGCGGGCCTGGCCCGACTGGCCCTCTTTGTAGAGGGTCTCGAAGTGCGGGATGACCACACGCAGCAGCTGCACGATGATCGTCGCCGTGATGTACGGCATGACGCCCAGCGCGAAGATCGACAGCTGCAGCAGTGCGCCACCCGAGAACAGGTTGACCAGCGACAGCAGTCCCTCGGTGCCTTCGGACGCCCGCAGACACGTCTGCACGTTCGGGAAGTCGACGAACGGCGCCGGGATGTGCGCACCGAAGCGGTACAGGGCGATGATCGCCAGGGTGAATGCGATCTTCCGACGCAGGTCGGGTGTGCGGAAGATCCGCGCGATGGCGCTGAACAAGAGGATTCCTCCAGAGGGGGGCGTCGGCACGCAGACGTGCCGACGTCCAGGGTAACCCAGTGGGGGCCGGAGCAAGCTCCGACCCCCACTGTGCGCGTATTACTTGACGGTTCCGCCCGCGGCGACGATCTTCTGCTCGGCAGAACCCGAGACCTTGTCGACCGACACGGTGAGCTTCACCGAGATGTCGCCGGTGCCGAGCACCTTGACCTTCTCGTTCTTGCGCACTGCACCCTTGGCGACCAGGTCGCCGACGGTGACGTCGCCACCGGCCGGGTACAGCTCCGCGAGCTTGTCCAGGTTCACGACCTGGTACTCGACGCGGAACGGGTTCTTGAAGCCGCGCAGCTTCGGGGTGCGCATGTGCAGCGGCATCTGGCCACCCTCGAAGCCCACCTTGACCTGGTAGCGGGCCTTCTGGCCCTTGGTGCCACGGCCGGCGGTCTTGCCCTTCGAGCCCTCACCACGACCCACGCGGGTCTTCGGGGTGTTGGATCCGGGGACCGGACGCAGGTGGTGCACCTTCAGCACGCCCGGGCGCGCAGCCGGGACGTCCTTCTTGGGCGCAGCCTTCTTGGGGGCGGCAGCCTTCTTCGCCGGCGCCTTGTCAGCGGCCGCCTTGGAGGCAGCAGCCTTCTTGGCAGGAGCCTTCTTGGGCGCCTTCTCAGCCTCGACGGCTTCGTTCTTCTGGGCCTTCTCAGCCATCAGTCGATCTCCTCAACCTTTACGAGGTGAGCGACGGTCCGGACGTAGCCGCGCGTCTGCGCGTCGTCGGGACGGACGACCGAGTCGCCGATCCGCTTCAGACCGAGCGAACGCAGCGTGTCGCGCTGGTTCTGCTTCTCGCTCACCTTGGACTTGACCTGCGTGACCTTCAGACGCGCAGCCATCAGACACCTGCCTTCGCAGCGGCCGCGGCCTCAGCCTCGGCACGGACGAGACGGGCGGGGGCGACCTGGTCGAAGTCGAGACCGCGACGCGCGGCGACCGCACGGGGCTCCTCGAGCTGCTTCAGGGCCTCCACCGTCGCGTGGACGATGTTGATCGTGTTCGACGAGCCGAGCGACTTCGACAGCACGTCGTGGATGCCGGCGCACTCGAGCACGGCACGCACCGGACCACCGGCGATGACACCGGTACCGGCAGCGGCCGGGCGCAGCAGCACCACACCGGCAGCGGCCTCACCCTGCACGGGGTGCGGGATGGTCGAGCCGACGCGCGGCACGCGGAAGAAGTTGCGCTTGGCCTCTTCGACGCCCTTCGAGATCGCCAGCGGCACCTCACGGGCCTTGCCGTAGCCGACGCCGACCACACCGTTGCCGTCGCCGACGACGACGAGCGCGGTGAAGCTGAAGCGACGACCACCCTTGACGACCTTCGACACGCGGTTGATGGTGACGACGCGCTCGAGGAACTGGCTCTCGTTGCGGTCGCGACCGCCGCGGTCACCGCGGGTCTGGTTGCGCTCGCGTCCACCGCGGCGCGGCTCGCGCTCGCGCTCGGCGGGCGCCGTCGCGGCGGCCTCGGCCGGAGCCTCGGCAGCTGCCTGCTCGGTCACGATGTTCTCCTTGTTGTCACTCACAGGTTCAGACCTCCCTCGCGGGCGCCGTCGGCGATCGCCGCGACACGGCCCGCATAGCGGTTGCCGCCACGGTCGAACACGACGTCCGAGACACCGGCGGCCTTGGCGCGCTCCGCGAGGAGCTCGCCGACCTTGCGGGCCTTGGCGGTCTTGTCACCGTCGAACGTGCGCAGATCGGTCTCGAGGGTCGAGGCCGAGGCCAGCGTGTGGCCCTTGCTGTCGTCGACGACCTGCACGAAGACGTGGCGGGCCGAACGGGTGACGACGAGGCGCGGACGCAGCTCGGTGCCGACGACCTTCTTGCGCAGGCGGGCATGACGACGCGAACGCGCCTGAGTCTTTGTCTTGACAGCCATGGTTACTTACCACTCTTTCCGGCCTTGCGACGAACGACCTCGCCGGCGTACCGCACACCCTTGCCCTTGTACGGCTCGGGCTTGCGGATCTTGCGGATGTTCGCCGCGGCCTCGCCGACGGCCTGCTTGTCGATGCCGCTCACGGTGAGCTTGTTGTTGCCCTCGACGGTCAGGGTGATGCCCGCGGGCGGGTCGATCAGGACGGGGTGCGAGAAGCCGAGAGCGAACTCGACCGCCGTGCCCTTCTGCGCGACGCGGTAACCCGTGCCGACGACCTCGAGGCCCTTGGTGTAGCCCTGGGTGACACCGATGATGTTGTTGTTGATGAGCGTGCGGGTCAGGCCGTGGAGCGAGCGCGACGCGCGCTCGTCGTCGGGACGGGTCACGATGACCTGGCCCTCTTCGACCTTGACTTCGATGGGACGGGCCACGGTGAGCGCGAGCTCGCCCTTGGGGCCCTTGACGGCGACATCCTGGCCCTCGACCGAAATGGTCACGCCGGCGGGGATGTCGATCGGAAGACGACCGATTCGCGACATGTCAGATCACCACACGTAGGCGAGGACTTCCCCACCCACGCCCTTCTGCTCGGCCTGGCGGTCGGTGAGAAGACCGGAGGAGGTGGACAGGATCGCGACGCCGAGGCCGCCGAGGACGCGGGGGATCTCGGTGGACTTCGCGTAGACGCGGAGGCCGGGCTTCGAGACGCGCTTGATGCCGGCGATCGACCGCTCGCGGTTCGGGCCGTACTTGAGCGTCAGCGTGAGGGTCTGGCCGACGCGAGCGTCGCTGATCTCCCACGCGGAGATGTAGCCCTCCTGCTTGAGGATCTCGGCGATGTGGGTCTTGAGCTTGGAATTCGGCAGCGACACCGAGTCGTGGTGCGCCGAGTTCGCGTTGCGCAGACGGGTCAGCATATCTGCGACCGGGTCTGTCATTGTCATTTGTTGATTCCTTTGTTCACGAGGTATCGGCTGCCGTTACACGCCAGACGACCTTCCATGATTGCCGTATTCAGTTATGGGCCCTTCGACATGCTCAGCGACCGGGGTGTCGACAGCTCAGCGGCGACTGGCCGCGGCATCCTTTCGAAGCGTTACGCCTGCGCGTCGTCCGACTTGAACGGGAAGCCCAGGTGGCGCAGAAGCGCGCGGCCCTCGGCATCCGTCTTCGCCGTCGTCACGATGGTGATGTCGAAGCCGCGGACGCGGTCGATCTTGTCCTGGTTGATCTCGTGGAACACGGACTGCTCCTGGAGACCGAACGTGTAGTTGCCGTTGCCGTCGAACTGCGCACCCGACAGGCCGCGGAAGTCGCGGATGCGGGGCAGGGCGAGGTTGACGAGACGGTCGATGAACTCCCACGCGCGGTCGCCCCGGAGGGTGACGTGCGCGCCGATGGCCTGACCCTCGCGCAGCTTGAACTGCGCGATGGACTTGCGGGCCTTGGTCACGACCGGCTTCTGGCCGGTGATCTTGGTGAGGTCGTCGACCGCGCCATCGATCACCTTGCTGTCGCGAGCTGCCTCGCCGACACCGGTGTTCACGACGACCTTGACCAGGCCGGGCGTCTGCATGACGTTGGCGTAGCCGAACTCGTCCTGCAGAGCCTTCTTGATCTCGGTGTTGTACTTCTGCTTCAGGCGCGGCTGGATCTTGCCAGCCGGCGCGGCAGTTGCGGTGCTCATCAGAGGTCCTTGCCTGACTTCTTCGCGTAGCGCACGCGGACGGTGCGCTTCACGCCGTCCTTCGTCTGCTCCTCGACCCGGTGGCCGACACGGGTCGGCTTCTTGGTCGAGGGGTCGACGACGGCGACGTTGGAGATGTGGATCGGGGCTTCCATCGTCTCGATGCCGCCCGTCTTGGTGCCGCGCTGCGACTGGCCGACGCGGTTGTGCTTCGTGACGAAGTTCACGCCCTCGACGATGACGCGGTTCTGGTCGGCGAGGACCTCGAGGACCTTGCCCTGCTTGCCGCGGTCGCCGCCCTTGTCCTGCTTCTTGCCGTTGAGGACCTGAACCAGGTCACCCTTCTTGATCTTGGCCATGGGGTCAGATCACCTCCGGTGCGAGCGAGACGATCTTCATGAACTTCTTGTCGCGAAGCTCACGGCCGACCGGGCCGAAGATGCGGGTGCCGCGGGGCTCCCCGTCGCTCTTCAGGATCACGGCGGCGTTCTCGTCGAACTTGATGTAAGAGCCGTCGGCACGACGGGTCTGCTTGACGGTACGGACGATGACGGCCTTGACCACATCGCCCTTCTTGACGTTGCCGCCCGGGATCGCGTCCTTGACGGTGGCCACGATGATGTCACCCACGCCCGCGTAACGGCGGTTCGAGCCGCCGAGAACGCGGATGGTGAGCAGCTCCTTGGCGCCCGTGTTGTCGGCGACCTTGAGGCGGGACTCGTTCTGAATCACTTGGCCTTCTCCAGGATCTCGACCAGACGCCAGCGCTTGGTGGCGCTCAGCGGGCGGGTCTCGTTGATGAGCACGAGGTCACCGATGCCGGCCGTGTTGCCTTCGTCGTGCGCCTTCACCTTGGAGGTGCGGCGGATGACCTTGCCGTAGAGCGGGTGCTTCACGCGGTCCTCGACCTCGACGACGATGGTCTTGTCCATCTTGTCGCTGACGACGTAGCCGCGGCGGGCCTTGCGGTAGCCGCGGGCGTCGACGTCGCGCACATCGTGCTCGGACGACTCGTGACCCTTGGTCTCGACCGCGTCGGCGGCCTTCTTCGTGTCAGCCATTACTCGGCCTCTTCCTTCGCGGCCTCGTCAGCGGCATCCGCCTTCTTGGCCTTCGTCTTCTTCGCCTTCGTCGCCGTCTCCAGCGGAGCGGGAGTGGCACGGATGCCGAGCTCGCGCTCACGGATCACGGTGTAGAGCCGCGCGATGTCGCGCTTGACCGCACGGATGCGGCCGTGGCTCTCGAGCTGGCCGGTGGCCGACTGGAAGCGCAGGTTGAACAGCTCTTCCTTGGCCTTGCGCAGCTCCTCGACGAGGCGCTGGTCTTCGAACGTGTCGAGCTCGCTCGGAGCGAGCGTCTTGGTGCCGATCGCCATTACGCGTCGCCCTCCTCGCGCTTGATGATGCGTGCCTTCAGGGGCAGCTTGTGGATTGCGCGGGTCAGGGCCTCACGAGCGAGTTCCTCGTTGACGCCGGCGACCTCGAAGAGGACGCGACCCGGCTTGACGTTTGCGACCCACCACTCGGGCGAACCCTTACCGGAACCCATGCGGGTCTCGGCCGGCTTCTTGGTGAGCGGACGGTCGGGGTAGATGTTGATCCACACCTTGCCGCCACGCTTGATGTGACGGGTCATCGCGATACGAGCGGACTCGATCTGACGGTTCGTCACATATGCGGGCGTGAGGGCCTGGATGCCGAACTCGCCGAAGGAGACCTTCGTGCCGCCGGTGGCCTGGCCGGAGCGACCCGGGTGGTGCTGCTTGCGGTACTTGACCTTGCGGGGAATAAGCATTACGCCGATGCTCCTTCTGCCACGGGGGCCTCGTTGCGGCGGTCGCCACGGTCGCCACGGTCGCCGCGGGGGCCGCGACGGTCGCCGCCGCGGTCGCGGGCCGGCTTCTGGTTGGCCTGCTCGCGAGCGAGCTCCTTGTTGGTGAGGTCGCCCTTGTAGATCCAGACCTTCACGCCGATGCGGCCGAAGGTGGTCTTCGCCTCGTAGAAGCCGTAGTCGATGTTCGCGCGCAGCGTGTGCAGCGGCACACGACCCTCGCGGTAGAACTCCGAGCGGCTCATCTCGGCGCCGCCGAGGCGGCCGGAGACCTGGATGCGGACGCCCTTGGCGCCGGCGCGCTGGGCGCCCTGCAGGCCCTTGCGCATCGCGCGGCGGAACGCCACGCGAGCGGTGAGCTGCTCGGCGATGCCCTGCGCGACGAGCTGAGCGTCGGCCTCGGGGTTCTTGACCTCGAGGATGTTCAGCTGGATCTGCTTGCCGGTGAGCTTCTCGAGGTCGGCGCGGATGCGCTCGGCCTCGGCGCCGCGACGACCGATCACGATGCCCGGGCGGGCGGTGTGGATGTCGACGCGAACGCGGTCACGGGTGCGCTCGATCTCGATGTTGCTCACGCCGGCCCGGTCGAGCTGGGTCTGCAGGAGCTTGCGGATCTTGATGTCCTCGGCGACGTAGTCGGCGTAACGCTGACCGGGCTTCGTCGAGTCCGAGAACCAGCGCGACACGTGGTCGGTCGTGATGCCGAGGCGGAAGCCGTAGGGGTGGACTTTCTGTCCCATTACTTGCTCGCCTTCTTGCTCTTGGCAGCCGGCGTCGTGTCGGTGACCTCGGGGGTCGACAGCACGACGGTGATGTGGCTGGTGCGCTTCTTGATCTGGAAGGCACGACCCTGCGCGCGGGGGCGGAAACGCTTGAGCGTCGTGCCCTCGTCGACGTACGCGTTGGCCACGTACAGGTCCTGCTCGTCCAGGTACTCGCCGTCCTTGTCTGCCTTCACGCGAGCGTTCGCGATTCCGGCGGCGACGAGCTTGTAGATCGGCTCGCTCGCACCCTGCGGCGCGAACTTGAGGATGGCCAGGGCCTCCTCAGCCTGCTTGCCCTTGATGAGCGCGACGACACGACGAGCCTTCTGAGGGGTCACGCGGATGTGTCGCACGCGTGCGATGGACTCCACCATTTCTCTCTCCTCTGCCCCCGCGTCAGCGGCGGCGGCCCTTCTTGTCGTCCTTCACGTGGCCGCGGAAGGTGCGGGTGGGCGCGAACTCGCCCAGTTTGTGGCCGACCATGGTCTCGGACACGAACACGGGGATGTGCTTGCGTCCGTCGTGCACGGCGATGGTGTGACCCAGCATGGCCGGGATGATCATCGAACGGCGCGACCAGGTCTTGATGACGTTCTTGGTGCCGGCTTCGTTCTGGACGACGACCTTGCGAAGCAGGTGCTCGTCGACGAAGGGGCCCTTCTTAAGGCTGCGAGGCATCTTCCTCTACTCCTACTTCCGCTTCTTGCCGGCGTTGCGACGACGGACGATGTACTTGTCGCTTTCCTTGTTCGCGTGACGGGTGCGGCCTTCGGCCTGACCCCACGGCGAAACCGGGTGACGACCACCGGAGGTCTTACCCTCACCACCACCGTGCGGGTGGTCGACGGGGTTCATCGCGACACCGCGGACGGTCGGGCGGATGCCCTTCCAGCGGTTGCGGCCGGCCTTGCCCCAGTTGATGTTCGACTGCTCGGCGTTGCCGACCTCGCCGACGGTCGCGCGGCAGCGCGCGTCGACGTTGCGGATCTCGCCCGAGGGCAGACGCAGCTGGGCGTAGGGGCCGTCCTTCGCCACGAGGCGAACCGACGTGCCGGCCGAGCGCGCCAGCTTCGCGCCGCCGCCGGGGCGGAGCTCGATGGCGTGGATCACGGTACCGGTGGGGATGTTCTTCAGCGGCAGGTTGTTGCCCGGCTTGATGTCAGCCGAGGCGCCCGACTCGACGATGTCGCCCTGCGACAGCTTGTTCGGCGCGAGGATGTAGCGCTTCTCGCCGTCGAAGTAGTGCAGGAGCGCGATGCGCGCGGTGCGGTTGGGGTCGTACTCGATGTGAGCGACCTTGGCGTTGACGCCGTCCTTGTCATTGCGACGGAAGTCGATGACGCGGTACTGACGCTTGTGGCCACCACCGATGTGACGCGTGGTGATGCGGCCCTGGTTGTTGCGGCCACCGGTCTTGCTGAGCGGGCGGAGGAGCGACTTCTCAGGCGTCGATCGGGTGATCTCGGCGAAGTCGGCCACCGACGAGCCGCGGCGACCCGGGGTCGTGGGCTTGTACTTGCGAATAGCCATATCTCTAGTCCTCTATCCCGACCGTCAGCCGACTGCCGTGAAGATGTCGATGGTGCCCGACTTCAGGGTCACGATGGCGCGCTTGGTGTCCTTGCGCTTGCCGGTGCCGAAGCGGGTACGACGGGCCTTGCCCGTGCGGTTGAGCGTGTTGACCGCTGCGACCTTGACGCCGAAGATCTTCTCGATCGCGAGCTTGATCTCGGTCTTCGAAGCGCGGGGGTCGACGAGGAAGGTGTACTTGCCCTCGTCGATGAGCCCGTAGCTCTTCTCCGAAACGACCGGCTTCAGGATGATGTCGCGCGGGTCCTTGTAAACGGCGGTCATGCCGAGGCCTCCTCGGTGACGGCGGTCTTCGACGCGATGAACGCGTCGAGGGCGGCCTTGGTGAAGACGATGTCGTCCGAGACGATCACGTCGTACGCGTTGAGCTGGTCGAACGGCAGCACGTGGGCGAACGAGATGTTGCGCACGCTCAGCACGGTGACGTCGTCATCGCGGTCCACGACGACGAGCACGTTCTTGGTCGCGTTGACGCTGGCGAAGACCGCTGCTGCGGTCTTGGTCGAGGGCGCGCCCTCGATGCCGAACGTCTCGACGACGTGCAGACGCTCACCACGAGCACGGTCGCTGAGCGCGCCCAGGAGGGCGGCCGCGATCATCTTCTTGGGGGTGCGCTGCGAGTAGTCGCGCGGCTTGGGGCCGTGCACGATGCCACCGCCGGTCATCTGAGGCGCGCGGATGGAACCCTGACGGGCGTTACCCGTGCCCTTCTGCTTGAAGGGCTTGCGGCCGGCGCCCGAGACCTCACCGCGACGCTTGGTCGAGTGGGTGCCCTGGCGAGCCGCCGCGAGCTGCGCGACGACGACCTGGTGGATGAGCGGGATGTTCGTCTTGACGTCGAAGATCGAAGCCGGCAGTTCGACGGAACCAGCCGCCGTGCCGTCTGCCTTCAGGACGTCGAGCGCGAGAGTGGTGTCAGCCATGAGATCAGGCACCCTTCACTGCGTTGCGGACGTAGACGATGCGGCCACGAGCACCGGGGACGGCGCCCTTGACGAGCAGCAGACCCTTCTCGGCGTCGACGGCGTGCACCTTGAGGTTGAGGACGGTCACGCGCTCGCCACCCATACGGCCGGCCATGCGCATGCCCTTGAAGACGCGGCTCGGCGTCGACGAGGCGCCGATCGAACCGGGCTTGCGGTGGTTGCGGTGCGCACCGTGCGAAGCGGAGACGCCCTTGAAGTTGTGGCGCTTCATGACACCCGCGGTGCCCTTGCCCTTGCTGGTGCCGACGACGTCGACCAGCTGGCCGGCCTCGAACGTGCCGTCCACCGTGAGCTCCTGACCGAGTGAGTAGTCAGCAGCGTCCGCAGTGCGGACCTCGGTGAGGTGACGGCGCGGGGTGACACCCGCGGCCTCGAAGTGGGCCGTGAGGGGCTGGTTCACCTTGCGGGGGTCGATCTGGCCGTACGCGATCTGGACGGCCTTGTAGCCGTCCTTCTCGGGCGTACGCACCTGCGTGACCACGTTCGGTGCGATCTCGATGACGGTGACGGGAACGAGCTTGCCGTTCTCGTCCCACACCTGGGTCATGCCGAGCTTGGTGCCGAGCAGGCCCTTGGAAACCTTTGAGTTGATGTCAGCCATGTCGAACCTCAGAGCTTGATCTCGATGTTGACATCGGCCGGGAGGTCGAGACGCATGAGCGAGTCGACAGCCTTGGGCGTCGGGTCGACGATGTCGATCAGACGCTTGTGGGTGCGCATCTCGAAGTGCTCGCGGCTGTCCTTGTACTTGTGGGGAGAACGGATCACTGCGATCACGTTCTTCTCCGTCGGGAGGGGCACGGGGCCCACGACCGTCGCGCCCGCACGGGTCACGGTGTCGACGATCTTTCGTGCCGACGAGTCGATGACCTCGTGGTCGTACGACTTCAGGCGAATGCGGATCTTCTGTCCCGCCATTGTCTGCTCACTCTCTTTCTCGCGTCATACCCCAGTGGCATTGGACGCACGTGGCGCACGGGGCGCCATGGCACTTACTCCTCGCGGCCGCTCGGTTCCCGAGCTTGTCGAGGGATGCTGCACCGCTGTTCTGCTGTCAATCCGGGTGTCGCGCCGAAGCGCTGCTCCCGGCATCCGTTCTCCGTCTGCGCGCGGAGCATGGCTCCGCTGTGGATGGATTCGAGATGTGGTGGTTCTGCTGCCCGCGGCCTAGGACCCTGCGCGTTGCGCCTGCCTATGCACTGCCCTGACAGTGATCCGACGCACGCCAAGAGGGGCGCCGGAATGTGGAACCTCACTAGTCTACGTGCAGCCCGGGCGTGTCGCAAACTCGGGCGTGTCGCGACGCGAGTATGCTCGGCCGTTTCCCAGACGCGGACGAACGAGAGGGCGGCCGCGCTGTGCGCGACCGCCCTCTTACGCTATCCGTCGGTGTTACTGCATGCTCGCGTGACGGCGACGGTAGGCCGCGATCGCGACGACCGCGATGCCGGCGAGGAGCGCCGTTCCGCCCGCTGCCACGACGATCGGGTTGATGCCGCCACCGGTCACGGCCAGTGCCTCGGCGTCGGTCGACGTCGGGGTGCCGGTGGTGGGGTCATCGCCCCCGCCCACGGGCGGGTTGGCGCACAGCGCGGTGGCCTGCGGGTACTCGACCTCGGTCGTGTACGTCGGGTTCACCTCGAACTCGACGGTGACGCCTGCGCGGGTCCATGCGAAGTTGCCGTCGGTCTCGACGTACTCGCCGTCGACGAGATCCCAGCCCGGCCACATCTTCGGCTCACCGTCGGACGCACCCGGCCAGAGCAGCGCGCCGCTCAGGGGCTGGTCCTCGACGACGTAGTCCTCGCCGTCCGGGTTCACGAACGTGATCGTGACGGGGTTGGCGCTGTCGGCCACGAAGCCCTCGGGCAGCGTCACCTCGTAGCCGAGGTACGGCACGTCGCCGACGCATACGGACTGGATCTCACCGGGGACGAGCGGGCATTCGCCGATCTCGGCCTGCGTGAGGGGGCGGGTCTGCGTCTCCGCGTCTTCGGCTGATCGTCGACGGCGTGATTCGTGCCTGCTTCATCACGCGTGTACGTGGTAGTGAGCACCCTGCGCGTCTGCGTGACCGTCGGTGTCGCCGCAGACCCACGTGCCGTCCTCCCACGGCGTGGACTCGACCGTCGTGTCGGGCGGGCACTCGGCTTCTCGGCGTCGGTGAGCGGTCTCGTCGTGGTGGTCGGGGGCGAAACGACAGGCTCGAGAGCCACCTGCACTCTTCGGCTTCTGGCGTCGAAGCGCCAGCCGGACGTCGTGGTGGTCGTGCGTGACCGTTGCGAGATCGGTGTCGCAGTCGAACTCTGTCGTGATGGTGCGTCTTCACGCGTGTGGCGACCGGCGCCTCTCGGCTGATTCCGGCTGGCTTCCGGCTCTTCCGAGGGCGGGTACTCGTGCCCTTGCAGACGATCCAGTGCGAGATCGTCGCCTGCTGGCCGCCGTTGTTGATCGGGGAAGCGTAGGCCATACCCGCCACCGGGTGCTCGACGACGTTGTCTGGCCCGCGCTTGCCGGCCTTGATAACGAGCACTTCCCAGTGATCGCCGGGCCATCCCGCCACGTCGAACTCGTTCAGCGTGACTGGACTTCTTGTCCGCGGACACCGTGCCGTGGCTCAGAGCTCGAGTCGCACGTCGACCTTGTAACAGTCGGCCTCGTGGTCCGCGTAGCTTCTCCTCCCAGTACTCGCCATCGTTGGTGCCTTCCGACCACGAGCCCGACGGCCGCGGTGGCGCCCTGGGGCGGAGCCGCGGCCGCTCCGGCGGTCACCAGCGGAGCCACGACGAGTGCCGCGGCGACCAACGCCCCAGCCAAAGCTTTCAAAGTCCTCTTGCGCACTGCAGACACAGTGTTCCTCCCCTAATCGACGTCGAGCGTCGTCCCAGCGGCGCGCAGAACGCGCCGTACTTCCCAGCGACGCGCTGTCGCGCGCCGTACTTCCCAGCGACGTGCGGGGGCACGCCGGTACTTCTGCGACGCGCGGGGGCACGTCGTACTCGCCGGCACGGGGGTGCCGTTCCTCCTCCGATGCGGGGGGCGCTGAGGAGAACGGCGGAGAACCGCCGTTCGTGCAGGCTATCGGTCATGCGCCGATGCGCGAAATCGACGCGCGGGACGGATGCCGGCAACTGCGGCATCCGTCATCCGCAGGTGTCCCAGACGCGCTCGAGCCCCTCGCGTGCGGGGTGCGAGGGGCTCGAGCTCCGTCCTGCCGGAGCGGGTCGGAGTCAGGTGGGAGAGAGCGGGCCTTGGGGCGGTCCCGCCCTCTCTCACGTCAGAGGGTCGCCTTGACCTCTCCGCGCCGGCGGCGGGCGACCATGAGCAGCGTCGTACCGCCGAGCAGTGCGAACAGGCCCATGATGACCAGCAGCGGCGGCAGCTCGCCACCCGTGGCCGGGAGCGCCGACAGCAGCACGATGGCGTCGTCGGAGTCGCGGCCCGGGTCGTCCGGGTCACCGAAGGTGTGGTAGTCCACGACTGCCACGTTGGTGATCGAACTGCTCGTGGACGCCGGGTTCACCGTCGCCGCCAGAGTGATGGTCGGAGCCGCCGAGGCGCCTTCGTTCGCCCCCTGCGGCTGCAGGGGTCCGAAGAGCACGCACTCGAGGGTGCCGCCGTAGCCGGCGCTGTTCTGACCGGTGACCTCACAGGTCTGCCAGTTCGGGAACACCGCGTCGTCGCCCTCGCCGGCCCAGCTCACATCGGTGATCTTGAGGTCGGCGGGGATCGTGTCGGTGACGACGACCGACTCGGCGGCCGCGTCATCGCTCACGTTGGCCACCGCGAGGGTGTACGTGAACGACGCACCCGGGTCGGTCTTCTCGACGCTGGCCGTCTTCTCGATCTGGACGTTCGAGTGGCGGGCCACGAAGCACTCGGGCGTCGCCGCCGGGTACTCCGTCGTGAACACCAGCTCGGGGTTGACCGTGAAGGTGATCGTCGAGCCGAGACGCCAGGCGTAGTCGAGCTCGCTGTCGTCGAGGATCAGACCGTTGAACACGTAGTCCGGCTGGTCGGCCGCACTGATGATGTCGGTCGTTCCCGGGTAGTAGTACTGCGTCGGGATCGATCCGGGCACGATGTCGCTCGCGACGATCGGCCGCCATCCCGGGTAGTCGATGCTCACGCCCGAGGGTGTGAACGCCGCGCCCGGCCAGTCGATCTCCTCGCTCCACGTCGCGGTGCCACCCGGCTGGGTGATCGAGACGTTCGCGGGGTCGGTCGTCGCCGTGCCGCTGTCCGGAGTCCAGAGGAACTCGATCTCCTCGTCGATGAGCGCTGCGGACTTCGTGATCGTCCAGCCCAGGAGCGGGGCGTCCGCCACGCACCTGGTGTAGACGACCGCCGTGATCTCGCGGACCGGGATCTCGATCTCCGAGCAGTTGTTCTCATCGACCTCATCTCGTTCCGCGGCGACGCAGGCCTCGTTGACTAGCTCCTCGAGCGGAGCCGGCGGCTCCTCGCTCCCGTCACCGGGCTCGATCGGCGGCACGGGGGCCGGCAGGAACTCCACCGTCACCACGATCTCGACCGACGCGCCTTCGGCCAGCGTCGGCGTGCTCGCCTGCAGCACGTTGTCGCCGTCTACCAGGTCGGGGGCGTTGTCGTTGGCCCAACCGTCGGGCAGCTCGAGGCCGGTGACCTCGAGGCGCTCCGGGATCGGGTCGGTGACAACCACGTCCGTCGCGTCACGAGTGCCGTTGTTGGTCACCGTCAGCACGTACCGGAATTCATCGCCCGGCTCCACCGAGTCGCCCTCTTCGAGCGGCACCCACTCGCCTTCGGTGTCCTGGAGCATCGCCGTCTTCTCGATGTCCACGTCGTCGAAGTGCACAGTGCCGCAGGCCTCGTCGTCGATCGGCTCGTCCTCGCCCACCGTCAGTTCGGCGGTGTTGACGATGCCGATGCCTTCGCCGCCTTCCTCACACGTCGCGGGGTCAGCCGGCTCGGCAGTCACATCGACGTCGACCACCACGGTGTACACCGCGTCGTTCGAGCCGTTGTAGGCGCCGAGCGCTTCGTCGTCGGCGAGCACTGCGGTCAGCGACGACTCGAGGTCGAAGTCACCGCTCGTCGGGCCGCTCCACGAGGCGCCCGTGTAGGTGACGCCTGCAGCCGGAGTGTCGAGGGTGTCAGTCAGGTCGTACGTGATCGGCACGAGCACGCTGTTGTTGTGCACGGTGATCTCATAGGTCACGGTCCAGCTGTCGTCCTCGTTCTGCACCGAGCTGATCGCGGTCTTGTCGAGTGTGTAGCCCTGGTCGACGTGGGTGTTCACGATGGTGCAGACCACGTTCTCACCCTTGTCGAGGCCGCGCAGCGTCGCCGCACCCGGCTCGCTGTCGGTCAGCTCGACGGTGCCGTCCTCGTTCACGCACGCCCACTCACTCGCGGCGAATTCGTCCGATCCCGTGAAGTCCTCCAGGAGCTCTTCGGACAGGTCGTACGGTGTGTCGGTCGGCACCTCTGTCGGCGCGACGTCTCCGCCGTCCGGGTCGGTCACGACATCGCCCTCGTCGGGCGTGCCGAAGAGCTGCCAGTGCGTATCGGCAACGTCCACCCCCGACACGACCTTGACCAGCGAGAGCGTCGGCAGCTCGGCCTCGTTGACGAACTCACACCACACGCTCTCGTTCGGCATGGTGAACGTGCCGGACCTCGCATCGACGTCGAGGATGACTTCCTCCTCGCCGTTGAGGCACATCAGCGAGCTGGTGTAGTCGGATGCGTCACCCGCGACCACGTCGAGAACCTCGCTGACCGTGACCTCGCTACCGATCAGCGACTGCTTCTCGAGCGCGTTCTCGACGTCTGTCCACGAGCCGACGTCGCCGTTCGACACCGAGGTGCCTTCGGTCAACGGGAGACCCGAGATCGAGAGGTCGGCGGAGTCGCCCTCCTGGCCGTTCACCCACGTCTTGACGAGGTGCACGGTGGCGGTGCGTGCCTGGTTGACGAAGAAGCACAGGCTCGGGCCCGTCACGGTCAGCTCGAAGCTCCGGCCGACGCCGCGTGCCCGACGCCTGACCGCCGGTGCAGCTGTACGTGGAGTCGTACTGACCGAGGGCGTTGAGCGCGATCGTCTCATTCATCGGCAGCACGGCGCCGATACGCGCCTGGAGCGACAACGGTGTTGATGTTGTCGATGAAGGTTCCGGTACCGATGACCTCCGACAGCCTCGTGAGGATCGGGCCCGCTTCGGGCGTCACCGACAACGTCGTGTCATCGCCGAGAACGGCTCCGATCCACTG
The DNA here is from genome assembly GCA_963829895.1 of uncultured Actinomycetota bacterium. GTDB lineage: Bacteria > Actinomycetota > Actinomycetes > Actinomycetales > Microbacteriaceae > Microbacterium. The sequence goes on along the minus strand of CAWHKF010000006.1, from coordinate 249,111 downwards.
CTTGTGCAGGACGCACCCCGACCTTGATGGCGGTGTTGATGAACGTGCAGCTCACGTCGGCGTCGGGAGCGACGAAGTCGAAGTCGCGCCCCTGCCCGACGCCGTTCTCGACGGTCGAGCACGCGTACGAGCTGTCGTACTCGCCGGTGTTGGTCGCGCTGTCGAGAACCTCGTGGATGTTCACGTCGTCGCCGACGCGCACCATCACGGTGACCACATCTTCGTCGAGCTGGTTCGCCGTGCCGTTCGCTGTCGAGTCCTCGGTGGTGCCGTTGATCGACAGCGACGCGACGTCGCCCGCGAAGGCGTCGATCCAGCGCTTGTCGAGTGTGACGGTGATCTCATCGGCCGTGTTCACGATCGTGCAGTCGAGGTCGCCCTCCACCGTGATCTCGGGGATGCTGCCACCCTCGCCGCTGCTGCCGTCGCGAGCAGAACCACGTCGCGGTGTACTCGCCCGTGTTGCCGCCGGGAAGGCTCTCCGAGAGCGTCACCTTCTCGCCGAGCCGGACCTCGACCGACGCCACATTGGTGTCGTCGGTGCTGTCGCCGCCGGTCGCGACCGAGGTCGCGGTGTCGGACGCCGCACCCGTGATCGACAGATCGGCCTCGTCGCCTTCGAAGGCGTTCGACCCACTGCTTGTTCAGGGTGACAGTGCCGCGGTCGGCGGTGTTCGTGAAGGTACAGGTCACGTTGGCGTTCGGAACGGTCAGCGTGAACGACGTTCCCGTGCCGTCACCGGTCGTCTGGCCACTCGTGCACGAGTAGACCGAACCGTAGGTGCCGACGCCGCTCAGGATCTCGCTCAGCGCCACGGTGTCGCCGACGCGGACCGAGGTCTCGGCGACGTTCTCGCGTGTCGGTCTGGTCGCCGCCGTCAGCCGTCGACGTCGCGACGTCGTCACCCGCGTGCAGCTCGGCCTCGTCGCCCTCGATCGCGTCGACCCAGCGCTTCTGCAGCTTGACGTTCTTCTCGATCGCGGTGTTGGTGAACGTGCACTGCACGCCGCGGCGGAGGCCGGGTACGCCGGCACGGTGATCGCGCCGCCGGTTCCCGTGTTGTTCGGTGACGGTCGGCGCCGACGCACGAGAGGACCGATGAGTACTCGCCGGTGTTGGCGTCGGGCAGAACCTCGCCGAGCGTCAGCGCCGTGCCCGGTGCGACCGAGACCTGGATGACAGGCCCGTTGGTCGGCGCAGTCGAGGTGCCGTTCGCGGCAGCCCCGCCGCCGATCGCGATGTCGGCCTTGTCACCGGTGAACGAGTTCACCCAGTTCTTGGTGAGCGTCACCGTCGCGAACGGGATGTTCACGAACGGGCTCGTGATCGAGGGGTTCGGAGCCGCTGCGTGATGGTGAACTTCTTCGGGGTGGCGTCGAGGACGTAGCCCGTCGGAGCCGCCGTCTCGGTCACCGTGTAGGTCCCGATCGGGACGTTCACGACCTTGATCACGCCCGCAGCCGGGTCGGTGTCATTGGTCCCGTTGTCGACGACGGTCTCGGGAAGTGCCCGCCCACGGCGCCCTGGGCGTCGCCGCCGGTTTCGCCGACGAGTTGGAAGGTCGCGCCGCCGAGCAGGGTTGCCCGCGGCGTCGTGCTTGAGCCAGGTCACGCTGCCGAGCGGGTCGACGAACGTGAGGGTCTCGTCCTGCGTCAGCCCGAGCGTCACTTGCTGGGGGTTGTTCGAGCCGGGAGCAGATAGCCGGAGGCGCCTTCGTCTCGGTGACCGTGTAGACGCCCGGCTCGACTTGCCGGAGAAGACGATCTTGCCATCCGCACCGGTCGTCACGGTGCCTCGCTGCCCGTCGGGACGGCGAGATCGTGAAGTCGGCGCCCTGGAGCGGCGTCACCGTTCGTGTCGGTCTTCAGGATCGTGAGCGTGCACAGGTCGACGGCGGGGTCCAGAGCGTCAGCGGGTCGACCTAGCCGGCTTGAGGTTCTTGGACGTCTGTTCAGGTTGCCGGTGAAGCTGCGCATGTAGGCGGTCGCGTCAGCGGGGGCGGAACTCCCCGGCTGCAGCCGCCTCCGGAGAGCTCCGTCACGTTCGATGCCGCCTCGCGAAGATACCCGCCTCGCCAGCTCATCGGTGCCGAAGGGGTTGATAATGTCTGGTTCTGACCGGCCCGACGAAGCCGCCGCCACCGTTGTAGCCGAGCGAGACCCACGGGTCAGTCGCCACGTCCCGTGTGTCCGCACGCCACGAGCGGATGGTGCTGTTCCGCTCTGCTCGTGATCAGACGAAGGCATCGCCCACGTCGGTCGGGTCGGCGCCCGTCCGAGCCGTTGTCGCACCTGGTTCGCTCACCTGGTACGACACCGACCGGTGCCTTCATCCTGGCGCTCCAAGCCGAAGTATGAGGTAGTACGTGCCGATCCGACCGTCTGCGTGTAGGCGTACACCTGCCGATGTCGCTCTTGGCCGATCCCGATCCGCTGTTGAGGATGGTCCGGGCTGCGCTCCACGGCCAGTTGGCCTCGGAGGCGCCCTGGTCGAACTGCTCAGGGTCGTCGAAGCCGTCGCTCGCGACCGGCTGCCCGCCGACGTTCGCCCAGTCCAGCGTGCCGTCGCCGTCGCGACACAGGTTGCCGTCGATCTCGAAACCGGCGACCGGCGAACCGGCGACCGGCCAGCCGTCGCACGGGACGATGCGCGAACAGCGACACCTCCGGCTCAGCGAGCGGTGCGACGAGCGCCGAGAACGGCGCGTCGCCCTCCGGAACGGTCGCCTCGGGCTCCGCCGGCTGCTCAGCCGGCGGGGCGGGTTCTTCGGCCGCGGGTTCTTCCGCGGCCGGCTCCTCCGCGGGTGGCGGGGTCTCGGCATCCGTCGACGGCGTCTCTGTCGTCGCCTCGCTCGTGGGAGCCGGATCGGTGGGAGTCACCTCCTCCGCAGTCGCCGGAGACATGCCCGAGAACACGAGCGCGCTCGCGACGACGGCCGCGAGCCCTCCGACATACCAGCGCCTCTGGAGTGCGATCTTGCGCTCCTGAATCCGCTCTTGACGCATGCGGCGGCGCAGACCCTCATCAGAGGCGCGCACGAAAGTACGACTGAACATCACTTCACCCTTGGTCGTCACGACACAGGGTGCCCCAAGAAGAGGCCCCTCCCAGCACGTAACGGCCAGCGAATAAAAGCGCGTCCCCCGAAGAGGTTCGGCATTCTCCCCAAACACGAGCCGAAACGTGTTCCCGCGGCAAAGCTATGCCCGCGATCCGGCCCACGTCAAGTAACGCAATGGAAACGCCGGACGTGACTGGAGAGGGCGGGCCCTGGGACGCCCGCCCTCTCCAGCGGATCACAGGGTGGGCTTGACCTCCCCGCGCCGACGGCGCGTCACGACCACAGCGGTGACGCCGGCCAGCAGCGCCAGGAAGCCGAGCATCAGCAGCGGCACCAGCGGGCCGCCGCCCGTGGCCGGCAGCGTCGACAGGAGGATCGTCGCGTCGTCCGAGTCACGGCCCGGATCGTCCGGGTCGCCGAACGTGTGGTAGTCCACGACCGCGACGTTCGTGATCGTGTTCGCGCTCGACTGCGGGTTCACCGTGGCCGACAGAGTGATCCTCGGAGCGACGGACGCGCCGCCGTTGTCGGAGTTGATCGGCTGCAGCGGACCGTACAGCACGCACTCGAGCGTGCCGCCGTAGCCGGCGCCGCTCTGGCCCGTCACCTCGCAGGACTGCCAGTTCGGGAACACGTCGGCGTCAGCCCTTGCCCGTCCAGTTCACCTGGGTGATCTTGATGTCGGCCGGGATGGCGTCGGTCACGACCACGCCCTCGGCGGCCGAGTCTTCGCTCACGTTCGCCACGTCCAGCGTGTAGCTGAACGACGCGCCCGGCTCGGTCCGCTCGACGCTCGCCGTCTTCTCCACCTGAACCTCGGTGTGGCGGGCGACGAAGCAGGCGGGTGTCGCCGGCGGGTACGCCGTCGAGAACTCGAGCGTCGGGTTCACGGTGAACGTGATGTCGGTGACACCGCGCCAGGCGAAGTCGAGCTCGCTCGGGTCGAGGATCAATCCGTTGAACACGTAGTCCGCCTGCTGCGCCGGCGTCATCACGACGTTGGTGCCGGGCAGGTAGTACTGCGTCGGGATCGAGCCGGGAACGATGTCGGATGCCTCGATGGCACGCCATCCCGGATAGTCGATCGAGATGCTCGACGGCGGCGGTGTGAACACCGACCCCGGCCAGGAGATCTCGTCGCTCCACGTCGTCGTGCCACCCGGCTGGGTGATCGCGACCTGCGCGGGCGTGGTCTCAGGCGTCACATCGGCGTTGTTCGGCACCCAGAGGAAGTCGATCGGCTCGTCTGACGAGCGACTGCGACTTGGTGACCGCCCAGCCGAGGAACGGCGCATCGTTCACACAGCGCGTGTACACGAGGGCCACGAGGTCGCGTGCGGGCACTTCTGCCGAATCGCAGTTGTTCTCCTCGACGCCGTCGTTCTCCATGGAGACGCACGCGGTGTTCTCGAGCACGTCGATCGGCTCCGGGATCTCGGGGAGGCCCTCGTCGCCGACCAGCGGCGGGAGGCCCTCGATGTCCGGGGTCTCGGGGTTGTCGTCGTGGTCGTAGAGCACCGGCTCCTGCTCGTAGGGCAGGAACTCCACCTCGATGGTGATCACCGCGGACTCGCCGACGCCGAGGGAGTCGAGAGTGAGGTCGACGACGTCATTCGTCTGGTCTCCCCCGTTCTCGGTCCAGCCCGGCGCGGTGTGCCACGTGACCTCCGCCGGCGCCACCGTCAGCCCGAGGATGTCGAGGCGGTCGTTGAGGTCGTCGTCCGTGACCCGGACGTCCGTCGCCGTGCGTGTGCCGTAGTTGGTGACCGTCAGCTCGTAGCTGAACGTGTCACCCGGCTCCACGGACTCCTCGCCCTCTGCGAGCACCGCCGTCTTCTCGATGCCGACGTCGTCGAACTGCACGACCTGGCAGCCGTCGTCCTCGGCGACGTGCTCACCCGAGATCACGGTGGCGACGTTCGGGATCACGATGCCGTCACCCTCGGTGTCGTCGCAGATGCCCGGCTCGCCGACCGGCGGCGCGGTGACGGCGACCGTCGCGAACACCCGGTAGGTGTGCACGCCGTTCTCCGGAGTGAGCTCGCCGTCGTCGACGACCGTCCAGGTGCCCGAACCGTTCCACGTCGGGTTCGTCGGCTCGGGGGTGACGTCGTCCCAGGGCTCGGCGTTCCAGTCGCCGTCCAGCTCCACGCCTGCCGGGAGCGCCGGAGCGTCCGTCAGGTCGTAGGCCACCGACTCGGGCAGCGGGTCGGAGTCGGACTCCGGGTAGCTGACCGTGACGATGTACTCGATGTCCCACGTCCCGTCGCCGTTGTCGGTCGACTGGCCGCCGTGCTTCTCGATCTCGGGGAACACCGGCTCGGAGCAGGCGTCGACCGGGGTCTCGGATCCGCCCGAGGTGAGCAGCGCGGTGTTGAGGAACCCGCCGGCCTGCCGGACCCTCACCGCTGATGCAGTCGGTGGTGTCCGCCGTCGATCGCCTCCTCGGTCACCGACGCCACGACCGTCACCGTGTAGGTGTGGGTCTCGCCCGGCGTCGATCTTCTCGTCGGTCGCGAGCGTCTGCTCCTCGTCCGGTGCGGAGAAGTCGTTCGAGGTTCCCTCGAACTCCCACGAGGCGCTCCCGATCTCGATGTCGCCGCCGAACTCGAGGGTGTCGGTGAGGTCGTACTCGGCCGACAGCCCCTCGGGGTTCTCGGGGCCCTCCGCGCGCCAGAGTCACGTCGATGTCGTAGACGATCGTCCAGTCACCCGTCTCCGGGTCCTGGGTCGTCGACGTCACCGTCTTGGTGGGCACCGGGTAGACGCGCTCCTCGACGGGGATGCAGTCCTCGCCGGGGATCTCGATCTCACCGATCGACAGCACCGCGGTGTTGAAGAATCCGGTGCCCTCACCCTCGCACTCAGCGAGGTCGGGATCGAACGTGTCGGTGATGTCGACCAGCCACGTGATCGTGTAGACGTGCGGCGCGTCCGCGGCGCCGAGCGGCACGTTCGGTGACGAAGTCGGCACCGGCCGTCACCGGGATCTGCGGCCCGTCGGGGTCGGTGTCGATGCGCTGGGCCGTCGCCGACAGCGGCGTGATGCCCGGGGCGAACACCGGCGTGTCCGACAGCGAATAGAACGTGTCGAATCCGCCCGTCGTGGCCCGCAGCTCGTAGCTCACGAGCCACTTCGTCGCGTCGTCCGGATCCTGCGTCGCCGCGGTGCCGATCTTCTGGAACGTCGGCAGCTCCGGCTCCACGCACGCGTCGTCGGTGATCGGCTCGCCGTTCACCGTGACGGTCGCGGTGTTGAGGAACCCGCCCGCGCCCGGCACTTCGCCGTCCTGGCACTCGAGCGTCTCGCCCGCCCACGCGGCGGCGTCGACAGCCGCGTGCACCGTCACGGTGTACGTGTCGACACCGGCGTCGCCGACCCTCGGCGCCAGCAGCCTGGTCGGTCGCGAGGGTCGCGCTCCACGCCGGCGCGGCGAACGTCGCGCCGCCGGTCGGGCCCGTCCACGAGGCATCCAGGATCTCGATGTCGCCGCCGAAGAGCAGCTCGTCGTCGAGGTCGTAGACGGCGGCCAGCTCGGTGGACTCGTTCGTGACGACGACGTCGTAGGTGATGTCCCACGTGCCGTCGTCGCGCTGCGACGTGCCGGTCACGCTCTTGTCGATCGTGACGGTCGGCCGGTCCACCTGGGCGCAGGCCTCGGCCTCGTTGCCGCCGATGCCGTTGGTGACGACCGTCGTGTTCCAGAGGCCGACACCCTCCCCCAGGCAGTCGAGGAGATCGTCATCGACGGATGCCGGGATCTGCACCGTCCGCGTGATCGTGTAGGTGTGGGTGGCCCCGTGCGGGATCTGACCGGTCGCCAGGTCAGCGATCGCCCTCGCCGTTCCACAGCGGGTTGACGACCGCTGTGCCGCCGCCGGACAGGGCCGGCGGCGAGAGCCTGCCATGCGCCGCCGACCGCACCGGCCGGCAACGGCGCTCGGCGTGTCGGTCGCGGAGTACCAGAGGTCGATGCCGCTGGCATTGGTGACCGATACCGCGTAGCGGAGCGTCCAGGCGCCGGTCACCGGGTCCTGCGTCGACGGCAGCGCGATCTTGTTGACCGCCGGCTTCGCCGGGACGGCGCAGCCGCTGTCGGTGTCGGTGCCGCCCGGGAACGTCACGGTGGCGACGTTGAAGAAGCCACCGCCGTTCTCGGTGCATCGCAGGCCCGACGCCGGAACCGGGTCGACCTTGGTACCTCGCCGTCACCACGTAGGTGTAGACGTGAGCCGCCGCGCCGGTGGCGTTCGGCCGCGATCGGCACCTCGGTGGTGTCGGGTGAGCCGACCCATCCCTGCGCTGACGATCTCGAAGCTCGTCGCGTCGAACTGCGGCGCGTCGGTCAGCGTGTAGACGCTCGGCAGCGGGTTCGGGTTCGACACCGTCACCTGGTACGCGATCGTCCAGACGCCGAGCCGGGCCCTGCGAGGCGACGCCGTTCGACTTGGCGACCTCGACGGGCACCGGGAGGATCTCGACGCAGTCCTCGGCGTCGTCCTCGAAGACGCCGTTGGAGACCACCGTCGTGTTCCAGATGCCCTCGTTCTCGGTCGGGGTCTCACCGCACTCGAGGTCGTCGGGGTCGGCATCCACCGTCAGGGTCACGCCCGCGGTCACCGTGTAGGTGTGCGTCGCGCCCGTCGGGAGCGTGCCGGTCGCCACCTCGGCCTGGAGGTGCCGTTCCAGCCGGCCGTGAGCACCGCAGTGCCCGCATCGGCCGGAGCCTTCACCGGGCCGCGTGACCGCCCACGGGGTGGTCAGGTCGACGCCGGTGGGCAGCGCGATCGGCTCGTCGTCCAGCGCGTACGCGAGGGTCATGCCGCTCGTGTTCTGCACCTGCACGGTGTACGAGATGGTCCACGAGCCGCCCACGCCGGGCGCCGGCGCCGCGGCGGTCTTCGTCACCGTCGGCGCACCGGGCTCGGCGCAGCCGTCATCACTGTCGGTGCCGCCGGGGAAGGTGATCGAGGCGACGTTGTAGAACGCGCCGCCCTGTCCCGGCACGCACTCGAGCTCGGGATCCTCCACCTCGGGGTCGAACGACGCGATCACGCGGTAGATGTACTGCTGGGAGCTGTTCGCCGCGATGGCCTGGTTCGGCGCCGGAGCGGCGCCCTGCCAGGCGCCGCTCACCACCGAGAACCCGGTGCCCAGCTCCGGCGCGTCGGTGAGGGTGTACACCGTGGCGAAGCTGCTCGCATTGGCGACCGTCACGGTGTAGTCGATCTGCCAGTCGCCGCCGGCGAGCTGCGTGGCGGTGCCGTCGGTCTTGGTGACGGTGACCGGGGGCAGCACCACGGTCACACAGCCCGTGGCATCCTTCACCACCTGGCCGGAGGTGACGGTCGCCTTGTTCTTCAGGCCCGCCTGGGCGGCGCAGTCGCCGATCGGGTCGCCGCCGTCGACGGCACGAGCGTGCCCGTCACCTTGTACGAGTAGCTGGTGTTCGCGGGCAGCGTGCCCTGCCAGATCGTCGCAGATCCGGGGGCGTAGGGCGAGGCCGCCGGCGCCGGCGCGCTGCCGACCGCGGTCACGATCCAGCTGTTCGGGTCGAGCGTCCACCCGGCCGGAGCGGCCGGGAAGGCATCGCTCAGCGTCGCCTGGACGGCCGTCGTGGTGCTGGGGTTGCCCACCGTGACGGTGTACTCCACGTTCCACGAGGCATCCGCGTTCTGCGATGCGGGGTTCGTGCCGACCTTGACGATCGTCGGGAACGCCGGCTGCGCGCAGTCCTGCACCGTGGTCGGCTCGCCGTCGACGGTCAGCGTCGCGGTGTTGAGGAACGCCCGCTTCGGCTGCGTCGACGTGCAGACCGACGAATCCGCGCCGGCCGCGCTCGGCGCGACATCAGCCACGACGGTCACGGTGTAGACGTGCGTCGCGAGGGGCTCTTCGTCGTCGGTCTGCGGGGCGAGCGACGCGTTCGTCGCCAGCGTCGCCGTGCCTGCCGGCAGCGTGAACGCTCCGCCGGTCGCGTTCGGACCCGTCCAGGTCGCCGACGAGGCGGTGATGCCCGCGCCGAGCTGGAGCGCGTCGGTCAGCGAGTAGAAGAGCGTCGACGTGCGCGACTCGTTCGTCACGGTGATGTCGTAGACGATCTGCCACTTGCCGGCGTCGGGTCCGGCGGCGATCTGCTGCGGCGAACCGGCACGGACCTGCTTCACGATGCTGCCCTCAGCGGGGACGGCGGTGTTCGTGATCTCACAGGTCACGTTCTCGCCCACGACCGGGACGACCACGTCGTCATCGATCGGGAACGCCACACGCGGGTCGCTGCCCGTCACGTAGCAGCTCCAGTCGCCGGCGGTGTAGCCCGAGACGTTCTCGCTCTCGGTGAGGGTGTATTCCGCTCCGGGCATGACTGCTCCGGATGCCGTTCCCTGACCCGTCACCGACGGCTGGCCGTCGGCCGCCGCGGTGAGCGTCCACAGGTCGGGCGTCGCGGAACCGGCGCCGTTGTCGTTGTCGACGATCTTGACGAGCGTGAGCGTCGGCTTGATCGCACGGTTGGTGAACGTACACGTCACGTTCGCACCGTTGGCCACGGTCACGGTCTTGTCCGCCAGGGACGTCTGGCCGGTGGAGCAGACGAGGCTCGTCCACTCGTAGCCCGTGATCTGGTTGATCTCCGCGAGGGTGTAGACGCCCGCGGGGACGTCCTTCGTCTCGTTGTGATCGAACGTCAGCGTCGCATCTGAGCCGCGCTTGGCCGTGAGCTTCTGGTCCCAGTCGGCGGCGACGGCCGTGCCGCCGTTGCCGGCGTCGACCACCTTGACCAGCGTGAGCTTGCCCGGAAGGTCGTCGTTGGTGAACGTGCAGGTGACGTCGTCACCCGGCTTGAGCGTCAGCGTCGGGCTGCCCTTGGTCGTGCCCGCGTACCCCGTGCACGACAGCGTCGACAGGTCGTAGCCGGCGATCGCCGACTCCGCCAGCGTGTAGACCACGCCCGCCTTGACGTTCTGACCCGACACGGCCGGAGTGCCGGTCGCACCGCTGAGGCTCGGCCCGCCCGGCGTCGTGGCCGAGAGGGTCCAGTCCGTCTTGACGGCCGCGCCGCCGTTGTTGTTGACGACCTCCTTGAGGAGCGTCAGCTTCGGCGCGACGTCGTCGTTGACGAATCGGTAGACCGGAGTGTCGAGGCCCGCCACCTGGATCATCCAGTTGCCGGCGCCATCCTTGCGCGGGAATCCGGCGGGGTCGGCGTTGGCCACGACATCCACCCAGGCGCCGCCGACGAGCTGCTGCAGCTTCTGGAGCTGATAGCCAGCGACGTTCGACTCGGTGAGTGTGTAGGTGTGACGCGGGCGCACCTGGAAGGTGCTCGCGGGAACCTGAGTCTCGGAGCCGGTGACGGACGTCGCCGACAGGCCGGACAGGGTCGCCGGGGTTGCGGTGAGCTGCCAGTCGTCAGCCTCCGCGGAACCGCCGTTGTCGTTGACGACGTGCTTCAGCAGCGTCAGCGACGCCGTCTGGTTGACGAGCGTGCACGCGACATTGAAGCCGAGAGGCACGTTCACGCCGCCGTTGATGCCGTCGGAGAAGCCGCTGCCCTGGTAGGGCGTGCCGTCGGCGTTGACCCGTATGCAGGTGGCCGAGCCGCTCGAGAGCGGGTTCGACTGCAGGTTGGTGCGGTTGTCGGTCTGCGCGTAGAGCGGGCTGCCGTTGGTCTCGAAGAGCTGATAGCGGGCGTCAGGCGTGACGTCGTGCTTGACGCCCGTCGTGCCGGGAGCGAACGCGAGCGGGTTGCCCGCGTCGGTGCTCTGCGCGTTCAGCGTCCAGGATGACGGTGCCGCGTTGCCGCCCTGCACCGACTTGATGAGGGTCAGCGTGCTGCGGCAGGTCACGGTGTTCGTGATCGTCGCCGTGTTGTGCACCTGCGAGAGCGCCACCTGGTAGCCGGAGCCCAGCGCCGTGTTCGTCGACGCGCCGTTGACCTCGGTGACGCGCGCGTCGTTGGTGCAGAGCTGCGGGTCGATGAGGCCCACGGTCTCGCTGAGCGTCGTCGAGTTGCCCTGCGTGTAGCCGGTGCGGGTCACTCCCCAGCCCTGTGGGGTGGCGCCCGCCGGGGCGGGGCCGGTCAGGCTCAACTGCGAGGTGAGTCCACCCGGCTGCGCGCCGTTCGCGTAGGCGGTGCCGTTGACGATCCACTTCTTCGTCACCGTGATGTCGGCTTCCGGACTCGGCGCACGGTTGTAGACGATGCAGTTGACCGCTTGCGTGCTCGGGACGTCGACGGAGAAGCTCAGGGCGCCCTGGTTCGTGACGTTGACGGCCGAGTTCGTATTGAGGTTCGTGCAGACCGCGTTCTTGGCGTTGACCTGTGTCAGCGCGAAGCCCGGCTGCTGCGTCTCGGTGACGGTGACGTTGCCCGACACGATTCCGCCGTTGAAGCTCAGCGGGTACGTCACGGTGCCGGTGCCGTCGGCCGTCGTGGTGCGGCTGGCGGTCGGCGTGGTCACCCCAGAGGTGTTCGACACCCCGTTGAACTGCCAGCCCGCGCCCGCCGGCACGGCGCCGGCGATCGAACCCGCCGGAGCCGTGTTGGGGACGATCTGCTTGGTGACCGTCAGGTTGCCTTGGCAGTTGCCGAGCGCGAGGTTGCGCAAAGCGGTTCCCACCGACGCGTAATCGGCCGTCTGGTAGTAGTCCGCGACCGCGCCGTTGCTGTTGTTGTAGGCGGTCGGCCCCGAGATGGCGCGCAGGTTGAGCCCGTTCGTCACGCCTGTCGCACCTGCGCCGACCCCGAACGCGAGGACGCGGGTGCCCGCGGCCTTGAGCGCGTTCGCCGAGAAGACGCCGTTCTCGGTCTCGCGGAAGCGGTTGTCGGTTCCGCTGCCCTGGTACGGCTGGTTGTACGTCGTCGGGTTGCCGTCGGTGATGATCACCGCGACGTCGAACTGGTTGGCTCCGGTGTTCGACGATGCGGCGATGCCGAGGCCGCGGTCCCAGTTGGTCCCGCCGGCGGAGTTCCAGCCCGCGTACCGGTTCTTGAAGGTGGTGCCCTGACCGGCGGTCGAGACCGAGACCAGGTCGGGGTAGTTCTGGGATGCGCCCGAGCCAGGCGTCTGCCACGAGAAGGAGAAGAGCGACATGCGCGACGGCGTTCCCACGAGTGAATCGACGAAGGTGTTGGCCGCCTGCTTCAGGTTCGGGAGCGCGTCGCCCACCGAGCCCGAGATGTCGAGGATCAGCGCGACGTCGAGGCCACATGCCGGGGCGAGCGTCGGGTTGTTGCGCGACTGCTGCCAGATGCCGCCCGACGCGTTGTCGGCGGTGCCGGACGACAGCATGAAGTCGTTGGCGTCCTGCGACGAGTACGTCTGGCCCGAGCGGAGCTGCGAACCGGTGCGGAACCGGTAGGCGAGCGGGTCACCCGCACCGCTCGCGCCGCCGACGCGGAGGACGGGGTTGGTGTAGTAGCCGGCAGGCACGCCCGACTGGATGACCCAGTAGCGGGCGTCGCGGTTCACGCCGCCGTTGCCCGTGTTGGGGACGACGAACGAACAGTCGCCCTGCGCGTCGGAGACGCACTTGGCCCAGCCGTCGCCCGTTCCGGCCACGCCGTCGGGGCGGGTGCCGCTCGGCGAGTTGGTGCCGGTGTTGAGCAGCAGCGTGACGCCCATGAGGTTGGTGACGCCCGTGATGCCGGTGCGGTCGGATCCGACCTTCACCGTGATGACGGCCTCGCCGGAGCCCGGGGTCGGCACCGACAGCACGCCGATGCCCGCGTCCTCGGCCGGCGCCAGCGCGACTGCGACTCGTCGGTCTGCGGCTCGTCCGTCTTCGGTTCGTCCGTCTTCGGTTCCTCGGCCGGCGGCTCGGAAGGCTCCGCCGTCTCCTCGGACGGCGCCGGGGCCGGCGCGGGCTCCTCGGGTGCGGGCGCCGGGTCGGACGGTGCCGGCTCGGCCGGCGTCTCCTCCGCGGGAGGAGTCGTCTCCTCCGCGGGCGGCGTCGCCTCGGTGGTCGCCGACGGTCGCCGGCGTCGGCGCGCTCCTCCGCGAGCGCCGGGGTGACCCCGGTGAAGATCAGTGCACCCGACAGCAGCGTCGCGATGCCACCGGCGTACCAGCGGTGCCGCATCGTCAGTCTGCGGTCGCGCTCACGCGCCTCCCGCAGCCTGCGCCGCATTCCCGAGCGTGCTGAACCGTCGTTTCCCCATTGCACAGACATCAAGGTTCCCCTTCTCGCTGATGTCAGCTCAAGGGGACCCCGAATTTCCCGGTCGGACTCCCCAAGTGTGCGTTTCCCCCGGCGTTGACTCCCCAGTCGCACCGGACCGCACGTAGCCCACGGTCAAGCTATCGGCGTGCTGCTTCGCAGCCGTCAATGGTTCCAATGATCACGACAAGGTAACGATCGAAGAAACCCGCGTAATAATGCGGCGGACACGAAAGCGGCCCGGGCGTGAGCCCGGGCCGTCTCTCACCTCGGCGGTCTACTGGTTGCCGACTGCTCCGTCGACGTTCCCACGGATGTCGTCCACCGTGTCGTGGTGCTCTTCCGGCACGACCTTCTTGGCGAGGCCGGAGGCGCCGTCCAGCACCGAGTCGCTGATGCCCTCCGCCTGCTCGGACTTCAGGAACTCCCCGATCTTGTCCTTGTTCTGCTCGTACAGGCCCTTGCCCTGATTGACGAGGTCGTCGAAACCGCCCATGCTCACTCCTTAGCCGCCCCCCGGCGAGGCGTCAGCACCATCCTGGCGGCGCGGGTGCCGCGGCGGTACCCCCGAACGTCCGCGCGCCGGGGCAACGGCAGAGGGGGCCGGACCCTTGCGGGTCCGACCCCCTCTGGGATCAGCAGTTGCGAAGAACTTACTTGATGATCTTCGTGACCGTGCCGGCGCCGACGGTGCGGCCACCCTCACGGATCGCGTAGCCGAGGCCCTCCTCCATGGCGATCGGCTGGATCAGCTCGACCGTCATGTCGGTGGTGTCGCCGGGCATGACCATCTCGGTGCCCTCGGGCAGCGTGATGACGCCGGTGACGTCGGTGGTGCGGAAGTAGAACTGCGGACGGTAGTTCGTGAAGAACGGGTTGTGACGGCCGCCCTCCTCCTTGGACAGGATGTACGCCGTGCCCTCGAAGTTGGTGTGCGGGGTGACCGAACCGGGCTTCACGACGACCTGGCCGCGCTCGACGTCGTCACGCTTGGTGCCGCGCAGGAGCAGACCACAGTTCTCGCCGGCCCATGCCTCGTCGAGCTGCTTGTGGAACATCTCGATACCGGTGACGATCGTCTTCTGCGTCGGGCGCAGACCCACGATCTCGACCTCGGAGTTGATCGCGAGGGTACCGCGCTCGGCGCGGCCCGTGACGACCGTGCCACGGCCGGTGATGGTGAAGACGTCCTCGATGGGCATGAGGAACGGCTTGTCCTTGTCGCGCACCGGGTCGGGGATCGACTCGTCGACGGCGTCCATGAGCTCGACGATCTTCTCGACCCACTCGGCGTCGCCCTCGAGAGCCTTCAGGCCCGAGACGCGGACGACGGGAGCGTTGTCACCGTCGAAGTCCTGCGACGACAGCAGCTCGCGAACCTCGAGCTCGACGAGCTCCAGGATCTCCTCGTCGTCGACCATGTCCGACTTGTTCAGCGCGACGAGCAGGTAGGGAACGCCGACCTGCTTGGCGAGCAGCACGTGCTCGCGCGTCTGCGCCATCGGGCCGTCGGTGGCGGCGACCACGAGGATCGCGCCGTCCATCTGAGCAGCACCGGTGATCATGTTCTTGATGTAGTCGGCGTGACCCGGGGCGTCGACGTGAGCGTAGTGACGCTTCGGGGTCTCGTACTCGACGTGCGAGATGTTGATCGTGATGCCGCGCTGGCGCTCCTCGGGAGCGGAGTCGATCGACGCGAAGTCGCGCTGCACGTTGGTGGCCGACGGGTACTTGTCGGCGAGCACCTTCGAGATCGCTGCGGTGAGCGTGGTCTTGCCGTGGTCGACGTGACCGATCGTTCCGATGTTCACGTGCGGCTTGGTGCGCTCGAACTTGGCCTTAGCCACTGGGTCCTCCTCAGGACGTTCGTGTAGAACTTCCGGACGCTGGTGTGCGCCGGTCGCCTACGGGGATATCTCCACCTTAGTGGAGACGGTTCTGGTGATTCTGTGTGAAGTTGTGCTCCCGGGATGCCTCGTCACCGAGGCATCCCGGGAGAAAAGGGCTTACTCGCCCTTGACCTTCTGGATGATCTCGTCGGCCACGGCGCGAGGAACCTCGGCGTAGCTGTCGAACTCCATCGAGTACACGGCGCGGCCCGAGGTCTTCGAGCGCAGGTCGCCGATGTAGCCGAACATCTCGGACAGCGGGACCAGCGCGCGGACGACCTTGACGCCCTGGGCGTCCTCCATGGACTGGATCTGGCCACGACGCGAGTTCAGGTCGCCGATGACGTCGCCCATGTACTCCTCGGGAGTACGCACCTCGACCGCCATGAGCGGCTCGAGGATGACGGGGTTCGCCTTGCGGACGGCCTCCTTGAAGCCCATCGAGCCGGCGATCTTGAACGCCATCTCGGACGAGTCGACGTCGTGCGACGCGCCGTCCGTGAGGATCGCCTTCACGCCCACCATGGGGTAGCCGGCGAGCACGCCGACGTTCATGGCGTCCTGGAAGCCCTGGTTGGTCGGCTCGATGTACTCGCGCGGGATACGGCCACCGGTGACCTTGTTCTCGAACTCGTACGTCTTGTCGGCCGTGACCTCGAGGGGCTCGAGCGCGAACTGGATCTTCGCGAACTGACCCGAACCACCGGTCTGCTTCTTGTGCGTGTAGTCGTGACGCTCGACGGTCTTCTTGATCGTCTCGCGGTACGCCACCTGCGGCTTGCCGACGTTGGCCTCGACCTTGAACTCGCGCTTCATGCGGTCGACCAGGATGTCGAGGTGCAGCTCGCCCATGCCCTTGATGACGGTCTGACCGGTCTCGGAGTTCTGCTCGACGCGGAACGTCGGGTCCTCCTCGGCGAGCTTCTGGATCGCGAGACCCAGCTTCTCCTGGTCGGCCTTCGTCTTGGGCTCGATCGCGACCTCGATGACCGGCTCCGGGAACGTCATCGACTCGAGGACGACCTGGTTGGCGCTGTCGGACAGCGTGTCACCCGTGGTCGTGTCCTTGAGGCCGATGACCGCGTAGATGTGACCGGCGGTGACCGAGTCGACCGGCATCTCCTTGTTGGCGTGCATCTGGAAGATCTTCCCGATGCGCTCCTTCTTGCCCTTGGTCGCGTTGACGACCTGGGCGCCGGAGTCGAGGTGACCCGAGTAGACGCGGATGTAGGTGAGGCGACCGAAGAACGGGTGCGTCACGATCTTGAACGCGAGCGCCGCGAACGGCTCGTCACGGTCGGCGTGACGCTCGATGATGACCTCTTCGTTCTTCGGGTCCTTCGCCTCGATGGCGGGGACGTCGAGAGGCGACGGGAGGTAGTCGACGACCGCGTCGAGCATGGGCTGCACGCCGCGGTTCTTGAACGCCGAGCCGCAGAGCACGGGGTAGAGCTCCGAGGCGATGGTGAGCTTGCGGATGGCGCCCTTGATCTCGGCGGTCGTGAGGCCCTCGCCACCGAAGTACTTCTCGAGCAGATGCTCGTCGGACTCGGCGACCGTCTCGAGCAGCTTCTCGCGGTACTCGGCAGCCTTGTCGGCGAGCTCGGCCGGGATCTCCTGGATCTCGTACTTGGCGCCCATGGTCACGTCGCCCTTGGCGTCGCCGGGCCAGACCAGCGCGCGCATCTCGACGAGGTCGATGACGCCGACGAAGTCGTTCTCGGCGCCGATCGGCAGCTGGATGACGAGCGGCTTGGCCTTCAGGCGGTTGACGATGGTGTCGACCGTGAAGTAGAAGTCGGCGCCCAGCTTGTCCATCTTGTTGACGAAGCAGATGCGGGGGACGTCGTACTTGTCGGCCTGACGCCACACGGTCTCGGACTGGGGCTCGACGCCCTCCTTGCCGTCGAAGACGGCGACGGCACCGTCGAGGACGCGGAGCGAGCGCTCCACCTCGACCGTGAAGTCCACGTGACCGGGGGTGTCGATGATGTTGATCTGGTTCTTGTCCCAGAAGCACGTCACGGCGGCGGACGTGATCGTGATGCCGCGCTCCTGCTCCTGCTCCATCCAGTCGGTGGTGGCAGCGCCGTCGTGCGTCTCGCCGATCTTGTGGTTGACGCCCGTGTAGAACAGGATGCGCTCGGTCGTCGTCGTCTTGCCGGCATCGATGTGCGCCATGATGCCGATGTTGCGGACCTTGTTGAGGTCGGTGAGCACTTCTTGTGCCACGGGGGTCTGTCCTTACTTGTGGTGACGGATGTCGCGGCGGCCTCGACAGTCGCTCCCGCATGGGTTCTCACGGGAGCGAGCGGGAAGCGGCTTACCAGCGGTAGTGCGCGAAGGCGCGGTTCGACTCGGCCATCTTGTGGGTGTCTTCGCGGCGCTTGACCGCGGCACCCAGGCCGTTCGAGGCGTCCAGGATCTCGTTCTGCAGACGCTCGGTCATCGTCTTCTCACGACGACCCTTCGCGTAGCTCACGAGCCAGCGCAGCGCCAGCGTGTTGGCGCGGTGAGGCTTGACCTCGACCGGCACCTGGTAGGTCGAGCCACCGACACGGCGGCTCTTGACCTCGAGGGTCGGGCGCACGTTGTCGAGCGCCTTCTTGAGCGTGGCGACGGCATCCTGGCCGTTCTTCGCCTCGACACCCTTGAGGGCGGTGTACACGATCGACTCGGCGATGGACTTCTTGCCGTCGACGAGGATCTTGTTCACCAGCTGGCTGACGATGGGTGCGCCGTATACCGGGTCGTTGACGACGGGGCGCTTCGGGGCGGGTCCCTTACGAGGCATCTTGCTTAGCCCTTCTTCGCGCCGTAGCGGCTGCGAGCCTGCTTACGGTTCTTGACTGCCTGGGTGTCGAGTGCACCGCGGACGATCTTGTAGCGGACACCGGGGAGGTCCTTCACACGACCGCCACGCACGAGCACGAGCGAGTGCTCCTGCAGGTTGTGGCCCTCGCCGGGGATGTACGCGGTGACCTCGGTGCCGTTGCGGAGCTTGACACGGGCGACCTTGCGCATCGCCGAGTTCGGCTTCTTCGGGGTGGTGGTGTACACACGGGTGCAGACACCCGCCTGCTGCGGGTTCGCCTTGAGCGCCGGCGCCTTGGTCTTCGAGACCTTGGGCGAGCGACCCTTGCGAACCAACTGCTGAATGGTTGGCACGTTCTCTCCTTGTCGTCTGCGCGGTTGTGGCGCGCAGCTGCTGCACGGTGACAGCGTCGTGGTCTCCCCCGCGGCATCCGGATCTTGCGATTCATGACGCTGCGGGCTCACGCGGACCCACCGACGCGGCAGAATGACTGACGCGCTTTCGCTGGTGGGTATGCCGTGGGGGTGGCCTGTTCGCAGGCCGTTCCCTGAGATGCGGCGCCCACACCATCGTCCGCACCGAGGCACGGTTGACGGCGCGCGTGAGCGCACACCCGATCCATGATACGTGGGTTTCGGGGGTCGGGCAAACGCGCAAGCACGTCGCGGGCCGAACGTGGCCGCGACACGCCGCGCCAGGTGTCAGATCGCCCCTGCTGAGCGCGTCAGCCGACGGTCAGCAGAACCACGAGCGACACGGCGACGACGGCGGCGAGAACGGATGCCGCGGCCACGACCACGATCGCACGTCGGCGTCGGCGGCGCCGCAGGGCGGCCTCGGCGGCGGCCGTGTCGATGTACGCCTGGGGTGCTCGCGGAGCCGGGCTCGGCTCGCGTCGCGTTCGCCGCCGGCAGCGGGCGCGCGCGGTACACGGCCCCGTCGACCTGCGGAGGCGACGAGACGCGGCCGTGCCACGAGGACGCGCCGGTGCGAGCGGGGCCCGCCGGACGGCCGTCGGCCTCGCCCACGTCGGCGGGTGCGCTGCGGCGGGGGCCGGCCGGTCCGGATGCGGTCGCCGCCTGGGTGGTCAGCTCGGAGGCCTGCGGCCCCGCGGAGCGGGACGACACGGCGGTGATATCGGCGTCGGCCGGGAGCGCGGTGGATCGGCGCGGGGCCGCGTCGGACGGCGCGGGGGCACCGGCATCCGTCGTCCTCGCTCGTGCCCGCCGGCCGGGGAGCGTCCGGTCGTCCGGAGCGTCGTCGGCCGACGGCCCGGCGGCCGCCGTCGCGCGCCGCGAGAGGGCCGTGCGCTCGTCGTCGGGGTCGATCACCCGTCGCTCCGCCGCAGCCGGACCTCCGCGTCGCCCAGCAGGAACCTGTCCCCCGCCTCGACCTCTTCGCCGGCGGGCGCCTCGACCTCGGTGCCCATCACCGTCGCGAACAGCACGCCGTTGGTGGAGTCGAGGTCCGTGACATACCAGCGGTCGTCGCGCAGCGTCAGCCGGGCGTGCGTCTTGGAGACGGTGCCGTCGTGGATCGACACCAGCTGCGCGCCCGGGAAGTCGGGATCGCCGGCCGGCCGCCGGCCCAGGATCACGACCTCCGCCGACAGGGCGACGGGCTCGCCGGTCGGCGGGACCAGCGTCCAGTCGGTGCGCTTGCGGCGGGCGATGATCGTCTCTTCCAGCACGTCCTGCTCGTCGGGGATCTCGGGCTTGCCGTGGAACGCCGACACCGACGTGCGCGCAGAGCGGGGCGCGCCGGCATCCGGTGCGCCGGCGATCGCCGACACGGGACCGGATGCCTCGGGGAAGGCGTCGGTCTCGCTCATCGGCGAGCGCGCGGGCGCCCAGGGCTCGGCGGCGTCGCCGGCGGCCCGGTCGGCGACCGGCACGCGCATCACGGGCGGGCGCGTCAGGTGCTCCCCCGTCGTCGACGCATCGGCCGCCGCGAACGCGCCGGCGGCGGCCGCGGGGGCGAAGGTCGGACGCGGAGGCGGGCGCGGGGGCGGACGGCACGGCCGAGATGGGTCCCGGGAGCTCCGGGCACCGCGCCGGTGACCTCGGCGCTGCGGTCGGTCGTGTCGAGGACGAAGCCCTGCCAGGGGTCGGGAAGATGCGCCGGCGTCGGTCGTGCGCGGCCTCCTCGCCGGAGGGGTCGGAAGGAGCGGCGGCGGCGGGGGCGGCGGCAGCGGGACGGAGACACCCGGACTCGCCGCGACAGGAACGACCCGGGAAGCGGCGGAGGCGTCCAGCCGCCCGCCGGCGGCACGACGTCAGCTGCGGCCGGTGCACTCGGCGTGGCCGCGGGGGCGGGGGGCGGCGGCGCGTACGCGGCCGGGGCGAACCCGGAGGCGGCCGGCGACGCGGGAGGGAACGCGGCCTGCTCACCCGAGCGCGAGGCGGGAGCGGGGAAGGGCGGCAGCGGCGGAAGGCCGGGCGCCTCGGCAGGATGCCCGGCGGACGCCGCCGCCGAGCGGGCCGCGGGAGGAGGCATCCCGTCCGACCCATCGTGCACTTCCCCAGCCGACGATGGACGCCCAGACCGGGAAGAGCAGGACGCCGACCACGGCCATGCCGGCGCCGAACCCGAACGCCACGCTGACGCGGTAGAGCGCGATCGCGAAGACCACCAGGAACGCGATGTTCACGAACGGGACGAACGCCAGCACCACCAGCCACGGCGAGAGCCCCGCCAGCTGCAGCAGCACGACGAGGTTGAGGATCGGCACCCACGCCTTGAAGGGCTCCACACCGGACTTGCGGAAGACCGCCGACAGGGCGAGCGCCATCCAGACGTAGACGCCGGCGAACAGGAGCAGGCTGATCAGCGTGCCGAAGACGGCGGCCGTGGCATCGGTGGCGTTCATGGCATGGGACGCACGGGCAGAGCCCGCCGTCTCCCCCTCTCGGAGAATCGGCTGCGGACGCCCGCCTCGGGCGCCAGTGGTCGGAGCAACGATCTCAACGATACGGTCGCCAGGGCTCCGCGCCAGAACCCATTCTGGCGGCGCAGCGTCCGCCGCTCCGCGTCGACGGCGTCCCAGTATCGCCGGGCCTCGTCGGCCGAGAGCTCGGCGTGCGAGAACACCGCGCGGTCGGCGGTGCGCGCGAGCTCGTCTCCCGCGGGGGTCGCGAAGGCGGCGGCCAGCTCGGTGCGGGTGAGCGTGCGGGATGCCGCGCGCCCCGTGTCGACGGCGGCGTCGACGTACTCGTCCCAGCCGCCGGCGATCCGGGCGGCGGGGGTCCCGGTGCGTCGCCGGGACCGGCGGCGGGCGGCCTTCGTTCCGATCACGATGAGGAAGGGACCGAACGCGAGGGCGAGCACGAGCAGCGCGATGCCCGCGATCCGCAGCGTCGGCCAGAGCCACGCGAGGTCGAGGCCGGAGTCGTCCTCGGGGGTGCGCTCCTCGCCGGAGTCCTCCTGTGCGGGGTCCGGCGGCACGACCTCCTCGACGGCGTCGGGGCGCACCTCGGTGACGTTCTCGGGATCGCGCTGCTCGGTCACATCCAGGCTCGGTGACACGGCGTACTGCGGCGTCACGTCGACGGCGACCCATTGCCCGCCGGCCGACTGCACCTCGGTCCACGCGGTGAGGTCCTGCGCACCGCATGCTCCGTCGTCGCAGGTGGCGAGCCCCGGCTCGGCCGACGTCAGCCGGGCGCCGAGCACGACGCGCGACGGGAAGCCGAGCTCGCGCGCCATGAGCGCCACCGCGACCGCGAACTGCTCGTCGTCGCCGATCGCCGCGACGAGGTTGTCGCTCCCGGCGCCCTGCTGGTCGGTCTCGCGCTCGAGCAGGCGCGCGAACATGGTGTCGACCCGAGCCAGCGAATGCCCCGAGGCGCTCGGCTGGAACGTGTAGTCGGGGAGCGCTGCCGCCCATGCCGGCACCTGGTCGCCGCGGGACAGGCCGTGGCTGAGGTAGCCGCGCTCGCGGAGCAGCGAGACCAGGCCCGCGAGGGCGGCGCCGCCGGAGCCCGTCACATGCTCGTCCATCCACGCGCGCAGGTTGTCCGGCGCGGCGACGCCCCCCGGGCTGCCGGGCGCCTCGAGCTCGGCGAGGTCCGCGGTCGGCGGCTCGACCCCGCGCACGACGTAGCTGTCGCCCGCCTCGAGGCCTCCCCCGGCGGTCTGCACGCCGGCCGACGCGGCGGCGTTGTAGTAGAACCGATCGGCGAGCGACGCCGCCCTGTCGCCGGCGAACCGGATGGCCGAGAGCCGGCCGGCTGTCGGCATCCAGATCCCGTCCCAGGCGTCGATCTCGACGCGCGCCTCGACGGCCTCGCCCTCGCCCGCGTCGAGCGCCGACGGCACGCGCACGAACCGCCCCGCGTCGACGGCGCCCTCGCCGCCCGAGCGGTAGACCTGGCCGTCGTACGCGTCGAGGGTGGCGATCCGCACGCGCTCGGGCAGCGCGCCGGCGGATCCGTCGGCCACGGGCTCCACCGTGAACAGCACCTCGTCGGCGCGGTCGTCGGTGAACAGCGCCCGGTACTGCGCCAGCGGGCTCACCTCGGCCGACAGGTCGATGTCGGGGCCGACCGCCGAGCGCAGCACGTCGCGCTCGGCCCCGCGGGCGGCGAACGGCACGACCGCCACCGCGAGCACGAGTGCGCCGACGACCATGCCGGCGCCGAGCGCCGTGCGACGGCGGTCGGCAGCCGTCGGCCGGCGCGAGATGCGCACGCCGCTGGAGGCCGCCGCGCGCTGCAGCGCGCGGACCCGCTCGTCATGCGTGCGCCACGCGAGCCACAGCAGGCAGGTGGTGAGACCGGCGATGCCGACGGCCGTCTCGACGGGCGCGTACAGCGTGACCGGGCCGAGGTGCAGGGGCGCGCTCACCGTGGTGCGTCCGAAGAACAGGCCGAAGGTCACCATGCCGAGCGCCACCGGGACCGCGGCGTAGGCGGCGTGGTCGTCGCGCCAGGCCAGCAGCAGCACGAGGCACGTGCCGACGAGGAAGACGACGAGTGCCGGCACCAGGAGGTTGCGGTACGAGCCGACGGGCAGCTCGACGGTGACGAGGTCCTTCCATCCCAGCACGAGCCCGGTCGCCACCTCGCCCAGCCCCCGCAGCAGGTCGTCGGGCGCGCCGAGGCGCGAGGGCACCGCGAGCGGAACACCGAGCAGGAGCACGGCGCCCGCGAGCGCCGCCGCGACGATCCAGCCGCTCCACCGCCGCCACCACGCCACCGCCGCGATGCCGCCGCCCACGAGGGTTCCGACAGCCACCAGGAGCGCGAACGCGCCGGAGCGGTAGATGGGCCAGGCGGCGACCGCGGCGATCGCGGCGATCAGCACCGCGAACGCGAAGCCCACCCAGATGCGCGGCACCAGCCGCG
Source organism: uncultured Actinomycetota bacterium (assembly GCA_963829895.1). GTDB lineage: Bacteria > Actinomycetota > Actinomycetes > Actinomycetales > Microbacteriaceae > Microbacterium. The sequence continues at coordinate 225,838 of CAWHKF010000006.1, read as the reverse complement.
GCGGGCGGGCTTCGGCGGGCGGCTGCGGCTTCGGCGGCGGGCGCGGGGCGGCCGGAGCGCTCACCGGCACGTCGATGGGCCCGCTCACGACGTCGCTCCCCTCAGGAGGAGACCGGCCAGGTCGTCCAGGGTGCCGACGGTGAGCACCGTCATGTCCCGACAGCTGCTGCATCCGCGGGTGGGCGCGCTCGTCGCAGATGAGGCCGACGACGGCGGTGTCGGCCGGGAACGCGAGCGCCGCCTGCTGCAGTCGGCTGAGCGGCACCCGTGAGCCGACGACCACGAAGGCGATCGAGAGGCGCTCGCCCGACTCGGCGGCGAGACGGCACACCTCGCCGACCGGCATCGTGCTCTCGATCAGATCGATGCCGCTGAACCCGTCGAGCATCGGGCGCGGCGCTGCGGCCGGGATGCGGCGGATGGCGCGGAGGCGCCCGCGCACCACCCGCGGGATCTCCGAGCCGGTGACGATCTGCACGTCGCGGGCGTCGTGCACGGCGCGCAGGCCCAGCGAGGCGGCACAGGACACGGCGAGCTCGAACTCGTCGGCATCCGCATACTCGCCCTCGGCCACCGCGAGCACCACCGCCATGCGCGAGCGCCGCGACTCCTCGTACTGGCGCACCATGAGGCGCCCGGTCTTGGCCGTCGAGCGCCAGTGGATCTGCCGGCGCGAGTCGCCCGGCACGTACTCGCGGATGGCGTGGAACGACATGTCGGCGTCGACGAGCCGCCGCGTCGGAGCGCCCTCGAGGTCGCGGATCAGCCCCGCGCTCGTCGACGGCAGCGCGGTCGTGCGGGGGTGGACGTAGAGGTCGTGCACGTCGGCGAAGGAGTGCTCGCGGCGCAGCAGCCCGACCGGGTCGCTGCGGACGGTGGTCGCCGGCCCGACCGTCACGATGCCGCGGCGGAGGCCCGGGATGTCGAGCGGCTGCTCGACGGTGTGTCCCGGGCGCAGCAGCGGCACCCCGAACTCCACCAGCCCCGCACCCACCGCGACGTCGATGCGCCCCGGCAGGGCGACCCGGTGACTGTCGTTGCGCACCACGATGCGCCCGCTCACGCCGTCGCCGGCCACGATGCGCTCGTGGGTGAGGGTGAGGTCGACGTCGTACGCGCGGGCGCCGAAGAGGAACGGCACGGCGGCGATCAGGAGGAGGACGGATGCCGCGCCCGCGACCATGAACTCCACCCAGCCGAACGCGATGCCCAGGACGAGCCCCACGGTCCCCGCGACCGCGGCCAGCGCGCCCGCGGGCCGGATCGTGCGCGCCGACCAGACGGCGGCAGCCCCGATGGCGGACGCGCCTGCCCGCCACGCGCCCGTCCCCCACACGGCGGCGCGCACGAACGCGCGCCCGCGGCGCGGCGCCACACTGGTCGCGGAGCCCGTGGCGGTCGCGGTCAGGTGCGTGCGGCCCTCCGTCGCGGTGGACGAGACGGTACGGGTGATGCGCGCATCCAGCGTGCCGGCGCCGCCGCGCCGGCGCTCACCGCGCCCCGAGGCACCGCCCGGACGGTCGGCGCTCATACCGCTTCGCGTCTCGAGGGCGGCGCCACGTCCAGCAGCACCTGGCCGACCACGGTCTCCTGCGTCACGCCGTCGAACTCGGCCTCGGGGTGCAGGATCAGCCGGTGCGAGAGCACGGGCACCGCGAGCGTCTTGACGTCGTCGGGCGTGGCATAGGTGCGCCCCTGCGAGGCGGCGCGGGTCCGTGCGGCGCGGGTGAGCGCGAGCGCACCACGGATGCTGACGCCCAGGCGCACCTCGTCAGCGGTGCGCGTGCCGTCCACCAGCCGCGCGATGTAGTCGAGCACGAGCGCGTCGACATACACCTGGCGCGGCGAGATCGGCCATGCCGACGAGCGCCTGCGGCGTGATGATCGGCGCGAGGGCCTCCGTCGCGACGGCTGCGCCGTCGAGGATGCGGACGGTCGCGGCGTGATCGGGGTAGCCGAGCGAGGTGCGCATCATGAAGCGGTCCAGCTGCGCCTCCGGCAGGCGGTACGTGCCGGCCTGCTCGACGGGGTTCTGCGTCGCGAGCACGAGGAACGGCACACCCGCCTCGCGCGAGACGCCGTCGATCGTGACGCGGCCCTCCTCCATCACCTCGAGCAGCGCCGACTGCGTCTTGGGGCTCGCCCGGTTGATCTCGTCGGCGAGCACGATGTTGGCGAAGATGGGGCCGGCGTGGAACTCGAAGACCCCCTCCTTCTGGTCGTACACGCTGAGTCCGGTGATGTCGCTCGGCAGCAGGTCGGGGGTGAACTGGATGCGCGTGTTCGTGCCCTGCACGGACTGCCCCATCGCCCGCGCGAGGGACGTCTTGCCGGTCCCCGGCACATCCTCGAGCAGCACGTGGCCGTCGCTCAGCATCGCGGTGAGCACGAGTTCGACGACGTGGCGCTTGCCCAGCACGGCACGCTCGACGTTGTCGGCGATCTGCCCGAACGTCTGCGCGAACCAGTCGGCCTGCTCCTGCGTGATCGTCATGTCGTGTCTCGTCCTCTGTGGCGGGGGATTCGTCGTGGGGATGTCGTTGGGGCTGTCGGAGAGCGGTGGATGCCGGCGGTCAGGGCGTCGGGCCGGGTGGGGGGTTGCCGTTGTTCGGCTGGCAGTCGGCCTTGAAGGTCGTGCTCACGGGCGCGAGCCCCCAGCCCTGGGCGTCCCAGTTCACCGAGACCTCGATGCCCTCGACCCGCACCGCGCCGATCGGCACGGTCCACGTCCCCGGCTCGGAGGTGAGAAGCCTCTCCTGGTCGTCGTAGTAGCGCAGCCCGGCGTTGCCGAACGTGAACGCGGCGGACGAGCCGTCCGGCGCGTTGGACGAGCGGCCGCGATAGGCCAGGGGGCTCCCGCCCACGCACGAGGTGACCTCCCACGTCGCCTGCACCTGGTACGGGGCACTGCCGGCGCGCGGCGTCACGGTGGACCACGCGGTGGCGGTCCCCCACCAGTCGTGGACGTATCGGACCTGGATGCCGGGGCTCTGGCCGAAGACGGACGTGCCGCTGTTCTGGTCCCAGCCCGAGAACTCGGCGTGGTTGCGGTTGGGGATCCGCTCGGTCGTCGTGGGCGTCTGGCGGATGACGCCATTCGGCGCGCTGTCCGCTCACGTTCGGGGTGGCGTCGACGGCGAACGTCCAGCCCTGCGGGGCCCTGCCGGACTGCTGCGCGCGCACGCTGGCCGTCGCCTCGGCCCGGCCGTACGGTCTGTCGCCCCAGTAGGACTCGACGCACACGCGGTACGTGTACTCGTCGCCGTCCGCCACCGAGAACGTCGCGGTCGAGCCGGTCGCAGCCACCGTGCAGCGCTCGCCGTCGCGCACGATGCCGTAGCGCAGGCTCGACCCGTCGCCGTTGAGCACGGCCGAGGCGTTCGCGGTGATCGTCGCCGTCCCGTCGCCGTTCGACACCGAGCTGAGCGTCAGCTGCGGCGACAGCGGGCTGCCGACGCCGTTCGCCTGCACCGTCGCGGCCGCACCCGACGCACTGCCGCCGAGCCCGGGCGGCAGCTCGAAGCGCGAGTAGGGCGTCACGGTGACCAGCGAGGCGGTGTTGCTGCCGACGCGGTACGACGGCACCTCGACGCGGGTCTGGTTGCCGTTCACCGCCACCCGCACGACCTCACCCGCGGGGCTGGAGATCTCGAGGCTGCCGGTCTCGCCGGCCTCGATGCCGTCGATGACGAGCGACACGATGCCGCCGGCGCCGTCGCCGGTGACGACCGGCGCCGCCGTCACGCTCGTCGGCGCGAGCGGCGCGTCGTACGCCCAGGCCAGCCGTGCGCACGCTGCCCTTCGACTCGCCCACGCCGTTCACCGCCCACGCCTCGTAGGTGCGCTGCTCGCCGTTCGGGGCGGCGATCGGCGGGCAGACGCCGTCCGCGTCGCAGCGGGCGACCTCCTGGCCGCCGGAACGGATGACGAAGCCCGAGAGCGCCGGATACGCCAGGCGCGCCTCCCCCGGGTCGACCCGCAGCGTGACGCTGCCGTCGGCATATGCCGTCTGGGTGATGCTCGCCGGCGGCTTCGGGTACCCCAGCAGATCCAGCAGCACGCGGCCGTCGCGCTCGGCGTTCGTGACCCGGCCCTGGGCGTCGCGGACCGAGAACGTGGCGGTGCACGTCGCCCCCGGGGCATCCGTCGTCCACGTCGCGGTGATCGACGTCGCCGAGGCGACCTGGAACCCCACGCCGGCGCACGTCCCCGTCGACCGCACGTCGGCCACCTCGAGCGGTGTGCGCGGCAGCGGATTGACCTCGCCGCCGGCGCCGATCACCGGGATGGTGCACGACGATCCCGCCGCCTGCGAGCACTGCTGCACGACCGAGCCGCCCTGCGGCAGCGTCGAAGGCGCGGCGCCGACGCGGAGGATGAGGCGCGCGGGCGTCACCGAGGGGTGGCTGGTGACCGACACCAGCACCACCTCCTCCGAGCCGGGAACGGCGCGGTCGGCGCCCGTCACCGTCACGCTGGTGCCGTCCTGCGTCACCTGGAACGCGGTGCCCGCGTGCTCGGTGGCATAGACGATGCCGTCCCAGTCCTCGCGCAGCTGCCAGGTGGTCATGTTCTTCAGGTCGAACGTCGCGGTCTCGCCGGGTCCGACCGTGATCGAGCCCGGACGCAGCTCGGGCTGCGGATCGCGGGGGTGCACGATGATCGGCACGGAGAGGAAGGTCCACTCCTCGTCGCCCGACAGTCGCACCGGCACCTGGCACGCGTCCACCCACGGCGCACCCGCACCCGCGTCGTAGCGCACGACCGTGCCGGACTCGACCGCGCAGACCGCCTCGCCCCGCGCGCCGGAGGCGCGCACCTCGTCGCCGATCTCGATCGCCGTGCCGCGGGGCCGCGCCACCAGGCTCGCCATGTCGAACGTCGTCGATTCGAGCTCGGCGACCTCGGGGGATGCCGCACCCGCGCGGAGCGTCAGCGCCAGGTCGTCGTCGCCCGGCACCCGCAGGAACCCGTACGAGGTCACCTCGCCCGACGCGCCGTCGCCGGTCACGGCGAACGGGATGAGCCGTGTGGTGGCGGGCAGCGCGCCGCGCATGCGCGAGCCCTGCACCGACACCCCCGCGGGGTCGCCCCACAGCGAGAGCTCGAGGTCGTCGACGTCGCCGCCCGACCACGCGACCTTTCCGGCCAGCACGTCGACGCCGCGGGGGAAGTCCTCGCGGCTCTCGACGGTCAGCGCGGTGTCGGCGACGACCGGGTAGTCGGGCACGCTCTCGCGCACCACCCGCACCACGATGAGGCCGCGCCCCGTGTTGCCCGACGACGACTCCACGTCGTACAGGAACGACATCGTCGCCGGCTCGTCGCCGGCCGCGATCCGCACCGTCGCGTCGTCCACGTCGACGATCTGCTCGCGCAGGCGCGCGTACTCGGGGTTGTCGCTGCCGTCGACGAGGGTCGCCGGCACGTCGGGACGGATGTCGGTGACGCGCAGCTCGCCCATGGTCGGGTCGACGTCGTTCGAGAGCGGACTGACGCGGACGGCGTTGCCGTCGCCGGCCTGCACCTGCACGTAGTCGGTGAAGGTGACCGGGCTCGGGTTGGCCTCGGTGTCGAGCACGCCGACCCGCACCGTGCCCTCGGCGGTCTCGCCGAACGCGTCCACGACGCGGTAGCGGAACGACACCTGCCCGCTGTCCCCCGGCACGCTCGTGTACATGATCGACGCCCCGTCCGCGGTGACCGTCGCGGCGCCGCGTTCGGGCTGGGCGACGATGCGGTCCAGCGTCACGACGTCGCCGTCGGGATCCATGCCGAAGCCGTCGAACTCGATGAGCGCGGACTGTCCGCTCAGCACCCGGCCCTCCAGGGTGTCGGCCGTCGGAGCGCGGTTGGCGTCGGCGTCGATCACCTGCACGCGGACCTCCGCCGTGTCGGCGAGCGCCGGCGCGCCGGTGGTGAAGACGGAGTACTCGATGCCGTAGTCGCCGGGCTCCTCGGGCGCGAGGTAGCGCAGCAGGTCGCCCGACGCGAAGGCCAGGGCGTCGTCGGACGACGACCGCACCGAGGCCGGGTTGAGCGTGGGCAGGCCGCCCGACGGGGAGATGTCGTTGTCGAGCACCGGGATGTCGATCTGCGCGCCCGCGCGCACCACCACGGTGTCGTGGACGGCGATCGGGGCGAGCTCCGGCGCGGGCGGGAGCAGGTACACCGTCGCCTCGCCCTGCACGCTCGCGCCGGCGTCCTCGGTGCCGTCGCTCACCACGTACGAGACGGTGCCGAGCCGGCCGGCGGCGCCGTCCGCGGTCGTGCCCGAGACCCGGAGGTGGTTCTGCCCGACCGCGTCGACCGAGAGCGTCGCGCCGTCGTCCGCGCGCGCGGCCACGTCGCTCAGCAGCAGCACGCGGCGCGTCGGGTTCGAGACGGCGTCGAAGACCTCCAGCGTGGCGTCCTGCTGCGGATGCACGAACGCGACCACCGGCGAGGTCGCGAGCTGCGCCGGCGCATCGGCGGGCAGGAGGGTGATGCGTGCGGTGCCCGTCGCCTCGCTGACGCCGTCCGACACCGTGAAGTCGACGCGGAACGTGCCGGCCTGCTTCGCCGTGAAGTCGAACGACGTCGAGCCGCCGACCACGGTCGCCGTGGCGGCGGCGTCGTCGAGCACGCGCACCGAGCCCAGCGACAGCGTGCCCGCGGTGCCGGTGACATGGTCTGCGACGTCGACGGTGAGGGCCGACGCGACGGTGTCGGTGACGGCGAACGACTGCGCGGCCAGCTGCGGCTGGGGCGACACCTTCACGATCAGCGCCTTCACCGCCGTCTGCCCCTGGGTGTCGGCGACGGTCACGGCGAGCTCGATGAGCTCCTCCCCGCCGTCGCCGGCATCGCTGTGCTGGTAGACGACGTCGCCGCCGGGCGTCGCCGCGACGCTTCCGGGCCCCGTCACGTTCTCGACCGAGAGCAGCAGCAGCGGGTCTCCCTCCGGGTCGACCCAGCCCGGGAGCACGGGCACCGTCACCGTGCCGCCGCGCGCGACCTCGGGCTGGGGCCACTGCACGAGGCAGCGCTCGACGCCGCACCATTGCGGCGCGGATCGGGTCGCGGCATCCGCCACCGTCAGGGTGACCGTCGTCGCCTCCGACATGAGGCCGTTCTCGGCCGTGCCGTCGGCGACCGCGTACGAGAAGGTCGCCGAGCCCGTCACACCGGGCTGCACCCGCACGGCGAGCCGCTGGTCCGCGTCGGTCACCGTCACGGTGCCGAAGGCCGGATCGAGCCCCGTGACGGACTCGGGGTCGATGGTGAGCACGTCCTCGTTGGGGTCGTGGTCGTTCAAGAGCACCGGCAGCGAGACGAGCGCGCCGGCGCGCACGCCGAAGGCGTCCGGCTCGGCGATCGGCGGCTTCGGGTCGAGCATGACCTGAAGCTGCTCCCCGCTCGGCACCGCATCGGGGTCGGTGCGGTCGTCGAGGCTCCAGTCCTGGCTCGACGTGATGAGCGCGCCGTCCGGCACCGACCACGCCCACCCGGAACGCGTGTCGTTGAGGATCACGGCGGAGTCGCTCGCGACGAACACCGGGCGGACGTCGTCCGCCAGCGACTCGGCGCCGTAGTCGAGCAGCCACGTCCCCGCCGCTCGAGCGCCACAGCTGCCCGCCGGCGTCACCGGTGCCCAGCCACGCGGCGTACGTCTCGCCGTCATGCGTGATCGGCTGCGCGGGGGTGCCGAGCACCGGCCCGTCCCCTCCCCCGACCTCGGTCGTCATGTCCGAGCCATCGGCCGGCACCCGCACCAGGGTGGTGTCGTCGGCGAGGTAGACGGCGGTGCCGCGCGCGGCCGGCGCCCCGACCACGACGGTGCCGGCGATCGGCGCCCGGGCCGCGGCATCCTGCCCCCGCAGCCACACGTCGCCGTCCTCCGTGTCGACGACGGCCCACGTGTCGCCCGCGGCCGTGATGGCCGGCACGGCCAGCCCCTCGGCGTCGAGCGCGTCGCGGCCGCGCACGTCGCCGTCGCCGACGTGGTAGCGCAGCACCGAGCCGTCGTCGCGCGAGTAGGCGAACAGCATGCCCCGATCGTCGACCGCGATCGCGTCGGCGGTGTACTGCGGGGTGTCGTCATCGTCGGTGCGGAACGGGTCGAGCTGCGAGGACGTGCCGCTCGACAGGCGGCCCGCGAACACGGCGCCCGAGTCGGTCAGGTACGCGACGTAGTCCCCCGCCGTCACCACCTCGGTCGTGCCGGGGGGCGTCTTCTGCGACGCCTGCAGCGCCTCTTCGTCGAGGTCGGCGGGCATCGCCTCGTCGATGCGCGTGAGCGTGCTGAAGCTGTCGCTGAAGAGGTACGCGGCATCCCCCGTCTGCACCACCTGGTCGGGATTGCTGATGCTGCGGACGGTGTCGAGCTCGCCCACCGACGTGTTCACCCGCGCGTAGCGGCGGCCGTCGCCGGTCTGCAGCGCCCACACGGCGGTGTCGACGTCGGGGGTCTCCTGCGCGTCGAGCCCGGGCCAGACGATGCTGACCCCGACGACCGCGGCCACGACCGCCCCGGCGGCGATGAAGCCCATGATCGTGCCGCGACGCACCGGGGTCGTGCTGCGCGCCGACAGCCCGGTGCCGCGGGCCATCAGAGCACCCCCGCGGCCAGGAGCGTCACGACGACGGCGCCGGCGCCGACCACGACTCCGGCGCCGATCCCGACGACCCAGGGCACGGCGCTGCGTCCGCGCCGTGCGGGCGCCGAGATCTCGGTGTCCTCATCGCGCGCGAGCGCCGCGACCCCGCTGCCGGCGCGCGCCTTGCGGGTCTGATCGCGCTCGATGTGCGAACGCGCCGGGCCGCGCAGCGCCGAGTCGCCGAAGTCGACGGGACCGGATGCCGGGGACCACTCCACGTCGGGGATCTCGAGCGGCGTCGGCGACAGGCCGAGCCCCGCCTGCACCTCGCGCAGCGCCTCGCCGAACGCACGGGCGGAGTCGTAGCGGCGACCGGGGTCGCGGCTCATCGCCGTCGCGAGCACGCTCTGCAGCGACGCCGGGACGTCGGTGCGCGGGATCTCGACGTAGGTGGCGCGGGCGATGCGCCGCCGCAGCAGGTCTTTGGTGTTCTGGCCGCGCTCCCGCCGCTCGAACGGACTGTGGCCCGCGAGCAGCGAGTACACGGTCGCACCGAGGCTCCACACCTCGCTCGTGACCGTGCCGCTGGTCTGCTCGGCGACGACCTCGGGCGAGCTCCACGGGATCGACATCGCGAGCACCTCCCCGCCGCTCCTGCGCTGCAGCGAGGCCGAGATGCCGAAGTCGGCGAGCACCGGGGTGCCGAAGGTCGTGATGAGGATGTTGCTGGGCTTGACGTCGCGGTGGATGAGCCCGGCGCGATGCGCCGACTCGAGTGCGCTCGACATGCGCACCCCGATCGCGAGCACCTCCTCGACGGGGATGCGCTCCACCCGGTAGCGCTGCGCGAGCGAGCCCGGGCAGTACTCCATCACGATGTACGGGCGCCCGTCGGCCGAGATGCTCGCCTGGTAGACCGTCACGATCGAGGGGTGAGCCGAAAGGTGCGCCAGCACGTCGGCCTCGGCGTTGAACATGCGCCGCAGCTCGGGATCGCGCACGTCGCTGGGCATGACCTTGACCGCCACATTGCGGCGGGGCATGTCCTGCTCGTACAGGAAGACGTCGGCGAATCCGCCGGAGCCGAGCGGGCGGATATAGGCCAGCCCGGGAAGGATCGGGGGCGCCGAGGGAAGCCGTGTGGCCACCACACCTCCCCGCAGTCCGCTACCTTGACACGACCCGTGCCGCGCTGGCGGCAACAAACCTGGCCATGCTAACAAAACCACTTCCGAGCACGCGCCGCGAACCGGCGCTGTCGGAATCCGCCGGGTCCAGGCATCTCCCGCCGTGGCGGCGGCTCACTCCAGGCGGGGGGCGTCGCCGGGGTCGTGCGGGTCGAAGGGGGCGTCGAGCGACTTGGTGAGGTCGGCGAGCATCGCCTCGATCTGCGGCTCGACGAACTCGCTCACCGCGGCCTGGATGCGCAGCCGGTGGTGCAGCAGGATGGTGCACACCTCGCGGCCGACCATGTTGGCGTAGTCGTCCGCCAGGCCGACCTCCTGCCGGAGCGCCGCCTTCGCCTCGTCGGTGAGCGGCGGCAGCGCCGGGACGTGCGCATCGGCCTCTTCGGCGAGCCCGGCGATCGTGAAGAGGAACGGCGCGCCCGGCACCGGTTCCGGGTCCAGCGGCAGCCCCTCGAACTCGGGGTCGAGCCCTTCCCCGGGCCGATAGCTGCGCGCGCGGTTGCGGGCCGCCTGCTGATCGAGCTCGCCCTGCAGCATCGGCAGGTTCAGCGCCGTGTACTCGGCCACGGAGCGGTCGACGATCGTCTTGATCCGGGTCGAGAGGCCATGCTGCACGCCGTGCGGCACGTCGGCCCCGAGACCGGCGGCCGACAGCACCGGCGACCCGAAGCAGCGGCGGCAGGGAGCGGTCCGGCCGCGGTGCGTCGCAGGCTCCCATCGCGGCAACCACGCGAGCCAGGCGTCCACCGCCTGGCTGACTTGGGTCTCGAGCGACCGCTCCACCCGCTCAACGCTAGTACGCGGCATCCGTTCACGCCCGGATCAGCGCGGATTTCCGCGGCACCGGCGCGCCGCTCACTCGTCGAACTCGTCTTCCCAGGGCCACCTCGGACGATGTGCGCGCGTGCGCACGAGCGCGATCCCGCTCCACGCCGACACGAACGCGGCCGCCGCGACGGCCAGACCGAACCACGATGTCGCCAGGCGCCCGGCGACCGCCGTCGCCACGCCGAGGTCGGCGCCGGTGAAGACGGCCCCGAACCACACCCCGCCGACGTAGGCGAGGAACGCGGCGGCCGTCGTCCACGCGGCGCCCCAGTACGACGGATGCCGCGTCCCGGCGCCGGCGGGCGACGTGGCGCCCGCGACTCCCGCTGCCGGCTCGGCACCGGGCGCCGCGGCATCCGCGGGGCTGCCGGCGCGGGCGATCGCGGCCCACAGTCCGCCGGCGAACGCCAGTGTGGCGCACACGACGCCGGCGATCCCGGGGATCTGCCCGAGGCCCGGCGCGGCGATGACGTCCTCACCCGCCAGGAGGCTCGTCATGCCGAGGCCGAAGATGGTGAGCGCGACGAAGCCGATCGTCGCGAACGCGAGCGCGATCGGCGGGCGCACCGGGCCCGCCGACGCTCCGTCCTCCGCGTCATCGGCCATGGCGCCAGCCTACGTCGGGACCGGCGCCGCGGGCGCGGGTGCGGCTACGCGCGGACGAGCTGCGGCCCGGCCTCGAGCGTGCGCTCGTACTCGCGCTGCGCCTCGATGTTGAGCTCGGTGACGCGTGCCGCGCGGGCGGCGGCCCAGGCGCCGAACCAGATGGTGAGCTCGCGCCCGATGACGAACGCGGCGATCGCCAGCGGGGTGAGCAGCTCGGCCTCGGCGAGGTCGCCGCCCTCGCTCGCCGTGAGCTCCCAGAACGGCGCCTGGAACAGCGCGCCGAGGATGTGGCCGCCGTAGGCGGCGACGCCGACGAGGATGCCGAGGATGACCCACGCGCCCCAGCGGCCGCGGTTGATGATCGCCCCGAGCAGCCAGAACGCGACGAAGAAGACCACGACCGGAACCCACAGCGACCACGTGGCCAGCGCGTCGAGGACCGTCGTGCCGACGTTCTCGCCGGTGACGTCTCCCTCGATCGCGCCGACGCCGAGCCAGACGGCGAGATAGAGCACCGCGAACGCGAGGGCGGCGAGCAGGCCGATGGCGCCGGCCGCCGCGCGGTTGCCGCGCGGACGCGGCGCCTCGGGCGCCTGCACGAAGATGGGCTGCGGAGCGGCGGCCGCGGCGACGGCGGGCTCGGCGACGACCGGCTCGCTCGGAGTCACGACCGGTGCCGCCACGATCGTCGGCGCATCGTCGGCAGCGACCGGCGCGACAGGTGCCGCGGTCGACGTGTACTCGAGGGATGCGGCCTCCGGTGAGGCCCACGGGTCGGGCTCCGCGTCGGCCGGGGCCGCGGTGGCCGGTGCGACGACCTCGTCGGTCGCGACGTCCGCCGGCTCGGCGGCGCGCCGGGCGGCGGCGTCGTCGGTCACCGCCGAGGTGTGCTCGTCAGACGCGGCAGTCCCGTCGGACACCACGCCGTCATCGGATCGGTCAGCGGAGATCGGAGCTTCGGCGGGGGCGGTGTCGCTGGCGACCGCGTCACGACGAGCGGCTTCTGCATCGGCGAGACCTTCGTTCGCGCGGCCGACGACGTCGTCGACGCCGTTGGGCTCTTCGACGGGTTCGCCGTAAGACGACTTGGGGTCACTCATCGCAGGCACTCCTCACGCAGGGCCAGTCCCCGCAGTGGCAGAGTAGCCCGCGGGTCCGCGCATGCCGCGGAGGCGTGCCGGGAGAATCCGCGGCCGGCGTCACGGCGCGGCGTCTCGCGGGTCGCCGACCACTACCCTGGGCCCATGGCATCCCCCGCGACCCGGCTCCCGGTGTCAGCCCCCTCCGGCCGGCGCAGCGTCGCGCGCACCCCCGCCCCCACGCCGACCCGCACGCGGTGGCGCGCGGCGGGCGCGGCATCCGTCCTCCTCGCGCTCGTCGTCCTGACGGCGTGCGCCCCCGACGACGCACCCGCGGGAGGTGAGTTCACCTACACGCCGACTCCTTCGGCGGACGCCTCGGCGACGCCCACCCCGACACCGTCGGCGACCGCCCGCGCCGACATCCCCGACGACTGCCGCGCGATCCTCACCGCCGATGTGCTGGCGCAGCTCGACGGCGTGCCGCTCAACGATCCCGCCTTCGGATCGTCCGGTCCGCAGCCCGATGGCGGCCTGATCTGCGTGTGGCGCGACCCCGCCGACCGACACGACGGGGCTCGTCACCACCATCACCTACGCGTCGCGCGGCCCGGCGCTCGACATGCTCAACAAGCTCGTGGCCGACGAGGGCTACACCTGCTACACGCCGGACGGCGGCACCCGCTGCGAGAAGACATGGCAGAACGCGACCTACCCGGTCACCGACGGCCGCACGCTGTTCTGGCGCGACGACATCCTCGTCGACACGGCGTACTCGAACCTCGCCCCCATCGGGTACACGGCCGCGGTGGTCGCGAGCATCTTCGGCTGAGCGTCGTCCTCCGGGGTCAGCCCCAGATCGGTGCGATCGAGCCGCGCTCCGAAGTCCTCGGGGTGCCACTGCGTCTCGACGCTCACGAGCCAGAGCCCGTCGCGGAGGGTGTGCTCCTCCCGCACCGCGCCCCGCGTGCGTGCGCAGACCGTCGAGGACCCGTCGGCCTCGCACGAGAACCCCTCGCCGGCGAGCGCGGCCTCGGCGATGGCGCCGGCATCCGCGTCGACCTTGGAGAGCGTCGTGACGATGCCGCCCGTGTCGAACCGCCACGTGCAGGTCACCAGCACCTCGGGCGCAGCCGCGTCGGCGAACGACGTCGCAGTCGTCGCCGGCGGCGCCTGGGACTGGCCGAGGAGCGACCCCGGCCGCCACATCAGCTCGTTCCACAGATCGTCGGCGTACAGCGTGCGGCAGTCGATGGCGCCGCCCTCCGCCGCCGTCTGCGCAGGCGTCTGACGGGGCGTGGCGCTCGGCTGCGGCGCCGTGGCGCTGCGCAGCGTGTCACCGATCCACGCGACCGTCACGGGCAGCATCGGCAGCGACAGCCACACGAGCGCACCGACGACGGCGGCGCACAGCATCCCGGCGGGCACGGCGATCCACGCATTGCGACCGCCGATCCGCGACATGGGGCCCCCAACCTCCGTCTCCCACGGTAAGGCGGAACCCCCGGATGGCCTCGATACACGCCGCGAACTCCCCCGCGCGTGGACGGGAGATCGGCGGCACCCGACGCCGGCCGGCGGTGCCCCGGGCGCGGCAATATACACTCCCGCCGCGCCGACTGCGACCCCCTCACTGCAAAGGCCCGACATGACGCACGGTAGTCTGAACCACGGGCGGACCCCCAGGCCCGGCACAGCGCCGGACGACGCCGCACGTGAGAGTGGAGGAGGAGCATGTCGACTTACGACACCGATCCGTATGCGAACCAGAGCACGGGTTCAGGCCAGAGCACAGGCTCGGCCGACGTCAAGGAGCGCGCGGTCGAGACCGTCGCCGAGGTGGACGCGGGTGCCAAGTACGTCGCCGGCGTCGCCGGCGAAGAGGCCAAGGACGTGGCCCACGACGCGAAGGACGCCGCTCGCGGTTTCCTTTACGAGACCCGCGCGCAACTGTCGGACCAGGCGTCGACGCAGCAGCGCCGCGCCGCGGGCGCACTGCGCACTACGGGCGACGAACTCGCCGGGCTGGCTGACGGCACGGCTACGGGCTCCGGAACGGCGACCAAAGCCGTGCGCGCCGTCGGCGAGCAGACCCGCCGCGTCGCCGACTGGCTGGAGCAGAAAGAACCCGCCGACGTGGTGTACGAGGTCCGGACCTTCGCGCGCCGGCACACCGGAGCCTTCCTGGCCATCGCGGTCGGAGTCGGCCTCGTCGCCGGTCGCCTCACCCGGGCTCTCGTCTCCGACGCCCGCGACAATGATCGGACCACGGACCGAACGCTCGATGCCTATGGCGGCACCGCAGCAGCCCCTCGTCACGGGCTCACCGACCGTCGCAGGCGGCACCACCGCCGGCCTCGGTGGCACGGCTGCCGGTGCCGGCGCGCTGGGAACGACGGGCTACGAGGGTGACACCCCGATCGGCGACGCTCTCTCGAGCGACCCGCTGACGACCGGCACCAGCCCCGGTGCGACCACCGGAGCAGAAGACGAGTGGTCCGCGACAGGAGAGGCACGACGATGACGGATATGCCCACGCCGTCTCAGCAGAAGGCGGCCGAGACATCGCTGGGCGACCTGGTCGGCGAGGTCTCGCGTGACCTGTCGGAGCTGATGCGCAAGGAGCTCGAGCTTGCGAAGGCCGAACTCTCGGAGTCGGCCAAGCGAGCCGGTGCGGGCGCAGGGCTCCTCGGCAGCGCCGGATATGCCGGCGCGATGGCAGTCTTCTTCCTGTCCGTCGCGCTGTGGTGGGGTCTCGGCGACCTCATCGACAGCCTCGGCTGGTCGGCCGTGATCGTGGCCGTCATCTGGGCCATCATCGCCGCGATCCTCTTCGCCGTCGGGCGGAGCCGGCTGAAGACCGTGCAAGGGGCGCCGAAGACGGTCGAGACCGTCAAGGAGATCCCCGACGCGCTCAAGAGAAATCAGGAGAACCGATAATGAGCAACGCAGATCAGATCCGCGCCGATATCGAGGTGACGCGCGACGAACTGGGCCGGGATGTGGACGCACTCGCCGACAAGGTCTCGCCCCCGAAGATCATGGAACGGCAGAAGACGCGTGTCCGCCAGGTGCTCGGCGACGTCAAGGGCCGTGTGATGGGCGTCGCCGACGACGTCGGCGACTCGGCATCCTCGGCCGGCCACACCGTGGGCGACAAGCTCGGCGCGGCGGGCGACGCGGTGAAGGACCTGCCGAACCGAGCGAAGGCGCAGACCCAGGGCACGCCCGCTGGTGGTCGGCCTCCTCGCCGCCGGCGTCGGCTTCCTCGTCGCGAGCCTCATCCCCGCGACGGACGCTGAGAAGCGCTGGAGCACCCAGCTCCGCGACCAGGCGCAGCCGCTCGTCGACAAGGCGGTGGACAAGGCGAAGGGCGCCGCCCAGGATGTCGCGCAGAACCTCAAGGAGCCGGCGAAGGACGCCGTCAACCAGGTGAAGGATTCGGCCGCCGCATCCGCCGAGACCGTGAAGGAGGAGGCGCAGAGCACCGCCGAGCGGGTCAAGGAGAACGTCGCCCCGAGCAGCGGTTCGACGGGCACGCACCGGCACCACCGGCACGACCGGCACCACCGGCACGACCGGCACCACCGGTGACACGGGGCTGACGACGCAGTACTGAGTCGCGGCATCCCGTTCTCCGGGAACGGCGAAGGGCCCTGGCGGAAGCCAGGGCCCTTCGGACGTGCGTCGAGGTCTTGCGACCCCTGACTCAGTTGTAGTCGGTGGTGAAACCGTCCGTCGAGAAGCTGTCGAAGTCGACGTAGCTCAGGTCGGCGTCGGTGTACGCGCCGTCCGAGGCGAAGATGCGGTTGGGGTACCGCTCGCTCTTGGCCTCTTCCGTCGCCTCGACCGTGACATCGCGGTACTTCGCGAGGCCGGTTCCGGCGGGGATGAGCTTTCCGATGATGACGTTCTCCTTGAGGCCGACGAGCGGGTCGCTCTTGCCCTCCATGGCCGCCTGCGTCAGGACGCGGGTGGTCTCCTGGAACGACGCGGCCGACAGCCACGACTCGGTCGCGAGCGACGCCTTCGTGATACCCATCAGCTCGGGACGACCCGACGCGGGGCGCTTGCCCTCGGCCACGGTCTCGCGGTTGATGTTCTGGTACTTCTTGAAGTCGACCAGCTCACCCGGCAGCAGCGTCGTGTCGCCGTGGTCGACCACGGTGACCTTCCGCAGCATCTGACGGACGATGACCTCGATGTGCTTGTCGTGGATCGGCACACCCTGCGAGCGGTACACGCCCTGGACGCCGTTGACGAGGTACTTCTGCACCTCGCGGGCACCCTGCACGCGCATGACCTCCTTGGGGTCGAGCGTGCCGACCTGCAGGGGCTGACCCACCGTGACGCGCTGCCCGTCCTCGACCAGGAGCGTCGCGCGCTTCAGGACCGGGTAGACGTGCGGCTCGTCGCCGTTGTCGGGCGTGAGGATGACCTTCTTCGACTTCTCGGTCTCGTCGATCGTGATGCGGCCATCGGCCTCGGCGATCGGCGACGCGCCCTTCGGGGTGCGGGCCTCGAACAGCTCCTGCACGCGGGGAAGACCCTGCGTGATGTCGTCGGCCGACGCGGAACCACCGGTGTGGAAGGTACGCATCGTCAGCTGCGTGCCGGGCTCACCGATCGACTGGGCCGCGATGATGCCGACGGCCTCGCCGATGTCGACGATCTTGCCGGTCGCGAGCGAACGGCCGTAGCACTTCGCGCAGACACCGACGGCCGAGTCGCAGGTGAGCACCGAGCGGACCTTGATCGACTCGACACCCGCCGCCACCAGCTTGTCGATGAGCACGTCGCCGACGTCCTCACCGGCGGAGGCGACGACCTCGCCCTTCGGGTCGACGGCGTCGGCCGCGAGCGTGCGGGCGAACACCGAGTTCTCGACGTTCGCGTCGCGCACCAGTTCGCCGTCGGCGCCGGGAGCGGCGATGGTGAACTCGAGGCCCTTGGTCGTGCCGCAGTCCTCCTCGCGGATGATGACATCCTGCGAGACGTCCACGAGACGACGGGTCAGGTATCCCGAGTCGGCCGTACGGAGAGCCGTGTCGGCCAGACCCTTACGGGCACCGTGCGTCGCGATGAAGTACTCCGCCACCGACAGGCCCTCGCGGTACGAGGAGATGATCGGACGCGGGATGATCTCACCCTTGGGGTTGTTCACCAGGCCTCGCATACCCGCGATGTTGCGGATCTGCAGCCAGTTACCACGAGCACCCGACGAGACCATCCGGTTGATGGTGTTGTCGGCCGGGAAGTTGTCCCGCATCGCCTTCTGGACCTCGTCGGTCGCCTCGGTCCAGATCTTGATGAGCTCCTGACGACGCTCGGCGTCGGTGGTGAGACCCTTCTCGAACTGCGCCTGGACCTTCGCGGCCTGCTTCTCGTAGCCCGCGACGATCTCGCCCTTGTTCGGGGGCGTGAGGATGTCGCTGAGCGCCACCGTGACACCCGAACGGGTGGCCCAGTAGAAGCCGGCGTCCTTGATGCGGTCGAGCGAAGCCGCGACCTCCACCTTCGGGTACTCCTCGGCCAGCTTGTTCACGATCTGCGACAGCTTGCCCTTGTCGGCCTGCTCGCGAACGAACGGGTAGCCCTTGGGGAGCGTGTCGTTGAAGATCGCCTGACCGAGCGACGCGTCCACGAGGCCGTGGCGCTCGTAGCCCTCGGGCGCTTCGCCCTCGAGGAACGTCAGCCCGGGGACGCGGATGCGCACCTTGGCCTGCAGGTCGAGGGTGCCCTCGTCCTTGGCCAGGATCGCCTCGCCGACCGAGCCGAACACGCGACCCTCGCCGGCTGCGCCCTCGATGACCGTGGTCAGGTGGTGCAGACCGATGATCATGTCCTGCGAGGGCAGGGTCACCGGACGGCCGTCCGACGGCTTCAGGATGTTGTTCGACGCCAGCATCAGGATGCGGGCCTCGGCCTGGGCCTCGACCGACAGCGGCAGGTGCACGGCCATCTGGTCACCGTCGAAGTCCGCGTTGAACGCGGCGCAGACGAGCGGGTGCAGCTGGATGGCCTTGCCCTCGACGAGCTGAGGCTCGAAGGCCTGGATGCCGAGACGGTGCAGCGTGGGCGCGCGGTTGAGGAGCACCGGACGCTCGCGGATGATCTCCTCGAGCACGTCCCACACCTCGGGACGCGTGCGCTCGACGGCGCGCTTGGCCGCCTTGATGTTCTGCGAGTGACCGAGGTCGATCAGGCGCTTGATCACGAACGGCTTGAACAGCTCGAGCGCCATCTGCTTGGGCAGACCGCACTGGTGGAGCTTGAGCTGCGGGCCGACGATGATGACCGAACGGCCCGAGTAGTCCACGCGCTTGCCGAGCAGGTTCTGACGGAACCGGCCCTGCTTGCCCTTGAGCATGTCGGACAGCGACTTCAGCGCACGGTTGCCCGTGCCCGTGACGGGACGACCGCGGCGGCCGTTGTCGAACAGCGCGTCGACGGCCTCCTGCAGCATCCGCTTCTCGTTGTTGACGATGATCTCGGGAGCACCGAGGTCGATCAGGCGACGGAGGCGGTTGTTGCGGTTGATCACGCGACGGTAGAGGTCGTTCAGGTCGGAGGTCGCGAAGCGGCCACCGTCCAGCTGCACCATCGGGCGCAGCTCCGGCGGGATCACCGGGACGACGTCCAGCACCATCGAGGCCGGGCTCATGCCGGTCTGCAGGAACGAGTTGACGACCTTCAGACGCTTGATCGCGCGGATCTTGCGCTGGCCCTTGCCCTCGGAGATCTGCAGGTGCAGGTCCGTCGGACTCCTGGGCCAGGTCGAACGCCTCGAGGCGGCGCTTGATCGACTCGGCGCCCATGTGGGCCTCGAAGTACTGGCCGAAGCGGTCCTGGAGCTCGTGGAAGATCTCGTCTTCGCCCTTGAGCTGGCCGACCTCGAGCGTGCGGAAGTCCTCCCACACCTTCTCGAGGCGCGTGATCTGGTCGTCGGTGCCCTTGCGGATACCGGCCATCTCCTTCTCGGCGGCGTCCTTGACCTTCTTCTTCTGGTCGGCCTTGGCACCCTCCTCCTCGAGCGCGGCGAGCTCCTCCTCCAGCTTCTGGAGGCGAGCGGCGACACGCGCGTCGCGGCGGTCGGCGAGCGTCTTGAGCTCGAGGCGGATGTTGTTCTCCTGCGTCGAGAGGTCGCGGTGGCGAGCCTCTTCGTCGACGGAGATCACCATGTAGGCGGCGAAGTAGATGACCTTCTCGAGGTCCTTCGGCGCCATGTCGAGCAGGTACCCGAGGCGCGACGGGACGCCCTTGAAGTACCAGATGTGCGTGACGGGCGCGGCGAGCTCGATGTGGCCCATGCGCTCACGGCGCACCGAGGACTTGGTGACCTCGACGCCGCAGCGCTCGCAGACGATGCCCTTGAAGCGGACGCGCTTGTACTTGCCGCACGCGCACTCCCAGTCGCGCGAGGGTCCGAAGATCTGCTCGCCGAACAGACCGTCCTTCTCGGGCTTCAGGGTGCGGTAGTTGATGGTCTCGGGCTTCTTGACCTCGCCGTAGGACCAACGACGGATGTCGTCAGCGGTGGCCAGGCCGATGCGAAGCTGATCGAAAGTGGTTGATTCGAGCACTGGTTCTCCTGTGTCGGAAATTCGTTCGTTACCTGGCGCGCTTAGATCTCGTCGATCGACGAGGACTCGAAGCGGCTGGAGATGTTGATGCCGAGCTCTTCCGCTGCGCGGAAGGCGTCGTCGTCGGTGTCGCGGAGGTTGACCGCCGTGCCGTCGGCCGAGAGCACCTCGACGTTCAGGCAGAGCGACTGCATCTCCTTCATGAGCACCTTGAACGACTCGGGGATGCCGGGCTCCTGGATGTTCTCGCCCTTGACGATCGCCTCGTACACCTTGACGCGGCCGAGGATGTCGTCGGACTTGATCGTGAGGAGCTCCTGGAGCGCGTACGCGGCGCCATAGGCCTCGAGGGCCCACACCTCCATCTCACCGAAGCGCTGACCGCCGAACTGCGCCTTACCACCGAGCGGCTGCTGGGTGATCATCGAGTACGGGCCCGTCGAGCGCGCGTGGATCTTGTCGTCCACGAGGTGGTGCAGCTTCAGGATGTACATGTAGCCGACCGAGATCGGAGCCGGGAACGGCTCGCCGGAGCGGCCGTCGAACAGCTGCGTCTTGCCCGTGGAGTCGATCAGGCGATCGCCGTCGCGCGTGGGCATCGTCGAGTCGAGCAGACCGGCGATCTCGGCCTCGAAGGCACCGTCGAACACCGGGGTGGCGACCTTGGTGCCCGCGGGGGCCTCGAACGCCTGCTCCGGAAGCCGGGCGGCCCACTCCGGGGTGCCCTCGACCTTCCAGCCCTGCTGCGCGATCCAGCCGAGGTGCAGCTCGAGGACCTGGCCGAAGTTCATTCGACCCGGGATGCCGAGCGGGTTCAGGATGACCTGGACCGGCGTGCCGTCCGCGAGGAACGGCATGTCCTCGACGGGGAGGATCTTCGCGATGACGCCCTTGTTGCCGTGACGACCGGCGAGCTTGTCGCCCTCGGTGATCTTGCGCTTCTGGGCGATGTAGACCACGACGCGGCGGTTGACGCCCGAGCCGAGCTCGTCGTCGCCGTCCTCGGCGTTGAACTCCTTGACCGCGATGATCGTGCCCTGCTCACCGTGGGGCACCTTCAGCGACGTGTCGCGGACCTCGCGGCTCTTCTCGTTGAAGATCGCGCGCAGCAGACGCTCCTCGGCCGACAGCTCGGTCTCGCCCTTGGGCGTGACCTTGCCGACGAGGATGTCGCCGGGACGCACCTCGGCGCCGATGCGGATGATGCCGCGCTCGTCGAGGTCCTTCAGCAGGTCCGGGCTCACGTTCGGGAGATCACGGGTGATCTCCTCCTTGCCGAGCTTCGTGTCGCGGGCGTCGACCTCGTACTCCTCGATGTGGATCGACGAGAGGGTGTCGTCCTTCACCAGGTCCTGGCTCAGGATGATCGCGTCCTCGAAGTTGTGACCCTCCCACGTCATGAACGCGACGAGGAGGTTCTTGCCGAGCGCGAGCTCGCCGTTCTCCGTCGCGGGACCGTCGGCGATGACCTCGCCGGCCTCGACGCGCTCGCCGGCCGAGACCACGACGCGCTGGTTGTAGCTCGTGCCCTGGTTGGAGCGGTCGAACTTGCGCAGGAAGTAGTCCTGCGTGCCGCCCTCGTCCAGCTGCACGGTCACGACATCGGCCGACACCTCGACGACGACACCGGCCTTGTCGGCGGTGACGACGTCACCGGCGTCGATCGCGGCGAAGCCCTCCATGCCCGTGCCGACCACCGGCGACTCCGAACGGAGAAGCGGCACGGCCTGGCGCTGCATGTTCGCGCCCATGAGGGCGCGGTTCGCGTCGTCGTGCTCGAGGAACGGGATGAGCGAGGTCGCGACCGACACCATCTGGCGCGGCGAGACGTCCATGTAGCCGATCTCCTCCGAGTGGAAGAGGTCGACCTCACCGCCGTTGCCGCGACGGGCGAGGACGCGGTCCTGGGCGAAGCGGCCGTCGGCCTTCAGCTCGACACCGGCCTGGGCGACGATGTAGTCGCTCTCTTCCGAGGCCGTCAGGTAGTCGATCTGGTCGGTGACCTTGCCGTCGACGACGCGGCGGTACGGCGTCTCGATGAAGCCGAACGCGTTGATGCGCGCGAACGAGGCGAGCGAGCCGATCAGGCCGATGTTCGGGCCTTCGGGCGTCTCGATGGGGCACATGCGACCGTAGTGCGACGGGTGGACGTCGCGGACCTCGACGCCGGCGCGCTCACGCGACAGACCGCCGGGGCCGAGGGCCGAGAGGCGGCGCTTGTGCGTCAGACCCGCGAGCGGGTTGTTCTGGTCCATGAACTGCGACAGCTGCGACGTTCCGAAGAACTCCTTGATCGCGGCCACCACGGGGCGGACGTTGATCAGGGTCTGCGGCGTGATCGCCTCGATGTCCTGCGTGGTCATGCGCTCGCGGACGACGCGCTCCATGCGCGACAGACCGGTGCGGACCTGGTTCTGGATGAGCTCGCCGACCGCGCGGATGCGACGGTTGCCGAAGTTGTCGATGTCGTCGACGTCGAGACGGATCTCGGCCGGCTTGCCGCCGCGCACGCCGTCGAAGGTGACGTCGCCGCGGTGGATGCGCACGAGGTACTTGATGGTGGCGACGATGTCGTCGACCGTCAGCACCGAGTCCGACAGCGGCTTGTCGAGGCCGAGCTTGTGGTTGATCTTGTACCGGCCGACCTTCGCGAGGTCGTAGCGCTTCGGGTTGAAGTAGAAGTTGTCCAGGAGCGCGCGGGCGGCCTCGGCGGCGACCTGCTCGCCCGGACGGAGCTTGCGGTAGATGTCGCGGAGGGCGTCTTCCTTGGTGAGGATGGTGTCCTTCGACAGCGTCTCTTCGATCGAGTCGAAGCCGGCGAACTCGGCGAGGATGTCCTCGCTGGTGAGGCCGAGCGCCTTGAGGAAGACGGTGACCGACTGCTTGCGCTTGCGGTCGATGCGGACGCCGACCTGGTCGCGCTTGTCGATCTCGAACTCGAGCCATGCGCCACGGCTCGGGATGACGCGCGCCGAGACGATGTCCTTGTCGGACGTCTTGTCGGCGGTCTTGTCGAAGTAGACGCCGGGCGAACGGACGAGCTGCGACACGACGACGCGCTCGGTGCCGTTGATGATGAAGGTGCCCTTGCCGGTCTGGAGCGGGAAGTCGCCCATGAAGACCGTCTGGGTCTTGATCTCACCGGTCTGGTGGTTCATGAACTCGGCCTCGACGTAGAGCGGGGCGGCGTACGTCTTGCCGCGCTCCTTGCACTCCTCGATGGAGTACTTCTCGGGCTCGAGGTAGGGGTTCGTGAACGAGAGCTGCATCGTCTCGCTCAGGTCCTCGATCGGGCTGATCTCCTCGAAGATCTCCTCGAGGCCGCTGATCTCGGGCACGTCGGTGCGGCCGTCGGCCTTCGCCTGGGCCACGCGGGCCTTCCAGGCCTCGTTGCCGACGAGCCAGTCGAACGACTCGGTCTGCAGCGCGAGAAGGTCGGGGACCGTCAGCGTGTCGGAGATCTTGGCGAACGAGAGGCGGGAAGCTCCGCGTCCGTTCTTGGGGGTGGTGGGGTTGGATGCGTTGCGCGCAGCAGCCAAGGGGATTACCTCCGTGGGCCCGTAGGGCTCGTTTCCTTGTCGTCAGGTGGAGTGCTCTCTTCCCCGAAACCCGCGCGGCACTCCTCGCGTGAACGCGGGGGGGCGCAGGCACAGCCGACCACCATATGAGGGCAGGGGGAATCCAAGAGCGCAAAGACCTACTATACGTCGGACGACGCGCCGTGTCCAGTCGGATTCTTGAAATGTTCCGGATGCTGCGGTATAAGGCCGCCGCGGACGCCGACGGCCGCCCCCGCGACGCGGAGGCGGCCGTGATATCGGAGACTACGGTGCCGTGCTCCCTTGACTGCCGCGGCACGCCTCCCCCGGTGAGGGCACGAGCTCGTCGATGCCCAACTCCTTCGCGAGCGGGCGCTGGAACATCCCATAGTTCTGCACGCCGTGGTGACGGTCCACCCCGGCGGGCGACTGGTTGCCGCGCAGCGCGAGCATGTCGTCCGGGAACGGGATCACGCCCTCGATCGAGTCCGCGGTGTCCAGACCCGAGAACGCACAGATCGACGCCGCGGTGTCATGACCCGCGATCGGCGTCTCCTCACCGTTCCCGTCGACTTCACCTGCCATAGCGGCTCCGCCGCCGCCGAGGACCAGCCCGATCGCCACGACGGCGCACGCCAATGTCTTCTTCATCTCATTCCCCTCCCATGAATGACGCTCGGAGCCCCGGATCCGGACGAACGGCGTCTCCATCGGCGCCGTCACCGCCGCACGCTACTCCTGCGACAGGCCGAGCGAAAGGGAGTCTCCGTGCCGAGGATCCGCCGCTCCCGATACACCGATGCACTGAAACCGTGGCGGATCCGGCCCGACAGGTCCATGATGTGCACATGACTGGGGGACGATCCCCCGTGATCCGCACACCCGACCAGCGGATCCGGGTGTTCGTGAGCTCGACCCTGCGCGAGCTCGGTGACGAACGTGAAGCAGTGAGGTCGGCCATCGAGCGCCTGCGACTCGCGCCCGTGATGTTCGAGCTGGGCGCCCGCCCGCACCCGCCGCGGGACCTCTACCGGTCCTACCTCGCCCAGAGCGACGTGTTCATCGGCATCTACGGCGCCAGCTACGGCTGGGTCGCTCCCGAAGAAGACGTCTCCGGCCTCGAAGACGAGTACAACCTCGCCGCCCCCGGGATGCCCAAGCTCATCTACGTCAAGGACACCGACTCCCGCGACGAGCGCCTCACCGAGCTCATCGCCCGCATCCAGGCCGACGACACCGCCGCCTACCTCCACTTCCACTCCGCCGCCGACCTCGAAGACCAGGTCGCCGGCGACCTCGCCATGCTCCTCGCCGAACGCTTCGACCAGTCCCGGCACGACGCTGCGCCGGCTGCCGGGGCGGACATCGGGCTCGCCGCGCGGGTCCCGGCGCCGTACACCGAGACGATCGGGCGCGAAGGCGAGCTGGCCGAACTGCGTGCACTGCTGGCGGGAGGACTGCACCGAGTGGTGAGCCTGATCGGCCCCGGCGGCATCGGCAAGAGCCGACTCGCCATCGAGGCCGCCCACGCCGACGCGGACCTCTTTCCCGACGGCGTCTTCTTCGTCCCGCTGGAGGGCGTGCTGGAGCCGGGACTGCTGCTGCCGACGATCGCCTACGTCCTCGGCGTGCGCGACACCGGCGCGGCGACGCTCGAGGAGCGCATCGCACAGGCGATCGGCGACCGGCACGTGCTGATCGTGCTCGACAACTTCGAGCAGATCATCGACGAGGCGCCGGTCATCGTCGGCCTGTACACGCTGGCACCCCGCGCCTGCTTCCTCGTGACCAGCCGGAACGTGCTGCGCATCCGCGGCGAACGCGTCTTCGACGTCGCAGCGCTCGAGACGCCCGACGCCGAGGCTCCCGCGACACTCGGCCAGGCGAAGGCCTCCTCCGCCTGTCTGCTGTTCGCCGAGCGCGCCGGCGCCGCGCTGCCGGGGTTCGAACTGACGGCGGAGAACGCCGCGGACATCGTCGACATCTGCCGCCGGCTGGACGGTCTGCCGCTGGCCCTCGAGCTCGCCGCGGCGAAGATCCGGCTGTTCACGCCGCACGATGTCGCCGAGCGCCTCGGGAGCAGCCTGCCGCTGCTCTCGACGCCGGCGCGGGACCTGCCCGACCGGCACCGCACCATGCGGGCGACGATCGACTGGAGCGTCAGCCTGCTGACCGAGGATCAGCGCGCGATGCTCGAGGACCTCGGGGTCTTCGCGGCGCGGTTCAGCCTCGAGGCCGTCGAGGCGGTCGGCGCCGGACGCCCATGGGGTGACGAGGCGATCGAGACGCTCGCCGCACTCATCGACGCGTCGCTGGTCCAGCGTCTCGACTTCGGCGGCCGCTCGGTCTTCTCACTCCTCGCCATCGTCCGCGAGTACGCTCTCGGTGCGCTGGAGTCCCGCGGCGCGGCCGGCACGATGCGGATCGCCCACGCCGACTACTACCTGGCACTGGTGCGGCGGATCGCACCCCGGCTCCGCGGCGCTGCACAGATCGACGCCGTCGCCGAGCTCGGCCTGGAGGTTCCGAACCTGCGCGCGGCGGCGCGGCACCTCGTCCAGGAGGACCGGCTGGACGACGCCGGCGACTTCGCGTGGACGCCTGCTCGCCTACTGGTGGATCTCGGGCTACTTCGCCGACGTGCGCGTGTGGATGCTGGAGCTCCTCGAGAAGGAGCTGCCGATCACTGCCGCGCACCCGCGCGATCGCGACGTTCTTTCCGCTCTGGGCGGAGCTCTGGCAGCGCCCCAGCGACCAGGTGGTCGCGGGGCTCGGCGAAGCCGTGCGGCTGTTCACCGAGAGCGGCGACGAACAGGCAGCGGCGATGGCGCTCGCGGCGCGGGCGTCGACGCGCCTCCAGTTCCCCGACCTCGATCCCGCGACGGCGCGCTCCGAGTTCGAGAGCGCGATCGCGAAGCTCCACGCGCTGGGCGACAGTTGGGCGGAGTCGCTCGCAGAGGTGGCGCTCGGGCAGCTGGGCCTGGTCTGCCGCGACATGCCCGCGGCGCTCGCCCACTTCGACCGTGCGGTCGAGATCGCCGAGGCCGCAGACGATGCGTTCACGCGCGTCGTCGCCGGCAGCAACCGCGCCCGCCTGAGGTTCATGCTCGGCGACCACGAATCCGCGGAAGAGGAGTTCCTCCTCATCCTGACCCTGTCGATACGGCTGCACTTCGTCGACGGCGCGACCTACGGGATCGAGGGGATCTGCGCGGTCGCGGCCTCGCGGGGCGACGGCTGGCGGGCGGGCGCCCTCGCGGCGGTCGCGGCGACGATCCGCGAGAAGACCGGCGTGTACGACCCCGCGGGGTTCGCCGTGCATCTCGAGCCCCTCGCCGCTCTGCGCGCCACCGACCCCGGGAGCGTCGAGGCGGGCGCGCGGGCCGGGGCGGAGATGGGCCTCGCCGACGCCATCGCGATCGCACTGCCCGAACCCGAAGCCGACCTGCAGGAAAAGGTCCCCTCATGGTGAGCGCTGCGGGACGAGCCCCCGTGATCCGCACACCCGACCAGCGGATCCGGGTGTTCGTGAGCTCGACCCTGCGCGAGCTCGGTGACGAACGTGAAGCAGTGAGGTCGGCCATCGAGCGCCTGCGACTCGCGCCCGTGATGTTCGAGCTGGGCGCCCGCCCGCACCCGCCGCGGGACCTCTACCGGTCCTACCTCGCCCAGAGCGACGTCTTCATCGGCATCTACGGCGCCAGCTACGGGTGGGTCGCTCCCGACGAAGAGGTCTCCGGCCTCGAGGACGAGTACAACCTCGCCCCCGCCGGGATGCCCAAGCTCATCTACGTCAAGGACACCGACTCCCGCGACGAGCGCCTCACCGAGCTCATCGCCCGCATCCAGGCCGACGACACCGCCGCCTACCTCCACTTCCACACCGCCGCCGACCTCGAAGACCAGGTCGCCGGCGACCTCGCCATGCTCCTCGCCGAACGCTTCGACGAATCGCGGGCATCGGCGGCACCCGATCCGGAACCGGTGACGCCCTCCCTGATCGGCCGGGTGCCGGTCCCCTACACCCCGACGATCGGCCGCGAGGCCGACATCGACGCCGTCAGGACGCTCCTGGCACGCGGCACCGATCGCGTCGTGAGCCTCATCGGCCCCGGCGGCATCGGCAAGAGCCGGCTCGCGATCGAGACGGCTCTGGCGTGCGGCGACATGTTCCCCGACGGGGTGTACTTCGTGCTCCTCGAGGGCGTGCTCGAGCCCGGACTGCTGCTGCCGACGATCGCCTACTATCTCGGCATCCGCGACAACGGCGAAGCCGCGCTCGAGGAGCGCATCGCCCATGCCCTCGCCGATCGCCGGGTGCTCATCGTGCTCGACAACTTCGAGCAGATCGTGGATGCCGCGCCCGTGCTCGTGCGGCTGTACACGGTCGCGCCGACGGCGACGTTCCTGGTGACGAGCCGCATCGTGCTGCGCATCCGCGGCGAGCGCGTGTTCGAGGTGGCGCCGCTGTCGACGCCTGCCGGCGATGGACCGGCGAGCCTGGACCGTGCGACGCGCTCGGCCGCGGTGACGCTCTTCGTCGATCGCGCACGGGCGATCGACGCCGACTTCGACGTCAGTGCCGAGAACGCCGGCGACCTGGCCGACATCTGCCGCCGGCTCGAGGGGCTGCCGCTCGCCATCGAGCTCGCGGCGGCGAAGGTGCGCATCCTGAGCCCCGCCGGCATCGCGGAGCGTCTGGAGCGCAGCCTGCCGCTGCTGACGGCGGCCGTGCGCGACCTTCCCGAACGGCATCGCACGATGCGCGCGACGATCGACTGGAGCGTGAGCCTGCTCCCCGACTCGCAGCGCGAACTGCTCGAGGACCTCGGCGTGTTCGCCACGCGGTTCACGCTCGAGGCGGTCGAGGCGCTCGGCGAGGGACGCCCGTGGGGCGAACACGCCATCGACGCCCTGACCGCGCTCATCGACGGCTCGCTGGTCAAGCAGAGCGAGGTCGGCGGGCGGCGCGTGTTCTCGCTGCTCTCGCTGGTGCGCGAGTACGCGCTCGGACGCCTGAAGGAGCGGGGCGACGCGGTGCGGGTGCGCCGCGCGCACGCCGACTACTACCGCGCCCTCGTGCAGCGCATCGCGCCGGGCCTGGGCGGCAGCGGGCAGGCGGACGCCGTGGTGCGCTGGGGCTCGAGCTTCCGAATCTGCGCGCCGCGGTGCGCCATCTCGTCCACACGAACCGGCTCGACGACGCCGGCGACTTCGCGTGGAGCCTCCTCATCTACTGGTGGATCTCCGGGCTTCTTCGCCGAGGTGCGGCTGTGGATGCTGGAGCTCCTCGAGAAGCAGCACGACCAGCCCATCACGCCGCACACCCGCGCGATCGCATGGTTCTTCGCGCTCTGGGGCGAGATGTGGCAGCGCCCGAGCGAGCAGGTGGTCGCCGGGCTCGGCGAGTGCGTGCGGCTGTTCACCGAGAGCGGCGACGAGGATGCCGCGGCGATGGCGCTCGCCGCGCGTGCGACGGCGCGCGTGCAGTTCTCCATCCTCGACACCGACCGGGCGGAGGCGGAGCTGCGTGAGGCGGTCGTCGACGCTGAGCGCGCGCGGCAACACGTGGGCGGAGGCGATCACCGAAGTCTCGCTCGGGCGGCTGGCGTGGGTGCGGGGCGCCACCGACGACGCCCTCGCGCACTTCGACCGCGCCACCTCGGTCGCCGAGTCGCGCGGCGACCTGTTCACCACCTCCGTCGCCGGCAACCTCCGTGCACGGCTGAACTTCCAGCTCGGACGCATCGAGGAGGCGGAGCGCGAGTTCGTCCACACCCTGCTCCTGTCGATCGGGCTGCACTACGAGGAGGGCATCGCGTACGGACTCGAGGGCGTCTGCGCCGTGGCGGCCGCGCACGGCGAGGCCTGGCGGGCGGCGGCACTGGCGGTCGCCGCCGGCGAGATCCGGCGGCGCATCGGCATCTTCGACGTCGAGGCCTTCACGGTCCACACGCCGCACCTCGAGATCCTGCGCGGCCACGATGCGGCGAGCGTCGAGGCGGGTCAGATCGCGGGCGCCGAGCTGACGGTCGCCGAGGCCGTGCAGCTCGCGCTTCCCGAGCACGAGTGGGAGACCGTCGCCGACTCGCTCCGCGCCTGGTAGGCGACGGGTCGGGCGCCGGCACACCGCATTCGCCGGAAAAGGGGTGCCCCGGGGCACACCGGACCCCTAGAATCTCGCTCAGCCTCAGGGGGAGGCTCAAGGAGGCTCGATGGCTGGGGACGCTCTGGAGCGCGCGCTCGCGCCGTGGCCGCTGGCAGGCCGGTCGGTCGTCGTGGGGCGGTCCGCGGCGGCACTCTCCGAGCACGTGCGCACGCTGGTGATCTCGGGGCCGTCGGGCGTGGGCAAGAGCCGCACGGTCGCCGCGGTGGGTGACGCGCTCGCGGGCCGGGGGTGGACCGTGCTGCGCGTCAGCGCCAGCTCGATCATGTCGACGGTGCCGCTCGGAGCGCTGCTCGCGCTGTTCCCCACCGACCCGCAGCAGCTGAGCGAGGCGTCCATCGAGCCGGGCACGCTCCTGCACCGCGCGATCGCCGCGCTCGACGCTCAGGGACCCGCCCCGCGACTCCTCGCGATCGACGATCTCGGGCTGCTCGACCCGCTGTCGGTGACGCTCGTGGCACAGCTCGTCGCCGTGGACGCCCTGCGGATCGCCGCGACCATCCGGTCGGGAGATCCCCTTCCCGATCCCTTCATCTCGACGTGGAGTCCCGATCGGGCGCTGCGCGTGGAGCTCGGCCCCCTCGACGTCGAGACCATCCGCGACCTGCTCGAGGACGTGCTCGGCGCACCGCCGGCGCACCGCGCGGCGAGCGACCTGCACCGCGCCACCGACGGCAATCCGCTCTACCTGCGCGAGCTCGTCGTGGGAGCGCTCGAGTCCGGCCGGCTCCGCGAGCAGTCGGGGGTGTGGCAGCTGACCGGCGACCCCGTCGGCTCACCCGCGCTGCGGGACCTCATCCTCGGCAGGCTCGCTCAGCTCGATCCCGAGGAGCGCGATGTCGTGGACCGCCTCGCGGTGTGCGGCGACCTCCGGGCGTCGCACCTGTGTGCGCCGGGAGGACGCGCCGCCCTGTCGCGGCTCGAGGGCGCCGGTCTCGTGCACATCGGCGAAAGGCTCGACGTGCGCCTCGCGCACCCGCAGTACACGGCGGTGGTGGCATCCGCTCTCTCGCGCCTGCGGACCGCCGACCTCCTTCTGGAGCAGGCCGAGCTGCTGGAGCGGGACGGCCGGTCGGCCTCCGACGCTCTCCGGGTGGTGATGTGGCGGCTCACGGCCGGCGCCGACGCGGACCCCGAGGTGCTCGCCAGCGCGGCGCGGCTGGCACGGCAGGCGGGCGACCACCGCACGGTCGAGCGACTGTCCACCGCGGCGCTGACCGCGGGCGGGCCGCGCGCCGATGTGCTCCTGCTGCGCGGCGAAGCGCTGCTGCGGATGGGACGGATCGCCGACGCCCTGACCGATCTGCGCAGCGCGGAGTCCCTCGGAGCGCAGGGCGAGCTGGCGACGGCGATCACCGTCACCACGGCGCTCGCGCACGTCAGCGTGCATGAGGGGCTGGACGACGCGCTCGCCGTCGTCCGCCACGCGCAGCTGAACGGGCGATCCGACCCGTCGCTCGCGCTCATCCGCTCACTCATCGAGCTCTACGCCAACCGCGCCGACGAGGCGCTGCGCATCGTCGACGAGCTCGCGGACGGCTTCGGCGACTCCGCCGCGGAGCAGGCGATCCTCGCCGCCGCCCGTGCGCAGCCCCTCGCGGCGCTGGGACGGACCGACGAGGCCATCGCCGCCGCACAGACCGCTCTCGCCTTCGCGCGGAGCACCGCCGGGGCGGCGATTCCCGGTCACACCGTGGCGAACGCGCTGCTGACGCTCGCCACGGTGCAGCTGCACGCCGGAGACGTCGACGACGCGCGCATGAGCGCGACCGAGGCCCTCGTCGAGGCGATCGACGCCGACGACGAGATCGTCTCGAGGTCGATCGAGTTCGTGCTCGGCCGGATCGCCGCCGACGCCGGCCGGCTCGAGACGTCGGCGCGCTGGTACCGCGACACGATGAGCGGCGCGCTGACGGCCGGTCCGATCAGTCTCCACATCCCCGCCCTCGTGAGCCTCGGCATCGTGCTCGTGGCGCACGGCGACGTCGAGGAGGCGGGCGAACTGATCGCGACGGTCCGCGAAGGGGTCGACACCGGACCCGGCGGCGTCATCGCGCGCGCGTGGCTGTCCGCCGCCTCCGGCGACGCCGCCGCCGCCCGCGAGCTCCTGGTCACCGAGGCCGCGGCGATGGCGGACTCCGGCCACGTGTTCCTCGCCGGCACCTTCCTGCTGCACCTCGCCCGGATGGGACAGGCGGATGCCGCGGCCGCGCCGATCGCCCGCCTCGCGGCCGCGCGACCCGGGCCGCTGCTGGCCCGGCAGGCCGCGCACGTCGCCGCCGAAGCCGCCGCCGACCGCGCGGGCCTGGATGCCGCCGGCCAGGAGTGGGCGCGGTGCGGGGCGCACCTGCTCGCTGCGGAGGCGCTCGCGTCAGCGGCCCGCGCGGCACGGGCGGCGGGAGACCAGCGGGCGGCCGTCGTCGCTGCAGGCCCGCAGCGACGAGGAGGTCGCCTTGTGCGAGGGCCCGGCGACGCCGCTGCTGCGCTTCACCGACGAGCTCACGCCGCTCACCCGCCGGGAGCGGGAGATCGCCGCGCTGGCCGCCGACGGGGCGAGCTCGAGGGACATCGCGGCGAAGCTGTTCCTCTCGACGCGAACGGTCGACAATCACCTGCAGTCGGTCTACGGCAAGCTGGGCGTCAGCGGCCGTCACGAGCTCGCACGGCTCTGACCCGGGCGGCAGTGCTCAGACGCCGACCGCGGTCACGATGTCGCCGCGGAGTCCCTCCAGCCGGACGCGCACACGGCCGACGATGTCGTCCGACGCCCCCAGATCGTGCAGGGTCACGGCCAGGTGCTCCACGACGGCGTCGAACGCCTCCGGCGTGATCCGCAGGTCCGCGTGCGCGGCGTCGAGTCCTCGTCCCGAGAACAGCTCCGGACCGCCGAGCGCCGAGGCGAGGAACGCCCGCTGATGCGCCTTCAGCCGCCGCAGGTCCACCCCCTCGAACCACTGCGCCAGCTCGGGATCCGCCGTCACGCGGTCGTAGAAGACGGTGACCGCCGCCTTCACCGCGGGGGCGCCGCCGATCTCGTCGTACACGCTCACTCTGTCCTCCACTCCGGGTCCGCTCGCAGACTATCCGGGCGGCCCAGGGGAAGGCGTAGGCAACGACTACTCAGATCCTTCCGGGCAGGCGAGGCGGAGGTTTCCCGACCACGGCGTGCGGGCCGCGGCGCGGGTCACGGCTGAGCCCACGCGCCCGAAGGCCGCGGCCACCGCGCCGGCGGCGGCTGGAGGGGCGTGGGGACCGTCCTCGGCACGTATCAGCCCGCCGCGCAACGGGCTCTGGTGCGGTGAGGAGCCTGCTCGTATGCTGTGCCTCGGACTGCGCTCCTCGAATTCGAAGGTGACGGTGCCCCTGGGGAAGCGGGCATCGGTGCGAGGGGGTCGAGATGGCTCGCGTTCCGGACATGCCACGGGGCATGGTCGACGTCGATGGCGACGCCGACGCCTTCGAGGTGCGCATCGAGCATGCCCCCGAGCATGCCGGCCCCGACGAGCACGGCGTCGCGATGCTGGCGGACGTCACGATCCGCGGCCGCGCCGGCGGCATGGCGACCTTGATCGTGAGAGGGCCGGACGACTTCCACTACGCCGCGGTCGTGGCGCGGGAGGACTCCGCTGAGCTCATCCGCCTCGGAGCGGCGCGGCGACGACCTCCATGCGACCGACATCGCGGTGGCGCCTGGCGAGGTGCTGCACCTGACGGTCGTGGCGAGCGACTTCGAGACCGGGATGCTGTGGCTCGAGGCGACCGTCGCCGCCGGCGGCATGGGCATGGGCGGCGGCGCCGAGTCGGCCGCGGAAGCCGCGCCGCCGCCTCCTCGTGCCCGATGACGTGCTCGGCGCCGGCCCGCTCAGCGGTGGCCCGCTCGGTGGTGGAGGGTTCACCGGCACACGCTCTCCCGGGCTCGCTCCCCCGGCCCCGCCTCCGGCAGCCGCGCCGGCGCCGGGTCCCGCGGCTCCGTCCGCATCCCCGGCCGCGCCGGCAGGCGCCACGCCGGCGCCGGGCGCCCCGGGAGGTGGGCTCGACGGCGCATCGCCCGTACCGGCGTTCGTCGACGCGGAGATCCCCGCCCGCCTCGTCGTGGGCATCGAGTTCGACGCCGTCGTGCGGCTGTCGCGGGAAGATCTCGTCCCGACCGCCGGCACGGCGCGTCAGAAGGCCACCGCGCGGTTCGACCCCACCCGCGAGATCGAGGTGGGCGTCCAGCTGCGCGGCCTCGCGTTCGCCGACGGCACGCTGCCGGTGGTCACGACGACGCTGCCTGCCACGACGGACGAGACCCGGCGTCTCGTCTTCCGCCTCCGGCCCGAAGAACCCGGACGCGGCCACATCACCGTCACCTTCACGCAGCCGCCCGTCGTGGCGCCGCTCGCCGTGCTCGCGCTGAGCACGCCCGATCCTCCCGCCCGACGCCGACCCCGGCGATCCCGGAACCGGCGATCCACGCGTCGTCACGGCATCCGTCGCCGCACCACCGCGCAGCATCGCCGACCTCCCCACGCTCGTGATCGACGAGTCGATCACGAGCGGGGCATCCGACCTGCTCATCACGGCGAAGATCGGCGGCACGGTCGTCAAGAACACCGTGCATCTCGCCAGGAAGGCCGAGTACATCGAGGGCATCTACGCCGAGCTCACCCGGATCAGGTCGGCGTATCTGAAGACCGTCCAGGACGACCCCGAGGAGGCGGAGGAGGCGGCCGACACGGTCCGCCGCGACGTGCGCAGCCTCGGCGCGCGGATCGCCCGCGAGCTGCTGGGCGACGAGGTCAACCGGCTGCTCTGGAACCGGCGTCGCCGGATATCGCACCTCGTGCTGCAGACGTCGGGGGAGCTCGACATCCCCTGGGAGGTGGTGCACCTCGTGCCCGTCGGCACCCAGCGACCCGACAAGGAGCGGTTCTTCCTCGGCGACCTCGGGCTCACGCGGTGGATGTACGGCACGGTGCGGCCGACCGTCATCCCCATCGACGCGAGCCGCGTCGTCGCGATCGCGCCCGACTACGTCAACCCGGAGTACGAGCTCCCGCGCGCGCGCGAGGAGGTCACGACGCTCGGCCAGCTCCTGGCACAGGGCCCCCGTTCCGCCGCCGACCCCGTCGAGCTGCGTCAGGCGATCGCCGACGGCTTCGACCTCCTTCACTTCGCCGGTCACGGCCGGTGGCGCGATGCCGACCCGCTCGGGCAGGAGATCGCCTTCGCCACGTTCTCGGAGGACCACGACGACGGCTCCGCGTCATACACCGACTCCGATGCGCGCCGCGACCTTCCCGAGCTCGAGGGGCCTGCGGCGAGGGCATCCGCGCCGTTCGTGTTCCTGAGCGCGTGCGATGTCGGTCGGCTCCGCTCCGGCGCGACGGGTCTCGGCGGGTTCGCCGAGGTCTTCCTCCGTGGCGGGGCGGGCGTGTTCATCGGATGCTCCTGGGCGGTGCGCGACGACGTCACGTCGGCGTTCGTCCGCACCTTCTACGAGAAGCTCCTCGGCGACGACCATGCGACCGTCGGCGAGGCGGTGCTCACGGCGCGGCACGCCGCGCGCGAGGCCGGCGACCTCACCTCGCTGGCCTTCACGGTCTTCGCCGACCCCCGCGCCAAGCTCGTCGCGGGCACGCCCGCGGCCGGCGAGCACCCCTGACCCCCGGCATCCATCAGCGGCAGACATCCATCCGACAGCCAGAACCGGCAGACAGCCAGAACCAGCAGACAGGAACGTGACACCATGCCCGACACCACCGCCACCACCCGTGGCGCGACGCTCAGCCCGGCAGAGCTGACCGCGCTGCGCAAGCACGTCGTCCACACCGCCGACGGAAGGCTCGCGCCGACGGCGAGCG
Source organism: uncultured Actinomycetota bacterium (assembly GCA_963829895.1). Lineage (GTDB taxonomy): Bacteria > Actinomycetota > Actinomycetes > Actinomycetales > Microbacteriaceae > Microbacterium. Next base: position 190,425 of record CAWHKF010000006.1, on the reverse strand, counting down.
CCAAGCCGCGCACCGTCGAGGACTTCCTCACGACCGCCGACGATGTGAAGCGGATGATCGACGGCGATCTCGCCGACTTCGTCGCGCAGCAGGCGAAGAAGACGCCCGCCGGCGAGGTGCCACCGCCGGTCCCGTGCTCATCTGGGCGCACGGCGGGCTCACCGACAAGGCCGCAGGGCTGCAGACCGCGCAGCGCCAGGTCGCGTGGTGGAAGAAGAACGGCGTCTACCCCATCCACCTCGTGTGGGAGAGCGGGTTCAAGACCACACTCGAAGACGTCCTGCGCGCGAAGCCCGGCAAACGCGGCTTCACCGATGTGACCGACCTCGCCGTGGAGGCTGCGGCACGCGTGCTCGGCGGACGCAAGTTCTGGGACGACATGAAGCTCGACTCCGCCGGCGCCTGCCTTCCCCGCGGTCGGGAAGAGCGCGCCGGGCGGCGCATTCGTGCTGGCGGCCGCGCTGCGCTCGTACATGGCGGCCAACTCCGGTGCGATCGAGCTGCACGTCGCCGGCCACAGCGCCGGGTCGATCTACCACTCGCACTTCGTGCCGCGGCTCTTCGAGGGTGACGACAAGGTCGAGAGCGTGAAGAGCGTGACCTTCCTCGCGCCGGCGGTGCGGGTCGACACCTTCGAGGCGACGCTGCTGCCGCTCGCCGAGACCGGCCGGATCGAGAACCTGTCGATCTTCACGATGAACGAGGATCAGGAGAAGCGCGACAACACGGCGGGGGTGTACCGCAAATCGCTCCTGTACCTGGTCTCGCGGGCTTTCGAGGCCGAGAAGGATGCCGAGATCCTCGGCCTCGAGGAGCACCTGCGTCGCTCGGGGCGGATCATGGCCTACCTCGACGACGCCTCGGAGCGCCTCGTCCTCGGGCCCGTCGCTCGCGGCCGCCTCAGCAGCACGCAGGCGACGTCGCACGGGGCCTTCGACAACGACGAGCAGACGATGATGAGCCTGGCGCGACGGGTCGTCGGCGTGCCCGACAGCGACGAGCCGGATCACGTCGCCGTGTTCCCGTCACGGACGCGCGAGGTCGGCGAGTTCACCCCGTCGCCGCGCCCCGAGCCGACCGGCGCCCGCGGCGCGGCGCCGCGGAAGCTGGCGCTGTGCATCGGCATCGACGCGTACCCGAGGGATCCGCTGAGCGGCTGCGTCGCGGACGCCACGTCGTGGGCGGATGCGCTGGGCGACGCCGGCTTCAAGGTGGAGTCGATCCACAACGCCGACGCCACGCGCGACGGGATCCTGCGGGCGATGCTCGACAAGGTCTCGTCCGCGCGGGACGGCGACATCGTCGCGATCCAGTTCGCCGGTCACGGCACCTTCGCCCCCGATCTGGACGGCGACGAGACCGACGAGTTCGGGCCGAAGGACGAGGCCCTCTGCCCGATCGACTTCCGTGACGGCCAGCTCATCATCGACGACGACCTCGGCGCCATCTGGGATGCGATCCCCGACGGTGTCGCGGTGACGCTCTTCTTCGACTCGTGCCACTCCGGCTCGGCGAACCGCCAGATCACTCCGAAGGAGTTCGAGTCGCGCACGATCCCGGCAGGCGCCACACCGCGCATGACCGTGCTCGATGCCGACGAGGAGGCGGCCTTCCGAGGGGAGCGTGCGGCGTCGCCGAAGGACGAGTTCCGCCTGGAGGCCTGGAAGGAGGTCGTCAAGGTCGAGACCAACCGTGCCGCGGTGCAGCGCGCGCAGCGGGTGGACGGTCGCGAGGTGCTGTTCAGCGCCTGCCAGCCCGATCAGGTGGCGCTCGAGACGAACGGGCACGGGGTGTTCACCTCGGCCGCGCTCACGGTGCTGGCGAAGACGCCGGCGCTGACCAACGGCGACTTCGTCCGCGCGGTGTTCGACATCATCGACGACACCTACGAACAGCGCCCCATGCTCTCGGCGACGAGCGAGCTGAGTGCGCGAGGCCTGCTGACTTCGGTGCACGACGCGCTTCCCGCCGCGGCATCCGTCGCGGTCGGAGACGAACGGCCACCGCGCACCCGCCGAGATGCGCACGGCGGCGATCGTCGCGATCCTGCGCGCGACGGCCGACCTGCTGGAGGCCGGCGGGAAGTGAGTGCCGGACGCCGTCACGCCGACGCGCGGGCGTGCCGGAAGCGGATGCGGGTGCCCGGCCTGGCCTGCGCGACCAGGTCGAGCCCGGCATCCGTCACCACCGCGATCACCGGGTAGCCGCCCGTCACCGGACCATCCGCGAGGAGGATCGTGGGCCGGCCGCTGGGCGGCACCTGCAGGGCGCCCGGGACCATGCCCTCGCTGGCGAGCTCGCCCTCGCGCGAGCGGGCGAGCGAGGGCCCGTCCAGCCGGGCGCCGACGCGGTCGGCGTGGTTCGAGACGGTCCACACGGTGTCGTACAGCGTCGTCAGCGCCGCCGGCGGTGAACCAGTCGGCGCGCGGTCCGGGGGCGAGATCGAGCTCGAGCTCGTCGTCGTGCGGCGCGCCCCACGCCGCGGGAGGCGCGACCGGGATCGGCGCGACCGCGTCGTCGCGGATGCCGACGACGTCGCCGGCGCGCAGCGCCGCCGGTCCGAGGCCCGCGAGCAGATCGGTCGCCCGCGACCCGAGAGCCAGGCGGCCGTCGAGGCCGCCGCGCACGGCGACGTAGGCGCGGGCGCCGTGGGCGAACCAGTCCAGCTGCAGCTCGGCGCCCGCGGGCCACGCGTGCGCCTCGTACGGGTCGGCGTCGCGGCCGTCGATGCGGACGCGCGCCCCACGCACCGGTCACGGCGACCCACAGGTCGTCCTCGGCCACGGCTCGGAGGCCGCCCATCGTCACCTCGATGGCCGCCGCGCCCTCGGGGTTGCCGAGCAGGCGGTTGGCCGTGCGCAGGGCGCCGCGGTCGAGTGCCCCCGATACGGCGACGCCGACGGATGCCGCTCCCTCGCGCCCGAGATCCTGCAGGGTGGCGAGCAGGCCCGGTTCGACGATGCGGATGCCGCGGGCCCGGCCGGTCGACGTCACGAGATCAGGAGATCTCGACGGAGGCAGGAAGCTTCGGATCGGATTCTCCTGAGCCCGCGAAATCACCTGATCTCGCGCGGTGGAGGCCGGCGACTTCGCGGAAGCGGACGCGCGTTCCCGGCGCGAGCAGCGCCGGGGACGCGGCATCCGGATCGAACAGTCGCGCGGCGGTCGTGCCGATCGAGCCGCCAGCCGCCCGGGGTCTCGCGCGGGTAGGCGCCCGAGAAGCCGCCGGCCAGTCCCACCGCACCGGCCGGCACGCGGGTGCGCGGCGAATCCAGGCGAGGGACGTCGAAGTGCCAGTCCTCGCTCACGAGGTAGCCGAAGCCCGGCGCGAAGCCGGTGAAGGCCACGCGCCACTCCGCCGCGGCGTGACGTCGCACCAGCTCGTCGGCGCCGGTGCCGAGCAGATCCGGCGGTCTCGGCGAGATCCGCCCCGTCGTACACGATGTCGAGCTCGACCAGCGCGCCGGCGGCACCGCCCTCCGGCTCGGCGTCCGTCCGCCGCGCCGAGCGCCCACGCCCGGGCGGCGTCCAGCGGCAGCCGCCGGGTGTCGACGCGCACCAGCACGGTCCGCGCCGCGGGGACGAGGTCGACCACGCCCTCCGGCCGGGTGGCGGCGAGCGCGGCGTGCAGCGGCAGCACCTCGTCGAGCGCGCCGACCTCGAGGAGGAACGCCCGCTCCCCCATCGGCCGCACGCGCGGACTCAGCACGCTGCCCGCCTCGGGCTCCCCGCGCCACGGATCGGGTGCGGCATGTTCACCACGGCGCCCGCACCTCGACGCTCGGCGTCGTCGAGCGCCGCCCGCACCGCGCGGGCCATGGCCACGGCTGCCGGCGAGTCGCCGTGCACGCACAGCGAGGCCGCGTCGGCCGGCACGAGCGTCCCGTCGATCGCCTCGACGACGCCCTCTCGGGCGAGCCGCACCGCTCGCGCGGCGACGAGCTGCGGGTCGTCGAGCAGCGCGTCCGGCCGGTCCACGCGGCACGAGCGAGCCGTCGGGCAGGTAGCCGCGGTCGAGGAACGCCTCGTGCACGAACGGCAGGCCGACGGATGCCGCAGCCGCCGCGATCTCGCCGGGAAGGCCCAGCACCGGCAGCGGCCGGCCGAGCCTCTCCGAGAATTCGGCGACGGCGCGGGCGACGGCATCCGCCTGCTCCCGGTCCCGGTGACCGCGTGGTAGAGCGCGCCGTGCGGCTTGACGTAGCGCAGGTCGGCGCCCGCGAGGTGCAGCCGGTCGAGCTGCTGCCCGACGGTCTCGGCGAGAGCGGACGCCTCCATCGCGACCGCCACGCGGCCGAAGTTCCCGCGATCGGGATAGGAGGGGTGGGCACCCACCGCGACACCGAATCGCTCGGCCCGGTCCACGGCTTCGCGCATCGACGCCGCGTCCCCCGCGTGCCCGCCGCACGCGATGCTCGCGCTCGAGATCACCGCGAACATCGCCTCGTCGTCGGCCGTCGGCATCCCGTCCACGGTCTCGCCGAGGTCCGCGTTGAGGTCGATCGCCGTCACGGATCCCACGCTACGCCCGGCCCGCGCCCGTCCACGCGTTACGGATGAGTAAAGGCTGGGCGGGGACGGGTGCGCCGGAAGACGCCGCGAGGCAGGATGGAGCCCATGGCCCGAACCCATGAACGTCCCGCGGCCGGGGCGCCGCTGCTTCAGGTCCGAGACGTCGCCGTCGAGTTCCAGACCATCGACGGCCCGGTGCACGCCGTCGAAGCCGTCGACCTCGATCTCGTCGCCGGCGAGACGCTGGCCATCGTGGGCGAGTCCGGCTCGGGCAAGTCGACCACCGCGATGGCCGTGATCGGGCTGCTGCCCGGCAACGGCAAGGTCACCCGGGGCAGCATCCTGTTCGAGGGCGAGGACCTGGTCGGCGCGCCGGAGAGCGTGCTGCGCACGATCCGCGGCCGCTCCATCGGCCTCGTGCCGCAGGACCCGATGTCGAACCTCAACCCGGTCGCGAAGATCGGCACGCAGATCGCCGAGACCCTTCTCGCGCACGGCCTCGCCACCCGGAAGGATGTCGACCGCAAGGTCGTCGAGACCCTCGCCGCCGCAGGCCTTCCGAACGCCGAGGAGCGCGCCAAGCAGTACCCGCACGAGTTCTCCGGCGGCATGCGCCAGCGCGCGCTCATCGCGATCGGGCTGGCCTGCGACCCGAAGCTCCTCATCGCCGACGAGCCCACGAGCGCCCTCGACGTGACGGTGCAGAAGACCATCCTCGATCAGCTCGAGCGCATGACGAGCGAGCGCGGCACCGCGGTCATGCTCATCACGCACGACCTGGGGCTCGCCGCCGAGCGCGCGGCGCGGGTCGTGGTGATGAACCGCGGACGCATCGTCGAGCAGGGGCCGGCGCGGCAGATCCTCGAGGACCCGCAGCATCCGTACACGCAGGCGCTCGTGAAGGCGGCGCCGTCGGTCGCGGCGGTGCGGCTGCGCCCCGAGGTGTTCCGTCCGGAAGCGCCGGCGACGCCGCAGCCCGACATCGCCCCCGCCGCGCAGACCGCCGAGCAGCCGCACGCCGGCCGAGCGCCCGGATGACACCGCTCCCGCCGCAGTCGCGGCTCCTGTGGAGGAGCCTCGGGCCGAGGCATCCGCTCCCGACTACATCGTGGAGGTCGAGGGCCTGACCAAGATCTTCAAGGTGCGCGGAAGCAAGGAGGACTTCGCGGCCGTGCAGGACGTGTCGTTCGCCATTCCGCGCGGTGAGACCGTCGCGATCGTGGGCGAGTCGGGATCGGGCAAGACGACCACGGCGCGCATGATGCTGCGGGTGTACGAACCCACGAGCGGGTCCATCCGCTTCGACGGGCAGGATGTCGCGGGCCTCAAGGGCGCAGATCTCAAGCAGTTCCGCCAGCGCGTGCAGCCGATCTTCCAGGACCCGTACTCCTCGCTGAACCCCATGTTCTCGATCGAGCGGATCATCTCCGAGCCGCTCGACTTCTACAAGCGCGGATCGTCCAAGGAGCGCGCGGCCCGCGTGCGCCAGCTCCTCGACGACGTCGCGCTGCCGGAGTCGATGCTGCGCCGCTACCCCTCGGAGCTGTCCGGCGGTCAGCGCCAGCGCGTCGCGATCGCGCGCGCGCTCGCGCTCTCGCCCGACCTCATCGTGTGCGACGAGCCGGTGTCGGCGCTCGACGTGCTGGTGCAGGACCAGGTGCTGACGCTGCTGCGCGACCTGCAGCGCGAGTACGGCCTGAGCTACCTCTTCATCTCGCACGACCTCGCCGTGGTGCGCCTCATCAGCGACTACGTCTGCGTCATGAAGGACGGGCAGCTCGTGGAGGCGGCATCCTCCGAGGAGATCTTCACCAACGCCCGCGACCCGTACACGCGGCGCCTGCTGGCGTCGATCCCCGGCAACGAGCTCGACATCGCCGTCTGACGGCGCGCTTCGACAGGCTCAGCGACCGGGGCCAGGTGCCGGTCGTTGAGCGAGGGAGCGCCAGCGACCGAGACGAAACGCCTCGGACGCGACGGATGCCGCGAACCGGCGCTTCGACAGGCTCAGCGGGCGCGGGTGCGCGGGTCCATGGCCTCGCGGAGGGCCTCGCCGAGGAGGGTGAAGCCCAGCGCCGTGATGGTGATGCAGATGCCGGGCAGGATCGCGATCCACGGGTTGACGGACAGTTCGAGCTGCGCGTAGGTGAGCATGCGGCCCCACTCGGCGGTCTGCGGCACGCCGCCGCCGAGGCCGAGGTACGACAGGCCCGCGGCTTCGATGACGGCCGTCGCGAGCGACAGCGTCGCCTGCACGATGACGGGGCCGACGGCGTTCGGGAGCACGTGGCTCATGGTGATGTCGTCCGCGGCCGAGGCCGAGCGTCGCCGCCGACAGCACGTAGTCGCTCGATCTCTGCTGCAGCATCGACGCCCGCAGCAGGCGCGCGAAGATGGGCACCTGCGCCGCACCGATGGCGATCATGATCGCGAGCGGCGTCTGGCCCATGAGCGCCGCGATCGAGACGGCGAGCAGCAGCGACGGCACCGACAGCAGGATGTCGACGAAGCGCATGATGGCCGTGTCGACCCAGCCCCCGAAGGTGGCGGCGACCAGGCCGAGGATCATGCCGCCGATGAGACCGACGAGCGTCGACACGATGCCGATCACGAGGGATGCGCGCGCACCCCAGATGAGCTTGGAGAGCATGTCGCCGCCGAAGCGGTCGAGGCCGAGCGGGAAGCCGGGGATCTCGCCCGGGCCGGGGATGTGGCCGGGGGTGATGTACTCCTGACCCGGCAGCTCCTCGGGTCCGTATGGCGCCAGCCACGGGGCGAAGATCGCGACGAGCACGAAGATCGACGATGATGACGGCGCCGACCCAGGCGCTGGGGTTGCGGCGCAGTCGCCGGAAGACGTCGCGCCAGAAGCCGCCGCCGCGCGTCTTCGCGGCGAGCAGCTCCTTGTCGTCGACGGCGGTGTCGTCGACGGGTCCGCCGCTCGGGGCGGGGGGAAGCATCGCGGACGTCATGCCGCACCTCCGATGGGGTTGTCTGATCAGCTGCGCGCGCGCCATCACTGCACCCGCACTCTCGGGTCGATGAAGCTGTACGACACGTCGACCGCGAGGTTGATGAGCGCGTAGATGACGGCGATGAAGAGGATGAACCCCTGCAGCACCGGGTAGTCGCGCGTGAAGATCGCGCGGGAGAGGAAGGATCCGATGCCGGGGTAGGCGAACACCGACTCGGTGAGGATGGCGCCCGACAGCAGCAGACCGAACTGGAGGCCGATGGTTGTCACGACCGGCAGCAGCGAATTGCGCAGGATGAACCGGCCGCGGATGGTGCCGCGAGAGATGCCCTTCGCCATGCCGGTCCGCACGTAGTCCGAGTTCTGGACCTCCAGCACCGAGGCGCGGGTGATGCGCGTGATGATCGCGAGCGGGATCGTCGCCAGTGCGATGCCGGGCAGGATGAGGTGCAGGAACGCGTCCCACGCGGCATCCCATTCCCCCGTGATGATGCCGTCGAGGACGTAGAAGTTCGTGTAGTGGGTCGCGTCCAGCCTCGGGTCCTGGCGACCGTCCGATGGGAGCCATCCGAGCTGCACCGCGAAGATCCACTTGAGGATCACGCCGAGGAAGAACACCGGGATCGTGATGCCGATGAGGCTGGCGAAGACGGCGAAGTGATCGGCGGGCTTGCCCTGCCGGCGGGCGGCCCAGTAGCCGATCGTGATGCCGAGGCCGACGGCGAGGATGATCGCGAAGAAGGTCAGCTCGAGCGTCGCGGGGAAGCGGCGCAGGAACTCCTCCGTCACGGGCCGCTGGGTCTGGATCGAGACGCCGAAGTTGCCCTGGAGCAGCTGACCCGAGCCACGTGAAGTACTGGGCGATCAGCGGCTCGTTGAAGCCGTACAGCTCATTGATCTCGGCGACCCGCTCCGGCGTCGCGCGTTCGCCGAGGAGGGCGACGGCCGGCCCGCCGGGCAGGGCGCGCACCCAGAAGAACAGCAGAAGGGTCAGCCCGAACAGGGTCGGGACGAGCAGGAGGAGGCGCCTGCCGATGGTGCGTAGCACGTGGGAAATCTCCGGAGACGGCGACCGGCGGTCGCGAGCGAGCAGACGGGAGGGACCGGATGCCCCGTCCCGGCGGGCGTCGCCGGGGCGGGGCATCCGGTCACGGCGTCACTCGCTGAGTTCCACCATGTTGTACACCTCGTCCTGCACCGGGCTCGCCGGGTAGGACGTGACGCGCGCGTCGAACGCGAGCGTCGGCACCGGGTGCGCGAGGGGCACGCCCGGCAGGAACTCCATGATCTGCTCGTTGATCGCGGCGTAGGCGGACTCCTGCTCCTCCTCGGTCGCGAGCCCGCGCGCATCGGTCAGCGCCTGGAACAGCTCGGCGTTGTCGAAGCCCCACTCGTTGGTCGGCAGGCCGAAGAACGTCCCCACGAAGTTGTCGGGGTCGTTGTAGTCGCCGGTCCAGCCGAGCAGGTGGATGCCGTGCTCCGTGCCGCCCTGGATCAGGTCGAGGTACTCGACCCACTCGTTCGTCACGGGGTTGAGCACGATGCCCACGGCCTCGAGCTGGCTCTGCAGGTTGGTGAAGATCTGCTCGGGGTTGGGCATGTACGGCCGCGAGATGTTCACGGGGTAGTTGAACGTGATCGTCAGCGGGTTCGCCTCCGAGTAGCCGGCCTCGGCCAGGAGCGCCTGCGCGGCCTCGGGGTCGTACTCGTACTGCGTGACGTCCTCGTTCCAGCCGATCACGGCGTCGGGCATGAACTGGCTCGCCGCGACGGTGCCCTCGGGCAGCACCTGCGTGATGAGCGCCTCCTTGTCGATCGCGTGGGCGATCGCCTGGCGCACCTTCGGGTCCGACAGGCCGGGTGCGGCCTGGTTCATGCCGAGGTACAGCACGTTGAACGGGTCGCGGTTCACGAGCGAGAAGCCGGCGTCCTCCAGCGACTGGAGATCGGCGGGCGCGACCAGATCGTAGCCGTCGATGCTGCCTGCCTCGAGCGCCTGACGGCGAGCCGTCGTGTCGCCGATGACGCGGAAGATGACCTCTTCGACGACGCCCTGCTCGCCCCAGTAGTCGGGGTTCGCCGTGAGAACCGTCTGCTCGCCGGGAGAGATCGAGTCGAACACGAACGGGCCGGTGCCGGTGGGGTGTCCCTGGCCGTACTCGCTCTGGACGGGCGCCTCCTCGGTGCCGCCGATCTCGTCGGCGCCGTACTCCTCGAGGGCGGTCGGGCTCTGGATCGAGAACGAGGGCAGCGAGAGCGCGGGGATGAAGCCGGCGAACGGCTGCTTCAGCGTGATCGTGACCTGGTAGTCCTCGTCGGCCGTGCAGGTGTCGTAGATCGACTCCTCGCCGAAGCCGCGCATGATGACGCCCCAGTAGTACGCCATGCTCTGCGAGGCCGCGACGCCGGTGAAGGCGTTCTGGCGGTCGAAGTTGAAGCAGACGGCCTCGGCGTTGAAGTCCGTGCCGTCGTGGAACGTGACGCCTTCTTCGAGCGTGAAGACGTACGTCGTGTCGTCGGGCTGCTCCCAGCTCTTCGCGAGGAGCGGTGCCGGGTCGGCGGTGCCGGGCTCTGTGCCGACCAGGCCCTCGAACATCTGGCGCGCGACGCGGAACGTCTCGCCGTCGCTCGCGAAGGCGGGGTCGAGGCTGGCCGGGTCGCCGGACGCGCCGAACACGAACGTCGTGTCGACGTCGCCGGACGCGTCGTCGTCGCCGCCGTCCTCGCGCTGGCTCGCGCAGGCGGTCAGGACGACCGCACCGACGGCGACCGTGGCGGCGGCGGTCAGCCAGCGCCTTCTCGCAGTGTGGAGCATGTGCTGTGCACCTTCCATGTCGTGTGGGCTCCGCTGCACATCGTCGTGGAGCAGAGGTGCGCGCAGCCCTCAGCGGGGTGTGATGCTCCGACGCTACCTGCGCACGGCCGCGCCGACGGTTACACCTGTGTCTCGATTGTGTTTCGAGGGGGATGGATGCCGATGGCTCAGCGTTCTGCGCAGAGTCGCGCGGTGACGCCGTGCAGAACCGTCAACCGCCCGCCCGCACCGCCCACCGCTCCCCTTCGGCGCTTCACGTGTCACGACACGCCGCAACCCCGCGCCGGAACCCACCGATTCGCGACACCTGAGCGGGACGCGCGGGCCGGGCGCCGATACCGTGGGGGCATGGCACGCGCGCGGGAAGAGGCATCCGTCCCGTCCGTGCGCCTCTCGGACGGCACCCTCGCCCGCGTGGTGCGCTCGCAGTTCGGCGGCGGGTGGGAGCTCGACGTCGACGGCACCCCGCAATCGCACGTCGACCTCGACGATCCGACCCATCTGCACTTCGAGTACGTCGCGCGCATGGGAGCGGTGATCGACCGGCTGCGGATGCCGGGGCAGCCGCTCACCGCGATCCATCTCGGCGCCGGCGCCCTGACGATCCCCCGCTACGTGGAAGCGACGCGGCCGGGCTCACGGCAGCAGGTGGTCGAGCTCGAGCCGGCGCTGTGGGACCTCGTGCGGGAGAACCTGCCGCTCCCGCGCGGCGCCTCGATCCGCATGCGGATCGGCGACGCTCGCGCCGCCCTCGGGCGCCTGCCCGCCGGTCTCGTCGGCGCCGCCGACCTCGTCGTGTCGGACGTCTACTCGGGCGCGCAGACGCCGGCGCACCTCACCACCGTCGAGTTCTTCACCGAGGCCGCCCGCTTCCTCGCGCCCGACGGCGTGCTGCTCGTCAACGTCGCCGACGGTGCCGGGCTCGCCTTCGCCCGCCGCGAGGTCGCGACGGTGCAGGCCGTGCTCGAGCACGTCATCGTGCTCGCCGAGGTGCAGACGCTCAAGGGGCGGCGCTTCGGCAACCTCGTGATCGCCGCCTCGCCGGCGCCGCTTCCGACCGAGTGGCTGCCGCGGCTCATGGCGGCCGGGCCGCATCCGGCGAAGGTCGCGGAGGGCCGCGAGCTCGACGACTTCGCGCGCGGTGCGCGGGTCGCCACCGACGCCGATGCGACCCCATCGCCGAAGCCCTCGGCATCCGTGTTCTCACGCTGACGCGACCCGGCGTGGCACGCCGCCGCGCGCGACCCCGGCAGGCAGACTGGATGGGCCACCGGTTCGGCGAAGGGAGTCAGACGTGAGCTACATCAGCGGGTACGATCCCGATACTCTCCGCGAACAGGTGAATCCCAGTGAGTGCAGGGAGCGGCTCGAAGAGATCGGCGAGCAGCGCAGCCTTCCGGCGCTGCTGGAGCGGGTCTGGCTTCTGAAGGTGCTCGACCGCCCCGAGGACGCCCTGGTGGTCTCTGAGCAGTCGGTGCGCGTCGCACGCATGGCGGGCACCCGCAAGGACCTGCTCCGCGCGCGCATCCTTCACGCGACCGTCCTGCAGGCGCGCGGCGCCTATGCCGCCGCAGAGCAGGAGCTCACGACCTGCGCCGCCGAGGCCGAGGGACAGGGATGGGCCGGCATCGCCGCGTTCGCCCATCAGCATCGGGGCAAGGTCCACTTCGACGCCGGCGACTACGACGCCGCCCGCAAGGACTTCAAGCGCGCACTGTTCCTCCGCCAGGAGTCCGGGGCCACCCAGGATCAGCTCGAGTCCGTCCTCCTCGCGATCGACGCCGCCGACCGGCGCCGCACCGCCGCCACCGTCGCCAGCTGACGGTGGATGCGGTCGGCCTGAGTGTCGGAGTTATGTTCTAGTCTCGCGTCATGTCGGAACTCCATCGCGTGCGGCACTGGGCCGACGCCCTCATCGCCGCCCATCTCGACCCGTCGTGGACCTTCGCGTTCGACAACGCCAAGCGACGCGCGGGGCTGTGCGACTACACGCACAAGCGCATCAGCGTGTCGCGCTACCTCGCGGCGCGGTATGACGACGACACCAACCACCAGACACTGCTGCACGAGGTGGCCCATGCGCTCGCCGGTCCGCGCGCGGGGCACGGGCCGCGCTGGAAAGAGGTCGCGCGCGAGCTCGGCTACGTCGGCGGCACGACCCACCACGGCGAGACGGCGACCGAGCTCGCGCCGTGGATCGGCGTGTGCCCCGCCGGGCACGTCGCCTACCGGCACCGCAAGGCGACGAGGCCGACGTCGTGCGCCAAGTGCGCACCGGGGTTCGACGAGCGCCACGCGTTCACCTGGACCCGGCGCGAGATCACCCGCGCGACGCGCCTGGCCGCGATGACCCCGCGCGACTGAAGCCGGGTCAGTACGCGACGAACGAACCGTCGCGGAGGACCGGCACGACGGATGCCGCATCCACGGCCGCGGCATTCGAGCACCTCGTCACGCGAACCGCGGTCGAGGAGCTCCTGGCCCGAACCGCTCGCGGTGAGCAGGTGGCGCACCGCGCCGCGCAGACCGCGGAACGCCTCGCACGCGGCGGCGGACTCCGGCGAGGTGTGGTCGATGCCGAGCGCGCCGAGGGCGTCGACGATCGCGCCGGCACCGAGCTGGTCCTCGACGGCGAACCTCAGGGGCGCCTCCGGCCCGCGGCCGGCGAGCTCACCGGCGGCGATCACCGCGATGCTCGTCCGCTCGGCACGCCGGTGCTGGATGTCGAGAACCGCGCCGGCCACCGCCGACGCGTTGCGGAGGCAGCCGAGCAGCACCACCGCGCCGGACTCGCGGGCCGCATCGGCCACTGCCGCACCGTTGAGCGAGACGGCGTGCGCGGAGGCGTCGAGCGGCACGCTCTCGCCCCGGGCCACGGCATCCGTCACCGTCGTCGAGAAGCGCAGCACGTCGACGATCACGACGACGTCGGCGGGTGCGAGACGCCGGAGGCCCTCGACTCCCCAGTCGTGGCGGACCTGGTAGCGGCGCTGGTCGAAGGGACTCTCGGGCATCCGTCCAGCGTAGGCCGCGAGCATCCGCGATCCGTGCCCGCTCGCCGAGGCGGGTGCGACACTGGAGCATGCGGATCCTGCTGAAGTTCGTGATCGACTGCGACCCCGACGCCGCGTGGCGGGCGGTGCACTCGCCGCGTGCCGTCGCCGAGCTCTACGGCCCGGTGATGGACCTCGCGCCGCTGGTTCCGAGGGGCCTGCCGACGTCGTGGACTCCCGGCGACGACGTGCCTGTGCAGCTGTCGGCTTTCGGCTCGGTGCCGATGGGGCGGCAGCTGATCCATGTCAGCGAGCGGTCGGTCGACGAGCCCGGCGGGCGCGTGCGGGTCTTCCGCGACAGCGGCATCCCGCTGACCGGGCCGCTTGCGAGCCTCGATGTGTGGGACCACCAGATGGCCGTGTCACCGGCGCCGGGGCAGCCCGGCAAGACGCTGTGGCGGGACCGCCTGGTGATCGGCGGCCCGACCGCGCCGCTGCTGTGGCCGGTGCTGTGGGGCATCTGGCAGTGGCGCGCGGCGCGCGTGAAGGCCCTCGCCCCGGGCTGGGCGCACGATCCTGAGGCCGCCCCTGCGGACCCCGACGCCGACGCGGATGTCGACGCCGACGCGGACGTCGACGCCTGAGCGAGTGAGCCTCTTCGCCCGGAACAGGTGTTCCGGCGTACACAGGCGCCGTTGCGGCGGATCGCCCTGCACTCGCCAGAACACCTGTTCTGGGCGAATGGTGCGGCGGCGAGGGACGGATCCCGCGACCCGCCGTGGACCGCGCGCCGTCAGGCCTGCGGGATCACGGTGAGCACCCGCGCGGTGTACTCGAGGAACTTCACCATGAACGTGCGGAGGAACTCCTCGGTCTCCGGCACGGTGACCTCGCCGTCGGCTTCGACCAGCCCCGGCGTGAAGTGGATGTACGCCTCGGGCGTCGTCATCTGCCGCGCATTGAGGAAGCTCAGGGTGCTGCGCAGCGACTGCTGGCCGACGGCGGTGCCGATCTGGCCGGCCGAGGCGCCGATGACGGCGGTCGGCTTGTCGGACCACGCGTTCTGGCCCCAGGGGCGGCTCCCCCAGTCGATGGCGTTCTTCAGCGGGCCGGGAAGGGACCGGTTGTACTCGGGCGTCACGAACAGCAGCGCGTCGGCCGAGCGCACCGCGGCCTTGAAGTCCAGCGCCTCCTGCGGGTAGTCGCTGTCGAGGTCGCGGTTGTACAGCGGCAGGTCGCCGTAGCCGATCTCGAAGAACTCGAGCTCGGGCGGCGCCAGGCGCTGCAGCGCGGTGGCCAGGCGCCGGTTGATGGACTCGCGCGACAGACTGCCGACGATGACGCCGACGCGGTAGGGCGGTTCGTGCTCCACGATGTCGATCTTCATGGCCCCAGCCTGCACCCGGTGCGGGCGCGCACGCACCCCCGTTGACGGACGGATGCCGGAGCCTCCGTCCGCGCCCGTCGCGCCGGACCCCTTTCGGTATCAGGTGCACAGGAGCATCCTCATCAACAACGGGACGGACGCCTCTGGCGGACGCCCGAGCCCCGCTGGAGGTGCGACATGCCCGAGGGCATCGACTTCGCCAACGACATCGGTCAGCCGCGCACCCACATGACCCTGCGACTGATCGCACAGGACCCCACGGTGCTCGGCGAGGACGAGCAGATCCTGACCGCGCGGGTCAGGGTGCCGTGGTCGCGCACCGAGGTCGGCCCGCGGGGCGCCCGGCTGCACGTGATCGACTACGACACCGCGACCGGCCGCTACTACAAGCACGCCCCGATCCCGAGCGAAGACCCGTTCGCGGATGTCCCGGACGCGACGCTGAAGAAAGAGCGGGCGTTCCACGCGCAGCAGGTCTACGGCACGGCCGCGCGCACGCTCGCGGCGTTCGAGACCGCTCTCGGGCGCCGGCTGCCCTGGGGCTTCGCCAACCACCAGCTCGCCCTCGTTCCGCATGCGTTCGCCGAGGCGAACGCGTACTACTCGCGCGAAGACGGGGCGCTGCTGTTCGGCTACGTGCCTGCGGATGCCGGCCGCGAGGCCGTGTACACCTGCCTGAGCCACGACGTCGTCGTGCACGAGACGGCGCACGCCGTGCTCGACGGACTCCGGCGGCGCTACCTCGAGCCGGCCCTTCCCGATCAGGCCGCCTTCCACGAGGGCTTCGCCGACATCGTCGCGCTGCTGTCGGTGTTCTCCATGCGTCCGGTCATCGAGCGGGCGCTCGGGCCGGCCGACAAGAACGGGCGCATCAAGCGCGTGCGCGTCGAGCCCGCAGCGCTCCGCAAGAGCGTCCTCGCGAAGGTCGCCGAGGAGATCGGCGGCGTGCTCACGCAGGGCCGCGGGGCGCTCCGCGAGTCGGCGCGAAAGCCGCCGCCCGCGGGGTGGGCCGAGATGCCCGAGTTCGACGAGCCGCATCGGCGCGGCGAAGTGCTGGTGGCGGTCGCGTTCGAGCTGCTCGTCGAGATCTGGTGGAAGCGGCTGCAGCCGCTCCTCTCTCGCCCGAACGCGGCGGACGGCGACGGCCGCGGCGTCACGGTCGACCGGGCCCGGGCCGCCGAGGAGGGCGCGAGGGCGGCATCCCAGCTGCTCACCATGCTCATTCGCGGACTCGACTACCTGCCGCCGGTGGAGTTCGACTACGGCGATCTGCTCAACGCCGTGGTGCTCGCCGACGCCGAGGTGGTACCCGATGACGACCTCGGCTATCGCGATCTGCTCATCGAACGCTTCGAGGCCGCGGGCATCGAGCGCCCCCAGAACCGGGTCACCGACGTGCTCACCGCGCAGCCTCCGCCGCACTACCTGGGGATCAACTACGCGGGGCTCCGCAGCGACCGCGACGAGGTGTTCCGTTTCCTCTGGCTGAACGCACGCGGGCTCGACATCTGCACGGACTACTACACCGTCATCGAGTCGGTGCTGCCGACGCAGCGGATCGGACCGGACGGCCTCGTGGTTCCCGAGTCGGTGGCCACCTACCTGCAGATGGTCAACATGACCGCCCGCGAGTTCACCGACGAGTCGGGACTGGAGCTGCCGCCGCGAGATCGATCCCGGCACGTCGGTGCAGCTGTTCGGCGGCGGCACCCTCGTCTTCGACCAGTTCGGGCGGCTGAAGCTGCACATCTTCAAGCCCCTCACCGACTGGGAGCGCCAGAAGCGTCGTCTGCAGTACCTCGCGCGCACCGGCCGCCGGGATTCGCAGCAGCGTCTGGGGTTCTCCGAGGGCACGGCGCGCGGCCAGGCGTTCGCCCGGCTGCACAGCAGCGACCTGAGCTCCGGGGAGGCATGGTGAGCACTCCGGTCCGCGTCCGCGTCCGCATGTACCAGGTCGGCTTCGGCGACTGCTTCCTCGTGTCGGTGGAGTACGACGCTCCCCTGGCCGATGGCCGCGCCGAGCGGCACCTGCTCATCGACTTCGGGACGAGCCACTCCCCGCGCGAGGGGATGGCGCGCGGGCGCATGGCCGATGTCGCGACGCTCATCGAGAAGCACACCGGCGGCCAGCTGGACGTGCTCGTGGTGTCGCACCGGCACCGCGACCATCTTCGCGGCTTCGAAGTCGCCGCGGGCGGCGCCATCATGAAGAAGCTCGCGCCGAAGCTCGTGCTGAGGTCATGGACGGAGGATCCCGAGCTGTCGGCGACCGCCGACGGGCCGGATGACCAGCCGGGGGCGACGGCACGAGATGGTGCCGACGGGGTCGGTGCGCCGGCGCGGGACGGCGCGATCAGCGCCGCATCCGTCCGCTACGCCGCGCTCATCGCGCAGGCGCAGGACCATGTCGCCCGGCTGAGCGGGCTCGTCGGCCTCGACGACGACATCCGCGCCGCGGCCGAGGACCAGCTCAAGAACGCGGATGCCGTGGCGCTGCTCGATGAGCTCTCGCGCGACGGTCGCGGGCGATACCTGTACGCGGGGATGGATGCCGGCATCGCCGACGTGATCCCGGGGCTCGCGGCGACGGTGCTCGGCCCGCCCACCGTCGACCAGGACCAGCGCGTCGCGAAACAGCGGGAGAACCACCCGGAGTACTGGCTGACGGCGCTGGACGCCTCGCTGCGCGTGGCGGGATCGGCGGCCGAGGCCGGCGCACCGGCGCCCGTCATGCTCAAGCCCGGTCCCGTCCGCTGGCTGGTCGACCGGCTCGCCGACCAGCGGTCGCACTCCGCGGCCCGGCTGGTGCGCGACCTCGACGACGCGCTCAACAACACGAGCGTCATCCTGCTCCTCGAGGTGGGCGGCCTGTCCCTGCTGTTCCCGGGCGACGCGCAGATCGAGAACTGGCAGCACACGCTCGAGCGGCTGCCCCGCGACGCGAAGCTCCGCGACCGGCTGGCGCGGGTCGACCTGTACAAGGTGGGCCACCACGGCAGCCGCAACGCCACCCCGCGATCGCTCCACGCCCTGTGGAAGGGCCGCTCCCCCGACCGCCCGCGGATGACGGCGCTGCTGTCCACCCGGCAGGACGTCCACGGCGAGCGCGACACGGCCGTTCCGCAGGAGCAGCTGCTGACGGCGCTGCGTGCGGTCGCCGACGTGTACTCGACGGACGAGCCCGTCACCGGCGCGGAGTTCGTCGAAGTGGTGGCCGACGCGCGCAAGCGGCCCCTTCCGCCTCGTCCCCCGTCCGGTCTGACGGTCCCCACTGCCGAAAAGTCGGGCCGGTCACGACGACACGCCGGTGACGGATGCCCCGCCCCGGCGTGCCGGGTCACCGACCCGCCTTTCGCAGCCCGCGGGCGGCCCGGCGCCGCGGGTCGCGGCATCCGGAGCGCCCGTCCGGCTCAGTCGGCGAGCGCCTCGACCGGAGCGACCCGCGTCGCGAGCCGCGTCGGCACGACCGCCGCCACCAGCGTGAGCACGGCCGTCGCCACGACGATGATCGCGACGGGCAGCCACGGCACGGCCGGCGCGACCAGCGTCGGCGCCGAGAACGACGGGGGCATCGGCACCGCGCCGAGGAGCGACTGCGCGCCGGCCCACCCGTAGGCCGTGCCGAGCACGAGCCCCGTCACGGTGGCGGTGATCGTGATGTGCGCGGCCTCGAGCAGCACCAGGCGTCGCACCTGGCCCGTCGACACGCCCAGCGCGCGCAGCAGTCCGAGCTCGCGACGCCGCTGCACGACGCCGATGGTCAGCAGATTGACCAGGCCGACCGCCGCGATGACGGCCGAGACGGCCACCAGGCCCATCATGATGCCGGCGAACGTGTCCATGAGCGTCGTCATGTCGGCGGGCAGTGGACCGTCGGCGGATGCCGCGAACACCGCCTTCTGCGTCTCGAGCGCGACCGCGAACATGGTCACCAGCGTGACGCCCATGACGACGCCGATGGCCATGCGGCTCGAGCGCTCGGGATACCGCAGGGCGTTCTCGGCCGCCAGCCGGGCCGTCGCCGACCGGCCGAACAGCCTGCCGACGAGCCGCAGCACCGGCGGCATCACGAGCGTCGCGCCGAGCGCGAGCCCGGTGAAGGAGAAGATGCCGCCGAAGAACGCCACGACCACGCCGAGCGGCGAGACGAGGCCGATCACGATGCCGCCTGCGAGCAGCACGCCGCCGACCGCGAACAGGGCGATCGCGACGCCGTTGCGCCCGCCCTTGCGCACCTGCGCGTCGTGGGATGCCTCGACCGCGCCGCCGAGCGCCTGCAGCGGCGTCACCGTCAGCACGCGCCGCGAGCCCGCCCACGCCGCGGCCCACGTGGTCAGGGCGACGACGGCGGCCGGAACCACGAGCACCGGCTGCACGACGGCGTAGTCGACATCCTGGATGCCGAGTGCCCACGTCGCCAGCAGCACGCCCGCCCACGCGACCAGCGTGCCGCCGACCAGTCCCACCACGGCGCCGATCACGCCGACTCCGAGGCCCTGCCGTGCGACCTCGGAGCGCTGCGAGCGCGCTGAGGCCCCGATGAGGCGCAGCAGCGCGATGCGGCGCGTGCGTCCGGCGATGACCGTGGCGAAGGTGTTCGCGGTGACGATGGCGGCGACGTACACGGCGACGCCGATGAGCAGGAAGCTCATGATCGAGAGCACTGCGGCGAGCATGCTGCTCATCCCGAGGTACGGGTCGGCGCGCAGCACGGCCGCGATGAACCCGGTCGCGCTCAGCAGGATCGCGCCGAACGCGCTCGAGATGGCGGCCACCAGGATGCTCGCGCCCATGCCCCGCTCCCGCAGCCAGGCGAGCGGCGCCGCGGGGCGCCACGAGGGGGTGACGGATGCCGCGGGCCCCGGCATCCGTCCCGTCTCGGTGAGCGCGCTCACGACGTCACCTCCGCGACCCGATGGCCGATGGCCGACGCGGCGGGAACCGGCGCCCCCGCGGTCAGCTCGGACGCGAGCATGTACGCCGAGATCTCCTCGGCGCTCTGGCGCGGCTTGTCGGCGACGATGCGCCCGTCGCCGAGGAACAGCACGCGGTCGGCGTGGGAGGCGGCGACCGGGTCGTGCGTGACCATCGCGATCGACTGGCCGTGCTCGCGCGTGGCGGCGGCGAGCAGGGCGAGCACCTCGCGTCCCGAGCGGGAGTCGAGGTTGCCGGTCGGCTCGTCGGCGAACACCAGGTCGGGCGCCGTCGCGAGGGCGCGCGCGATCGCGACGCGCTGCTGCTGCCCGCCGGAGAGCTGGTGCGGCCGGTGCCCGAGGCGGCGCGTGAGGCCGAGGCTCTCGATGAGCCCGTCGATGCGTGCCCGCTCGAGCGCCGTGGGCCGGCGTCCGTCGAGGTCGAAGGGCAGCAGGATGTTGCCGAGGGCATCGAGGGTCGGCACGAGGTTGAACGCCTGGAACACGAAGCCGACACGACGCCGGCGCAGGATCGTGAGCTCCAGGTCGGAGAGCCCGGTGATGTCGGTGTCGCCGATCCAGGCGCGGCCGGAGCTGGGCGCGTCGAGGCCGGCCATGATGTGCATGAGCGTGGACTTGCCCGAGCCCGACGGGCCCATGATCGCGGTGAACTCGCCCCGGCGGATGCCGACGCTCACCCCGTCGAGCGCGTGCACCGTGCTCTCGCCCGTGCCATAGGTCTTGCTGAGCTGCTGCACCCGGGCGGCGAGGCCCAGGTCGGTCGATGAGAGTTCCATGCCTACGACGGTATGGAGGGCCCCTTGTCTCGCGCGTCGGCCCGGCGAGGCATCCGTGTACATCGCAAGGATGATCCCTCGTCCCGCGGCTTTCGCCACGAGCCGCCGCCCTCGTTCACTTGCGCTGAACGTCCGCGGAAGGCACGTTTCGGCATACGCATAGCGCAAGTGAAGTCTTGCGGAGCGGGGCGTCCGGGTCAGGACGCGTCGGGCGAGACGGCTTCGTCGGAGGTGATCAGGATCGCGTTGCGGTCGACGCAGCCGGTGCGGGGCTACGCCAGGCCGTGCTCGAACGCGAACACGACGAGCTGCACGCGGTCGCGCAGGCCGAGCTTCGTGAGGATGCGGCTGATGTGCGTCTTCACCGTGGCCTCCGAGAGGAACTCCCGCGCGGCGATCTCCGCGTTCGAGAGCCCGCGCGCGGCGAGGGCGAAGATCTCGCGCTCACGGTCGGTGAGGTCGCCATAGGACGAGGGCACCGGCTGCGGCGCGGCATCCGTGAAGCGCTCGAAGAGCTCGCGGGTGGCGGATGCCGCGATCACGGCGGATCCCGCATGCACCGTGCGGATCGCTGCGAGCAGGAACTCGGGGTCGGCGTCCTTGAGCAGGAACCCGCTCGCACCCTGCCGGATGGCCCGGGCCGCCGCCTCGTCGAGATCGAAGGTCGTGAGCATCACGATGCGCGGCGACGGAACCCCTGGCTCGGGGGTGTCGGCGAGGAGCTCCGCGGTGGCGGCGAGGCCATCCAGGACGGGCATGCGGATGTCCATGAGCACCACGTCCGGCCGCGAGCGGCGCACCGCGTCGATCCCCTCACGGCCGTCGGCGGCCTCGGCGACGACCTCGAGGTCGGGCTGCGAGTCGACGAGCATGCGGATGCCGGCGCGGAACAGCGCCTGGTCGTCGACGAGCACGACGCGGATCATGCGAGGTCTCCGATCGGGATGTGCGCGCGCACGGTGAAGGCGCCGAACTCGTCGGCCGCGTCGAGCCTGCCGCCGGCGAGCTGCGCACGCTCGCGCATGCCGATCAGCCCGTGTCCGAACCGCCCCGGCTGGGCGCCCGGAACGATCGGATTGCGCACATCGAGCTCGACGCGATCGGGCAGCCAGGCGAGCCGCACGTCGACCGGCCCGCCGGGCGCACCGTGGCGCAGCGCATTGGTCAGCGCCTCCTGCAGGATGCGGTAGACGGCGAGCTGCACGGCGGCCGCCGGCTCGCCCTCCGCCGAACCGCCCGCTGCCGTCCTGTGCCGTGGCGCGGGATCGACGTCGACCCGCAGCTGCACCCCGGCCGCACGCACCTGCGCGTAGAGCTCCTCGAGGTCGGCGATCGTCGGCTGCGGCCCGTCGCCCTGGCGATGCCGCAGCTGACCGAGCAGCAGGCGCACGTCCGCGAGCGCCGAACGGGCGGTGCTCGAGATCGTCGCGAGCGCGTCGGTGGCGACGGCAGGATCCGACGCGGCGGCATACCGCGCACCGTCGGCCTGGGCGATCACGACGGCGAGCGAGTGGGCGACGACGTCGTGCATGTCACGGGCGATGCGCACCCGCTCCTGCTCGGCGACCGTCTCGGCCTCGGCGCGCTGCTGCGCCTCGCGGTTCTCCCGCGCCCTCACGGCGGTGCGCACGAGCGCGCCCACGGTCCACGAGAGCCCGAGCGCGAAGGCGGCCGCGACGAGCAGCACGAGAGCGAGCGGCAGCGTCTCCCACGACAGCCCGCCCCCCGCGAACACCGGCCCGGCGAACAGGTAGACGGTGATCACGAGCGCGCCGACGATCGCCGACGCGAAGCCCGCCCAGTACACCAGCCGCGACCCGTACGCGGCGGTGGCGTACAGCACGGCGCAGATCGCGACGTCCGAGAAGCTCGGCGGACGGCCGAGCCCCATCTGCACCAGGGCGCCGATCCACGCGATGCCGAGGGCGAGCGCGGGCGACAGTCGGCGGAGCGCCAGCGCCGCGCTGAACAGTCCTGCGACGAGCAGCCCGAACACGGTGTGCCCCTCGGCGCCGAATCCGTACTCCACGCCGAACGCGCCCGTCGCCATGACCGCCTCGAGGGGCCAGGCGATGAGCAGGAAGACGAGCGCGACCGACAGGTCGGCGACGAGCTGGTACGTCTTCAGGCGGCGGAACACCGTTTCACGTTACGGGAAGCCCTGTGGGGCGGCATCCGTCCGGAGATGTACGACGGATGCCGCGGCATCCGCCCCGCGATCGATCGAAAGGTCTGCCGAACCAACCATTGCGCCGCACCGGGTCAGGCTTTACTGTCGCGTCACAGGCCGAAACCGACGGGAAACGTCGGGTCGACAGGATCGGGGTGCAGGGTCGCCGCGGAAGCGGACCCCGCCTGTCCCACCCGAGGGACGAGGAACACGGCATGCGCCGGTTCACGAACGGAGAGACGATGACGACGGTACGCGCGGCGATTTCACAGACCACGTGGACGGGCGACAAGCAGTCGATGCTCGACAAGCACGAGGGGTTCGCGCGCGATGCCGCAGCCCAGGGCGCGCAGGTGGTGTGCTTCCAGGAGCTCTTCTACGGGCCCTACTTCGGCATCACTCAGGACAAGAAGTACTACCGCTTCGCCGAGCCGGTGGACGGCCCGATCGTGCAGCGGTTCGCCGC
Source organism: uncultured Actinomycetota bacterium (assembly GCA_963829895.1). Classification (GTDB taxonomy): domain Bacteria; phylum Actinomycetota; class Actinomycetes; order Actinomycetales; family Microbacteriaceae; genus Microbacterium. The sequence continues at coordinate 167,398 of CAWHKF010000006.1, read as the reverse complement.
GGTGGCCAAGGAGCTCGGGATCGTGATGGTGCTCCCCATCTACGAGGAGGCCGAGACCGGCGTCTACTACAACACCGCGGTGCTGGTGGATGCCGACGGCACGACCCTCGGCAGCTACCGCAAGCACCACCTGCCGCACCTCGACCGGTTCTGGGAGAAGTTCTACTTCCGCCCCGGCAACCTCGGGTACCCGGTCTTCGAGACCGCGGTCGGGCGCGTCGGCATGTACATCTGCTACGACCGGCACTTCCCCGAAGGATGGCGCGAGCTCGGCCTCGCCGACGCGCACATGGTCTTCAACCCCAACGCCACGAAGCCCGGGCTGTCCAACCGGCTCTGGGAGGTCGAGGGCCCGGCGGCGGCCGTCGCCAACGGCTACTTCGTGCTGCAGCCCAACCGCGTCGGCCGTGAAGACAACGAGTACGGCGACCTCGCGGTCGACTTCTACGGCACGAGCCAGGTGATCGACCCGCGCGGGCAACTTCGTCGGCGAGCGCGGCTCGGGCGACCACGAGGAGCTGCTGGTGCGCGACCTCGACCTCGAGATGGTGCGCGAGATGCGCGACGACTGGCAGTTCTACCGCGACCGCCGGCCCGACTCGTACACGCGGATCGCGCAGCCGTGACCAGGCGGCGAGGAGCGCCATGACCACCACACTCATCACCGGCGGGACCGTCGTCTCGGCGACCGGGCGCGGCGAAGCCGACGTGCTCATCGACGGCGAGACCATCGCGGCCGTGCTCGCGCCCGGCTCGCAGCTTCTCGGGACGGATGTCGCGGCATCCGTCGACACCGTCATCGACGCCACCGGCAAGTACGTGATCCCGGGCGGCATCGACGCGCACACGCACATGGAGCTGCCGTTCGGCGGCACGAACGCGTCCGACACGTTCGAGACGGGCACGCGGGCGGCCGCCTGGGGCGGCACGACGTCGATCATCGACTTCGCGGTGCAGCGCTACGGCGAGCGCGTGCAGGACGGTCTCGCGGCGTGGCACGAGAAGGCCGCGGGCAACTGCGCCATCGACTACGGGTTCCACCAGATCGTCGGCGGCGTCGACGACGACTCGCTCGCCGCGATGCGCGGCCTCCTCGACGAGGGCATCTCGAGCTTCAAGCTCTTCATGGCCTACCCCGGCGTCTTCTACTCCGACGACGCGCAGGTGCTGAAGGCCATGCAGGTGTCGGCCGAGACCGGCCTGCTCACGATGATGCACGCCGAGAACGGTCCGGCGATCGACGTGCTGGCGGCCCAGCTGGCCGAAGCCGGCAAGAAGGCGCCGTACTACCACGGCATCGCGCGCGCCTGGCAGATGGAGGAAGAGGCCACGCACCGCGCGATCATGCTGGCGAACCTCACCGGCGCGCCGCTCTACACGGTGCACGTGAGCGCCAAGCAGGCGGTCGACCAGATCGCGTGGGCGCGCGACCAGGGCTGGAACGTGTTCGGCGAGACGTGCCCGCAGTACCTCTACCTGTCGCTCGAGGAGCAGCTGGGCGCCTTCAGCGAGGAGTGGGGGCAGTTCGAGGGCGCCAAGTGGGTGTGCTCGACGCCGCTGCGCAGCAGCAAGGAGGGCCACCAGCACCACATGTGGCAGGCGCTGCGCACCAACGACATCCAGATGGTCTCGACCGACCACTGCCCGTTCTGCATGAAGGGCCAGAAGGAGCTCGGCAAAGACGACTTCCGCGCGATCCCCAACGGCATCGGCTCGGTCGAGCACCGCATGGACCTCATGTACCAGGGCGTCGTGACCGGCAAGATCACGCTCGAGCGCTGGGTCGAGCTCACCTCGACGACGCCCGCGCGCATGTTCGGGCTCTACGGCCGCAAGGGCGTGATCCAGCCGGGCGCGGACGGCGACGTCGTCGTCTACGACCCGAACGGGCACACCAGCATCTCCGCGGCATCCCACCACATGAACATGGACCACTCGGCGTGGGAGGGCTACGAGATCGACGGGCACGTCGACACCGTGATCTCCCGCGGCAAGGTCGTGGTCGACGGCGGACAGTACCTCGGCGCCAAGGGCGACGGCCGCTTCCTCAAGCGCGGCCTCTCGCAGTACCTCATCTGACCATGGCGCGTTTCATCTCTGCGTTTCGCTCGCTCCGCTCGCTCAACGACCGATTTCCGGTCGTTGAGCGAGCGAGGAACGAGCGAGACGAAACGTCGCGGACCTAGGAGCAATCGATGGACTTCGGAGTCGTTCTGCAGACCAATCCGCCCGCCGCGCGCACGGTGCAGCTCGCCCGGCTCGCCGAGGCGCACGGGTTCAGCCACGTGTGGACCTTCGACTCGCACCTGCTGTGGCAGGAGCCCTACGTCATCCACTCCGCGATCCTCGCCGAGACCAAGCGGGTCACGGTGGGGCCGTTCGTGACGAACCCGGCGACGCGCGACTGGACGGTCACGGCATCCGTCTTCGCCACGCTCAACGAGATGTACGGCAACCGCACGATCTGCGGCATCGGCCGCGGCGACTCGGCGGTGCGCGTCACCAACGGCAAGCCGGTGACGATGGCCGAGCTGCGCGAGTCGATCCACGTGATCCGCGAGCTCGCCAACTCGCGGCCGGTCGAGTACAAGGGTGCGACGCTGCAGTTCCCGTGGAGCCGCGGCTCCGAGCTCGACGTGTGGGTCGCGGCCTACGGGCCGATGGCGCTGAAGCTCACCGGCGAGGTCGGCGACGGCTTCATCCTGCAGCTCGCGGACGTCGACATCGCCGCCTGGATGATCAAGACGGTGAAGGATGCCGCGGCCGCCGCCGGCCGCGACCCCGACGCGCTCGCCTTCTGCGTCGCGGCGCCGATGTACATCGGCGACGACCGGGACCACATGCGCGACCAGTGCCGCTGGTTCGGCGGGATGGTCGGCAACCACGTCGCCGACATCGTGGCCAAGTACGGCGAGCATCGGGGCCGGTTCCCGACGCGCTGACCGACTACATCGCCGGCCGCCATGGACTACGACTACAACACCCACGGCAAGGCCGACAACGACCACGTCGACTTCGTGCCCGACGAGATCGTCGAGCGCTTCTGCATCCTCGGCACCGCCGACGAGCACATCGCGAAGCTCGAGCAGCTGCGCGAGCTCGGCGTCACGCAGTTCGCCGGCTACCTCCAGCACGACAACAAGGAGGAGACGATGCGGGTCTACGGCGAGACCGTCATCCCCGCGCTCCAGACCCACGTGGCCGCGAAGAAGTGAGGGCTGCGGCATGAGACCCATCGGCTGGTCGGCCCGAAGGCAGGGAGAGCTTCGCGGCTGGATCGCCGCGGGCTGGGGAGCCCTCGGCGTGCTCGCCGTGCTCGTGCTGTGGGAGCTGTACAAGTTCCTGGGCCCGAGCGACGGGTTCGTGGTCGGGGCGGTGGCCGGCGAGTCGGGGTCCGGCGTCATGATCCTGCCGCGCGCCCACGACCGGGCGATGCCGCACGTCTGGGACATGGTCGCCCGCCTGTTCGCACCCACGAGCGGCGGCGACACCCCGCCGCTGTGGGTCTCGGTCGCCGGCGCCGCGCTCCTGACGCTCGGCATCGCGGCGGTCGGCTGGCTGATCGGCGTCGCCGTCGGTGCGGTGCTCGGCCTCGTGATGCAGCGCTGGCGCCTCCTGGAGTGGGGCCTGCTCCCCTGGATCGTCGTCAGCCAGATCGTGCCGCTCATCGCGTTCGCCCCGGTCGTCAATGCGATCGGCAATCAGATCGACCGTGGCGGCGGCACGTGGCCGCAGTGGCTGTCGGTCGCCGTCATCGCGTCGTACCTCGCGTTCTTCCCGGTCGCAGTCGGCGTGCTGCGCGGTCTCGCGTCGCCGGACCGCATCCATCTCGACCTCATGAACAGCTACGCCGCCGGCTACTGGCCGACCCTCCTCCGGCTGCGACTCCCGGCGGCGGTGCCGCACCTGCTGCCGGCGCTCCGGCTCGCCGCCGCGAACGCCGTGCTCGGCGCGGTCGTCGCCGAGGTCTCGATCGGCATGCGCGGCGGCATCGGCCGCATGCTCATCCAGCTCGCGGGCCAGGCCTCGAGCGACCCCGCCGCGCCGTGGGGGCCGACGTTCGGCTCGATCGCCCTCGGCCTCATCGCCGCCGGCTCGGTCGCGCTGATCGGCCTCGGACTCGCCAACTACCGCAGAGGAGAGGCCACCGCATGACGGATCTTGCCGTGCACGCAGCCGGAGTCGGGAAGGTGTTCCCGACGAAGACCGGGGAGGTCGTCGCGCTCACCGAGGTCGAGCTCGAGGTCGCCGCGGGCGAGTTCGTCTCGCTCATCGGTCCATCGGGGTGCGGCAAGTCCACGCTGCTGCGCCTGATCGCCGACCTCGACCAGGCCACGACCGGCACCCTCGAGATCTTCGGCAAGCCCGCCAAGCGCGCCCGGATCGACCAGGACTACGGCATCGCCTTCCAGCAGGCCGGGCTCCTGCCGTGGCGCACGGTGGCCGCCAACATCGGACTGCCGCTCGAGCTGCACGGCACCGGCAAGGCCGAGCGGGCGACCCGCGTCGCCGAGCTCGCCGAGCTGGTCGGCCTGTCGGACTTCGTCGACCGGTACCCCGACCAGCTGTCGGGCGGCATGCAGCAGCGCGTCGCCATCGCGCGCGCACTCGCCGCGCGACCGAAGCTCCTGCTCATGGACGAGCCGTTCGGTGCGCTCGACGAGATGACGCGCGAGCGGCTGCAGTCCGAGCTCACGCGCATCGCGGCCGAGACCGCCGCCGCCGTGGTGTTCGTCACGCACTCGATCCCGGAGGCCGTCTTCCTGTCAGACCGCGTCGTGGTGATGAGCCCGCGTCCCGGCCGCATCACCGACGTCATCGAGACGGGTCTCGGCGATCAGCGCGACGAGGCGCTGCGCGAGTCCCCCGCCTTCTTCGACCGCGTGACCGCCGTCCGCGAGGCGCTGCACGGCTCCCCCGTCGCGAGAGCCAGTGAATCATGACGGATGCCGCGACCACGATGCTGCCCGCCCCGCCGACGCCGGCGGGCGCGGCGCCGGCGCCCGGCGAGCGCGAGCTTCCGGGCTGGCTGCGGTGGGTGGCGCCCGTCGTGGTCGGCATCCTGATCCTCGCCGTCTGGATCTTCTGGGTCGACGTGCTCGGCACCGCCCCGCGGATGCTGCCGAGCCCGATCGCGATCGCCGAGGAGTTCGTGCGCCGGTTCCCGATCATCCTCGAGGACATGTCGATCACCGCCACGAACGCGCTGATCGGCCTGGCCGTGGGTTCGCTCCTCGCCCTCGTCTTCGCGGGGCTCGCCGCGGCCGCCCGGCCGATCGACGGCATGCTGGCGCCCCTGGTGTCGGCCCTGGCGGTGATCCCGATCGTCGCGGTCACGCCCGATCCTCAACACCATGTTCGGCGCGTCGAGCCAGTTCGGGCGCCAGGCGGTGGCGACGATCGCCGCCTTCATCCCGGTGTTCGTCAACGTGCTCCGCGGCCTCCGCCAGACCCGCCCCGTGCACCGCGACCTGCTGCGCTCGTCCGCGGCATCCGGCTTCCAGACGTTCCGCGTGCTCACCCTGCCGACCGCGCTCCCCTACCTGATGACGGGCCTGCGCATCGCGAGCTCGCTCGCCGTGATCGCCGCGCTGGTCGCCGAGTACTTCGGCGGTCCCGCCGACGGCATCGGCACCGCCATCGCGACCTACGCGAAGTCGGGCCGCGCCGCGCTCGCCTGGGCGTACGTCCTCGGCGGCATCATCATCGGCCTCGTGTTCTTCCTCGTGACCTCGCTGCTCGAGCGGCTGGCGACGAGGCGGTCGCCGGGCTGACCGGCGGGCTTCGACAGGCTAGGGACCGCTCGCCACCACCAAGAAAAGACGCACCACACGAAAGGAACGCAATGAGACACAGCAACTCACGCAGCGCCGGTCGTCCGACGCGGGCTGGCCGCGGCATCCGTCGCGACCGTCGCGGCCCTCGCGCTCGCAGCCTGTTCCGGAGCGAGCGACGACGACGGCGGCGACACCGGCGAGGGACTTCGAGCCGCTCACGTCGATCAAGCTGCAGCTGCAGTGGCTGCCGCAGGCGCAGTTCGCCGGCTACTACGTCGCCCAGGAGCAGGGCTACTTCGAGGAGGAGGGCTTCGACGACGTCGAGATCCTGCCGTCGGGCGGCGACATCGTCCCGCAGGACGCGCTCGTGGCGGGCGACGCGGACTTCGCGATCGCCTGGGTGCCCAAGGTGCTCGGCACGCTCGAGGCGACCGGCGTCGAGCTCACCGACATCGCGCAGGTGTTCCAGAAGTCGGGCACCCTGCAGGTGGCGTGGAAGGGCGACGGCGTCACCTCGGTCGCCGACTTCGAGGGCAAGCGGATCGGCTCGTGGGGCTTCGGCAACGAGTGGGAGATCTTCGCGGCCATGGCCGCCGAAGACCTGGATGCGACGTCGGTGTCGATCACGACCCAGGACTTCTCGATGAACGCCCTGCTCGACCGCGACGTCGACGCCGCACAGGCGATGACGTACAACGAGTGGGCGCAGATCCTCGAGGTCGTGAACCCCGAGACCGGCGAGCTCTACCAGCCCGAGGACTTCGACGTCATCTCGTACGAAGACACCGAGGGCGCCATGCTGCAGGACGCCATCTGGGCCGACACGCAGCGCCTCGAGGAAGACGCGGCCTACGCCGATGCAGCCGTCCGGTTCCTCAAGGCCGTGACCAAGGGCTGGATCTACGCGCGCGACAACCCCGAGGAGGCGGCGACGATCGTCTACGACATCGCCTCCAACGCCGAGGCCGCGTTCCCCGTCGGACCCGTGCACCAGCTGTGGCAGATGAACGAGGTCAACAAGCTCATCTGGACGGGTGCCGACTTCGGGCTCGTCGACGAGGCCGCATGGGACAAGACCGTGGCGGCAGCGCTGTCGGCCAAGAACCAGGACGACCTCGAGCTCATCACCACCGAGCCCGCCGACTCGGCCTACTCGAACGAGTACATCGAGCAGGCCCTCGCCGAGCTCGAGGAGGAAGGCGTCGAGGTCGGCGGCGAGTACACGCCGATCGAGGTGACCCTCACCGAGGGCGGCCAGTAGCCGCACCCGGACGCGGTTTCGTCTCGCGCGTTCCTCGCAAGCTCAGCGACCGGGTTCTCGGTCGTTGAGCGAGCGAGGCGAGACGAAACGCCCTTGACCCGCCGACGAGAACACAGGGAAGCGTGGCCGCATGACCGAAGACCTCGACGCCCTCGCGAAGGAGCTCGACCGCGAGCACGTGTTCCACTCCTGGTCGGCGCAGGCGGGGCTCGACCTCCCCGTCATCGCCGGCGGCTCCGGAACGGTGGTGTGGGACCACGCGGGCCGGCGCATGCTCGACTTCTCCAGCCAGCTGGTCAACGTCAACATCGGGCACCAGCATCCTGCCGTCGTCGCGGCCATCCGCGCGCAGGCCGACGAGCTCGCCACGATCGGCCCCGCCACCGCCAACCTCGCCCGCGGGCGCGCGGCGCAGCGCATCCTCGGCAAGGCTCCCGACGGCTTCGCGAAGGTCTTCTTCACCAACGGCGGCGCCGACGCGATCGAGAACGCCATCCGCATGGCCCGCCTTCACACCGGGCGCGACACCGTCCTGTCGACGTACCGGTCGTACCACGGCAACACCGGCGCGGCGATCGTCGCGACCGGCGACTGGCGACGGATGCCGAACCAGTTCGCCCGCGGACACGTGCACTTCTTCGGCCCCTACCTGTACCGCTCCGAGTTCTGGGCGACCACCCCCGAGGAGGAGTCCGAGCGGGCGCTGCACCACCTCGAGCGCGTCATCCAGTCGGAGGGGCCCTCGACGATCGCCGCACTGCTGCTCGAGTCGATTCCGGGCACCGCGGGCATCCTGCTGCCGCCGCCCGGCTACCTCGCCGGCGTGCGGGCGCTGGCCGACAAGTACGGCATCGTGCTCATCCTCGACGAGGTCATGGCCGGCTTCGGCCGCACCGGGCGCTGGTTCGCCTTCCAGGGCTATGACGTCGTGCCCGATCTCATCACCTTCGCGAAGGGCGTGAACTCGGGCTACGTCCCGGTGGGCGGCGTGATCATCTCGGACGAGATCTCGGCGACGTTCGACGACCGGGTGTTCCCCGGCGGACTCACGTACTCCGGCCACCCGCTGGCGGCGGCATCCATCATCGCCTCCATCGACGCGATGGAGTCCGAGGGCATCGTCGACAACGCCCGCCGCGTGGGCGAGGACGCGATCGGCCCGGGGCTCCGCGACCTCGCGGCGCGGCATCCGCTCATCGGCGAGGTGCGGGGCGAGGGCGTCTTCTGGGCGCTGGAGCTCGTCTCGGACCGCGAGACGCGCGAGCCGGTGGGCGCGGACGTGATCGGCCGGCTCAAGAAGGAGCTCACCTCACGCGGCCTGCTGCCGTTCGCCGCCGACAACCGCATCCACGTCGTGCCGCCCTGCGTCGTCACCGACGGGGAGGTGCAGGAGGCGATCGCGATCTACGATGAAGCCCTGACGAGCGTCGAGAGACGACCTCTTCTGACGCGTGCATCCCGCACTGCTGGGCGATCACGAATCGCTCAGGCGGATTCCAAAGGAGGAACACGACAATGACGGACACGATGGAGCACACCGAGACGGTGGATGCCGACACGGCTGTCCTGGATCACTGGGTGAACGGCGCCCCCTGGGCGGGGTCATCCGATCGCACCGGGCAGGTGTTCAACCCGGCACTCGGCATCGTGCAGAAGCAGGTGCGGTTCGCCTCGCGGGCCGATGTGGGCGAAGCGGTCGACGCCGCGTCGGCGGCGTGGGCGCTCTGGCGCGACGCGTCGATCGCGAAGCGCCAGGCGGTGCTGTTCAACTTCCGCGAGCTGCTGAACCAGCGCAAGCAGGAGCTCGCCGAGATCCTCACCGCCGAGCACGGCAAGGTGCTCTCCGACGCGCTGGGCGAGATCGCCCGCGGCATGGAGGTCGTCGAGTTCGCGTGCGGCGTGGGGCACCTCACCAAGGGCGCGTACTCCGAGAACGTCTCGACCGGCATCGACGTCTACACGCTCCGCCAGCCGCTGGGCGTCGTCGGCATCATCAGCCCCTTCAACTTCCCGGCGATGGTTCCCCTGTGGTTCTTCTCCGTGGCGCTCGCCGCCGGCAACGCCGTGGTGCTGAAGCCGAGCGAGAAGGACCCGACGGCCGCCAACTGGATGGCGGCGCTCCTGACCGAGGCGGGGCTGCCGGAGGGCGTCTTCAACGTCGTCCACGGCGACAAGGAGGCCGTCGACGCGCTCCTCGAGCACCCCGACGTGCGCGGGATCTCGTTCGTCGGCTCGACGCCCATCGCCAAGTACGTCTACGAGACGGCGACGGCGCACGGCAAGCGCGTGCAGGCGTTCGGCGGCGCGAAGAACCACATGCTGGTGCTTCCGGATGCCGACCTCGACCTCGCCGCGGACGCCGCCGTGAACGCCGGCTTCGGCTCGGCGGGCGAGCGCTGCATGGCGATCTCGGTCGTGCTGGCCGTCGACACGGTCGCCGACGAGTTCGTGGCCAAGGTGTCGGAGCGGATGAAGACGCTCCGCACCGGCGACGGCATGCGCGGATGCGACATGGGTCCGCTCATCACCGGGCAGCACCGTGACAAGGTCACCTCGTACATCGACGTGGCGGCGTCCGACGGCGCCTCGGTGGTCGTCGACGGTCGCGACGTCGACATCGACGGCGACCCGAACGGCTTCTGGCTCGGCCCGACGCTCATCGACAACGTGCCGACGACCTCGTCGGTGTACGCCGACGAGGTGTTCGGACCGGTGCTGTCCGTGGTGCGGGTCGAGGGCTACGAAGACGGCCTCGACATCATCAACTCCAGCCCGTACGGCAACGGCACCGCCATCTTCACGAACGACGGCGGCGCCGCTCGGCGCTTCCAGCACGAGGCGACGGTGGGCATGATCGGCATCAACGTGCCGATCCCCGTGCCCGTGGCGTACCACTCGTTCGGCGGCTGGAAGGCGTCGCACTTCGGCGACACGAAGGCGTACGGCCCTCACGCGTTCGAGTTCTTCACCGCCGAGAAGGCCGTCACCTCACGCTGGCTCGACCCGTCGCACGGCGGAATCAACCTGGGCTTCCCGCAGCACGACTGACGGAGTGGCGTCGCTTTCGTTCGCTGAGTGAGCGATGTCCGGTCGTTGAGCGAGCGAGGAACGAGCGAGACGAAACGCGCTGGGCTGACGTACGACGTCGGCTCAGCGCGTTTCGTCTCGCTTCGCTCGCTCAACGACCGGGCAGCGGCGGCGCGAAGACCGTCACCGCGCGGGGGACGGCGACGCAGCGCAGCGTGAAGCCGCCGGGCGACTGCTCCTCGAGCTCGCCGTCATGGACGAAGACCGACGGATGCCCCGGCTCGAGGCGCACCGTCATCTCGAACTCCGCGACGACCAGACGCTCGACGTCCGAGCGGGGCGGCATGAGTCCGACGGCGCGCAGCACGGCAGCGGTGCGCCTGCCCGAACGCGAGTGACGCCATCGCCCGCACCCGCGAGCCGCGCGCGTGGTGGATGCGCACGTCCAGCGTCGGCTCGCCCAGCGTCTCGCGCTGCATCGTCGCGACCCGCTGCGGATCGTTGCGGCCGACGCCGACGAACACCGACCACACCTGCGCCCGCCGGCCCTCGCGGACGATCGTCAGCGACTCCGCCCCGCGCAGCGTCCGCCACGCCGCGACGACCCCGCCGAGCCACTTGCCCAGGGCCGCCCGCCGGCGATCCCGCTCGTCGATCAGCTCCGGGTAGGTGCCCACCGACACCGCGTTCAGCGCCAGGATCGGCTCGCCCTCGTCCGCCCGCACCTCGATGGCGCTGACCTCGATCGTCGTGCCGGCCTGGAGCGCATCGATCGCCGCGTCCACGTCGACGAGGTCCGCCGAGCGCGCGAAGTGGTTGAAGGTGCCGCCGGGCATCACGAGGAGCGGGCGCCCGTGCTGACGGGCGAGCCCCGCCATGCGGGACACCGAGCCGTCGCCGCCGTAGACGCCCAGGACGGCGGGTGGCGCGTCGGAGCTCATCGCGCCGGCGACGACCTCGGCGAGGTCCTCCCCCTCGGCGAGCTCGTGGACGGTGGCCGCGGGCAGCCGCGTGGCGAACGTGTCGGCGGGGTCTGCCCGCACGACGGCGGTGCCGGAGGCGGCGTTGCGCACGATGAACACGCCGCTGCCGTCGGCGAACGCAGGCGACTCGGGTGAGGGGGGCATGTTCCTGAGGCTACCGGCGCGCTCAGGCAGGGAGCACCGGCCTGTTCTCGTAGAAGGTCTGCAGCACGACCGTCGTCCGCGTGTTGACCGACGCCGCGGAGCGGATGTCGCGGATGAGCGACTCCAGGTGGCGAGGCGTCGCGACCCTGACGAGGAGGATGTAGCTCGCGTCGCCGGCGATCGAGTGGCACGCCTCGATCTCGGAGAGGTGCTCGAGCAGCTCGGGAGCGTTGTCCGGCTGCCCCGGATCGAGGGGCGTGATCTCGACGAACGCGGCGAGCGGCTTGCCGACGGCTTCGGCGTCGACGAGGGCGCGATAACCCGTGATGACTCCGCGAGCCTCGAGCCGCCGCAGCCGCGTCTGCACCGCCGAGACCGAGAGGCCGACGGCTGCCGACAGCTCGGCCAGCGTGGCGCGGGCGTTGCGCGAGACCTCGCGCACGATCCCCTCGTCGATGTCGTCGTCGAGGCGGGCGGGACCGTCTTCGCTCATGATCCGAGACTATCAGCGGGCCGTCGTCGGCGACAGGAACTCTTCCTGTGGACGGGATGTTTGACAGGAAACTATCCCGTAGACTCGGAGCCGAGATCGTCCTGACTCGCAGATCGGAGGTTCACATGTCCATCCACGCCCGCACCGCGCAGGTCATCGTCGGCGAACCCGAGGTCGTAGAGGACGCCGCGCCTGGCCGAGACGAGCGAGGCCTGGCTGCAGCTCAAGGCGGCGGCGACCGCGCTCCAGGCGCTGCAGGTCAAGGACGGCTCGATTCCGGATGCCGCATCCCACGCCGACGCGCACGCCCACGTCGCCCGCATCATCGCCGGGATCCGCGCCCTCGCCCCCGCGCTCCCGCACGACGCCGAGTACCTCGCCGCATCGGTCCGCGACTTCGAGCGCTGGGCGGACGAAGGCTTCGGCATCCCGGACTTCCTCGATTCGCTCCAGGCCTTCCAGCCGCAGCAGCACCGGGCCGACGGCATCCGTCACCTCGTCGTGTTCCCGATGTACACCCAGAACGGCTCGCCGAACCGGTACGTCGAGGCGGTGCTCGTCGAGGTGATCTGGCCGGAGTTCATCGCGCAGCTCGAGGCCGGCGACTACGGCAACAAGCTGTTCGTCTCGCTGCGCTTCCTCGACTTCACCCCGGGCTACGACACCAACAGCGCCGTGCTCTTCCCCGAGACGGTCGCGATGCGCGAGATCCCGCAGTTCACGTGGGGTGCGATCTTCCAGGACCGCGAAGCGGCGCGCTACCGCCGCGTCGTGCGGGCGGCGGCCGAGATCACGCGGCTGGAGCTGCCCGCCGACGCCGCACGCATGCTCGACGACCAGGCGCTCACCGAGCAGACCTTCGTGATGTGGGACATCATCCACGACCGCACCCACATGCGCGGCGACCTGCCGTTCGACCCCTTCATGATCAAGCAGCGGATGCCGTACTTCCTGTATTCGCTGGAGGAGCTGCGGTGCGACCTCACGGCCTTCCGCGAGTGCGTCGCGATCCAGGGCCGACTGTCCGCGCGGGTCGATGCCCTCTCGCTCGGCGAGCCGGCCGAACCGCTGAACGCCGCCGAGGCCGAGATGCTCGAGCACGCGAAGCTCGTGCAGTACGCGGTGATCTTCGACCGGATCTTCCGCTTCTCGATCACCGGATCGCGCGTGCGCAACTACGACGGGCTCGGCGGCCAGCTGCTGTTCGCCTGGCTGCACCAGCGCGGCGTGCTGCACTGGACCGACACCGCGCTGTCGTTCGACTGGGAGAACGTGCCCGCCGCGGTCGTCGCGCTGGGCGAGGCGATCGACGAGCTCTACTGGCGCTCGATCGACCGGCCGAAGACCGCCCACTGGCTCGCGGCCTACGAACTCGTGCGCGCCACGCTGACGCCGAACCCGGCGTCGGCATGGGCGCGCGGCCTGCCGGACGACATCCTCGCCGGCGCACCCGAAGGGCTACACCGACGCCGTCCTGGACGACGAGTTCCCGCTGTCGATGTTCTTCGAGGCGCTCGACAAGAAGATGAAGCCCGTCATCGAGTCGACGGCCGGCATCACCGGCTGAGCCGCGCGGCGCATCGCCGTCGCGTTGTCCCCGCGCCCGGTTCTCGGCGAGATCGCACGATCTCGCCGAGAACACAGGTCGTCGGCGACAAGGACATGTGTCGTTCGGCGAGACCGTACGATCTCGACGTGGAAGGGTAGGAGCATGAGCGTCGAAGGCAGACTCGTGGTGATCGCCGGCGCGACCAGCGCGTCGGGCCTCGCGGCGGCACAGGCATTGATCGCGGGCGGCGCGCGCGTCGTCGCGGTGGGGCGTGACGAGGGCCGGCTGCGCGAGCTCGAGGAGGCCGTCAGAGAGGATGCCGGCATCCTGACGTCGGACTCGGGAGCGCTGCGCATCGAGGTGTGCGACCTCACCGACGAGGCTGCTGTCGACGCGCTCGCGGAGCGCGTGCACGCCGCCGACGGGCCGGTCGACGGCGTGCTGCACCTCGTCGGCGGCTGGCGCGGCGGCGGTGGGCTCGCCGGGCAGAGCGACGACGACTACCGCTTCCTCGAGCGCTCCTTCACGGCGCTGCGTCATGTCAGTCGGGCCTTCGACGCCGACCTGCGGGCATCCGTCGCCGGGCGTCTCGCTGTGGTGTCGTCCACCGCGGTCGGCACGTCCGCTCGCGGGCGGCGCGAACTACGCCGCGGTCAAGGCCGCGACCGAGGCGTGGGCGCGCGCGGTCGCGCAGGGCTTCGCGAAGGACGCGCGGGATGCCGGGAAGCCGCTGGCCGCGGCATCCGTCGTCTTCCGCGTGAAGAGCCTCTCGGGACTCGAGGAGGCCCTCGCACAGAGATTCACCGACCTCTGGACGACCCCCGCCGACGAGACCAACGACACGATCGTCGAACTCACCGACCCCTCGCTGTGACCGCGGTCCCGACAGACTCCGCGGCGCAGCGTGCGGCCGCGCGCGAACTAGATTGGACACCCGTGACCACGATCCACGACACGAACCTGCGGGGCTTCGCCTCGGACAACTACTCCGGCATCCACCCGGAGGTGCTCGCGGCCATCGCCGCCGCCAACGACGGCCACCAGGTCGCCTACGGCGAGGACGTCTACACCGAACGGCTGCAGGCCGTCATGGCGCAGCACTTCGGCGAGGGCGTCGAGGCGTATCCGGTGTTCAACGGCACGGGCGCGAACGTCGTCGGCCTGCAGTCGATGCTGCCCCGCTGGGGCGCCGTGATCGCCGCGACCACCGCGCACATCAACGTCGACGAGGGCGGAGCGCCGGAGCGCGTCGGCGGCATCAAGATCCTCAACGTGCCGACCGACGACGGCAAGCTCACGCCCGAGCTCATCGACCGCGAGGCCTGGGGCTGGGGTGACGAGCACCGGGCTCAGCCGCTCGTCGTCTCGATCACGCAGTCGACGGAGCTCGGCACCCTGTACACCGTCGACGAGCTGCGCGCGATCGCCGACCACGTGCACGGCCACGGCATGCGCCTGCACATGGACGGTTCGCGCATCTCGAACGCCGCGGCATCCCTCGGCCTCCCGCTCCGCGCGATCACGCGCGACGTGGGCGTCGACGTGCTCAGCTTCGGCGGCACGAAGAACGGCGCGATGCTCGGCGAGGCCATCGTCGTGCTGAACCCCGAGGCGTCGCAGGGCCTCACGTACCTGCGCAAGCTCGACATGCAGCTGTCGTCGAAGATGCGCTTCGTGTCGGCGCAGCTCGTGGCTCTGCTCGACGGCGATCTGTGGCTGCGCAACGCGTCGCACTCCAACGCCATGGCGCAGCGCCTGCGCGCCGGCGTCGAGGCGGGCCTCGCCGACGGCTCGATCCGCGGCGTCGAGTTCACGCAGCCGACGCAGGCGAACGGCGTGTTCGCCACCCTGCCCGACGGCGTCGCCGACCGCCTGCGCGCCTCGTTCCGCTTCTACGACTGGGATGCCGCGAAGAACGAGGTCCGCTGGATGTGCGCGTTCGACACGTCCGAGAACGACATCGACGCCTTCATCGCCGCGATCGCCCGCGAGACCACCGCCGCCTGACCTGCCGCCTCGCCCCGGTCATTGAGCGAGCGAGGACGAGGACACGCCCCGCACCCCCGGTCGTTGAGCGAGCGAGGAACGAGCGAGACGAAACGCCCCGCACCCGGCGCAGCCAGCCGGGTTCGGGGCGTTTCGTCTCGGGCGCCAGAGCGCCCTTCGCTCAACGAGCGCGGGTCAGTGCTCGCGCGATCCGTCGCCCTGCTCGGCGTGGTCGCCCTGCTCAGCGTGCTCGCGCTGCTCGGCGAACTGGCCGTGCTCGGCGTCGTCTGCCTGCTCGGCGTGGTCCCGCTGCTCGGCGTCGTCCCCCTGCCTTCAGGGTCGCTCTCGCTCGCCTCGCCGTCGGCGTCCACGCGCGGCGCCCTCCGTCGCGCCGACCTCAGCTCGCGCAGGCTCAGCCTCCACAGGCTCAGCCTCCGCGGGCTCCGCTTCCGCCGTCTCAGCCTCGGCAGCCTCGACCTCGGCGGTCTCGGCCCAGCCGGCTTCGGCCCCGGTCAACTCGGCCTCGACGGACTCAGGTGCGACCGGCTCGCCGGGCGCGGCATCCGTCGCCTTCGTGTCGGCCTCGGCGTCCGGTGCCTCTTCGTCCGCGCCGCCGGAGGACGGGAGCGGCATCTCGGGACGGATGAGCTCCTTGACCTCCGCCATGAAGCTCATGAGCTGGTGCTGCTGCCAGCGCAGCTGACGGGTGCGGTCCTCGGCGTCGCGGAGCACGGCCTGCGAGTGCGTCGTCACGAGGTCGATGATGCGCTCGGCCTTCACGTGTGCGCGCTCGAGGTGCTCGCGGGCGCGCAGCTGCGCGTCGGCCTCGATCTGCTGCGACTGCGCACGCATCAGGCGCTCGAAGTCCTCGGCCTTGACCGACACGCGCTGTGCGTGATCGAGCGACGCCGCGACCTGCTCGTTGGCGTCCTGGGTGATGCGCTCGGCGTGGGCGACCGCCTGGTTGTGCAGCACGAGGAACTCCTGGTGGGCATCGTCCTGGCGTCGGGTGAGGGATGCCTCGAACTCGAGTGCCCGCAGGCGCAGCTCGCGCACCGCCTCCTCGGCCTCGGACCGGTCGCGCGCCGTCTCCCGCGCGACAGCGGAGCGCAGCATGGCCGCACCCTTCTCGGCCTCCGAGCGGATGGCCGCGGCCTCGCGCTCGGCCTGCGACACCTTCTCGGCGGCGTGCGCCGCCTCCCGCTCGACGCGGGCCTCGTGCGCGGTCAGCTCGGTGTCGATCTTGAGCCGCACCTGCTGGGCGTCGTGCTGCGCCTGCGAGATGATCGCCTCGGCCTCCGCCTGCGCCGACGACCGGCGGTTCGCGATCTCTTCGCGCGCAGCCTCGAGCAGACGGTCGCCCTGCGTCGTCGCGTTGCGGATGAGCAGGCTCGCCTGGTCTTCGGCGACCCGCAGCACCTCTTCGAACTGCTGGCGGTTCGGCGACTCGGTCGGTCGCTCCGACGAGCTCGTCGCTGAGGGTCTGCACGCGCTGCTCGGCGTCGGCGATCTTGGCGTTCGCGAGCTCGAGCTCGCCGCGCAGGCGCGCGACGACGTCGCCCTCTTCTTCGCGGGCGGCGGATGCCTCGGACGCGACCCGCTCGACCTCGGCGCGGCGGCTCTCCTCAGCCTCGGCGAGCGCCGCTTCGAGACGCTCGATCTCGGCCTGACGCGCCACCAGCACGGCGTCGATCTCGGCCTGGCGTGCGGCGATCGCGGCGTCGATCTCGGCCTGACGCTTCTCGGCCGCAGCCTGCAGCTCCGATTCGAGGCGCTCCGCCTTGGCGCGGCTCTGCGCGACGGCGGCGCCGGCACGGCGCTGGTGCTGCTTCAGCTGTGCGACCTCGTCGTGCGCCGCGCGCACCCTCGCGTCGAGTCCGGCGATCGCAGCGTCGACCTCTTCCTTGTCGTAGCCGCGGAACGTCGTCGTGAACCCCGACCCGAAGGACGTCGTCGACGAGCCGCCGCCGATGAGGTTGTCGAAGGGCGTCGGGTCGTCCTGGCCCGGATTTCCGGCGTTCACGGCGTGATCGGACATCGGTGTGTCTCCGCTTCTGGCTTGCTGTGTCGGCGAGTGCTCTCGGCGGAGGCGTGCGTGCCGTGCCACGGCGCCGGTGAACGTGTCGCCGGACGCGCGAGCAGCGGTGGCCGCACCGTCCTCGACGACACCGGGGGGTTGTGTCGCAGGTGGCTGCGCAGGGGGGTAGGTGAACCCTACATCGCGCCGCTGTCTGCCGAGAACCTCAGGAGCCGGCGAGCCACTCCCGGTAGGCGTCGAACGACGACGGGCGGCCCAGGAACGCCTCGACGAGGTCGCGCGCGTCCCGTGAACCGCCCCGTTCGAGCACCTCGGCGCGGTAGCGGGCGGCGGCTGCGGCATCCATCAGTCCGTCGCTGAAGCCGCTCAGCAGATCCCGCGCGATCACGAGGCTCCACTGGTACGTGTAGTAGCACGCGCCGTAGCCGGTGAGGTGGCCGAAGCCGGCGTACGAGTGCAGGCCCGGCAGCGGCTGCACGGGACTCGCCGCCGCGTACAGCCGCTCGGTCTCGGCCTGCAGATCGGCCGGCCGATCGACGTGCAGGTGGTACGACACGTTCGCGTGCCCCAGCTGCCGCCGCACCTCGAGGGCGCGGCCGAAGGCGTCGGCGGTGCGCATGCGCGCCACCAGGTCGGCGGGGATGGGCTCGCCCTCGGCGTTGCCGCTGAACGAGGCGAGGACCCCGGCATCCCATGCCCACTCCTCGAGCAGCTGGCTCGGCGCCTCGACGAAGTCCCACTCCGTCGCCACCCCGCTGAAGCGCGCGAAGCGCTGGCGGCCGCCGAGGATGTCGTGCACGAGGTGACCGAACTCGTGGAAGAACGTCACCACCTCGTCGTGCTCGAGGAGCCCGCGCGAGAAGTTGCAGAGCAGCGCGGCCTCGGGGAGGACGCGACCCTCGACCCCCGGGGCGAGCGGGAAGCACGCGGCGTGGCTGAACTTGCCCTCGCGGGGGTGCAGGTCGAGGTGGATGCGTCCGAGCCGCTCACCGCCGCGGACCACGTCGAACGACTGGACGTCGTCGTGCCACGCGGGCGCGTCGACCGGCACGTACTCGACATCGAGCAGGCGCCCGGTGACGTCGAGCACACCCGCCACCACCCGCTCGAACGGGAAGTACGAGCGGACCAGCTGCGCGTCGACGTCGTACTCCTCGCGCTTGATCGCCCCCAGCAGGTACCAGAAGTCGGCGATCGAGACGACGTCCGCGTCGGGGACGTCGCGCCGCAGCCGCTCGAGGAGCAGCGGGTACTCCGCGTCCGCCGCCGGGCGCGAGGCGTCGTCGAGGCGCGACAGGAACGCGGGGATCGCCGCGCCGGAGCCGATCATGCGCGTCTCGGTCTCGTAGTCCGCCCAGTCGGGATAGCCGAGCAGCCGGGCCCGCTCCGCGCGGACGTCGAGCAGTTCGGCCAGGATCGCGTCGTTCTCGGGCCACGCCAGGTCGTTGTAGGCGCTCACGAGGGCGACCCGGGTCGCGCGGTCGTGGGCGTAGTCGCGTACCGGCATGAGGTCGGGGTAGTCGGTCGAGAGCGTCACGCGTCCGTGCTCGTCGACGGGATGGGCGTCGATGAAGTCCTGCGGCATGCCCGCCAGTCCCTCGGCGGGAACGGTGATCTCGCGACGCCCGTCGCGGATGTTGCGCGAGAACGCCAGCGACAGCTCGGTGTCGCGGTCGGCCAGCTGCCGGGCGCGCTCGCGATCGGCATCGTCGAGCTCCACGCCGCTGCGGCGGAAGTCGCGCAGCAGATGGGTCGAGCAGCCGCGCCTGATCGTCGTCGAGATCGGTCGTCTCGGCATCGGCGAACGCGTTCCACAGCTCGCGGTCGAGCAGCCGCGCCGCCGACAGCGACTCGACCGTCTGCACCTGCTCCTCCGCCCGATCGCGCACCGCCGGGTCGGGGTGCGCCTCGCTCAGCACGTACGACTCGCTGAGGGCCTCGCTCAGGGCGATGTCGGCGTCGTTCCACAGCTCCAGGCGCTCAGCGGTCGTGAGCGCGGACTCGGCCTTCAACCGACCGTCGACCTCGCTCACGCGGGCGATCCGGGCGGCGGGCCGCTCGTCGACGAAGGCCGCCCAGCCGGCGGCGTCGGACGGGAAGGGCAGGGATTCGAGACTCACCCTGCGAGCCTATGGGGCGGCCCCGACAGCGCGCGAGGGAATTCCGCGGTGGCGAGGACTGCTCAGCGCAGCGCGCCCACGCTCGCGAGCGCCAGCCGCACGAGAGTGCCGCGTCCGCCTTCCATCTCGGCCGAGAGGGCATCGGATGCCGCCTCCTCCGGTGTCAGCCAGGTGACCTCGAGCGCGTCCTGCCGCGGCTCGCACGTTCCCGTGACCGGCACGACGAACGCGAGCGACACGGCGTGCTGGCGGTCGTCGTGGTACGCGCTCACACCCGGCAGCGGGAAGTACTCGGCCACCGTGAACGGCGTCGGCTGCGGCGGGAGCATCGGGAAGGCCATCGGACCGAGGTCGTTCTCGAGGTGGCGGAAGAGGGCGTCGCGGACGGTCTCGCCGTAGCGGACCCTGCCCGAGACGATGGTGCGCGAGATCTCGCCGACCGGCGTCGCGCGCAGCAGGATCCCGACCTGCGTGACCTGCCCCATCCCGTCGGTGCGCACCGGCACCCCCTCGACGTAGAGCATCGGCAGCCGCCGGCGCGCCTCCTCGAGCTCGATGTCGCTCAGCCAGCGCGGGGTTGGAGATGTTCCCCGCCGGCGGGCCGAACGGCTCGTCGCCCGCGGGTTCGGGGTCAGGAGTGCGCACGGACATGCCTCCTGTATACCCGTTCCCTCGCGGTTTCCACCGCGCGTCTTCGCCGCCGACGTCGACGCGTCAATAATCTGAGGGCATCGTTTCCGGGAGGAATGCCATGGCGGACGAGCGCACCGCAGACGCCGCATGACCCGTGTGCAGGACATCGTCGGGCGTCTTCCTGCTGTCGGTGACCGCGGTGCTCACCGCCTGGTGCGGATTCGAGGCGTCGAAGTGGGGCGGCGAGATGTCGATCGCCTTCAGCCAGGCCTCGGCGCGCCCGCATCCAGGCGGCCAGCGCGTCCGAACCAGGCCCGCTCGGCCCAGCAGTTCGACCTGACCGTCTACGCCGCAGTGGGTGCTGTCGCGACGGCCGAGGGCGACACCGAGCTCGCCGCAGTACATCCAGGACCGCTTCCAGCCGTGGTTCACGGTCGCCTTCGACGCGTGGCAGGCCGACGGCATGCATGAGAACGCTCCCTTCGCCCGCGACGAGTATGTGCCACCGGGCGAGGTGGAGGCGGAGGAGCTGAACGAGCGCGCGGACGCGAAGTTCACCGAAGCCCTCGAGAACAATCAGCGCGGCGACAACTACTCACTGCTGACGGTGCTGTTCGCGCTCGTGCTGTTCCTGACGGCGATGTCGCAACGCAACGTCAGACCTGGATCAGCCGGGTCCTGCTCGGGCCTCGCGATCTGGTCGCGATGACCGTCGGCATCGGCATCCTGCTGACGTTCCCGATCAAGATCTGACCGGCCCGACCGAGGCCCGACGGCCGCGGCGCCGGAATCCGCCCTTCGCCGTGTCGGCCGCGGATGACAGGATGTGGGCATGTCGGAAGCTCTCGTCCTCGACGCCGACGCCGTGCTGTGGTCGACCGGCCGGTCGGCCCCCGACGGTTCAGCCGCTGCCGGGTCAGCCGCTGCCGGGCGGCACCTGCTGCTGTCTCCTCCACGGCTACGGCGCCGACGAGCACGACCTCTATCCCCTGCGCCAGTACCTCCCCGAGGCGTTCGCCGTGGCGAGCCTGGCGGCCCCGCTCGCGCCGCCGTGGCCGGCGCCCGGCCGCTCGTGGTACCCGATCGAGGGACTCGAGGGGCGCGACGCCTCACACGTGACCCGCGCCGCCGAGGCGGTCATCGCGTGGATCGACGCGCACGCGGCGGGCGCGGCATCCGTCGGTCTTCTCGGCTTCTCGCAGGGCGGTGCGGTCTCGCTGCAGGCGATGCGCCTCGATCCGCAGCGCTTCGCGTACGCCGTCAACCTGTCGGGCTACGCCACGCCGGGCGAGGTGGCGGGGGATGCCGAGCTCGCCGAGCTGCGCCCGCCGGTGTTCTGGGGCCGGGGCACGAACGACGACGTCATCCCGGAGTTCGTGGTCGCGCACACGACGGAGTGGCTTCCCGCGCACGCCGAGCTGAGCGGCCGCGTCTACCCGGGCCTCACCCACAGCGTCTCGGAGCAGGAGATCGCCGACGTGGCCGCGTTCCTCGACAAGCAGCTCGCGGCGCTCGACGCGGTGGACTGATCGGCGCTCTCTGGCCACCGTCGGAATCGTCCGCTATGGTGTCTCTCGGCCTTTGTCCCCTCGGTGAGGAACTCCCTTGAAGCTGATCGACGCGACCGCGCTGTAATCGCGCTGCTCCGTCGACCCTCGACGTCTCGCAGCGCCTGAAGATTCCGCGCTGC
Organism: uncultured Actinomycetota bacterium; assembly: GCA_963829895.1. Lineage (GTDB taxonomy): Bacteria > Actinomycetota > Actinomycetes > Actinomycetales > Microbacteriaceae > Microbacterium. The sequence goes on along the minus strand of CAWHKF010000006.1, from coordinate 145,697 downwards.
ACGTCGACCATCGCTTCCCCGCCGTTCCCGGGCCCCTTCTGCGGCCCCGGCATCCGGGCGGATTCCGCGGTCCTCGGTGTCAGCGCATGACCGACACAGGAGGCCTCATGCCTGCAACCACTCTCACCCCTGTCATCGTCCTCGACCGGGTCTCGTTCGCCTGGGCCGACGGCACCGTCGCCCTCGCCGACGTGTCCGGCTCGTTCGGCACCGGCCGCACCGGGCTCGTCGGCCGCAACGGCTCCGGCAAGTCCACGCTGCTGCGCCTGATCGCCGGAGATCTCACCCCCTCCGCGGGCCACATCGCACGGACAGCGGATGCCGCGTACCTGCCGCAACGGCTGACGCTCGACGTCGACCGTCCCGTCGCCGACCTGCTCGGCGTCGGCGACACACTCCGCGCGCTGCGCGCCATCGAGTCGGGTGATCCCGATCCACGTCATTTCGACGCGGTCGGCTCCGACTGGGACATCGAGGCGCGCGTCGCACGCGGCGCTCGCCGAGGCCGGGCTCGCACCCGACATGCTCGACCGCCGGGTCGGGCAGCTGTCGGGCGGTGAGGCGGTGCTCACCGCGATCGCCGGCATCCGTCTGCGCGCACCGGAGATCACCCTGCTCGACGAGCCCACCAACAACCTCGATCGCGACGCCCGCGCGCGCCTGTACGACATGGTGCGCGCGTGGCGAGGCGCTCTCGTCGTGGTCAGCCACGACACCGCGCTGCTCGAGCTGATGGACGACACGGCCGAGCTGTACGCGAACGAGCTGTCGGTGTTCGGCGGGCCGTACTCGCAGTGGCGGGCATGGCTGGATGCCGAGCAGGGCGCCGCCCGCGACGCCGAGCGCGCGGCACGCCAGGCCGTCAAGCGCGAGAAGCGCCAGCGCATCGAGGCCGAGACGACGATCTCGCGCCGCGCCGCGATGGGGCAGAAGGCGTTCGAGGAGAAGCGCGTGCCGAAGATCGTCGCGAACGGACGCCGCATGGCGGCCCAGGTCTCGGCGGGCAAGCTGCGCGGCGAGAAGGCCGACCGCGAGGCATCCGCCCGCGAAGCCCTCGATGTCGCCGAGCGCCGCGTGCGCGACGACGACATCGTGAAGATCGACCTGCCCGACCCCGGCGTGCCCGCGGGCCGTCGCATCGCCACACTCGGCGACGGCGAGCGCTCGTGGGTGATCCAGGGGCCCGAGCGCGTCGCGCTGATCGGCCCGAACGGCGCCGGCAAGACGACGCTGCTCGAGCGGCTGGTGGGGTCCGGCGCGGCAGAACTCCACGGATCGCGGCCGAACCCGCCCGAAGGCGCTCTGTCGGGCGATTCGGCGCCCGGATGGTGGAGTTCTGCACACGCCGAGCTGCACACCGACCGCGTCGGGTACCTGCCGCAGCGCGTCGACGGGCTCGATGACGCGGCATCCGTGCTCGACAACGTCGCTCCGTCCGCGCCCGGCGTCACGATCGTCGAGCTGCGGAATCGCCTGGCGCGGTTCCTCATCCGAGGGGCGGCCGTCACCCGGCCGGTGGGGACGCTGTCGGGCGGCGAGCGCTTCCGTGTGGCCCTCGCCCGGCTCATGCTCGCCGATCCGCCGCCGCAGCTGCTCGTGTTCGACGAGCCGACGAACAACCTCGACCTCGACACGGTCGACCAGCTCGTCGACGCCATCGCCGCCTACCGCGGCGCGGTGCTCGTGGTGAGCCACGACGACGCGTTCCTGGAGCGCATCGGCGTCGGCCTCGTGCTCGAGCTCGACCGCGACGGCCGTCTCACCGAGCGCTGACGCGCCAGGCCCTCTCTGCCCGGCGTGCGTGCAGAAACCTACCCTCTCGGCGATCCGGGAAGCGCGAAAGGGTAGGTTTCCGCACGTCGCCTGGCCGTGGACGGATGCCGCGGGCCTGCGCCCCTTGGATCCCGGGGGTCTGCACCCCTGCGCCTGGCGGGCCGGTGGCGCGATGATGGACTCATGAACGCACTCGTGAGACCTCAGCAGGGCCGATGGATCGCCGGAGTCTGCGCCGCAGTCGCCAACCGCTTCGGCTGGAACGTGACGCTCGTGCGCATCCTCACCGTGCTCGCCGTCGTCTTCTTCGGCCTGTCGCTGTGGATCTACATCCTGCTCTGGATCCTGGTCCCGTCCGAGCGCTGACGCGGAGCAGCTGCTCGCCGGCCCCTGGCGCGGACACGTCCGCCACGCGATGATGAACCCATGCATCGCCTGGTTCGTCCCCGACGGGGACGCATTCTCGCCGGGGTCTGCCAGGGCATCGCGGACCGCTTCGGCTGCAGCGTGGTGCCGGTGCGCGTGCTCACGGTCGCCTCGACCGTGTTCTTCGGCGTATCGATCCTGATGTACCTGCTGCTGTGGATCCTCATGCCGGACGAGAGCTGACGCCGGTCAGGAGCGACGAAAGCCGGCGCCCGGTCAGTCGACCTCCTCGAGCGAGCCGTAGCGCTCCATCCGGTGCCGGCGCGGCCGCGCGCCGGCCCGCTGGTCAGGGCCGCTTGGGCTCCTTGGTGCGGCCCGGGGCGGTGCCGCTGTTGCCGGGGTCAGTCGAGGTGTCCGCCTCCTCCGTCGGCGGAGGCACTGTCGGCGCCGGCACAGGCACCGGCTCGACCACGGGCTCGGAGGTCTGCTCGTCGACCGGGGGATCCGTCTCGGTCTCGGCGGGCGGGACGGTCGGACTCGGCGTGAACATCGGCGTCGGGGCCGGCGTGGTGGGCCGCGGCGTGACGTGCGTCTCCGCGACCGGTGCCGGATCTGCGGGCAGCGGTGCACGCTGCCCCTGCACCGCCGCGAACACCGCTGTGACCACGACCACGAGCGAGAGCGCCAGGGCGCCCACCAGCGCTCCGAGCGCGAAGGTCTGCACCCGTCGGGAGCGCACCCAGGACGCATCGGCGGCCGCATCGGTGGCTGCGGGGGCGGCCGTAGGGTTGAGCGCCACCGGGGTGTCCGGCACGCTCGAGGGCGTCGACTCCATCGGGATCCTCGGGCGGTCACACGCGTGCGGGGGAACACGCGAGCACCGATCTTACGCGACCGACTCGCCCGCGGCCTGGCCGGATGTCGGCGATCGCGACGAAGATGGAGTGATGAGCGACGTGCTCGAGCGGTTCGGTCCTGCCACGCAGGACTGGTTCCGCGGCGCCTTCCACGCCCCCACCGACGCCCAGAAGGGCGCATGGCAGGCGATCTCCGCCGGCAAGCACGCGCTCGTGGTCGCACCGACCGGTTCTGGCAAGACGCTGTCGGCGTTCCTGTGGGCGATCGACCGCGTCTTCCACGACAAGGCGGCGGCTCCGGCATCCGTGGCGCCGGCCGGACGAAGAAGAAGATGACGGATGCCGCGGCCCCCGCGACCCGGATCCTCTACATCTCACCGCTCAAGGCGCTGGGCGTCGACGTCGAGCGCAACCTCCGCTCCCCGCTCGTCGGGATCGGACAGTCCGCGCGGCGCCTCGGTCTCACGGTGCCCGAGGTGACCGTCGGCGTGCGCTCGGGTGACACGCCCGCGGGCGACCGGCGCAAGCTCGTGCAGCGGCCACCCGACATCCTCATCACCACTCCCGAGTCGCTGTACCTCATGCTGACGAGCCGGGCCGGCGAGACGCTGCGCGACGTGCACACCGTGATCGTCGACGAGGTGCATGCGGTCGCCGCCACCAAGCGGGGCGCGCACCTCGCGGTGAGCCTCGAGCGGCTCGACGCGCTGCGCCGCTCGTTCGCGCCCGACGCCCCGCCCGCGCAGCGCATCGGCCTGTCGGCGACGGTGCGGCCGATCGACGAGGTCGCCCGGTTCCTGGGCGGTGCAGAGCCGGTCGAGATCGTCGCCCCGCGTGCGACCAAGGCGTTCGACATGAAGGTCGTCGTGCCGATCGGCGACATGCTCAACCCGCCGCCGCCCCCGAGCCCGTATGCGTCCGACGCCGAGGCGTGGGCGGATCCGGATGCCGCGGCCTTCGACCGGCTCAGGGACCGGCCTCGAGCCTGTCGAGGCGATCGACGAGGACTGGTTCGCCGACGGCACGTCGACAGGCGCCGGGCGTGACGGACGTGCGTCCGGAGCGGGCGAGACCGAGATGACCGGATCGGTGTGGCCGCACGTCGAAGAGGCGATCGTCGATCGCATCCTCCTGCACCGCTCGACGATCGTGTTCTGCAATTCCCGCCGCCTGGCCGAGCGGCTGACGGGGCGGCTCAACGAGATCTACTCCGAGCGGCTCGGGCTCGACCTCCCTGACGAGACGGTTCCTGCGGCCATGATGGCGCAGGCCGGCGCCACCGCAGGTGCCGATCCCGTGCTGGCCAAGGCGCACCACGGCTCCGTGTCGAAGGAGCAGCGCGCGCAGGTCGAAGAAGAGCTGAAGTCGGGCGTCCTGCGCTGCGTCGTCGCCACGTCGAGCCTCGAGCTCGGCATCGACATGGGCGCCGTCGACCTCGTCATCCAGGTCGAGGCGCCGCCCAGCGCGGCATCCGGTCTGCAGCGCATCGGCCGCGCCGGCCACCAGGTGGGCGAGGTCAGCCGTGCCGCGCTGTTCCCCAAGCACCGGGGAGACGTGCTGCACACCGCGATCGTCACCGAGCGGATGCTCGCCGGGCAGATCGAGGCGATCGCGATCCCGCAGAACCCGCTCGACATCCTCGCGCAGCAGACGGTGGCGGCCGCCGCGGTCGGCCCCGTCGACGTCGAGGGCTGGTACGAGACGCTCAAGCGCAGCGCCCCGTTCCGGTCGCTCCCCCGCTCGGCGTACGAGGCGACGCTCGACCTCATCGCCGGGCGGTTCCCGTCCGACGAGTTCGCCGAGCTGCGTCCCCGCGTCATCTGGGACCGCGACCTCGGCGTGCTCACCGGGCGGCCCGGCGCGCAGCACATCGCCGTGACCAGCGGCGGCACGATCCCCGACCGGGGCCTGTTCGGCGTCTTCATCGCGGGCGAGTCGCAGAACGCGCGCGTCGGCGAGCTCGACGAGGAGATGGTCTACGAGTCGCGGGTCAACGACGTGTTCACCCTCGGCACGACGAGCTGGCGCATCGTCGAGATCACCCACGACCGTGTCAACGTCGTGCCCGCGTTCGGGCAGCCGGGCAAGGTGCCGTTCTGGCACGGCGACGGCATCGGCCGCCCCGCCGAGCTCGGCGAGGCGCTCGGCAAGTTCTCGCGCGAGGTGTCCACGGCGAAGCCCGAGAAGGCCGAGTCGCGCCTGCACGACGCCGGGCTCGACGAGTACGCGCAAGACAATCTGCTGGCCTACCTCGCCGAGCAGCGCGAGGCCACCGGCACCCTGCCGACCGATCGCCAGCTGACCGTCGAGCGCGGGCGCGACGAGGTCGGCGACTGGCGCGTCATCCTCCACTCCCCCTACGGCATGCAGGTGCACGCGCCGTGGGCGCTGGCCGTGAACGCCCGCATCCGCGAGCGGCTGGGGGTCGACGGCTCCGCGGTGGCGAGCGACGACGGCATCATCGCCCGGATCCCGGATGCCACGGCCGAGCCTCCTGGCGCCGACCTCTTCGTCTTCGATCCCGACGAGCTCGACCAGATCGTGACCGAGGAGGTCGGGGGCTCGGCGCTGTTCGCCTCGCGGTTCCGCGAGTGCGCGGCGCGCGCACTGCTCATGCCGCGGCGCAACCCCGGCAAGCGCACGCCGCTGTGGCAGCAGCGGCAGCGGTCGGCCCAGCTGCTCGAGGTGGCCCGCCGGTACCCGACGTTCCCGATCATCCTCGAGACGCTGCGCGAGGTGCTGCAGGACGTCTACGACGTGCCCGCGCTCCTGCGCCTCATGCGCGGCATCGGCGAGCGCCGCATCCGCCTCATCGAGACGGAGCCCGCGCAGCCCTCGCCCTTCGCGCGGGACCTGCTGTTCGGCTACGTCGGCGCCTTCATGTACGAGGGCGACTCTCCGCTCGCCGAGCGACGGGCTGCCGCGCTGTCCGTCGATCCGGCGCTGCTGTCGGAGCTGCTCGGCAAGGTCGAGATGCGCGAGCTTCTCGACCCCGACATCATCGCGCAGTTCGAGCGCGAGGCGCAGCGGCTCGATCCCGAGCGCCGCGCGCGCGGGCTCGAGGGCGTCGCCGACCTGCTGCGCCTGCTCGGCCCCCTCGATGCGAGCGAGGCCGCGGCGCGGCTGGAGGCCGACGGCGACGGCGCCAGAGGCGTTTCGTCTCGCTCCGCTCGCTCAACGACCGAACCTGATTCCCTGTCGTTGAGCGAGGGAGCGCCAGCGACCGAGACGAAACGCCCCGAGCCACGAGCGACCTCGAGCACATGGCCGAGGGCGGCAGCCGCTCTGCTCGATGCGCTGGTCACGTCGCGGCGCGCGATCCGCGTGACGATCGCCGGGGCGACCCGCGTCGCCGCGATCGAAGACGCCGGGCGCCTGCGCGACGGCCTCGGCGTGGCGCTGCCCGTCGGCATCCCGACCGCGTTCCTCGAGCCCGTCGCCGACCCGCTCGGCGACCTGATCGCCCGCTACGCACGCACCCACGGACCGTTCCGGGCGGATGCCGCAGCCGACCGGCTCGGCATCGGCGTCGCCGTCGCACGTCACACCCTGCAGCGCCTCGAGTCGCAGGGCCGCGTCACGAGCGGGTTCTTCCTTCCCGAGGCCGCGACCGCGAGCGACGGGTCGCGCGGCGACGAGGCGGAGTGGTGCGACACCGAGGTGCTGCGCCGGCTGCGGATGCGCTCGCTCGCCGCGATCCGGGGCAGCGTCGAACCGGTGTCGCAGCACGCCTACGCCCGGTTCCTGCCGGTGTGGCAGCACGTCACCCGGCCGCTGGAGGGCATCGACGGCGTCGCGGCGGTCGTCGAGCAGCTCGCCGGCGTGCCGATCCCGGCGAGCGCCTGGGAGTCGCTCGTGCTGCCGGCGCGCGTCGCCGACTACACGCCGGGGATGCTCGACGAGCTGACCGCCACCGGCGAGGTGATCTGGTCGGGCCATGGCAGTCTCCCCGGCCGCGACGGCTGGATCGCGCTGCATCCGGCGGATACCGTGCCGCTCACGCTGACCCTGCCCGATGACGCCGAAGAGATCGCGCCCGGATCCCTCGACGCCCAGCTGCTCGCCGCGCTCGAAGGCGGCGGCGCGTACTTCGCCGCGCAGCTGCGCCAGACCACGGGCGCCGAGAACGAGCAGTCGGTCGTCGACGCGCTGTGGCGGCTCACCTGGGCGGGGCGGATCACCAACGACACGTTCGCCCCCGTCCGCGCGCTCGTCTCGGGTGGCTCGCAGGCGCACCGGGTGAGCCGGCGCACCCCTCGCGCGCGCCTCTACCGGGGCGCCGGGACGCTGTCGTCCGCGGGGCGCGCGGTTGCGGCATCCGTTCCGCCACGTCCCCCCGCGATCGGCGGGCGGTGGTCGCTGCTGCCGGCCGCCGAGCCGGATGCGGCCCTGCGGGCGACCGCGACGGCGAGCCTGCTGCTCGACCGCTATGGCGTCGTCACGCGCGGCGCCGTGCAGTCCGAGGGCGTGCCGGGCGGATTCGCGCAGACCTATCGCGTGCTCGCCGGCTTCGAAGAGGCCGGGCACTGCCGGCGCGGCTACGTCATCGAGAAGCTCGGCGCGGCGCAGTTCGCGGCATCCGCGACGGTCGACCGCCTGCGCGAGTTCGCCGGGCTGTCCGATCCGCCGCCGCTGCGCGCCGTCACGCTCGCCGCCACCGACCCCGCGAATCCGTACGGCGCGGCGCTCGCATGGCCGGGGCTCGAAGGTGTCACCCATCGTCCGGGGCGCAAGGCGGGCGCGCTCGTCGTGCTGGTCGACGGTGCCCTCGCGCTGTACCTCGAGCGCGGCGGGAAGTCGGCGCTCGCCTTCACCGGCGAGGAGGCCGTGCTCGCCGCCGCCACCCGCGACCTCGCCGCGACGGCCCGTGCGCGACGGCTCGACACCCTGACGATCGAGCAGGTCAACGGTGCGTTCGTCTACGGCACGGTGGTCGGACGCGGGCTCAGGGATGCCGGTTTCGTCGAGTCTCCGCGCGGACTCACGCTGCGGCGGCTCACCGCGGGCGACGCCCTTCGGCAGGCTCAGGGACCGGGGCGCGAGGGCGCCCGTGCCTGAGGCGCTGCACAGCGTCGGAGAACGTCGCCGACACCCCGCCGGCGCCGTCCCCGCACCGGCGTGTCGCGCAGGAGCTCCGATTCTGTGCACGGGGCGACGGCGGGACAGCGCCCGTGCCTGAGGGGGACACCGTCTTCCGCACCGCCCGGCGTCTCGACGCCGCGCTGGCCGGCGCGACCGTGACGCGCTTCGAGCTGCGCGTGCCGCAGGCGGCCCTCGTCGACCTGCGCGGCGAAGTCGTGCACGGGGTCGTCGCGCGCGGCAAGCACCTGCTGCACCGCATCGGCACGTGGACGCTCCACACGCACCTCAAGATGGAGGGCGAGTGGCACGTCTACCGTCGCGGTGACCGGTGGCGCGCGCCGGGGTTCCGCGCCCGCGCGGTGATCGGCGCCACCGCGCCGGACGGCAGCGAGTGGGAGACGGTCGGCTTCGATCTCGCGGACATCAAGGTGGTGCCGACCGCCGACGAGGACGACCTGGTCGGCTACCTCGGCCCCGATCCGCTCTCCGATTCCTGGGACCCGGTCGAGGCCGCCCGGCGGCTCGCCGCCGACCCGCGGGCCGTTCACGTCGCCCTCCAGGACCAGCGCAGCATCGCCGGGTTCGGCAACGAGTACGCCAACGAGATCCTCTTCGTCCGCGGCATCCTTCCCACGACACCCGCGAACGAGACGGATGCCGCAGCCATCGTGGATCTCGGCGCCCGCATGATCCGCGCCAACCGCAACCGGTCGGGCCGCACGTTCACCGGCGACGAGCGCCCGGGGCGATCGACCTGGGTCTACCGGCGCGAAGGCCGGCCGTGCCGACGGTGCGGGACCCTCATCCGAGGCGGAAGCCTCGGCGCCGATCCCACCCGCGAGCGGATCGTCTTCTGGTGCCCGTCCTGCCAGCGCTGAGCCCGCTTGCAGCACGCTTTCATCACGATGCGCGACGGACGAACTGTCGCGCCGGGTCGAGGCATCCGTGCGGCGCAGCGCGTCCGTCGTTGAAACATCGCGGTTTCCTGGCCGTCACACAAGTCCGGACGAACTGTCGCGCCGCCCCCCGCCGGCACCGCGAATCGTCTGGTTCGGCCAGGGCCGCATTGCGGGTCGCCGGGGCGCGATATTGAATACGTGACACACCCGAACGGCCGTGCAGCGTTGCGCGGCCAGCTACCAGAAGGACCCTCACGAGGTGACGATGTCCACAGGCACGGCTACCGCAGCGGCGGAGCAGGTTCCCACCGAGAGCGAGGCCGGGCGCGGGTCCGTCGTCCTGTCGGGGATCACGAAGTACTACGGCGACCAGGTCGCCGTCGACGACCTCTCGCTGACGATCCAGCCGGGTGAGTTCATCTCGCTGCTGGGGCCGTCCGGCTGCGGCAAGACGACGACGCTGCGCATGATCGCGGGCTTCGAACGACCGGATGCCGGCGACATCCGCATCTCGGGCCGCTCGGTGCTCGCCGCACCGCCGTACAAGCGGGACGTCAACACGGTCTTCCAGGCCTACGCGCTGTTCCCGCATCTGTCTGTCGCCGAGAACGTCGCGTACGGGCTGCAGCAGCGTCGGACGCCCAAGTCCGAGGTGCGCGAGCGCGTCACGCAGGCGCTCGACATGGTGCAGATGCGGCGCTTCGGCGACCGCAAGCCCACGCAGCTGTCCGGTGGTCAGCAGCAGCGCATCGCGCTCGCCCGGGCGCTGGTGAACCGCCCCGCCGTGCTGCTCCTCGACGAGCCGCTCGGGGCCCTCGACCGTCAGCTGCGCGAAGAGATGCAGCTCGAGCTGAAGCTGCTGCAGTCGCGCCTGGGCATCACGTTCGTCTTCGTGACGCACGACCAGGGCGAGGCCCTGTCGATGAGCGACCGCATCGCGATCATGCGCGCGGGCCGCATCGAACAGCTCGCCGACGCCGACACCGTGTATGCCCGCCCGGCCTCGGCCTACGTCGCGGCGTTCGTCGGCCAGCAGAACTTCTTCCGCGGCCCCGCCGCTGAGGCGGGCGCTGCGATCACCTCGCCCCACGCGCTCGTGCGCGCCGCCTCTCCCGTGCTCACCCGCACGAACCTGGGTGAGGCCGCCGTGCGGCCCGAGTTCATCAGGATCGAGAAGGACCCTTCGACAGGCTCAGGGACCGGGTCGGCCAGGCGCCGGCGCAGGCACCGGTGAGAGCGTTCCCGAGGCGAACGCGGCTCGCGGAGAGCTGATCGGGGTGTCGCACCTCGGCGACACGATGCAGTACCTGGTGCGACTCGGGCCCGACCAGAGTCTCATCGTGAGGCGCCCGACGCCGGAGGCGCCGGCGCTCTCCGTCGGCGACCCCGTGGTCTGCACGTGGGCGGCGCACCACGTGCTGCTGTTCCCCGCGGCCGACGCCGCGGCCGCCGAGGAGGGCGGCTACATCGCGCCCCCGACGGCCTGATCGCCGCTCCCCGAAACGCACGCTCCCGCACAGCTCCAGCCGCACAGCGCTACCCGACCCGCACCACACGCCGACCCGACGCACACAGCACCCGCACCACACGCCCGACCCGACGCACGCCCTGCAGCCGCGGCATCCGCTTCCCGGCTCTCGACCCGACCAGGAGTACCCGATGACCCAGCCTCGTACCCCGCTCCGCATCCTCGCCCCCGAGGCTGCCGCGCCCGCGATCGTGCGCGAGCTCTCGCGACGCCGCTTCCTCAGCTTCGCCGCGGTCGCGGGCGGAGCCACCGTGCTCGCCGCCTGCGCGCCGGGCGGCAGCGGCTCGCCCGCCCCGCAGGCGAGCGGCGGCGACCTCGAAGGAGACGTCTCGGTGTACACGTGGGGCGACTACGACTCGCCGGACGTCGTCGAGGGCTTCACCGCCGAGCTCGGTCCGAAGGTCACGCTCGACTCCTACTCCTCGAACGAGGAGCTCATCGCCAAGCTGGTCGCCGCGAAGGGCACCTCGGGCTACGACATCGTCGTGCCGACCGGCGTCTTCATCCCGCAGATGATCGAGAACGGCCTGCTGACGAAGTTCAACAAGGAGCTTCTGCCCAACATGTCCAACATGGACCCGGCCTTCCTCGGCCGCGCGTGGGATCCGGGCAACGACTACTCGGTCTGCAAGGCGTGGGGAACGACCGGCTACGTCTACGACAAGACCGTCATCACGCGCGAGCTCACCACGTGGGCCGACTTCTTCGACGCCGCCCAGAACGAGGCGAGCGGCAAGACGGCGATGTCCGACGACCCCGCGGGGATCATCGGCTCGTACTTCTGGGCCAACGACCTCGACTGGAACACCGAAGACCCCGACGAGCTCGAGGCGTGCCGCAAGTTCCTCGTCGAGGAGATCGCCCCGCACATCTCGGCGTTCGACTCCTACCCCGGCACCAACGCGATCCCGCAGGGCACGCAGGTGCTGATGCAGGCGTGGAACGGCGACGCGCGGCTCGGCATCATGGAGTCGAGCGAGCCGGAGCGCTGGCAGTGGGTGCTCCCCGGCCCGGTGACCGAGCTGTGGATGGACAACTGGGCCATCGCCGCAGGTGCGCCGCACCCCGAGGCTGCCCACGCGTTCATCAACTACTCGATGGCGCCCGAGAACCTCGTGCTCAACCTGGACTACATCGGGTACAACGTGGGCGGCAAGGACATGGAGGCGGCGGCGGAGGAGAGCGGCCTCGAGCTCGCCGACATGATCTTCTTCACGCCCGAGCAGCTCGAGACGATGCACGAGCAGGAGCTCAACGACTCTCAGACGACCCGCGTCTCGATCTACAACGAGGTGAAGGCTGCCGCCGGTGCGTAGTCGTGCCGCAGGAGCCGCGCTCGCCGTTCCGGCGTGGGCGTGGCTCCTGCTCTTCTTCGTCGCTCCCGTGGCGATGGTGGTGTGGTTCAGCTTCGGCTACAAGCCCGGCGTCTTCGGCAGCCACGCCAACGACATCCTGTCGTTCGACCGCTACGTCGAGGCCTTCTCGCCGACGTTCTTCGCGACGTTCCAGAACACCCTCTGGGTCGGCGTGATCGGCACGGTGCTCTGCTTCCTGATCGGGGCGCCGGTCGCGTACTGGATGGCGTTCAAGGTCAAGCCGCAGCGCCGCGGCATCCTCATCGCCCTGGTGCTGGTGCCGTTCTGGACCAACTTCCTGGTGCGCACGATCGGCTGGCAGGTGATCCTCGCGCCCGAGGGCTGGCTGTCATCGCTGCTGCAGGGCATCGGCGTGCTCGACGGCCCGCTCGACCTGATGTACACCCGCACCGCGGTGATCATCGGCGTCGTCTACAACTACCTGCCGCTGATGATCCTGCCGCTGTTCGTCGCGTTCGACCGCGTCGGCCCGGCACTGCGCGAGGCGTCGAAGGACCTCGGCGCCGGCAAGCTCACCACGTTCCTGCGCGTGACCCTGCCGCTGTCGCAGCCCGGCATCATCGCCGGCGTGCTGCTGGTCTTCATCCCCCTGATGGGCGACTACATCACCGCGACCGTGCTCGGCGGCGCGAAGGGCAACATGGTCGGCCAGCTCGTCGCCAGCCAGTTCCAGACCGCCCAGAACTGGGCGCTCGGCTCGGCGATGGCGGTGCTGCTCATGCTCGTGATCATGCTGACGATCGGCGTGGCCGCGGTGATCATCTGGCTCGTCGCGCTGCCGTTCCGCTCGCGCAGCCGGCTGGTGCTGGGGCCGGTCACCGAGACGGCGAAGACGGATGCCGCGCCCGCGGCCGCTCTGGAGGTGACGACGTGACGCTCTCGACCGATGTCCAGACCGACACCGAGACGATTCTGCAGTCCCAGGCTCGCGGGGCCGTCCGGCCCTCCGCTCCCCGCCGACGCGCACGGAAGTCGTGGTCGGATGTCGCCTTCATGGTGTGGGGCATCGCCGTGATGCTGTTCCTCTTCCTGCCGATCATCGTGATCGTGATCTACTCCTTCAACACCGGACGACTGCTGGTGTCGTGGGAGGGCTTCGGGTTCGACGCCTTCGGCACGATCCTCGCGAAGCCCGCCATCCAGAGCGCGGTGCGGGTGTCGCTCATCACGGCGCTCATCGCCGCGGTCATCGCGACGGTGCTCGGCACCCTCGCCGGCATCGCGATGGCCCGCCACCCCGGCAAGTGGGTGTGGTGGTTCCTGGGACTGCTGCTGCTGGTGTCGGTGACGCCCGAGATCGTCGACGCCGTGGCACTGCTCCCCTGGATGGTCTTCCTCGGCCAGGATCTGGGCATCTCGCTCTTCAACGACGGCATCGTGCGCCTGTCGGTGGGTTCTTCGCTGTTCGCCACCGCCGTGGTGTCGTACATCGTGCGCGCCCGGCTCGTGGGTCAGGACATGAACCTCGAAGAGGCGTCCGCCGACCTGTACGCGAAGCCGTTCACCACGTTCCGCCGCATCACGCTCGCGCTGGCCATGCCGGCGGTGCTCGCCGGCTTCCTGCTGGCGTTCACGCTGAGTCTCGACAACACGATCGTCGCCGCGTTCGTGCAGGTGTCGGGCACGACGCCGTGGCCGGTGTACGTGCTGAGCGCGCTGCGCTCGGGCCTGCGCCCCGAGATCGCCGCCGTGTCGACGATCATGCTGCTGCTGACGCTCGTCGCCCTCGCCCTGGTGGCCCTGGTGCTCAAGCGCGCCGGCGACTCGGCGACCCAGATCGCCCGCACGATGACCGGCGGCTGACCCCCTTCATCCCGCGAGTCGAGTTCCCCGCTCTCCGGAATTCGCCGATCATTGGCGTAGATTTCCGCACACGTCCTCCCGATCGTTGAGCGTGCGGAAACATACCCTTTCGGCGATCCGAGACGAAACGCCCGAACCCGCAGGAGACCCATGACCTACGCCGACCTCGTGTTCACCGGCGGACCCGTCTTCACCGCAGACACCGTGCGTTCGCGCGCGGGCTCGGTCGCCGTCACGGACGGGCGCATCGTCGCCGTCTCGCCCGGCGACCTGGGCGACCTCGTCGGCCCGTCGACCGAGGTCGTGGACCTTGCGGGACGGATGCTGATCCCCGGTTTCCAGGACGCCCACGTGCATCCGGTATGGGGCGGGCTCGACATGCTCCGCTGCGACCTCTCCGCGCTCGGCACGGCCGACCGAGTACCTCGACGCGATCGCGCGGCTACGTCGGCGCGCACCCGGACGACGAGTGGATCCTCGGCGGCGGGTGGCAGATGTCGGCGTTCCCCGGCGGCACGCCGACGGCATCCGCGCTCGATGCCGTCACCGGCGACCGCCCGGCGTTCTTCCCGAACCGCGACGGCCACGGCGCATGGGTGAACTCGGCCGCGCTGCGGCGCGCGGGCATCGACCGCGACACCCCCGACCCGGCAGACGGCCGCATCGAGCGCGACGCCGACGGCGCCCCGTCGGGCACGCTGCACGAGGGCGCGATGGCCCTCGTCAACCGGCTGCTGCCCGAAGAGCCGCTCGAGCGGCTCACCGAGGCGCTGCTGCTGGGCCAGCGCTACCTGCACTCGTTCGGCATCACCGGCTGGCAGGACGCCATCGTCGGATCGTACGGGGATGCCGGAGACCCGGGCCCGGCCTACCTCGCGGCAGCGTCCGACGGCACCCTCACGGCGCGGGTGGTCGGCGCGATCTGGTGGGACCGCACCAAGGGCCTCGAGCAGATCCCCTCGATCCTCGAGCGGCGCGAGCGGTACCGGGGCGGGCGGTTCGCCGCGACATCCGTGAAGGTGATGCAGGACGGCGTCGCCGAGAACTTCACCGCCTCGATGCTCGAGCCGTACTGCGACGGCCACGGCCACTTCACCGACAACTCGGGGATCTCGTTCGTCGACCCTGCCGTCCTCAACGAGGCGGTGCCCCTCCTCGACGCGGCGGGCTTCCAGGTGCACTTCCACGCGATCGGCGACCGCGCCGTGCGCGAGTGCCTCGACGCGGTCGAGCACGCGATCGCCCGCAACGGCCGCCGCGACAACCGCCACCACATCGCGCACATCCAGGTGGTGCATCCCGAAGACATCCGCCGCTTCCGCGAGCTCGGCGTCGCCGCGAACATGCAGTCGCTGTGGGCGACGTACGAGCCGCAGATGGTCGAGCTGACGCTGCCGTTCTTCGGCGAGCAGCGCAGCGCCTGGCAATACCCCTTCGGCGATCTGCTGCGCTCGGGCGCCGCGCTCGCCGCGGGGAGCGACTGGTCGGTGTCGACGCCCGATCCGATGGCCGCGATCCACACCGCGGTCAACCGCATGGCCGCGCCCGGTCACGAGGAAGGCGAGTACGACCCCTTCTATCCCGAGCAGTCGATCGACCTCGCGACGTCGCTCACCGCGTACACGGCCGGGTCGGCGTGGGTGAACCACCTCGACGACGTCACGGGCACGATCGAGGTCGGCAAGTACGCCGACCTGGCCGTGCTCGACCGCGATCCCTTCGCCGGGCCGGCCGACCAGATCGGCGCCACCCGCACCCTGCAGACCTTCGTGCAGGGGCGAGCGCGTCTACGCCGGCGCCGGAACGCCTGACACCTTCTGCGCCGCGCTCACGGCGTTTCGTCTCGCTCGTTCCTCGCTCGCTCAACGACCGGGACTACGCCGCACCGGACGCCTGACGCGAGCCTCTATGCTGTTGCGCGTGGCCCGACTCCTGCTCCTCATCGACATCCAGCGCGACTACTTCCCGGGAGGGCGGCATCCGCTCGTCGACCCGGATGCCGCCGCCGATGCCGCTGCGCGACTTCTCGCCGCCTTCCGGGCGACGGGCGAGCGGGTCGTGCACGTGCAGCACGTCTGGGACGGTCCGGATGCCGCGTTCTTCGCCCCCGGCACGCCCGGTGTCGAGTTCGACCCGCGCGTCGCCCCGGACGGCGCCGAGCACGTCATCGTCAAGCACGAGCCGAACGCCTTCCTCGGAACCGGACTCGAGGCCCTGCTGCGCGCAGCGGCGGCCGATGAGATCGTCGTGGCCGGGATGATGTCCAGCATGTGCGTCGATGCCACCGTGCGCGCGGCGTCCGATCTCGGCTTCCGCATGGCCGTGGCGCAGGACGCCTGCGCGGCACCCGACCTCGCCTACGACGGCAGGACCGTGCCCGGCGCCCAGGTGCACCTGGCGTTCATGGCGGCGCTCGACGGCAGCTACGCGCGCGTCGCCGACGTCGACGCGCTCGCCGCGGAACTCACCGCGGTCTGACGCCGGCGCCCTGACGGGGTGCGACAACCTGTCCGACCGGCCCGTCAAGTCCCGACAGGCGGGGTCTGCGGCGCCGCCCCGAAGCGGCGAGGATGGGAGCACCAGACACCGCATCGGAGTTGATACCCGTGGGCACGACCGTGTTCGAACGACAGCGGCCGGCAGCATCCGTCGTCCAGCATTCCCTCGCCGACACCCGGCACGGGGTGTTCTGGCGCGACGACCTTCCTGAGTCCCTCCTGCCCGACCGGCCGTCGCTGGTGGGCACGCATCGTGCCGACCTCGTCGTCGTCGGCGGCGGCTACACCGGCCTGTGGACCGCGCTGCTCGCCACCGAGCGCGACCCCGCGGCGAAGGTCGTGATCGTCGAGGCGCAGCGCGTCGGCTGGGCGGCGTCGGGTCGCAACGGCGGCTTCTGCGAGGCGAGCCTCACGCACGGCCACGAGAACGGCGTGGCCCGGTGGCCCGACGAGATGCCGGTCCTCGACCGGCTCGGGCGCGAGAACCTCGACGCGATCGAGGCGTCCGAGGCGCGCTACGGCATGGACTTCCAGTTCGAGCGCACCGGACAGTTCGCCCCCGCCGTCGAGCCCCATCAGGTCGAGTGGCTCAAGGAGTGGGCCGCCGAGGGCGAAGAGGGCGTCGTCTATCTCGACCAGGCCGAGGCGCAGGCATCCGTCCACTCCCCCACGTATCTCGCCGCCGTGTGGGAGAAGCACGCGTGCGGCATGGTCCACCCGGCCCGCATGGCGGCAGAGCTCGCGCGCGTGTGCGAGGAGCGCGGCGTCGAGATCTTCGAGCGCTCGCACGTGACCGGCCTCGACACGACCGGTCCGGGAGTCGTCGTGGCGACCGCCGACGGCCGGGTCGAGGCATCCCGTGCCGCGCTCGCCACCAACGTCTTCCCGTCGCTCATCAAGCGCAACCGGCTCATGACGGTGCCCGTCTACGACTACGTGCTGATGACCGAGCCGCTCACCGACGCGCAGGTCGCGTCGATCGGCTGGCAGGACCGCCAGGGCATCGGCGACATGGCGAACCAGTTCCACTACTACCGGATCACGAAGGACAACCGGATCCTGTTCGGCGGCTACGACGCGATCTACCACTACGGCCGCAAGGTCGATCCCGCCTACGAGGAGCGCCCCGAGACGTGGGCCCGGCTCGCGAGCCACTTCTTCACCACGTTCCCGCAGCTCGAGGGCCTGCGCTTCACCCACCAGTGGGCGGGCGCGATCGACACCTCGACGCAGTTCACGGCCTTCTTCGGCACCGCGCGTGAGCGCCGCGTCGCGTACGCCGCGGGCTTCACCGGGCTCGGCGTCGGGTCGACGCGCTTCGCCGGCGACGTCATGCTCGACCTGCTCGACGGGGTCTCGAACGAGCGCACCGAGCTCGAGATGGTGCGCAAGCGCCCGCTCCCCTTCCCGCCCGAGCCCGCGGCGTCGATCGGCATCAACGCCACGCGCTGGTCGCTGGACCGCGCGGACCACAACAAGGGCAAGCGCAACCTGCTGCTGAAGACGCTCGACGCGGTCGGGCTGGGGTTCGACTCGTGAACCCGGGAATCGTGACGGATGCCGCATCCCTCGCGCTTGCGCTCGAGCCCCTGCCCGCCGAGCAGGTGGTCGAGGGCTCGCCCCGCACCGGCTTCGTCGAGCTCGACCGACACGATCGGGGTCTGGGAGCACACGCCCGGCGTCTCGACCGACGTCGAGGCGGACGAGGTGTTCGTGGTGCTGTCGGGCTCGGCGACGGTGTCGTTCGACGACCCTGCGCTCGAGCCGATCGAGCTGCGAGCCGGCTCCGTCGCGCGCCTCACCGCGGGCATGCGCACGGTGTGGACGGTTCGCGAGACGCTGCGGAAGGTCTACATCCTCGGCTGACCGGCGCGCGCCGCTCAGCCGAGCGCCGGCGGCCGGATCAGCGCCCTGCCGACCTGCGCACGAGCAGTGCGAGGTGCAGCGCGGTCTGGGTCTCGCCGTCGTCGAGATCGGCGCCCAGCAGCTCCTCGATGAGCGCGATGCGCTGGTAGAACACCGAGCGGGAGAGATGGGATGCCCCGGCCGCCGCCGTGCGGTTGCCCGGGTGCGCGAGCATCGCCTCGAGGACGTCGAGCAGATCGCCCGAGCGCGCCAGGTCGTGCGCGATGAGGGGCGAGAGCATGCGCTCGCCGTGCTCGAGCACGCGGTGGTCATCGCGAAGCGCCGCCACGAGCTGCACCAGCGGGCGGTTCTCGGCACGTCGAAGGTGCGGTCCGCGTCCGGTGCGGCGGCGTCGGCCGCCCGCGAGGTCGACGGCTTCGTGCACCGAGGCGAGGGCCGCGTCGATGCCCTCGGCGCCGCGCCCGACCGAGACGGTGACCCGCTCCACGTCGGCGGCGTCGACGAGGGCGCGCACGAAGGCCACGACGGCCGCGTCGTCGAACACGGTCTCGGGCGGCAGCGAGACCAGGATCGTGGCCGCCGGCGCCGCGACGCCTGACGGCGCCGATCCCGCGAGCGCGCGCCCGCGCAGGGCGCGGGCCGCGGCATCCGCTCGCTCCACCGCGACGGGCGCGCCCGACACCACGAGGCCGTGCAGCTTCGCACCGCGAAGGGGCAGGCCCGCCGCCTCGAGTCTCGCGGCCGCCCCGCCGACGCCGGCGAAGCGTCCCGCGAGCAGCCCGTCGACCAGGCGGCGACGGCCGATGCGCATCCACTCGTCGGTGTCGCCGTCGGCCAGGCGCCCGACGGCGAGCGCGATCGCGCCCTGTTCGAGCACCGCCATGCGCCCGGCAGCGTGCTCGGGGCCGGGCAGGGCGATGAGGTTGCCCCAGCGGATGCCCCGTGCCTCGACGGGAACGATGAGCCAGTCGTCGGCGCTCGGCCGCGGCGCCCCGCTGCCGGCGCTGCTCGGAGCGACGGTGCGCGGAACGCGAGCGCAGCTCCCACTCGGTGAACAGCTCCTCCTCCATCGCGAGCGGCACCTCGGCCGCCACGACTTCGTAGCCGAGGTTCTCGAGCACGATGGGAGCCCCCAGCGTCTGCGCGACCTGATGCACGATGAAGTCCGCGGGCGACCCGCGCAGCACGAGCGCGGTGAAGCGCTCGCGCACCTCGTCGCGGGCGCGCAGCGCGTCGGTCTGCCCGGTGATGATGCGGCTGTGCACCGCCTCGGTGACGGTGACGAACTTCACCTCGCGGTGCAGCACGATGAGGGCGAGACCGCGAGCCGCGGCGGCCTCGACGACCACCGCGGGAACGTAGCGGTAGTGCGTGCCGAGCTCGAGCACGAGGCCCGAGAGGCCGGCGTCGGCGAGCTCGTCGACGAACCGGCGCAGGTCGGCAGGCTCGACGGGCCACGACGAGCCGGTCGACAGCAGCAGCTCGCCGCCGTCGAGCAGGCGGGCGACGCCGGCGCTGTCGGAGACGTGCAGCCAGCGCACCCGCGCGTCGAGCGCGTCGCCTCCGGCGAGCACCTCCGGAACACCGTGCGCGACCGCGTCGAGAGCGATCACCTCGCGCACGGTCGGCAAGGTCTCATCTGCGGCTCGATCAGCCGGACGATCCGTGTGGTTCGTGCGATCTTCGCGACGGTCGGGCACCGTGAAGGCCTCTTCTTCTCTGACAGGCTGGGACGGGTCAAGCCTAAGGGATCGCCACACGATCTGTCCGACGCCGAAAGGGACCACTCATGAGCATTGCCGAGAGCGCCGTCGCCCCCGCGACCACCGACGTTGACGCCGCCGCCGATGTGCGGGTGATCTCGCACTGGATCGATGGTGCCGAGCGGGCGTCCACGTCCGGCCGCACCGCCCCCGTGTACAACCCGGCGACCGGCATCGGTCTCGGCTCGAGTCGCTCTGGCCGACCAGGCCGAGATCGACGCGGCGATCGCGTCGGCCGTCCGCGGATACGAGGTGTGGTCGCAGTTCTCGATCGCGCGGCGGCAGTCGGTGCTGTTCGGCTTCCGCGAGCTGCTGAACGCCCGCAAGCGGCGAGCTGGCCGAGATCATCACGGCCGAGCACGGCAAGGTCGTCTCGGACGCGATGGGCGAGATCCTGCGCGGCCAGGAGGTCGTGGAGCTGGCGACCGGGTTCCCGCACCTCATCAAGGGCGCGTTCAGCGAGAACGCCTCGAGCGGCATCGACGTGTACTCGCTGAAGCAGCCGCTCGGGGTCGTCGGCATCATCAGCCCGTTCAACTTCCCGGCGATGGTGCCGATGTGGTTCTTCCCGATCGCGATCGCCGCCGGCAACGCGGTCGTGCTCAAGCCGTCCGAGAAGGACCCGTCGGCGGCGCTGTGGCTGGCGGCGCTCTGGCAGGAAGCCGGGCTGCCGGACGGCGTGTTCACGGTGCTGCAGGGCGACAAGCTCGCGGTCGACGGGCTGCTGGAGAGCCCGGACGTGCAGTCGATCTCGTTCGTCGGCTCGACGCCGATCGCCCAGTACATCTACGAGACCGCCTCGAGGCACGGCAAGCGGGTGCAGGCGCTGGGCGGCGCGAAGAACCACATGCTGGTGCTGCCGGATGCCGACCTCGACCTGGTCGCCGATCAGGCCGTCAACGCCGGCTACGGTGCGGCGGGTGAGCGCTGCATGGCGATCTCGGTCGTGCTGGCCGTCGAGCCGGTCGCCGACGACCTCATCGCGAAGATCCAGGAGCGGATCGCGAAGCTGCGCATCGGCAACGGCGCGGGCGCGGACGGCGTCGAGCCCGACATGGGCCCGCTGATCACCGACGTGCACCGCGACAAGGTCTCGAGCTACGTCGACATCGCCGAGGCGGACGGCGCGAAGATCGTCGTCGACGGCCGGGGCTTCACCGTCGAGGGGCACGAGGACGGGTTCTTCTTCGGCCCCACCCTGATCGACGACATCCCCACCACCAGCCGCGCCTACCAGGAGGAGATCTTCGGACCGGTCCTCTCCGTCGTGCGCGTGCAGTCGTACGACGAGGGTCTCGAGCTGATCAACTCGGGCCAGTTCGGCAACGGCACCGCGATCTTCACCAACGACGGCGGAGCCGCCCGCCGCTTCCAGAACGAGGTGCAGGTCGGCATGATCGGCATCAACGTGCCGATCCCGGTTCCGGTCGCCTACCACTCCTTCGGCGGCTGGAAGCAGTCGCTGTTCGGCGACGCCAAGGCGTACGGCGTGCACGGCTTCGACTTCTTCACGCGCGAGAAGGCCATCACGAGCCGCTGGCTCGACCCCGCCAGCCACGGCGGCATCAACCTCGGCTTCCCCCAGAACAACTGACGCGTTGCGTCTCGCCGCTCGCTCAACGACCGAGTCTCCGGTCGTTGAGCTTGTCGAGGAACGAGCGAGACGAAACGCCTCGAACCCACGAGCAAGCGCCGTTTCGTCTCGCATGCTCGCTCAACGACCGGACACGACGACACCCAAGGACTCCCCATGACCGACACGCTCGCCACCGCCGCCGCGTACACCGACCCGTCCGGTGACCGCCGCCCGCTCCCCGACCCCGACGCCGAGGCGCGCGTGCGCGCGGACGACCGCGGTCACGTGTTCCACTCCTGGAGCGCGCAGGCGCTCATCGACCCGCTCCCCGTCGCGGCGGGCGAGGGCGCGACGTTCTGGGACTACAGCGGCAACGCCTACCTCGACTTCAGCTCGCAGCTGGTGAACCTCAACCTCGGGCACCAGCATCCGGATCTCGTCGAGGCCATTCAGCGGCAGGCCGGCCGTCTCGCGACCATCCAGCCGTCGATGGCGAACGATGTGCGCGGCGAGCTCGCCCGGCGCATCGCCGACGTCGCGGGCGACGGCTTCGAGAAGGTGTTCTTCACGAACGGCGGCGCCGACGCGAACGAGAACGCCGTGCGCATGGCGCGTCTCGTGACCGGTCGCCGCAAGGTGCTGTCGATGTACCGCAGCTATCACGGCAACACCACCACCGCGATCTCGCTGACCGGCGACCCGCGGCGCTGGCCGAACGAGCCGGGCGACGGCTCGACGGCGAAGTTCTTCGGTCCCTACCCCTACCGCTCGGCGTTCCACTCGTCGAGCCCCGAGGAAGAGACGCAGCGCGCGCTCGAGCACCTCGAGCAGACCATCGTGCTCGAGGGCGCATCGACGATCGCCGCCATCGTCATCGAGACGATCGTCGGCACGAACGGCGTGCTGGTGCCGCCGCCCGGCTATCTCGCGGGCGTCCGCGAGCTGTGCACCCGCTTCGGCATCGTCTACATCGCCGACGAGGTCATGGTCGGCTTCGGCCGGGTGGGCGAGTGGTTCGCGTTCCAGGCGTTCGACGTGCAGCCCGACCTCATCACCTTCGCGAAGGGCGTGAACTCGGGCTACGTGCCGCTCGGCGGCGTCGTCATCTCCGACCGCATCGCGGCGCACTTCGACACCGTCTCGTTCCCCGGCGGACTCACCTACTCGGGCCACCCGCTGGCCTGCGCGGCGGGCGTGGCGACGTTCGAGGTCTTCGAGCGCGACGGCATCCTGGAGCGCGTCCGCGACCTCGGCGCGCGCGTGGTCGAGCCTCGCCTGCGCGACATGGCGACGCGGCATCCGTCCGTCGGCGATGTGCGGGGCATGGGCCTCTTCTGGGCGATCGAGCTCGTCAAGGACCGCGAGACCCGCGAGCAGCTCGTGCCGTTCAACGCGAGCGGGGCGGATGCCGCACCCGTCGTCGCCGTCGCCGCGGCGTGCAAGCGCGAGGGCGTGTGGCCCTTCACCCACTTCAACCGCGTGCACGTCGCCCCGCCGCTCGTGATCACCGAGGAAGAGCTGGTGCGCGGCCTCGACGTGATCGACCGCGCGCTCTCCGCCGCCGACGAGTTCGTGGGGCACTGAGCCGACCTGGCTGCCGCGCTCCGCATTCGCGGGAATCGCGGAGCCGTTCGTCGTCGCGGTGACCGAATCGTTCTGATGCGCGGGAATATATGCCCTGCGCCCTCCGTTATTCCTGTACTCAGCACTCTGTGCTGGCTCCAGGAGGGGACCGTGGGCAAGAACTACATCGACATCGAGAACGACCGGGGCGAGACGCTGCGCTACCGCAAGCATGTCAACGGCCGTGGTCTGATCGCGCATGGAGCGAAGGTGCACCCGAGCGCCGTCGTCGAAGCGGGATCGTATGTCGAACCGGGCGTGCAGATCGCCGCGGGCGCGCATGTCGGCCGCGGTGTGTGGGTCGAGTCGGATGCCGTGATCGGCCCCGACGCCGTGATCGAGCCGCACGCCCACATCGGTCCGCGCGCGGCGATCGGCCCGAAGGCGAAGATCGGCGTCCGCACCCACGTCGGACACGACGCCCGCGTCGCCGGAGGCTCGCTCATCGGCGACGACCAGACGATCGCCGACGGCGAGCGCGTCGCCACCGACCAGCGAGGACTCCGACTGGCCGCCTGATCCCGCGATCGCGGAGCGTCGCGAGCACCGCATAGGCTCGCGACGTGTTCAGACGCGTCCTCATCGGAATCCTCGTGCTCGCCGTCGCGGGCGCGGCCACTCTGGTGGTTCGCCGGGCGCGGCGTCGACTCGGCGAGGTCGGCGACGCGACGCCCGGCGCAGCGCCGACGATGCCTGCGATTCCGTCCGACGCGTTCGAGATGACGGTCGAGAGCGTGCACGACGGCGACACGCTGCGCGCCCGTGTCGCGGCGCCGAACGCCGTCGTGGCATGATCTCGAGTCGACGCGGGTCCGCCTGCTCGGCATCGACACCCCCGAGATCTCGTCTCCGCCCGACTGCTGGGGCGCGGAGGCGACGGCGAAGCTCACCGCACTCGTCCCCGCCGGGTCGACGATCTGGGTGATGCCGGACGCCGAGGTGCACGACCAGTACGGCCGGACGCTGCTCTATGTCTGGACGCCCGACGGCCGGTTCGTCAACGGGGAGCTCGTGGCGCAGGGCGATGCGCGCGTCGAGGTCTACTCGCCCAACCGCAGCCACGAGGACGCTCCGGTCGCTCGAGAAGACTGCTGTCGCGTCGGGGTCCGGTCAGTGGGGCGCGTGCGGCTGAACTCGTCTCTGCGCATCGGCCGCAGCGATTCGGCGATCTGGCACGCCCCCATTTCGTCAATGAACTTCCGGTTCCCACACCACGAGGCTGGGCTGTGTGAACTGGAAGTTCATCGATGTTCCGGGGACGCCTTCGCCCGTGGTGAGCAGGCTCGTCAGGCGAAGAGGAACAGCACGAAGCCGATGAGCGGCAGCGTCCCCTGGATGAGCGCCGCCCGCAGGTAGCGCATGCCCGTGGTCAGCAGCACGAGCGCCGCCGCGACCATCGAGCCGAGGCTGAACAGCACGAGCGCGAGCCCGGCCGCGCGGACGGGTGCGGCATCCGCTCCGGCGAAGATCAGCACGAGACCGATCACCACGCCGATCGCGAGGAAGAGGTTGTAGAACCCCTGGTTGTAGGCCATCGGCTTCGTCGTGTCGGCGGCTGCCTGGTCGGCGACGCCGAAGCGCTTCCAGACCTTGGGCTGCGTCCACTGCACGCTCTCCATCACGAAGATGTACACGTGGAGCAGCGCCGCCAGCGCGGCGAAGACCGTTGCGAGGATAGCCACCATGAGCGAACGATAGCGCCCGGGCTACGCTGAACGGTATGGCGAAGGGTGGGTCGCGCGCAGGCGGACGAGCACGGGATGCCGCGGGCAAGTCGCCGTGGCGCAGCATCCGGCTCCGCAGCGAAGGCGAAGCCCGCGAAGCCGCGGCGACCGCAGCCCTCGCCCGGGCCGTCGCCCACGCCTCCCGCCGAGCCGCCCATGCCGACGACGTTCCTCCTCGGCGCGATCCCCGGTGCGACGCCCGGCAAGTGGATCGACACCTGGAAGGAACGGATGCCGCGCACGAGCCTCGAGCTCGTGCCCCTCGCCTTCTCCGACCAGCGACGGCCCCTCGTCGACGGCGAGATCGACGCCGCGCTCGTGCGGCTGCCGATCGACAAGGACGGGCTCCACGTCATCCCGCTCTACGACGAGGTTCCGGTCGTCGTCTGCGCGAAGGAGTCGCACCTGACGGCCGCCGAAGAGCTCGACACCGCCGACCTCGCCGGCGAGGTGCTCATCGTTCCGGCGGACGACGTGCTCGGCATCCGCGTACCCGGCACCGTCGCGCCGCGCTTCGATCCCCCGGCCGACACGGCCGAGGCGATCGCGACCGTCGCCGCGGGAGTGGGGATCGTCATCGTGCCGATGTCGCTCGCGCGGCTTCACCAGCGCAAGGACGTCGAGTACCGGCCGCTCCTGGACGGCCCTGCATCCACGGTCGCGCTGGCGTGGGCGGCGGACCGCACCACACCCGCCGTCGACGCGTTCGTGGGCATCGTGCGAGGACGCACCGCGAACTCCTCCCGCGGCTGACACGGCGGGCACACGGAGGAGGGGCGCCGCCCCAGTCCCCAGTGCGGCGCCCCTCATGGATCGGCGCGAAGACCCGCAGCCCGACCTGCGTTCCCCGGAATGGCCTTCTGCTCTGCACCCGGCCCCCCGGTCGGCGTGCAAGAGCCGTTCCGATGACCAGGAGCACGCGACATCGGCTCTGATACATGCCGACCCGGGAGAATTCAGAAGCCGGCGCCGTGCACCTGGAATGGCGCGACGATGCCGGTGCGCTCGGATGCCGCGGCGAGCGCCTCCGATGGCGCGAGGCCGGCTGCGAGTCCGACGTGCATCGCGCCCAGGAGCTCGCACGCATCGTCGTCCGCCACCGCGACGGGGGCAGCCACGACGCATGCGGCTGCCGGCGTGAAGCCACACGCGCGTCATGCCGATCGGCCTCTTCCCCCCAGCGGACCGAGGAGCGCCCGACCTCACATGCCGAGAGCACGACGGTGTGCGGAACCCGCGGAATGACGTCGATGTCATAGCCGAACAGTGTTCCGTCTGCCAGTTCCAAACCGGAGAACATCGGATTGTCGATCGCGTGGCGGCCGTGTGCTGCGATGTGGAGGATGTCAACTGTCGCGGCGGTGCGCGTGACGTCACCGACGGTCGCCGCTTCGGTCCGTGTCACCACGCCGGTACGCCACGCCGAGGCCGCGACAGTGACTTCCTCGGCGGCGCGCGTCACACGCGGACCCGTCGCGAATCCGACACTGGGCGCCGGCGAGGCCACTCCATCTCGCATCCGTACCCAGCGACTGGCGGAGACCGCGAGAGTGAAGGTGCGACCGCGGAGTGCCTGCAGCATCGACCACGGGACGCTGTTGAGAACACCGGGCGAGGTGATCACCACGCGACGGTCGTCTGTCGGTTGCAGAACCTCACCCAGCAGAGACCGAGAGATCGCGGTGAGCCGTTCGTCGAGGGCCTTCTGCACAACAGACGCCAGTGGACCCGTGCGGACGGCTGCCGCCATGTCGAGGTCCGCACGCAGTCCCGAAAGGTTGCGCTGCGCGGTAGACCAGTCGGCTATTTCGACGACGCGTGCCGAGGAACTGTCTACCACCACGCACGCGAGGCGCCCGTCGCTCCAGGCAAAGGCCAACACAACCGTGTCGGGACCGAGACGGTCCTGGAGCGCGTCCATTGAGACGACCGAGCTCAGCTCCGCTGCGGCGGTGGAGCTCCATTGACGCTGCCGGACCCGATCCTGCAACAGCGAGCCGCGTGCGGTCGAGAGCCACTCAACAGGTGCTTCGGAGCGCAGTTGGCGCAACTCGGCGAGGTCGGATGCCGTCTCCGGGTCGTGCGGGGGACGAAGCGGCACGACGCGCTGGCTGAAGTTACGTGCTCGCTCCGACCACTGGAACAGGACGTCGGGCCGCGCGCTGCGCATTGCAGAACTGAGCCCTTCCATGAGCAGTGGTCGCCCGTGCATCGCGAGCGCGCTCTGCAGGTCCAGACTGGCGAAGCTCTCCTGCCATCGCTGCAGTTCATCTGCTCCGGCTGCCGCGTGGGCGCGGGCACCAGCTTCGTCGTGGGCGGTGGCTGCGCGGCGGGAACGCACACGATGAGCGAGCAGCCGAACGTCCAGCGGTGCCTGAGCCGGTACGCGGATCCTCATCCCGCGCTCACCTCGTGTGGCACGGCGAAGTTCGGCCGACAGTTCTACGGCGTACGCCTCCATGTCGAGGCCGACACTCCGCAGATGCCTCGCAGCGTTGTCGACGACGTGAGCGGGCACGCTGCCGCGCGGGTGCGGCGCGGGATTGCCATGGCCGTCGACCACGCCCTCGGCCAACTCAGCCCGGACCCTGATGCCGTCTGCCCGGGCGGCCCAGGAGTCACTGGCGACCGCTCGGAACACTCGGGCGGCGCTGAGCGCGGACCGCGCCGCAGCCGCGGGATCATGGGAAAGCAGTGAGCGGGCCAGCTGAAGCTCAGCCTCACCCCGGGCTTGGCGCATGCGATGCGCCGCGAACACGCCGGCAACACGCGCCAGTGTCCGTTCCGCCTCACGCGTGAGGCCGGCGTCCCGCAGTACCTCTGCCCGATCCAGGTCGCAGATGGCCGCGTTGACTCTCGATGTACGCGCCAGCACACCACGGGCTTCGGCCATTGATGAGAGGGCCGCGACAAGATCGCCCTCGAGCAGGGAGACGTAGCCGGCGTTGTGTACCACCATTGCGCGCTCGACCTCGTCGCCGATGGACTCGTAGTCCGCCGCCGCCCGACGGAGGTCAGCTTGTGCTGCCGCCAGATGGCCGGCCTGCATGTGTGCGACGCTGCGGTTGTTCAGCATCCGCAGCCGCAACCCGACATCTTCTCCCACCGCAGCAATCCCGCGATCCAGCAGTGTTATGGCCTCGGCGAGGTCACCCCGCTCGAGCGCGAGTAGCCCGAGCTGCCCCAGAAGAACGCCCGACGTCTCCGAACTGAGACCGTCCCGCGCTAGCGCCGCTCGGCACAACTCCTCCGCCGTGACCGGGTCACCTTGACGGATGATCGCAGCTGCGAGAGAGCCGTCGATCTTCGCCAGCAACTCGGTGTCGTCAGTTCGTTCGGAGGCGCGAGCCAGCGCCTGTCGAGCTGCCGCGGTTCGACCGGCGTTCAAGTGCGAGCGCGCGCGCTCGTACAGGTCGACCGCGGACAACGTCATACACCAAGAATGGCGTAGAACGACAAGCTGCGGGGATGCCGACGATGTCAGCGCCCGTCATTCGTTCAGCGAGCGATCCTCCTCATCGCATGCCGTGATCACGTCGTCCACGATCGTCGCGATGGGACGCGCGGCAGCCACCTTCGCGGACGCGGTCGGGACGCGTTCGGCTGCAATTCGACCGGCCACGAGCGGAGCAGCGAACGACGTACCGCTCCAGACGGCGAAGCCGGCCTGGAAGTCGTCCAGGTCGAGCGTCTCGCGGCGGTGCCCGTACTCGTCCCGCCGGAGCTCCGCCTGGATGCCGCCTTCGAAGATGATCGGCACCGTCGAGAGCACCGAAACCCCGAGTACGTAGGTGTCGACCCAGTCGCCGACGTTTGAGAACAGCGCGACAGAGCGCCGGGACGGGTTCAGCGCACCCACGACTACCTGCGGTGCGAGACCTGCCTCTTCTGCCTTCGTCAGGCCGCAGTCCGGGCTCGTCGAGCCGTCGGCGTTCTTCCAGAACCGAAGCGATGCCGGTGCGGCGGGCCGGTCCGTCGCATCGTTGCCCGCAGAGCACACGATCACCGTCCCCTGCTTGCGTGCGCGAGCGAGAAGCGTGTAAAGCTCGCTGTCGACCGTCTGCGTCTCCGGTGTCTCGTGGTAGTAGCTCAGCGACAGGTTGATGACGTCGATTCGCGCCTTCTTGTGCTCGATCAGCTCGACCAGCCGACCGAGCGCAGCGATGAGATCGCTCTCGAGAATCACACCGTCGCCGTCGGATACGCGGATGGGGAGAATGCGTACGTCGGGACAGGCCTGGAGCACGATGCCCGCGATGAACGTGCCGTGCCCCGCAGCGGTGTCGACCGTGCCGTCAAGTGGATCCCCGAGAGACGGAAAGGCTTCAGGGTCGGAAGCTCCGTCGACGA
The DNA here is from genome assembly GCA_963829895.1 of uncultured Actinomycetota bacterium. Lineage (GTDB taxonomy): Bacteria > Actinomycetota > Actinomycetes > Actinomycetales > Microbacteriaceae > Microbacterium. The sequence goes on along the minus strand of CAWHKF010000006.1, from coordinate 116,613 downwards.
GGCCGAGCGTGGTCTGGTACTCCTCTACGGGGTCGATGACGACGGCATCCAGCCAGGGGTGCGAACCGCAGCCGGTGTCGAAGATCGCGACCACCGGGCGATCGGCTTCGGCCAACGTCGACGGAACTGGGTCGGCGCCTATGAAGGACACCGGTTGACGACCGCCCATCCCCGGGTACGCGTACCCGTCCATCCCGCTCGGGTTCATCTTGAACGGGTTCATCTTGAACGGGTTCATCTTGAACGGGTTCATCTTGAACGGATTCGTGGTCACCGAGTCGATCGACATGACGTGGTTCAGACCGAGCCCCGGCACGCTCGCGCGACGCGCCTCGACCAGTAGCCGCCAGGCATCTGGCCGCAGACTCGCCTTGTCCACCGCGACTCCCGGCGCGACGCTGATCCGCATGCGGCGGGTAACCGCCGCACCCGAGATACGTGGCTCCTCGGCAGGATCGAGCCCACGCGGGGTGCGCGTTCCGCCGCGGCGAGGCTCAGGCTCCAGCGGCTCTTCCGTGACCATCCACCCCAGCGTCGCCGCAACCGCCTCCAACGTCGGAGCGTTGACGGCCCGTTCGGCGGTGGCTGCAGGGATCTGCAGCAGGACGTCGGGTTCGTAGATGGTCGGGGCGGGCTTCGAGTCGGTCGCAACGCTGTCCGGGTCGAGAACCACAGCTCGCGGGCGGCGTGTCTCTCGCTCGCGCCACGTCAGTCGGGGACGTTCGGGGTTGTCGGGCATTGCACAGCTCCATCAGGTCGGTACCGCACGGTGAATGCCGAAGCCCCCAGGCTCCGGCATCCGTTTTCTTCAGTTCAGACTTCGAACTGCGGGGTCTGGAAGTCGCGCAGGGCGCCGTCGGCGTCCTTCACGACCAGGCGAAGCCGCGCCACCCCAGGCGTGACCTCGTCGAAGGCGAAGCGTCCGTGCTCGCCCGGTTCGGCCGACCACTCGTGATCGCCCTGAACCAGCCGGATGGCCAGAGCCGCGGCATCCACCCATCCGTCCACGCGCCTGCCGCCGTCCTCGGTGGCGGTCACGTGCAGCAGCACGCTGGTCGTGCCGTCGCTGAACTGCAGCGTCGCGGTGTCGGTCTCGCCGCGGACGGCGGCGAGGGTGCCCTCGACGAGCGTCAGCAGCGCGTACTCGCGCGACAGGTCCTCGACGGCGACGGCGGCGACCATCCGGTCGACCAGCTCGGCCGGCACCGGATCGACGTCCTCCCACATGCGGCGCATGCGTGCGAAGAGCGCGGCGTCGGCCGCGAAGTCCTCAGTTTCCATCGTCGTCACCTCTCCATCCGTCGCCCTCGAGGACGGCGCGAAGTTTTGCGAGGCAGCGCTGGCGGGTCGGTCCGATCGATCCGATGGGCATCGCGAGATCTTCGGCGATGCGGGCATAGTCGGGGCGGTCCTCGAACGCGACGATCCGCAGCAGACGCTGGCATCGATCGTTGAGCGTGGCGACCGCTGTCCAGAGGCGACGGGTCTCGTCGTCCTGCGCCGCGGTCTGCTCGGCGGATTCGTGGACAGGAAGGTGGGGTTCGAGCGACTCGGCCTCCGTCGCATCGGCACGCCGATGCTGTTTGCCGACCCGCCACGCCTCGCGGCGCGCACACATCGTGAGCCACCCCGACACCGCGAGCGGGTCGTTGATGGTCTCGTGACGGCGTACGAGCGTCAGCCAGGTCGTCTGCACGACGTCCTGTGCCAGCGCAGGGTCGACTCCGTACGCCCGCACGACGTGCCACAAGGGCGGCGTCATCAGGCGGACGAGCTCGTCCATCGCACGGCTGTCACCCTCACGCCACCGCACGAAGAGTGCGGCGGCGCGCTCCCATCGCGCCGGCTCCGCGGAGTCGACGGATGGCTCGGCGCCAGCCTGTGTCATAGCGCCCATTCTGTCCACACCATGCCCGAGCGCGATAGTGCCGGTTTGATACACGGATACCGGACGAATACCGCGGATGTCGCACGCTTTCGCACGCGCGGGGACCGGCGACCTAGAATTCGTGCATGACGACTGCGCCGCTGCTCTATGTCTGCGTGCGGCCGCAGCTGGGCGCGGCGGCCGCGGAGTACGAGTCGTTCCGCGCGGCGATGCACCTCGACGAGAGCCGGCTCGCACGTCACGACCTCGTGCGCGAACCGCTGCCGCCCGACGCCTTCGAGCGGTACGCGGGCTTTCTCATCGGCGGCAGTCCCTTCAACGTCGCCGACCCGGAATCGACGAAGCACGACGCGCAGCGCCGCCTCGAGGCCGACCTCGCGCGCATCGCCGAGCACACCGCCTCGGGCATGGGACCGGCCGCGCTCTTCACCTGCTACGGCATCGGCGTCGCGACGCGCACCCTCGGCGGCATCGTGAGCCGGGCCTTCCCCGAAGACACCGGCCCCGTCACCGTCGAGCTCGCCGACGCCGCCCGCGCCGACCCGGTGTTCGGGGACCTTGCCAGCCGCTTCACGGCGCTCACCGCCCACAAGGAGGGCACCGAAGAGCTGCCCCATGGCGCGGTTCTGCTGGCATCGAACGACGGATGCCCCGTCCAGGCGTACCGCGTCGGCGATCGCCTCTACGCCACCCAGTTCCACCCCGAGCCGACCACGAAGGCGTTCACCGAGCGCATGGCGGTGTACCGCGACGACGGCTACTTCGACTCCGCGGACTACGAAGTCATCGCCGGACGCGTGCTCGCGGCATCCGTCACGGAGCCTGCCCGTCTGCTGCGCGCCTTCGCCGACCGATTCTCGTCGGTCTGACTCACGCCTCGGCGTTGCGCATCGCCGTCGCCTCGCGCAGCACGGTGCCGATGACCCCGGCGGCGAGGATCAGGCCGGCGACGATGAACGCCGTCACGCCGATCGCGGAGCTCGACGGGTCGCCGGTGAGCCTGGCCACCGCGAGCCAGCTCAGCCCCCACGCCAGGGCGAGCGCGGGCGCCAGCCGCCAGCGGCTCGCCGCCTCGATGCCGAGCCCCACCACCCCGACGACGATGAGCACGATGACACCCCACAGGTCGGCCGCGTCCTCCCACTCCGGCGGGGCGATCGACGTCAGCCACGCCGTGATGTTCGCGACGGTCGCCAGCGTCACCCAGCCGAGGTGCAGGCCCGTCACGCCGTCGACGAGCAGCCTGTCGGCCCAGCCGTCTGCCGGCTCGATGACCGTGCGGTGGAAGGTGACACCCAGCACCGCCAGCAGCACGATGATCGCGAGCACGGTCATCGCGAGCGAGCCGAACTGCGCGATCACCAGCCACAGGCCGTTCAGCGCCATGGTGCCCGCGATGAGCCAGCCGAGCGCGCGCTGTCGCTCGCTTCGCCCGCTGCCGGGGCAGAGCCTGCCAGATCGTGTAGGCGAAGAGGCCGATGTAGATCACCGACCAGATCGAGAACGCCGGACTCGCGGGGGCGAGATACGAGCCGTCCTCATCGAGTGCGCCGTCCTGCAGATCCTGCACCGGCGTGCCGCCGAAGAGTCCGGTGCCGACCATCGCGGCGATGATCATGAAGCAGAACGCGCTGATGACGACGATCTGACGTGCGAGATCCCGAGCGGCCATGCTCACACCGTACGGTGCCGCTCTCGGCGGCCGCTGAGCGTATTGACAGGCCGCGCTCCGCCGAGTAGCGCCTGGCCTACGCACCGCCTGGAGGATCGAGCAGCAGCGCGACCCGCTCGGCGAGGTACGTCTCGAGCGGCATGAGTCCCCCGGCCGCGCTCCACCGCACGCTCGCGACGCCGTCGAGCGAGGCGAGGGGGCCGGACTGCTCCGCCCGCGTCGACGACGTCGGGTTGCAGCACCCGCCATCCGAGGTGCACCGTCTCGCCCTCGGCGAAGCCGCCCCGGCGTGCGGCTGCCGCGAGCTCGGCGCGCTGCCGCTGGGACTCGGCGGCGTAGCCGCGCCGGGCCTCCTGGCGCGCGCGGACGATGTCTCCCGTCGCGAGCACGGCGTCGTCGGTGAGCAGCAGCACGCCCAGGTGCCACGCGGCACCGCGGCGCTCGACGCGCGGAGCGCGCGCGACCCCGAGGATCCGCCGAGGAACGACGAGCTCGCCGAGCGCTTCGCGCGGGGCGCCGGCGAGCCGCGCGCGGGCGGCGTCGAAGAGCTCGAGGGTGCTCACGCCATGTCGTCCTCGAGCGCCGGCGTGGCCTTCAGCCGCTCGCCGCGGAGCGCCATGCCGATGAGGGGGAACAGCAGGACCGACAGCATGCCACCGGCGACGAGGACGGTCTGGTGCGAGGTCGTCAGGATGTTCTCGTCGACGCCGATCTGCGTGACCGCGACGATGATGGGGAGCCCCGTGGCGCCCAGCAGCGCGATGGAGAGCCGATCGCGGCGCGACGATCCCTCGGGTGCGGCGAGCGTCGACGGCAGCCCACGAACCAGCAGCAGCGCCACGAGCACGACCGGAACCAGGAGGAACGTGGCCGGCTCCTCGAGGAGCGCCTGCGAGGTCGAAGGTCACGCCGGTGTAGATGAAGAAGACCGGCACGAGGAACCCGAACGCGACGCCCTCGATCTTGCTCTCCACCGCCTCGCGATCGGGCTCGGAGGCGTCGCGCATGAGGAGGCGCCAGATGATGCCGGCGGTGAAGGCGCCGAGCAGCATGTCGAGGTCGAGGACGATGCTGAGCGCGACGAGCGCCGCGAGGATGACGAAGACCACCCGGATCGCGAACTGCCCCGAGGTGTGCAGCGTGGAGCTCACGAACGCGTGCATCGCGCCGCGCGGCACCCGGAACGCGAGCCAGATCGCGAGCGCCGCGAACCCGGCGAAGACCGCGAGCACCACGGTCGACAGGCCGGGCTCGCGACCGCCGAGGAAGATCGAGATCGCGATGAGCGGGCCGAACTCGCCGACGGCGCCGATGGCCGCGACGGCCTTGCCGAACGGCGTGGGCAGTTCGCCGGCGTCCCGGAGGATCGGCAGGAGGGTTCCGAGCGCCGTCGAGCACAGCGCGACGCCGATCACGATCGCCGCCTCCCCCGACGCGAGCAGGAAGCCCGCCGCGATACCCGCGGCGAGGCTGATGAGCCACCCGAGCGCCGCCCGGCGCCCGAGGCGGCCACGGAACGAGCCGAACTCGATCTCGGTGCCCGCGACGAAGAAGAGCATCGCGAGCCCGAACTCCGACAGCGCGTCGACGAACTCGCTCGGCACCGCCCAGCCGAGCACGGCAGGACCGACCAGGATGCCGAGCACGAGCTCGAACACCACCACGGGGACGCGGATCCACCGGCCGATCCCCCGCGTCAGCAGCGGCGCGAGCACCGCCAGGATCGGGATCACCAGCAGCGTCGGTTCGAGGTCGTCCACGCGAACAGACTAGCCAGGGCGGGTCACGCGGACGCGCGCGCTCTCGGCGGGCAGGTCCCGGCGGGAGCGCGGGGCCCGGCGCCGCCCGTCGGGGCGGCGCCGGAAGGCGCGCATCCGTACGGCCGGTCAGCGGGCGAGCGGCTCTGCCGGCTCGAGGGGCGCCGCCGACGTCCGCCGGCTCGGCGGGCTCGAGCTGACGCGCGGGCGGCGTGAGCTCCGCGCGGGTGCGCTGATGCCCGATGAGCGCCAGCACGACGCCGCCGACCAGCCAGGCGCCCAGGATGATCCACTGCGGCGCGGTCGAGGCATCCGGGAAGTACATCACCGACCGCAGCAGCGTCGCCGACGCGCCCGGCACGAAGAACTGGCCGATCGCGCCCCACGGCTCGGGCAGGAACTGCGGCGGCATCGCGGCACCGGCGATGGGGTTGGCGATGAACATCGTGATGACCGCGCCCACGGCGATGCCGGGAGGGCCCATGAGCGCCGCGAGGCCGATGATGAGCGCCGAGGTCGCACTCACGCCGAGTCCGATGACGGTGGCGTTCAGCAGCCAGTCGCCCGTCAGCATCCCGAACCACGTCTGCATCACCAGCGTGATCAGCGCGCCCGCGGCGATGCCGAAGACGACGAGACCGATGAGACGTCGCACGACGCCCTGCACGAGGAGCGTGAGCAGGATGCCGCCCAGCATGCCGCCCAGCACGAGCGGGAAGACGGATGCCGCGAGCCCGGCGCCCGTGCTGTCGCCCTCGGCGAGCGGCACGACGTCGGTGACGGTCACGGTCGGGATCTCCGGCGGGGCGCCCGCGGCGCCCTCGGGCAGCTGCGGCCGCTGGCCGGACTGCAGTGCGCCGACGATCGCCGTGAGCTGATCGGTGAGCGCCGTCTTGGCGGCGGTGTCGATCTGCGACTGCAGCTGGGTCGCCACACCGCGCAGCGCCTGCGCTGCGACGGGGCTCGCGGCGGTCGCGATCAGCACCTCGGGCTCTTCGCCGAGGAGGATCGCGCCGTAGAGCTCGCGGGACTCGATCTGCGCCACGGCGTCTTCCCGCGAGTCGACCTCGTGGAGGTCGAAGGGCGCCGGATCCTGCTCGCCGAGCCTGTCTTCGACGGCGGTGACGGCATCCGTCGGTCCGGAGATGCCGACGGGCAGGTTCTGGGGCTGCGACGTGGCGGCGGGCCAGACGAACGCCATCACGATGATGGCGACGACGACGGAGCCGACGAGCCCGAACGCCGCGGCGACGGGCCACCGGGTGGGACGCACCGGAGCGTCGGTGTGTGCGCGATGCAGAGACATCGCGACCTCCTTCGGAAGATGGCTTAAAAGAGAATGGTGGTTCTGTTTGCGAGAATAACAGAATCGCTATTCTGTTTCCATGCCCAAAGTGTCGGAGGAGTACCGCGAAGCCCGCCGCGACGAGATCGGTCGCGCCGCACTGCGGGTGCTCGAGCGCAAAGGCGTGCGCGACACCTCCATCGCCGACATCGTCGAGGAGTCGGGCCTCTCGACCGGCGCGATCTACTCGCACTTCTCGACCAAGTCCGAACTCGCCCGCTATGTCGTCGGGCGCTTCCTCATGCCGCGTCTCGACGCACTGGAGGCCGCAGGCGCCCGCGGCGAGGTCCTGACCCCTCGGCAGGTGCTCCGCGGCATGCTGTCGATCTTCAGCGAAGCCGGATTGTCGACCTCGCTCGTCCTGCAGTTCTGGGGTGAGGCGATGGTCGAGCCGGGGCTGCACGACGAGATGCTCCGCACCGCAGGACGCCTGCGGGCGGCCCTCACTCACGCCATCGGGCCGTGGGCGCGGGCACAGACGGCGGATGAGGCCAAGGCCGAGGCCCTCGCCGCCGACACCGCACGGTCGATCGTCGCCCTCGCGCAGGGCTATGTCGCGAACACCGCCGTCTTCGGCCCGCGTGACGTCGACGAGTACCTCACCGGCACCGGCGCCGTCCTCGCGAGCTGACCCGGCTCGGCCGGACTGGCGAGACGAAACGCCGCCCGCGGGCCCGAGGCGTTTCGTCTCGGTCGCTGGCGCTCCCTCGCTCAACGACCGAACACTCCCCTCCGGTCGTTGAGCGAGCGAAGCTTCCCCGGTCGTTGAGCGAGCGAGGAACGAGCGAGACGAAACGCGCCGAACGCATCCGGCGCGGTGAGCCGAGGCGTCAGACCGCTTGCACGCCGCGGTCGTCGCGGCGCCGGGTCGCGGCATCCGAGTCGCCCGTCGCCGGAGCGGCAGCGCCCGTGATCTCGCGCACGGCGACGGGCGCCGCCTGCCCGGCACTGGTGCCCTTGATCTGCCTGTGAAGGCGCTCCATGCGGGCGTCCAGCTCGGCGGCGGTGTCGGCGGCGTCCTTGAGGCTCTCGAGCAGCTCGTCCGGCACCTGCGTGGCGTACTTGTAGTAGATCTTGTGCTCGAGGCTCGCCCAGAAGTCCATGGCGATGGTGCGGAACTGCACCTCGACGGGCACCTCGATGCGCCCGGTCGAGAGGAACACCGGCACCTCGAGGATCGCGTGCAGGCTCTTGTAGCCGTTGGGCTTGGGCTGGGCGATGTAGTCCTTGACCTGCAGCACCCGCACATCGTCCTGCGCGGTCAGCAGGTCGAAGAGGCGGTACACGTCGGCGGTGAAGCTGCAGGTGATGCGGATGCCCGCGATGTCGGTGATGCTGCTCCGGATCGAGGCGAAGTCGCCGTCGATGCCCTTGCGCTGCACCTTCTCGACGAGGCTGTCGGGCGACTTCACGCGGCTCGAGACGTGCTCGATCGGGTTGTAGTCGTGGGTCAGCAGGAACTCGTCGCGCAGGATGCCGATCTTCGTCTCGACCTCCTGCAGGCCGAAACGGTACTCCATCATGAAGCGCTGCAGCTCGTCCCGCAGCTCCCTCAGCTCGCTCGGCGAGACCGTGATCTCACCCTCGTCGGACGCCGTCGCGGGCACCAGCGGTGCGGGAGTCGCCATGCGATCGACGGTAGGGGGCGGGCCTACGAGAGTCCTGTGAAAGACGGATGCCTCCACCGTGGGCCACGCAGCGTGCCACAACTCCGCCAGAACCCGGATCCGCGGCATCCGTCATCGCGGCATCATGCGGTCGCGCCCGACCTGACGACGGGTTCAGGCGGAGTTGCTGCCCGGTCAGGCGTGGTGGTCAGGCGTCGTCGAGCGCGGCCTGGGCGCGTTCGGACTCCTTCGCGGCGTCGCGCGCCTTCGCCGCGGCATCCGCGCGCTCGCGCTCGATCGCCTCGAGCTTCTCGACGGCGCCCGCCTCGTCGTTCTCGAGCGCGGCGAGGTCACGGCGGAGGTCGTCGATCCGCTCGCGCACGTGGTCGACGCGTTCCTGCGCCTTGGCGCGGCGCGCGTCGACGCGCGCGAGTTCCCGCTCGGCCTCGTTCGCGAGCCGCTCGGCTTCACGGGCGGCCTTCTCGGCCGCCTTGCGCGCCCGGCGCTCGGCCAGGTCGTCACGGGGAGGCGGAGTGACCACCCCGGGGACGGATCCCCCGACCGCTTCGGCGAGCGCACCGGGCTCGATGTCCCCCGCCTCCAGCGCCGTGACCAGCCGGCCGGTGAGCACCGCGGCGGCGGCTGCGGCATCCATCACCGCGGCGTTGATGGTCGTCACGACGTCGTCCTGCGCGGCGGCGCTCAGGCTGCCGCCGGCGTCCTCGGCCAGACCGACCGCCTGCTTCGCGAGGGCCGCGACGAGCTGGCGTCGCTGCTTGCCGAGGCGCCCGAGCTCGGCGGCGTCGAGGTCGTCCTGCGCTTCGCGCAGCGCCGCCGACAGCTCGACCGCGTCGGCGAGCTGCCCGTCCTGCGCCAGCAGGTTCACCGCCCACGCGGCGACGGTCGGCTTGCGCAGCGCCTTGATCTGCTTCGCGAGGGGCCCGGCCGCCATCCCGGCGCGCGCGTTGCGCGCCGCGGTGAACTCCGACGGCGGCAGGATGTACAGCTCGGCCGCGATCGCGTCGAGCTCTTCGTCTGCGTCGGGCTGCGGCATCCGCCCATTCTCGCGCCCGGGAATCGCGAAAGGGTAGATCTCCGCACACGAGCTGCGTGCGGAGATCTACCCTTTCGCGATTCTGGGGTACCTGCGGGACGGATGCCGCGTCCCGCGCCCGAGCAGAGACCTCAGACGATCTCGTAGAAGCGCCAGAGACCGAACTCGGGGACGAGGACGCGGACGTCGCTCCAGCCCGCCGCCCGCGCGTACCCGCGCAAGGTGCCCGGCCGCATCACGGTGCCGGTGGCGGCGCTCGGGCGGTGGGACATGCCGTCGGGCAGGCACACGAACAGGCTGAAGCCGTACAGCAGGCGTTCGAGCTCGCTCGCGTCGGGGGTGAAGCGCTCCTCGGTCGCCTCGTCCATGATCACCACGACGCCGTCGTCCCGCACCGCCTCACGTGCCGCGGCGAGGACCGCCACGGGGTGCGGCATGTCGTGCAGGCACTCGAACGCGAAGACGGCGTCGAAGCGGCCCTGCGCGGCGACGAGTGCGGCGTCGGACAGCAGGAACTCGACGCGGTCGGCGACTCCGGCCTCGACGGCGTTCCGCCTCGCCGTCTCGACCGACGCCTCGTCGATGTCGAAGCCGACCACCCGCAGCTGCGGATAGGCCTTCGCGAGGGCGATCGACGACCAGCCTCCCCCGGAGCCGAGGTCGGCGATGCGCGCCTGCGGCCGCCGCAGCACGTCATCGAGGCGGTCGTTCCCCGCGACGACCGACGGGAGCTGGTCGAACCACGGGCGGTTCATATCGGCCTGGGCCTCGCGGGCGTGCCTGCCGAGCTGCTCCCAGCTCACGCCGCCGCCCGTGCGGTAGGCCTCCAGCAGACCGTCGAGCTGTCCCGAGACGGCCGCCGCCATGCGCGCGAGGGGCTCGAGGTACGACAGGCTGCCCCGGTCGAGCAGCACCTCCGCCACGCCGGGCGCGAGACGGAAGCGCCGGGCGTCGACGCGGCGCCGCGCCGGAGTGCTCGCGCGACGCGCCCTCGCCGGTGGACGAGGGCGCGGGCGCACTCGCCTCGTCGACGAGCAGGACGCCGCTCGCGGCCTGCTGCTCCAGCCACTCGCGGGCGTAGCGGACGTCGCAGTCGCGTGCGCGCCGCGAGCTCGCTCGCGGTGACGCCGTCGCTCCGCGACAGCTCGGCGTACCACCCGAGCTGCGAGCCCAGGTGGATGGCCATGATGTCGAACCAGCCGAGCGTCGCGCCCATGAGCCGGTCGGCGAACTCCGCCGTCGCGTCGGTGGTTGTGTCGGCGGCTGTTTCGGTGATGGTCGTGGTGGACATCGTCGTCTCCTTCGTGACGTGCTTCGAATGTCTGATCCCGACGCTACGGAGCAGCCGGTCGCCGGCGCGTCGGGTGAACCACGCAACTTTCGTGGGGCGCTCTGCACCATTCGGTGCACACGCCTGCGTTCCGACGCACCTCGCTGCGTCCGGCGGTTCCACGGGCCGGCGACGGATCAGCGGCCGCGCCGGCCGGCCTGCTCGTGCCACCACGCGGCCGCCGCCGTGCGCGAGCCGACGTCGAGCTTGACGTAGACGTTGGCGAGGTGCCGGCTCACGGTCTTCTCGCTGATGTAGAGCTCTTCGGCGATCTGCCGATTCGCCCTGCCCTGTGCGACGAGCTCGACGATCTCGCGCTCGCGGGCCGTCGAGGGGACCGCCGTCGGCCGGTGCGGAAGCGGAGCGGACGACCACGGGCGGGGCGCCCAGCTGCTCGAAGATGACGCCCGCCTGCTCGCGCAGCTGCGCCGCGAGCGCGGCGTCACCGCGCCGCTCGTGCGCGGAGGCCAGCCAGTACAGCACGTTCGCCTGCTCCCATGGCTGGCGCAGCCGCCGGAAGAGGTCGAGGGCGGCGTGCAGGCGGCTGATCGCGCCTTCGGCGTCGCCGGCGTGGAGCATCGCCATCCCGCCGGCGTGGGCGGCCCACGCCTGGAATCCGTCGCTGCCGAAGGCGCGGGCGTCGGCCTCGAGCTCGTCCAGCAGCTGCCGGGCCCACTCCGGTCCGCCCGGTGGCGAGCGCGATCTCGACTCCCGGTCGCAGCAGCCGCGCCCGCCCCATGCGGTCGCGCTGCTCGAGCGACGTCGTGATCATCGCCGCGGCCCGCTCGGGCTCGCCTTCCGCGAGCACCAGCAGCGCCTCGCCGGGGACCGGATCGATGCCGGCCGATCGCGCCCGGCCGTACGCGGCGCGTGCCCCTGCCGCGTCTCCGCGCAGCCGGCGGATCTCACCCAGCTGGTGCCAGCCCTCGCCCGCGACCCACGGATGGTCGGATCCGAGGTCGTCGCACGCGCGCTGCAGCGCCGCCTCCGCGGCATCCCACTCCCCGCTCGCCGACTGGAGTTCCAGCCGGTGCACGCGGCACACGCCGGCGTACACGACGTGGGCGCCGCGCGACGCGCACCATGCCTCGGCGGCGCGCGTCCAGTCGGCCATGCGGCGGAAGTCGGCCAGCTCGTGGCACGTGTGGATCGTGGTGCAGAGCACGTCGCCCGCCCACTCCGGCTCGAGCTCGTCCGAGACGACGCACAGCATCGCCTCGTCGAGCTGGGCGAAGCCGTCGGCGGTGCGTCCGGCGCGGATCGCGTGCATCCCCGACACGACGGCACTCAGCGCCGACACCGCCGGAAGCCGCAGCTCGTCGGCCAGCTGCTGCATGCGCGAGACGCTCTCGGCGGGCCAGAGCGCTCCGGTGTCGTCGAGATCCATGCTCGCGGTCAGATAGACGTCGTACGCGTGGCCCCGCCCGTCGGGGAGGCCCGCGAGAATCTTGTGGGCCCGCCGAGCCCACGCGGTGCCCACGGTCAGCTCGGCACGCGTGAGCCGCACCAGTGCGATGACGAGGGCTGCTTCGGCGGCGGCCATCTCGGCGCCGTCGCGCGAGAACACCCGGAAGGCGGACTCGAGGTGCTCCAGGCCCGCCTCCTGGCGGCCGAGCCACCACTCGCACGACGCGAGGGCGCGGAGATCGTCGCCGGTGGCCGCAGCCCCATCGCGGGCCGCTGCGAAGCCGTCCCGTGCCGTCTCCCAGTCACCGGACCGATATGCCGCCCGAGCCCGCTCGAGCCCGGCGATCGTGTCCGCCATGCGGGAATGGTACCGCCGCGCCGCCGTCGGCGGTCGGGTGAGGACGCGGACCCGGGCGCAGCGCGCTCGAGCCGGAGTGCGGCCCGCCGTCCGCGCATCGACGCGGCGTAGAGCGCGAGCATGACCGCCATCGTCGCGAGGTAGAACGCGTGCAGCACCCAGATCGGGCCGAACGGCAGGCTCACGACATAGACGGTGTGCACGACATTGCCCGCGTTTCCGAGGATCAGCGCGCTCGCGCTGTACGACCGCAGGTCGCCCGAGCGGACAGCCTTGACCACCATCGGCAGGTTGGCCGCCGCGAACAGCACGGTCGAGACCGTGCCTGCGAGCATCGCTGCGTCCATACCTATGATGATGGCGACGCCTGGCACCGCGATACATCGGCCGTTCGATGCATCCCCGTGTCCGCGTCTGCATCATTCCGCCCGTCGCCCGCGCGTCGCCCCCTGGAAGCGCGAAAGGGCAGGTTTCCGCACACGGAGTGCGTGCGGAAATCTACCCTTTCGCGATTCCGGTCCCGGTGCGGCCGCGGACGATCAGGCGGAGAGGACGGATGCCGCCTGCCGCGCGGCGCCGAGCGCCACGTACTCGCCCGGCTCGGGCACCTCGACGGGCAGGCCCAGCACCAGCGGCGCGATCTCGCGCACCGCCTCGGACTGCGCGCCGCCGCCGATGAGCAGCGCGCGCTCCAGCGGAACCCCCAGGCCGCGCAGTGCGGCGAGGCCGGCGGCGAGCCCGGACAGCATGCCCTCCACCGCCGCGCGGGCGAGGTTCTCGCGCGTCGTCGAGGCGAGCGTCATGCCCGTGAGCGAGGCCGTGGCGTCGGGCAGGTTCGGCGTGCGCTCGCCCTCGAAGTACGGCACCAGCTGCAGGCCCGACGCACCCGGCTGCGCCGCGAGAGCGAGCCGCGAGAGTTCGGCGTGGTCGACGCCGAGCACGCGGGCGATCGCGTCGAGGACGCGCGCGGCGTTGAGCGTCGCGACCAGCGGCAGGAAACGTCCCGTGCAGTCGGCGAACCCGGCGACCGTGCCGGACGGATCGACGGTGCGCTCCTCGCTCACCGCGAAGACGGTCCCGCTCGTGCCGATCGACACCACGACGTCTCCGGGACCGGCACCGAGCCCGAGCGCCGCGCCCGCGTTGTCGCCGGCACCGCCGCCGACACGGCGGCCCGCGGCATCCGTCACCCATTCCTCGGGTCCGAGCACACGCGGCAGCACCGCGTCGTGACCGAGCGCCGCGACGAGCAGCTCACGGTCGTAGCCGCCGGTCGCGGGATTCCAGTAGCCGGTGCCCGAGGCGTCCGAGCGGTCGGTGACGAGCTCGTCGAGCACCGGTCCGCGCGGCGATGCGCCGTCGGGGCCGAAGCCGCGCAGCCGCCACGTCAGCCAGTCGTGCGGCAGGGCGACGGCGGCCACGCGAGCGGCGTTCTCGGGCTCGTGATCGCGCAGCCAGCGGAGCTTCGTGATGGTGAAGGATGCCACGGGCACGAGTCCCGTCCGCCGCGCCAGCTCGTCGGCGCCGAACTCGGCCGTGAGGTCGGCGGCCGCCTGCGCCGAGCGGGTGTCGTTCCACAGCAGCGCGTCGCGGATCACCCGCCCCTCGGCATCCAGCGCGACCATGCCGTGCTGCTGCCCGCCGATCGCCCACGCGCTCACGTCGTCGAGGCCGCCGGCGTCGGCGATCGCGCTCTGCAGCGCCGTCCACCACGCCTCGGGATCGACCGACGTGCCGTCCGGGTGCGACGCACGCCCCTGCCGCACGACCGCGCCGGTCGCGGCATCCGTCACCAGCACCTTGCACGACTGCGTCGACGAGTCGACGCCCATGACCAGCGTCATCGCGCCCGCCCTTCCTTCATGTCCCGGGTTCCGTCCTTCATGTCCCGAATCGTGCCGGTAGGGGCGCTGTACCCGACAGAAAGTGGGACACGCTCAACCGGCGGACGGGAAGACGGATGCTGCGGCCGACGCGCGGTCGGCCACAGCATCCGTTCGCGGGTCAGCCGCGGGCGCCGAGCAGGTGCTCGGTCGCGAGCTGCTGCAGGCGGACGAAGCCGCCGCCCTTGCCGCCGAGGTAGGCGTCGGTGTCGAAGTCCTCGTAGGCCGAGCGGTCCGCGAGGAAGTCGTCGTAGGACTCGCCGGGGTTGAGCGTCGGGGTCGACAGCTCGAACACCTTCGCCGCCTCGAGGGCCTCCTGCACCTCGGGGTCGGCGCGGAAGGCCGCGGCACGCTCCTTGAGCAGCAGGTACGTGCGCATGTTCGCGGCGGCCGAGTCCCACACGCCGGTCTCGTCCTCGGTGCGCGAGGGCTTGTAGTCGAAGTGGCGCGGGCCGTCGTACGCGGGCACACCGCCGGGGCCGCCGTTCTCGAGCAGGTCGACGAGCGCGAACGCGTTGTGCAGGTCGCCGTGACCGAAGACGAGGTCCTGGTCGTACTTGATGCCGCGCTGGCCGTTGAGGTCGATGTGGAAGAGCTTGCCGTGGAACAGCGCCTGGGCGATGCCGGCGGCGAAGTTGAGGCCCGCCATCTGCTCGTGGCCGACCTCGGGGTTGAGGCCGACGAGCTCGGGGCGCTCGAGCGAGTCGATGAACGCGATCGCGTGCCCCAGCGTCGGCAGCAGGATGTCGCCGCGCGGCTCGTTGGGCTTCGGCTCGATGGCGAAGCGGATGTCGTAGCCCTTGTCGGTGACGTAGTCGCCGAGCAGGTTCACGGCCTCGCGGTAGCGCTCCAGCGCCTGGCGGATGTCCTTGGCGGCGTCGTACTCGGCGCCCTCGCGGCCGCCCCACATGACGAACGTCTTGGCGCCGAGCTCGGCACCGAGGTCGAGCTGGCGGAAGACCTTGCGCAGCGCGTAGCGGCGCACGTCGCGGTCGTTGGCGGTGAAGCCGCCGTCCTTGAAGACGGGGGCCGAGAAGAGGTTGGTCGTCACCATCGGCACGATGAGGCCGGTGTCGGCGAGGGCGCCCTTGAGGCGGTCGATCTGCTTCTGGCGCTCGGCATCGGTCGAGCCGAACGCGAACAGGTCGTCGTCGTGGAAGGTGAGACCGTAGGCGCCGAGCTCGGCGAGCTTCTCGACCGCGTGCACGACGTCGAGCGGCGGACGGGTCGGGCCGCCGAAGGGGTCGGTGCCGTTGTAGCCGACGGTCCACAGACCGAACGAGAACTTGTCGGCGCGAGTCGGGGTCGGTCCGGTGGACTGCGTGGGCATGACGCTCCTTTGCGATAAATGTTGCTGTACGACAACCTATACCAGAATACGCCCTTCGGCTACTCCGCCGGGTCGCGCGATGCGTCACGCAGTGCCGCGTTGCCGCGCGGCGTGGACCCACCGCTGCCCGATCGGGTCGCGGGTCGCCTCTACAGTGAGGGTATGAACGAGCCGGTCGGCAGTCGCCAGGCGAACCTGTCGCGGCTGCTGCGCCTGGCCCACCTGGAGGGCCCGGTCTCGCGTGCGACGCTGACCGGCGCGACCGGCCTGAACCGCTCGACGATCGCCGACCTCGTGGGCGACCTCGTCGCCCTGGGCGTCGCCGAGGAGCGGGCACCCGACCCCAGCCGCCGCGTCGGGCGGCCGTCTCCCCTGGTGGCGGCGCACCCCCGTGTCGTCGCCATCGCGGTGAACCCCGAGGTCGACGCCCTCACGATCGCGGCCGTCGGGCTGGATCGCGCCGTGCGGCGGCGGGAGCGCATCGAGATGACCGGCCTGCTCGGGCCCGAAGGCACCGCCCGGCTCATCGGGGAGCGCGTCGCCGCGTGGCGCCGCGACGACCTCGCCGAAGCGGCGATCGCCGGGGTCGGCGTCGCCGTGCCGGGACTCGTGCGGGCCTCGGACGGACTGGTGCGCGACGCCCCGCACCTGAGATGGACCGACACCGCGCTGCGCGAGCTCATCGAGGCGGCGACCGGCCTGCCCGCCGTGGTCGGCAACGACGCGACGCTGGGCGTCCTCGCCGAGCACCTCTTCGGCGCCGCGCGCGGCATCGACGACGTCGTCTACCTCAACGGCGGTGCGAGCGGGATCGGCGGCGGCTTGATCGTGCAGGGGATCGCCGGTGGCCGGCGCCTCGGGCTACTCCGGCGAGTTCGGGCAGAACCGCCCCGGCATCGCATCGACCGCCGATCGGCGGGCCGACAACGGCGTGCTCGAGGACGAGGTGAGCCGTGCCCGGCTCCTCGCGGTGCTCGGCCAGGCCAACGCCGACGAGCCCGCGCTGGCCGAGATGCTGCGCGTGGCGCGGCACCCGAGGTGCGTGACGAGATCGCGCGGCAGCGCCGCATCCTGTCGACCGCGCTGGCGAATGCGGTCAACGTGCTCAATCCGGCCGTCGTCGTGCTCGGCGGGTTCCTGGCGATGCTCGCCGGCGACGACCTGGACGGGTTCACGGAAGCCGTCGTCGCCCAGACCATGCCGGCGAACGGCGAAGACCTCGAGATCCGGCCGGCGGCCCTCGCCGAGGATCGCCTGCTCATCGGCGCCGCCGAGGCCGCGTTCGCGGAGCTGCTGCGCGACCCGGCCGGTGTTGCGCTGAACTGAGTCGCGCTGAACTGAGTCCGCTGCGCCGCCGCCCTCAGAGCGGCGGAGCGGTCGTGCCTCGCGGAATGAGCCGCGTGGGCAGCGTCACGTGCGTCGCCGCCGGGACGTCGCCGTCCATGAGGGTGAGCAGCAGGCGGGCCGCCTCGGCGCCCAGCGTCTGCATGGGCTGACGGACCGTCGAGAGGGCGGGGGCGGACTTGGAGGCCTCGGGGATGTCGTCGAACCCGATGACGGAGAGGTCGCGCGGCACGCCGAGGCCGAGCTCCGCGGCGACCTTCACGATCTCCATCGCCGAGATGTCGTTCGCGGCGAAGATCGCGGTCGGCCGGTCGCCGCGACGGAGCATCTCGAGCGCGGCGACGCGGACGGCGTCCTGACGGTAGCTGCCCGAGCCCACCAGGACGGGATCCACCGTGATGCCGGCATCCGTCAACGCCCGCCGGTAGCCGGCGTCGCGCGCGATCGACGAGCGCAGATCGGGCCGGCCGGCGATGAAGCCGATGCGGACGTGCCCGAGCTCGAGCAGGTGCCGCGTCGCCTGGAGCGCACCGCCGTAGCTGTCGGACTCGACGGTCGGAAGGTCGGCCGGGCCGGTGTGGGGGTCGATGGCGACGACGGGCACCTCGGTGCCGACGTTGACCACCGTGGGCGTCACCATGATGGCGCCGTCGATGAGCGTGCCGCTGAGGCGCGACAGCGAGCGGCGCTCCCACCCCTCGGCGGTGCTGTGCGAGCCCGAGTACGCGAGCAGGTCGTAGCGCGAATCGCGCAGCGCCTGCCCCACGCCCTTGAGGATCTCGGCGCTGAAGGGCTCGAAGTCCGCGACGAGGACGCCGATGACCCCGGTCGTGCGCGAGCGCATGCTGCTCGCGATGAGGCTCGACTCGTACCCCAGCTCGGCGACGACCGCGAGGACGCGGTCGGCCGTCTCGCTGGCCACGCCGTAGCGGCCGTTGACCGCTTTCGACACGGTCGCGACGGAGACGCCGGCAGCCGCGGCGACATCCGTGATGGTGGGACGACGCTTCATGATCTCGATAGCGTAACGGCATAGAAACCGTTTTCGAAAACGTTTGACAAACTATTTGTTGCGCACGCACACTTTTGCTTGCTCGGTCGCAGCGCCGAGCAGTGCGCGATTTCTTCGCGCCGACCACCGCACCCCGGAGCAGAGGTGCTCCTCGATGAAGAGAAACGGGAATCACATGATGGGCAAGAGAATCCTCGCGGGTTCCGCAGCACTCGTCGTCGGCGCGCTCGCGCTCGCCGGCTGCAGTGCCGGCGGCTCGGGCGAGAACAGCGACGGCGACGTCGAGATGACGCTCTGGCAGAACTCGACGACCGGTCCTGGCCAGCAGTTCTGGAAGGACGCGATCGCCGCGTTCGAGGAGGAGAACCCCGGCGTCACGATCAAGATGCAGTCGGTCCAGAACGAGGACATGGACGGAAAGCTGCAGACCGCTCTGAACGCGGGCGACGCACCGGACATCTTCCTGCAGCGCGGCGGCGGCAAGATGGCCGCGATGGTCAACGCCGGCCAGCTGATGGACCTGACCGACCTCATCGAGGACGACATCAAGAGCGAGATCCCCGAGGGCTCGTTCGCTGCGGAGACGTACCAGGACAAGGTGTGGGCGATGCCGCTCTCGGTGCTCCCGGGCGGCTTCTTCTACAGCCAGGACGCCTTCGACAACGCCGGGATCGCCGAGAACCCCGAGACCATCGACGACCTCAAGGCCGCGGTGGCGAGCCTGGAGGAGACGGGCATCGAGCCGATCGCCCTCGGCGCGAAGGCCGCGTGGCCCGCCGCGCACTGGTACTACTTCTTCGCGATCCGCGAGTGCAGCCCCGAGGTCATCGAGGCGACGGGCGACACGAAGGACTTCAGCGACGAGTGCTGGCTGCGTGCCGGTGAGGACCTCGAGGACTTCGCCGCGATCGACCCGTTCAACGAGGGCTTCCTCACCACCGAGCCCCAGCAGGGTGCGGGCAGCTCGGCCGGCCTCATCGCCAACCGCCAGGCCGCGATGGAGCTCATGGGCGCATGGGACCCGGGCGTGATCGCCTCGCTGACGCCCGACGAGAAGCCGCTTCCCGACCTCGCGTGGTTCCCGTTCCCCGAGATCTCGGGCGGCGACGGTGAGCCGGGCTCGATGATGGGCGGCGTCGACGGATACTCGTGCTCGGTCGATGCCCCGGAGGAGTGCGCGGACTTCCTGAACTTCGTCGCCAGCGCCGACCAGCAGACCGCGTACTACAAGGCCTTCAACTCGCCGCCGGTCAACACGGTGGCGCAGGAAGCCGTCACCGAGCCGTACCTGCAGCAGATCCTCGAGGCGTACAACAACGCTCCGTTCGTCTCGCAGTGGCTCGACACGGTGCTCGGCCAGAACGTCGGCAACGCGCTCAACGTCGCCGTCGTCGACATGCTCGCCGGCAACAGCGACCCGCAGAAGCTCGTCGACGCGGTCAACGCGGCAGGCAAGCAGGGCTGATCGTGTCTACCCGCGAGATGTCTTCTGACGCTCGCGGCCTTGCACAGCACGACGGGGGCGGCATCACGCCGCCCCCGTCGGTGCCGCAGGGCCGCCGGCGCCCCCGAGGCCTAGGCTGGGCCGGCCGCCTCGAGGTCATGATCCTGGTGGGGCCGGCCCTGATCTTCTTCGTCGGCTTCGTGATCTTCCCGGTCATCATGGCCGCGTACTACGGGTTCTTCCGCTGGTCCGGCTTCGGTCCGGCGACCGACTTCATCGGCCTGCAGAACTACGTCACGATCTTCACCGACCCGATCTTCCAGCAGGCGCTGGGGCACAACGCCTTCATCGTCGTCGCGTCCCTCGTGCTCCAGGGTCCGGTCGCGATCCTGCTGGCGCTGCTGCTCAACCGCCGGATGCGCGGTCAGTCCGTCATCCGCGTCCTCATCTTCGTCCCCTACGTGATCGCCGAGGTCATCGTCGGCACCGGGTTCAGCCTCATGCTGGCCACGAACGGCGCGGTGAACGGCTTCCTCGAGAAGGTGGGCCTCGACTGGCTCGCGCAGGACTGGCTCGCCGACCCCAGCATCGCGATCTGGACGCTCATGGCGATCCTCACGTGGAAGTACATCGGGTTCGCCGTCATCCTCTTCCTCGCAGGACTCCAGGGGATTCCGCAGGAGCTGTACGAGGCGGCCGCGATCGACGGCGCGTCCTACTGGCAGATCCAGCGGACCATCACCCTGCCGCTCCTGGGTCCCACCCTGCGCATCTGGGCCTTCCTGTCGATCATCGGCGCGCTGCAGCTCTTCGACCTCGTCTACATCATCTGGGGTCAGTACGTGTCGTCCGTCGCGGGCACCAACACGATGGCGATCTACATGGTCGCGACCGGCCGCAACTCCGGCAACTTCGGGTACGGCAGCGCCGTCGCCGTCGTCATCTTCGTCATCTCGCTGGTGGTCGCCCTGATCTACCAGCGCACGATCCTGCGCCGTGACACCGCGGGTGCCATCACAGAGAGGGGCGTCAAGTGAGCACCACCGACTCGATGAGCACCCGGACCATCACGCTCCGCGACACGGTGCCCGGACGCCGCCGCGACGTCAACAAGCTCCCGTGGGGCAGCCCGGCGGTGTACTTCATCGCGCTGGTCATCATCGCGCTGATGCTCGGACCGGTGCTGTACATCATCATCGGCGGCTTCCGCACGAACTCCGAGATCACGGTCGATCCGTCGGGCCTGCCGGTCAGCTGGAACCCGCAGAACTACGTCGACGTGCTGACCAGCGGACTGTTCTGGACCGAGGTGCTGAACTCGACGATGGTCGCGCTCGCGACGACCGTCGGCGCGGTGGCGCTCGGACTCATGGCCAGCTACGTGATCGCCCGCTACAGCTTCGCCGGCCGCGGGGCGCTGTACGCGCTGTTCGCCGCGGGCCTGATGTTCCCGATCACGGTGGCGATCACGCCGCTGTACATCGTGGTGCGCAACCTCGGACTGATGAACACCCTGCCCGGCGTCATCCTGCCGCAGATCGCCTTCGCGCTGCCGACGACGATCATCATCCTCGTCCCGTTCCTGCGGGCGATCCCCGACGAGATCCAGGAGGCCGCCTACATCGACGGATGCGGCCGCCTGTCGTTCTTCTGGCGGATGGTGCTCCCGCTCGCGGTGCCCGGTGTCATCACCGTCGGCATCCTCGCCTTCATCGGGAGCTGGAACGGCTACCTGCTGCCGCTGTTCATCCTGAACGACGAGGCGCAGTTCACCCTGCCACTGGGTGTCCAGGCGTTCTCGTCGCAGTACTCGGTCGACACGGCGAAGGTGCTCGCGTTCACGTCCCTGTCGATGCTGCCCGCGCTGGTGTTCTTCAGCCTGTTCGAGCGGCGGATCGTCGGCGGCCTGACGGGGGCGGTCAAGGGATGAGCGACGTCGTGATGCCCGCGGTCTCGCCGCGGGTGCAGTCCCTCCACGCGCAGATGACGCTGGAGGAGAAGATCGCGCAGCTCGTCGGCTACTGGGTCGACAAGGGCGGCGAGGTCGTCGCGCCGATGGCCGGCGAGCGCGGCAACTCCGGACCCTACGAGGAGGCGACCGCCCACGGGCTCGGTCACCTCACCCGCGTGTACGGCACGCGCCCGGTGGAGCCGATCGCGCGGGCCGAGTGGCTCTGGGCGGAGCAGCGGCGCCTGCGCGCCGAGACCCGGCTGGGCATTCCGGCGATCGTGCACGAGGAGTGCCTGACCGGTCTCGCGGCGTGGAAGGCCGCGACGTTCCCGACGCCCCTGGCGTGGGGTGCGGCCTTCGACCCGGACCTCACGGAGGAGATCGGCGCGGCGATCGGCCGGTCCATGGCCGAGCTCGGCATCCATCAAGGGCTCGCTCCGGTGCTCGACGTCGTGACCGACCCCCGCTGGGGCCGCGTCGACGAGTGCATCGCCGAGGACCCGTACGTCGTCGGCACGATCGGCACCGCCTACGTGCGCGGGCTGCAGTCGGCCGGCGTCGATGCGACCCTCAAGCACTTCGCCGGATACTCCGCGTCGCAGGCGGGCCGCAACCACGCGCCGGTGCAGATGGGCCGGCGGCGGCTGCAGGACGTGGTGCTGCCGCCGTTCGAGATGGCGATCCGCGACGGCGGGGTGCAGTCGGTCATGAACTCGTACGCCGAGATCGACGGCGTCCCCGTGGCTTCCGACCCGACGCTGCTGACCGACCTGCTGCGGGATGAGTGGGGGTTCGAGGGCACCGTCGTCGCCGACTACTTCTCGGTGGCGTTCCTGCACTCGCTGCACGGCGTCGCCGGCGACCTGGGCGAGGCGGCCGTGCTGGCGCTGCGCGCCGGGCATCGACGTCGAGCTGCCGACCGCCGACGCGTTCGCGGCGCCGCTGCACGCCCGGCTCGCCGCGCACCCGGACGAGGTGGAGCTCGTCGACCGCGCCGTGCTGCGCGTGCTCGCGCAGAAGGAGCGGCTCGGCCTGCTCGACGCCGACTTCGAGACGCCGCCCACCGAGGTCGATCTCGACGATCCCGCACTGCGAGCACTCGCCCGGCGCGCCGCCGAGGAGTCGGTCGTCCTGCTGACCAACGACGGGCTGCTGCCGCTCGCGGCGCCCGCGCGGATCGCGCTGATCGGCCCCAACGCCGACTCGGCCGAATCGCTCATGGGGTGCTACTCGTTCGCGAACCACGTGCTCGCCCATCACCCGGGCACGCCGCTCGGCTTCGAGATGCCGACCATCGCCGAGGCGCTGCGCTGCGGAGTTCGCCGGCGCGGACATCGTGGTGGAGCACGGCTGCGAGGTCGAGGATCCCGACACCAGCGGGATCGCCGCCGCGGTCGACGCGGCGGCGGCCGCCGAGGTCGCGATCGTCGTGGTCGGAGACCGCGCCGGGCTGTTCGGCCGCGGCACCGTCGGCGAGGGCAACGACGTCGACGACCTCGAGCTGCCCGGCGCCCAGCGCCGCCTCGTCGAGGCGGTCATCGCCACCGGCACGCCGACGACCGTCGTGGTGGTCTCGGGTCGCCCGTACGCGATCGGCTGGATGCTCGACGGACCGGGGGCCGCGGGCGCGGTCGTGCAGGCCTTCTTCCCGGGCGAGGAGGGCGGCCCGGCCATCGCGCGGATCCTGTCGGGCCACGCCGAGCCGTCGGGACGCCTGCCGGTGTCGCTCCCCCGGTCGGCGGGCGCCCAGCCGTACACGTACCTGCACCCGGTGCTCGGCGGACCCACCGAGATCACGAGCGCCGACAACACCCCCGCCCTGCCGTTCGGGCACGGTCTGACGTACACGACGTTCGAGCGGGGATCGCTGACGGCGACGGATGCCGCGACCGACGGCATCCTGGATGTCACGGTCGTCGTCGCCAACACCGGAGACCGGCCGGGAACGGATGTCGTGCAGCTGTACGCGCGGGACCGGGTCGCGTCGGTGACGCGTCCGGTCGCGCAGCTGCTGGCGTACCAGCGGGTGTCGCTGGAGCCGGGCGAGTCGGTGTCGGTGAGCTTCGCCGTGCCGGCCGCGCGCCTGGCGTTCACCGGACGCGAGGGTCGCCGCATCGTCGAGCCCGGCGCGATCGACCTCTGGGTCGGCCCCTCGTGCGCCGAGCGCGACGACGAGGTCCAGGTCGAGCTGACCGGCGACGTCCATGTCGTCTCCGCAGCCGACCCGAGGGTCGCGACCGCGACCGTCCGGACGGGAGCGGACGCCCTGCCCGTGCGCTGAGCCCGGATACGAAGAGGGCCCCGCGGCGATGCGCCGCGGGGCCCTCTTCGTCTCGTGTTCAACAGGTCAACCGGCCCTCCGCAGGAGGTTGAACCGATCCAACCTCCTGTGGAAGCGCGGTTGACCTGTCGAACGGAGGCGGGCGAGCGGATGCCGCCACCCCAGGCTGGCGCTTCCTGCCAGAGCGCCGCGGGGAGCCGCTTCGTGGGGTTCAACAGGTCAACCGGCCCTCCGCAGGAGATTGAACCGATCCAACCTCCTGTAGAAGCGCGGTTGACCTGTCGAACGAAGGGAGCGAGCGGATGCCCCAACTCCAGCGGGCGGCGGACACGCGGATGCCTCCACCCGGCGCGCCACGTCAGCCCGGCCGGGGCGGGGCCCGCCGCGGCCGGACCCAGCCAGCCAACGCGCTCACGCGGGCTACGCCAGGTCGAGCTCCACGGTCGCGAAGGAGTGCGGCGGCAGCGACACGGTCAGCACGCCCGCGTCGACCGAGGCCTCGAGCGACGCGGGCGCGACGGCGTCGGGGGTGCCGGGAGTGTTGTGGGCTGCGGCATCCGTCCCGGTGAGCACCCGCGCCCGACGCACCGAGGCCGGGCGGCCGCGCAGGTCGACCCGCACGTCGAGTGCGTCCTCGAGCGACAGGTTCGACAGCGACACCAGCGCCGAGCCGTCACGGGTCGAGGCCGAGACCGAGAGGCCGGGCACATCGTCCGCCGCGACCGGCGACGACAGCACGTGCGCGGCCAGGGCGGTCGCGTCATGGTGCCCGCGGTTCATCTCGAACACGTGATAGGTCGGGGTGAGCACCATCGCGCCGTCGTCGTCGGTGAGGATCATCGCCTGCAGCACGTTGAGGGTCTGGGCGATGTTCGCCATCTTGAGGCGCCCGGCGTGACGGTGGAAGGCGTCGAAGTGCACGGCGGCGACGAGGGCGTCGCGCACGGTGTTCTGCTGGAACAGGAAGCCGGGGTTGGTGCCCGGCTCGACGTTCCACCAGGTGCCCCACTCGTCGAGGATGAGGCCGATCTTGCGGTCGGGATCGTACGAGTCCATCACGGCCTCGTGCCGGCGGATGACGCGCTCGATGTCGATCGCCTTGCGCATCGTGCCGTAGTACTGGTCGGCCGTGAACGACGTGGCCGGCTCGGTGTTGATGCCCGCGCCGGCGTGCGAGTAGTAGTGGAACGAGACGCCCTGGAACACGGGCGCCGGCTGCGAGCCGCAGGTGAGGCATCCGAGCGACTCCATGAGCGCGCGGGTCCACGTGATGTCGTCGTCGGACGCGCCGGCGGCGATGCGGTAGAGCTCGTTGCCGCCGTGGTTGCGGCAGAACGTGCCGTACCGACGCGCCTCGAGGGCGTACTGCTCGGCGGTCATGTTGCCGCCGCAGCCCCACGCCTCGTTGCCGATGCCCCAGAACGGCACCTTCCACGGCTCGTCCCGGCCGTTCTCGCGGCGCAGGCGCGCCATGGGGCTGTCGCCGTCGCGCGTCAGGTACTCGACCCACTCGCTCATCTCGCGCACCGTGCCGCTGCCGACGTTGCCGTTGACGTACGCGTCGGCGCCGAGCATCTCGCACAGGTCCATGAACTCGTGCGTGCCGAAGTGGTTGTTCTCCACCACGTCGCCCCAGTGCGAGTTGATCATCTGCGGGCGCTCGTCGCGGGGTCCGATCCCGTCGCGCCAGTGGTACTCGTCGGCGAAGCAGCCGCCCGGCCAGCGGAGGTTCGGGATGCCGAGCGCCCGCAGCGCCTCGACGACATCCGAGCGGATGCCGCGCACGTTCGGGATCTCGGAATCCTCGCCGACCCAGAAGCCGCCGTAGATGCAGCGGCCGAGGTGCTCGGCGAAGTGGCCGTAGAGGTGGCGGCTGATGACGTCGCCGGGGACGTCGAGGTCGATGACGGCGCGGGCCGTGGTCACAGATTTCTCCAGTCGGATGCGGGGGTGAGGGGAACGAGCGACGGGCGCGCCGCCGTGGTGCGCAGCGGAACGCGGGCGCCGGATGCGGCCGAGTCGGACAGGGCCGTCATGATCTCGAGCACGTGCAGCGCGATCGCCCCGCTCGCCCGCGCCGGACCGGCGACGAAGTCGAGCAGCCCGATGCCGCGGCCGGAGTCCGCGTAGCCGGCCGACGGCTCGAGGGTCTGCCACGAGCGCTGCTGCCGCGCACCGGTGCCGTGCAGCTGCACGTCGCCCTCGAACATGTTGGGGTCGGGCACGATCAGCGACCCCTCGACGCCGTGCACCTCGATGGGCGCCGCGGTCGAGCGGACGCCGTCGAAGCTCATGGTCACGGTCGAGATCGCTCCGGACGCGTGATGCAGGATGCCGGTGAGGTGGGTGTCGACGTCGACGCCGATGCTCTCCCCCGCCCGCGGCCCGCTGCCGATCACGCGCACGTCGCGCGAGCGCGACGCGGCACCCGACACCGCCTCGACCGGCCCGAGCAGCTGCACGAGCGACGTGACGTAGTACGGGCCCATGTCGAGGAGCGGTCCGCCGCCCTCGCGGTAGTAGAAGTCGGGATGCGGATGCCACGACTCGTGGCCCGCCGAGATCCACATGGCGGATGCCGACACCGGCCGGCCGATGCGCCCGTCGTCGATCGCGGCGCGCGCGGTCTGCACGCCGGTGCCGAGCACGGTGTCGGGCGCACCCCCGACGCGGACGCCCGCGGCGGCTGCGGCATCCATCACCCGCGCAGCGTCCGCGAAGGTCGCAGCCAGCGGCTTCTCGCCGTAGACGTCTTTGCCGTGCGCGATGGCGGCCAGCGCCACGTCGGCGTGCGCGGCGGGGATGGTGAGGTTGAGGACCGTGCCGACGCCGGGATCGGCGAGCAGCTCGTCGGTGGTGAGGGCCCGGCATCCCGGGATGCGCTCGGCCGCGGCCTGCGCGCGCGAGGCGTCGAGGTCGGCCACGGCCACGATGCGCACCCCCGTGGCCGCCTGGAGCGTCTCGAGGTACTGACCCGAGATGTGCCCGAGCCCGACGATGCCCACGTCGCGCACCGTGCCGCCCGTCACCGTCCGCGCCGCCCGTCACCGCGCGGCCCACAGCAGTCCGCGCTCGATGATGGTGCGGACGTTCGGGTCCTGCAGCACGTCGAGGCTGTGCCCCGGCGTCGACACGAAGACGCGGCCCTGACCCCACTCGCGCGTCCACACGGCCGGCGAGATGATCGGCCGGTGCCACGGGTGGTACGGCTGCACCGGGTGCGTCGTCGTCGCGAGCACGTCGATGAGGTCGTCGTGCAGCACCCAGTACTGCTCGGTGGTCAGCCGGAAGTCGTCGATGCCGGCCATGATCTCGTGCGTGCGGCCGAGGTCGGTGAGCTCGACGGTGTAGTCGAGGTAGTTGTCGGTCTGGTCGCCGTGGACCTCGTCGGGGTGCTTCGACGGGTGGGTGGCGAACTGGCCGCCGACGAGCTGCAGGTAGTCCGAGCTGGCACGGAACGAGTCGGCGATGCCGCCGTGCCAGCCGGCGAGCCCGGTGCCGGCGGCCACGGCGTCGCGGAGCCCGCGCACGGCCTCGTTCGACGGCCTGCGACATCGTGACGGACTGCAGCACGAGGTCGGTGGCGGCCATGCGGTCGGCGTCGGCATAGACCTGGGGGTCGTCTTCGATCGTGACGTCGAAGCCGCTGCTCGCGGAGGAACGGCAGGAACAGCTCGGTCGCCTCGACCGGATGATGGCCGTCCCATCCGCCGCGGACGACGAGGGCGGTGCGGGTCATGAGGGGTTCCCTTCTCGTGGGGTATGGCTTTGGATGCGTTGCGGAGGGGCCGCCTCCGGTCGTTGAGCGAGCGAAGCGAGACGAAACGCCGTGGACTCTCCGTCGACGCGGCGTGCGGCGCGTTTCGTCTCGCTCGTTCCTCGCTCGCTCAACGACCGGGCTCGGCGACCGTCGTGAGGATGCTGTCGCGGGCGGCGCTCTGCTCGACCGCGGCCAGCACGCGCTGCACCTGCGTCGCGTCGGCGAAGGTGGGCGACACCGGGATCTCGCCGGCGACGGCGCGGACGAAGTCGACGGCCTGGTGCGTGAACAGGTGCTCGTAGCCCAGTCCGTGCCCGGCGGGCCACCAGGCTCCGGCATACGGATGCCGCGCCTCGGTGACCTGCACGCGCCGGAAGCCCTGCGCGTCGTCGTCGGCGGCGTCGTACACCTCGAGCTCGTTCATGCGCTCGAAGTCGAACGCGATCGCGCCGCGGTCGCCGTTGATCTCGATGCGGTTGGCGTTGCGCCGGCCGGTCGCCATGCGGGTGGCCTCGAAGACGCCGAGCGCGCCGCCGTCGAAGCGGGCGGTGAAGGCGGCGGCGTCGTCGACGGTGACCGGCAGCCGGTCGGAGGTGTCGGCGGCGACGCCCCCGAGGCCCTCGACCGCCGAACGGCGTGGCCGCGAGGTGACGAAGGTGCGGACGGTGGCCGAGACCGCGGCGATGTCCTGACCCGTGAGCCACTGCGCGGTGTCGATGCTGTGCGCCCCGATGTCGCCCAGCGCACCGGAGCCCGCACGGTCGCGGTCGAGGCGCCAGGTGTGCGGCGCGTCCGGAGTCGCTCAGCCAGTCCTGCAGGTACTGCGCGCGCACGTGCCGGATCTCGCCGACGCGTCCCGCCGCGATGAGGTCGCGGGCGAGGGTGAGCGCCGGCGTGCGGCGGTAGCTGAAGCCGCACATGGCCACCACGCCGGAGCGAGCGGATGCCGCGGCCGCGGCATCCGTCATCTCCTGCGCCTCGGCGACCGTGTTCGCGAGGGGCTTCTCGCAGAGCACGTGCTTGCCGGCGGCCAGCGCGGCGAGCGCGATCTCGGCGTGGGTGTCGCCGGGGGTGCAGATGTCGATCGCGTCGATGTCGTCGCGCTCGACGGCCTCGCGCCAGTCGACGGTGTGCTCCGGCCACTCCCAGCGCGCGGCGGCCTCGGCGGTCGCGTCGGCGCGGTGGCCGACGAGCAGCGCCGGCTGCGGAGTCAGCGGGAGGTCGAAGAAGCGCGGCGCGGTGCGCCAGGCGTGGGTGTGCATGCGGCCCATGAAGCCGGTGCCGATCAGCGCGATCCGCAGCGGCGATGTCGTCGTCGTCATCGGGTGTGCCCTTTCCAGCCACAGACGATGCCACCGCGTGAGCGGCGCCGCGAGAATGTTGCGCAAAACCTCCCACGTGCGCGAAGGTGGTGCGGTGTCTGCGCGTGTGAGCCTCGCCGCGGTCGCGGCGGCGGCCGGCGTCAGCGTCGCGACGGCGTCGCGCGCGCTGTCGGGTCGCGGTGACCTCGCGCCTGCGACGCGACGGCGCGTGCTGGCCGCGGCCCGCGCGCTGGGCTACACCCGCGACCCCGCCGTGGGCGGACGCCCGCCGGGGTCGGCGCGCCTGGTCGACCTGGTGCTCGGCTCGTTCCACAACGCCTACTCCGACGAGGTGACGGCCGGCGCGCGCAGCGCCGCAGCCGCCGCCGGCTACGACCTCGTGCTGACCGAGGAGCGCGACACCCCCGACGACGACTGGCCCATGCGGATCCGCCGTCGAGGGTCGGCGGGAGTGGTGCTCGGGCTCATCTCGCCGACCGCGTCGCAGCTGGCGGCGCTGAACGACGCCGAGATCCCGGTCGTGCTCATGGATCCGCAGGCCGAGACGTCGCGCGGTCTCACGAGCGTGCGCACGACCGACCGCGAGGGCGGCGCCGCCGCCGCGATGCACCTCGCCGAACGCGGCGCGACGCGGTTCGCGGTCGTGCTCGGGTCGCCGCCGTATCGGTACGGCCGCGCGCGCAACACCGGCTTCCGCGAGGCGCTGCGACTCGTCCGCCCGGACGCCGACCTGACGGCGGTCCAGGCCGACTGGGGCGGAGCGTCGGCCCGCGAGGCTGCCCTGCCCGTGCTGCGCGGACTCCGGCCCGGCGAACGGCTCGGCGTCTTCGCCTGCTCCGACGAGATGGCCGCGGGCGTGTACTCCGCCGCCGCGGCGACGGGGCGGCGCGTTCCCGACGACGTGCTCGTCGTCGGATTCGACGACCTGCGCGGCGCGCGCTGGCTCACCCCTCCCCTCACGACCGTCCGCCAGCCGATCCGCGAGATGGCGGCGGCCGCCGTCACCGCGCTCACCGACGCCGCCACCGGCGCGGCATTGCCGCCCTCGCCGATCGTCCTCCCGACGCACCTCGTCGTCCGCGGCTCCACCTGAGCCCGTCCCGTGCCCTCAAATGTCGCGCCCGACCCGACCCCGACAGGTCAACCGCACTTCCGCAGGAGGTTGAACCGTTCCAACCTCCTGCGTAGTCGCGGTTGACCTGTTGAGCGACGGGCGCGTGCCGAACCCGGAGAAGAGCGGATGCCGCAGGCCCCGGGATCCGGACGGACCGGCGGCCGCGGCATCCGAACCGGACGAAACGTCGCGACCGTGCGCGAGGGGCACGCGAGTAGCGTGGGAGCACGTCCGACGGAAGGCCCTCCATGTCCACCACCGCGCAATCCGTGACTCCCGGCCAGGCGCCCGCCGATCGCCCCTCGAGGAGCAACCGCCCCGCGAGAAGCGAGGCGGAGCTGCAGCAGATGGCGAAAGACCACCTCTGGATGCACTTCGCCCGCCAGTCGGTGATGACCGAGGGCCCAGGGGTGCCGATCATCGTCAAGGGCGAGGGGCACCACATCTGGGACTCGCAGGGCAAGCAGTACATCGACGGCCTGTCGGGCCTGTTCGTCGTCGCCGCGGGGCACGGTCGCCGGCGGCTGGCGGAGGTGGCGGCCAAGCAGGCCGAGCAGCTGGCGTTCTTCCCCATCTGGTCGTACGCGCACCCGGCGGCCATCGAGCTGGCCGACCGTCTCGCCGACTACGCGCCCGGCGACCTCAACAAGGTGTTCTTCTCGACCGGCGGCGGCGAAGCCGTCGAGACCGCGTTCAAGCTCGCCAAGTACTACTGGAAGATCCAGGGCAAGCCCACCAAGCACAAGGTGATCTCGCGGTCGGTCGCGTACCACGGCACCCCGCAGGGCGCGCTCGCGATCACCGGCATCCCCGCGATGAAGGAGATGTTCGAGCCGGTCACCCCCGGCGGCTTCCGGGTGCCGAACACCAACTTCTACCGGGCAGCCGACATGGGCGCCCCGTCGGACGACCTCGAGGCCTTCGGCGTGTGGGCGGCCGACCGCATCGAGGAGATGATCCAGTTCGAGGGGCCCGACACCGTCGCAGCCGTCTTCCTCGAGCCGGTGCAGAACTCCGGCGGCTGCTTCCCGCCGCCGCCCGGCTACTTCCAGCGCGTGCGGCAGATCTGCGACAAGTACGACGTGCTGCTCGTGTCGGACGAGGTCATCTGCGCGTTCGGACGTGTCGGCCACATGTTCGCGTGCGACGCCTACGGGTACGTGCCCGACATGATCACCTGCGCGAAGGCGATGACCAGCGGGTACTCCCCGATCGGCGCGACCATCGTCAGCGACCGCATCTACGAGCCCTTCGCCCACGGCGACCGCGCGTTCTACCACGGCTACACCTTCGGCGGACATCCGGTCTCGGCCGCTGTGGCACTCGAGAACCTCGACATCTTCGAGGAGGAGGGCCTCAACGAGCGCGTGCGCGAGTACTCGCCGGTGTTCCGGTCCACCCTCGAGAAGCTCAACGATCTGCCGATCGTCGGCGACGTGCGCGGCGACGGCTACTTCTTCGGGATCGAGCTCGTCAAAGACAAGGCGACGAAGGAGACCTTCGACGACGACGAGTCCGAGCGGCTGCTGCGCGGGTTCCTCTCCAAGGCGCTCTTCGACGCCGGTCTCTACTGCCGTGCCGACGATCGCGGTGACCCCGTGATCCAGCTCGCGCCGCCGTTGACCGTCGGGCCGAAGGAGTTCGACGAGATCGAGCAGATTCTCCGCGGTGTGCTCACGGAGGCGTGGACGCGGCTCTGAGGCGGTAACATGCTCCGCCGCGGGTTATTGTTGGCGCGTGGGAACGATCTACTACGGCGGCGGCGCGATGCCGATTCACATCGAGGACCGCGCACTCGCGCACCTCAAAGTCGTCATCGCGACCAAGCTGCGACGCGACGAGAGCTTCACCGTGTCGTGGACCCACCCCGACGACCAGCCGCGCGGGCGCAGCACCATCTGGCTGCACCCGTCGATCCCGCTCCGTTTCGTCTTCGACGATCCGGAGCCCGCGCAGCTCAGCCGCGACTGGATCGAGGAGCTCGCGAACTCGGCCAGCTCGACCGGCGGCATCCTGCTCGTCGCTGAGCACTTCGACACCGGCCCGGTGGACCTGCCGGATGCCGCATCCGGCCTCGAAGACGGGGCGGATCTTTCGCTCGGCACCGTCGATGTCGAGCACATCGACGTCGACCGTCTGACCGTCGGCGGCACCGAGCTCTCCGCGGACGACGTCAAAGAGTAGGCATCGCGACGGCCGGGCCTTTCCTAGCGACCGACACGTCCTCCCTGGCGGGAGAGCTCCGCTCGGCGCCGGACCGGCTGTCAGGACGTCTCCGGCGCGGCCTGCTCGTCGTCTTCGCTCGGCTCGGGAAGGATCGTGAGCCCGCTCGGCCCGCTGGCGGCGAGCATCAGCTCCTCGACCCACTTGCGGTTGACGCGCGGCTGACGGCTGCCGAAGAAGTGGAACTGGATCGGCACCGAGGGGTGGATCCAGAAGCTCCGGCGGCCGCTGCCGTCGCCGATCTCGACGTCGAACATGAACGGCTCGGAGCGGCGCAGCTTGTTCATCATCACGATGCGCAGATGCGCCAGGGTGCGGTCGTCGATGTCGACGGAGTTCGCGTTCGTGTCGTAGATGAACCGTCCCATGGCAGGAGCCTACTGCCGGATCATCGCGGCGCGAATGCGGCGGCGAAGAGCGCGCGGGCCCGCCGCGCGACGACGGGTCGCTGTGCGGGATCCGCGCGGGCGAGCTCGGTCGCCAGCATCCCCGCCGCGAGCGTCACGTCGTCGGTCTCGATGTGGGATCCGAGGCGGCCCGATGCGCGGTCGCGGGTGACGAGGCGCTCCACGAGCGCCTGGAAGCGGGCGCCCAGGACGGCCACCCGCGGGTCGGTCAGATCGGCGGTGAGCAGCTCGATGAACGCCGTCGAGACGACCGCCTGGTCGACCAGGCGGCCGAACAGGTCGTCGATGGTGCGTTCGGGGTCGGAGGTGTACTCCTCGAGATCGCGCACGTTGTCTTCGAAGACGGCGACGGCCAGGGCCGTGCGGTCGGGGAAGTGGCGGTACAGGCTCCCCTGCCCCACGCCGGCGCGCTTGGCGACGGCGCTGAACGGCGCGCCGAGGCCGCCTTCGGCATAGACCTCGCGGGCGGCGGCGATGAGCGCGCGGCGGTTGTCGGCCGCGGCGGCGGGGCCACGATTCTGGCGGGGATGCGCACGGGGGGATGCGGTGCTGGGCACGGGTGTAGCCTAGTACCGGACAACGCCGTCCGGTAGGAGCCGCCCCGAAGGTTCCTCAGCCCCGGACCCGCAGCCCGCCCACACTGCATGAAGAAAGGGAACGAACACGCCATGAGCACCACCACCGCTCCGCTCACCGGAGCGTCCACCATCCAGACCTGGCTCGACGACCCGGCCGGCGGCGCCGCACTGCGCGGCCTCCTCGCCCAGGGCGGTCAGAGCGCCGACGCGCTCGCGCCGATCGCCTCGCTCCCCCTCGCGAACCTCGTCGCCATGAGCGGCGGCGCCTTCCCGCAGGCGGCCCTCGACGCGCTGATCGCACAGGTCAACCCCGACGCCGTCGCGCGCCGAGCCCGCCGACGAGACCCCGAAGGCCGAGTGGGCCGAGAAGATCACCTCGGGCCGCTTCACGGGTCAGACCGTCATCGTCACCGGCGCCGGTTCCGGCATCGGCCGTGCCACCGCCTCGCGCGTCGCGCGCGAGGGCGGTCGCGTGATCGCCGTCGACGTCAGCCAGGACCGCCTCGACGAGTTCGTCGCCGCGCACGCCGGTGCCGACGTCGTCGCTCTCACCGCCGACATCACCGACGACGAGGGCGTCGCCCGCATCATCGAGGCGGCCGGCGACCGGATCGACGCCTCGCCAACATCGCCGGGATCATGGACGACATGACCCCGGTCGGCGAGGTCACCGACGCCGTCTGGGATCGCGTGTTCCGCGTGAACGTCACCGGCACGATGAAGCTCATGCGTGCCGTCATCCCCGCGATGCTCGCGCAGGGCAGCGGCTCGATCGTGAACACCTCGTCCGAGGCATCCCTCCGCGGCTCGTCCGCCGGTGCCGCGTACACCGCGTCGAAGCACGCCGTCGTCGGCCTCACGAAGTCGAGCGCGTTCATGTACGGCCCGAGCGGCATCCGCGTCAACGCCGTCGCTCCCGGCGCGGTGATCACCAACATCGAGGCGAAGTTCAACTCGGCCGCTGGGCGCCGACCGCGTGCGCACCGGCATGGCGGTCATGGCGCCGCCGGTGACGCCGGACCGCCTGGCCGCGTCGATCACGTTCCTGCTGAGCGACGACGGCGTCAACGTCAACGGCCAGAACCTCGCCAGCGACGGCGGCTGGTCGGCCGCGTAAGCACCCGCGACGCCCCGGCTGACCCGAGCGGCCGGGGCGTCGCGCACCACCCCGCTCGGTTCGGCCAGTCGCGGGCGCTTCGGTCAGAACGGCCAGACGAGCGGAACGTAGAAGACGGCGACGGCGAGGAAGAACAGCGCGAGCGGCAGCCCGAGCTTCCAGTAGTCGCCGAACCGGTACCCCGCCGGCTCCATCACCATGAGGTTCGCGGGCGTCGCGATCGGCGTCAGGAACGCGGCCGCGCCGGCGACGGCGAGCGCCATCATGAACGGCTGCACCGACAGGTCGAGAGCCCCGCGCGACCGAGATGGCGATCGGCGCGACGATGAGCACCGTCGCCGTGTTGCTGATCAGCTGGCCGAGCACGACGGTGATCCCGCACAGGGCGAGCAGCGCGACGTGAGGACCGGCACCGCCCAGCAGCGACAGCATGCCGTCGGCCACGAGGTCGGCCGTGCCGGTGCTGATGAAGGCCGTCGACAGCGGGATCATCCCCGCGATGAGCACGACCGTCGTCCATGAGATCGCGTGGTACGCCGCCGTCACCGTGACCGTGCGGGTGAGGATCAGGGCGCACGCCGCGAGCAGTGCGGCGACCGCCGGCGGCACCAGACCCGTGGCGAGCAGCACGATCATGGCCAGCAGGATGCCGATCGCGCGCTTTGCGCCGCGCCCGAGGGGCACCGACCGCCGCAGCTGCGCGGGGTCGTCGACGGCGAGCAGCGCGGGATCCTGCGCCCGCCGCGTCAGGTCGTCCCACGCCCCCTGGAGCAGCAGCGCGTCGCCGGACTGCACGATGAACTCGGTGCCCTTGAGGTGCTCGTCGCCTCGCCGCGCCGCCAGCACGACGAGATCGCCGTCGGGTGTCGTCATGCCCGCGCACACGCGCGTGCCGATCAGCGGCGAGCGCGGCGCCACCACCACCTCGGTCACTCCGGTGTTCGGACCGAGGAGCACGCCGGTGTCGAGCGTCAGCGAGTACTGCTGGCGGAGCATGCGCGCGTGCCGCACCAGGTCGACCGGCATGATCGCGCCCTTCCGCTCCGGCACGCAGACGGCCGCCGACCAGCAGGATCACGAGCGGTGCCGAGGAGCACCGGGATGCCGACGAGCGCGAACTCGAAGAATCCGAACGCCCGTCCCCCGGCGCCGGCGGCGAACTCCGACACGATGATGTTGACGGGGGTTCCGGTGAGCAGCAGGAGCGAGCCCGCGGAGGCCGCGAAGGCGAGCGGCATCAGCAGCTTCGACGAGGCGATGCCGGCACGGGCCGCGACCACGACGACCAGCGGCAGCAGCGCGGCGACGGCGCCGTTGATGCTGATGAGCGCCGTGAGCGCCGCCACCAGCAGGGCGGTCACGGCGACGAGCGTGGTGCGCTTCGTGCCGGCGCGGCCGATCACCTTCTGCCCCGCCCACGCGGTGACGCCCGTCGCATCCAGCGCTTCGCTCACCACGAACAGCGCGGCGATGAACACCACGGTCGGATCGCCGAACCCCGCGAGCGCCTCGGGCAGCGTCAGCACGCCGGTGAAGAACAGCGCCAGCGCGACGCCGATCGCGACGATCCCGATCGGCACGCGGTTGCTCACGAACGCGATCACCGCGAGCACCAGGATGACGAGTGTTGCGGTGACGGGGTCCACGGCCCCAGCGTAGCCACCGCCCTCGCGGAGCCGCCCCTGCGGCGCCGCCGCGCAGCGCGGGCGCGGGAGTCGGAGGGCGCTTCGGCAGGCTCAGCGACCGAGGCCCGTCCGAGCGCCCGTCGACAGGCTCAGCGACCGAGGCTCAGCGACCAGGCCCACCCAGGACTCAGCCGCGGAGGACCGCCAGTCCTGCGACGTCGTAAGCGAGTTCGACGGCCTCGAAGACCGCCGCGTCGATGGTGCGGGGGGCGAAGGCGTCGCCGATCACGACGACCCGCGCCGCGGCATCACCCTCCGTCGCGAGTCCCGGCACGCCGACCGACGCGCGCGGCTCGATCGCGACCACCGCGTCGACACCGGGGATCATCTCGACGGCACCGGTCAGCGTGTCGCGCACCGTCACCGCGCCGGGCTCGATCCCCTCCACCCGGTGGGCCGGGCGCCGCTGGAAGCCGCCGTGCGCACCCAGCCGCTCGAGCAGCAGCGGTCGGTCGTACCCGGCGCCGATGTGCGGGAACACCGTCTCGAACGGCGTGATGAGCTCGAGCTCGTCGACGCGCTCGAGGAGGGTCAGCACGATCCCGGCGGCGTACGCCGTGCCGTCGGCATCCACGACCGCGATCCGCCGGCCGAGCGGCGTGCCGCCCGCCTCCGGCGACACCGCGGCGAAGGCGTCGATCGTGCCCGCGGTCGGGGAAGCCGCCGGTGTACGCGCCGCCGAGCGCGAGCGACGTGCCGGTGGGCGCCACCGCGCCCGTGGCGACCACGATGCCGTCCGCCGCCTCGGTCCGCAGCGGTCGCGGCGGTGGCATCGACGCCGAGCCGCACCTCGACGCCCGCGACGGCGAGATCGCGCTCGAGGTCGTCGACGAGCAGCCCGACGCTCTCGCGCCCCGGCACGCGGCGGGCGAGCCGCAGCTGGCCGCCGAGCTCGTTCGCCCGCTCGATGAGGGTCACGGCGTGCCCGTCCCTCGCGAGCTCGACGGCGGCGCGCATGCCGGCCGGCCCGCCTCCGACCACGATCCACCGCTGCGGCGACGCCGTGCGCGGCCGCTCGCCGCGTTCGAGCTCGCGCCCGGCGAGGGGGTTCACCGTGCACGACATCGCGAGCCCGCGACTGCCGCGGCCGAGGCATCCCTGATTCAGACGGATGCAGTGACGGATGCCGCGCTCGGCGCCGTCGACCGGCTCGAGCCCGATCAGCTTGCGGCCGAGGTCGGGGTCGGCGATCTGCGCGCGGGTCAGCGCCACCATGTCGGCGATGCCCGACGCGACGACCTCTTCCGCCTCTTCGACGGAGCGCGCGGCGCCGACGCCGAACACCGGCACGTCGGGGTTCGCGGCCTTCACCGCCGCGACGTCGTCGCGGAGCCACGCGTACGGCATCGGCGAGGACGGGAAGACGTAGTGGACGTTGTGGTAGCCGCCGGCCGCGAGGTCGAGGAAGTCGATGCGCGCGTCGGCGCGCAGCCGCGCGATGACCTCGCGCATGCCGGCACCGTCGATGCCGTCGGGGTGGAACTCGTTCGCGACGATGCGGATGCCGACGGTGAAGTCGTCGCCCACCCGCTCCCGCACCGCGCGCAGCACCTCGCGCGGAAACCGCGTGCGCCCCTCGAGGTCGCCGCCGTACTCGTCGCGCCATTTCGTCGGCGTTGTAGAGCGGCGAGAGGAACTGGTGCAGCAGGTAGCCGTGCGCCATGTGGATCTCGACCCCGTCGAACCCGCCGTTCCGCGCATTCTCGGCCGACAGCGCCCAGCCCTCGACGAGCGCCGCGATGTCGGCGCGGTCCATCTCGCGGGTGGCATGCGCGGTCGACGGCGAGAGCACACGCGACGGGGCGTACACCGCGCGGGGACCGTCGGGCCCGTCGGGCTGCGCCTGCGCGCCGTGGTGGTTGAGCTGCACGAAGATCTTCGCGCCCGCCTCGTGCACGGCATCCGTCATCCGCTTCGACGCGGCGACGCCCTCGGCGCGGTAGGCGTCCTCGAATCCGCGGATCGAGCCGGTCGGGTGCACGAAGTGGTTGCCGGCCACGAACAGCCCGCACCCGCCGCGCGCCCGGCGTACGTAGTAGGCCGTCTCGCGGTCGGACTCGACGCGGTCGGAGTACTGCTTCGAGTGCGCCGTCTGCATGATGCGGTTCGGCACGGTGACCACGCCGATGCGCAGCGGCTCCGCCAGGACGGACGAACGGATGCCGGGGCTCGCGGTCATGCCCCCGAGCCTAGGTCGGCCGCACCGAGAAGCGCGAAAGGGTAGAGTTCCGCATGACTTCCGGTGCGGAAATCTACCCTTTCGCGCTTCCGGTCAGAGGCCGGCGAGGGCCTGATCGAGGTCGGCGAGGAGGTCGGCGGCGGACTCGATGCCGACGGACAGGCGCACCACCTCGGGCGGGACCGCGAGCTCGGTGCCCCGCACCGACGCGTGCGTCATCTCGTCCGGGTAGTTCATGAGCGACTCGACGCCGCCGAGCGACTCGGCGAGCTGGAACAGCCGCGTCGATTCGGCGAAGCGGCGCGCGGCTGCGGCATCCGCCAGCGCCACCGAGACGATCCCGCCGAAGCCGCTCATCTGCGCGGCGGCGAGGTCGTGACCGGGATGCGACGGCAGGCCGGGGTAGTACACCCGGGCGACGCGGTCGTGCGAGGACAGGAACTCCGCCACCGCCTGGGCGTTCTCGCTGTGGCGCTGCATGCGCAGGGCGAGCGTCTTGATGCCGCGCGTCGTCAGCCACGCGTCGAGCGGGCCCGAGACCGCGCCGACGGCGAACTGCAGGAACTTCGCCTCGCCGTACAGGGCATCGTCGTTGAGGACGAGCGCGCCGCCGACGACGTCCGAGTGCCCACCGAGGTACTTCGTCGTCGAGTGCACCACGACGTCGGCGCCGAACGAGAGCGGCTGCTGCAGAGCGGGCGAGGCGAACGTGTTGTCGACGACGACGAGGGCGCCGGCGTCGTGCCCGAGCCGCGCCAGTCCGGCGATGTCGGTGATGCGCAGCAGAGGGTTGCTCGGCGTCTCGACCCACACGATGCGCGCCGGGCGCTCCTCGAGGGCCGCCCGCACGGCGTCGAGGTCGCTCATGTCGACGACCCGCACGCCGATGCCCCACGCGCCCAGCACCCGGGCGATGAGTCGGTACGTGCCGCCGTAGACGTCGTTGCCGAGCAGCACCTCGTCGCCGGGCTTGAGCGCGGCGCGCAGCAGTGCGTCCTCGGCCGCGAGTCCCGACGCGAACGACAGCGCGTGCGCACCCCCTTCGAGCGCCGCGAGCTGCGTCTCGAGCGCCGTGCGGGTGGGGTTGCCGCTGCGGCCGTACTCGTAGCCCTCGCGGAGCCCGCCGATGCCGTCCTGCGCGTACGTGGTGGAGAAGTGCACCGGCGGGATCACGGCCCCGGTGGTCGGGTCGAACGCCTGCCCGGCGTGCACCGCGCGGGTCTCGAAACCGTGGTCGTTCGTGGGCTCGGTCATGCGGGTGCTCCTTCGTCGGGCATGGTTCCGGATGCCTCGGGGCCGAGGTGTGCGCCGGGTGCAGGCGTTTCGTCTCGCTCGCGGTCCCTGAGCCTGTCGAAGGGCGCTCGCTCAACGACCGGGTCCTCCGCGGGAGCCTCGGCTCGCGCGACCGGTGCCTGCGCCGGGACGTCGAAGCCGTGGTCGCGCATCCAGTCGTCGTCGTAGAACCGGTTGAGGTAGCCGCGCCCGTGGTCGGGCAGCAGCACGACGACGACGGCGTCGGCCGGCAGATCGCGGGCCGTCCGCAGCGCCGCGACGACCGCCATCCCGCTCGATCCGCCCACCAGCAGGCCCTCTTCGCGGGCGAGGCGGCGGGTCATCTCGAACGTCTCGGCGTCACCGACGCGGTGGATCTCGTCGGGCACCGCGGGGTCGTAGCTGTCGGGCCAGAAGTCCTCGCCGACACCCTCGACGAGATAGCCGTGCAGCGGGCCGCCCGAGTAGATCGACCCTTCGGGGTCGGCGCCGACCACGCGCACAGCGCCGCCCGACACCTCGTGCAGATAGCGGCCCGTGCCCGTGATCGTGCCGCCGGTGCCGATGCCCGCGACGAAGTGGGTCACCCGCCCGTCGGTGTCGCGCCAGATCTCCGGCCCGGTCGTCTCGTAGTGGCTCAGCGGCCCGTTCGGATTCGCGAACTGGTTCGGCTTGAACGCCCCGGGGATCTCGCGGACGAGCCGGTCGGAGACGCTGTAGTACGAGCGGGGGTCTTCGGGCGGCACGCTCGTGTCGGTCACCACGACCTCGGCGCCGTAGGCCCGCAGCACGTCGACCTTCGGACCCGCGAACTTGTCGGGCACGACGAAGATCATGCGATATCCGCGCTGCAGCGCGACGAGGGCGAGACCCACGCCGGTGTTGCCGCTCGTGGGCTCGACGATCGTGCCACCGGGCTTGAGCAGGCCGTCGCGCTCGGCGGCGTCGATGATGCGGCGGGCGATGCGGTCCTTGGCGGAGCCGCCGGGATTGAAGTACTCGACCTTGGCGAGCACCGTCGCGGCGATGCCCTCGGTGACGCGGGTCAGCTGGACGAGGGGGGTGTTGCCGACGAGATCGGCGACGCTCTGGGCGTAGTGCACGATGAGTTCCTGGGGTGTTGCCGCGCGGGAGCGCGGAGGTTGTCGGGGTCGCGGAGGCCTGCGCGAAGCGAACGCTTCAGCAGCAGGGGCGACAACACCGACAGGTCAACACGGGCGCCAGTCTAGACGCTCACCGCGGCGGCGTCGAGGAATGTCCTCGACGCCGCGGCATGCGTCGTTCCGGTCACCAGGTCGTGACGTACTCCGACCTGCGGACGAGCGTGGCATGCTCCACGAGCGGCAGCGACCGGTCGACCGCCTGAACCACGCGGCGGATGACCTCGGGCGAGGTCACCCCGTCGTTCGCGAAGTCGGTGCTCGACGCGTACACGCCGATCGGCAGCGTGAGCGCCTGGAAGAAGCCGAACAGCGGTCGCAGCTGGTGCTCGATGATCAGCGCGTGGCGTTCCCCGCCGCCCGTCGCGGCGAGGAGCACCGGCGTGCCCACGAGGTCGTACTGGCCCACGAAGTCGAACAGGTGCTTGAACAGCCCGGTGAACGACGCCCGGTAGACGGGCGATCCCACGACGAGGAGGTCGGCCGACTCGATGAGCTGCAGCGCCTCCTCCACCGCGGGCGCGACCTGATCGCGGCGCAGCGCACCGGCGAAGCCGGGCCCGAGCGCCGCGATCTCGATCAGCGTCGACTCGATCTCGATGCGGACGCCGACCTCGGCCAGGATCGCGCGCACGAGCTCCGTCGTGCGGCTCGGCTCGTGGAGTGAGCCCGAGACGCCGACGACCCTCAGCGGACGGCTCATCACGCGCCTTCGTGCGGCGGCGCGACCGGCCGCCCGATCGACAGCATGAGCCGGTTCGCCCAGTTGAAGAAGGCGGCGCCGTGCACGACGTCGGCGATCTCGAGCTCGTCGAGGCCGGCAGCGCGCAGCCGCTCGACATGGGTCGCGTCGAACGCGAGCGGCGTGGCGGTGAGCGCGGCCGCGGCGGCCACGATCGCGTCCCACCGCTCGCCGAGCTCGGCGCCGACGCCGTCCGCGAGGAGGAGATCGACCTGGTCGGGCGCCTTCGAGTAGTGCGCCGCGAAGCGCGCGTGCACCGAGGCGCAGAAGACGCAGCCGTTCACCCGCGACGCCGCGGTCGCGGCGAGCTCGCGTTCCGCCCGCGGCAGGCCCTCGGCGGTGTTGTAGAAGATGTCCTTGTCGACGAGCGTGCGGGCGCGCAGGATCTCGGGATCGCGCGCCAGCAGCCGGAAGTAGTCGCTGCCGGCGCGCTGGCGGTCGACGAGCCCGTCGTAGTGGCGCTCGGTGAGTTCGTCGACGGGCAGGGGCTCGAGCCAGGGCAGCCAGCCCACCTCCGCCCGCGTGAAGCCCGTGCGGGTGGGCCTCATCGTGGACGAGGACGGCGGCTGCGGTGGACGTGCCGGTCATGCGGAGACCTCCTGTGATGAGCGGATCGCGCGGAGGCCGGCGGCCACGCGCTGCTGGAAGGCGAGGAACGACACCAGCTGCGACAGCGTGACGATGCCGTCGGAGCTCCAGCCGGCCTCGAGCAGCCGGCTCTGATCGGCGTCGTCCGCCTCCCGCGGCCGGAAGGTGAGCAGGTGCGCATGGACGAGCGCGGCGGCGACGCGGTCGCCGAGCGCATCGCGCACGTCGGCGCCCGGCGCGTAGCGGCGGCCATCGCTGCTCTCCGCGCGCAGCCCCTCCTCGCGGTACGCGCCGAAGGGCCCGGCGGTCGCCGCGGCGGACGCCTCGGCCAGCACGACGGTCGGCCCGCCCGGCGTCGGCGCGGCGCGCGGCATCCGCGTAGAAGCGTGCCGTGGCGTCGTCGGCGGTCGAGCGCGTCGCGAACGCGGCGACGAGCAGGCGCTCCGCGACGCGCGAACGCCGTGTCGTCGACGGGGGCGAAGAGCGCGTCGTGGCTCGCCTGCAGCTGCTCGCGGGTGACGGGGCGCCGGCGGCGCAGCTCGTCGAGCGCGTCGCCCTCCCGCACGCCGACGAGCTCGTCGACGACGTCGATGGTCGCGGTGGTCATGGGGTCTCCTTTCCGAGACGGCCGAGTGGTTCGAAGGAACGGTCGCGCGCACCCCAGCCGAGTGCGGGCGCGACCTCCGTGGCGAAGAGCTCGATGGAGCGCAGCACGAAGTCGTGCGGGGCGTCCACCGAGTGCACCTGGAACGCGACCTCGGTCGCGCGGGCGAGGGTGGTGTCCGTCGCGAGCGATGCGACCACCTCCTCCGGGGTGCCGAGGTGGGTGTCGGTCGCGGCGATGAGCTCGTCGAGCGTGTCGTCCGGGAGGCGGTGGCCCGACCGGCGGAGGCCCTCGGCCGCCCGGCGCAGTCCCCGCTCGGCGAATCGCAGGGCGTCGGAGCGGTCGTCGGCGACGAAGACGGTGCGGGATGCCGTGACCCGCGGCGCGACGCCCGCCGGCAGCGCGTCGACGTAGGCGTCGATGATCGGATGCTGCAGCTCGGCGAGCGTCGCACCCGGCGCCTCGGCGGATCGGGGCTGGGTGCGCGAGAGCAGCAGGCCGTGCCCGTGGCGTCCGGCCCGCGTGCCGCCCGCCGGCGAGAAGGTCGCCTGCCAGACGCGCTCCCCCAGCGGTGCCCGGACGTCGCGGTGGCACCACCTCCGACGGATCGGGGTACAGGGTGTTGCCGCCCCCGATCTCGCGACCGGCGAGCGCGTCGAGCAGCACGTCGAGCTTCTCGTCGTAGACGACGGCCTTGGCGGCGACATCCTGCCCGAACGGCACGAACGACGACGGCGTCCCGCCGCTGCCGAGACCGAGGTCGATGCGCCCGCCCGAGAGCAGGTCGGCGACGACGGCGTCCTCGGCGACCCGGATCGGGATCTTCGAGGGGCAGCGTGACGACGCCGGTGCCGAGGCGGATCTCACTCGTCGCCGCGGCCACGTGCGCGAGGAAGACGAACGGCGCCGGCAGCCCGCCCTCGGCGGCACGGAAGTGGTGCTGCGCGACCCACGCGCGCCCGATGCCGAACCGCTCGGCGTGCCGGATCTGGTCGGTCGCGAGGCGGTACCGCTCGGCGGCGGGCGCCTCGTCGATCAGGCCGGGGCGGCGGCGTCGAGCAGGCGGGTGAAGAAGGCGAGAGACGGCACGCTCATGCGGCGACCTCCGATCGTCCGGGCACGGCTGCCAGCAGCTCGCGCGTGTAGTCGTGGGTGGGGGCGGTGAAGATGTCCTCGGTGCTGCCGGCCTCGACGACCCGGCCGCGGCGCATGACCGAGACCGAGTGGCTGATGCGGCGCACCACGGCGAGATCGTGCGAGATGAACAGGTAGGTGAGGCCCAGCTCCTGCTGGAGCGACTCGAGCAGCTCGAGGATCCGCGCCTGCACCGTGACGTCGAGCGCCGACACCGCCTCGTCGAGCACGACCACGTCGGGACGGATGGCCAGCGCCCGGGCGATCGCGACGCGCTGGCGCTGCCCGCCCGACAGCTCGCGCGGCGACCGCTCGAGCACGTCGGCGGGGAGCGCGACCCGGTCGATGAGCTCGGCGGCGCGCGCCGTGCGCGCGGCGCGAGTGCCCTCGCGGAAGTTGTGCAGCGGCTCGGCCATGATCTGCGCGACGCTCTGCCGCGGATCGAGCGACGAGAAGGGGTTCTGGTAGACGAGCTGGATCCTCTGCCGCAGGCGCGCGCAGCGCTTCGCCGCGCAGGCCGGCGATGTCGGCGAGCTCCCCGTGGGCCCGGCGAGCTCGATGCGTCCCGCGTCCGGCTGCA
Source organism: uncultured Actinomycetota bacterium (assembly GCA_963829895.1). Taxonomy (GTDB): domain Bacteria; phylum Actinomycetota; class Actinomycetes; order Actinomycetales; family Microbacteriaceae; genus Microbacterium. Next base: position 72,485 of record CAWHKF010000006.1, on the reverse strand, counting down.
GGAATCGCGTCACGAGTCGCGCGGTGGTGGTCTTGCCCGACCCGGACTCCCCCACGAGCGCGTGCGTCGTGCCGCGGCGCACCTGGAACGACACGTCGTCGACCGCACGGAACGGCTCCCTGCCCCGGCCGTGCACCGCGAACTCCTTCACGAGCCCCGACGGCGGCGATCGCATAGGGGTTCTCGCCGGCAGCGGCCGCGGCATCCCGCAGGAAGAGCGGCGGCGCGGGCCGCCGGAAGCCCTCCGTCGCCAGGGCGGGCGCGTCGGCGAGCAGCTGTCGCGTGTACGGATCGGACGGGGACGACAGGATGCCGGCTGCTCGGCCCCTGCTCGACGACCCGGCCCTGCTTGAGCACGACGATGCGCTGCGCGCGGTCGGCCGCCACGCCCAGGTCGTGCGTGACGAGGAGCACCGACGTGCCCTCCTCGCGGCGCAGGTCGTCGATGAGGTCGAGGATCCGCCGCTGCACGGTGACGTCGAGAGCGCTGGTGGGCTCGTCGGCGATGATCAGGCGCGGTCGCAGTGCGATGGCGATGGCGATGAGCACGCGCTGGCGCATGCCGCCCGAGAGCTCGTGCGGATACTGCCTCGCCCGCAGCGCCGGGTCGTCGAGGCCGACCCGCTCGAGCAGCTCGAGCACGCGGGCGCGGCGGGTCGCGGCATCCCGTGTTGCCATGCAGGCGCAGGATCTCGCCGACCTGCACGCCGATCGGGCGCACCGGGTCGAGCGACGACGCCGGATCCTGCGGCACGAGGCCGACCTGCGCGCCGCGCACGGATCGCAGCCGCTTCTGGCTCCACGCGGTGATGTCGACGCCGCCGATCGCGACCGACCCGCCGTCGACGCGACCGCCCTCGGGCAGCAGGCCGATGAGGGCGTGCGCGGTCGTGGACTTGCCCGAGCCGGATTCGCCGACGAGCGCGACGACCTCGCCCTCGCCGACTCGAGACGTCCACGCCGTGGACGACCTCCCGGCGGCCGGCGCGGGTCGCGTACGACACGCTCAGGCCCTGCACGCTCAGCACGGTCATCGCGTTCTCCTTCCGATCGACTGGCTGATGCGGTTGGCGCTCAGCACGACCATCGAGACGACGAGTCCCGGGCAGCGTGGTCAGCCACCACGCGGTCGCGACGTAGTTGCGCCCCTCGGCGATGAGCAGACCCCACTCCGGCGTCGGCGGCGGCGCCCCGTAGCCGAGGAAGCCGAGCGTCGAGATCGCGAGGATCGCGCGTGCCGAACTGCAGGGCCGCGAGGCCCACGACGGCGGTCAGCGAGTTGGGCAGCACGTGCCGGCCCAGCACGGCGGCGAAGGTGCCGCCGCTGCCGAACGCCGCCTCGACGTAGTCGCGTGCGCCGCACGCGCACCACCTCCGACCGCGACAGCCGGGCGAACGACGCGACGCTCACGACGCCGACCGCGATCGCGGCGTTCACCGTGCCGAACCCCAGCAGGATGATGATCGACAGCATCAGCAGGAGCCCCGGGATCGACAGCAGCACGTCGACGATGCGCATCAGCATGTCGTCGATCCACCCGCCGACCGAGCCCGCGAGGACGCCGATGACGCGTGCCGGCCGCGAGCCCGACCGTGACCGCGATGAGCGCGCCCGAGAGCGAGTGGATCGCGCCGTAGACGACGCGGGCGTACAGATCGCGCCCGATGGCGTCGGTGCCGAACCAGTGCGCGGCGCTCGGCGGCAGCAGCTTGTCGGCCGGGACGCCGTTGATCGGGTCGTACGACGTGAACAGCCACGGGACGACCGCCCACAGCACCGCGATCGCGATGACGGCGATCGCGGCGACGAGCGTCCACGACGGCCGCCGTCCGCGGGCGAACAGCCGCGCGGCCGACGATGCGCCGCTCCGGGAGTCCGTCCGGCGCTCCCGCGTCGCGGGCGACCGGGTCGACGACGGTTCCGGATGCCTCGTCCCGCGCGAGCGCGGCGGTCGCGGCATCCGGAATCGGGGACAGGACGGGATCTGCGTGCTCATGCGGTCGCCTCCTGCAGCGCGGGGGTGGACGCGGGTGCGGGTCGCGCGCGTGCCGCGTGCGCAGCCGCGGGTCGAGCACCGGGTAGAGCAGGTCGACGACGAGGTTGACGACGACGAACGTCAGCGCGGCCAGCACGACGATGCCCTGGAGCACCGGGATGTCCTGGTTCGCGACGGCCTGCTCGGTCACCCGGCCGATCCCCGGCGCGGCCGAACACCGTCTCGGTCACGACGGCGCCGCCGATGAGCTCGCCGAACAGCACGCCGGCGATCGTCAGCGTCGGCAGCAGCGCGTTGCGGGCGACCGAGCTCCACAGCACCCACGACGGCGAGGCGCCCTTGGCCCGCACGACCGTCACGAACGGCTGGAGCCGCACGTCGTCGATGCTCCGCACCAGGATCTGCGCCAGCGGCGCCGAGATCGGCACCGCGAGCGTGATCACCGGGAGGATCAGGCCTGCGACGGGGTCCGCCCCGACGATCGGCACCCAGCCGAGGCCGAACGAGAAGACCTGGATGAGCAGGATGCCGAGCCAGAACACCGGCACCGACACGAACAGCTCCGGGCAGCGCCCGGAGCCCGTGCCGCAGCCACGCGAACGGCGTACAGCGTCGACAGGAACGCGATCGACGAAGGCGATCACGGCGGCGAGCGCGGAACCCGAGCGTCGGCGAGCGCCGCCGTCGGCGGGCAGCGCCTCGCCGATGAGCTCGAGCACACCGGTGCCGTACTGCGTCGAGTACCCGAAGTCGCCCTGCGCGTAGCCGGTCGAGGGTCACCCAGGTACTGCTCCCACCACGGCACGTCGGCGCCGTACGACGCCCGGATCGCCTCGATCTGCTCGGGCGTGAGGCCGAGCTCGGGGTTGTCGAACTTGATCAGGATCGCGTCGCCCGGCAGCAGCTGCAGGAGGAAGAAGGTGGCCGTGAAGGCCGCGATCAGAACGATCGCGGCCTGCCCGGCGCGTCGGAGCGCGTAGCGCATGTCAGTCCTTGTCGATCCACACGTCGTAGAACAGCGGACGCGCGACCGACTCGAACTCGACGCCGTGCACGTACGGCGCCGCGCCGTACACCTGCGGCTCCTCGAACAGCGGGATGACGTACGCCTGCTCGGCGAGGTAGTCCTGCACGGCCTGCGACGCCGCGATGCGCTTGTCGGGGTCGGGCGTCGGAGGCGACGGCCACGAGCAGCCGGTCGAGCTCGGCGTCGTCCGAGAGCAGCGTGTTGCGGTTCTTCGTGAAGTACTGGCTCTTGATGACGTCGAGGTCGGCGCGCCCGACCATCGAGTGGTACAGCGGGGTCTTGAGCGGATCCTTGATGTCTTCGGCGTAGGTGCCGCCATCCGCCGACTTCACGTTCAGCTCGACGCCGATCTTCTTCAGCTGCTGCGCGACGAGCTCGAGCGTCTGCTTCGACAGCGGCTGCGGCTTGGCCTCGTAGACGTCCAGCGAGAGGCGCTGGCCGTCCTTCTCGCGGATGCCGTCGGCTCCCGGCTCCCAGCCGGCGTCGTCGAGCAGCTCTTCGGCCTTCTCGGGGTCGTACGCGTAGAACTCGGACTCGTCCTTGTAGCCGGGGCCGACGAGCTCAGCGCGGAGGTCGCGCCGCGGGTAGTTCTCGGTGAAGATCGTGTCGACGACCTCCTGGCTGTCGACGCCCGCGACGAGCGCCTGACGCACGCGGATGTCGCTCAGCAGCGGGTTGGTGAAGCGCAGGCTCAGGCCGTTGTTGACGCCGCGGGTCTGCGGCGCGTACAGCTCGAAGCCGGACGACTCGACGCGCGCCTCGTCGAACGCCTGCACGTAGCGGATGTAGTCCGCCTGACCCGACAGCAGCGAGCCGATGCGCACGCTGTCCTCGGGCGTGACGATGAGGTGGATCTCGTCGAGGTACGCGCGGCCCTGGTGCTCGAAGCTACGGCGGCGCCCAGTCGTAGTCCTCGCGCGCCTCGAGCGTGAGCTCGGTGCCGAGCTTCTCGTCGGTGATGACGAACGGACCCGAGCCGACGATGTCGGTCGCGTTGCCCGCGCCGAACTCCTCGAGCGAGCGGTCGAGCGTCGCCGGGCGAGAGCAGCCCGGAGTTGATCGTCGAGGTCGCCTGCAGGAAGCCCGGCGCCGGAGCCGACGAAGCGGAACGTCACGGTGTCGGCGTCGACGACCTCGCTGGAGGCGTAGTTGTTGATCGCCTCCGAGATCGTGAGCCCGAGGGCGGGGTTGCCGAGGCCGTAGACGTCGAAGTTCTTGGCGACGGCGGCCGCGTCGAGCGGCGTGCCGTCCGAGAAGGTGACGTCGTCGCGCAGCGTTGAAGGTGTACTCCGTGGCGTCGTCGTTCACCGTCCAGTCGGTCGCGACCCACGGCTCGATCTCGAGCGTCTCGGGGTTCTGCCACGTCAGGCGGGCGGCGATGTTGTTGACGAGGCCGCCGTTCGGGTAGAAGCCGGCCTGCGGCGGGTAGAGGTTCGTGTAGGTCTGGTGCTCGAGGTAGGTGAGCGTGCCGCCGGTGACCGGGTCGCCGGAGGCGGCAGCCGCGTCCTGCGCCGGCGGGCTGCCGGTCGAGGCGCACGCCGCGAGCGATGCCGCGGCGACGGCCGATCGCGCGGCGCCGGCGGCGATTCGCGATGCGGGACGGGACATGGGATCTCCTGGGGCTTCGGGTGCGGTGAAGGGGTGTGGCCACGCTAGGGCGACCGGCTGCGCCGCCGTCGTCGGCCCGTGTCACCGCTCGTCACCGGACGAAAGGAGGTCACAGCCGTTCACACGGGGTAATACGACTGTCGTGGCGACGGCAGACGGCCCGACCCCGCAGGAGGCGCGGCCGTCCGCTGCGGCCGGTCTCAGCCCGACGACCAGCCCGCGCGCGGCTCGTGGACGAGCCGCGGCTGCCCGACCCGAGGCGCTCGCGCAGGGTCGCGCCGGTCGCGGCCGATGAGCCCACGGCGGCGCAGCTCCGGCACGGCGAGGCCGGTGAAGGCCTCGAACTGCGCCGGCTGGAACGCCGAGAGCACGTTGAAGCCGTCGGCGGCTCCCGCGTCGCGCCACTGTTCGAAGTGGTCGGCGATCCGCCGCGGGTCCGCCGACGACGAAGGCCGCGGGCACCGCATGGGCGGCGATCGAGGTGCCGCCACGTCACCGGGTGCTCGCCGCCGAGGTCGCGCCCCGTCCGCGCTTCGCACCGATCTCGAGCGTGCGCGACGCGGGCTCGGCGAACCGGGCGGCGGTCGACGGCGTCGACGGCATCGTCGACGGATGCCGCTGCGCACGCCGTCGCCCGGCTCGATGCCGGCGACGTCGAGGAACGACGCCGAGCGAGCGGTTCGCGGGGAACCCCGCGCGCCGGCGTGGGCGACACCCCGTCGTCGATGGGCACGAGCAGCAGGAGCCGGTCGACGATCGCGCGGGCTGCGGCATCCGTCTCGGCCACCACCGGCAGCACCGGCACGATCACCTTCAGGTCGTCGGGATCGCTGCCCGGCTGCCGCCGCCAGCGCCCGCAGCTCGGCGCGCGTCGCGGCGGCGACCGCCGGGTCGCGCGCCGCGATGAGCGCGAGGTCCGCCTCGGTCGCCGCGAGCGCACGCGAGCGCGGGCGAGGTGCCGGCGTGCACGATCGGCGGGTGCGCCTGCGGCGGACGCGCGACGTTGAGCGGACCCTCGACGCGCACCTGCGCACCGGCGAACGGCGCCGGGCGGAGGCCCGCCGGCATCGATGAGCGTCCCCGATGGCGGCATCCGCGACCCACGCATCGGCATCCCAGGACTCCCACAGGCAGCCGGAGCGCCTCGCACGAACTCCTCGGCGCGGTCGTAGCGCGCCTCGTTGTCGGCGTGCGCGTCGCGTCCGTGATTGGCGGCCGCCCGCGGCTCGGCGCCGGTGACGAGATTCGACGCCGGCGCGACCGCCGGTGAGCAGGTCGAGGGATGCCGTGGCCCGCGCGGTCGCGTAGGGGTCGGCGTACGTCGAGTTCACCGTCGCGATGAGCCCGATGCGCTCGGTGACGGCCGGCGAGGAAGAGCACGGCGCTCAGCGGGTCGATGCGCGCGAGCAGGTAGGGGTCGCGGAACTCCAGGTCGGGACCGGTCGCGAGCCAGTCGCCGAAGAACAGGTAGTCGAGGTCGGCGTCCTCGGCCAGCCGCGCGATCTCGCGGAGGATCGCGGCATCCGTCTGAGGGATCCGTGTGCGCTCCCGGGTGGCGCCAGCCCGACGGGTAGGCGCCGAGCGTGCGCACCATGGCGCCGACGATGAGCGGCTCGGTCATACCGCGCACCACGTCCAGCGACGGAGCCGGGCCGACGGCGGCCGAGACGCCCGCGCGAGCGCGACCACTGGCTCCACGAGCCCGGGTAGACCGACGACGTCGATGCCGGCGAGCGCGCCGGCCAGCGCGGTGTGGTCGCGGCGATGCCGGAGCCGCAGTAGGCCGCGTCCGCCACGCCGTCGTGCGACGCCGGCGGCGGCGAACTCGGCGCGGATCTCGTCGGGCGCGCGGAACCTGCCGGCCGTCAGGTGGACGGTCGTCGGGAGGTTGACGGCGCCGGGGATGTGACCGGCCACGGGATCGAGCGGCTCGGCGTCTCCTCGATACCGCTCCGGCGCACGCACGTCGAGGAGCACGCCGTGGTCGGGCCACTCCTCCACGCCGTCGATGTCGGCGATGCCGTCGGTGATCTCGCCGAGCACGACGTCGCCCGGCGGCCTGCGGCAGCACGTCGCCGGTCTCGAGCGGCAGCCGTTCGGCGAGCCAGCCGCGCAGACCCCCGTCGAGCACACGCACGTCGGCGAGCCCCGAGCGGGTGAGCACCCACCACGCGCGTGCCGCGGCCACCGAGTGGACGTCGTCGTAGGCGACGACGGTGTCGCCGTCGCGGATGCCCCAGCGCCGCGCCGCGGCCTCGAGCTGCGTGCGCGACGGCAGCGGGTGCCGCCCGTCACGGGGGTCGCCCCGGCGGGCCAGCTCGTGGTCGAGGTCGACGTACACCGCTCCCGGCAGGTGCCCGTCGAGGTACTCCGGGCGGCCTTCGGGCCGGTCGAGGCGCCAGCGCACGTCGAGGATCCGCGGCGGGGTCCCGCCGCGGATGAGGTCGGCCAGCTCGGTCGGCGAGATGAGTGGGGAAGGCATGTGGTCATGCTGGTCGGCGGGCGCGAACGGCGAAACGCCCTGACGACATACGCCGCGACACGGCGTCACGCGACGTCACACGAGGTCGAGCCGGGCCGGCGGGCGAGCCTCGGATCGGGCGTTCGGTGTGTCTCGGTCCGAATGCCCGGTGGCACGGGCGCGCGGGCCTAGCATGCGGCCAGGACACCAGTGGAGGAATCGGATGCCGCATCCCCGTGTGACACGCGAATCGCGGCCGCCGCGGGGCGCCCGCACCGCCCGAGTGCTCGCGGCGATCGCCGTCGCCGCCACGCTCCCCGTCTTGGCGGGCTGCGGCAACGGCGGGATCCCGCTGCCGACCGCTCTGCCGACCACGCTTCCGACGGACGTGCCCACGAGCCTGCCCACGGCGCTTCCCACGCGGACGCCGATCCTGCCGACGCGGTCCCCCGTGCCCACCGCCGAGCCGACGCCCGAGCCGACCACGGCGCCCGAGCCGACCACGGCACCGGAGCCGACCACCGAGCCGGCGCCCACGGTCGAGCCGACGCCCGAGCCCACCGTGGCGGAGCCGGTGCCCACAGTGGTGCCCGAGCCCACGACGACGCCAGAGCAGGAGCCGACCGCGACAACCGCACCGACGCCGAGCGCCACCGCGTCGCCGTCGCCGACGGCCGCTTCCCCGTCGCCCACCGCGGACGCGGGCGACAACGCCGCGTCGCCGATCAACTGGGTGCCGTGGGTCGTGGTGCTGGTCCTGCTCGTGGCTGCGGCCGTGATCTACCTCATCGTGCGCCGGCCCCGGCCGAAGTCTCCGCCGGGCGCCTGAGCCGCGGCGTCAGCCGCGCAGCGCCAGGGCGAACGGGAGCACGCCGGTCGCGCCCGGCGCGGCGCAGCTCCCGCGCGGCGACCGTCGAGCGTCCACCGCTGTCGACGAGGTCGTCCACGAGCAGCACCGGACCGGCGGGGACGTCGAGACCGGCGGCCTGAACCGCCCCCAGACCCCGGCGAGCCGGAACGCGCTGTTGCCGCCCGGCTGGCCCGTCGGGCCGCCGTCGACGAGCTCGAGGGCGCCGAGGAACGGCAGTCGGCCGATCTCGGCGATGCCGCGCGCCAGCGTGTCGACCAGCTGCGGCTTCGATCGCGACGGCATCGCGACGACGGCGACCGGGCGCTCTCCCACCCCCATTCGGCCAGCACCCGGACGCACGCGGCGAGCACGTTCGGCGGAACCGGGGCATCGGCGGCGCCCGCCGCGAACAGCTCGCGCAGCGTCCCTCCCCACCCGAGGTCGGTGAGCCGCGCGAGCGCCCGCCCCTCCTCCGACTGCTCGTCGGCGGAGATGCGGCCCTTGCACCGGCACGCCGAGCCGGTCGGCGCCGGTCGGCCACTGCCGCCGCGGTTCGATCGGCACGCCGACGCGGTCGAGGGCGGCGGATGCGGCATCCGTCGCGTCTCTGCGGCGATCGCGGTCGGGAACCACGCGCCCGCGCAGTTGTCGCACCGACCGCACGGCGCGGCCGTGTCGTCGTCGAGGGAGCGCTGCAGGAACTCCATGCGGCACGCGCCGACGTCTCTTCGTACTCGATCATGTGCTGCTGCTCGGCGATGCGCTCGGCGGCGATGCGGCGTAGCGCTCCTCGTCGTAGGTCCACGAGTCGCCGGTCGCGATCCACCCGCCGCTGCACGCGGGCGACCGCACCGTCGACATCGAGCACCTTCAGCAGCAGCTCCAGCGGAGTGCGACGGATGTCGACCATCGCCTCGAGCGCCGGCGTCGACAGCGGGCCGCCCGCCGCGGCGAGCGCCGAGAGCACGCGCTCCGCGCGTTCGCGGTCGGGCATCGACGCCGTGGCGAAGTAGTGCCAGATGTCGCGGTCCTCGACGCCGGGGAGCAGCAGCACGTCGGCCGACGCGGTGGCGCGCCCCGCGCGACCGACCTGCTGGTAGTACGACACCGGCGACGAGGGCGCGCCGAGATGCACGACGAAGCCGAGGTCGGGCTTGTCGAATCCCATGCCCAGCGCGCTGGTCGCCACGAGCGCCTTGACCCGGTTGTCCTTCAGGAGCGCCTCGGACTCCTCGCGCTCGTCGGGATCGGTCTGCCCGGTGTACGCGCGCACCTCGTAGCCGCGGTCGCGCAGCAGCCGCGCCGTGTCGTTCGCCGCCGCGACCGTGAGCGTGTAGATGATGCCCGAGCCGGGCAGGTCGCCGAGGTGGCTGATGAGCCACGCGAGCCGGCTCGGCGCGTCGCGCAGTCGCAGCACGCCGAGCCGCAGCGAGGTGCGCGCGAGCGGCCCGCGGATCGACGAGGACTTCGGGTGCCGCGGCATCCGCTCCGCGTCGAGCCGCCGGCATCGAGCTGCTCGGCGACATCCGACACGACGCGGCTGTTGGCGGTCGCGGTCGTCGCGAGCACCGGAACGCCGGCGGGCATGCGCGCGATGAGGTCGCGCAGCCGTCGGTAGTCGGGGCGGAAGTCGTGGCCCCAGTCGCTGATGCAGTGCGCCTCGTCGACGACGAGCAGTCCGATCCGCGGCACCAGCTGCGGCAGCTGCTCGTCGCGGAACGACGGGTTGTTGAGCCGCTCGGGAGACACCAGCAGCACGTCGACCTCGTCGCGGTCGAGCTGGGCGAGCACATCGCTCCACTCGTGCGCGTTCGTGGAGTTGATCTCGACCGCCCGCACCCCGGCGCGCGCGCCGCGGCGATCTGGTCGCGCATGAGAGCCAGCAGCGGCGAGACGAGCACCGTCGGCCCGGCGCCGCGCCGGCGCAGCAGCAGCGTCGCGACGAAGTACACCGCCGACTTGCCCCACCCGGTGCGCTGCACCACGAGTGCCCGGCGGCGGCCGTCGACGAGCGCCTCGATCGCCTCGAACTGGCCGTCGTGGAAGTCGGCGTCGTCGCGCCCGACGAGCGCGCGCAGCACCTCGAGGGCCTCGGTGCGGGTCGTGGTCGTGGCTGTCACGGTCTCCACCCTGCCTCATGCCGCCGACAGTGCGAGGCTTCGTCGCGAACTGGGGATGCGACCCGTCGCCGCCCGGCTGGGGAGGAAGCGCGGCCGGAGTGCGGCGCGCAACCCTCGGACCGTGCTCGCCCACTTCGGAGAGGGCCGCGGCGCGCGCGCACGCGTGTTAGCGTGAGCCGCGACGGGAGGAGGCGGCGATGCTCGAATCGCTCGGCGTCGCGCTGCGCCTGCTCGCCGAGGTCTTCGGCAGCGTGCTGCGCCCCCTCGCGGAGCTGGCCGCTTCGGTGGCGACACCCGAAGCCGGCGCGCTGACGGTGGCCGCCGCGACCACCGCCGCAGCCGCCCTCGCCGCGCTGGCGCTGCTCGCGGTCGCGGTGGCCCTCTTCGCCGCCCCCGCCTTCGCCATCGCCGCTGCGCCGCATCCCCGCCGGGCGATCGCCGACGCCACGCGTCTGACCGAGTCCCACCCCGACGCGCCCGGGCACTCGCGCCCCCGAGCGCCGGGTTCCGTGGCACCGGCCACGTAGTCGCCGACGCGCCCTCCCGAGGGCCGACGTCGATGCCGTCGTGGCCGCACGCCACGACCCGCACTCGACGAACGGACTCACCCCTTGGACCTCTACGCCTTCCCGCCCATCGCCGCGATCCTCGACGCGGCCTACGCCCTCCTGATGTGGCTCGCCACGTTGCTCGAACCGCTCGCCGGGTCCGGCGGCGGCTGCGGCATCCGTCATTCTGCTCACCCTCCTCGTGCGGGCGGTGCTGGTGCCCGCCGGTATCGCACAGGCGAAGGCCGAGCAGACCCGCAGCCGCCTGGCACCACGAGCTGCGAGAGCTGCAGCGGCGCCACAAGCGCGACCCGGAACGACTGCAGCGCGAGACGATGAAGCTCTACGCCGACGAGAACACGTCGCCGCTGGCGGGCTGCCTGCCGATGCTCGCGCAGGCGCCGGTCGTCGCGATCGTGTACGCGCTGTTCCTCCATCCGACGATCGCCGGCCACGCCAACGCCCTGCTGACCGAGCAGCTCTTCGGCGTGCCGCTCGGAGCGAGCCTTGTCGGCACCGTCACCGCCGGCACCGCGACGGCGACCGACCTTCGGCGTGTTCGCCGGGCGTCGTCGCGGTCATCGTGGTGGTCGCCGAGATCACGCGACGCGCGTTCCGCCCGCCGGTCGACGACTCACCGGTCGCCTCGCCGCTCGCCGGCGCGGGCATGGTGCGGCTGGCCGGCGCGCTGCAGTTCACGACCGCGGTGTTCGCGCTGTTCGTGCCGCTGGCCGCGGCGCTCTACCTCGCGATCACCGTCTCGTGGACGCTGGTGCAGCGCGTGGTGCTGCGCCGCGTCTACCCCTTGGCGGCGACGTGAGCGGTGCCTCCCCTGCGCCGGGGGATGATGGACGGATGCGCTCCCTTGCCTCGCTGACCGACGACGGCGCGAGCTTCGTGTCGGACTATCACCTCGCCACCCTGTCGACGATCGGCAGGGACGGGGCGATCCACGTCGTCGCGGTCGGCTGCACGATCTCGGACGGCGTCGTGCGCATCATCACATCGGACGGAACGCAGAAGGTGCGCAACGTCGAGCGCGATCCGCGGGCCACAGTGGCGCAGGTCGCCGGACCCCGCTGGCTCAGCATCGCCGGCCACGCGACAATCGAGCGCGACCCCGAAGCGGTCGCGCACGCGGTGGCGCTGTACGCCGAGCGATACCGTCAGCCGCGCGTGAATCCGCGGCGCGTGGTGATCCGCCTGACCCCGCTCACCGTGATGGGCTCGGCGGGCCTGTTCGCATAGATCAGGCAATGCATGCCTGTCGCCGCGCGGTGCCCGGTCGAATAATTTCCGCGTTGGAGGTTTTTCGCCTGCGCTCGGTATCATCGGCATATGACCGCGACGCCCGACGATGTCCCCCGCAGCAAGGGTCGCTATGCGAAGGGCATCGCGCGGCGCCAGGAGATCCTCGACAAGGCGATCGAGGTGTTCGCCCGGCGCGGCTCGCAGAAGACGAGTCTGCGTGCGATCGCCGAGGAAGTCGGAGTGACGCATGCCGCGCTCACCCACTACTTCGGCTCGCTCGAAGAACTGCTCGTCGCGGTCTATCGCGAGTCCGAGCGCAAGGCCGGCACCACGAAGGCGGCTTCGCCGCCGGACTCCAGCCCCGCCATGGCGATGCGGGTGTCGGCCGAGGAGAACCGCTCGATCCCCGGCCTCGTGCAGCTCTACTCGACGCTGGTCGCCATGGCGCTCGAAGACAACCATCCCGCCGCGCAGGCGTTCGCCACCGATCGCTTCACCCGGCTCCGCCACGACATGGCGGAGCAGGTGCGCGGGTTGCAGGCATCCGGTCATCTCCGTCCCGATCTCGACCCGACGCTCGTCGCCGCTCTCGTGATCGCCGCCTCCGACGGCCTGCAGACGCAGTGGCTGCTCGACGCGACGGTCGACCACGAGGCGGCGCTGGAGATGCTTGACCGCCTGCTCCGCGGCGGCGCTCCCCGCTGACGCAGTCTGCGACCGCCGACACCGCGAGACCGCGGGTCCGTCGGCACGGTGGCCGACCGACCCGCGGTCTCGGTGAAGCGATGCTCAGAGCGTCGCGACGAAGGGATCGAAGCCCTCGGGCAGCAGCGGCACCGGCGCGACGGTGCTCTCGACGACGACAGTCGTGCCGGTCGCGGCGGACTCCTGCGCGGAGAGCAGGATGTCGAGCACGTGGAATCCGAGTTCGCCCGAGGCCACGTGCGGCCGCCCTTCGGCGATCGCACGCACCATGTCGAGCGCGCCGAGACCACGCCCGACCTGGACATCCTCGTGCGCGATCTCGATCCACTCCTGCTCGAACGACATGCCGTCGCGGATCACACCCAACGGCTTGACGTACGCGATGCGACCCGTGAACTGGTTCGGGTCGGGGATCACGATGGTGCCCTCGGTGCCGTGGATCTCGACGACGCCATGACGCTCGAGCGCCGAATCGAAGCTCAGCAGGCTCTGCGCCTGCGCGCCCTGCTCGAACGCGGTGATGATCTGGATCGTCGACGGCACTTCGACGACGAACGTGGTCCCCGCGTTCGGGCCGGTGTGGATCTGACGCTCTTCGCGTGCCTTCGTGCCGACGGCCGCGACCCGGTCGACGGGGCCGAGCAGGCTCACGAGGGCCGAGAAGTAGTACGGCCCCATGTCGAGCAGCGGTCCCGCGCCGTCGGCGAACAGGAAGGCCGGGCTCGGGTGCCAGAGGTCCGGTCCCTGCGTCTGGAAGGTCGTCAACGCGAACAGCGGACGGCCGATGAGTCCGTCCTCGATCGCTCGCCGTGCGGCCTGGAAGCCCGGTCCGAGCAGTGTGTCGGGGGCGGAGCCGACCCGCAGGCCCGCGTCCTCCGCCTCGCGCAGCAGCAGGGCGGCGCCTTCGCGGTCGAGGCCCAGCGGCTTCTCGGTCCACACATGCTTGCCGGCGGCGATGGCCGCGCGCGAGACCTCGACGTGCACCGCGGGGATCGTGAGGTTCACGACGAGATCGACGCCCGGGTGGGCGAGGACGTCCTCGGCGGACCCGAACGCGGGGACGCCGTACTTCTCGGCCTGCGCCTCGGCGCGGTCGAGCAGCAGGTCGCCGACGATGAGCACCTCGACGTCCGGGAAGGACGACAGGTTCGCGAGATAGGTGTCGCTGATGACACCCACGCCGATGATGCCGACGCCGACCGCGCTCATCGGGCGAACCCGCCCTCGATGAGGAATGCGTAGCTCGCCGCGATGTCGGCGAAGACGTCGTCGCCGGGGTTGTTGTCGTACTCGATGACGGCGTACTTGAGGGCGGATGCCGCACGCAGCGCGTCCGCGAGGGGCACGTCTCCGCCGCCGGCCTGGCGCTGGTCGAGCGCGTCCGAGCCGAACTCGCCGGCGCCCGGGGCGAACGGGTTGCTCGCTGGGGCGATGCCGTCTTTCACGTGCACCGCGACGAGGCGGTTCCCGAGCCGCGACACGAGGGCCGGGACATCCTGCCCGCCGACGAGCGCCCAGTACAGGTCGAGCTCGAGCACGACGCGCTCGTCGGTGAGGGAGACGAAGCGTTCGTAGGCGGTCTGACCGTCGAAGTCCGCCACGAACTCCTGGGCGTGGTTGTGGTAGCCGACCTCGAGGCCGAACTCGGCCGCCTTGTCGACGAGCGCGTTCAGGCGGTCGGCGATGTCGGTGACGCCCTCCAGCGTGAACCAGCGCTCCGGCGTGACGAACGGGTCGATGACGGTCTTCAGGCCGACCTTCGCGGCCGCCTCGAACACCACCTCGGGGGCGGGCGTGGGGATCGAGCCGTCGGGAGTCCAGAGCTCATCCGACAGCAGCGGCGCGTGGCCGGTGGGCGAGGCGAGGCCCGACGCGTCCAGCGCGGCGCGGATCTCGTCGGGGCGACGCACGAAGTCGAACGCCTCGACGTTGCGCAGTCCGATCGCGGCGAGCTTGTCGAGCGATCCCTTCATGTCTGCGGTGAACTCCGCAGCGAGTGTGTAGAGCTGAACCGAGGTTTCTGGCAGGGCCACGTCGACCTTCCTTTCGTACGCAGAGCGGGGCATCCGATGTCGCCCGCAGTCAGAGTAGCAGAAACCTCCACGCGGAAGTTATGCGCTTCGACGATCGAGCGATCAGGGACGAATCCGGATGCCGAGGTCACCGGCATCCGGATTCCGCGCGTCAGCGCCACTCGCTGTGCCCCTGGCCGTCAGCCCTCCCGGCGCGAAGCATCGCTCCCCGACGAGTCGCCGAGGTCCTTCGTCTCGGTCTTCAGGATGCGCACCGACTGTCCGACGCCCTTGGCGAGCGCCGGAAGCCGCGCAGCCCCGAAGATCAGCAGGATGACGACGAGCAGCAGGATCAGGTGCATTCCGCTGATGTTCGCGAGCATGGTCACTCCCCCATCAGATGTGGTCGCCGACGAGGGCGAGGTTCTGGATCGCGGCCAGGCCGTACTGGGCGCTGGCGTTGGTGCTGAACGGCGCCTCGTCGACCGGGTTGAGCACGGCGGGTCCGTCGATGCGCGTCGCCGTGAAGGCCAGGCTCTCGGGATAGCCGGCGTGCCCGGTGCGGAACTCGCGCCACGCGCGCTGGGCGAGGGTGACGTCGCCGAGCTGGTGCGCCGCGTACGCCGTCGCCCGCGAGTACGCCTGGCGCAGGTTCTGACTCCCCCACGAGACGCCCGTTGCCTCCCGCTGTTCCGCGGACGTGCCGTTGTAGAGGCGGCAGTAGGTCACCCACTGCTCGGTCACCTCCGGGTCGTCGATCAGCTCGATCAGCTCGGTCATGAGCTCGATCAGACCGAAGACCGAGCCGAGCGAGCCCACCGAGACGCTCTGCTCGCTCGGTCCGCTGAACGTGCCGTCGGCCAGGTTGTACCGGATGCTGCCACCCTGTGCCCATCCGTTCGGAAGGGCCGCGATCGTCTTCGCCCCGTTGATCAGCTTCGTCTGTGCGACCGGGTCGCCGTTGCGCTCCCATTCCGCGAGCCACGCCAGCGCGAGAGCACCCCAGTCGGTCGTGGTGCCCACCGCGAGGGCGTCGGGCTGCGGGTCGTACACGTCCGTGCGGATCTTCCGGATCGGGTCGAGCACGAGGAAGGTCTTGTCGGCGTCGACGAGGTCGCGCATCAGGTCGCCGACGCGCTCGTCGGCGGTGAGGAAGTAGTAGAAGCGGCGATACCCGGCGTTGCTGATGCGCTGCTGCTTCGCACTGTCGCCCCAGTGCATGATTCCGTGCCGGGTGCCCAGGTCGCGGTACTTGCCCAGGTGGTAGACGTCGACCTCGCCGGTGTGCCGCGTCATCGCCTCGGCGAAGCGGAAGGCCGTGGCATCCCCCGTCCGCAGGTAGTGGTACCAGAGCCACATATCGGTGCTGAGCTCGGAGTTGTCCCAGGCGTAGCCGCCGATGTCGTACCGCCAGACGTGCCGGTCGCGGTCGTACTCGTGGATGACGTCGCCGTAGTCCCAGAAGCCGTACCAGGAGCGCTGGTCGACCTGCTGGACGTAGTGCTGGTGCATGAAGGCGAGCTTGTCCTCGACGGCGACCTTCGCGAGGTTCGACCGGTCCACCGGCGCCCACGCGCCGAACACGCCCGCGGAGTGGTTGTGCTCGGGAGAGCTCACCAGCAGCGGCGGCGTCGCATTGGCGTCGGCGAGCGCGCTGAAGTCCGCTGCGGTCGGAGTGGCGCCGAGCGCCCAGAAGCTCAGCTCGGTGGTGCGGGCCGTGCCGTAGGGCGACCCGAAGCCCGGCTCGTAGTCCTCGTAGGTGATCTCGAGGGCGTCGAGCTGCTCGGGGTAGGTGTCCTGCCCCAGGCCGTCGTGGTAGAACCGCAGGTCCATCGCGTCCGCCTTCGGGGACCACATCCACGTCGTGGCGGTCGCGACGTCGGTGCCCGCGCCGGAGATCTCGAGCTCGGTGGGGTGCAGCTGCCAGAAGTTGCGCATGCCGAAGGCCAGGCCGCCGGCGGGGCTGCCGACGTACGCGAGGCCGCGGGCCCGCCTCCCGGAGTCGACGCGGATCCAGGAGTGCCCCGACGAGGTGCGCTTGCGGATCTCGAAGCCCTGCGCGGTCAGCTGGCTGAGGCTGTAGTCGCCCCATGCGGGGATCCACTGAAGCCGGCTCGTCACGCGCTGGTCCCAGGTCGCCGGGTCCGGCGTCCACGTGCCGGCGATCTGCGCGTTGCGCGCCGCTGCGCCCGGGTCGCGGCGGAGGCCGGTGATGCCCCGGACCGCCTCGCCGAGGACGCCGGCGCCTTCGCCCGCGAACCGGATGTGCCGGTCGTGCAGCTGCGCCGACAGCGGCACCGAGAAGCGGAAGCCGAGGCCGGTGATGAAGTCGGCGTTCTCGTCGCCGTCGAAGACGAAGCTGTGCACGACGCGGACGCCATCCGACCCGGCGTACAGGTAGAAGCGGACGTCGAACGGCAGCCAGCTGCGGTTCCCCTTCCGGTGGCTGCCGGTGACGCGCACCACCGCGCGGACCGGGCCCGCCTGCTCGACCTTCACCTCGGACACCTCGCTCTTGAACCATTCGCGGGCGACCTTCTCGGCGCCGTCGGTGTCGGGGCCGTCCTGGCGCGAGGCGACCAGGCGGCCGTCCTGAGCGATGACGGTGTCGCCACGGCGGATCGCCGCGATGAGATTCGGGCCGTTCTTGGGGAACTCGACGCGGACGACGCCGGTGTCGACGATCACCCGGCCCGGGTTGTCGTCGATCGTGATGGCGGATGCCGGTGCCGCGGGCGTGCCCGGTTGCAGCGTGTAGCCGGCGGCACGGCCGGAGGCACCGCTGACCGCGTGAGCCGTCCACTTCACGGACCCGTCCGGCCACCAGCCCGTCGGCCAGCTCTGGACGGGCACGGACTCGCCGGTCTCGGAGACCAGCGCGAAGGCCTGATCCGGGCTGAGCGCGCCGCGCGGCCACGGCACGCCCCACGTCGTGCCCGCCGACGAGCTGGGCGGGGGTTCCGCCCTCCAGCCAGCGGAGCGGGATCGGGCCGTGCCCGGTCAGGGCCTGCGCGACGGGCTGCCCGAAAGCGCCGCGCACGACGGGTGCGGCGCCGGCGGCGGAGGGCGATCCCGACGCGAACGCCGCGGCGACCCCGGCGGCGACCGTCGACTGCAGCAGTGTTCGACGACTGATGTCCATGGCGATGACTCCTCGATGAATCCGCGGAGCCGTCGCTGGCCCCGACCGACACCGAAACTAGGCGCGCTCGTCGGCTGTGCTGATCAATCGGACAAAACCGGTCATCCGCCGCGCGGCGAGAGTCCGCGCGGCCACTTCTCGCCCGCGGGCGAATGCGGCATCGCGCGTCGCCGAGGTCGGCGATGTCGTCGTCCTCTCCGATCACGACGGGAAGGCCGCCGTGGGCACGGTAGAGGGCGAGCTCCTGCCGGACGCAGCGGGCGATGGCGGTGCCGCGAGGCGCCACGACGAAGATCACGCGCGGCCGCTGTCCACGCAGCATCCTCACCAGGTCCGCACCCCGCTCGGCGTCGAGGCGGGAGGCGGTCACCGAGACGGCGTAGCCCTCGATGTCCGCCTGCGTGTAGAGGCCCGCCGCGATCTGCATCGCGACGGCATCCCGCAGCGAGTCGACCACGACCATCGCGGCGTTGGACAGGCGACCCGCCGTGGCCTGCGCGCGGAGGTCTACGACGTACCCGAGTCGTGCCGCCGCTGCGCGGACGCGCGACTCGTTCTCGGGCAGGACGCGCCGCGCCGAGCCGTTGAGCACGCGCGAGGCGGTCGACTGCGACACACCGGCTGCGCGCGCGACGTCCTCGAGCGTCACCTCGGCCGACGCCGGCGACGGCCGATCGTCAGTGGGAACGGGCGACGACCGCACGGGCAGCGAGGACGAGCATTCCGGGCACGAGGACGACGAGCGGCGCGAACATCCAGACGACGACTCCCGTGAGGGCGAGAGCGAGCAGCAGCAGCACCGAGCCCGTGAGGTCGCGCACCGATTCGCCGGCAGCATCGCGGATGAGTGCGCTCCAGGACGAAGACGGCATCCAGCGCGCCGTCGCCCGGAGGAGGACGACCGCACCACCCGCTCCGAGCAGGCCGGACGCCCAGCGGAACGCCTCGCCTCCCGGCATCGCCGAGATCATCGGACTGGTGAGCGTCACCGAGATCGCCGCGAATCCGGCGGCCGCGATCAGACCCCACAGCCAGCCGCGCCGGAGCGCCCGGAGGAAGTCGCGTCCGAGCTCGGCCAGCGAGTCCGTCTCCCCCTCGACGTGGCGCCGGAAGTGCGCCGCACCGGCGGCCAGCGCGGGGAGCGCGGTGACGGCGGGAATCGCGAGTACGGCGACCGCGAGGCTGACGACGATCGTCTCGGAGAAGAGGGCGAGGCCGCGGCTCGACATCACCCCGGCGATGCGCTGCGCCCCGGTGGGCGCCGTCCGCCTGTCCGGCGGCGGGCGGAACAGCTCTGGTGGAGGTCATCGCATCAGCCCTTCAGCCCCTGTGTGGCGACACCGTCGACGAGGTACCGCTGGAAGATGAGGAAGAAGAGGAAGACCGGGATCAGGGCCAGCACCGCCATCGCCATCTGCCCGCCGTAGTCGGCCGACGAGCTCTGATCGACGAAGAGCCGCAGCGCGATCGGGAGCGTGTAGAGATCCGGGTCCTTCAGGTACAGCAGCGGACCGAAGAAGTCGTTCCACGTCCAGATGAACGTGAAGATCGCGCTCGTCACCAGCGCGGGCTTCAGCAGCGGCAGCATGATCGACCAGAAGGTGCGGTAGTGGCCGGCGCCGTCGATGCGGGCGGCCTCGTCGAGCTCGCGCGGGAGGCCCCTCATGAACTGCACCATGAGGAAGACGAAGAACGCCTCCGTCGCGAGGAACTTGCCGAGCAGGAGCGGCGTGAACGTGTTCACCATGCCGAACGCGTTGAACATGATGTACTGCGGGATGATCACGACGTGGAACGGCAGGAGCAGCGTCCCGATCATGAGGCCGAAGTACGCGGTGCGACCCGGGAAGTCGATCCGCGCGAAGGCGTACGCGGCGAGCGCGGACGACAGGACGACCCCGATCACCGACAGCACGGCGAGGATCGTCGAGTTCTGGAAGAAGGTCCAGAACGAGACGCCGCCGATCCCGCTGAGAGCCGTCTCGTAGTTCGCCGTCGTGAGCTCGCGCGGCAGGAGCTGGGCGTTGCCGACGATCTGCGACGACGGCTTGAAGGTCGACAGCAGCATCCACGCCACGGGGTACAGGATGACGACGAGGATCGCCAGCACGACGACGTGGAACACCAGCTCCTTGAGCGTCCACCGGCGCCGGTCATGGGAGCGGCGTCGGCCGCGGTCGGCGGTCACGAGCAGTTGCGTCGCGCTCATCGTCCTTCATCTCCTGCGTAGTGGACCCAGAGTTTGGAGCTGCGGAAGAAGATCACCGTGATGAAGGCGATCACGAGCACCAGGATCCAGGCCATGGCCGATGCGTACCCCATCTGGAAGTCGCGGAATCCGCGGAAGTAGAGATACAGGGTGTAGAAGAGCGTCGAGCGTGCGGGCCCGCCTGTTCCGCCCGAGATGATGAACGCGGAGGCGAACACCTGGAAGGCGTTGATCGTCTCGAGCAGCAGGTTGAAGAAGATGACGGGCGAGAGCATCGGGATCGTGATCGCGCGGAACTTCCGGATCGGTCCGGCGCCGTCGACGGACGCCGCCTCGTACAGCTCGTGGGGCACCTGCTTGAGGCCGGCGAGGAAGATCACCATGGGCGCACCGAACTGCCAGACGGCCAGCAGGATGAGCATCGGCATGGTCTTGTCCGGATCGCCGACCCAGCCGCCGGCCGGGAAGCCGAAGAACTGCTGGATGCTGTCGACCGGCCCGTCGTCGATGAACATGGCCTTCCAGACGACGGCGATCGACACGGATGCCCCGACCAGCGAGGGCAGGTAGAACGCGGACCGGTAGAAGCCGCTGCCGCGGAACGCCGCGTTCAGGATGAGCGCGACCCCCAGCGCCGCCGCGAGCTTCAGCGGTGTGCCGACGAGCACGTAGACAGCCGTGACCTTCCAGGCCTGAAGGTAGTCGGGGTCGCTCCACAGCCGCACGAAGTTGTCGAAGCCGACCCACTGGGGCGGGCTGAACAGGTTGTAGTCGGTGAAGGCGAGGTACAGCGACGCCACCATGGGCCCCGCCGTCAGCAGGAGGAACCCGATGAGCCAGGGCGCGAGGAAGACGTACCCGGCGCGGATGTCCTCCCACCGCCGTCGGTGCCGGCGCGGCGCCGGAGGGGGTGTCAGCTGTTCCGGCGGTGCCGGTGGAGCGAGTGTGTCGACGGTCATGGCGTTGCCTCTCCCGGGTGACGCGGGCGGCGTGCATCCGTGCACGCCGCCCGCGTCGCGGTCACTTCAGTGCGTTCTCGGCCTCGGCGAACCAGCGCTCGGCGGCCTCGGCGGGCGTGGCCGCCCCATAGGCGACGTCCTGGCTGATCGCCACGAACGTCTGCTCGAGCGTGCCCAGCCCCTGAACGGCGGGCGGGGCCTGACCGTCGAGCTTGTCGGCCACCGACTCCTGGTACGCGAGGATCTGCTCGTCCAGCCCGCTGGCCTCGATGCCCTCGGCGGCCGTCGCGGAGGCCGGCACGCCCCGCGACATTCCGAAGATCGCGCCGACCTCCGGATCGTTCACCAGGAAGTCGATGAACGCGGCCGCCTGTGCAGGGTGCTCGCTGTTGGTGCCGATCGACAGCATCAGCCCCGGCTTGAGGAACATGCCGGTGTTGTCTTCGTCGTCGTACGGCGGCATCGCGAGGGAGAGCTCCGGCGCCGCCGGGCCCTCACTGAAGCGGGGGAGGAAGTTCGCCCAGCTGATGTCGCTCGCGATCTCGGCGGCGCCGAGCGCGTCGACGCCCTCGAACTGGGCCTGCCGTTCGGCCGGCATCGCGCCGCCCGACTCGTGGATCGTGGCGCTGCGCGACCACCAGTCGGCCAGATCCTCCTGCTCGAAGCCGAGCTCACCGTCGTCGATGAACGACAGCCCCTGCTGTCCGAGCCAGATCTGGAACAGCCAGAAGTACTGGGTGTAGTCCAGCGATCCGTACACCACCGGGTCGCCGGAGGCCCCGGCGGCCGACACCTCCGCCAGGAGGTCGTCGTACTCGTCCCACGTCAGCTGCCCCTCGGGCACCTCGACGCCCAGCTCCTCGAGCAGCGGGCCGTTGAAGAGCGTCGCGAGCGTGCTGCTCGAGGATGCGAGGCCGAAGATCTGGTCGTCGACGGCACCCGCCTCGATGAGCGACGTCTCGATGCCGTCGGTCGCGATGGTGTCGCCGAGGTACTCGTCGAGGGGCAGCACATGGCCGAACCCGCCGTACTCGGCGAGGTAGGCGAGGTCCATCTGGAACACGTCGGGAAGGGTGCGGCTCGCAGCCTCGGTGTTGCGCGCCGTCCAGTAGTCGCCGAAGCTCGCGAAGCTGGTCTGGATGGTGATGTTGGGGTTCTGCTCCTCGAAGAGGTCGATCGCCGCCTCGTACCGCTCCGCGCGGCTGGCATCGCCCCACCATGCGAAGTTGAGGGTGACCTTCTCGTCCGGGTCCGCCGTAGCCGCCGGCTCGGCGCCTCCGCCGGAACAGCCGGTGAGGACGGCGAGGCTGCCGACCGCGAGGAGAGCCCCCGCGGTGAGTGCGCCTCGCCGTGCCGTGGACCTGGCGGCACTGGTGATTGCTCGGGTTGTCATCGGAGCCTCCTTGCTCGTTGCCTCTCGTCGCCCACCCGGCGGAAGTGCACCGGGGGCTGTGCAGAGACAATGTAGGTCGGCGTGGCGACCGGTCGTGCCCAAGCGGACAAAACCGATCAGGCACCCGCTCCGCACGACTCGCGCACGGTCAGGCGCGGCAGCATCGTGATGTGCCGGGCCGCGCTGGCGCTCCTGTCAGGTGCCGCGATCCGCTCGGTCAGGATCCGCATCGCCTCGTGGCCGAGATCGCGTCCGGGCGGGGTGACGCTGGTCAGCGGAACCATCGCGAGTCCCGCGGTGTCGTCGTCGAAGGCGACGACCGCAAGGTCGTCGGGCACCCGGATGCCGCGATCCATCGCCAGCTCCACCAGTCGAGCGGCATGCACGTCGGTGTGCACCAGCACCGCCGTCGTCCCCGCGGTGCGACAGGCCTCGAGGAACGCCACGAGCGCGGCGTCGAGCGGATCGCCGTCGCCCTCGCCCTTGGGCAGGGCCACCGAGGGCGCCTCGTCGAGCCCGAGCCGCGCCACGGCGGCGCCGTGTCCATCGCGCACCAGCGGGGCGGTGGGCGTGCGATCGAAGAGTGCCAGGCCCACCGCCGAGTGACCCAGCCGCGCGAGATGCTCCACGGCGAGCTCGGCGCCGCGCTCGTGGTCGGTGCGAGCACTGTCGTAGACGGCGAGGGAGGTGGATTCCAGCCGACGCTCCAGGAACACGACCGGCACGGGGATGGTGCTCACCCACTCCGCCAGCTCGGCCTCGGTGCGATTGCGCATCGTCGGCGCGAAGACGATCCCGGCCACGCCGATCTCGATCAGGCGTTCGACCTGCCGCTGCTCGAGATCCTCCCGGTACTGCGACGTCGCGAGCACCACGCGCGTCCGGACGCCGTGGGATGCGGCATCCATTCCGCGAACGATCTGGGGATAGTGGCTGACGGAACCCGGGACGACCACGCCGACGTTCGTGCGCGCGGCCTGCGGGATCGCCGGGGCGCCGACGGCGATCGCACCACCGTGAACCCGGGCGAGCTTGCCCGACTTCTCCAGCTCCACGATGTCGCGACGCACCGTGACCTGCGAGACGCCGAGCTCTGCGGCGACGTCGGCAGCGCTCACGCTGCCGTGCAGTGCCACCTGCCGCAGCAGGTGCTCGTGACGTGTCCTCGGCAGCGAGTTGTGTCCCGTCATGGTGCGAAGTCCGTTCGTCGCAGTGTGTACCGATTGGCCGATCCTGATCGGAATTGTCCGAAAGAGCCGATGGCTACAGGATCGTAATGCACGATCGACGCGTGACGATGACGTACGGGGAACCCGAAGTGGCGACGACGACAGCCCGAGGCCGCTGGCAGGCTCTCGCCGATCGACTGCTCGAGAGCGTCGCCCCGTACGCGTCCCCGAGCGGCTCGCTCATCGTGCTGCCGGGCCCGGCCAGCGCCTCCGGGCGGTGGAGCGACGGACTCGAGGGGTTCGCGCGCACCGGCCTGCTCGCCGCCTTCCGCACCCGCGGCGCGGACGGCGACGACCCGGCGCACCTGATCGAGCGCTACGCACGCGGCCTCGCCGCCGGAACCGATCCCTCGCACGCGGAGCGCTGGCCTTCCATCGCCGAGCGGCGACAGGCGGTGCCCGAGGCGGCATCCGTCGCGATCCTGCTGTCGGAGACCCGGCCCGTGGCTCTGGGAGCGGCTGGACCCGGCGGTGCAGGAGCGCACGGTGGACTGGCTGGCCGGGGTGGTCGGCACCAGCGGCTACACGAACAACTGGACGTGGTTCCAGACGGTGATCGAGACCTTCCTGCAGTCGGTCGGAGGCCCGTGGCGCCAGGACGACCTGGATCGCAACACCGAGATCCAGGAGAGCCTCTATCGCGGTGACGGCTGGTACTCGGACGGCGCCGGACCGGACGGTTCGCAGCAGAACTTCGACCACTACGCCGGGCTGGGCGTGGCACGTGTACCCGCTCTTCCAGGCGCGCATCCTCGGTGTGGACCTCCCGCAGATCCACCGTGAGCGCCTGCGCGCGTTCCTCGACCAGGCGCGCGAGCTCGTGGGCGGCACCGGCGCGCCCCTCTTCCAGGGCCGCTCACTCACCTATCGCTTCGCCACCGTCGCTCCGTTCTGGGCGGGGGCGATCGCCGGCGAGACGCCGCTGCCGACAGGAGCCACTCGAGCGCTCGCCGACGCGGTTCTGGACCACTTCGTGGAGGGCGGGGCGATCGACGAGCGCGGGCTGCTCTCGATCGGCTGGCACCGGGAGTTCCGCGCGCTGCGCCAGGCGTACACGGGCTCGTCGTCGACCTACTGGGCGAGCAAGGGGATGATGGGCCTCCTCCTGCCCGAACAGCACCCCGAGTGGTCTGGTGCGGCGGAGTGGTCCGGTGCGCCGGAGGCTACCGGCTCGACCGGGTCGGTGAGCGTGCGCTCCTTCCCGGCGCCGGGCTGGCTGGTGGTCCGCTCCGAGGCCGACGGGATCGCGCGCGTGCTCAACCACGGCTCCGACGGGTTCCGCGGCCCCGCGGGTGGCGCTCGCGCCGACAATCCCGTTCTACCACCGGCTGGGGTACTCGACGGCGACCTCCCCCGATCTGTCGCGGGGAGGCGTCGCCGAGCCGCTCGAATCGCACGTCGCACTGCTCGACGCGGCCGGAGCACCCTCCCACCGCGACCGCATCGAGCGGGTGCACCTCGGCGACCGCGTCGCGGTCTCCCGCTCGCGGGTGCACTGGCTGGACACGCCCGCCACGGCGGGCGCGGCCGCCGACGTCGCGGGGTGGGCGGCGCTTCGTCGCGGACCGCGCATCACCGTGGCGTCGGTCGTGCACGGCGTCCGGGAGCTCAGGCTGGCATGGTGGAACGCCGTGGCGTCCGCCCCGCAGCCGTCGGCGATCGACGACCTCGACGCGGCGTGGCCCGAAGCCGAGGGACCCTGGTCATTCCGCATCGGCGGCTGGGCGCTTCCCGTGCGCGACGAGCGATGGAGCGCGACAGCGGCTTCCACGGCGACCCGCGACGACGGCCTGGCGTCGGCGGTCATCGGAGTTCGCGGCCTGGAGCAGCACGGCATCGCGCACCGGACCGGAGGCGACCCGTTCGCCGAGGGCTCCGTCACGCCGTGGGCCCGTGGCACCGTGCCCGCCGCGCGAAGGCGACGTCGTCGCAGCACTCGTGGCCCTCGGCGCGGCGAGCACCCTCGATCTCGAGGCGCTGCCTGTGGTCGAGCTCGCGGCGGATCTCATCACGGTGCGCTGGAGTGACGGTGTCGTCGATGTCGTACCGGCCGACGGGGTGCGTGCGTGAACCCGGAGTCGCGCCCGAAGGCGCTCCTCGCGATGGAGTCGCCGCAGCTCGCCGCAGACCTCTTCGGCACCCGCGCACGCCGCGATCTCGACCGCGTCGTCGACGTGCACGAGTCGGTGCTGACTCCCGACCTTCCCACCGTTGCGGCGTCGACCGCCGACACCGAGATCCTCATCACCGGCTGGGGCGCCCCGCGACTCGACGAGGCGGTGCTCGCGCACTGGCCACGGCTGCGTGCCGTGGTGCACGCCGCGGGGTCGGTGAAGCGACTGGTCACCGCGGCGGTCTGGGAACGCGGCATCCGCGTGTCCAGCGCCGCCGGCGCGAACGCCGTCCCGGTCGCCGAGTACACCCTCGCGACCATCCTGCTCAGCGCGAGTGACGTGCTGCGCTCGGCCCACGACTTCCAGCGCACCCAGGACATGCTCGCCGCTCGTCCGCGCGGCGACGTGGGCGCGTTCGGCATCACCGTGGGTGTGATCGGGGCGTCGAGGATCGGCAGACGAGTGCTGGAACTGCTCCATCCGTTCGACATCGAGTGCCTGCTCGTCGATCCGTCGCTGTCCGCCGTGGAGGCCGCCGAGCTCGGGGCAGAACTCGTCTCGCTGCCGGAGCTTCTCGCCCGCTCGCAGGTGGTCACGATCCACGCGCCGGCGCTGCCCGAGACGTACCGCATGATCGGCCGGGACGAGCTCGCCCTCATGGCCGACGGCTCCACCCTCATCAACACGGCGCGCGGCTCGCTCGTCGACACCGAGGCGCTGGTCGACGAGCTCCGCGCCGACCGGCTTCGAGCCGTGCTCGATGTGACGGATCCCGAGCCGCTGCCGCCGGGGCATCCGCTCTTCTCTCTGCCGGGCGCGACGCTCACGCCTCACATCGCGGGCTCGATCGGCAACGAACTGCGGCGCATCGGACACCACGTCGTCGCCGAGGTGCAGCGGTTCGTGCGTACCGGTGAGCTCGCGGACGAGATCACCTCACCCGATCTCGCTCGGATCGCCTGAGCGCCGCCGGCTGACGCGGGACGCGACGCAATCCAGCTCGCGCACAACGACAAGACGACGACCGCGGAGCAGTACCGCGCGAACCTCACCGAGCTCGTGGAGCGCGTCCGCGCGCGCGGCGCCACGCCGGTGATGGTGACCCCGATCGTCCGACTGCGATTCACGAACGGGGTCATCAATCCCGTCGGCCTCATCGTGACCGACCTCGCCGATCTTCCGGCCGAGATGCGCGCGGTCGCCGCTCTGCTCGACGTGCCGCTCATCGACCTCACCGAGCGCAGCCGCGCCCTCGTGGAGTCGCTCGGACCCGTCGCGTCCGAACCCCTCTACCTCATTCGTGTCAACGGCGATCGCACGCACACGTCCGAGTACGGCGCGGGTGTGTATGCCGACATCGTGGCCGCGGATCTCCAGGGCCTCGGACTCATCCCGCCCCACCTCTGGCGGTGATCGACGCCTGAGTCCGCCGTGCTGACACCCCGCCGCCGGTCACCCGCGTAACCTGCGCCGCCAAGCGCAGCGGGAGGAACGGATGCCGCGGGCCGCGGCATCCGTTCCTCCTGGCTGTCAGCGCAGCGCGCGGTCTCCCTTGAAGGCGGGCGACCACTGCCCGACCGCCTTGCCCTTGGCCGTGCCGTTCACCGCGGACTCGGTCTCGGCGAAGATGAGCGTCGCGTGCGCGGCGGCATCGGCCATCTGCTCGAAGAGCACCGGGTCGATGTTGGCGACGGTGTCGCACGCCTGGTGGTAGCAGGGATCGAACGCGACGCCGGCAGTCCCGCCGTACAGGACCACCTGGTCCGCCGTCTTGATGTCCTCCGCACCCGAGAACAGGCCGCCTGCCGGGATGCCCGCTCCGATGAACGCGAAGTAGTCGCTGCGTCCGTCGAACGCCGTCGGCTCCGTCGCCAGGTCACGTGAGGCGAACCAGTCCTCGAACACGCTCTCCACGATGTCCGGAGCCGTTCGGTCCGGTGGTGCCGAATCCGTCCCCGTCGCCGTCGTAGATGAATCGACCGCCGTTCGGCGAGCCGAGCATGTCGAAGTTCAGGTTCACGGCGTGCTGCTTGATCTCGGCCTTGCTCAGCTGCGACACGTAGTAGTTCGAGCCCTGGAGCCCGTCCTCCTCGCCGCCCCAGAACGCGAACCGGATGCGGTTCTCGGTCTCGATGCCGAGCGCGTCGATCTGCAGCGCCGTCTCGAGGAGCGCCGCCGTGCCCGAGCCGTTGTCGTTGATGCCGGGGCCTTCGGGGACGGAGTCGAGGTGAGCGCCCGACGATCACCGTGCGATCGGTGCGTCCCGTCGGGGTGTCGGCGAGCAGGTTCCACGTGTCGATCGTCGTGGAGTTGGTCACCACGTTCATCTCGACCACGAGACCGCTCGTGCCGACGAGCTCCTCGCCGACCTCGAACGAGGTGCTGACGACCGGAACCGGCGTCTGCGTCCAGGTCGACGAGCTGAGCGTGCCGCCGAAGACGCCGAACCGGTCGTCGCCTTGCACGTCGTTGCCCTGGTTGAAGATGATGACGCCGACCGCTCCTTCGGCGACGGCGTTGGCCGCCTTGACGCTGAAGTCGCACGTCCCGCGCTGGATGAGGGCGATCGATCCCTCGACGAAGTTCGCGAAGTCCTCGGGCTCGCACCCGCTCGTCGACGCCCGGTCGCCCGCGAGATTCACGTCCACCGCCTGCACGGCGGCCTCGACGACGCCGCTGCCGGTGTAGTCCATCGGGTAGAAGTCGTCCACGAAGGCGTAGGACACGTCTCCCGGCGCGGTCTGGGTGAGCGTCGATCCTTCGTAGTCGACGAGCTCGTACGAGAACGGCTGAACGGTCGTCAGGTAGCCTGCGGCTTCCAGCGTCGACTTCACGTACTCGAGCGATGCCTCGTAGCCGGGGGTACCCGCCGCACGGTTGCCGCCGTTGGCATCCGCGATGGCCTGGAGCGCCGCCAGATGGGTCTGCAGCCCGGCCGCGGTCACGGCGTCCGTCAGTGGCCGTGGTGTCGGTGGCGGGTGCCGCGAGCGCCGGAGCGCCGACCGCCGCGACGGTCAGGCCGCCGATGATGAGTGCGGACGCCGCGATCGTGCCGCGGCGTCGGGTGCGATGGTTCACTGGTGCTCCTCAGGGGTTCGGGAGTGGTGAGGTGTCGACGCCGAGTCTGGCGCCTGAGCGGAACCTACAACTCCCGAGGCCCCCTGGGGAAGAGGGAACCGGCGGCGCGCTCAGTTCCCGAAGAAGTCGCCGAGACCGGGGAGCTCGAAGTTCGACAGCTGGTCGCCGAGGCCCGAGACGGTCTCGCCCGCGCCCGAGACGAGGTCGCCGGCCGCACCGAGATCGACGCCGCCCGCGATGGCGTCCAGATCGACGCCGCTCGCGATCGCATCGAAGTCGATGCCGGACGTGACGGCCTGCGCCAGGATCGGCGCGGCGACCGTGCTCACGACGGCGGCGCCGGCGACGGCTCCGAGCACTCCGCCCGCGCCGACCAGGGCGGCGCTGCGGCCCAGTCCGCCAGCCGACCCCGAGCGGGAGCGGCCGACGCGCGCGAGCAGTCCCGCCATCGTGCCGGGCCGCAGGGCCTCGGTGCGGGCGGCGGCTCGCGCGAGGTCGGGGGCGTCCGCCGTGCGCGGCTGCTCGGCGGGCCGGAGCTCGGACCGCATGCCCGCCTGCACCTGCGCCCGCTGCTGCGGGGTGAGGCGGGCGAAGGCCTCACGGTGGATCGCCTCGACCTGGTGCGGGTCGGACGTCTGGAGGAGGTACTCGTAGCGGGCGATGGCCGCACGGTCCGCGGCGGTGGGTGCGGCGCCCGCCGGGGCTGCGGGAGTCGCGGCGGCGCCGCCGGGTCGCCCACGAGCCGGCTGCCGGCGGAGGGGTCAGCCCGACGCCCGGCGCGGCGTGGTGAGCCGGCGGCTGCGAGGGGTGCGGCATCCGTCCGTCCGGAGCGGGAGCGGGGCCGCCGGCTTGCCGTCGCCGGTGACCGCACCGGCGACATCGCGGACCATCGACCGCCAGTCGCGGCTTCCGCCGCGCGCCGAGGACGACGAGCCGGACGAGTCGAGCGCCTTGGCGGCGAGGTCGAAGATGCGGTTGAGCGAGCCCATGGGGTTCCTTCCTGTCGGAGACGTGGCGAGACGAAGATCGCCAAGGTCTCCTCCACCCCGAAGGGCCGGCAGCCCGGGATCCGGCGCTGGATCCGTAGTGACGAGCGTGCCGCAGGCGGGAGTACTCCCCTTGTGCCACCCAGCCTAGAGCTCGGCTGCGCTCCGCCCGGCCGCTTCGGCGGGTTCATCGCGCTCTCTCAGCGGATTGATCGATTCCGGATGCCGCGGCCCGCGGCCGGCGCCCCGTCCCGGGTCAGCGCAGCCCGCGGGGATCGCTCACGTCGTAGGCGCTCAGGCGTCCGCACATGCCGAAGCCGCGCTCGCCGGTCAGCGCCGGCGCCTCCGACACCGCCGCCGAGGCGAGGTGCGCGGCATCGCCGCGGGCGAGAGCCCGGGTGATGTCGAGGCTGTGGGCGGCCTGCGCGGCCGGGCCGCGTTCGACGATCCCGGTCCACGCGGCCGCGCGCTCCTTCACGAGGGCCGCCGCTGCGGCGTGGAAGTCGCGGAGAGGTGCGAGATCGCCCGCATCCACGGCCGCGCGGAGCCGGAGATAGCCCTCGACGGCGAGGTCGCGGCGCCGGGCCGCGGCATCCGCCCTCGCCTCCAGCGGTTCTGCCGGCAGCGTCGCCGCCGCGGTGTACCGCTCGGGATCGGCCACGATGTCGGCCGGGAACGTCATGACGGCGTCGCCCGCCTCGGGCAGCCCGGCGTTGCCCATGACCACGAGCACCTTCAGATCGCCGTGGTTGACGGCGCGGTGGATGGTGCCCGGCGTGAACCACACCACCGATCCCTCGCTCAGCGCGGTCTCCCGCGCACCGCCGGCGTCGATCGTGTGGAGCTCGCCACGGCCGCCGATCACGACGTAGCACTCGGTCGAGGCGAGGTGCATGTGCGGGCTGCCGCCGTGCAGGCCGTCGGGCGCGGCATCGTCGTAGACGTCGAGCAGCGTGACGGAGGTCGCTCCGGGGAAGCTCGGCGGGGTGAGAGGCATGGCGTTCCTTTCGGGCCGTCAGACGGCGACCGGTTCCAGGATGCCGCGAAGAACGCCCGCGAGGGGCTCGGCGGCCTCCGCTCCCCCGTCGGCGATGCCGACCGCGTACCGGAAGCGCACCGTCTCGCCCGGCGCGACGACGACCTCTTCGCTGAAGAAGGGCGCGGGGTTGAGGGCCGCGAACTCCTCCGAGCGCGCGAACCACTGCGGCGGATGATGCGGGTTCGACGCGTCGTCGAGCATCAGCACGAGCGAGGTCGCATCGATGTCGTCGTGCCGGCCCACGAACCCCATCCACTCGTGGCGGGACCCGCGCACGTCGTCGCCCGCGCCCGAGGCGCCGGGCGCGACGAGCGTGCCGTTCGTGAACGAGCGGGGCCCCCGCCAGAACAGCCCGCCGTAGCCGGCGTTCTCGCGTCCCCTCGTCGTGGGCGATCCGATGGCGATCGGCGCGCCCGACACGTTGGTCAGCCGCGTGTCGAACGTGAGCGCCCACGCCTCGTCCGAGACGACCTCGGCGGTCAGCTCCCGCTGCTCGGCGAAGAGCACGCGCGCCCGCCTCGGTGATCCAGCGCAGCTCGTGCGAGATGCGCGCGCGGTCGCCGGCCTCCAGGTCGATCGCGCCCTCGTGCTGCTGCACGCCGTTGTTGGGCAGCTGCACGTAGAACTGCCCGTGGACGTACGTCGGTCCGCCCCAGAAGTTCTCGTCGTTCGACGACCGGCAGCGACCACGCGATGCCCTTGTGCCACACGTGGTCGTGCGGGCGGAACAGGCTGACCAGGTCGCCGCGACGCGTGCGGAGAGGATGCAGGTACGGCTTCGGCGACTCCAGCGCAGCCGTCGACGGCTGGTAGACGTACGTGAAGAGGTCGACGTCGCCGTCGCGGACGGTGACCGACGAGCCCAGCTCGTGCGTGACGCGCAGCGCGCTCATACGAGGACCTCCTTCACGGGCGCCCACGGCACGGCCCCGCCGCTCATGGAGCGGACGAACGGGTCTTCGCCCGCCAGCTCGCCGGCGTCGATCGTGGTGCCGCGGAACGCCGACGCGTACGTCGCCGCCGCGAACTCGAGGGTGCGCCGGGCCTCCGCGAGATCGACGCCCGGCGCCGCCCCGGCCTCGAGCGCGTCGAAGATCGCCCGCAGCTGGTCGAGGTGACCGCTCTTCGCTCCGCTGTCGAGTCCCTCGCTCCAACGGCTCGCCGAGGTGCTCGTGACCCGGGGCCGGTGTGAACGTCCAGTCCTCGCTCGTGTAGCCGTAGAGGTGCTGCACCTCCACCGACGCGTACTCGAAGTCGAACCGCAGCCGCGACGTCTCGTGCGGCGAGACGAGCGAGTTGACGACCGTCGCGAGCGCGTCGTTCTCGAAGCGCACCAGCGCCATCGAGACGTCCTCGGTGTCGGTCGGGCGCAGCTGCCGGGCCGCGAACGCGCTCACTCGCGACCAGCGGCCGAAGATCGCGAACAGCAGATCGAATTGATGGATGCCGTGGCCCATGGTCGGTCCTCCCCCCTCGACATCCCATCGCCCGCGCCACGGCACGTCGAAGTACTCGTCGGGTCGGTACCACAGCGTCTCGCACGTGGCGACGAGCGGCCGGCCCAGTTCGCCCGCCTCGGCGAGCGCTTTGAGGTGACGGGCCGCCGCGCCGAAGCGGTGCTGGAACACCGTCAGGACCGGCACGCCGGTCTCGGCCTGCACGGCCGCGAGCTCGTCCATCTCGCCGAGGCTGAGCGCCGTGGGCTTCTCGACGAGCGACGGCACGCCCGCGCGCATCGCCTGGATGGCGAGGGGCGTGTGCGTCTGCGGTGGAGTGCAGATGTGCACGAGGTCGAGCCGCTCGCTCGCGAAGAGCTCGGCGGCATCCGGGTAGACCCGGTCGACGCCGAACCTCTCGGCGAACTCCCGCGCCCGGTCGCGGTCGAGGTCGACCACCCCGGCGATCTCGACGCGCGGTCGCCAGGCTGTTCGAGCGCCTCGGCGTGGGCGTGCGCGATGCCGCCCGTGCCGATGATGCCGACGCGGAAGGGCTGGCGGGGTGAGGACATTGCCTGTGTTTCCTTCTTGGTGCTGGATGGAGGGGCGAGTCGCGGGCGCGGCGCGCGACATCCCCGGCCGCGCCCGTCGACCACCGGGCTACTGGTTGACGATGACGTCGATCTCGGCGAAGAGCTGGTCGACCGCCTCGTCCACCGTGATCGTGCCGAATCCGAGCTCCTGTCCGAGCGCCTTGAACTTGGCCTCGACCGAGCCGTAGCCGACGATCGGCACCGGCGGGGCGTCGCCGATGCGGTCGGCGATCGACTCCTCGTAGTCGATGATCTGCTGGGCGGTCTCGTCGAGCTCGACGCCTTCGAGCTGGGTCTGGGATGCCGGCATCCCTCGGTTCGTCCCGAAGATGGCGCCCACCTCGGGGCTGTTCACCAGGAAGTCGGTGAACAGGGCGGCGGCCTCGGGGTGCTCCGTGCTCGCCGCAGCGGAGATCAGCATGCCGGCCTTCTTGTACAGGTCCTTGGCTCCTTCTTCCGTGACCGGAGGCGCGACGAGGTTCAGGTCGGGATACGCCTCGCCGAGGTTC
This sequence comes from uncultured Actinomycetota bacterium, assembly GCA_963829895.1. Taxonomy (GTDB): domain Bacteria; phylum Actinomycetota; class Actinomycetes; order Actinomycetales; family Microbacteriaceae; genus Microbacterium. The sequence goes on along the minus strand of CAWHKF010000006.1, from coordinate 39,219 downwards.
GCCTTGTACGGAGCGCCGAAGTTGTCCCACACGATCTCGGTGAGCGCCTGGGCGGAGTCGAAGGCGCCCTTGGGAGAGACCTCCAGGATCCGCTGCTGCGGGGTGACGACGCCGTCTTCGCGCAGCTCGGCGCCACGATTCCAGAAGTCGGCGAGGTCCTCCTTGGTGAAGCCGACCTCACCCTCCTCGGTGAAGACCGACTTGCCCTCGGAGCGGAGCACGAGCTCGAACGGCTGGATGAAGCTGGTGGGGTCCGCACCGCCCCACACCTCGAGTCCGGCGGCCTCGGCGGCATCCCGGGCCTCGTGCAGCCACTCGTCGTACGCCTCCCAGTCGCCACCGGCGAAGGGCTCGACGCCGACCTGGTCGGTGAGGACCACGTTCTCGAACATTCCGATCGCGTTCGTCGAGACGGGCATGCCGGCGATCGTGTCGTTGATCGACGCGATGTCGAGCACGCTCTCGTCGAAGCCGTCGGTGGCGATGATGTCGCCGACGTAGGGGGTGAGGTCCAGGAGGAGCCCGTTCCCGGAGTACTGGCGGACGTAGGTCATGTCCATCTGGAACACGTCCGGGAGGTTCTTGCCGGCAGCCTCGGTCTGGCGCTTCTCCCAGTACTCATCCCAGGAGAGGAACGTGGGGTTCACCGTGATGTTCGGGTACTCCTCGTTGAACGCGGCGATCGCCTCGTTGTACATCTCGGCACGGACGTCGTTGCCCCAGAACGCGAAGTCCAGGGTCACCTCCTCGTCCGGATCGTAGGTGGGCGCCGCTTCGCCGGCGGGGGCGGAGCCGGCACAGCCGGCGAATGCCGCGGCGAGGGCGACGATCGCCACGGCGCCGACGGCGCTCGTCTTTCTGCGTGTGAACATCTTTGTCCTTTCGGAACGCTGGTCGCGTAGGGGAGACAGTCGAGTGAACCTTCACTTAGTGATCGATCACTCGGTTGAGAAGTGAGAATAGTGAAGGTTCACAATCTGTGTCAACATGGATGTCGAAGGAGGCGCCCGTGACCGACACCGCACCGCACCGCCGGCCGACGATCATGGAGGTCGCCCGCCTCGCCGACGTCTCGCATCAGACCGTCTCGCGCTTCTTCCGCGCTCCCGACGGGCTCAAGCCCGCCACCAAGGCGCGCGTGCAGGCCGCGGTCGACCAGCTGAACTACCGCCCGAACCTCGTCGCCCGCTCGATGCGCACGCGCCGGACCGGCCGGCTCGCCGTGGTCGTGCCGACCCTCGCCTACAGTCCGGCACGCATGCTCGCCGGCGCGAGCGCGGCCGCGCACGCGGCCGGCTACGCGGTCGAGGTGCTGGCCATCGAGGGGGGCGCGGAGGAGCGGACGGAGCGCGTGGCCGAGCTCGCCGACTCCGGTCAGGTCGACGGCATCGTCTCGTTCGCCCCCGTGCTCGCCTCGCTCGAGCTGCAGGCCTCCAGCGGGACGCCGATCGTCGCATCGGCCGACTTCGACGACGAGATGCGCGGCATCGGCGAGCTGGCGGATGCCTCAGCCCTGGTCGACCTGATCCGGGGCCTTGCCGAACGCGGCCACCGCCGGTTCCTCCACATCACCGGCGACCTCCAGTTCGCCTCGGCCCGCGCCCGGCGCGACACCTATCTCGAGACGGTCGCATCGCTCGGGCTGGAGTCGACCGGCGTGATCGAGGGCGACTGGTCGGCGGAATCCGGAATGGCCGCTGTCCGCAGCATGCCCGACCGCGACCGGGCGACCGCCGTGATGGCGGCGAACGACCTGGTGGCCGCCGGTGCGATCCGCGCCGCGATGGATCGCGGGTGGCGGGTGCCCGACGACCTCAGCGTCACCGGATGGGACGACCAGCAGCTCGGTCGCCTGATGAGTCCCGCGCTGACGAGCGTGGAGGTCGACCTCGAGGGTTTGGGCTCACGCGCGATGACAAGGCTCATCGCGGCGCTGCGCAGCGAGGCCGTGCCGTCCGAGCCCCAGCAGATCCACCGCGTCATCTGGCGCGAGTCGACCGGCCCCGCGCCGCGCTGACGGGCGTCAGTCCGTCGCGTTCCCGCCGAGCGCCTCGCGCGCCGCGGCGACCGCGGCCTCGTTCGCGCTGTACCCGTGCTCGGCTCCCGGGAAGACGCCGCCGCGCACCTCGGCGGCGTACGCCGCGACGCCGCCGGCCATCTCGTCGCCGACGGCGGCGAACCGTTTGACGAACGCCGCGGTCTTGCCCTCGGTGATGCCGAGCAGGTCGTGCATCACGAGCACCTGGCCGTCGGCGCGGCCGGCGCCGATGCCGATCACGGGGATGTCGAGGGCCGGCAGCACGACGTCGACGACCTCGGCCGGCACCGCCTCGACCACGAGCACGCTCGCACCGGCCTCTTGCACCGCGACCGCCTCGCGCGCGAATCGCGCGGCGGAGTCGGCCGTGCGCCCCTGCGCGCGCATCCCGCCCAGCGCGACCGCGGTCTGCGGCGTGAGCCCCACGTGCGCGACGACGGCGATGCCGGCCGCGGCGATCGCGCGGATGCGGCTCAGCCGCGCCTCGCCGCCGCCCTCGAGCTTGACGGCGTCGGCGCCCGCCTCGCGGACGAAGCGCACCGCCGTCGCGACGGCCTGCTCGTCCGACACCTCGGTCGAGCCGAACGGCAGATCGCACACCACGAACGCCGACCGGACGCCGCGGCGCACGGCGCGGGCGAGCACCAGCATCTCGTCGACCGAGACCGCCACCGTCGAGTCGTAGCCGAGCACGACCTGCGCCCCCGAGTCGCCGACGAGCACCATGTCGACCTCGGCCCGCTCGGCGACGCGCGCCGTCGGGTAGTCGTAGGCCGTCACCATCACGATGGGCTCATGGCCGGCCTTCATCTCTTCCAGCCGCCGAAGCGTCACCTGCGGGCGCATCACGAACCTCCTGCGTCGATCACGGTGTTGTCGATGAGCCGGGTGGCGCCGACACGCGCGGCGATGGCCACGAGCGTCGGCCGATCCACGAGGGGAACCGGCTCGAAGGTCTCGGGGTCGACGAATGCGACGTACTCGAGCGCGATCATCCCCTCGGCGAGCACGTCCAGCGCCCGGTCGCGCAGCGCGCGGGAATCACGGACGCCGGAGGCCGCGGCATCCGTCACCGCCTGCAGTGCGCGGGGAATGGCCAGCGCCCGCGCGCGCTCGTCAGCCGACAGCCGCGCGTTGCGGCTCGAGCGCGCGAGGCCGTCGTCGTCGCGCGAGGTCGGGCACACGACGAGCTCCACCGGCACGTTGAGGTCGGCGGTCAGGCGCCGGAGCACGGCGACCTGCTGCGCGTCCTTCGCGCCGAAGTAGGCGGCATCCGGCAGCGCGGCGAGCAGCAGCTTCGTCACGACCGTCGCGACCCCGTCGAAGTGGGCGCGGCCGCGCTGGGCGCCTTCGAGGGTCTCGGCGACCGGACCGGTCACGCTCACCGTCGTGGCGAAGCCAGCGGGGTACATCTCCGCGGCGTCCGGCGCGAAGACCACGTCCACGCCCGCTTCGGCGGCGAGCGCGACGTCGCGCTCCTCGGTGCGCGGGTAGGCGGCGAGGTCCGCCTGCTCGGTGAACTGCGTGGGGTTCACGAAGATCGACATCACGACGGTGTCGTTGTCGGCGCGGGCGGCGCGCACGAGCGTGAGGTGTCCCTCGTGCAGCGCGCCCATCGTCGGCACCAGGCCGATGCGGCCGCTGCGTCGATCGCGCAGCGCGCTGCGCAGGTCGGCGATCGTGCGGACGACGGTCACCACGACTCCTCCCCGGGTCCGACGCCGGTCGCGAGGGCGTCCGTCGCCGCGGGGGCGCCGGTCGCTTCCGCGGGGGCGCCGGTCGCGTCGGCGCGGCCGCCGGTCGCCGCGAGGTCGCGGGTCGCGTCGGCGAGGGCGTCGAAGAGGGCGAGGCGCCGCGGCATCCGCTCGGCCACCGCCGTGCGCTGGCGGGCGACCGTGTCTTCGTCGCCCCGCGCGATGGGGCCGGTGAGGGCGGATGCCGCACCCTGGGCCCGCCAGTTCTCCACCGTCGCGCGCACGAGCGGGGCGAGGGCGTCCCGCGGCACGCCGGCGGTCGCGGCCAGCTCCTCGGCGAAGCCCTCGAGGGCGACGAGGAAGTTCGACGCGATCGACGCCGCCGCGTGATACGCCGCCCGGTCCGCGTCGGCGACCTCGAACGGCGTCATGCCGAGGGCCCGCGCGATGGCCGCGGCGGCCTCGAGTGCGCGCGGCGTGGAGCCCGCGATTGCGGCAGGCACGCCGTCGAACACCGCACGGTCGCCGGTCACGGTCATGAGGGGATGGATGCTGAGCGCCTCATGCGGCGCGAGCGGCTCGAGTGTCGTCGCGCCCGAGAAGTGGCCCACCAGGCGACCGGGTGCGATGTGGTTCGCGGCCGCGCCGATCTCGGCATCCGGAACGGCCAGCAGCACGATGTCGGCCGCATCGCCGGTCGCACCCCGCCCCAGCGGCCCGCGGACCTCGACGCCCGCAGCGCGGAGTGCCGCCGCCATGGACCGCCCGACCCGCCCGTCGCCGACGATCGCCATGGGTCCTCGGGCTCCCACGGGGCCGGCGTTCGCCACCATGCCGTGGGCGCGCAGGGTCTGGGGATCGAGGTCCGGCATCGTCGCCCCTCCCGTGTCCGCGGCTGGTGAACCAGGGTTCAAAAGTACCGTGCGGGCTCGCCGGGTCCGTCCACGGGTGGATCCGGCGGCATCCGTTCCCCGGGCTCTCCCTCCTCCGATCCCCACTCCGCCCACAGGTCAACCGGCCTTCCGCAGGAGGTTGGATCGTTCCAACCTCCTGCGGAAGGGCGCTTCTCCTGTGGGACCCGACGCGATCCGTCCCCTCACCGCGTGGGCAGCGCGCGCATGACGACGTCGAGGTTCCGCTCGACGGTGGCGACCACGTCGGCCGCGGTGCGGTCGGAGGGAAGACGGCTCACCTTGAGCCCGAGCGCGGGAACGTCCGGCGCTGCCGCGAGCGCGGCGGCGACGTGCGCGTCGTCGAGGAGGGACGCCGAGGCGGGGTCGGTCGAGAGCAGCGGCGGGTGCGTGTCGACCCAGGCGCCGCCGTACGGGCCGTCCTCGGCCGCGGCCCCAGAGAACGTCAGGCCGACGAGGTGCCCGCTGGCAGCCGCCTCCGCGATCTGCCCCGTCACCGCGTCGGGATCGCGCAGCTCGATCGCCGAGCGGCCCCAGTTCATCCAGAGTCCGATGTCGGGCGAAGCGACCTCGAGCACGGCGAGCTCATCGTCCAGTGCGAGGAATCCCTTCTCGAACGCCTGCCCGGGTCGCACCGCGTCGCAGTGCTCGATCACCAGCCTCGCGCCGCCCCAGTCCCACGACCCGATCTCATCGAGCGAAGCCGCCAGCACTGTGGGGTCTCCCCCACCACGCGGCGCGGTGTGCAGCGCGACGACGTCGACGGTCGCGGGCGATTCGCCCTCGAGGCGCCGGGAATCGCGGTGGAGGCGGCGCAGATCGTCCAGCGCGGCGGCCCGGCCGTCGGCATCCGTCGAGGCGATGCCATACGACGGCAGCGCGGCGGCACGCCTCATCACCCAGGGCAGCGGCGTCAGAGCGAGGCGCGCGCCCGGCGGCACGTGGCGCAGGAACCACGCCGGATCGTGCGGGTGGATCGAGCCCAGCCAGGGAACCTCGAGCCCCACGACACCCGGCAGCTCGCACAGCGCGGGCAGCAGCTCGGCCTCGAGAGACGGGTCCCAGCGGGTGAATGCCGGCGACGCCGCATATGCGCTGACGAAGAGCGGGGCCACGCCCCTCACGCTCCCGGAACCCCTTCGAGCGCCTGGGCGAACCACGACGTGATCGTGGACGGATGGGTGATGGCCGTGCCCACGCACACCGTGAACGCTCCCGCGAGCCGGGCGGCTGCGGCATCCGTCGGGGTATGGATGCGGCCCTCGGCGCAGACCGGCTTCTCGCAGTGCTCGGCGATCTGCGCGATGAGCTCGAGATCCGCCCCCGCGGTCCGGGGACGCTCACCGGTGTATCCCGACAGGGTGGTGCCCAGGATGTCGGCGCCCGCTGCCTCGGCCGCGATCGCGTCGTCGAGCGAGCCGCAATCGGCCATCACGAGCACGTCATGTGCCTCGCGCAACCGGGCGATCGTCTCGGCGAGCGTCCGCCCGTCGGGCCGTGCTCGCCGCGTTCCGTCGAGGGCGACGATGTCGGCACCCGCCTCGGCGACGGCGAGCGCGTGCTCGAGCGTGGGGGTGATGAAGACGTCGGCCTCGCCGTCCTTCCAGAGCCCGACGATCGGCACGTCGAGGTCGGCGGCCTCGCGGATGTCGGCGAGGCCCTGCAGCCTGATGCCGGCGGCTCCCCCGATGACGGCGGCCCGAGCGATCTGCGCCATCGTGCGAGGGTCGCGCATCGGCTCGCCCGGATACGCCTGACACGACACGATCAGCCCGCCGGAGAGACGGGCCATCGTCTGCGGCACCGAGTACCTCATGCGGCGGCCTCCCGTTCTCTCACGACGCCCCACACGGATGCCGCGGCCCCGCGCAGCGGTGCGTCCGCGGCCAGCGCACCCGCGACGATGGGCACACCCTGCAGCACATCGATGACCTCGGCGCGGTACGCGGCCGTCATCGGCCCCCACCAGTCGTCTCCGATCTGGGCCACGCCTCCGGTGACGACCACGCGCTCGGGGTCGAGGAGCGTGACCGCACCCGCGATGCCACGGCCGACGGCGGCAGCGGAGTCGACCAGTGCCCGACGCGCGTGCGGGTCACCCGCGCGAGAACGCGCAACCACGCCGTGGGCGTCGGCGATGCGGGGATCGCCGCCGAGCGACAGAAAGTGGCTGCGCATGCCGATGCCCGATCCCAGCGCCTCGAGATGCCCGTCGTGCCCGCAGGGGCACCGCAGGTGCGCGGCGCCGGGGATCGGCAGGTGGGCGATCTCGCCCGCGACGTGGCGGGCACCGCGCAGCACGCGGCCGTCGATGATGATCCCCGAGCCGACGCCGGTGCCCACCGCGACGACGAGCGCGCTGCGGGCGCCCGCGGCGGCACCGTGGCGGAACTCGCCGAGCGCATGCGCGTCGACGTCGTTCTGCACATGGACCGGAGCGTCGAGGGCCAGCAGAGAGCCCAGCGCGACGCGCAGGCGGTCGGCCAGCGGGGTGCCGGTCCAGCCTGCCATCGTGTCGGTCGACGACACGATCGTGCCGCGAGCCACGTCGACGACACCAGCGGTCGCCACGCCCAGGCCGCGCACGGCGAGGGTGTGCTCGCCGTGGACCCGCTCGACCAGGGCGGCGGCGAGCTCGGCCACCGTCCGCACGACCGCGTCGGGTCCGTCGCCGGCAGGAGTCGGCGCGGTCACCGCGTCGAGCAGCGCGTCGCCCGCGTCGGCGAGCGCGACCGTCGTCTTCGTCCCGCCGATGTCGACGGCGAACACGACGCCCGGCATCAGGACGCCGCGCCGGGGACGCCCACGCCGGGAAGGAGGTCGAGCTCCGCGAGGATGCCGTGGATCCGCTCCACGGCGGCGTCGTCCAGCGACTGCGTCGGGAAGGCCATGGTGGCGTGGTCGATGATGCCGCGCGCCTTCATCGCCGCTTTGAACGCCCCGACGCCGGTCGCGTCGCCCGCGAGCCCCTGCGGCTGGAACACGATCTCGAAAGCGCGGTTGATCTGCTCCTGCTCGCGGCGGGCGGCGTCCCAGTCGCCCCGGGCCGCGGCCTCCCACATCCGCACGTAACCGGTGGCCTCGACGTTCGCGAACCCGGGGACGACGCCGTCGGCGCCGGCGAGCAGCATGCCGTCCACGACGAGCTCGTGCCCGGTGAGCAGCTGCAGCGGATGCCCCGCGGCGGCGTTCGCGGCGAGGAGGCGCCGGAACCCGACATCGTCGCCCGACGAGTCCTTGACACCGGCGATCACGCCGTCGGCGGCCAGGCCCATGAGCAGTCCGAGCCCGAGCTTGGAGTGCACGCGCACCGGAACGTCGTAGGCCCACAGCGGCGCGTCGATCCCGGCCGCGATGGCGCGGAAGTGACGGTCGACCTCGACGGGAGAGTTCAGCGTGTACAGCGGGGCGGTCGTGACGACGGCATCCGCTCCGCTCTCGACCAGGCGACGCGACATGGCGATGATCCGCGCCGACGTCAGGTCGATGGCGCCGGCGATGATGGGCACCCGACCGGCGTTCGCACCCGCGATCGTGCGGAGGATCTGGACGCGCTGGTCGTCGGTGAAGTAGGCGGTCTCACCGGTGGAACCCAGCGCGAACAGACCGTGCACCCCGGAGGTGACGAGGTAGTCGACCAGCCGCTCGAGCGACGCGTGGTCGATCTCGCCGTCGGGGAGCAGTGGGGTGGCGACCGGAGGCACAACGCCGGTGAACACGGCAGCAGGAGAAGAGGACATCGAGGTTTCCAAGCGGTTCGCGGCTTCAGCCGAGGGGTGTGGGGTCGAGGAGCGAAGGCGCCGCGCCGAGGAGCGTGCGTGTGTAGTCGTCCGCCGGATGGGCGAAGACGCGGGCGGCGTCGCCGAACTCGACCACCCGGCCCTTGTTCATGACCGCGATCTCGTCCGAGAGATAGCGGACGGTCTGGATGTCGTGCGAGATGAAGACCATCCCGAGCCCCAGCTGGTTCTTCAGATCGGTGAGCAGGTTCAGGATCTGCGCGCGCACCGAGACGTCGAGGGCCGAGGTGGGCTCGTCCGCGACGATCACCTGAGGCTCGAGCGCCAGTGCGCGTGCGATCGCCACCCGCTGCCGCTGGCCCCCCGAAAGCTGGCTGGGCAGTGCGTCGAGCGCCGACTTCGGCAGGCCCACCAGCCCGATCAGCTCGCGCACGCGGCGCTCGCGCTCGGCGGGCGAGCCGACGCGGTGCACCTGCAGCGGGTCGAGGAGCCCGTCGCGCACGGTCATGCGGGCGTTGAGCGCGGTGGCCGGGTCCTGGAACACGACCGACAGGATGCGGCCGAGGCGGCGCCGCACGTTGCGATTGAAGCTCGTCACGGGCTCACCGCCGAAGATCACCGTGCCGGATGTGGGCTGCTCGAGGCCCACCAGCACCTTCGCAGCCGTCGACTTGCCCGAGCCCGACTCTCCGACGATGCCGAGCGTCTGCCCCGCTTTGACGGTGAGCGAGACGCCCGCGAGCGCGTCGACGTAGCTCTTCGCGAACCACCCCGACGTGCGCGTCTTGAACCGCACATGGACGTCCTGCAGCTGGATGATCGGCTCGGTCATCGTGCGCCTCCGATCGGCTGGACAGGCGCATCTTCGGGATGCGCGGCGTAATAGTGGTCGGTCCCCTCGACCCGGCGGCGCTCGGGCACGATGCCCTTGTTCCGTGCCGGGTTCGACGAGCGCGGGGCGAAGCGATCGCCGGGCGGGAAGTCCCGCGGCGAAGGCACCGTGCCCGGCACCTGGTGCAGACGGTCCGATCCCGATTCGATCGAGAGCACCGCGCCGAGCAGGCCGCGGGTGTACTCGTGCACGGGCTGGGTGAGCATCTCCCGTGTGGTGCCCTGCTCGACGACCTGCCCGGCGTACATCACCGTGATGCGGTGGGCCAGCTCTGCGACGAGAGCCAGGTCGTGCGAGACGAAGACCATCGCGAAGCCGAGCTCTTCGCGCAGTCTGTTGAGCAGTTCGATCACCTGTGCCTGCACCGTGACGTCGAGCGCCGTCGTGGGCTCGTCGGCGATCACCAGGCGCGGGTCGCGGGTCAGCGCCATGGCGATGAGCACACGCTGGCGCTGCCCGCCGGACAGCTCGTGGGGGTACGAGGCGAGCGTGCGCTCGGGGTCGAGGCCCACGAGGGTGAGCAGGTCCTCCGCGGTGCGCGTGCCGCCGCGCGAGGTGAGCTGCTTCATCTGCGAGCGGATCAGCAGGGCGGGATTGAGCGAGCTGAGCGCGTCCTGGTAGATCATCGCGATGTCGTTGCCGCGCAGCGCGTTGCGCTGAGCCGGCGGCATCTCGAGCAGATCCCTGCCGTCGAACATGATCCTGCCGGTGACGGTCGCACTCTCGTCGAGGAGGCCCATGATCGCCAGCGAGGTGATCGACTTGCCGCAGCCGGACTCGCCCACGAGGGCCATCGTCTCGCCGGGCCGCACAGTGAAGCTCACCTTGTCCACCACTGCGACGTCGCCGTGGCGGGGGAACGAGATCGACAGGTCCTCCACCTCCAGCAGCGGCGGGGCGTCGGACGCGTAGACCAGCCGGTCGCCGCGCCGCAGCTCCACCTCGCGGAGCTCCGCCAGTCGCTCATCGAGCGGCACGGCGGGGGTGGTCACCGGGAGCACGGAGGTCGATACCGTGACCACGGCGGGCTCGGGGTGTTCGTACGCGCTGCCGTCCGCGACATCCGCCGCCGATGTGTCCTCCCCAGTGGGCGCCTGGGCGGCCTCGAGGGCCGAGGTCGACTCCTCGGTGCCTGCCGCGTCCGCGGTGAGCCGCCGCGCCTTCGGCGCGACCATGGCGTCGGTCATCCCTTCGGACACGATGTTCAGGCACAGCACGGTCACCATGATCAGCAGGCCGGGGAAGAACGTCGCCCACCAGGCACCGCTCATCAGCAGGTTGCGTCCCGCGGCGATCACGTTGCCCCACGACGGCTCGGGATCGGGCACACCCGCCTGCAGGAAGGACAGGGATGCCTCGAACACGATCGCGTCGGCCACGAGCACGGTCGCGAACACCAGCACCGGGGCCATCGTGTTGCGTGCGACGTGCTTCGCGATGATGCGCGAGGTCGACGCACCCATGACGCGGACGGCCGACACGTAGTCCTCGCCGTACTGGTCGAGCACGTTCGCGCGCACGATGCGGGTCAGCTGTGGCACGTAGAGGAAGGCGATCGTGAAGATCAGCACCGGCAGCGAACGCCCGAAGACCGCGACGAAGACGGCTGCCAGCGCGATGCCGGGGAACGACATCACGACGTCCATGACCCGCATCAGCGTCTCGGAGATCCACTTCGGCGCGGTGGCGGCGATCGTTCCGAGTACCGCCGCGGCGATGAGGGCGGCGATCGTCGCGCCCAGGCCGATCGTGAGCGAGTAGCGGCCGCCGTAGACCAGACGCGAGAAGATGTCGCGCCCCTGGCGATCGGTGCCGAACCAGTGCTCCGCGCTGGGCGGCTGCACCGGTGGCCCTGAGGCGAGCGGGTCGTACGGCGCCACGAGAGGGGCGAAGATCGCGGCGAGCGCCACGATCGCGATGATCGAGAGGCAGATCACCGTTCCGAGGGACAGCCGGCCCAGCCGCAGGCCCGGCGTGGAGAGTCGGTCGGTCAGTTTGCGTCGCATGTCGTCACACCGCCCGGATTCGGGGATTGATGAGCACGTACAGGAGGTCGACGATGATGTTGATCACGACGAAGGCCAGCGCCACCGCGAGTGTGACGCCCTGCACGAGGTTGGGTTCGTTGTTGGTCACGCCGTTGAGGATCAGCGTGCCCATTCCCGGAATGGCGAAGATGACCTCGATCACGACCGCGCCGCCGAGCAGATAGCCCACGCGCAGCCCGAGGACGGTGACCGGGGTGATGAGGGCGTTGCGCAGGACGTTTCGGCCGACGACGACCACCCGCGGGATGCCGGCGCCGAGGGCGGTGCGCACGTAGTCGCGGTCGAGCTCCTCCACCATCGAGGTGCGCACGACCCGCGACAGCTGTCCGATGACGGGGATCGCCAGTGCGACCGCCGGGAGCGTCATGCGGGCGATCCAGCCCGCCGGGTCCTCCCAGAAGTCGGGGAGCGGACCGGATGCCGGGAGCAGTCCCCATTGCAGGGTGAACAGCTGGATGAGCAGGATGGCGAGCCAGAACGACGGCGTCGACAGCGACGCGACGCCCACGATGCGGATGAACTGATCCGGCCAGCGGTCGCGGTACACCGCGGCGAGGACGCCGATGACGAAGGCGACGACGACCGCGATCATCAGTCCGAAGAATGTGAGTGCCAGCGTGATCGGGAATGCCCGGGCGACTTCGTCGGCGACGGGCAGGCTCCGCGCCGAGTAGGTGCCCAGGTCACCCTGGAACAACCCGACGAGGAAGTCGAGGTAACGCACGATGAGCGGATCGTTCAGCCCGTTCGCGTCGCGGTAAGCCTCCAGGGCCTCGGGCGAAGCGGTTTCTCCCAGCGCGGTGCGTGCCGGGTCGACCGGGGAGAAGGACATCACGAAGAAGACGAGGAACGTGATGCCGAGGATCATCAGCGGCAGCTGCAGCAGCCGCCTGCCGATGAGGCGGAGCGTGTTGGACACGGGCCGCTCCTTCCTGGGGCGAGTGGTGGGGAGGGCGGAGGGCGCGCCGGGGGCGCGCCCTCCGCCGGGGGTCAGTCGGCGGCGACGCCGACGTCGAGGAACGACAGACCGGTGGTGGGAACGGGCTGGAACCCGACCAGGGACTCACTGCTCCAGGCGGTGGGCAGCTTGCGGTGGAAGAGCGGGTACAGCACCGCCTGCTCGGCGAGCAGGTCGAACGCCTGGTTCCAGGTCTCCTGCTGGGCGTCGCCGGTCTCCTGCACAGCGGTGTCGAGCAGCTCGCGCAGCTCGGCGTACTCCGGTGTGTCGGCGAAGTGCGTGCGGGTCTGCGTCCACACGTTCGCCCCGTACCACCAGTTCATCAGCAGGTCGGGATCGCTGCCGAACACGGAGGGGTCACCCGGGGCGACCATGACGGTGTAGTCGCCCGAGTCGACCTTCGCGTACTGCGCGGCGGACTGGCTGATGTCGAGGGTGACGTCCACGCCGATGGCGTCGAGCGACTCCTTGATCAACGGCGCGACCTCCTTGACCCAGCCGGTGTCGGTCATCAGCAGGGTGATCGCCAGGTCCGAGGCGCCGGCATCCGCCAGCAGTTCCTCCGCCTTGTCGGGGTCGTAGGTGTACACCGTCGACGCCTCGTTGTAGTTCGGGTACGTCTCGGGCAGGAACGAGGTCGCCGCCGTCGCATTGCCGAGCATGCCGGTCTCGATGATCTTGTCCATGTCGAGGGCGTAGAAGAACGCCTGACGCACACGGGCGTCGTCGAAGGGCGGCGCCTGCGTGTTGAACATCATGAAGAGCAGGCCGAACGACTGCACGCTCTCGACGTCGGCCGTCGCTGCGAGGGTGTCGACGTCGATGTAGGGCACGTCCTCCATGGCCTGGATCGTGCCCGACGACATCGCCGTCACGCGCGCCGCCGAGTCGGCGAGCAGGTTCCAGTTCATGCCGGCCGCCTGGGCGGGGCGCGGGCCGTTGTAATCCGCGTACGCCTCGAAGACCAGCTTGTCCTCGGGAACCGCCGAGACGAGCGAGTACGGGCCGGAGCCGACCGGGTCGGCGCCGAAGGCCTCGGCGTCTGCCTCGACGAGCGCCTTGGGGACGATCTTGACGATGCCGAGACGTTCGTTCACGAGCGAGAACGGGAACTTCGTCGTGATCTCCACGGTGTCCTCGTCGACGGCGGTGACCGTGTCGATGAAGTCGATGTAGGTCGTGAACAGCGAGCCGCTCTCCGGGTCGAGCACGCGCTCATAGCTGTACACGACGTCGTCGGCCGTGACCGGCTCGCCGTTCTGGAACGTCGCGCCCTCGCGGAGGTCGATGTCATAGGTCGTGTCGTCGACCTGCGTGGGGAGCTCGGCTGCGAGCGCCGCATACGGCTCCTTGGTGACCGGATCGAGGTCGACGAGTCCTTCGAAGATGTGCCAGTTCGCAGCGACGGTCACGGCGCCCGACGCGATCATCGGGTCGAAGCTGCCGCTCAGCGCGTACGAGATGCCCGCTTCGATGATGCCGTCGGGATCCACGGCCGACGCCGCTTCGCTGGGCGATGTGTTCGCCGCTGCACCTCCGCAGCCGGCCAGCACGACCGCGGCGGCGACGGTGCCGGCCACAGCTGCTGCAAGACGGCCCGCCCGGCGGCGGGTGGGGATTCGGTTCATGGGTGCTCCTGGGTTGTGAGGTCGGACACTCTCGTTGAGGATAGACACCTTGTAGGACGTCTGATGTCTGACGTAATATAAACACACCGCCCGATTCGCCACAATGGGTGAAACGAACTTGTAATCTTCGGGCAGACCTGGAAATCGGGATGGAGCCTTATGTCAATGCCTGAGAGGCGCGGATCGCGGATGCGTCGGTCCACGACGGCCGACCAGATCAAGCAGCTCATCCTCACCAGCAACCTGCGCCCCGGTGATCCGCTCCCGACGGAGGCCGAGCTGTGCGACGCGCTCGACGTGTCCCGGTCGTCGGTGCGGGAGGCGGTCCGCACGCTGTCGACCCTCGACATCGTCGACGTGCGCCACGGTCACGGCACCTACGTCGGGAAGATGTCGCTGGATCCCATGGTCGAGGCGCTCGTCTTCCGCGGCGTGCTGGCGCCGAACGGCTCCCTCGAGGCGCTGAGCGAAGTGGTCGAGGTGCGGCTCGCGCTCGACCTGGCGATGGCCGAGAAGGTGGTGACGGCCATCGAGGGTGCCGACACGACCGAGCTCGAGGGGATGGTCGACGAGATGGTCGACAAGGCCGAGCGCGGAGAGACGTTCCTCGAGGCCGACCGTTCGTTCCACACCACGCTGTTCGAGGCGACGGGCAACCGTCTCGCCGCCCAGCTCGTCGGCGCCTTCTGGGACGTGCACACGGCGGTGGTCCCCCAGCTGGGCATCGCCCTGCCGGCCGACATCCAACTGACGGCTCGCGCACACGGCGACATGCTGGCCGCAGCTCGCCGAGGCGACACCGAGGGCTACCGCCGCGCCGTGGTGGAGCACTACCGGCCGCTGCAGCGATCCCTGACGCTCGCCGGCGAGCGCCCGGCGTCCTGACGAACCGCGCAGCGCCCTCCCGCTCATCAGAGGGAGGGCGCTGCGGGCGACCGATGCGGCCGCCGTCTTCGTCGCGGTCAGGCGGCGGAGGGCCGACCCGCCTTGCCCAGCGGCGTGCGCAGCAGCACCGTGTAGACGAGAACCGACACCAGCATCCCGACCGGCACCGAGAGATCGACGGAGCCGAGGCTCTCGGCGATGGGCCCGGTCCAGACCTCGGTCGACAGACACAGCGCGGTCGCCGTGCCGCCGATGAGCACCGCAGCCACGCCGGGGATGCTCCAGCCGCCGCTGTACCAGAAGCGGCCGCCGCGCTCCTCGTCGAAGAGGTCGGCCCCGTCGTAGCGGCCCCGGCGCAGCACGACGTCGGCGACGAACACGGCCATCGTGGGCGCCGAGACGATGACGAGGAACTGCAGCATGAGGTTGACGGCGTCCAGAAGGCTCGTCGACAGCACCAGGTAGACGGTGAGCGCGGTGCCGATCAGGCCGACGACGATCGCGGCCGGGATGCGCCGGATCGGCAGGCCGATCGCCTGGAGCGCCATGCTCGAGGTGTACGTGGTCATGCCGTTGAGCGCGATCGTGTTCGCGATCACCCCGATGACGAGCACCGGCCCGAGCCAGGCCGGCAGCATGCCCAGGAGCGCGGACTCGATGCCGGCATCCATCGCCTCGCTCGTCACCGCGGTCGCGAGGAGCGCGCCCACCACGGTGAAGACCATGCCCGGCAGCGCGCCGCCGAGGGCGGTCGCGGCGATGATGTGCGACGCCTTCGTCGAGCGCGGGAGATACCGGGCGATGTCGGGGCTGTTGATGTACGAGATCGGGCCCGAGGCGATGATCGTGAAGCCGATCGTGACGGCCGACCACAGCGGCACGCCGGAGAGGGGTTCGGGCTGCTGGAAGCCCAGGTCGACCTGCGGCAGGAGGAACGCCGCGACGGTCACGAAGATCACGGCCAGCACGACGGCGAGCCACGAGTACACGCGCAGGATGAGCGCGTGGCCGTACACGGCGACCAGCACGGTGAGCGCCGAGATCACGAGGGTCACGACGATCGGCACGACCACCGGGTCGGTCAGCCCCATGCCGGCGAGCAGTCCGGCGCCGAGGAACGACGACGCGAGCCAGTTGAGCGCGAGGAACACCGCGCCGATGAGCCAGCCGGTGAAGGCGACGACGGGCTTGTTGCCGATGATGCCGTAGATGGCGCGCGTGATGACCGAGCCCGAGGTGCCGGCCGCCGGCCCGCTGATCGCGATCGTGCCCGGCAGCACCCAGAGCGCCGAGGCGGCGATCACGACGAGCACCGCCTGCCACAGCTCGAGTCCGAGCAGCACGAGCGTCGCGCCGATCGTGAAGTTCAGGATGCTGACGCTCGGCGCCGCCCAGACGAAGAACAGATCGCGCGCCCGGCCGTGGCGCTCGCCGGCTCCGATCAGCTCGATGCCCCGCGTCTCGGGCTGGTTCGCGGCATCCACGAACTCCGTCTGCGGTAGCGATGCCTGCGCGGTCTGCGGCTGCTGTGACACGGTGATCCTCTCGGGCGGACCTGACCAGGTCGTCGGGCCGCGGCTTCGTTGCTCTCGGGATGGTGCCCCTATTGGTCGCTCGAACAATAGGTTATTGGTCACACATCCAATAGCATGGGCCGCATGGTGTCAAGCGGCGATGCTCGGAGGGTGCGCAAGCGTCCCGAGGAGCGCCGGGAGGAGATCCTGGCGACGGCCGCCGACATCGCCCTCACCGAAGGCCTCGAGCGCATCACGCTGCGTGCGGTCGCCGACCGGCTCGGCGTGCGCCCGGGCCTGATCACCCACTACTTCCCCGCCGCAGAAGACCTGGTGGTCGCCGCGTTCACGCGCGCGGCTTCGGGCGAGCGCGCGCAGCTCTTCCACCGCGACGGCACCGCGCTGCAGCGGCTGGCGCACCTCGTCGCCGGGTACGAGAGCCACGAATCCTGGGACCTCGCGCGACTCTGGCTGAACGCACGCCACCTGTCGCGCTTCAGCCCTGCACTGAACCAGGCGCTCGTCGAGGAGGAGGCGCTCAACCAGGCCGGCATCGTCGGCATCATCGCGCAGGGCATCGCCGCGCGCGAGTTCGCCGACGTCGATCCGCACCTCGCGGGCACGCGCATCCTGATGGCTGTGGACGGCCAGAGCGCGTCCGTCAACAACGGCGGCGAGCCCTCGCCGGAGCCCTACGAGCACTTCGTCTCGGATGTCGCCGAATGGACGCTGGGGCTGGAGCCGGGGACTCTGCGCGAGACCGCCCGTTCGAACTGAGTCGCTCCCCGCCCGCACTTCCAGGATAACGGCCGGAGGGGGCCTTGCGGCAAGGGCCCCCTGGGGGCGCATACTTGTCGATCGCGACGCCTCCCCGACCCTCCCCCGCTGAACGCCGCGTCGCGAAATCCGCCAGGAGCAGATGCCGTGAACCCCATCCAGACCAGCCCTTTCCGCCTGCCCGAACGTCTCTCCGCCAAGTCCGATCCCGCCCTCATCGGCGACGACGAGCAGCACTTCGCCGCCCTCTCCGAGAGCCTGAGCCAGTCCATCGCCGGGATCGAGGACCGCCTCGATACGCTGCGCCGGCAGCCCGGCGGACACGGTCAGGCCGCGCTCGAGCGCGACCTCGAGATCCACCGGCTCTCCGCCCGCCTGCGGACGCTGCGCCGCTTCACCGTCGACGCGTGCCTGGGACGCATGGTGCCCGCCGACGGCTCGGCGCCCGTCTACATCGGCCGCTTCGGACTCACGGATGCCGCCGGCCGGCGCCTGCTCGTCGACTGGCGCACGCCGGCGGCCGAGCCGTTCTTCGCGGCGACCCACGCCCAGCCGATGGGTCTCGCTGAGCCGCCGCCGCTACCGGTGGACCGGACGCCGCGTGACGGACTACTGGGATGAGGTGTTCACCGCCGAGGGGCTCGACCACAACGCCGCCCTCGACGATCAGTCGGCGTTCATCGCCAGCCTCGGCGCGAGCCGCTCACCGCGCATGCGCGACGTGCTCGGGACGATCCAGGCCGACCAGGACGCGATCATCCGCGCCGGATCGCGGGGCGCTCTCGTCGTCGACGGCGGACCCGGGACCGGCAAGACGGTGGTCGCGCTGCACCGCGCCGCCTATCTGGTCTACTCGGATCCGCACCTCGGGGAGGGCCGCGGCGGCGTGCTGTTCGTCGGTCCGAGTCCGGCGTACCTCTCGTACGTCGAGGATGTGCTCCCGAGCCTCGGCGAAGACAGCGTGCAGACCTGCACGCTGCGCGACCTCGTCGCGGAGGGCTCGACCGCTGCCGTCGAGTCCCACCCCGCTGTCGCGCGCCTCAAGGCCGACGGTCGCATGATCGATGCGATCGAGCCTGCCGTCCGCCTCTACGAGGAGCCGCCGACGGAGCCCCTTCTCATCGAGACGCCGTGGGGAGAGCTCTGGCTGAGCCGGCAGGACTGGGCGGAGGCCTTCGCGTCGGCCGAGCCCGGCACCCCGCACAACGAGGCGCGCGACCAGGTGTGGGAGACGGTGCTCGACATCCTCATCGACCAGGCCGACGGCGAGGAGGTGCCGCTGCATCAGCTGCGCCGAGCGCTCGCCCGCAACGAGGAGCTGACGCGCGTCTTCGCCCGCGCCTGGCCGCTGGTGGAGGCATCCGTTCTCGTCTCCGACCTCTGGAGCGTCCCGGCCTACCTGCGCCGCTGCGCTCCCTGGCTCACGCCCGACGAGGTCGACGCGCTGCAGCGCACAGCACGCCACGGAATGGACGACGTCGGACCTGCCGCTGCTCGATGCCGCCCGGCGCCGGCTCGGCGACCCGGCCGCGTCGCTGCGTCGGCGGCAGCGCGACGCGCGGCTCGCGCGCGAGCGGGAGTACATGTCGCAGGTCGTCGAGCGACTCAAAGAGGCGGGCGACGAGATGATGCAGTGGCTCGACGGGGAGGATCTTCGCAACAGCCTCGTCGACGAGTCCGTGCTCGACGCGGCCGACCCGGACCTGCTGGCGGGGCCGTTCGCGCACATCGTGATCGACGAGGCACAGGAGCTGACGGACGCGGAATGGCGGATGCTGCTGGCCCGCTGCCCGTCGCGCAGCTTCACGGTGGTCGGCGACCGGGCCCAGGCCCGGCACGGGTTCCGCGAGTCGTGGAAGGAGCGGCTCGAGCAGGCCGGCCTCACCGACGTGGAGATCGCCTCCCTGACCATCAACTACCGCACGCCGAGCGAGGTCATGGCCGAGGCCGAGCCGGTGATCCGCGCCGCGATCCCCGACGCGAACGTGCCCACGTCGATCCGCTCGAGCGGAGTTCCCGTGCGGCACGCGGGCGTGGCGGAGCGCGACGCGATCCTTGCCGACTGGCTCGCGGGGCATCCCGAGGGCACCGCCGTCGTGATCGGCGACGCGTCGTTCGCGCCCCGGGAGCGCGTGCGGTCGCTCACGCCCGAGCTCGCGAAGGGCCTGGAGTTCGACTTCGTCGTGCTCGTCGAGCCGTCGGCATTCGGCGAGGGGATCGAGGGCGCGGTGGACCGCTACGTCGCGATGACCCGCGCCACGCAGCAGCTCGCCGTGCTGGAGGGGTAGCGCAGCCGCAGGCTCGCCGTCACGCTCAGCACTCGACGACGTTGACGGCGAGCCCGGCTGCGCTCGTCTCCTTGTAGCGCGACGACATGTCGGCGCCGGTCTGGCGCATCGTCTCGATCGCGGTGTCGAGATCCACGATGTGGCTGCCGTCGCCGAGCAGCGCCAGGCGGCTCGCCGTCATCGCCGTCGAGGCGGCGACCGCGTTGCGCTCGATGCACGGGATCTGCACGAGCCCCGACACCGGGTCGCAGGTGAGGCCGAGGTGGTGCTCGATCGCGATCTCGGCCGCGTTCTCGATCTGTGCGGGCGTGCCGCCGCGCACCGCCGTCAGCCCGGCGGCCGCCATGGCACAGGCGCTCCCGACCTCCGCCTGGCACCCCGCCTCGGCCCCCGAGATCGAGGCGTTGGCCTTGATGATCGAGCCGATCGCGGTCGCCGTCAGCAGGAACCGGCGGATCAGCTCCGGGTCGAACCCGGTCGTCGCGACCGATCGGTAGAGCACGGCGGGGAGGACGCCGGCGGCGCCGTTCGTCGGCGCGGTCACGACCCGTCCGCCCGCCGCGTTCTCCTCGTTGACCGCGAGCGCGTAGATCGACACCGCCTCCGCGGCATCCGTGGACTCACCGCGTTCGGCGAGCCGGCGCCATGCGGCCGCCGCCCGGCGCGGCACGCGCAGGCCGCCCGGCAGCACGCCGTCGGAGTGGAGGCCGCGCTCGATGCACGCCCGCATCGCCGTCCAGATCGCGTCGAGCCCGCGCCGGGCCGCGGCCGCTCCGTGAGCGGAGACCTCGGCCTCCCAGGCGACGTCGGCGATGCTGCGTCCGCGCGAGAGGTCGAGCAGCTCCCGCATGCTGCGGAACGCCGGAGCCGTCGGCGTCCCGGGGCGGGGATCCGCCGCAGCTGCCTCCGACGGCTCGCCGAGACGCCGGATGAAGCCGCCGCCGACCGACAGATACGTCTGCTCGACGACGTCACCCGAGGCGAGCTCGGCGCTCAGCGTGAGGGAGTTCGGGTGCCCGTGCGGGCGCTCGCGCGGCGCGAACGTCATGTCGCCGCGCGCGAATCGCACGCCGCCGATGTCGAGCACGCGACCCGTCTCGAGAAGTGTCCACGCGCCGTGGACGAGCGCAGGATCGACGGTCTCGGGGCGGTGTCCGCGGAGGCCCGCGATGACGGCATCCGGAGTTCCGTGTCCCACTCCCGTCGCGGCGAGGGAGCCGTCGAGGCGGCAGCCGAACCGGACCACGGCTGTCAGCACCCCGCCGTCGGCGAGACGGTCGCGGAAGTCCGCGGCCGCGCGCATCGGGCCGACGGTGTGCGAGCTCGAGGGGCCGATGCCGATCGAGAAGAGGTCGAGCGCGGAGGTGTAGACCCCGCGCTCGACCTCGAGGGCGATGCCCGTCACCAGCCCCACAGTCCCAGCGCGAACTCGGCGACGACGGCCGAGAGGATGAACGACGCCGCGATCGCGACCGTGCCGACGGGGATGATCTTCCAGCCGATGCTCTTGAGCATGGGGAGGTCCTTGCCGAGGCTGAGCCCCGCGATCGTGAGCATCACCGTGATGAGGGAGAGGAAGTCGACGGTGTTCGTGACCGCGGCGAACCACCCGGCGAGGGGTGAGATCGGGGATGTGAGGAGGGCGCCGACCGTCATCACGATGATGACCGCCGGGACCTTGCCACGGGTCAGCTTTGCGAGACCGATGCCGCCGGCGACCAGTGCGCCCATCACGACGTACGCGATCACCATGTCCCACGAGAAGCCCTTCGCCGCGATCGTCGCGACGACGAGGCCGGCGAAGCCGAAGATGAGCAGCGACACCCACAGCGGCACCCGCACGGTCGGCTTCTCCAGGACCGTCTCCTCCACCGTCTTGACCGCGGAGGTGGCCATCGCGCCCGAGTCCTTCGGCCGGCGGCCGGGAAGGGTCGCGTCCTTGTTGCGGGTGAGCAGCTTGTAGAAGCGGTCGGCGAGCGGCAGCGACACCCACACGCCGATGTACAGGCCGAGCACACCGGTGATGAGGTTCGATGTCGCGGCCAGCGCGAGCACCTGGTCCTGCATGTCGGGGTGGGCGGCGACGATGACCGACGCCGCGGCCGCCATCATCGAGCCCGAGCCGACGCCCGCACCCATGGCGAGGGCGAGCGGGTCGAAGATGCCGAGGGAGGCGGCGAGCGAGGCGATGAGGCTCACGATGACGGCGCCGAAGATCGTGCCGAAGACGTACATCGACAGGACGCCGCGGTACTGCGGCGAGTCGGACCCGTAGCGCTCGCTCACCATCGCGAACGAGCCCTCGCGGTCGATCGAGAAGGTGGCGCCGACGGTCGCCGGCCCCATGCGCAGCAGCACCGCGAGCGGGAGTGCCAACGCGATGGTGCCGAACAGGTGACCGATCTCCTGCAGCAGCAGCGCGGGACCCGCCTGCAGCAGCATCGGGATGTTCGGGCCGATCGTGAACGACAGGCGCGCGCAGAGGAAGAGCACGGCGACGCCCATGATCACGGTGGCCGCCTGCTGCAGGTCGATCGGCAGCGGCTTGAGACGCTGCCCCGAGACGAGGGCACCTGCCGTGATGCCCCAGATCATCGGCAGCAGCGTCACCGACGCGATGCCGAGGGGGATCACGATCGGCCCGATCGCCTGCGCAGCCGCCGAGATGGCGACGACGAATGCGATGAGGATCCACAGCCGCGGGCTGCGGAATCCGAGGGCGATGACGGATGCCGCCTGCCGAAGGCGGCTGGGAGACTGCGGTCCTGTCGAGGCGACGTTGCCTTCGTGTGTGGGAGCGGTCATGTCGGGTTCTCCAGGTGGGGAGGCGGTGCCGTCCGCGTGGGCGGGATCGGTCATGCCTCGAGCGTGGTCCGGGTCGCCCCGACGGGGCGCTCGGCAGTGCGGTGGAGCAGGTCGGCGCGCAGGGCGCCGTCCAGGGCGACGTCGAGCACCGTCCACGCGAGGATCGTGGCGGCGTCGATGACGGCCTGGTCGGCTGCGGGGGTGGCCGCAGCAGCGGTGAACTCGGGGTTGTGGGCGGGGCCCGTCTGCCCGAGGAAGGCGATGGTGGGGTGGATCGAGGGGACGACCTGCGACACGTTCCCCATGTCGGTGGAGCCGCCGCCCATCTTCGCCGCGCCGATCGTGCGGCCGCGCGCCACGAGGTTGCGGTCCCAGAGGGCGCCGAGCGATGCGTCGTGCTTGACGGGCGCGTACGGATGCTCGGTCGGAGACCACTCCCAGCGGCATCCGGTCGCGATGGCAGCCCCCTCGAAGCACGAGAGCACCCGCTTCTTCATGTCACGCCACACGTCGATGTCGTACGCGCGCAGTTCGACCTGCACGACGGAGCGGTCGGGGATGATGTTCGTCGCCTCGCCGCCGTGCGAGACGTACGCGTTGAGGTTCGTGTCCTTGGGCAGCTGCTGGCGGAGGAAGGCGATCGCGGTCTGAGCGATCGCGGCGGCTGACGCGGCGTTGAGGCCCTGCTCCGGCATGCCGGCGGCGTGTGCGGTCCTGCCGTGGAAGACGACCTCGAACCGGTCGACGGCGGTCGCGCTGAAGGCGGTCGCGGAGATGTCCTCTCCGGTCATGCCGTGCACCATGAGCGAGAAGTCGACGTCCTCCCACGCGCCGGCGAGAAGCATCGCCACCTTGCCGCCGCCGTGCTCTTCCGCAGGCGTGCCGAGCAGCTTGACCCGCAGCCCGGCCGCGTCGGCGAGCGGTGCCAGCGCGAGGGCGGCGCCGACTCCCGAAGCGGCGATGACGTTGTGCCCGCAGCCGTGCCCGATGCCGGGAAGCGCGTCGTACTCGGCGCAGATCGCGACGGTGAGATCGCCGGTGCCGTACACCGCCTCGACGGCGGTCGCGACACCGTAGGCGCCGACCTCGACGTCGAAGCCGGCATCCTGCATCGTACGGGCGACGAGGGCGGCGGCCTCGTGCTCCTGCCACGACAGCTCGGGGTTCTCGTGGATCGCGTGGCTGAGGCCGATGAGCTCGTCACGGCGTGATTCGACGCCCTCGGCGGCATGGCGCTTCAACTCCGTGAGGGTGAGGGCGTCGGTCGTGATGAGGCTCACGATGGTCCTTTCGTCGGTGCGATCGATGCGGCAATGGTGCGCCTGTGTATGTTTCGGATACGTGAATCTGCGGGTTATCTGCGCTAGATCTCGGTCCGATGCGTCAGAATTGCGTCATCGATGCCCTCCCGGAAGGCCGTCCGTGCAGGAGATCACCCTCGATCCGATCGATCGACGACTCGTCCACGCGCTCCAGATCGAGCCGCGTGCGAGCTGGAACGAGCTGTCCCCCGTCATCGGCGTCGACGCCAGCACGCTCGCGCGCCGGTGGGTGCGGCTGCGCGAGGAGGGCATCGCATGGGTCACGGGGCATCCCACGCTCGGCCAGGTGTCGATCATGGAGATCGACTGCGAGCGGGCGAAGATGGATGCCGTCATCCAGGAGCTGCAGCGCGATCCCGCGGTCTACGTGCTCGACGTGACCTCCGGGTCACGCGATCTCATGGCGATCGTCTTCGCTCGTGACATCGCGGGACTGTCCGACTATTCGCTGCACCGCCTGGGCAGGCTCGACGGCGTCCGATCTGTGCGCACGCACCTCGTCAACGAGACGCTCATCGACGGCGCGAGCTGGCGGTTGCGCGCGCTGGAACCGGCCGAGGCCCAGGGCGTCCGCCCGCCGAGGCCGCCGCGGCCCCGTGCGGCGCAGCGCGTGCCCGACGACCTGCGGGAGGCGATCGAGCGCGAGGTGTGGGCGGACGGCCGCGTCCCGATCGCGACGATCGCCGAGCGCAGCGGTTTCGCGCCGCAGCGTGTGGCCGACGGGCTCGCGACGCTTCGCGCGAGGGGAAGCCTGCGCTTTCGCACCGACATGGCGCGCGCGGCATCCGGCTGGCCCATCTATGCCTGGTACTTCGTCGAGGCCCCGGCACAGGTGCTCGAGGCCGCCCGCACCGCCATCACGTCCGTGCCCGAGGTGCGGCTCGCGATCACCGCCGCCAGCCGCTACAACCTCATCCTGGCCGTCTGGCTGCGGCGGCTGGCCGACGTCAATCGGTTCGAGCTCGCCCTCGAGCACGCGCTGCACGGCGCCCGCATCGGCGACCGCGCCGTCGTGCTGCGGATCGCCAAGCACATGAACCAGACCGTGGGCGCGGACACCCGCGCCACGGGGTTCGCCGGCCCCGCCACGGTGTAGCGGGGCGGGCGCGAGCGCGGAACCCGTGGACGATGTCGGTCGGGAGGACTAGGTTCGCGGTGTCGGCCGAAGACCCCGTGGAAAAGAGGCGGTGCCGCCATCTCCAGGACCAACGCCGCGCCATCGCTGCCCACTCCGCGCCGGGTGCAGGGCACGTACTACACGCTGCTGCTCGGCAACACGCTCGCCGCGTCGTTCATCTGGGGCATCAACACGCTGTTCCTGCTCGATGCCGGCCTGTCGAACCTCGAAGCGTTCTCGGCGAACGCGTTCTTCACGGCCGGGATGCTGATCTTCGAGATCCCGACGGGCGTCGTGGCCGACACCGTCGGCCGCCGGGCGTCGTACCTGCTCGGCACGGTCACGCTGGCCGTCACGACCGTTCTGTATTGGATGCTGTGGGTCTGGCAGTCGCCGTTCTGGGCGTGGGCGGTGGTGTCGGTGCTGCTCGGGCTGGGCTTCACGTTCTTCTCGGGTGCGGTGGATGCCTGGCTCGTCGACGCCCTGAAGGCGACCGGCTACCAGGGCAGCCTCGAGACCGTGTTCGGCCGGGCGCAGATCGTGGGCGGCGTCGCGATGCTCGCCGGGTCGGTGCTCGGCGGCGTGCTCGCCCAGCTGACGAACCTGGGCGTGCCGTTCCTCGTCCGCGGCGGCATCCTGCTGCTGATGTTCGTGGTCGCCGCCCTGCTGATGCACGATCTGGGCTTCGAGCCGGACCGCAGCGAGCGTCCGCTGCAGGCGACCCGCACCGTCCTGCGCGCGTCGGTGCGCTATGGCCTCGGCGATCCGCCGGTGCGCTGGCTCATGCTCACGAGCCCCTTCACCGCGGGCGTCGGCATCTACGCCTTCTACGCCATGCAGCCGTACCTGCTCGAGCTGTGGGGCGACGAGGAGGCCTACTCGATCGCGGGGCTCGCGGCCGCTCTGCTGTCGGGGGCTTCGATCGTCGGCGGCCTGCTGGCCCCGCGGGTGCGCAAGCTCTTCCACCGCCGCACGTCGTCGATCCTGCTGGCGACCGTGTCGAGCGCGCTCGTGCTGATCGGGCTCGGGCTGGTGCGCGATTTCTGGTTCGCGCTGGTGCTGGTGGCGCTCTGGGGCATCGCCTCGGCGATCGACGACCCGGTGCACCGCGCCTACCTCAACGACATGATCCCGTCGAAGCAGCGCGCGACCGTGCTCTCGTTCGACTCGCTCATCGGTTCCGCCGGCGGGGTCGTGTTCCAGCCGGTGCTGGGGCGAGCGGCGGATGTCGGGGGCTACGCCTCGTCGATGCTCTGGAGCGGGGTGATCTCGGCGATCGCGGTGCCCTTCGTGCTCCTGAGCCGGGCGCAGCGGTCGCCCGCCGACACGGCGCGTGAGGTCACCTCCGACGCCGAGGCTTAGGCGGTCGCGAGACGCCGCGGCATCCACAGTTCGGCGGTGCGGGTGCACCGACAGGCAGCGCTGGCGCATAGATTCGATGCATGGCCCGCAATCGGCGGACCCGACCTGGAGAATCCCCCCATGGATCTGTTCGGCCTCATCGGCATCGCTGCAGCTGTCGGAGTCGTGCTCGTCGTCGCCCTCATCGGCTTCATCCTGTTCCGCGCCTGGTACCAGGTGCCGAAGGCCGACGAGGCCATCGTCATCGTCGGCAAGAAGGCCCGCGACAGCACCGAGGGCGAAGCCAACAAGATGACCGTCATCAGCGGTCGCGGAGCATTCGTCAACAAGCTGACGCAGCGCTCCGACAAGGTCTCGCTGCGTTCGCGGCAGATCAAGTTCGAGCCGACCGCGCAGACCATCAACGGCGTCACGATCGACCTCACCGGCGTCGCCCTCGTGAAGATCGGCTCGACGCCCGACCAGGTGCGCCGCGCCGCCGAGCGCTTCGCGTCGCAGGACGACGCCATCGTCGTCTTCACGACCGAGCAGCTCGAGGGCGCGCTGCGCGGCGTCGTGGCGAAGCTCACCGTCGAGCAGGTCATGCAGGACCGGCAGAAGCTCAGCGACGAGATCGCCCAGGGCATCTCGGGCGACCTGCTCGCGCAGGGTCTGGTGCTCGACTCGTTCGCGATCCAGGGCATCACCGACAAGAACAACTACATCTCTGCGCTCGGCGCCAAGGAGGTGCAGCGCGTCAAGCGGGAAGCGGATGTCGCAGAGATCGACGCCACGCGCGAGGTGAAGAAGCGCCAGCTCGCCGCCGACGAGGCGAACCTGATCGAGCAGACCGCGCTCGACAAGAACACCGCCGCCGCGAAGTCGGAGGTCGGCCGGGCGAACGCGCAGGCCGAGCAGGCCGAGAACCTCGCCCGTGCCGAGGCCGAGCAGGGCGTGCTGCTGCAGGAGGCCAACAACACCCAGGCTCGATTGGATGCCGAGGTCAAGAAGGTCGCCGACGCCGACAAGTACCGGCAGCAGACGCTGGCCGATGCCGAGGCCTACCAGCAGCAGATCGCGGCGGACGCCGAGGCCTACAAGCGCGAGAAGAACGCCGAGGCCGACCGCAAGGTCGCCCAGGAGCGCTCGGACGCCGATGCCTACGCGGTGAAGGCCCAGGCCGAGGCGCGTGAGGCGTCGGCCTCGGCCGAGGCGGCGGCCGTCCGGATGAAGGCCGAAGCCGAGGCCGCAGCGGTGCGCGTGCAGGCGGAGGCCGAAGCGGAGGCGATCCGCCTTCGCGGCAACGCGGTCGCGGAGGCCGTCGCCGCCGAGGCGGCGGCGCTGCGTGAGAACCAGGACGCGATCCTCGCCAAGGAGATCATCGGTCACCTGCCGCAGCTCATGGCGGAGTTCGCCAAGGGCTACGAGAAGGTCGGCAGCATCACGCTGATCGGCGGCGACAGCGCCGCCTCCCACCTGGCCCGCGAGCAGTCGACGAGCCTCACGGCGACGTTCGAGAGCGTCAAGGCCGCGACCGGGCTCGACCTCGGAGCCGTGATGCAGGGCCGCGCCTTCGGTCGCGGCGTCGCAGAGGGAACCGCAACCCACGTGACCACCACGGCCGTCGACCCGGAGCCTGTCGTCGGCTGACCGCCGCCCACACGGGACGAGGAAGCGAGTGCGGCGTCGTCTCGCGCTCGGCGCAGGGGTTCTCGCCAGAAGGGGATGCCGCGACGACGCCAGCCGGCATCGCAAGGCGTACAACCGACACGCGATCCGTGACGCCGAGGCGGGAGTGATCGTCCTGGGCGCTCACAAGCGGTCGAGGACGAAGTCCACCACCCGGGTAGTGAGGTTCACCCGCTGGTCAGAGAGGGCGTGGTCGCTGGCGAGTATTGCGTGTCGGAGCCGGCTCCCCGCGTCGCTGAATGCGGCGACCAGTGGCTCGTGGTGGAGCGCCACCGGCGTGACGGCGTCGCGGCTCGTCCCGATCAACAGCACATCGCGGCCCTCGAAGTCAGTCGCGAGGTCACGGAGCGACCACGATCGGCCTGCGTCGAGCATCTCGCGCACGAGCGCCTCACCGTCCGTATCAGTGAGTACCGGCGTCTCCGATGCGAATGCCTCCGCGTAGACCTCCAGCAAAGTCGGGTCGGCCTCGATCGTCGCGGAGACCGCGCCGAAGTCGAAGCCGGAGATCGAGGCGGCTAGGCACACGGCCGGTCGCGGGGCCGCTGCCTGGAGGGCGAGGAATCCGCCGAGACTGTGCCCGACGACGGCGACCCGCTGGGCATCGAGTTCCGCCATCTGAGGATGCTCGCCGCTGAGCAGGTCGGAGAGCACAGCTTCGGTGTCCGCCAGCGCATTGGCCCACGACCAGCGGCCCGGCATTCCCCAGCAGCCGCGGTAATGGAACACGAGGGATGCGATGCCCGCTCGGCGCAGCGCCTGGGCGATGTCGAAGTTGCGCTCCCAGCCTGGAAAGCCGTGCAGCAGCAGGACGACCGGATGTCGGCCCTTGCCCGCGGGAAGGTGCAGGACTCCGTGCAGTGAGTGCCCGGCGCTGTCCAGCTCGACATGCCTGGTCGAGGCGGGGGCATCTTGGACGCGAGGCGGGTCCGCCACCAGATAGTCGATCATCGATCCTCCATGCAATAGTACCGATCGGTATTATCTAAGCATGAGACCGCCTGCCCAGGAACCTGCGGCACGCATGTCAGCGGGCGGAGGAACAAGCGCGCTCGAGCAGGACCTCCGCAGCGGCGCGCGCGTCCGCTCCAGCGCTCGAGGCGATGCCGTCGATGACCGTCACGGTTGTCGCGCCCTCGATGAGGAGCAGCAACTGGCGAGCGAGGCGGTCAGCGCTCGCCTCATCGCGCACACCCGCGTCGGAGATGCGGGAGCGCAGCAGTTCCCGGTAGCTCTCGAGATGCGCACGTGCTGTGCTGCGCAAGCCGAGTTCCTCATCCCCGCGCACATCCGTCACGGCGTTGACCACGGCGCACCCCTGGTAGCCCGGCCGGGCGAACCAGTCGATGAGCAGGTCGAAGATCGACAGCACCCGGTCAGCACCGACCGGAGCATCGGCCGTTTCGCGCCGGAGCCATTCGTGGATACGCGCGGAGCGTCGGTCGACCACGCGGGCAGCCAATTCACTCTTGGAGGGGAAGTAGCGGTACAGGCTGAGTTTCGAAGCGCCCGCCTCGGCCGCGATCTCGTTGACACCCACGGCATGAATGGCCCGTCCGGCGAACAGTCGGTCTGCTGTGTCAAGCAACCGGAGCCGGGTCTCGCCCGGATCGATGCGTGCCCCCTTGGGTACCGGCATAGTGGCCACCTCTCCCGGGATTCGACGTGAATACCGATCGGTTTCATCATACGAGCGCGCCCCCCGTACGGCGGCTGTGGCTCTCGGTGTTCCTGGCCTATCTGGCGTTCGGCGGCACGTTGCAACTCCTCCCGACGTCCCTCGAGTCGCGATTCCAGTCGAACGCGGCGTTCATCGGACTCGCGGTAGGCATCGCCTTCGCGGCGACAGCCGCGTGCCGTCCGTTCGCAGGATGGGCGGGCGACGCCGGTGCCGGGAGGCAGGTCGTCGTTCTAGGCGGGATCCTGACACTCGCGGGAGTGCTCGGGCAGGCTCTCGCGGTCGACGAGTGGCACGTGCTCCTGGCACGGGTGGTGATGGGCAGCGGCGAGGCCGCGGTGTTCTCCGCTGCCCTTCCGTGGGTGTTGCGTGGAGTCCCCGTCAACCGGCGAAGCAGCACCGCCGGCCTCTTCGGCATGTCCATGTGGTCGGGCCTCTCCCTTGGCCCGCTCCTCGCCGGCGGAGTCGCTCTGGGCGGCGAGACCACGGCCTGGCTCACGCTGGCCACCCTGGGGCTTGCGAGTGCCCTCGTGGCGGTCGCGACTCGGACTTCGGGGCCGGTTGTGCTGCCGCCGTTCCAGCCGCGATCGCTCTGGCCACCTGGCGCCGGGGCGCCGGCTGTGATCTTCGGGCTCGTGGCCTACGGCTACGGCACGATCACCGCCGTGCTCGTGCTCCACCTCGCCCACGGCGTCGGCGGGGCGGCGTTCGGTTTGCCCGTGTTCGCAGGCGCATTCCTTCTCGTGCGCGTCGCGGCGAGTCGCGCCGTGGACCGCTTCGGCGGCAAGATCGTCGCCGTCGCGACGCTGACAGCCGAGTCCGCGGGGTTCGTGCTGATACTCACGACGGATGCCGCGGCCGCCGTCTTGGTCGGCGTGGCGCTGGTCGGCGCCGGGTGCAGCCTCGCGTTCCCTGCGGTGGTGGGGATGACCCTGTCCAAATCCGCCGGCGGCACTTCCGGCGCCGTGGTCGCAGGGGTGACGTCGTTCTGGGATCTCGGGGCGCTCGCCGCCGGAGTGTGCGGAGGCATCCTGGCGACAGGGTTCGACACCGGAGCCGCATTCGCCGCCGCACTCGCGGCGACGATCGTCGCCTTGGTCACCGCTCTCTTGGTCTCATGGCGGGGACGACGGGCGGCCGAGCAAAGGGACGCACGTGAATCGTCGGCAGATCGCGCGCGCCGACCCCGGCCGTGATGTCGGTTCTGGGTGACTGTCCCATTCAGTCCCAGGCCAGGTTGATGAGCCGCTGGAAGGTGCCGTAGCCCGCGCGCGCGAACGCGTTCGCCATGGGCCGATTGCCGACGTCGGTCGACGCGCGGATGTGCGGCGCGCCCGCCTCGGCCAGGATTCGTGTGCCCTCGGCGAGGATGCCGTCGATGTAGCCGTTGCCGCGATGCTCGGGGAGCACGCCGACGTACGCGACGATGTGGTGGTAGGAGTTGCGCGCCGGAAAGACGAAGCCCACGGCCTCGCCCGCGCCATCGACTGCCACCCGCCACCACTCTCGAGGCGTCGTGTACCGCGCGAACTCCTCCTCGAACTGAGTGCGCGCGACCTCCTGCGGCGATGCGTTCCCGAGCTCGCCGCGGCTGTGCGCGTCGAGCGTCCCGGTGAGGGTGCGCGTCGTCAGGTCGAGGACTTCGTCGTCGTCCTCGAAGGCGCGGAAATCCAGGCGGGGATCCGATGCGGGGACTCCTGCCTTCGGGTTCCATTCGAGGCGGAGCCGCTCGACCACGAATCGGGCGCCGGATGCCTCGAGTACGGACATGATCGTCTCGGTCGCGCGTCGCTCGGCCCGGCGCTCGCGCCAGTCGGCCGGAAGGTAGCGGGCGAACTCCGGCGGGGTGGCCTGGCCCGCGATCACCTCGCTGTGCGCGGCGTCGAGCAGGGCCGCTCCGACCTCGCGCTGCTCGTCGTCGGAGAGGGCGTCGTCGAGGTCGAAGATGTCGAATTGCGTGGCATCCGTGGAACCTGACGGGCTCCAGAGTGCGAGGCGACCGAGCAGGCGGTCCTCGTGAATTGCGAGCCAGATCCACTCGACGCGCCGGCGCCCCTGCTCGAGGTCGTCGGCGATCTCGTCGTTCAGCGCGTACGGGATGCGGTTGAAAAGCTCGATCTCATGCGTGCCACCAAGGTGGCGGATGTCGAAGGCGATGCTCATCCGCCGGCCGCCGATGCCGTGGCGGGCGTTGCGGCATCCGTTCGGATCCGGGAGTACCACTCGACAACGTTGCCGCCCTCGAATGAGCGCACCTCGTCGAGCGCGAACGCGGTCGGGCTGAACTCGGGGCCGAAGGCGGTCCGGCCGGCTCCGGCGACCACGGGGTAGCGCTTGATGACGAGCCGGTCGATCTCGTTGAGCAGCTGCCCCGCGAGGACGCCGCCGCCGGCGAGGTAGATGTCCAGCGGCGAGTCCTCCTGCTTCAAGGCGCGCACGGCGGCGATGGGATCGCTCGCCACCATCGTGACTGCCGGATCGAGCTGGTCGAGGCCGCGCGAGACGACGAACTGGCGCAGGTGCGAGTACGGCGAGGTGATGCCGAGCTGAAGACCGGGCTCGTAGGTGCGGCGACCCATCACGATGGTGTCGAAGCGTGTGAGCGGGGCGTCCGAGATACCCAACTGTGCTCGTGCGTGGGTCGGCAGGGCGTCGCCGTAGTCGCCGACCATCCAGGCCATGTACTCGTCGGAGCCGGGAAAGAAGTCGACTTCGTCGTCAGGGCCGGAGATGAAGCCGTCGATGGACAGTGAGATGTAGTACGTGAGGTTTCGCATGGGTCCTTCGTGTCGGGGTACGGTATCCACTATAACCAGAGTGGTTACGGCGCGAGAATTGGGGGCCCGCCATGGCGAGGAACCGGGAACGACGAGATCGCCTGTTGGATGCCGCGGTCGAGGTGATCGCGGTCGAGGGCGGCCGCGGACTCACGTTCGGTGCCGTCGACCGGGCGGCCGCGGTGCCGCCGGGCACCGCGTCGAACTACTTCGCCTCGCGCGACCAACTGCTCGCCCAACTCGCCGAGCACGTGTTCGTCCGGCTCGCTCCCGACCCTGAGGAGGCGGCCGAACGCATGTCCGTGGAACCGACACGCGAGAGCGAACGCGGGCTCATGATGTGGCTCGTCGAACGCGCCCTCGCCGATCGCGCCGCGCACCTCGCGCTCTTCGAACTGCGGCTCGAGGCGACCCGGAATCCGCACGTCGCGCCGACCGTGACCCGGCAGTTCGCCGGCAACCTCGCGATCGCGACGTCGGACCACGTCGATCACGGATTCCCGGGCGATCGGTCGACCGCTCTCGTGCTCTACCTCGCGATGAGCGGATTGCTGCTCGACCACCTCACGATGCCGGAATTGCTGGGTGCCGATGCCGTCGCAGCAATCGTCGACACGATCGTCACGGCCGTGGTGCCAGAGCCGCGTGTCGACTAGGACTCATCCGCGTCGCGGCCCCGCGGCGACTCGTCGCACCCCTCACACGCGATCCGTACTCGCTCCGTATGCCGCGAGGAACACGCGGACACCGGCTTCGCGTCCGGACTCCACCTCGGCTTCGGTGATGGCATCGAATCGACCCGTCATCATGATCCGGTTACTCGGAATCCAGAGCAACAGCCCGGCGAGGTGATTCGCAGCCATTCGCGGCTCCGCGATGCGCAGCCATTCCCGCTCGTTCGCGCTCGCGAGCAACTCGCCCATCAGGCCGATGGTGTGCTCGAACGCGCCCTCGTAGTACGCGCGACCGATATCGGGGAAGCGCGCGGCCTCCGCGATGACGAGGCGGCGGAAACGCTGCACTCGACGATCGAGCACCGAATCCGTCAGGAGGCGAGCCAGGGCTTGCACGACCTCGTCTCCACTGGCGTAGTCATCGATGTCGAGTCGCACGATCGACGCGTGAACCCGATCGACCATGTCGGAGATCAGCGCCTTGAACAGGCCTTCCTTGTCGCCGAAGTACTTGTACACGGTCTGCTTGGACGCTGCCGCGGCCGCGGCGATCACGTCGGTGCTCGCTCCTGTGTACCCGTCCAGAACGAACGCATCCAGGGCGGCGGTCAGAATTCGGGCTCGGGTGGCCTCGACGCGTGGGTTCGTATCCATGGGTTGACTCCTCCGGTACTGATGAGTACTGTACCACTCAGTACCGTACGGAACGGTACCGTTCACATCGAAGGACGCTGCCAATGACCCAGTTCATCTCCTCCGCCGACGGCACCCGCATCGGGTTCGAAGACCTCGGCCCCGCGGACGCGCCCGCGGTGATCTACGTGCACGGAGCCACCGCGTATCGCGCCATCTCGCCCGGTCCCGCAGCGCTCAGCGCGTCCGGCGGTCTGCGGGTGGTCGCCTTCGATCGCCGCGGTCGCGGCGAGAGCGGCGACGCCGAGGAATACGCGGTGGATCGCGAGATCGAGGACATCGCCGCGCTCGTGGATCACGTCGGCGGGAACGCGATCCTCCTCGGCGAGTCCTCAGGCGCGGTGCTCGCGCTCGAGGCCGCCCTCGCGGGAGTGCCGGTCGCCGCGGTTGCGGCGTTCGAGCCGCCGTACATCGTCGACGACGCGCGTCCGCCGATCCCCAAGGACTACATCGCCCGGCTCGACGCCTTCGCGGCCGATGGTGATCGGCTCGGTGCGCTTCGCTACTTCTCGCTCGAAGCGGTCGGGCTCCCGCCGGCGATGGTCGATCAGATGCTGGCGTCTCCGTTCATGGCGGCGGTCGAGCCCTTCGCCGACACGCTCCGCTACGACGCTCGAGTCATGGGCGACACCATGGCCGGTGACGTCGATGCGCTGCAGCGTTACACGCCGCTCAACGTGCCGGTCACGATCCTGGTCGGCGAATCGACCTTCCCCTCCATCCGATCCGGCGCGGCCGCGTTCGCCGAGCTCGTGCCCGGAAGCGAACTGGTCGTCGTCCCCGGCGGAGACCACCAACTCCCGGCCGACGCCGTCGCGCCGATCCTGCGGTCGATGGCCGTGAGCGCCTGACGTGGCCAGAACCATCACAGCAGAACTGTTCGCGAGCCTCGACCTGGTCGTCGAGGCCCCGGAGACCTGGCACTTCGACTGGGTCGGTGAGGAAATGCTCTCAGAGGTCGCTCGTGAGCAGGGTGGGGCATCCGCTCTGCTGCTCGGCCGTCGCACCTACGAGGTGTTCGCCGCCTCCTGGCCGCGACGCGGTGACGACGCGCCCCTCGCCCGTCAGCTGAACGCGATGCCGAAGATCGTCGTCTCGAGCACGGTCAGCGCGCCGACGTGGCACAACACCGAGGTGACTCGATTCGAGGACGTCGTCGCTCTGAAGGAGAGCGGCGAGGGCCGCATCACCGTTGCGGGCAGCATCCGTCTCGTCGAATCTCTGATCGCCTCCGGGTTGCTCGACGAGCTCCGAATCCTCAGCCACCCCGTCATCCTCGGCAGAGGACGACGCCTCTTCGACACCTACGACGGTCCCCGCGTCGACCTTGATCTCGTCGAAACCCGCACCTTCGAACGCGGCGTCCAACTCACCATCCATCGCCCGACCATCCGAAACGAATGAGGAGCACGACCATGTCCAAGGGACAGGCATACCTCGACAACGTCGAGACCTCGACCGGCCTCACGCCACGCCGCTTCATCGAACTCGCCGATGAGCGCGGACTCGGCAGTACCGACACGAAGACCGGCGAGATCATCGCCTGGCTCAAATCCGACTACGAGCTCGGACACGGCCACGCGATGGCCATCGCCCAAGTCATCAAGCACCGAGACACCATCGACATCAAGAACGCCGACACGACGCCCGTACCGCCCACCAGCATCGGCCGGCTCTGGCTCGACGGCAAGGACACCAGGCCATGGTGAGCATCCGCAATCGCCTCGACCCGCGCGACGAACCGACCCACCCCTTCGATAGGACCGTCATGACCACCTCGACACAGCCCGCTCCTCAACGCACGGCCCAGCCTCCGGCAACACACGGTCCGCGAACTCGCTTGCTCCTCGGCGCCGGTGTCGCGATCGCACCCTTCTTCCTCATCGTCGCTGTCGCGCAGATGGGGGTGCGTCCGGGCTTCGACATCACCCGACACGCCGTGAGCTCCCTGACCAACGGCGATCTCGGCTGGATCCAGACCGCGAACTTTGTCATCACCGGCGCTCTCGCAATACTGTTCGCCATCGGCGCCCGGACCGTGCTGCGCGGCGGCCGCGCGGGAACCTGGGGCCCGATCCTGATCGCTGCCTTCGGAATCGGCATGATCGTGGCGGGAATCTTCCCTCCCGACGCCGCTCTCGGGTTCCCGATCGGAGCCCCGGAAGGACCGCCGACGAGCATGAGCACGACTGCAGTGCTCCACATGCTGGGGTTCTTCGGAGCCTTCACCGCCCTCATCGCCGCATGCTTCGTCTTCGCCCGACGTTTCGCAGGACACGCGCGAGGCTGGGCCGCGTACAGCATCGCCACCGGACTCCTGGCGCCCGCGCTCATCTTCGCGGGCACTGGCGTCTTCGCAGCAGCGACCGGGATCTTCTACCTCGCCGTGGGCATCGTGACCTTCACCTGGCTCTCCGCCGTCGCCGCTCGAC
The DNA here is from genome assembly GCA_963829895.1 of uncultured Actinomycetota bacterium. Lineage (GTDB taxonomy): Bacteria > Actinomycetota > Actinomycetes > Actinomycetales > Microbacteriaceae > Microbacterium. The sequence goes on along the minus strand of CAWHKF010000006.1, from coordinate 3,318 downwards.
TCCTCGCCTGGCCGGCATAGCATCGGCGCGCCGCGAACCGCGGGCGGACGCCCAGCGACCAAGATCTCGCCGCCGAGCTCGCCCGCCTCATGGACTCACGCAAGCAGCTCACCCGAACCCACCTCGGGTCCGCCACCGAGCCCAGCGCGCCCGTCGCGCCCTCTTCGCGGCGGACGCGTCGACGCACACGACTCCCGTGTTGCCGTCGTGGTCGGCGATCACCGTGAGCTCTGGCGCGTTGGTGTCATCGACGACGGTCCCGCCCGCCGCGACGGCGTCCGCGATCCGCTGCTCGGCCACCTCGGGTGCGACGTAGACCTCGATGTGCAGGCGCTGACGCGGGGTCTCGCCTTCGCCGGCTTCCCCGAACCACAGATTCGGCACCCGTCCTGTGGCGTCTCGGATCTCGTCGCTGGGCGACCCGCGGCCCTGCGACTCGGCGCTCCCGGTGAGGAGGGCGGCCCAAACAGGGGCGATGGTTGCCGAGCGTGCCGTGTCGAGTCCCAGTTCGATGTGGCTGACCGCGGCAGGGTCGGCGGCGACTGCGTGATCGGCGGCGATATCGGTGATCCGCCGCGCCAGCTCCACGTCCTGTTGGGTCACCCATTCGACGACGTGTTCGGTACCCTCGCCGTCGCGGTAGATGGCGTCGTCGCTGACCAGCTTGAGATCGACGTACCCCGCACCCATCGACACGCGCGGGTGGTGGCCGACGGCATCGCCCGCCTCACCCACCGCGACGAGAAAACGTGCGCCGCTCGTGAAGTTGCCGACCCGGTACCGTGCATGCAGTCCCTGAGCCAGCTTGCGCCAGTCCGTCAGGTCGGCCGCGGCGATCTCTTCGCCCCCCAGCATGTCCATAGTCGCGAAGCCTAGCCACGATCCGATTGCAGCGGCAGAGCTGGGGTCACACCTCCGCCCCGATCCTCCGCACTGATGCGAAAGCGTTCTCCAGGCTCAGGTGCTCAGCGTGGGGAAGGTCCACTCCCCGTCCAGGATCTCGGGGCGCGGCCGGTAGAGCCGGACGAGGTAGTTCCAGCCCTCCGTGATCGGGATGGCGTTGGGAACGTCCGCCGGGTAGTCGCCGAAGCGGACGGTGATGGTGCCGTCGTCGTTGCGCACGCCGGTGATGTTGTTGATCGTGTACGCGCCGCGCTCATTCGGCTCGAAGAAGCCGGCGGCGTTGTAGACCGAGATCGACCAGAACCCGTCGACCGGGACATCCCCCACCGTCAGCTCGTACCGCCCGACCGGCAGCCGCGGGTCGACGCCGATGTAGCTCGCCTCCGCGGAAGGCAGCCCTCCCCATCCAGCCGCCGTGCCGATGAGATGCCGCACGGGATCCACCTCGTCGCGGGCGCCGAACATCCGGTCGAAGCCGGTGAGGTTGCGGGCGAGCGCGAGCAGGGCGTCGCGCGTCTCGTCGAAGGTCTCGCTGTCGTAGTCAGGCATCTCGAACGGCTGGCTGGAGCCGGCTTCCAGGCCGATCCCGTCCTGGATCACCCGCACCTCGGCGAGGTCCGCGGGGTCGTTGGGGTCGGCGAGGATTCGGACGGCGACCACGACGTGTGGCGTGCCGAATCGCTCGAGCGAAAGCTCGTGCTCGCCGGCGTCATGGAAGACGGCATCGATGTAGTGGTGCTCGTTGACCACCATGGCCGAGAGGTATCGCTCGCCGTGCTCGGGAATCGTGAGCGTCGCCCCGGCGCTGATGTCCACGACCGCGAAGCTGTAGAGCGTGTCACGGTTGAGGCGGATGACGGTCTGCTTGTCGATCGCGGCCGGCTCGCGGTTGTGCAGAAAGCGGTTGACGCCTCCGACATTGGACTGCAGGTCGTGCATCATCCGATGCGTTTCCGCGCGAACGAAGGTATCTGCGTTGACGAGGGTGCTCATGCGTCGATCCTGACACGGAGCATCCCGCCTGATGGACAGCGGATCCCTCGAGACGATCCGGTGACGCGCAGCCTGACCCCCGCCCGATCATTCCGCTGCGACGATGCCCGCCCGATATGCCAGCACGGCGGCTTCGACCCGGTTGCGCACGCCGAGCTTTGCGAGGATGGCGCTGACGTAGCCCTTCACCGTGCCCTCGACGAGGTGCAGCTGCGCGCCGATCTCGGCGTTCGAGGCCCCGGCGGCGAGCAGTGCGAGTACCTCGCGCTCACGGTCGGTCAGCGCTGCGGCCGACTCCCGGGCCTCGGCGCTGCGCGCACGGTCGCCCTCGCGGTACGGCGCGATGACCCGGCGTGCGATGTCCGGGGACAGGTACGCGCCGCCCCCCGAGACGGCGCGAACGCCCGCGATCAGCTCACGGGGATCGGCGGCCTTCAGCAGGAACCCCAGCGCGCCGCCGCCGAGTGCCCGCTCGATGTAGTCGTCTTCGCCGAAGGTCGTCAGCATCACGACCCGGGTGGCCGGCACGGTGGCCGCGATCTCGGTGGCCGCGCTCAGCCCGTCGAGCCCGGGCATCCGGATGTCGAGCACCGCCACATCGGGGCGGTGACGCTGCGTGCCGTCGATCGCTTCGCGGCCGTTCGCGGCCTCGAACACCACCTCGATCTCGGGGTCCGATTCGAGGATCGAGCGCACGCCTGCCCGCATCATGGCCTCGTCGTCGGCGATGAGCACCCGGATCATCGGGCCTCCAGCAGGGTCTTCTCGACGAGCACACCTTGATCGAAGCACAGGCGATACGTCGCATCGGTGAAATGCAGCCAGCCGTCGCGCGCGGCGAAGTACTCGCACTCCGTTCCGTCGGGCGAGGCGGCTCGGCGACGATCGGAACCGGGCCCGGCATGCCCGCCGGCAGAAGCGGTGCGAGCGTTGCCCGCGTCGCGCCCAGCTCGATGCTCTCGTACAGCTCGGACGTGATTGCGGTGTGCGCGAACGTGATCGCCTGCACGACGGCGAACCCGACGAGCGCGAGCCCGAGGATCATCGCGGGGACGATCGTCGCCTGCCAGACACGTCGGCGGGCAGCACGCGCGTTGGTGCGCAGCGCCGGGGCCGCGGCATCCATGGATCCATGCGCGACGGTCTCGGGGCGCATCGCCGCCGCAGCCGCAGCTCGAAACCGCCGCCGGGTGTCGAGTCCGCATCGATGGACCCACCGAGCAGATCGGCACGACGACGGAGGCTCGGGATGCCGTGGCCGCTGCCCTGCGGACCGGTCTCGGTGGACGCCGCCGTGCGGATGGACACCGTCACGCCGTCGTCGGACTGCCCGACATGGATCTCGACCGTCGTTCCGCGGGCGTCCTGGCCGCGTTCGTCAGCCCTCGCGAACTGTGCGCACGGCCAGTTCCGTGATCAGCG
>CAWHKF010000005.1:0-1023915 GCA_963829895.1 uncultured Actinomycetota bacterium | reverse complement strand
GGCCCCACTCAGGCCCCCGCCCGCCTGAGCATCGCCCGCGTCCAGCGGCCGAGATCAGGTGATCTGCCGAGAACAGGTCGATCAGAGCGGGATCGACCTACGTTCGTCAGATCACCTGTTTCGGGCAGACTCCTCGGACGGCGGACACCCTGAATCAGAGACGACGGATGCCGCGACCCGGTCGGGTCGCGGCATCCGTTCCTCGTGCGGGTCAGGCGCCCCTGGAGGCGCTCCGCGAGGTAGGCGTGCAGGCCCTCGAGCGGCACGCGCTCCTCGCCCATCGAGTCGCGCTCGCGCACGGTCACGGCGCCGTCCTCGAGCGAGTCGAAGTCGACCGTGACGCAGAACGGCGTGCCCATCTCGTCCTGGCGGCGGTAGCGGCGGCCGATGGCGCCGGCGTCGTCGAAGTCGATCTCCCAGAGGCCGCGCAGGCGGTCGGCGACTCGCGGGCGATGGGCGAGAGCTGCTCGTTGCGCGACAGCGGCAGCACCGCGACCTTCACGGGCGCGAGGCGCGGGTCGAGCCGAGCACGGTGCGGGTGTCGGTGCCGCCCTTCGCGTTCGGCGCCTCCTCCTCGTGGTACGCGTCGACGAGGAACGCCATCATGCGCGCGTGAGACCGAACGAGGGCTCGATGACGTACGGGATGTACTTCTCGCCCGACGCCTGGTCGAAGTAGACGAGGCCCTTGCCCGACGCCTCGGAGTGCGAGCAGAGGTCGTAGTCGGTGCGGTTGGCGACGCCCATGAGCTCGCCCCACTCCTTGCCGGGGAAGCCGAAGCGGTACTCGACGTCGATCGTGCCGGCCGAGTAGTGCGCGCGCTCCTCTTCGGGCACGTCGAACCGGCGCATGTTGGCGGGGTCGATGCCCAGGTCGACGAACCAGTTCCAGCACGCCTCGACCCAGTGGTCGAACCACTCGCCGGCCTCGGCCGGACGGCGTGAAGAACTCGATCTCCATCTGCTCGAACTCGCGCGTGCGGAAGATGAAGTTGCCGGGCGTGATCTCGTTGCGGAACGCCTTGCCGACCTGGCCGATGCCGAACGGCGGCTTCTTGCGCGAGACCGTGAGCACGTTCGAGAAGTTGACGAAGATGCCCTGCGCCGTCTCGGGGCGCAGGTAGTGCAGGCCCGACTCGTCGTCGACGACGCCGAGGTAGGTCTTCACGAGGCCCGAGAACGCCTTCGGCTCGGTGTACTGGCCCTTCGTGCCGCAGTTCGGGCACGGCACGTCGGCGAGGCCGTTCTCGGCCGCGGCCCTTGCGGGCCTCGAAGTCCTCGATGAGGTTGTCGGCGCGGAAGCGCTTGTGGCACTGCAGGCACTCGACCAGCGGGTCGGTGAACGTCGCGACGTGACCGGATGCCTCCCACACGCGCTTGGGCAGGATGATCGACGAGTCGAGCCCGACCATGTCGCCGCGGCCGCGCACGAACGTCTGCCACCACTGGCGGCGGATGTTCTCCTTGAGCTCCGTGCCGAGGGGACCGTAGTCCCATGCCGACCGGGATCCGCCGTAGATCTCACCGGCCTGGAACACGAACCCGCGGTGACTGGCGAGGGCGATGACTTTGTCGAGGCGGGACTGCTCGGCCACGGTGGCTCCAATGGTCGGGTGGGGGATGCACGAAGGTGCGGATGCCACGAATCGCGGCATCCGTCGATTTCAATGATCGAGCAGCCGGTCCAAATTCACTGCCGCGTTGATGAGTGACAGGTGACTGAACGCCTGGGGGAAGTTGCCCAGCTGCTCACCGGTCAGCCCGATCTCCTCGGCGTAGAGCCCGAGGTGGTTGGCATACGTGAGCATCTTCTCGAACGTCAGGCGTGCTTCCTCGGTGCGTCCCGTGCGCGTGAGCGCGTCGACGTACCAGAACGAGCAGAGCGTGAAGGTGCCCTCCGAGCCGCGCAGCCCGTCGGGCGACGCGGCCGGGTTGTAGCGGTACACGAGGCTGTCCGACACGAGCTCCGCCTCCATCGCCTCGAGAGTCGACAGCCACTTCGGGTCGCGCGGTGAGACGACACCCATGACCGGCATGATGAGGTTCGCGGAATCCAGCACGTCGCTCCCCTCGTGCTGCACGAAGGCGCCGCGATCGGCATCCCACGACGTGGCCATGAGCTCCCGGTAGACCTCATCGCGCTGGCCGCGCCATCGCACGATGTCGGCGGGTCGGCCGCCGGATTCGGCGAGACGGATGCCTCGATCCAGCGCCACCCAGCACATGAAGCGCCCGAACGTGAACTTCTTCCGTCCGCCCCGGGTCTCCCAGACCCCCTCCTCGGGCCGATCCCAGTTGTCGCAGACCCAGTCGAGCATGCGACTCACGTCGGACCATTCCCCGTCGCTGAGCTGGAAGCCGTGCTCGGCGGCCAGCCAGATGGAGTCCATCGCCTCGCCGTAGATGTCGAGCTGCAGCTGGTCGGCCGCACCGTTGCCGATGCGCACCGGCGACGAGTCGCGATAGCCGCGCCACTCGGCCAGTGTCGTCTCTGCGAGATCGGACGACCCGTCGACGCGGTACATGATCTTGAGCGGGCCGGACTCGTCGCCCGCGCTCTCCTGCACCCGGTCGGTGAGCCACTGCACGAAGGCCTCCGCCTCGTCGCGATAACCCAGGCCGAGCAGGGCCTGCACCGAGAACGATGCGTCGCGGATCCAGGTGTAGCGGTAATCCCAGTTGCGCTCGCCCCCGACCTGCTCGGGCAGGCCCGCCGTGGGGGCGGCGACCAGGGCGCCGGAGGGCGCGTAGGTGAGGAGCTTCAGCGTGATGGCCGATCGGTGCACCATCTCGCGCCAGCGGCCCCGATACGTCGAGCGTCCCACCCAGTCGCGCCAGAAGCGCTGGGTCTCGAGGTACATCCGCTCGAGCTCATCGATCGAGACGCGACGCGGCGCGGCGCCGCCCGTCTCGATGAGCACGCCGGTGCGCTCGCCGGCGTGCAGCGTGCCGTGGACGCGCAGGCCGCCTTCGATCAGTTCGATCGTGCCCGCCTGCTGCTCGCCGCGGCGGATGATCTCGCCGACGCGGTGCACAGTGAGCGCCTGATCCCCGCCCCGGAACAGCACCCCGTCGCCGAGCGCCGGTTCGACGCCGGTGTGGGCGACGGTTCCGTACGTGAACGCGGGCCTGATCTCGCCGACGAACGTCATGGACCCGCGGACGACGCGGATGAGACGGGCGATGCGGTGCCGGTCGGTCGGTTCGTCGCCCGCGATGGGCATGAAGTCGAGGACCTCGCCGACGCCCTCCTGAGTCATGAACCGAGTGAGCAGGATCGCCGTGTCGGGAAGATACAGCTGCCGCGTCACATAATCGTCGGTCTCGGGGCGTACGCGGCAGAAGCCGCCCCGCTGCGCATCCAGGAGCGACCCGAACACGCTCGGCGAGTCGAACCGCGGCGCGCAGAACCAGTCGATCGACCCTTCGGTGTCGACGAGCGCGGCGGTCTGCAGGTCGCCGATCAGCCCGTGGTCCGAGATGTCGGGATACTCGCTCATCGGCCCGCCCCCTGCTCGTGCCCGCCATCCGCCGTCGATGGCGCCGGCACGATGTCGAGCATGCGCGCGGACATGGCGCCAGCCTAGTGGCGCGCGTCCAGCCGGCAGCAGCGACTCCCCCGGTGTACGGCGCGGGCCGGGCACACGCAGCGCGCCGGGTCCGACGTCGGCGGGCGCGCATCCTTCCCTCCTGGGAGCCGCGAACCCGCCGCCGACACGGTCCGTATGCGCGCCGGCGACGGGAGCCTGGGAAAGCGCTCGCCGAGCGACACTAGGCGAGGGATGAGTCGTGCGCAAGCGCCATGGCAACTTCGTAGAAACGTTTCAACAATGTTCTTGCCTTCACGCGGGGCCCCGTGCGAGACTGCCAGCGACCATCCTACGGAATACGCTTTCCGCGGGTCGACAACAAAACCAGGCCGGGGCGATGCCGCGTCGGCCGCACTGGACAGGGCTCGAGTCCGTACGCGCCCGGTTCACGACGACGGATGCCGCGATGCCGCGGTCTGCGCCGTCATCCTTTGCCGATGCTGACAACAGGAGGAACCGTGCCCCACGCGTCCCCGCGCGCCGCCAGCGCGAATCGACCCGCCGAACACGCCACCGCGCCCCGCGCTCCCCGCCGCGGGCTGCGCCTCACCGCGATCGCCGGCGCGGCCGCCGTCGTGGCTTCGCTGATCACCGCGACGCCCGCCGTGGCCGCACTCCCGCCCGCCGAGGACGGCGCCTGGCGCTTCGACTTCGGCACCGCCACGAGTGCGGTCGCCGAGGGCTGGCAGCAGGTGCTCACGACGTCGAAGTACACCGCCGAGGCGGGTTGGGGCATCACGCTGCCCGACGGCGCCACCCTCTTCGACCGTGACCGCAGTGGCGACGGCTCCCCCGCCGGTGCGATGGAGGACGACTTCGTCGCCGGCACGAACTGGGGCTTCCAGCTCGACGGCGTGCCCGAGGGCGACTACGCGGTGACCGTGACGATCGGCGACGGCCTGAGCTCGGCATCCGGAACCAACGCCACCGTGACCCTCGAGGGCGTCGCGCAGACGCGGCTGCTCTCGGCCCGGGGGCTCAATCTCGACGGAGACGTTCCCGGCGAGGGTCACCGACGGCCAGCTCACCATCGGCTTCGCCGGGACGGGCTGGGTGCCTACATCAACGGCATCGTCGTGGCACCGGTCGTGCCCGACGCCCCGACGGGCCTTGCCGCCACGCGCGTCGCATGGAACGGGGTCGACCTCGCGTGGACCGCGGTGGAGGGCGCGACGACGTACCAGGTGCTCCGCGCCGACGTCGAGGGCGACACCACCGGCGACTTCGCGCGGATCGCAGACGTGACGGCAGCGGCGTACACCGACGCCTCGGTCGCCGCAGGCGCCACGTACGCGTATGCCGTCGTCGCCGTGAACACCGACGGACGCGCATCGGCGCCGTCGGCCGAGGTGCGCTCGGGCGTCGATCCCCGAGCTCGTCGTCCCCGCGGCACCGGGCGACGTCGCGGTGGCGCAGGTCACGCGCGACGGCGTCGTGCTGACGTGGTCGGCCGTGGCCAACGGCGACGAGTACGTCGTCGAGCGCGCAGGCGCCGACGGCGTCTTCTCCGAGCTCGCCACGCTCGCGACCCCCGGATACACGGATGCCGTCGACACCGCGCAGCAGTGGACCTACCGGGTCTCCGCGCGCAACCAGGCGGGCTCGTCAGCGGCATCGACCGCCGTCACCTCGTCCGTCTACACCGCCCCGGCGCCGCTGCCGGACGGCGACGTCGTGACGTTCGACTTCGGCCCCGGCCAGGTGGCCGACGGCGCGCTGTCGGTCACTTCGTCGACGGCTTACAGCACCGAGTGGGGCTACGGCTTCTCGACGGCACCCACGGCGGCCACTCCCGACGTCGACCGCGGCGGCGACGACACTCTGCGTGGCGACTTCGTCGCGGCCGCCGGCTCGACGTTCCAGGTCGACCTCGGCGCCGGCGACTACGCAGTGCGCGTGATCGCGGGCGACGCGCAGGCCGCGACGACCACCACCGTGACCGCCGAGAGCATCGCTAAGGTGCTCGCGAACCCGCAGACGGCGGGCGCCTACCTCGATATGTCGTTCACGATCGCACTCGTCGACGGCACCCTGACCCTGCAGTTCGCGGGTGACGCGCCCGTCATCAACGGCCTCACGATCACGCGCCTGCCGGCGCGGGTCGCGGGCGCCATCCCGACCGCGTACCTCACCGGCGACTCGACGGTGCAGACGTACGACCCGATCGCCTACGCCCCGCAGGCGGGCTGGGGCCAGATGATCGACCGGTTCTTCGCCGACGACATCGCCTTCGCCAACCACGCCATCGGCGGACGCTCGTCGAAGAACTTCCTCACCCAGGGCCGGCTCGACGAGGTGCTGCGCGGCATCCGTCCCGGCGACTACCTGTTCGTGCAGTTCGGGCACAACGACGCCACCCAGGGCGTCGACGACCGGTACGCGAGCCCCGAGGACTACAAGGAGTACCTGCGGGTCTACGTCGAGGGCGCGCGCCAGCGCGGTGCGACGCCGATCCTCGTGACGCCGGTGTCGCGCCGGTCGTTCAACGCCGAGACGGGCCTCTTCAACGTCAGCTTCCCCGAGTACGTCGCGAAGATGACCGAGCTCGCGGTCGAGGAGGACGTGCCGCTGGTCGACCTCTCGGCCTCGAGCCGCGCCTACCTCGACGAGATCGGCCCCGAGGCCGCGAAGGCGGTGTTCCTGCACGTCGATCCGGGCGTCTTCCCGAACCGTCCCGCCGGAACCGTCGACGACACCCACTTCCAGGAGTACGGCGCCATCCAGATGGCCCGCCTGGTGGCGCAGGATGTCGCAGGGCTCGACACCCCGCTGGCGGCGAAGGTGTCCGATATCGAACCGCCCGCCGAGGTGCCGATCGCCCCGCAGAACCTGGTCGCGGGTGCGATCAGCAACGGCGGTGCGACCCTGCAGTGGGATGCCTCACCGACGGCCGACATCTACAAGATCTACCGTCAGGGCGTCGCCGACCCCGAACCCGAGTGGACGCTCGTGGGCATGGTGACGCAGACGAGCTCGATCGTGCAGGGCCTCGCCGAGGGCACCGGCTACCGCTACCGCGTGGTCGCGGTGAACGGCCGCGGCGAGTCCGAGCCGAGCGCCGTGGTCACCTTCACCACCAAGCAGGCGCTGTACAAGTACGACTTCCAGCTCGCCGGCAACCCGCTCATGGCCGGCTACACCGAGGTCACGCCCGACCTCGCGTACACCTCCGAGCGCGGCTTCGGCTTCCTCAACACCCTGGCCGCGACCGCAGGCCGCGACCGCGGCGCCGCCGAGGGCTCGAACGACCTCGTGCGGGACTTCGTGCTCCCCGGTGACAGCTCGACCTTCGCGCTGGACGTCCCCAACGGCACGTACTCGGTGAAGACGTACTCGGGCGACTGGATCGGCTCGACGCGCACCACCTTCCGCGTCGAGGGCAAGGAGGCCGGCACCGGCAACGCGGGCCGCGGCGCGGTCAACGAGACCCTCCGCGGACCGTTCCTCGTCACCGACGGTCAGCTGAACGTCGAGGCCTACGGCGCTGCGGCGGGCACCCGCCTCAACGGCCTCGAGATCACACCGATCCTGCTGGGGCCCGTGGGCCTCGAGGTCACCGACGTGAACGCCGACCCGGCGGCGCCCAGCGTGTCGCTGGCGTGGGATGCCGAGCCCGGCCTCACCTGGAACGTCTACCGGCAGTCGCCGTTCGACGCCGAGCCTGTGCTGATCGCGGCGGTGAGCGAACCCGCATTCGTCGACACGACGGCGCGCGTGGGACTCGACTACGAGTACCACGTCACCGCGGTCGACCAGACGAAGCTCGAGTCGGTGCCGTCGGCCACGGTCGAGGTCTCGTTCGTCGACCCCGACGTCACGCCGCCGGCGGCTCCGAGCGGGCTCGCCGTGGAGAGCATCGACAAGAACGCGGTCGAGTTCTCGTGGGCGCAGCCGCTCGGCGCGCTGTACTACCTGGTGTTCCGTTCCGAGGTCGAAGGCGAGCGCGGCGAGCTGATCGGCGTGGCCGACGCGAGCCGCTACACCGACACCGACGTGCTGACCACGATCCCGTACTTCTACACGGTGACCGCGGTGAACGCGGGCGGCGCCGGCGCGGCGTCGGCGCAGCTCGCGACCGAGGCGGTCACCGTCCTGCAGCGGCAGGCCGAGTACCTCGATCGCGCCCCGGCGGCGGTGGCGACGGATGCCGGCAACCTGGTGTCGTGGCGCATGCTCGGCACCGATCCCGACAGCGTGGCCTTCCACGTCTACCGCGACGGCGAGCGCGTCACGACGGCGCCGATCACGGACTCGACGAACTATCTCGACGAGACCGGGGACGCGGCATCCGTCTACTTCGTCACCAAGGTTCTCGACGGCGTCGAGACGACCGAGACCGCCGAGTTCGGCGTGCAGGACGGCGCGTTCCGCTCCGTTCCGCTCGACAAGCCGGCGGACGCCTACGGCAAGGACGGCCAGCCCTACACGTACTCCGCCAACGACACCGAGCGTCGGCGACGTGGACGGCGACGGCCAGTACGAGCTGCTGGTGAAGTGGGACCCGTCGAACGCGAAGGACAACTCGCAGGCCGGCTACACCGGCAACGTGTACCTCGACGCCTACCGGCTCGACGGCACGCGCCTGTGGCGCATCGACCTGGGAGTGAACATCCGGGCGGGCGCGCACTACACGCAGTTCCAGGTGTACGACTACGACGGCAACGGTCGCGCCGAGGTCATCATGAAGACCGGTGACGGCACGATCGACGGCGTCGGCCGGCCGATCGGCAACGCCAGCGCCGACTACCGCAACAGCTCGGGCTACGTGCTCAGCGGACCGGAGTACCTCACGGTCTTCGACGGCGCCACCGGCGCCGCGATCGACACGGTGGACTACGTGCCGGCGCGCGGCGACGTCGGAGCCTGGGGCGACGCCTACGGCAACCGGGTCGACCGGTTCCTGGCGGGCACCGCCTACCTCGACGGCGAGCACCCGAGCGCGGTCTTCAGCCGCGGGTACTACACGCGGGCGGTGGTGGCGGCGTACGACTTCGACGGCGCGCAGCTCACCCAGCGGTGGGTGCTCGACTCGAACGAGGAGGGCAACGAGGGCCTCTACGGGATGGGCAACCACAACCTGTCGGTGGCCGACGTCGACGGCGACTCGAAGGACGAGATCGTCTTCGGCTCGGCGACGGTCGACGACGACGGCGAGCTGCTCTACTCGACCGGCCTCGGCCACGGCGACGCGATCCACGTGTCGGATCTGGTGCCGTCCAACCCGGGTCTCGAGGTCTTCGCGGCCCACGAGGAGATGGGTGCGGCCGGCAACCGCGGCGCGACCATGCGCGATGCCCGCACGGGCGAGGTGCTCTGGTCGATCCCCGCGGTGAAGGACACCGGTCGCGCCGCATCGGGCGACATCGACCCCCGGCACGAAGGCGCCGAGGGATGGGCGATCGGCGGCGACGCCGCGTGGAACTCCCCGGTCGGGCAGCTGAAGTCGTCCACGGGCGAGCTCATCGGCGAGAAGATCCCGGCGGCGAACTTCCTCGCCTGGTTCGACGGCGACCCGCTGCGCGAGATCGTCGACCACGACTGGAACGCCACCACCTCCCAGGGTGTGCCGACGGTCGCCAAGTGGAACTGGGAGACCGAGTCCGCCGACGTGATCCTCACGGCCGACGGCGCGCGGTCGAACAACTCGACCAAGGGCACGCCCAACCTGCAGGCCGACCTGTTCGGCGACTGGCGCGAGGAGATCGCCTGGCGCTCGGCCGACTCGAGCGAGCTGCGGATCTACTCGACCACCGACGAGACCGACCTGCGCCTGCGCACGCTGATGCACGACCCGGTCTACCGCCTGTCGGTCGCGTGGCAGAACACCGGCTACAACCAGCCGCCGCAGACGAGCTTCTTCCTCGGCGACGGCATGGCCGAGCCTCCGGCACCCCGCATCGCGGTGACCGGCGACCCTTCGGGAGCGACGGATGCCACGGCACCGGTGCTCGCCGGGCTCCCCGCCGACGGCACGCTGCTGCCGAGCACGTCGGACTTCACGGTCGCGGTCACCGCGGACGACCCGGAGTCGGGCGTGCGCAACCTCGACATCGCGTTCGACGGCGAGCCCGTCGCGCCGGGTCAGGCGATCGACCTCGCCGACAAGGTGGGCACGCACACGCTCACGGTGAACGCGGTCAACCATGACGGCCTGGTCACCCAGGCGTCGGTGCAGCTGCTCGTGTTCGACGACGAGGGCCCGACGGCGGCACCGGGGCGCGGCATCCTGTCGACGAACTCCGGCTGGGAGGACGGCCTGCACGACGGCACGCTCACCGTGTCGATGAACCTGTGGCACGGGGTCAACGGCGCGGTGTTCAGGCTCTACGAGAACGGCACGCTGATCTCGACGAAGCTGCTCGACGCGAACTCGCCGAACGCGCAGGTCGCGACCGTCGATGTGACCGGCAAGCCCAACGGCACCTACGTGTACACGGGCGAGCTGATCAACGCCGTCGGCACCACCGCCACGTCGTCGGTCACGGTGAAGGTGACGGATGCCGCACCCGCGGTGCCCGTGCTGTCTCACGACAACAAGGACAAGGACGGGAACTACACGGTGACCGCCAACCTGTGGTGGGGCACCAACGGCACGAGCTACAAGCTGTACGAGAACGGCGTGGTGATCGACGAGCAGACGCTCGCCGCCGCATCGCCGAACGCGCAACAGGTGAAGACCGCGATCGCAGGGCGCGCACCCGGCACGTACACGTACGTCGCCGAGTTCGCCAACGCGGCCGGGGCGACGAGCTCGAAGCCGATCACGGTGACGGTGAGGTAGCCGACACCGACACCTCACGGCCGGTCGCCTTCGGGCGGCCGGCCTTTGACATGGTGGGGGCAACGTTCGACGCGAATGCTCTCCGGGCAGCCGAGCGCGACTGACCCGACGACCGGGGACGTCGAGCCCGCGACGTCCATCGCCCGTCGGGCGAGCGCCGGCGTTACTACGCGGTCAGCTCCCGAACCCGCACCAGTCGCCCACCCACGTGAGGATCCGGCCGCGCATCTCGTCGCCGACGAAGAGCGTGAACTCGCCGGACTCGCCCTCGTGCTCCACCCGCACGTCGAAGATCGTGCCGCGCTTGTCCTCCAGCACCGCATGCGGGTCGCAGCGGAACGGCACCAGCGGGATCTGCACGACGACGGGCTCCGCGTCCGTGGCCGAGACGTCCAGGTCGAGGCGGTGCAGCTCCTCCTGCGCGGACGAGCCGGCGAACTCCAGCAGGTTCGTGCGCTCCAGCCCCACGATGGTGGCCTCGCCGCCACCGCTGGGGGTCACCGTCAGCTCGAGTGCGGCCGGCTCGCCGGGTGCTGACGGCCGGAAGCCGGTGAAAGCCACGGTCGCGGCATCCGCCATCCTGTCCTGCAGGCACTCGCGGGCGTGCAGCGGAGCCAGGAAGCCCAGCGCATCGGGAGCGGATGCCGTGACCTCGGCCGAGGAGGACTCCCCGACGATCTCGAGCACCACCTCCGCCTCTCCGTCGTCGGGCGCCGTGCAGTCGACGGCCGGCAGCTGCACGCGGATGTCCACCACGCCTCCGGCGGCGATCGTGCTGGTGCGATCGGCGATCACCCGAGTGGCCGGGCCGTCGAACCGCGGGTCTTCCACCCGCACCCGGCTCACCGTGATCGCGGTGTCGGACCCGTTCACGACGCGCACCTGCGCCTGCCGCGGCGCGACGTCGGCGCGCAGCTGCGCGAGCTCGACCGTGACGCCCTCCGGCAGGGTGGGTGCCGGGTCAGGACTCGCCGCGGGCGGCCCGGCGCACCCCGAGAGCACGAGCACCGCGGCGACCATTGCTCCCGCCGCCGCGCGCCGGATCGGCACCGTGGCCGGTGCCGTTCTCAGGGCCGCGGCGAGACGTGCGCCCGCCGAAGCGCCGTGTCGTGGCATCCGTTCCGCCTTCCTCCTGAGAACGGCACGTGCGGCGGGCATCACGCGGACTCCGACGGCTACCGGGTCAGCGTTTCGCGGGCGACGGTGAAATCATCGAGCGCCACCGGATCGATCTCGACGCCGAGGCCGTGGCCGGTCGGCACGCGCACGTGTCCGTCCTCGAGCACCGCGGGTTCGGTCACGATGTCGCGCGTGTAGAACCGGCTCGATGCCGACACGTCGCCCGGCAGCGTGAACCCCGGCAGCGCCGCCAGCGCGGCGTTGGCGGCCCGACCGATGCCGGTCTCGAGCATGCCGCCGCACCACACCGGCACCTCGGCGGCGAGGCAGCGGTCGTGGATGCGGACCGCTTCGAGGTAGCCGCCGACGCGTCCGGCCTTGATGTTGACGACGGATGCCGAGCCCAGCGCCAGCGCGTCCCCCGCCGCCTTGTCGGACACGATGGACTCGTCCAGGCAGATGGGCGTGCGCAGGCGGCGGGCCAGCGTCGCGTGGTCGACGAGGTCGTCCTCCTGCAGCGGCTGCTCTATCAGCAGCAGGTCGAAGCGGTCGAGCTCGGCCAGGGTGTCGGCATCCGCCAGCGTGTAGGCCGAATTCGCGTCGACCTGCAGCGGGATCGTGCCGAAGGCGTCGCGCACCGCGGCCGTGTCGCCGACGTCGCGGCCGGGCTTGATCTTGATCTTGATGCGCACGTAGCCCTCGTCGAGGTAGCCGCGCACGGTGTCGACGAGCGCGGCCGGGTCGCGCTGGATGCCCACCGAGACCCCGCTCGCCACCCGGTCGCGCACGGCGCCGACGTACTCGCCGAGGCTGCGGCCCTCGGCGCGGAGCGCCGCATCGAGCACCGCGAGCTCGAGCCCGGCCTTCGCCATGCGGTGGCCCTTGAAGGGCTCGAGCACTCGCGCGACCTCGTCGGGGGCGAGCCGGCCGGGCTCGGTCAGGGCACGGCCGCCCGCGCCACCGTCGAGCAGCGCCGGCACCAGGAAGCGCAGCGCCACGTCCCACGCGCCCTGCGTGTACTCGCTGGAGTACAGCGGATCGGCCTGGGTGACGATCTCGCCCCACCCGTCGCCGCCGGACGTGAGCGCCCGGACGACGATCACCTCGCGCACCCTCTCGGTGCCGAACGACGTCGTGAACGGGGCGACGAGCGGCAGGTGCAGCACCCGCAGCTCGAATCCTTCGAGGGCGACGGATGCCGCTGGTCGGGCGATGGGCATGCGCTCAGCGTACGCCCGGCCGCCGCCTCCACGACGGCCGGGCGGAGGGCCTCAGCGGAAGCGCGGGTCGTTGCGCGCTGCGGTGTCGACCTTCAGCCCCAGCGCATCGGCGACCTCGCCCCACGCCACGTACGAGAAGTTCGTCGCGTCACGCTCGTCATCGACCTCGGAGCCGGTATCGGGCTCGTCGTGCGTGACGAGCAGGCCCTCGCGGTAGTCGCCGACAGGCCGGTTGGTGACGGCGAGCCCGTCGGAGCCGTGCACGTCGTCGACGCCGCCGACGCCCGCGATGCGGAAGGTGCCGACGAGGTCGTTGCGCCCCTGCGTCCGATAGACGGCGTAGGTGTCGTCGCCCTGGCTGGACACGATGACGTAGCCGGTCGCGCCGGGACCGTAGTAGAGGTCGACGCCCTCCGCGTCGGCCTCGAGCGCCGTGCCGCCGAAGCCCGGTGCCGCGGCATCCACCGGTTCGCACTCCTCGGACTCGGGGTCGAAGGCGTCGTGGATGCCGAAGTCGCGGACCCGGTCGATGAGCGTCGGCTCGCCCGACCCGAGGGGCAGCTGCAGGCGCCACAGGCCGACGTCCTCCTGCGCGGCGTACAGCACGCCGGACCGCTGGTCGACGCTCAGCCCCTCGAGCTGCGGCTCGATGCCGGGCTCTTCGCACGGCTGCCAGGTCGTGCCGTCGGGGAGCGGGAAGGATGCCGGGAAGTCGACCGTCTCGACCGCGGTGTAGCCGACGCGTCCGTTCTCGACGGTGAGCTCGGCGGTCGCCACGGTCGTCGTGCCCTCGCGGGTGACGACGGCCACGGGTGCGCTGCCCGCCGGCTGCCAGACGGCGAGCCCGTACGCGGTGTGCTCGTCGTCGACCTCGGCGCGATCGGCGCTGAAGAGGAAGGGCTGCTCGGCGGCGGTGATCTCGCGCACCGGGGTCGCCGCCTGCGCGCCGGCCGGGTCGATCGCGAAGAAGCGCAGCTGGTCGTTGTAGCGGTCCGAGACCACGGCGACATCGACGGCGGCGCCGGCTCCGGCCTCGAGGTCGAGCCCGTAGGCGATGTCGACGTTGTTGTAGCGGCCGGCGACGCCGTCGGCGCGCGGGGCGGGGTCGGCCGTGAGGGACTGCAGCTCGGCGCCGTCGAGGTCGTAGACGCGCAGTCCGCCTTCCTTGGCGGTGGCGATGACGATCGAGTCCTGCGTGTCGCCGGGGGCGACCCAGATGGCCGGGTCGTCGCCCGAGGCGCTGCCGCCTTCGTCGTCGTCGTAGAGCACGGGCGTCTCGGTGGCGGTGGTCACGACGGCCGGCGGGGCCGGCTCGTCGACCGGCCGGGCCGTGGCGGAAAGGGGAAGGGCGGCGATGAGGACCGCGGCGAGCGGGGCCGCGACCAGCAGACGGGGAGGCATGGCCGAGCGTGGCGGGCCGTGGAGAACGGCGCATGACGTGCGGGTGAACGCCCCCGGCTGCGGGTGGCGGCGTCGCCGCGGCACCCAGTTCGCTGCCGGGTCACGCGGCGTCGTCCGCCGTGGCTCGCGCGTCAGTGCGCGAAGCGCGCGTCGACGGCGTCGCGCCGCACCGGGATGTAGGTCGACCGTGCGACGCGCGGCCGACGGCGTCGGGGCTCCCGCGGCGCGGTGCGGTGCTCCGTGTGCCGCGCCCCGTTGCTCAGGGCGATGATCAGGGTCTCGATGTGCTCGCGCATTGCTTCTCCTCGTTCCCACGAGAAGAGGCCCGCACTACCGGGGCTGATACGTCGCACGTACCGCGTCCATGTCCTCACGGTACGAGGGGGTCCCGACATCCGGAATCGCGAAAGGGTATCTTTCCGCGAACATGGGCGTGCGGAAACATACCCTTTCGCGATTCCTGAGCGTCAGGCGGGGATCTCGGCGAAGGCGCGCACCGGGAACGTGCCGAAGCCCTCGACCGCGGGCGGGGCAGCGGTGAACCGGGCGCCGCGCGGCGGCAGCGCCGCGAGGTTCGTGAGGTGCTCCACGACGTGCACGCCGGCGCCGAGCAGCAGGCTGTGCGCGGGCCGCTCGCCCCCCGACTCGGTGTCGTCGATGTTGACAGAGTCGATGCCCACGCAGCACCGCACCGGCATCGATGAGCCACTGCGCGGCCTCGCCGGTGAGGAACGGCGCTCCCGTCCCGTACTCGGGCCGCCCGAACCACCGGTCCCAGCCGGTGTGCAGCAGCACGGCGGCGCCGCGCACGTCACGATCGGCAAGAGTGGACGAACGGATGCCGCGGCGCGCGGCATCCCACGCGTCCTCGAGGTGGAACACCTCGGCGCGAAGGCCGACCAGCGACGACAGGTCGAGGCCTGCCAGGTCGGTGGCCGCCGGCGTACCGGTGGAACGGCGAGTCGAGGTACGTGCCGGTGTTGCCGATCATGTGGATGACGTCCATCGCGAACTCGGTGCCCGGCGCGTAGCGGGCACGCGAGTCCTCACGGGTGAGGTGAGGCGTGATGGTCGGCGCGGGAAGCCCCGGATACGTCACGAGACCGGCCCGGATCGGGTGGCTGAGATCCACGATCCGAGTCGGCGAGGCCGTGGGCTGCGGCATCCGTCAGCCGTCTCGACGCCGCGGCTTCCGCGGTGCGCCTCCTCGACGACCCGGAGGCCGCGCAGCTCGACCTCGTCGACGAGCGCGAGGCCCAGGTGCACGATCAGCAGGCGCGCGATCTCGTCCTGCGTGAGCTCCGCCGAGGGCAGGTCGAGCCGGAACCCGGTGCCCGAGAGGCCGCCCCCGTTGGCGAAGCGGATGTCGAAGTCGAAGTGCGCGCGGTACTCGGGTGCGGGAGGCATGGCGAGAGCCTAGGGCTGCGGGGATCTTGCACAGGAGATTCGCGCTTCCGCAGGACGAAGTGGGCAGGATTCCTCCTGTGGAAGGGCAGTTCTCCTGCGGTGCGCCCGGCCGCGCCGCCTCGGCGCCGCCGGGGCGCCTCGCCGGCGACGTGCGAACCCCGCAGGTGTGCGCGACGGCGAGGCACGCCCAGTAGCCGGTCGTCGTCCCGATGGCAACCCCGTGCGCGCCGTCCGGGCGCGCTCGTAGCGTCGGGCTCATGGACACCTTCGACTTCGCACCGCGGCACGCGATCGTGACCGCCTCGGACTCGGGCATCGGGCAGGCGACCGCGCTGGCATTGGCCGACGCGGGGCTCGATGTCGGCATCACGTGGCACAGCGACGAGGAGGGCGCCGAGCGCACCGCCGCCGCCGTGCGCGAGCGCGGGCAGCGGGCCGAGGTGACGCGGTTCGACGCCACCAGACTCGACGAGGTCGCGGGCACCATCGACGGGCTCGTCGAGCGGCTCGGCGGGCTCGACGTCTTCGTGAACAACGCGGGCGGCGGTTCGGGCGGACCGTTCCTCGAGGTCTCGATCGAGGACTGGCGCCAGGTCGTCGGCCTCAACCTCGACGGCGCCTTCGCCGGACTGCAGGCGGCCGCCCGGCACATGGTGCGCGCGGGCGCCGGCGGGCGGCTCATCGCGATCACGAGCGTGCACGAGACGCAGCCGCGCGTGGGGTCGGCGGCGTACGTCGCCGCCAAGCACGGCCTCGGCGGTCTCATCAAGACGATGGCCCAGGAGCTCGGCGAGCATGCGATCACCGTGAACGCCGTCGCTCCGGGCGAGATCGCGACGCCGCTGACCGACCAGGAACCGGAGGACGCCGAGCGCACCCGCCGCCCCGGCATCCCGCTCGCGCGCCCCGGAAAGCCCGACGAGATCGCCGCGGTCGTCGCGTTCCTCGCATCGCCGGCGGCGAGCTACGTGACCGGCGCGAGCTGGAGCGTCGACGGCGGGATGCTGCAGATGGGCCCGCAGGCCGGTTCGCACCTGAAGAGCGACGAGTGGCGGAAAGGATGACCATGAGCGACACACCGTCGAGACCGACGACACCGGCATGACCGACGAGGAGAAGCGCCGCGACCAGCTGACGTCGGCGCCGGACGCGGTGGAGTCCGACGCCGACCCGCGCATCGACGTCACGCACCGCGAGGGCGTCACGCGCATCGACATCCGCGACGACGCCGACGTGCGACCCGGAGACCCCACGAAGGAGCCGCCCGGGTAGTCGGGCCGTCCGCGAAACTCCACGGATTCCTCGGCGTCTCGAGGCGTCTCGACGGGCGCGGGCAGGCGCTCGGCATCTACCGGATCCGTGGAGTTCTGCGGACGAACACCGAGCCCCGGCGTCAGGGCCGCACGAGCAGGTAGCCGCGCGCGTCGTCGAAGCCGCCGATCACGAGGCCCGCGGCCAGGTGCCCGGTGAGCTCTTCGCGCACGCGCAGGCGCCAGGCCGCGGCATCCGTCGGCGCCTCGCGCCGCATGGCCTCGATGTCGTGCGGGATCTCGACCGACGCGACCACGCGCTCGTCACCGGGCGTCGGCACGGGCGACGCGGCGAGCGCCCACGACACCATGATGCGGTCGGTCTCGTCGCCGCGGTTGACGCCGTCGTCCATCGGGCCGTAGTGGTTCACGAGGTACTCGGTGACGCGCGTGCCGAGCACCCGGAGGTTGAAGTGGGCGTTGCGGGCGACGAGCGGGTCGAAGGTCCAGGTGATGTGCCCCACCTCGCGGGCGAGCGCCCACTCCCGCTGATGCTGCTTCAGCACGCGGCCGAGCCCCTGCGCCTGGTGGTCGGGCAGCACGCCGGTGATGTGGCTGTGCATCGAGCGCGCCGCGGGCACGGCGAAGAAGGCGACGGATGCCCCGACCATGCGATCCCCGTCGTACAGGCCGACCGCGTAGTTGCCGGAGTGCGCGAGGGCGCGCAGCAGGTTCGGCGGCATGCCGCCGCGGTCGCCGCCCCACACCTCGGCGAGCACCTCCGAGGCACGGTGGACCTCGTCGACGGTGTCGAGCGGGCGGATGTCGATGCCGGGCGGCGTCGGGGTCTCGGCCATGCGCCCAGTCTGCACCCGCCTCGGCCGCAGCAACTCCTCGGATTCGGCGAGGACGGTCAGGTTCTTCGCTCGGTGTGGCCCGTCAGCGCCGGAATCGGCGGAGTTGGTGCCGCCCGACCGCGGAGCCCGCACCCCGGAGCGCCGATAGCCTGAAGCGATGGGCACGGGTGACGAGGACGCGAGAAGACGACTCACCCGGATGCCGCGGCAGGGCGCCATCGTCGCCGTCCTGGCCGTCGCGGGCCTGTGCTCGTCGTTCATGTTCACCCTCATGGTGCCCATCCAGTCGAAGCTGCCGGAGCTGCTGAACTCCAGCCGCGAGGACACCGCGTGGGTGGTCACCTCGACGCTGCTGGCGGCGGCCGTGATCACCCCGATCTCGGGGCGACTCGGCGACATGTACGGCAAGCGCCGCATCGTGCTCGTGCTCGTCGCGGTGATGGTCGCCGGCTCCGTCGTCGCGGCGCTGTCGCCGGGAATCGTCGGCATCATCGTCGGGCGCACGCTGCAGGGCGCCATCGTCGGCGTCGTGCCGCTCGGCATCTCGATCATGCGCGACGTGCTGCACGAGGACCGCGTCGACTCCGCGATCGCCTTCATGAGCGCGACGCTCGGCGTCGGCGGCGCGCTCGGCCTGCCGATCAGCGCGCTCATCACCGAGCGCAGCGACTGGCACCTGCTGTTCTGGATGGCGGCGGGCCTCGGCGTCGTCGTGTTCGCCCTCGTGCTCTGGATCGTGCCGGTCAGCGTGCTGCGCACCGCCGGCCGGTTCGACTACGTCGGCGCCGCGGGCCTCGCCGTCGGCCTCATCGGCATCCTGCTGGCGATCTCGCGCGGCAACGAATGGGGCTGGGGATCGCCGGCGGTGCTGGTGTGCGGGCTCGGCGGGCTGGTCGTGCTGCTGCTGTGGGGATGGTTCGAGCTGCGCATCGACGAGCCGCTGCTCGACCTGCGGGTCGCCGCCCGGCCCGCGGTGCTGCTCACGAACATCGCCTCGGTGGCGATGGGGTTCTCGCTCTTCGCCTCGAACGTCGTGTACCCGCAGATGCTCGAGCTGCCTGTCGCGACCGGCGCCGGGTTCGGGCTCTCGCTGCTGGTCGCGAGCCTGATCGTCATGCCCTCGGGCCTCGTCATGATGCTGCTCTCGCCGATCGCCGGGCGCATCGCGTTCCGCACCGGCCCCAAGCTCCTGCTGCTGCTCGGGGCGCTCTCGCTGATCGCCGCGTACGGCTTCACGCTGCTGTTCTCCTCCGAGGTGTGGCACATCCTCGTCGCCAACATCCTCATCGGCGCCGGCATCGGCTTCGGGTACGCCTCGATGCCGATGCTGATCATGCGCTCCGTCCCGCAGAGCGAGACCGGTGCCTCGAACGGGCTCAACGCCCTGTTCCGCTCGCTCGGCACCAGCACCGCCGCGGCGGTCATCGGCGCGGTGCTCGCCACCTACACCGTCGACTTCGAGGGCATCCCGGTCCCGACGACGACCGGCTTCACGCTGTCGCTGATCCTCGGCGGAGCCGCCGCGATCGTCGCCCTCGTGGTGGCGCTGTTCATCCCGCGCCATCACGCGCCCGAGGAGCGGCATCCGTCCCTCCGCGAGTAGCGCGAGCGCTGCACTTCGCTGCGACCGCTGCGTCACGCGACGGCGCGCTCGCAGGAAACTGCAGCGCCCGCTTCAGGCGGGCGTGCGTCAGCCGCGCAGCAGCGCGAGCCGGGCGGAGTCGGGCGCGAGGCGCTCGGCGACGGCGACCGCCGACAGGATGGCGCTCTCGTGCGAGTCGGCGTCGGCCGTGTACAGCCCGGCGAGCGACACCCCATGCTGCCCCTGGAGCGGGCGCAGCCGCCGCTGCGCGTCGAAGTAGGCGGTGTCGATCAGGCCGTGCTCGTAGGTCGCCGTGGCATAGAGGGGCTCCGGAAGCACCTCGTCGTACGTGACCCAGCTCTTGAACACCGGGATCGCCGCGCGCCGGATCCCAGATCGACAGCGAGCTGTGCGCGGCATCCGCGCGGATGTTCACCACCGACCACGCCGCCTCGTCGCGCGGCATCAGCCGCCGGTCGCCGTGGATCGCGATCGTCGTCGTGAAGTACTCGAACCGCGCCAGCTGCGCCGTCAGTTCGTCGAGCTCCGGAAGGTGCGCGAGAAGCGCATGGGCCTGGCGGGCGTTGCATGCGAACACGAGATGGTCGAACGGATGCCGCATCCCGCCCACCTCGACCGCCAGAGTGCCGTCGCGCATCCCGCGTGACGGACTCGACCGGCGAACCGGCGCGCAGCGTCGCCCGCTCGAGGGAGGCGACGAGGGCCTCGACGTAGACGCGCAGCCCGCCCGGGATCTGGCTCTGCGCCGGCGGCCGAAGGCCCCGCGGAAGGTTGGCGCCGAGGTAGTAGAGCGCGTTGTAGGCCGAGAAGCGGCGGAAGTCGGCGAGGTCGACGCACCAGAAAGCGAGCAGGAGCGGGAACAGGAACCCGTCGACGAACGACCGAGGCAGCCGCTTGCGCTCGACGTACTCCGCGATCGTCGAGCGTGGTGTCGTGCTCGAGCGAGGAACGCCGGGACGTCGGACAGGAACGCACGGAACCGCAGCAGGTGAATGATCGCGCGCGGTGTGAGCGACGCCCACACGGGTCGCCCCCGTCGGAAGGGCGGCATCACGACCGGCCGGGTGCCGTCGGCGTGCGAGACGGTGAGCGTCGCCGGGTACGACGTGCGGGGCACGTCGAGCGCGTCGAGCAGGCGGTTGAAGGTGGCGTAGGCGGCGCTGTCGGCGAAGAACTGGAACCCGGCGTCGACGGCGATCTGGTGCCCGTCGACCTCGATGTCGACCGTGTGCGCATGACCGCCGAAGCGCTCGTCCTTCTCGAACAGCGTCACGTCGTGATCGCGCTCCAGCAGCCACGCTGTCGCGAGTCCCGCCGCTCCCCCGCCGATGATTCCGATCCGCATGTCGCGCCGTCCTGTGAGGGGTCGTCCTCAGACTAGGGCCCGAGGTGGGTCTATCGGCTCGTGCGCCCGGTCGCTAGCCTGACGTGAACCGGGGCGACGGGAGCGGGCGATGAACGTGCGTGATCAGGGCTTTCAGGACGACGACGGGACTCGGCGCGGTCGTGGCGAGCCCGAGCAGGTGCCCGTGGGCCCGCCCGACGGCGCGACGGCGGCGGGCGACGCGACGAGGACCGGCACGGTGGCCGCGGCGAGCGGCACGGATGCCGCCGGCACCACCGCTCCCGACGACGGCGCCGACCACGATGCCCGGTTCTTCGGCCAGCCGTGGGCGCTCGCGCACATCTTCGGCGTCGAGATGTGGGAGCGGTTCAGCTTCTACGGCATGCAGGGCATCCTGCTCATCTACATGTACTACTCCGTCGCGGACGGCGGGCTCGGCATCCCGGAGGCGACGGCCACCGGCATCGTCGGCGCGTACGGCGGCACCGTCTATCTGTCGACGATCCTCGGCGCGTGGGTCGCCGACCGCCTGCTCGGCTCGGAGCGGGTGCTGTTCTTCAGCGCCTGGGTGATCATGGCCGGCCACATCGCGCTCGCGCTGCTCCCGAGCGTGTGGGGGCTCGGCGTCGGCCTCATCCTCGTCGCCGTCGGATCGGGCGGCCTGAAGGCGAACGCGACCGCGGTCGTCGGCACGCTCTACTCCGCGAAGGACCCGCGCCGCGATGCGGGCTTCTCGCTGTTCTACCTCGGCATCAACCTCGGCGCGTTCCTCGGACCGATCGTCACCGGGTTCCTGCAGAGCAACGTCGGGTTCCACTGGGGCTTCGGCGTCGCGGCGGTCGGCATGGCGATCGGCCTCATCCAGTACTCGTTCGGCCGCAAGCAGCTGCCCGCGTCGTCGCGCGTGGTGGCGAACCCGCTGCCCGCCAACCGCCGCGGCGTGATGATCGGCATCGGCGTCGCCGGGCTGCTGCTCATCGTGGTGCTCGTGCTGACGGGCGTGATCCGGGCCGACAACCTCGCCGGCATCGTGATCCTCGTCACGCTCGTCGGCGGCGATCGCCTACTTCTCCGTCATCATCTCCTCGCGCGCCATCACCGCCGACGATCGCTCGCGTGTCGTCGGCTTCATCCCGCTGTTCATCGTGAACGTCGGATTCTGGTCGCTGTACCAGCAGCAGTTCACGGTGCTGACGATCTACTCCGACAAGCAGCTCGACCGGACGATCCTCGGCTGGGAGATGCCGGTGTCGTGGGTGAACTCGATCAACCCGATCTTCGTCATCATCCTGTCGGGCGTCTTCGCCGCCGTTTGGACCAAGCTCGGCGACCGGGCGCCCTCGGCGCCGGTGAAGTTCTCCCTCGGCGCGATGATCATGGGCATCGCGTTCCTGCTGTTCCTCCCCTGGGCGAACGGTGCGCCGAACTCCACGCCGCTCCTCGCGATCGTCCTGATCCTCCTGGTGTTCACGATCGCCGAGCTGTTCATCTCGCCCCCGGGGCTGTCGGTGACCACGAAGCTCGCGCCGCAGCGGTTCCACACGCAGATGGTCGCGCTGTACTTCCTCTCGATCGCCCTCGGCACCGCGATCGCCGGCTGGCTCGCGCAGTTCTACGACCCCGAGAACGAGGTGCCGTACTTCACGATCCTGGGCGTCATCGCGATCGTGCTCGGCCTCGCACTGCTCGCGTCGGTCAGGCCCGTGCTGAAGATGATGCGCGGCGTGCGCTAGCCACGGCGTGGCGGGAGCGCCCCGCCGCCGAGCGTCACCTTCCCCCGTGATGTCACCAGAGCGGCGGTCGACGCCGTGCGGCACGTCAACGGTGATCGTCCCCACGGCGCCAGCCGCCTCGCCGGTGAGCGTCCAGTCCACGCCGAGCCGCCCGAAGGGTGTGCCGACGTGGGCCGCACCTGGTCGACTCCGGCATCGAAGTCGGGCTCGATGACGGCGCTGCGATAGCCGGGCGAGGTGGAACGGATGCCGGCGATCCGACGATACAGCCAGTCGTCCACGCTGCCGGGCGCGTAGTGGTTGAACGACATCGGGCGGATCTCGCCGTCCGGTGAGATCGCATCCCATGTCTCCCAGATCGTCGTCGCTCCGCGATCGACCTCGTACAGCCACGACGGCATCTCGGACTGCCACAGCAGCGCACGTGCGACGTCGGAGTACCGTTGTCGCAGAGCACGTCGAGCAGGTACGGCGTGGACAGGAACCCCGTGTCGAGTCGGTTGCCCCGCTCGCGGATGAGTTCCACCAGGCGCGCCGCGGTGCGGGCGCGCAGTCCGGACGGGACCATGTCGAACGCGAGCGCGACCACGTACACGCCCTGCAGACGCACGGGCAGGTCGCCGTCGGCGTCGATGTACTCGGTCGCGAAGGCCGCACGCACCTCGGCCGCGCGCGCGGCGAAGGCTGCAGCATCCGTCTGGTGTCCGAGAACCGCCGCGGCCTGTGCCGCGATCGTCAGCGTCTGCGCCTGGAACATCGGCGCGAGGTACTCGCTCGTGAGCGTCGGCGCGATGCCGATCGCCTCGTGCGTCGGGCGGCCCTCCATCGTGCTCGGGATCAGCCAGTCGCCGAAGTGCAGGCCGGTGTTGTAGAGCAGCGACTGCGCGCGCCGGCGCTGGTCCGCGAGGCCGGTGCCGGCGAGCGACTCGGGCAACTGCGCCGCGGCGGTTCCGCGCTGGTACTCGATCCACCGGAGCATAGCGTCGTAGTTCTCCTCGAGCACGCGGCGGTCGCCGGTGCGCTCGTAGAGGGTCCACGGCACGATCGCGATGGCGTCGCTCCAGCCGGCGGCCGCGACGATCGAGCCGATGCCCTGCGCCGAGGCCGCCGCCTCGGCGTCGAACGGCGAGCGTGGCGAGAAGATCGGGATCCGTCCGTCGGGAAGCTGGTCGGCGCGCAGGTTGTCGAGCCAGCGCGCGAGGAACGGGACGACCTGTGCGTTGTCGGTCGCGGTGCCGACGAACGCCTGGATGTCACCCGTCCACCCGGCCCGCTCCCGCTGCGGGCAGTCGGTGGGCACCGAGAGGAAGTTGCCGCGCTGGCTCCACACCACGTTTTCGTGCAGGCGGTTCAGGCGGGCATCGGATGACGCGAAAGCGCCGGTCTGCTCCAGATCGCTGGCGAGCACGACGGCCACCACGTCGTCTGCGGCGAGCGCAGCCGTCAGCCCGCTGATCCTCGCGTACCGGAAGCCGTGGAACGTGAACTCCGGCTCCCACTCCTCGGTGCCCTTTCGATCGCCTTCGACGAGGCTTCCTCGATCGCTCTCGTCGGGAGGGCCCGCGGCGACGTAGACATCGGTCTGCTCCTTGTTGATGCCCACGATGTTCGCGAACCACGAGCCGTCGGCGGCGAGCGTCTCGGTGTGCTCGAGCACGATCTCCTGACCCGGCGCCATCTCGCACAGCCGCAGCCGCAGGCGTCCGACGAGCACCTGGCCGAAGTCCACGATCGTGCCGTCCACGGTCTCGACCAGCGCGATGGGAGCCATCTCGAGGACGCGGCGAACGGGCTCGCCGCGGAACGGCACGAGCAGTCGGTGGTCGGCGCCGACTTCGGCAACCGGCATCCACTCGCCGTCGTCGAATCCGGGGCTGCGCCATCCCGACGGCTCGGCACGACGGTCGAACCGCTCGCCGACGAACAGGTCGGCGTACGCCCAGGGTCCGGTCGCGCAGCGCACGTCGGAGCCGGATGCCACGACCTGCGTCGTGCCGTCGGCGTAGTCGATGTGCAGCTGCCAGATCGCCGACGTGCGGGTGCCGAACTGCGAGCTCGACCCGGTGAGGCCGAGCCGGCCGGCCCACCAGCCGTCGGCGAGCGCCAGCCCGAGGACGTTCTCCCCCTCGACGAGCGCCGCCGTCACGTCCGACACGGAGAACGAGATGCGGTGCTCGTAACTGTCGAAGCCGGGCGCGAGCACCTGGTCGTCGGCGCGAAGCCCGTTGACGGATGCCGAGAACACGCCGCGCGAAGTGGCGAACAGCCGGGCACGCACCACTCCCGGGCCGACCTCGAAGCGCTGGCGCAGCAGCTGCGGCGGGCGCAGCCGTTCCTCGGGCGGCGAGTCGGGGCCGAGCCCGCGGACCCAGTCGACGATGCTCCATCGCTCGACCACCGCGTCCTGCTGCGCAGGTTCCACCCATGCCGCGGACCAGTCCTCGGCATCCAGCAGCGAGGTCTCGAACGTGGATGCCGTCCACTCCGACCATCCGCCCTCTGTCGACCGGCTGCGCACACGCCAGTCGTACGCCTTGTTCGACGCCGGCTGCTCCCCCGCATAGGCGACGAGCACTCCATTCGGGCCGTCCACCTCACCGCTAGCCCAGACGACCCGTCCTCCAGTCGACACCTCCAGCTCGAAGGCCGTCTGCGCGTGGTCGACGAGCCACGAGAATCGGGGCTCGCGGGTACCGACACCGATCGGCGCGCGGAGATACTCGACGCGGAGGTCGTAAGGGGTCATATGTCCTCGCAAGGTGTCGGGCGCTTCGACAGGCTCAGCGACCAGGGGGTCGGGCGGTCAGGCAATCAGGCGGCCGCGGTGAAGCGCGTGGTGAGCGTGCCGATGCCCTCGATCTCGCTCACCAGCACGTCGTCGGACGAGAGGAAGCGCGGGGGCGTGCGACGGTTGCCGATGCCGGCCGGCGTGCCCGAGAAGACGATGTCGCCGGGCAGCAGCGGGCAGACGGCCGAGAGGCGGACGAGCAGCTCGGGCACGTCGTAGAGCATCATCGACGTCCGCGCGGACTGCATGGTCTCGTCCGACACACGGCACGAGATGGCGAGGTCGTCGCGATCGACGAGACTCGTCGGGAGTCACCAGCCACGGCCCGGTCGGGCCGAAGCCGGGGAACGACTTGCCCAGGCTGAACTGCGGCGCAGACCCCTGCAGCTGGGTGATGCGCTCCGAGAGATCCTGGCCGATGGTCAGTCCCGCCACGTGATCCCAGGCGCTCTCGCGATCGACCTTGTGGGTCTTGCGGCCGATCACGACGACGAGCTCGACCTCCCAGTCC
This sequence comes from uncultured Actinomycetota bacterium, assembly GCA_963829895.1. Taxonomy (GTDB): domain Bacteria; phylum Actinomycetota; class Actinomycetes; order Actinomycetales; family Microbacteriaceae; genus Microbacterium. The sequence goes on along the minus strand of CAWHKF010000005.1, from coordinate 998,311 downwards.
ACGTGCCCCTCGGGCAGCTCGACCACGCTCGCCTGCCCGACGATGGAGGACGGGAACTTGGTGAAGGTGACGGGCATCGCGTCCGGCGGGTAGCCGGCCTCCGCGGCGTGCTCCGCATAGTTCAGGCCGATCGCGAACACCTGCCGAGGACGCGGCACCGGCGCGCCGAGGTCGGTGACCTCGAGGGGGACGGATGCCTCGGACGAGGCATCCGTCACCGTCTCGGCCCACTCGGCGAACGCCGGCCAGTCGTCGAACAGCGCCTGGGGGTCGGGGCCGAAGCGCCCCTCCGACGCGGTCGCGACGTCGACCGCGTCGCCGCCCAGGACGAGCACAGCGCGACCGGCGAGGTTGGCGAGCTTCACCAGTCGACCCGCTGCGGGGCGGGCTCGCCGTAGCGGTCCTCCCAGCTGATGACCTTGTTGCGGAGAGTGCCGATGCCGGTGATCTCCGCCTCGATCTCGTCGCCGGGTTTGAGGTAGAAGTCGAACGGGTTCGGCTGCACGGCGGCCACACCCGAGATCGTGCCGGTGGTGATGAGGTCGCCCGCGCTGTAGGTCTGCGGCGAGTGGTACGCGACCAGGTGGGGGAATTTGATGCGGGTCTGGTTGGTGTTGCCCTGCTGGCGCACCTCGCCGTTGACGCGCAGCTGCATCGGCAGCTCGTGCATGTCGGGCACCTCGTCGCGCGTGACGATCCACGGGCCGATGGGGCAGAACGTGTCGATGGCCTTCGAGAAGGAGAAGACACCCGATTCCATCTCCTTGCGCTGGATGTCGCGCGCCGAGATGTCGTTGAAGACCGTGAAGCCGGCGATGTAGTCGTCGGCCTCGTCGGGGCCGAAGAACTTGCCGGACCTGCCGATCACGATCGCCAGCTCGAGCTCGTAGTCGAGCTCCTTCGTGAGGCCCTCGGGGTAGACGATGTCGTCGCCCGAGCCGATGATCGCGTCGACGTTCTGGAAGAACACGATGCCCTTGTGCACGGGGTGCGACCAGTCCACGGCGGCCAGCTCGTTGTGGTGATCGGCGAAGTTGCCCGCGGTGTGGAAGAACTTCTTGGGGCGGATGGGCGCCTCGAGCTTCACGTCGGCGTAGGCCAGACGCTCGCCGGTCTCGGTGACCTGGCCGCCGCGCTCGAAGTACTCGCGGGTCGAGGGGATGTCGAGCTCGATGACGATGCCTTCCTCGAGTTCCAGTCGGCCGACGCGGCCGCCGTCGAAGGTGATGAGCTTCATTGTTCTTCTCTCCTAGCTGTCGTTCGGGCGGCGCTCAGGCGCCGACCATGTTGAATCCGCCGTCGGCGAGCATGTAGCCACCGGTCAGATGGGCCGCCTCGTCAGTCGCCAGCCACAGGCACGCGCCGGTGACGAACTCGGGCGGCGGGATGACGCCCATCGGCGTCTGCGACAGCAGCACCTCGCGGCGGCCGTTCTTCCAGTCCTCGCGGTTCAGCAGCGCTCGGTCTCCATGAAGCCCGGTGCGAAGGTGTTCACGCGCACCGCGGGGGCGAACGCCTTGGCATAGGACTTCGTGATGCCGAGGATCGCGTACTTCGCGGCCGCGTACTGCGGAGCGCGCGCGGAGCCGCGGACGATCACGGTGGAGCCGACCTGCACGATGTTTCCGTGCCCCTGCTGCAGCATCCGCTCGCCGAACTCGTGGGTCATGAGCAGGGTCCCCTTGACGTCGATGTCGATGACCGCGTCGAGGGCCTCCTGGGTGAGCTCGTCCCAGTTCATCTGCTCGCTCGAGACGTCGCCGACGTTGTTGACGAGCACGTCGAGGGTGCCGAAGGCGGCCCACACCTCGTCGGCCATGCGCTTGATCTGCTCCCACGAGCCGATGTCGGCCTGGACGAGGATGCCGTCGCTGCCGGCCTCGCGGATGCGCTCGCAGCGTCGCCTCGGCGCCCGCCTTCGACGAGCGGTAGTGGACGGCGACCTTCGCGCCCTCCTGCGCGGCGCGCACGGCGATCTCGGCGCCGAAGCCGGTGCCGGCGCCCGTGACGAGCACCGTCTTGCCGGCGAACCGGGGGAAGATCTGCGGGTCGGTCATTGTGTCTCCTTCGTTCCGCCCCTCGACGAGCGCGGGGACCGGCAGTTGTCAGACGAGCGTGCGCCCGCCGTCGATGTACATGACATGACCGGTGACGAATCCGGCATGACGTGAGGACAGGAAGAGTGCGGGGCCGGTGAGTTCATCGGGCGTGCCGAGGCGTCCGGCGGGGACGAGGCTCTCGAGATCCTGGCGCTTGCCGGGCTTGGCGAGCTCGCCCGCCGTGAGCGGCGTCTCGATGTAGCCGGGGGCGAGCGCGTTGACCGTGACCCCCGACGAGGCCCACTCGCGCGCCATGACGCGTAGCAGCTGGTTGATCCCGCCCTTCGAGGCCGCGTACGGTCCGTGCGAGTGGTGGGCGAGCAGGCCCGACACGCTCGACAGCGCGAGCACCCGCCCATGGCCCTTCGCGACCATGTGCCGGCCGGCCGCCTGCGCCAATCCGAACAGCGACGACAGGTTGACCCGCAGGATGTGATCCCACTCGTCCTCGGTGAACTCGAGGATCGGGCGGCGGTCGTTGATGCCCACGGCGTGCAGCAGCACGTCCAGGCCGCCGAGCCGGTCGATGACGTCGGCGACGACGCGCTCCCCAGCCCCGTGCTCGGTCAGATCCGCCTGGATCAGCTCGTAGCGGGCGTCTGTGGCCGCGAGCTCGACGCCGATCGCGTCGAGTGCGCGCTGATCGCGGTCGACGACGACGACGGATGCCCCGGCCCGCGCATACGCCACCGCACAGGCACCGCCGATCCCGCCGGCACCGGCGACGAGCACGCGCGCGCCGCCCAGTCCGAGCCAGTCGCCGCTCATGCCGACACCTCGCTCGCCCGCTCGTTCAGGAACCGCGAGATCCGATCGGCCGTGCGGACGGCGGCAGGGTCGCCGACAATGTTCAGGAAGCCGTGGATCGCACCGCGCTCCTTCGCGTACTCGACGTCGACGCCGCCGCGGGCGAGGTCGCCGACGTAGGCCTCGGCCGACGGGCGCAGCTCGTCGCCCTCGCTCGTCACGACGAGGGCCGGGGCCACGCCCCGCACGTCGTGGCCGCCCGGGAACGCGTAGGGCTCCTCGTTCGACGCTCCGCCCAGGTAGTTCGCATTGATGGCGCGGGTCGCCTCGGGCGGGAACCGCAGCCCCGGCGGCAGCTGGGCCAGGATCGCCGCGAGCTCTTCGTCGGGCCGGGGCAGCACGGCGTGCAGCACCGGGTAGATCAGCACCTGAGCGAGAGGCTGCGCGCCATCGCGATCCCGCAGTCGCAGCGCCGCCCCGGCGGCGAGATTGCCTCCCGCGCTCGCACCGCCCACGGCGACGGCATCCGCACGTCCGCCGTACTCCGCGGCGTGGTCACGAGCCCAGTCGAACGCGGCGACGACCTGGAGCGACGCGACCGGGTACGGCGAACGCGCCCGGTCTGCGCCGAGGGAAGCGGCCAGCGCATCGGGCGATGGCATGCCGTCGACCGGCCCGAGCGGCGGGAGCGCGGCGATCGCATCCGTGGGCGCGAGCGTGTAGTCGAGCGAGAAGACGGTCGTGCCCCGGTCGGCGAGCTGCTTCGCGGTCTCGTCGGCCTCGGGCATGTCGAGGTCGCCGAACATGAACGCTCCGCCGTGGAGCCAGACGAGCACGGTGCCGTCGGGCACCGCGGCGGGGTAGACGCGCACCCGGAAGTCGTGCTCCGCCGCAGCGAGCTCGACCTCTCGGACGTGAAGGGTGTCGGCCATGACACTTCTTTCGGGTTCGTTCATTGGATGAAAGCTGTTTTCGTCTATTGAATGTATTCTGATCACAACGATCCGTCAAATGAGGGAGCCCCATGACCGAACGCCTGCATCCGTTCTCGCCGGCCGCGCTCTCCGGCCGTCGACGCGAGCTGTACGACGCGATCGCCGGCGGGCCCCGGGCGCAGGGGCCGCAGCACTTCGCCTGACGCGCGCCGACGGGTCGCTGCGTGGTCCGTTCGACGCCTTCCTCCTCGCCCCCGACCTGGGAGGCGCGCTGCAGGAGGTGGGCGCGGCGATCCGCTATCGCGGGGCCCTGACCGACCGCTCGCGGGAGATCGCGATCCTGCTTGTCGCCGCGCGGTGGGACAGCGCGTTCGAGCGCGAGGCGCATGAGGCGGTCGGAGCGGCGGCGGGACTCACGGACGCGGAGCTCGCCGCGCTTCGCGACGGGCAGATCACGGCGTTCGCGGAAGAGAGGCCCTCGTCGCGCTCCGTCACCGCGCAGCTGCTCGACGGAGATCTCGACGACGGCGTCTGGAGCACGCCTCCGCCACCCTCGGGGCGGAGGTCGTATTCGAGCTGACCGTCCTCGTCGGGTACTACGCGACGCTCGCTCTGCAGCTGCGGGTCTTCCGCGTGCAGCCCTGACATTGCAGACGCCCAGACCAGAAGATACGGTTTCACACGATGAAAGCACCTGACGAGTCGGCCGCCGAGCCCGGCCCCGATTCCGCGGTCGAGTCCCCCGCGAAGGCGCCCAGTCGCTACCGCATCGAGGCTCTCGCGAAGGGGCTCGACGTGCTGCGGCTGTTCGACGAGTCGGCGACCTCGCTGAAGCTGCGCGAGATCTCGGACCGCACCGGCATCCCGATGCCGACCGCCTTCCGCGTCGTGGCAACGCTCGAGGAGGGCGGGTATCTCGAGCGGCTGCCCGACGGCAGCATCCGCCCCGGGGTCGCCGTCCTGCTGCTCGGGTCGGCCGCGCTGCGCGGCTCCGGACTCGTCCAGCTGAGCGAGCAGCCCCTGCGCCACCTCGCCGAGGAGTCCGGCGAGACGGTCAACCTCGGCGTGCTGGTCGGACACCAGGTGCTCTACCTCGCGCGGCTGCGCAACTCCGACCTCGTGACCGCGAACATCCAGGTGGGCTCGACCCTGCCCGCCGCGTACACCTCGATGGGCAAGCTCCTGCTCGCCTATCTCAGCGACGCCGAGCTCGTGATGATGCTCGCCGGCCACGATTTCGACGCGGATGCCGGGCCCAACGCCGCACGCTCGCTCGACGAGCTGCGCGAACGGCTCGCCCTCATCCGCGAGCAGGGCTACGCGCTGCAGGACCAGGAGGTCGCTGCGGGCCTGCGATCGGTGTCGGTACCGGTCTTCGGCCGCGACTCCGCCACACCCGCTGCGGCGATCAACATGGCGGTCGCCTGGTCGCGCACGATGTGGAGTCGCTGCGCGGCCCGCTGCTGTCGCGCCTGCGCATGACGGCCGACGAGATCTCCCGCCTGCTGCGGGCCACCTGAGCGCACGCCACGCACCTCCGTGTCAGCGCGCGGTGACGCGGCGAGCGAAGTCGATGGCGCGATCGAACACGGGCGCGGTGTCGTCGAGGCCCTGCCAGAAGTGCCTGCCGCCGTCGACGGGGTGGAACTCGACGTCGGCGCCGGCGGCGCGCAGGGCGCGCGGCGAACGACTCGCTCTGCTCGAACGGCACGTGCTCGTCGGCGGTGCCGTGCGAGATGTGGAACGGCGGCGACCCGGCGTGCACCTGGGTGATCGGGCTCGCCGCGGAGCGCGGCATCCGGGATATCCGTCGCCGGAGCGCCCAGCCAGCGCGCCTCCCGCGTCTCGGCGGGCGGCTCGCCGGTGTCGTGCTCCGCCAGCGCGATCAGATCGGCCGGGCCGAACCAGTCCACGACCCCGCACACGTCTTCGCGGCCGAGCCCGGTGAGCGCGGCCAGCGTCGCCCCGGCCGACACTCCCCACAGCACGAGGCGAGAGGCGTCGATGCCGTGCTCCGCCCCGTGCGCGTGGAGCCAGGCGAGCGCTGCCGCCACGTCGTCCAGCTGCGCGGGGAAGAGCGCCTCGCCGCTCAGCCGGTACTCGCACGAGGCGACCGCGAAGCCCGCCGCCACGATGCGGTCGAACGACTCTGCGTCGCTGATCCCCGGCGTGAAGACCTTGCGGCTGCCGCGGAGCCACCCGCCGCCGTGCAGGAACACGACGAGGGGTGCGTCCGCGGCTGCCGGGAGTCCGCAGATCGAGCGACAGCGGGCGGAACCCGGCCGGCTGGGCGAAGTCGATCTCGAGGATCGTGGACACTGACGCTTCAGTCGCGGAACTGGAACTCGGGCATGAAGATCGTCGCGTACTTCTCGCCCGCCGCGCGCATGCACGCGAGAAGTCGGGGACGTAGACGCCCTGCGGCTCGGTCGCTCGGTCTTCTGCCCGATCGCGTGGAAGAACCGCTCGAAGCCGGCGCGTGCCCGACGCCGAACACGGTCGTGGTGTTCTCGATCTTGAAGGCGTGGACGATCCCCGCCGGAACGATACGCGAAGTCGCCCGTCGTCAGCGTGGTCTTGGTGTGGTAGCCGTCCTGGTCGTCCATCCACACGGAGATCTCGCCGTCGACGACGTAGAAGAACTCGTGCGTCTTGAGATGCATGTGGGCCGGGATGCGGTCGCCCTGGCGCGCCTTCATCGTCCATGCTCCGTACTGGTCGTCGGTCTCGTCGCCCGAGAGCAGGATCTCGAAGAGCTGGTCGAAGACGAGGGACTTCTCACCCTCGCCGTTCGCCGAGGACGAACGGCTTCGGCGCCGCGGGCAGGATACCGGTGAAGGCGACCTTGTCGGGGTCGTCGACGGGGAAAAGTGGTCATGCTTACCTCCTTGTAAAGCAGTGCGTGCCGTTAGGCAGCTGGAACTGTCGGGCCATTCCGATCGGCGCGTTCCGGACCTCTCCAGTCTCAGCCAGGATGGCGGGAGGAAGGAAGTTCGACATCCCTACCCGGCGTTAGTCAGAGGCTAAGATCCGAGCATGGATGTGCCTATCCACGTGATCCGGTACTTCTGCGTGCTCGCCGAGGAGCTGCACTTCGGACGGGCCGCGGAGCGCCTCAGCATCACGCCGCCGTCGCTCAGCCAGCAGATCAGTCGCCTCGAGCAGCAGCTCGACGTGAAGCTGTTCGACCGGAGCCCCCGCAAGGTCGAGCTGACCCCCTACGGCCGGGAGCTTCTGCCCCTCGCCCGGCGCGTGCAGGACGACCACGACCAGCTGCTCAGCTGGGGCCGTTCGGTGAAACGGGACCGGGATGCGCCGGTGCTGCGGGTCGGCGTCGTCGCCGCCGGCGCCGGCACGCCTCACGACCGCCGCGATCGCCGCGACCATGCAGGCGATCCCGCAGGCGAGGATCGAGATGCGGCGTCTGGGGTTCTTCGATGTCGCCGAGGATCTCGAGGGCGGACGCGTGGACGTGGTCTTCGCCCCGTGGCCGATGCGCCTGCCGCCGCGCGTTCGTGCCGAGCCGCTCTGGCGCGAGGCGCGCGTCCTCGTGGTCCGCTCCGACCACCCGCTGGCGGAACGCGAATCGCTCTCGATCCTCGAGACGGCGACGAGGTCTTCGTCGCCGTCGCGAAGGGCGTGCCCGAGGTCGTGGACTGGTGGATCGTGGATCCTCGCCCGGATGGCTCGCGCCCGAAGCGTGGACCCACGGCCGACAGCGTCGAGGGCCTGCTCGAACTCGTCGCCGCGGGCGCCGGCGTGAACATCGCGGGTGAGTCGGCGAGCCGCCACTACCGGCGCGACGAGCTGGCGTTCATCCCGATCCACGACATCGAGCCCGCGACGATCGTGCTCTGCAGCCTCACCGACAGTCTCAACCCGATGGTCGAGGCGTTCCGCGAGACCGCGCAGACGCTCTCGCCGCTCGTCGACGCGACGTTCCATTAGGCCCCGCTCGGCCACTGAGCCCGCTCAGGCGACTGACCTCGGCTCAGCGTGCCTGCCGGCGCGGACGCCTTCAGCTCCTGCCACGCCTCCCGGCGGCGCGCCTGCTCGTCGGGATCGGGAACCGGCGACGCTGCCATGAGCACGCGCGTGTAGTGCTCGCGCGGGTTGCGCATCACCTCGAGGGTCGGCCCCTCCTCCACCACGCGCCCGCGGTTGAGCACGACCACCCGCTGGGCGAGGAACTCGACGACGGCCATGTCGTGCGCGATGAAGAGGTAGCCGAGATCCTTGCCGGCCCGCAGGTCGGCGAGGAGGTTCAGCACCTGGGCCTGGGTCGACAGGTCCAGCGCGCTCACCGCTTCGTCGCACACCACGAGCCGCGGGTCCGTGACGAGTGCTCGGGCGATCGCGATCCGCTGGCGCTGCCCGCCCGAGAACTGGCGCGGGTAGCGCGTTTCCGATCCGGGCGCGAGGCCGACGGCGTCGAGCACCTCCTGCGCGCGCCGGTCTCGTTCGTCCCGCGGCACACCCGCCACGCGCAGCGGCTCGGTGATCGCCTCGCCGATCGGGCGCCGCGGGTTGAGCGACGAGAACGGATCCTGGAACACCGCCCGCAGGTCGCCCTGGAGAGCCCGTCGCTGCGAGGCACCGAGGCGCGTGATGTCGCGTCCCTCGAAGAGGATCCGGCCGCTCGTGACCGGCTGCAGACCCAGGATGGCGCGGCCGATGGTGGTCTTGCCCGACCCGGACTCGCCGACGAGGCCGAGCGTCTCGCCGCGCGCGATCGTGAACGACACGTCGTCCACGGCGGCCGGCCCCTTCCTGCCGTAGCGGACGACGAGGTTCTGCACCTCGAGAAGCGGGGTGACGACGGCATCCACTCGATCCTGCACGGTGCTCACAGGTCTCCTCCTCCGACGGCGACGGGCTGTCGCCACTCCTCCTGGCGGCCCAGGACCTCATCGCGGCGGATGCAGCGCACGCCGCCATCCCCCTCCGCGCGCGGCAGCAGCGGGATCGGCGTCATGCACTCGTCGCGGGCGAAGCGGCAGCGCTGGGCGAACCGGCATCCGCTCGTCCACGAACCCGGCAGCGGGACCTGACCCGGGATCGACGCCAGCCTCGTCGTGCCCTCGAACTCGACGATCGCGTGCGGGTCCGCGGCCAGGAGCGCCATCGTGTACGGGTGCTCGGGCCGCATGAGGACGTCGCGCACCGTTCCCGTCTCGACGATCTGACCGGCGTACATGACCGAGACGTCGTCGCAGAGGTCGGCGACGACACCGAGGTCGTGGGTGACCAGGATGATCGACATCCCTCGCGCGGCGACGAGTCCGCGCAGCAGCGCGAGGATCTCGGCCTGGATGGTGACGTCCAGCGCCGTCGTGGGCTCGTCGGCGACGAGCAGCGCGGCGAGCCGGCGAGGGCGAGCGCGATCGCGACGCGCTGCGCCATGCCCCCCGAGATCTGATGCGGGTAGCTCTTGAGCACCCGCGGCACGTCGACGATCCCCACGTCTTCGAGAAGGCCAGCGGCGATGCGCTTCGCCTCGCGCGACGAGACTCCCCGCAGTCGCTTGACCGCAGCGCCGAGCTGCCACCCGACCGTGAACATGGGATCGAGCGCGCGCCCGGGCTCCTGCGAGATGAAGGCGATGTCGTGGCCGCGCACCTTGGCGAGGGTGCGCTCGTCGGCCTGTGCGAGGTCGGTCGCGCCCCACTGGATGCGGCCGGAGCGCACCGCGAGGCCCGGCGAGAGCAGGCCGAGGATCGCGTACGAGGTCACGCTCTTGCCGCAGCCGGACTCGCCGACGAGCCCCATCACGCGGCCGGGCTGCACGCGCAGCGAGACGCCGGTCACGAGCGCCGGCCCGCCCTCGACGCCGAGCACGAGGTCATCGATGATGAGCTCGCCGTCGCGGCGGCGCGGGCGGGCGCGCGGGCGGTCAGATCCGGCGCGCTGGTGGCGATGTTGTCGACCGGCAGCGCGGCGACGATCTCGGGCAGGTCGGCGGAGGTCTCCACGGGGAACAGCGCCGTCGCCTCGGCGGGGACGGATGCCGCGGCATCCGCGGGTGACAGCGCCACGAGGTACTCGTCATCCGGCGCCGCCTTCTTCTTGCGCCGACGCAGCGCCACCAGCGGCGGCGGCGTGGCGGCGCCGCCCGAGAGCACGTCGGCCAGCGAGTTCGCCGCGATGATCGTGAGAGCCAGAACGGCGCCGGTGGGCACCATCATCCAGGGCTGCTGGAAGATGAACCGCGCGGCCGTCTGGATCATGCCGCCCCAGGTGGGCTCTGGCGGCTGCGGGCCGAGGCCGATGAAGGCGAGGCCCGCCTGCATCATGATGCCGACGCCGAAGAAGAGGACGAACTGCACGATCACCGTCGTGGACATGTTCGGCAGCACGTGGCGGAAGCTCGCCGCCGTCGGCCGCACGCCGTCGACCGCGGCGGCCTCGACGAACAGCTGCTTCTGCAGCGCCTTGGCCTGGCCGAAGAAGATCCGGTACAGGGCGCCGAACAGCAGCACGCCGAGGAGCGTCATCACGAGCGGCATGTTGGTGCCGACCGCCGCGATGAACGCGAGGATGATGACGGTTCCGGGCAGCGACATCACGATCTCGCTGACGCGGTTCATCGTCGCCTCGGCCCGCGGGCTGCGTACCGCCCACAGCGTGACCGGAACGGTGATGAGCACCGCGACGATCGGCGGGATGCATCCGATCGCGAGCGTCGAGGCGGCCGCCGTCACGATGCGCGACAGCAGATCGCGACCGAGCTCGTCGGTGCCGAGGAGGTGCGCGGCGGACGGACCCTGCAGCACCGCCGAGAGGTCCTGCTCGAGCGGACCGTATCGCAGCCACAGCGGCGAGGTCAGCGACGCCAGCACGAGGCCGATGAGCCAGACGAGGGCGAGCACGGCGGTGGGCGACCGGAACAGGCGGGTGCCCCGCCGTCGCTCGGAACGCCGGATGGTGAGGATCGAGGTGGTCGAGACCGTCATGATGTGCGCAGTTTCGGGTCGAGGGTGCGGTTGAGGGTCTCGAGGACCACGTTGACGATGACGACGACGAGCGTCGCGACGAGCACGAGGGCCTGGACGAACGGCAGGTCGGCAGAGCCGACGGCCGACTGCATGGCCTGGCCGATGCCGGGAAGCGCGAACAGCAGCTCGATCATCACCGAGCCGCCGAACAGGACGATGAACTGCACTGCGATGGTCGCGAGGATCGGCAGGCTGGCGCTGCGCAGCGCGTGGACGTAGATGATGCGCGCGCTCGGGGTGCCGACAGCGCGAAGCGTGCGGATGTGCTCCTGGGCCAGCGCCTCCGCCATCGATGCGCGCGTCTGCCGCGCGATGAACCCGGCCGACGTGATCGCGATCGTGAGCACGGGGAGCACCAGGGATTTGAACCACTTCTCGGGGCTGACCTCGAACGGGACGAACCCCGTCGCCGGCAGCAGTCGCAGCTGCACGGCGAAGACGTACACCAGCAGGATGCCGACCCAGAAGGCGGGCAGCGACAGCATGACGCCGGTGAGCACGGTGATGAACCGGTCGACGGCGCCGCGGCGGACGGCGGCGATGACCCCGAGCACGATGCCGAGCACGGCGCTGAGGATCGTGCCCCCGGCGGCGAGCGCCGCCGTGACGGGCAGCCGCTTCGCGATGTCGGGGCCGATCGGGCGCCCGTCGATCAGGGACGTGCCGAGGTTCCCCTGCAGCACCTGCCCGACCCAGGCGAGATACTGCTGGATCCACGGTTCGTACCAGCCGATGGACTCGTTGTAGGCGACCACCTGCTCGGCGTCGCGGACTGGCCGAGCGCCACGCCGCCGGGCGTCGAGCCCGAGAGATGGACGAGCACGAACGCGATCCACGACGCGATCAGCAGCGTGAGCAGGGCCCAGGCGACGCGCTTCAGGACGAAGATGAGCATCGGAACTCCTCCTGATGACGGTGCCGGCGGGATGACTCCGCCGGCACCGTCATCGGATCAGGATGCGGGCTGGATCGTGGCCAGGATCGGGAAGGCCTCGGCGCCCGGGAAGGTGGGCTCGGCCACCTTCGCCGTGTTGTAGGCCCACGGTGCGAGCTGCTCGAACAGCGGGATGAGCCATCCGCGAGTCGACGATCGCGCGGTTGAGGTCCTTCAGCGCAGCGGCCTGGGCGTCCTCGTCGCCGGTCGCCGCACCGTAGGCACCGGCTGCCGCCTGGATCTCGGGGTTCTCCGCACCGTGGAAGTTCGCGAAGCCGAACAGCACGCCGTACACGTTGCCGAGCGGGTTCGTCCAGGTCAGCGGCAGCGGGCCGCCGAGCGGCTCGGTCTGCACGACCGCGAAGATCTCCTCGGTCGAGGCCGCGTTCTTCAGCGTCATGTTCACGCCGATCGCCTCCCAGTACGGCTGCAGCGCCTCGAGGTCGCGCTGGCTCGCGGACGAGATCGTGAAGGTGAAGTCGAACCCGTCCGGGTAGCCGGCCTCGGCGAGGAGGTCCTTGGCTGCGTCGGGGTCGTAGGCGTACTCCTCGTCGAGCTCGGGCAGGTAGCCGGGGTCGTCGGCCGGAAGGGCGTTCGCCGTCGGCAGCTCACCCGGGGTGCACGGCGTTGACGTACGCCTCGCGATCGATCGCCATCGAGAGCGCCTGGTAGACGCGCGGGTCCGCCCACTGCGGGCCGAGGGCCCCGGCCTTGTCGAACGCGACGATGTTCTGGACGGTGCCGCCGTTCGCGACGAGCCCGATGCCGGCCGACTCGACCTGCGCCTGCGTGTCGGACGTGATGAACGCCAGATCGACCTCGCCCGAGATCGCCGCGTTCACACGCGCCTGGGGGTCGAGGATCGGACGGAACTCATAGGTGTCGAACGGGTAGTCCGCTGCGGCGTCGTGGTCGTCCTTCTTCACGAGCAGGTACGAGTTGCCCTTGACGGTCGCGTCCTCGTCGACGGTGAGCGGGCCGGAGCCGTCCGGCGTCGTGTCGAGGCTGGAACGGTCCGCGGCCCCGGTCGGGCCGACGATGGCGCCCGCGGGCAGCACGAGGTTCGCCTCGAATCCGGGCTGGGCTGCGGCGAAGGTGAGCGTGACGGTGTCGTCGTCGACGACCGTGACATCCGAGATCTCGCTCTCACCGCCGGCAGCGAACCCGCTGTAGGCCGAGAGATCGGGGTTGCCGCGGGCGTCGAGGTTCTCCTTGACGAGGTCGGCGCTCAGGGCGGTGCCGTCGTCGAACGTGGCGGCGGTGTCGAGGTCGAGGGTCAGCTGCGTCTGGTCTTCGTTGTACTCGAACGACGTGACGAGGTCGGGCACGACCTGACCGTCCTCATCGAGGACGAACAGCGAGTCGTAGATGCCCTCGTAGAAGAACCGCTGCCCGCTGCCGTAGCGCACGGGGTCGTAGCCGAGGGCGGCCTGGTCGGAGTCGAGGGCGATGGTGAGCTTCGACGTGTCGGCCGCCTCCGCCTTCGCTGGATTCGGCCGGCTCCGCTGCAGGCGGTGAGGGTGAGTGCGGTGGCGGCGACGGCCGCTATGACGGCGGCGCCGCGGGTGGTGTGACGGGACATCCTGATCTCCTGTGATCGGTGTGCTGCTGCGGACTTCGGTGTCGCGGATCGCAGTCGGGTGGCGCGATCCTTGGACCAAGGCTGACCCCGGACGACCCGTTTGGCCATTCGGATTCACCTGCTTCCCGTTAGCGAACGCCTAATGTGGGGTCCGCTCGGCGGTGTCCGCTCAGTGAAACATGCTTTTATTGAGTGAACAAGTGTGGCAAGCTCGAGGATGCCGAGAAAGGACTCGCACATGACATCGCCCGTCTTCCCCTCCGACTTCCTCTGGGGCGTCGCGACCGCCGGACACCAGAACGAGGGCGACAACGTCCACAGCGACACCTGGTTCCTCGAGAACGTGACGCCCACCGTCTTCCAGGAGCGCTCGGGCAAGGCGACGAACGGGTGGGAGCTGTGGGAGTCCGACCTCGACCTCGTCGCCGGACTCGGGCTGAACGCCTACCGCTTCTCCGTCGAGTGGGCGCGGGTCGAGCCTCAGGAAGGCGAGTTCTCGGATGAGGCGCTCGCGCACTACGAGGCCGTGATCGACGGATGCCTCGCCCGCGGGCTCGCGCCGATCGTGACGTTCAACCACTTCACGTCGCCGCACTGGTTCGCGGCGCGCGGTGCGTGGCTCGCCCCCGAGGCGCCGGAGCTGTTCGCCCGGTACTGCGGCGTCGTCATGGACCGCTTCGGCGATCGCATCGCCCTCGCCGTCACCTTCAACGAGCCGGACCTGCCCGAGATGCTGACGTGGGCGCACCTGCCCGAGTTCGTCGCCGAGCTGGAGCGCCAGACGCTCGAGGCTGCCGGGCGGGAAGCCGGCGTCGACACCTACCGCGCCGGCAACGTCATGCTGCGCGAGGACTTCGCCGGCATGCGCGCCGGCATGACCGCCGGTCACCGCGCGGGCAAGGCGGCGATCAAGGCGCGTCGCCCCGACCTTCGGGTCGGGCTCTCGCTCGCGCTGGTCGACGATGTCGCCGGCCCGGGCGGCGAGGCCACACGCGATCGCAAGCGCGCCGAGGTGTACGAGCACTGGCTCGAGCTCGCCCAGGACGACGACTTCGTCGGCGTGCAGAACTACGAGCGCATCGCGTACGGCCCCGACGGGCAGCTTCCGCCCGAGCCCGGCGCGAGCCTCAACGGCATGGGCACCGCCGTCGAGCCCGATTCGCTGCGCGGTGCCGTCGAGTACGCCTACTCCGTCGCGCGCGTTCCGATCCTCGTCAGCGAGCACGGCGTCGGCACGCCGGATGACAGCATCCGCGCCGCCTTCCTCGAGCCGTCGCTCGAAGGACTGGCCCAGGCGATCGCCGATGGCGTGCCCGTGATCGGCTACTGCCACTGGACGCTGATGGACAACTTCGAGTGGATCTTCGGCTACGGCCCGCAGCTCGGGCTGCACAGCGTCGACCGCGAGACGTTCGAGCGCACCGCCAAGCCCAGCGCGGAGGTGTACCGCCGGCTCGTGAGCCGGTTCCGCTCGGCCGGCTGACCTCGTCGGTCCGGCGCGCGCCTCGGCACGCTCGCGAGCGGCCGCTCCGGCGGGCATCAATGCCATCGATGCCCCGGATAACCGCATCGCTCTTCGCTGATCTCCCCGCACGCCCTTCAATGAAGGTGAGTCAAAGGAGATTCAATGACGAAGCCCAACCTCGAGGTCGCCCCGACGCCGACCCGACGCGCCGGAGCCTGGCAGGCCGCCCTCCTGCTGGCCGGCAGCTGCATGCCCGTGATGGGGTCGGTCCTCATCACTCCCGTCCTGCCCCAGCTCTCCGCGCACTTCGCCGACGAGCCGGGTGCGGACGTGCTGGTGCCGATGATCGTCGCCATCCCGGCGCTGATGATCGCGCTGTTCGCACCGTTCGCGGGGCAGATCATCGACCGCACCGGCCGCAAGACGCTGCTGGTCGTGGCGATGTTCGCCTACGCCGTGGCCGGCACCGTGCCGGCATGGCTCGACAACCTGACCGGCATCCTGATCAGCCGCGCTTTCGTGGGGCTCTTCGAGGCGGCCATCATGACGGTCTGCACGACGCTCATCGTGGACTACTTCCACGAGGAGAACCGCCGCAACCGGTACCTCAGCCTGCAGACCGTCGCCACCACGCTCGGTGCGACGGTGTTCATCGCCCTCGGCGGCGCAGTCGGCTCGGCCGGCTGGCACGCGCCGTTCTGGATCTACGCCATCGCGATCCCGATCGCCGTGGCCATGGTGTTCTCGCTGTGGGAGCCCGGTCGCGGCGACTCGACCGACCTCCACGTGCCGACCGGCGAGAAGGCGCGCGTGCCGTGGCGCATCCTCGGCCTGCCGCTCGTGGTCACGCTCTTCGGCGGCTTCACGTTCTACGTCATGATCATCGAGGTCAGCTACCTCGTCGTGGGCACGGGCGTCGCCGCCGACGACACGGCCACGATCGGCCTGGTCGCGGCGATCGCGTCGCTCGCCACCGCCGCCGGCGCCTTCACGTTCCCCCGCATCGCGAAGGCGGGCACGCGGCTCCAGCTGCCGCTGGCGTTCGGGCTCCAGGCCGCCGGCATGATCATCGTGTGGCTCTTCGACGGCTTCGCCGGGGTGCTGATCGGCGCGATCGTCGCGGGCTACGGCTCCGGCATCCTGCTCCCCTCGCTCGTCACGTGGGTCGTGTCGCGCACCCGGTTCGAGGAGCGCGGCCGCGCGACCGGCTGGTGGACCGCCGCGTTCTTCTTCGGGCAGTTCGTCACGCCCCTCGTGATGGGCGCGCTCACCGCCGGCACCGGCGCACCGCTCCCCGTCGCGGTGGGCATCGTCGGCATCGCCGCGGCGGTCGTCGCGGCGATCCTCGCGTTCGTCCTCCGCCGGCAGCAGCCCGCCCCGGTGGCAGCCGCCTGATCGACGCGAAAGGGCCGGATCGTCCGCGGACGATCCGGCCCTTTCGTTCGTGCTCCGGGGGAGTTCGCCGTCGGCAGCGGAGACCGCCCCGACGGCGAACGTCTCAGGTGAGGTCGGTCTCCCGGTGCCGCAGCCGCGGCCGGGGACGTGCGTGCGGCACGTCCGGCGCCGGCACCGCAGCGCCGACGGTGCCGACGAGCTCGCCGATGCCCTCGACGACCATGCGCACCTCGTCGCCCTCTCGCAGCGGCGGCGGCACGAGGCCGCCGTTGCGGCCCCACAGCTCGCCGAGGCATCCGCCGTTGCCGACCGTGCCGCTGCCCAGCACATCGCCCGGCACGACGCGCGAGTTGCGCGACGCGTAGGCGACGAACTCGGGGAACGGCCAGCCGGCGTTCGACACCAGGTCTTCGCCGATCAGCTCGCCGTTGACGTAGACCTCGGCGCGGATCGCGAGGAAGCCGTCGGCGTCGAGGAAGGGCTCGAGCTCGTCGGCCGTGACGATCCACGGGCCGAGCGCGGTGCCGAAGTCCTTGCCCTTCGCGGGCCCGAGGCGCACCTTCATCTCGCGGCCCTGCAGGTCGCGGGCGGACCAGTCGTTCATGATCGTGTACCCGAAGACGACGGATGCCGCGTCCTCGACGGTCAGGTTCGACTCGCCGACGTGCCGCGTGCCGCCGATGACGACCGCGACCTCGAGCTCGAAGTCGAGCCGCTGGGTCACCGGAGGATGCAGCACGTCGCCGGACCGAGGATCGTATGCGGGTTGGTGAAGTAGAACGTCGGCGCCTCGTACCACTCGTCGGCGACGTGGCTCTTGCCTTCCACCCCCGCGCTCACGCCCTCGACGTGCTCCTCGAAGGCGACGAAGTCGCGGACGGATGCCGGCACCAGCGGTGCGAGCAGCCGCACGTCGGCGAGCGGCGTGCCGAGGTCGTCGTGCACGCGCGCGAACGCCGCGTGCGCGGCATCCAATCCTTCCGTCAGCATCTCCGCGACCGTCAGGCCATCGGGAAAGGCGACGACGCGATCGTCGACGACGAACCCCTCGCCGACGGTCGCCGTCATGACTCCAGCGGGCGATCCTCATTCGGGCGCCTCCTCTCCTGGCCGTGAGCGGGTCAGGCGTGGCACTCCAACGGCTGGGCGCCGTTGTACTCGTACATGTCCTGCCAGGCAGCGGGGAAGTCGGGCTGCCCGCCCTCCGCCTCGGCCATCGCGCGATGGAGGTTTCCGACGATCCGCTCCCGCTCGGCGAGCCCGGAGAAGCGGCCGAGATCCAGTGTGCGCGCCGCATCGAGCGGCGAGAGGCCGCGAGAGCGGGCGTCGGCGGCGGCATCGATGAGGAACCGCAGGTAGTCCGCCACCGGAGCGAACAGCTCGGGTCCGCCGACCGGGCCGTGCCCGGGCACGACGATCTCGGGCTGGAGCGACGCCATCTGCTCGAGGGCGCGCAGCCAGCCGGCGGGCGAGCCCGACAGCGCGAACGGGGTGCCGCCGTGGAACACGAGGTCGCCCGTGAAGAGCACGCGCTCCGCGGGAAGCCAGACGTAGGCGTCGCCCGTCGTGTGCGCGGGCGTACCCGGATGCCGCACCTCGATCCGTCGCCCCTCGGGCGCGATCGTCAGGTGGTCGTCGAACACGATCGTCGGCAGCCGCGGTGTCGCGGCGCCCTGGACGAACGGCGCGAAGATGTGCGGTGCGAGCCGGTGCGGTGCCCGCAGATCGTCGGCCACGCGGCGGTGCGCGATGATCTCGGCATCCGGCAGCAGCGAAGCGCCGTTGCAGTGATCCGGATGGGAGTGGGTGAGCACCACCCGCCGGATCGGCGAGGATGCGACCTGTGCGGCCGCGGCGAGGTACGCGCGCGTCCTCGCCTCCGTCGAGGCGACGTCGATGCTGGTGGCACCGCCGGCATCGTCGACGAGCCCCGTGTTGTTGATCATCCACCCGCCGTCGGGCTGGACGTACGCCCAGACTCCGTCGGCGAGGCGCTGCATGCTGCGGCGCATCGGTCATGCGGCGCTCTCCTTCGAGAAGCGCGGCAGCGTCAGGAGGATGACGGTGGCGACCACCATCATGGATGCCGCGGTGATGAGCGGAATGCTGTAGCTGCCGGTGGCATCGAACGCGAAGCCGGCGGTGACCGGGCCGAAGGCGCTGCCGATCATGAACACGCTGTAGACGATGCTGTAGAGGGTGCCGAAGGCGCGCGGGCCCGAAGTAGCGCGAGCTCAGGTACCCCATGAGGTCGATCTCGGCGCCGAATCCGATGCCGATGAGGAGCGCGGTCAGCGGGGCGAAGCTCGGGCCGGCCCACAGCAGGAGGAGGCACCCCAGCGCGGCAGCGAGGAAGAGGGGGACGGCGACATAGGTGGCGTAGAACCGGTCGAAGAGCCAGCCGATCAGCGGCCGGGCGATGACGGTTCCCACTCCGACCAGCGACGACAGGAACGCGGCCCGCACCGGATCGACTCCGGAGTCGATCAGCAGCGGCACGAAGTGGGGCACCATCGTCAGCAGCGCCCAGCCGAGCAGGAAGAAGACGACGCACAGGCTCCAGAACGCCCGGTTGCGCAGGGCGGTCGGCGACCGTGAGGCCCGGCAGCGTGGAGCGGTCCACCGCCGCGACGGATGCCGGCGCGCTGAGGCGGGCGAAGAACACGAGGACGAACGGCAGCGCGCCGAGCAGCGCCATCGTGAGGTAGGCCGCGCGCCAGCCGCTGTCGGCGATCACGATGCCCATGAGCGGCGGCAGGAACAGGCCGGCCGCGCCGAGCCCGCCGGCGACGATGCCGAGCGCGATGCCGCGGCGACGGTCGAACTTCTCGACGACGGCCTTGGAGTACGTCACGGCCGAGGTTCCGGCGCCCAGGATGCCGGCGAGCGCGTAGAACGCGAGGAAGGTCGCCAGGCTCGAGGTGAACAGGCCGATCATGACCAGCATGAGCACGAAGAGCGGGATCGAGATGAGCGCGACGCGCTTGACGCCGAACCGGTCCAGGAATCCGCCCGACGAAGGGAAGGGCTGCCGCGAGCCCGAGCGAGCTCATCAGGGACGCGAGATTGATCTCGCCGCGCCCCCAGCCGAACTCCGCCTGCAGCGGCACGACCATCGTGCCCAGGATGTAGCCCAGCGAACTGAGACCCACCGCCGCGCCGAACGTGCTGAACACGAGCGTCGGCCATCCGCGGCGGAACTCGCCGGACGCCTTGGCCTGGGATGGGGTGTGTGACGTGATGGTCTCGGCCATGAGGGTGCTGCTTCCTTCAACGGTGAAGTCGGATGCCGCGCGTCCGCGCGCGACGCTCCATGGTTTCAACGGCGTAGTATTCATGCAATCTGCAATCGGGCATGCGTGGTATCCACGCCATGGATAGGAGGGCGACGGTGGCGACGTTCGATCTGAACCTGCTGCGTCCGCTCCTGGCGCTGCTCGAAGAGCGGAACGTCACCCGCGCCGCCGAGCGGCTGCATCTGAGCCAGCCCGCCACCTCGGCCGCGCTGGCCCGGCTGCGCCGGCACTATGACGACGACCTGCTGGTGCGCGCCGGTCGCACGATGCAGCTGACGCCGTTCGCGCGGGATCTGCTTCCGGCCGTGAGTCGCGCCGTGCGCGAACTGGAGCCGGTGATCGACCGGAAGGAGTCCTTCGATCCCGCCCAGACAGAGCGGCGCTTCGTCATCGGTGCGACGGACTACATGACGGCGATCCTCGCGGGGCCCCTGCTGCGGACGCTCTCGGAGGAGGCCCCGCGCGCGTCCGTCGATTTCGTGCCGCAGCCGGAGCGCGACGGAACGCTCAGTCCGTACAGTCGGCTGGACGTGATCGTCGGACCGGTCGGCTTCAACATCCCGGGACACAGCCAAGAGCTGTTCACCGATGACTTCGTGCTCATCGCCGATCCCGCGAACGCCGCGCTGTCCGCTCCGGAGCCCAGCATCGCCCGCCTGTCGGAGCTGCCGCACGCGATCGCCTACCTGAACGACCCCGACCACGACAACGTGCAGGACGTCCTCCGCAGAGCCGGCATCGATCATGTCGTCGGCGCGCGGCTGTTCGGTCTCGCTTCTCTCCCGCTGCTCGTGTCGGGCACCGAGATGGTGGCGCTCGTGCCCCGGATGCTGGCCGCGAAAGCGTCGCGCACCCTTCACCTGGCGATCTTCGAGCTGCCCGAGGGAATCACGATCCCGATGACGGAGTGCGTCTACTGGCACCCCCGCGACGAGGATGACGCGGCCATCGTCTGGCTGCGCGAGGCGCTGATGCGCACCGTCCCCACGCTGTCGCGCGAGCCCAGCGGACCGCTGCCGAAGCGCCTGCGCCTGACACCGTGACGACCGGATCAGGCGCCCCCGTCCCCTGCGCGGGAACCGCCCGCGCACCGGGCGATCCTCATGCCGGCACCTTGGTCGCGAGGAGCGCGTCGGCGTTGCCGCCGAGGATGCGCTGGGTGAGCTCGGCGGGCAGGCCGGCGCCGCGCACGAACGAGACCGGGTCGTCCAGGCCCATGTCGAACGGGAAGTCGCTGCCCAGCAGCACGCGGCCCGCGCCGGCGCCTCGACGAGATGCCGCAGCGCGACCGGGATCGTGCACGACGGTGTCGAACCAGAGCTTCTTCAGGTAGCTCGACGGCTCGTGCACGCAGCCGTGGGCCTCGGGGCGCACGCGCCACGCGCGGTCGGACCGGCCGATCGCGAACGGCAGATAGCCGCCGCCGTGCGCGGCGACGATCTTGAGGCCGGGGTGGCGGTCGAGGACGCCCGCGAAGATCAGATGCGACAGCGCGACGGCGTTCTCGGTGGGCTGGCCGACCGTGTTCGACAGGTAGAACCGGTCGAGCCGTTCGTCGAGGCTGCAGCCGAACGGGTGCAGGAACACGACGCAGCCGAGCTCGGCCGCGCGCGCCCAGAACGGCTCGAGCCGTTCGTCCGACAGTTCGACGTCGCCGGCGAACGACGAGATCTCCACGCCGGCGAGGCCCCGCCCGAGCACGGCGTCGTCGAGGTACTCGACGATCCGCGACGGATGCTGCAGCGGCACGACGCCGAGCCCCGTGAGTCGGTCGGGCGCCTGCGCGACGTGCTCGGCGATGAGGCGGTTGGTCTCCATGGCGACCCACACCGCAAGACCCTCGGGCGCCCACGGGTAGAAGTGGTTCGGCGACACGCTCACCCACTGCCGCTCGACGCCCTGCGTCGTCCATGGCGGCGAGGCGCGCGCGCACATCCGTGAGCTTCGGGATGCGCGCACCGACCATCGCCCCGGAGGCCTGCAGGCTCTCGACGCCGTTGCGGCGACGCTCGAGGTCGGCGGCCTCGGCCACGCCCTCCGGCGCCCGCCGCTCCACCTCCGCATGCAGCGCCGGCAGCAGCAGGTGGGCGTGCACGTCGGTGACGCCGGTGCCGGTGGCCGTTCCGGTTTCGCCGACACTCATGCGGGCTGCGCCATCTTCTGTGCGATGCCGAAGATCAGGCCGCCGGCGTCCGCGTCGCGGTTGCCGTCGATCTGCCACTGGCCCAGCTGGACGGATGCCTCCACCACCGCGGTCGCACGCGGCAGTCGTCGCGCGTGGAACTCGTCCCACAGCCCCTGATCGACGGCGTCGCGCGAGGTGAGCAGCTCGGTCAGCACGAAGGCGTCTTCGAGGCCCTGCGCCGCGCCCTGGGCGATCGTCGGAGGGCACGAGTGCGCGGCATCCCCGATGATGACGACGCGCCCGCGGTTCCACGGCTCGGTCACGATGTGCTGGGTGAACCAGGTGTAGTTCGCATGCGCTCCCTTCTCGAGGTCGGCGCGGATGGCGTTCCATGGCCCGCCGTATGCGCGCGACTCCTCGAGCATGATGCGCGTGGCCTCCTCGTCCGACACGGCGAAGCGGTCCTGCGCCTTCTCGACGAGGAAGGCGTACATCGTGTCGTCGCCGGTCGGCGTGTAGCCCGCGATGTAGACCGGGCCGCCGTAGTACAGCTCGCTGCGCACGACGTCGGCGGGGCGCGAGACGAACGTGCGCCAGATGCCCATGCCCGTCGACTGCGGCTTCTCGTCGATGCCGATGAGCTCGCGCACGGTCGAGTGCAGCCCATCCGCGCCGATCACGAGGTCGTACTCCCCCGCGCTCTCGCCATCGACGATCACGTTCACGCCGTCGCCGGGGCCTATCTCCAGCGCCGTCAGCTTCACGCCGAAGCGCACCCGAGCGCCGGCCTTCTGCGCGTGCGTCAGCAGGATCTGCGCGAGCGCGGGCCGCGGCATCCCCATCGCCGCCGGATAATCCGGCCCGCCCGTCTTGACGTCCGGGAGCTCGGCGACGATCGGCGCGGCCGGTCCGGGCGCGCGCAGGTTGAGGCCCTCGAAGGGGTAGCCGGCGGCGCGGATGTCGTCCCACGCGCCCAGCGCGTCGAAGACCCGCAGGGCGTTGCCCTGCAGCGAGATGCCGGAGCCGAGCGCGCTGAGCTCCGGCTTCGCCTCGAAGACGTCGACCTCGACGCCCGCCTTCGCGAGCTGGATGGCGGCGGCGAGTCCGGTGACTCCGGCGCCGATGACGGCGACCTTGCGTACGGCGGTCATGTCAGAACCTCTCTGTTCTGTTGATGAGATGGTGGCGGATGGCTAGCTGACGGCGCCGGATCGGCGACGCAGCGGACCACCTGGGTGCCCAGGCCCGCGATGGTTCCCGTCATGACGTCGCCGTCGCGCAGGAACCGCTTCCAGTGCTGGCCGTTGCCGGCGGGGCTGCCGGTGAGCAGGATGTCGCCCGGCAGCAGGGGCATGGTCTGCGAGGCGCCCGAGACGAGAGCGGGGATGTCGAACAGCAGGTCGCTGGTCGAGGCATCCTGCATGACCTCGCCGTTCAGCTCCAGCCGCACGGCGAGGTCGGAGCCGTCGACGAACGGCGCCGGCACGAGGAAGGGCCCGGTGGGCAGGAAGCCGGGCGCGTTCTTCGCGCGGTACCAGTCGGTGCCGATCTCCTTCATGTCCTTGCGGAAGACGAGGTCGCGCGTGGTGATGTCGTTGGCGATCGTGTACCCGGCGACGTGGTCGAGCGCCTCCTCACGAGAGACGCGGAACGCCTCGCGGCCGATCACGACGGCGAGCTCGAGCTCCCAGTCGTGCACCTCGCTGTAGGCCGGCAGCGCGAGCGGCACGTCGTCGCCGACCACGCACGCGGGCAGGCCGATGAAGAAGTACGGCTCGCCGTTCGCCGCACGGTCGTCCATCATCTTGGCGGCGAACTCGCGCGCCTCCTCAGGAGTGCGGTCCTAGTTGTTCGTGAGCCCCGCCGCGACCAGCTCGATCACGTGCTGCCGGTAGTTCGCACCGGTCTGCAGCACCTGTCGCGGCTCGACCGGAGCCGTCAGCGTCACGTCGGCCAGCGGCATCCATCCGCCCTCGACGCTCGGGCGGCGACTCCAGCGTCGCCAGCCGGTCCCAGTCGGGGGCGGCGAGGAAGGCGTTCAGGTCCGGCGCACCGAGGTCGCTCGGGGGCGAGCGGGCGGATGCGGTCGCCGGCCACGAGGCCCAGGCGCACGCCACCCTCCTCCCGGTAGCGGGCGAGGGCGAAGGGGGCTTCGGGTCCGGTCGACGTCGTCGTCATGTCTGCTTCCTGGTGGATCGAATGGTGCGACCGGGGCGGCGCGTTCGGCTGCGCCGCCCCGGTCGGGTCTCAGCCCTGGCCGTGCTTGGCGTAGGGGTTCAGCAGCGCGTCCTTGATCTCGTCGGGCACGCCCTCCTCGGTCGCCGACGGTCCGTCGGCGGGCGGGAACGACTCGGTCATCGACATCGGCATCGCGCTGTTGCGGTAGAAGTTGTTCGAGCCCTGCGACGGCCGCCAGGTGTTCGGCTCCCAGTCGGGCACGTAGTTGCGGTAGCCGCCGGTGTTCAGCTCGATGCGCAGGCTCGAGGGCTCGCGGTAGTACAGGAAGTTCTGCTCGCCGATGCCGTGGATCGACGGGCCGTACTCGATCGGGTAGCCGTTCTCGCCCAGCACGTCGGCGGCGATGAGCAGCTCCTCACGGGTGTCGACCCAGAAGGCGTAGTGGTTGATGCGGCCGGCGCGGCTCGAGCCGTCGAGCACGACGCCGAGGTCGTGCGACTTCTCGTTCGTGGTGAGCACCGAGAACACCGAGATCGGCGCCTCGTCGAGGACCGTGCGCGCCATGATGCGGAAGCCGAGCACGTCGTTGTACCAGGCCGCGAACGCGTCGACGTCGCTGCACGCGATCGTGACGTGGTCGAGCTGGCGCGGCGCGCCGGCGACCTTGCTGCGCCGCGACGGGCGGTCGGGGTAGATCGAGGCGGACTCGCCCTCGAGCGCGTTCGCGTCGGTGGCGTGGTGGCGGGTGACGTCCCAGTGGAGCGTCATCGAGTGACCCCACGGGCCGGTGAAGCGGTAGGCGCGGCCGATGTGCGGCACGTCGTCGAGCCACTCGCCTGCGACGCCCGCGGCCTCGATCCGGCGGGCGGCCTCGTCGAGCGCCTCGGCGCTCGAGGTGCGCCAGGCCATCGTGTCGAGGGCCGGCTCGTCGCCGGGCACGACCACGACCGAGTAGGCGTAGTAGTCGCCCCAGCAGCGCAGGTACACGGCGCCGTCGATGCGGTCGACCTCGACGAGGCCGACCTGGTTCTTGTAGAACTCGACGGATGCCTCGACGTCCGGCGACGTGATCGCCACATACGACAGGTGAGACAGGAGTTTGATCATCTTCGATCCCTTCAACGACTTCGGTGTTCCCGTGGACCACTCTCGCCGCGGCGCGCTCATCCAGCAACGCGATATCGACTATCCCCCGCATAAATCTCGTCGATACACTGATCGCAGCATCCCGAACCGAAGGAACACATCGCCGTGTCCGACCGACCGCTGCTCTCCCGCCTCGACCTCAACCTGCTCGTCGCCCTCGACGCGCTCCTCACCGAGCGCAGCGTGACGCGCGCGGCGGAGCGCCTGCACCTCAGTCAGCCCGCGCTGAGCGCGTCCCTCGCGCGCCTGCGCACCCACTTCAACGACCCGATCCTCGCGCGACGCGGCAACACCTACGAGCTGACCCCGTTCGCCCTGCATCTCGCCGACCACACGACGGCGGCGCTCGAAGCCGCGCGCCGGGTGTTCGAGAGCCAGGCGACGTGGTCGCCCGAGGAGTCCACGCGCGAGTTCGCGATCTACGGCTCGGACTACGGCTTCGTGACCGTCGGCAACGTGGTGTCGAGGCTGGCCGAGGAGCGCGCCCCCGGCGTGCGCTTCCGCTTCATGCTGCACAACCCCGCCATCGTGGACGACGCGGCCGCGCGCCTGCGCTCGGTCGACGGCATCATCATCCCGCACGGGCCCCTCTCGGAGCTGCCCTACGCCGACCTGTGGCACGACGACTGGGTGGCGATCGTGGCCGACTCCAACGATGCCGTGGGCGACGTCCTCACCCGGGAGCAGCTGGGCGAGCTGCCCTGGGCGATGACGTACCAGTCGCGATCGGCATTCACCTCGGCGGCCCGACAGGTGCAGCAGCTCGGCATCGAGCCGCGCATCGAGGTCGTGGTCGAGAGCTTCCTCTCCATGACGCACTTCATCGTCGGCACGTCGCGCGTCGCCATCATCCAGGCCGCCATCGCGCCCCTGGCCCTGCGCGCCGGCGGCGTGCGCGTGGTGGGGCTGCCCTTCGATCCGACGCCCCTGACCAATGCGCTCTGGTGGCACCCGGTGCACGGCCGCGATCCCGAGCACGCCTGGATGCGCGACCTCTTCGTCGAGGCGGGACGGATCGTGGATGCCGGAGCCCACGTCCCCGACCGCCCGCTGACCTGAGCCGCGGCTGAGCCGCGGCGGCGGCCGCGCGGGCGCGGCGTCCCGTCCTCCTCGCTCAGTGCGGATCAGCGCACGCCGGCCGACGCCTCGCCGACGCGGGGCTCGACGGCGGCCCGCCGCGCGGCCAGGGCCGCGCCGACCGCGGTGAATACCGCGGCGATCAGCACCACGACGGCCGAGACCGCCATGTTCGCCGTCGGTCCGTAGGTCGCGGCGAGCTGACCGCCCGCCCACGAGCCGCCGGCGATCCCGACGTTGAACAGCACCACGATGGACGCGCTCGCGAGGTCGCGCAGGCGATCGGATGCCGCGCGCATGAGCGCCGTCTGGATGCAGCGGGAACATCGCGCCGGTGCCGGCGCCCCACAGCGCCAGGGCGACGACCATGACGGGCGTGACATGCGGCAGCAGGGCCAGGGCGGCGTAGGCGGCGACGAAGACGAGGAGGGTCGCGCTCAGCGCCGTCCGCGGGAACCGGTCGGCGAGGGTTCCGGCGACCGCGACGCCGGCCATCCCGGCCGCGCCGAAGACGAACAGCAGCACGCTCGCCCAGCCGTCGGCGATCCCCGCCGACTCTGCGAGGTACGGCCGGATGTAGACGAAGGCGAGGAACTGCGCGAGGCCGATGAGCAGGCCCGCGAACCCGAAGGCGAGGAGAGGCGGGAGCGACCGGTCGTTCCGCAGCGGCGCGCGCTCGGCCGCCGGCACCGGCGGCCACGACCGATCGGGGCAGCCTGCGGTATGACGACGACCGCGAGCAGCAGCATCCCGATCCCCATCGCCGCGAACGAGACGCGCCAGCTCGTCAGCTGCGCCAGGGCGGTCGCGACCGGGAGGCCCAGGACGGTGGCCGCCGTGCCGCCGCCCGTGACGAGCGCCAGCCCGCGCCCCAGCTGCGCGCCCGACAGCAGCGAGGAGGCGTACACGATGACGATCGCCCAGAACACGCCGTGCGCGATGGCCGCGACCACCCGCGTGGCGAAAGCGAACTCGTAGCTCGGAGAGAACGCCGTGGCCACGTTCGCCAGCGCGAACACCGCGAGCGAGACCGCCACCACGACGCGGCGGTCGATGCGGCGCGTGGCACGCGGTCAGCGGGATGCTGGTGCCGATGACGACGATGCGCCCACACCGACACCAGCAGCCCGATGCGCAGCGGGTCGACACCGAGCTCGGCCGCCATCTCGGGCATGAGCCCGGCGGGCAGCGACTCGGCGGTGACGGTGACGAAGACGCCGAGTGAGAGCAGGAGCAGCGGGCCGAGGGGGAACCGCTGCGGCGGTGGCGGGAACGGAGTGAGCGACGGATGCCGTGGACGTGGTCATGCAGCGAGGCTAAACTTTGACATCAATGTCAATGTCAAGCTTTCGCTCGACAGACATCGACACGGAGGCCAGAGCGCATGAAGATCGGCGAACTGGCGGAGCGCACCGGCATCCCCACGCGGATGCTGCGGTACTACGAGGAGCAGGGCCTGCTGACGTCCGAGCGGTCGGCGAACGGCTACCGCTCCTACGACGAGACCGACGTCGAGCGCGCCACCCGCGCACGCGGACTCGTGCAGGCGGGCCTCACGACACGACTCGCGAAGGTCGTGCTCGACGTCGAGCGGCAATGTGCGATGGCCGCCCCGACGTGCTCACGGGAGCTGGCCGAGATGCTCGCGACCGAGCTCGTCCGCCCTTGACGAGCGCCTCGCGTGCCTCACGAAGAGCCGCGACGCCGTCGCGGAATACCTCGAGCTCACCCGCAACGGCGACCTGTTGCGCGCCGTGGGCGCGGCGTAGCGGCATCCGTCCCGCCGTCGAGACGCCCCGACGGCCGGTGGCTCAGGGTTCGAGGGTGAGGGATGCCGCGATCGGCGGGATCTGCTCGCGACAGGCGCATGATCTCGCGCACGTGCTCCTGCAGGCGCACATCCTCGGGCAGCTCCGGAGTCCACTGCGGAACCGGCCGGGCGACGCCATCGGCGCCGGGCACGACGAACACGCTCAGGCACTGGGTCGTCAGCATGCGCTCCGCCGGCGTGCGGGGATCGGCCGTCCACACCTGCGTGCTCAGGTGCATGCTGTGCCGGCTGGTGTAGACGATGCGCGCGTCCACATCCACGAGGTGCCCGATGACGACGGGCGCGAGGAAGTGGATGCCGCCGGAGTAGACGCCGACCGCCGCACTGGCGTCGTGCCGCCGGATCAGTGCGAGGATGAGGCGCCCGAGTCGTCCTTCACCCACGCCGCGGCGCACGCGTAGCCGGCCTCGTCGATCCACCGCATGACGGTGCCGCCGTGAGCCTTGCCGCCGAAGTTCACGACGCCCGGCGGGGCGAGGAAGCGGAGCGTGGTGCGCGGAGCGGTCGAGGCATCCGTGTACTCCTGCGCCAGCATGAGCCGCTTGATCTCGGCGCGCGACTCGATCCGCTCGAGCGCACCGTCGGCGAGCTTGTGATCCGACCGGCTGACCGGCTGCCACGCCGGCACCTCGGTCGGCCGGCCGTCCGCGCCCTTCGCGACGAAGACGAGGATGCACGTCGTCGCCGGCGTGTAGGCGCGCTCATTCACCTGCGCCGACGAGACCGTGACCACGACGTGCATGCTCGTGCGGCCGGTGTACACGATGCGCGCCTGCACCTCGATGAGGCTTCCCGGGGCGATCGGCCGTCGATGACGGACGTTCCCGACGTACGCGGTGACGCAGTAGGCACCCGCCCAGCCGACCGCGCACGCGTAGCCGGCCTTGTCGATCCACTCCATGACGCTTCCGGCCGCGACCGATCTCCCGCCGGCGGCGGTGTCGGAGGGGACCGCCATGAACCGCAGCGTGATCCGGTCGTCGCGACCCGCTGCACGGGTCCGCGTGGCGGCGTTCATGGCGTCAGGCTATGGGGCGGGGCATCCACCTGTCTCGTGCATGTCCGCCCCCGTGGCACCAAGAAGCGGCATTCCTTCGGACACGGCAGAATCGAACGATGGCCGCCTCCCCGCATCTGAAGCCCGACCACGCCTGCCTCATCGTGCACGGCAGCGACCGCCCGGGGATCGTCGCGGCGGTGTCGGCGATGATCACGCGCATCGGCGGCAACATCGTCGCGTTCGACCAGTACTCCGACGACCCCACCGGCGGTGCGTACTTCCAGCGCGTGGTGTTCCACCGCCCCGGCTTCGCCGCCGACCGTCCCGCCATCGAGGGCGAGATCGCGCAGACGCTCGCCGGATTCGAGCTGGAGTGGTCGCTCACCGACCAGTCGGTGCCGAAGCGCATGGCGATCCTGGCCTCGCAAGCAGGACCACTGCCTGCTCGACCTGCTGTGGCGACACCGCCGCGGCGACCTGCCCGTCACGATCCCGATGGTGATCTCGAACCACACCACCTCGGCCGAGGACGTCCGCTCGTTCGGCGTGCCGTTCTTCCACGTGCCCAGCACACCCGGGCCCGACAAGTCGGCCTCCGAGGCGAAGATCCTCGAGCTGCTCAAGGGCAACGTCGATGTCGTCGTGCTCGCGCGCTACATGCAGATCCTCTCGGGCGACTTCCTCTCGCAGCTGGGCGTGCCGGTGATCAACATCCACCACTCGTTCCTGCCCGCCTTCATCGGCGCGGAGCCCTACAAGAAGGCCAAGGAGCGCGGCGTCAAGCTCATCGGCGCGACGTCCCACTACGTCACCGACGACCTCGACGAGGGCCCGATCATCGAGCAGGACACCGTGCGGGTGACCCACGCCGACTCCGCCGCCGAGCTCGCCCGCCGCGGCGCCGACGTCGAACGCCAGGTGCTCTCGCGCGCCGTGCTGTGGCACGCCGAGGACCGCGTCATCCGTCACGGCAACCACACGATCGTGTTCTGACGAGGCGCGCTTCCTCAGGGGGTTGCTGCGCGCGTCAGACCAGGCGCAGCTCCGCGTCGATCGCGGCGGCGGTGCGCTGCAGCGGCGGCAGGTACTCGTCCAGGACGTGCTCCACGCTGTCGCGGGTCGCGCTCGTCGAGACGTTGACGGCCGCGACCACGTTCCCCCGGCGATCGTGCAGCGGCACGGCCACCGAGCGCAGGCCCGGCTCGAGTTCGCCGTCCACCAGCGCCCAGCCCTGCTCGCCCACCCGTGCGAGCTCGTCGCGCAGCGCGTCGGGACTCGTCACCGTGCGGTCGGTGAGGGCGGGGAGAGCGGATGCCGCGAGCAGCGCGTCGCGCTCGGCAGCCGGCATCCCGGCCAGCAGCACGCGTCCCATCGACGTCGCGAAGGCGGGGAACCGCGTGCCGATGGTGATGCGCACGCTCATGATGCGGCGCGTCGGCACGCGCGCGATGTACACGATCTCCTCGCCGTCGAGGACCGCCGCCGACACGCTCTCGTCGACCTCGCGCGACAGCCGCTCGAGGTGCGGCTGCACGATCTCGGGGATCGACAGCGCCGACAGGTAGCTGAAGCCCAGCTCGAGCACCCGCGGCGTCAGGGCGAAGAGCCGGTCGCGGCCGCGGACGTAGCCCAGCTCCTCGAGGGTGCGAAGGAACCGGCCCGCCGCCGCACGCGTGATGTCGGCACGTCGCGCGACCTCGCTCAGCGTGAGCTCGGGGTGATCGGCATCGAACGCGCGGATGACGGCGAGCCCTCTCGCCAGCGACTGGACGGTGTCGGTGGTGCGGCCCGCGGCTTCGGTCACCGGCTCACCCTATCCGTCCCACCGCCGCGCCCTGGGCGACCGCGACCGCGGCAGTTTCCTGTGGGCGCTGCGTCGGTCGCCCCAGCGCTCGCAGGAAACTGCCGCACTCGTGCCATCACCCCTCCGGGTCACCGCTCGAGCACGACGGCGAGTCCCTGTCCGACGCCGATGCAGATGGCGGCGACGGCGACGCCGCCGCCGCGCCGGCGCAGCTCGTGCGCGGCGTGGCCGATGATGCGCCCGCCCGAGGCCCCGAGCGGGTGGCCGATCGCCAGCGCGCCGCCGTGCACGTTGAGCTTGTCGGGATCGAGCTCGGGCCAGCCGGCCAGGCACGCGAGCGACTGCGACGCGAACGCCTCGTTGAGCTCCACGAAGTCGACGTCGGCCCACGTGCGGCCGGCGCGCGCCAGCGCCTTGTTCGCGGCCTCGATCGGCGCGATCGGGAACTGGTCGGGGTCGACGCCGTGGGCGGCGCGCGCGGTGATGCGGGCGAGCGGCTCGCCGGGCAGCGCGCCCTCGCGCGCGAGGAGCACGGCGGACGCCCCGTCGTTGATCGGCGACGAGTTGCCGGCCGTGACCGTTCCCTCGCCGTCGGAGGCGAACAGCGCCTTCAGCCCCGCGAGCTTCTCGACCGAGGTGTCGTCGCGGATGCCCTCGTCGCGGGCCAGCTCCGCCCCCGGCACCTGCACGATCTCGCCGTCGTAGTGCCCTGCCGCCCATGCCTCCGCGGCGAGCCGGTGCGAGCGCACGGCGAACTCGTCCTGCGCCGCGCGAGAGATGCCCCACTCGCGCGCGATGAGCTCGGCGGACTCGCCGTTCGAGATCGTCCACGGCTTCGGCAGCTTCGGGTTGGTCATGCGCCACCCGATCGACGTGTTCCACATCGTCTGGTTGCCCACGCTCGGCCACGGCCGCGGCGACTTCTCGACGACGTACGGCGCGCGGCTCATCGACTCGACGCCGCCCGCGAGCACGATGTCGGTGTCGCCGGCCTCGATCGCGCGGGAGCCCTGGACCACCGCCTCGACGGACGAGGCGCAGAGGCGGTTCACCGTGACGCCGGTGACGGATGTCGGGAACCCGGCCAGCAGCGCGCCCATGCGCGCGACGTTGCGGTTGTCCTCGCCCGCCTGGTTCGCATCGCCGAAGATCACGTCGTCGATCCGGGCGGGGTCGAGGCCGGTGCGCTCGACTGTCGCCTTCATCACGATCGCGGCGAGGTCGTCGGGCCGCACGCCCGACAGGGCACCGCCGGCGCGCCCGAACGGCGTGCGGACGGCGTCATAGATGTAGGTGGCCATGTCAGTTCTCCTCACGGATGCCGCGGGCCGCGGCATCCGCTGTCTCCGATGCATCGGTCAGTTCCAGTCCGGTGAGCTCTGCGAGGAGCTCGACGGTGTTGTCGCCGAACGCCTCGCGCACGGCGAAGCCGTCGGGGGTGACGTCGAAGACGGCGTGGTCGGTGTAGACGCGGGTGACGCACCCGACGCCGGTGAGCGGGTACGTGCACGCCTCGACGAGCTTGGACTCCCCCGTCTTGGTGAGGAGGTCGGTCATGACGTAGACGTTCTTGGCGCCGATGGCGAGGTCCATGGCGCCGCCGACGGCGGGGATGGCGCCGGGCGCGCCGGTCGACCAGTTCGCGAGGTCGCCCGCCTGCGACACCTGGAAGGCACCGAGCACGCACACGTCGAGGTGACCGCCGCGCATCATGCCGAACGAGTCGGCGTGGTGGAAGTACGCGGATCCGGCGAGCGCGGTGACCGGCTGCTTGCCGGCGTTGATGAGGTCGGGGTCGACCTCGCCCGCGGCCGGCGACGGCCCCATTCCGAGCATCCCGTTCTCGGTGTGGAGGATGATCTCCTGGTCCTGCGGCAGATAGTCGGCGACGAGCGTCGGCGCCCCGATGCCGAGATTGACGTACGAGCCCTCGGGGATGTCCTGCGCGATGCGCGCCGCGAGCTGCTGACGCGTGATGCGCGTGGCGGGGCGTCGTGGACTCTGTGGCGCTCACTGGTCGCCCTCCGCTCCGGTCGCTGATCCTGTCGGCGCGTCCGCGAGGGGGCGCCCTTCGATGTCCACGCCGCCGACGAAAGCACCGTCGCGCAGCCACGCGCGCTCCCCCACGGCGACGACCCGGTCGACGAAGATGCCGGGGGTGACGACCGCCTCCGGGTCGAGCGACCCGAGCGGGACGATCTCGTCCACCTGCACGATCGTGGTGGAGGCGGCGGCGGCCATGATCGGACCGAAGTTGCGCGCCGTCTCGCGGTAGATGAGGTTGCCCCAGCGGTCAGCGCGGTACGCGCTCACCAGCGCGACATCCGCCTTGATCGGGTACTCGAGCGCGTAGGTTCGCCCGTCGATCTCGCGGAGCTCCTTGCCCTCGGCGAGCTGCGTGCCGACGCCGGTGGGCGAGAAGAACGCCCCGATACCCGCGCCCGCCGCGCGGATGCGCTCGGCGAGATTGCCCTGCGGCACGAGCTCGAGCTCGATCTCGCCGGCGCGGTACAACCCGTCGAACACCCACGAGTCGTGCTGGCGCGGGAAACGAGCACACGATCTTGCGCACGCGCTTCTTGGCGAGGAGGGCCGCCAGCCCCGTATCGCCGTTGCCCGCGTTGTTGTTGATGATCGTGAGGTCGCCGGCACCCTGCGCGATGAGGGCGTCGATCAGCTCCACGGGCTGTCCGGCGCGCCCGAAGCCGCCGATCATGATGGTCGCTCCGTCACGGATGCCGGCCACGGCGTCCGAGACAGAGCCCACGGTCTTGTCGATCATGCGATCCCCTCCTGTTCGCTGTGCGAACAGTCGTCCGTTCTGCGGCCAGTCTAGCGCACGACGTCCGGACGCGGCATCCGTTCGTGTGTCACGAAACGTGCCTTCGCGCACGACGTAACCGCGCGTCGTGACCCCCGAACGGGACGACCCCGGACAAGCGAGCGGGAGGCCGCACCCGGGATTCGGGTGCGGCCTCCCGCGGCTGCGGCGATCGCGCGTGGTCAGCGCCGATCGCGGTCGCGCGAGGAACTCGCCGGGCTTCGTCTGCACGAAGGCCGATCCGCTCTCGTCCAGCGACGCGGCGAGGCGGTTCATGAGCTCGGCCGACTGGCCGCCCCAGTGCCCGCTCTCGACGCGGTCCATCAGCGTCTCGATGCCGGCCGCGATCTCCGCCGGCGTGAAGTTGCAGTGCCCGACGTGGTCGACGAAGTACTGACGGAGCAGGTTCTGGTCGCCCGCCGCACGGACGTCCTCCGCGTACTCCTGCTCGACCTGCACCGGGGCGAGGATGTCGTCGAGGGTGTGGAGCGACAGCACGGGCATCTCGAGGTCGCCCGTGAGCCCGGACGACGCGCGGAGCGTCTCGACCGATCCCGGGTCTGCGGCGACGTCGGCCGTCTGCGTCAGCGTCGCGAGGTCGGCGTTCAGGTCCAGGCCCGCCTGCCGGTACAGCTCTGCGACGAGTGCACGATCGGCCGACTGGGCGAAGAGCTTCTGGTAGTCGACGCCGACGTTCCACGTCGCGTTGCCGCCGGCGGTCGACTCGATGTCGAACCGCCCCGGAGTGACGAAGCCGATCGTGCCGACGAGCTGGGAGAAGAGCGCCTGCTGCGCCACGGCGGGATCGGTCGGCGCGTCCGCGGCGAGCACGCCGTCCGAGAGGTGGAACAGGGCGGCGGCGAGGGCGACGCGCGCACGCCCCTCGGGCGTCTGCTGGCCGGCCTGCACCGCCGCAGTCAGCGCCGACGACGCCGCGAAGGCCTCGGGCAGCGTGGCGTAGCCCTCGATGTCGATCTCCTGCGCGGGTGCCAGCAGCTGGTCGATCGCGTGCGCACCGTCGAGCTGGTAGTTGTTCAGGTCGACGCCGCCCTCCATGAGCCCGCACGTGGGCATGGCGCCCTCGATGACGTCGCCCGCCGATTCCGCGAGCCGGCCGGTGACGAGCCCGCCCATCGAGGTGCCGTACGCCAGGATGTGTTCGGGGTCGAGGCCGGTCTGGTCGAGCATCGCGTCGAGCGACTGCAGCTGGTCGTCGACCGCGGTGGGAACCGCCCAGCCGCTCGCGGCGTACGACGAGCCGACGAGCGCGTAGCCCTGCTCGAGCAGCAGCGCCTTCGTCGCGTCATTGGGTGCGACGGATGCCGGATTCCCGGGGACGAACGAGGGCCGGTAGCCGTGGCTGTAGAGCAGCACGGTGCCGTTCCAGTCGGCGGGCACCGAGGCGAGCCAGGTCGTTCCGGTGGGGAGCGAACCGGAGTAATCGCCGGGAGTGGCGGCGACGGCGGGCGGGGCGACGAGACCGGCGGAGAGCAGCGCGCCGGCGGCGACCGCTGCGACTCCGAGGACGCGCGTGCGAACGTGCGGGGACATGGGGTGGTCCTTCCGTTGTCATCATCGACAGGGACTCCGTCGTCGGAGACGGGTTAGGACCAATTATCAAGTTTCCTGATTGTTCAGTCAACGGGTCAGGGCGAATCCTCCAGCGCCCGCCGGGCATCCTGCAGCCATCGCCCGAGCGCCGAGCGCTCGGCGGACGACAGTCCCGCGAACGCCTCGCCCTCGATGCGGTCGACGTCGCTCGCGGCACGCCGCGAGCAGCGCGGTGCCTGCCGGGGTGAGCGAGATCGTCATGCGGCGGCGGTTGTCGGCGTCGCGCGCACGCTCGATCAGCCCGGCCTCGGCCAGAGCCCGCACGATCCCCTCCATCGCCTGCGCCGACACGAACGCATGCCGGGCGAGCTGAGCGGAGCTCATGCCGGGATGCTGCTCCAGCACCGTGAGCGCCGTGTACTGGGTGACGGTGATCCCGTGTGGCCGCACGACCGCGTCGAGGCGTCCGCGGACCGCGAGTTCGACCTGCTTCACCTGGTACAGGATGCGGGGTGCGTGCTCGGCCGTCATGCGGTCCCCGGGTCCGTCATGCGATGAAGCATAGGGCGTCCCACGCTCGACCCGCGTCTCGCGTCGTGCCGCGGCATCCGTTCGCGTGTCATGAAACGTCGCTTCATGCCCGGCGTCGCCGCGCGTCGTGACCCCCGAACGAGCGACGCGCGGCCGTCAGGCGGACTCGGCGAAGACCTCGCTCGCGATGCGGAACGCCGTGTTCGCCGCCGGGACACCGGAGTACACGGCCGACTGCAGGATGATCTCGCGGATCTCGTCGACGGTCAGGCCGTTGCGCAGGCCCGCGCGCAGGTGCATCGCGAGCTCCTCGTGGTGTCCGTGCGCGATCAGTGACGTGATCACCGCGACCGAGCGCGACCGCCGGTCGAGCCCGGGGCGCGACCAGATGTCGCCCCACGCGACGCGGGTGATGAAGTCCTGGAAGTCGGCGGTGAGCTCGGTGGTGCCCGCGATCGCGCGGTCGACGTGCGCGTCCGACAGCACCTCGCGCCGCACGGCCATCCCCTGGTCGTAGCGCTCCTCGTCGGTGAGGCCCTCCCCCTCGGGGCGGCTCATGCGGCACGCTCCCGGGCGACGGCGTCGAAGAACGCGCGCAGCGCCGCGGCGGTCGCCGCCGGGTCGTCCGCAGGAGGCAGGTGCGCGGCATCCGCGATCCCGGTCGCCTGGCCGTGCTGCACCCCGTCGGCGATCTCGCGAGCGGATGCCTCGGGCGTGACGCCGTCGTGATCGCCCCACACCGCGAGCACCGGGGTGGCGATCTCGCCGAGCCGGTCGCGCACGTCGAAGGCGGCGAGCGCTTCGCAGCACAGCGCGTAGCTCTCGTCGTCGGTGTTCTGCAGGACGTGCAGCATGCGCCCGGTCAGGTCGGGGTCGCGCGCGATGGTGCCCGGCGCGAACCAGCGCTGCGCCGAGCCGACGACGAGACTCGACGTGCTCTGCGCCCGCACCTGGGCGGCGCGGTCGTGCCAGCCATCCGGTGCGCCGATCGCCGCCCCGGAGCACACGATCGCTGCGGCGCCGATGCGGTCGCCGTGGCGCAGCAGCAGCTCGAGGCCGACGCAGCCGCCGAGGGACACGCCGGCGTAGAGGAACGGGCCGTCGACCGCCGCCGCGA
This sequence comes from uncultured Actinomycetota bacterium, assembly GCA_963829895.1. Lineage (GTDB taxonomy): Bacteria > Actinomycetota > Actinomycetes > Actinomycetales > Microbacteriaceae > Microbacterium. The sequence goes on along the minus strand of CAWHKF010000005.1, from coordinate 961,682 downwards.
CGGCGTCGGCGAGGTCCGCCATCGTGAACGGCTCCGTCGCCGCCGGCGCGGCGCCGTGGCCCGGGAGGTCCCAGGCGACGACGCGGTAGTGCTCGGCGAGGGCAGGGATCACGCGCTCCCACAGCATCGTCGAGGTGCCGAGCGACGGGCCGAGCACGAGCGTCGGCGCGTCGGCGCCCGCGCCGGCTTCCGGCGCCCGCCCCGTTCCGGCCCCGAGCCTGTCGGGGCCCGGGCGCGCTCGCCGCTCTTCCGGTCCCTGAGCTTGTCGAAGGGCCGACGGGCGCGCTGACGGCGATGGGGGGAAGGGTCACGGGTTCTCCTCCTGGTCCGAGAGCGGGGTTCGGGGCGCGTCATGCCCGTTCGGGGCGTGCGCCGCGCGCCCCGAACGCACGTCGTGCGCCCCGAACCGGGGGCCGACGTCGGAGCCGGACCGGCCGGAAGGCCTGACGGCGTCGTCGACGAGGGCTCCGGCGAGACCGGTGTAGTTCGCGGGGTCGAGCAGGTCGGCGACGAATGCCTCGGGCGTCGCACCGCGTTCGGCGGCGAGCGCGGCGACTTCGGGCGTGCCGGCGAGCGTCGACGCCAGGTCGCCGCCCGCGGCCGCCTCCGACACCAGCCGCGCCACGCGCTGCGCGCCGAGCGCGGGGCCGAGCACGAGCGAGAGCCGCTCCGCCACGATGAGTCCGCGCGTCGCGGCCAGGTTGCGGGCCACCGCGTCGGTGTCGACGTGCAGGTCGGCCACGAGCGCGGCGGCGTGCGCCGTCGCACCCAGCGCCAGCCGCAGGAGTTCCCGCAGCGTCGGCCATTCCGCGTGCCAGGCGCCGTCGGGCCGCTCGTCGGCGGCGAGCACCGAGGCGAGGTGCAGCGTCGCGCCGAGCTGGGGTGCACGCAGCGCGGCCGAGCGGATGAGCACGGATGCCGCGGGGTTGCGCTTCTGCGGCATCGCCGACGACCCGCCCCCCGAGCCCTCGGCGAGCTCGCCGATCTCGGTGCGGCTGAGGGTGGCGACATCCCCGGCGATCTTGCCCACCGCATCGATCGCCTGCACGAGCGCGTCGCCGAGCTCGGTGACGGGCCAGCGCGTCGTGTGCCAGGGCGCGTCGGGCGCCGCGAGTCCGAGCTCGCGCGCGAACGCGGCGGGAAGGTCGGCCGCCACGTCCGGCCCGGCGATCTCGGCGAACGACGCCAGCGTTCCCGCCGCCCCGCCCAGCTGCGCCGGAAGCCGGTGCTCGACCGCTTCGACGCGGTCCTTGGCACGCGCGCACGCCCCGCAGCCACGCTGAGGCGCGCAGGCCCACGGTCGTCGGCACCGCGTGCTGCGTCAGCGTGCGAGCCGCCGCCACCTCGTCGCGCCGCGAGCGGGCCAGCGAGCGCAGCGAGATCTCGGTGTGCGCGAGCGCGGCGACGACCTTGCTGGTCGCCGTGCGGGCGAGCAGCATCAGGGCGGTGTCGACGATGTCCTGGCTCGTCGCGCCGCGGTGCACCCACGCGCGGGCGTCGTCCGACACCCGCTCCTTGAGCCGCGCGACCAGGGGGATGACGGGATTCCCGCCGGACACGGATGCCGCAGCCAGCGCCGTCAGATCCACGCCGTGATCGCGGCATCCGCGCAGTGCGCCCTGCCAGCCGAACTCCGTCTCGATCTCGTCCACCGCGTCCGCCGGCGCGATGCCGACCTCGCGATACGCCCTGGCCAGCGCGACCTCGGCGGTGACGAGGGCGTCGAGGTACGCGGCATCCGTCACCGTCTCGTCGTGACCGACGGTCACCGGCGAGAGCAGGCCCTCATCGAGTGGGGGCCGGTCACGGTCAGAAGGCAAGGAACACGGTCTCCTTCTCGCCCTGCAGGTGGATGTCGTGGTGCAGGTTGCCCAACCGCCCGTCGACACCGGGCAGGCGCGTCGCGATGAGCGTAGCGCGCTCGTCTTCGTCGAGCGAGGACAGCAGCGGATCGGCGGCGAGGAGTTCCTCGTGCTCGGGCAGGTAGACGCGGGTGACGAGCTTGTCGGGCAGGCCCCGGGCGAAGACGACCACCGAGTAGAACGGCGCACCGCCGTCGACCGGACCGGGGTTGCGGGTCCAGAACTCGTAGCGGCCGACATCCGTCGTCGCGGCGCGGCCGAAGCCGGTGAACGAGTGGTCGTCGCGGCGGAACGCGCCGTGCGCGCGCGGGATCTCGCCGTTCTCGTCGGCGCTCCAGATCTCGACGACCGCGTCGGGGATCGGCGCACCGCCGCCGTCGAACACCGTGCCGCCGAGCACGATCGCGCCCGGGCTGTGCGGGAAGACGACCTCGTGCTTCTTCGGATAGTCCAGGCCGAAGGCGAAGAACGGGCCGACCGTCTGCCCGCCGGTGGCCTCGTGGGTCTTCGGACCCAGGTCGCGCTTACGGCCTGCGGTTGCTCGACGGCCATCAGTGCTCTCCTTCTTCGGGCTCGAACCAGGTCGCGTCGGGTCCGTCGACGACGATGTCGAAGCGGTAGCCCATCGAGAACTCCGGAACCGACAGGTCGTGGTCGTACAGGCCGATGAGCCGGTCGCGGTCCTTCTGCCGCCAGATGGTGTTGTAGATCGGGTCGAGCGGGAACAGCGGGTCGCCCGGGAAGTACATCTGCGTCACGAGGCGCTGCGTGAACCCCGAGCCGAAGATCGAGAAGTGGATGTGCGCCGGACGCCACGCGTTCACGTGGTTCTTCCACGGGTAGGCGCCGGGCTTGATCGTCGTGAACTTGTAGAAGCCGTCGTCGTCGGTGACGGTGCGGCCGGCGCCGGTGAAGTTCGGGTCGAGGGGCGCAGGATGCTGGTCCCGCTGGTGGATGTAGCGGCCCGCGGCGTTCGCCTGCCAGATCTCGACGAGCTGGTTGCGCGACCGGCCGGCCCCACGAGTCGAGCACGCGGCCCTCGACGGTCATCCGCTCGCCCTGCGGCTCGCCGATGTGCTGCAGCGTCAGGTCGGACTCGATGGCGGCGACGTCGCGCTGGCCGAAGGCCGGCGACCACAGCTCGATCGTCTCGGGGTCGACGAGCTTCGGGTTCTTCGTCGGGTGGCGCAGCAGGCTCGAGCGGTACGGCGGGAAGTCGTGCAGGCTCATGTTGAGCCTCTCCCCCGCCTCCTCGCGCCGGGCTGCGGCGGCGTGGTAGTCGACGATCTCCTGCGTGATCTCGTTCTGCGTCAGCTGGTCGGGCGACGCGAGCAGCGACTCCGGCGCTGCCGCGCTTCTGCTCGAGCACCACCGACGACGAGAACGCCTCCTCGCCCCGGGGATCGGGCTGGGTCGCGGTCATGAGGTCTCCTTCGACGACTCGGGTCGTCCCAGCGTCCGCACCGCCTGCCGGGTCCGCGTCGCAGATTCCCACCCAGTGGGAATGACGGATGCCGCGGGCCGGGTTCCCGACCGCGGCCGCGGATCCTCCAGTCGGGACCTCCGCTCAGGTGTGGCGGAGGTCGTGGTGGAGGTCCTTCGCGGCCTGCACCACCAGCGGGCCGAGGCGGCGCTCGTCGGCGCGCTCGAGGTGCACCACCAGGCCGAGCGCGGTGGGCGGCAGACCCTCGACGCGGGGCAGCGCGGCGGCGACCGAGACGTTGCCGAGCGTCATCTCCTCGCGGGTCGTGGCGTAGCCGAGGGCGCGGGTGCGGGCGATGTCGGCGCGCAGTTCGGACTCGGTCGTGATCGAGTTCACGGTCTCGCGCTCGAGCGGCGCCCGGAAGTACTGCCGCAGCCAGCTCTCGTCGCGCGTCGCGAGCAGCGCCTTGCCGACGCCCGTCACGTGCAGCGGTCCGCGCCCGCCCATGCGGCTGAGGGTCGGGATCGACTGGCGCCCGGTGAGGCGTCCGACGTACAGCGCGCTCGTGGTCTCGGGGGTGGCGCCGTCGAGCACCGCGAGATGCACGTTCTCGCCGGTCGCCTCGTACAGCCGCACCATGTGGGGCAGCGCCGTCTCGCGCAGGCGCAGCGACAGCGGCGAGAGCTCGCCGAGCTCCCACAGCCGCGGGCCGATGGCGTAGGTGTGGCCGGGGCCTCGCGTCAGCAGCCCCTGCGCCACGAGGCTGGCGAGCAGGCGGTGCAGCGTCGACGTGGCGAGCCCCGTGCGGGCCGCGAGCGTCGCCGCGGTGACGGCCGGCTCGTCGTCGGTGAAGCACCCGAGCACGCGCAGCGTGCGCTCGAGCACGCCCTCGCCGTAGGCCATGGATCCTCCCCCGCCCGACGTTACCCGCCCGCCCGGCGTAATGCTCGCGATGGCGGCCATCGGGTGTTGCCGGCGAGACGGCGAGCGGGACGGTGCCGGACCGACGGAGCGCAGCGCCGCTCGCGCGGTCAGCCATGGCCGCGGCCGCGGTGGCAGAGTGGGCGCATGGCCAACTCGCCCTCCGGCGACTCGATGACCGATCGCATCGTCCGCGTGCTCGAGACGTTCACGGCCGAGCGCTCGATGCAGTCGGCCGCCGAGATCGGCCGCCGCGCGGGGCTGCCCTCGTCGACGGCGCACCGCATCGTCGACGAGCTCGTCGACGCGGGGCTGCTCGAGCGCGACGAGGACCGCCGCGTGCACCTCGGCCTGCGCCTGTGGGAGCTCGCCCTCCGCGGTTCGACCGCGCTGCGGCTGCGCCAGGCGGCGCTCCCCCACATGGAGCAGGTGCAGGCCCGCATCCGCGAGCACACGCAGCTCGCCGTGCTCGAGCAGGACGAGGCGCTCTTCCTCGAGCGCCTCTCCCACCCCGACGCCGGCGCCAACATCACCCGCATCGCCGGTCGCCTGCCGTTGCACGCGTCATCCTCGGGCCTCGTGCTGCTCGCGCATGCCCCGTCGCCCCTCCGCGAGCGGGTGCTGGCCGGCCCGCTGCGCGCGCTGGCTCCCGAGACGGTGACGGATGCCGCACGCCTCCGCCGCCTGCTCACCGAGGTGCGCCGCACCGGCGTGGTCGTCGCGCCGGGCTCGATCGAGGCCGTCTCGACCGGGGTGGCCGTGCCGATCCGCGACGCCGGCGAGGTCGTCGCCGCGCTGTCGGTCGTGCTCCCTCGCGAGACCGACCCGGATGCCGCCATCGCCGCCCTGCGCGACGCCGCGGCCGGCATCGAGGCCGCGCTCCGCGCCGACCGCCGCTGACCTCGACGGCTCGGGCAGGCGGGGCCGACGCTTCCCGATCAACGGGAATCCGACCCAACGCCCACTCGACAGCGGCACACTGGGCCGCAGCATCCATCACCCGTGCTCGTCGAAGGAGACGTCATGTCCACCATCCGCACCCGCGTCGCCATCGTCGGCGCCGGGCCCGCCGGCCTCCTGCTCTCGCACCTGCTGGGGATCGCGGGCATCGAGTCCGTCGTCATCGACCAGCGCTCGCGCGACGAGATCGAGACCACGATCCGCGCCGGCATCCTCGAGCAGGGCACGGTCGAGATCCTCGACCAGTCCGGGGCCTCCAGCCGCGTGCGCACCGTCGGCAATCGCCACGACGGCATCGAGCTGCGCTTCGCCGGCGCCGGTCACCGCATCGACTTCGCCGACCTCGTCGGCCGCGGCGTGTGGCTGTACCCGCAGCACGAGGTGCTCAAGGACCTCATCGCCGTGCGCCTCGGCAAAGGCCAGGACCTCCGCTTCGGCGTGACCGCGCTGCGCGTCGAGGACGCGGCATCCGATCGCCCCCGCCTCATCGCCACGGACGCCGACGGCTCGCCGCTCGAGATCGAGGCCGACTTCGTCGTCGGCGCCGACGGCTCGCGCAGCGTCGTGCGCGAGGCGGTCACCGGCTCGCACACCGGCGGCTACTTCCGCGAGTACCCGTTCGCGTGGTTCGGCATCCTGTGCGAGGCGCCGCCGAGCGCCGACGAGCTGATCTACAGCAACTCGCCGAACGGCTTCGCGCTCATCAGTCAGCGCAGCGCCACGGTGCAGCGCATGTACTTCCAGTGCGACCCCGATGCCGACCCCGCCGCCTTCAGCGAGGAGCAGCTGTGGGACGAGCTGCAGTCGCGCGTGCCCGGCACCACGCTGAAGGAGGGCCCGATCTTCCAGCGCGATGTGCTGCGCTTCCGCAGCTTCGTCGCCCACGAGCTGCTGCGCGGCCGGGTCGCGCTCATCGGCGACGCCGCGCACACCGTGCCGCCCACCGGCGCCAAGGGCATGAACCTCGCCGTCGCCGACGTGCTCGTGCTCGAGCGGGCGCTGCGGGCGCTGCTGCTCGAGAACGACGACCGGCTCATCGAGGCGTTCCCCGAGACGGCGCTGCACCGCATCTGGAAGGCCCAGCACTTCTCGTGGTGGATGACCAACATGCTGCACGTGGCGCCCGACGCGTCGGACTTCGACCGCCTGCGCCAGCTCGGCGAGCTGCGCTCGGTCGTCGAGTCCGAGGCCGGCCGCCGCTTCCTCGCCGAGGCCTACACCGGGTGGCCGCTCGAGGGCCTCGCCTGACGCCGCGCCGCTTCCTCCGCCCCCTCCCCTCGCCCTCGCGCCGCTCCCCGCTCCCGCCCGCCCGCGCCCGCTCCAACCTCTGTTCACTTGCGCTATACGTACGCGAATGGGGGCTTGAAGCGTACGTATAGCGCAAGTGAACACACCCGCCGGACGACTGCCGCTGAACGGGAATCGACGGATGCCGCAGCCGCCGCTCGGCTATAGTCCGAGCCCTATGGCCTCATCGTCGCGGACCGTACCGCCCGAGCCGTCGCGCGCGGCGTCGGTCGGCATGCTGCTCGTGGCCGTCTGCCTGGTCGCGGCGAACATGCGGCCGGCGATCACGGGCCTGGGTCCGCTGCTCGACCAGATCGGCGCAGACACCGGCATGTCGGTGTCGGCGCTCGGCGTGCTCGCCGCCGTGCCGCTGGTCGCCTGGGCGCTGTTCTCGCCGCTCGCGCACGATCTGAGCCGGCGGTTCGGGCAGCCGCGCGTGCTGATGTGGTCGCTCCTCGTGCTGCTGGCCGGCACGCTGGTGCGCTCGATTCCCGGAGCCGGTGGTCAGCCTCTGGGTCGGCACGGCGATCATCGGCATCGGCATCGCGATCATCAACGTGCTGATGCCCGCCGTGGTCAAGCGCGACTTCCCCGGGCACGTCGCGGCGGTGACGGCCGCGTACACGGCGCTCCTCGCGGGACTCGGCGCCGTCTCGTCGGGCGTCGTGGTGCCGATCTCGCAGATCCCCCTGGACGGAGACCCCGCCGGCTGGCGGTTCGCCCTCCTCGTGACGGGCGCGGCACTGCTGCCCTTCGCGATCGCCGGGTGGTGGTGGGCGCATCGCGGCGCGGCGCACGTGCACGTCCGCGCCACCGCGCCGCGGGGCCGCACCGGCATCTGGGCCGACCCGGTCGCCTGGCTCGTCGCGGTGTACATGGGGCTGCAGGCATCCATGTTCTACATGTTCGTGACGTGGCTCGCCCCGCTTTCGATGTCGATCGGCCGCACCGAGGTGGTCGCCGGCATCGACGTCATGGTCTACCAGCTGTTCTCGCTCGCCGGCTGCCTGCTGCTGCCGCTGATCCTCCGCGGGGGCCTGGAGCGGTGGGCGCCGGCGCTCATCCCGTCGCTGGCGATCGTGGGCGTCGCGGGGCTCATGATCGCGCCCGACGCGGTGCTGCTCTGGGCGTCGCTCATCGGGCTGACCGGCGGCGCGACCCTGGCGATGTCGCTGACGCTGATGGCGCAGCGGGCCCGCGATCACGACGCCTCGACCGCCCTGTCGGGCATGTCGCAGTCGGTCGGCTACGTGATCGCCGCACTCGGACCGGTCGCCTTCGGAACCCTCCACAGCGCCACGGGTGACTGGACCGCCTCCCTCGCCCTGGTGCTCGCCGTGCTCGCGGCGCTCACCGTGGTGGAGTGTTCGCGGGTCGCGACCGCTACGTGCTCGACCGCTCCTGACCCCGCGCCGGTTCAGGTGTCACGACACGCGGCAACCCCGGCCGCGTTCCCACAATTCGCGTCCCCCGAACGCAGCCACCGGACACGGATGCCGCGGCCCGCGCCGCGGCGCAAGCCCGCGGTCAGCGCGCACGGAGTAGCCGAGGAACCAGTCGCGTCACTCGTCGGGGAAGGCCAGCGCGCGCAGCAGCGCGCTCAGGGTCTCGCGGTCTTCGGCGCTCAGCTGACCGTGGACGCGCTCCTCGGCGGCGCGGGCGGACTCGCGCGCGGTCGCGACGAGTGAGCGCCCGGCATCCGTCGCCACGACGACGTTGGCGCGACGGTCCGAGGGATCCGGCCGGCGCTCGACGAGGCCGCGGGACTGCAGTTCATCGACGAGGCTGACGACCTGGCTCGGGTCGAGGCGGAGGAACTCCGCGAGCTCGCGCTGCGACGGCCGGGCGTCGCCCGAGGCGAGGACGAGCACCGAGTACGACCGTGCTTTGAGGCCGTGCTCGGCGAGCGCGGCGTTGCCGGCGGCGAGCGCGATCGCATTCGCGCGGGCCAGCAGGAAGCTCACGTCGTCGGTCAGCGCCGACGACCGGAGCCCCTCGGGCGCGACGGCGTCGGCGGGTTTCGGCATGGCCACGATGCTAGTCCACTTCATGGAGGAACGGAATGATTGACTTTCTCAACGGTTAGGACTTCAATGGACCCGACACGAAGGAGTTCACGCATGTCTTCGCACGCCCCGCTCGACGGCAAGGTCGCCATCGTCACCGGCTCGGGCCGCGGCCTCGGCCTCGCCTACGCCCAGGAACTCGCCCGCCAGGGCGCCGCCGTCGTCATCAACGACGTCGACGACGCCACCGCCGCCGAGGCCGTCGCCACGATCGAGGCCGAGGGCGGCCGGGCGGTCGCCGTGGTCGCGCCGGTCGGCCCCACCGAGACCGCGAAGCAGCTCGTGCAGACCGCCGTCGACACGTTCGGGCGGCTCGACATCCTCGTCACCAACGCCGGCGTGCTGCGCGACACGGTGCTCTGGAAGATGAGCGACGACGACTTCGACACCGTCATCAACGTCCACCTGCGCGGCACCTTCACCTGCGTGCGCGAGGCCGCGACCTACATGCGCGAGAACGAGATCCCCGGCCGCATCATCTGCATCGGCTCGCCGACGGGTCAGCGCGGCAACTTCGGCCAGACCAACTACGCCGCCGCGAAGGCCGGCATCGTCGGCATGGTGCGCACGTGGGCGCTCGAGCTGAAGAAGGCCGGCATCACCGCCAACGCCGTGATCCCCGTCGCCGCGACCGCGATGACCGCGACCGTGCCGTACTTCGCCGCCGCCGTCGAGGCCGACGAGCAGGGCGAGCCGATGCCGGCGTTCTTCCGCCACGACCTCGGGTTCGGCACGTCGGACGACGTCGCGGGGCTCATCGCCTATCTCGCATCGGATGCCGCAGCCGCCGTCACCGGCCAGGCCATCGGCATCGGCGGCGACAGGCTGCAGCTGTGGTCGCACCCCGAGGCCGTCGCGACCGCGTACCACGAGGGCGGCTGGTCGTACGAGGACCTGGCGGACGGATTCGCCGACGCCGCCGGCGACCTGCAGTCGGTCGGCGAGAAGTTCCCGCCGCTCCCCGACGAGCTCCAGCGCCCGGCGCCGACCGGTCGTTGAGCGGCGAAGCGAGACGAAGACGCCGATGACCCGCTACGAACCCGCGATCGACGTCGACGCGCTCACGGCGATCGATGTGCACGTGCACATCGAGGTCGACCATCACGGCCACTCGTCGCTGCCCGACGACCTCCGAGACGCGGCGGCGAAGTACTTCAGCACCGACGGACCGAACCCCGACCTCGACGGCGTCGCCGCGTACTACCGCGACCGGCGCATGGCCGCCGTCGTGTTCACGGTCGACGCCGAGACGAACCTCGGCCAGCCGCCGCTCTCGAGCGCCGACATCGCCGAGGGCGCCGCGCGCAACAACGACGTGCTCATCCCGTTCGGCTCGGTCGACCCGCTGAAGCCGACGCGCGGTCGACGACGCGCGGCGCCTGATCGAGGACCACGGCGTGCGGGGCTTCAAGTTCCACCCCACGGTGCAGGGCTTCGACCCCTCCGACGCGGCGCACTCCGCGCTGTACGAGACGCTGCAGGAGGCGGGCGTCGTCGCGCTCTTCCACACCGGCCAGACCGGGATCGGCGCGGGTCTTCCCGGCGGGCGCGGCCTGCTGCTCGGCCTGTCGAACCCGATGCTGCTCGACCCCGTCGCCGCCCGGTTCCCGGAGCTGCAGATCATCATGGCGCACCCGTCGGTGCCCTGGCAGGACGAAGCCCTGTCGGTCGCGACGCACAAGCACAACACGTGGATCGACCTGTCGGGGTGGAGCCCGAAGTACTTCCCCGAGCAGCTGGTGCGCGCCGCCAACTCGTACCTCAAGAACCGCGTGCTGTTCGGCTCGGACTTCCCGCTGCTCACCCCCGACCGGTGGCTCCGCGACGCCGAGCTGCCGACCGCTTCGGGCCCCGCGCTTCAAGGCCGAGGCGCTGCCCGGCATCCTCAAGGACAACGCGGTACGCCTGCTCGGGCTCGGCGGCTGACGTGCCGGCGCTCGAGGCGGATGCGACGTTCGGGTTCGACCCGTACGCGATCGCGGCCGCCCACCTGAGCCCCGCCGCCCGCGCGACACTCGGGCGGCTGCAGACCGCCCTGGACCGCGACATCCGCCCGCTCCTCGCCGACGCGTGGGAGACGGCGACCATGCCGTCCGAGGTGCTCGACGCGCTCATCCCGCTCGATCTCATGCAGCCGGCGGGGATGGATGCCGCCGAGGCGGCGTCGAGCGTCTACTCGGGGTTCCGCAACTACGTGCTGGCGCGCACCGACGTCTCGGTCGCCACCCTCTACAACGCCCAGTCCGGCCTCTTCCGCACGGCGATCGCCCTCGGCGGCTCGCCCGCGCAGGCGGCCGAGCTCGACCCGCGCGTGCGCAGCTTCGAGCTCAAGGGCGTGTTCGCGCTCACCGAGCCCGAGCACGGCTCCGACATCGCCGGCGGACTCGCCACCAGCGCGCGGCGCGTGGGCGACGGCTGGGTGATCGACGGCAGCAAGAAGTGGATCGGCGGGGCTGCGGCATCCGATGTCCTCGTCGTGTTCGCACGAGACGTCGACGACGGCGCCGTCAAGGCGTTCCTCGTCCCGACCGGCGCCGAGGGCGTCCGCCTCGAGACGATCGGCGGCAAGGTCTCGCTGCGGCCGATGCAGAACGCCCTCATCACGCTCGATGGGGTGCAGGTGGCCGAGCAGTCACGGCTGCAGAACGTGAACGGCTGGGCGGACGTCGCCCGCATCCTGCGGGCCATGCGCGCCGACGTCGCCTGGATCGCCGCCGGGCTCCAGGCCGGCGCGCTCGACGCCGCCGTGCGCTACGTGCGCGAGCGGCACCAGTTCGGGCGGCCGATCGGCGGCTTCCAGCTCGTTCAGGAGAAGCTCGCCCGCATGCTCGGCAACTGCGTCGCGTCGCTCGCCCTCGTCGTGCAGCTGTCCCTTCAGCAGGACGGTTCCGCCGAGGTCGGCGGCGCCTTCGCCGACGAGAACTCGGCGCTCGCCAAGATGCAGACCGCCCGCCTCGCCCGCGAGACCGTCGCCCTCGGCCGTGAAGTGCTCGGCGGCAACGGCATCCTGCTCGAGCACGACGTCGCCCGCTTCTTCGCCGACGCCGAGGCCGTGTACTCGTACGAGGGCACGCACGAGATCAACGCGCTGATCGTCGGCCGCGCGCTCACCGGCGCGTCCGCCTTCACCTGAGCGACGCCGGCTGCCGCCCCTGTCGAAGACCCTGAGCCAGACCCCACCAAGGAGAGAACCCATGACCACCACCGTCGACTACGCCGACGTCGCCGGACTCGCCGGCACCGACCTCGGCTTCACCGAGTGGCTCGAGGTCACGCAGGACCGCGTGAACCTCTTCGCCGACGCGACCGACGACCACCAGTGGATCCACGTCGACCCCGAGCGCGCCGCCGACGGGCCCGTTCGGCGGGGCGATCGCCCACGGCTTCCTGAGCCTGTCGCTGACCGTGAAGTTCTGGTCGGAGCTGTTCGACGTCACCGGCGTGACCACGCGCGTGAACTACGGCCTCGACAAGGTGCGCTTCGTCTCGCCGGTGAAGGTCGGCGCGCGCGTGCGCGGCGGCGCGGTCATCGCCGAGGTCACCGAGGTGCGCGGCGGCTTCCAGTTCGCCGTCGACCAGACGATCGAGATCGAGGGCGCCGACAAGCCCGCGGTGGTCGCCCGCGGTCTGTACCGCTTCTACGCCTGAGAACGCGTCTCGTCTCGCTTCGCTCGCTCAACGACCGGGTCTCGGTCGTTGAGCGAGGGAGCGAAGCGACCGAGACGACACGCCACACCGCAGGCCTTCCTCGAAGGAGAGGACACCGCAACGATGCACACCCAGGGAATCGGGTTCTGGCTCGCCAAGCGGCGACTGAAGAACCCCGCCAAGACGGCGGTCGTCTTCGGCGACGACGAGCTGACCTATCGACAGCTGGCGGATGCCGCCGACCGCGTCGCCGCCGTGCTCTGGCATCGCGGCATCCGTCGTGGCGACGCCGTCGCCTACATCGGCGAGAACAGCCCCCAGTTCCTGCAGGTCATGTTCGGCGCGGCCCAGCTGGGCGCCGTCTTCGTGCCGCTGAACACGCGGCTCGCCGGCCCGGAGATGCAGCACATGCTCGTCGATTCGGGCGCGCGCGCCGTCATCCTCGACCCGGAGTTCTTGGACCGGGCGATGCCGGGCGTCGAGGCGGGGCGGATCGCCCACGTCATCGTGACCGGCGAAGGGCTGCCGGAGCACCCCGGTCTCGCCCGCCTCGTGACCCACGCGCCCGGCGGCCACACGGTGGCCGACGTCGGACTCGACGACCCCGCCGCGATCATCTACACGTCGGGCACGACGGGGCGTCCGAAGGGCGCCGTGCTCAGCCACGGCAACCTCACCTGGGTCGCCCTCAACTGCATCGTCGACTACGACGTCGTCTCGACCGACGTGTCGCTCATGATCTCGCCGCTGTTCCACGTCGCCTCCCTGGGCATGGGGGCGCTCCCGGTGATCCTCAAGGGCGCGACGCTCGTCCTCGAGAAGGGGTTCGAGCCCGGCCGCGCCCTCGCGCAGATCCAGCGCCACGGCATCACGATGCTCAGCGGCGTGCCGACGACGTACCAGATGCTGGCCGACCACCCCGACTGGGCGTCGACCGACATCTCGACGCTGCAGAAGCTCACGTGCGGCGGGTCGGCCGTGCCCACCCGCATCCTCAATGCGTACGAAGAGCGCGGCCTGTCGTTCTCGCAGGGGTACGGCATGACCGAGACCTCGCCGGGCGCGACGTCGCTCTCACCCGCGATGACGCGCGAGAAGCAGGGCAGCGTGGGGCTGCCGCACTTCTTCACCGACGTGCGCATCACCGACGAGCACGGCGACGTCGTGCCGCGCGGCACCGTCGGCGAGATCGAGATCTCGGGCCCCAACGTCTTCCTCGGCTATCACGGTCAGCCCGAGGCGACCGCGGCGGCGTTCACCGACGACGGGTGGTTCCGCTCGGGCGACCTCGGCTACCTCGACGCCGATGGCTACCTCTTCATCGCCGACCGGCTGAAGGACATGATCATCTCGGGCGGCGAGAACATCTATCCCGCCGAGGTCGAGAACCTCATCTCCGACATCGAGGGCATCTCGGGCGTCGCGGTCGTCGGCGTGCCGGACGACCGCTGGGGCGAGGTGCCGTGGGCGGTCGTCACCGTCCGCGAGGGCGCCGAGGTCGACACCGAGATCGTGCGCTCCCACCTCGACGGCGTGCTGGCGCGCTACAAGCTGCCCAAGAACGTGGTCGTGGTGGAGGAGCTGCCGCGCACCGCCTCGGGCAAGGTGCGCAAGGCCGACCTGCGGGCGCGGTTCGGCGAGAGCCGATGACGCGCGTCCCACCGGTGCCGTCGCTCGTGCCGGCGTTCGAGGTGGTCGCCGACCTCGGCCCGCTCGAAGACCACGGCATGACGCGCGCCGGCCACCGGCGCATCATCCCGGTGGTCGGCGGCACGGTCACGGGCGACTTCGCGGGCACGATCCTCGCCGGCGGCGCGGACTGGCAGACGGTGCGCGCCGACGGCTCGATCGAGATCGACGGCCGCTACAGCGCGCGCGGCGACGACGGGTCGCTCCTCTACATCCGCGCCCGCGGGGTGCGCACCGGCGACCCCGCCGTGCTCGAGGCGCTGCTGCGCGGCGACGACGTCGAGCCCGACGCCTATTACTTCCGCGCCGCGCTCACGCTGGAGTCGGCCACGCGCCCCGAGTTCGAGCGCGCGGTCTACGTGGCTTCCTACATCCGCGAGGCGAGCCGCGTCCGGTACGTCGCCTATCGTCTGACCTGACCGCTCTCTCCCGGCGGCCGGAGTCAGCGAAAGGGTAGATCTCCGCACGGCTCCGTGCGGAGATCTACCCTTTCGCGCTTCCGAGGGGGTCAGCCGACGTACGAGCCCCAGTCGTCGACATCCCACATCCGGGCCGGGGCGCCACCGTGCCGCGCGCGGTCGAAGCGAGCCTCACCCAGCGCCAGGCCGCTGTGGTCCGCGATCATCCGCGCCCGCTCGACGAGCGCGTTCGGCGACGTGGACGGCCAGGTGCCCTCGGCGATCCTCGTGAAGATCGTGTCGAACACGGCCGCCTCTTCCGCCGCAGCGAAGGTGCAGTGCCCTTCCGCCTGGACGAACGCCTGGCGCAGCTGCTCTTGTTCGCCGGCGTCGCGCACCGTCGTGGCGTAGGCCTCGTCATCCTGGGTCGAACCTGCACCGTCTCCCGCGGTGCTCAGCGACAGCACGGGCACCTCGAGTTCGCCGGTGAACGACGCCGTGCGCTCGACGAGCCCGACGACGGCGGGGTCCGCCTCCAGCCTGTCCGCCCGCGCGAGCCTGCCCAGATCGTCGTCGAGAGAGAGTCCGGCATCCCGGTATGCCGCCGAGACCTCGCTCCACCTCCCGGAGTCGCGGAGAGCGCGCTCGTAGTCGACGCCGGTGTTCCACGAGAACGTGCCGCCGACGGTGGCTTCATAGCCCGCGCGGACATGAGAGCCGACGGCGAACGGAAGGTAGGCGAGGTAGCGGTCGATCCGCGCGTCCCGGTCGGTGATCTCCGCACCTGTCGCCGGGTCGAGGGCGGGGATCTTGCTGAGCGCTGCCGCAAAGGCCGCCCGCGCTCGCCCTTCTGCGCTGCCCCCGGCCTTCGCCACGAGCGCGTTCAGCTCCGCGACCTCGGCCCCGACATCCGCGATTCCGGTGATCCGCATCGAGGACGCCGGGTCGACGAGCTCGCGCAGCGCGAAGGCCGTGTCGAGCTTGTAGTTCCACGTGCTCACCGCTCCGGCACCTCCGCCGCACATCGGCACGGCGCCGTCGAGCCATGCCGGCGCCGAATCGGCGACGATCCGGGTGACGAGTCCGCCCTGCGAGCGGCCGGCGAGCACGACATCGTCAGGTGCACCGACGATGTCGGTGAACGCGGTGACGGCCGCGCTCGCGTTGTCGCGGTCCCGCACGAGGTCCCAGCCGTCCGAGAGGTCGTACCCGATCACCGCCGTTCCGCCCTGCAGCAGCCATTCCGCCGACGCGAACTCCGCGGTCGGGCGCCCGGGCACGACGACGAGCGAGCCGTCCCAGTCGGCGGGGGCGATCGCGGTGAACGCCGATCCGTCCGGAAGCACACCCGAGTGCGCCGTGCGCTCCTCCGAATCAGGCGCGAAGACATCGGGCTCGCGCTCGGGTCGCAGCAGCGAGTCCGGCTGATGATTGGCGAACGTGCCCCCGCGCTCCAGGCCGCTCTGCTCGGCGATGTCGTCGGCACGGGCGTTCAGTGCGAGGGGGTTCGTCACGTTCTTCCACGCGCCGGAGTCCAGCCGGTCCTGCAGGGCGGTGACCAGCGCCGCCACCTCGGCGTCGGCATACGCGCAGTGACCGGGGCGGTCGACGAAGGCCTGCTCGACAAGCGCGGCCTCTCCGTGAGCCCGCACGCGATCCGCGTATGTTCCCGCTTGGGCGACGACCGGAGCGGCGTCACCCGTCTCGTGAAGCGACAGGACAGGGCCGCGGATGTCGCCGGTCGGCGTGGCGTTCTGCTGCATGTACGCGACCGCCTGTTCATCGGCGGCGATCCGGTCCCCGGCGTTGAGCGCCGTGAGATCGTCGTCGAGCGAGAGTCCGGCATCGCGATAGAGCTGGCGAACGAGCTGCAGGTTGCCCGACTGGCGGAGGGCAGCGGCGTAGTCGACGCCGGTGTTCCACCGAGAAATTCCCGCCCGCCCGCTGTTCCAGCGGCTGCCGCGGCGAGACCGCGCCCCACATGAAGATGCGGTAGAGCTGCTCCTGCTGCGCATCGGCGTCATGCCGGTCCGGTCGCTCGGTGCCGGCCTGCGACCAGGTCGGCATCTGGGCGAGGCTCGCGGCGAGGGCTATCCGTGCGCGACCGGCCGTCGTCTGCTGTGCGGCATCGAGCACCTCTTTGAATGCGGCCTGACGCGCCGGCTCGCTCGTCACGTTCACGAGCTCCAGCCGGGCATCCTGCGGGGCGAGGAGGGTCTTCAGCGCGTACGTGCCGTCCAGCGAGCCGTTGAGCATGGGAAGGGCGCCCGCGATCGACCCGCACAGCGGCAGTGCGGCGTCGAAGACGTCGGACTGCTGCTCCAGGAGCGCAACCGATACCTGTCCTCCCATCGAAGAGCCCCATGCGACGACGTGCTCCGGCTCACCGAGCGCTGCCGTTGCGGCGTCGACGACCTGAGGCTGCGCCGCGAGGAGCTCCTCGACCGCCCACCCCGTTCCCGCCGCCGCGCCGGCGAGCGCGTAGCCCTGAGCCGTGAGCCAGGAGACGACCTCGCTCGTGGGACCGGCGGACGCGACTCCTCCGCCCCCGCCGTACCCCGGGCTCCAGGTGAGCAAGGTGCCGTTCCACTGCGCCGGCTCGTGGAGGACGTACTGGCCGCCGCCGGGCAGCGTCCCGCGGATCTCGGTCGTCTGCGGTGGCGACGCGGCGACGGCGGGTGCGGCCGTGAAGGCGAGCGCGACGGATGCGGCGAGGCCGACTCCGACGCGGATCGAGCGTGATGACATGGTGTCCCTTTCCGCGACGCCCCTCGCACCGAGTCGAAGCTCCCGGCGAGGACGTCGCGCCAGCTGGTCGTCATTGACCGCGCGCACAACACTTATGGTGACGCACGCCACGGGATGTGTAGCGGTTTGACCTTGCCACGATCGATTGATGATGTCAACGGTTGCCAAACCGATCCGTTGACATTCACAACGATGCGTGATTCTCTGGATGCACCACACCTCCAACGACGGACGTAGTTCAATGTGTTTCTTGCCAGTGTCGGCCGGAAGCCTCGCGGCCGTCTTCCCGACGTCCGAAAGGTGCTCGACATGAAGAAGACACTGGTTCTCACCGCGAGTGTCATGGCAGCCGGCCTGCTCCTCGCCGGATGCGGCGCAAGTCCGAATGCACGACCGGATGACGGCGACTCCGCGTCGGATGCGCCCGCAGAACTCGTGTTCGCGGTCGTGCCGACGGATGACAGCGAAGAGCTCGAGAACAGCTTCCTGCCGGTCGTCGCCGCCATCGAGGAGAGCACCGGCATCCCGACGCGCATCGAGGCCGTGAGCAGCAATGCCGGCGTCATCGAGGCTCAGGTGGCGGAGCGCGTCGACATCGCGACATACGGCGCCTTCTCGTACTACCTGGCGGCGGACGTCGCCGAGGTGGAACCCATCGCCAAGGACCAGCGAACCCCTGAATCCGGTTCGGGTGCGGTGAACTCGGTCGGCGTGGTCGTACCCGGCTCGGCCATCTCCTCGATCGAGGACGTCGCGGGGAAGAACGTCTGCTTCACCGACCCCGCCTCCACCACCGGCTACCTGACCGCGGCCGCGGCGATGACCGAGGCGGGGATCGACCCCGAGGCCGACATCAATCCCCTGTTCGTCGGCTCCCACGACGTCGCGGTGACGCAGATGCTGGCAGGCGACTGCGACATCGCCTTCGTGGCGGAGACTTTCGTGACGACGATCCTGCCCGATCGAGGCATCATCGCCGAGGGGGACACCGAGACGGTGTGGACATCGGACCCGATCCCGGGCACCCCGATCGTGGTCGGCGCCTGGCTGGACGCGGACCTCCGCGACAAGATCGTCGAGGCGGTGACGGAGTACAACGCCGTCACCGCGTTCGAGGCCGGCCTGTGCGACGAGCAGAACCGCGAGGCACCCGCCGAGTGGGGCGAGGAGTTCGCCGGGCAGACGGCATGCAAGTGGGGCGGAACGGGAGCCTTCGCGTTCGAGCCGGCATCGGCATCCGACTACGACGTGATCGACACCATCTGCCAGGCGCTCCAGACCGACGTCTGCCGCAGCGAGGAATGACCCGATGACCGTCCCCCTGACGCAGAAGGCGCCTGGCATGGCCGACAAGACACCCGCCCCGAACCACGCGCGGACCGTGAGCGTCGCGCTCAGCGACGTCAGCATGCGCTTCGGTGACAAGACGGTCCTGAAGGGGGTCGATCTCGAAGTCGACGCCGGCCAGTTCGTCGCCCTCGTCGGGCCATCGGGCGCCGGGAAGTCGACCCTGCTGCGCCTCATCAACGGCAGCCACCGGTCGACCGGCGGGGCGCTGTCGGTGCTCGGAGTGAACCCGGCGACATGCGGCCGAGGGGCCCTCCAGCGGCTTCGCACCCGCGTGGGATTCGTGTTCCAGCAGTTCGGGCTCGTCGGGCGACTGAGCGCGATGGAGAACGTGCTCATGGGGGCGCTCGGCTCGCTGCGGATGCCGCGGTACGGCATCTCGAGCTACCCCCGAGAACTGCGCGAGCGTGCGGTCGCCAACCTCGAGCGGGTGGGACTCGTCGACGAGCGCTACCAGCGATGCGACACCCTCTCGGGCGGCCAGCAGCAGCGGGTGGCCATCGCGCGGACGCTCATGCAGCAGGCCGAGCTCGTGCTCGCGGACGAGCCGGTCGCGTCGCTGGATCCCAACGCGAGCGTCTCGGTGCTGCAGACGCTGAAGAAGCTGAGCACCGAGGACGGCTTCACCGTCATCTGCTCGCTGCACCAGGTCGAGCTCGCGCTGGCCGTGTCGGATCGCGTGGTGGCAGTGAGGGAGGGCTCCTTCGTCCTCGATGCTCCGACGGCCGACACCACCGAGGAGCAGATCCGCGCCGTGTACGCGCAGGCGGAGCGGGACTGACGTGTCGCTCACCACCGACCGGCCTCCCCTCCAGGCTCCTCCGCATCCGGAGCCGCGGCGCCCACGCGCATCCCGCGCGGCCGTGGGAATCCTCCTCGCCTATCTCGCCATCACGCTCTTCGGCATGTGGTGGCTCGACATCCGTCCGGCCGCCCTGGTCGAGGGGTTCGAAGACATCGCAGCCCTGCTGCAGCGCATGGTGCCGCCCACGTTCGGCGAGCCCGCGAACCTCGTCGCACTCGCGCTCGAGACGCTGTGGATCGCCATCGCCGGAACAGGCCTGGCCACCATCGCCTCGGTCTTCCTGGGCGCCGCCGCCTCCCGCCACTTCAGTGGACCCCGCATCCTCGGCTGGCTGGCGCGCGGCATCATCATCGTGACCCGAGCCATCCCCTCGCTGGTGTTCGCCCTGATCCTCGTGCGGATCGTCGGGCTGGGCCCGCTGGCCGGCGGGCTGGCGATCGCGTTCCACTCCGTCGGGATGATCGGCAAGATGTTCGCCGACGTCTTCGAAGAGCAGGATCCCGCTCCCCGCGAGGCGGTGGCTGCGGTGGGAGCGAGCCGGGCGCAGAACTTCGTGGCCACGACGTTCAGCCGCGCACTGCCGAGCATCACGTCGATCGTGCTCTACCGGCTCGACATCAACATCCGCGCCTCCGCCGTGCTCGGCCTGGTCGGGGCGGGGGGCATCGGCGTCGCCCTGCAGACCGCCATCGGATCGCTGGACTACCACCGGGCACTCGGGATCATCCTCGTCATCGTCGTGATGCTGCTCGTACTCGAGGCGGTTGCGTACGTCGCGCAGCGCTCGCTGGCCGAGCACGCCGGCGAGCACACCGCGGCCGAGCTCTACGGCCCGGGCCCCACGCGCGCGACTCCGGGGTGGAACCGCTCGCGCATCCTTCGAGTGGGCTCGGGGGCGGCCGTGCTCGTCCTGTTCGTCTTCTCGCTCACCCAGCTGCTCGCGGACGCTCCCCGACTGGCACGGGTCTGGGAGAACACGGTCGCCGTGCTCTCGGGGTTCTTCCCGCCGGTCTTCTCACTCGACATCGCGTACGGGATCTTCGAGAGCGTCATCATGGCGATCTCGGCCACCACCTTCGGCGTGATCATCGGGCTGGTGATCGCGGTGCTGTCGACTCGTCACCTGATCCGCTTCGAGCCGCTGTCTCTCGCGCTCCGCGGTCTGATGGTGCTCGTACGCGGCGTCCCCGACATCATCTACGCCCTCCTCTTCGTCGCCGCGCTCGGGCTCGGACCGTTCGCGGGCTTCCTCGCCCTCGCGATCTCGTGCACCGCGCTTGCGGCGAAGTTCTTCACGGACTCGCTCGTGAAGGTCGATCCCGCACCACTGCGCAGTCTTGAGGCGACGGGCGCCAACCGCGTGCAGGTGTTCGTCAGCGGTGTATGGCCGCAGTTCGTGCCCAGCTTCATCGGGAACAGCCTGTTCACCTCTGATCTCGCGCTGCGCGAGTCCGCGGTGCTCGGCATCGTCGGCGCGGGCGGCATCGGCTTCCTCCTCGAGGAATCGGTGGCGACCCTCCACTACCAGACGACGGCCGGCATCCTCATCGGGCTCATCGCGGTCGTCGTCGCCCTCGAATCGGTCGCGCGGTGGGCGCGAAGGAAGGTGATCTGATGGCCTCGTGCCCCTTCGGCTTCACATCACAGGATGCGTCGGCACCGGCATCCGCTCCGGTCGACACGCGGACTCGCTCGGACCGCCCGAGCGAGTGGTCGCCCGCACTCGACGAGACGTTCGGCAGCGCGCACCGGGACTACGCCCACCTTCGGCGCACCGCACCGTTCCCGTGGAGTGAGGACTTCGGCGGCTTCTGGGCGGCGATGACCTACGACGACGTCGTCGCCGTGGCGAACGACGAGCGGTTCGTCACCTCGGTGCAGAACGTTGTGCCTCATGTCCCGCGGTCGGCACGCCGCCCGCCTCTGCACTTCGACCCCCCGGAGCACACCGCTTATCGCGAGGCGATCGATCCCGTGATGCGCCGCGCGGTCGTCACGTCGCACGAATCGAAGTTCCGCGCCAGCGCCGACGAGCTGGTGACCGCCATGCTCGCTCGCGGGACCGCCGACGGAGTAGCCGACTTCGCCGCGCCGTTCGTGGTCGACTGCTTCGCGGCGTTCCTCGTCGTCCCGGTCGAGCTCACCCGGCACGTGCGCGAGATCGGGGTGCGGTACGGGTTCGCGATCCAGGACATGGACGACGACGTCATCGCCGAGTGCAGCGCCGAGCTCTACGACATCGCGGAGCGCGTCTACCGCGACCGTCTCGCCGCAGACCCCGACCCGTCCCGCGATCTCGTCGGCAGCCTGCACGCGGCGGCGATGGATCCCGCCAACCACATCACCGAACGAACCGCGATCGCGACGATCCGTCAGATGATCGTCGCCGGCATGGGCGCCCCCCAGGCGGTGCTCGGCAGCTGCGTCGTCCACCTCGCGCAGGACGGCGACCTGCAGCAGCATCTGCGGCGGCATCCGGAGGATCTGCCCGCGGCGATCGAGGAATTCCTGCGCCTGCACGCCCCCTACCGCGTGTTCGCGCGCACGCCGAGGGAAGACATCGTGGTGCACGGCCGGATGGTGCGCGAGAACGAACCGGTGGCTCTCGTCTTCCCCTCGGCGAACCGGGATGCTGCGGTCTTCGAGCGCCCGGACGAGTTCGTGCTGCATCGCAAGAACAACTCCCATCTGGCCTTCGGCCGCGGTGCGCACAAGTGCCCCGCCGCCACGATGGGCCGCCTCGAGCTGCTCATCGCTCTGCAGACCCTGCTGGAGCGGACCGCGTCGTTCGAGCTCGCCGGCGAGGTGCGGATGATGAACTGGCTCGAGTACGGCCCGCGCGCCGTGCCGCTCGCTCTCGTGCCGGCGGACGTCGCGTGACCGGCTGACTGGCACAATCGCTCCATGAGGCCAGCCGATGATCTGCTCCCGCGCGACCAGCAGGGCGCCCGTTCGCAGCAGCTCCTCATCGTCCTCCTCGGCGACTACTGGCACCTGCGCCCGGAGCCCATCCCGTCGGCGGCACTGGTCGCGCTGCTGGAGCTCTTCGGCGTGACTCCCGCCGGCGCCCGTGCGGCGATCCAGCGCCTCGCGAAGCGCGGATTCCTGGTCAGCGTCAAGAGCGGGAGGACGACCGCGTACTGCGTCTCCCCCATGAGCCAGGAGTCGGTCGACGCCCACGTGGAGCTGCTCTTCCGCAGCCACATCCCCCGCCCATGGGACGGCACGTGGACCGTCGTCGGGTACTCCCTGCCGGAGGATCAGCGAGGCACGCGCAACGCCCTCCGTGAGCGGCTGCGGCAATCCGGTTTCGGCAACGTCCACGACGGTCTCTGGATCCGGCCGGGCGATCGTCGGTCAGAGGTGGAGTCGATCGTCGGAGAACTCGCGGTGCAACCGTCAGCGGGACAGCTGACGGTCTTCGTGGGTGCACGTCTGCCGGACGAGAGCGTGCCGGCCATCGCGCGCGACGCATTCGGCTTGGACGAGATCGCCGCGGCCTACCGGGATTTCACCGAGCAGTGGGAGCCGGTCGCGGCGGAGATCCAGCAGGCGAGCGGAGGCGCGCGCTCTCGACCTCCGCGCGACGAGCGCGCGCCTCACGACGGGGATGCGCTCCGGCTGCGGACGTCGATCATGCGCGAGTGGCGCGAGCTTCGGCACGCAGACCCGATGCTGCCCCAGCCACTCGTCGGCGACGGCTTCCCCTTCGAACGGGCGCTCGACGTCTGCTCCATGATCTACGACACGACCGGGCCGGCTGCAGAGGCGGAGTTCCGCCGCGTCCTCGAGCCGCACTCCGCTGCGCTGGCGGACCTGGTGTCGCACCACACGTTCGCCACCTATGCGGAAGCCCCGCCAGGAATCGCGAAAGGGTAGATCTCCGCACGGCTCCGGGCCGACGTCCTACGCCGGGCTCAGCGCGTTTCGTCTCTGCGTTTCGACTCGCAAGCTCGCTCAACGACCGCGTTCCTCGCTCGCTCAACGACCGGAAGTATCGAGCCCGGTCACGTCAGCCGACGAGCGCGGCGAAGTCGCGCACCGCGGGGAAGGCGAACTCGCGGTGGCGCTGCGTGAACAGCTCCGCCGAGCGGTCGGCGGGCCAGTCGTCGCCCATGTAGGGCCGCGGCAGGCGCGGGTCGGCGCGCAGCAGCGCGAGCCAGTCGGCGACCAGCAGCGTGCGCGCGGTGAGCGGAGGGAGATCGGATGCCGCATCCTCACGCTCCCAGTGCGAGATGAACTCGTGGTGCGCCTCGCGGATGCGCTCGACGTCCCACGCGACCCGCACCGCCTCGACCATCGGGAACCCGTCGAGCTCCGCGGCCGAGAAGGCGTTGACCGATCCCGGCGGCAGGTCGGGGATGATCGCCCCGAGCGCCGCGGCGAGGTCGACGGCTCCGGGCGCGATCCACAGCCCGTCGCGGAGCACGGCGAAGCCCGACCACGTCAGCGCGGCGCGGAGGCGATGGCGGAGGTCGCGCAGGTGCTCGGGAACCGTGTAGGTGACGAGGGTCCAGCCGTCGCCCTGGGGTTCGAACGGCGCAGGGCCGTTGACGCGGCCGGATGCCTCGCGCAGCACCTCGCTGCCGTGTCCGGTGAGCACGAACCCGATCTCACGGCCCAGGCGCCGGCGCTCCAGCAGCCCGCTGTGCACCATGCGGTCGAGGTTGGTCCGCACCGCGGACGCCGCGACCCCGGCGCTCTCGAGCGCGCCGATCAGCACGCTGGCGCGCAGCGGCTCGAAGTACCGGTCGCACACGTACTCGCCGAAGAACGCCAGGAGCAGCTGCCGCGGCTTGCGCGTGAGCACCGACGTCTCGACGGCCGAGAGCGCCGGCTCCGCGACGGCGGCCTTGGCGGCTGCGACGCTCACGCGGCCTCCGGGCGCACGGCCTCGCCGCGCTTGGCGCGCTGGATCTGCTCGTACACGTGGGTGCGCAGCTCGGTGAACCGCGGCAGCGCGCGCGTCGTGATCTGGTCGCGGTCGGGCGCGAGGTCGATGGCGAGGTCTTCCTGCACCCAGGTCGGCGACTTCGACAGCACGATGACGCGCTCGCCCAGGTACACCGACTCGTCGATGTCGTGCGTCACGAAGAGGATCGACATCCCGCGCTCGCGGTGCAGCGTGCGCACCAGGTCTTCGAGGTCGGCGCGCGTCTGGGCGTCGACCGCGGCGAAGGGCTCGTCCATGATGAGCACCTCGGGCTGGTACGCGACGGCGCGGGCGATGGCGACGCGCTGCTGCATGCCGCCGGAGAGCTGCCACGGGTAGCTCTTGGTCGCGTGCTCGAGTCCGACGGCGGCGAGCGCGTCGTCGACGAGCCGATCCCGGTCGGTGCGGCTGAGCTTCTTGTGCTTCAGCGGCAGCTCGACGTTCCCGCGGACCGTGAGCCACGGGTACAGGCTGCGGCCGTACTCCTGGAAGACCAGCGCCATGTTGGGCGGCGGCCCGGTCACCTTCCGGCCGCCGAGCTCGATGACGCCCGACGTGGGCTTCAGCAGCCCGGCGATGCACTTCAGCAGCGTCGTCTTGCCGCACCCCGACGGGCCGACGATGCACACCAGCTCACCGGCATCCATCCGGAATCCGATGTCGCCGATCGCCTCGACGTTCCCGGTCGACGACTCGTACACCTTGCGCAGCTGCTCGACGTTCAGCAGCGGCTCACTCTTGCGCAGCGCGTCAGGCACGCTCCACCTCCTTGATTCCGTGGTACCAGCGAAGCACGCGCCGCTCGACGAACCCGAAGATCACCGCGAGCAGGACGCCGATGAGGCCGAGCAGCACGATGCCGCTCCACATCTCGGCGATGAGGTAGTTGCGCTGGAAGTAGACGATTCGATAGCCCAGGCCCGAGGACGAGAAGAACATCTCGGAGATGACCATCAGGATGAGCGCGATCGAGAGGCACTGCCGCACGCCCGTCATGATGCGCGGGCTCGCGGCCGGAAGCACCAGGTACCGCAGCCGCTCACCCGAGGTCACCGCGAACGATCGTGCGGTCTCGGTCATCACCGAGTCCGTCGAACGGACGCCCTCGATGGTGTTCAGCAGCACGGGCCAGATCGCGCCGGCGACGATCACGACGACCTTCATGAGGTCGTTCGCGCCGACGAGCACGGCCACGATCGGGATGAGCACCGGCGGCGGCACCGCGCGGAAGAACTCGAACACCGGCTCGAGCAGCTCTCGCAGCCACTGCACCAGGCCGATGACGATCCCCGCCGCGATGCCGAGGCCGACGGCCAGCACGATGCCGATCGCGAGCCGGCCGAGGCTCGGCACCACGTCGTCGAAGAACGCCGGCCCCACCCAGGTCTCGACGAACGCCTCGGCGATGACGAGCGGGCTCGGGAAGAACGGCGCGGACGAGACCGACGACCAGATGCCCCACACCACGAGCAGGAGGATGGGGAGCCCGAGCGCGTACGCGGTGTTCTCGCCGAACTTCGCCCAGACGCGCGACGGGCGGCGCGGCGTGACGACGGTGCTCGTGTAGAGGGTCACAGGACCTCCTCCCCTCGGATGGACTGGTGCCAGGACAGCGACCGGCGCTCGATCGCCCGGAAGATGAGGTTGACGAGGAGGCCCAGCATGCCGGTCACGATGACGAGGGCGTACACCGTCGTCCACTGCCCCGACTCGCGAGCCAGCATGATGGCGCGCCCGAGCCCGGGGATGCTGATGAACATCTCGGCGGTGATCGCCAGGATCAGCGCGACGGTCGCCGCGAGCCGGAGGCCCGTCATGAGGTACGGCAGCGCGGTCGGGAAGACGAGGTTGACGATCCGCGACCCCCGCGACAGCCCGAAGCTGCGCGCCGTGTCGCGGGCGACGGCGTCGACGTCGGCGACGCCGTAGAGCACCTGGATGAACACCTGCCAGAAGCTCGCGTACACGATGATGAGCAGCGCCGCCTGCAGCTGATAGCCGAACATGAGGATCGCGAGCGGAATGAGCGCGACCGACGGGATCGGCCGCAGGAACTCCACCGTGGTGTGGGTCGCGCGGCGGAGGAACGGCACCAGGCCGATGACCGTGCCGAGCACCACGGCGAGCACCGTCGCGATCAGCAGACCGAGCGCCCAGGACGTCAGCGTGCGGCCGACGTTGCGCCAGAACTCGAGGTCGCCGAAGAGCACGAACAGCTGCGCGATCGTCTCGGTCGCGGTCGGGAAGTACGCCGGGTTCACGATCCCGAGCGTCGGCAGCAGCTGCCAGGTCGCCAGGAACCCGATGATGCCGGCCACGCCGAGGACGAGCTTGCGCAGGGTGCGGTGCTGCCGGGGGCCGGGCGTCGTGGCGACGCTCGTCGGGAGCGTCAGCGGTGGCGGTCACGGTGCCTCCGTTCGGTGCGGTCAGGGGCGTGTGGGCGGGTGCGAAGTCTCACGGCCGAGGACGTGGATGGTGACGGATGCCGCGGGCCGCGGCATCCGTCAACCATCTCGTCAGCGGGCTACTGCTGCTGGAGCAGCCGGTCGAAGTCGGGCTCGGCCTCGATGTAGGCGTACTCGACCGCCAGTGTGCCGAGGTCCTCGATGCCGGCGTCGGCGAGGTCCCACGTGAACGTCGGGAGCGTGATGCCGGCAGCAGCCTCCTCGGGGATCTCGAGGTTGGTCGCGATCGCGGCGCGCACCGCGTCCTCGTTCTCGCTCGCCCACTCCAGCGCCTCCGACATCGCGGCCGAGTAGTCGGCGACGAGCTCGGGGTCCTCGTCGAGGAGCGCCTGCGTGGTGATGTTGGTGAGCACCGAGAGCCCGGGGATCGTCGCCTGGTAGGGCGCGACGACCGAGACGCCGCCGTCGCCGAGCACCATGCCGCGGAACGGGTCGGGCGCCCACGCGGCGTCCATCGTGCCGGCGGCGAGCTGAGCGGGGACGTCGGGGAACGCGACCTCGACGAACTCGATCGTCGACGGGTCGCCGCCGTCATCCTCGACCGCCTTGCGGATCGTGAGGTCTCCGGCGGCGCCGATGGTGTTCACCGAGACCTTCTTGCCGGCGAGGTCGGCCGGCCGCATGATGCCGGAGTCGCCCAGCGCGACGACCGCGTTGACGTCGTCGCCCTCGGCGAGGCTGTTGGCGTAGTTGCCGACGATCACGACGCCGAGATCCTGCGCGTCGGCCCGGATGGGGCCGAACGGCTGGCCGATGGCGAACTGGATGTCGCCGCTCAGCAGCGCCGGGATGGCGTTGGCGCCACCCTGCGCGGGGACGACCTCGATCTCGAGGCCGTGGTCTTCGAAGATGCCCTCGTCGATCGCGGCCCAGAGGGCGCCGGACTCGGCGATCGGCAGCGCGGCGACGCGGACGGCGGTGAGCTCGCCCGACTCCTCCGCGCCGTCGGACGTCGCGGTGGATTCGGGATCGGCGGCGGAATCGGTGCAGCCGCTCAGCGCGAGCGCGGCGGCGGCGAGAACGCCGAGGGTGGCAAGACTCTTCTTCATTGACGGGCCTCTCAGGAGCGGGTGCTGTGGGTGCCGGCGCCGCGTCCGTCCGACCGGAGTCGGCGTCGGCACCGCGGCGTGCCGGACACAGTCATCGTGCGCCACTCCGGATCGATTGTCAATGCTTTTGTGACGCGCGTCACGGATTGCTTGAACTAAGCGCGCACCTCAGCGGTCGGCATCCGCTCAATGGAAATCGCCGCGTGCGTCACGGCCCGCGCCGCGCAGGATGGGTGCGCACGCACAGCGTGCCTATTGCCATTACCTATGGTGATAGGTATTCTCTGGATACCGCGATGCAGTGACGCACGCGGAAGAGGAAAGGACCTCCCTCATGGCCCATGCGACCCCCGCATCGCCCTCGGCGGCCGCTCTCGTCGACGGCTTCTCGCTGGAGATGACCGGCAAGGACATCGCCGGTCTCGAAGAGGCGCGCGACATGATCCCGCAGGGGACGAAGGTCAACGTGACGTTCCTCGGCAACGAAGACCTCGAGATGCGCGTCGCGGCCGCGAAGGCCGTCAAGGAGATGGGCTTCGTGCCCGTCCCCCACATCTCGGCACGGCGGCTGAAGTCGCAGGACGAGCTCGAGGAGTTCCTCGGGCGCCTGCAGGAGGTCGGCGCGACCGAGCACGTGTTCGCCGTCGGCGGCGACCCCGCCGAGCCCGAGGGCCCGTACCCCGACGCGCTGACCGTGATCCGCTCGGGCGTGCTGCAGCAGTTCGGCGTGCCGCGAGGTGTCGATCGCCGGCTACCCCGAGGGCCACCCCGACATCCCCGCCGACGTGCTGTGGCGCCACCTCGACGAGAAGGCGCTCACGCTGGCGCAGCAGGGAATGGATGCCGTCATCCTGACCCAGTTCGCCTTCGACACCGATCCGGTGATGACGTGGATCGGGCAGGTCCGCGACCGCGGCATCGACGCGCCGATCCGCATCGGCACGCCCGGACCCGCCGGCATCAAGCGGCTGATCGGCTTCGCGCGCCGGTTCGGCGTGGGCGCCAACGCGATGATCGTGAAGAAGTACGGGTTCTCGCTCACCAACCTCATGGGCACCGCCGGCCCCGACCGCTTCGTCTCCGACCTGGCCGCGCTGCTCGCGACCCTTCGACGGCTCAGGGCCGAAGTGGCTCCGGCGACGTGAAGCTGCACTTCTACACGTTCGGCGGCCTGCTCGCGACGAGCAACTGGGCGCGCGAGTTCGTCGCCGCGCAGTCCTCCGGAGCGCGCCGATGACGGCGCACCTCGACGCGCACCGCGACCACGCCTGCCTGACCGTGCACGGCCCCGACCAGCCGGGGATCGTCGCCGCCGTGACGGCCCTGGTCACCCGCGTCGGCGGGAACATCGTCACGCTCGACCAGTACTCCGACAACCCCGAGGGCGGCGAGTTCTTCCAGCGCGTGGTGTTCCACCGCCCCGACCTGCAGGCGGCGCTGCCCGACATCGAGGCCGACCTCGACCGGACGCTCTCCCCGCTCGCGCTGGAGTGGCGCGTCACCGACCAGTCGATCCCGAAGCGCATGGCGATCCTCGCCTCGACGAGCGACCACTGCCTGCTCGAGCTGCTGTGGCGGCACCGCCGCGGCGAGCTGCCGGTCACGATCCCGATGGTGATCTCCAACCACACGAACACCGCCGAGGATGTCCGGTCCTTCGGCATCCCGTTCTTCCACGTGCCGTCCCAGGGCGCCGACAAGTCCGCCGCCGAGGCGAAGATCGTCGAGCTGCTGAAGGGCAACGTCGACTTCGTCGTGCTCGCCCGGTACATGCAGATCCTCTCCGACTCGTTCCTGGACGAGGTCGGGCGTGCCCGTGATCAACATCCACCACTCGTTCCTGCCGGCGTTCATCGGCGCCGCTCCCTACCGCAAGGCCAAGGAGCGGGGCGTCAAGCTCATCGGAGCGACCAGCCACTACGTCACCGCCGACCTCGACGAGGGCCCGATCATCGAGCAGGACGTCGCCCGCGTCACCCACGCGATGACCGCCGGCGACCTGCAGGCGCGCGGCGCCTACGTCGAGCGCGCCGTGCTCTCGCGAGCGGTCCAATGGCACGCCGAGGACCGCGTGATCCGCCACGGCAACAGCACCATCGTGTTCACCTAGCCCGTCACCCCGGTCGCTCGAGCGAGTCGAAGCGCAGACGCGAAACGCTCGGCCCGCGGCATCCGTCCCCACAACCACACCCCACGAACAGAGAGGTTCACCATGGCGAAGAATCTGCAGGAGCTGCTCGACGGCCGCAACGCCGTCGAGATGCTGCGCAACTCGCAGATCGGCTCGTACATCTATCCGGTCGTCCCCGCGGACTTCCAGAACTGGATCAAGGAGCAGAAGGCCTGGCGCGACACCGCCGTGCTCTACGACCAGTCGCACCACATGGACAATGTGTTCCTCAAGGGCTCCGACGCCATCAGGCTGATCTCCGACACGGCGATCAACTCCGTGGCGACCTTCCCGGTGAATCGCGCGAAGCAGTACGTGCCGACGACCGCGTCGGGGCACGTCATCGGCGACGGCATCCTGTTCCACGAGGCCGAGGACGAGTACGTCTACGTCGGCCGTGCGCCTGCGTCGAACTGGCTGCTGTACCACGGTGAGACCGGGGGCTATTCGAACCTCGACGTCACCGTCGATCGCCGCTCGCCCTCGCGCCCGTACGGCGACGCCGTGAGCCGGCGCTACTACCGGTTCCAGATCCAGGGCCCGGCGGCGTGGCAGGTCATCGAGAAGCTCAACGGCGGTCCGCTCGAGCAGCTGAGGTTCTTCAGCATGTCGGAGATGCAGATCGGCGGCGCCAACGTCCGCACCCTGCGTCACGGCATGGCCGGAGCGCCCGGCCTCGAGGTGTGGGGGCCGTACGAGGACCACCACCGCGTGCGCGACATCATCGTCGAGGCGGGCGCCGAGTTCGGGCTGGTGCCCGTCGGGTCGCGCGCGTACCCGTCGAACACCCTGGAGTCGGGCTGGATCCCCTCGCCGCTGCCGGCCATCTACTCCGGCGAGGCCGAGCGCGGCTACCGCGAGTGGCTCGGCGTCGACAGCTACGAGGCCACCGGGACGCTCGCCGGCTCGTTCGTTTCGAACGACATCGAGGACTACTACCTCACGCCGTGGGAGCTCGGCTACGGCTCGTTCGTGAAGTTCGACCACGACTTCATCGGCCGCGACGCGCTCGAGAAGATCGACCCGGCGACGCAGCGGCGCAAGGTCACGCTGGCGTGGAACGCCGAGGACGTCACGAAGATCTTCGCGTCGCTCTTCGATGTCGAGGGCGACAGCTACAAGTTCTTCGACCTGCCGCTGGCGAACTACGGGTCGGCGAACTACGACTCGGTGACGGATGCCGGAGGCGACGTCGTCGGCTTCTCGATGTTCACCGGGTACAGCGCCAACGAGAAGCGCGCGCTCTCGCTCGCCACGGTCAACCCCGACGTGCCCGAGGGTGCCGAGGTGACGGTGGTGTGGGGTGAGCCCGACGGCGGCACGAAGAAGGCGTCGGTCGAGCCGCACAAGCAGCTCGAGGTGCGCGCGGTGGTCTCCCCCGTGCCGTACTCGACGGTCGTCCGCCAGAGCTACCACGGCGGCTGGCGCACCGGGTACCAAGAGTCCGCCTGACCCGTCCCCCGGTTTGCCCAGCAGTTCGGGGGTCACGATGTGCGGCATCCATCCACGCGTTGCCGCATGTCGTGACCCCCGGACGGAGGGCGGGGACGCTCAGGTGTCACGATGCGCGGCTTCGCCCCGCGTGTTGCCGCGTGTCGTGACACCCGACCTGCGGCGGCGCCGTGGACCCGAAGAGTCGCGGACGATCGCTAACCTCGGGAAGGCGAAGGGAGTCGCATGAGTCTGCGGTACGCGCTGTTGGCGATCCTGCGGGTGGGCCCGCTGTCGGGGTACGACCTGCAGAAGCAGTTCCACCAGTCCGTCGGCCACGTGTGGCACGCGCCCGACTCCCAGATCTACCCCGAGCTGCGCAAGATGGAGGAGCTCGGCCTCATCGAGGGCGAGGAGCAGACGCGCGGCGAGCGCGGCACGCGCCGCATGTACCACGTGACGGATGCCGGAGACCGCGCCTTCCTCGACTGGATGGCCTCTCCTCTCGACTACCAGCGCGTGCGCGACCCCGCCCACCTGCGGGCCGCCTACCTCGAGGCGACCACACCTGAGGGCGCCCGCGGGTTCCTCGAGCGGCACATCGCGCAGTGGGAGAGCGAGCTGGCGCAGTGGGAGGGCGAGCTCGAGCGCATCGACGCCATCGCCAACCCGATGCTCGTGCGCCGGCTCGCCGTGACGGCGGATGCCGACCGCGAGCGCACCATCGCCTACAAGCGCTTCGCGTACGAGGGCCTCGTCGAGCGCGCGCAGGGCGAGATCGCCTGGGCCCGCCGCGGCCTCGAGCTGATCGACCGCCTGGAAGGCGCTTCGACGAGCTCAGCGACCGGAACCTGACTCCCGGTCGTTGAGCGAGCGCAGCGACCGGAACCCGACTCCCGGTCGTTGAGCGAGCGAGGAACGAGCGAGACGAAACGCCTCGGACGCGGTCGCAGCCCCTGGCACGCGAATGCCAGCTCTGCCGGGGCGTTCCCTCCCCGGTCCGTCAGCCCTCGTCGTCCGAGTCCTCGAGTTCGAACGCCAGTCGCCGCAGTGTCGTCATCGCGGCGGCGAGCTCGTCCGCACTCAGCCGCCGAAGCAGGTCGGCGAAGGCGTCGTCGAGCGCCCGCCCGGCATCCTCCGCCACCGCCACGCCCTGCGGCGTCGCGCGGATCAGCCAGACCCGGCCGTCACGGGGATCCTTCGTGCGGACGACGAGCCCCATCGCCACGACCTCGTCGACGAGACGCACCACGTGCGCTTTGTCCAGCCAGAGCATGCGCCCGATGTCTCGTTGCGAGAGGCCCCCGGACGACGCGGCGATCTCGACGAGGGAGTAGCTGCGGGTGCGCAGCCCGAAGCGCGCGAGCGCTCGATTCGACACCGTCGCAGCGACGGACGTGAACCGCGCAGAGAGGAAGCCAGGATTGCCGGCGAGCCGCCCCGCGGCGCGCACGTCGCTCACCTGTGCCAACGAATCCCCATCCCGTGCCGGCCGTCTGGCTCGCAGTCTAGTCACGCCGTCACCCACTCACCGAGAAAACAGTTGCAATGCGCAACTATTTTGCCTAGCTTGTCAGCACGCCCGCAACGCAGCCGGCGCATCCCAGATCGTCCGGCGAGAACGACCTCGGCGGACCGGACCCGGAAGAGGACTCCCATGTCACGCTTCTTCGACGGCACACGCCGGGGCATCTCCGCGAGACCAGCGACCGCGGCACGCCGGGACGCGCCACCGCGTGTCGGCGGTCATCGGCGCGGCCGCGGCATCCGTGCTCCTCGCTGTCGGCCTCGCGACGCCCGCCACCGCCGCGCCGCCGGCCGGCCCGGAGGCGCTGCCGCAGCTCTCGGCCGCACAGCCCGGCACGCTGCAGGAATGCGAGACCCTCACGGACTTCGCCTTCCCCTCGACGAAGATCACCACGATCTCGCGGGTTGCCGCGGGGACGGTCAGCAACGGCGGTCAGCCGATCGGCGAGCACTGCCTGGTGCGCGGCACCATGAACGAGCGCGTGAGCACGTTCGACGGCCAGACGTACGCCATCGGGTTCGAGATGCGGCTCCCCGTCGGCGTGGGCCGGGCGCTTCCTCTACCAGGGCAACGGCGGCCTGGACGGCTCGGTCGCACCCGGCGCTCGGCGCCACGCGCGGAGGCGAGAGCGGACTGCAGATGGGATTCGCCGTCATCAGCTCCGACGCCGGCCACAACGGCAGCCAGAACCCGCTGTTCGGCCGCGAGCCGCAGGCGCGTCTCGACTACGGCTACCAGGCCGTCGGCACGCTCACGCCGATGGCGAAGGCACTCATCACCGACGCCTACGGCCGCGAGCCCGACCGCTCGTACATCACGGGCGGATCGAACGGAGGTCGCCACACGATGGTGGCCGCCGCCCGCTACGCCGACGAGTACGACGGCTTCCTGGCGATCGCGCCCGGCTTCAACCTGCCGCAGGCGGCGGTCGCGCAGCTGTGGGGCGCGCAGCAGTGGGTGCAGGTCGCCACCACGCCGGCCGACCTCAGCACGGCCTTCACGCCGGCTGAGCGCACGCTGGTCGCGCAGGCGATCCTGGCCCGCTGCGACGGGCTCGACGGTCTCGCCGACGGCATGGTCTTCGACAGCACGACGTGCCAGCAGGCGTTCTCGATCAAGCGCGACGTGCCGCGCTGCGAGGGCGAGCGCGACGGGACGTGCCTGACGAAAGAGCAGCAGTCCGTCATCGAGGACGTGTTCGCCGGTGCGAAGACAAGCAACAACAAGGAGATCTACTCCTCGTTCCCGTTCGATGCGGGTCTCACGCAGAGCGGCTGGGCCGGCTGGAAGTTCGGCTCCCCGATCACCCGCGACGCACCGGCGGTCGGCTTCATCTTCACCACGCCGCCGGCCGACCCGAGCATCCTGGCCGATCTGCAGGGCTACGCGCTGGGCTTCGACGTCGACACCGAAGCGGCGAAGATCTACGCCACGTCCGGCATCTACACCGAGAGCTCGATGTCGTTCATGACGCCGCCCGACCCGACGCATCTCGACACGCTGCGTGACCGCGGCGCGAAGATGATCGTGATCCACGGCGCCTCGGACGGCGTGTTCTCGCCCGACGACACGGCTGCCTGGTTCGACGAGCTCGACCGGAACGAGGGCGGTGACGCCGAGCAGTTCGCGCGGTACTTCGAGGTTCCCGGCATGGGCCACGTCGCCGGAGGACCGGCCACCGATCAGCACGGCGGGCTCGCCGCGCTGATCGCCTGGGTCGAGCAGGGAACCGCGCCCGAACAGCTGGTCGCGTCGGTCAACCCCGCCAACCGCCGAAGTGCCGGCGGATTGGTCGCCGACGCGCTCGCGCCCGCTGTGCGTGTACCCGGAGGTGGCGCAGTACGTCTCGGGCGACCCCGAGAGCGCGTCGAGCTTCGCCTGCGAGACGCCGCGCCCCGGCCTCGCCTACGGCGAACTTGGCACGCCGCGTTCTGTTGTCGAGCTCGGAGGCGGATCGCCCAGCGAGGGCAGCCGTTCATCGACAGGACACCCGTTCAGATCACAACGTCGACGGCCCCGCGATCATCACCGCCGTCTATGACGACCATCATCGATTCGATCTTCACTGATTTGCGGGGTGCAACGTTCAATGAACAAAGCGCCGCGGAGTCGCGGCGCGTGCTTGGAGCAACTCGTGACATCGCCGTCCGATCTTTCTGCGGTCCCGATCATCTGCCTCGTGATCGACTCAGCCGTCGTGCACGCGCGATCGTACGCACCATCGCCGCCGTTGACACGATCGGCCGGGGCATATTTTGCGGGCACCTCATGATCCACCGCCCCTCACTGCAAACGAAAGGTTCCCCTTATGTGCGATGTGATTGATCACGCTATAGCTCGCCTGCCTGAGACGTCACGGCGCCGATTCCTGCAGACCATGGGAGCGTCGGCGGTAGTCGGCGGTTTGTCTCTGGTAGCCGCCACGCCGGCCGCCGCTGCGACGGGCGGGGGGCAGGCGAGCACGTCACGCTTCCGGACGAAGCTGGTGCTTCTGGGGACCGGAGGTGGGCCGACGCTGCTCAGCGAGGGCAGGGCGGGTATCTCGACCGCGGTCGTGTATGACGGCGCCGTCTACCTGGTGGACCTTGGGCACGGCGCCCACATGCAATTGATCAAGGCCGGCCTCGCCGGAGAAGGCTTCGGCGGTCGCTCATTGACGAACGTACGCAGCATCCTCTTCACCCATATGCACTCCGATCACGTCGCGGAGTGGCCGGCGACGTACTCCACGGGAATGACCAACCGCGTGGGGGCCACGAGTGACCCGATCCGCGTCTTCGGACCTGGCGATCGCGAAGCCCTGCCCCGGGTGTTTCCACCGAACCGTCCCACGCCGGCGGTCGTCAACCCGGAACGACCATCGCCCGGGATCTCGGGAATGACCGGATACCTCGACCAGGCGTTCGCAGCAGACTTCAACGACCGCATCCGCGACAGCGGCGCCCCTGGGCCATGGCCGTACTTCAGCATGACCGACATCGACATCTCAGGCATGTGGACTGTGGATGAAGCGGGGATCCCGCCCCGGGTTGCACCATTCGAGATCTGGCGGGACGGTGCGGTCCGCATCACGGCGACCCTCGTTGATCATCGGCCCACCGCGCCCGCATTCGCTTTCCGGTTCGACACCCCGGACGGGTCCATCGTGGTCTCGGGCGACACCGCACCGAGTGCCAATCTGATCGAGCTCGCACAGGGAGCGGACTACTTGGTCCATGAGGTCATCGACCCTGCATTCGCAGATCAACTCGCCGAGGTGGTCGGAGGTCCTGCAGGACAGGCGCTCAAAGCCCACCTGCTCGCGTCGCACACCACCATCGAGCAGGTGGGTCGAGACGTTGCTGAGCCGGCAGGAGTGAAAACGCTCGTTCTGTCCCACATTGCGCCGAGCAATGTCGACGTGAAGCACCTTCGCGCCGCGAAACAGGGCTTCAGCGGCGATCTGATCATCGGCGAAGACCTGATGCAGATCGGAGTCGGTGCGCGCTCGTAGCATTCAGGGACCGCATTCGTGCAAGGAAACGAGTGGGGACGCCTCGTGACGGATCAGGCCGACGAGCCCGCGGGTGCTCGGGTATCGGACGCTCCCGCAGCCTTTGCATCACACGAGGGACAGAACGCCGACAGCGGCGAGCACCACCCATGCCAGGTAGGCGAGGAGGCAGAACCTGTCCGGCCATCCGATTCGGATCTCAGGCGAGCCGCCCTGCCCGTGGGCGGGGGCCGCGGCGATGAGGAACCACACCAGGCCGGCCCACGGGACAACGGAGGCGATCGCGAGCAGCCAGCCGAGTGCGGTCGCCACCCCGACCCCCGCCAACAGCGCGGCGAGAGGAAACCCCGCGAGGAGCACAATGCCCAGGAGCGTGTGCGCCCTGCCCACAGGCGTTGCCTGAGCGCGCGGAGTCATGATCGGATCGGCGTCGATGAACGCGGCACCGAGCGCGCCCACTGCGACAGCGGCAAGACCGATCGTCCACGCGCCACCGAACGGCCACAAGGCGACGCAGATCGCTGCAGGGCTGATGGCCATCGTGACGAACGCGACGCGCATGACCCACCCGTATCGCCCGACGGAGTACTCGCTGATCATCCGCCAGGACGGGTCGTACTCGGGCTCGAGGACGTGAAGGAGCGCGATCAGCCCCACCGTGATCCCGCCGGCGACGAGCGCCGTCACAGCGGCGATGGCAGGGACACTCACTATCGGACAGCCATACCTGCAGCGACCACGGACTTCCTCCTGCGGGGCACTCTATCCCGGCGGGGCGGACCGCCGGCGGCGCGGTATCGCCGAATGATCAGAGAGTCGTCAGGCGGACGGGGCAGTCCTGGCGGCGTTGAAGTTCGTGCAGACGTCGAGGGAGACGTAGCCCTCGCCTGAGCGTTTCCAAGTCGAAGGTCGTGGCCTTGAGGTACTGGTGTCTCGTGTGCTCCTGACCCACGGCCCTCCCTATCGCCGTCTTGCACCCGCGCGGATAATGAGGGCATGGACGCCCCTCGGGGGTCGGCCGGGCGCGCGGACGAGTTTCGGCGCAGACGGCAACGCGCAGCTGACGTCGCAGCAGACGACGTCGCGCGCGAGCTGAATGACCTGCGGTCCCGGGCGTATGGCCCAGAACCCGACATCGAGGCCGACCCGGCGGCCATGTCGCGGTTGATCGAACTCGAAGCGGCCCATATCGCCGCTGCGACCCCCGTCAGCGCCACCGCGTCTGCCGACCACCGCACGGCCGGTGCCACACCGAGGTATGCCCCGGCCCCGAGTGACGCCGCGGAAGACTCACCACCGCCGAAGGCGGAGCCGAAGGCGGAGCCGATGATCCCGGCGACCTCGGCCGAGGGCCCCGCGCGGCCGACGTGGCACCGGGCGACGCTGCTGCGCAGCCGACTATGGTTCATCGCCGGGTCGGTCGTGATCGTCGCGACCCTCATCTACTCCGCGATCTGGCTTCTGTCACCGCACCCCGATGCCACGCTGCACCCGACCGCGGATGAGGAGGACCCCAGCATCATCGAAGAGCTGACCGCCGATGTGGGTGACCCCGACATCTCCACGCTGCGCCACTTCGAGCGGTACCGCGAAATAGCCGTCTGGTCCGTCGACAACGGTTCTGGCGACACCTGCATCCTCGCCTGGGACCGCGGAGGTGGCAGCGGTCGATTCCAATTTCAGTGCCTGCCCCCTGCGGTCGAGCTCGCCGTCCACATGCCGGTAGTGGCGGCGGCAGAAAACGGCTTCGGTGAGTGGCTTGCCGAAGGCAGCGTCATCAGCCTCCACCTCCGCGAGAACACTGTCGACGTCTTCATCCACCCCCCACCAGTCGACTGAGCAGGACCCATCACGGCTCGCATGGGACGCGACCCGCGACTCACCACTGCCAGCGGTGGAGTTCGTACATGCGATCACGCTCGGCGGTGTCTTCGAGATCCTGGTGGGAGCCGGTGGTGGCCTCCCTGCTCGAGGGAAGCCACCACCCGATCATGCCCGGAGTTCGTGCTGGCTGCTGCCTACGTCAGCGCGGCCGCCACCAGGGTGAGGGTGTCGACGGCGTAGTCGCTGATCTGGTCGCCCGGGGCGTCGCTGAGGGCCTTCACGAACTGGTCCGTCCGGTGCCGCTGCAGCTCGAGCTGGAGTTCCTCGTTGAGCTGGGCGCTGGAGATGTCGCCCGACTGGGTAAAGTGTTCACGAGTTCGCTGAGCGTGGCGTACGGGTCATTCGCGGCAGCGAGGTACCCCAGGTCGTTCTCGTCCGCGAGCTGTTCCCGCGACCGGCTTGAGGTAGGTGACCTCGGGCAGGCTACCGTCCGCGCGACGGGCCGCGGTCAGCTGCGTGCTGTCGACGCTGACGAAGTCCTCGTCGGTCAGCGTCAGTCCCTCCCCGATCGTCCAGGAGTTGTTCGTCTCGTTCTCCGGCGTGGTGTCGTTGTTCGAAGTCGTCAGGCCTTCGTAGGCAAGATTGCCGTGCAGCACCTCGCGGAATCCGGCGATG
Source organism: uncultured Actinomycetota bacterium (assembly GCA_963829895.1). GTDB lineage: Bacteria > Actinomycetota > Actinomycetes > Actinomycetales > Microbacteriaceae > Microbacterium. Next base: position 922,960 of record CAWHKF010000005.1, on the reverse strand, counting down.
TCGTCGGGGCTTGTCGGGCTCACGCGCTCGAGCATGTTGTAGTTCGAGCCGTATCCGGGATCGGTCGCCGTGTTGTTGATCCAGTACGCCGCCTGCCCGGGCTGGTGATTCGCATAGAAATTGTTCCCGCCGTTGTCAACCGCCAGCGAATCGATCACGGTGTGCACGGGGATCGGATCGGGGAGGCCCGTCGTGCGGTACGCGTACCCGCCGACCTTGAAGCCGTTCTTGTCGCCGACGCCGTCCTGGTTGCCGTGATGGCGGAACGCCCAGGAGCCGACGTACGCGACGCGCCCTGCCGAGCTGATGCTGTCGAAACCGTCGTCGCTGTTGTTCCAGGCACGAGAGTTGATGAACCACACGTTCTTCGCGTGCGCACCGAAGCCGTCTGTGTTCGAGGCTGCGGTCGCAGTCGGGCCGACGTTGTCGTACGCGTCGGAGTCGACCACGGCACCGGTGCCGTCGATCGTGTAGTAGAAGCCGGATGCCTCGTTGCCGTAGGCGGCCATGTTCACGAAGTTTGCGCCGCCGGCGATGCGGAACGCCTCCGACTGCTTCTGATTGCCCACCTTCACACCCGTCACATCGAAGCCCACGAAGTTGACGTCGGTCACAGCGGTCTCGATGTAGAAGGCCGCCACGCGCTGGTCGGTGGGTACGTTGCTGAAGTCGAACACCGGACGCGAATCACCGGGGTAGGCCATGTAGGTGATCCCGCTCTTCGAGATGGGATTCACGTAGTGATAGACACTCTCGTGCGGGTTGTCCGTCTCGGTGATCTCGAACTCGTCGTACACCCCGCCGCGGATGTACACGACGTCACCGGCAGATGCCGCCTCCTGCGCCCGAAGCAGCGTCCTGAACGGCGCGCCCTTCGAACCCGGGTTGGTGTCGCTACCTGCCGGGGACACATAGTACTTGCGGCCGTCCTCGCCGACGCTGCCGCTCAGCACGTCGAGCACCGAGCGCATTGATGCCTCGGGCGGCTGCTGGGTGTCCGCGTGGGCGGCGCCGCCTGACAGGACGAGCCCGATGACGCAGGCACTCATGATGGCTGTTCGCGTAAAGGCTTTCATTGAGGCTTCTCTCTCCTTCTGGTGCTGCCACAGCATCGTGACGAACTGCCTCGGCAGTGAGGCACCCGGTTGGTGGAACGATTCAACCAAAGGGAAAGCGTTTTCACAACCATCGTGCGTCAGGTGGCGAAGTGACGACGAACCGCACGGCGCGGGGTGCGATGACCGGTCGACCGCCTCACCGGTCACACTCGGGGTTCCCTCACGACGCTCCCAAGGCGATCCGTGAGCGCGGTCAGGCGGGCCGGCGTTCGACGGGCATGAACGCGTCCCGCCCCCAGGGCGGTCCGGCAGCGATGACCGCGTCAGCGTCGAGTCCGTCCAACTGATCAACGACCGCCGTGGCGCCGCATCCGGACATCGTTAGAGTGAGCCTCATGTCACAGCCTGCCCTGCGTTTCGAAGCGCCGATCGGAGTCGACGTCAAAGGTGAGACGTGGTCTTGCGTCGAGATTCCGGGTTCGGTCGATCTCCTCGGAACCGGAAAGTCAGTCGGGTCGACGCGCAAGTCGATGAGGTCCGACTGGAGAACGTCGGTGCGATGGTCACGGGCAGAGGTGGCCACATCATCTCGATCAGCGCGAAGGTCCGCAAACAGCTGGGCAAGGACATCGGCGACGTAGTTCGAGTCGCGGTAACGCCCCGCTGATCGGTGGCTCATCGAGCCGGCGACGACGCTACATCGCCCCGGTCAGTGGGCCATCGACGCGAGCGCCTCCGGGTCGATGGTCGCGATGGAGCGCGTGTCCTGGAAGGCGCGCACGCCCTCGATGCCCTGCTCACGGCCGAAGCCCGACTGCTTCATGCCGCCGAACGGCGCACGCAGGTCGAGACGCGTCGCACCGTGGTCGTTGACCCAGACATAGCCGCACTCGAGCTGGGAGCCCACGCGCTGCGCAGCCTCGGGCGAGCCCGTCCACACCGATCCGCAGAGGCCGCCCCAGGTGTCGTTGGCAAGGCGCACCGCCTCGGTCTCGTCGTCGAACGGGATCACCGGGATGACGGGACCGAATTGCTCCTGAGTGACCACGCGCAGGTCGAGCCCCGGGTCGACGACGATCGCGGGGCGCACGAAGTTGCCGCCGGCCAGGTCGCCCTCGGGCAAAGAGCCGTACTCGCGGACGTCGGCTCCGGCATCCTTCGCCTCCTGGATGATCTCGTCGACGAACGCCTTCTGCGCGGGTTGGTGCAGCGGCCCCATCGTGGTCGCCCTCGTCGAGCCCGTGGCCGAGCTTCGCGTTCTCGAGCCGCGCGGCGAGTCCTGCGACGAGCTCGTCGAGACGCGAACGGTGCACGTAGACACGCTTGGCGTTCATGCAGATCTGGCCGGTGGTGTCATAGATCGCGGCATAGAGCCGGTCGAGGTGCGCGTCGTCGAGGATCGCGTCGTCGAGGAAGACCGCCGCGTCGTTGCCGCCCAGCTCGAGCGTCACGCGGGTGAGCGTCTTGGACGCCATCTCCATGATCCGCTTGCCGCCGTTCACGCTGCCGGTGAAGCAGACCTTGGCGACGTCGGGGTTCTGGATGAGGTCGGCCATGTCCTGATCGCGTCCCGTCACGACGTTCAGCACGCCGGGCGGCAGCTTCTCGGCGACCCGCTGCACGACGCGCGTGGTCGCGAGCGGTGCCGAGGGCGGCGGCTTCACGATCGCGGTGTTCCCCGCGAGCAGCGCGTGCGGCAACGAGGCACCCAGGATCGCGATCGGCCAGTTGAACGGCACGATCACCGTCACGACACCCAGCGGCTGGTACGACACCTCGGTCGACACCGGGATGGCACCGGGCACCGGGGGCAGCGTCTTGGAGGCATCCACCTCGTCGGCCAGCATGAGGGCGAGGTTCCAGCGGATCTCGAACACCAGCCCGTCGATCCACGCCTCCATCCGGACCTTGCCGTTCTCCTGCGACAGGATCGCGGCGTCCTCGTCGCGGTCGTCTGCGATACCCGCGATGGCCTCGGCCATCTTCGCGGCACGCTCCTGCGGCGTGAGCGCCGCCCACGCCGGGAAGGCCTGCTTCGCCGCGGCGACGGCATCCTTCACATCAGAGACGGATGCCGCAGCCGCCTCGCCGACGACCACCCCGGGCCGACCGGGGTCGGGGATGGTCAGCACGTCGTCGGTGAAGCGCTCCTCACCGCCGATGTACAGTCCGGTCCGAACCGATGTCCCCATCGCGGTCTCGCCCATGGAACGCCACCTCTCTGTGTTGTCCGGCTCCGGCTCTCGCCGGGGCTAGGGTGTCCGGCTCCGGCTCTCGCCGGGGCTGTGTTGTCCGGCTCCGGCTCTCGCCGGGGCTGCGTGCTCTCGCTCCGGCTCTCGCCGGGGCTGTGCTGTCGGGCTGGCAGCGGGTCGACGGCGGGTGTGCGCCGTCGCCCACTTCAACAAGAGTGCCTCTCGCATGCAGGTGAATCAAGATTGTTGACGATTTTCGCGCGGATTTCGTATGAAATGCTTCCCGATGGGACGATCGTCGAGAGATAGTGTCAGTGCACGGACGAAGGCGCCGGAGGGGATGGGGCGAGATGACGGATGCCGCAGTGCGCAGTGACGACGACGCGATGGATCGCCCCGATCTGACGCAGGTGATCCGCGAGGCGATCCTCGATGCGCAGTTCGCCCCGCACCAGCGCCTCATCGAAGCCGACCTGAGCGAACGGTACGGCGCCTCGCGCGCCTCGGTGCGAACGGCGCTCCTCAACCTCGCCGGTGAGGGGCTCGTCGAGCGCCTGCCCAACCGCGGCGCGCGCGTGCGTGCGATCACCGTCGACGAGGCGATCGAGATCGTGGAGGTGCGCATCGGCCTCGAAACGCTGTGCGCGCGCAAGGCCGCCGAGAACCTCACGCCCGCCGACGCCGAACGTCTGCGTGCCCTGCGCGCCGAGATCGAAGCGGCGATCGGCTCGGGCGACCTCATGGCGTACTCGCGGCTCAACCAGGAGCTCGACCGCCGCATCCGCGACCTCAGCCGCCACGGCACCGCCACGCAGCTGCTCGAGCGGCTGCGCGCCCAGTCGGCGCGCCACCAGTTCCGCCTCGCGTTCCACCCCGGCCGCGCCGCGACGTCGGCTCCCGAGCACATCGCGATCATCGACGCGATCCTCGCGAAAGACCCCGACGCCGCCGAGGCCGCGACCCGCGCCCACCTCTCGGGCATCGTCGAGGTGCTGCACGGCATGGAGTGAGCGCCGCGCTCGGCGCCACGGCATCCTTCGCCCAGAACAGGTGATCCGGCGAGCACAGGACGATCCGCCGCCAGCGTCCTGCCTGCGCCAGAACACCTGTTCTCGGCAACACACGCCGGCGCCACGGCATCCTTCGCCCAGAACAGGTGATCCGGCGAGCACAGGACCATCCCCGCCAGTCGTCCTGCCTACGCCAGAGACCTGTTCTCGAGAAGCCGACGACGCGACGGACGAACGAGCAAGGGGCGACCGGATGCCTCCGGCCGCCCCTTCCCCGCGCTCACGCGTCGTGCGAGCTCAGGTCACTCGTCCCAGCTCTCGGCGGGGGCGTAGCCCTTGCCGTTGTACTTCTGCACCTGCACGGTCGAGACGGCGGGCAGGCCGTCCTCGGTCGTGTCGACGGTGGAGCCCTCGAGCATGAGCGGCGCCGTGAAGCCCGAGACGTCGCGCAGCGCTTCCATGAAGTTGTCGCGCGTCGGCTCGGTCATGTTGCCGAACACCTCCTCGAGCGTCGCCCCGATCTGGTACGACCAGACGCAGTGCGGGAACGCCGGGGTGTCAGGGTAGTTCGCGTACTCCTTCAGGCCCTCGAGGAAGGCTGCGCCCTCCTCGCTCTCGGCGAACGTCGGCGCGGCCGCCGACTGCGCGAACGCCACGGTGTAGACGCCGGGGAACGCCGCGGCGCCGCCCGGCTCGAGGATGGCCGTCGGGCTCGACGTGTTCGACGGCAGGAACCAGGACGGGAGCCAGCCGAGCTCCTGCGACTTCTGCAGCGACGAGATCACCAGCGGGGTGATCGACATGGCGTTGAAGAACACGTCGGCGCCCGAGCCGGCCAGCTCGGTCAGCTGCGCGTCGACCGAGGTGTCGGTGGCCTCGTAGGTCAGCTCCTTGACGACCTCGATGTTGTCGGCGCCCTCGATGGCGGTCTTGAAGCCCTCGACGTAGCCCTCGCCGTAGTCATCGTTCTGCGACAGGATCGCGACCTTGTGGTCTTCGGCGGATCCGGCGAGCAGCTCGCCGAACGCCTCGCCCTCGTTCTGGTAGATCGGCACGAAGCCGAGCTGCCAGGGGCTCTCCTCCTGGTTGCTGAAGATCGGGTCGCCCGTCATGATCAGCACCTGCGGCACCTCGTCGGCGATCGCCGCGTCGAGCCACGCCCGGTTGGTGGGCGTGCCGAGGCCGGCGGTCATCGCGAAGACGCTGCTCTTGAGCTGGTCGTAGTTGGCCTTGGCCTTCTGCGGGTCGTACTCGTCGTCCAGCGCCTCGATCTCGACGGTGCGGGTGTTGCCGTCGCCGAACTCCACTCCGCCCTCGGCGTTCCTGGCGCCGAAGTACGCGGTGATGCCGGCGACCGTGCAGGTGCCCGGGCCGGCGGTCGGGCCCGACAGCGGGGTGGTGATGCCGAGGGTGATCGAGTCGTCGGTGATACCCGGACTCGCCTCCGCGCCGCCGCCGTCGTCGGTGTCGTTCGGCGAGCCGCCGCCGCGTGCGCAGCCGGCAGCGAGGACGGCGACGATGCCGATCCCCGCGACGACCGAGGCGACGCGCATCCTTCTGCGATTCGTGCTCATGGGTCATGCCTCTCTGTGTGTTACGACTGCGTCGTAGGTGGTGGTGGTGATTGCGTCGTAGGTGGTGGTGGTGATGGCGTCGAAGGGGCGCCCAGTGCGTCGCCGACGGTGGAGGTTCCGGCGACGGATGCCGCGGCATCCGCCTGCATCGCACCGCCGACGGGTCCACTCGGGCGACCCGAGCCGGCGTCGCGCCCGCGTCGCCGCCACAGGCTCGGAAGCGAGACCAGCCCGCCGGGCAGGATGAACAGCACGACCAGGAGGATGGCGCCCTGCAGCATGGCGGTGATGTTCGGGTCGATGAGGTTGGTGACCTGTGGCAGCAGCACGTACCAGACGCCCCCGAGGAGGGAGCCGAGGATGCTGCCGGCGCCGCCGATCACCATCGACGCGAGCAGCTCGATCGAGTGGCCGAAGTGCAGCGTCTCGGGCGAGGTGTACTGGATGACGACCATGTAGAGGAAGCCGCTCACGCCGCCGATGAGCGAGGCGATCGTGAACGCGAGCACCTTGAAGCGGTACGGCGACACGCCCAGCGACCCGGCGACCGCCTCGTTTCCCTTCACGATCGCGAAGGCCCTGCCGTACTTGCCCCGCACGAGGTTGCGCGTGAGCATGAAGGTGATGCCGCCGATGAGGAAGACGATGTACAGCTGCCACTGGTCGTCGTACAGGCCGGTCCACTCCGGTGCGCCCGAGAAGCGGGCGGAGGTGCCCTGCGAGCCGCCCGTGAAGTCCGACAGGCGCTTGGCGAGGGGCACGCCGATGATCGGCAGCGCGATCGTGACCATGGCGATGGCGAGTCCGCCCAGACGCGCGGCGGCGAGGGCGATGACCAGGCCGATCACCGCGGGGACGAGGCACGCGAGCACGAAGACGAGCAGGATGTTCCAGTCGGCATTGACCCCGAACGCCGTGACGTAGGCGCCGACGCCGACGAAGAAGATCTGGCCGAGCGAGACCTGGCCGGTGTAGCCCATCACGACGTTGAGGCCCAGGACGGCGACGGCGAAGACGCCGATGCGCGCGATCGTCTGGTTCGCGAACTCCGGGAGCATCAGCGGCAGCACGATCATCAGCACGATGACGAGGCCGATGACGGCCCAGCGCACCCAGGGGCGCTGCGAGGAGGGGGGACCGGTGGGAGAGGTCCGTGTTCGCAGCCATCAGACGCGCACCACCGCTTTCCGCCCGAACAGGCCCTGTGGCCGCAGGAAGAGCACGACGAAGATGAGGATGAAGGGCACCGCGATCTTCAGGTCGTGGCCGATGAACGGCACATAGACGGCGGCGAGGTTCTCGAGCACGCCGATGAGCCACGCGGCCACCACGACGCCGATGGGGCTCGACAGGCCGCCGAGGATGCACGCGGCGAGCGCGTAGACGAGGGCGGAGTCCATCATCCCGGGCGTCAGGGTCAGCTGCGGCGCCACGAGCACCCCGGCGACTGCGCCGAGGACGGCGGCCAGCCCCCAGCCGATCATGAGGTTGCGGCCGACGTTCACGCCGGAGAATGCGGCGGACGCGGGATTGATCGCGACCGCCCGCAGCGCGAGACCGAGCTTGGTGCCCAGGAACAGCGCCTGCAGCAGCAGCATGCACGCGACGATCACGATGAAGGTGCCGAGCGAGCGGACGCTGATCACCGCCCCCGCGATCTGGATGGTCTCCAGCGGGAACAGCGAGGGGAACAGCCGGTTGTTGTACGTCCAGATCCAGGCGCAGAACCCGGTGATCAAGGTGAGCAGGCCGATCGTCACGACGACGGCGGTGTCGGGGTCGCCGCGTTCGAAGCGCCGGATGAGATACCGCTCGATGACGGCTCCGAGGAAGAACGAGAGGACGACGGCTGCGAGGATCGCGAGCAGGAGCGGGATGCCGAGACCGTTCAGCGCCCACGCGATGTAGGCGGACAGCACCGCCATGCCGCCCTGCGCGAAGTTGATGAGCCCGGTCGCCTGGTTCACCAGCACGATCGCGAGCGCGAGGGCGGCGTAGATCGAGCCGGTGGAGAGGCCGTCGATGACGAGCTGGATGAACGTGCCCACGTCAGCCTCCCAGGTAAGCGCGGCGGATCTCGTCCATGCCCTTGAGCTCCGCCGACGTGCCGGTGAGGGCGTTCCGCCCGGTCTCGAGCACCGTGGCGCTGTCGACGAGAGTGAAGGCGAGGTTGGCGTTCTGCTCGACCACGAGCATCGCGATGCCCGATTCGCTGCGCAGCCGGCCGATCGCCTGGTACACGCTCTTCGCGGTGCCGGGAGCGAGACCGAGGGATGCCTCGTCCAGCAGCAGCAGCCGCGGCTTCGACATGATCGCGCGGGCGATCGCGAGCATCTGCTGCTCGCCGCCCGAGAGCGCTGAGCCGTTGGAGCGGATCCGGTCCTGCAGCTGCGGGAACAGGTCGAGGCAGTAGTCCATGTCCGACGCGATGCCCTTGCGGTCCTTGCGCTTGTAGGCGCCGACCCTGAGGTTCTCCCGTACCGTCAGATCGCCGAGCGTGCCGCGCCCCTCCGGCACGTGCGCGATCCCGAGTGCGGCGACCTGGTCGGGACGCAGTCCCCGCAGCTCCTTGCCGTCGAATCGGATCGTGCCCGTCGAGCGCACGGTGCCCGAGATCGCGCGGAGCGTCGTGGTCTTTCCGGCGCCGTTCGCGCCGAGGATGCCGACCGCGCCGCCGTCGGGGACCGTCAGCGAGACGCCCTCGAGCACCTGGATGCGGCCGTAGAAGGCGCGCACGTCGGCCAGTTCAAGCAGCGTCATCGACCGCGTCCTTCCCGATGTAGGCCTCGATGACGCGGGGGTCGGCCTGCGCCTCCGCGGCCGAGCCCTCCATCAGCTTGCGGCCGTGATCGAGCACCACGACGCGGTCGGTGAGCGCCGAGATGAGCCCCATGTTGTGCTCGACGATCACCACTGTGATGTCTTCATCGCGCACGCGCCGCACCGTCTCGATGAGCTGCTCCACCTCGGAGTGCGGGAGCCCTGCGGCCGGTTCGTCGAGGAGGAGGAGGCCGGGGTGGGTGAGCAGCGCGCGGCAGAGCTCGATGCCCTTGTGCAGGCCGTGCGACAGCTCGTCGGCCCGCATCCTGGCGGCCCGCCCGAGGCCGTTGCGGTCCAGGAGGTCGAGCGCCTCCTGGCGCAGCGCCTTCTCGGCGCGCACCGTGCGCGGCAGCCGCAGGGACCACTCCACCGGACCGCCGGGAAGGCGCGTATGGGCGCCGAGGAGCACGTTCTCGAGCACGGTCTCGCGCAGCTGGAGCGCGGGATGCTGGAACGTGCGCGCGAGCCCCTGCCGCGCGAGCGTGGCCGGGGACGACCCCACGACCTCGACGTCGTCGATCGTGATGGAGCCGGCGCTCGGGCGGTAGTGACCGCTGACGCAGTTGAAGAGAGACGTCTTGCCGGCGCCGTTGGGCCCGACCAGGCCGAAGATCTGGCCCGGCTCCACGGTGAAGCTCACGTCCTCGAGCACCTTGACGCCGCCGAAGTGAAGGCTGACGTCGCGGACTGCGAGCCGAGCGCCCATGGCCCCACCTTTCGCGTCATCGCGTGTGGTCATCAAGGGGACTCGAGTCCTCCCCTGCTGGGAAAACTACGGATCCCCGGAAAGATTGTCAACGATTTTGGTGTGAAGTTTCGCAACCGTGACCCTGCGATCCGATGCTGGCCCGCCCGATCGGCGGATGCGGCATCCGATTCCGTTCAACGGAACAGCCCCGCTCAGCCGCCAGGAGGAGCTCTTACGCTGACCGCAGCTTCCGCAACAACGAAGGAGGGTCGACGATGACCACGACCGACTCAGCAGAGACACTCGCCCAGGCGATCGATCGCGCAGGCAGCGCGGTGGAGCTGCTGCGCAACCAGAACTGGCCGGCATTCACCTTCCCGGTGGCCCCCGAGTTCACCAACTGGCGCGACGAGCAGCGGGCCTGGAACACCTCGGTGGCGCTCATGGACCAGTCGCACCACATGACGCAGCTGTTCCTCGACGGCGCCGACCTCATCCCGCTCCTGAGCTCCATCTCGCCGAACACCTTCGCGACGTTCCGCCCGGGCGTCGCCAAGCAGCTCATCTCGGTCAACAAGGACGGCTATCTGATCGGCGACGGCATCCTGTTCTACAACGCCGAAGGACCTGAGGGTCTCGTGCTCATCGGGCACCACATCCTCATCGACTGGGTGCGCTTCAACGTCGAGAAGGCTCAGGATGCCGGCAAGGACGTCCGCTACCGCCTCGAGGCCAACTCGCACATGCGCCAGGGGCCGCCGACGTTCTACCGCTACGAGCTGCAGGGTCCCCACGCCGACCTCGTCATGGAGAAGGTGTTCGGCGGGCCGGCGCCGGAGATCAAGTTCTTCCACATCGGCGAGGTGACCATCGCGGGGCGGCCGGTCAAGGCGCTCCGCCACGGCATGGCGGGGCAGCCCGGTTTCGAGTTCTACGGACCGTGGGAGGACAACGAGATCGTCCTGAACGCCCTGATGGAGGCGGGCGCCGAACACGACATCCGCCGCGTAGGAGCCAAGGCGTACTCCTCGTCGCCGCTGGAGTCGGGCTGGGTGCCGACGCCCTTCCCGGCCGTCTTCGACGACGACTTCGCGGAGTACCGCGCCTGGCTCCCCGCCGCGCGCATCGGCTCGGTCGCCGGCTCGCTGTACTCGACCGACGTCCACGACTTCTACCTGACGCCGTTCGACATCGGTCTCGGGCGCTCGGTGCGCTTCGACCACGACTTCCATGGACGCGAGGCGCTCGAGAAGCATGCCGAGAACCAGCGCCGCCGCAAGGTCACGCTGATCTGGAACGCCGACGACGTCGCGGCGGTCGTCCGCTCGCAGGTCGAGCCCGGCACGCCCGCGAAGTACCTCGACTTCCCCAAGGCTCGCTACGGGCTGTACCAGATGGACGAGATCCTGAAGGACGGCAAGCGCGTGGGGATCTCGACGGATGCCGGCTACGTGGCGTACGACCAGCTCTACATGTCGCTGGCCACCCTGGATGTGGGGCTCCGCGACGGCGACGAGGTCGAGGTCGTCTGGGGCGAGGACCCCATCTCGCGCAAGGACTCGGTGGACGCCGATCACCGCCAGGTGCGGATCCGTGCGACCGTCGCCCCCGCGCCGTACCACGACTACGCCCGGACGGTGTATCGCGCGAACGCCTGAGCCGCGTTCGTGGCGTTTCGTCTCGCTTCGCTCGCTCAACGACCGAGTCCCGGTCGTTGAGCGAGCGAGACGAAACGCGCCCCCACCCCGGTCGTTGAGCGAGCGAGGAACGAGCGAGACGAAACGCCCCAGGCTTCCGCTCAACGGAACAGCGGCGCGCCGTCCGGGTTAGCATGGCGGCGTCATCGAGGAGGATGCCGTGGCAAGAGGATCTGCGGGCGAGTCGGTGCTGCACCGACACCTCCGCGTGCTCGAGAGCTTCGATGCGTGGCATCCGTTCCTCACGCTCAGCGAGATCGCCGATGCCGCGGGCGTGCCCCGCTCCAGCGCGCACCGGCTCATCGCCGAGCTCGAGCGCGAGGGGCTGCTCGAGCGGCTGCCCGACCGCACGTACCGCCTCGGCGTGCGACTGTGGGAGTTCGCCAGCCGCACCCCCGGCGCGGTCGGCCTCCGCGAGATCGCGCGACCGTGGCTGGGAGCCGTGCACGAACGGGTGCGGCAGCACGCGCAGCTGGGTGTGCTCAGCGGGCGGGACGTGCTGTTCATCGATCGGATGTCGACGCGCGACGCCGTCGTGAACGCGACGCTCATCGGGGGCCGCATCCCGCTGCACGCGTCCTCCAGCGGCCTCGCGCTGCTGGCCTACGCCGACAACGCTCTCGTCAATGACGTGATCGCACACGGGCTGCGTCCCTACACGGAGCGCACGATCCGCACGGGCGCCGAGCTGCGCGCGCAGCTGCGCCGCGTGCGCGAGGACGGGTACGCGGTGACGGAGGGCGCGATCCACCCCGAGTCGCGCGGCATCGCGGTGCCCGTGATGGGGCCGGGCGGCAGCGTCTACGCGGCCATCGGCGTGGTGGTGCACAACGACGGCGCGTCGACCCACGGCTACGCCGAGCTGCTGCGCCGCGCCGCCGCCGGCATCGCGCGCGACCTCGCGGTCGCCTACCGCCCGGACGTCGACGAGCGCACCCACGGCATCCGGTCGCTCGTAAGCGGGTCGCGCCGCTCGCTCGAGTACCTCGAGAGCCTCGACACCGACCCGCACGACGCCGGCGGGCCGGACGCTCCGGGCGCCGCCGACTCCGCCGCCGGTGCCGGCCCGGGGCCTGCACGGGTGCTCTAGGGTGTCGGCCATGACGACGATCGCGATCCTCGGCCTCGGTGAGGCCGGCCGTCGTTACGCCCGCGGCCTGGCGCATGCCGGGGCCGACGTCCGCGCCTTCGACCCCGCCCACGACCTCGGCGACCCCGACGTGCCGCAGTTCGCGACGCTGGCCGACACCCTCGCCGGGGCCGATGTGGCGCTGAGCCTCGTCACCGGGCATGCCGCGGCATCCGTCGCCCGCGACGCGCTGCCCCACATCGCCGCGGGCGCCGTCTACGCCGATCTCAACACCGCCTCCCCCGACCTCAAGCAGCGCATCGCCCGCCTCGCCGCCGACCGCGGCCTCGCGATGGCCGACGTCGCGGTGCTCGCGCCCGTGGTGCGCGCAGGACACCGGACCCCGCTCCTCGCCAGCGGGTCCGGGGCGCGCGCGTTCGCCGAACGTGTGGGCCCGTTCGAGGTGCCCGTCGAGGTCATCGACGGCGACGCGGGCGAAGCCGCGCGCCTGCGGCTGCTGCGGAGCGTGTTCATGAAGGGGCTGGCTGCGCTCGTGCTCGAGGGGCTCGGCGCCGCGCGCGCCGCCGGCGCCGAGGACTGGCTGCGCGCGCAGATGGCGGACGAGCTGGGTCCCGACGGCGCCGCGCTGGTGGACCGGCTCGTCGACGGCTCGACTCTGCACGCCGTGCGCCGCGAGCACGAGGTGCGCGCCGCCCTGGCGGCGCTCGAGTCGTCGGGACAGCCCGCCGATATGACGCGCGCGACGCTCGCGTGGTTCGAGCGGCTCGTCGCCGAGCGCGGTCACGACTGAAGCCCGGCACGATACCCGCATCGTCCGGCCTGCACAACGGCGAAGCGCATTGGACGGAAGTGCCGTTGTCGCCGGCGCGAGCGGATGCGATCCTCGCCGCACACGCACGGCGCCGACCCCACGGCGGCTGCGGTTCACAACGCGAAGGAGCGTCGATGAAATCCACGTTCAGGCGGCTGTCAGCGGTGTCGCTGGGCATCGCCGCAGCTCTCGTCCTCACGGCCGGCGTCTCGTCGGCCACGGCAGCACCCGGCGGTCCCCACGCCGGATCGCCCACCCTCACGGCATCCGAGTGCACGTCGCTCGCCGGCCTCACCATCCCCGCGAAGGACATCGGACTGCCGACGAACGGCGCCGATGTCGAGACGGCGGTGTGGGACGCCGCCGGCAGCTACTGCGCGGTCACCGGCTGGATCCGCGCGGTCTCGGCACCGCAGGACATGCAGTTCCGGGTCAACCTCCCCGCCCTCTGGAACGAGCGCACGCTGCAGTTCGGCGGCGGCGGGTTCGACGGGTCCCTGGTCACTGCGACCGGCGCCTACACCGCCCAGCCGGCCGGCACTCCGACCGCACTGTCGCAGGGCTGGGTCACCCTCGGCTCCGACGGCGGTCACCAGGGAGCTCCCGGATTCGACGGCACCTTCCAGCTCGACGAGGAGCTTTTCCTCAACTACGGGCAGTGGTCGGTCAAGAAGGCCCACGATGCGGCCGCGGTCGTCATCGAGGCGGCCTACGGCATGGATGCGGAGTGGTCGTACTTCATCGGCGGCTCCCAGGGCGGGCACGAGGCCCTCGACGCGGCGGCGCGCTACCCGAAGGACTACGACGGCGTCATCGCGAACTACCCGGCCTACAACGTCACGATGATGCACGTGGGCGCGGTCAACTTCCGCGACGCGCTGCAGCTCGAGGGCGGGGCCGGTCACCTCAACTCCGCCGAGACGGCGACGATCACGAACGCGGTGTATGCGACCTGCGACGGGCTCGACGGGGCGGTCGACGGGATCATCAGCGATGTCGCCGGCTGCGACGCGGCGTTCGACATCCAGTCGCTCGCCTGCCCTGCGGGAGTGGATGCCGCCACCGTCGACACGTGCCTCTCGGCGGTCGAGATCGCGGCCGCGGTGAAGATCAGCACCGACTACGACCTGGGCATCGAGATCGAGGGCAACTCGATCTTCGCGAAGAGCGCGCTCCTCGAGGGCGCCCTGTATCAGGGCTTCGCGGGCTTCGGCTCCAGCGCGCAGGCGCAGGGGCTGCAGTTCGCCGTGTTCGAGGCCACGATGCGGTACGGCGTCGCGGGGAATCCCCCCGGCTTCGACCCGTACACCGTCGATCCGCTGGACTACGCCGACCGGGTGCAGGAGGTGGGCGAGATCATGGACGTCACGGACGTCTCGCTCAACCAGTTCCGCGCACACGGGGGCAAGGTCATCCTCACCCACGGCACCATCGACGACTTCATCACGCCGCACAACACCGTGCAGTACTGGGAGGCGCTGCAGGACGAGTTCGGCAAGCGCCTCGACACGTTCGCGAAGTTCTACATGGTGCCCGGCTGGGGCCACGGCCAGGGTCGATTCGTGGCGCAGTACGACGGCCTCGACGCGATCGTCGACTGGGTCGAGCAGGGCGTCGCGCCGTCCGGCCTCGTCGCGAGCGACGGCAACGCGGGCGCCGATCGCACGCGCCCGATGTGCGAGTACCCGGCGTGGCCGCAGTACTCGGGCTCCGGATCGATCGACGACGCGAGCTCGTACACCTGCGTGACGGGATGATCTCGCGACCCGTCTCGTCATGACGCGCGAGGGCCTGGGCATCCGCCGATGCCCGGGCCCTCGACATCCGACGTCGCCGCGGCGCTCGGGTGTCACGACACGCCGCCATCTCCACTCCGAAGCGACACTTCGTGACCCCGGACGCGCACGCCCACGCCCGCGCGGCGGCTCGGGTGTCACGACACGCCGCCACCTCCACCCCGAAGCGACACTTCGTGACCCCGGACGCGCGCCGGCCCACGCCCGCGCAGGTCAGCCGGCGGACGCCGACGGCAGGGTGTGGGCGTCGAGCGACGAGAAGTAGTCCAGCGATCTCCGCGAGGTGCTGGCGAGCGTGCGCATGCCGTGCCCGCCCGCACCGCCCGCCGCCTCGAGCGCCCGGGAGATGCCGGCCGCCGCCACGGTCAGAAGCTCGACCGCCGCCTGCGGCGAGGTGCCGTCGTTCGGCACGACGACGCCGAGCGACGCGTGCACCAGACCGTGCGCGTCGAGGACCGGCACGGCGATGCCTCGCGACTCGCGATGGATGTGCCCGTCGGTGACGGCGAACCCGTCCGCCCGCACCCGGCGCAGCCGCGCACGAAGTTCCTCGCCGGTGCGGATGGTCGCCGACGTGTACGCCGGCCAGCCGGCCGCGATGACGTCCGCCACGACGCCCGGCTCGGAGTGGGCGAGCAGCACCAGGCCGCTCGAGCTGACCGGCAGCGGCACACGGCCGCCGATCACGGTGGCGTTGACAACGGCCTCCCGGGTCGAGAGGCGCTCGATGAAGAGCACGTCGCGCCCGCTCAGCACCCCGAGCTGCGTGTGCTGACGCACGCGCGAGTGCACGGCCTCCAGCCACGGCCGCGCGAGCTCCCGCAGGCCCAGGGCGCCGGGGGTCCGCGACGCGAACTCCCACAGCCGGATGCCGAGCCGGTACGAGCGGTCCGGCATCCGTTCGAGCAGACCCTCCCGCTCGAGCTCGGCGACGAGGCGGTGGGTGGTCGACACGGCGAGGCCCGTCGTCTCCACGATCTCGGTCAGCGTGAGGAACGGGCGCAGCACGTCGAACGCCTGCAGCACCCGCAGGTGCTTGTGCAGGACGGACTCGCCGTCCGAGCCGCGTGCCACGTCGAACCTCCTTCGGGTCGGGGGACGGATGCCGGGCCGCGGGTGCCGTCGGCTACGCCACTCCCGCGGTGCGCCAGCCGCCGTGATACTCCTGCCGCACGGTCTCGGCGTAGGGCACCGGGCTGACGACGGCGCGCACCTCGATCTGCTCGTGCGGCTCGACGGTGGTCTTGCGCGAGCCGCCGTCGGGCTCGCCCCACACCACGCGCACCTCCGCGCCGATCGGCACGTCGCGGTCGACCGTCGCCAGCGACAGGCCGCGCTTCTCGTTCGCGGTGACGCCGGTGAAGAGCGACAGCCCGACGTGACTGCCGTCCGCGTCGATCACGGCGTCGTAGTTCGACGAGCCGTAGTTCGCGTTCGGCAGGTCGAAGAACTGGTATCCGGGCCCTTCGCGGTCGAGCACGCTCGTGAGGATCCGGCCGAGGTCCTCGTCGTTCCAGGCGAGCGTGACCTTCTTGCGCTGCACCTCGGGGTCGACCTGCTCGAGAGCCTCGCGGCCGATGAAATCGTGGTCGAACTTGACGAACGAGCCGTAGCCGAGGTCCCACGGGTTGAGGTAGTAGTCCTCGATGTCGTCCGACACGAACGATCCCGCGAGCGCGTTGATCGCCTCGTAGCTGCTCGCCGGCAGCCACTCGCGGTAACGCCGCTCGATGTCTCCGCCGGTGTAGATCGCGGGAAGCGGTGACGGGATCCACCCCGATTCGAGGGTGTTCGAGGAGTACGCGCGCGAACCGCACGGCTCGATGCCGAACTCGCGCCCCGCCTCGAGCACGGCATCCCGGATCCTCCCGTGCTGCGCGTACGGCCCCCAGATCTCGAGGCCGGGAGCGCCGGCCATGCCGTGCCGGAGCGTGCGCACGTGCTCGCCGGCGATCTCGATCTCGCCCATGTGGAAGAAGCGCACCTGCTCGACCTCGCGGCCGGCGAGCTTCTCGATGATCTGCCACGCGTTCGGGCCCTGGATCTGGAAGCGATAGAACTCGCGCGTCACCGCCTCGCCGTACGGCCGTGACGGCGAGCGGTCGTCGTAGCGGGTCTCGACGTCGTAGCCGCCGGTCTCGGCGTGGAACTGCAGCCAGTTGGCGCCGGGCGCGCGGCCCACGTAGACGTACTCGTCCTCGGCGAGGTGGAACAGGATGCCGTCGCCGATCACCCCGCCGGTCGACGACGTCGGCACGAACTGCTTGGCGGTGTTGACCGGGAAGTTCGCGAACGAGTTGATGCCGGTGTCCGACAGCAGCTTCAGCGCGTCGGGGCCGGTCATGAAGAAGTTCACCATGTGGTGCGTCTGGTCGTAGAGCACCGCTGTCTCGCGCCAGGCCTTCTGCTCGCGGCGCCAGTTCGTGAACTCCGCGGGCACGACGGGGTAGATGTAGGTGCCGAGCTGCGAGTTGCGCAGCATCTCGACCACGCTCCCCCGTTGATCCATGAGCTCCTGCAGGTTGCTCGCCATGAGTTCCTCGACTTCCTCGTCCAGTGTTCCGGGTGACCTGAGCGCGATGCTACGTGTCCGCTATACCTACGTCCAGAGGTATATGGTCGCCATGATTGTAGACAATTTGTTGACCATTTCGCCATGGGTGTGATTCGCTGGCCCCATGACAGACACTGCCGACACGCTCCTCGTCGTCAGCGCCCACGCCGGCGACTTCGTCTGGCGGGCAGGCGGCGCGATCGCCGCCGCAGCCCTCCGCGGCGAGCGCGCGGTGGTCGCGTGCCTGTCGTACGGCGAGCGCGGGGAGTCGGCCAGCCAGTGGCTCGACGGCAAGTCCCTCGATGAGATCAAGCGCATCCGCCGCGACGAGGCCGAGGCCGCGGCATCCGCTCTCGGCGCCGAGATCGAGTTCCTCGACCTCGGCGATTACCCGCTCGTCGAGTCGCGCGACGCCGTCTCACGCCTGGTCGACCTGTACCGGCGCGTGCAGCCCACGGTGGTGCTCACGCACACGCTCCGCGACCCGTACAACGGCGACCACCCCGCGGCGGCGCGCATGGCCCTCGAAGCCCGCGTGCTCGCGCAGGCGATCGGCGTGGCGAACTCCGACGGCAGCTACCCCTCGAAGGACGACATCATCGGCGCCCCGCCCGTCTTCTTCTTCGAGCCCCATCAGCCGGAGCAATGCGACTTCACGCCGAACGTGCTGCTCGACATCACCGAGGCGTTCCCGCGCAAGCGCGCGGCGATGGAGTGCCTGCCCGCCCAGAAGCACATGTGGTCGTACTACACCGACCTCGCCGTCCGCCGCGGCGTGCAGCTCAAGCGCAATGCCGGCCCCAACCTCGGGCTCGCCCACGAGACGATGGGCGAGGCGTACATGCGGCACTTCCCGCAGGTGACCCAGGCGCTGTCATGACCCGCCCCTGGTCGCGAAACTTCACGAATGTCACGGTTTCGGGGCCGATGCGCGACATCTGTGAAGTCTCGCCAGTGGGGCGAGGCGCGGTTGGGTATGCGAACGGACGGATGCCGTGACCGCCGTGATCGTCACCGACATCGCCCGCGCCGACGCGGCGACCGTCGACGCGCTGGGCGTGCACGGTGTCGCGACGGTGCACGAGGCGATGGGCCGGACGGGACTCGTGGGTCCCGGCATCCGTCCCATCCAGGAGGGCGTGCGCATCGCCGGCACCGCCGTCACCGTGCTGAGCCACCCGGGCGACAACCTCATGATCCACGCGGCGATCGAGCAGTGCCGCGCCGGCGACGTGCTCGTCGTGACGACGACGTCGCCCTCGGTCGACGGGGCGTTCGGCGAACTGTTCGCGACGGCGCTGCACGCCCGCGGGGTGCGCGGGCTCGTCACGACGACCGGGGTGCGGGATGTCGCCGAGCTCCGCGCCCTGGGCTTCGCGGTGTGGTCGGCCGCGGTCTTCGCGCAGGGCACGGTCAAGGCGACGCCCGGCTCGGTCAACGTGCCGATCACCGTCGGGGCCGTCACCGTCGCACCCGGCGACGTCATCGTCGCGGACGACGACGGGGTGCTGCGCGTGCCGCGACGTCGAGGCGGATGCAGGCGCTCGCGGCGGCCGATGCGCGCCTCGCGAAGGAGGAGGCCGACCGTGCCGCCTACCGCGGCGGCGAGCTCAGCCTCGACCGCAAGGGGCTGCGGCCCCTCCTGTCCGAGCTCGGCATCGAGTACGTCACGCAGGCCGACTGGGAGGCCCGGGGCGATGGGCGCGCCTGAGTCGCCGTTCGCGAGTGCGCCGCCGGTCGCGCCGAGCCGTCGGCTGCGGCTGGACCGTCGGTCGCGTCGGCGGTGCGCGACGGCATCCGCTGCATGCTCATGCGGGGCGGCACGTCGAAGGGGGCGTACTTCCTCGCGTCGGACCTGCCGAGCGACCCCGCAGCGCGCGACGACCTGCTGCTGCGGATCATGGGGTCGCCCGACCCGCGCCAGATCGACGGCATCGGCGGCGCCCACCCGCTCACCAGCAAGGTCGCGATCGTGTCGCCCTCGCCAGCCGAAGGGATCGACGTCGACTACCTGTTCCTGCAGGTCGGCGTCGACACCGCGACCGTCGGCGACGCGCAGACCTGCGGCAACCTGCTCGCGGGCATCGGGCCGTTCGCCGTCGAACGCGGCCTCGTCGCCGCGACCGGGGAGCGCACGACGGTGCGCATCCGGCTGCTGAACACCGGCGACATCGCCACCGCCGTGTTCCCGACCGTCGACGGGCGCCCCGAGTACGACGGCGACGCGGTCATCGACGGCGTCCCGGGCACGGCATCCGCGATCGAGCTCGAGGTCGGCGGGGGCCCCGACAAGCCGCTCCTCCCGACCGGCACCCCGACGGACGACATCGACGGGCACGCGGTCACGCTCATCGACAACGGGATGCCGGTGGTGCTGCTGCGCGCCGAGGAGTTCGGCGTGGACGGCGTCCGAGTCGCCGAGCGCGCTCGAGGGCGATGCCGAGCTGGCCGCGCGCCTCGAGCGCATCCGGCTCGAGGCGGGTCCGCGCATGGGGCTGGGCGACGTCGCCGCGCAGACGGTGCCGAAGCTGATCCTGCTCTCGCCACCCCGCGACGGCGGCGCGATCACGACCCGCGCCTTCATCCCGGCCCGCGTGCACACGGCGATCGGCGTGCTGATGGCGGCATCCGTCGCCGCGGCGCTGCGCATTCCCGGCGCGGTCGGGCACGACATCGCCGGCCCGCTCACCGGCGAGGAGACCGCCGTCGAGCACCCCAGCGGCACCTTCCCCTCCCGCGTGCGGGTCACCCGCGACGCCGACGGGACGTGGCGCGGCACCTCGTTCTCGCTCCGCACCGCCCGCAAGCTCTTCGACGGCACGGTCTTCCCGAGACCGCGCCGGTAACCCCCCGAACGTCAGAGAGGACGCCCCATGACCGCCGACACGTCGTTCGACGTCGCCCACCTCGCCCACGTCGAACTGCTCACCCCGAAGCCGGCGGAGAGCCGCTGGTTCTTCGAGGACCTCCTCGCCATGCGCGTCGTCGCCGAGGACGGCGACTCGATCTACCTGCGCACCTGGGACGAGTACCAGCTCTACACGATCAAGCTCACCGCATCGGATGCCGCCGGCGTCGGCCGCACCTCGTTCCGGGCGTCGTCGCCCCAGGCGCTGGAGCGTCGCGTCGCCGCCATCGAGGCGGCCGGACGCGGCACCGGATGGACCGACGGCGACGTCGGCTGCGGGCCGACGTACGGCTTCACCGACCCCGACGGCCACGCGATGGCGATCTTCTACGAGGCCGAGCGCTACGTCGCCGGCGACGAGGACCGGCCGGCGCTGAAGAACCAGGCCTCCCGCTTCCCCGGCCGCGGCGTCAACGCCCGCCGCCTGGACCACATCAACTACCTCGCGAAGGACGTCGAGGCCAACGGCGAGTTCCTGCGCGACGCGCTCGGCATGCGCGAGTCGGAGCGCATCCGCCTCGACAGCGGGAAGTTCGCCGCCTGGTGGTTCCACTTCTCGCTGAAGTCCTACGACGTCGTCTACTCCGACGACTGGACCAAGCACGGCAACCGCCTGCACCACATCGCGTTCGCCCCCGACACCCGCGAAGACATCCTGAAGGCCGCCGACATCTTCCTCGAGAACGGCATCCACATCGAGTCCGGCCCGCACAAGCACGCCATCAACCAGACGTTCTTCCTCTACGTCTGGGAGCCCGGCGGCAACCGCATCGAATTCGCCAACGCCGGCGCCCGCCTGCTGCTGGACCCCGACCAGCCCGTCGTCGAATGGTCCGAGGCCGAACGCCGCAAGGGCCAGGCCTGGGGCATGAAGACGATCGAGACCTTCCACACCCACGGCACCCCGGTGGTCGACCCGCCCGCCGAGTGAGAGCACGGGCGGATGAGTCAGTCGGCCGGCGAGGGCGGCTCGGGCTCCGGGACGAGCACCGTCGCCAAGCTGACCCGGCGCCGGCCATCGTCACCGGTCTGCGACAGGTAGGGCGCCAGGAGTTCCGCGAGCCCGGCCTGGATGGCAGCGAGGCTGGCGGCGTCCACATAGAGCGGAACGCGTCCGAACCCGACGAAGTCGCGCAGCGTCGCCTCCTCGCTGTCGACGAACCGGTCGAAGTCCGCCGACAGGTCACCCAGGAAGGCGAGGAACGCTGAGCGCAGCTGGGCATCGCTCATGGCGCGCAGCTCGGCCTGATCGACGTGAGCCATGCGGTCGCCCAGCGCCAGCGTGCGCTCCACCGCCCCACGCACCTTGCGCTCCTCGACGACCGACAGGATGCCGGAATCGACGAGCGTCGCGACATGCCGGTACAGCGTCGCCTGCGTGACATCCGGCAGCGCCGCGCGCAGCTGCGCCGTGGTGAGGCTGCGTCCGCCGAGCTGCTGGATGATCCGCAGACGCACCGGATGCATCACGACGTCGGCGATCGAGGAGTCGTCCACCTCGGGCTCCCTCCATTGTTATCAGCGTGATAATGTTCTCTGCGTTAGAACGATTCTACGGAACGGGGTACGGGGATGACGCTCATGGATGCAGCCCGAGGCGAGTGCGAGGTATCGGCATGACGCTCGCAGCCATCGAGGCGATGGGTCTCAGCAAGCGCTTCGGCACTGTCCAGGCGGTGACCGACGCGAGCTTCACGGTTCACGCGGGGCGCGTGACCGGCTTCCTCGGGCCGAACGGGGCGGGAAAGTCCACGACGCTGCGGATGCTGCTGGGCCTCATCCACCCGGATGCCGGAACCGCCCTCATCGACGGGCAGCGGTATCGCGACCTCGCTGCCCCGGTCCGCGCCGTCGGCGCCGTGCTCGACATCGCATCCGCGCACCCGGGGATGACCGCGTCCGCGCACCTGCGCACGACCGCTGCGCTCGCGGGGCTCCCCGGCGAGCGCGTCGACGCGGCGCTGGCCGCCGTCGGCGCCGAGGGCTTCGCCGGTCGCCGGATCGGCACCTTCTCCACCGGCATGCGGCAGCGCCTGTCGCTCGCGACGGCACTGCTCGGCGAGCCGCGGATCCTGGTGCTCGACGAGCCTTCGAACGGCCTCGACCCCGCGGGCGTCGCGTGGCTGCGCGGATTCCTGCGGCAGTTCGCCGCCGACGGCGGTGCGGTGCTGATCTCGAGCCACCTTCTGAACGACCTCGAGCACAGTATCGACGACGTCGTGCTCATCGACCGGGGTCGGATCACGTGGACGGGTCCGCTCGCCGACGTCCTCGCCACCCGGCCCTCCCTCGAAGCGGCATTCCTTCATCTCACGCAGGAAGGCGCGCAGCGATGAGCGCGATCCACGGCGAGCTCATCCGCCTTCTCGCGACCCGGCTCCCGCTGTGGACGCTCCTGGCCGCCGTCTGCGCCGGCAGCATCACCGGACTCCTGGCGCTGATCGGACCCGAGAACTCGACGACGCCCATGCCCGGCATCGACACCACCCAGGGCGCCGGCCTCGTCGTCGGCCTCGGGGCCCTGCTGCTCTTCGTCCCCGCCCTCATCGGCACCGTCGCGATCACGAGCGAGTACCGCCACCGCACGATCGGCACGACATTCCTCGCCGTCCCGCGACGCGGTCGGGTTCTGGGCGCGAAGCTCGCGGTGTACACGGTGCTCGGACTTCTCTACGGCGTCGTCGCGTCGGTCACGGCGGGGCTGACGCTGATCGGCGCTGCCGCCCTGCGCGGCGTGGCTCTCGGGCTCAGCGCCGAGCAGCTCGTGGTCATGCTCGGACAGCTCGCCGTGGCATCCACCGTCTATATGGTGCTGGGAGTCGGCATCGGCGCGCTCGCCCGCCACCAGCTCCTCGCGATCGGGATCGTGCTCGGGTACTTCTACTTCCTCGAGCACGTCCTCATGCTGATCCCCGGTGTCAACGCGCTGTATCCGTTCCTCCCGGGCGGTGCCACCGCATCGCTCACGCGCTTCACGTTCCTCACCGACGCCATCGCCGAGCAGACCGCGCTCACCGCGGCGCCGCTCGCCTCACCCCTCGTGGGGGCGGCCATCCTCGTCCTCTACGCGCTGCTGGCGGCCGGCGCGGCGCTCCTCGCCCCACTGCGCCGGGATCTGCGCTGAGCCGGTCCCGTCGTCGGATGCGTTTCGTCTCGCTTCGCTCGCTCAACGACCGGGAAAGAAGCTCGGTCGTTGAGCGAGGGAGCGCCAGCGACCGAGACGAAACGCGCGGGGGTCAGCGCCAGACGTCGGCGGCGATGTCGACGACCTCGCGCACCTTGGCCCACTGCTCGTCCTCCGTGAGGACGTTGCCCTCCTCGGTCGAGGCGAAGCCGCACTGCGGGCTCAGCGCGAGCTGCTCGAGCGGGGCGAACGCGGATGCCTCGTCGATGCGCTTCTTGACGGCATCCACGTCCTCCAGCTCGCCGCTCTTGGACGTGATGAGTCCGAGCACGACGGTCTTGTCGCCCTCGGGGAGGAACCGCAGTGGCTCGAAGCCGCCGGCGCGCTCGCTGTCGTACTCGAGGAAGTAGCCGTCGTACGCGGTGTTGCCCAGCAGCTGCTCGGCGACCGGCTCGTAGCCGCCCGACGAGATCCAGGTCGAGCGGAAGTTGCCGCGGCACACGTGCGTCGTGACGACGAGGTCGTCGGGCTTGCCGTCGAGGATGCGGTTGAGGATGCCCGCGTACCGCTCGGCGATGCCGTCGGTGCGGATGCCGCGCTCCCGCGCCTTCTCGAGCTCGACGTCCGAGCAGAGATAGGCCCAGGCGGTGTCGTCGAACTGGAGGTAGCGGGCGCCGGCGTCGTAGAACGCGGCGACGGCGTCGCGGTACGCCTGGACGAGGTCGTCGACGATGTCGTCGCGGCCGTCGTACGCAGAGCCGTCGATGTGCCCCGGCTCGAGCCGGAAGTCGAGCACGGTCGGCGCCGGGATGCTGAACTTGGGCACCGCGCCGGTCGTGCGCTCGAGCAGGCTCTTGAGCGAGCGGAAGTGGTCGAGGAACGGGTGGGTGTCGCTGAACCCGATCTTGCCGCTGATCTCGAGGCCGCGGGGCCGGGTCTGCACGCCCTGGAACTGGATGCCGTGATCCAGCTCGACGACCTCCACACCGTCCAGCAGGCCGAAGAAGTCGAAGTGCCACCACGAGCGGCGGAACTCGCCGTCGGTCGCGAGCTTCAGGCCGGCGTCGGCCTCGCGCACGACGAGCTCGGCGATCGCCGTCTCTTCGGCGACGCGCAGCGCGTCGGCGTCGATCTGGCCGGAGGCGAAGCGGCGGCGCGCCTCAGCGAGCTCGGTGGGACGGAGGAAGCTGCCGACGATGTCGGCGCGGAACGGCGGTGTTGACACCCTTGCGATGCTACGGGATGCCTCCGGACGTAGGGAAACCCCGCGTCACAGAAGCGCGAAAGGGCAGATTTCCGCAGGCTCGGGCGTGCGGAGATCTACCCTTTCCCGGTTCCGGGAGACGCCCCGAGCTAGAACACGTACTCCATGAGGTCCGTGCCGAGGATGCGGAACGCGTCGTGGACGCGGAGGCGGTGCGAGATCGACAGGTCGTCGAAGCACACGATGAGCGCGTACGACACTCCGGCACGGGGACCCGCCAGAACCCCGGCTTCGACGCGGATGCCGGCATCCCGGCCCGTCTTGTTGATGAAGAGCAGCCCGTGCTCGTCGTTCTCGTGCGAGAACGGATCGAGGCCGGTGGCGGATGCCACGAGCGACAGGTCGTGGTTGAGGCTCAGCCATTCGGCCACCTGGGCGCTCACGCTCGGCGAGACGACCTGCGAGTTGACCAGGGCGGCGAACACCTCGGCGAGCTCGCGGGCGGAGCCCAGGGCGAAGTGCGGGGCGTCGTCGGGGCCGCGCTCGTCGCGGAAGCGATCGAGCAGGGCCGAGCGGGACAGTCCCAGGTCTTCGATGCGGGCGCGCACCGCCGGGAGACCGACGCGCTTGAGCAGCGCGTTGGCCGCCATCGCGTCGCCCGTCGACGCGGTGAGCACCGCGAGATCCGACAGGGGCAGGGCGGGCGCTTTGAGGTGCTGCCACACGCCGCCGACGCCGACCGGCTCGAGGTTCGCGCGGTCGATGATCTCGAGCGGCTCCAGCCGCCCCGCCTCGAAGGCGGCTGCCACCTCGACCAGCAGCGGCACCACGCCGAGTCCCGCGACCGGCAGGGTGACGAAGTCGTCGCCCGACAGCACCGAGGTGCCGCGGTCGAGATCGGTGATGCGCACCGAGATCTTGGCCCCCGACGCGGCGAGGTCGTCGAGCGCCTTCAGCGTCGACGTGAACGAACGACGACCGGCGGCAGCCCGCTTCGGCAGCCGCCGACCTGTGCTCCGTCGCGCCCCCCGCAGCGACTCGGCATCCTTTCTGGGCTCGATGCCCACGGAGTTTCCCTCTCGTTCTTGATGGTGCGGGGTGAACGGGCCGCATGCGGCCCGCACGTCACCAGATGGTGACGCGTTGGTCCTCGTCGAGCCAGAGCGCATCCGACTCCGTCACACCGAAAGCATCGTAGAACGCATCGATGTTGCGGACGATCTGGTTGCACCGGAACTCGTTGGGCGAGTGCGGGTCGATCGTCAGCAGACGGATGGTCTCGGCATCCCGCCCCTTCTGCTGCCAGATCTGTCCCCAGCTCAACAGCAGGCGCTGGATGCCGGTGAACCCGTCGATCTCGGGCGCCTCGACGGGCTCGCCGTCGGCGTCTGCCCAGCGACAGGGCGTAGGCCCTGATCGCGATGCCGAGACCGCCCAGGTCGCCGATGTTCTCGCCGATGGTGAGCGCGCCGTTGACGTGGTTCTCGGGGGCGAGCCGCTCGCCCTCCACGCCCCGGGGCACGAGCGCGTCGAACTGGGCGATGAGGTTCTTGGTGCGCTCGTCGAAGGCGGCGCGGTCGTCGTCGGTCCACCAGTCGTGCAGCAGCCCGTCGCCGTCGAAGCGGCTGCCCTGGTCGTCGAAGCCGTGGCCGATCTCGTGGCCGATGACCGCGCCGATGCCGCCGTAGTTCGCTGCCGCGTCGCGCTCGGCGTCGAAGAAGGGGTACTGCAGGATCGCCGCGGGGAACACGATCTCGTTCATCAGCGGGTTGTAGTACGCGTTGACGGTCTGCGGCGTCATGAACCACTCGTCGCGGTCGATCGGCTGGCCGATCTTGGCGAGCTGCCGGTCGTGCTCCCACACGTGCGCGCGGCGGACGTTGCCGACGAGGTCCCCGGCGTCGATCTCGAGGGTCGAGTAGTCCTTCCACTTCACCGGGTACCCGATCTTCGGGGTGAAGGAGTCGAGCTTCGCGAGCGCGCGCTCGCGCGTCTCGGCGGTCATCCACTCGAGCTCGGCGATCGACTGGCGGTACGCCTCGATGAGGTTGGCGACCAGCTCGTCCATCGCGATCTTCGAGGCCGGCGGGAAGTGCCGCTCCACGTAGACGTGCCCGATCGCCTCACCCAGCGCGGCCTCGGTGAGGCTGACGCCGCGCTTCCAGCGCTCGCGGTTCACGGGCACGCCGGTGAGCTGCGTGCCGTAGAACCCGAAGTTCTCGGCGACGAACTCGTCCGACAGGAACGGCGCCGCCGAGTGGACGACCGCGAACCGCAGCCACGCCTTCCAGTCTTCGAGGCGATCCTCGACGAGCAGGGTGCCGAGACCCTCGAAGAAGCTCGGCTGGTACACGTTGATCTCGGCGAACGCCTCGGCGTGGTCGGCGGCCGCGCCCTCGCGCCACGGCGTGAGGTCGACGCCGACGAGCGCCTGCACCTCGTCCCAGGTCTTCAGGTTGTAGGTCTTGACCGCGTCGCGGCTCGCGACGTTGTCCCAGTGGTGCGTGGCGAGCTCGGTCTCGATCGTCACGATGCGATCAGCGGATGCCTCGGCCTCGGCGACGCCCGCGAGCTCCAGGATGCGCTGCACATGCGTCCGGAACGCGATGCGGGTCTCCTGGAAGTTGTCGAGGCGGTAGTAGCTCTCGTCGGGAAGCGACAGCCCGCCCTGGATGAAGAACGGCACGTAGCGCTGCGGGTTGCCCGGGTCGGGCTCGATGTAGAGGTGGATCAGCGCCGCGATGCCCTCGCGCTCGAACTCGCCGATGGTGCGGAGGAACCCCGGGATGTCGGCGATCGCCTCGACGCGTGCCAGCACGTCCGCGAGGGGAGCCGCGCCCTGCTGCTCGATGCGCTCGGTGTCCATGAAGCTCGTGTAGAGGTCGCCGATCTTGCGCGCCTCGGTGCCGGGCTCGGCCTGCTGCGACTCCTCGACGATCGCGTGCACGTCCTTCTCGGCCTGCTCCGCGATGAGGTGGAACGAACCCCACCGCGCCTTGTCCTCCGGGATCTCGGTGCGATCCAGCCACGCGCCGTTGACGTGGCGGAAGAGGTCGTCCTGAGGGCGGATCTCGGCGCTGAGTTCCTCGAGCGCGAGACCGGAGCGTGGGGCGTCGGTCATGCGTTCCAGGGTAGTCGCCCCGAGACGGGCGATCCCTCGTGCGGGCCCCGCTGTGCGCCCGTCTGGGACGCCCGTGACCGCATTGTGATGTCGACGGATGCCGCAGCCCCGTGTCCGAGCGCGCGCCGGGCGTCGGATCCGCCTTCTAGGCTCTCAGGGTGACGACCGACACCCTGAACCGCGACATCCTGCGGCTCGCGGTGCCGGCGCTCGGCGCCCTCATCGCCGAGCCGCTGTTCCTCATCGTCGACTCGGCGCTGGTCGGCCATCTCGGCGTCGAGCCGCTCGCGGGCCTCGGCATCGCGTCCGCGGTGCTGCAGACGATCGTCGGGCTGATGGTCTTCCTCGCCTACTCGACGACGCCGGCCGTCGCCCGGCGCTTCGGCGCCGGCGACCCCTCGCGCGCGGTGTCGGTCGGCATCGACGGCATATGGCTCGCGCTCGGCATCGGCGCCGTGCTGGCCCTCGTCGGCTACGTGGCGACACCCTTCCTCGTCGGGCTCTTCGGCGCGACGCCCGAGGTCGCGCAGCAGGCCGAGATCTACCTCGGCATCTCGATGTGGGGACTGCCCGCGATGCTCGTCGTCTTCGCCGCGACGGGCCTCCTCCGCGGCATGCAGGACACGGTGACGCCGCTGTGGATCGCCGGGTTCGGCTTCGGGGCGAACGCCCTCCTCAACTGGGCGTTCATCTACGGCTTCGGGTGGGGCATCGCGGGTTCCGCGGTCGGCACCGTCGTCGCGCAGTGGGGCATGGTCGCCGCGTACGCGTTCGTCGTGGGGCGGCTCGCGCGGCGGCACGAGGCATCCATCCGCCCCCAGCGCGAAGGCGTGCGCGGCTCGGCGCGGTCGGGCGGCTGGCTGTTCCTGCGCACGGTCTCGCTGCGGGTGGCGCTGCTCGCGACGGTGGCAGTGGCCACCGGCCTCGGCACGGTCGAGCTCGCCGGCTGGCAGGTGGCGTTCACGATCTTCTCGACCGCGGCGTTCGCGCTCGACGCGCTGGCGATCGCCGCACAGGCGCTCATCGGCAAGGGACTCGGCGCCGAGGACCGCGGGCTCGTGCACCGTGTGCTCGGCCGCACCGTCGCATGGGGCACGTGGTTCGGCGTGATCACCGGGGCGGTGATCGGCGCGCTGTCGGGAGTGATCGGCCTGCTGTTCACCGGCGACCCGGGCATCGCGACCCTGGTGCAGCCCGCGCTCATCGTGCTCGCGATCGCACAGCCGGTGTGCGGCATCGTGTTCGTGCTGGACGGCGTGCTCATCGGCGCGGGCGACGCGAAGTACCTCGCGATCGCCGGCGTCCTCAACCTCGTGCCGTACCTGCCGGCGCTCGCTCTCGTCGCCGTGCTGCAGCCGGTGGGCGCCGCTGGTCTGGCGTGGCTGGCGGTCGCGTTCTTCGGCGTCTACATGCTGGCGCGGCTGGCGACGCTCGGCTGGCGCGTCCGCGGCGCGGCCTGGATGTCCGTCCCCGCCTGACGCCGAGCGGCTTCGTGCCGCGGCCTCCCCCGGGCCGGCTCCCTCCCGCTCGTGCGGCACCCCACCGCCCGACCTCGCCGGGGGCGTATCAGCGCCGCCCCCGGCCACTCCTTGCTCGCATGGCGCGCATTCGGCGGCGCCGGGAGGAGCACCCCATGTCGGGCACCGGAACCTTCGCGTTCACCGTTCACCCTCGCGCACGCCTGCGCGAAGACCTCGCCCGCGCCTGGCGGCCGCTGGGACTCGTTCCCGAGCGGGTCTACGACACCGCGCTGCGGCGCCTGCCGCTGGCCCCGGTGACGATGGCGAGCGTGCAGATCGGCGGCGAGCGCGTCGGCCACGTCGTGCTGGTGCCGTTCGGCGCGCGCCACCTCCTGTCGAACGTCGAAGAGGGCCGCCGCCGCGTCGGCCGCGCGGTGGATCGGGCAGCGGCGCTCGGCGCCGACGTCGTGGGCCTCGGCGCCCTGACCGCGACGGTGACCGCGGGCGGCCTCACGCTGCGAGAGCGCACCGACATCGCGGTGACGAACGGCAACGCCTTCACCGCGGCGATCGTCGAGGACCAGATCCGGATGCTGCTCCCCCACGTCTCATCCACGACATCGCGCCCGCACGTGGCTGTCGTCGGGGCGACCGGCAGCGTCGGCACCGCGGTCACGAAGCTCCTCGCCCGCGACTCCGCCGGCGCCCGTCTGACGCTCATCGCGCGGACCGCTCCCCGCCTGGAAGCGCTCGCCGCGAGTGTCGCCGGTGACGTCGACGTCGCGACCGCCCAGAGCATCGACGCCGTCGGCGACGCCGACCTCGTGGTGCTGCTGACGGCGTCCGCCGACACGCTGCTCGGTCCCGAGCACCTGGCGTCCCGGCGCCATCGTGCTCGACGCCACGCAGCCCCGGAACACGTCCCCGGCGCTCGCGTCCGCACGGCCCGACGTGCTCGTCGTCGACGGCGGCATCGTCTCCATCCCGAGCCTGCGGCTCATCGGTGGCGAGATCGGCCTGCCCGACGGCCGCTCGTACGCCTGCTTCGCCGAGACCGCGATCCTCGCCCTCTCGGGGCACTCCGGCCACTTCTCGCTGGGCAACCCGACGCTCGACCAGGTCGACGCCATCCGCGAGCGCGCGCGGGGGCTCGGTCACCTCGGGTTCCGCGCCGCCGACCCGACCAGCTTCGGCAGGCCGGTCGCGCTCGAGTCGCGTTCGGCGGTGATCGCATGACCCGCGTGGTGCTGCTCGGCGGCGGCTACGTGACCCTGCACGCGTACGCGACGCTGGCCCGCCGGCGCGGGCGCGACCTCTCGAGCGGGGAGCTCGAGATCGTGGTGATCTCGGCCGACCGCGCACACCGGTTCCACGGCTTCACGGGCGAACTCGTCGCCGGCATGATCGACCCGGATCGCGTCGCCACGCCGCTCGCGGAGGCGATGCCGCTCGCCCGCATCATCGACGGCCGGGCGCTGAGCATCGACACCGTCCACCGGTCGGTGTCGTACCGGCGCGGCGAGGACGCGGTCGAGGTGCTGACGTACGACCACCTCGTCGTGGGCACCGGAGCCAGGGAGCCGGCATCCGAGGTCGCCGGGCTCGAGCGATACGGCCGCACGCTGCGTGGCCCGGACGAGATCGCCGCGCTCGCCGACCACCTCGGCGACGGTTCCGGGATCTCCCGTCGTCGTGGCCGGCGGCGGCATCGCGGGCGCCGAGCTCGCGGCGGCCATCGCCGACCGCGGGCATCCGGTCACCCTCGTGCACTCCGGAAGCCGGATCCTCGGCGAGTGGTCCGACCAGCCGGGGCTGGTGGCGCGCGCCGAGAAGGAGCTCGACCGCCTGGGTGTGCGGGTGCTGCCGGGCGTGCGGCTCGCGGAGGTCACGCCGACGACCGCGGTGCTGTCCGACGGCACCACGCTCGCCGCGGCGACCGTCGTCGCGGCGACCGGGCAGCGCCCCGTGCACATCCCGGGGCTCGACCCGTGGCGCGACGAGCGCGGACGACTGCGGACGGGACGCACGCTCGCCGTCAGGTACGGCGTGTGGGCCGCCGGCGACGGTGCACGGGTCGAGCACCCGCAGAGCGGCGAGCCCGTGCCGGCCAACGCACTGTGGGCGATGAAGGGCGGCGACCACATCGGCCGCGCGATCGCACGCAGGCTGAGCGGCAAGGCGCCCCGGGTCTTCACGTATCGCGGGCTGGGCCGCGCGGCCTCCTTCGGCCTCGGCCGCGGCATCTCCGAGCTGTACGGGGTCCCGTTCACCGGCGCGCTCGCGTGGATGCTGCGGCTGGTGTTCTTCCTGCGCTTCATGCCCTCGCGGGCCCGCGCGGCCGGAGTCGTGTCCGATCTCGCGAGGTTCGCGTTCACGCCGCGCGCCCGCCGAGTGGAGGTCGCGACGCCGTCGACGGGCGATGCCGCCCTGAGCGCGGCACCCGCCTGATCGAACGCGGGCTCACGCCCAGCGGCGGCACCACTCGTACATGACGACGGCGGCCGCGGCACTGGCGTTCATCGAGCGCGTCGAGCCGTACTGCTCGATCTGGACGGTGGCGGATGCCGCAGCCAGCGCCTCCGGCGAGAGCCCGGGTCCCTCCTGACCGAACAGCAGCACGCACCGCTCGGGCAGGTCGGCGGCGGGGAGCGGCTTCGAGCCCTCGACGTTGTCGATGGCGATGACCGGGAGGGATGCGGCATCCGCCCACGACACGAAGTCCTCGACGGTCTCGTGGTGGCGCACGTGCTGGTAGCGGTCGGTGACCATCGCGCCGCGGCGGTTCCAGCGACGCTTGCCGATGATGTGCACCTCGGCCGCCAGGAACGCGTTGGCGCTGCGGACGATCGAGCCGATGTTCATGTCGTGCTGCCAGTTCTCGATCGCGACGTGGAACGCGTGGCGGCGCGTGTCGAGGTCGGCGACGATGGCGTCCATCGTCCAGTAGCGGTAGGCGTCGACGACGTTGCGCGCATCGCCGTTCGCGAGCAGCTCGGGGTCGTAGCGCGGGTCGTCGGGCCACGCGTCGGGCCCGCCCGGCCACGGGCCCGACCCCGCACGCGGCAGCGTCGGCTCGGCGGGCTCGGGGCGCTCGGAGCGGGCGGCTCGGCGGGCTCGGGGGCGCGGCCGGAGGCGGGCGAGGTCACCGGCCCAGGCTATCCGCGCCGACCACCGCCCCGCGCCTTTGCCGGTCGTTGACGAGCGAGGACGTGGTCGTCGAGCGAGCTCGCGAGTCGAAACGCAGAGACGAAACGCCTCAGACCTTCTCGCAAGCCCAAGGCGTTTCGTCTCGGTCGCTGGCGCTCCCTCGCTCAACGACTGGACGCCGGCCCCACTTTTCGGCGTGCCGAAAAACGGCTATGGTTTCGGTGTGCCGAAAACTGCCGAAGACGTCAGGATGCCGCCCGCCACCGCCCGCCGCGCGTCGATGCCACGCCTGGCCTGGCTGATCGGGCCCGCGCTCGTGGCCGGCGTCGCGTACCTCGACCCCGGCAACGTCGCGAGCAACATGACCGCGGGCGCGCGGTACGGCTACCTCCTGGTCTGGGTGGTCGTGCTGGGCAACGTGATGGCCTGGCTCATCCAGTACCTCTCGGCCAAGCTCGGCATCGTGACGGGCCGGAGCCTGCCCGAGACCCTGGGCGCCCGCATCCGCTCGAAATGGGGCCGCCGCGCCTACTGGCTGCAGGCCGAGCTCGTCGCGATGGCGACCGACATCGCCGAGGTGATCGGCGGCGCCGTCGCGCTGAACCTGCTGTTCGGCATCCCCCTGCTCTGGGGCGGCGTGATCACCGGCACCGTGTCGATCACGCTGCTGCTGATCCAGTCGCGCCGCGGGCCGCGGCCGTTCGAGTTCGTGATCATCGGCCTGCTCGCGATCATCGCCATCGGCTTCTCGTTCGGCGTGTTCGTGGCACCGCCCGACGGCGCCAGCGTCGTCGCGGGCCTGGTGCCGCGCTTCGAGGGCACCGACTCGGTGCTGCTGGCGGCGTCGATCCTGGGCGCGACGATCATGCCGCACGCGATCTACGCGCACAGTGCTCTGGCAAGGGACCGCTTCGCGCCCCCGCCGGCTCTGACAAGGCGGCTCCGCTCGCCCTCGTACATCCCGGTCGTTGAGCGAGCGAGGAACGAGCGAGACGAAACGCGCCGAGCAGACGGCCGACGACGGCCTGCAGCCACTCAGCGACCGGTCGGCGCCGGACGCGACGCTGGCCGAGCTGCGCGGCATCCCGACCCGCCGCCTGCTGCGCGCGACGAAGTGGGACGTGTCGATCGCGATGCTCATCGCCGGCACCGTGAACCTGTGCATCCTGCTGCTCGCCGCGGCGAACCTGGCCGGGGTGCCGGGCACCGACTCGCTCGAGGGCGCGTACGCCGCGCTGTACGCGGGGCTGGGTCCGCTCGTGGCGACCCTGTTCGCGGTGGGCCTGCTCGCGAGCGGGCTGGCGAGCACGTCGGTCGGCGCCTACGCCGGCGCCGAGATCATGCACGGCCTCCTGCACATCCGGGTGCCGCTCCTCGCCCGGCGTCTCGTGACGCTCATCCCGGCGCTCGTCATCCTGGCGATCGGGTTCGACCCCACCGTGGCGCTGGTGCTGAGCCAGGTGGTCCTGTCGTTCGGCATCCCGTTCGCGCTCGTGCCGCTGGTCGCGCTGACCGCGAACCGCGAGGTGCTCGGCGGGTTCCGCAACCGGGTGTGGACGACGGTCGCGGGCATCGCGGCATCCGTCTTCCTGATCGCGCTCAACGGCGTGCTGCTCTTCCTGGTGCTCACGGGGGCGTGACGGCGCGCCGGTACCCTGAAGCCGTGGCCTCTCCTGCCGTCGACGACTACCTCAAGACGATCTACCACCACACCGAGTGGCAGGACGACCGCATCACCCCGTCGCAGCTGGCGGGCGAGCTCGGGCTCGCGCCGTCGAGCGTCACCGAGATGGTGCAGAAGCTCGCGGCCCAGGGGCTCGTCACCCACCGCCCGTACGGACCGATGTCTCTGAGCGGAGGCCGGCGAGCGGCGCGCGGCCGCCATCATCCGCCGCCATCGGCTCATCGA
The DNA here is from genome assembly GCA_963829895.1 of uncultured Actinomycetota bacterium. Lineage (GTDB taxonomy): Bacteria > Actinomycetota > Actinomycetes > Actinomycetales > Microbacteriaceae > Microbacterium. Next base: position 888,797 of record CAWHKF010000005.1, on the reverse strand, counting down.
GACGTGGCTCGTGCGGGAGTTCGGGTACGCGTGGGACGAGGTGCACGACGAGGCCGAGGTGCTCGAGCACGCCCTCAGCGACCGGCTGCTCGAGGGCATCGACGAGCGCCTCGGGCGTCCGCGCTTCGATCCGCACGGCGATGCGATCCCGGATGCCGCGGGCCACGTCCACCGCGAGCCCTTCGTGCTGCTCGGCCGGGCGCCGGCGGGTCACGTCGGCCGCGTGCTGCGCGTGAGCGACCGCGACCCCGAACTGCTGCGGGCCGTGGAATCGGCCGGCGTCGCGGTCGGGGCGACCGTGACCGTGACGGATGCCGCGGCCCCGTGCTCGACGGTCCGGCGGTGCTCGAGCGCGCGGGGAACGCCGCCGCCCTGCGGATCGGTGAGGTCGACGTCCGCTCCCCCGCGCCGCCGCCGACGCCGTGTGGCTCAGCGCCTGACGTCGCCGCGCACGTTCGGGTGTCACGACACGCCGCTCGGCCCGGCGTAGCCGCATACGCGCCCCCGAACGAACTCGATGCACGTCGGCGGGTCCGACACGCCGGTCGGCGCGGCGTCGGACGCTGCGACGCCCGGCGATCGACGGGCGGACGTCAGCCCGCGCCGGCGCGCCGCGGCCTCGAAGGGCCAGTGCACGCCGGTGGCCGTCTCGGCCACGTCCCAGAGGCGTGCGCCCACCTCGGGGTCGCGGGTGATCTTGGCCGCCTTCTGCCGGCGCGGTTCGCCGCGCGAGCCGGTGCGCGGCCCCCAGAACTCTCCGCCCTCGATCTCGGGGTCGATGAGCGCGCGCACGAGCGACCACGCGCCGCGCTCCTTCGACTGCGCGATCGCGGCCTGCAGGTTGTCGCGGAACCGCTTGGCGCGCGAGGGCTCGTTGACGCCGACGATGCCGGGCGTCCTGCCGCCCGTCGAATAGCCCGGGTGCGCCACGACGCTCGCCACGCCGATGTCGGCCGCGCGCAGGCGCCGGTCGGCCTCGAAGCCCAGGGCGGCGGTGGCGACCTTCGACTGCACGTACGCGCGCCAGGCGGTGTACCGGTCGGAGAGCTGCGGGTCGACGGGGTCGTAGGGCGTGAGCGAGGTCGACATGCTTCCCAGCCAGACCATGCGACCGGATGCCTCGGCCAGGGCGGTCAGCAGCTCTCCGGCGAGCGCGTAGTGCCCGAGGGCGTTGGTCGCGAACACGACCTCGTGCCCGTCGATGGTGGTCTCGCGCGACTTCGGCGCGTGGACGATGCCGGCGTTGAGGAGGACGCCGTCCAGGCCGCCCCTGCCCCGCACGCTCGCGGCCGCCGAACGCACCGAAGCAAGGTTGCTGGTGTCGAGGATGAGCGGCTCGGTCGCGTCGGCTGCGGCATCCGGAATCCGCCGCCGGATCGCGGCGCGCGCCGCCGACAGCCGGTTGGGATGGCGGGCCGACATGAGCACCCGGGCACCCGCACGCACGAGCTGTTCGGACGCGAAATAGCCGAGGCCGGCGTTCGATCCGGTCACGAGATAGACACGACCCGCCAGGTCGGGGAGGCTGCGGGGATCCCACGTCACGGGATCGACCCTACGCCCGCGCGACACCTGCTCAGACCACGCGACGGCATAGCCTGGGACGCATGCGCACGAGGTCTGACATCGAATGCTGGCTCACCGACATGGACGGCGTCCTGGTGCACGAGAACACCCCGGTTCCGGGGGCCTCCGACCTGCTGCAGCAGTGGCGTGAGCAGGGGGTGCCGTTCCTGGTCCTCACCAACAACTCGATCTTCACGCCGCGCGATCTGTCGGCGCGGCTGCGCGCCTCCGGCCTCATCGTGCCGGAGGAGTCGATCTGGACCTCGGCTCTCGCGACCGCCGACTTCCTGAAGTCGCAGATGCCCGGCGGCACGGCGTTCGTCATCGGCGAGGCGGGCCTCACGACCGCCCTCCACGAGGCCGGCTTCATCATGACCGAGACCGACCCCGACTACGTCGTCGTCGGCGAGACCCGCAACTACTCGTTCGAGGCGATCACCAAGGCGATCCGCTTCATCGGCGCCGGCGCCCGCTTCATCGCGACGAACCCCGACGCGACCGGCCCGTCGACCGAGGGCCTGCTGCCGGCCACCGGCGCCATCTCGGCGCTCATCACGAAGGCGACGGGCATGGAGCCGTACGTCGTCGGCAAGCCCAACCCGATGATGTTCCGCTCGGCGATGAACCGCCTGGGCGCCCACTCCGAGAACACCGGCATGATCGGCGACCGCATGGACACCGACGTCGTCGCCGGCATCGAGGCGGGCCTGCACACCGTGCTCGTGCTCACCGGCATCAGCGACACGGCCGAGATCGCGCGCTACCCGTTCCGCCCCGACGAGGTGCTGGACTCGGTCGCCGACCTGCTCGACGCCGAGCCCGTCGAGTCCGAAGACCCCGAGCTGCTCTAGCGCTTCGCGCCGCAGCGCTTTCGAGGGCCGGATGCCGCGGCCCGCGGCATCCGTCCGTCTCGATTGAGGAACTGCCGACCTCAGCTGCGGTTGGCATGACTCGGCGAGGTCTGGCCGGGCAGCCGGGCTCGCCGCATCCTCGTTGAGGAAGCGCGCCGATCAGGAGCGAACGCCGTACGGCCCCGCTCAGCCCCGTCCTCAGCTGAGGACACGGATGCCGGTGCCCCGGCCGTGCGGGTGCGGCGGGCTTCCGCAGCGCCCGCCGCACCCCCCCGCCGGCCCGGCTCACGCCAGTTCGAGGCGCGCACGCATCTCTGCGTCGAGCACGAGGTCCGCGGCGTCGAGGCGCGCGCGCACCTCGGGGTCGAGCACGAGGTCGGCGGCGGCCAGGGCCTCTTCGAGCTGCGCGACGCTGGAGATGCCGACCACCGGGATCACCGGCACGGCGCCGCCCAGCAGCCAGGCGAGCGCGACCTGGTTCGGCGTCGCGCCGATCTCGGCCGCGACGTCGTGCAGCACCCGCAGGCGCTCGCGGTTGGACGCGTGGCGCATCGGCGCCCACAGCGGCTTGTCGTCGCGCGTGAAGGCGCCCTGGTGCAGCGGCGAGTACGCCGTGATGGTGAGCGGCGGCCGCCCCGCAGCATCCGCTCCCCCATCCGCCCCCGCGCCCGCGCCGGCCCCGACAGCGCCCGCGGCCAGCGATTCGACATAGTCGAGCAGGTCGGCCGACACGTCGTTCGTGCGCCCGGCGGCGGGGCTCGGGTAGACGTAGCTGTATCCCTGCTGCACGACGCCGTACGGGGCGACGCCCTGCCGCAGCGCCTCCTCGCGCGCCTCGACGAGGCGCCAGAGCGCGACGTTCGAGATGCCCGAGATGCCGACGAGGCCCTCGCGCTGCAGCTGCCCGAACGCGCCGACGGTCTCGGCGAGCGGGGTCTCGCGGTCGTCGACGTGCCCGTACAGCACGTCGATGCGGTCGATGCCGAGGTGCTGCAGGCTGAGACGCGCCTCGCGCGCGACGACCTCGGCAGACAGGCCCTGGAAGTTCGTCGGCTCGACGTTCTGGAGCGGCAGCGCCGGGTCCTTCTTGGCGGCGCCGAGCTTCGTGGCCAGGCGCACGTCGCCGAGGCCGCCGCGGCGGCGGATCCACTCGCCGAGCACGTCCTCGCTGTCGCGGCCGTGGCCGCCGACCCAGGCGTTGTAGTTGTTCGCGGTGTCGACGAAGGTGCCGCCCGCCTCGGCGAAGCGGTCGAGGATCTCGAGCGATGTCGCGGTGTCGGTGCGCGTGCCGAAGAACATGGTGCCCAGGCACAGGGTCGAGACCTCGAACGACGTGGTCCCGTTGGAGATGGTGCGGTACTGCATGGGGTTCCCTTTCTGGGGTGGGAAGGAGTACCCCCATCGTGGAACGCGAACGGACTGGGAGTACGATCCGATTCCATGGCCGCAAACCAGACCAATCCGATCGCCTGGGAGACGCTGCTCGACCTCGCGGCGCACGACGGCCCGCGTCACGTGCGCCTCGAGCTGGCGGTGAGGGATGCCGTCGCCACCGGCCGCCTGCCCTCCGGCGCGGTCCTTCCCCCGAGCCGGCTGCTCGCGACGTCGCTCGGCGTCTCCCGCTGGGTGGTCACCGAGGTGTACGGGCGGCTCACCGCCGAGGGGATCCTCGAGGCGAGGACCGGGTCGGGCACCCGGGTCGCCGCGCGCGGGGGCGTCTCGGCCGCACGCCCGGCGCCCGCACCCGTGGCGGCGCAGCGGCGACCGCGCTTCGACCTCGCACCGGGCGTCCCCGACCTGCGGCACGCACCGCGCGCCCTGTGGCTGCGGGCGATGACCGAGGTGCTGGCCGAGACCCCCGACGCCGAGCTGTTCCGGCTCGACGGCGATGTGCCGGCGGCGCGGGTCGCGCTGGCCGCCTACCTGTCGCGCGCACGCTTCGCGAGGGCGGATGCCGACGCCGTCGTGGTCACGCACGGCGCCGCCGACGGCATGCGGCGCGTGGCCCGCGCGCTGCGCGAGCTGGGACACACGGCGGTCCTCGTCGAGGACCCGTCGTGGCACCGCATGCGCCAGGTGGCCGCGGCGGAAGGCCTCACCTCGGTGCCCGTCCGGGTCGACGCGCACGGGGTGGACGTCGACGCGCTGGTCGCGGCATCCGTCCGCACCGGCGCGCGCGCCGCGCTCGTGACGCCCGCGCACCAGTTCCCGGTCGGCGTGGCTCTGACCGCGGAGCGGCGGGACCGCCTGATCGCCTGGGCGCGCGGGTGCGACGGGGTCGTGATCGAAGACGACTACGACGCCGAGTTCCGCTACGACCGCCGGCCGATCGGCGCGCTGCAGGCGATGGCGCCCGACCGGGTCGTGCTGGCCGGCAGCCTCAGCAAGACCGCGACGCCCGCCCTCGGCCTCGGCTGGCTGGTGCTGCCGCCGTGGCTCGCAGGGCGGCGTGCGCGACGCGGGGGCCGCGGCGCCGTCGACGATCGACCAGCTCGCACTCGCCCGCTTTCTCGCCGCAGGCGGCCTCGACCGCCACCTGCGGGCCGCCCGCACCCGCTATCGGCGGCGGCGCGAGGCGCTGCTCGCGGCGCTCGAACGCGCGCTGCCCGAGTGCCGCGTGTCGGGCATCGCGGCGGGACTCCACGTCGTGCTCGACCTCCCCGCGGGCGTCCGCGCGGCGGACGTGCGTGCGCCTCGGCGCGGCCCGCGACGTCGCGCTCACCGACATCCGCCGCTACCGCGTCTCGCCCGACGCGCCCGCCCCCGAGCAGCTCGTGCTCGGCTACGGCGACCTCGCCGATCCGCTCGTCGACGAGGCCGTGGCACTTCTCGCCGCCGCGGTCCGCGAGGCCGCTGCGCGCGGGGTCGGCGGCTCCCGATAGGGTCGCGGCATGGGTGCGCTCGACGACGGTGAGAAGGTGGAGGCGACGGATGCCGCGGCCTGGCGTGCGTGGCTCGACGCGAACCATCGCACCTCGAAGGGCGCGTGGCTGGTGAGGCCGCGACCAGGCTCCGGGCTCGAGCTCGTCGGCTACGAGGAGGCGATCCAGCAGGCGCTGTGCTTCGGCTGGATCGACGGCCCGGTCCGCACGTTCGACGAGCAGCGCGGCGGGCTCTGGTTCGCCCCGCGGCGGCCGTCGAGCGGCTGGGCGGCGACGAACAAGGCGCGGGTCGCGCAGCTCGAGGCCGAGGGGCTGCTCGCGGAAGCCGGCATCCGTGCCATCGAACTGGCGAAGCAGAACGGCTCGTGGACGGTGCTCGACAACGCCGAGGCGCTGCGTGAGCCCGACGACCTCGCGGCTGCGCTCGACGCGGCACCGCCGGCGCCGGACGGCGTGGGACGCGTTCCCGCCCTCGAGCCGCAAGGTCGGCATCGCGAGCGTCGACTCCGCCCGCCGACCCGAGACGCGCGCCGCGCGCATCGCGAAGGTCGTCGCGGATGCCGCCGAGGGGAAGCGGCCGTGATCTCGCCGACCGAGCAGATGCTGCTGCTGGTCGTCACGGCGCTCATCACGCTGACGACGCTCATCGTCGTGGTCTGGCAGCTGTGGCGCGGCCGCGGCCGCGGCGACGGCGACGGCGACTGATCAGGCGATCAGCGCGCGACCTCCGCCTCGGCGTCGAGCCAGCCGAGCTTGTCGGGATTGGCGATGGAGTAGATCTGCGTGATCCGCCCGCCCTCCACGGTCAGGCTGACGACGCCGGCGAGCTGACCGTCGAGCTCCACCCGGATCGCCGGGCTGACCGTTGACCCACGTCGCCGACGCGACGAGCGTGCCCTCGAGCTTCGACATGCCGCCGATGAGGTAGCGCGCGAGACGCTCGGCGCCGACGATCGGCCGTCGCGCGGCGCCCTTCACCTTGCCGCCGCCGTCCGCGACCGACACCACGTCGGGAGCGAGCACGTCCATCAGCCCCTGCAGGTCGCCGGTGTTGAGCGCCGCGACGAGGCGTTCGACGGCCTCCTCGTGCTCCGACGGCACGACCCGCACACGCGGGCGCCGGGCCGCGACGTGGTCCTTCGCCCGGTGGGCGATCTGCCGCACCGCCGCAGGGGTCTTGCCCACGGCATCCGCGATCTCGTCGTACGGCACGTCGAACACCTCGCGCAGCACGAACACGGCGCGCTCGGCGGGGCCGAGCGTCTCGAGCACGGTGAGCATCGCGATCGAGAGGTTCTCGGCGAGCTCGACGTCTTCCGCGACGTCGGGGCTCGTGAGCAGCGGCTCGGGGAGCCACTCCCCCACGTAGTCCTCGCGCCGCCGCGACACCGTGCGCAGGTGGTTGAGCGCCTGTCGCGTCACGATGCGCACGAGGTAGGCGCGCGGCTCCTGCACGGTGTCGCGGTCGACCGCCGCCCAGCGCAGCCACGACTCCTGCAGCACGTCCTCGGCGTCGGCGGCCGAGCCGAGCATCTCGTACGCGACCGTGAACAGCAGATTCCGGTGTGCGACGAACGGGTCGTCGACGTCGGCGGCGCTCATGACGGCGAGCCTACGCGCGGGCCGCGACGGCCGGCCGCTCGGCGAGCGGCGGCAGTCCGCACGAGTCGGCGAACTGCTCGGAACGGATGCCGAGCGCCACGTTCATGCGGGCCGACATGTTCATGAACGCGACGCGGGCCGCGAGCTCGATGAGTCCCGCTTCGCCGAGCTGCTGGAGCAGCGCGTCCGACAGCTCGTCGGTCACGGCCGGCGGCGTCTGGCTCGCCGCCTCGGCGTACTCCATGACCTGACGCTCGAGCGGCGTGAACACCGTCGACTCCCTCCAGCGCGGCACCTCGCGGACCTTGGCGCCGTCCACGCCGCGATTGCGCGACATGAAGTAGTTGAAGTCGAGGCAGAAGCTGCAGCCGATGGTCGCCGCCGCCGCCATCGCGGCGTAGGTCGACAGGTTCGCGTCGAGCTCGTGCCAGTGCTCGACCTTCTGCCCGATGCCCATCGAGTCCTTCATGACGGCCTTGTGGTGCCACAGCACGCCGACCGAGTCGGGCACGCGGCCGATCATCTTCTTGGCCGCCGCCTTGACCAGGGCGCCGTAGACGCCGGTGACCTCGGTCGCGGGGATGCGGGTCGTCTCAGTCATGTCTTCCTCCGTGTCGTCGGATCGAGTCCTTCGACATGGAGACACCGGCCGGCGCCGGCGTGTGACATCGAGCCGGCGGCGATCTCGGGGATCTCGCGAATCTCGGAGACTTCCGCGGGAAACTCCGAGATTCGCGCGATCTCCGAGATCCGGGTGGGCTCCGGCGGCTACTGCGGTTCGAGTCCGAGATCGTCGAGGTCGATCGCCGCCAGCCACTGCAGGCCCTCGGCCTCGACGGCGGCCTGGGCGCCGGTCTTGCGGTCGACGATGACGGCGACGGCGACGGGCTCCGCTCCCTCGCGGCGCAGCGCCTCGACGGCCTTGAGCGCGGACTGACCCGTGGTCGAGGTGTCTTCGAGCACGACGACGCGCTTGCCCGCGACATCCGCCCCCTCCACCTGGCGCCCACGGCCGTGGTCCTTGGGCTCCTTGCGCACCACGAACGCGTCGAGCGGCATGTGCGTGCGCGCGGACTCGTGCATCACGGCGTTCGCGATCGGGTCGGCGCCGAGGGTGAGCCCGCCGACCGCGACGATGCCGTCGACGTCGCGGATGAGGTCGAGCATGATGCGCCCGATCGACGGCGCCGCCCGATGGTCGAGGGTCAGCTTGCGCATGTCGACGTAGTACGTCGCCTTCTTGCCGCTCGAGAGCGTGAAGTCGCCGTGGAACACCGCCTCATCCTGGATGAGGGCGATCAGGTACTGGCGATCGGCTTCGAGCGCAGGCGTGGAGGCGACGGTCATGGCAACGAGTCTACGGATGCCGCGGGCCGGTCACTCGGGCAGAGCCCGGCCCGTGAGCGCAGCGGCGCCCCGCGGCCTCGGCGGCGGGCAGGACGGCGTCGCGCCGCGCGTCGGGCCCGGTCGCACCGGGAGGCAGAAGCGCTGCGACCGCGCGCGTCACCGCCGGGTCGCCGGCGGCGGCGGCGAGCGCCGCGGTACGGCCGAGCGCCAGGTTCGCCGCTGCCGCCGTGCCGGCGTCGGCCGAGGCCGCGAGGCGCTCCAGCGAAGGCGCGGCGGCGCCGATCACCCCGGCGCCGAGGAGGCTCTGCAGCACGTCGCGGTCGCCGAGGCCCGCCGCGACGGCGGCGTCGGCGTCGGCGGGGGCGGTGCGCACGAGCTCCACCGGCGGCGCTTCGATCGTCTCGCCCGGGCGTGCGGCGAAGCGCGCGGTCAGCACGTACCGGCCCGGCGCAGGGAACAACGGCGCGCTGCCCGAGGCGAGCAGCGGCACCGATGCGACGAGGCGCTCACCCGCGGCGAGCTCGACCGACCGCGGCGCGGAGTCGACCGGCCACGGCCACGTCGCTCGCAGCGGCGGACGGCCCGGCGCGGCGACGTCGATCTCGAGGTCGCCCTCGACGAGGTTCAGCCGCGCGCTGACCGTCGCCGCCTCACGCGCGACGAGCTCGACGTCGGCGAAGGCGACGCGATCGAGCGGAACGGTCCACGCGCTCCGCTGCGCTCGGCCGGCGGGTCGCTCCGCGCCTCGGGCGGCGCGGTCCCCGGCGCGTCGCCGGGCGCCGCCCCGCGCGCGCGGGCTCGGCCGCGCGCGCGGCCGGAGCCGCAGCTCCAGCCCCCCGCCGTCCGCGAGAGGTGTCACGGCTCGATCCTTCCCCTGGGCGGGCTCCGTGTCACCCTCCGCAGGAGAAACCGCCCTCCACAGGACGCTGAACCGTTCCAACCTCCTGCGGAAGGCCACTTCTCCTGTCGAACCGGCTCGGGGCCCTCGCCGAACGCGCAGCGCAGCCTCCCGCCGGACCACCTCCGGGCTCTGTGTCACCCTCCGCAGGAGAAACAGCCCTCCACAGGACGCTGAAGCGTTCCAACCTCCTGCGGAAGGCGACTTCTCCTGTCGAACCGCCGCGCCGGGCCCCGGCTCAGCGGCCCGTCGGCTCGACGAAGTCCGCCGCGATGCGCTCGGCCGCCGCGACGTCCTTGCCGGCGACCGACCGGGCTCCGCCCTTCGCGCGCGACTTCAGCGCCGCGATCGTGTCGGCCACGACCGGGGCGTCCTTCTCGGTCGGGCTCGCGACCGTCACCGCCAGGGCGGCGACGCGCTCGGCCGATCGGCCCGCGAGCGCCAGCTCCAGGAAGTGCGCCGCCTCGTCCGGCGCCGCCTCGCGCACATCGCGCGCGCGGACGTCGGTGAACGACCGGGCGAGGGCATTGGCGAGCACGAGCGCGCCGGCCGCACCGGTGTCGGTGTCGCTGTGCTGCTCGGCCAGGTCGGTCAGCACCGCGCGGGCTGCGGCATCCGTCGCGAAATCGCCCAGGGCGATCGCACGCCCCACACCCGGCGTGAGCGTCTTGGCGCTGATGTCGACCTCGGCGTCCGAACCGGGTCCGCGCACGTCGACCGTCACCGGCGTGGAGCGCACCGTGGTCATCGCATCGACCTCGAGCTGAGCGGCGACCGTGTGGCGCCCCGGCTCGGTGAAGGTCACCCCTTGGTTCGTGAAGAACACCTGGACGTGGTTGCGGATCGACTCGCCCGGCTGCAGCACCGTCGTCGGGCGCGGCCCGCAGCCGATCGCCACGTCGACCAGGTGCTGGAGCGAGTGGTCGGGCGGCGTGTGGAGGAAGACGAGGTCACCCTCCGACAGGTTGATCAGCGTGGTGACGGTGCGCGGCTGGTCCGACACGTTCGTGAGGACGACCTCGGCGGTGACGTACTCGCCGACGAACGCCTGGGCGGGCATCGCGACGGTGAGCTCCAGTCCCTCGTCTCCCGTGTCGCCCCCGAGCCCCGCGGCGTCGACCGGGGCGGGCAGACCCGCGGACAGGTCGCCGTGACCCCACCCGAAGTTCTTCCAGCCCGGGCCGCACCTGCGGGTCGGGCGAGTGGATGAGGGAGGTGCGGTCATGGTTCGAGAACGCGAACGAGGCATTGCCCGGATAGGGATTGGCCGTGGTCGCGAACCCCATGACGTCGCCGGTCTGGTTCATGATCTCGATGCCGATGCCCGGGTTGTGCACGTCGTGCTTGGGGTGCCAGAGGTTGAACGCGTGCCCGGCCTCGTGCACCAGGGTGCGGAGGAACGCCGCGGGCACCTCGTCGAGCGGGCGTCCGCGAGCCGCCGCGGCGATGAAGGAGTCGTTGCCGAGCTGCACGTCGGCGAAGCCCGCGGCTCCTTCCCTGGGCACGGTGTCGTCGTCGAACATGATCCCGAACAGCCCGCCCTGCGCAGACCCCACGAACAGCCACAGCCGCCAGGACTCGCCCGCGACCGTCTGACGATGCCCCGTCATGAGGGTCGCGAGCTCGGCGTTGGTGAGGTCGGCGTCGTTGGGCACGGTGATCTCGTCCGTGACGACGGTGACGTCCCACCCGGCCCCGGCATAGACCGAACGCACGGTGGCGGCGGCCCCCGAGCCGATGGTGGCGGATGCCGGGAACACGCGGTTGACCATGGCATCGACCTCGATGCGGCAGCCGCGATACATCGGCGACGTCTTGCTCGCCGTCACGTTGGTGATCGTCCCGCCGATCGAGAGCGTGCCCGTCATACGCTGCGACGAGCCCAGAAGGGTGGATGCCGTGGTCACGACGAGCGGACGCCGGCAGCGCAGGGTGAGCGTGCCGGTGTCGGTCGACACGAACTCCTGCGTCGTGCGGTTCCACAGATGCCGCACGATCTGCACGGTGAGCGTGCCGTCGACGTACGTCGAGCCGTTGGAGCGGAAGTACCAGGTGTACTGCGATGCCGGGAACGCCGGGTACCAGCGCAGGCTGAACGCCGCGAGCTCCGACAGCACCGGCGCGCTCGTCCTCCCCCGGAGCCTGCTCGCCGGGGTCGGCGTCGGCGTCCCCGCCGCGAACGGCTGCGGCCCGGGGTTCGGGCAGCGGGAACGGGATCGGCTGGAGCGGCTCCACCTCGATCCCGCCGAGCACGGGAGGGAAGACGCGGCGGGAGTACATGTCGCCCGAGACGCGCAGCGACGACGCGCCGACCTCGATGCGCATCGCACCGCGCACCTCGGGGCCGAACACGGTGCGCCGCTCGAGCTCGAGCAGCCAGGACCCGTCGAGCGTGCCGATGGGGCACGCGCGGGTGAGCACCTCAGGACGGATGACGGGATCGGGGAGGATGAGCTCCCCGTCGGCGTCGAACTCCAGGGGCGCGGAGTCGTGCGCGGCTGGCGCCGCGTGGCCGCAGCCGCAGTCGTGGTCCATGGTGGGTCTCGCTTTCCCGACCGCGGACGCGGCCGCTGACAAGACTGAGACTCCTCCGAGAACGGCTGATACGCCAGGGGGTCGGCATCCGCTGCGGGGCATCCGATCCCGTCCTTCTGACGTCGGTCGCCCCGCCTAGGCTTGATCCCATGCGCCTGGCCACCTGGAACGTGAACTCCATCCGCGCGCGGGTCGACCGCATCGTCGACTTCGCGGTGCGCGAGCACATCGATGTGCTGGCGATGCAGGAGATCAAGTGCAAGACCGAGCAGTTCCCGTTCGACCGCTTCGAAGAGGCCGGCTTCCACGTCGAGGCGTACGGCTTCTCGCAGTGGAACGGCGTCGCGATCGCGAGCCGTGAGCCGCTCACGAACGTGCGCACGGCGTTCCCCGGCATGCCGGGCTTCGAGAAGGGGCACCAACGGTCGCGGCGCCGACGCACCGCAGGAGGCGCGCGCGATCGGCGCCACCGTCGGCGGCGTCGAGGTGTGGAGCCTGTACGTGCCGAACGGCCGCTCGCTCGGCGACCCGCACTACTTCTACAAGCTCGACTGGCTGTCGGCGCTGAGCCAGTACACGTCCGACTCCCTCGCCGCGAACCCCGATCTCGCGCTCGCCCTGGTCGGCGACTTCAACATCGCCCCGACGGATGCCGACAACGGCGACCCCGTGGTCGTCCCGGGCTTCTCGACCCACGTGTCGCCGCCCGAGCGCGAGGCGTTCGCCGCGCTCGAGGCCGTCGGCCTGCAGGATGTCGTGCGCCCGCTGATCCCCACCGGCTACACCTACTGGGACTACAAGCGCTTGAAGTTCCCCCGCAACGAGGGCATGCGCATCGACTTCATCCTCGGCTCCCACGCGGTGGCCGAGGCCGTCACCGGCGCGACGATCCACCGCAACGAGCGCAAGGGCGAGCTCCCGAGCGACCACGTGCCCGTCGTCGTCGACCTCGATCTCGAGGGCCCCGACGATGACGACCGCCCGATGATCTTCTGACGCCGGCTCGGCCGCCTCGGCGGGCGCGCGTCAGTCCGTCGGGCCGGGCGAGCAGCCCCGCGCCGGCGCCGGCCCTTGCCGATGACGCCGGCACCGAGGAGTCTGGGCAGGTGCATCATCTCCGTGCAGCCCTCGCTCGTCGTCGGAGTGGTCGTCGGCGCGCTCATGGTGGCGATGAGCCGCCTTCGTGGTCGGGGTCCGGACGAAGAACCCCGCGACGCTGCGCTTCGCCCGCGTGATGCAGCGCGACGTGATCAATCCACGTGTGCTCCGGCACGGCCGGCGCAGGTCGGGCTCGCCCTGGGCGGTCGTCCGGAACGTCGGGCGCCGCAGCGGGCGCGCGTACGAGACGCCGGTCGGAGTGGCCGCCGCATCCGACGGCTTCTACATCCTGCTGCCCTACGGCACCGGAGCGCAGTGGGTGCAGAACGTCCGCGCTGCCGGGGACGCGGTGCTCGACGTCGAAGGCCGCGCGCACGTAGTGGTCTCACCCGAGATCGTGCCGGTCGACGAGATGCCGATGTCCGATGCCGACAGGCTCGCCGCCCGGATCTTCGGCATCCGCCACGCTCTGAAGCTTCATTCGCCGGACGACGTCGACCGCTCGGCGGCGTGAGCCGCGCAGGATCCGCCGCTACGCGACATTCCCGAAGAATCTCGCGCCCGCGCGTCATGAAAGCGCCGCACGGCGTCTTGCCCTGTGTACCCCCGTTCCGCGTGCGCTGCGGGACTGCCCCGACCAGCGGTTTCCCAGCGCGCGTCGCTAGCCTGGCGCCGATTCGCCGTCGCCGGCTGAACCCCTGAAGCGCCCACCCGGCGAGGAGAGATCGTGACCATCCCCCACAGCGCCGTCGCCGACGGTCCGCTGCGCGCCCGATCCGACGAGGATCTCGTGGCGGCTGCGCGCGGGGGCGACGACGCGGCGTACGCGGTGCTGTGGGAGCGCCACGCCGCGAGCGCACGGAACGCCGCACGCGCGGTGAGTCCCCATGTCGACCCGGATGACCTCGTCTCGGAGGCGTTCACGTCGATCCTCTCCACGATCCGCAAGGGCGGCGGCCCGCAGGACGGCTTCCGCCCGTACCTGTTCGCCACGATCCGCAACGTCGCCGCCTCGTGGGGCCGGCGCCCCAGCGAGACGCCGCTCGACGATCTCGACGAGCGCGCCGCGGACTCAGCGGCCGAGTTCGCCGAGCTCGTCGCCGACCGCTCCGTGCTCGCGCAGGCGTTCCGCGAGCTGCCGGCCCGCTGGCGGACGCTGCTCTGGTACATCGAGGTCGAGGGCATGAAGCCCCGCGAGGTGGCACCGCTGCTCGGCATGAGCGCCAACGCCGTCTCGGCGCTCGCCTACCGTGCCCGCGAGGGCTTCAAGCAGGCCTGGCTGCAGGCCCACATCAGCGACCCCGCGCGGCCGGCCGAATGCCGGTGGGTGTGCGAGCTGCTGGTGGCGAGCGAGCGCAAGGCCGTGGCGCGCGCCGATCGACGCCGCCTCGACGAGCACCTGCGCACCTGTCAGGCGTGCCGCATCGTCGCGGCCGACCTCGAGCACGTCGCGCAGAAGCTCCGCGTCGTGCTGCTGCCTCTTGTACTCGGCGGGGCTGGGGCCCTCGCCTACACCGCCGATGCCACCACGGCCGTGGCAGCGGTGGCCGCGGATCGCCCACCGGGGGTGGCGGGGCATCCGGCTCTGGGGAGACGGGCGCGGGGGGCGCCTCAGGCGGAGGTGCCGGCGTGGGGAGCGCCGGCACCACTGCCCTCCCCGTCGTGGGCGTCGCTGCGAGCGTCGTCGCCGTGGCCGCGGTCGCCGTGGGGGCGATCGTGTTCGCGGCGACCCCGTGGAACGCGCCGGCGAGCGAGGCTCCGGTCGCGGTGAACGCGCCGGCCGAGACGGATGCCACCGCCGACGTCGCGACCCCGCTCGACGCGAGCGTGGCAGAGGCCGAGACCGCGCCGGCGCCCGAGAGCGCCGACGAGCCTGTGCCGGGAAACGCCGAGGCGCCGCTCCCCGCACCTGCGCCCGCCCCGCGGCTCGCGCCTGCGCCGCCCCCGCAGCCCGGGCCCGCACCCGCACCGCGCGCCTGCGCCCGCGCCGAGCGAGGTCCCGACGCCGGCGCCCACGCCCGCCCCGACATCCACGCCGACGCCGTCCCCGACGACTCCGCCGCCGGCGCAGACGGCGACCCCGATCCTGGACGTCCCGCGCGAGCTGACCGCGGCGGTCCCGGCCCCGATCACCGGCACGGGCGCCGCCGGTGCCGCGGTGACGCTGCGCGACGAGGCCGGCGCCGTCCTCGTCACGGTGACGGCCGGCGCCGACGGACGCTTCTCGGTCGTCATCCCGGGCGATCTGCTGCACGCCGGCATGACGGTGCGCGCCGTGCAGACGGCGCCCGGCGAACGTCGCTCGGAGGCGAGCGCCCCGGTCGGCCCGTTCGCGCTCCCGGTTCCCGTGGTGACCGCGTCCGACGGGTCCCTCGTCGCGCGCCTCGAGGATGCGGACTTCGACGGCCGCGCCGACGACCTCTTCCTGCTCCTCAGCGGGCAGCGCGGCCAGACCGTCGCCGTCTCTGTCGACGGCGCCTGGACCGGCAACCTCCATGTGCTGACGGGCCTGCCGCTCCGGCGCGTCGTCTACGACGTGGCCGCCGGCGAGCATGCGATCGGCGTCCGCTACGTCGATCCCGCCACCGGCGGGGAGGGTCGCATCGCCCGCGTCGTGATCCGGGCGACCGCCCGCTGACGCCCGCCACGCCCGGTGCGGTCACACCGCAGTCGGCGCCGCACCGGCCCGCGGCATCCGTCTCGCTACGCGACCGTGGTCAGCGGATCGTCGAGGCTCTGCGCCCCGGCGCTCAGCGGGATCGAGAACGTCTGCGCGAACCGCTCGAGCAGCGTCGCGTCACCGGCGACGACGGCCAGCACCTCCTGGTCGATCGCGTCGGCCGGGGTCAGCTCGCCCGAGATGAGGCGACGGATGCCGGGACCCGCGGCGAAGACGAGGTCGGGGTCGCCGGCGGTCGAGGCGAGGGTCCCGAGCCGCGGGTCCACCGGACGACCGGCGGGCTGCAGCTGCGCGATCCGCAGCCCGGACGGGTCGACGTGCACGCGCAGCACGATGTCGGCCAGGTGCAGCTCGTAGTCGGCGGGCGGCAGCGTGGCGGCGGCATCCGTTCGGAACGCCGTGCGCAGCGCCATCGTGAGCGAGTCGGCGGTCACGACGTCGTCGGGTGCCGGGTCGCCCATCTTCGCGAATCCCCACCTGCCCAGCGCGAGCACGATCGGCTCGAGCTCGCGGCCGTACGGCGTCAGCTCGTACACCAGCCCGCAGTGCAGGAGGGGCACGCGGCGCACGACGCCGCCCTCCTGCAGCTCTTTGAGCCGCGTGGAGAGGATGTTGGTGGGGATCTTGGGCAGCCCCTGCTTGAGGTCGGTGTAGCGGCGAGGGCCGACGAGCAGATCGCGGACGATGAGCAGCGCCCAGCGCTCGCCGATCAGCTCGACGGCCGTCGTGACCCCGCAGTACTGCCCGTAGCTGCGGGCGGCCACTTAGGCGTTCGCCTGCTCCGCCATGTACGCCTCGGGACCCTTGGCGGCCGCCTCGGGGTCCATGTACATGAACTGGATGCCGTTGCCGTCGGGGTCGACGAGGTCGCGGGCGTACATGAAGCCGTAGTCCTGCGGGTTCGCCGGGCGCCGTGCCGCCGTGCGCGACGCCCGCGTCGACGATCCGGTCGACGTCTTCGCGCGAGTCGCGGCTGATCGACAGCAGCACCTGGGCGTGCGTCTTGGGGTCGGCGAACTCCTTGTCGGTGAACGTCGAGAAGTACTCCTTCGTGAGCACCATGAAGAAGATGTCCTCGCTCCAGACGACGCAGGCGGCGTTCTCGTCGGTGAACAGCGGGTTCAGCGAGCAGCCGAGGGCGGTGTAGAACGCCTTCGCGCGCTCGAGGTCGTTCGTCGGGATGTTGACGAAGATGTGCGTCATTGCCGTGCTCCTTCTGGATTCGAACTGCTGTGGTCGGTGAGCTCGCGCGGTGGTGAGCTTCTCGTGCCATGGTTGCAAAAAACAAGTACGCTTGTCAATAGCAAGTAACGCGTCGGGCGAAGCGCCGGAGGCGGCATCCGGGCTCCGCCTCGCGGGGGATGCCGCGACGGCGACGTCCGCCCTAGCGTGGAGGGATGTCCGACCTCATCGCCGCACACCCGGTCCGGCGCCCGCGGCCGACGTCCGTCGACCAGCGCAACGACGTCTGGCTGGCCGCGGGCCTGTTCGTCTCGGCCGTCCTGAGCACGGCGCTCGGGTCGGTGGCCGGCGTGTACGGCGCCGATGCGACCGAGGGCATGCAGTGGGCGCTGCTGTACAGCCTCGGACTCACCGCGCCGCTCGCGGTGCGGCGGCGCTTCCCCGAGGTCGTGGTCGTCGTCATCGCGGTGGTGTTCTTCGTCGGGGTGACGCTGCGGATCCCCGATCTCTACGTCTCGAACATCGCGATGTTCATCGCGATGTACACCGTCGGCGCCTGGGTCGACGACCGGCGCCGCGCCCTGTGGGTGCGCGTCGGCGTCATCGTCGCGATGTTCGTGTGGCTGATCGTCACCATGTTCCAGACGGCGATCGATCCGTCCGAGGAGCGGACTCTCCCGGGCCGGGGTGTTCTCGCCGTTCGCGGCGATGCTGCTGCTCCAGCTGCTCGTCAACGCGGGCTTCTTCGGCGGGGCGTACTACATGGGCGACCGCGCGTATGCCGCCGCCATGTCGCGCTCGGCCCTCGAGCAGCGCACCCTCGAGCTCGAGCGCGAGCGCGAGGTGACCGCCGCCCAGGCCGTCGCCCTCGACCGCGTGCGCATCGCCCGCGAACTGCACGACGTCGTCGCGCACCACGTGTCGGCGATGGGCGTACAGGCCGGGCCGCCCGGGCGGTGCTGGAGCGGGATCCGGATGCCGCGCGCCGGGCGCTCCTCGGCATCGAGGAGTCCGCGCGCTCGGCGATCGCCGATCTGCGCCAGCTGCTCGAGACCCTGCGCACCACCGCAGGAGACACCGACGGCGCCTCGACGGTGCAGCTGTCGGCGCTCACCGAGCTGGTCGCGCACGCCAACGACAACGGCCTGCCCACGACGCTGACGGTCGTCGGCGACCGCGTGGAGCTCCCCGACCTCGTGCAGGTGAACATCTACCGCGTCGCGCAGGAGGCGCTCACCAACGCCCGCCGGCATGGCGGACCGGATGCCGCGGCCGACCTCCGCCTCCGCTACGGCGCCGACGCCGTCGAGCTGGAAGTCGTCAACACCGGGCGCTCGGTCGCGGCCCCGATGCGGCCCGGCCTGGGTCTCGTCGGGATGCGCGAGCGCGCGGCGGCGTCGGGCGGCGTGCTCGAGACCGGACCCCGCGGACGCGGCGGATTCCTGGTGCGGCTGCGGGTGCCGCTCACCGCCCCGGTCGGCACGAGTGCGCCGCGGGCCGGGGTGAGCGCGTGAGCGACGGGGGCCGGGTGGACCGGCGAGCGACGCGATCCGCGTGCTGCTGGTCGACGACCACGCCGTGATGCGGGCGGGCTTCCGCATGATCCTCGAGTCGGCGGGCGACATCGCGGTCGTCGGCGAAGCCACGACCGGCGTCGAGGCGGTGGCTGCGGCATCCGCTCTCCGCCCCGACGTGATCTGCATGGACGTGCAGATGCCCGACATGGACGGGCTGGAGGCCACCCGGCGCATCACGCGCGACGGAGCCGTCGACGCGGCCGTCGTCGTCGTGACGACGTTCGACCGCGACGACTACCTGTTCGACGCGCTGGCTGCCGGCGCGAGCGGTTTCCTGCTGAAGAACGCCGGCCCCGAGGAGCTCATCGCCGCCGTGCGCGTGGCCGCCGCCGGCGACGCGCTGCTGGCCCCCGAGGTCACGCGCCGCGTCATCGCCCGCTTCGCGCAGTCCGCGACCGCCCCGCCGGCCGCCGGCGTCAACTCCTCAAGAACGGCGCCCAGGGCGGACGTACCGCGCGGCAACGGCCGACTCAGCGCCGACCCTGAGGAGTCGGTGCCCGTCGCCTCGCCCGTCGTCGAGCTCACGGAGCGCGAGGGAGAGGTGCTGCGGCTGGTGGCGCAGGCGATGAGCAATGCCGAGATCGCCCAGCGGCTCTACATCGGCGAGGCCACGGTCAAGACGCACGTCTCGAACGTGCTGCAGAAGCTCGGCGCCCGCGACCGCGTCGCCGCCGTCGTCTACGCCCACCGCCACGGCCTCACCTGACCCCGCGCCCCGGCTTCGCGCACTTGCCGCCACGACGTTTCGTCTCGCTTCGCTGCGAGCTCAAGTGACCGGGCTCGCGTCGTCGCCCCGCGAGGAACGGCGAGACGAAACGCGCCGGGCATCGGTGGTTGAGCGAGCGAGGAACGAGCGAGACGGAACGCTCCCGAACCCGGCGGAGAACCACGGATGCCCCGGCCCGGGGCCCGCGAGGGGCGACGGGTCGGGGCATCCGATCGGCTGGAACGAACGTCGCGCTGCGCACGCAGCGAGACGGGGGGAATCAGGCCGCGACGGGAACGGCGGCGTAGCGGTCGACGAGGGCGCCGAAGGCCTGGAGGTAGCCGACGAGGAACTCGGCGGTCTGGTCGTTGGTGACCTCGCCGTTGTCGGCGAAGAGGCCGGGCGTGCTCTGCACGTAGCCCTCGGGCTGGCCGAGCGTCGGCGCGTTGTAGTGGCTGAGGATCGCCTTCAGGTGCTGCTGCGCGGCGGCGGTCGCGATGCCGCCCTGCGAGGTGCCGATGACGGCGGTGGGCTTGCCGTTGAACGACATCTGACCGTACGGGCGGGCCGACCAGTCGAGGGCGTTCTTGAGCACGCCGGGGATGGAGCGGCTGTACTCGGGGGTGATGATGATGACGCCGTCGACGTCATCGATGGCCTGCTTGAAGTCGCGTGCGACCTGGGGGAAGTCGGCGTCGTGGTCGGGCGAGTAGAACGGAAGGTCCTCGATCGGGATCTCGACGAGGGTCGTGCCCTCGGGGGCGAGACGCTCCAGCGCCTTCGCGAGGCGGCGGTTGAGCGAGGTCGACGAGATGCTGCCGACGATGTAGCCGATGGTCCGGTCGGTCATTGCTGTACTCCTTCAAAAACAAAGGCGTCCCCGGTGGGGGACCACCGTGGACGTTCCACCTCCATGCAAGCACATGAACCTGGGATCTATTCCGCCGCATGCAAGATGGCGTCCGTGCCGTCTCCTCCGCACGGCGGACCGCGGCATGATCCCCCTCCGGGGGGAGGACGGCGGGCGCGGCGATGCGTAGCGTCGGTTTCGACAGGCTCAACCACCGAGAGCGCGAGAGGAGACAGGATGCTGCAGCTTCGCGGTATCGGCAAGAGCTACGGGGGGCGGCGCGTGCTCGACGACGTGTCGTTCGACGTGCGGCCGGGCCGGCTCACCGGCTTCGTCGGCGGCAACGGCGCCGGCAAGACCACGACCATGCGGATCGTGCTGGGGGTGCTCGCCGGCGACGCGGGCACCGTGACGCTCGACGGCACCGAGGTGACGGCATCCGATCGCCGCCGTTTCGGGTACATGCCCGAGGAGCGCGGCCTGTATCCGAAGATGAAGGTGCTCGAGCACATCGTCTACCTCGCGCGGCTGCACGGCTTCTCGAAGACGGATGCCGCCACCCGCGCCACCGCGCTGCTCGAGCAGCTGGGACTCGGCGAGCGCCTGAACGACAACGTCGAGACGCTCTCGCTCGGCAACCAGCAGCGCGCGCAGATCGCCGCGGCCCTCGTGCACGACCCGCAGGTGCTGATCCTCGACGAGCCGTTCTCGGGCCTCGACCCGCTCGCGGTCGACGTCGTGGCCGGCGTGCTGCAGGAGCGCGCCGCGGCCGGCGCCGCGGTGCTGTTCTCGTCCCACCAGCTCGATGTCGTCGAGCGCCTGTGCGACGACCTCGTGATCATCGCGGGCGGCACGATCCGCGCCGCCGGAGCGCGCGACACGCTGCGCGCGCAGCACTCGACGCGCCGCTTCGAGCTCGTGTCGGCCGGCGACGCCGGGTGGCTCCGCGCCGAGGAGGGCGTCCAGGTGCTCGACTTCGACGGCGGCTACGCCGTGTTCGACGCCGACAGCGACGAGACCGCGCAGCGGGTGCTGCGCCGGGCCGTCGCACAAGGGGATGTCGCGAGCTTCGCGCCGCAGCATCCGTCCCTCGCCCAGATCTTCAAGGAGGTCATCCAGTGAGCACCCCCGACACCCGCACGCCGCGGCGGCGCGGCACCGAGCTCGAGCAGCTTGAGCAGCGGCCAGGCGATCTGGCTCGTCGCCGAACGCGAGATCGGCTCGAAGCTGCGCAGCAAGGCGTTCGTGATCTCGACCGCGATCCTGTTCATCGGCGCGCTCGCGCTCGTGATCTGGGGAGGCTTCCAGGCCGCGAACAACAGCGGCACGCCCGTGGCCGTCACGAGCGACGCGATGACGTACGTCGAGGGCCTCGACGGGCTCGATGTCACCGAGACGCGCCGACCGCGCCGGCGCGAGCACCCTCGTCGAGAGCGGCGACGTCGACGCGGCGATCGTCGGCGACACGTCGTCGCCGACGGGATTCACGGTGATCGCCGAGTCGTCCGCGCCGACGCAGCTGCTGCTGCAGCTGGCGCAGCTGCCGCCGGTGGAGCTGCTGAGTCCCGAAGAGGGAAACGCCGCGCTCGCCTACATCGCGGCCATCGGCTTCGGCATCGTGTTCCTGCTCGCGGCGTCGCTGTTCGGCGGCACCATCGCGCAGAGCGTCGTCGAAGAGAAGCAGACCCGCGTCGTCGAGCTGCTGATCTCGGCCATCCCGGTGCGCTCGCTCCTGGCGGGCAAGGTGATCGGCAACACGGTCCTCGCGATGGGTCAGATCCTGATCCTCGCCGCGATCGCGATCATCGGGCTCACCGTGACCGACCAGACCGCGCTGCTGCAGGGACTCGGGGCGCCCATCGCGTGGTTCGCGATCTTCTTCCTGTTCGGCTTCATCCTGCTCGCGTCGCTGTTCGCCGCCGCGGCCTCGATGGTGTCGCGTCAGGAAGACATCGGCTCGACCACGATGCCGCTGACGATGCTCGTGATGGCGCCGTACTTCCTGGTCATCTTCTTCCACGACAACCCGCTGGTGCTCGCGATCATGTCGTACGTGCCGTTCTCGGCGCCGGTGGGCATGCCGATGCGCATCTTCCTCGGCCAGGCGCAGTGGTGGGAGCCGCTGCTGTCGCTCGCGATCCTGGCGGCGACGTGCGTCGCGGCGATCCTCGTCGCCGCGCGCATCTACGAGAACTCGCTGCTGCGCATGGGCGGCCGCGTGAAGCTCTCGGAGGCGCTCGCCCGCTGAGCGGCTGCGCACGCGCGAAGAAGGATGCCGCGGCCCGGCGTGCCTGCGCCGGCCTGCGGCATCCGTCTCTCGTGCGGTCAGCCGCCCATCATCAGCGGGGCCATCTCGCCGACCGAGATGACGTTGCCCGCGGGGTCGCGGAACCACGCGATGTCGGGACCGCCCTCGAAGCCGCGCGAGATGCCCTTCTCGTCGGTGCCGTAGTCGGGGTCGCTGTAGATCTTCGTGACGACGCCGCGGGCGTTGAGGTCGTCGACGGCGGCGTCGACGTCGTCCACGCTGAAGTTGAGGATCGTGAACACGGCGGGTTCATGGTCCTCCTTCGGATAGACGAAGACGTGACCGCCGCCGGGAAGGGCGATCGTGAAGCCGCCGCCCATCTCTTCGTACACGGTCACGTCGAGCCCCAGGGTGTCGCGGTAGAACGCCGCGGCTTCGCCGATGTCGGGTACGGCGAAGCTCGAGAACGGCCGATCGGGTGTGAACATGACAGCCTCCCAGTGTGTATCCCCACGCCCACGATCCTCCTGCGTGCCGCACCTGTCCAGGGCATCGCCGGTCGGCCGTCGCGGCGCACCGCCGCGCAAGCCCCTGCCGCATCCGGTGGCGGATGAATAGGTTGAGCGCCATGGCCAACGAGACCACGCTTGTCATCCTCGGCGCCTCCGGCGACCTCACCTCGCGGCTGCTGCTGCCCGCGCTCGGACAGCTGCTCACGATGGAGCCGCATCGCCGCGTGCGGCTGCGCGGTGCCGGGATCGACGACTGGGATGACGAGCGATGGCGCGAGACCGTGCGCACCGCGTTCGCATCGGGAGGATTCGAGCAGGCGTTCGCCGCCGTCGCCGAGACGACCTACCAGCGCGCCGACATCACCGACCCGGGCGACCTCGAGCGGCTGATCGCCGACCCGGGAGGCCGAATCGCCCTCTACTTCGCCGTGCCTCCGGCCGTGGCCGCCGCCGCATGCGAGGCGCTCGCGGACGTCACGATCCCCGAGGGGACGGTGCTCGCGCTCGAGAAGCCCTTCGGCGTCGATGAAGAGTCGGCGCGTCGGCTCAACGCGACGGTCACCGGCCTGGTGCCCGAAGAGCAGATCTTCCGCATCGACCACTTCCTCGGGCGGTCCACGACGCTCAACCTGTTGGGCGTGCGGTTCACGAACCGCATGTTCGCGCCGGTGTGGTCGGCGCAGCACATCGAGTCGGTGGTGATCCGCTACGACGAGATGCTGGGGCTCGAAGGGCGCGCCGGCTACTACGACAAGGCGGGGGCTCTCGTCGACATGATCCAGAGCCACCTGCTGCAGGTGATGGCGGTGCTGGCGATGGAGCCGCCCGCCACGATCCATGAGCGCGACTTCCGCGACGCCACCGCCGCCGTGCTGCGGGCGACGCACGTGTGGCAGGACGACCCGGCGACGGCGTCGCGCCGCGCCCGCTACACCGCCGGCGCCGTGGGCGAGCGGCAACTGCCGTCGTACGTCGACGAGCCGGGCGTCGACCCGTTCACGCAACACCGAGACGCTGGCCGAGGTGACCTGCGAGGTGCGCAACGACCGCTGGCGCGGCGTGCCGTTCACGCTGCGCTCGGGCAAGGCGCTGGCGGGCAAGAACGGCGAGGTCGTCGTGACGTTCCGGCCGGTCAACCACGTCCCCGACGGACTCACGGGCGCCGCGCCCGGCGCGGTGCTGCGGTTCTCGCTCGGACCCGACCGCATGGACCTCGAGCTCAACGTCAACGGCGGCGACGATCCGTTCGAGCTCGAGCGGGCGACGCTCGAGGCCGACCTCGGGGCGGGCGCGCTCAAGGCCTACGGCGAGGTGCTGTCGGGCATCCTCGACGCCGACGCGATGCTCGCGGTGCGCGGCGACGCGGCCGAGCAGTCCTGGCGCATCGTCGACCCGGTGCTCGCGGCCTGGCGGGCGGGCGACGTGCCGCTCGACGAGTACCCGGCCGGCTCGCTCGGGCCCGAGCACTGGCCGCCGCTCCCCTGAGCCGGCACGGCTGCGCCGTCGGCTGCGCCGCAGGCCCGCTGCGACCGAACCGGCGCGGTGCGCGGGCATCGACCCGGCGCGAGGAGGTCAGCGCTCGACGAGGATCCCGTCGGCGTCGGCCCACACGTGCCTGCCGGGAACGAACGCGACGCCCGCGATCGTCACCGGCACGTCGACCTCGCCGATGCCGGCCTTCGCGCTCTTGCGCGGGTTGGAGCCCAGCGCCTTGACGCCGATCGGCAGTTCGGCGATCGCCGCGCGGTCGCGGATGGCGCCGAAGACGATGATCCCCGCCCAGCCGTTCTCGACCGCGGACGCCGCGATGAGATCGCCGACCAGCGCGGACTCGAGCGATCCGCCGCCGTCGATCACGAGCACCGCGCCGTCGCCCGGTGTCGCGAGCACGCCCTTCACGAGCGCGTTGTCGCGGTGGCACCGGACGGTCCGCACCGGGCCGTCGAACGCGACGCGCCCGCCGAAGTCGTGAAGCTGCAGCGCGAGCGAGTCCAGCTCGTCGCCGCGTTCGTCGTAGAGGTCTGCCGTCGCGATGCTCACCGGCCCAGGCTATGCGGGCGGCAGCGGGCCGCGGCATCCGTCGCCGCTGTGAAGTTCTCGCCGCTTTCTCGCCGCCGCCAAGATCGTTGACTTGCCTCAGATGCACGCGACACGCCGTTGCGCCGTACATCTGGGGCAAGTCAACCCGGATGGACTGCCGGGAGCGCCGCGGGTCAGTGGGAGGCGGGCGGGTTCTCGTCGGGGTGCAGGGTGCTGAAGAACGAGTAGGTGTCGCCGTCCGGGTCGGGGCCGCGCTCCTTGAACTCGTTGACCAGCTCGTACAGACGCTGCCGGAACTCGGCCAGATGCTCGGGCGTGACCTTCAGGCCCAGCCACGTGCTGTCGAGGTCGTCAGGACTGACGCCCTGGATCTGCTGCAGGAACGTCTCGATGAGCACCGGAGAGCCTTCCGGCATGGAGGTCCGCCACGACAGTCCGGTCGCCCGGTACGGCACCTCGCGTGCACCCTGCGCTCCGGAGCGCTCCGGCTCGGCCGCGAGGTAGCCGGTCTGCACGAGCGTGCGCACGTGATGCAGCATCGTGCCCGGGTTCACGCCGAGCAGCTCCGCCAGCTCTTTGTTGGTGCGGGACTCGAACGCGCAGAGCCGCAGCACCCGCAGCCGCAGCGGCGAGCTCAGCGCGCGCATCCGCGCCTCGGCCTCGGGATCCCCGTGCCGCAGTTCGATCCGCTCTTCCCCGACATCCCCCATGGCGCCACCCTACGCCACTGATTGACAGATCTCAATCGGTGGCGCAGACTGATTGACATGTCCCAATCAGATGAGCTTCGCGGGGCCGACGCCGCGCCCCGCGGAGCTCGCCCCCGACGCACTCGCCGAAGCGCGTGCCGAGGCATCCACGCTCACCTCACGGGCCGGTGCCGACGAGGCGATGGAGGCGGATCAGGATGCCGCGGCACGGCCCGCGACGACGACCACCGGCACGGCGACCACCAGCACGACCGGCGGCACGGCGACCGGCGCCACGGCCGGCAAGGGCTCGCTCTGGCGCGACGCCAACTTCCTGACGCTGTGGAGCGGCCAGGCGCTCAGCCAGTTCGGCGCGCAGATCACCGAGCTGGCGATCCCGGTGCTGGCCGTGCTGATGCTGAACGCGACGGAGTGGGAGGTCGGCGTGCTCAACGCGGCGCAGGTCGCCGCCTTCCTCGTGGTCGGGCTCCCCGCCGGCGCCTGGATCGACCGCATGCGCAAGCGCCACGTCATGATCGCCGCCGACGGCGTCAGAGCCGTCGCGCTGGGCGCACTCCCCGTGCTCGCGCTGTTCGGCGCGCTCGAGATCTGGCACATGATCGTCGTCGCCCTGATCATGGGCGTCGCGACCGTGTTCTTCGACGTGTCGAATCAGAGCATCATCCCGTCGCTCGTGCGGACGAACCAGATCGCCGAGGCCAACGGCAAGCTGCAGTCGACCGAGCAGCTGGCAGGGCTCGCCGGCCCCGCGGTCGGCGGGTGGCTGGTCGGCGTGCTCGCCGCTCCGCTCGCGATCTTCATCACCGTCGGCACCTACCTGGCCTCGTTCGTGGCGCTGCTGTTCACCCGCGACCACGAGCAGCTGCGCTCGCCCGAAGACCACAAGCCGCTCGTGCACGAGATCGGCGAGGGCCTGCGCTGGGTGTTCGGCAATCCGCTGCTGCGCCGCATCGTCGGCACGACCGGCGTCGCGAACTTCTTCGGCACGATGGCCACCACCCTCCTGCCGATCTTCGCGCTGCGCGAGCTCGGCCTGACGCCCCAGATGCTCGGCATCGTCTTCTCGCTGTCGGCGGTCGGAGGCCTCCTCGGCGCGATCGCGACGCCGCGCATCGTGAAGCGGCTCGGCGAGGCACGGGCGATCCCGATCAGCGCGATCGCGTTCTCGATCGCCCCGTTCTTCCTGCCCGCGATCTCGCTCGTGCCGGCGCTCGCCTTCCCCCTGCTGGTGGTGCAGTTCTTCGTGATGAGCTTCACGATCCTGCTCTACAACATCACGCAGGTGACCTTCCGCCAGCGCATCACCCCGCCGCGGCTCCTCGGCCGCATGAACGCCTCGATCCGGTTCGTCGTCTGGGGCGTCATGCCCATCGGCGCGCTTCTCGCCGGCGCGCTCGGCACCTGGATCGGCACCGTCCCCACCCTGTGGATCGCCGCGAGCGGCGAGCTGCTCGCCGTGCCTCTTCGTCGTGATCGGGCCGTTCTGGAGCATGCGCGAGCTGCCCGACGCCCACGAGGACCACGCGACCGGCGGGCCTGCCGCGGACCCCGCCGATGCGAGGGCGCCGAGCGCGAGCGCGGCGGCGAGCCGGGGCGCTGAGCGCGGGAAGATCGTCGGATGCCTCGGCCCGCCGTGCAGGGTCGGGCCGGGGCTTCCGCATGCGGCGCGTGACGTCGCGCTGACGCCCGGCCGGCACCGCGGCCGGTACCTCACGGCCCGGATTCCGGCAAGACGGTGCTGACGGGTGCCCGGGCGTGCTTAGGTTGCTCCATGACGGCGCGCATCGTCTCGATCGGCACGGCGGTCCCTGCCACCCGGATCCGGCAGGACGATGTCCGCGCGCTGTTCGCAGCGCAGGACGGCGTCGATCGCCTCACCCGGCGGCGCATCCAGGCGGTGTTCGACGCCTCGGCCATCGAACAGCGGCACACCGTCCTGACCGACCTGGCGACCCCGCCCGGTCCACGCGCGGCAGGGGTTCCCGCCTTCGTCGATGCGGAGGGGCGACTGCTCTCCCCCACGACCGGCACGCGCAACGACCTGTACATCGCCACCGCTCCTGCGCTCTCGGCCGAGGCGGCCCGCGAGGCCCTGCGCGACGGGCGCATCGAGCCGTCGGCCGTCACGCACGTCGTCACCGTGTCCTGCACGGGCCTGTTCGCGCCGGGACCGGACTACCGACTCGTGCGCGACCTCGGCCTGAGTCCCACCGTCGAGCGCTGCCACCTCGGATTCATCGGCTGTGCGGCCGCGCTTCCGGCACTGCGGGTCGCGACG
Organism: uncultured Actinomycetota bacterium; assembly: GCA_963829895.1. Taxonomy (GTDB): domain Bacteria; phylum Actinomycetota; class Actinomycetes; order Actinomycetales; family Microbacteriaceae; genus Microbacterium. The sequence continues at coordinate 861,235 of CAWHKF010000005.1, read as the reverse complement.
GCGCTCGCCGCGACCCGGCCGGACGCCGTGGTGCTGGTCGTCTGCACCGAGCTCTGCTCGCTGCACGTGCGCGCCTCGGCCGATCCGCAGCAGATCGTGGCGGCATCCGTCTTCGCCGACGGCGCCGCCGCCGCCATCGTGACGGCGGACCCGGCCATCGGCCGCGCCGGCGGGCTCGACCTCGAACGCTTCGGCACCGCGCTCACCGACGAGGGCGAGACCGACATGGTGTGGACGATCGGCGACAACGGCTTCGAGATGGTGCTGTCGGCCGAGGTGCCGCGGATCATCGGGCGCGAGATCCAGGGCGCGGTGGCGCGGTTCCTCGGCGACGACGGCGAGCCGGCGGTCTGGGCGGTGCACCCGGGTGGGCGCAGCGTGCTCGATCGCGTCGAGACCGGGCTGGGGCTCGCCCCCGACGCACTGGCCGCCTCCCGCGGCGTGCTGCGCGACTTCGGAAACATGTCGAGCGCGACGATCCTCTTCATCCTCGCGGCGCTGCTGCGCGACGACGCGGTGGGCGACGGCGCCCGTGTCGCCGGGCTGGCCTTCGGGCCGGGGCTCACCGTCGAATCGGCGCTCATGACCAAGCGGCGGGTGGCCGAAGCGGTGGACGACGACGACATCGCCCTCGCCCTGGCGGCATCCGCGTGAGGCCGGAAGTGGCCGCACCCGCTGTCGGCGAGCCCGCGTGGCGGGCTGCGCGCCGCGCTCCGGCAGTGCACGGCCGGCCGACGTCGAGCGTGGGCGCGGCGCACATGACTCTCGCCGTCCGCGACGAGCGCCTGGCCGAGCTCATGGACGACCCGGCGTGCGACCCCGACCGGCTGCGCGCCACGCTGCGCCGCTTCGGCACGATCAACCGCCTCGTCTCGGGGTGGGGCGCCGTGTACCGGCGCATCCTCGGCCCTCAGCTGGCCGCGCTCGGGCGCCCCGCACGCGTGCTCGACATCGGCTCGGGCGGCGGGGACCTCGTGGTCCGGCTGGCCGCGGCCGCCCGGCGCGACGGGCTCGACGTGGCAGTGGACCGGCATCGACCCCGACCCGCGCTCGCACGAGGTGGCGCTCGAGCGCGGCGGGGCGACGACGTGACGTTCCGCTGCGCCGACGCGGCGACCCTCGTCGGCGAGGGCGCCACTTTCGACGCCGTGCTGTCGAATCACGTGCTGCACCACCTCGGCGACGCGCTGCCGGGCTTCGCCGCCGAGTCGCTGGACCTCTCCCACGGACTGGTGCTGCACAGCGACATCGAGCGCTCACGGCTCGCCTACGGCCTGTACGCCGATCGGCATCACGCCGTTCGCGCCGGGAACGTTCCTGCGCACCGACGGACTGCGGTCGATCCGGCGCAGCTACACGGCCGCCGAGCTCGCGGCGGTGCTCGACGAGGCGATGCCCGGAGCGTGGACCGTGCAGACCCCTGCGCCGTTCCGCGTGCTCGCGACGGGTCGCGGCCGTGGCTGACGTCACGATCGTCGGCGCCGGACCGGTCGGCACGCTGCTGGCGGGCGAACTCCGACGACGTCGGCGTCGAGGCGCGGCTGCTGGAGCGCCGGCCAGAGCTCGGCGACGGCACCCGGGCCATCGGCATCCACTCCCCCGTCCTGGCGGCGCTGGAACCGTCGGGGCTCACCGAACGGCTGCTCGCCGAGGCGGTGCGGGTGGGGCGCGGCGAGGCGCGCAGCCGCGGACGCCTGCTCGGCACCGTGCGCTTCGACGCGCTCGCGGCGCGGTTCCCGTTCGTGGCGACACTGCCGCAGACGACGACGGAGTCCGCTCTCGGCGCCGATGCCCCCGAACCGCTGCGCGGCGCGCGCGTGATGGCGGTGATCCCGCGGGATACGGGCGTGGTGGTGCGGGCGGCTCACCTCGGCCGCGTCATCGAGTTCGAGAGCGGCATCGTGGTCGTCGCGGGCGGCGGCGGTGCGCGCGACCTCGTCTACCGGCCGGGTCGCGTGGGCGTGCGCGAGTACCGCGACCGCTATCTGATGACGGATGCCGCAGCCGCCGGCCGACCCGATGACGAGGTCGCGGTGGTGCACCTCGACCCCGACGGCGTGCTCGAGTCGTTTCCCGCTGCCCGGCGGCCTGCGGCGGTTCGTGGCGTGGGACGCCCCCGGCGCCGACGATGGGGCCGATGCCCGCGCCGAGCGGCTGCGTGTCGCGCTCGCACGACGCGGCGAGGAGGCCGCCGCCGAGGCCGTGCAGGCGGCGACGTCGTTCGGCGTCCGGCGGGTCGTCGCGCCGCGCCTGCGCAACGGGCGGGTGTTCGCGATCGGCGACACGGCGCACGAGGTGAGCCCCATCGGCGGTCAGGGCATGAACCTCGGTCTGCTCGACGCCGTGACCCTCGCCCCGCTGCTGGCGGCATGGGTGCGAACCGGCACCGCACCCGACGGCGAGCTGCGACGCTGGGAAGAACGCCGGCTGCGGTCGGCGCGCCGGGCGGCGGCGATGGCGAGCGTGAACACGGGGCTCGGCCGGCCGCTGCCGCACACCGATGCGCTGCGGAGAGCGGCGGTGCGCACGATGCTCGCCGGGCCGTCGGGACGCCTGTTCGCCCGCGCCTACGCCATGGGCTTCGACGCCGACGCCTGACCCGACGGAGGTCGCGGCCGCAGCATCCGTCCCTCGCCCTGTGCCATCTCGGGTTTGGGGCGCATGCCGTGCGTTCGGGGCGCAGCGCATGCGCCCCATACGGACCGGTTGCGCCCCAAACCCCTGCAGGGACCCTGCGTCAGCCGGCGAGGGCGCTGCCCGAAGCGACGAGCTGGGCGGCGAGCAGGAGCGCCGCGAGCATCACGAGGCGGAACAGCGTGCGGGTCGGCGGCCGCGCGATCGCCCGCCATGCGGTGACGGCCGCGACCGCGACGACGGCCCCGAAGAACACCCACGACACGGCGGACACCTCGGCGAGGTCGCCGCCGGCCGCGCCGAGCAGCACGGCGATCGCCCCGCCGACCACCGCGAGCGCCGCGATCACCGCCGAGGCGCGCGGGCCCAGGCGGTGCGGAAGACCTCGCACGCCGGTGCGCGCATCGTCGTCGAGGTCGGGGAGCACGTTCGTCAGGTGCACGGCGGCGCCGAGCGCGCCCCCGGCGATCCACGCCCAGCCGGGGGCGAACGTCGGGTCGGCCGCCGACAGCGTCGCCAGCGACGGGAAGACGCCGAAGCTGACCAGGAACGGCACGATCGACCAGGCCGTGGATTTCAGCCCCGCGTTGTACGCCCACGCCGATCCCAGCGTCAGGGCATGGGCCGCCAGCATCCGCCATCCCAACGGCGCCGAGAGGATCAGCGCCAGAGCCAGCAGACCCCACGCCGCGACCCAGGCCACGCCGAGTGTGACGTCGCCCCGCGCGAGGGGCTTGTCGGTGCGGCCGACCTCGCGGTCGCGGGCCGCATCGAGCGCGTCGTTCGAGATGCCCACCGACAGCTGCCCGGCGAACACCGCCACCGTCAGCAGCGCGATGCGCCACGCCTCGAGCCCGGTCGCGATGCCCAGCGCGAGCGCGAGCACGGTCACGACGAGCGTCGGCCCGGGATGCGAGGAGCCCCACAGGGCACGGACGGTGCGCACGCTCGATGCTCTCACGCGCCCCGCACGGCGGGCGGGTTCTCCCCACGCCGCTTCCCGTGAGTTCGGCGCTATGTCAGGGTGGCGTCGTTCGTCGTCGACGCCCGGTCGCGCCCGCGCACCATGCCCATGATCGCGAGCAGGACGGCGGCGAGGTACGAAACGCCGATGATCGTCACGGCCGCGGCGAACACCGCCTCCGAGTCGTTCGACGAGGCGCCCGTCCACGTGGAGAGCGCCGACGGCACGTCCACGAAGCCCAGCGAGTCCTCGACGCTCAACGCCGCGAGGACGCACCCGCCCCACAGGCCGAAGCTCGCGACGTCGTAGGCGAGACGCGTCGCGCGGGCACGACGGGACTCGAGGTCGAATCGGGTCAGCAGTGGCGGCGCGAGCAGCAGCCCGATGACGAGCGGCACGAACACGATGCCGAGGACGACCATGAATCCGAGCTCCGACCCGACCAGCGCCCTGCCGACGAGGAAGAACAGCGGCAGCGCCACTGCGGCCGGCCACTGCGCCACGAAGACGAAACGGCCGGAGGCTGCGAAACGCATGCCCCCGACCGTATCGTCGGCGTTCCTCCGCCGAAAGGCTCAGTCGTCGAGCAGCTCGGCCTCGATCACGTCCTCGTCGTCCGCGGTCGGCTCGGTCGCGGCGGGGCCGTCGCTGGTCAGGACCAGCGACGAACCGTCGGCGGCGACATCCACCCGCACGACGTCGCCGTCGCGCACCCCGCCCGACAGGAGCGCCATGGCGAGGCGGTCCTGGATCTCGGACTGGATGAGCCGGCGCAGCGGCCGCGCGCCGAACACCGGGTCGTACCCGCGCTCGGCCAGCCATGCGCGCGCGTCGGGCGTCACCGCAAGCGTGAGGCGGCGGTCCTTGAGGCGCCGCTGCAGCGCGAACACCGCCAGCTCGACGATCTGCGCGAGGTCGTCTTCGCTGAGCGCCGAGAACATCACGATGTCGTCGAGCCGGTTGAGGAACTCCGGCTTGAACGCCTGACGGACGATGCCCATGACCGCGTCGCGCTTCTGCTCGACCGACAGCGTCGGGTCGATGAGGATCGGCGAGCCGAGGTTCGAGGTGAGCACCAGGATCACGTTCGTGAAGTCGACAGTGCGCCCCTGGCCGTCGGTGAGGCGCCCGTCGTCCATGACCTGCAGCAGCACGTCGAAGACCTCGGGGTGCGCCTTCTCGACCTCGTCGAGCAGCACCACCGAGTAGGGACGCCGTCGCACGGCCTCGGTGAGCTGGCCGCCCTGCTCGTAGCCGATGTACCCGGGAGGGGCGCCGACCAGGCGCGACACCGAGTGCTTCTCGCCGTACTCCGACATGTCGATGCGCACCATGGCATGCTCGTCGTCGAACAGGAACTCGGCGAGCGCCTTGGCGAGCTCGGTCTTGCCGACACCGGTCGGGCCGAGGAAGAGGAACGAGCCGGTCGGGCGGCCGGGGTCGCTGATGCCGGCGCGCGAGCGGCGCACGGCATCCGACACCGCCTTCACGGCCTCCTTCTGGCCGATGAGGCGCTTGCCCAGCTCGGCCTCGAGGTGCAGCAGCTTCTCGGTCTCGCCCTGCAGCAGGCGGCCGACCGGGATGCCGGTCCACGCCGCGATGACGGCCGCGATGTCCTCTTCGGTGACCTGGTCGTTGACCATGCGGTCGCCGGCGGGCTCGTCGCGCTCGGCCTCGATCAGCTGACGCTCGAGCGCCGGGATCTCGGCGTAGAGCAGGCGCGACGCCTTCTCGAGGTTGCCCTCGCGCTGTGCGCGCTCGGCCTCCATGCGGGCGGCGTCGAGCTTGGTCTTGAGGTCGCCGACGCGGTTGAGCGATGCGCGCTCGCGCTCCCATCGGCTCTGCAGCTCACCGAGCTTCTCCTGCTCGGTGCGCAGCGTCTCGCGGAGCGCCGCGAGACGCTCCTTCGACGCGTCGTCCTTCTCCTTCTTCAGCGCGAGCTCCTCGAGCTTCAGCCGGTCGACGTGGCGGCGCAGCTCGTCGATCTCGAGCGGCGCCGAGTCGATCTCCATGCGCAGCCGCGACGCGGCCTCGTCGATGAGATCGATGGCCTTGTCGGGCAGCTGCCGGCTCGGGATGTAGCGATGGCTGAGGGATGCCGCGGCCACGAGCGCGGCATCCGCGATCGCGACCTTGTGGTGGGCCTCGTACCGCTCCTTGAGCCCGCGCAGGATCGCGACCGTGTCTTCGACGCTCGGCTCGCCGACATAGACCTGCTGGAAGCGGCGCTCGAGCGCGGCATCCTTCTCGATGAACTCGCGGTACTCGTTGAGCGTCGTCGCACCGATCATGCGCAGCTCACCGCGCGCGAGCATGGGCTTGAGCATGTTGGATGCCGCAACCGACCCCTCGCCGCCGCCCGCGCCCATGAGCACGTGCAGCTCGTCGATGAACGTGATGACGCGGCCGTCGGACTCGGTGATCTCCTTGAGGACGCTCTTGAGGCGCTCCTCGAACTGGCCGCGGTACATGGCACCGGCGACGAGCGCCGAGATGTCGAGGGTGACGAGCTCCTTGTTCTTGAGCGACTCGGCGACGTCGCCCGCGACGATGCGCTGGGCGAGGCCCTCGACGACGGCGGTCTTGCCCACGCCGGGCTCGCCGATGAGGACGGGGTTGTTCTTCGTGCGGCGGGTCAGCACCTGGCTGACGCGCCGGATCTCGCTGTCCCGCCCGATGACGGGGTCGAGCTTGCCCTGACGGGCGCGGTCGGTGAGGTTGATGCCGAACTGCTCGAGGGCGCTCTGCGCGTCCTCCTGTCCGGGCTGTTGTGTGGCGTTCATGGGTCTCCTGAAATCTGTGGGACTCAAAACTTGAGTCGTGCTGGCTCAAGTTTACCAGCGTTTCGATCTGCTGATCAAGGGCGCCTCAGGCCCCGATCTCCGTCAGCGCATCGGCATAGGCGCGGCGGAGGCCCTCGCCGACCCACTCGGAGCCGCGATAGACGTTGTCCTCCCCGATGTCGGCGGTGAGCCCGCCGGCCGCGAGACGCGCGATGACCCGTTCCTCACTGGCGACCACTTTGAGCGTCGAGTCGGCGTCGCGCAGCTGATGGGCGAAGCGGCGCAGCACCTCGACGTGCGACAGGCCGATCTCGTCGGTGCCGCGCAGGCGCACGATCACCACCGTCCCGCTGGACTCCCGGCTGACATCGGGCAGCTGACGCTCGAACACCGGCGCGCTCGCGAAGAAGAGGCTCCCGTAGGGCTGGAGCACCAGCACCTCCCCTGCTGGGACGACCGCCGGCGGATCGCTCTCGCGCATGCGCCCGTCGTCGGCGAGGTGCACGGCACGCACGCGCACGCTGTTGGACTGCTCCGCGACGTACAGGATGACGCCGAGGCCGACCCCGACCAGCACCGCGAACTGGAGCGGAATGATCAGCGTCAGCCCGAAGGTCACGCCCATGATCGCCGTCGGCAGGGCGCCCGACTTCACCACCGAGTAGATGCGACTCGGTTTCACCGCGCGCCACCCCACGACCATCAGGAGGCCGGCCAGCGCCGGCATCGCGACGAACGACACCAGATCCGAGGCGACGAACACCACGACGGCCATCACGGCGCCCGCGATGAACAGCGACAGGCGGGTCTTCGCGCCGGCCTGGACGATCAGCGACGAACCCGACATCGACCCGCCCACCGGCATCCCCTGGAAAAGGCCCGACACCACGTTGCCGAGACCCTGTCCGAGGAAGTCGCGGTTGGCATCGGCGCGCTTGCCGTCCGCGGTCGGGATGCCCGCCGACACGGCGGCGCCCTGCACGAGGCCGATGAAGGCCAGCGACAGCGCCGGGATCAGCAGCGCAGGGACATCGACGATGCTCGGCAGCACGGGCGCGGGCAGCCCCCGCGGGACGTCGACGATGTCGCGCAGCAGCACCACCGTGCCGCGCACCCACGTGTTCAGCAGCACGGCGCACACCGATCCGAGGATCACGGCGATGACCAGGCCCATGCTGCCGACCCGTGTGGGCAGCAGCACGACGATGACGAGCACCGAGATCGCGCCGACGATGAGCGACGGGATGCTCCACTGCCCGATGTGCAGGAACACGTCGATCGTCTTCAGCAGCCGATTGCCGCCCTCGGCCTGATAGCCGGTGAAGTTCGACAGCTGGCCGAGCACGATGTTCACGCCGATCGCCGTGACGAACCCGGTCATGACCGCGGTCGGGACGAAGCTGATCAGCCGCCCCCCGCGCAGCAGCCCCGCGACGACCATGACGATCCCCGTGAGGATCGCGAGCGTGAAGAGCCCCCGATCCGGGTCGGGAAGCCTGCCGAGCTCAGCATCGGAGACCACGAGCGCCATGGCACTGGTCGCCTGGACGGCCATGAACGCACTGCTGGTGAGCGCCGCCGCACCGACCATGCCGAAGAGGTAGCCGTAGAGCCCGGCCAGGGGGTTCACGCCGGCGAGGAGGCCTGCCGCCAGACCGTCGGGCACCGCCTCGATCCCGAGGATCACGCCCGCGACGGCGTCCTTGCGCAGGGTCTTACGCGAGAACCACGTGCGCGGATGGATGGCCACGGTCTCACGCTAACGAAGGCGGGACGATTCCACCCGACATCCTTCGCGAAGGTGCGACGCCCGCGCGCACCGCATCGATCCAGGCGCGGGCACCATGACGCCATGCGACCGCCGATGACTCCCCGCGCAGCCCCGCGAAAGAAAGACACTCAGGATTCTCCCAGGTTCGCTAGTGTGTGCCCAAGTGCCACATGGCACCCCTGTGCGGGGCGGGTTCCTCTCACCGCGCCGGTTTCTCGCCGAACGAAGGGATCTTCACATGACCGACAACACCACCACGACCGGCTGGGCCGGATGGGGCGTCTTCGCCGCCGTCATCCTGATCGTCGCGGGCGCCATCGACGCCTTCCACGGCCTTCAGGCACTCATCGGCCCCGACACCGCCTACTTCGTGGGCGACGCCGGACTCTTCTCGATCAACATCCAGGGCTGGGGATGGTGGCACCTCATCGCGGGCGTGCTGCTGATCCTCGTCGGCATCGCGCTGCTGGGCGGCGCGAAGTGGGCCCGCATCACCGCGATCGTGCTGGTCGCGATCAACGCGATCGGGCAGCTCTCGCTGATCGCCGCGCAGCCCTGGCTGTCGCTTGCGGTGCTCGCCCTCGACGTGCTCGTGATCTACGCGCTCACCGTCCACGGCCGCGAGATCGACGCACGCCGCGATCCTCGCGTGAGGGCGCGGCGCTCGAAGGCACCGCGCCGCCCTCACGCCACGGATTCCAGCACGGATGCCTCGGCCACCGCTTCGGCGGAGGCCGGGGCATCCGTCATCTCACCGTCGTGGCACGCGAAGCGCGAGCGGTACGCGGTCGGGGTGGTGCCGAGCACGCGGGCGAAGTTCTGCCGCAGCACGGCCGCCGAGCCGAACCCGCTCTCGTAGGCGATGCGGTCGAGGCCGAGGTCGGTCTTCTCGAGCAGGCGCTGCGCGTGGATGATCCGCTGCCGGGCGAGCCAGGCGGCCGGCGTCGCGCCGTGATCGGCCTTGAAGCGGCGAGCGAACGTGCGCGGCGACATGTGCGCCTTGGCCGCGAGCTGGTCGACGGTGAGCTCGAGCCGCAGGTTGTCGAGCATCCAGTCGGTGACCGGCGCGAGCGAGAGCGGAGTGGTGGCCGGCAGCGGGTTGGCGATGAACTGCGCCTGTCCGCCGTCGCGCTGCGGCGGCACCACCATGCGGCGGGCGATGATGTTCGTCAGCTCGGCACCCAGCTCCTGACGCAGCAGGTGCAGGCAGGCGTCGAGGCCGGCGGCCGTGCCCGCGCTCGTGATGATGCGGCCGTCCTGCACGTAGAGGACGTCGGGATCCACGTCGATCTGACGGGTACATCTCCTTCATCTTCTTCGCGTACATCCAGTGGGTCGTGGCGCGGCGGCCGTCGAGCACCCCCGAGGCGGCGACCACGAAGGATCCGCTGCAGACGCTCAGCACCCACGCGCCGCGTGCCACCGCCGCGCGGATCACGTCGAGCACCCGCTCGTCGATGCGACCCCAGTACTGATGCGGAACCGGTGAGACCACGACGAGATCCGCCTCGTAGGCGAACGCCAGGTCCTCGTGCACGTTGATCGAGAAGCCCATCTTCGACTCCACGACGCCGGGATCGGGCGTGACCACGCGGAAGTCGAAGCTCGGGATGCCGTCCTCCGAGCGGTCGAGGCCGAACGCCTCGCAGGCGACCCCGAACTCGAACGGCGCGAAGCCGTCCGTGACGATGCAGGCGACGGTGTGCATGCGGACCTCCTGTGTGGCGCTCATCCCTGTGGGCGCCGTTCCGGTGTGGCAGTTTTCCTGCGCTTCGTGGCCATTCTGCCACTCGTGGCAGTTCCTCCGCAAGCGTAGCGTTTCTGCCATGTTCATCGTGATTCTTCTTGCAGCACTGTCAGCGGTGGCCCTCGGCTCGACGATCGCCGCCCTCCGCTCCGACGGCTACCGTCGGACCCCCATCGATCCCACCCGCCTCCACTGACCCGGGCGCTTTCCACGCCCCGGCCAGGAATGGCGAAAGGGTAGATTTCCGCACCCTCGAACCGTGCGGAGATCTACCCTCTCGCGCTTCCGGGGGTCAGGCGGTGACGCGCTCGTAGACCGCGACCATGGCCGCGGTCCGTGACGACTGCCGGAACCGCTCGCGGATCGTCGGGTCGGGCACGCGGGGCGTTCCGGCAGAGATATCGGATGCCGCCGCCCGCAGCGCGTCCGCCAGCGCGGCGACCGAGGGGTCGGCGCCGCCTCGGCCGGGCGCGCCGCCGTCGGCCACGGCCCAGGAGCCCGACCCGAGCTCGGCGGCGAGGTCGGGGTCGCTCACCACCGCCGGCGTCCCGAGCGACGCGGCCTCGAAGATCGTCATGCCCTGCGTCTCGAAGCCGATCGAGGTCTGCACGACGGCGTCGGCGGCCGCGATGCGCCGCAGGGTCTGGGCGTACGGCATCCGTCCCGCGAAGGTGACCCTCGCGCGCGGGCGGAGCCGCTCGACCAGGCGCCGTGCGGCGCGCAGCTGCCCGCCGCCCCCGATGATCTCGACGTCGGCGTCGACGCCCGACGCGGCGAGCGCCTCGAGGAAGGGCAGCAGGCGCTTCTCGGGGCTCATGCGCCCGAGCCACACGAACCGCGGCGGCCCGGGCGCGCGTGCGGAAAGACGGGCCGATTCCTCCGACACGCCGGTGACGGATGCCGCGCCGCGGCGTGTCTCGTCACGGACCGGTGCTTTCGCGTCCGGCGAGGACGCCAGCACCTCGTCGAGCACGTCGTCGTCGATGCCGTTCCAGATCACGTCGACCGCGGGCACGGTCGGCGGGGCGTCGAGGTGCGGTGCCACCGCACGGCGGCCACCTGGCACCGCGCCGTGCTCCTCGAGCCGTCGCGCGAAGTGCGAGGACGGTGCGGTGACGGCGTCCGACCGCCCCGCGAAGCGGCGCAGGTACGCCCACCCGTCGCGCCCCACCGGCTTGCCCTCCAGGAAGACGCCGAGCGCCCGCCGCTGCCAGACGTTCAGCACGCGCAGCACCAACCCGGGGAAGGGCGCCGTCGCCTCGATCCCCACGTCGACGCGGTTGTGCATCGTGTGCACCACGGGAAGCCCGTGACGCCGCGCGAAGCGATGCCCGATGTACGCGCCCCAGAAGTCGGCCTGCACGTGCACCACGTCGACCCGCGGCCGCCCGGTGTCGGCGATGAGACGCCGGAGCGCGGCATCCAGCCACCGATCCGTGCGGCGTCCCGGCCACGTCATCGAGTACTCGCGGTCGAGCGTGATCGGGATGGAGGGCAGGTCGAGGTACGACGGATCGGCTCCCGCCGCGCGCGCCCGCGCACCGTGCATCCTCGGCGCGACGATCGTGACGGTGTGCCCGGCCTTCTCGAGGAATCGCCGCTGCAGCCGCATCGACACCTGCGCGCCGCCGAGGGTCTCAGCGTGCTGGTCGCCGAACATCACGACGTGCACGATGGCTACTCGGGCAGCGGTTCGTCGCGGTACAGCGCCTCGAACGTGTCGAGCGTGCGGCGCATGTCGTGCACCTTGACGCCCTCGAGCGACGCCCGCTGCATGCGCTCGCGCTCCTCGGGCGTCTGCGTCAGCACCGTCGTCAGCTTGGCGGCGAGATCGTCGACGTCGCCGGGGCGGAACAGGTAGCCGTTCTCGCCGTCGTGCACGAGGTGCGGAAGCGCGACCGCGTCGGCGGCGACGATCGGCAGGCCGGACGCCATCGCCTCCATCGTCGCGATGGACTGCAGCTCGGCGATCGAGGCGATCACGAACGCGCTCGCGCCGGTCAGGAACGACCGCAGCTCGTACGTCGGTGGTGTGCCCGTGGAAGTGGACGCGTTCGCTGATGCCGAGATCGGAGGCGAGCTGCTCGAGGTTGCGGCGCTGGTCGCCGCTGCCGACGATGTCGAAGCGCACGTCGAGCGCGGGGTCGAGCTGCGCGATCGCGCGCAGCACGACGTCGATCTGCTTCTCGGTCGTGAGACGGCCCACGAACACCAGGCGGTGGGACTCGCGCGGCGAGAGGTCGGCCGTGTAGTTCGAGGCGTCGATGCCGCAGCTGACCGGGATGACGCCCTGGACGTCGATCGTGCGCTCGAGGAACTCGGCGGCCTTGCGGGTCGGGGTGGTGACGGCGCGGGTCATCTTGAACGTGCGCTCCGCGTCCTGCCATGCCAGCTTGACGGCGTAGTGGGTCCACGAGGCAGGGAGGATGGTGAAGTCGAGCACGTTCTCGGCCATGACGTGATTCGTGGCCACGACGGGGATGCCGCGCTTGCGCGCCTCGCGCGTGAGACCGCGCCCGATCACGATGTGCGACTGGCTGTGCACCACGTCGGGCTTCACCTTGTCGAGCACCCGACGCGCGTAGTACTTCGAGCGGAACGGCATGACGAACGTCAGCCAGTCGTGCGGGTACCAGCGCCACGACGGCAGGCGATGCATCGTCATCGGCTGCCCCTCGATCACCTCGGTGAACGTGCCGTGCTCGCGGTGCGTCCTGCTGGGCGCCATCACGTGCACCTCGTGGCCGCGGGTCACCAGCCCGGCGGCGAGGCGCTCGGCGAAGCGGGCGGCGCCGTTCACGTGGGGAAGGAAGGTGTCGGCGCCGATGAGGATCTTCAGCGGTCGAGCGGTCGCGGCGGGGGTGTCGTCGGGCGTCGCAGGATCGGTCACGGGATGGGGGCCTGTCTGTGCGGCGGGCGGGCGGCGGGGGGCGGTCGCCGCGCGGAACAACTGTACCCGAGGCTTCCCGGGGCCTCTCCAGGAACGCGCCGCACGCGGCACGTACCCTGGTCGCATGCCCCGTCTGCAGGCCGACGCCGACCCGAACCTCTGGGTGCCCGTGACCGAATCGCTCGGCTTCCGCGGACGCCGTCACCGCAAGGCGGCGATACGGATGCTGCTCAGCCAGGCCGGCAGCGCCCTCCGCGGTCCCGCGGGCGAAGAGTCGCCGGCGGACGCTTCGACGGGCTCGGCCACCGCGGGTTCGCGCGCGGCGGCCACCGGCCCCCGTCCGGGAAGCGGCGTCGCGGCCTGGGCCATGAGCCAGGCCGCGCCGTTCCTCATGCGGAAGGCGGCCGGCCGCGTGCTGGTCTGGGTCTGGAAGGCCGACGCCGAGCTCGTCGTCGTCATGGCGCAGATCCAGCAGGCCACGAACGATCTCCGCGCCGCGCGGGCGATGATGCCGATGGAGTACGACGACACCGAGTCGTTCCGCAACCCCTACCTCGGCGTCGGCGAGAAGCTCGAGGTGTCGCTGCCGCCGGATCCCCGCACCCCGCCGTTCGCGACGTACACCTGGGACACCGGCACGCACTTCGTGACGGTGACGGCGGTGTGCTCCGACCGCGGGCGCTTCGGCACCGTGATCGGCAGCGTCGACGACCTCGCTCGCACGCTGCGGATCGTCGACGACCTGGCCGTCGGCGAGTCGCCCGAGGTGCTGCGCATCGAGCCGAAGAACTGAGGGAGTCCCGCGACGTGACCGAGCCCCGGCATCCCGCCGCCCATCGCCCGCTCCGGATCGGCGTGCAGCTGGCGCCGCAGCACGCCTCGTACGCCGCGTACCGCGACGCGGTGCTGCGCGCGGAGGATCTCGGCGTCGACGCGATCTTCAACTGGGACCACTTCCTGCCGCTCACCGAGCCGATGGACGCCGAGCACTTCGAGGCGTGGACGGTGCTCGCCGCGATGGCAGAGCAGACGGAGCGCGTCGAGTTCGGCCCGCTCGTCAACTGCAGCTCGTACCGCAACCCCGACCTGCAGGCCGACATGGCCCGCACGGTCGACCACATCAGTGCCCGCGCGACGGGCACCGGCCGGCTCATCTTCGGCACCGGCTCGGGCTGGGCGCAGCCCGACTACGACGCGTACGGCTACGAGTTCGGCACCGTCGGCTCGCGCCTCGACGCGCTCGCCGACGATCTGCCGCGCATCCGCTCGCGCTGGGATCGGCTCAACCCCGCGCCCACCCGGCGGATCCCGATCCTCATCGGCGGGCAGGGCGAGCGCAAGACGCTCCGGATGGTCGCGCAGCACGCCGACATCTGGCACACCTTCACGGCGCTCGACGACATGCCGCGCAAGATCGGCGTGCTCCACGAGTGGTGTGCCCGGGAAGGCCGCGACCCCGCCGAGATCGAGCTGTCGACCGGCTACACGATCCGCGGCTTCGGCCCGCTTCTCGAGACGGATGCCGCTCCCCGCCTCCACGAGCTGGGCTTCCGCCTCATCATCCCGGCGATCGACGGTCCCGACTACGACCTGTCGCCTCTCGTGCCTCTACTGGACTGGCGCGACCGGATCAACGGGTCCTGAGCGCAGCGGGCCGGTACGGTAGCGAGGTCCGCCGTCGCTCGACACCCTCAGGAGGCAGCCCATGGGCGCCGTCATCGGAGACATCCTCACGCTCGCCCTCGGTGTCGCGATCAGCCCGATCCCGATCATCGCGGCCATCCTGATGCTGCTGTCCCCCAAGGCGCGGGTGACCGGCACCGGCTTCCTGCTCGGCTGGGTGCTGGGCATCGTCGTCGCCGTCACGGTCTTCACGCTGCTCTCGTCGATCCTCCCCGCAGAAGAAGAGGACGCCTCGCAGCCGATCAAGGGCGTCATCCAGCTCGTGCTGGGCGCGCTGCTGCTCCTGCTCGCCGTGCGGCAGTGGCGCGGCCGGCCGAAGGCCGGCGAGGAGCCGGCGATGCCGAAGTGGATGCAGGCGATCGACACCATCACCTTCCCCAAGGCCCTCGGCCTCGGCTTCCTGCTGTCGGCGGTCAACCCGAAGAACCTCCTGCTGGCGGCAAGCGCCGGCGTGACGATCGGCGCCGCCGGCCTCGACGTCGGGGCGATCGTGGTCGTGATCGCGGTGTTCACGCTGATCGCGGCATCCACCGTCCTGATTCCCGTCGTGGGGTACCTGCTCGCGGCCGACAAGCTGCGCGGCCCCCTCGACGCGCTGCGCGGCTGGCTCGCGAAGGAGAACGCGGTCATCATGGCCGTGCTGCTGCTGGTCATCGGGGTCGCGATCATCGGCAAGGGCATCGGCAGCTTCTGACCCTGCGCGCCGGCCGTCCGAACGCGCCGGCCGGTTACGGTGGAGCGGTGACTGCGGCGATCCACGACCAGGTGCTCCTCGACGGCGGCATGTTCCGCATGGGATCGGATGAGTTCTACCCCGACGAGCGCCCGGTGCACGAGCGCGAGGTGGCGTCCTTCCGCATCGACCGGCACTCGGTGACCAACGCGCAGTACGCGGCGTTCGTCGACGCCACCGGCTACGTCACCGTCGCCGAGCGTGAGCTCGACCCGGCGGCCTTCCCGGGGGCCGACCCCGCGGACCTCGTCCCCGGCTCCATGGTGTTCACGCCCACGCCCGGCCCGGTCGACCTGCAGAACTGGCGCGGCTGGTGGCGCTGGCAGCCCGGTGCATACTGGCGGCGGCCGTTCGGACCGGATTCGTCCGTCGACGAGCGGATGCGGCATCCCGTCGTCCACATCGCCTTCGAGGACGCCACCGCCTATGCCGAATGGGCGGGCCTGCGCCTGCCGACCGAGGCGGAGCACGAGTACGCCGCGCGCGGCGGGCTCGAGGGCCGGCGGTTCGCGTGGGGCGACGAGGCCTACCCCGACGGGGTGGCGCAGGCGAACTCGTGGCTGGGGCGCTTCCCCTACGACAACCAGGGCGTGGGCGATGCGGCCGCCGTCGGCTCGTACCCGCCCAACGGCTACGGCCTCTACGACATGACCGGCAACGTGTGGGAGTGGACGACCGACTACTACACCCCGCGGCACCTCCGCCTGTCGGACAAGCCCGTCGACGCCGGCAAGCGCGCGAACCTGCTCGCCGCCGCGAGCGCGCAGGAAGGGTTCCCGGCCATCCCGCGCCGAGTGCTCAAGGGCGGCTCGCACCTGTGCTCGCCGGACTACTGCCTGCGCTTCCGCCCAGCTGCCCGCTCACCCCAGGCCGAGGACACCGGCATGTCGCACATCGGCTTCCGCTGCGCCGCCGACGCCTGACGCGGCCCGTCAGCCTGCAGCGGGGAAGACCTTCGACCAGTCGTCGCGGACGCTCACCACGGTGAAGTCGTGGACGGATGCCGCGGCCAGCGCCTTCTCGGCCCCCTGGTCGTAGGGCGCGTCCCCGCGGCCGGTGTCATCGTCGTGGTGGATCAGCAGGCTGAGGCTGCGAGCGCCTCCTTGCGCGAACCGCAGCATGGGGATGTCGCCGTTCGAGTTGCCGCCGGCGAGGATCGGCCGCCGCCCGACGCGCATCCAGATGCGCACCGGCTTCTCGGGACCGTCGTCGAAGAAGTCGAGCTTGGGGACGTAGCGCACCACGTTCGCCTCCGCGTCGTAGGTGAGCCCCATGCCGGTGCCGACGACGCGCTCCGCCGGGATGCCGTAGTTCGCCTCGGTCATCGGACGCATGAAGTCCCGGTCGCCACCCGAGACGATGTACGTCGTGAAGCCGTTCGCCTCGAGCAGGCGGATGAGCTCGACCATCGGCTGATAGACCACCTGCGCGTACGGTGCGCCGAGGGTGAGGTGACGGGCATCGCGATAGAAGTCACTGACGGTTGCCGCGTACTCGTCGACGCTGATGCCGCCGGACGTCGCCGCCACCGCGGCGATGAGGAGGCCCATTTCCGAGTCGTCGCCGGCGTAGTGCTTGTCGATCGCCGCCCCGAGCCACGAGAGGTCGCCGGTGACCGCCGCCTTGTACGGCTGGCTCTCGGCGAGCGACGGATCGGCGTCGGCCGCGGCCTTCCACTGCTGCAGCAGGTAGGCGAGCTGCGTGGGCATCGGCTTCTCGGTCCAGAGCGTCCCGTCGTTGTCGAACACCGCGACGCGTGCGGCAGGAGCGACGAAGTCGGGGCCGCCCTCCTCGGTGACGGCGGCGAGGAAGTCGAGGATCGAGGCGCGGGTCGCGGTGTCGCGCCACGACGGCAGCAGGTCGGTCATGGACGCGACTCTAGCCGCGACAGATGACCCTCCGGGCCTGTCGACCGAGGGCGGGTGAAAGCGGGAACAACATCGCGGCAGCAGTGTCATGATCCCGCGCATGCCGTCCTGGCGGCCTTCCGGGAGCTGCGGCTGCTGGGTCATAGAGTGACTCATGGGTCGCCTCCGACCCCGGCGCAGAAAGGCTCCCTCGTGACGGAAGAACTCCCCGGCAGCGTCCTTCCGGTCCCCGACCAGGTCTACATCGGCCCGATGGTCATGGACGCGAAGAAGATGGAGGAGAAGCTCCCTCCGATCGAGATGAAGCGGCCGCCGAAGCAAGCGCCCAACGTCCTGCTGGTCCTCCTCGACGACGTCGGCTTCGGCGCATCGAGCGCTTTCGGCGGGCCGGTCCCGATGCCGACGGCCGAGCGCCTGGCCGGCGGAGGCCTCAAGTACAGCCGCTTCCACACCACCGCGATCTGCTCGCCGACGCGGGCCGCGATGCTCAGCGGCCGCAACCATCACCAGGTCGGGATGGGGCAGATCACCGAGACCGCTACGCCGTCGCCGGGCTACCGGTCGACCCGCCCGAACTCGTGCGTGCCGCTTCCCGAGATCCTGCGGCAGGCAGGGTACAACACGGCGCAGTTCGGCAAATGCCATGAGGTCCCGGTGTGGGAGTCCGGGCCGACCGGCCCGTTCGACCACTGGCCCGCGTTCAGCGGCTTCGAGAAGTTCTACGGCTTCATCGGCGGCGAGACCAACCAGTGGACCCCCGCGCTGATCGACGGCGTCGGCTTCATCGAACCGCCGGACGACCCCGACTACCACCTCATGCCCGACCTCGCTGACAAGGCGATCGATTACATCAACCAGCAGAAGGCGCTCACACCGGACAAGCCCTTCTTCGTGTACTTCGCCCCGGGGGCGACCCACGCCCCGCACCACGTGCCCACGGAGTGGATCGCCAAGCACAAGGGCAAGTACGACCAGGGCTGGGACGCCCTGCGTGAAGAGACCTTCGAACGCCAGAAGGCCCTCGGTGTCATCGCCGCCGACGCCGTGCTCACCGAGCGCAGCGAGGGCATCCCGTCGTGGGACTCCGTCCCCGACGAGCGCCGCCCGATCCTCGCCCATCAGATGGAGGTGTACGGCGCGTTCCTCGAGTACGCCGATCACCACACCGGCCGCGTGATCGATGCGATCGACAGGCTCGATCTGCTCGACGACACACTCGTGCTCTACATCATCGGCGACAACGGAGCCTCTGCCGAGGGCGGCCTCGAGGGCGCGTTCATGCTCTCGACGGCGGCGAACGGCGGTGCCGAGTACGAGACCGTCGAGTTCTGGCAGGAGAACCTCGACAAGATCGGCGGACCCGAGGCGTACAACCACTACGCGGTCGGCTGGGCGCACGCGATGTGCACCCCCTACCAGTGGACGAAGCAGGTCGCGAGCCACTACGGCGGCACCCGCAACGGCACGATCGTGCACTGGCCGTCGCAGATCGAGGCGCAGGGCGAGGTTCGCGACCAGTGGCACCATGTGATCGACGTCGCCCCGACGATCCTCGAGCTCGCGGGTCTCGCCCAGCCGCACACCGTCAACGGCGTCACGCAGATCCCCATGCACGGCACGTCGTTCGCCTACTCGTTCAACGACAAGGCAGCCGACGAGCGTCACCACACCCAGTACTTCGAGATCATGGGCAACCGCGGAATCTACCACCGCGGCTGGACGGCGCAGACGCGCCACCGCACGCCCTGGGACGTCGTGAGCGCGGCTCCCGACTTCTCGGACGACGTGTGGGAGCTCTATGACACGAGCGTCGACTGGACCCAGTCGAACAACCTCGCGAAAGAGAACCCGGCGAAGCTCGCCGAGCTCCAGCAGCTGTTCCTGATCGAGGCCACCCGCTACAACGTCATCCCGCTCGACGACCGCGCCGCGCAGCGCATGAACCCCGAGTTCGCGGGGCGTCCGACCATCGTCAAGGGCGATACGCTGCGGCTGTTCGAGGGCATGACCCGACTCAACGAGAACGTCGCGATCAACGTCAAGAACCGCTCATGGTCGGTCACGGCGGAGGTCGTCGTCCCGGAGGGCGGTTCTCTCGACGGCGCGATCGTCGCCCAGGGCGGGCGCACGGGCGGGTGGTCGTTCTTCGCCGAAGGCGGGAAGCTCGGCTTCCACTACAACTACTGCGGACTGCTGCGCAGCACCGCACTCTCGACGGATGCCGTGGGCACAGGCACGCACCAGGTGCGGGCCGAGTTCGCGTACGCGGGCGGCGGAATCGGTCGGGGCGGCACGGTGACGCTGTACATCGACGGCACAGCGTCCGGAAGCGCCGAGGTCGAACGCACGCATCCGATGTACTTCTCGTTCGACGAGGGGCTGGACGTCGGGTGCGACACCGGCATGCCGGCGTACGAGGGGTACACGACGAAGGGCGGGCGTTTCACGGGACGCATCGAGTGGGCGGAGATCGATCTCGGCGTCGACGACCACAGCCACCTGATCGACCCCGAGGAGTGGCTGCAAGCCGCCATGCGACACCAGTAGTCGCGCCCGAGGGTGGATGGCGGCATCCACCTTTGTCTGCCTGCCGCAGACTCGCACTGCCGGCGAGTTGACCGCGCCGCGCGTCACCGACAGCATCGATGAATGGCCGACGTTCAGCGCAGCATCCTTCCGATCCCCGACCTCGCCTACACGGGCACGGTGACCTACGACGCGACCGACCCCGACACGCAGTATCCGCCGATCACCCCGATCCGACCGCCGGACGGCGCGCCGAACGTGCTCGTGGTGCTCATCGACGACACGGGCTTCGGCGCCTCGAGCGCCTTCGGCGGCCCCGTGCAGACGCCGAACTTCGAGCGCGTCGCGGCGGCCGGCCTGAAGTACACGCGCTTCCACACGACCGCCCTGTGCTCGCCGACGCGCGCCGCGCTGCTGAGCGGCCGAAACCACCACACGGTCGGCATGGGCGGCATCACGGAGATCGCCACGTCCGCCCCCGGCTACAGCTCGGTACGACCCAACACCTGCGCCCCGCTCGCTGAGACGCTCAAGCTCAACGGCTACAACACCGCACAGTTCGGCAAGTGCCACGAGGTGCCCGTGTGGCAGGCCAGCGCGATCGGTCCGTTCGACGGCTGGCCGAGCCCCGGCAACGGCTTCGAGTACTTCTATGGCTTCATCGGCGGCGAGACCAACCAGTGGTATCCCGCGATCTACGAGAACACCACTCCCGTCGAGCCCTGGGGCACTCCCGAAGCGGGCTATCACTTCATGGGCGATATGACCGACAAGGCGATCGCCTGGACGCGCGAGCAGAAGACCCTCGCCCCCGACGTGCCGTCGTTCGTGTACTTCGCGCCCGGCGCCACGCACGCCCCGCACCATGTCCCTGCGGAGTGGGCCGACAAGTACAAGGGCATGTTCGACCAGGGCTGGGACGAGGTGCGCAAGGAGACGTTCGCGCGCCAGCTCGAGCTGGGCGTCATCCCCGCCGACGCGGTCCTCACCGACCGCAGCAAGGGCATCCCGGCGTGGGACGAGATGAGCGATCTGATCAAGCCCGCCCTCGCCCGCCAGATGGAGGTCTACGCCGGGTTCCTCGCCTACGCCGACCATCATGTCGGCCGCCTTCTGGACGCGTACGAAGAGCTCGGCATCCTCGACGACACGCTGGTGTACGTGATCATCGGCGACAACGGCGCGAGCGCCGAGGGGTCGATGCACGGCACGACCAACGAGGGTTTCACCATCAACCACATGAACGACATCGAGACCGAGCAGTACGTCGCCGACCACATCGACGACATCGGCACGCCGAGCTCGTACAACCACTACGCGGTGGGCTGGGCGCACGCCATGGACACCCCGTACCAGTGGACCAAGCAGGTGGCGAGCCACTGGGGCGGCACCCGCAACGGGACGATCGTGAGCTGGCCCGGCGGAGGTGTCGAACACGGCGGCATCCGCAATCAGTTCAGCCACGTGATCGACGTCGCCCCGACCGTACTCGAGGCCGCCGGCATCCCGGAGCCGTCCACCGTCAACGGCGTCACGCAGCGTCCCTACGAAGGCACCCCGATGAACTACACCTTCGCCGACGCGGATGCCGAGGACCGGCACACGACCCAGTACTTCGAGATGGTCGGCAACCGTGCGATCTATCACAAGGGCTGGACGGCCGTCGCGAAGCACAAGGACCCGTGGCTCGGCTCCGACCACGGGCTCGACGACGACGTCTGGGAGCTCTACAACGTCGACGTGGACTGGACGCAGTCCCATGACCTCGCGGCAGCCGAGCCCGAGAAGCTGGCGCACCTGCAGCAGCTGTTCCTCATCCAGGCGGCGCGCTTCAACGTCCTGCCGCTCGACATCCGCACGGCGGAGCGGTTCAATCCCGACCTCGCCGGCCGACCCCAGCTCGTCGTGAGCGACAGCCAGAAGTTCTACCCCGGTATGAAGCGCCTGAGCGAGAACACCACGATCAACATCAAGAACAAGTCGTGGACGGTCACCGCCAAAGCGACGGTTCCGGATGCCGGCGCCGAGGGCGTGCTGATCGCCCAGGGCGGCGCCTACGGCGGCTGGTCGTTCTATGCGACGGGAGGCCGGCTCGCGTTCGCCTACAACCTGCTCGGGATCGCCGTGGACATCGTGCGGTCGGACATTGCCGTCGCCACCGGAGCGCACGAGCTGCGCGCGCACTTCGCCTACGACGGCGCCGGCCTCGGCAAGGGCGGGACCGTGACGCTGTTCGCCGACGACGAGCAGATCGGGCAGGGCCGCGTCGAGAAGACGATCCCCTTCCAGTTCACGTTCGACGAGACCGTGGATGTCGGGTGCGACCTCGCCTCGCCGGTCTCACCGGACTACGGCGCCAAGGGCAACGAGTTCACAGGCACGGTGGACTGGGTGCGCATCGACCTCGGCGACGACGACCATTCGCACCTCATCGACGACGAGCACAAGTTCGCCGTCGCCATGCTCAAGCAGTAGCCCCGCCGGCAGTTCGAGGGAGCGGATGCCGCACGGCATCCGCTCCCCCTCCGTGGGCTCCCACGAGGTCGCGGGACGGAATCACCACGAGCGGGAGGGATGCCTCGGCGGAGGCATCCCTCCCGTTCTTCGTGTCCGGGGGTGCTTCAGGCGGTGGCCGCCGTCAGCGCTTCCTCGACGGTGTCGTGTGCGCGCCCCGCATCACGAAGGCCGGCGTACCAGGAGTCCTTGCCCGCGACGCTCGCCGCGGAGTCGGGGAGCGCCGCGAGGTGGAGCACGACACCCCGGCCGGCGAGCTCCCGGTCGAGATCGGCGAGCATGTCGAGGACCGTCATCGTCACGATGTCCTGGCGCTCGAGGTCGAGCACGACCGCCGTCGCCTGCTCGTCGGTCGCGAGCCGGATGATCGCCTGCTCGTTCTCGAGCGCGTTGGCGGTGTACAGCGCCCGCAGCAGGTGCACCGCGATGGCATCGTCCCGGCGCTGCTCGACCTCGAGCTTCGGGATGTTGAGCTCGCGGAGCACCAGGACGAGCGTCACGACGACCCCGACCCCCACAGCGGCGAGCAGGCCCGCCGACAGCCCGATGAGGGCGACGACGACGGCGATCCGGAAGTCGCGCGGACTGATCCGCGCCCAGCGGACGAGCTCCGGGATGTCGATGAGACCGATCACCGCGACGAACACCATGGCGGCCAGCGTCGCCTGGGGAAGCAGGCTCAGCACCGGTCCGAGGAACAGGGCGACCAGCACGGCCAGCGCCACCGTGACGAGGGTCGACACCTGCGTCTTGGCACCGGCGCTCTGGTTGACGGCGCTCTGCGAGAACCCGCCGGCCGCCGGCATGGTGGAGAAGAACGCCCCGGCGACGTTGGCGGCGCCGGTGGCCATGAGCTCCTGGTTGCTGTCGATCTGCGGCTCGGTGGTGCGACGGATGCCCCGGGCCACGGCCGCGGACTCGAGGAACGCCATCACGGCGATCGCCAGCGCCCCGGGGATCAGCGCCGGCAGCGTCGAGAACTCCGGAAGCCCGGGCAGCGGAAGGCCGGAGGGAACCGGCGCGATGAGGTCGACCCCCGCCTCCTCGAGCCCGGCGAAGGCGACGAGGAGGATGCCGGCCGCGACGACGATCAGCGCGCCCGGCACCTTCGGTGCGAACC
The DNA here is from genome assembly GCA_963829895.1 of uncultured Actinomycetota bacterium. GTDB lineage: Bacteria > Actinomycetota > Actinomycetes > Actinomycetales > Microbacteriaceae > Microbacterium. The sequence goes on along the minus strand of CAWHKF010000005.1, from coordinate 838,002 downwards.
GCTTGAGCAGCAGGAGTGTCGCGATCGAGGCCGCCGAGAGCGCGACGGTCGGCCAGTTCACGCTGTCGAACGCCTGCCCGACGGCGGCGAGCGAGCGGAGGAACCCGTGGCCGGAGAAATCGTAGGTCTCGCCCAGCAGCTTCGGCAGCTGGCCGACGGCGACGGTCGCGCCGACGCCGATCTTCATGCCCAGCAGCGTCGCACCGCTGATGTTCTCGACGAGTGAGCCCAGCTTGAAGAGGCGTGCGAGCAGCAGGATGGCGCCGACGAGGAGCGTCAGCATCATGAGCGACCCGACGGCGTCGTACGGGTCGTCCGCCGAGGCTGCCACCCCCGCCGACACGAGGGTGGTCGCGGTGAGGGTCGCGATCGTCGAGGTGGTCGAGACGCTCATGGCGCGACTGCCGCCGAGGAGGGCGTAGACGAGCATCGGCACGATGCAGGTGTAGAGGCCGATCTCGACCGGAAGGTTGGCGATCGTGGCGTAGGCCATGGCCTGGGGAACGACGACGGCACCCGCCGAGAGGCCCCCGACGAGGTCGGGCACCAGCCACTCGCGACGATATCCGGCGAGGGTCGGCAGCACCCGGCGCGGAGGCGGGGCGGGCGCGGTCGTCATGAGCCGAATCTACCCAGCGACCGGCATGGGCCGACGCCACGGCACGATGTCCGGTTGCTGTGTCCCGCCGCGGAACGGTGCCACACTACGGACGTGGACTCCACCTTCCTCGCCAATCTGTCCTGGACTCTCGCCGTCCTCGTGCACGCCGCGATCGTCATCACCGCGCTCATCGTGATCCCGCGGGGTCGCAAGCCCACTGCGGCGATGGCGTGGATCCTCCTGATCGTGATCCTGCCGGGCGTGGGTGTCGTGCTCTATCTGGTGATCGGCAGCGTGCGCCTCCCCGCGAAGCGGCGGGCCGAGCAGGCGCGGATCGACGGGATCATCCGGGGCCGGGTGGGCGCGAACGCGCTTCAGACGACGGATGCCGCGTGGCCGCGGTGGTTCCAGCGCGTCGTGCAGCAGAACGAGAAGCTCACGGCGCTTCCCGCGTCGTGGGGCAATGAGGCCTCCCTGTACGGGGACTACCAGGCCTCGATCGACGCGATGGCCGCCGAGATCGACACGGCGACGAGCTTCGTGCACGTCGAGTTCTTCATCGTCGCGTGGGACGACACCACGCGCGGCTTCTTCGCCGCCATGGAGCGCGCGGTGGCCCGCGGAGTGACGGTGCGCCTGCTCGCCGACTACGTCTCGACGCGCCGGCTCGGCAACAGCAAGGAGACGCTCGCAGAGCTCGACCGCATCGGCGTGCAGTGGGCGTGGATGCTGCCGGTCATGCCCTTCCAGGGCAAGTACCAGCGCCCCGACCTGCGCAACCACCGCAAGATCGTCGTCGTGGACGGACGCGTCGGCTTCATGGGCTCGCAGAACCTCATCTCGCGGGACTACGACTCGGAGAAGAACATCAAGCGGGGGCTGAAGTGGCAGGAGCTCATGACGCGGCTCACCGGCCCGGTGGTCGCCTCCGTCAACGCCGTGTTCCTGTCGGACTGGCTGATCGAGACCGGCGAGGACCTCTCGGCGACCGAGCATGTGGCGCCGGCCGCGATCGAGGCGGCTCGCGCTGACGACGCGGGTGGGTCCGGCCCCGCGGGGCTGCTGTGCCAGGTCGTGCCGAGCGGACCCGGGTACGACACCGAGAACAACCTGCGCCTCTTCCTGTCGCTCATCTACGGCGCCACCGAGAAGGTCATCCTGACGAGCCCCTACTTCGTGCCCGACGAGGCGATGGTCTACGCGATCACCAGCGCCTGCCAGCGGGGCCTGGAGGTGCAGCTGTTCGTCTCCGAGATCGGCGACCAGTTCATGGTCTGGCACGCACAGCGCTCGTACTACACCGCCCTGCTCGAGGCCGGGGTGCGGATCTTCCTCTACCCCGCGCCGTTCATCCTGCACTCGAAGCACTTCTCGATCGACGACGACATCGCCGTCATCGGCTCCAGCAACATGGACATCCGCTCGTTCAGCCTCAACAACGAGGTCTCGCTGATGGTGCGCGGCGCGTCGTTCGTCGCCGGCATGCGCGAGGTCGAGCAGGGCTACCGCGATGCGGGCCGCGAGCTCACGCTGGAGGAGTGGCGTCGCGAGCCCGCCACGGCGACATTCCTCGACGGCCTCATGCGCCTCACCTCCGCGCTCAACTAGGACTTTCTCGTCGAGCCAGGGGATTTTCGCCGAGACCGAGGGCGACGTCCTCGGTCTCGGCGGGAATCCCCTGGTTCGATGACGACCCGCCTCCTCCACACTCGGGACGACACGCCGATGCGGCGGCGGTTGTCCACCACCGACCGAGGTGCGCCCCCTGCTCGATGAGCGGAGCCTCAGGGTTGGGCTATGACGGCCGACCTGTCCGCCACACTGCTGTTCAGTCGCGATCAGCCCTTCGACGTCGCGCGACGAGATCGCGACGGGCGACTGCACCGCATCCGCGCAGGCGTGTACATCCGCAAAGACATCTGGGCGCGCCTGCAGCCCTGGGAGCGCTACCGCGTGCGCGTGCTCTCCGTCGCCGGCACCTGGTCCGCGCCGGTGTTCTGCCTCGAATCGGCAGCGGTGCTGCAGCGACTGCCCATCTTCGGTGAGCCGACGCACATCCATGTGCTGAGCCCCGATGGCAGATCATGGACCGAAGGGGACGTCATCGTGCACGGGCACACCGATGGTCGCGAAGTGGGGGTGGATGCCGGCGGCCGGAGTGTCACGTCGGTCGCCGACACGGCGGTCGATCTGGCTCGTGTGCTTCCGCCGGCCTTTGCTCTCGCCGTGGTGGACGCGGCTGCGCGCATGCTCCCCGCCGGCGGCGTTGCGCTGGACGTCAGCGCGCGCGGCCGTTCGCAGTCGAACCGGCGAGGCGTCCGACAGTTGGATTGGGTGCAGGCGCGCGCAACCGCCGAATCCGAGTCGGCAGGAGAGTCCGTGAGCAGGGCGGTCATCGAGTGGCTCGGCTACGAGGAGCCGGAGCTGCAGCGAGAGTTCTTCTACGAAGGCGTGACCGACCGTTCGGACTTCTACTGGCGTCGCCTCCGCATCATCGGCGAATCGGACGGATACGGGAAGTACGACGCCGATGACCCGGAGGCGATGAAGGCCCACTTCATCAACGAGAAGAAACGCGAAGACCGTCTCCGGCGGCACGAGGGCGGCTTCGCCCGCTGGGATTGGGGTGACGCGATGAGGTTCGAGCCTCTCGACGGGAAACTGCGCGACGTCGGTCTGGCACCGCTGTACCCCCGCCAGCCCTGGCTCCTCAGCACACTGGCGCACAATCCGAGGTCGTTCGCGGGGTCCAAGGTGAAGCGTGCGTGATCCGTATCCGGCGCGGACGAAGATGGCCGGTTGCGAACCAGGGGATCTTCTCGTCGAACCAGGGGATTTTCGCCGAGACCGGGGGCGACGTCCTCGGTCTCGGCGGGAATCCCCTGGTTCGAGGTCCAGGCCGTGCGGCGTCAGACCTTGAGGTTCTGCCGGGGGACGACGACCTCGCGGATGATCAGCAAGAGCGACGCCATGACCGGGAGCGCCACCAGGACGCCGACGACCCCGGCCAGCGCGCCGCCGGCGAGCGCGCCGATCAGCACCAGGGCCGCGGGGATCGCGATCGCCTTGTTCATGACACGGGGGCTGATGACGTAGGACTCGAGCTGGATGTAGATCAGGTAGGCGATGAAGAAGATGAGGGCCTGGGTGGGGCTCGAGAACAGGGCGATGACCGACGCGAAGATCCAGAAGATCACCGATCCGAACAACGGGATGAGGGTGATCACGAACGCGATCACGGCCATCAGCGCGGGGAAGGGCAGTCCGATGACCACGTGCAGGATGAAGACGGCCGCAGCGTTGAGGGACGAGAGGATCACTGAGCCGATCAGTGCGCTGCCCACGGAGCCCGTGATGCGCTCCGTGAGGTCCTCCAGGCGAACGCGGCTGTGCGCCGGCGCGAGGGCGTAGAGGGCCTGTTTGGCGGCCGCGAGCGACGCGAGGAAGTAGAGGGTCAGAGCGATCACGATGAAGCTCGCAGAGATCGCCGGCCACGAATCCGATACCGACGGCCAGTACGCCCCCGCCGAGCATCGCGATGGTGGACGGGGCCGAGATCCAGTCGGCGAGCTGGCCCATGCCCGCGAGCACCGCGGCCTGCCCGTCGGGGGTGAGCTGCGCGAACCAGTCCGACTGCGGGATGTTCTCGATGCCCTCCGGGATCGCCTCGACCAGCTGCACGATCTGGGCGATGACGGGTGGCAGCACGAAGACGAAGAACGCGACCGCCACGAGGGCGAATCCGCAGAACACGATGGCGATGCCGGCGCCGCGCTTGACCTTGTGGCGCTCGAGCATGCGCACGATGGGGTCGAGCCCGAGGGCGAGGAACATCGCCAGCACGATGTAGACCAGGATCGTCGAGATCGAGCCGATGGCCGAGCCGAGCACGAGTGCCCCGAGAACGCCGATCGTCGCGAGGAACCCCACCGCGAGGGGGTGATCGAGCGCGGCGAGGACATTGGTGAAGCGATTCGGGCGTGCTTCCGCGACCGCAGGGACCACGTCGAAGTCGGATCCCTGGGGTTCGTCGGTCATGGGGACATGATGCCGTCAACCGGCCACGAAATCACCCCAAACGCGTCATGTCGATACGGCGTGTTTGGCGGTAGTCTCCGAACAGAGCACCGCGAGGGACGCGGTGCCTGCAACTGCACAGCGACGGTCGACCCGTCGAGAAAGCTGGTATCCATGGGCGGCTTCTGGGATTTCATCGCCTGGATGTTCTGGATCTTCGTGTTCGTCGCGTACCTGATGGTGATCTTCTCGATCATCGGCGACCTCTTCCGCGACGAGAAGCTGAACGGATGGCTGAAGGCCGTCTGGATCCTCTTCCTGATCTTCGTCCCCTTCCTGACGGCGCTGGTCTACCTGATCGCACGCGGGAACGGGATGCAGCAGCGCTCCATCGCGCAGGCGCAGGCCATGCGCTCCGCGCAGGACGCGTACATCCGGCAGACCGCGGGCTCGGGAGCGAGCGCCACGGACGACATCGCCAAGGCGAAGTCGCTTCTCGACTCGGGTGCGATCACCCAGGCCGAGTTCGACGCCCTCAAGGCCAAGGCGCTCGCCGCCTAGCGGGCACCGGAGACAGGAGAAGACATGACCACGTTCGACTACGGCCCCATCGAGTTCTACGCGATCGCCTTCGAAGGTGACCGCCCCGGTCCGGCGGTGCTCCAGGCGATCGACGATCTCGTCGCCTCGGGTACCGTCAACGTGCTCGACCTCGTCTTCGCACGTCGGTCGCCGGAGGGAGAGCTCGAGATCCTCGAGCTGTCCGACACGATCGACGACGGCGCGCCTTCGCTCGACCTCGCCGGACTCGCGGGCCAGGACGACATCCTCTTCCTCGCGGAGAACCTCCAGCCGGGCTCGTCGGCGGCGATCCTCGTCATCGAGCTGCTGTGGGCGAAGGCGTTCGCGTCGGCGCTCTACGACGCCGGCGGCGCCGTCATCGCGCGGGAGGGCATCCCCGCACCGATCGTCAACGCGTTCCTCTCCGAGAACGCCGACTGAAGGAGGAAGACATGCCACTGAGAAGAATGGGACGCCCAGGGCTGATCGGCATGGCGGCGCGGACAGCCGTGGTCGCAGGCACTGCCACCGCGGTGTCGGGCAGCGTGCAGCGCCACCAGCAGGAGAAGGCCTACGCGCAGTCCGAGCAGCAGGCGTACGAGGCCCAGCAGCAGCAGGCGGCGATGGATGCCGCCGCCGCGCAGGCCGTCGCGAACGCGCAGGCTGCCGCACCGGCTCCCGCCGCTCCGGCCGCTCCGGCCGGTGGCGACGACATGATGGCCAAGATCACCCAGCTCGCGCAGCTGCACGCGCAGGGCATCCTGTCGGACGAGGAGTTCGCGGCCGCGAAGGCCAAGCTGCTGTCCTGACAGCCGATCGCACGATGAGGGCCGCGTCCATCCGGGCGCGGCCCTCATCGTGTGGCTCCGGCGTCGGCGGCCGGCGTCGGCGGCGATCAGCCGCCGGGGCGCTCGTCGCCGCCGTCACCGAGCGAGCCGTGACCGCGCCTGTCCTCGCCGCCCGCGCCGCCGTGCCCGCCGCCGCCGGCATCGCCGCCCGAGCCACCCGAGCCCCCCGCGCCGCCCGCGCCGTTCTGCGCCGTGAGCGCGTCGATCTTGTCCATCAGCAACCGCACCTGGGCACGGGTCGCGGGCTCCTGGTCGTCGTGCTCGCGAGATGCGCGCTCCAGGACCCACGAGGCCAGGGTCGCCGTGATCACGCCGGCCAGCCCGACCCCGCCGAGCATGAGCCCTACCGCGACCCAGCGGCCGGCATCCGTCACCGGCGTGTAGTCGCCGTAGCCCGTCGTGGTGACGGTCACGCACGACCACCACAGCGCGATGCCGAAGGTCGTGATGTCGGCGTCGGGCGCGTGACGCTCGGCTTCGAGCACCGCGAGCGACGCGATGTAGATCAGGATGACGGAGGCCCCGGCTCCGTAGACGAGGATCTGCGTGCGCAGCACCCCGCCGGCCGTCGTCTTCATGCCGGGGATCCGGGTCAGGAAGCGCAGCAGCCGCACGAGGCGCAGGACCGGGATCAGCGCGAACGCGAGGGCCGGCAGGTGGCGGCGGAACCACAGCCGCCGGTCGGCCGCGAGCGCCAGGCGCACGAGGTAGTCGGCGATGAACATCGCCCACGTCACGAGGATCACCGTCGATGCGATCACGCGGCCGGTGCCCTCGAGATCGGCGATCACGCGCCACGAGTACGCGACCAGATACGCGAGCGACGCGATGATGAGCGGCAGCGCGGTGCGCTTGTGCCAGGCGGACTCCTCCACATGCGAATTGTGCCCTGGATCCCGCCGGTGACCGTACCGGCGCGCCCGCGGCGGCGCAGCAACCCACGCGCGGCGGTCGCCGCAGTCGTACGGCGCCCGCTATCGTGTGCCCATGCCCGGCCCCACCGCCGCCTCGCCCGCACCGGCCACCGCCCCGGGTCCGCAGCTCACCGTCCGCCGGCTGGTGCTGCTGTCGATCCCGGCCCTCCTCATCGGCGTGCTGTCGGCGCTGTCGCTCTGGCTGCTCGAGCAGATCGCCGATCGGCTCGACGGCGTGCTGTGGACGACCACGCCCCAGGCGCTGGGCATCTCGCCGGACTCACCGTGGTGGATCTTCACGGTGCTGACGGCGACCGGCATCGCCGTCGGCCTCGTGGTGTGGCTCGTGCCCGGCCATGCCGGCCCCGACTCCGCGACCACCGAGCTCGCCGCGAAGCCGCTGCAGCTGTGGGTGCTGCCCGGCACTCGTCGTCGTGGTGGTCCTCAGCCTCGCGGGCGGCGTGAGCCTCGGGCCCCGAGAACCCGATCATCGCCGTCAACGTCTCGCTCGCGATCGCGCTCGTCGCGCGCATCGCCAAGGCGGTGCCGCCGGAGCTGATCGGCGCGCTCGCGATCTCCGCCACGATCGGCGCGCTGTTCGGCACTCCGGTCGCCGCGGCACTCGTCTTCACCGGCATGGTGGGCGAGTTCAAGATGGGCGGGTCGCTGTGGGACAAGCTGTTCCTCCCGCTCGTCGCCGCCGGCGCCGGATCGGTCACGACGTTCCTCCTCGGCGGCGGGTTCGGGGCGGCGGCGACGCTCGAACCGTACGGGTCGCCGCAGCCGTTCGATCTGCTGCTCGGCGCGATCGTCGCGTGCGCCGCCGCGGCCTTCGGGCTGGTCGGGATCTACCTCTTCCCACTGGTGCATCGCGCATTCCATGCGCTGCGGCATCCGATGCTCTACATCACGCTCGGCGGGGTGGTGCTGGGTCTGCTGGGCATGATCGGCGGGCCGATCACGCTGTTCAAGGGCCTCGAGCAGAGCGAGGAACTCCTCGCCGACCCCGACGCGTATCCGCCCGGTCAGCTGGCGGTGATCCTGCTCGTCAAGATGGCGGCGCTCGTGGTGGCGGCATCCGCGGGCTTCCGCGGCGGCCGGATCTTCCCCGCCGTGTTCATCGGAGTGGCGGCCGGCATGCTGGGCGGCGTGCTGCTGCCGGGGCTGCCGCTGTCGCTCGCGGTGGCGTGCGGAGTGCTCGGCGTCGTCCTGGCGGTCGCCCGCGACGGCTGGGTGGCGCTCTTCGTGGCGGTCGCGATGGTGGGCGACATCACGGTGCTGCCGATGCTGTGCATCATCGTGCTGCCCGCATGGCTCGTCGTCACGTGGGCGCGCGAGATGCTCATCTCGCCCACCGACCTCGCACGCGAGCGCCCGGAGGCGTCGCCTCCCCTGGGCCGGAGCCCGCTCAGCCGGCTGACGGCTCGTGGCCGCGCGTCCTGCGCCAGGGCGGCGGCGTTGCGGATGAACAGCACGATCCAGGTGAAGACCAGGATGCCGGCGACGAGCTCGACGGCCGTCAGCGTGTAGTAGCCGATGAAGAAGAACACCGCGAGCAGCAGGGTGACCGCGAGGAACAGCCAGCCGAGGGCGACGAAGGCCCGCGGCATCGACGGGATCCACCGCGGCAGGGCGATGACGAGCACGCCGTAGGCGACGACCATGCCCGACGCGACGCCGGTGTGGAGCGCGAAGAACTGATCCACGGGGAACAGGCCGACCATGCCGAGGAACACGCCGACCACGATGAGCGTGAGGCGCACGCGGGCGATGCCCTTCGGATGGGTGGTGGGGATGCCTCGTGTGGAGTAGCGCGCGAGCGTGGTCACGAGGAAGCCCGCGACGATGATCGTGATGTTGAAGGCGAACGCCGACACGTTCGACGACATGCCGAGAGCGCTCAGGTTGTCTTTCCACCAGTTCGGGTCGCTGGCGGTGAGCATGCTGGCGAGCACGCCGAAGACGAGGAACGCCGCGAGGACGACCGCGAGCAGCTGCAGATCCATGTGGGTCGCGGAGTAGAACGCGAGGTAGGCCGTCATCGCCGAGGTCGCGCCGGAGAGGATGAGCACGGCCAGCGGGAACACCTCCGCCCCGATGAACGCGTCCTCGAGGATCACGGCCAGCAGCGTCCAGCCGAGGAGCGCGATGACGGCGTGGGCGAAGGCCAGCGCCGCGACGTCGACATAGTCGAGGGGCGTGAGGCGCCGGTGGACGCCCTGCCGGTGGGCCAGGATCCGCCCTCCGATCACCGCGAGGAACGCGACGACGCCCGGACGCGATCGCCGCGAACTGGCCGACCGAGCCCGGACCGGAGATCGGAGCCGGCTGGAAGCCGAACGCGACCATCGCGAGGATGGCCACGACGACGAACGAGACCGCGCCCGCGCCGAGCGCGAGCGACTCGAGCGACCGCTCGCTGAACCGGTCGAGCACGCGTGGCGCGCGATGAGTCTGCGGCTGCCCCTCGGGCGAAGGCAGATCGAGCGAGGTCTGGGTCATGACTGTCTCCGTGAGTGGTGCGATGCGGGTCGGGTGGAGCGGAAGGATCAGGAACGCGCAAGCGGATCGCGGGCGGCCGAGGCCGGTGTGGCCGTGCGATCGCCCGAGAGCCATCGCAGCCACAGCGAGCCCGGATCGCCCTCGAGCACGAGGGCCCGGACGAACAGCGTGAGCGGGATGGACAGGATCGCGCCGAGCGGCCCGATCACGAACGTCCAGAAGATGACCGAGAAGAAGCTCAGCGTGAGGCTGAGGTCGACGGCGTCGCTGACGAACTTCGGCTGCACCAGCACCTGCAGCACGACGTTGACGACGCTGTAGATCGCGATCACGGCGAGCAGCATGGGCCAGCCGCCCACGACGAAGGCGAGTACGGCCGGCGGGATCAGCCCGAGCACGAAGCCGATGTTCGGGACGAAGTTGGTGACGAACGCGAGCACGGCCCAGACGATGGGCGCGGGCACGCCGAGCGCCCACAGCGCCAGTCCGTCGATGATCGCCACGACCGCGCCGAACGACGCGTTCACGACGTAATAGCGACGGATGCCGGTGTTCAGGCGTCCGATCCGGGACAGCACGGGCCGGCGCGCGGCGCCGAAGATCTTCTCGGCGTCACGGTACCGGGCGGCGTCGGCCGCCATGAAGATGATGTACGAGACCACGAAGAAGAGCGCGGTCGCGACGCCGATCACGGTGCCGCCGACGCTGGAGACCAGCCGGACGATCGCCGAGGGGTCGAGGACGGAGGCCGCGGCATCCGTCGCCTCCCCGTCGAGGCCGACGGACTGCAGCCATGCCACGAAGCCGTCGACGCTGCCGCGCAGCTGGTCCAGGTAGTCGGTGACCAGCCGGGCGAACTGGACGCCTGCGACCCACAGCAGAAGTCCCATCACCACGAGCACGAGGTACGCGACGAGGATGACGGCGGTGGTGCCCGTCCAGCGCGGCCAGCCCCGCCGCTCGAGCGGTCGGCGGACGGGCTCGCAGATGACGACGAGCACGACCGCGAGCGCGAGCGGCCCGATGAGGCTCCGCGCGAAGTACACACCCGCGAGCACCACGACCGTCGTGGCCAGGACGATGAGGACGCGCAGCCCCGGCGACAGAGCGGGAGGCAGAGGGGCTGGCGCGGAGCGGGTCACGCGGTCAGGGTATCGCCACTTACGAGCGGTGGACCGCAGTGCCACACTGGGCGCATGTCAACCACAGCCGAGTCGCCGATCGGGCGCACGTGGGCTCCTCTGCCGTCCTATGCCGACCACGTGGCGGAGGGTCGCACCGCGCGTGAGCAGAACCCTCGCGAGGCGCTCGCCGAGCTGCCCGACGAACGACCGCGATCCGATGGGCATCCTGGACGCGCAGGACGCCGACCGGGTGCCCGAGCTCGTTCCCCTGCGCACCGAGCGCATGGCGGCGAGCGCCTTCGCGTTCTACCGGGGAACCGCCGCCCTCATGGCGGCCGACCTCGCCCGCTCGCCGGGCAGCGGCGTGAGCGTCGGGTCGTGCGGCGACGCGCATGTGTCGAACTTCGGGCTGTACGCGTCACCGCAGCGGACGCTCGTCTTCGACCTCAACGACTTCGACGAGTCCGCGTGGGCGCCGTGGGAGTGGGACGTCAAACGACTGGTCGCCAGCATCGTCATCGCCGGGCAGTCGACCGGGCGCGCCGACGCGGTGATCCGCGAGGCGTCGCTCGATGCGGTGCGCGTCTACGCGCGCTCGCATCGGCGCGGGCGCCAAGCGCAGCCCGCTCAAGCGCTACTACGACCGCTTCGACGCCCTGGCCGCCGAGCGAGCCGTGGACGACGAGACGCGCGCCGCCATCGACTCCGCCGATCAAGGAGGCCGAGAAGCGCACCGGCGCACGCGCGGCCAAGAAGATGACGCAGCTCGACGCCGAGGGCCGGATCGTCTTCGTCGAGGCGCCGCCGACGATGACCCACATCGACGCCGAGTCGGAGGAGCGCGTCCTCCGCGTCTTCGACCAGTACGTGCAGACGGCGAACATCGACATCCGAGCGCTGCTGCAGAAGTACCGTCTGTCGGACATCGCGCTGCGCGTGGTGGGAGTGGGCAGCGTCGGGACGAGATGCTTCGTGATCGCCATGCAGGACGGCGACGACGGCGTCCTGCTGCTGCAGGGCAAGGAGGCGGGCAGGAGCGTGCTGATCGAGCACGGCAAGGCCGAGCAGCCGGAGGGCGTCTCGCGCTTCATCGACCAGTTCGGCGACGGCGGGCGCGTGGTCGGGATGCAGCGCATCCTCCAGGCGGTGTCGGACCCGTTCCTCGGCTACGTGCGGCCGCACGACGTACGGGGCCCAGCGCGACTTCTACGTCCGCCAGTTCCGCGACAAGAAGGGCGGGTTCGACATGGACGCGCTCGACGACAAGGGGTTCCTCTGGTACGCCGACGCCTGCGCGGCGACGCTGGCCCGCGCGCACGGCCAGTCCCCTGCCTCCGCCGCCGTGGCGGGGTATGCCGGCGGCGGCCGCGTCGCGGGCGAGGCGATCCTCGAATGGGCCTACGCCTACGCCGATCTCTCGCGCGCGGACTGGAAGCTGTTCCGGGCGCACCGCGGCGTGGAGGCGGCGGCCTGAACGGGTCTCACGGCGCCTGAGGGCCGTCGAGCCGCAAGCGGAGGGAGGCGATCAGCATCTCGAGCCCGATCTCGAAGGCGGCGTCGCTGCGCTCGGCGCCGCGGGCGGCATCCGTGATCAGCCGGCCGAGAGTCGTCGTGGGAGTGTCCGGTTGCCATACCTCGTCGGGAGAGGCGAGGTCGAGGCCGAACCCGATGGCGTAGGCGTCCACGATCGCGACGATGGCCAGCACCTCGCCGTCGGGGACGCCGGCGTCGACCAGCGCCGAGGCCAGATGGTCGTACTGGGCGATGACGCCGGGGTCGGTGATGGTCTTCCCGACGATGAGCGGGACGACGAGCGGATGCTCGGCGTACAGCCGCCGCAGTGCCCGTACCGTGCCGGTGATCACGGTCTCCCAGTCCCCCGTCACCGCCGCCGGCAGGTAGCGCCGCGAGAGGCGACCGCGCATGAGCTCGATGATGGCGTCCTTGCCGTCCACGTGGTTGTAGAGCGACGACGGCGTGACGCCGAGCCGGCGCGCGAGCGCGTTGACGCCGAACGGCTCGCCCGAGTCGGCGAGCGCGATGGCGGCGTCGGCGATGAGCTCGACCGACAGCAGGTTCACTCTGGGCCTTGGCATCCGTCCTCCATGAGGCATAATAACGAACGGTATTCGTTTAGCGGACCGCGACGCGGTTCCGGGCACAGGGAGGTTCCCGCATGACCGCGACGGTCTACACCGGAGGGCGCATCTTCACCGCGGGCGCGGAGCCCTGGGCCGAGGCGCTCGTCGTCGACGGCGAGACGGTCGTGTTCGCCGGCGATGCGGCTCGAGCGACGGCGGCGGCGGGACCGGATGCCGCCACCGTCGAGCTCGGCGGCCGCCTGCTGCTCCCCGGCTTCACCGACGCGCACACCCACCTCGTGATGATGGGCGAGGCGCTCGGCCGCGTCGGGCTCACCGACGCGCGCACGCTGGACGAGATCCAGGAGCGCCTGCGTGCGGCGCGTGCGGACCAGCCGGACGCCGTGCGGCTGCTCGGCCGCGGCTGGCTCTTCGACTCGGTGCCCGGCGGCGTCCCGACCGCTGCCATGATCGACGCGGCGGTGGCCGACGTGCCGGTGTACCTCGATGCCAACGACTACCACTCGTGCTGGCTCAACTCCGCCGCCCTCGCCGAGGTCGGGATCACGCGCGACACTCCCGACCCCCTCGGCGGCCGCATCGGGCGCGACGCCGACGGCGAGCCCGACGGCATGCTGTACGAGACCGCGGCCCAGGTCCACGCCTGGGCGTTCCTGGCGGCGCAGACCGACGACGCCGACCGCGACGCGGCGGTCGAGCGCACCCTCGCCGCGTACGCGGCGACCGGCGTGACCGGGGCGGTCGACATGGCGTTCGACGAACTCGGACTCGCCGCGTTCCAGCGAGCCGCCGAGCGGCGCGGCGGGCGGCTCCCGCTCCGGGTCGCGGCGCACTGGTTCGTCGAGAACACCGGCGACGACGCGGCGAACCTCGCGCAGGTCGCGCGCGCCGTCGAGCTCGCCGAGACGGTGCGATCGCCCTGGCTGCGGATCGTGGGCATCAAGCTCGTGGTCGACGGCGTCATCGATGCGTGCACGGCCGCGATGCGGCATCCGTATTCCGACGGGTCGAACGCCGAGCCGATCTGGCCGCTCGCCGACATGACGCCCGTCGTCGCCGCAGCGGACGCCGCGGGACTGCAGGTGGCGCTGCACGCGATCGGCGACCTCGCGAGCGACATCGCCCTGGACGCCCTCGAGCACGCGGCGGAGGCGAACGGCCCCCGCGCGCGCCGGCACCGCATCGAGCACCTCGAATACGCGGCTCCCGGCACGGCCGAGCGGATGGCGCGGCTGGGCGTGACCGCGTCCATGCAGCCTGTGCACGCCGACCCCGCGATCTTCGGCAACTGGGCCGCGATGCTCGGTGACGAGCGCGTCGACCGCGCCTTCGCGTGGCCCGAGTACGTCGCGGCCGGTGCGCTGCTCGCATTCTCGACCGACGCGCCGACGGCGCCGCACGAAGCCCTGCCCAACATGTACATCGCGGCGACGCGCAAGTCGGCGCTGGACGGGTCGTTCGCCCCGCGGCATCCGCAGTTCGCACTGCCGCTCGAGCAGGCGCTCGCACATGCGACGAGGGATGCCGCGGCCTCGGTCGGCGACGGTGCGACGCGCGGGCGGCTCGAGGCCGGCCTCGCCGCCGACTTCGCGATCGTCGACGTCGACCCGTTCACGGCGGGTGCCGGAGTCGCTGCTCACGGCCCGCGTCGTGCGCACCGTCGTCGCGGGAGAGGCCGTCTACGACACCGGCGGGCTCTGAAGCTATCCGGTTGCCGGCGGGTGCGCGGCGAGCCACTCGCCGGCCACCCGCTTCGTGACCTTCAGCAGCCACGCGTCGGTGATCACCTCGCGCAGGTGCTCGAGATCGATCGCGTCGAGACGCACGAGCACGGCCGGGTAGCCGTCGAAGTGCGGGATCGTGAAGAACACGTCGGGGAAGCTCTCGAGCAGCGCCTCCTTCACCTGCTGGCCGTCGGTGCGCACCCCGATGACGTCGCCCGGCGGCCAGTCGCGACCCAGGGCGGCGAGCTGTTCCAGGTCGCGGCCGCTCGGTCCGCGCTGCCACGCGAACGGGCCTCCGGTGGTGCGCCAGCTCGCGCCGCCGCGGTGCCCGTCGACGCGCTCGACCGCTCCGGGGAACCCGAGAGCGATGGCGCGGACGTCATCGAGAGTCGCCATGCCTCCATCCTGGGACGGAACGTCGTCTCAGGCGAGTCCCGCGCGCTGTCGTCCGGTTCACGGAGGACGATAGGGTACGGAAGAACAGGTCTACCGAGACGCGCCCCCACGCGCCTCGGACGGAGGGGACTGGCCACATGGCACGATCCGATCGCTCACGCCCACGTCTGCGCCGATGGGTCGCCGGTCTCACCGCGACCCTGCTCGCGGCCACCGGAACCGTCATGGCAGGAGCAGTCGATCCGCAGCCCGCGGCAGCCGCCTACCCCGAGTCGGTCAACCCCTTCGCGATCGCGGGCGGCTTCACGGTGTACGCACGGGAGGACGCGCTCCTGCAGAACCAGGAGACAGAGGGCAGCATCGCCGTCGGCGGCACCGCGACGGTCGCTCCCAGCGCGAGCCAGTACACGATCATCCACGTGTCCGCCGGCACCGGCGACTACGACCTGCCGACGGTCGACGGCGACCCCACGCGCTTCCTCGTCGGGCAGTACAGCACCGCGAGCACCGGCATCCTGGCGATCACGAGTGCCGGAACGAGCGAACCGTCACTGCTCGGCGACCTCAAGATGGTGCAGCGCGACGGCGGATGGCAGGCGTTCACCCGGGCCGACTGGCTGCGGCTGAACCAGAACCCGGCGAACCCGGATCAGACGCCGCTCATCGACGCCACGCATCAGCAGTACCCGGAGGACGCCGCGCCCCCGGCAGGCGCGACCGGCAACCACAGCATCTACACCGCGAACACCTCCGCGACCGCCGTGGCCGACTATGTCGAGGCGAACCGCGACGCGTCGTGGGAAGAGGCGAGCAGCTGCTTCGACGACATCGCCGATCCCACCGCCGGCATCGGCTACCCGGTCGAGGTCGCCGAGGATTACGGCGACCGTGTCGTCCTCGCGCCTCTCAGCGCGGACCAGCCGAACATCGTCGACTACGCCGACATCGCCGGCACGGCGCTCATCCAGTTCTCGCCCGGCCCGACGCCGGGTGTGTCGAACCCCCTCGTCATCCGCGTGCCCGTCGGTACGACCGACGTCGTGGGCGCCCGCGCCGACCCGCAGGGCGCGTACTCGCCCTACAT
The DNA here is from genome assembly GCA_963829895.1 of uncultured Actinomycetota bacterium. GTDB lineage: Bacteria > Actinomycetota > Actinomycetes > Actinomycetales > Microbacteriaceae > Microbacterium. Next base: position 822,129 of record CAWHKF010000005.1, on the reverse strand, counting down.
GATCTGGGATCTGTCGCAGCTGACCGGCGACGTCACCGTCACCGCGGCCCAGGGGCGCATCGACGGCTCGATCTACGCGCCCGACGCCTCCGTCACCGTGAACGCCGCCCCGCTCAACGGTCAGGTGATCGGTCAGAACGTCATCCTGCAGGGCGGCGAGGTGCACTCGTTCCTCTTCTCGGGCGAGATCCCCTGCGCCGCCGACAGCGGCACGTTCGCGGTACGCAAGGAGCTGTCCGGCATCGACGAGGCCGACCTTCCCGCGGGCACCACCTTCACCGTCAACTACCGCGCCGTCGACCCCGACGACAACGCCTCCGTGGGGACTCTCGAGGTGCCGGCCGACGGCTCCCCCGTCGCCGTCGACGACCAGTTCCCGATCGGAACCGTCGTGACCTTCGCCGAGATCGAGCCCGAGAGCATCCCCGGCTGGGAGTGGGGCGAGGCGACCATCACCCCGAATCCGCTCACGATCGGCACAGGCACCGCCGACGTCGTCGTGACGCAACACCGCCACGCAGCTCACGGGCACGTTCAGCATCGTGAAGCTGATCGACGACCTGTCGGGCGGCGACCCAGGTCCCCCGTCGCAGGATTCCGTCCCCGTGGGGTGGACGGCGTGGTACGGCGGCGCGCAGATCGCCGAGGGCACGCTGAACGTGCCGTTCGACGGCACCCCCGTCGACGTGGGGCAGCAGTTCCCGGTCGGGACCCGCATCATCCTCACCGAAGACCTCGACGGCATCGATCCCCCCGACGGCTATGAGTGGAGCGACGTCGGCTGGGACCCGGGCCGCACCTTCGTCATCGAGGAGACCGGCACCGTCGCCGTCGAGCTGACGAACGCCGTGACACCCGCCGAGGCGGAACGGACGATCACGATCGTGAAGGCCGCCACCGGCGCGGCCGCCGACCCCGCCTACGGGTATGCGGTGAGCTACAACACCGACCCTCCGGGCACGCGCACCACGGCGGACCTGCCCGTCGGCGAGCCACAGCTCATCGAGGACGTCGAGACCGGCGCCGACACGCTCGAGCTCGCTGAACTCGTGCCGACGCTGAACGGCGACCCCACCGACCCCGCGGACTGGGCGCTCCCCGTCATCGACGTCACCGTCGGCGGCGCCACGACGCAGTACCTGCCGGCGAACTTCGAGGGCGCCGGACCGCTCGAGACGGCGATCGTCGCGATCCCGCTGCCCGACGCCGGAGACATCGCGATCACGGTGACGAACGCGTTGCGCGAAGGCACGTTCACGCTGTCGAAGGAGTTCGTCAACCTGCCCGCCGACGTTCCGGTCGACGACCTCGAGTTCACCGTCGCCTGGACGGCGACATCGCCCACGGGCGAGGTGGAGGAGGGCGTGGTGCGCCTTCCCGGCGACGGCACGCCGGTCAGCCCTCTCGACGACACCGGTGCACCGCTCACCTTCCCGTTCGGCACCGTGATCACCTTCTCGGAGCATCCCGCTCCGGCGGTGCGGCACCTCGCCTGGCAGGGGTCGTCGTTCGACCCGGCGGAGCTCGTGATCGGCGAGGGCGGTGAGGCGGTCGTGCACTCGACGCTCACCAACGACGCATCGCTCCTGCGGGGCACGTTCCTCGTCCAGAAGGACCTCGCCGGCATCGACGCCGACCAGCTGTCCGCCGACTCGTTCATGATCGACTACGTCGCGCACCTGCCCGGGCAGATGCCGACGGCCGGACGATTCGCGCTCCCCGCCGACGGCACGCCCGCCGGTCCCGTCGACAGCGAGGGGCAGCCCATCCAGTTCCAGATCGGCACCGTGGTGAATCTGCTGGAGGAGGAGCCCGACGCCGGCGCGCTGCCGCCGGGGTACGCGTGGAGCGCGACGACATGGAGCCCCTCGAGCTTCGTGGAGATCGGCCTGGGCGAGACGCCGGTCCTGGAGGTCACCAACTCGGTGGTCGGGTTGACGCGCTTCGCGGTCACCAAGGTCGTCGCCGGCGACGGCGCGTCGGCTCTGCCGGCGGGCACCACCTTTCCGCTCGACTGGTGGCGGGACGGCGAAGCTCAGCCGCGCGTCGAACTCGAGCCGGATGTTCCGGTGTACTCGGAGTACTTCCCCGTCGGGACGATTCTCGAGGCCGCGGAGGGCGACCTCCCGGTGATCCCGGGCGTCGTCTGGGGCGCCGCCTCGTGGACCGTCGACGGCGAGACGCTCACACCCGAGTCGAACGGGCGCATCCTGCTGCCCATGTCGATCTCGCGGGATCCGCAGATCGCCGAGCTGACGCTGACCAACATTGCGAGCACACGCCCCCTTCCGGCGACCGGCGGTGGCGGCATCTCGCCGCTGGTCCCGCTCGGCGCTGTCGTGCTGATCGCTCTCGGCGGGCTGCTCGCGACACGGCGCACCCGTCGCGTCTGATTCCGGATGCCGCGGCCGGCGCGCATCGTCGGCCGCGGCATCCGTCCCTTCCGGGCGGGCGCTGCGGGTCGGCCGCGTTCTCAGGGAGCGTCGAGGAAGACGCCGATGCGGTCGCCGTCGCGCACGAACTGCAGTGCGCTGCCGTCGGGGAAGCGCGAGCGCAGCTGTTCCGGAGTGTTGCTGTCGACGGGGAACTGGATCGTCGCCGGGAAGTCGCCGACGGCGCAGCCCGAGTGCACGGCTCCGCTCAGCGACCAGTTGCTGGTGTCGGCGTCCGCCGCCGGCAGCTGTTCGGTCGGGACGATCACGAAGCAGTCCGTCCCGCCGGACGAGGTGAAGCCGTCGGCCGTCTCGAAGAGGGTCATGCCGTAGAACTCGAACGCCATCGAACTCGGCCCGGCACCGAACCACCCGGGGGGAACATCGACCATCGGCACAGGCTCGAGGGTGGCGATCTGCTCGGCGCCGCTCGAGACCGAGACCGGAGCAATCCAGGTCAGCGCATAGGTCGCCGACGCCGCCAGCGCGGCGGCCGCGACGACCGATACCGCCCAGGTGAGCCGCATCATCGGCGACGATCCCGCTGCGCGTCCCTCTCGACGCCGGGGAACAGCGGCCGATTCGGGCGCACGGAAGATGTCCGTCGAGGTCGACGTCTGCACCGCATCACTCGGCGTTTCGGGTTCCCGCGCTCGTGCCGCATGGCCGGATGGTGCGGGATCCGCGGTCTGCGTGGGCGGCTGCACGACGTCTGTCGCCGCGGCGCGCGCTCCCACTCCCGGTGATGCGAGCGGCTTCCGGCCGGCTTCGAGTTCGTGCAGGCGTCGCACGGCGGCGGGATCCTGATCGATGTCGGCCGAGGGCCCGTATGCGCGGGCGCGGAGTGCGCGGAGTTCGTCGAGGGTGGCGGTGTCCATCACCTGCATATTGGCATGCAGGCGATGTCACCGTCATCCGCCGAAGCCCGCGAATCTCGGAGCAGCGGGCGGCGCCTCAGTCGTCCGTCGGCTGCTCAGGACTCTCGGCTGCGGGGGGCAACGGCGTGCGAGGCCGCCACACGACGATCTCCGTCGCCCGTCGCACACGCGTGCCGTGCCGAAGGGTCACGACGTTGCCGGTGGAGCCGGCGGCGAAGACGCGGGCGCCGGGGCGCCTCTCGAGTTCGGCCCGCATGCGGTCCTCGAGGTCGCGCACCCGCTCGTGCAGCTGCTGCACGCGGTTCTCGAGCTCGAGGATGCGCACGATGGCGGGAAGCCCGATGCCGTCGGCGGACATCCGCGCGACTTCGCGCAGCTGCTCGACGTGCCGCAGCGAGTACCGACGGGAACCGCCCTGGGTGCGGGCGGGCACGACCAGGCCCAGCCGGTCGTACTGACGGAGGGTCTGCGGGTGCATGCCCGACAGCTCAGCGGCGACGGCGATCGCGAAGATCGGGGCATCCGCGTCGATGTCGTGCGGTTCAGCCATGCCCCTCACCTCGCCCCCGCTCTCGCCGGAACAGGTGATCTGACGAAGGTAGGAGGATTCCGCCGGAATCGTCCTGCGTGCGCCAGATCACCTGTTCTCGGCACATGATTTCAGCCCCGCGCCTTGGTCATGAGATCGGCGCGCGGGTTCTCCTTCGGCTCGAGGCTCTGAAAGCGCTCGAGCGCCTCGCGCGCGGCGTCGTCGAGGTGCGACGGCACCGCGACCTGCACCTCGGCGAGGAGGTCGCCCGTGCCCTTGGCGGTCTCGACCCCTCGGCCCTTGACGCGCAGCACGCGACCGGACGGCGTGCCCGGCGCGACGCGCAGCCGGACGGGGTCACCGCCGAGCGTCGGCACCTCGATGGTGGCGCCCAGCGCGGCCTCGGTGAACGTGACCGGCACCGTGACGCGCAGGTTGAGCCCGTCGCGGGTGAACACCGGATGCGGCCGCACCGCGACCTGCACGACGATGTCGCCGTTCTCGCCACCGTCGGGCGAGTGACGCCCGCGGCCGCGCAGCCGGATCTTCTGCCCGTCCGAGACGCCGGCGGGGATCTTCACCTTGAACGGCTTGCCGTCCTCGCCCTGCAGCGTGATGGTCTCGCCCTTGGTCGCGGTGACGAAGTCGATCGTCGTGCGCGCCGTGACATCGGCGCCCCGGGTGGGACCGCCGTAGCCGCGGAAGCCGCCCGTCGACTGCCCGAACCGGCCGGACCCGAAGCCGGCGCCCTGCTGCTGGTTGAACATCGCGAAGATGTCTTCGAAGTCCTCGGCGTTCTGGTACCGCGCGCCGCGGCCCTGGTTGAACATCGAGAAGACGTCCTCGAAGCCGCCGGCACCGCCCTGGCCGCCCGCGGTGAAGCGCGCGCCCGAGCCCATCGCGCGGATCTGGTCGTACTCCTTGCGCTGCTCCGCGTCGGAGAGCACCGAGTACGCCTCGCTGACCTCCTTGAACTTCGCCTCGGCGGCGGCGTCACCCTGATTGGAGTCGGGGTGGTACTTGCGGGCGAGCTTGCGATACGTCTTCTTGAGGTCAGCCTCGCTGACGTCCTTCGAGACGCCGAGCACCGAGTAGAAGTCTTTGTCGAACCAGTCCTGACTGGCCATGGGTGCTCCTTCGGCTAGTCGGCAGGAACCGCGACGACGACCTTCGCCGGACGCAGCTCCACCGAGCCGAGGCGGTACCCGATCTCGACGACCTCGAGGATCGTCGCCTCGGTCGCGCCGGGCGTCGGCACCTGGAAGATCGCCTCGTGATGCTGCGGGTCGAACGTCTCTCCGGCGGCGCCGTAGGTCGACAGGCCCATGCGCTCGGCGACACCGCGAAGCTTCTCGGCGATCGCGGCGAACGGCGAGCCCTCTTCGAGGTCGCCGTGCTTGTCAGCCCGGTCGAGATCGTCGAGCACCGGCAGCAGGCCCTTGGCGACCGCGCCCTGCGCGCGCTCGATCTCGACCTCGCGCTGCTCCTCGGTGCGGCGGCGATAGTTGGCGTACTCCGCCTGCAGCCGCTTGAGGTCGTTCAGCAGCGCCGACTCGAGGTCGGCCAGCACGGCGTCCTCCGCGGCGGCGTCGGCGTTCTGCGCCGAGCCGAGGATGTCGTCCACCGTCAGCTCGTCGCCCTCGTCCTGCGCGTCTCCGTCCTGCGGGACGGGGCCGGAGGCCTGCGCCTCCGACCCCTCCTCGACAGGACGGACCTCTTCCTCGTCGCCGGCTCCTGAGCCGGCCGTGGGGTCGTGGTCCTTGTCGGCCATGGTTACTTCTTCTCTTCGTCTTCGTCGATGACCTCGGCGTCGACGACATCCTCGTCGGCGTTCGTCGCGCCCTGGGCGTCACCGGCCTCAGAGCCGGTCGCTGAGCCTGCGGAAGCGTCCGGAGCCGACTGCGCAGCCTGACCGGCGGCGTAGATGGCCTCGCCCAGCTTGCCCTGGCTCTGGTTGAGCTTGTCGAACGCGGTCTTCACGGCCTCGTCGTCGTCGCCGGCGAGCGCGGTCTTGAGAGCGTCGACATCGCCCTGCACCTCGGTCTTGACGTCCTCGGGAAGCTTGTCGTCGTTCTCCTTGATGAGCTTCTCGATCGAGTACGACAGGGTCTCGGCCTGGTTGCGCACCTCGGCGGCCTCACGGCGCTTCTTGTCTTCGGCGGCGTGCTCCTCGGCCTCGCGCACCATGCGCTCGATGTCGTCCTTCGGCAGCGACGAGCCGCCGGTGATCGTCATCGACTGCTCCTTGCCGGTGCCCTTGTCCTTGGCGGACACGTGGACGATGCCGTTGGCGTCGATGTCGAAGGTGACCTCGACCTGCGGGATGCCGCGCGGGGCCGGCGCGATGCCGGTCAGCTCGAACGTGCCCAGCGGCTTGTTGTCGCGGGTGAACTCGCGCTCGCCCTGGAAGACCTGGATCGCGACCGACGGCTGGTTGTCGTCGGCGGTCGTGAAGGTCTCGCTGCGCTTGGTCGGGATGGCGGTGTTGCGCTCGATGAGCTTCGTCATGATCCCGCCCTTGGTCTCGATGCCGAGGCTCAGGGGGGTGACGTCGATGAGGAGGACGTCCTTGCGCTCGCCCTTGAGGACGCCGGCCTGGAGAGCGGCGCCCACGGCGACGACCTCGTCCGGGTTGACGCCCTTGTTGGGCTCCTTGCCGGCCTCGCGCTGGACGAGCTCCGACACCGCGGGCATGCGGGTCGAGCCGCCGACGAGCACGACGTGGTCGATGTCGGCGACCTTGATGCCGGCCTCGCGGATCACGTCTTCGAACGGCTTCTTGGTGCGGTCGAGCAGGTCCTTGGTGAGGTCCTCGAACTTGGCGCGCGTGATGGTCTCGCTCAGCGACACGGGGCCCGAGTCGGTCAGCGACAGGTACGGCAGGTTGACGCTCGTCGAGGTCGACGACGAGAGCTCCTTCTTCGCCTGCTCCGCAGCCTCCTTGAGGCGCTGCAGCGCGATCTTGTCGCCCGAGACGTCGACGCCGGTGGTGTCCTTGAACTGCTTGATGAAGTAGTCGACGAGGCGCTGGTCCCAGTCGTCGCCGCCGAGGCGGTTGTCACCGGCGGTCGAGCGCACCTGGATCGTCGAGAAGTCGTCGTCCTTGCCCACCTCGAGCAGCGAGACGTCGAACGTTCCGCCACCCAGGTCGAAGACGAGGATGAGCTCGTCCTCCTTGCCCTTGTCGAGGCCGTACGCGAGGGCGGCGGCGGTGGGCTCGTTGATGATGCGCAGGACGTTGAGGCCCGCGATCTCGCCGGCCTCCTTGGTGGCCTGGCGCTCGGCGTCGTTGAAGTACGCGGGGACCGTGATGACGGCATCCGTCACCGTGTCGCCGAGGTACTGCTCGGCGTCGCGCTTGAGCTTCTGGAGGATGCGCGCCGAGATCTCCTGCGGGGTCCACTTCTTGCCGTCGACCTCGAACGTCCAGTCGGTGCCCATGTGGCGCTTGACCGACGAGACGGTGCGGTCGACGTTGGTGACGGCCTGGCGCTTGGCGGTCTCGCCGACGAGCACCTCGCCGTCCTTCGTGAATGCGACGACCGACGGGGTCGTGCGGAAGCCCTCGGCGTTCGCGATGACCTTGGGCTCGCCGCCCTCGAGGACGCTCACGACCGAGTTGGTCGTACCGAGGTCGATTCCAACAGCACGTGCCATGTGTATCTCTCCTTCATTTGGACGCAGAACGGATGCCGGCGCCCGGGGTTGATGGGAAGTCTGCTCGCGGCTCCACCTGAGGTTGAGTCGCGATGGCTCAACCATACGCCCGGGGTGCGGCATCCGTCAAATCAAAGTTGATATGGCTCGACTCAACTTATGCCGCACAGGTTCGGCGACGGGGATCAGGATGCCGCAGCCCCGCGTGCAGCGGCACGCCCGGCCTGCACCCTGCCCGTCCACGCCGCGAACCAGGCGGCGTCGGGCAGTCGCGCCAGCAGGGGCCCCGCCACCATGGTGATGAGCACGTACGCGGTGGCCAGTGCCGCGAGCGATCGGTCGACACCGGCGCCGACCGCCAGCCCTGCGATGACGATCGAGAACTCGCCCCGCGGGGTCAGGGCGAAGCCGGCACGCCACCGGCCGGCCTCGGCGATCCCGGCCGAGCGTGCCGCCAGGTAACCCGTGAGCACCTTCGCCGCCATCGTGACGACCGCGAGCACGACGGCGGGAACGATCATCGGCACGAGGTCGGCCGGATCGGTCGACAGCCCGAAGAAGAGGAAGAACACCGACGCGAACAGGTCGCGAAGCGGAGTGAGCAGGCGATGCGCGTGAGCGGCGACCGGTCCCGAGATCGCGATGCCGACCATGAAGGCGCCCACCGCCGCCGAGACGCTCGCCTGCGCGGCCAGCCCCGACACCACCAGGGTGAGCCCCAGCACCGAGAGCAGCAGCACCTCGCCGTTGCGCGACCACACGAGCCGCGAGACGAGATGGCCGTGCCGCAGCGCGACGTACAGGATGAGCACGACCGCAGCCAGCGCGAGGACGACCGTCACGATGGCGGCGCCGGGATCGAGCCCGATCAGCACGGCGGTGAGGATCGGCAGGTAGAAGGCCATCGCCAGATCCTCGATGACCAGGATCGACAGCACCACCGGCGTCTCGCGATTGGCCAGGCGCCCGAGGTCCTGCAGCATCTTGGCCACGACCCCCGACGACGAGACCCAGGTGATGCCGGCGAGCGCGAGCGCGGCGACCGGGCCCCAGCCCAGGACGAGAGCGGCGAGTGCGCCCGGCGCGGCGCCCAGCACCATGTCGAGCAGGCCGGCACGACGCGACCGGCGCAGGCTGCCGACGAGCTCGTCGGCGGTGTACTCGAGCCCGAGCATGAGCAGCAGCAGGATGACGCCGATCTCGGCGCCGACCTCGATGAACTCCTCCCCCGAACGGAACGGCAGCAGGCCGCCCTCGCCGAACGCCAGCCCCGCCAGCAGGATCAGGGGGATCGGGGTGATGCCCAGCCGTCCGGCCAGCCGCCCGATCAAGGCGATACCCAGCAGCAGCGCGCCGATCTCGATGAGAACGAGCGCGCCGTCGTCCACGTCAGACCCCGTCGAGGATGCGCGCCAGGTGCTCGAGCCCTTCGCTCGTGCCCACCACCACGAGGGTGTCTCCCACTCTCAGCACGTCGGCCGGACCCGGTGCCGGCAGCACGCCGCCCGCACGGACGATCGCCACGATCGAGCAGCGGGTGAGCGTACGGGCCCGCGTATCGCCGAGCGGTCGCCCGGCGTACGGGCTGTCGGCGCGCAACGTGATCTTGCCGGTGGACAGGCCGTCGACCTGCTCGCGGAGCCCTGCCAGCTGCGTCAGGATCACCGATCCGCCGAGCACCTCCGACAGCGCGGTGGCCTCTTCATCGGTGAGGGCGACGGTCTGCGCCGTACGATCCGGATCGCCCACGTCGGCGACCGCCAGCTCGCGACCGCCGTCGCGGAACGTGATGATCGACAGCCGCCGCCCGGCGGCGGTCTCGAGATCGTGCCGGATGCCGATCCCCGGCAGTTCGGCGCGCTCCACATGCACGGACATGCCCCCATCCTGGCACCGCGGACGCGCGGCGGTCAGGGCCTGTCCGAAGTGCTCCCCGACCCGACCGGTCGGGCTCCGCCCGTCAGCCGAGCATCGTCCCCTCCGCGGCCGCGTTCGGCCATCGGGTCGGGCAGGCGTCGCATGCGGAACGCATTCAGCGCGCCCAGCAGCGCGGCGAAGATCGGAATCAGCAGCGCGACCTGCAGCGCGATGTGGCGGGCCTCGGTGTTGATGCGGACGACCTCGTCGGCGGTCGCCGGGGGCTCGTCCGCGAGCAGCTCCTCGAGGCCGGTGTTCGACATCAGCTGCGCGTCGTCTTCGAGAACGGTCGAGACCTGCTGCTGCTCCTCCGGGGTGAGCACCGTGCTCGCATCGGAGAGCGCGGTGAACGACGTGGCGAGGGTGGCGAGCATGATGGCGCCGGCGAACGCGAGACCGAAGGAGAGCCCGAACGATCCTGCCGCGGAGTTGACCCCGGCCGCCTCGCTGACCCGCTCGTCGGAGATGGGCGACAGGGTGTAGTTGTTGAGCTGCGAGACGAGCAGGCCCAGCCCCGATCCGGCGATGACGAGCGGCACCGCGAGGTACCAGCCCGAGTCGGCGATCGGGACGAGCGGCACGATCGCGACGAGGCCGACGAGGGCGAGCGCGAAGCCGATGAGGATGAGGTTCGCCGGGCGCCCCTTGCCTCGCCGGCCGGCCCAGATCGCCACCGCGAACATGCTGAGCGACAGCGGCGCGATCGACAGGCCCGCCTGCAGCGCGTTGTACTCGAGCACCATCTGCAGGTAGAGCGGAAGGACGATCATCGTGCCGCCGAGCGCGATCTGCTGAAGGAGCTGCCCGCTCACGCCGGTGCGGAACGGCTTCGACGAGAACAGCGCCGGGTCGAGCAGCACCGGCTTGCCCTTCTTCTTGCGGGCATTGAGCCACCACGCGAGCCCGCCGAGCGCGACGATGCCGAGGCCGATGAGGAGGCCGACATAGCCGCCGCCCTCCTGCCAGACCAGGATGCCGAGCACGACGCCGCCCATGCCGACGACCGACAGGCCGGCGCCGACGAGGTCGATGGAGCGGTCTCCGTGGTACTTCACGTCCTTGACGAGACCGAGGCCCAGGAGCACGACGGCGATGATGACCGCCTCGAGCGCGAACGCGACCCGATACGACCAGAACGTCGTGATGAACCCGCCGAGCAGCGGACCGACCGCCGCCGCGATCGCGGCGGACGCGCCCACGAGCGCGTAGACGCGCTTCTGGTGCTCCCCGACGAAGTTGCCGTGGATGAGCGACTGCATCGACGGCAGCAGGAGCGATGCGCCGATCCCGCCGATCACCGCCCAGAAGATGATGACGGCGGTCAGGCTCTGCGCGAACGTCATCGCCACCGCCCCGACCGCGTAGCCGAGAAGACCCAGGGTGTAGGCGAGCTTGCGTCCGATGAGGTCGCCGGTCTTGCCGCCGAGGAGGATGAAGGCGGCCGACACCAGGGCTTCGAGCGCGATCGCACCCTGCACGCCGCTGGCGGTCGTGCCGAGCTCTGTCACCACCGCCGAGATCGAGACGTTCATGATCGAGGTGTCCACCACGAGCACGAACATCGCCATCGCGAGAAGGATGGCGAGGCGCCCGTTGAAGGCCGGCGCGGGCGTGGTTTCCCCAGTCATGGACGAAGCAAACCATCCGGCGCCCCTCGAGCGCTACGGTGAGTCCGCACCCGCCGTTCACCGAAGGGCCCTACCGTGACCGACATGAGCTCTCCCGCCCCCGGATCGGACGAGCCCGGCGCTCCCGCCCAGCCCGCCGGCGCGGCCGGCGCGGGCACTCCCCCGGAGCACGTCCTCTCGACGGCGGCGCTCAACACCGACGGGCTGGACGACACCCCGGTGCCGCGGCGACGGGTGTTCGCCTGGGCGCTGTGGGACTGGGCGACCCAGCCCTTCAACTCGGTCATCCTGACGTTCGTCTTCGTGTCGCTCTACCTGGTGTCGGACGCCTTCCTCCCCGCCGGCGTCGCCGAGCAGAACGCCGACGGCGACATGGTGTGCTCGCGCGCCGCGGATGCGGCGACGGAGTACTGCGGCGGACTCTCGGATCTCGCGGAGTGGTACGGCTGGGTCACCTTCGCCGCCGGCATCCTGATCCTGCTGCTGGCGCCCGTGCTCGGCCAGCGTGCCGACGCCGCCGGCACCAAGAAGCGCTGGGTGGTCGGGTGCGACCGCGGTGCTCGCCCTCCTGCAGTTCGCGCTCTTCTTCGTGTACGCCGAGCCGCAGTTCTTCTGGCTCGGCGCCGTCCTCGTCGCACTCGGCTCGGTCGCCTCCGAGATCGCGGGCGTCAACTACAACGCGATGCTCGTGCAGGTGTCGACCCCGAAGACGATCGGCCGCGTCAGCGGTCTCGGCTGGGGGCTCGGGTACATCGGCGGCATCCTGGCTCTCGCCATCGTCGTGGTGCTCAACACCTTCGACTGGTTCGGGCTCGACGTGTCGGACGGCCTGGCCTACCGCCTCATCGCGATCGGCGCCGCGGTGTGGACGGTGCTGTTCGCACTCCCGTTCGTCTTCCTGGTGCCGGAGTCGCCCGCGAGCCCGGACCGCACGCGCGTCGGGTTCTTCCAGGGCTACGCGGTGCTCGTCCGCGACATCGTCGCGCTCTTCCGCGAGCACCGGCCCACGTTCTGGTTCCTGATCGCGAGTGCCGTGTATCGCGACGGGCTGGCGGGCGTCTTCGCCTTCGGCGGCGTGCTGGCGGCCGTGTCGTTCGGGTTCAGCGCGACCGAGGTCATCGCGTTCGGCATCGCGCTCAACCTCGTCGCGGGCGTGTCGACGATCATCGCGGGGCGCCTGGACGATCGGTTCGGCGCGCGGGCCGTCATCATCACGGCGCTCAGCATCCTCATCGTGAGCGCCCTGTTCGTCTTCTTCTTCCGCGAGGGCGGCAAGCCGGTGTTCTGGGTGGGCGGCATCATCCTCTCGGCCGCCGTCGGCCCCGCGCAGGCGTCCAGCCGTTCGCTCCTGGCGCGCGTCACCCCGACCGGCATGCAGGGCGAGGTGTTCGGCCTCTACGCCACCACGGGGCGCGTGATGAGCTTCCTCTCCCCGCTGCTCTGGTCGGTGCTGATCGCCGCATTCGGCGCCACCCACTACGGCATCCTCGGCATCGTGATCGTGCTCCTGGTCGGCCTGCTCCTCCTGCTGCCGGTGAAACTGCGGCCCGCCGACATCGCGGACGCGCGCGCCGGCACCTCCGGCAGCCGCGCCGGCACCCCCGGCTGAGCCGGCGTCATCGGCGCACGCGGCCGCAGGGCGCGGCGGCATCCGATAATCTCGCATTCGGTGAGATATCACCGGTGCGACTGGGGGGCCGTCGCGCTCCTCCGCGCCGCAGCCGAATTCCGAGAGGCACCGTGATCCCGCCGACCCAGCGACGACTCGCCGAGCGTCGGCGTGTCGCCCGCCATCGCCGTGCCCTCGGCTACTGGGGCGTGCTGCTCGCGATGCTCCTCTCGCTGTGGATCGGCACCACCGTCGTTCCCCCCGCGTGGCTGCACACCCCCGCCCTCTTCGGCCACCTGGCCTCGGTGATCGCGGGGCTCGGCGCCGCCGTGCTGCTCGAGCTGAGTGGACTGCTCTGGATGCTGCGGCGCGCGGCGCTCGACGACCTCCGCCGCGTCGAGCGCCTGGTGAGCACCCTGGCGTGGCTCGGCATCGCCGGGCTGCTGGCGACGGGCGCGTTCCTGCAGCCCGACCTCGGGCAGCCGCTGACCGCGATCAAGATGGTCGCGGTGCTCATCGCCGCCATGAACGGGGTCGGGATGACGCGGCTGACCGACGAACTGGCCCGGCTTCCCGGGGGCGTGCGGTTCTCTGCGCTCCCCCGCCGTCTGCAGGCATGGTGCGTCTGGAGTGCGGTCGTTTCGCAGTCGGCGTGGTGGACCGCGGTGCTGATCGGGATGCTGAACACCGCTTCACGGTGATCTCTCGGCATCCTCGCCCTCGCCTCGCAACCTCGCTCGGGTTAGGCTCTAGCCTTACCGGACTACCCGGCCGGTGACCCCCCGCCCGGCCTCACGGCCGCATCGACCTCGAGGATGCCCATGCGCGACCAGACGCGCGGCGACGAGGACGCGCCCGGACCCCGCCGCGGCCAGTCCTCTCAGCCGGCGACCGCTGCACTGCCCGCGGCATCGCCCCCCGCTCTCTCTCCCACCTTCTCGTCCCCCGCATCGACGCCGTCGCCTGGCAAGCCGAAGGCGCCTTCGGCGATCGACGAGCGCCGCGAGCGCCGCCGCAAGCGCCGCCGCCGGATGGTGATGTGGACCACCGTCGTCGGCATCGTCGTGCTGGTCGGATCGATCAGCACCGTGTCGTACGCGATCGTGTCGAACCTCGCCGAACCGGAGCCCGCCGCGGAAGACCCGGCGCCCGCTCCCCCCGCGGCCGTCGAGGCGATCGAGTTCCCGCAGGACGAACCGGCCGCCGCCGCGGGCGCCCAGCCGTGCGCGACGGTGAGCGTGCTGTCGTCGTTCGAGAACGCCGAGATGGTCGAGAGCCTCGCCGCCGCCTACAACAGCCAGCCGCGCAACGTCGCCGGCTCGTGCGTCACCGTGACGACCGCGAAAGAGAAGTCGGGGCTCGCCGCCGCAGTGGTGGCGACCGGATTCCCGAACCTGGCCGCCGACCAGAAGCCGACCGTGTGGCTGCCGGACTCCTCCACCTGGGTCGACGTCGCACAGTCTCAGGGCGCCACCAACCTGCGCGCCGAAGGCACGAGCGTCGCGATCTCGGACGTCGTGATCGCGATGCCCGAGACCCTCGCCGAGACGATCGGATGGGATGCCGCGGCGCCGACGTGGAACGACATCTTCGAGGCGGCGGGCGACCCCGACCTCTGGAGCGGTCTCGGGCACCCGGAGTGGGGCGCGTTCAAGCTCGGCAAGACCAGTCCGCTGATGGCGACCTCGGGCGAGGCCGCCATGTACGCGTCGTACGGCACCGCGGCAGGGTCGCTCACCGCCCTCACCGCCGCCCAGGTGCAGGACCCCGCAGTGCAGGCCGAGGTGCACGAGAACGAGACGGCGACCAGCCACTACATGGCCACGCCCGAGCACTTCCTCTGGCACGCGCGCCAGGCCGAGGCATCCGGTTCCACCGCCGACTTCCTCTCGGCGGTCATCGTCGACGAGAAGTCGGTGTGGGACTACAACCGCGGCATCACGAGCCGCGACGGCATCACGCGCACGCAGGGCGAACCGCCGTCGGAGCAGCTCGTGCCGATCTACCCGACCGACGGGTACTACTCGGCCGACAACCCCGTGATGCGCCTCACCGGCGAATGGATCGACCCCGTCGAGGCGGAGGCCGCGGCGGACTTCATCCGCTTCACGCACACCGCCCAGGGCCAGTCGGCCGTGCGCGCCGCCGGCTACCGCGACCTCAACCGCGCACTCGACGAGAGCGTGGCGAAGGTCGGCCAGCTCGACGCCGCCCAGCAGGGCACGCTGGCGTTCCCCGCCGCCGACGTCGTGACGGCCGTGCAGGCGTCGTTCCCGGAGGTGCGCAAGCGCGCGAACGTGCTGTTCCTGCTCGACGTGTCGGGGTCGATGGATGAGCCCATCCCCGCGGGCGACACCAAGCTCGCGCAGGCGCGCAAGGCGATCGAGGCGGCGCTCGGGCACTTCACCACGGGCGACGACGTCGGGCTCGCGGCGTTCGCGCAGGGTCCGGACGGCGCGATGCTGCCGGGTCTGGTGTCGCCGGTCTCCGACATCGGCGGATCGCGCGACGGGTTCCTCGGCGCCCTCGGCGGGCTCACCTCGATGGGAGACACCCCGCTGTACCAGGCGGTCGACACGTTCGCCGCGCAGCAGGCGGCGTCGTGGACGAGCGACCACATCAACGCGATCGTGCTGCTCAGCGACGGCGAGAACGACACGCCGAACGCCCCGACGATCGGCGCCGACCAGATGCTCGCGAACCTGAAGGACATGCACCACGCGACGCCGGTGCTGATCTTCACGCTCGCCTACGGGGCCGACGCCGACGTGGCGACCCTGCAGTCGATCTCGAGCGCCACGGGCGCGCACTACTACGACGCGACCGACCCGTCCAAGCTCCAGGCCGTGCTCGGCGACCTCGTCACGAGCTTCTGACCCGCCCGCCCTGGTCCGCGGCTACGACGCCCCGGGCCAGGAGTCGGCGAGCTTCGTCAGCAGGCGCGCGAGCTCCGCGCGCTCGTCGTCGGTGAAGGCGGCGAGCGCCGCGTCCATCGCCTCGCGCCGCTCGCCCCGGAAGCCGCGCACGAGCCGGGTTCCGGCATCCGTCAGCGCCACGCGGGTGCGGCGGGCATCGCCGGGGTCGGCCTCGCGCCGCACCAGCCCGAGCTCGACCGCCTGCTGCACGAGCCGCGACGCGCGGGGCTGATCCACGCCCACCGCGTCGGCGATCTCGCCCACGGACAGCGGATGGGATGCCGCGGCCAGCGCCTCGAGCATTCTCAGGCGTGCCGGTCCTCCGATGCGGCCGGCGCCGCCCCACGGCGGCGCGCCGAACCCGGGAGGCCCGCCGAAACCCGGAACGGCGCCACCCCGGCCCCAGGGACCGCCGCGGCCGCCGCGACCCGCGAAGCCGCGGATCGGCTCGTCGCCGTGCGCGTGCTCCGGGCCGTGGCCGGGGTGCTCGTCGTCGTGCCCGTGCGTCGCGGCCGTGGCCGTGGGGCCCGGCGTGCCCGTGGCTGTGCGGGCCTGCCGACCGTGCGGGCCGGCGCCGTCCGCCCACGGCGGGCGCGGCATCCGTCGTCCGCGCAGGCGCGCGAGCGCGGCGGCGATGGCGTCGGCGGGGTCGGCGGGAGTGGACGGCATGCATCCAACTTACATGCGACTTGACATGTATTCGGATTGCATGTCACACTGCATGTACATGCACTTCGACATGTAATCCGGCGGCCCCTCGTGCGGCCCCTTCGCAAAGGACTTCCCATGAACGACATCACCGACAACCAAGAGAACGACAACGAATCCGAGACTCCCCTGCCCCACCGACCGGCGTCCGCTGGGCTACTGGCTGCGCGCCGTCGACGGGCTGCTGACGCGCGAGTTCGCGACAGCGCTCGAAGCCGAAGGCGTCAGCCGACGCGATTGGATGCTGCTGAATCTGCTCTCGGGCGACATCGACGCTCCGGAGCTGCGTGAGCGCCTCGCCCGCAAGGGCAAGCGCCTGCGTGGCCTCGAAGAGCGCGGCTGGGTCGAGGAGCACGGCGACGGCACGTGGAGCCTGACCGACCTCGGCCGCTCCGAGAAGGACCGCATCGGCGTCGATCGTCGACGGCATCCGCTCGCGCGTGGTCGACGCCGTCGGCGACGCCGAGGCGTACGCGGCCCTGACGACCTCGCTCGAGGCGATCGCCCGCGAGTTCGGCTGGGACGAGAGCGCCACCGGCCGCGAGCGCGGCTTCGGCGGCTTCGGCCGGCGCGGCTTCCCGGGCTTCGGCCCGCAGTTCCGCGGCCACGGCTTCGGCCCGGGGTTCGGCGGCCACGGCTTCGGCCCGGGCTGGCGCCAGGGCTTCGGCGCGGGTCCGCGGCCGTTCGAGTCCGACATCCACGAGGGCTACGGACACAACCGCCACCGCGGCTTCGCTCCCGGACGCCCCGGCCACCCGGCCGAGCGGTTCGATGAGCCGATGCGCGGCTACGGCGACGACGGATGCCACGGCCACCACCCGCACGCCGGCCACAGCCACCGCGACCACGAGGCCGGCCACGGCCGTCACGGCGACCACGCACGGCGGCCGCGGCCACGGCCACGGCCACGGCCGCGGCCACGCGGTCACGGCCGCGGTGGCCGAGGCGCGCAGCAGGCGTACGAGCGCGGCTTCGACGCCGGGTTCGCACGAGGCCGGGAGGCCGGCGCCGCCTGAGCCCCGGCATCCGGATTCCCGAAAGGGTAGATTTCCGCACACTCAACCGTGCGGAAATCTACCCTTTCGCGGTTCCCGGGCGCGGGGATCGACCCTTGCGGCGCCGAGGACGCGGGCGCGACACACGCGCGTCACACCGGCGCAGGCAAAATGGGCAGCGTGACCACCCACGCCCGCGCTCCTCGCCATCTCGCACGGCACATCGTCGCCCGCGGGGCAGGCGGCGGTGGCCGCGCTCGTGGAGGCCGTCGCACGCCGCCTTCCCGGCGTCACCGTGCGGCTCGGGCACGTGGACGTGCAGCAGCCGGATGTCGCGGCATCCCTCGACGCGATCCCCGAGGGCACGCCCGTCGTGATCGTGCCGCTGCTGCTGTCGGCCGGATACCACGTGCGCGTCGACCTGCGGCAGCAGTCCGCGGGCCGCGACGGCGTGGTGATCGCACCGGCGCTCGGCCCCGACCCTCGGCTGGTCGATGTGCTCCTGGCGCGCCTGACGCCGCTCGCCCCCGCACGCGGACGACGAGATCGTGCTCGCGGTGGCAGGTTCCAGCGACGACCGCGCGAACGAGGACTGCCGCGAGATCGGACGGATGCTGGGCGCCCGGCTCGGCCGCGATGTCGGCGTGGGCTTCCTCGCCGCCGCCGACCCGCGCCTGGACGTCGCCGTCGCGCAGGCCGTCGCCTCACCGGCCGCGCGCACCGTGGTCGCGAACTACCTCCTCGCTCCGGGGTACTTCCACGACCTCGCCGTGCGGATGGCGGCCGGCGCCCCCGTGGCGCCGCCGCTTCTCGGCGACGACGAGCCTGCAGCGCCGCTGGTCGACATCGTCGTGGACCGCTACCGGGACGCCGCGGGCTTGTCGGACTGAGTCCACAAACGCGTCCACCCGCAACTGTGTGACGCCCCGTTACGCCGGTTAACGCCCGTTGACACTCGGATAGGCCCTCGGCCGGGTCGCTTCTAGCCTCACGGAAGGGACTCGTTAGAGTCCGCCCGGGGACGCCCGGGAACACCCGGAGGCCATCGTGACCATCAGCGAAACCGAAGCGCGCGCTGCGGCGGACCGCCCGCGCGCCGCCGTACGCCCGCCGCGCGCGTCGTCGAAGCCGAACGGCCAGTGGAAGATCGACGGCACCGAGCCGCTCAACGGCAACGAGGAGTGGAAGCAGGTCGACAACGGCCTGAGCGTGCGCGAGCGCATCGAGCAGACCTACTCCAAGGGCGGCTTCGCGTCGATCGACCCGACCGACCTGCACGGCCGGTTCCGCGTGTGGGGGCTGTACACCCAGCGCAAGCCCGGCATCGACGGCGGCCGCACCGCGACCCTGACGCCCGAAGAGCTCGAGGACGAGTACTTCATGATGCGGGTCCGCATCGACGGCGGCCAGCTCACGACCGAGCAGCTGCGCGTGATCGCCGGCATCTCGACCGAGTTCGGCCGCGACAGCGCCGACATCACCGACCGGCAGAACATCCAGCTGCACTGGATCCGCGTCGAGGACGTGCCCGAGATCTGGCGCCGCCTCGAAGCCGTCGGACTCGGCACCACCGAGGCGTGCGGCGACGTGCCGCGCGTCGTGCTCGGCTCGCCCGTCGCGGGGATCGCGGCGGACGAGCTCATCGATCCGACGGCCCAGATCGACGAGATCACGTCGCGCTTCATCGGCGACGAGTCGCTCGCGAACCTGCCCCGCAAGTTCAAGACCGCGCTCACCGGCCACCCCAGCCAGGACGTCGTGCACGAGATCAACGACGTCGCGTTCGTCGCCCTCGAGCACCCCGAGCTCGGCATCGGCTACGACCTGTGGGTCGGCGGCGGCCTGTCGACCACCCCGCGTCTCGGCGAGCGCCTGGGTGCGTTCGTGCGGCCGGATCAGGTGGCGGATGCCTGGCACGGCGTCGCGCAGATCTTCCGCGACTACGGCTACCGGCGCCTGCGCAACAAGGCGCGCCTGAAGTTCCTGCTCGCCGAGTGGGGCACCGAGAAGTTCCGCCAGGTGCTGCAGGACGAGTACCTCGGGTACGCCCTCCCCGACGGCCCCGCCGCCCCCAAGCCGCTGACCCCCGGCGACCACGTCGGCGTGCACGAGCAGAAGGACGGCCGCTTCTACATCGGCGTCACCCCGATCGTCGGCCGTGTCTCGGGCCCGACCCTGGCGAAGCTCGCCGACGCGATCGAGGCGCACGGCTCCACCCGCCTGCGCACGACGCCGCACCAGAAGCTCGTCATCCTCGACGTCCCCGCCGAGAACGTCGAGCCGCTCATCGCCGAGCTCGACGCCCTCGGGCTGCAGGCGCGTCCGAGCCTGATCCGCCGCGGCACGATCGCCTGCACCGGCATCGAGTACTGCAAGCTCGCGATCGTCGAGACCAAGGTCAACGCGACGGCGGCCGTGCTCGACCTCGAGGAGCGTCTCAACGGCTTCGAGCTGCCGCATCCGATCTCCCTCCACGTCAACGGATGCCCCAACTCGTGCGCGCGCATCCAGACGGCCGACATCGGGCTCAAGGGCCAGCTCGTCACGATCGACGGCGAGCAGGTGCCGGGCTACCAGGTGCACCTGGGCGGCGGGCTCGCCTCGCAGGACCGCGACGAGCCGGGCCTCGGCCGCACCGTGCGCGGGCTGAAGGTGGCCGCCGACGGCATCGCCGACTACGTCGAGCGCGTCGTCACGCGCTTCCTCGCCGACCGCGAGGCCGACGAGACGTTCGCCGAGTGGGCCCACCGCGCCGAAGAGGAGGCTCTCCAGTGACCGTCTCCCTCGCACCTCGCGTCGCCGTCAAGCGCACGCGCCGAAGAGCTGAAGGCCCTCGCCGAGCGGGGCAACCTCGAGCTCGGCAGCCTCACCGACCACGAGGCATCCGCTGCCGAGGTCGTCGCGTGGGTCGCGCGCAATTTCGGGACGGATGCCGCAGCCGTCGCCTGCTCGATGGCAGACGCCGCACTCCCCCACCTCGTCGCGGAGCAGCTGCCCGGCGTCGACGTGCTGTTCCTCGACACCGGCTACCACTTCACCGAGACGTACGCGACGCGCGACGAGGTGCAGCGCGCGCTCGACGTGCGGATCGTCGACATCACCCCCGACGCAGACCGTCGCCGAGCAGGACGCGGAGTTCGGCGCGCAGCTCTTCTCGCGCGACCCGGGCCTGTGCTGCGCGCGCCGCAAGGTGGCGCCGCTGCAGGACGCGCTCGGCGGCTACGAGGTGTGGTTCACCGGCGTCCGCCGCGACGAGGCGCCCACCCGCACGAACACGCCCCTCGTGACGTGGGACGAGCGCAACGGGCTCGTCAAGGTCAACCCGGTCGCGGCGTGGAGCTTCGACGACGTCCTCGCCTACGCCACCGCCCACAAGGCGCCGGTGAACCTGCTCGTCGGGTTCGGCTACCCCTCGATCGGCTGCGAGCCGTGCACGAAGCCGGTCGCCGCCGGCGAAGACCCCCGTTCCGGCCGCTGGGCCGGACTCTCGAAGACCGAATGCGGGCTCCACGAATGACCGACACGATCACCGCCGCCACCGTTCCGTCGCGCTCTGTCGAAGCAGGCTCGCTCAACGATCGATGAGCCCCTCGCAGACGAGCGGATCGAGCGCAGCCGCGCCTGTCGACCCTCGACCTGCTCGAGGCCGAGGCGATCCACGTCATCCGCGAGGTCGTCGCCGAGTTCGAGCGGCCCGTGCTGCTCTTCTCCGGCGGCAAGGACTCGGTCGTCGTGCTGCACCTCGCCACCAAGGCGTTCGCGCCCGGCCGCGTGCCGTTCCCCGTGCTGCACGTCGACACCGGGCACAACTTCCCCGAGGTGCTGGCCTTCCGCGACGAGACGGTCGAGCGGCTCGGCATCCGTCTCGAAGTCGCCCGCGTGCAGGACTACATCGACGACGGCCGGCTGCAGGAGCGCGCCGACGGCACCCGCAACCCGCTGCAGACGGTGCCGCTCCTCGACGCCATCGCCGCCGGCCGCCACGACGCCGTGTTCGGCGGCGCCCGCCGCGACGAGGACAAGGCCCGCGCCAAGGAGCGCATCATCTCGCTGCGCGACGAGTTCGGGCAGTGGGATCCGCGCAACCAGCGCCCGGAGCTCTGGAGCCTCTACAACGGACGCCACACGCCCGGCCAGCACGTGCGGGCCTTCCCGATCTCGAACTGGACCGAGCTCGACGTCTGGCGCTACATCGAGCGCGAGGGCATCGCGCTGCCGCCGCTGTACTTCGCGCACGAGCGCGACGTCTACGCGCGGGACGGCATGTGGCGTCCGGTGGGCGAGTTCTCGCCGCCGCGCGAGAACGAGACCGTCGAGCGCCGCACCGTGCGCTACCGCACGGTCGGCGACATGAGCTGCACCGGAGCGGTGGAATCGGATGCCGCGGACCTCGCCGCGATCGTCGCCGAGGTCGCCGTCTCCACCCTCACCGAGCGCGGCGCGACCCGCGCCGACGACCGCCTCAGCGAGGCGGCCATGGAGGACCGCAAGAAGGACGGGTACTTCTGATGACTCTCGATACTCCAGCCAGCGCTCCGTCCTCGGTCGTCCGCGTCGCCGCAGCGTCGGTCGACGGCGGAGCGCTCGCGACGCGGCAGCCCACGCTGTTCCGGTTCGCGACCGCGGGCTCGGTCGACGACGGCAAGTCGACGCTCGTCGGCCGGCTGCTGCACGACTCGAAGGCGATCCTCGCCGACCAGCTCGAGCAGGTCGCCCGCACGTCCGCCGACCGCGGGTTCGCGCACGGCGACTTCGACTTCGCCCTCCTGACCGACGGCCTGCGCGCCGAGCGCGAGCAGGGCATCACGATCGACGTCGCCTACCGCTACTTCTCGACGGGCACGCGGTCGTTCATCCTCGCGGACTGCCCGGGCCACGTGCAGTACACGCGCAACATGGTCACCGGCGCGACCACCGCCGACGCCGTGATCGTGCTCGTCGACGGCCGCAAGGGCGTGCTCGAGCAGACCAAGCGCCACCTCGCCGTCGTCGCGCTGCTGCGCGTGCCGCACGTGATCGTCGCGGTCAACAAGATCGACCTGACCGGCTTCTCGGCGGATGCCTTCGCCGACGTCGCCGCGCAGGCCCGCGCCGTCGCGGCCGAACTCGGCATCGACGACCTGCACGTGCTCCCGGTGTCGGCGCTCGAGGGCGACAACATCGTGGACCGCTCGGAGCGCACCCCCTGGTACGACGGCCCCGCGCTGCTCGAGCTGCTCGAGACCCTCCCGGCGGCCGACGAGCTCGAGCAGGAGCTCGAGCCGCTGCGGCTTCCGGTGCAGCTCGTGCTGCGCCCGCAGGGCGGTCTGGCGCCGGGCATCGAGGCCGCCGAGGCCGAGCGGCTGCGCGACTACCGCGCGGTCGCGGGCCGCATCTCGAGCGGGGTCGTGCGCGTCGGCGACCGGGTCGAGATCTTCCCGGCCGGCCGCGCGACCACGGTCACCGGCATCCGCTCCGCCGGAGCAGAGGTCGACGAGGCCACCGCCCCGCAGTCGGTGTCGCTCGAGCTCGAGGACGACATCGACACCGCGCGCGGCGCGCTCGTCGTCGCTGCCGGCTCGCTGCCGGCGGCCCGGCGCGAGTTCGAGGCCGAGCTCTTCCAGCTCGACGCGCGGGCGCTGACCCCCGGCATCCGTGTGCTCGTCAAGCACGGCACCGCGACGGTGCAGGCCATCGTCGCGCAGATCGAGTCGCGCTACGACCTCGACGCGCTCACGCACGAGCCGGCGCAGACGCTCGAGACCAACGACATCGGCCGCGTGCGGCTGCGCGTGGCGGCCGACCTGCCGCTCGAGCCGTACCGCACCAGCCGCCACGGGGGCTCGTTCCTCGTGATCCATCCGTCCGACGGCGCCACGCTCGCCGCCGGCATCGTGCGCGACTGAGCGTCGGTCGCGCACGACCACCCCCAACCGAGCACCACCCGAACTGAAGGAGGCGACACCGTGAACAAAATCCGCACCGCGACCACAATCACAACCCTGGGACTCGTGGCCGTCATGATGGCCGGCTGCGCCTCCGCCGCGGCGGACTCCGGCGAGCGGCGACGGCGCCGCGCCGGTCGGAGCGAGCTGCGCCTCGGCTACTTCGCCAACGTCACCCACGCGCCCGCGCTCGTCGGGCTCGAAGAGGGGCTCTTCGAGGACGCGCTCGGCGACGTCGACGTGACGACCCAGGTGTTCAACGCCGGTCCCGCCGCGATCGAGGCGCTCTCGGCCGGCGCGATCGACGCCACCTACATCGGGCCGAACCCGTCGATCAACACGTTCATCCAGTCGGGCGGCGAGTCCGCGCGCATCGTCGCGGGCGCCGCCACCGGCGGCGCGGCGCTCGTCGTGCGCGAGGGCATCGACTCGCCGGACGACCTCGCGGGCACGACCCTCGCGTCGCCGCAGCTGGGCAACACGCAGGACGTCGCGCTGCGCAAGTGGCTGGCCGACGAGGGCTTCGAGACCGACACCTCCGGCGGCGGCGACGTGCAGGTCACCCCCACCGAGAACGCGCAGACGCTCACGCTCTTCCAGCAGGGCGAGCTCGACGGCGCGTGGCTGCCCGAGCCGTGGGTCTCGCGCCTGATCCTCGATGCCGGCGCGCACGTCCTGCAGGACGAGGCCGACCTCTGGGAGGACGGCGAGTTCCCCACCACCGTGCTGCTGGTGCGCAAGGAGTTCCTCGACCAGCACCCGGACGTGGTCGCCGACCTGCTGAAGGGCCACGCCGCCGCGGTGCAGTGGATCGCCGACAACCCCGACGAGGCGCCGGCCGTCATCAACGGTGCGATCGAGGCGGAGACGGGCAAGCCGCTCGACGACGCCGTGATCCAGCGGGCGCTCGAGCACGTGGTCTTCTCGGTCGACCCGCACGCCGACACGTTCCAGACGCTGGTCGAGAACGGCATCGAGGCGGGCACGCAGAAGGAGGGCTCGATCGAGGGCCTCTTCGATCTGCGCCTCCTGAACAAGCAGCTCGAGGCCGCGGGCGCAGACCCCGTCTCGGCGTCAGGGCTCGGCGAGGACTGACATGAGCACCGCTCCCGCATCCGCCTCCGGGGCCGCGCAGGCGACCCCGGAGGCGGGCGCGCCTGCACGTGAGCAAGCTGGCGCGCCGGCCCGTGAGCAAGCTGGCGCGCAGGCGCCGGCGACGCCCCGCAGCCCGCTCGGCCCCAGCTTCGACAGCGTCACCCCGGTGCCCGTCGCGGCGCCGCCGCCCGCACCCGCGGTGCGGATCGAGGGCGTCTCCAAGCGCTTCGGCACCGGACCGGTCGTGCTCGACGACGTGTCGCTCGACATCGCCCCGGGCGAGTTCGTGTGCCTCCTGGGCGCGTCGGGCTGCGGCAAGTCGACGCTCCTCAACCTCATCGCCGACCTCGACAAGCCCACCGCCGGGCGCATCGAGACCCCGGCCGAGGGCGCGGCCGTCATGTTCCAGGAGTCGGCGCTCATGCCGTGGCTCACGGCGCGCCGCAACGTCGAGCTGGCGCTGCGCCTGCGCGGCGTCCCCCGCGGCGAGCGCCGTGAGAAGGCGCTGACGCTGCTCGACGCCGTGAACCTCGCGGATGCCGCCGAGAAGCGTCCGCACGAGCTCTCGGGCGGCATGCGCCAGCGCGTCGCGCTCGCGCGGGCCCTCGCCCAGGACCGCCCCGTGCTCCTGATGGACGAGCCCTTCGCCGCGCTCGACGCCATCACGCGCGACCTGCTGCACGAAGAGCTCGAGCGCGTGTGGCGCGCGACCGGCCGCACGATCGTCTTCGTCACGCACAACGTGCGCGAGGCCGCGCGGCTCGGCCAGCGCGTCGTGCTGATGGGAAGCCGCCCCGGCCGCATCGTGCAGGAGTGGACCATCGCGAAGACCACGGGCCGCCGCATCGAGTCGCCCGAGGTCGCCGCCCTGTCGGTGGAGATCACCGACCAGCTGCGGAAGGAGATCCGCCGCAATGCCGCGTGACACCACCCTGGTCGAGCAGACCGCGACCGCCCTTCGACAGGCTCAGGGACCGAAGGGCAAGGCAACCGGCTCGGTCGACGCAGTCCGACGACCTGCGCAGCCTCGCCGCCGGGCTCGACAACCTCCAGACCGACGCCGATCGCGGCCCCGGCCCGCTGGCGCCGTTTCGCGACGAGCGTCGTGCCGCCGATCCTCTTCGTCATCATCCTGCTCGTCGCGTGGCAGCTCTACGTCGTCATCGCGCAGCCCCGGCCCGACATCGTGCCGGGCCCCGTCGACGTGTGGAACGCGCTCGGTGCTGCGCCTGGGAGTCGGGCCGCCTGCAGGAGGCCGTCTCGACGAGCCTCGAGCGCGGCATCGTCGGCTTCCTCATCGCGATCGTCGTCGGCACGCCCATCGGCCTGCTGCTCGCCGAGGTCCGGCCGATCCGCCGCGCCGTGGGCCCCATCATCTCGGGCCTGCAGGTGCTGCCCTCGGTCGCGTGGGTGCCGGCCGCCATCATCTGGTTCGGCCTGTCGGACGCCACCGTCTACTTCGTCATCCTCATGGGCGCGATCCCCTCGATCGTCAACGGCCTGATCGCCGGCATCGACCAGGTGCCGCCGCAGCTGCGCCGGGTGGGCACCGTGCTGGGCGCCTCGCGGTGGCAGCTGGCGACCGCCGTCATCCTGCCCGCCGCGCTCCCGGGGTACCTCGCCGGGCTCAAGCAGGGCTGGGCGTTCTCGTGGCGCTCGCTCATGGCGGCGGAGATCATCGCGACCGGCGGCACCATCGGCTTCGGGCTGGGCTCGATGCTGACAGAGCCGCGGAGCTCGCCGACCTCGCCGGCGTGCTCGGCACCATCATCGTCATCCTCGCGATCGGCATCCTCATCGAGCTCGTCTTCTTCGGACCTCTCGAGCGACGGATGCTGAAGCGCCGGGGCCTGCTCCTCACGGGAGGCGCGCGATGACCCTTCGACACGCATCAGGGCACCGCCGGCAAGGTGTGGCTCGTCGGCGCCGGACCCGGCGACGCCGGGCCTCCTCACCCTCAAGGGCCTGCGCGCCCTCGAGGCGGCCGACGTCATCGTCGCCGACCGCCTCGGGCGCCCGCGCGGTGCTCGACGGCCTGGCCGCCGACGGCGTGACGCTGCGCGCCGAGGTCGTCGACGTCGGCAAGCTGCCCGGCCACCACGCCGTGCCGCAGGACGCGATCAACGCCCTGCTCGTGCAGCTCGCCCACGACGGCAAGACCGTCGTCCGCCTCAAGGGCGGCGACCCCTACGTCTTCGGCCGCGGCGGCGAGGAGCTCCACGCGTGCCAGGAGGCGGGCGTGGAGGTCGAGGTCGTGCCGGGCATCACCAGCGCCATCTCGGTGCCGGCGATCGCCGGCATCCCGCTCACCCACCGCGGTGTCGCCACCGCCTTCACCGTCGCCACCGCTCACGACCAGATCGCGTCGCTCAGCGGCGGCCGCGACCACACCGTCGTGCTGCTCATGGGGATCGCCACGCTCGCGAACTCCGCGATCATCCTCGCCCGCGGCGAGCGCGGCGGCGACTGCCCCGTCGCCGTCGTCGAGGACGGCTTCGGGCCGCGCCAGCGGGTGACGGTGGGGACGCTCTCGACCATCGCGCAGCAGGCCGCGGCCCGCGGCATCCGCTCTCCCGCCGTCGTGGTCGTCGGCGACGTCGTGCGGCTGAGCCCGTACGCGCCCGCCGAGCTCGCGACCCTCGATCTCACCCACTACGACCCCCTCGCCGTCCCCGGCGCCTCCCGAAAGGCCCCCACCCAGTGACCGCTTCGAGCACTGTGCCCACCTCTGATCTTGGGAACCTCCGCGTCGCGATCGTCGGCGCCGGTCCCGCCGGCATCTACGCCGGCAACATCCTCACCAACTCGGTCGTCGAGGCCGGCGGATCCGTGTCGATCGACCTGTTCGAGTCGCTTCCGGCGCCGTACGGCCTGATCCGCTACGGCGTCGCGCCCGACCACCCCCGCATCAAGGGCATCGTCAACTCGCTGCACGAGATGCTGGATGCCGGCACCACGCGCTTCATCGGCAACGTCGAGGTCGGCCGCGACATCGCGCTCGACGAGCTGCAGGAGCGCTACGACGCCGTGATCATCGCGACCGGCGCCATCCGCGACGCCGCGCTCGACATCCCGGGCATCGACCTGCCGGGCTCGTACGGCGCCGCCGACTTCGTGGCCTGGTTCGACGGGCACCCCGACGTGCCCACCGAGTGGACGCTCGACCAGCGCGAGGTCGCCGTCATCGGCAACGGCAACGTCGCGCTCGACGTCGCGCGCGTGCTCGCGAAGCACGCGGTCGACCTCCGCTCCACCGAGATCGCCGACAACGTGCTCGCGGGCCTCGAGGCATCCGCCGTCACCGACGTGCACGTCTTCGGCCGCCGCGGGCCCGCCGACATCAAGTTCACGCCCATCGAGCTGCGCGAGCTCGGCGAGGTGCCGAACGTCGACATCGTCGTGCACGACGAGGACTTCGTCGACGCCGACCCGGCGAACGCGGCGAACAACCAGCTCAAGGTCATGCTGCGCGTGCTGAACAGCTGGCGCACGCGCGAGTCGACGGGCGCGAGCCGCCGTCTGCACCTGCACTTCTACCACTCGCCCGTCGAGGTCCTCGGCGACGGACAAGGTCGAGGGCATCCGCTTCGAGCGCACCGAGCCCATCGGCGACGGGCGCGTGCGCGGCACCGGCGAGTTCCGCGAGATCGCGGTGCAGCAGGTCTACCGCGCGGTCGGCTACTACGGCACGCCGGTCGTCGGCGCCCCGTTCGACGAGAGGGCGCGGCGTCGTCCCGAACGTCGAGGGCCGCGTCAAGGACGCGGCGACGACGGGCGACGCCGAGCCCCCGCGATCCCGGGCCTCTACGCGACCGGCTGGATCAAGCGCGGCCCCGTCGGCCTCATCGGCCACACCAAGTCCGACGCGATGGAGACCATCGCCCACCTCGTGGCGGACGCCGCGGCCGGGCGCCTCTCGGCCCCGACCGTCGACGGCGACGTGCTCGACCTGCTCGACGAGCGCGAGGTCGCGTACACGACGTGGGACGGCTGGCTCGCCCTCGACGCGCACGAGCGCGACCTCGGCGCCAACCACCGTCCACACGCGCGAGCGCGTCAAGGTCGTCCCGCGCGACGAGCAGGTCGGCATCTCCCGGGGAGCGCTCGTCCGGTGACGTACGTGATCGCCCTGCCGTGCGTCGATGTGAAGGACCGCGCCTGCATCGACGAGTGCCCGGTCGACTGCATCTACGAGGGCGAGCGGTCGCTGTACATCCACCCCGACGAGTGCGTCGACTGCGGCGCCTGCGAGCCGGTCTGCCCGGTCGAGGCGATCTACTACGAGGACGACCTGCCCGAGGAGTGGCAGGACTACTACAAGGCCAACGTCGAGTTCTTCGACGACATCGGCTCGCCCGGCGGTGCGGCCAAGACCGGCGTCATCGCGAAGGACCACCCGGTCATCGCCGCGCTTCCTCCGCAAGGAGACGGCCATGGCTGACCCCCTTCCGGCGGCGGACTCGGCGGCCTCGACCGAGGTCGACGTCGTCATCATCGGCGGCGGTCCCGCCGGGCTGTCGGCGGCGCTCAACCTCGGCCGCGCGCGCGCCTCGGTCGTGCTGGTGGATGCGGGCCGGCCGCGCAACGCCGCCACGCTGCGCTCGCACGGCTTCCTCACCCGCGACGGCGTCCCGCCGCTCGAGCTGCGCAAGCTCGCGCGCGCCGAGCTCGCCGCGTACCCGAACGTGCGCGTGCTCGATCGCACCGTCGTCACGGCGCTGCTCGAGAGCGAAGGCGGCGACGGGCTGCGCTTCATCGCCGCGCTGCAGGGCCGCGGCGCGGCGACCCCGCCGGCCGTCGCAGCACGCTCCGTGCTCGTCGCGACCGGGCTGCGCGAGACGCTGCCCGACATCCCGAGCCTGCGCGCCTACTACGGCATGACGATCTTCAGCTGCGCGGCCTGCGACGCGTGGGAGCTGCAGGACCGCCCCCTCGCGCTCATCGGCGAGACCCCCGACCTCGCCGCCCGTGCCCGGCTGATCGCGCGCTGGACCGACCGCCTCACGGTCTTCACGAACGGGTCGGACGCCGTGGACACGGTCGAAGAGGCCGAGCTCGCGGCATCCGGGATCATCGTCGAACGGCGGCGCGATCGACGACCTCGAAGGCGACCGCGGCGCGGTGTCGGCCGTGCGCCTGGTCGACGGGACGCGCGTCGAGATCGACGGCGGCTTCGTGCGGCCGCAGTGGCACCCGGCGCTCGACTTCCTCAGCGGCATCGAGCTCGAGCGCGACGAGTTCGGCAACCTGGTCACCGACCGGCTCCGGGCGCACGTCGGTCCCGGGGCTGTATGCCGCGGGGGATGCCGCGTCCCCCGGTCCGCAGCAGCTCATCGTCGCCGCGGGTCAGGGCGCGCGGGCCGCCGCCGTGCTCGTGCACGACCTCGTCGGGGTGCGCACCGCCCACTAGGACGTGGCGGGCGCACTGTCACGCGCCGCGCGAACGGCGCAGATTCCCGAGACCGACCGCGGCCGGCGCATCGCGTCGCGCGATACGCCGGCATCGGCCCGGCGCGGACGCTAGGGCACCCGGTTCAGCGTGCAGACGAACTGCTTGACGACACCGTCGTCGACGAGGTCGCCGGCGCTGAGCGCAGCCCACACCTCGTCGGCGGCATCCAGCACGCCATCGCCGTCGATGTCGCCCGACGCCAGCGCGGCGTCGTACCCGTGGGGTGCCGACAGGGCGTGCACCTGCCACCGGCCCCCGTTGTAGCCGGGGTCGCCCGGTGCGACCTCGGCGACACTCGCCTGCAGGGCGCCGAAGCTGTAGATCACGTCCCACGACTGCGCCGGAGCGCGCGTGTGCGACAGGTCGGTCGGCGTCGCCACCGTCCGCCACAGCACGTGGTCGACGTAGATGACGCCGTCGTCGGTGACGCCGCCCGATCCCGCCGCGAACGCGACACCGCCCGTCGTCAGCGAGGCCGCACCGATCGCCACCCCGACGACGGCCGCGGCCAGCCGGCCGCGCGAGAAACTCCTGCGAATCATCGGATCCCACCTTCCCTCCCGGCCGTGCGGCCGGATCGGGTCTCAGTCAACGCGGGGTCGGCACCGCACTCCATGACGGCACCCTCACCGAGTCCTTACGAAGTCCTTTCGCGCCGGCGCGAACAGCCCGCAACCGGTGCAGCGGCTCCGCGGGAGACCTATCCTGACCACGTGAGCACGGTGCTGGTCGTCGACGACGATGAGGACGTCGGCGACGTCGTCGCCGCGTACCTTCGCAGCGCCGGCCTCGACGTGCGTCGCGCAGCGGACGGGATCGACGCGCTCCAGGCGGTCGTCGCGGATCGTCCCGACATCGTCGTGCTCGACCTCATGCTGCCCGGCATCGACGGCCTCGAGGTCTGCCGGCGGCTGCGGCAGAGGTCGCCGGAGCTCCCGATCGTCATGCTGACCGCCCGGGGCGAGGAGGACGACCGCATCCGGGGCCTCGAGGTCGGGGCCGACGACTACGTGACCAAGCCGTTCAGCCCGCGGGAGCTGGTGCTGCGGGTGCAGTCGGTGCTGCGGCGCAGCGCCGCGCTCGCCGCCGACCTGCCGCGCCCGGCGGAGCTGCCCGACGTCGCGGTCGACGGAGACCTCGTGGTCGACCGGCGGGCACGCCGCGTGCACCTCGCCGGCAGCGAGCTCTCGCTCACCGTGCGCGAGTTCGATCTGCTCTCGTGGCTCGTCGCCCACCCGGGCGACGCCCTGCGCCGCGACGACCTGATGCGGGACGTGTGGGGCTGGGACTTCGGCGACCCGTCGACGGTGACCGTGCACGTCAGCCGGCTGCGCGACAAGATCGAGCACGACCCGGCCGCGCCACGCCGGCTCGTCACCGTGTTCGGCGTCGGCTATCGATGGGATGCCGCGCCGTGAGCGTCTCGACGGACGCCCTGCTCTTCTCGGCCGGCGCCGCGGCGGCGACCGGCATCGTCGGTGCGGCGCTCGTGCTGGCGCTCGCCCGCGTGCGCGTGGCGGCCGCCGCCATCGTCGCCCCGCTCGTGGTCGTGCTCTCGATCGCGGTGGGCGTCGTCGTCGGCGCGGCGTCGATGCTGCTCACCGCCGGCGACATGACCGGCCTGCTGCTCGTGCTGCTCGCCAGCGTGCCCGCCGCCCTGGCCGCGGGCATCGTGATCGCCGCCCGCATCCAGTCGGCCGCACGAGCCGCCGAGCGGGCCGCCGCGGCCGCCGAGACGGAGCGCCGGGTCGAAGGGCAGCGACGCGACCTCGTCGCCTGGATCTCGCACGACCTGCGCACGCCGCTCGCCGGCATCCGTGCGACCGCCGAGGGCATCCATGACGGGGTGCTGCCCGACGCCGCCGCGGCCGCCGTCACGATCCAGCGGAACGCGCAGCGGATGAGCGACATGGTGGACGACCTCCTCACGCTCTCCCGGCTGCAGGCGCCGTCGGTCGCGCTGGAGCGCACCGACGTCGATGTCGGCGACCTCGTGTCCGACACCGTGGCCTCGTTGCGTCCCCTCGCCGATGCGGGCGGCGTCACGCTGTCGGGACGCGCCGAGACCGGCGTGCGCGCGCGGGTGGCCGCCCCCGAGCTGCGCCGGGCCGTGGCGAATCTGGTGGCCAACGGCATCCGTCACTCGCCGCCCGGCACGACCGTCGAGACGACCGTCGCACTGCGCGACGGCGCGTTCCGGATCGCGGTCGCCGACGCCTGCGGGGGTATCGCGCCCGATGACCTGCCGCACGTCTTCGAGACCGGATGGCGCGGCACCGCGGCGCGGCCGGCGGACGCCGGCGCCGGTCTGGGCCTCGCGATCGTGCGCGGCGTCGCCGACGCGCATCGCGGCTCCGCCACCGTCCGCAATGCGGCGGCGGGATGCGTGTTCGAGCTGGAGCTGCCGCTGCGCTCCGACCCGTGAGCGGGGCGTCCGGCCGAGATCGCGTCCGGCATCCGGGACGCCGGTGCCGGGAGCGCCGAGGGCGATCAGCCCGGCTGCGCGCGGAGCGCGGGAGGTCAGGCTTCGTCGTGCTGCAGCGCCTGGCGACCGGCGGCGAGCATCTCGCTCACCTGGTCGCCGTGCGTCGTGGCGGGGCTCACCGTGTCGGGCCAGGACGCGAGCTGCGCCTCGGCCCAGTCGGCCCAGGCGACGATGTGCTCGTAGTGCCCGATCATGAACGTGTTCGCCAGCGCGAAGAGGTGGCGACGCTCGGGGAAGGTGCCGCCGGTCGCACTGATGTACGCCGCGTAGCGGGCGAACATCTCGCGGTTGGCGAGCGCCTGCTCCTCTCGTCCGCGCGAGCGTGCCGCGCAGGTCGTCGAGCGATCCCTGATCCGCGAGCAGCACCCGCACCATGCCCTCGAACTCCAGCGTCGGCGGACGCACCGGAGTGCTCAGCCACGCGGCGAGCGCCTCGCGACCGGCCGGCGTGATCGCGTAGATCGTGCGGGCCCGCTTGCCGGTGTGCTCCTGGCGGGTCTGGACGAAACCCTCGTCGCTGAGGCGGTTCAAGAGGGCGTAGCGACCACGATCGGCCGACGGCCACAGCTCTGCCACGCCTCGGCCCAGCTGTTCCGCGAGCTGATAGGCCGACCAGTCGTGGTCGGCGAGCAGGCCGAGGATGAGGTACCCCGTGGTCGAGAGTTCGCGGTCAGCCACAGTGTGCTCCTTCCTCGCGCCGGTGCGGTCGGCATTGCGGAACGTAAAGGGTATCCCGCGGCGGCGCCAACGACTCTATACTGCGAAGTGCAGTAAGCACGGGCACGGGATCCCGACTGGGGAGAGGGACCGTCGCCGAAAGGCGGCCGGCACGGGGGCGCCGGCTGCCTCGCGGCGGGCGATCTGGGGATCGCCCGCCGCACACTCCCCGCGTGGATGCCCGCCCCGAGCGTTCGGCACATGCGGGCGCTCGGCACCGCGGTGAGGGAGGATGGCATCGATGTCAACGCCGACCGAACCGCCGCTCGACGAGCTGCGCGCCCTGCGGGAGCGCGCGTACGGGCGCCATGCCGATATCCAGGACGACCCCCACGCCCTGGCGCGGCTTCGCGAGCTCGAGGCCCAGCTTCTCTGCGGCGACGCCGAGCGTGCCGGCGGCGAGCGCCACGCCGGCGGTCGTCGGCGGCGTCGTACCAGGCGGCATCGACGGGGACGGGTCGGGGCGGCTGCCCGACGGCGACGGGACGACGGATGCCGCAGCCCTCCGCAGCAGGATCACTCCGGTGGACGGTGCGGAGGGTTCCGGCCCGGCCGTCGACGCCGGGCCATCCCCGGCCCCCCGCGCGGCGGCCGCAGACGCGGGCGAATCCACGGCCGCCGCCACGGTCGCGTCGGCGGCCCCCGGCGATCCCTCGCTCGCCGACGACGGGGACCCGCCGGACACGGCACCGCCGCCGCGGTCACGGTGGTGGCGTCGACGTACGCGCCTGCTCTGGGCCGCTTCGGTCGTCGCCGGCGTGCTCGTGGGCGTGGGCCTGACCTTGGCGGTGCAGGCGGCCGGCGCGGGGAAGGTCGCAACGCTGGACGTGGATGCCGATGGCGAGTGGCCGAATGAGTTCTTCGGTGCGCGGCCCCCCGACGCCCGGGTGTTCGACGACTTCCACGGCCTCACCGTGCTCACGTTTCGCGAGCCGTCCCAGCCCGGAAGCTCGCAGACCTGCCTGTACATCGTGACCGCCCCGAATGCTTTCGGCGCGGGAACCTGCGGTGCGGACGCGTTCGGCGCCGACCGCCTCACTGGAAGTCGGCCCCGACTCACCCGACGAGCTGATCGATCGCTTCCCGAGAGGCACGGCGCTGCAGTTCGTGCTCGAGGGCTCGAGCGTCCAGGTCTACGCCCGCGAGCCGAGCCTCGTGGAGCCGACGCCCTGAGGTCCCGCGGCTCTCCCGCGGGGGTCGCACGTGGCGGGCGATCTCGCCCTACGCGTCGACCGCGGGTGCGGGGACCGTGTCCCCCACATCCGTGCGGTGGAAGTTCTGGAACGAACGGGATGCCGTCGGCCCCCGCTGCCCCTGATACCGGTTGCCGTACGTGCCCGAGCCGTAGGGGTTCTCGGCGGGCGAGGTGAGGCGGAAGTAGCAGACCTGCCCGATCTTCATGCCCGGCCACAGCTTGATCGGGAGGGTCGCGACGTTCGAGAGCTCGAGCGTGACGTGGCCCGTGAACCCGGGGTCGATGAATCCCGCAGTGGAGTGCGTCAGCAGGCCCAGCCGACCGAGCGACGACTTGCCTTCGAGCCGGGCGGCGATGTCGTCGGGCAGCGAGATCCGCTCGAACGTCGAGCCGAGCGCGAACTCGCCCGGGTGCAGGATGAACGGCTCGCCGGGGTCGACGGAGATGAGGCGCGTGAGCTCGGGCTGATCCTCGGCGGGATCGATGAACGGGTACTTGTGGTTGTCGAAGAGCCGGAACGAGCGGTCGAGGCGCACGTCCACGCTCGACGGCTGCACCATTCCGGGTTCCCACGGGTCGAGCCCGATGCGCCCCGCGTCGATCTCGAGCCGGATGTCACGGTCACTGAGCAGCACGGGGCCAGCCTATCGGGGCCGCCCGGGGTGCCGGCATCCGATGTCCTGATGGTCGCTGACATGGTCGGCGACCGGGTGGCGACAGCGGCGGGGACGACCGTTCAGCTGCCGTCGCGCAGGTCTGCCGGCGGGTCGGGCGTGAAGCCGACCTCGTCGAACGTGGCCACGCACGCGTCGCCGAGAGGCGCCTGCGCGAGGAACCCCACCTGCACCGGGCCGTCCCACTCGAGCCGGAACAGCCGCACGAAGTCCCAGCGCCGTCCGTCCGTCGAGGAGTGGAACGCCCAGACCTGATCGCCCACCCGCGACACGCGCAGGTGCACGAACGGGGAGGAGACGACCACGGAGTTGCAGTCGTCGGACCAGACATTGGTCACGACCGAGACCACCATGGCCTCGCCGTGCGGCGAGTACTCGAAGCAGAGCTTCGCCCAGTGGTCGCGGTCTCCCCAGACGGCGAGCGCTGCGGCATCGAAGGTCGTGCGCGGCGTCGTGGCGACGCCGGCGCGCGCCGACAGCGCGAAGCGGTCAGGCGCCTCGAACCCCAGCAGCGCTGCCGCGTGCTGCGCCGGGCCGCCGAGGGCGTCGTTGGTCCAGTCGGTGCCCGGAGCGGCCGACACCTCCAGGCGCCCGTCGGGCTGCAGCGCCGCCGTGCCGCTGCCCACCGCCCATTCGAGATCGGGCAGCCCTGCCGGCATGCGGAACACGGAGCGGTCATCGGTCAGCACGCCGCCAGCCTATCCGCGCGGCGTCCTCGCGAACCCGAAGCGGCGAGCCCTACGCTCGAGACGACGATGACGGATGCCGCGGCCCGGCCATGACCGTACCGACCTGGCCGGCGGGCCGCTGATGGAGGGGATGCCATGGCGACCGTGCTGTTCTGCCCGGTGACGTTCAACCTCGCCGAGACGACGACGGATGATCCAGGTCGCACGGGCGATGGATCCCGCGCACCGCATCGTCTTCATGGGCTACGAGGACGACTACGTCGGGCTCATCCGCGACGCGGGGTTCGAGTACCGGTCGTGCGCGCCGGTGCTCACGTCGCGCGAGCGGGAGCAGCTGATCGCGTTCGACCAGGGCAAGACGCTGAAGACTCCGCTGACCGAGGCGTTCGTGGGCGCGCGGGTGGACGTCGAACGGCGCTCATCCGCGAGCTCGGCGCCGCCGCCGTGGTGACGGGATCGAACCTGACGTCGTACATCTCCGCCCGCGCCGAGCACGTGCCGCTCTTCTATCCCGTGCCGTTCGCCTTGACCGAGCCGCAGGTGCGGCAGGCGCGCCACCTGTTCCTCGTCGGCGGGCGCGGCCGGCTGTCCCGGTTCGCCGATCGACTCGCCACGGCGGCCTTCCGCTGGATCTACACCAAGGCGCCGCTCGCGCCGCGGGCCTTCGCGAAGGTCGCCACGGCCAACGGCGTGCCGCCGCTGCGGACGGTGGCCTCCCTCATCACCGCCGACCGGAACCTCCTCACCGAGATGCCGTGGGAGCTCGAGGGCTTCACCCTTCCCGACGGGTTCGAACGGGTCGGCCCGATCTTCGCCCACATCGACGCCCCGATGCCCGAGATCGTCGAGCAGCTCGCGGCGGCCCCCGAACCGCTGGTCTATCTGGGTCTCGGGTCGTCGGCGAACCGCAAGCTCGCTGTGGCGGCCGCCCGCGCGCTCGCCGAACTGCCGGTGAACGTCGTCGCCCCGATCGCCCATTACCTCGAGCCCGACGACGTCCTCCCGCCGAACGTCCACGTCACCGACCTCCTCCCGGCCCACCGGCTGGGCGGACTCGTCGATGCCGCCGTGCTGCACGGCGGGCAGGGAACCGTCCAGACGGCGTGCGCCACCGGCATCCCGTTCGTCGGAATGGGGCTGCAGCCCGAGCAGACCTGGCACGTGCGCATGTGCGAGAAGCGCGGACACGCGATCGCCGTCGCGCCCCGGCGCGTCGGGTCGCCGGAGTTCCTCGACGCGGTGCGCCGCGTGCTGTCCGACCCCGGCATCCGCGCCGTCGCGCAGGACGTCCAGCGCGCCTACGCCGAC
This sequence comes from uncultured Actinomycetota bacterium, assembly GCA_963829895.1. Classification (GTDB taxonomy): domain Bacteria; phylum Actinomycetota; class Actinomycetes; order Actinomycetales; family Microbacteriaceae; genus Microbacterium. The sequence goes on along the minus strand of CAWHKF010000005.1, from coordinate 785,322 downwards.
GCGGACGGAGCCGCCGCCAGCGCGCGGATCATCGAGGCGTCGCTCTGACCGGAAGACGGTGACGGATGCCGCGACTTCGTGCGCACGGCATCCGCTCTGTTATCCTTGCCACGCGCCGAAAGGCTGCACGGGGATGTAGTTCAATGGCAGAACTTCAGCTTCCCAAGCTGATAGCGCGGGTTCGATTCCCGTCATCCCCTCTCTATGCCAGCGATCGCCGCCCACGAGTACTCGCCCTGGGATTTCTGGCGCGAAGCCTCGGTCGACGAGCGCGACGCGCAGCTCGCGATCCAGCACGCACTCGTCGAGGGCCGCGCCGATCACGCGCTCGGAGAGCAGTGCTTCATCTCGGAGCTCGCATCGATCGACAACGACGCGCTGCGCCTCGGCGACCGCACCTACGTGGCTGCCGGCGCCTACCTCACCGGTGATCTGAACGCGGGCGCGGACTGCAGCATCAACCCCTACACGGTCATCCGCGGACGCGTCACCATGGGCGACGGCGTGCGCATCGGCGCGCACACGTCGATCCTCGGCTTCAACCACTCGATGGAATCCGGCACACCGGTCTTCCGGCAGCCGCTCACCTCGAAGGGCATCGAGATCGGCGACGACGTGTGGATCGGCTCGCACGTCGTGATCCTCGACGGCGTCCGCGTCGGCTCGCACGCGGTGCTCGCCGCGAGCGCCGTGGTCACCAAGGACGTACCCGCGGGCGCGGTCGTCGGCGGGAACCCCGCGCGGTTCATCCGCTGGCGCGTCGAGCCGGACGACACCGGGGTCGCGCCGGATGCGGCTGCCGATGCCGCCGCACGCGGCGTGGACGATGGTGCCGGCGCGGGCGCGGGTGTCCGGGCGGATGCGGATGGCGCGGCCGAGCGACGCCGCTCCCGTCAGCGAGACCGGCGCGGCCTTCGCCTCGGCGGCGGCCATGCGAGCCATCGTGTCGCAGGCTGCGGCGCGCGAGGACGACGCCGCGAGTGACGACGGCCCCCCGGCCTCAGCCTCCGAGCCCGCCTCGGTCGCTGACTCCGGCCTCGGTCGCTGACTCAGGGCCTCGCGCTGGCTGATCGCCGAGCCTCCGTGCGCCATCTCTCGGCTCCGACGCGCTCGGCCCGTCTCAGCTCTCGCCTCGGTCCTCGCTCGGCCCCCACGACCGGGAGCGCAACGGCCCCGGCTCCGCCGTCGCCGTCCGGAGCGCCGGCGTCCGCCGCGGCGCCGTGCCGGCGCACCGGGGTCGGCCGCAGACGACGCCGCGGGCCTTGCCGAGCGGGTCGCCGAAGCTCGCCGCACGCGCTCGGGCGGAGGCATCCACTCTCCTTCAGCGCGCGTGGAACGACGACCTCGGGCTCTTCGCCGACCGTCCCGGCGCGGCGCCGACGATTCGCGCGCAGGCCGATGCGGTCGAGATCGCCGACCTGCTGCTTCGCACGGCGCCCCCGCAGGCGCCCGCGGCCGAGCAGATCCGTCGGCTGCAGGACTGGCAGGATGCGGCGACCGGCGCTGTCGCACCCCTCGACGCGAACGGACAGCAGCAGGCGGGCCTCGGCTTCTCGCACGGCGACGTCGCGTACCACGTGCTGAGCGTCGGGTACGGGCTGGATCTGCTGGGGTCGGCGTTTCCGGCTCCTCTCACGTGGGTGACCGCGGCCACGCCGGAGCGCGTGGTCGAGTTCTGCGAGAGTCTGCCGTGGGGCACCGACGCCTGGAACGCGGGACACCACATCGACGGCTTCGGCACCGCGATTCTGTGGACGCGGCGGGCGGGGCATCCGATTCCGGCGGGTGTGGAGGAGGCGCTGTTCGGCTGGCTGGCCATCAACGCCGACCCGCACACCGGCATGTGGGGTTCGCCGAGCGCCGACGGCGGGCTGCTGCCCGTCGTGAACGGCTTCTACCGGGCCTCGCGCGGCACCTTCGCGCAGTTCGGGATGCCGCTCCCCTACCCCGAGCGCGTGATCGACACGGTGCTGCGCCACGCGCGTGACCCCCGCTGGTTCGCACCGGGGGCGCGCAACGCGTGCAACGTGCTCGATGTCGCCCACCCGCTGTGGCTCACCCGCGGAACCGGTTATCGCGGCGACGAAGTGCGGGCCCTCGCCGCACGACTGCTGTCGGACGCGCTCTCGACGTGGGTGCCGGACGCAGGCTTCTCGTTCCGCGAGCCGTCGCCGGCTGCCCGCGGACTCCCCGAGACCGAGCCCGGGCTGCAGGGCACCGAGATGTGGCTCGCGATCCTCTGGTACCTCGCCGACCTCGCGGGGGTCTCCGACGCGCTCGGGTACCGCCCGCGCGGTGTGCACCGCCCCGAGCCGGCGGCGGCGCTGCGGTAGACGCTCGGCCTTACGGCGGGCGTGGGGTCCGCGCTCGTGGTGCGTCAGGTCCTGCTCTCGCGCGGCGTCGGGGCAAGCACGAGCAGCCACGAGGAGTAGTGCTCGGTGACGGTGCCGCCGAGCTCCCTCACGGCGTCCACCGCCTGCGCCACCTCGGCAGCGGACCAGTCACTGAACGTGCGGAAGAGGCGGCCGACCCCTTCGGCGTCGAGGTCGAGACTCCAGCGGTAGGTCGAGGCATCCGTCACCGCGAACAAGCCGGATGCCGTCAGCGCAGCCGTCATCGCGTCGAGGTCTTCGGCGGGCGGGCCAGGCCGCGGCGGCGCGCGACGGGCGGCGACGATCTCGGCGATCCGCGCGCGGAAGGCGGTGGTCGGGGCGTCGTCGTCTCCGAACACGTTGCGCCAGACGGCGAACCGACCACTCGGCACGAGTATCGTAGATATCTTCGGGAAGCACGTACTTCGAGATCCATCCAGTGGATCGAGGTCGCCGCCACCACGAGATCGAAGCTCGACGGCGCGAGTTCGACGTCCTCCGCGCGAGCAGACCCGCACCGTCGCGGCGGTGCGCCGCGCGAAGGAGGCGGGCGAGGCGCGGCCCGGGTTCCACCGCAGTGACGCGCAGTCCTGCGTCCAGGAGCGTCCCGGTCGCCTGACCGGTGCCGGCGCCGAGGTCGAGTGCGGCATCCCCGGCCGCAGAAGCCCGAGGCCGGCAGACGCCGCCACAGTTCGGCGGGTAGGGCGGCCGAGCCGCGGCGTACTCGTCCGCGCTCGCCTCGAAGTGCATCGGGTCCACCACAGGCACGAGCGTAGGCGGGCACGGCGGCCTGACGACCCTTCGACGGACCCGACGCGTCGGCGTGTGAAAGAGCGAGCGACGGGAACGGCGCCGGACGCGACGAGTACTCGTCGTCGGGGGCATGCCGAGCCGATCGGTGCCTCACGGCACCGCGGGGCAGAGGGGTGATGCGATGCGGAGGCGCGCCCGCCGCCCGGCGGAGCGCGTGCCGTCACAGCGCGCGGCGCACGGCGGGGTGGAGATGCTCGGATGCCAGGGCGACGGTCGCCTGGGAGGCACCGGCAGCGAGGCAGCTCGTCAGGTCCTCACCGGCGAGCGAGGCGGTGAGGAACCCCGCGAAGAACGCGTCGCCCGCCCCGTTGGTGTCGATGACATCGACCGGAACGGCGGAAACTTCCGGCCCGCTCCCCCGTCGCCGCGAGGGCGATCGCGCCCCGCGCGCCGAGCGTGCACACCGCGATGCGCGGGCCGCGGTCGAGACAGCTCTGCATCAGTGCCCACGGGTCGTCGGTGGCGTCGTCGTTCATGAACACGACGTCGGCGGCACGCAGGAACGGCTCGTGGAAGGTCGACGTGCCGTCGTAGTCATGCAGGTCCGTCCAGATCGGCGCCCCGGGGGCACCGGCCAGCTGACGTTCGACGAGAGCGGCACCGGCCTCGCTGAGATCGATCACGGCGACGTCGGCCTCGCTGAGGGCAGCCTGCATGCGGTCGAGGTCGGCGCCGCCGGCGACGACGGAGTCGAGAGGTAGAGGCTCACGCGCTCCCCCGCCGGCGTCATCAGGTTCGCGTGCCGTTCGGTGCGCTCCGACGGCATATGCCTCGAGCCGTACGTTCGCCGCGGCCAGCGCCGTCGCGACTCTTCGCCCGTCCTCGTCGTCGCCGATCAACGCGTGCAGCGCCACCTCGATGCCCCGGTCCGCGAGGTGCAGCGCCTTCCCGGCGGAGGTTCCGCCCAGGGTGTAGTGGTCGCCGAGCGCGAACTGCATATGCGGCACCGGCTCGGGAAGGTGATCGACCACGATCAGGTGGTTCCACGAGGCCGGGCCGCAGACGACGACCCGCGAAGCAGGCGGTCGTAGACGGGAGAGAGGCGGGAGGCATCCGCTCAGTAAACCAGCTTCCGACGTCATGTGTAAGCGCTTGCAGCATGCGCGCGTCGGCGTACTCACCGATGCCGGCAGCACGGCCGCCGCCTATCGGGATGCGAGGCTGGCAGGCATGGCTGTCACCGTCGTTCCCTACTCCGAGGATTGGCCGGAGCAGTTCGCCCGTGTGGCCGCGGATCTGCGGCTGGCGCTGGCCGACGTGCCGGTGCTCTCGATCGAGCATGTCGGCTCGACATCGGTCCCCGGGCTCGCGGCCAAGCCGGTCATCGACATCGATGTCGTCGTGCGGCGTGAAGATGTCGCGGCGGCGATCGCGGCACTCGTCGCCGTCGGCTACTCGCATCGCGGCGATCTCGGCGTCACCGACCGGGAGGCGATGGCCGCGCCGGACGATGATCCGCGACGCAACGTCTACATCTGCGTCGAGGGCACGCTGCATCTGCGGAACCACCTCGCGGTACGCACGATCCTGCGCGAGCGCGCAGACCTTCGTGACCGCTACGGCGCGATCAAGACCGAACTCGCTCGGGACCCGGCGATGGACATCGAGCGATACCTCGCCCTCAAGTCGCCCGTGCTTCAGGAGGTGCTGGCCCTGTCCGACCTCACCGACGCCGAGAAGCGGGCGATCCTCGCGCTCAACACGGGCACCTGACCCGGAGCTGATCAGCAGCTGCCGCACCTCGCCGCACCGTTCTTCCGTTGCGGGCGGCTGCCGTTACTGTGAGCCGGTGACTTTCGACCCCCGCGACACCGCCGCATTCGCCACCTTCGTCCGCGCGCAGGGCTGCGCGGTCGTGGCGACCGTCGCGCCCTCCGGCGGGCCCGAGGCCGCGTTGGTCGGGATGGCGGCCCTCGACGACGGAACACTGATCTTCGATGCCTCCGACGACTCTCGGAAGGTCCACAACCTCCGCGAGAACGCCCGTGTCGCTGTCGTCGCCGGCACGGAAGGCGACGTGACGGTGCAGATCGAAGGTGCCGCCACCATCGCGTCGGGTGCGTCGCGAGAACTGCACGGTGCCGCGTACAACGAGCAGTTCCCGGGCTCACGAGCGCTCGATCAGGGTTTCGCCGTCGTCGTCGTGCGGCCGGAGTGGGTGCGTGTCTACGACGCCTCGGTGCGGCCGGCGTTCGTCACCGAAGCGCGCTGGTGACGCTCGCCTCTCCGCTCCCGACGACAGCCGGGTGCAAGTGCTCGGCCGTGCAGCCTGCCGGAGCGGCACGCGCCTAGGGTGGGCAGCCGGTTCGCGCCGGCTACTCCTCCCGGGGGCCGAGGTCCGGCTCGGCGACGAACCGGGCGACCGCTTCGGTGACGCGATCCAGCTCGATCACGACGAGGGAGTTCTCCCCCGCGTGCAGGGCGGCCGCCGGCACGTACAGCGTCCGCTGCGGGCCGCTGCTCCAGTACCGGCCGAGGAGGAAGCCGTTGACGAGCGCATAGCCCTTGCCCCACCCGGCCGTGTCGAGGAACAGGTCGGCGGGCGACTCGAGCGAGAACGACCCTCGCCGCAGGAACGGGCCGACGCGCGACTCGGCCTCGGGTCGACGCCGCGTCGCGTCGACCGCAGTCGTCACGCGGCGAGCGCTCCGGTCGTCGACGGAAGCACCACCGCCGCGGCCACCCAGCGCGGCGACGTCGATCGGCGTCGCGGTCCAGCCGGTGAGCGCCACACCGTCGAGCGTCACGGGTCCGATCAGGCCCTTGGGCTCGCCCAGCCGGACGTCGTAGTTCACGCGGCCCTGCTCCTCGACGAGCACGCGCACCCGACGCCCGTCGGGCACGACCAGCGCATCCTCGTGGCGCGTGCGCGACAGCGTGCCCACCGGCACACCGTCGACCGACACCCAGGCGTGGTCGCGCACCTCGCCGAAGCGCAGCACGCCGCCACGACCGTCGGGCAGCTCGGCCTCATACGAGACGAGGGCGCTGAGGTGACCCAGCTCCTCGAATGTCGGCGGCGTCTCATGGTGGGACACCGTGCCCACGGCCGGCGCCGCGACCCGCTCGAGCGCGACCTCGAACACGGGTGCGGGGCCGCTGGCCGCCGGCACCTCGTCGGGCACCGTCGCGTACTTGGCGATGACGTCGCGGAAGGCGAAGTACTTCTCGGTCGGGTCGCCCGCGCTCGTCGAGCGGCGCGTCGTAGTCGTAGGAGGTCACGATCGGCAGATATCGGCCCTTGTCGTTCGCGCCGTTGGTGAGACCGAAGTTGGTGCCGCCGTGGAACATGTAGAAGTTCACGGATGCCCCGGCCGCGAGCAGTGCGTCGAGCTCGGCGGCCGACGCCGACGCAGGCGTCGTGTGATGGGCATTGCCCCACCAGTCGAACCAGCCGTCCCAGAACTCGGCGCACATCAGCGGCCCGGTGGGCTGGTGACGGCGCAGCGTCGCGAGACGCTCCGCGGCGCGCGAGCCGAACGAGCCGGTGAGGTGCACGCCCTCGACGCTCCCGTCGCTCAGCATCTGGTCCGTCGGCTGGTCGATGGTCGTGAGCGGCACCGTGATGCCGGCATCCTTCGTCACGCGGACGAGATGCTCGAGGTACGCGGTGTCGTCGCCGTAGGCGCCGTACTCGTTCTCGATCTGCACGAGCACGACGGGTCCGCCGCGGTCGATCTGGCGCGGGGCCACGATCTCGTAGACGCGCTCGAGGTACGCGGTGACCTCGGCCAGGTAGAGCGGCTCGGAACGGCGCAGCCCGACGCCCTCGAGACCGGTCAGCCACACCGGCAGGCCGCCGTTATGCCATTCGGCGCATATATAGGGCCCGGGGCGGACGATCGCGTGCATCCCCTCGGCTGCCACCAGGTCGAGGAAGGCGCCCAGGTCGTTCCAGCCGGTGGCATCCCACTCGCCGCGGCGGGGCTCGTGCGCGTTCCACGCGACGTAGGTCTCGATGGTGTTGAGACCCATGAGTCGCGCCTTGCGGATGCGGTCGGCCCACTGCCCGGGATGCACGCGGAAGTAGTGGAGCGCACCCGACAGCACGCGGAAGGGCTCGTCGTCGAGGAGGAAGTCCGTCTCGCCGATCGCGAACGAGCCGCGCGCCCGCCGTCATCGGGCGGCCGCGCGGGTGCGGAGCACCTCGGCGAGACGCTCGAGCTGCGAGGCGTCCTCGAGGGCCGAGCCGACCGCTGCGACGCGCACGCCGGCGTCGAGGAACTCCTCGACGTTCGCGGCGTCCAGCCCGCCGGTGGCGACGAAGCGCACCTGAGGGAACGGTCCGCGGATGTGCGTGAACCAGCCGCTGCCGAGCCACGTCGCCGGGAACGCCTTGAGCCACGTGAGCCCCAGCGAGACCGCCAGCTGCACCTCGCTGGGCGTCGCGACGCCGGGGAGGATCGGGATGCCGGCATCCTGCGCCGCCCGCACCACGACCGGGTCGAGCCCCGGCGAGACGAGGTACGCGGCACCGGCGTCAGCGGCCAGCGTCACCTGAGCGGGCGTGATGATCGTGCCGGCACCCGACGCTCTTGCCGCGGGCTGCAGCCGCTCCGACGACTGCGCGCAGCGCCTGCTCGTCCTCGTCGGTCTGCAGCGGCACCTCGACGGAGTCGATGCCGAGGTCCCACGCGGTCTCGGCCAGGCGCACCGAGCGCTCGACGCCCATGCCGCGCAGGATCGCCATGAGCGGCGCCCCGGCGAACGCCGTCTCGAACCAGTCGCCGCCGGTCGCGTCATCCGCCTGGTGGTCGTGTGAGTTCATGCGTGGATCCTTCGTACTGTCGAGGTCGGTCAACTTCTCGGGTTCGGGGCGGATCGTCTCGCGTTGGGCGTGGAGAATCATGCGCCCCAGCGGACGGACTGCGGCGCCCGGACTCATCGCGGTCGGGGCTCGGCTCGTCGATCGAGTCGGTGGTGGTCTGCAGCGTGCGCGCGGCGCGCTCGTGGCCGGCGCGCAGCCGTTCGGACACGGACGCCCCGGAGAGGCGGCCCGCGAGGTATCCCCCGGCGAAGGCGTCGCCCGCACCGACGGGCTCGACGACCTCGACGACCAGCGCCGGCTCGAAGACCTCATCGGCGCCGACGAACGCGGTCGCGCCGATGTCGCCGTCCTTGACGATGAGCTCCGCGACCTCGGGCAGGAGCGCACGCACCTCGGCCGCGGTCGCGGTGCCCCACAGCGTCTCGGCCTCGTCACGGCCGACGAGCACGATGTCGGCGGTGCGAGCCAGCTCGAGCAGCACGGGGGCGGCGGTGGCGGCATCCCACAGCGGCGCCCGGTGGTTGACGTCGAACGACACGGGCACCCCGTGCTCCCGCGCGCGCGTCATCACGCGGGAGAGGAAGGACGAGGCGGATGCCGAGATCGCGGCCGTGATGCCCGACACGTGCAGCAGGTCGATGCCGTCGAACGAGACGGCGTCGGCATCGGCGGCGTCGAGGTGCGCGGCCGCGGAACCCCGGCGGTAGTAGAGCACCCCGTTGCCGGGATCCTTCACGTACAGCCCCGTGGGGTGGGCGCCGTCGAACACGACGCGCGAGACGTCGACGCCGCGCGCGGTGAGCTGCCGCGCGATGCGGCGGCCGAGCGCGTCGTCGCCCAGGCGGCTGAACCACACCGCCCGGTGGCCGAAGCGCGGCCACGTGCGCGGCGACGTTGGACTCGGCGCCGCCGGCGTCGAGCAGGAACGCGTCGGCCTCGGCGACGGGCGCCGCGACGACGGGCGTGACCATCGCCATCGTCTCGCCGATCGCGAGCAGAGTCAGGGGCACCGCCCCAGCGTAGTCAGGCCGCGGCATCCTTCACCGCCTCGACCTCTCGCTCGCGCGCACCGGCCCCACGCCGCGAAACGCCAGCACGCCGGCGTCCGTCATCGCAGGTCGGTGACGGGCGCGGCGTCCATGTCGTCGAAGGCCTGGTTCTCGCCCGCCATCGCCCAGACGAACGTGTACGCCGCTGTGCCGACGCCCGAGTGCAGCGACCAGCTGGGCGAGATCACGGCCTGACGGTCGGCGACCACCAGGTGACGCGTCTCTTCGCGCTCGCCCATGAGGTGGATGACGCGGGCGTCCTCGGGCAGGTCGAAGTACAGGTAGCACTCGGTGCGGCGGTCGTGCGTGTGCGCCGGCATGGTGTTCCACATCGAGCCCGGGTGCAGCTGGGTGACGCCCATGACGATCTGGCAGCTCTTCACGCCGTTCTCGTGGATGTACTGGTTGAGCGTGCGGCGGTTCGAGGTCACCTGGTCGCCGAGCTCGCGCACGGTGCCCTCGCCGGGCGAGACGAGCGCGGTCGGGTAGGCGGTGTGCGCCGGCGCCGAGAAGAGGTAGAACTGCGCGCCCGACTCCTCGCCGTCGGCGTCGGCGAACGACACGGCGCGGATGCCGCGGCCGAGGTACAGGCAGGCGCCCTTGACGAGCGTGTAGACCTCGCCGTCGGCGGTGACCGTGCCGGTGCCGCCGACGTTGATGATGCCGACCTCGCGGTGCTCGAGGAAGTAGTCGCTGCGGATCTCGGGGTAGCCGCCGAGCTCGAGCACGCCGCCCGCGGGCACGGCGCCGCCGAGCACGATGCGATCGTGGTGCGTGTAGGTGAGGCGGATCTCGCCGGGCACGAAGACGTCGGGGATGAGGTACGTGTCGCGCAGGTCCTCCGTGGTCATGCCCGGGATCTGGGCGGGGTTGGTGGCGTAGCGCTGCGGGATGTTCGTCTGGGTCACGGTTCTCTCCTGGTCTTGCGTGGTACTGGCGGGGTTGCTGAGGGGTGCGCGGGTCAGCGGACGAGCCAGCCGCCGTCGACGGGGATGACGGCGCCGGTGACGTAGGCGGCGGCGTCCGAGGCGAGGAAGACGAAGACGCCCTGCAGGTCGGAGGCCTTGCCCCAGCGGCCGGCGGGGATGCGCGACAGGATCGACGCGCCGCGGTCCGTCGTCGGCTCGGAGCGCTGCGGTGTTGTCGGTCGCCATGTAGCCGGGGGCGACGGCGTTGACCGTCACGCCGGAGGCCGCCCACTCGTTGGCGAGCGCCTTGGTGAGCCCGGCGACGGCGTGCTTGGAGGCGGTGTATGCCGGAACGAGAATGCCGCCCTGGAACGACAGCATCGACGCGACGTTGATGATGCGGCCGCAGCCCTGCGCCAGCATGTGCCGCCCGGCGGCCTGCGAGAGGTGGAACACGGCGTCGAGGTTGACGGCGAGCACGTCGTCCCAGTCCCCCGCCGGGTACTCCGCGGCCGGCGCGCGGCGGATGGTGCCGGCGTTGTTGACGAGGATGTCGAGCCCGCCGAGCTCGCCGATCACCTCGTCGACCGCCGACGCGAGCTCTTCGGCCGTCGCCGTGACGAGGTCGCGCTGCACGCGGTGCACGCGGCGGCCGGTCGCGGCGATGAGCTCCGCGGTCGCCGCTCGCGTCGCCGCGGTCGAGCAGCGCGACGTCGGCGCCCGCCTCGGCGAGCGCGACGGCGGCACCCTGGCCGAGGCCCCGGCTCGAGCCGGTGACGAGCGCGACCTTTCCGTCGAGGCGGAAGGAATCGAGGATCATGCGTTGCCTCCTGTGTTGTCACCGGTCGTTGAGCGAGCGAGGGCGAGACGAAGCGCCCTGGGCTTGCGGGGAGGTCCGAGGCGTTTCGTCTCGCTCGTTCCTCGCTCGCTCAACGACCGCGGGCTGAGCGGCGACGAATCGGGTGGTGAGCTCGCCGAGGCGCGAGATGCGCACGGTGACGGCGTCGCCGTCGGCGAGCGGCCGGTGCGCGTCCTGGGCGGCGGGCAGCTTCTGCGGCGTGCCGGTCGAGATGACATCGCCCGGCTCGAGCGTCATCACCTGGCTGAGGTGGTGGATGACGAAGGCCACGGTGAAGATCGTCGTCGACGTGCGACTGCGACACCGTCACGACGCCGTCGCGCACGACCTCGACGCAGCAGGTCCTGCGGGTCGCGCGATCTCGTCGGGCGTGACGACCCACGGGCCGAGCGGGCGCGAAGCCGTCGAAGCACTTGCCGAGCGCCCACTGGCTCTGCCGCCGCTGCCACGCGCGGTCCGACACGTCGTTGAGGATCGTGTAGCCGGCGACGTGGTCGAGGGCGTCCTCGAGCGACGACCCGCTGCGCACGGCGGCCGATGACGACCGCGATCTCGCCCTCGTAGTCGACGTCGGTCGCTCCGCGGCGGGCATCGACGACGGGCTCGTTCGGGCCGGCGAGCGTGTTCGGCGTCTTCACGAACACGTCGGGGTACTCCGGGTCGTTCGCCGGTGGGATCGACGCCGTCCGGCACGTGCCCGCGGTAGTTGTAGCCCAGGCAGAGGATCTTGCCCGGGCGTCACCGGAGGCAGGAGCGCCGCGGCGTCGAGCGCAGGCAGTGCGCCCGCCTCGCTCGGTCGCTCTGCTCGGCCGCAGCGCACCTGCGCGCGCGCAGCCGCCAGGGCCGCGGCATCCGTCAGCAGTTCCACGACCGAGCCGGCGAACCCACCGAGATCGAGCACCCGGTCGCCGTCGGCACCGGCGACCACGGCACCGGGTCGCGCGGCGCCGTCCGCACCCGCGTAGCGTGACGAGCCTCACCAGTACTTCCTCCAGTCGGGGCGCACGACGCGCATCAGCGCCTCGAGGTAGAAGTAGTCGCCCCAGAGCGTGCCCTCGTCGACGCCGTTGCCCTTGGGCAGGTCGTACACGCCGTGCAGGAGCAGCGCGTCCGAGTCCTCGGGCGTCGCCGGCGTGTAGTTCTCGATGAGCGACGCGAGGATGCCGTGCGCCCGGGCCGTCCAGCGGCGCGCGCGGCGCGCATCGGGTCGTCTCGACCTTGGCGAGCTCGAGCAGACCGCACACCGCGATGGCCGCGGCCGAGCTGTCGCGAGGGGCGTCGCTGCCGTCGGTGTAGACGAGGTCCCAGAACGGCACCTGGTCGGCCGGCAGGTGGCGCAGGAAGTACTCGGCGCAGCGCCACGCGGCCTCGAGCAGCGCGCTCGTCGCCGGTCACCGCGTAGTTCATGGCGAAGCCGTAGATGCCCCACGCCTGCCCGCGGGCCCAGCACGACTCGTCGAAGGCGCCCTGCTCGGTGGCCCCGCGCAGCGGCTCGCCGGTCTCGGCATCCCAGTAGAAGGTGTGGAAGGTCGAGTCGTCCTCGCGCAGGATGTGCTCGCGCAGCTGGGCGGTGTGCCGGCGCGACGGCGTCGGCGAAGCGCTCCTCGCCGGTCTGCTCGCCCGCCCATGTCGAGCAGCGGCATGTTCATCAGGCTGTCGATGATCGTGCGGCCGCGCTGCGCGGGATCCGACAGATCGCCCCAGGCCTGGATGATGCCGGCGGGCTCCAGGAACCGGCGCATCAGGTGATCGGCGGCGAGCAGCGCGGCCTCGCGGGCGTCCTCGTCGTCGAGCAGCCGCCAGGCGGCGACCGACGAGAGGGTGTAGAGGAAGCCGAGGTCGTGCGTGTCGAGGTCCTCGCTCGGCGCGCACGCGGCGCGCGAAGTCCGCCGCGTCGACCGAGCGGCGGCGTCGCGGAACACGACGTCCTCGCCGGTGTGCTCCCACGCGAGCCACTGCATCCCGGTGCAGAAGCTCGTGGTCCAGCCGCGATTGCCGCCCAGCGGGATGCCGCCCGTCGGCCGGGCGCTGCAGGTAGCGGTCGTCCACGGTCGTGTCGTCGGGGTAGGCGCCGCCGAAGGTCGCGATGTTGCGACGGATCGTGGACAGGGCGGCCGTGATGCGGCCTCGATCACGTGGTCTCGACGGCGCGACGCGCGGGTCACCGGGCGTGGCTCGGGTGCCCGCAGCGGGCGAGGTGGACGTCATGGAGGGATTCCTTCGAGGGAGAAGTGAGGAAGGGATGCTCGGCCTCGTGCCGCGTCGGCAGCGCGAGACCCGCGGCCTCAGGCCGGCGCAGCCGCCTTCTCATCGATATCGAGTACGGGACGGAGGGTGTAGCGGCGAGTTCGCCCACGCGAAGAACAGGGCGGCGGACGCCGTGAGCCCGAGGGCCAGCGCGGGCACCGTCGCGAAGACGGCGACCTGGGCGGCCAGGACGAGCAGCGACACCGCGGTGAGGTACCAGCGCCGCAGGCCGAGGTACAGGCTCGCCCTCACCACGTCGCGCAGGCGCGCGGCGGGCACCTCGGCGATGGCGACGAGGGCCACGAGGCCCACCGCGATGGCGAGCAGCGCCAGCACGGCGAGGAGCGGCACCGTGACCACGGCCGCGGCCGTCGTCGACAGCATCCGCACGTCCACGAGCAGCACGACGATCAGCGCCGGTGACCGCCGCGCCGATCAGCCAGCGCCCGGCGCCACGTGGCGCGCCAGGCCGGCGAAGAACGCGCGGATCGGGCCGAGGCCGCCGCGCGCGTGCTCGCGGAACGCCCGGAAGGCGGCCGCGAGGCCGGGCGCGCGCGAGGGGCGCGGCGACGGCGAGCAGCGGCCACGAGTACACCGGGTCGGTCGTGACGAGCAGCACCACCAGCGGCAGGCAGGCGACCACCAGCAGGAGCGTTCGTCGATGAGCGCCGAGGTAGACCATCCCGATGAGGGACGCCCACGTCTCGTGCGAGACGAGTCCGTTGAGCCTGCTGAGATGCGCTGGGCTTGTTCATGGTGTCAGCCCTTCAGCCCGCTGGTCGCGATGCCCTCGACGAAGTACTTCTGGCCGAGCAGGAAGATGATCGCGATCGGGATGACCGAGATCGTCAGGCCCGCGAACAGCAGCGCGTAGTTGGTGTCGAAGAGGTTGAGACGAAGCTCTTGAGGCCGAGCTGGATGGTCCACAGATCGGGGTTGCGCAGGTAGATGAGCGGCCCGAGGTAGTCGTTCCAGGTGTTGACGAACGTCAGCAGCGTCAGGCTCGCGAGCGCGGGGATCGACAGCGGCAGCATGATCTTGCGCCAGATCGCGTACTCGCTGAGGCCGTCGATGCGCGCCGCCTCGGAGAGCTCCTCGGGGATCGTCTCGTAGAACTGCTTCATCAGGAACACGCCGAACGCGCCGAACGCCTGCAGCAGGATGATCGCCCACAGCGTGTTCGACACCTTGAAGTTCGAGAGCAGGATGAACTGCGGGATCATGTACGACTGCCACGGCACGGCGATCGTGCCGATGTAGAGCAGGAACAGCACGTCGCGGCCCGTGGAAGCGCATGCGCGCGAAGCCGTAGGCCGCGAACGAGCCGGTGAGCACCTGCAGGAAGGTCACGACGACGGCGAGGAACAGCGTGTTGCGGATCCAGACGAGCATGTTCGACTCGGTCCAGATGTCGATGTAGTTGCTCCACACCCACGTCTCGGGGAACCACTTCACCGGCACCGAGAAGACCTCGTTCGCCGACTTGAACGAGCTCAGCACCATCCACGACGAACGGCATCAGCAGCGCGATCGCGAAGATCGACCAGTGCGGCGTACAGCGCGACGCGTCCGACCCGGGCGACCGGGGGTCGATCTTCTCGCGGCTCGCGCGCGCCGCGGCTTCTGCTCGGCGAGCTTGCGGAGGCTGCGCACGCGCGGTCGGGGGCGTGAAGTCCGAGACCAGCTGGTCTGCGGGGAGTTTCTCCATCTGCTCGGCCATCAGCTGCTCCGCTTCTTGTTCCAGAGGAACTGCACGATCGTCACGAGGATGCACATGAAGAACAGCGCCACCGCGGCGGCCGAGGCGTAGCCGAACTGGCTCTCTTCGAAGCCCTTGCGGTAGATGAACTGCGACATCACGAGGGTCGCCTGACCCGGACCGCCGTCGGTCATGACGAGGATCAGGTCGAAGATCTTGAACGAGTTGATCGTCAGCATGACGGTGACGAAGAACATCGTGGGGCGCAGGCACGGCAGCGTCACGTTGACGAACCGCTGCCACACGCTCGCGCCGTCGACGCGGGCGGCCTCGTGCAGCTCGCGCGGCACCGTCTGCAGGCCGGCGAGGAACAGGATCATGTAGTAGCCCATGTCGCGCCACGTGCCGACGATGACGACGGCGGGCATCGCCCACTCGGGCGAGGTGAGCCATCCGGGAGGGTTCTCGATGCCGATGAACCGGAGGAACTCGTTGATCGGGCCGTACTCGGGGCTGAAGAGCAGGTTCCAGACGACCGCGATCGCGACGATCGAGGTGATGTAGGGGAAGAACGCGGCGGTGCGGAAGAACGCGACGCCGCGGAGCTTGTTGTTGAGCAGCAGCGCGAGCCCCAGCGAGACGATGATCGTCAGCGGGATGTGCAGCACGGAG
Source organism: uncultured Actinomycetota bacterium (assembly GCA_963829895.1). Classification (GTDB taxonomy): domain Bacteria; phylum Actinomycetota; class Actinomycetes; order Actinomycetales; family Microbacteriaceae; genus Microbacterium. Next base: position 769,935 of record CAWHKF010000005.1, on the reverse strand, counting down.
TAGTAGAGGGTGTTGACCACCGAGATGCGGAAGCTGCCGTCGCCGAGGAGGCGCTCGAAGTTCGCGAGGCCGACCCAGTTCGGCCGTGCCGAAGACGTTCCAGTTCGTGAACGACATGTAGAACAGCACGACGATCGGGCACGAGCGTGAGCAGGCCGAACCCGAGGAAGTTCGGGAAGGATGAAGCTCCAGCCGATGAGGGTGTTGCGCAGCCGCAGCTTCGAGCGGCGGCGGCGCACGGACGGCGGCGCGGTGCCGGCCTCTGTGGCAGTGATGGTCGCCATGGCGGACCTCCAGGGGTGGATGTAGCGGGGGCGGTGGCCGGCCCGCCCGCGGGAGCGGGCCGGCCACCGGGTGTCCGGGGGTCGGCGCTTCGGCGCCGGGTGCCGTCCGTCCGGCCCGGAGCGATCCCCGGGCCGGGCGGACGACGAGGGATCAGTCGATGCCGACCTCGTTGGCGACGCGGTCCTGCGCCTCCGCGATGGCGTCCGCGACGGACGTGGAGCCCGACATGATCGCCGTGTGCATGTCGCCGAGGATGCCCTGGATCGCCGCCGCCTTGTCGACGTCGGGTTCTCGGGGTGAGACCTCGTGCGTCGAGTACGCGAACTTCGACAGGTCGTCCGACGGGGCGCCGTCGACCGAGAAGTACGTCTCGACGACGTCGTCCGTCAGCAGCGCCGGCGTGATGCCGATGCTCCGCGAGCACCTGCGCGCCCTCTTCGCCGGCGGCGAAGGCGAGGAACTTCTTGGCGGCCGCGACCTTGGACTCGTCGATCGCGGCGTTGATGCCGAAGCCGGTCGGGTCGCCGAAGGTCACCGGGGTGTTGTCGAGACCGGCGGTGTCCGAGTCGACCTGCGGGATCGGCGCGATGCCCCACTCGAAGTCGTCCGCGTCGCCCGACGCCTGCTGCGCGATGAGCGTCGCGACGAACCACGTGCCCATCGGCAGCATGGCGGCGTTCTGCTTGCCGAACTCGCCCTGGTACGTGACCTGGTTCGCCTTCGCGGTGTTGAAGTCGAGCTGGTCGCCCGCGTCCTGCAGTGCGAGCACGTTGTCGTAGAAGGGCTCCATGTACTCGTACTCGCCCTCGAGGATGTCGCCGTCCGGACTGCGCGTTCGCGAAGCCCTGGACGGTCGACTGCCAGTTGTGCAGGTACGCGCCCTTGGCGGTGCCGCCCGCGCCGGCGATGCCCTCGGTCAGTGCCGCGGCGGCGTCGCTGTAGTCGTCCCACGTCCACGAGCCGTCCGGGTACTCGACGCCGGCCTGGTCGAACAGCGCCTTGTTGTAGTACAGCACCCACGAGTCGTTGCGGTACGGCACGGCGTAGGCGGTGCCGTCGACCTCGTACGAGCCCGCGCCGCTGATGCTCGTCGGGCAGCTCGACGTCCGACACATCGAGCAGCTGGCCGCCGTTCACGAAGGTGGGAACGAACTTGACCTCCTTCTGCGTGATGATGTCGGGACCCGAGCCCGCGGCGAGGTCGGCGGTGATGAGGGTGTTGTACTCGGTCGCGTCGTAGCCCTTGAGCTCGACCGTGACGTCGGGGTTCTCCTCGTGGAACGCGTCCGCGAGCTTCTGGAATTCGGGCGTGGTGTCGAGGCTCCAGCCTGACAGGGAGAGGGTGACCGGGCCCGACGACTCCTCGGGCGCGGCCTCGCCGCCGCCGCTGCAGCCGGCGAGAGCGAGCGTGGCGACCACGGCGACGCCGGCCGCGGCAGCGAATGAACGCTTCATTCTGGGGGTACTCCTTTGTGATTGCGGACCCGTCTTCGGGCCCATCGGGTTACCGGTTCGCGACGGACGCGGTTCCGGGGTGTGCAAGGCGACTCGTGGTCGCCGTTCCGTCGGGCCAGGTGACCGTGACGGTGGTCTGTTCGCCGATCGTCGGCGACGGCGACGTTCCCCGCGCCGTCTGCCGGCGCGGCGAGGTCTGCGGTGGTGAGCTCGACGAGCGTCGCGCTCCACTCCCCCGGCACGACCGGGTAGGTCGCGACCGGCACGGCGGCCAGGGGTCCGAGAGGGCTGGCGTCCTCGCGCGTCTCGATCGAGAGCGTGCCGGCGCCGAGAAGGGGACGGATGCCGGAGCTCAGGCCGTTCGCGACCACCGAGGCCGCGGCATCCGTTGTCGTGATCCCACCGCAGCGTCCTCAGTTGAGGACGAGAGCCCGAGCTGAGGAGCGCGACTCGGCGTTTCGGCCCTCATCCTGGCGCAGTTCCTCGATTGAGGAACGGGGCTCTTCGTGGGATGCCAGCGCCCAGCCGCCGACGCGGAGGCGCAGCGCGCGGGGGTCGAGGCCGGGCTCGAGCGGCGTCGACGCGCACGAGGCGCACCTCCCACGGCCCGCGCACGAGCGAGTGGACCTCGACGACGCCCGCGATCTCGACGTCGCCGTCGATGCCGGAGCCGTGACGGTGGGCGACGGGACGCAGCGTGATCCAGTGGGCGCGCGACACCGAGGCGGCGATGCCGACCCGGCCGTGCTCGTCGTCCTGCACCCGCACGTCGATGAGGTCCATCGCGGCGCGGTGGGTGGCCCGGCCGGCGTCGTCGACGAGGGCGACCGACTGCTCGAGGGGCTCTTCGAAGGCACGCTGGTTCGCGAGCGGCGCGGCCGCGGTCGCGTAGCCGATGCGGGCGTACAGCGGCGAGTCGCCGACCAGGCTGCCGTCGGCGGCGTGGTCGGTGCCGTGGTTGGCGATGCGGACGATGCCGTCGGCGCGCGTGCCCGAGATCACCCAGCCGGCCGGACGCACGGCGCGCAGCTCGTCGCCCGCCTCGATCGGGCAGCGGCTCGGTCTCGGCGGCCCACACCGGGTGGTCGGCCGGCAGCGAGATGCCGAGCAGGCCCTTGACGGCCCAGTACGGCGAGCCCGGTCCGGAGTACGACTGCGCGAGCTCGCGCCACTCGTGGTGCCAGCCCATGGTGAGGACGCCGTCCTCGCCGGGGACGCCCTGCTCGACGAAGTGCGCGACGACGGCGTTCGCGGCGCGGCGCAGCTGCCCGAGCGAGACCGAGGGCACCTCGGCGAGCGCGCCGACCCAGAAGGGCGCCGCCGCCGCGAAGCGGTAGATGAGGCTGCGACCCTGCACGAGCGGCGAGCCGTCGGCGCCCACGAGGGCGACGGCATCCTGCAGGAAGCGGTCGAGGCGCGCGACGTCGCCGGGGGTGCGGCCGCCGGCGAGCTCGTCGGCGCCCTGCATGCGCGACCACAGCACGGGGTAGGTGTGCAGCGCCCAGCCCACGTAGTGGTCGTACGAGCGCTCGAAGCCGTCCGAGATCCAGCCGTCCTCGCGCACCAGCGCGTCGTGGAGCGCCAGGTCGTCGGCGATGTCCTGCGCCGACCACGGCCCGCCGACCGAGCGGAGGAACGTCTGCACGACGACGCGGAACCAGAGCCAGTTCGTCTTGCGGGTAGGTCGCGTCGCCCACGACGGGGGAGAGGTACGCGATCACGCGCTCCTGCGTCAGGGCGTCGAGGCGGTCCCAGATCCACGGCCGCGTCATGTCGAGCACCAGCGCGAGGGACGCGGCCTCGACCTTGGCCTGCGCGTGCTCGTCCAGACGCACCCAGCGGTCCGTCGGCATCCGGGTCGACGCCCGTCGACGATGCCGCGCGGTAGAAGTCGGCGAGCTCCTCGGTGCCCTCGCCCGCGTGCGCCGGCGATGCGGAATCCCGCCAGCAGGAAGGTGCGGGCGAAGCCCTCGAGCCCGTCGACGGCGTGGCCGTAGCCGCCCTCGGCACCGGGGAAGTGGATGCGGCCGGCACCGGGAGATGCGTGCGTGCGAGCGGTGTCGAGCAGGCGGTCGGCGTAGGCCAGCCACTCCGTCCGCGTCCACTCACGAGCGGCCCAGGCAGAACCCGTCGCGATGCGCGTCGACGTGGTGGGTTGCTGGACCGTCACTGGGATCTCCCTTGATGCCTACTTCTCTCCGCGTCGTGCCAGCGGAAAGCGAACGTTTGGGACTGTATCAACCCGATTCGTTCATTGCAAGATTGTTTGAGATTCGTTATGATCGTTTGTGATCGCTTTCGGGATCCGGATTCGCCCAGAACCGACCGCGCACCCTCACCACGGTGAATCAACGAGGAGGAACCTTGACGACCGCGACGGCCCCCACGCCCGCTGCAGGAGCCTGTCACACGACCCCTGACAGGTCGCCGGAAGCGGCCTTCCGCGGTGCGCTGTCCGCCGTCTACCTGCGGCAGGCAGGCGTCGACGCCGCCGATTTCGAGGCCGCCCTCGCCGCGCTCCTGGCACCCGCCGAGCGGGCGCTCCCCGTCCCGGCCGCCGAGCGACCGGCGCGTCTGGGGCCCGCAGGGGAGCGCCGACCCCGTCGCGATCCGCGACGTGCTGCAGCGCGCCGCCGCGGATCGCGCCGCGGCCTGGCCCGTGCCGCTGGCGACCGCCGCCGCCCGCCTGCACGACGACGGCGACCGCGAGGGCTGGGAGAGCATCGTGTTCGAGCGCCAGCGGCGCCTCGCCCGCGCCGCGATCGCCGCTGCGCACCACGCCGACGACGAGACCGGCGCCGGCTGGCTCGCCGAGGTGCTCGACGGCGTGTGGCTCATCTGCGAGCAGAGCTCGTGGTGCTGGCCCGCGCACGACGACGCGTTCCGCGAGCGGGGGTCGGTCCTCCCGACGGTGACCGCGCCGTATCTCGACCTGGGCGCGGGGGAGGCGGTGGCGCTCCTGACCTGGATCGATCATCTCCTCGGCGCGCGGCTCGAAGCCCGGTACCCCGGCATCCGTTCCCGCATCCGCCACGAGGCCCGCGTGCGCGTGTTCGACCCGTTCACCCAGCGCCGCGACTGGCACTGGCTCGGCCTCGACGGCGACGTGCACAACTGGAACCCGTGGATCCACGGCAACGTGCTGCTCGCGGCGCTGCGGCTGCTCGACGATCCCGCCGACGCGGGCGAACGCGCGCACATCGTCGCACTCGCCATCGAGGGGATCGACCGCTACGTCTCGGTGCTGCCGGCCGACGGCGCGATCGACGAGGGATACGCGTACTGGTGGAACGGCGCGTGCCGCGCGCTCGAGGCGCTCGACCTCCTGCACGCACGCCACCGGGGGAGTGCTCGACGCGTCGGGCATCCCGGCCCTGCGGGAGACCGTCGCCTTCCCGCACCGCATGCACCTCGGCGGTGACTGGTACCTCAACCTCGCCGACGGGCAGGCGAGGGTCCCGGCCGCGCAGCCGTGGCACGCGCTGCACCGGGCGGCGCGGAGCGCGGGCGATACGGATGCCGCGGCCCACGCCGCGGCGCATCGCATCGCCGGCACGCCCGCCGCCACCGAGCACGAGGGGTTCGGCCGGCTGCTGCGCGGCATCACCGATCCGGTGTGGGTCGACGCCGCGCAGACGTCGTCGCCGTTCCCGCGCGACGTGTGGCTGCCCTCGACCGAGGTGATGCTCGCCCGCGAGCGCGCCGGCACCAGCCGGGGGCTGACCGTCGCCGTCAAGGGCGGCCACAACGGCGAGCACCACAACCACAACGACGTCGGCTCGTTCGTCGTCGCGTCCGACGGCGTGCCCGTGATCGTCGACGCGGGCCGCCCGACGTACACGCTGCAGACCTTCGGCCCCGACCGCTACGACATCTGGACGATGCAGAGCGGCTGGCACAACGTGCCCGTGATCGACGGCCTCGAGCAGAGCCCGGGCGCCGGGTTCGCCGCCTCCGACGTCGAGGTCGCGCTGGGCGACGACGCCGCGGCGCTCGCCGCTGGAGCTCTCCGGCGCCTACCCCGGCGGCCGCGTCCTGGCACCGGGCCGTGCGCCTCGAACGAGCCGAACGCCGCGTCGTCGTCGAGGACTCGACTGGACCGCGAGGACCGGCCTCCGAGCACGGGCGGCGCGACGCCGCGACGACCGGTGCCACGCAGGTGCGGATGCTGCTCGCCGGCGACGTGCGCCGCGAGGCGGCTGCGCGGTGGTCGTCACTCCCCTCGACGGCGCCACGCCCGTGCGCATCTCGTGGCCCGACGGCATCACCGCGTCGCTCGTCGTGCGCGAGCTCGACGACCCGATGCTCACCAGCGTGTGGGGCGCACGACTCACCCGGCTGGATCTGGACGTGACGGCGCGCGACAGCGTCACCGTCACGGTAGAACTGGACCTGACGAACCCGGAGGACGCCCGATGACCGACCAGACTCCGGCACTGCTCGCCGCCGAGCGGCGGGCGCACGTGCTGGCGACGCTCGAGCGCGACGGCGCCGTGCGGGTCGCGCAGCTGATGGACGACCTCGGCGTCGCCCCGGTCACCCTGCGTCGCGACCTCGCGCAGATGGAGCGCGAGGGGCTGCTGGTGCGCGTGCACGGCGGCGCGGTTCCCGCCGCCGGCGCCTTCGACGACGTGGAGCCGGGGCATCCGGTCTCCGTCACCCGCACCGGCTCGATCGCGATGCTGGTGCCGTCGCTGAGCTTCTACTGGCCGAGCGTCGTGCGCGGCGCCGAGACCGAGGCCACCCGCCACGGCCTGCGCGTCGTGCTGCGCGGCGCGTCGTACGAGCTGCAGGACGAGCGCCCGGTGCTCGAGCGCCTCGTGCACGCCGACGGCGTGCGCGGGCTCGTCGTCGCGCCCAACACCGACACCCCGCACGCGCAGGACGTCGTGCAGTGGCTCGCCGAGTGCGGCGTGCCCAGCGTGCTCGTCGAGCGCGATGCCGTGGTGCATGCCCGAAGGCAGCCCCGTCGAGAACGTCACGACCGACCACGCGCTCGGCGCGGTGCTCGCCGCGCGCCACCTCGCCGCGCTCGGCCATCGCCGCGTCGGCCTCATCATCGCGCGGGACTCGCCGACGTCCCGCAAGATCGCGGCCGGCTGGCAGGCCGCGTGCGTCGAGCTGGGCCTCACGCCGTCCGACCACTTCGAGACGAGCCTGCCGCCGCGCACGAGCCCCGACTTCTCGGCGGTCGTCGACGCCACGCTCGACGCGGCGCTGGCGAACTCGGTCACCGCGATCCTCGTCCACTCCGATCCCGAGGCGATGGCGTTCGTCGACCTGGCCCTCAACCGCGGCATCTCGGTGCCCGGTGACCTGTCGGTCGTCGCGTACGACGACGAGGTGGCCGAGCTGTTCACTCCGGCGCTCACCGCGGTCAGCCCGCCGCGCAACTCGGTCGGTCGCGCCGCGGTCGACCTCCTGGCGCGGCGCATCGAGGATCCCGTCGCGCCCGGTGCACCGCGTCGTGCTGAACCCGACGCTGAACGTCCGCGGCTCCACCGCCCCGCCCCGCACGCCCGGAAGCGCGAAAGGGTAGATTTCCGCACGCGGAAGCGCGATGCCGCGGCCATATGTCGCCGGCACCCGCGCGGAATACGGATGCCGCGGCCCGTGCCGCCCGGGACCGGTCAACCGTGCGGCCCCGGCGCGTCCGGGGCGTCAGCCGGCGAGGGCGGCCGCCCGCCAGTCGGTCAGAACGCGGGCCGCGGCACGCGTGTGCGACCACGGCATCTGCGGCACCTCGAGCCGGCCCTCCGCGAGGGCGAGCGACAGCGCATCCGCCTCTGCAGCCATGGGCTGCACGACCGGCAGCTCGATCACCCGTTCCTCGGCGCCGCGGCGGACGATGATCCTGGACGGGCTCTCGGTGCGGCTTCCCCACGCATTCGGGAGGAGGACATCGCCCTCGGCGAAGTGCAGCATCGCCAGGTCGGAGAGATCCTCGACGACCGACGTCCCGATCTCCGCCGTCACGTCGCCGAACGCGATCGCGGCCGTCGCCCAGCCGTCGACACCCCGAGACCAGCTCGGCGTCGAAGCCGCGATAGTCGGGAGCGTCGATGGGCTGTCCGGCCGCGGCGGCGAGGTCGATCGCCAGCGCGAGCGGGTAGCAGCCGACGTCGAGGATCGCGCCGCCCGCGAGTTCGGGGTCGAACAGCCGGCCCTCGTGCGTCGGCGCGGCGAACCCGAACGCTCCTTCGACACGCTCGAGCGGGCCGAGCTCGCCGCCGGCGACGAGCTCTCGCAGCGCATCGGCGAACGGCCCGAACCGCGTCTTGAACGCCTCGAGGAAGGGTCGCTGCGTGCGGGCGGCGGCTTCGAGAATGCGCTCGACCTCCTCCAGCGTGGGACTCGCCGGCTTCTCGCACAGCACCGCCTTGCCGGCCTCCAGCGCGCGTATCGCGAGCTCGGCGTGCGTCGTGTGCACGGTGCCGACGTAGACGGCGTCGACGTCGTCGCGCGCGAGGATCTCGTCGTAGGTTCCGGATGCCGCGGCCCCGTGCTCCGCGGCGAACGCCGCCGCCCGCTCGGCCGACGAGCTGCCGACCGCGTGCAGCACACCGTGCCGCGAGGCCCGCAGCCCCACCACGAAGTCCCTGCTGATGGCTCCGGGGCCGAGCACGGCCCATCTCGTCTGCACCGTGTGTCCTGCACGGTCGTCCGCCTGCGTCATGGCCCGATCGTATCGAGCCTCCGCCGTCACGCCGTCGCACGCCGGCCGTGGCATTCCGTCCCCGCTCCCGCCGCGCCGTTGCCCGCAGCAGGTGATTCGGCGCACACAGGACGACGGATGCCGAACCAGCCTGTCGTCGCCAGAACACCTGTCCCGGGCAACAGGCACGCTCCGCCGTCGCACGCCGCCCGACGGCATCCATCCACTCCCGCGCCGTTGCCCGCAACAGGTGATTCGGCGCACACAGGACGACGGATGCCGAACCAGCCTGTCGTCGCCAGAACACCTGTCCCGGGCAATGGCGGCGGATGTCCGGGCGTCGCGTCAGGCGATCGGCTCGGCCGCTTCGCGCGCGGCCCGGGACGACGAGCGCACCGCGCCGATGCTCGCCGCGATGACGAGCGCGATGCCGGCGATCTCGAGCCACGTCATATGTTGGCCGAGGAATATGAAGCCCGCGAGCGCAGCCGTCGCCGGCGCGAGGCTCATCAGGATCGCGAAGACGGCGGCCGGCAGGCGCCGGAGGGCGACGAGTTCGAAGGCATAGGGGATGGTCGACGACAGGATCGCGACCGCAGCGCCGAGCGCGACGAGTTCAGGGCGCAGGAGGGCGGATCCGGCATCCGCGATCCCGAACGGCAGCGCGATGACCGCCCCCACCGTCATCGCCAGCGCGAGGCCGTCGAGCTTCGGGAAGGCCCTTCCCACCCGCGCCGACGCCAGGATGTAGAACGCCCAGCTGCCGGCCGCGCCCAGCGCGAACAGCACGCCCAGCGGGTCGAGGCGGTCCCACCCGCCGCCGCCCAGTGCGACGACGCCGGCGAGCGCGAGCACCGCCCAGAGCCAGGCCGATGCGCGGCGGGCGGCGACGATCGACAGCACGAGCGGCCCCAGCACCTCGATGGTGACGGTGATGCCGAGCGGCAGGCGCTCGAGGGCGAGATAGAACAGGCCGTTCATCAGGGCGAGCACGAGGCCGAAGAGCGCGACGCCGGTCCAGTCCGACCGCGAATGCCCGCGCACCCGAGGCCGGGCGATCAGCAGCAGCACGATCGCCGAGAACACCAGCCGCAGCATCACCATGCCGAGCGGCCCCACCGCGGGGAACAGCAGCACCGCGAGCGATGCGCCGACCTCCTGGCACGCCAGGCCCGCGATCACCAGCACGATCGCGGGTGTGGCCCCCGATCCTGCGCTGCGACCCGATCCGCCCGCCGGGCTCGCGCCCGCCCCCGTACCGCCGGAGCCCGCTCCGGCCCTCACTACGTCGCCGGCGGCGTGCACACGGCTGCGGCGCCGATGGCGTCGTGGTACTGCTCCGGCGTCCAGGGCAGCCCGGCCTCGGGCACCGTCTCGCCTGCCGCAGCGGGCGCCTTCGACGCGATCGCCGCGAGCTCCCACGCGAGGTACTCGCCCACCGCCGCGTCGGCGGTCGAGTTGTTGAGCACGACGGCGACCGTCAGCCCGGTCGACGGGTCGGCGAAGGCGGCGGTGATGTAGCCCGGCACCTTGCCGTACTGCCCGATGAGCGACCCCGCCATCAGCGCGCCGCCGTCGGCGGTGTACCACGACGGACCGTCGGGGGCGACCGCCACCGGGGCGCCGAAGCGGTCGTCGTCCTCGACGAGCGCGCCCGAGGCGAGCGCCTGCACATAGCGGCCGAGATCCTCGATGTCGGTGATGGCGCCGGCGTCGGTGAACCCGCTGCTCGTCGACGCCGCGGTGAGGTCGAGTGGGGCCGCGCAGTCGAGCACGCCCTCGGCGTTGTTCACCGACTGCCCGCCCTTCAGCACCCCCTCCTCGGGAAGGTCGCCGAGCGCCGTCGCGTCCAGACCCAGCGGATCGGCCACGTACGTCTGGATGAGATCCGCCGCCGTCATGTCGGTGGCCCGCTCGAGCGCCAGCCCCAGCAGCACGTAGCCGGCATCGGAGTCGCGGTAGGCCGCGCCGGGCTCGCCCGTGCGCGGCTGGCCGAGCCCGAAGCTCGCGAGGTAGCGCGGCTCCCACTCGCGCGACGGATTGCTGAGCCACGACGAGTACAGCTGACCGGCGAAGGAGCCGATCCCCGATGTGCCGTCGCAGAGCTCGAGCAGGCTGACCTCGGCGAGGTCGGGCACGCCCGAGACGTACGTGGTGACGCTGTCGTCGAGCTTCACCTTTCCGGCGGCGGCGACCTCGAAGAGCACGTCGCACGTCATCGCCCGCGTCACCTTGCCGGCGCGGAACGCCAGATCGGCGGTCACCTCGCCGCCGCCGTCGGGCCGCTGCGTGCCGAGGCCGGCGACCCAGGCGCCGCTCCAGGGCGCCCAGACGCCCACGATGGCGCCCGGACGACCCGGTGGTGCCCATCGCGTGGGTGACGGCATCCGTCAATCGCTGCACCGTCTCGTCGGGCAGCGCGGCATCCGACTGCGGCGGCAGATCGGGCTCGATCTCGCCGCCGAACGAGCAGCCGGCGAGCAGGAGAGCGGACGCCACGGCACCGGCGATGACCACCGTGACGCGGCGACGTGTAGACCGGGTCCGCATTCTCACCCCCCGACGATCGTGCATTGAATTCAAACACACCCTGGTCGCTTGCCGTGCACGGCGATCCGTAGGGTGTCAGCATGACGCACCACTTCGACGACGACGCCCTCACCGGCGTGCTCGGCCACATGAACGGCGATCACGGCGACGACAACCTCCTCATCGCCCGGGCGTTCGCCGGCGACGCGGGGATCGCGGGTGCCGAGATCACCGGTTCCGTGATGACGGGGTTCGACGGCGACCGCGGCGTGTGGCAGGCGACGCTCGCCGACGGTTCGACCGCCGACGTCGAGGTGCCGTGGCCGTCGGGTCCGATCTCGGAGCGCCGCGAGGTGCGCCGCGAGATCGTCGCCCTCTATGACGAGGCGTGCCGGCGCCTGGACGTCGAGCCGCGACCGCACGCTTAGGACACATCCGCCTGGAGAACTTTTTTGTTAGGTTCGCCTTATCTTCAGTTAGCATGAAGGTATGAGCGACCCGATCCCGTTCTCGACCGCCCTGCGCGAGCGTTCGAGCAGCTCGCACTCGTCGAGCGAGCACTCCGGCTTCATGGCCGACCTCATGAAGGGGGAGGGCACGCGCGACGACTACGTCGCACTCGTCGCCCAGCACTGGTTCATCTACGAGGCGCTCGAGCGCACCGCGGGTCAGATGCGCAACGACCCGGTCGCCGCGGTGTTCATCTCCGACAAGCTCACGCGCCTGCCCGCGCTCGAGGCGGACCTCGAGTTCCTCGTCGGGCCCGACTGGCACGACCGCATCGAGCCGCTGCCGACCACGCAGCGCTACGTCGATCGCATCAACGAGGTCGGCGCGACCTGGGCGGGCGGCTTCGTGGCCCACCACTACACCCGCTACCTCGGCGACCTGTCGGGCGGGCAGTTCATCGGCCGGCTGATGGCCCGCCGCTTCGGGTTCGACACCAACGGCATCGGCTTCTACCTCTTCGAGGACATCGCCGACCCGAAGGCCTTCAAGGACGTCTACCGCGAGCAGCTCGACGCGGCGCCCTGGGATGCCGCCGAGCAGGAGCGCGTCATCGACGAGGTCCTCCTCGCCTACCGCTTCAACACCGAGCTCTTCGAAGACCTCGCCCACGCGAAGGCCGCCCAGGTCGCCTGACCGCCGACCCCGGTCGCCGACCGCCTGACCGCCGACGCCGGTTCGCCGACGCGACGCCGACCGGACGCAGAGCGGACGATTCAGGATGCCGCGGGCCGGCGCACTGCGGACGCCATGAAGCGTCGCACGTCGGGGTCGACCTGGATGTCGCGGGGCCGCAGCGGCCGCGAGAGGTAGAGCCCGTCGAGCGAGGTCAGCCTCGACAGCGCGACGTAGGTCTGCCCCGGGGCGAACGCGCCGGAGCCGAGGTCGATGATCGCGCGGTCGTAGGTCTTGCCCTGCGACTTGTGGATCGTGACCGCCCACGCCAGCCGCAGCGGGAACTGGGTGAACTCGGCGACGATGTCGCGGGTGAGCTGCTTGGATCCGGGGTTGTACGAGTAGCGGTACTTCTCCCAGACCGCGGGCTCGACGTCGAACTCCTCGCCCTCGACGTCGACGCGCACCGTCTCGCCGGCGATCCGGGTGACCGTCCCGATCGTGCCGTTCACCCACCGCGGCGGCTCGCCGAACGAGGCGGTGTCGTTGCGCAGGAACATCACCTGGGCGCCGACCTTCAGCTTGAGCTCGAGATCGGCCGGGTACGCGGCATCCCCTCGTCCGAAGTCGCCGTTCACCTCGGCCATCGCGGTCTGCTCGCGACCGACGAGCTCGGTCAGGTGCCGGCGGTTGATGTTGTTGACGATGTCGTTGCGCGTGGCCAGCGTGATGATGGGGTGCTCGCCGTCGACGGGGTCCGGGGGAGTGCGTGCCCCGGTGGTGTTGAGGACCTCCGCGATGTCTGCGGTCACGTGCCCGTAGCGCACCGCGTTGAGCATGGCCTTGAACGCCGGGTCGGACTGCCGGTGGATGTCGACCAGCTCGCGGATGTTCAGGTCGGCGCCGTACGACCCGACGTCGAGGATGCCGTCGCTCGCCGCCTCACCCACCCACACCTTGGCGTCGAAGAACCAGAACGAGCGGTAGTGGTCGTTCACGTACCGCAGCTCGTCACCGCGCGGCGGCACCGGGGCCAGCTGGTACGGGTCGCCGAACATGACGATCTGGGCGCCGCCGAAGGGCTCGCCGCGGCGTCCCCGCGCCTTGCGCAGCGCGCGGTCGATCGCATCCATGAGGTCGGCGTTGACCATCGAGATCTCGTCGATGACCAGCGTGTCGATGGCGTTGAGCAGCTTGCGCGTCGCGTCGGACTGGTCCTCGTCGTGCGCGCCGATGATCCCCAGCGGCAGCTTGAACAGCGAGTGGATCGTCTGGCCCTCGACGTTGAGCGCCGCGACGCCGGTCGGCGCGCACACCGCGATCTGCTTGCTCGTGTGCCATGCCAGGTGCTGCAGCAGGGTCGACTTGCCGGTGCCGGCGCGCCCGGTGACGAACACGTGCTCGCGGGTGTCTTCGATGAGCCGGAACAGCGCCTCCTGCTCGGCCGACAGCGCGAGGCCGGCAGGAGAAGGCGTTGTGGTCACCGATTCATGCTAACGAGCGGATGCCGCCTCCCGGCCGCCCGCGCGCGAATCGGTGGACGACGCGTCATTGTCCACAGGCGGCTCGGCGTCGCGCCAGCTGCCGGTGCCCGCGACGACCTCGTCCATGATCGCCCGGAACCGCGGGCACGTCGTGATGTCGTGCGACCGGCAGCGCAGGGCGTGCTCGGTCATGCGCCGCGAGCGCTCCATGTCGGCCATCCGGCGGGCGAGGTCGGCGAGGTGCTCCTCGAGCACGCGGTGCCGCTCGGGCGCCTGCTCGTCGAGCAGCACGCCGATCTGCTCCAGGCTCATGCCGGCGCTCCTGCTGCGCACGATCACGCCGATCCGCACCAGGTCGTCGTCGCCGTAGCGGCGTCGGCCGCCGCCGTCGCGCGCGGGGTCGAGCAGCCCCATGTCCTCCCAGTGGCGCAGCACGTGAGTGGGCAGCGAGAAGCGGGCCGCGGCATCCCCGATCGACAGATTTGACTTCATGTCGACATGAAGTCACAGAATCTCTCCGGACGCAAACGACGAGAGGACCACTCATGTACGACGTCATCGTGATCGGCGGCGGCCCCGCAGGCCTCCAGGCCGCCCTCACCATCGGCCGCATGCACCGCACCGTGCTGCTGCTCGACTCCGGGGAGTACCGCAACGCCACCGTCGAGCACGCGCACAACCTGCTCACCAACGACGGCCGCAGCCCGGACGAGCTGCGCCGCATCGCGCGCACCGAGCTCGCGGCCTACGACACGGTCGAGCTGCGCACCGGCGCGGTCACGACGGTCGGCGGCGCGATCGGCGGCTTCGAGGTCACCACTCCTCAGGGCGTGGAACGCGCGCACCGGCTCGTGCTGGCCACCGGCATGCGCGACGAGCTTCCGCCCGTTCCCGGCCTCGCCGAGCAGTGGGGTCGCCGCGTCGCCCAGTGCCCGTTCTGTCACGGCCACGAGTTCGCCGGGGAGCGCATCGGCATCCTCATCGACGGTGAGCACGGCGCCATGATCGAACGGATGCTGCGCCCCGTCGTCGCCTCGGCCTTCATCGCGCGTCCGGCCGACGTCGCCGCGGTGACCGAGGTCGACGGTGGTCTGGAGCTCGAGGTGCGCCGAGGGGGAGTCGAACGCGTCGCCGGCGTCTTCACGGCCGCGACGTCGACCCAGCGATCGCCGTTCGCGGAGCAGCTGGGCTGCGGCATCCTTCCGAGCGGCGGCGTGGAGATCGACCCGCTCGGGCGCACGACGGTGCCGGGCGTCTATGCGGGGGGCGACATGGCCCACCTCGCCGCCGTGCCCGGGCCCATGGTGTCGCTGGCGGCCGCGATCGCCTCCGGCCAGCTCGCGGGTGCCAGCGCCGTCCGGGACGCGATCATGCCCTGACCTGGGGGAACCGGACGCGGGTTCGCCCGAGGGGACGGGGAGTCCCAAATGTTTCAGGTCCGCGACAATGTCGGTCGTCCACAGGGGCCTCCCGGCCGGTCTTTCCTAGACTGGCCGGGTGGACCAGGGGGCAGTGGACACGGCAGCCGGTCGCGCGAGTGCGCCTCCGGCCGTCGACGCGACCCGGCCCGCCGTCGCCTCCGCACCGGAGCAGCCCCTGATCCAGCCGCCGCGCAAGCCCCGCAGTCGAGGCCGTCTCGCGCTCGACCTCTCGCTTCTCGGCGTCGTCGGCCTCACGCTGGCAGGCGCCGTGTTCGCCGCGTGGGGCGTGATCGAGCGTCAGTTCTACAGCCCCGCGGCGTTCGTCGAGCGCTACGTGGACCTGCTCGCCGAGGGCCGCGCCGCCGACGCGCTGACGGTGCCGGGCGTCGATGTGACGACCGCCGACCTCGAGGCGGCGGGGCTCCCGCCGACAGCATCCGAGGCGCTGCTGCGCCGTGCCGCCCTCGCCCCGATCACCGACGTGGAGGTCGTATCCGAGGAGCAGGACGGCGACATCACCCGCGTCACCATCGAGTACCGGGCCAGCGGCTACGACGGTCGCACGACCTTCGCCGTCGAGCGCGACGGCTCGATCGGCCTCGCGCCCACCTGGCGCTTCGCGAAGAGCCCGCTGGCCGTCATGAACCTCGGCGTCACCGGCTCGATGGCGTTCGACGTGAACGGCTTCGAGATCGACAAGCGCCAGGTCTCGCCGGAGGGGGCGGATGCCGATCCTGCCGCCCCGGTCTCGCTGCTGGTGTTCTCGCCCGGCCTGTACTCGGTGTCGGTCGACACGGCGATCTCGAGCACCCCCGGAGTCGCCGTGCTCTCGGACAGCCCGTTCCGCGCGATCCCGGTGAATGTGCAGGCCCAGCCCACGGAGCAGTTCCTGAGCGTCGTACAGGACGAGGTCGAGGAGTTCCTCACCGCGTGCGCCACGCAGGAGGTGCTGCAGCCCACGGCCTGCCCGTTCGGCTTCTTCGTGCAGGACCGCATCGCCTCGCTGCCCGTGTGGTCGATCGTGCAGCAGCCGACGGTCACCGTCGAGCCCGACGGCGCCGGCTGGTCGATCCTCGCGTCCGAGGCTGTCGCGCACATCGAGGTCGACATCCGCTCGATCTTCGACGGCAAGGTGCGCACCGTGTCAGAAGACGTGCCGTTCATCGTCAAGGGCGCGATCACGGTGCGCCCCGACGGCAACGTGACGATCGTCGTGACAGGCCCCGACACCACCTGACGTCGCCGCGGCCGGGAGGGGATTCAGCGCCCGGAGCCGGCCTTCGCGTCCTTCTCGGCGAGTTCGGCCAGGCGGGCGTTGTACGCCTCGAGCTCGGCATCCCCCGTCCGGTCGGCATGACGATCGCGCCGCTTCGTCTCGCGGTCGTCGCTGCGACTCCACTGGATCGCCACGGTGATCGCGAGGATGAGCGTCGGGATCTCGCCGATCGACCAGGCGATGCCGCCGCCGGTGTACTGGTCCTCGAGCGGGGTGGCACCCCAGGTGCGGCCCATCGAGCCGAACCACTCGGCGATCATGAGGCCTTCCTGCATCATGATCGCGATGCCGAAGAAGGCGTGCATCGCCATGACGCCGATGAGGAGCAGCAGCCTCCCGGGGTAGGGCAGGCGGTAGGGGACCGGGTCGATGCCGATGAGGCTCATCACGAAGAGGTAGCCGGTGATGAGGAAGTGCGCGATCATCCACTCGTGCCCGAGGTGGTCGTACAGCGACCACCGGAACAGCTCGGTGTAGTAGAAGACCCAGAGCGATCCGACGAACAGCGCGGCAGCGATGAACGGGTTCGTCAGCACACGGGCGACCGGCGAGTGCACCGCCCACAGGATCCACTCGCGCCCGCCGCGCGTGCCGTCGTCGCGCTTGCGGATGGCCCGGGCCGCCAGCGTGATGGGCGCGCCGGGTACCAGCAGCAGCGGGATCGCCATGGTCAGCAGCATGTGGCCGACCATGTGCATGCTGAACAGGTAGTCCTGGTAGACGTTGATGACACCGCCGGTCACCCAGACCAGCAGCAGCCAGCCCGCGACCCACATGAGCGTGCGGTAGAGCGGCCACGCGTCGCCGCGGCGACGCAGGCGCCAGACGCCCGCGAGGTAGAAGAAGATCGCGAACCCGGCGACGACGGCCCACAGCAGGTCGACGTTCCACGACGTGAGCCAGCGGTCCAGGGTCAGCTCGGGCGGCAGCGGTGCGCCGGTCAGGCGCTCGGCGGGCGTCGGGCTCTCCGGGATCAGCGCGGTGACCGGCGGAGGCGTGCGGGCCAGCGCCGCCGCCGCACCGCTCGCGGCGCCCATGAGCACGAGTTCGAACACGATGAGCGTCCAGAACGACCGGGTGGCCCGCTCGGTGTCCCCCATGCGGCCGATGAGCCGGCTGCGGTACCAGGCGCCGAAGAGTCCGAGCGCGATCAGCGCGAGCACCTTCACACCGAGGATCACGCCGTAGGGCGAGACGAGAGCCGACCAGTCCTGCAGTCCGATCGCGGCGCGCACCGTGCCCGAGACCGCGACGACCGCGAAGGCGGCGAGCGCGATGCTCGAATAGCGCCCGACCGTCGCCGCGCTGTCGTCACGCGACTGCAGCGGTCGCACGATCACGATCAGCAGCAGCCCGCCCAGCCACACGGCCGCCGCGATGATGTGAAGGATGAGCGCCGTCATCGCCTCGTGGTGGAACGCCTCCTCACCGGAGTGCCCCTGCGTGCCCATCGGGACGAGGGATGCCGCGGCCAGCAGCGCGACGAAGAGGGTCGCCGTCCATGACCTCACGGCGAAGGTGAGCACGGTGAGGGCGGCGCCGGCCAGCGTGGTGATGAGCCAGGTGCGGCCGACCTCGGTCTCGACGATGTAGCGGCCGAGCTGCGCACCGAACTCGGGACCCATGCTGATGACCGGGTTGAACGCGTCGACGAAGGTCAGGAACCCGGTCGCCGCAGCGGCGATCGTGAACACGGCCGCCGAGATCGACGCGGTGTCGAGGGCGGTGTCGAACTCGCGCTCGCCGGCTCGCAGCGCGAACAGCGCGGTGACCAGCACCCCGAGCATGCCGGCGGCAGAGAGGTTGACGAGCAGTTTCGCCGTCGGGAGCCCCCACCGCACGAACGGTCCGGGATCCGCGATCGCGAGCGGCGCGGTGCCGCCGCCGAACGCCAGCGCCCACACCATCACCGCGAGCGCGGCCACGACGAGGAGTGCAGGCCCGGCGGCCCGCAGCGCGCGGGGGTTCACCGTACCAGCCTACGTCGCCGGATCCGGTCGTTGAGCGAGGGCCCGGCGGCACGTGCCCCGCAGACAGCAGGAGAGGGGATGCCGCGAGCTGCGGCATCCCCTCTCCGGAGGTCTGCGTGGAATTACTTGACGGCAGCCTTGAGCTTCGAGCCCGCGGTGACCTTGACGCGCTTGCCCGCGGGGATCTTGATCTCTTCGCCGGTCTGCGGGTTGCGGCCCGTGCGAGCCGAGGTGGCGACCTGCTCGAAGGCGATCCAGCCCGGGATCGCGACCTTGCTGCCGGCGGCGACCGCCTCGGAGACGGTGGAGAAGAGGGAGTCCAGCACGCCCGAGACGGCCGACTGGCTCTGGCCGGTCGCGCTCGCGATGCTCGCGACGAGTTCGGTCTTGGTGATGGTCTTGTCGGCCATTGGTATGTCCTCCAAAGACAGCGGGTGCCGTCTTGTCATTGCTGGGACCGGATGGCTTCGCCCCCCGGCTGGTCTGTTCGACCGGTCCCGAATGTACCTGACATGGCCGACAGATCCGCGGATTTTCGCGGATTTCTGCGGATTCGGACCGCGTGTCGTGTGACAGAAGTGACAGATGTGACTGTTGTGACGTCCGTCGCCGAACTGCGGCTACCCCGCCGGCGCGTGACGGGCGGGGGCCTCAGCCTCGCCGGGCCGCCGCGATGACGTCGCGCGCCGTACGCGCGAAGGCGGGGCCGACGCGCTCCTGGCCGTCGAGGTAGCCGCCCACGAGCGCGGCATCGCGCAGCAGCACCAGGGATGCGGCGACCCCATCGGGATCCCGCAGCCCGGCGGCTTCGGCGAGCTGACGGAGGGTGCCGCGGAACCACTCGCGGTGCTCGGCGATGAGCTCCCGGACCGGCCCATCAGCCGGATACTCGGCCGCCGCGTTGATGAAGGGGCAGCCGCGCGTGTGACGGTCGCGGATGTCCTGCTCGATGCCGGCGACGACGAGGTCGAGCAGCACGTCGGGGTCGTCCGACGCCTGCGCGGCCGCGGCGAACAGCGAACGCAGGCCCTGGTCCTCGCCCTCCAGGTAGGCGAGCACGAGGCCCTCCTTGCCGGCGAAGTGCTTGTACATCGTCGCCCGCGTGACGCCGGCCACCTCGATGATCCGGTCGACGCCCACCGAGTGGATGCCCTCGTTGTAGAAGAGCGCGGTCGCCGCCTGAAGAAGCCGCTCGCGCGCCGGTGGTGCAGTGCGTGCCGCGTTGGTCGCGGCGACGGTGGTGCTCATGGATCCCCCTCGAGTACTTCCATCGTGCCACCGTTTCTGCCCGCTGACCGGGCAGAGAGTCGACGCACCCTGCCTTCTCTGAAATCTTCTTCAGAAAATCTGGGAATACTCTTGCGTAGATAGAACGTTCGGTCTACTGTCAGGATACATCAGCCGGAGACACACCAGGATCCGCAGCCGACATCACCGCAGGACCCACCGCAAGACCACCGCCACACCACACCAAGGAGCACGAAATGGACACCACGACCAAGACCCCCATCGTCCTCATCCACGGACTCTGGATGACGCCCAAGAGCTGGGACACCTGGGCCGAGCGCTTCCGCGCCGCCGGCCACCAGGTCATCGTCCCCGGCTGGCCCGGAATCGACGACCGCACGGTCGAGGACATCCGGAACAACCCCGAAGCGCTGAAGGGGATCGGCCTGAAGCAGATCGCCGACAACTACGAGCGCATCATCCGCGAGCTGCCCGAGAAGCCGATCATCATGGGCCACTCCTTCGGCGGCGTCCTCACCCAGATGCTCGCCGACCGGGGCCTCGGCGTCGCATACGTCGGCGTCGCCCCCGGGCAGACCGCCGGCGTCACCGCGCTCCCGCTCTCGACGCTCTGGACCGGCACTCCGATCCTCGCGAACCCGTTCGGCAAGAACGGCGCCAAGCCGCTGTCGAAGCGCCACTTCCACTTCACCTTCGGCAACGACCTGCCCCGCGAAGAGTCGGACAAGCTCTGGGAGGAGTTCGCCGTGAACTCCTACAACCGGGTCTTCTTCGAAGGCGTCCTGTCGGTGCTCAACGAGAAGGGCGGCGTCACACACGTCGACTACACGCGCGCCGACCGCGCCCCGCTCCTCATCATCACGGGTGAGATCGACCACGTCGTGCCGCCGGCCATCGGCGAGGCGATCGTGAAGAAGTACAAGAAGTCGGGCAGCCCCGCCGTCGTCGACTACAAGACGTATCCGGGCCGCACCCACCGCCTGGTGAGCCAGGACGGCTGGGAGGAGATCGCCGACTACGCGCTCGACTGGGCGACCACGCACCAGGTGCGCGAGACGGAGCAGGCTCCCGAGACGGAGGCGGCACAGTAGACGGATGCCCCGCCCGGCGCCGACGGGATACCACCCGGCCGTCGAGGCACCAGCCGCCTGGTGCTTCCACGGTCGGGTGGTGTCCCGGCCGGTGTCCGCGGTGGGACGCACAGGCCCGGGGCTCGTCAGAGCCTCGGGCCTCGATCGCGTCAGGCGTGCAGGCGTCGCAGGGCGGCGACGACGTCGTCGTGCCAGCGCCGCGCCGCAGGCAGCGCGGCGGTGAAGATCGGGGTGTCGTGCGTCACTCCCTGGTACCGCACGACACTCGCATCCACACCGGCCCGCCGCAGCGCCGCCCCATATGCCTCGCCGTCGCCACGGAGCGGGTCGTATTCGGCTGTCAGGATCACCGCGGGCGGCAAGCCCTCGAGCGATGAGGCGAGAAGAGGTGAGGCGTACGGCTCACGAGCCTGGCGCGGATCGGCGAGGTAGGTGCGGGCTACCGAGCGCAACTCGCGCAGGGCGATGAACCGGGGGATGCCGAGTCCCCGCGTCGCCCGCAGGTCGAGGTGGCCACCGGTCAGGTCCACGACGGGGACCTCGAGCACCTGCAGCCGGAGCGGACGGCCGCCACGGTCACGATTGACCAGGGTCACCGCTGCGGCGAGATTCGCTCCGGCCGACGTGCCCGCCACCCCGATGCGGAGCGGGTCGATCCCGAGCTCGTCGGCGGCAGCGAACAGCCACTCGAACGCCGCGTACGCCTGCTCGACAGCCACGGGATAGGGATGCTCGGGTGCGAGGGCGTAGTCGACCGCGGCGATCGCGACGCCGGCATCATGCACGCGACGCCGGTTCGCGGCATCCGTGGTGGGATATCCGATGCCGCCGATCCGGAACGCGCCGCCGAAGAACGACAGCACGCCCGGCACGCCCCGCGCCGGAGGGTCGTCGGGGTCCGGGTGGTAGACCCGCACCCGCACGTCGGGATGGCCGGAGACTGCGACGACGTGCTCGGTGGTACGGATCCGCGGTCCCGCGAGACCCACCTCGCGCAGCTCGCGGCGGTCCCACGCGAGGGCGGCTCGGCGGTGCCTCGCGCGCGCCCGCGCGTGCGGTCCGAGGACCGGCTTCGCTTCGGCGGCCGCCTCAGGGACGGTGTCCGGCGGCGGGGCGGCAGCTGCCGGCATGGCGCCGCCTCCCATGCCGGTCATCGTCGCCGGGCCCTTGGCGAACGGCCACAATGCGCTCAGCCGCGAGCGCACCGAGCCCAGTGCCTGGTCGAAGAGGTACTTGCGGTGCACACGCAGACGCTCCTCGAAGAACGGATCCAGCGGCATCCATCGCTCCCCTGTAGACGTCATCCCGAGTGTAGAGCCGCAGCCTGCGACGCTCACGGGTATTGACACCGGCCGGGACCATGGAGCGCAGGCGTCCCGGCCGGAGCGCTCCGGATGAGTCGGACGCCGGTCGTCACGCGGTGTCGATCGCCGCCGTCAGCGAAGCCCTCGTCGCGGCGTTCCACGACCCGCCGAGGTGGTTCTCGAGGAGCGCCTCGGCGACGTCGGCCGGTTCGTCGCCCACGACGGAACGGATGGGGATGCCGTCAGCGGCCGCCTGTTCGAACAGGAGCGCCAGATCGTCCAGGGCGGCCGCGATCGCGTCGACCTCCATGATCGCTCGGCGTTCCGCCAGGTAGCTCTCGAAGGCGGCGAACGCGGCACGGAAGTCCGCGGGCAGCGCTTCCACGCGGGTGCGGGGCGTCGGCGCGACGCGGTCGCGGTCCTCGCCGGGACGGGTGATCGGCAGACTCTGATTCGCCATCTGGGTTCTCCTTGTGCGCCCGGTGCGAGCTCTCGCTGTCCGACGGGCCGGATTCGGTATCGACACGCTACGTGTCGTGTCATCGGGACGCTAGCAGGTGAGTCGAATGCCTGCAACACGACACGTAGCGTGTAGTTTGGAGCCCATGAACGCCGCACCCGACCCCAGTCGTCGCAGCGAGCGCGCGCGCGTCGCCGTGCTCGACGCCGCCCTCGCACTGTGCCGCGAGAGCGGGCTGGCCCAGCTCACGATCGAGGGGATCGCCGAGCGCGCGGGCGTCAGCAAGAAGACGATCTACCGCTGGTGGCCGTCCAAGGGCGCGGTGCTGCTCGATGCGGTCTCGGATCTCGCCAACCGGACCGCACTGCATGGCGACACAGGGGACCTCGCCGCCGACATGGCCGTGCAGCTCAGCAACGTGGTGGCGATCATCAGCCCGCAGGACACGTCGCCGCTCGCCGCGCTCGTCGCGGAAGGGCAACGCGATCCCGCTCTGGCCGCCTCCATCCGGGATCAGATGATCATGCCGAGCATCGCGGGATTCGAGGAACGCCTGCGATCAGCCCAGCGCGTCGGGCAGATCCCCGAGAACGCCGACTTGGGGGTGGCTCTCGACCTGTTCTACGGCCCGATATACCACCGGCTCGTGTACCGGCTCGGTCTGCCCGACGAGGAAGAGATCCGCGCGCGCGTCGACCACGTCATCGCCGGGCTGCGCGCGATGGGGTGAGCCACGGACCGGGCAAACGCGGAAGGCCCGGAGTTCCGAGGAACTCCGGGCCTTCCGGCTGCGGTCTCAGCGACCGGGAATGCTTACCAGCTCGACTTGGTCACGCCGGGCAGCTCGCCACGGTGCGCCATGTCACGGAAGCGGACACGCGAGATGCCGAACTTCGTGAGGACACCGCGGGGGCGGCCGTCGATGACGTCGCGCGAACGAACGCGCACCGGCGATGCGTTGCGGGGCAGCTTCTGCAGGCCCACGCGAGCGGCTTCGCGCTCCTCGTCGGTCGACGTCGGCGACACGAGCGCCTTCTTCAGCTCGGCGCGCTTGGCGGCGTAGCGGTCGACGACGGCCTTGCGCTGCTCGTTGCGCGCGATCTTGCTCTTCTTAGCCATGGATCAGCGCTCCTCTCGGAATTCGACGTGCTTGCGGATGACCGGGTCGTACTTCTTCAGCACGATGCGGTCGGGGTTGTTGCGGCGGTTCTTGCGCGTGACGTAGGTGTAACCCGTGCCGGCGGTCGAACGCAGCTTGATGATCGGACGGACGTCCTGTGCCTTCTTGGCCATCAGAGCTTCACACCCTTCGCCTGGAGGTCACGCACGACCGACTCGATGCCGCGCGCGTCGATGACCTTGATGCCCTTGGCCGACACGTTGAGCTTGATGTTGCGACCCAGCGACGGAACGAAGTAGGTCTTCTTCTGCACGTTCGGGTCGAAGCGGCGCTTCGTCCGGCGGTGCGAGTGCGAGATGTTGTGACCGAAGCCGGGAACTGCTCCAGTCACCTGGCACACTGCTGCCATAGTGATGTCTCCTTAGTACCGTGGAGCCGGACGGCCCCACCCAAGATCCCTTGTCTGCATCCCGCGTTCGATCCGGCCGGTGAAGGCCCTGATCTGAGGGGGATGCGAACTGCGTGCTGGAGTGCGCGCAGACGAAGAGTCAGTCTAGCACGGACGGCGTGTCGGCCTTGACGCGGGGCGGAACGGCCCACAATGTGTCCAACGGACACCGCCGGCGCAATGCTCCCCCCATATTCCGGCACGGGAATCCTTCCTGACAGGACGACCAACGGCGGCCGTCCGCAGGGTCCCGACCACTGCGGTTCTCTACAACTTCTCGCGGCGACCGGCGGTCGCGGTGGAACATGTTCGTCAAATCGGGGGGAGAGGCGATGGACACGATCGATTCGCACGACGAGGCCCGGCTGTGGCCGGCGTCGCCGTTCGACCTCGCCGACGCGCATCGCTGCCCGTCATGCTTCGCCGTCATCACGGCGCCCGCCTGCGGCTCGTGCGGATTCGAGCTGACCGACCCGCGAGCGCTGCGCGTGCTCGAGCTCGGCCGCGAGATCCTGTCGGCCGAGCTGGCGCGGCAGCGCCTGATGGACGACATCCGTCTCTCGTCGAGTGAGAACGCGCGGCTCGCGGCGGCTGAGGCGATCGTGACGGATGCCGCGCCCTCGCCGCCCACCGTGATCTCAGCGCCCGCGGCGGCCGGGGTGGCGGCAGCCGCGGGCCGGCAGACGTGGCCGTCAGCCCCCACGTGAGCTCCGGCCTCGTCGCTCCGGCGGCCGTCGATCAGCCCACCGCGGCACCCTCGTTCGCC
Organism: uncultured Actinomycetota bacterium; assembly: GCA_963829895.1. GTDB lineage: Bacteria > Actinomycetota > Actinomycetes > Actinomycetales > Microbacteriaceae > Microbacterium. Next base: position 745,301 of record CAWHKF010000005.1, on the reverse strand, counting down.
GCGCGCCGCGACGGTCGCCGACGCCGACGCCGACGCCGACGCGATCGCTGCGCCCGGCATTCCCGCGGACGGACCCGCAGCGCCGGAGTCCGCGCCGGCGACGGTCCCGAGTGGTGCGGATCCCGGTCCCGCCCTCACGCCGTGACGTCGGCCGCTCCACGCCGCCGCCTGACGGTGCCGGTGCTGCTGCTGATCGTCGGCGTCTCGCTCGTCGGCATCGCCGCGGTGTTCTTCCTGCTGCTGGCGTGGTTCGTCATGGGGATCGAGGCGCGGGCGCTCATCATCGGCGGGATCACCCTGGCGACCGTGGTGCTGGCCTCGTGGCTGCGGCGGCGCGACCTCGGCGCGACCGCCGAGGCGATCGGTGTGCTCGGCGTCGGGCTGCTCGCACTGGACGCGTGGGCGGTACGGGCGAACGACCTGTTCGGCACGGGCTCCACCGACCCTGCGGTGTACGCGGGGATCTCGGCGCTCGTGATCGCGGTGCTCTGCCGGCTGTGGTCGCGGATCTCGGGCCTGCGGGCCCCCGACCTGGCCGCCTCCCTCGCACTGCCGGCCGGTGTCGCCTTCCTCGTCGGGGGCCTGATCGATCTGCCGACCGCCGAGGCGGTGACCGCGGGATTCCTGGGCGCTGCCGCCGGAGGCCTCGCGCACGCGCTGCCGGCGCCGTGGTCTGCCGCGAGGAGCGGCTCGGCGGGTGTGCCCGAGCGCCTCGTGCTCGCGCTGGCGGGAGTCGGCTCGCTGATCGGCGCCGCCGTGACCGCCGCCGTCGCGACGGGCGACGCGGCGCCCGTGGTGGTGTGGTGCGCCGCGCTCGTGGCGATGCTGGGCGCGGCGCACGCGTGGGCCGCGCAGCCCCGCGCCGGCGTCGAGCCCCTTCCCGGCGCCGTCGTGATCGCCGGCGTCGCCTCGAGCGTCGCCGCAGCGGCCGTCGGCCTCGCGGGCTGGTTCCTCGCGCTGCGCCTCGACGAGCCCGTGTTCACCGTGTTCGTCGGCCCGGTGCTGGCGGTGACGGTCGCCGTCGCGCTCGATCTCGCGCGCGCGCTTCGCGCTTCGAGCACGCTCGTTCCCGCCACCCTCACCGCCGCGGGAATCGGCGGCTTGTCGGTCGCGGGCACCCTCGTCCTCTGGCTGCTGCAGGCGCAGGCGGCGCTCGCATCGGGGTGGACGCTGTGGCACACGGATGCCTTCACCCTGCCGCTCTCGGCTCCCGAGGCGCCCCTGATCGGGGTGGCGGCGGCCATGGCGATGGCCGGACTGCTGTTCGCTGCGCCCACGCTGCGCCGGCCCCTGCTGAGCGATCTCCGCGCCGTGGTGGTCACCCTGCTGCTCCTGACGGCCGCGGCGCGCACGGCCATCCCCGCCGTGCTCGTCGGCACCGCGCTCCTCATCGCGGTGGCCGCTCTCGTCGGCGCCGCCCGCGCGTCGGCGCACGTCGCGCGGGAGAACCGCCGCGCCGCGCCCGTGGCCGGCGTCGATCCGGCCGCTCCGGCGGATGACGCGCTGACCGACGCCCCCGCACCTCGGGGACGACTCCCTCGGGCCGCGTCGCTCGAAGGCTCGAGCATCGCGGGCGCGATCGCCGTGGTCATCGCCTTCGCCGCCGGCACCGCGACCCCCTGGCTCTGGCTCATCGGCGTCGCGGCGGCGGCCGGCTACCCGGTGCTGCTGCGCACGGTGCGGCGCGCCGTCGGGCCGCTCGCCGTCGTGCTCGCGCTGGCGCCGGTGGCGGTCGGAGTAGTGGCGGCGATCATCGCCCCGGCGGCGCTCGGCGCCGCGACCGGGCTCACCGGCTCGGCGCCCGCCGTCACGCTGGCCCTGCTGCAGTGGGTCGCTCTCGCGACGCTCGTGGCGGCGGCCCTCCTGCGCATCGACACGGCCAGCCGCATCGGCCTCGCCGTCTCGGGCTATGCACTGACGACGGTGACGTTGGTCTGGACCCTCGTCGCGGCGGCCGACGACGTGGCCACGGATGCCGCGACCGCGGCGACCGTCGCCGCGATCGGGGAGCCCTTCGCCGGGCTGCTGCGCGGGGTCGCGCTCCTCGCACTCCTCGCACTCATCGCGATGGGCCGCACGCGTCTGCGCGGCCACGCCGTGCCCGCCGCCGCCCTGCTCGCCGCCCCGGCGATCGCGGCGCTCGGCCACTCGGCACTCGACATGGCCGGCGCGAGCGACGAGGGCTGGACGACACTGGTGCTCGCCGCAGGGCCGGTGCTCGTCACGATCGCGACCGCCGCGATCGCAGCCACCACCTCCGCGCGCACGGACGACGGCCTGCCGGACGGCGCGGATGGCTCCCGTCCCGCAGCTGCACCCCCACGCGCTCCCGACGCCGGCACACCCGCCGCGCCGCCGCACGCACCGCTCCCTCGCGCGCGCACCGCCGCCGATCTCGGCGTGCTGCTGACCGGGCTGTGCATCGTGTGGGGGATCGCTCCCGACCTCGTGTGGGCACTGCTCGCACTGGTCGCGCTCGCCTGCGGCGCGGCATCCGTCACCCGCGGCTGGGCAGCGCCGCCCGCCGCTCGACCCGGCCGACGACCGCTTCGCCACCCGCCGCGCCGGCATGCCGGTCGGCAGGGCAACGCGCCGCCTGCTCGCCTGGCCGGCGCTCGTCGCGGTGTGTGCGGCGTGGTGGGCGCTGCTCGGCGCCGGCACCCCGGACGCCGATTTCACACTCGAGGCCTACGCGATCCCGGTGACCGTCGTGCTCGCGGGGTTCGCCGCTGTGCTCGTCCGGCTCCGCCGTCGCGCCGAGGCGAGCCTCGCCCTCGGCGCCGGTCTGACCGTCGGGCTCGTCTGGCCCGCCCTCACGGCGTGGGGGGCCGCGAGCGTCTTCGGAGTGGCGGCCGCGGTGGAAGAGCCGCTCTTCGGCACCGTCGTCGCGCTCGTCGCCGCCCTGATGTGCCTGCTGCTCGCGCTGCCTCCGGTGCGCGGCATCCGTCCCCCCTCGGTCGTGGGGTCGACGGTCGCCCTGCTTGCTCTCATCCTCGCTTCACTCGATCGCGCGGTCGATTGGTCGACGGACGCCTGGCCGTGGCAGACGGCCTGGCTCGCGCTTCCCGTCGCCATCGGGTACGCCTCGGGCGTCGGCTTCGCGGGGGCACGGCCGGAGCGCCTGTCGTCGCGCGGGTATGCCGTGGTGGCGCCGCCGGCCGCGCTCGGTGCGGGAGCCCTCGTGGTGCTGGGCTTCGTCGACCACGGCGCCGTCGTGGCCGGCGCCCTCGCCGTGCTCCTCGCGGCGCACCTCGCCTCGGCCGCCATCGGGCGGGCACCGTTCGCCCGGGCGACCAGGTGGACCGCGCTGGCCGGCGCCATCGCCGTCGCAGGGGTCTCGGTGCTGGCCGGGGGCACCCGCGAGATCGAGTTCGCGACGCTGCCGGTCGCTGCGGCGTGCGGGCTCGGAGCCGTCCTCGCGGTGCGGCGTCGCCGCCGTGCCGGGGCGACATGGCCGGCCGGCGAGCAGTACGTGTGGTCGGCGGCGCTGGCACTCGCCACCGTGCCGAGCCTCCTCGTCCCGGCCGAGCCCGCCCGGGTCTGGCTGCTCATCGGCATCGCACTGATCGCCGCCGTCGCGATCTCGCTGACGCCGATCCCCGACGCCTGGCGGGTGAGGGTGCCGTCGGCTCTGATCCTCGCCGCGGCGGCGCTCGCGATGGGCGTGCGCGTTCTGCTCGACCCGTGGTTCGAAGCCGGCGACGCGGCAGCAGCCACCGCGGCCGTCGGCGCCATCGTGGTCGCGGTGAGTCTCACCGCCACCGCCGTCACCTTCGCGGAGGCGCGGGTGGCTGCCTGGCTGGCGGCCGTCGGAGTCGCCCTGCTCGCCACGACGACGCTGCTGCGCGCCGGCGACGACGCAGGAGCGGTCGCGGTGACCGTCGCGATCTCCGGCGCGGCCGCCGTCGCGGGCGCGGCTGCCCTGGGGCTCCGGCGGTGGGCTTCCCTCGGCGCGGTGCTCGCCGTCGGCGGGCTGGTGGTCGTGGCCCTGGGATGCGGCGTGCGCTTCCTCGCCGTCGCGGGCGAGCCGGGCTTCGAAGCCGACCTGTGGGTGGTCGCGGCGGCGGCGATCGCGGTGGCGGTTGCCACGGCGGCCATGCGTGCCACGGCGTCGCGGCGGGTGGACCTCGCCGTCGGCACCGGGCTCGCCGTCGCCACGGTGCTCGTCGGGGCGGCCGAGATCGCCCTGCTCGCGACCGGCACCGGCGCCGCCACCGATGAGCTGCGGACCGCGACCACCATGACGATCCTGACCGCGGCGGCCTACGTCGGCGCCGTCTGGCGCGGCCGGCTGGGAGCGGCACCCGCCGTCGTGGCGGCCCTGACCGCTGCCGTCTTCGGCCTGCTGGCGTTCTTCGCGTTCGGGGTCGACCCGGTGGAGCTCGTGACGGTGCCGGCGGCGCTCGGCGGCATCGCCTTCGGTACCCGCACGCTGCGGCGCCGGCCGGAGTCCCGGACGTGGCCGACGCTCGGGCCCTGGCTCGCCCTGCTCCTGCTGCCCTCGCTGCTCTACGACTTCTTCGGCGAGGCAGAGCTGTGGCGCATCGTCGCCCTCGGCGTCGTCGCCATCGGCCTGGTGGTCGTCGGCGCGGTCTTCGCGCTGCAGGCGCCGCTCCTGCTGGGCTCGGCGGTGGTGATCGTGCACGGGGTCGCGCAGCTGTGGCCGTGGATCTCGACCTCCTACGTCGCGGTGCCGTGGTGGCTGTGGCTCGGAATCGGAGGCGCCGTGCTGATCTTCATCGCGGCGCGCTACGAGCGCCGGGTGCAGCAGCTGCGCGCGGCCATCACGGCCGTCACGTCGCTGCGCTGATCACGCACCGGGCTGATCACGCCGGCGCTGATCACGTCGGGCCGACCGCGCCAGGCTGATCACGCCAGGCCGGCCTCGCGAGCGCCGCGCCCCCACCGGAAGGGCGACACGGTGGGGTCACCCGGGATCCAGTACCGCCACGGAAACTCGACGGTGCCGGCGACCCCCGCCACGCCCACCCGCGGACCCGACGCCACCTCGGCCAGCGGCTCGCGGAGCAGCTCGAGTCGGGCGACCGCGCCGTGAAGGGCGGCTCCGGTGATCGCGTCGATGCCGTCGTGCACGGGATGCCGCAGCCCCACGGCATCCCCCAGCCGGCCGGGTCCGCGCGCGAGGTCGCGCGGCGTCCGGGCCGCCGGGCGGCGGCGGGCCGCGGCATCCGTCCCCTCCAGCACCTCGCCCGCCCGCAGCAGCACACCGCCGGCGACGCCGTCCGGTCCGCACACGACGTTGACGCAGGAGTGGATGCCGTGGCTGAGGTAGACGTACAGGTGCCCCGGTTCGCCCCACATCGTGGCGTTGCGCGGTGTCGGCCCCATGCGCGCGTGCGAGCCCGGATCGGGCACCGTGCCGGTGCCGCGGCCGTGGTACGCCTCGACCTCGGTGAGCCGCAGCACCACGGTCTCGCCGTCGACCACGGTCGTGAGCCGGGCCCCGAGCAGGCGCGGCGCGACGTCGGCGGGAAGGGCCTGCAGGTCGGCGCGGGTCGCCGCTCGCCAGGGGTCCCGCACCATGCCGCCGAGTCTACGTCCGCGCGTTCGGGCGCCGGCGGTGTCGCCCGCGGTGTCGCGGGCGATACTGTTCGCGCATGGGGAAATGGTTCGCGCTCATCCTGCTGAGCGTCTCGCAGTTCATCATGGTGCTCGACAGCACGGTGATGAACGTCTCGATCTCGACCGTCGCCGAAGACCTCGGCACCGACATCTCGGGCATGCAGGCGGCCATCACCTTCTACGCGCTCACCATGGCGGCGTTCATGCTGACCGGCGGCAAACTCGGCGACCGCTGGGGCCGCAGTCTCGCGTTCCGGATCGGATCCGTCGTCTACGGCATCGGCTCGCTGACGACGGCGCTGAGCCCCAACCTCACCGTCCTCATGATCGGGTGGTCGCTCGTCGAGGGCCTCGGCGCGGTGCTCGTGATCCCGGCCATCGCCGCCCTCGCGGCGATCAACTACGAGGGCCGCGCGCGCGTCGTCGCGTTCGCGGTGCTGGGCGCGGTCACCGGCGGTGCCGCGGCGGCCGGTCCCCTCATCGGCGGGCTCGTCACCACCTACTCGTCGTGGCGGTACGTGTTCGTCGCCGAGGCCATCGTGATGACGCTCGTGCTGATCGTGTCGGGGCGCATCAAGGACGTGCCGGGCGACCGCACGCTGCGCATCGACCTGCTGAGCGTCGTGCTGTCGGCCCTGGGACTGGCGCTCCTCGTGTTCGGCATCCTGCAGAGCAAGACGTGGGGCTGGTTCGAGCCGCTGGACCCTCCCGTGATCAACGGCGAGCCGTTCGCTCCGCTCGGCATCTCGCCCGTCGCGTACATGATCCTGCTCTCGTTCGTCGTGCTGTGGCTGTTCGTGAAAGCGCCAGCAGCAGCTCGAGCGCACCGGCCGGGTGCCGCTGCTCAAGGTCAGCCTGCTGCGCAACGCGGCGCTCCGCAGCGGCCTCACGATGTTCATGGCGCAGTACTTCGCGATCGCCGCGCTCTTCTTCGTCATCCCGGTGTACCTGCAGACGATCCTCGGCTTCGACGCGCTGCAGACGGGCCTGAAGATCCTGCCGCTGTCGCTCGGGCTCATCCTCTTCTCGGTGCTCGGCTCACGACTGTCGACCGTCCGTTCCGCCCGGAACCTCGGCCGCATCGGACAGCTCACCCTCGGCGTCGGCGTGCTGCTGGTGTTCGTCGCGGTGCGGCCGGAGCTCGCCGACTGGCTGTTCGCGACGGGCATGTTCGTGGTCGGCGCCGGCTTCGGACTGCTCGCCTCGCAGCTCGGCAACGTCAACATGTCGGCGGTGGAGCAGTCCGACACGTCCGAGGTCGGCGGCCTGCAGGGCACGTTCCAGAACCTCGGCTCGTCGTTCGGCACGGCGATCGTCGGATCCGTCTTCATCCTCCTGCTCACCTCGGGGTTCACCGCTGCGGTGCAGCAGAGCACGACGCTTCCCGACGACGTGCGCGAACAGGTCGTGGCCACCGCCTCGAAGGGCGCGCCCATCATCTCCGAGCAGCAGGCCGAGGATCTCTTGACGGATGCCGGTGCCGACCCCGACGCCGCGACCGAGGTCGCCCGGCTCTACGCCGACACGCAGGTCGAGTCGCTCCGGCAGTCGCTGTTCTTCGTGTTCGCGCTGACGGTGCTCGGGCTCCTGCTGTCGACCGGTCTGCCGTCGAGGATCCCCGTGCCGGCCGCGCGTGAGGAGGGCGCGTCCGGCCCCGGTGATGGTCCCCCGGGGGCCGCGTCCTGACGCTCGCTCACAACGCGTCCCGGATCCCCTCATCGGCGTTCGCCCCTCCACCGCGCCCGCGGAATCGGTTCACGTGCGCTGAATGAACGCGCTCGGGCACATTCGCCGTACATCCAGCGCAAGCGAACGCCGTCAGCGGGGGTTCGGCCCAGAGCGGATGCCGCGGCCGACGATCGCCCGAAGGGCGGTCGAGAGCGGCGGTCAGAGCGGGGGCACCTGGCACCACGAGATCGATGAGCCGTTGAGGGCGACGACGGGTTCGCCGTCGGCGACCTGGAGGATGCGCGTCTCCGGGCGCTCGGGCAGCGGCAGTTGGTACGTGTCGTAGGGGTTGCCCACGGCATCCGGCGCCATCAGCACCGCGACATAGCGCGCGCTGGGCGAGACGCAGACCTGGATCACGGCATCCGTGTCGGCGGTCTCGGTGAGCACGGTCGCGGCGCCGTCCGCGGCGACCCGGGCGATGGACGTGCGTCCGGTCGGTATCCCGTCCGCGTCGAGCACCGCCGCGGTCCGGATCGTGGAACCGTCGGGGAGGGGTGTGACCGAGCTCGTGCCGCCCAGATCGGGGTCGGGTGTCACCAGCGGCTGCTCGCTCGCGTCGGTGAGGTCGATGACCGCTGCCTGGTCGACCCGGTCGACGACGGCCTCGCTCGACCCGCGCGCGATGCCGTTGATGGCGATCGCCGCGCCGAGGGCTGTCGCGCCTTCGCCGGCGGATCCGGTCAGCAGCAGCGACCCGTCGAACGACAGCAGCAGGATGCTGTCGGTGTCGGGCACGAACCGCCACTCGGCCACGCGCGGGTCGGCGCCTTCGACCTCGATGGCCACGGGGTCGGCCTCGGGGTCTCCGAGCGAGGCCGTGAACAGGCGGCTCTCGCGGCCGGAATCGGCGTCGAGCTGCGCGTCCGAGAACGTGTAGCCGATGCGCTCGCCCCGGTCGGCCGTCTGCAGATTGGACACGTACCCGTCGCCGCCGTCCTCCACCGGCAGCGGCAGATCCTGCGGGTTCTCCCCGTCGAGATCGGTCGCGATGAGCCCCGCCCGGTCTTCGTCGGTGCGCACCGACACCACCAGGTGCTCGCCGGTGGCGCGGAAGTCCTCGATGTGCGGATGACGGAACACCGGCACCGCATTCTGCCCGGTGAGGTCGGTGCGGTAGATCAGGTCGCCGTCGTTGGTGCCGCGCTGCAGCAGGAAGACGTCCGTCGGCGGCGTGCGGAAGCTCTCGGTGATCGTCGCGGTCGGCCCGCCGCCGAGCGACGCGACGCCGTCGATGGTGACCGTGTACTCCGTGTCGTCCCACAGCGGCAGCGTGAACCGCACGCCGACGCTCCGGCCCGACGTGTCGACCACGAACGGCGTCGCCGGGGTGATCGTCACCTGCGACGCGTCGACCTCGGCGAGCGACTGCGTCGTGGTCACGATCAGACGGGACCCGGATGCCGCAGCCGCCGCGGCCGGGTCCACCGACGTCTCGGTGACCCGGGGCCCCTGCGCGACGCTCGCCGCCGCTCCGGCGAGGCCGAGCACCGCGAGCAGCCCGACGACGATGCCGAACGTCGCGACGAACGCACGGCTGCGCCGGCGCCCCGACCGCGTACGGCGCGTGGCGGCGTCAGTACTCATACGGGTCCTCGGGCTCCGCGATCTCCTCGACGGCGGCCGCGTCGACGACGAGTCGCCCGTCCGACGAAGAGCGCACGGTGCCGGTGATCGTCACCCACTGCCCGGTGCCCGGCGACGCGACGGCTCCCACGATGGGCAGACTCGCCGGCTGCGCGTCGATCACGCAGTGCGTGATGACCAGGCGCGTCAGGTCGAAGGCGCCGTCGGCCGCGGCGGCGTCCGCCGGGGTGACGAAGCCGGTCAGCTCGATCGTGTCGCCGTCGAACGCCTCCGGATTGGTCGCCGTCGCGAACACCGTCGCCCAGTCGCCGACGCCGAACGACGCGGTGTCGCCGGTCGAGGCGAGCTGCACCGTGTCGGCGCCGCCGAAGAGGGGCGTCGCCCCGACGTCGCGCGACATCGCGAGCTCGGCCGACAGCGACGCCGGCGGCAGCACCAGCGTCAGCACGACCACACCGGAGGCCGCGACCCCGCCGAGCACGCTCGCCGCGACCGCCGCGGGGTGCCGGGCGTCGTGGTCGTGGGCGTCGTGGTCGAGCGTCGGCTCGAGCGTTTCGTCTCGCTCGTTCCTCGCTCGCTCGACGACCGGACCTCCGGTGGTCGAGCGAGCGGAGCGAGACGAAACGCCCCCGACTCCGGTCGTCGAGCGAGCGGAGCGAGACGAAACGCCCGGAGCCTCCGCAGAACCGTGGTCGTGGCCGTGGTCGGCCTCGGCGCCCAGGGGCAGCGCGAACGACGCCACGGCGCCCACGAGCACCAGCACCGCCATCGACACCGCGAACCACGTGGAGTCGGGGTTGATGTACAGCGCGAGCCGGTCAGTGACCGCGAGCGTGATGGTGACCACGGCGAGCGCGGCGGCGAGCCCGACGCCCAGCCACCGCGTGCCGACGAATCCGGCGTTACGCAAGGAGGTTCACCGCCGTCCCGATGACGAAGGCCGACAGCAGCACCACGACGACGATGCCGCCGAGCGTCCGCCACGTGAACGTCGTGCGCATGAGGGCGAGCATCTTGACGTCGACGAGCGGCCCGACGAGCAGGAACGCGACGATCGACCCCGGCGTGAACGTCGAGGCGAACGACAGCGCGAAGAACGCGTCGACGTTCGAGCAGATGGACACCACCATCGCGAGCGCCATCATCGCGACGATCGACAGCGCAGGGTTCGAGCCGATCGCGAGCAGCGCCTCGCGCGGGATCAGCACCTGCACGGCCCCGGCCAGCGCCGACCCGATGACGAGCGCCGGCATCACCGCGCGCAGCTCGATCACGAACTGCGCGAGCGTGCGGCGCCACCGGCCGCCCGGCTCGTGCGTGACGAGCTCGCACGTGTCGCGGAAGCGGTCGGTGAGCAGGGCGTCGGGAGACGGATGCCGGGAGTACAGCCATCCGATCAGGTTGGCGATCGCGTACCCGCCGAGGATGCGCGCGACGAGGATGCCGTCGCTGAAGCCGAACGCCTGGTGCGTCGTGAGGATCACGATGGGGTTCACGATCGGCGCCGCGATCAGGAACGTCAGCGTCTCGGGCACCGAGAATCCCCGCATCAGCAGGCCGCGCGCGAACGGCACGTTGCCGCACTCGCAGACCGGCACGATCATGCCGAGCAGCGACAGCACCGCGCGGCGCGCCCACGCGCGGCGCGGCATCCATCGCTCGATGACTCCCGGGGGCACCCACACCTGCACGACGATCGACAGCACGACGCCGAGGGCGACGAACGGCAGCGACTCGATGAGCACGCTGATCGCGAGCGTGAGCCCGTCCTGCGCGCGGGTGGGGAGGGATGCCGAGAACAGCGTGGGGGCGAGCCAGTCGATGAGGAACAGGCCGGCCACGAGGGCGAGACCCACGCCGAGCCACAGCAGCGTGCGCGCCTGCGCGGACGGCCGCGGCGCGGCATCCGTCATCGTCGCGTGATCGTGCCCCGCAGGGCGCGCCCGCGTGGTCGGATCAGATCGCGTCACGCTCGGCGTCACGCTTGTCGTCGGCGGCCGCCGCACACGACCCGCAGAGCCCGAAGATGTCGACGACGTGCTCGGCGTCGCGGAATCCGTGGCCCTCGGCCGTGCGCTTCGCCCACTGCTCGACGTCGGTCGCCTCGATCTCGACGGTCAGCCCGCAGGAGCGGCAGATCAGGTGGTGGTGATGGCCGGTGCTGGTGCAGGCGCGGTAGAGCGCCTCCCCCTCGGGGCTCTGCAGCGAATCGGCGTCGCCCTGGGCGGCGAGCCCGGCGAGCGTGCGGTACACGGTCGCCAGCCCGATGCCGGTGTTCTCGTCGCGGAGGGCGGCGTGCAGCGACTGCGCGCTCACGAATCCGCGGGCGTCCGAGAGCGCTTCGCGCACGCGCTCGCGCTGCCACGTGTTGCGCTGGACCATGCGGGCGAGTCTACCGACGGGTCCTGGACGTCGGCCGGGCGCGGTACGCGATCACGCGGCCGCCCTCGTCACGCGGTCGCGCCGGGCTCCGATGACCCGGCACACGACGTAGATGGCGAACGAGATCGTCGTGATGTACGGGCTCACGGGGAGCGTCCCCATGATCGCGAGCAGGATGCCGCCCACCGCCGACACGAAGCCGAACAGCGCCGACAGGAGGGGCACCGACAGCGGTCCCGACGCGATCCGCACCGCCGCCGCGGCCGGGGTCACGAGCAGGGCCATGACGAGCAGCGCGCCGATGATGTGCACCGCGACGGCGACGATGAGCCCCAGCAGCAGCATGAATGCGAGCGAGACGGCGGTGGTCGGCACGCCGCGCGCGGCGGCCGACTGCGGGTCGAGCGAGTCGAACCGCAGCGGGCGCCAGATCAGCAGCAGGCCCAGCAGCACGACGGCGCCGATGCCGATCAGCCAGCCGAGCTGCTCCGACTGCACCGACACGATCTGTCCGGTGAGCAGGCTGAACCGGTTGGCGCTGCGGCCGTCGTAGAGCGAGAGGAACAGGATGCCGAGCCCCAGCCCGAACGGCATCAGCACGCCGATGATCGAATTGCGGTCGCGGGCCTTGGCGCCGAGCACCCCGATGATCGCCGCGGCGATCAGGGATCCCACGATCGACCCGGTGACGACGTCCCAGCCGATGAGCAGCGCCGCGGCGGCGCCTGCGAACGACAGCTCGCTGATGCCGTGGACGGCGAACGCCATGTCCCGCTGCATGACGAACACGCCGACGAGCCCGCCGACGAGGCCGAGCACGGCGCCCGCCCACACCGAGTTCGACACCAGCCCGAGGATCTCGCCGTAGAAGGGCAGCCCGCCGAACATCGCGTCAGCGATGTCTTCCCAGTTCACGCGTGCACTCCGCTCATTCGTGCACCGGACCCTCGTGGTGGTGATGGGATGCCTCGGCATCCGGTGCGCCGACGACGACGAGCCGGTCGCCGGCGCGCAGCACGAAGACGTGCGCGCCGTAGAGCGCGGTGAGCACGTCGGAGCGCAGCACCTCCTGCGGCGTCCCCAGCGTGAAGCGGCCGTTGGCGATGTACAGGATGCGGTCGACCTTGCCGAGGACCGGGTTGATGTCGTGCGTCACGAGCAGGACCGCGGCATCCTTCTCGCGGCGATGCCGGTCGATGAGACCGATGACGGCCTGCTGGTTGGCGAGGTCGAGGCTCGTGAGCGGCTCGTCGCACAGCAGCAGCGGCGGATCGTCGGCGAGTGCCTGGCCCGCGCGCAGCCGCTGCTGCTCGCCGCCCGAGAGGAGCCCGACCGGCCGGTCGGCGAAGGCGCGTGCACCGACGGCGTCGATGAGCGCCTCGACGCGGGCGCGATCGCCGCGTCGCGGGATCGGGGGGCCGAAGCGGTGGCCGTCGACACCGAGCGTGATGAGGTCGCGCCCGCGCAGCGAGGTGTCGCGCGGCAGCGGCCGGGCCTGCGGGATGTAGCCGATGCGCCGGTTGCCGCGGCTCGAAACAGGTGCGCCCTCGACGGTGATCTCACCGCGCGAGAGCGGCTCGAGTCCGAGGATCGCCCGCAGCAGGGTGGTCTTGCCCGAGCCGCTGGGGCCCGAGCACGGCGACCACCTCGCCGGCGTGCACGTCGAGGTCGAGCCCCGACCACAGTTCGCGGTCGCCGCGCTGCAGCGCGGCATCCCTGATGCTCAGCACCACGGGGCGAGCCGGGTGGGCGGAGGCGGGTGTCACGCCGGCAGCGCCGTGTTCAGCGCCTCGATGTTCGCCTGCATCCACGAGATGTAAGTCTCCCCCTCGGGCAGCGTTTCCGAAAACGCGATCACCGGGATGCCGAGCCCGTCGGCCTCGTCGACGATCTCCTGCGTCTCGGCGCCGCCGGTCTGCAGGTTCGTGATCACGACGCTCACGTCGCCGCCCTGCACGAGCGCGAGGGATTCGAGCAGCGTCGCGGGTGCGACATCCTGCCCCTCCTCGACGGCCTCGCTGAAGGCCTCGGGGGTCGCGTTCTCGAGGCCCGCGGCCTCGATCAGGTACACCGGCACCGGCTCGGTGACGAACACCTTCTCGCCGCCGTGCGCGGCGCCGATGTCGCCGAGCGAGGCCTCGAGGGTCTCGACCTCGGCGCCGAACGCCTCGGCGTTCGCGATGAACGTCTCGGCGTCGGCCGGGCTCAGCGCACCGAGCTCATCGGCGATGGCGGAGGCGACGTGCGCGATCGTGTGCGGGTCGTACCAGACGTGCTCGTTGAAGCCCTCGACGTGCTCGTGGTCGTGCTCGTCCGCCTCGTGCCCGTCGGCAGCGTGCTCGTCGGCCTCGTCGGCCGCGGCATCCGTCTCGGCGGCGTCGTGCTTCATCGGCGCTCGTCCCGTCGGCGGGCGGGTCGGCGTGGCCGGCGTTGTCGGGCCAGTCGTGCGAGTACTCGACGGCGGTGACGACCGGGGCCTCGGTGCCGCTCGACTCGATGAGCGCGTCGATGAACGCGTCGTAGCCGCCGCCGTTCTCGATGATGAGATCGGCCTTCGACACCGCGAGCTGGTCGCGCGCGCTGGGCTCGAACGAGTGCGGGTCCTGCGACTCGTTGCTCACGATCGACGTGACATCCACGAGGTCTCCGCCGACCTCGGCGGCGATCTGCCCGTAGACGTTCGTCGACGCGACGACCGAGAGCTTTCCGTTCGCGTCGTCGCCCGCCTCCGCCGTGCCCGCGCATCCGGCGAGGACGAGGGCGGATGCCGCCCCCAGGCCGAACACGGGCAGAAGGCGTCGCAGCGAAGTCATGTGAGCGACTCTAACGCTAATGAGAATCGTTCTCAAATCAGCGGCGTAGCGTCCGCGGGAGCGCGCCCCGCAGCCCGCGCCGACGGCGCTGATATCGTCGGGCCGTGCCTCTGCAGGTCCGCCGTTCGCTGCTGCTCGCCCTTCCGTTCCAGGCGGGCGCCCTCGTGGTGGCCCTCGCTCTCTCGGCCGCCGGTCTGCCGGCCCAGGTGCTGCTCACGGTGCTCCTCGCGCTGTCCATGTGGGCGCCCGCGGCGGCCGAGCTCGTCTTCCGCACGACGCTGCCCCGCGCGCTGCAGCTGCACTACCTGATCTTCATCACGCTCGGCCCGTACGCGGGCAGCGCGCTGAACGTCTACGTGGCGATCGCCGACTGGGACACCCTCATCCACTTCGACTCGGGTGTCATGCTCGCGTGGCTCGGGATGCTGTGGGTGCGGCGCATCGAGGAGCGCTCGAGCATCTCGCTCCCCGCGTGGTTCGCGCTGCTCGTCATCCAGCTGACCGCGATGGCGTTCGCCGCCGCGTGGGAGATCTGCGAGTTCGCGAGCGACCAGCTGATCGGAACCGTGTCACAGGTCGGTCTGGAAGACACCATGGCCGACATCATGGCGGGCACGATGGGCGGCCTCTTCGCGATCGCGCTGCTGCTGATCCTCGGACGCCCCCGCTCGCTCGCGCCCGCCTCGCTCCTGCGCGACGCGCACCGTGCCGCGCGGGAGTCCGCGGCGGCCGACCGACGACTGATCGACGGCGCGCGGTCTCGCGCCGCCACGAGGTGCCGATGCGATGGCTCGCCGCGTCCTCCGCGTCAACGTGCCCGCCGCTCGCTCGTGCGGCGCGCGGTCGGACGCGCGGTGCGGGTCAGTCGAGGAGCAGTGCGGGCTCTTCGAGGATCGACGCCACATCCGCGATGAAGCGCGACATCCCGTCGCCGTCGACCACGCGGTGATCGAACGAGCCGGCGACGGTGGTCACCCAGCGCGGACGCACCTCGCCGTCGACGACCCACGGCTTCTGGCGGATCGTCCCGAGCGCCACGATGCCCGCCTCGCCGGGGTTGATGATCGGGGTGCCGGCATCCATGCCGAAGCACGCCGATGTTCGTGATGGTGATGGTGCCGCCGTGCTGGTCGGCCGGGAGTGGTCTTGCCCTCCCGCGCGGTGAGGGTGAGCTTCTCGAGCGCCCGGGCCAGCTCGCGCATCGACAGGTCCTGCGCGTCCTTGATGTTCGGCACCAGGAGGCCGCGCGGCGTCGCTGCGGCGATGCCGAGGTTCACGTAGCGCCGGACGCGGATCTCGGCGCCGCCCTCGGCATCCACCCACGCGGCATTGACCATCGGGGTGCGCCGGGCCGCCCAGATCACGGCCCGCGCCATGATGAGCAGCGGCGAGACCTTCGTGTCGGCGAAGTCCGGCGAAGTCTTGAGCCGCTTGACGAGCTCCATCGTGCGGGTGGCGTCGACGTCGGTCCACACCGAGACGTGCGGGGCCGAGTACGCCGACTGCACCATCGCCGACGAGGTGGCCTTGCGCACACCCCGGACGGCGATCGTCTCCTCCCGGCCGGCGGCGTCGGGGGCGGGCGTCGACGGCGCGACCTCGGCGGGGCCGGGCGTCGGCCGCTCCGTGGACGCCGGCGCGGCGACCGCGATGGTCTCGTTCGCGCACGTCGCCCCACTCGGGCGTCTCGATGTTGCGGAACACGCTGGCCTGCGACGCGTGCCGCACGACATCCTCGCGGGTCACCTCGCCGGCGGGGCCGCTCGGCGCCACGGCCGACAGCTCCACACCGAGATCGCGCGCGAGCTTGCGGATCGGCGGCTTGGCGATGATCCCGACGGATGCCGCGACCCGCTCCGCCGCGGGAACGGCGGCCTTGCGCCGCCGCGACTGCACCTGCCCGCCGGTGCCGTACCCGACGAGCACCGCTCCCTCGCCCTCGGCGGGCTCGGCGGGCTCGCCGTGCTCGGACTGCCCGACGGTGGCCGGGGATGCGGCATCCGTCGTCGAGGCGATGGTGATGATCGCCGTACCGACGTTCACCGTGTCACCCTCGGAGGCGAGGAGCTCGCCCACGGTGCCGCGCGAACGGCGAGGGCAGCTCGACCAGCGATTTCGCGGTCTCGATCTCGACGAGCACGTCGTTGACCGCGACGCTGTCGCCCGGGCCGACCCGCCACTGGACGATCTCGGCCTCGGTGAGGCCTTCGCCGACATCGGGGAGGACGAACGTCTGGGTCGAGCTCATGGAGTGTCCTTTCGAAAGACCCGGTCGTCGAGCGAGCTTGCGAGACGAAACGCGCGTGACCTTCCGGCCGGTCCGAGGCGTTTCGTCTCGCTCGTTCCTCGCTCGCTCAACGACCGGCTCCCTCTCAGTAGGCGAGAGACCGGTCGACGGCCTCGAGGATCCGGTCGGCGTCGGGCAGGAAGACGCCTTCGAGCTTGGCAGGGGGGAACGGGGCGTCGAACCCCGACACGCGCAGCACGGGAGCCTCGAGCGCGTAGAACGCGCGCTCCATCACGGTCGCCGCCACCTCGGAGCCGAGCGACGTGAAGCCCGGCGCCTCCTGCGCGTAGACCATGCGGCCGGTGCGCCGCACCGAGTCGAGGATCGGCCCGTAGTCCACGGGCGACAGCGAGCGCAGGTCGACGACCTCGATGCTGATGCCCTCGGCCTCGGCGAGCACGGCGGCCTGCAGCATCGTCGTCACCATGGCGCCGTGGCCGACGAGCGTGACGTCGGTGCCGCGGCGGACGATGCGCGACGCGTGCAGCGGCAGCGCGCGGGCGGACGTGTCGACCTCGCCCTTCTGCCAGTACTTGCTCTTCGGCTCGAGGAAGATCACCGGGTCGGCCGAGGCGATCGCGTCCTGGATCATCCAGTAGCCGTCGTTCGGCGTCGACGGGCTCACGACGCGCAGGCCCGGGGTGTGCGTGAAGTACGCCTCGGGGCTCTCCTGGTGGTGCTCGATGGCGCCGATGTGCCCGCCGTAGGGGATGCGGATCACGACCGGCATCTGCACCGCGCCCTCGAGGCGGTTGGTGATCTTCGCCAGCTGCGAGGTGATCTGGTCGAACGCGGGGAAGACGAATCCGTCGAACTGGATCTCGACCACCGGCCGGAAGCCGGCCAGCGCCAGCCCGATCGCCGTGCCGACGAGCCCGGACTCGGCCAGCGGGCTGTCGATCACGCGCTGCTCGCCGAACTCGGCCTGCAGCCCCTCGGTGATGCGGAAGACCCCGCCGAGCTTGCCGATGTCCTCGCCCATCAGCAGCACGCGGTCGCTGCCGGCGAGAGACGCGCGAAGGCCCGCGTTGATCGCCCGGCTGAGCGGCATCGTCGTGACCGGGGCCGCGGGCACGTCGGCGTTCCGCCCGCGCTCGTCGCCCGGATGTCGGTGTCGGTCACGATGCGCCTCCCTCGAAGGATGCCTCGTACCCGGCGAGCCACTCCCGCTGCTCGGCCATGAGGGGGTGAGGTTCGGAGTACACGTGGGCGAACATCTGGTCGGGCTCGAGTCCGCCGAGCGCGTTGGTGCGCGTGCGGATGTCGTCGGCCAGGGCCGCGCCCTCCGCGTCCACGTCGGCGAAGAACGACTCCGACGCGCCGCGGGCGAGGAGGAAGGCCCTCATGCGCGCGAGCGGGTCGCGGCGGCGCCACGCCTCCTCCTCGCTCGATGGGCGGTACTTCGTGGGATCGTCGCTCGTGGTGTGCGCGCCGAGCCGGTAGGTCATGGCCTCGATCGCCTGCGGGCCGCCGCCGGCGCGCGCGTCGTCGAGCGCGGCGCGCGTGACGGCCCAGCTGGCGAGCACGTCGTTGCCGTCGATCAGGGTGCTCGGCATCCCATAGCCTTCGGCGCGCCGGTGCAGCGGCGAGCGCGACTGGGTCGAGACCGGCACCGAGATCGCCCACTGGTTGTTCTGCAGGAAGAACACCTCGGGGGTGCGGTAGCTCGCGGCGAAGACCATGGCCTCGTGCACGTCGCCCTGGCTGGAGGCGCCGTCGCCGTAGTAGACGATGACGGCTTCGTCGCGATCGGCGTCGCCGGTGCCGCAGCGGCCGTCGAAGACGAGACCCATGCCGAACCCGGTCGCGTGCAGCGTCTGCGAGCCGAGCACGAGGGTGTAGATGTGGGTGTTGCCGTTCTTGGGGTCGGTCGGGTCCCACCCGCCGTGCGTCAGTCCACGCATCACGCGGATGATGTCGATCGGGTCGACGCCGCGGATCTTCGTGACGACGTGCTCACGGTAGGACGGGAAGATGTGGTCCTGCGTCCTCGCCGCCCGTGCGGAGCCGACCTGCGCGGCCTCCTGCCCGTAGCTCGGCGGCCAGAGGGCGAGCTGGCCCTGTCGCTGCAGGTTCGTCGCCTGCACGTCGAACGCGCGGATGACGGCCATGTCGCGGTAGAACGTCTCGAGGTCGGCGTCGCTCAGCGCGTCGACGGCGGCGCGATATCGCTCGGCGGCGGGGGTCGGGGCGAAGGTGCCGTCCGCTTCGAGGAAGCGGACGAGTGCGGGGTCTTCGGGCACGGTGGTCTCCGAAGGTGCCGGGGCGCCAGTCGTCACCAAGTCTTCAGGCGGGGTCACCGTTCTACGCTAGCCCGCACTCCTGCGTGCCCTTCCGGGAGGTTCTTCACAACGGATGCTGCGATCCCTAGGACCTTCTCGACAGATTCCTCTTCGCCGACCGAGATGCGGATGCCGTCGCCGGCGAACGGGCGGACGATCAGGCCCGCCTCTTCGAAGGCGGCGGCGAAGGTCGCGGTCTCGTCGCCGGCGGGCAGCCACACGAAGTTGCCCTGCGCCTCGGGGACGTTCCAGCCGGCCCGCGGAGTCCGTCGGCGAGCCGGTCGCGACGCTCGGCGATGACGTGGACGCGCTCGAGCAGCTCGCCCTCGGCGTCCAGGCTCGCGAGCGCCGCCTCCTCGGCGTGGGCGGTGACCGACAGCGGGATGGCGGTGCTGCGGGCGGCGTCGAGGACGCGCGGGTGGCCCACGGCGTAGCCGACGCGGAGGGCCGCCAGCCCGTACGCCTTGGAGAAGGTGCGGAGCACCACGACGTTGGCGGGGGCGTCCGTCGCCAGCACGCGGGCCCCGTCGACGGCGTCGGGGTCGGTGACGAACTCGGAGTACGCCTCGTCGAGGATCACGAGCACGTCGGCGGGCACGCGGGCGACGAACCCGTCGAACTCGGCCTGGGTCACGACCGGGCCGGTGGGGTTGTTCGGGCTGCACACGATGATCGCGCGCGTGCGCTCCGTGATCGCGGCCGCCATCGCGTCGAGGTCGTGGCGGGCGCCGGGGGCGAGCGGCACCTGCACGGCGGTGGCGCCGGCGACGACCGCGAGCCACGGATAGGCCTCGAACGAGCGCCACGCGTAGATGACCTCGTCGCCCGGGCCGGACGTCGCCAGCACGAGCTGGGCCAGGATCGAGACGCTGCCGGCGCCGATGTGGATGCCGTCGGCCCCCACTCCGAATCGCTCGGCGAGGCGCTCCCGCAGGCGTGCGGCGCTGGCATCCGGATACCTGTTCAGCGCGGTCGCCGCCTGCACGCGCTCGAGCACGCCGGGCAGCGGGTCGAACGGGTTCTCGTTGCTCGACAGCTTGAACGCCTCTGCGCCGGCCTGCCGACCCTGCTTGTACGGCGGCAGCGCAGCGACCTCGGGGCGCACGCGGACGGGGATCTCGGGAGCGTCGGTCACGGTCCCGAGTCTACGAGCGGGGGATCAGATGCGCTTCCCACACGGCAGCGGACGCCTCGAGGCTGACGCGCCCTTCTGCCACACCGACGACCAGATCGAAGCCCTCATCGGCCGTCATGTCGTGGCGGAACCCGTTGATCCACAAAACGTCACGGCCAGCGTCCACCCGCTGCGTTTGTTGCCGTCGACGAACGGATGATTCCGCACGACACTCTCGAGTAACGCTGCCGCTTTGAGTGACAACGCCGGATAGGCGTCGTCACCGAAAAGAGTCGTCGCCGGCCGGGCGATGGCGGATGCGAGCAAGCCGGCATCGCGTACATGGAATCCGAGTCGTGCGGCGATGTGGAGTGCGTCGTCCAGGCCGAGGAATCGGGTCATGCGTCTTCGAGTCGCCGCAGCAGCTCGGCATCGTGGCTCAGCACGAAGTCGATGGCGTCGTCCACGTCGACGCGACGCGCTCGACGCGCGACGATGAGTTCGACCCCCTGCAGAACGAGCGCGTGCTTCGATACGTGTTCGGCCTCGGCGATCGCGTCGAGGGCCCGATCGAGTTCTTCTGGAAGTCGAATCGTCATTGCCATCTCCACAGGGTAGGTCGATACCATTTCGGTATCAAGGTCGGTCGGTTCGAATCGTTGGACCCAGACCCGCGCCGTGGAAGACTGGGCGGACTATGGGCTTCCTCATCCGCGTCGTCATCAACGCGTTCGCCATCTGGGTCGTCACCCTGATCCCGGTGCTCCAGGTCTTCGTCGTCCCGTTCCCTCCGGGGGAGACGCTCCAGATGGTGCTGACGCTGCTCATCGTGGCGGCGATCTTCGCGCTCGTGAACACGATCATCGGCACCGTCATCAAGGTGCTGGCGTTCCCGCTCTACATCCTGACGCTGGGGCTCATCGGCCTTCTCATCAACGCGTTCCTGCTGTGGCTGACGGCCTGGCTCACGCACTGGTGGAACTGGGGCCTGCGCGTCGAGGA
Organism: uncultured Actinomycetota bacterium; assembly: GCA_963829895.1. Classification (GTDB taxonomy): domain Bacteria; phylum Actinomycetota; class Actinomycetes; order Actinomycetales; family Microbacteriaceae; genus Microbacterium. The sequence continues at coordinate 724,523 of CAWHKF010000005.1, read as the reverse complement.
CTTCTGGTGGGGCGTCGTGGCGGCGGTCATCATCACGCGTCATCAACTGGGTCTTCGGCATCATCCTGCGGCCTCGCAAGGACTGACTCAGCCGGCACCGCGGGTCGCGGCGTACTCGGTGACCTCGACGGACTCCGCGCCGGCCAGTTCGTCGAAGACGCCGCGAAGGCCGTCGACCCGCGGATCGGCCGACCCGTCGACGAGCGCCGCCGTCTCGGCGTACACGGTCAGGCGGTGCGCGGGCAGCCTCGTGTCGTCGAGCGCGACCATCGGGGTCGGCCACGCGTTCGACGATGAAGCTGCCGGACGCGCCGACCGGTTCCGCGTGCCCGCCGCCGGCGAGCGCGACGACGGGATCGTCGGTGTGGCGCACCGACACGCTCAGCGTGCCGGGTCCGACGTCCGCGTCGACGGGCGAACCGAGCGAGACGAGCGTCTGCGTGTCGTACGGGCCTTCCAGCGCCAGGTGCGCACCGATCATCGCGCCCTGCGAGAAGCCGAACACGTGGACGGCGTCGCCCGGCTGCGCCCCGGCGGCGGCGAGCGCCGCCTCGGTCGCGGCGTAGGAGTCCGACATCCTTCCCGCGTACAGGTCGAGGTTCGAGGCGTTGTCCCACGGGTCGTCGCCGCCCAGCGCGCCCGATTGCATGCCGGCGATGTAGACGGCGTACCGCTGCGACCCGTCCGCCATCGCGTAGCGCTCGACCCGCACCCGCGCGTCGCCGTCGCTCGGAATGCGCGCGGTCGCCGCGGCCAGGCTCTGCGGCGCGACCGTCGACGGCGCCCGCGACGGCAGCGTGACCGGCATGCCGCCGGGTCCGGCAGGTGGCGGCGCGACGACCGGCGCGACGCTGCCGGGTGCCGCCGGTGCGACGGGCGTCAGTGTCACCGGACCCGCGGCCCCCCAGAGCCGCGCCTCGCGCGAAAGCCTTCCCGTGCCGGCGAGACCGGCCGCGACCGCGCCGCCGAGCGTGAGCAGGCCGGCGCCGGCGCCCGCCGCGATGGCACCGGCGTCGTGGATCTCGCTGCCCACGCCGACGCCCCACTGCGTCGCCTGCCGCACGAGCTCGGACGGCCACATGACCCCGTACCCGAACTCCGCGCCGATGGCCGTCCGCCAGGCGTCGGGATGCTGCTCGACCAGCGCGCTCAGCCGCGCGTCGAGGCGCTGCGCGCGAGCGCCGTCGCCCGCAAGCACGGCGGCCCGATGCGCGGCCTGGATCTCGACCATCTCGTAGGCGTACGCCGCCTCGCGGAGCGCCCGCGCGATCTCCTCCGCCTCCGCCTGCACCGCCTCCAGCTTCGTCGCGAGGACGGATGCCGACGCCCGGGCGTCGTCGGCGTGCGCCGGCTGCGTCCGCAGTCCGCTCTGCAGGGCCCGCACGCTTCCGGCGACCTCCGCGAGCGCCTCTCGGGCGGCATCGAAGCGCACGGCGGCCGCCGACAGCGTCGCCGTGTCCACGGCCACGGCCCCGCCGCTGCGGATCTGCAGGCCGTCGTCGACGCGGGGCCAGTGGTCGGCGAACAGGCCGATGATCCCCTCGTTCGGCCCGAGCCGTCCGGGTTGCTGGGCGAGGTCGGGAGCCGGCGGGCCGGGTGCGGGCGAGGTGCCGCTCCCGGCGGCGACCCAGCGACGGGCTCGGCGTCGCCCGGCCGCGTCTCGCTCATCGAGCGGCTCCCGGAAGCACGCCGGTGAGCGACTCCGCGAACGCCGCGCGATCACGGGCACGTGCGGCGTCGTAACGCGCCGTCTCGGCGAGGCACGACAGGCCCGACACGTCGCCCGCCCACGCCGTGGCGCGCTCGTGGAACGCGCTCGCGGCCTTCGCCTGCCAGTCGACGGCGTCGGCGAGACCGCGGGCGACGTGCGCGGCATCCGTGATCCGCGTGAGGAGCCCTGAGAACTCGCGCTCGATCTGGGACAGCTGGTGAGCCGCCGAGTCGGCGGGCGGGAAAGCGAACGTCACCCGTCGATCGTCGCCCTCGGCGGCGTGCGGTCGAGCGCGTCGGCGGGAGTCCGTGGACAGTCGCACCCACCCGCCGGCTGTGGAGGAGAGGCCACCGTGACGGAGGAGCGCCGTTCCGCGTACGGAACGACGCTCCTCCAGGTGCCCTGCTCGCGGGCGGCTACTTGCCGACGACCACCTCGGCGCTGTCCGTCGCGGTGTTGCCCGCGGCATCCGTCGCCGTCCAGGTGAAGCGGTAGACCGCACCCTTCACGGCCATGACCCGGAAGGTGTCCTCATCGATCTGCTCCCACTGCGCCTTCGACGAGCCCGTGACCCCGACGCCGTCGAACGCGACCGTGACGTCGCCGCGGTCATCGGCGGCGTCGATGGTGAACTCCACCGTGCGCAGCTTGTTGTTCGGCGGGAACACGATCGACGGGTCGGCGGTCACCTCGATGGTGGGGTCCGTCGTGTCGGGCGGCGTGAGGTTCAGCCCGACGATCACCGGGTCGTGGTCGCTCGACCGGTAGGGGTCGGGCGCCCACAGCGCGTCCTGTGCCGGCTGCTTGAACGACATGTCGTAGTCGATGAGGCTCGGCTCGTCGGCGTTGATGTGCCACGCCGCCGCGCCCGTCACGTCCGCGAGCAGCGCCGGCTGCGCGAGGGCGTAATCGAGGTAGCCGATCTGCCCGTCGAACACGTACGAGTACGCGTGCTCGCCGTTGAACTGCTTCTCGAGGTCGGTGAAGCCGCCCGCCACGAAGGCGTCGATCGCGTCCTCGTGGTCGTAGGCGTTCAGGTCGCCGATCACGATCGCGCGGCCGTCGGTCGCCACCTCGTTGTTCAGCCACGCGGTGAGCGCCGTCGCCGCGGCCGTGCGAGCCGCGCTGCAGTTGCCCTGACCGTCGCCGAGGTCGGGACTCTCGGAGCACGCCGAGCCCTTCGACTTCAGGTGGTTGACCGACACGACGAACTCCTCGGCCGTCTCGGTGGACGCGAACCGCTGCGTGAGCCCCGGGCGGTGGCGTGCGTCCGACCAGGCCGGGTCCACCGCGCTCGTCATCAGCCGGAAGGGGCCGACCGGGGTGACGGTCGAGGGCTTGTAGATGATCGCCGTGGTGATCGCGTCGGTGCCGATGACGCCGGTCGTGACGGGCACGTACGTGCCGGCGCCGACGAGCGCGTTCAGTGCGTCGGCGAGCGCCTGCACCGCCGTGCCGTTGTTCTCGATCTCGAGGAGGCCGAACACGTCGGCGTCGATCTCGGCGAGCGCGGCGACGATCTTGTCCTGCTGGCGCTGGAACTCCTCCGCGGTGTCGGCACCCCGGTGGTAGTCGTCGTCGTTGTCATTCGTCGGGGTCGGGTCGAGCGACGTGAAGTAGTTCAGCACGTTGAAGCTCGAGATCGTCAGGTCGCCCCCGACATCGGGCAGCGCGGGCCGCGCGTTCGCGACGGTGAAGTCGGCACCGTCGGTCGGCTGCACGCCCCACGTCGAGAAGCGGTAGTCCAGGACGCCGATCGCGTTCTGCACCAGGTCGCCGCTGCGGAACGTATGCGCGAGCGTGAACACCTCTCCGTCCGGGTGGATCGCCGGGTCGGGGTTCTGGGTGCCGCGCCCGTCGTCGAGCGTGATGCTGTTCTCGAGGTTCGCCGCCGCGAGGGCGTTCGCCGCGGCGCCCGGCTCGACGACCGCGGTCGGCGTGTCGAGGCGCCCGTTCGTCAGGGTGATCGTGCCGAAGCGGCCGTACTCGAACGTCTCGCCGATCGCGAGGTTCTGCGGAAGCGTGACGTACATGCCCTCGAGCGCCTCGCGCTGCGTCTCGGTCGCCGGCAGCGTCAGCGGCACGGCCGGCGGCAGCGGCTGGCCCGTCGCGCAGACCTCGAGGTCGAGCGCCTTGAGCTCGGTGAGGCCGAAGAACTCGTCGACCTCGCCTGCCACGTTCACCACGTCGCCGACCTCGACCGTCGGCGCGCTCGCCGATAGTGCACGAAGATGCCGTCCGAGGTGGCGGTGTCGCCGTCGCCGGCATCCTGGATGTAGAAGCCCTCGAAGCCGCCGGTCTGGAAGTCGCCCACCACGGTGCCCTCGAGCCGCAGGAATTCGCCGTCGCGCGGGGATGCCGCACCCGACCCCTGCACCGAGCTGATGGAGGCGACATCGAGGTCGCAGCCCGCCTCGATCGGCGGGGGCGGCGGGACGGCGCCGTTGACGGCGCCCGGCGTGTTGAACGCCTCGCCGAAGGCGGGCGTGCCGACGGTGCCGTTGTAGCCGGCGAGGTCGAAGTCGTTGCGCACCCAGTCGGTCGCGGCGTTCGTGTCGGCGCCGTCCGGAATGCGGGAGGCTCCACCCGGGTCGAAGGGGAGCCCGTCATACGACACGCCGAGCACGACGCCGCCGTAGGCGAGATCCGTCGCACCGCCGTCGCTGACGGCGACCGCATCGACGACGGTGAAGCCGAGGCCGTCGTCGATGACGCCGTCGTCGTTCGTGTCGATGTCGGTGCCCAGGGAAGGCGCGGTGCCGGTCACCAGGAGGAGGCTGACGGTGCCGTTCTCGAGCGCGCCGTTGGCGAGCGTCGCGAGGCTGCGACCCGACGCGTCAGCCGCGCCGAACGAGATGACCTCGTCGACGGTGCCGGTCACGGTGCCGTTGAAATCGCCCTCGATCTCGAGCACGCGATAGGCGGAGAGGTCGGTGGTGGCAGGGTTCGCGAGCAGCTCGACGTACTCGACGTCCGCCGTGCCGACCGTGTCGGCCGAGAACTCGTTGATGACGACGCGCGCCGCGGGCGGCTCGCCGCCGCAGTTCGCGGTGTGGGTGCCGAGGCCGTCGAAGGTGTTGGAGGCATAGCCGACCCAGCCGACCGTCGGGTCGAACGCGTCCGTGCCGTTCTCGTCGCCGACGCACGTGTCCGCAGCGCGGCGGAGCGTGTTGTCCTGGGTGGAGTTGATCCCGGTGCCCCACTCCGTCCCCGGGTCGTTGCCGATCTGCCCGAAGACGTCGACGATGACGCCGTTCTTCACCAGTGCGATCGCGTCGTCGCCGTTGAACAGCGACGCCGTGGTCGTCTGATCCGCGACCGCGCCGATCGCGGGGTCGACCGGGTTCGAGGCGGTCGGTCCCTGCGCGAAGACGAAGACCTCGTTCGCCGCCACCGTGCCGGTCAGCGGAAACGACGTCGGCGTCGACGAGCCGTTGAAGAACAGCTGCAATGCGTAGCCGGCGGCGGCCAGGTCGACGGTGGTCGCACTCGGGTTGTAGATCTCGATCGCCTTGTTGAACGAGCTGCCTTCGACGTACTCGCTGATGAGCAGATCTCCGGATGCCGCGGCCGCGGGTGCGGCGAACGCCACCACGCCGGTGGCGGCCAGCGCGGCGGCCGCCAGGGCGGCGGTCAGTCTGCGGGGAGAATGGGACACGGAACCTCCACGTGGGATGCGCGGATGGTGTGCCGCGCATGCGAAGGGCAGGCCGGTCGCCTCCCCGTGAGAGCAAAGCTAGGGGAGCGGCATCCGTTCACGGAAGAGTCCAGGCGGAGAGATCCTTAACGTTCGGTGTCGGCGCGGGCCAGAATGGACCCCATGACCGCGAGCGACGTGGCGCCCTTCCGCGTCGTGTTCGTGTGCACCGGCAACATCTGCCGCTCTCCGATGGCGGAGGTGGTGTTCCGGGAGTTCGCGGATGCCTCGGGCCTGGGTGCCCGCGTGGCGTCGACGAGCGCCGGGACCGGCGATTGGCACGTGGGCGAGCAGGCGGATCTGCGCACCATCGCGGCGCTCGAGCGCGCCGGCTACGACGGAGCCCACCACCGGGCGCGCCAGTTCACGCACGCCGACTTCGCCCACAGCGACCTCGTGGTGGCGCTGGACCGCAGCCACGAGCGGATCCTGCGCGGGTGGGCCCGCACCGAGGGCGACGCCGACAAGATCGCCCTGCTGCTGTCGTTCGATCCGTCGGCCCACACCCTCGACGTGCCCGACCCGTACTATGCCGGGCCCGGAATGTTCGACGAGGTGCTCGGTATGATCGAGAGCGCGAGCCGGGCGCTCTTCCGGCAGCTCGAACCCGCCATCCGCCCGGCGCCATGACCTCCGCCGTCATGCCGCCGATCGACGGTCGCCCCTGATCGCCGCCCCTCCGAGACCGACGGGAGTCACCGTGACCGCTCTTCCCCCTGCTGACCTGCCCTGGCAGCCCCTGAGCCCCCTCGACGGGCGCTATCGCGCCGCCGTGGGCGAGCTGGGCGCGTACCTCTCGGAGGCCGGCCTCAACCGCGCCCGCGTCGAGGTCGAGGTGGAGTGGCTCATCGCCCTCACCGACCGCTCGCTGTTCGGCACCGCGCCGCTGCAGGACGACGACAAGGTCGCGCCTGCGCGCGCTGTACCTGGAGTTCGGCCAGGCCGAGATCGACTGGCTCGCCGAGAAGGAGGCGGTCACCCGCCACGACGTCAAGGCCGTCGAGTACCTGGTGCGCGACCGGCTGTCGACGCTGGGCCTCGACGCGATCGCCGAGCTGACGCACTTCGCCTGCACCAGCGAGGACATCAACTCGACCTCGTACGCCCTCACCGTGCAGCGCGCGGTGCAGCGCATCTGGCTGCCGAAGCTGCGCGCCGTCATCGCCGCCCTCACCGAGCTCGCGGTGGAGCACCGCGACGCCGCGATGCTGTCACGCACCCACGGCCAGCCCGCGACGCCGTCGACGATGGGCAAGGAGCTGGGCGTGTTCGCGTGGCGCCTCTCCCGCGTGGCCGACCAGATCGAGGGCGGCGAGTACCTCGCGAAGTTCTCGGGCGCGACCGGCACCTGGTCGGCGCACCTCGCAGCCGCGCCCGAGGTCGACTGGCCCGAGGTCTCCCGCGCGTTCATCGAGGGCCTCGGGCTCGACTTCAACATCCTCACCACCCAGATCGAGTCCCACGACTGGCAGGTCGAGCTGTACGACCGCGTGCGGCATGCCGGCGGCATCCTCCACAATCTGGCGACCGACATCTGGACGTACATCTCGATCGGCTACTTCACGCAGATCCCGGTCGCCGGGGCCACCGGCTCGTCGACGATGCCGCACAAGATCAACCCCATCCGGTTCGAGAACGCCGAGGCCAACCTCGAGATCGCGGGCGGGCTGCTCGCGACGCTCTCGCAGACGCTGGTCACGAGCCGCATGCAGCGCGACCTGACCGACTCCACGACCCAGCGCAACATCGGCGTCGCATTCGGGCACGCGCTGCTCGCGCTCGACAACCTGCAGCGCGGGCTGCGCGAGATCTCACTGGCCGAGGACGCGCTGCTGGCCGACCTCGACGCCAACTGGGAGGTGCTCGCCGAGGCGATCCAGACGGTGGTCCGCGCCGAGATCGCCGCCGGCCGCTCGCAGATCAGCGACCCCTACGCGCTGCTCAAGGACCTCACGCGCGGCCGCCGCGTCGGCGCGCCTGAGCTCGCCGAGTTCGTGCGGGGCCTCGACATCGGCGACGACGCGAAGGAGCGCCTGCTCGCGCTCACCCCCGCGACGTACGACGGCCTCGCGTCGAAGCTGGTCGACGAGCTCGGTTAGTCGTTCCGCGCAACGATCGAGACGAAGCGCGTCGAGCTTCACGACTGCGCCGGGTGCGGGCGTTTCGTCTCGCTCGTTCCTCGCTCGCTCAACGACCGAGGAAGAGCTCCGGGTCGCGGCTCAGGGACGGGCTACGACGGGGTCAGGCTTTGGGGTCTCCGGATGCCGCGGCATCCGGGTTCTCGCCCGGCTCCGGCTTCTCGGACTCGTCGTCGAAGAGCACCGGCCGGTCGATCTGCTTCGCCACCTGGGCGGGGTCGACCGCGAGCAGCAGCAGCGACACGATGAGCAGCACCGCGATGAAGCTGACGCCCGCGATGACCAGGGCGGTGATGATGGCGCGCTGGGCCTCTTCGGCGGTGCGCTGCTGGAAGAAGCCCATCGACACGAGCGTCACGATTCCCGCGAACAGCGCGGCGCCGAAGGCCATCCCGAGCAGCTGCACGGGCTTCATCAGGTCGCGGCGGGTGGGGCTGTCGTGGCTCACGCGGAGTCCTTCTGCGGGGTGGGGTCGGCGGATGCGGGTGCATCCTCCGTGACGTTCTCGGCCGTGTCCGGTTCTGCGGGGTGCGGCGAGAACCCGGCGATGCCGAGGTACACCGCGACGATCGCGGCGTAGCCGCCGAACAGCCCGACGCCGATGGTGATGCCGGTGAGGGTGAATGTCGCGCTCGCCTCTTCGATCGTGTAGTCCAGCGCGTAGGCGGGCTGGACGAAGAGCAGCGCGATGCCGAGCAGCGCCGTGATCGCGCCGATCACGGCGGCGTCGCGGCTCTCGGACCGCGGTCCGACGGGCGCGGCGGGGCGGGCATCGGCGACGCCGGGTGCGATCTCGCGGCGCGTGCGCCGGCCGGCGAGGCCGCGCCACCCGGCGATGAGCTCGATGACGCCGCTGATGAGCGCCCACGCGATCACGATGGTGAAGTAGCCGGCCACCGTGCGCAGCGGGTAGAGGCCGCTCGCCATCCCCGCGACGACGGTCACGCCGCCGAGTGCGGCGGCCGGCCACCGGCGGCCGGCCGGGTACACCAGCCACACCGAGAGCAGCAGCACGAGGCCGGTGGCGATGGCGAAGCCGCTGAAGACTGCGCTGCCGACCAGTGCCGAATGGTCCGACGAGAACGTGATCATGAGCGCGGCGATCGCCGCGAAGGCGGCGCGTGCGAGCTGCACGTGGCGCACGGCGAACGTGCGGGAATCGGCTGAGGTCACGGTGGTCCTGCGGAGAGGCGGGTTCTCGGGAACGAGAACGGATGCCTCCAGTCTACGTGCGTCGTAGGTGACAGCATCCTGAACCCCATCCCGGCCCCCGGGTCACACGCCCGCGCGCCGCCCGGAACAGGTGTTCCGCCGTGCACAGGACGACGGCGGCCGAATCGTCCTGTCCTCGCCAGAACACCTGTTTCGGGCAGGGGCGGAAACGCAGGGGGACGGATGCCGGCGGCTCCGGCATCCGTCACTTCAAGGTGTCGAGGATGCCGGTGAGGAGCTCGAACGTGGTCAGCGGCGAGATGATCGCGAACCGCAGCACCGGCTCACCGGCGTGGGAGCTGGGCACGACGAACGCGTGCTGCTCCTCGAGGAGGCGGTCCGACCAGGCCTCGTACTCGGCGAGCGTCCAGCCCTCGCGGCGGAACACCACGACGGACAGCTGCGGATCGCGCACGAGCGACAGCCCGTCGCGCGCCTCGATCTCGTCGGCGATGCGCCGGGCGAGATCGATGCCGTACTCGATCGTGGCGCGGTACGCGTCGGTGCCGTGGGTGGCGAGCGAGAACCACAGCGGCAGGCCGCGGGCGCGTCGGGTCAGCTGGATGGCGAGGTCCGACGGATTCCAGTCCGGCTTGCCGGTGAGGGTGTCGAGGTACTCGGCCTTCTGCGTGTGCGCCGACAGCGCGAGCGCGGGCTCGCGGTAGATGAGCGCGCACGCGTCGAACGGCGCGAACAGCCACTTGTGGGGGTCGACGATGAGCGAGTCGGCGAGCTCGACGCCCGCGAACACCGGGCGCATCCGCTCGACGAGCATGGCCGCCAGCCCGTAGGCGCCGTCGACGTGGAACCATACGCCGCGCTCGCGCGCGACGGCGCCGACGCCCGCGATGTCGTCGACGATGCCGAAGTTCGTCGTGCCGCCGGTGGCCACCACCGCGAGCACCGCGTCGCCGTGCTCGTCGAGCACGCGCGCGACGGCATCCCCGTGCAGGCGCCCGTCGGCATCGACCTCGGCGGTCGCGACGTCGACGTCCATCACGGCCGCCGCCGACGCGATCGACGAGTGCGCCTCGGCGCTGCACACGATCACCCACCTCGCAGGGGCAGGGCGCCCTTCGTCCGAGAGTCGCCGGCGCGCGGCATCCCGTGCCGTCACGAGCGCCGAGAGGTTGCCGATCGTGCCGCCCTGCACGAAGACCCCGCCGGAGCCCTGCGGCATCCCGAACTCCGAAGCGAGCCAGTGCAGCACCTCGTTCTCGGCGTAGACCGCGCCGGAGCCCTCCATCCACGAGCCGCCGTAGATGGCGGATGCCGACACCACGACGTCGAACGCCAGCGAGGCCTTGGTGGGGGCCGAGGGGATGAAGGAGAGGTAGCCGGGGTGGTCGGTCGACACGCAGGAGGGTGCGAGCACGTTCTCGAACAGCGCGATGGCGCGCCGCGAGCCGATGCCGTCGGCGGTGATCGAGCCCGACGCCAGCCGCTCCAGGTCGCGCGGCGTCATCGGCTTGTCGAGCGGCACGTCCTCGTACAGCGCCCGGCGCCGTGCGTACTCGAGGACGTCTTCGACGGTGTGGCGGGTGTCGGACGAGATGGCGTGCATCTCCTCCGGGGATGTCGCGGACATTGCGGCTCCTCGGTGTTCAGGGTGCAGATCACGCTAGACCACCGCCGTGGATTCGGGACCGCTGAAGCCCGGCCACAGCCCGCATCGCGATCCAGCAGGAATGGAGAAGCGCGCCCGGTCGCCGCGTCATAGCGTGAGGATACAAGCCGCGAAGCGGCCCCCGAACGCAGAGGAGAACGGACATGGCCGGCAAGACGTCGTCTGACGGACTGAGTGAGATCGAGCGCCAAGCGGTCAAGGATCGCGCCAAGGAGCTGCGCGCCCAGGCCAAGGCGGGAAAGAACCGGGAAGCGGGCACGAAGCAGGTGCTCGAGGCGATCGGCAAGCTCGAGGGCACCGACAAGGTGCTCGCCGAGGGCCTGCACAAGGTCGTCTCCGAGACCGCACCCGACCTCGTGCCGAAGACGTTCTACGGCTTCCCCGCCTACGCGAACGGCGACGGCAAGGTCGTCGTGTTCCTCCAGCCGTCGTCGAAGTTCAAGACGCGCTACGCCACGATCAACTTCGACGAGCCTTCGCACCTCGACGACGGCGACATGTGGCCGATCGGCTTCGCGGTGCTCGCCTGGACCCCCGAGGTCGAGAAGAGGATCACGCAGCTGGTGAAGACCGCCGTCGCATCGGCGTAGGGCCTAGCTCGTCGCCGCCGCGTCGCCGTCGATCCCCGAGCGGGCGGCGGCGCGGTCGGCGTGACCGAGCTGACGTCCGGGGGCGATGCGGTCTCGCACCCGGCGCTTGAGGGCGACGATGTCGGGGAAGCCGCCGTCGGCGGCGCGCGACCACACCAGCTCGTCGTCGGCGTAGACCTCGAAGATCCCTCCGGTGCCGGGCTCGAGGGTGGCGCCGCCGCCCATGAGCTCTGCCTGGAAGGTGGTCAGCAGCTCCTGGGCGACCCATGCCGCTCGGAGCATCCATGCGCACTGCGTGCAGTAGACCACGCGCACGTGGTGCGTCATGCGACGCCTCCGTCGCGCGCGAGGTCCGGCGAGAGGAACTCCAGCGCCGCTTCGCGGAACGCGCGCGAGCCCGGCGTGTTGAAGTGGTGGCGCCCCGGAATCTCGAGGAACCTGCCGTGCGGCGCGGTGCCAGCGAGTGTGCGCGAGCGTTCGAGGATCGCGTCCTCCGACCCGGTGGCGAACAGCACGGGCTGCAGGGGCGGATGCTCCGGATCGGGGTCGGCGTCGCCGAAGCGCATGCCTTCGGCGAGCGCGATCAGCGCACGCAGGTCGTTGGTCGGGCACCCGCTCGGCCAGCCGGACGTAGTTCTGCGTCACGGCGTCGGTGACCGGTATGCCCTCTTCGGCATACGCCCGAGCCTGATCGATCCGCAGGCGGCCGAGAGGACGGCCGTCCGGGATGCCGCCCAGCACGGCACGGCTGATGTGCTCGGGCGCGTCCACCGCGAGCTGCCAGCCGACCCGGGCGCCGAGCGAGTATCCGACGTACCGCACGGCGTCGACCAGGTAGGTGTCGAGCACGAGGATGAGGTCGGCGACGAAGGCCGCCATGGAGTACGCGAGGGCATCGTGGGGCTTGTCGCTGGCGCCATGACCGCGCTGATCGACGCCGATGACGCGGTATCCGGCGGCTGTCAGCATCCGCACCCAGCCGGTGTCGACCCAGTTGTCGCGGCAGCTCGACGCGAATCCGTGCACGCACAGGACGGTCTCGGCGTCGGGCTCACCCCATGCGTACGTCGCGAGCTGGTACCCCTCCGCCGACATCACATAGCTGGGCGGCGGCATCTCGGTGCGCACGAGGGGGGCGACGGCATCCATACCGCCATTCTGCTCTTCCGCGCACCCGCACGGCCGCACCGCCTCGGCCCGTACGGCGGCGTGCGGCGGCCGGCGGCGCGCCGTGTGGACAGCGTCGCGCAGGCACCGAGGCCGGCGAGCGGCGGGAGAGATTACGCCCTTCGGCACCGATTCGCAACGGGGCTGAGTGATCTCCGCTGTTCCGCCTAACGTCGCTGCATGAGCACCGACGACACCCGAGCGGCGCGTCCGACGGAGCCCCTGGCCCCGCGGCGCACCGATACCGACGTCGACCACGACGGCGTGCCCGACCACCGCGAAGCCGTGGTCGATGGCCGCGACGCATCCCTGCGCGAGACCGTCGTGGCGCGCGAGCGCGAGCGATTCGGCGGCATCAAGTTCGGCGCCGCCTTCTTCGGATGGCTCACCGCCTTGGGCGCCCTGGTGGCGCTGACCGCCGTGGTCGCCGCGATCGGCGCGGCGACCGGTCTCGCGTCACCGGCGACCGTCGAGGACGCCGTCGACGCCGCCGACCAGAACATGACGGCGGCGACCATCATCGGCGCGATCGCCATCGCGGTCGTGCTGTTCGTCGCCTACTTCGCCGGCGGATACGTCGCCGGACGCATGGCACGGCTGAGCGGCGCGAAGCAGGGCCTGGCGGTCTGGCTCTGGGCCGTCGCCATCGCCATCCTCGTCGCCGTCGTGACGGCGATCGCGGGTTCCCAGTGGGACATCCTGGCGAACGTCGACATCTTCCCCCGCATCCCGGTGACCCCCGACGCCGCCACCTGGACCGGCATCCTGACCGCCATCGGCGCGGCCGTGATCACGCTCATCGCGGCGATCCTCGGCGGTGCGGCGGGCATGCGCTACCACCGCCGCGTCGACCGCGCGGGCTTCGGCGACGACCGGGTCTGAACCTCTATCCACCACAAGAAGGGAGATCCTCACATGGGTCTTGACGATGACATCAAGCACAACGCAGAAGAGATGAAGGGCAAGGCGAAGGAGGCGGTCGGCGACGCGACCGACAACGAGCGTCTGCAGGCGGAGGGCGTAGGCGATCAGGCCAGCGCGAAGATGAAGAAAGCCGGCCAGGACGTGAAGGACGCGCTCACCGACGATCGGTGATCTGCCGCGGCGGTGCCCCGGATCCCCGGCGGATCCGGGGCACCGCCGTGTCCGGTGCGGCGAGCCCGCGGACGGACTCAGAAGACGTCCCATTCCCGCGCGCGTTCGACCAGCACGTCGATCACCCGCGTCATCGCAGGCGTCGGGGGCTCTCCGGCCCGGATCGCCAGGTGCAGCGTGTTGATCGGCGCCTCGTCCGCACGGTGCAGCAGCTCCACGGTGCCGGCGCCGATCGCCGGTTCGGCGAGGTAGCGGGGCAGCGCCGAGATGCCGGCGGCCGCGACCACCGCCGCGAGCACCGCCCTCAGGTCGGGCACGGTGATCGCCACCGCGTTGGCCGGCCGGTGCCCGAACTGGCTGCGCCAGTAGCGCCGCACGATCGACAGGTCGGCGTCGTACGCGACGAGCGGCAGGTGCTGCAGCGCGCCCGCGGGGTCGGCGGCCAGGCGCGCACGGTCGATGGTCCGCGCGAGCGACGGCGCCCCCACGAGCACGAACTCCTCATCGACGAGACCGCGATAGCGGATGCCGCGCAGCGGCGTCCGCACGGACGACACGACGATGTCGAGGTCGCCGTCCGCGAGCCGGGCGAGCAGGTCGTGCGCCAGACCGAGGCCGAACTCGACGCGCACCCCCGAGCTCGTGAGCGGCGCCAGCGCGGGGACCACCCGGAGCGCGACGACGTCGCTCGCGCCGCCCACCCGCACCGTCTCGACCGGGCCGGGTGCCGGCGCCGTCCACACGGCGCGCAGCAGATCGACCGGTGCCGCCACGCGCACCGCGAGCGCGTCGCCGGCGGGCGTCGGCGTCACGCCGCGCACCGACCTCGTGAAGAGCGGCGTGCCGAGCTCGCCCTCGAGACGGGCGATGCGCTCGCTCACCGACGGCTGGCTGATGCCGAGGCGTGCGGCGGCTGCCGTGATCGACCCGGCGCGGTGCACCTCGACGAACGTGTGCAGCAGATCGAGCTCTTGCATGCGGCATCCATCCATCAAGAAATCTATGACTGAAGCAAAGCATAGGAAATGAGAGTGATGGATGCCTCGTTCCCTTCGACAGCGGCTCGCCCCGAGTCGGACGAACAGGAGAGACAGAGATGGCACACGTACTCATGGCGGTCACCGGAGCGGACGCCATCGTCCTCACGGACGGCACGGCGCACCCCACCGGGTTCTGGGCGGAGGAGCTCGTCGAGCTGCATCGGGGCCTCGTCGCCGCCGGACACGACGTCGACATCGCGACGCCGGGCGGCGTGCGGCCCACGGTCGATCCCGGCAGCCTCTCCGGAGACAGCGCGGCGCTGACCGACTACCTCGCCTCGATCGACGAACTCCTGGCGCACCCGCGCGCTCTCGCCGACGTGGCGGACGGGGAGTACGACGCGATCGCCCTGCCCGGCGGCCACGGCCCGATGGTGGACCTCGCCGTCGACGCCGACCTCGGCCGGCTGCTCGTCGACGCCGTCGACCGGGACGCGGTCGTGGGCGTGCTGTGCCACGGCCCCGCCGGGCTGCTCAGCGCCGTCCGTGCGGACGGGTCGTTCGCCTTCGCCGGACGCCGGCTCGCGGTCTTCACCGACGAAGAGGAGCGTCAGGGCGGACTCGGCGACGGTTCGCCCTACCTGGTGGAGTCGCGCCTGCGCGACCTCGGCGCCGTCGTCGAGCCGGGCGAGCCGTGGTCTGTCACGGTCGTGAGCGACGGCTCGTTCGTGAGCGGCCAGAACCCGCAGTCGAGCGTCGCGACCGCAGAACGCCTCGTCGAGGTGCTCGCCGCGCGCTGACGGACGACGGATGCCGGTGAAGTCGCAACGCTCGTCGTGAGTGTGGCGACTCCCGGGAACGACCGTGGGGGAGGGGCGCGCCGGCTCCCTCCCCCACGAACCGCCGGCTACTCGACGGTGACCTTCACGGGCTTGGACGCCGTCTCACCGTTCGCGTTGGCGAACACCGCGACGAGTGTGTGCTCGCCTGGCGCGACGCCCGTCAGCTGGACCGACGCCGACTGCGCGCCCGGCGTCGCCGCGACGAGCTCACCCGCCCCGACGACGGCGCCGTCGAGCTCGAACCGGTACGACGTGGCATTCGTGCCCCACCAGAGATCGGCCTTCGCCGTGAAGGCTCCGTCCCGGTCGCGGTTGTCATGTGACACCGTCGGTGCACCCGGCGCCGCGTGCATCACCTTCACCGTCGTGGACGACGTCGCCGTCGTGCCCTTCGAGTTCACCAGCTCACCTGTGTAGACGTACGTGCCGTTCGGCTTTCCGCTGAAGCTCACACCCGTGGTCTGCGACATCCCGCCCGGGTCCGACAGCACGCGCGTCGAGACGAGGGTGCCGTTCTCGTACAACCGGAAGATGCTGCCGGGTGTGCCCCACCAGAGGTTCATCACCACGTCGTAGTCGCCGTCATGCAGGCCGTACTCCCACCCGCTGGTGTTCGAGAGCGAGCCCTTGCCCGGAGCTGCGGTGGCGCCGTCGTCGAGCACGACGGGCTGCAGCCGCAGCGCGTTCTGCTCGACGTAGTGGTAGACGTTCAGGTATCCCTGGTCGGCGACCGGGTTCGAGGCGCCGGCGTCGAGATGGCTCCACACCGTCTCGCCGTCCACGCGCAGGACCAGCCTCGTGCCCGCATCGACCTCCACCGCGCCGAACTCGAGCTCGTGCTCCTCACCGGCGCGGACCGCGGTGTTCGGGATGACATCGAGCATCGTCTGCTGGGGCTTCCAGCTCTGGAACTCGATCGTGTCCTCCTTGATCACCACCAGATACCCCTTGTTGCCGTTCACCCACGCCGGGTCGCTCGCTCGGTCGGAGCGGACGGCGAAGCCGTACCACCCGCCGTCGAAGCCGTCGACCGCGGCGCGGAAGCGGAGCAGACCGCTTCCGAACGTCTCGGCCCCGTAGCCGTACACGCCCTCGGCGTCGATCCGGAGACGCCCTTCATCGAAGTCGACGGCGTCGGTCGCCGGCCAGCCGGCGGGATCGAGGAGCGGATTCACCAGATCGATGACGGGATGCTCGGCCGCCCGCACCTCGACCGTCGAGGTCGCGGTGATCGAGGCATCCGCCACCGACGTGGCCGTGATCGTCGCCTGTCCGGCGGCGAGCGCGGTCACCTCGCCCGTCTCGTCGACGGTCGCGACCTCCGGCGCGTCCGAGGTCCACTCCACGCGTGGGTTGGTGGCGTCCGACGGCGTGACCGAGAGGTCGAGCCTGAGCCGCTCACCCGGCTCGAGTGTCGCCTGGTCGGGCGAGACGTCGATGGCCGTCACGGCCGTGGGAACGATCGAGAAGGTCACGTCGTCGAAGTCGAGCGCCGTGAACTTCTCCACGTAGAAGCCGACCTTGCCAGATGCGGTCGCCGAGGGGTTGGGCCCCTCGATGACCGGCTCGCCGTCCACGGTCACCTGCACGCCCGAACCCTTCACCACCATGCGGACGTCGTACACGGAGTCGGGGGCGAGCCCCGACCCGGCGGGCAGGGTGACCTCTTTGAGCGTCTGCCATTGGGGTCCGTAGATGGTCCACGTGGGGCCGGCCTCGGCGTGCCGGTACCGCACGTAGCCGCCCGGAGTCGGTCCGGTGCGGTCGTAGACGAGCATGATGCCGCCCTCCGGCACCACGGCCGGCGTCCGCACCTGGAAATCGAGCACGTAGTCCGTGAAGTTGCGCGGCAGCTGCGAGTTGGCGCCGCCCTTGATGCGGTACCAGTGCTCTCCGTCTGCGTCCTCGACGATGGCGCGGTTGGGATCGACCGGCCAGCCGTTGGCGCCCGACTCGAAGTCGGTCCGGTGCATGACCCCGTCGCCGTCGGCGACGACCACGACGGCCTGATCGGTGATCGCCGGGTCGGCCTTCGAGGTGACCGTGATGACCGTCTCACCGGGCAGCAGGGCGGTGATCATGCCCGCTGCGTCGATCGTCGCGATCGAGGGGTCGCTCGAGGCGTAGTCGACCGCCGGGTTCGAGGCGTTCCACGGGACGACCTCCGCGCCGAACGACGCCGTCTTGCCGAGGTCGACCGTGAACTGGTCGGCCGGCAGGTGCACGCTCTCGAGGGCTACGGAGTCGGGCGCGTGCGGCAGGCCGATCTTGCCCTGCGGCCCGATCAGCTCGAACGGGATCGCCGCGAAGCCGGGGACCTGGTCGAAGACGGCGGCATCCTCTCGCAGCCGGAAGTCACCTGCCTGCCAGTCCACGAAGCCGGGATCCTCGTTCGCCACCCAGTTGTCGGCGTAGTTCATGAGGTCCTTCACGTCGCGCGCACCGTGCTCGTTCACCTGTCCCGAGCGCGTGAGCGTCGGGTTCCACGTCACATTCCGCTCGAACACGTTGTTCGCGGGGAAGTAGTGGTTCTCGTCGAGGAACGTGAGGAGCTCCGGGTACTTCTCGGCGTACGGTGTGCCGACGAAGCCGTTGTTGGCCTCGAACAGCTCGATCCAGCCCGGCATGTACGAGGTGTCGACGGTGTTGCCGGGCTGGTCGCCCATCCACATCTCGTAGTTGTCGTACGGCACGTGGGTGTCGATGAACACGTTGTTGCGCGAGGTGATGTAGTCACCCGATCCGCTCTTGATCGCGGCATTGCCCATCCGGTAGAAGACGTTCTCCTCGATGGTCAGCCCCATCGTGAGGTTGTCGGGATAGATGCCCTCCACGCCGAGCCGCCCGATGCCGGTGTCGTGGAAGTAGTTCTGCCTGATCACGGTGCCGCGCTGCTGGGGGGTGGCGCCGGCGTTCATATAGATCGCGCCCAGATCCTGGAACGTCTTGCACACGTCGTAGATGTCGTTGCGCTCGATGATGTGGTCGTTGCCGTGCACGATGATCCCCGGGTGCGGGGCATCGTGGATCTCGTTGTTCCTCCCGATGTTGCCGACGCCGTCGAACATCACGCCCGGGTTGTAGGCCTTGTGGTAGTACGCGAAGTCGTGGATGTGGGAGTTCTCGACGCGGTTGCGTCCCGGTTCGAGCGTCGTCTTGTCGCCGCCCTGGAGGACGACCGGCACACCGCCGATGTGACGGAGGTGCGAGTCGATGACCGCGTGATCGCGTCCGCCGCGGTTCACCGGGATGCCGTCGTACGTGTAGCGACCGGGGGAGTTGATGAGCACGCCGCCGTCCGCGAAGTTGCGGATGTCGCTGCGCTCGACGCTCACGTGGCTGCCGCCCAGGATGACGGCCGCGTTCGCGCGGCCGTACTCGAGCACGAGCTCCTCGAACGACACGTGCGACGTGCCGTCGGTGCGGAGCATCGGCTCCTTGAGCATCGTCACCGTGGCCTCTGCTCCGCCCAGGAACGCCTGGTTCGGCACCAGGTAGAGCTGCCCGGTCGAGCGGTCGATGTAGTACTCGCCCGGGGCGTCCAGCTCTTCGAGGAGGTTCTCGGCGAAGTGGAAGTCCTCGAACCAGGTCTTCATCAGGCCCGACATCTCGCCGTAGCGGAGCGTGATCGTCTTGGCGGCGGTGTCGATCGCGGCGATCTTGTTGTACGACCACTCCCAGCTGTAGCCGAAGATGCCGTCGAGCCACACGTCTTCGGCCTCGGTCCAGTACTGCGGACGGTCGTAGTTGTAGCTGAAGGTGCCGCCTCGCTCCTGGAGGTCGGCGTCCTTCTGGGTGGGTCCCGGATCGAGGATCTCGTCCATCTGCACGGTGGCGCCGGCGTTGGGCCAGCGGGCGAGGGTCATCCCCTCGCCGCCGATGTACAGCTCCATCGGCGGCACGGTGCTGACGTCGTTCGCCTTCCAGTAGCCGTGGCGGCTGAGCTGCCCGTAGTCGGTGATGCCGGCCGCGGCGAGGTCGATCGCGACGACCTTGCTGCGGGCCGCCTCGTCGACGATGCGACCGAGCACGCCCTCGTCGGCGACCGGCTCGAACGCACCCGAGTCGAGCTGGACGCCGCCCGTCAGTGTGACGGTCTCGCCGGGGTACGACCGATAGGTGATCGGAGCGTCGGTCGTGCCCGAGTCGTCGGCGCCGAGCTCGAATGCCTCGGTGCGGGGATACGTTCCTTCTCGCAGTGAGACGGTGACGCCGCCGTCGGGCAGGCCGCCTGCGGCTTTGAGCGCGCGGATCGCGTCGCGCGCGGCCTCGAGCGTGCGCAGCGGCGCGTCGATCGCCCCGCTGGCCGCATCGTCGCCGTCCGGCGCGACATACAGCTCCGCGGGAGCGGCGGCGGCCTGCGCATCGGGCGCCGCCTGGGCCGCGGTCGCCGTTCCGGCGATCAGCGTGCCCACGAGCGCGAGTACTGACAGAAATCGCTTCATCGCGAGGTTCCAGCCCTTTCGTGAGTGACCGCGGCGTCGCGGTCGCCTTCATGGGGTGGTCCGTCCACGCCGCAAGCGGCGTATACGAGAGAGACGGAACATCGGCGATGCTACATTAATCGATAATCGTCAATCAAGAGTCGATTACGCATTGAGCATGAAGCCGAACCGATCGGCGGCAGCACGGGTACAGCAAAAGAGGACGGATGCCGCGGGCCGCGGCATCCGTCCTCCTTCAGGCGTCTGCGCCTCAGTCCGTCACGGGACGCGGTAGCCCGCCGCGCGGAACAGCTCGTACCACTCGGCGCGCGTGAGAGGCAGGTCGGAGCCCTCCGCCGCCGCGCTCACGCGCTCGGGGGTCGTCGTGCCGAGCACGACCTGCATCGACGCCGGGTGGCGTGTGATCCATGCGACCGCGATCGCGATGGCGGGTACGTCGTACGCCGCCGCGAGCCGGTCGATCACGGCGTTGAGCTCGGGGTAGTCGGGCGAGCCGAGGAAGACGCCGTTGAAGAAGCCGGCCTGGAACGGCGACCAGGCCTGGATGGCGATGTCGTGCAGGCGGCAGTAGTCCACGATCCCGCCGCCGTCGAGCGTGAGGGACTGATTTTCGCCCTGCATGTTCGCGGCCACGCCCTGCGCGATCGCCGGGGCGTGGGTGATGGAGAGCTGGATCTGGTTCGCCACGATCGGCTGACGCACCGACTTCTTCAGCAGGTCGATCTGTCGCGGGGTGTGGTTCGAGACGCCGAACGCCCGCACCTTGCCGGCCGCCTCGAGCTCGTCGAAGGCCCGCGCCACCTCGTCGGGCTCGACGAGGGCATCGGGCCGATGCAGCAGCAGGATGTCGATGTAGTCGGTCTCGAGCGCGCGCAGCGACCCCTCGACGGCCGTGACGATGTGCTCGTACGAGAAGTCGAAGTACGGGCCGTCGCCCACGATGCCGGCCTTCGTCTGGATCGTGATCTGCGCACGCTCCGAGGCCGTGAGCTGCATCGCCTCGGCGAAGCGGCGCTCGCACCCGTGCAGGCCGCGGCCGTAGACGTCGGCGTGGTCGAAGAAGTCGATGCCGGCGTCGCGGGCGGTGCCGACGAGGGTGCGCACGGCGTCGTCGTCGAGGTCCTGGATGCGCATCAGGCCGAGCACCACGTTGGGTGCCGGGCGCTCGACGCCGGTGAGTTCGATGGTCTTCATGGGTCCGCTCTCGCTTCGGGTGTGCGGCCGACCGCGCGCGGTCGGCTCCGTCCTAGGGCTCCACGCTAGGCATCGGCGACAAAGAAGTCCAACAACTGTATGTTGTGTGATTGAGAATCATCGCGAATGGATGCCGCATCCCTCGCCGCAGGAGGCCCCATGGAGCACCGCCAGCTCGAGTACCTGGTCACCCTCGCCGAAGAGAGGCACTTCACGCGCGCCGCCGAGCGCTGCCGGGTCTCGCAGTCGGG
Organism: uncultured Actinomycetota bacterium; assembly: GCA_963829895.1. Lineage (GTDB taxonomy): Bacteria > Actinomycetota > Actinomycetes > Actinomycetales > Microbacteriaceae > Microbacterium. The sequence continues at coordinate 703,574 of CAWHKF010000005.1, read as the reverse complement.
CCTGTCGGCAGCGATCCGCCGTCTCGAGCAGGAGCTCGGCGCGAAGCTCTTCGAGCGCACCACGCGGTCGGTCGAGCCGACACCGGCGGCGATCGCGCTGCTTCCCCACGCGCGCGAGATCCTGGCGCAGACCGCCGCTGCCCGCGATGCGGTGGTGCGCGCGTCGCATCAGCTCGCCGGGTCGCTGCGCGTCGGTGCCGAGCAGTGCCTGGGGGCGGTGGACGTCAATCTGCTGCTCGAGCGGTTCCATCGCCGTCACCCCGGGGTCGACATCCAGTTCGTCCAGGCCGGGTCGCACCAGCTGGTCGAGCTCGTCGAGACCGGCGAGCTGGATGTCGCCTTCGTCGCCGGCGCCGATCCGGCCCCCGCACTGGCCGTCGAGGAGCTCGCGCGGCTGCCGCTGGTGCTGCTGGTGCCGCCCGGTCACCGCCTCGCCGAGCGGCCGGCCGTGCGGTGGAAAGACCTGCGCGACACCGATTTCGTGGACTTCCGGCCCGCGTGGGCGCTGCGCAGCATCAACGACGGCGCCTTCCTGCGCCGCGGCATCGAGCGGCGCGTGGGGTGCAGCGTCGACGACGTGCACACGCTCCTCGACCTCGTCGCACGCGGGCTCGGCGTCGCGATCGTGCCGCAGCACGTCGCGCTCAAGCCGCAGGCGCGCGGCCTCGTCCCCCTCGCGGTGCCGCACGACGCACCGGAGTGGATCGTGTCGACGATCGTCGGAACGGCCGCGCCGCTCGCCCCGCGTCTGCTCGAGATCCTCGACGAAGAACGAGCGGAAGCCGCCGCCGCCTGACCATCGTGCCGGTGGAGGGCGGGAGCGATCGCATCGCCCCGCAGGCACCGGCGGCACGGATGGGGATGCGGATGCCGGAGGCCCGGGTCGTCGGCGGTTCGACCGGTCGCGAGGATGAGGGCGCTCTCACGCGCCGCTCGCCGCCCGTTCACCGACTCGTCGCACGCTCGTCGCCGGCCGGTCAGCACGCGGTGCGGCGGCCGCTGTTGCGTCGGAGGCATGAGTCGAATCCCCACACGACGCGTCCTGCCGCGCCTTCTCGCCGCGGCAGCAGCGACGGTCACCGCCGTCGCGCTCCTTCCCGCCACCGCCGCCTCGGCGCAGCCGGCCACCGCTGCCGCGCCCGCGGCCTCGCAGTCGCCGTACGTGCAGACGCACGTGCCGACGCTCGTCGCCCGGGCGACGCTGTCGGCCGACCACCTCGAGCCCGGCCCTGCTTCGGGCGCACTCGCGACCCCGGCCAACGGCCGCACCGGACCCTGGGACGGCCAGGTGATCCCCGGGTTCTCGGCCGCGATCGACAACGGCGACGGCACGTTCTGGGCGCAGCCCGACAACGGCTTCGGCGCCAAGGGCAACTCCGCCGACTTCCTGCTGCGCAACTATCTCGTTCGTCCGGCCTGGCAGACCGCCGAAGGCGGCGCGGGCGAGATCCAGATCGAGCGGTTCATCTCGTATAACGACCGCAACGGCGTCCTCGACTTCCCGATCGTCAATGAGGGCACCGCAGAGCGCCTGCTCACCGGCGGCGACTTCGACATCGAGTCGGTCGTGAAGGCCAAGGACGGCACGTTCTGGGTCGGCGAGGAGTTCGGGCCTTTCCTGCTGCACTTCGACGCAGACGGCACGCTGCTCGAGAAGCCGTATGCGCTCGAGGGCGCCAAGTCGCCGGCGAACCCGTACCTGCAGCCGGGTGAGACCCCGCGTGTGCGCTCGAGCCGCGGGTTCGAGGCGATGGCCGCCTCCGCCAATGGACGCTACCTCTACCCCGTCGTGGAGGGCTCGTACGCCGACGACCCGGACCTGCGCCGCCGCGAGATCCTCGAGTTCGACACGCGCGCAGGGCAGTACACCGGCCGCACCTGGAGCTACCAGACCGACCAGGAGCCGAACGTCATCGGCGACGCGTTCACCGTTCGCAACGACGTGCTCATCCTCATCGAGCGCGACGACTTCGAGGGCGAGCAGTCCGTCACCAAGCGCGTGTATGAGGTCGACCTCCGCCGCACCGACGCCGAGGGCTATGTCGAGAAGACGCTCGTGCTCGACGCACTGCGCATCGCGAACCCTCACGGCATCGGCGCCGGCGACGGCTACGGCACGGGCGAGATCTACTCGCTCCCGGTGCAGTCGTTCGAGACCGTCGTGCAGCTGAAGGACGGCAGCCTCCTCATCGGCAACGACAACAACTACCCGGGCAACGACGCGCGCATCCCCGGCACGCCCGACGACACCGAGTTCGCGATCATCGACCTCGACAAGACCAAGCTCGAGCCGTCGACGGTCAGCCTCATCGGCCACCGCGGCGCGAGCGGATCGCGTCCCGAGCACACGCTCGCGGCGTACGAGACGGCGATCGTGCAGTGCGCCGACTACATCGAGCCCGACGTCGTGTCGACCAAGGACGGCGTGCTCGTCGCGCGTCACGAGAACGAGATCAGCGGAACGACGGATGTCGCGACCCGGCCCGAGTTCGCCGCGCGCAAGGCGACGAAGGTCATCGACGGAACGTCGATCACCGGCTGGTTCACCGAGGACTTCACGTTCGCCGAGCTGCGCACGCTCCGCGCCAAGGAGCGCCTGCCGCAGACGCGTCCGGCCAACACCGCGTTCGACGGGCTGTACGTCATCCCGACGCTCGACGAGGTCATCGATCTCGCCCGCCACTCGGTCAGCTGCGACGGCCGCACGGTCGGCGTGTACCCCGAGACGAAGCATCCGTCGTACTTCGACTCGATCGGGCTCTCGCTCGAGGAGCCCTTGGTCGCAGCCCTGCAGGCGAACGGCGTCGACCGCGCGGATGCGCCCGTCATCGTGCAGAGCTTCGAGACCGCCAACCTGCGCGACCTCGCCGGCCTGACCGACGTCACCCTGGCGCAGCTCGTGAGCAACTCGGGTCGTCCGTACGACTTCACCGCTCGCCGGCGACACCCGCACCTACAAGGACCTCGTGACCCCGGCCGGGCTCGCCGAGATCGCGACCTACGCCGACGGCGTGGGTCTCGAGAAGTCCGTGATGATCCCGCGCACCGCCGACGGCCGCCTGGGCACGCCCACTCCGGTCATCGCCGACGCGCACGCGGCGGGGCTCTCGGTGCACGGCTGGACGTTCCGCGCCGAGAACCAGTTCCTGCCCGCCGACTTCCGCTCGAGCGCCGACCCGAACGCCTACGGCGACCTCGCCGGCGAGCTCCAGGCGTTCATCGGCGCGGGCATGGACGGCGTCTTCAGCGACCACCCCGGCATCGCCGCGGTGACCATCGACACGGTGACGCTCGCGGGCTGAGTCCGCGACGCGCCGGATCGGGCGGGGGATGCTGCGGCATCCTCCGCCCGTCTCGTGTCAGCGCACGCGGCGCCCGTGCGCGATGTCGATCAGGCGCGAGAGCACCTCGCCGCCCGACCGCAGACCGTTGTGCTCGTGCTCGCTCGTGATCCACGGCGTGACGCCGGGGAGGAGACGCGCGGTCTCCATCGAGAACTCGAGCGGCACGTACAGGTCGTTCACGTAGACGGCGGCGGCTCCGCGGGCTCCGGATGCCGCAATCGCGGCCGCGTCGTAGAGCCGCGGCCACGCGAACCCGGCGAGCTCGAGCGTCACGTCGCGCCACGGCTGAAGTCCCGGCACGGTGTCGGCCCACTCGCGGCGCACGTGCTCGCCGGTGAAGAGCGTCGGGTCGTCGCGGAAGTCGTCGGGCTCGGTGCGCTCGGCCGACCACTCCGTGGCGTAGCCGTCGGCATAGCTGGACTCGTGGAACACGTAGTACAGCGGGTTGCGTGCGTCGAACGGCATCGCCGCGGCGAGGTCGTGCCGGAAGGCGTTGGTGTGCGGCTCGAGCTCGAGCAGGCTCCAGAGCTTCTGCCACCCCTCATTGGTCCCGAGCGCCGAGCCCGCCGAGCGCACGCGCGAGACCGAGGCCACCTCGCCGTCCGGCAGCACGAGGGCGCCCGCGTCGGCGAGGTCGACGATCCGCCGCATCGCGTCGCGGTGCGCGGGGAAGCGCCGGTAGTAGCGTTCGGAAGCCTCGCGCATCTTGTCGTACGTGAGGGCGTAGACATCGTCGGGATGCCGCCCCACGGCGCTCAGTCCGCCGGTGATGTAGACGTGCTCGAGGGATGCGGCATCCGTCGACAGATAGGCCAGGGTGGTGAACCCGCCGAAGGACTGCCCCAGCACGCTCCACCGCTCGACGCCGAGCTCGGCGCGCACCGCCTCGCAGTCGCGCACGATCGCGTCGGCGCGCAGGTGCGTGATGTACTCGGCGAGCTCGGTCGTGCCGCGCTCGAGGTCGCGGTCACTGACGGGCGTCGAGAGTCCGGTGCCCCGCTGGTCGAGCAGCACGACCCGGTAGTGCTCGAGGGCCTCGTCCAGCCAGGACGGCGCCTGCGGAGAGTGGAAGGCGCGGGGCGCCTCGTGGCCCGGCCCGCCCTGCAGGAACACCAGGTAGGGGAGGTCGCCGCCGCCCTCGCGGGTGACCACGGCGGCGTGGATGTCGATCGTGCGGCCGTCCGCCGGATCGCCCCACACCAGCGGCACGGTGAGGGTGTGGTCGTCGATGGTCAGGTCCTGCATCCGGCGCGTCGTCACGGGCATGCGTCCGAGCCTACGACGGCGCTCAGCCTCCAGCCAAGCGGCGCCGCTGCTCGGGTGTCACAACGCGCCGCAACGCCGGGTGGGTGACCGCGTTTTGCGACCCCTGAACCGCCGGCGATGCTGCTCGGGTGTCACGACACGCGGCAACGGCCCGGGGATGACCACGCGTTGCGACCCCTGAACCGCCGGCGACTTAAGGAGTCGAGCGACGGGGAGGCGCCGCGTGGGGTGGGAGGCTGGCAGCATGCCCATCCTTCCCACCGAGCGTGATCCGCGGTTCATCACGATCCGGCGAGGCGGCACCCTCACCGACGACGACCATCGCCTGCTCGCCGAGTGGGCGGCGCTGTGCGCCGAGCACGTGCTGCCGTTGTTCGAGAGCGAGCAGCCGGGCGACAGCCGCCCGCGCGACGCCATCGAGCTCGGCCGCGCCTGGATCCGCGGCGAGGTTCCGATGAAGGAGGCTCACCAGCGGGCGTTCGTCGCGAACGCCGCGGGCAAGGGTCTCCCAGATGCTGCCAAGTTCGCCGCACTCGCCGCCGGGCAAGCCGTGGCCGTGGCCCACGTGGCGGCGCATGAGCTCGGCGCATCGGCGTACGCGATCCGGGCGGCGGTGGCATCCGTCCCCGGCAGTGAGGCGGACGCTGCGCGCCTGGCCGAACGAGACTGGCAGCGCGCGCAGCTGCCGGAGGAGATCCGCGAGCTGGTGCTCGACGACCAGCGCCTCCGCAGCCCGATCTGCTGGAACGTCTTCGACGACTGACCGCGCCCGCCGCCCGCCCGCGCGCCCGCGCCGAGACAGGGGATCGCGCCGAGACCGAGGGCACCGCCCCCTGGCTCGGCCGAAATCCCCTGGCTCGACGAAATCGGGACTCCGCGCTGGGCCCCGTCCTGACCCAGACCCGCGCCGAGACAGGGGATTCGCGCCGAGACCGAGGGCACCGTCCCCTGGTTCGACGGGAATCCCCGGTCTCGACGAAACCGGGACGCCGGCCGCGAACCCGGCGGGCCTGGGCACAGCGAGAGCCGGGGGCCAGGCTCAGCCGCGGGCGCTGCGCCGTTCGCGCTCGGCCCGGCGCAGGCTCCGGCGCCGCCGGCGCGGCGGGGTGGGCATCGCCGTCTGCGCTGCGGTCGGCAGCACGATCGACTGCGTCACCACCGCGTCGACGACCATCGAGCCGTCGGTCGGACCGATGACCGCGATCGGCGTCGTCGGCGTCATCACCATTGGCGACACGGGCTCCGACGCGAGCCGGCGGTGCGCCACGAGGTACGCGGGCACGAGCACCACCACGGCGCCGAGCCAGGCGAGCGGGTTGCTGGCCGCGACCCCGATGAAGCCGAAGATGCCGCCCAGCACGACGGCCGCGCCGACGCGCATGACCAGCTCGATCACACCGGTGACGGTGGGGATGAGGGCATGGCCGAGTCCCTGCAGCGCACCGCGCAGCACGAACAGGATGCCCAGGATCCAGTACGTCGCCCCGTTGATCGCGAGCATCTGCGCCGCCATCCCCACGACCTCGCCCGACCCTTCGCCCACGAACAGCTGCACCAGCACCGCGCCGAACGCGATGAGCAGCGCCCCGAGCACGATCGCGGCGGCAACCGACATCCAGGTCGCCTGGGTGACGCCACGGCGGATGCGATCGGGCCGCCCGCCGCCGTGGTTCTGCGCGACGAACATCGACACCGCGAGTCCGAGCGACTGCAGCAGCGCGACGGCGAGACCGTCGACGCGGGATGCCGCGGTATAGGCGGCGACCGCATCCGCGCCGAGGCCATTGAGGGCGACCTGCACCGACAGCGTCCCGATCGCGATGATCGAGGCCTGGAAGCCCATCGGAAGCCCCAGGCGGAGGTGCTCCGCCAGCTCGGCGCGGCGGACACGCCAGTCCGCGCGGCGCACATGGAGCACCGGCATCCGTCGACGGACGAACTCGAGGCACAGCAGCACCGAGATGGCCTGCGAGACGACCGTGGCGAGCGCGGCGCCGCCGACGCCCCAGCCGAACGGGCCGACCATGAGGATCACCAGGACGACGTTCAGACCGCAGGCCAGCGTGAGGAAGACGAGCGGCGTACGCGAGTCGCCGATCGCGCGGATGATCGCCGAGAGGTAGTTGAAGAACATCATCGCGCCGGCGCCGAGGAAGCTGATCTGGGCGAAGACGACGGCGTCGTCCATGAGCTCGGCGGGCGTCCGCAGCAGCTCGAGCAACGGGCCGGCGAGCAGCGGTGCACCGACCGTGAGCAGCAGCGTGCACGCGCCGGTGAGGAGGGTGCCGACCGCGACCGAGCGACGCACCGCCGCGAAGTCGCGTGCACCGAACGCCTGCGCCGTCGGAATCGCGAAGCCCGAGGTCAGGCCCCACGCGAACCCGAGCAGCAGGAACAGCATGCTGCCCGTCGCGCCGACCGCGGCCAGCGCGTCGACGCCGAGATGGCGTCCGACGACGATCGCATCGACGAACTGGTACAGCTGCTGGACGACGTTGCCGATGAGCAGGGGGACGGCGAACACGACGATGACGCGCCACGGGCGGCCCGTCGTCAGGGCGGTGGTCATGAGGGCGGCTCTCGAAGGAGAAGGCGAGGAGGGGGACGGATGCCGCAGCCGTGAGCAGTGCGCGGGTTCGAGCGATGCGCGAAACGGCGAGCGACAACCGCCTAGTGTATCGAATCGATTCGGCCGGTTCCTGACATAGTGCCGGTTCCTGACAGCGTGCCGGTTGGCGAGACTGCGGCGGGTGCTGGTGCGGCGCCGGCGTGCTTCACCGCGCGCCGTGCGCCGGTGTACGGACGTCGGGACCGGATGTGCAGACCCGTGACGAGCACGCCGCCCACGAGCAGGATGCCGCCGACGACCTCCGCGGGCGTCGGGATCTGCCCGAGCAGAAGTGCCGCCGAGACCATTGCGACGACGGGCGCGAGCAGCGTCCACGGCACCACGGCCGCAGAGGGGTTGCGAGCCAGCAGGGTGTTCCAGATCGAGTATCCGACGATCGTGCACAGCACCGACGTGTACAGCGTCGAGACCGCCGACTGCCACCCGAAGGCGGCGATCCCCGCCGCGATCGCCTGCGGTCCTTCGACCACGAGCGACATCGCCAGCGCGGGGACCGGCACGACGAGCGCGGACCACACCGTGAGCGAGAGCGCGCCGAGTCGTCCAGGCCCCGTCACGACCCCGGCCCGGCGTGAGATGACGTTGCCGATGCCCCACGAGAACGCCGCGGCGAGCGCCAGCGCCACGGCGAGCGCGGGAGCATCGCCGCCGCGTCCGGTCGCGACGATCGCGAGTCCGATGACGCCGACCGCGATGCCGATGAGCTGCGGGATGGTCGGGCGTTCGCGAAGCACCGAGGCGGCGATGAGGATCGTGAACACCGCCTGCGCCTGCAGCACGAGTGCCGCCAGGCCGGGCTGCAGCCCCAGTGCCATCGATGTGTACAGCAGCCCGAACTGGCCGAGACTCATGAACAGCCCCACCCCGACGACGGTGCGCCACGACGTTCGGGGCCGCGGCACCACGACGACGGCGAGCGAGACCACCAGGAAGCGGATCGCGACGAACAGCAGAGGCGGGACGCCCGTCATCCCCCAGTCGATCACGACGAAATTGAATCCCCAGAAGGATGCCACGGCAGCGGCCAGCACCATGTCTCGTCTTGTCACGCTCCCACTCCATCGGATCGGCCGATGAAGCACCAGCGATGCTTTTCTCATGGAACCGTGTAGCGTTGCTTCATGATCGATCTGGAAGCCGTGCTGTCGCTGCGCGCGGTCGCCACGCAGGGCAGCGTCGTCGCTGCCGCGACGAGCCTCGGGTACACGCCGTCCGCGGTGTCGCAGCAGGTGAAACGGCTCGAACGCGAGACGGGCATCACTCTCCTCGAGCGGGCGGGGCGCGGGGTCATCCTCACCGAGGCGGGCACGCGCCTGGTCGTGGCGTCCACGCCGATCCTCGCCGACCTCGAGCGCCTGCGCGCCGATCTGCAGCTCACGGCGGGTGTCGACGACCGGGTCGTGGGAGAGATCCGGCTCGCCGCCTTCTCGACCGTCGTCCGCGGGCTCGTCATTCCGGTGCTGAGCGACCTGGCGGTGCGGCATCCCGATCTGTCGCTGCCGCTCCGCGAGAGCGAGCCGTGGGAGTCGATCGCACTCGTCGCGTCGGGTCAGCGCGACCTCGGCATCGTGCATCGCTGGGGCGGGGTCGCCCTGGCGATGCCCGACCACCTCGTCTCGACGCCGCTGTTCACGGACGTCGCCGACGTCATCCTGCCTCGCGACCACCCGCTCGCCGGTCGTTCCGCCCTGCGCCCGGAAGAGCTCGCGGGCGAGAACTGGGTCGCGACGTTCGAGGCGACGATCTGCCGCCAGTGGCTGCGGCGGCTCTTCGACGGCGTCCCCAACGCACCGCGCATCGTGCACGAGTCGATGGAGTTCCAGAACCATCTGGAGCTCGCCCGCGCGGGCCGCGCGGTCGCGCTGGTGCCACGCCTGGGCCGCGGCGACATCGGTCCGGACCTGGTGGCGATCCCGACCGTCGAGCCGGCCTCCACCCGCGACGTCCTCGCGGTGCACCGCCGCTCGCAGGAGGATTCGCCCGCCCTCCGCACCGCGCTCGATGCGTTCGTGGAGCACGCGCGCACGATGTGACCACGTCAGACGACGAGGTCGACGGCCGGGACTCAGTCCGGATCGGGAAGGGCTCGCATCGCCCGAAGCGGGGGCGAGAGCACCGCGACGAGCGCGGCGACCGCGAAGACGACCATCACGACGACGAGCGTCCACTGGTCACCGACGAGACCGACTGCCGCACCGCCCGCGAGGGCGCCGAGCGCCGCCGCCGTCCGGTTGGCGGAGCGGATGTTCGCGTTCACGCGTCCGAGCAGGGCATCGGGTGTGACCGCCTGTCGCAGACCCATCTCGTTGGCGTTCTCGACGCCGGCCGCGAGCCCGTGGATCGCGAGCGCTATATAGAGGAGTACGGGTCCCGCCGACAGCCATGCCGTCGCCGCGACCAGCAGCCAGGCGATCGGATAGGCCGCGCGGGCGACGATGATCGCCGGTCCGGTGCCCAGCCACGACCCGAATCCGGCGGCGAAGGTCGCGCCGAGCAGAGCCGCCGATCCCGAGACGGCCAGCAGCAGCCCGAACGTGAAGGCCGTGAATCCGAGCGACCGCAGCGCCAGCAGCGAGAGCACGGTGAACGCGATGCCGTTCGCGAAGAACCAGACGTGCGTCGACACCGCGAGCGGGCCGAGCGTCCGGTGCGCGTACGCCCAGCGCAGTCCCTCACGGATCTCGCGGCCGAGATTGCGCTGGGGCCGGCGCTCGCGAGGCTCGTCCACGCGGATACCCGCGTTCAGCAGCGCATCGACGAGGTAGCTCACCGCGTCGACGAGGAGCGCGATCGGTGCGCACCAGCAAGCCGACGAGCCCGCCACCCAGTGCCGGACCGACCGTCTGGGCTGCGGCATCCGTCTGATCCAGGCGCGCATTCGCCACCACGAGTCGCGACCGCGGCACGAGCCGGGGCAGGAACGACTGCGTCGCCGCGAACCCGAACACCGAGAATGAGCCGAACAGCAGCAGGAGCACCACGAGCATCCAGATCTCGAGCGCGCCGGTCAGCCAGAGCATCGGGATCGCGCCGAGCGACAGCGCCCGCCCGATGCTGGACCAGACCAGGATCGGCTTGCGGCGCCAGCGATCCGTGTACGCGCCGGCGATCAGCCCGAGGAGGGCGTACGGCACGAACTGCGCGGCGTTGACGATGCCCACCTCGAACGGGGTCGCCGCGAGCAGCTGCACCACGAGCACCGGCATGGCGACGGCCGAAACCGCCGTGCCGAACGAGCTGATCGCCGCCGCCGTCCAGTACCGCCCGAACGAGCCGCGGGGCGGGGGCGCGGCGTCAGCGTGGTGCGCGCTCACGACCGTCGTCGCCGGCCTACGCCATCCACGATGTGCGGCCGAAACGCTCCCAGCGCTCGACGACGCGCGGGGCTGCGGCATCCGGAACCGGCTCGTAGACCGCACGGCCCTCGATGAAGACGCGCTGCACGCGCGAGTCGACGGCGAGCGGATCGCCCGACCACACCACGACGTCGCCGTCGCGCCCGGGCTCGAGCGCGCCGACCCGCTCGTTCAGGCGGAGGATGTCGGCCGGGTTCGTCGTGAGCGCCTCGAGCGCCGTCCCGGCGGCCAGGCCCTCGCGCACCGCGAGGATCGCCTGCAGCCGGAGCTGGTCGATCGGCACCACGGGGTGGTCCGTCGTGATGGCGACCTTCACGCCCGCCTCGGCGATGAGCGCGAGGTTGCCGATCGCGCGGTCGCGCAGCTCCACCTTCGATCGCGAGGTCAGCAGCGGCCCGAAGATCACCGGGATCTGCTTCTCGGCGAGCACGTCGGCGATCTTGTGCGCCTCGGTGCCGTGGTTCACGATCAGCGTGTAGCCGAACTCCTCGGCCAGCCGGATCGCCGTGGCGATGTCGTCGTGACGGTGGCAGTGCTGGTCCCAGAGCGAGCTCGCCGGACAGTACCGCGGCGAGCGTCTCCTTGCCGAGGTCGCGATCGAACGGCTCGTCCTTGTCGGCGGCCGCGGCGCGCTTGTCGGCGTAGCTCTGGGCGTGCGACGAACGCGTCGCGGAGCACGGATGCCACGCCCAGGCGCGTCGACGGCGCTGCTTCTTCTCGCCGTACACGCGCTTCGGGTTCTCGCCGAGCGCCGACTTCACCGACACGTCGGTGGCGACGATCTGCTCGTCGACCGTGCGCCCGCCCCAGGTCTTGATCGCGACGGTGCGGCCGCCGATCGGGTTGCCCGAGCCGGGCTTGATGACGGCCGTCGTCACGCCGCCGCGCAGGGCGTCGCGGAAGCCGTCCTCTTCGATGTCGATGCCGTCGAGTGCGCGGAACCGCGGCGCCGTTCGGGTCGGTCATCTCGTTCGTGTCGTTGCCCGACCAGCCCTCGCCGTCCTCGTGCACGCCGAGGTGGCCGTGCGCCTCGACGAATCCGGGAACGACCCAGCTGCCCGACGCGTCGACCACCTCCGCTCCCTCCGGCACGGCGGTGTCGGGTCCGCCGACGGCGGTGATGACGCCGTCGGTGACGATGACGGTGCCGTCCTCGATGGGGTCGGAGCTGACAGGGACGACGTAGCCGCCGGTCACGGCGAGGATGCGAGCCATGCTCTCCAACCTACGCCGGGCTGCGGGGTCACCGAGCGGCGGACCCTCCAGCACGGTGGGCACGTACTCGAGCAGCTGGCTGCGCTGATCGAAGGTGCGCGCCTCGACGAGGTCGAGCCGCACGTCGGGGTAGCCGTCGAAGATCCGGTCCGCGCCGGTCGCGCCGGTGATGACCGGGAACACGACGACGCGGTAGCGGTCGACCAGCCCGGCCTTGCAGCAGGGAGCGGCAGAGCGCGACGCTGCCGAGCGTGCGCAGCGGCCGGTCGGACTCCTCCTTCAGGCGACGCACGAAGTCGACGGCGTCCTCGCGGACCAGCACCGAGTTCGCCCAGTCGAGCGGCTCCTCGAGCGTCGACGAGAAGACGTACTTCTGCACGTCGTCGAGCACCTCGGTGCCCTCCTCGCCGCCGGCGGTGAGCTCCGACATCAGGCGGTACGTCGTCGCGCCCATCAGGATCGGATGGTCCTGCTCCGGCAGCTGCTCCAGCCAGCCGAGATACTCGGGACCCTCGAGCCCCCACCACCCCGGCCAGCCCTCGGCGGCGCCGTAGCCGTCGAGCGACATGATGAAGTCGACCGTCAAGGTCTGCATTCGAGCCTCCTGCGTGTTCCGTCGTCCGCGCGATCGCGCGGGCGTGCTTCTCGATGGGATGCCTCGGGCACGAGGGTAATCCTGGGCCCGACGTGAAGGAACCCCGGCGCCGGGACGATCAGAGGATCGTGGTGAGCGTCCCGCCGTCGGCCCGGAGCGCCGCACCGTTCGTCGCCGAGGAGCGAGGGCTCTGGGCCTACGCGAACATCTGGCGCAGCACGTCGAGGTCACCGGCGTCGAGCGCCCGCGCGATCACCTCGGCCTCGGCCGGGTCCGGGAACAGGCCGGACAGCTCGTTCGCGAAGATCGCCGCGCATCCGTCGAGGTCACCCGCGTGGGCCGCGGCGCTCATCGCCTCGACGGCGAGCTGGTACGGGATCTGCTGGTATCCGGCGGGCGCGTCACGGGGTTGTAGTACGGCACCCACGGGATCGAACTGTCCGGGTGGAGCAGCAGCACCTCGCCGGGCTGGATCGTCCGCGTGTGGTTGAGGGTCGCGATCGTCAACGCGTTCGCGATGCAGAACCGATCACCGATCGCGTACAGCGCGTCTCCGGGCGCGACCGTGTATGTCTCGATCCGACCCTGGTCGTCCAGGCCCACGGTGCCCGCCGCGAGGTCGCGCTCGCCACGGTCGACCAGGTCCCCGTTCAGGCTCGCGCTCGTCCCGCCCGATGTGCAGCCAGACCGGGTTCTCGCACCCCTCGGGAGTGTCCTTCGGGATCGCGGTGCCGTTCCCGACGTACACGTAGCCGTCGCCCAGCTCATCGATCATCTTCTTGCCGATCGGGTCCTCCTCCGCCGACGCCGGCTCGTCGGTCGACTCCTCGGTCGCGTCCTCGTCCCAGCGGTGGAAGATCGCCCAGGACGACATCTCGGCGTAGGCGCCCGATACGGTCGGCACAGCGATGGCCACGAGACCGCCGACGACGAGCACGGCGACGCCAGTGGTGATCTTGGCGGCGAGGTTCATGTGTCAGAACCTAATGGGGACTGGGGGTCCCGACGCCATGGTGCGCCCGGATCTGACGCGCCTCCGGACGACGATCTAGCAGGTCGTTGCTGCTCGGTGCGACGCGTCGACGTCGCCGCGTCGCATCGAACATCGAACGAGGGCCGCAGAACGCTCCCGGAATGAGCCCGTCTCCGCTTTCCACTCGGCGCCGGCTATCCCTCGACGGCCACTCCGACTGACACCCGACCGGGTCGCGGATCGCACGGAAGCTGATGCGCGTCGCTCAGCGGAGAAGCGGGATCAGCAGTTCGCTGATCGCCTGCTCGGTCTGAGCCGAGGATCGAGTCCGCCGTCGAATCGCAGGATGCGCCAGGTGGTCGCATCGCAGATCGGCCACGATCTGGGCGAGCCGTCTCTCCCGGGACGCTCGTCGGGCCCGGGCAGCGACGGTGCTCCGAGAAGGCGCGGCGGCACCAATCGACGTGGATATGCGCGCCCGCGCGCGACGATCTCGGGCAGCCCGGGCACGAGCGGCGCCTCCGAGTAGGTCTTCAGGATCAGCAGCCCGTACTCGCTCGTAGTGCTCCACCAGCGCGTCGGATCGTCTCGGCGGGGCTGGACCGCGCCGCCGCCTCGCGCGTCGCCGCGATCCGGCCCAGTTCGCGCTCGACCGTCGTGGTCATGAGCGCGGGCTTGCTGCCGAAACGGCGGATACGTCTGCGCGGTCACCCCGGCATCCGCTGCGACGTCCTCGATGCCGGATCCGCTCGTACGGAGTGGTGCGCAGCCGCCCAGCATGGCAGTCGACGATCCGCTGCCCGTCGCTCCGCGGCGTCCGCTCGCGCCGACATCCGGTAGGTGCGCTCTTTCATGTTAGTCAAGGTAACATGAAATTATGGATACCTTCACCGAACACGCCGAGCGGGTCGACACCCGCCTCGGCTCTCTCGCCGTGCGTCGCGTCGGCACCGGCGCGACTGACCGTGCTCTGGTCGTCGATGTTCGTCGACAGCCACACGTGGGACCGCGTGCTGCCGTTGCTCGCTGGCCGGCGCACCCGACCGCGATTCGTCCTCATCGACCCGCCCGGCCTGGGACGCAGCGACCCGCTTTCGCGGCGCAGCAGCATCGCCGAGGCAGCGGATGCCGCGCGCGACGCGCTCGCACGGCCTCGGCGCCGACCGTGCCTGTCGACTGGGTCGGCAACGCCTTCGGCGGCCACGTCGGCTACCAGCTCGCGACCGACCCCGCTCGCTCCGCAGCTTCGTCGCGATCAGCGCGCCGACCGAGCCGGTACCGGCCCGACCTCCGGCGCAAGATCGCGTGCTGCATCCCGCTCCTGCGCCTCGCGGGCCCGTCGGACCGGTGCGCGACGCATGATCTCGGCGATGCTGACGGATGCCTCGGCGGCGACCCCCGGCATCCGCGAGGTGGTCGTCGACAGCCTCGACCGCCCCACGCGCGCCAGCATGAGCCACGCGCTGCGCTCGTTCATCATCGATCGCACCGACGTGACCGACCGTCTCGCCGACATCGACGTGCCGAGCCTGTTCGTCGCCTCGGACGACCGGGGGACTGGAGCCCCGAGGATGCGCAACGTGCGGCGGCGTCTCTCGCCGCGACGCCACAGCGATCACGATCGCGGGAGCGCGCACACTCGTTCCGCTCGAGCAGCCCGCGCCGTCGCGCAGGCGATCCTCGCGTTCTGGGCAGCCGACGGGCCCGAAGAACCCCGGCTCTCTGACACCCCGGCGTAAGGCCCACAGGACCGACGCACCCAGCGGATCAGGAAGTCGTCTTCACCTGGGTCGCGGAGTCGTCCGTGTCGAGTAGGTTCGCGAGGGCCTCAGGCCGATTCGGCACCACGCGGCGGCGAAGTCGGGCCGGCGTCGAGGAGCGCGCAGAAGGAAATCTGCGGCGGCTTCCGCGACGGTAGCGCGGCTGTCGTCGGGCGCGTCGAGAACCTTGTGAACGGCCGACTGCATCACCCCGACCATGAAGGCGAGGGTCAGTTGCGGATCGGTCACAGGCACGAACTCACCGGCCTCGACTCCATCGCGGACGACGTCCATGATGGACCGGCCGATCCGTGTGCGGAAGTAGACGAGCGCTTCGGTGAGTGATTGATTCGTCGCATACCGTTCCATGGCCAGGACGGTCAGCATGGTGTGGGTGGACCGGGCGTAGTCAGGAGCAGCACAGTCACGATCCTGCGGAGTCGCACGCGGGGTGAGACAGCGATCTGATCCGCCTGTTCGGCGACGGCTGCCCTGACCTCCGCGCTGCCGCGCTGCGTCGCTTCGACGAGAAGCGAGATCGGATCGGGAGCGTCGTTGTAGATCACCGTTCGGCTCACCGATGCACGTTCGGCGATGTCGCGCATGGAGACCGAAGCGAACGGACGCTCGAGCACCAGGGACTCGACAGCGTCGAGAAGGAGGTCGCGCGTCCGCTCCTTGTGCTCGGCGACAGTCGCCGCGGTGATCTTCGGCACAGCACCCTCCTCCCCTGAATGATACGGAGGTGCGGCAAGCGGGCGGGCACGGGTGCCCGCCCGCTCGAACCTCACGCGCGGGCGGTGTCCCCTCGCGCGATCTTCGCCAATGCGAAGATCGCCACCGGAAGGATGGTGAAGAGGTTGATGACCATCAGGGTCTCGTTGATCGCACCGGCGTCCCACACGACACCCGTCGGGTCGGTCGCCGTCTCTGGCCCGCGCGCCGCGATGAAGGTCGTCACGGAACAGACGGCGAACATCATGTACGGCCAGCACCGGCTGCAGATAGGACACCTGGGGAAGGATCTCGTGGGTGCCGGCCGGTCGCCGTGTCTGGCGGAAGGCGAGCACCAGCGTGAAGATCTGGAAGAAGCTCCAGGTGACGAACCACCACCCGATGTAATTGGTGAAGGGCGCGCCGAAGACGCCGCCGCCGTCCTCCCAGATCCACACTCCCCGGACGGTGGAGATGAGGGAGTCCGCCCCCAGATCCCACATGCTCATCAGCGCCCCGGAGAGCAGAGGGAGTGCGAAGGCGTTGATCCTTTCCACGCGTGTGCGCAGATCAAGGCGCTCATCGGGGCGATCCAGGATGGCGTTGGTGACCATCCAGCTCACCCATCCGATACCGAAGTAGGTCACGCCGATGATGACCGGGACGTTGAACAGCTGCGGCATCAGCGTGTACGTGTAGTTGCCGAACGGGAATCCGGTGAGCACGCTCAGGGTCTCCCAGAAGCTGCTGACGACGTAGCAGATGACGAAGAACGCGATCAGCAGGCGCCATCCGTACCGCCGTGAGCCCTGGATCACGGCGAGGGCGACCGCGCATTGCGCCAGCACCTGTGAGCCGCCGACCAGGCCGGCCAACGGGAAGACGACAGCGATGAAGGATGCTGCCGCCACCGCTGTCCATCCCAGCCAGAAGCGAACTCGTCCGCTGCGGAGACTCGGTGGAGGTGATGACGAGGCGATGAGGTCCGGGGTCGTGCGTGACATGGCGTGCCTTTCGGACAAGGAATTGACAGGTTGTCGTTTAGATTATTCCGACAGGTGGTCATGTCGATTCACTCCCAGGAAGTTCCAAGGCGCCGCGCCGAGTGGATCGCTCACGGTCAAGCATCGATTAAGCCCTGTTACTGCAAGAGCAAGAAGAGCACCAGAGCGGCGCGACGCATCTGACAATGCGTGCGTCGACCCCAGGCGGGTGTCGCTATGCGGAGGCTCTCAGGGGCTCCAGGGCGGCCAGGACGAGGTCGAGGCCGAAGATGAACTGTTCCGCCGGGTCGAAGCCGGCAGCGACGAGCGCCGCGGCGGACTCGTTGAGGTAGGGGAACTCGTCAGGGGGAAGCTGGGGCAGCAAGACGTCCTCGGCCATGTCCGCGAGCTCATCGGCACTGCCGAAAGGCAGGCTGGCTTCCTGCAGGGCGAAACCGTAGACATAGCTGTCGAGCAGCCAGTTGGCGTGCGTCGCCATCAAGACCGAGAAGCCGGCCCTCCGCAGGCAGGCGGTGACCGCTTCGTGGTGGCGGAGGTTCGCGGGCCCCGGCGACGTCCGCGACTCCATCAGGCCGATCGCCCACGGGTGGCGTGCGAGAACCTGTCGGGCGGATACCGCCCGCCGTCGCATCGCCGACTGCCAGTCGGTCTCTTCGGGCGGGAGCTCGATCTCCTCGAACACGACGTCGATCATGGCGTCCAGCAGCTCGTCCTTGCTCGCCACGTAGTGGTAGAGCGACATCGCGCCCGCGCCGAGCGCGCCGGCCAGCCGGCGCATGCTCAGCCCGTCGACCCCCTCGCGGTCGGCGATCCGGACCGCCTCGAGCACCACCCGCTGCTTGCTCAGCCCCGCGTCCGACGCGACCTGGCGTTGTTCCCTCGCAGGCATGGGTCTCCTCGCTCGCTCGAACGGCTTGACAATCGTACAGCGTACGCTTCATAGTACGGTGTACGACGTACGGTGTACGAGCCGGCGAGAGTCGCAGCTCGGACGATGAGGAGGCTTCTGTGGGAATCGAGCAGCGACTCGAATGCCGGAGCACGCCCGGGGTCGGGGGCGAGTCCGGCGCGGGGCGACGATGCGGGCCGCCGTCCAGCGCCGCTACGGCCCGCCCTCCGTGCTCGAGGTGTCCGAGGTCGGGCTACCGACCGCACCTACTCCCTCGACGGATGCAGCCGACGCCCTCCGCTACGTCGGGGCCGGCCACACCCGAGGGAAGGTCGTGGTCACCGCTTGAGCACCGGACCGTCGAGAACGACCCGACCCGTGCGTATGCACACCCAGACCGGCCGCCACTCCGGCGGACGGACCACTCCTCTCGAAAGACGAACCGATGACCATCCGAACGACATCCGCGAACCTGCTCGACAACCCGCCGATCCCCGTGCGGGCCAAGCTCGCCACTGCATGGACCAGCTTCATGTTCCTCTACATCTACGTCGACTTCTTCAACCTCTACAAGCCGGGCGTCGTCGACGGCATCCTGAACGGCCTCGTCTGGAGGTTCGAGGTCACCTCGACGTTGCTGACGATCATGCTCGCGTCCGTGGCGATCCCCGCCCTGATGGTGATGCTCTCCATGACGCTGCCCGCCCGGGTGAACCGCGCCACGAACCTCGTCGTGGCATCGCTCTACATCCCCTACTCGGTGTTCAACGCGGCAGGGGCGTCCTGGGACTGGGCCTTCTTCTACGGCCTCTCCATCGGAATCGAGGTGCTGCTCCTGGCCTTCATCCTGCGCTCCGCCTGGAGCTGGCCACGAACGCACTCCGGCGCTGCCGATGCCACGACGGCCGACAGACTGCGACAGGGCCTTCGACCGTAGGTGTCCGCGCGAGCCCTACATCGCCCCGCTGTCGTTCCGCCGCATCGCGCTGGCGCGCTGACCCGGAGGTCGTGCGCGCGCGTTAGACACGTCCTCGGAAGCGCGCAAGGGCCGCGCGCCAGTTTGTGATCGAGCGGCCGACCGTTCAGGCTGAATCAAGAGCGCGTGACCTCGGCCCGAAACAGGGCCGGTACCGCTCGGGTCCTGTCTGCTGCGACGGACGACCCACCCCGCCGGTGCCGAGAAGCACCCAGCTGCGAGGGTGTGCCCGGCACCCCCCGAGTGCCTCCGCGCTGTCATCCTCACCGATCCCCATCGTCCGCCACGACTCACCCGCGTCGTGACACCTCAGAAGCCGGAGACCCTGTGGCCGCTCGTGCCCCCGAACGACACCCCGCTGACCCGGAGGTCACGCGCATGACCGACCTCACCGACCGCCTGTACCGGGGTCCCCGTCGTACGGACGCAGAGCCTCTTGCGCGTGCAACCGAGAACAAGGCGGCCCAGTCGCCCACGCTCAGCTTGTTCGTCCTCGCAGCCACCCTCGGCGTGCTGGCGTACACGCTGTTCCTCTTCAACCCCGACAACCGCGGTGACTGGCTGCCCTACTCGCTGGTCATCGTCGCCGAGGTCGTGCTGGTCTCGCAGGCGCTCGTGTCGATGTGGACGATCCTGGCCGGTGGTCAGGATCCCCGCGGCTTCACCTTCCACCACGCACAAGAGCGCCTGTTCGACGGCGGCATCGCCGAACGACGAGGCCTGGCAGAGTCCCCCGAGCTCTGGCCCATGTTCATCGGCGCGAGGCGGATCGCCGTCGACGTGTTCATCACCGTCTACGGCGAGGACATCGCGAAGATCCGGGAGACCACGATCGCCGCCCTGGCCCTGCGTGGCGAGCACACGACGTGGATCCTCGACGACGGCCGATCCGACGAGGTTCGCGATCTCGCCGCCGAGCTCGGGGCGAACTACGTTCGGCGGCTGTCCAGCAACGGCGCGAAGGCGGGCAACATCAACCACGCCCTCACTCTCGCCAAGGGCGAGTACTTCGCGATCTTCGACGCCGACTTCGTCCCGAAGCCCGACTTCCTCTACGAGACGGTGCCATTCTTCATCGACGATGATGTCGCCTTCGTGCAGACCCCGCAGGCCTACGGGAACATGAACAACCTCGTTTCGCGCGGCGCGGGATTCATGCAATCCGTCTTCTACCGGTTCATCCAGCCGGGTCGCAACCGCTTCAACGCGGCATTCTGCGTTGGCACGAACGTCGTGTTCCGCCGCTCGGCGGTCGAGGACATCGGCGGCATGAACACCGACTCGAAGTCCGAGGACGTTTGGACATCGCTGGAGCTTCACGAGCGGGGATGGCGCTCGATCTACATTCCGGTGACCCTCGCCGTCGGCGATGCCCCCGAGACGGTCGAGGACTACACCAAGCAGCAGATGCGCTGGGCTTCCGGCGGCTTCGAGATCCTGATGCAGCGCAACCCGCTGAGCCCGCGCACGCGCCTCTCGCTCGACCAGCGACTGCAGTACACCGTCACGGCCACGCACTACTTCGCTGGGATCACTCCCTTCCTGCTGCTCATGGTGCCGCCGATGGAGATCTTCTTCGACCTGCACCCGGTCGACCTCACCGTGACGCCGCTCACCTGGTTCCTGTTCTACGCGGGCTTCTACGGACTGCAGATGCTGCTGGCCTTCCACACGATGGGCTCTTTCCGCATCGAGACGCTGGTGCTGGCGACCGTGTCGTTCCCGATCTACATCGCCGCCCTGCTGAACGTCTTCTCCGGCCGGGAGCAGAAGTGGCACGTGACGGGCGCAAGCGGCAGGCGCTCCTCGCCGTTCAACTTCATGATCCCGCAAGTGATGGTGTTCACCTTCCTGCTGCTGACCTCGTTCGTCGCGATCGGCAAAGACATCGGCCACCAGAACCTCACTCTCGCCACCGCCTGGAACGTGACGAACACCATCGTGATCGGCGTTTTCATCGCCGCCGCGTTCCGCGAGTCGCACCGAGCGAAGGCCGCGATCCGACGGGAACGTAAGCGCTTGGCTGCACCCCGCAGGACCGACCGCGTCGCCCGTCCGGCTCACCTCCCCCGCCCGACCGGGGCCACCGGGACGACCACGCCGGGGCTCGAACCGCAACTGGCGTTCGCCACGCGCCGGGCGCTGCGCTCGACCGACTTGCGCACCGACCGCAGCCGGCCGGCCCCGGCATCCGAACTCACCACCCTCCACGACCTCTCCGAAGGGCGCATCGCATGACCTGGATCAATCGCCTCAAACTCCTCGCCGGACTCCTGGTCGTGCTCGTCACGGTCGCCGCTGCGACGATCATCCTCAACCAGCGCGAGAGCCAGGTCGCGTCCTCGTCGGCGTCCATTCAGGCCCTGTCGTACTCGATCGGTTCGGACTACCCCGGAACGGTCGTGGAGCAGACCGTCAAGCAGGGCGACGAGGTCGTCCAGGGCCAGCCGCTCATGACCATCCAGAGCCCTGCCGCTGACGCAGGCGCTCAGCAGCACCGTCACAAGCGTTCCGGCGAGCGCCGCTTACACGGTGACCGACGACGGGATGCTGTCGCTGCTTGCCACCGAGAACGGCGTCATCTCCAAGGTCGACGCCGGTGTGGGAGGCTTCGTCGCCGCCGGCCAGGCATTGGCCACGATCGACCGCGGCGAGGGCATGTACGTCAGTGCCGAGTTCCGCCTCGAGCCCTACAACTTCGCCCGCGTCGAGAAGGGCGCTCGCGTCGAGCTCATCCTGCCCGATCACTCCCGCGTCGAGGGTCGAAGTGACCGACATCCGCGTGAGCACCGTCGACGGTCAGGCTGACGCCGACCTCACCATCGCCAGCGGCGAGCTCGTGATGGGCGGCGCCGGTGGTCTGATCGCCTCGGGCACGCCGGTCACCGCGATCCTCCACCTGACCGAAGAAGGACCGCTGGCCGGCGTCAAGAGCGCCTTCCAGCAGTTCCTCGAGCAGATCGGAGTTTGATGCGCGTCCGCCCGATCGCCACCACCATCCTGTTCGGCGCGCTCGTGTTCACCGCCAGCGCGTGCACCGCGCAGCCGTCAGCAGCGCCCGTCGGTCCCACGGTCTTCCCCGACGAAGCCGTCTCCGACGCGATCGGGCAGCTGCCTCAGGAGTCGGTGGTCCCGCTGCCGACGACGCGCCTGGCGGACGGCCTCATCCCTCCGACGAACCGATGGTTCTCCGGGCTCGTCTTCGGCGACGCGCCGCAGCCGGTCTTCCCGCTGCCGCTGGCATTCAGCCTGACGGGAGCGGGGTTCGAGTTCGGCGTGCCGGTCGTGCAGAGCGGCGCGGACACGATCACGGCGGGCCCCAGCGCGGACGTCTCCGTCGCGTTCCCGACAGCGGTGACCGCAACGGTCGTCGCATACGACGACGCCTCCGTCACGATCGAACTCGCGGATGACGCCGGCACCGCGCTCGGGACGGTCATCGTCGCCGAGGGTTCGCCGCTGGTCTCGTTCACCGCTCAGACGGCGACGACCATGGACCTCACGACACCTCCGCAGGCGGCATCCGGAGGGGACCTCTTCAGCACGGAGACCGCCGGCCGGGAGTACGGCATGCTCGGCGACGGCTCTGTGGACGGCAATCGGGTGAGCCTGCGGGACGGCGACACCCTGACGTGGTTCGCAGTGTCGGAGGGCAGCTCGGTCGACGAGCTCGCCTCCTCGGCGAGACCGATCACCGGCGTGACTGCGGGCTCCGCCACCTCGGACAGCGAGGCGATCACGTCTCTCTCCTACGGGACCGAAGGCTCGCAGGACACGCTCATCGCGGTGCTTCCTCATCAGTACCAGAGACTCGCAGCGCCGGATGCCGACGCCTGCGACCTGGGCACTTACCCGTCCGTGTACGGAACGATGCACCTCTGCTCCGGTCCCGAACTCCGCTGGGCCACGCCGACGCTCGAGCCGTCCGGCGCACTCGCCCTCGATGACCTGGAGGACTCCGCCCTCGAGACCATTCGGACCCAGCTCGCCCAGGACGTGGCGACGCCCGAAGAGCTGCCCGACGATACCTACTTCGGCGGCAAGGCCCTGTACCGGCTTGCGAACCTGCTGCAGATCGCCAAAGACCTCGGCGAGGACGACGCCGCCAAGGCCGTGCGAACGCGTCTGGTGCACGCGCTCAAGGACTGGACCACCGCCGACCGCTGTGAGACGGAGAGCACGCGCTGCTTCGTGTACGACCCGCGAAGTCAGGGGTCTGGTGGGCAAAGTGGCATCCTTCGGCTCCGACGAGTTCAACGACCATCACTTCCACTACGGGTATCTGCTCTACGCCGCGGCGATCGCGGTGCAGGACGATCCGTCACTGCAGAAGCGCCTGCAGCCCGTCATGGATCTGGTGGCCGCGGATCTCGCGACCGATGGCGGCAGCTCGTTCTTTCCCGATCAGCGTGCCTTCGACGCGTACGCCGGTCACTCGTGGGCCTCGGGGTATGTCCCGTTCCGCGACGGCAACAACCAGGAGTCCAGCTCGGAGGCGGTCGCCGCGTGGAATGGCCTCGCGCTCTGGGCGGATGCCACCGACAACCAACCGCTGGCCGACGAGGCGCGCTGGATGCTCGCCAACGAAGCGGCCAGCGCCCAGGCGTACTGGGTCGGCTTCGATCAGGATCAGGACATCTACGAAGGCTACGACCACGCCGATCGTCGCCCTGAACTGGGGCAGCAAGCGCGACTACGCCACGTGGTTCAGCGCGGAGCCGGCGGCCAAGCTCGGCATCCAGTTGATTCCCGATGTCGCCTGTCTCCGCCTACCTCTCGGGTGATGCCGAGCGCATCACCGAGAACCTCGATGAGGGTGCGGCGCAGGGTTATGACGCGCAGTTCGGCGACTACATGCTCATGTATTCCGCGACTGCGGGGTCCGCGCGCCGCCGCCGATGCACTCGCCCTCGCCCAGGACGATCCTGGCCTGCCATCGACGACGCCAACTCCCGGACGTACCTGATGGCGTTCCTGGCGAGCGAGGCCGCGCGGTAAGCACGCCGCAACCTCAGACCGCGATCTGCTGTTCGGTGAGGCGATCCCGGACTCACGCGAGGGAGAGGATGTCGGCGAAGGATGGTGTGCTGCTCCACTTCTCGCCGGCGACCTCCCTACACCCACCTACCCGAAGTCGCCCGGGGCCATGTCGGTGAAGCGGGAGAAGTGGCCCTGGAAGGCGACCGTGATCGTGTCGGTCGGGCCGTTGCGGTGCTTGGCGACGATGAGGTCGGCCTCGCCGGCGCGCGGGGAGTCCTTCTCATAGGCGGCCTCGCGATGGAGGAGCACGACCATGTCGGCGTCCTGCTCGATCGAGCCCGACTCACGGAGGTCGGACAGCGCGGGCTTCTTGTCGGCGCGCTGCTCGGCGCCACGGTTCAGCTGCGAGAGCGCGATGACCGGAACGCCGAGTTCCTTGGCGAGCAGCTTGAGAGCTCGCGAGAACTCCGAGACCTCCTGCTGGCGTGACTCGACGCGCTTGCCCGAGGTCATGAGCTGCAGGTAGTCGATGACGACGAGCTTGAGACCCGCGCGCTGCTTGAGGCGCCGGCACTTCGCCCGGATCTCGACGAGCGTCATGTTGGGGCTGTCGTCGATGTAGAGCGGCGCGTCGTTGATGCGGCCTCGGGTCGCGGCGACGGTGGTCCAGTCGCGCGAGTCGAGCGTGCCCTTGCGCATGGACTGCAGCGGGATGGCGCCCTCGGCGCTCAGCAGGCGCATCGCGATCTCGCTGCGCCCCATCTCGAGCGAGAAGAAGATCGTGGGCATGTCGTGCTTGACCGCGGCCGACCGGGCGAAGTCGAGCGCGAGCGTCGACTTACCCATGGCGGGTCGGGCCGCGATGATGATCATCTGGCCGGGGTGCAGGCCGTTGGTGAGGGAGTCCAGACCCGAGAAGCCGGTCGGGATGCCGGTCATCTGGCCGTCGCGACCGCGTGCGGCCTCGATCTCCTCCACCGCGGCATCCACCGCGATGGTGAGCGGCACGTAGTCCTCGGCCGCCTCGGCACCGGTCACCGAGTAGATCTCGGCCTGGGCGTTGTTCACGAGGTCGAGCGCCTCGCCCTGGCCCGAGTACCCCATCTGCACGATGCGGGTGCCGGCATCGACGAGGCGGCGCAGCAGCGCACGCTCCGACACGATCGACGCGTAGTACCCGGCGTTCGCCGCGGTCGGCACGATGGACGTCAGCGTGTGCAGGTAGTCGGCGCCGCCGGCGCGCTGCAGCTCGCCCGTCTTGATGAGCTCGTCGGTGACGGCGACGACGTCGGTCGGCTCGCCGTGCGAGTAGAGGGTGAGGATCGCCTCGAAGATCAGCTCGTGCTTGGGCACGTAGAAGTCGGCACCCCGGAGCGTCTCGATGACGTCGGCGACGGCATCCTTCGACAGCAGCATGCCGCCGAGCGCACTCTGCTCGGCGAGCTGGTCGTGTGGGGGAGTGCGCTCGAAGTCACGGCGCTCATCACGGGGACCCCCCATGCGCTCTTCGGAGATGTCGGCGATCGACATAGGCTGCGAGTCCTCCCTATCGTTCGTTCACATCGTCCGAGTTGTCATGGCACGTGCGGGCGCGGCTCGCCGGTCACGCAAGTCTGCGTGCACGTCATTGCGGGATGCCGCAGCAATCCCGCTCCCCGCCTCAACCCCCGTGTGCTTGCCCCTGCCGCCGTCACGCCGTCGTGTCCAGCACGGAGCCACGCGCACGAGTGAGCCGCACCCCACGCTAAGGACGGCCCCCGACACCCGCAACACGTCCTGTGGATAACTCTGTGGAGAGCCTGCGTGAAACGCCGACATGCCTGTGAACAACCGCTGTGGAGAACTCGCTGCTTTTGGAGCACGATCTTGCAGGAAACCACTCCTGATCGGGCTTTGCGTATTGCACAGCCTGTGGAGAGGGATGTGGTTGAAGTCAGGGTTGAAGGTTGGGCTGTGCTTCGTGCCCTGTGCACAATTCCGGGGACAACGCCGCCGCCGTCGCGCGCGTACCTCCACGGGCCGGCTCCGCGCAAAAGGGGTCTGGACAGACCGCTGACCGACCCGGTATCGTCGCAGATCCAGGCACCCTCACGCACGATCCGTTCGGAACGTGCGGCTCTTTCGTCGTGGGAGGTGAACGTGGAGATCGCAACCTCGCAGCTGCCGAGGATCGTGCGGCTGGCCCTCATCGGGGTCGGGACCGCGTTCGCCTGGATCGTCGTCTCGCTGGTCCTCGGCCTCGGCCATGGGCAGGCGCACGCCGACGAGTCCGATGACGGAGGACTGCTCGGGGGTGCCCTCGGTACCGTGACATCGCTGGTCGACACGACCGCGACGACCGTCACCACCACCGTCTCGACCGTCACGACGGGCGTCACCGGCGTCGTCAACGACGTCGTCGCCGTCGCTCCCGCGCCCGTTCAGCAGCCGGTGAGCCAGGTCGTCCAGACCGTCGGCACCGTCGTCACCAGCGTGACGCAGCCGGTCTCGGACGTCGTCTCCGGCGGGGTCGTCGGCAGCGTCACGCAGCCGGTGGTCGACCTCGTGACCGAGGTTCCGGTCGTGGGCGGCATCGTCACCGGCATCGGCGTCGACGACGCCGTGACCGACCTCGGCGGCACGGTCGACGAGACGCTGGGCGGCATCGTCGGCGCGGTCGATGAGACCGCTGCGACGGTCGGATCGCCGCCCACCGGCGGCGGCGAGGTGCCGGCGCTACCCGGAGTCCCCGCGACTCCCGGCCTGCCCGCGCTCCCCGGCCTGACGGCCGAAGCCGAGGCATCGGCAGCGGCTGCCGCCGACGGCACGCTCGCTGCGCAGACGGATGCCGCAGCCACCCTCTTCTCGACGACCGCCGGTTCGATCGGCGCGTGGGCCGCGGCATCCGTGTCGCACGCCACCGCCGTCGTCACCGTCGTCGTCTCGTCCGCCGCGCTGGCCGTGAGCGGACCCCTCGGCTCTGCAGGCGGACTCTGCCTGCCGATGTCTTCCGCGGGACCCGGTGGTGCGGGTCCCGGCGTCTGGGCGCTTGCTGCCTTCCTTCCGCTCGCCGCACACCGTGCCTGGGTGCGACGAGCAGGTCCGGAGGACGAGCACGCGCCGCCGGCGCCCGTCGGCTCCACCGACGTCTCCCCCGACTGATCGGCTCCCGGCCGCCTTCGCTCATCCGAGTCCTGGCGGCAGAGCAGCAGCGCGCCCTCACGCGCTGAGCAGCGCCTCCCGCGTTCTCCAGAACGCCTGCGCTGCGAACCGATCAATCCACAAAGGGGAACACCATGCGTACTTTCTACAAGCGCGCCCTCTGGGGCACGCTCCTCGCCGGCGGCATCACGCTGCTCGGCGCGACGGTCGCCAACGCGGCCGAGACGACCGGTGACGACGGGCTGCTCTCGGGCACCCAGGCGATCATCGACGTCAACCTTCCGATCAACATCAGCGGCACCTCGCTCTCGGTGCTGGGCGACTCGTCGAGCACCGGTGCCACCCGCGGCGCCCGCGCCGGCCCCGGCTCCGGTCGAGGCGACGACGAGCGGCTCCGACGGCATCGGCTCGGGCACGCAGGGCCTCGTGTCGGTGAACGTGCCGGTCACGGTGTCGGGCAACGCGGTCTCGGTGGTCGGCGACAGTTCGTCGACGGATGCCGCGACCACCGCTCCCGCACCGGCTCCCGCACCGGCGGCTGCCCCGGCGACTGCCGAGACGTCGGGCGAGGACGGCCTGCTCTCCGGGCTCCAGGGGATCGTCTCGATCGCTGCTCCGGTGACCGTCTCGGGCAACGCGATCTCGGTCGTCGGCGACAGCACGAGCGAGGGCGCCACCACGGCTCCCGCCGGCTCGGGCGGCGCAGCCGGCGCCGATGCCTGGACGAACGGCGAGGACTCGATCCTCGGCGGCACCCAGGTCGTCGCACCCGTCACGGCCCCGGTCACCGTCAGCGGCAACGCGATCTCCGTCATCGGCGACAGCGCGTCGACGGATGCCGCCACCGCGGCAGCCGGCACGGGCGCGCCGTCGGGCGGCGCGATCGGCACCACGGACGGCGAGGACTCGATCCTCGGCGGCACCCAGGTGCTCGCACCGATCACCGCCCCCATCACCGCAGTCGGCAACGCCGTCTCGGTCGTCGGCGACAGCACGAGCGAGGACGCCGCCACGGCGCCCGCCACCTCGGGCAGCGCGACCGGCGTCCGACGCCTGGACGAACGGCGAGGACTCGATCCTCGGCGGCACCCAGGTGCTCGCGCCGATCACCGCCCCCGTCACCGCGGTGGGCAACGCGATCTCCGTCATCGGCGACAGCGCGTCGACGGATGCCGCCACCACGGCACCCGCGACCGGGACGACCGGCGGCGCCACCGGCGGCACCACCGACGGCACGGACTCGATCCTCGGCGGCACCCAGGTGCTCGCACCGATCGCGGTTCCGGTCACGGTCGTCGGCAACGCCATCTCGGGGATCGGCGACAGCACCTCCACGGGTGCGGTCGCAGCTCCGGGCACCGGCACGGGCGGCACCACCGCGACCACCGGCGGCCCGGACTCGATCCTCGGCGGCACGCAGATCCTGGCGCCGATCGCGCTTCCCATCACCATCGGCGGCAACGCCATCTCGGTGATCGGCGACAGCGTGACCACCGGCCCGGTGGTGCCGACCGACCCGACCGACCCGACGGACCCGACCGACCCGACCGACCCGACGGACCCGACCGACCCGACGGACCCGACGGACCCGACGGACCCGACGGACCCGACCGACCCGACCGACCCGACCGACCCGACGAACCCCACCAACCCGGGGACCGGCGGGACCGTCCGGTGACGGCGGCTCGGCCACGGTCACGGGCGCGGCGGCCTCGGCCGGTGCGGCCACCCAGCTCGCCACGACAGGAGGAGCGGGCGCGATGCCGTTCCTGCTGCTCGGGCTCTCGCTGCTCGCAGCGGGCGCCATCGCGCGCGTGTCGCGGCGACGCTCCGCGTGAGTCGACGGGGCAAGTCGACGTTCCCCAGGCGCCCCTCGCCCCGACCCACGTGAGAGCACCGCGGGAGGGCCGTCCCCAGCGGCCCTCCCGCCCTTGAACCGCCCCCGATCGTGATCGCCGGATCTTGCCTGGACCGGTGGCCGCGGTCGGGGGCTCCGAACCCATCTCCGCCCGCAGCGTCCGGCCATGCCTGGACCGTGCGATGCAGGGGGAGATGCAACGAGCGGATGCCGCGACCCGGGGGGCTCGCGGCATCCGTTTCGTATTGCCCACCAGGGCACAGCTCCAGCACCGCCAGCCGCGTTGCGCATCCCCCGCCCGCTCGCCAGAGTAGGGGGGTGCCCGTTCCCGAGCCCTACTTCCTCACGCCCGTCGGCCAGGACCGCCTCGACGACGTCCTCCGTCTGGACGTCTGGGCGTTTCCGACCGAGCGCTCCGTCGAGGCACTGCGCGAACTGCCCAGTCCCCTGAGCTGGCACCGCACGTACGGCGTCGCGCATGTCGACGACGACGAGCAGCTCGCCGGCTTCCACGGCGCGTATCCGCTGCGCGCCTACCCGGTACCCGGGGCGGAAGTGTCGTGCGGCTGGCTGACGTGGGTCGGCGTGCACCCCGGCCACCGTCGCCGCGGCATCCTGCGCGGAATGATCGAGCACCACTTCGCCGACTGTCTCGCGCACGGTGAGACCATCTCGGGCCTCATGGCGGCCGAGACGCCGATCTACGGCCGCTTCGGCTACGGCATGGCGTCGCACGCAGCTCAACCTCACGATCCCTCGCGGCGCCGCGCTGCGCCCGGTGCCGGGTGCGGCCGAGCTCGAGGTCGCTCTGGAGGAGTGGGATGCCGAGGCCCACGGCGACCTCGTCGCCGCCATCCATCGCGACTACGCGCGCCTGCCCGAAGGTCTGGGGCGCCCCGGCTGGGCGACCCGCGAGACGCCCGAGCAGCGCGCGGCGCGCGAGGCCGACCCCGCGGCGCTGCGCGGCGGCAAGGAGGCGCTGCGCCTGCTGCTCGTGCGCGACGACACCGACACGGTGCTCGCGTACGCGACCTTCCGCCGCACGATGTCGTGGGAGCGTGCGGGCGCCGAGGGCACCGTGCACGTGCGCGACGCCGTCGCGCTGACCGCTGCCGCCGCGCACCGCATGTGGTCGGTGCTGCTCGATCTCGATCTGACCACGCGCGTGAAGATCCCCCACCTGCCCGTCGACGACCCCATCGTGTCGCTCCTCGTCGACGTCCGGGCCGCCGCCCCGGACTATCAGGACAACTGCTGGATCCGCATCGTCGACCTGCCCGGCGCGCTCGCGCAGCGCCGGTACGCGGGCGACGTCGACGTCGTGCTCGAGGTGACCGACGCGATGCTGCCCGCCAACGCCGGTCGCTGGCGCGTGCGCGCCGAGGCGTGGGGCCACGCCGATGTCACCCGCACCGACGACGAAGCGGACCTCACCCTCGACATCCGCGAACTCGGCGCCGCGCACCTCGGCTCGATCTCGCTGAGCTCGCTCGCGCAGGCGGGCCTCATCGAGGTGCGCTCGCCCCAGGCGCTGCGCGCCGCGTCCGCCGCCTGGTCGTGGCCGGTCGCCGCCGGGGCGAACTGGGTCTTCTGACCCACCACGCCGGCAGTCGGCATCCACTCCCTGCGCTTCACAGCCGAGCGGGCCACAACTCCGCCTCACCGGCGCCTGCGCGCCACGCCGCCCGCGGCATTCCGCGGCTCCACCCCACCTGACAGACGATTCAGGCGGAGTTGTGGCCCCGCTTCCTCCCGCCGGGCGACAGACCCGGAAACGACGGATGCCGCGGGCCAGTGCTCGTGAAGAGCACCGGCCCGCGGCATCCATCCGCGCCAGAGTTACTTGGCGGCGACCACCTGAAGGGTGATCACGGCGGTGAGGTCGTCACGCAGGCGGATCGTCGCCTCGTGCTCGCCCACCGACTTGATCGGGGAGGTGATGTGGATCTTGCGCTTGTCCAGGTCGCCGAGGCCGGCGGCCTTCACCGCGTTCGCGACGTCGACCGTCTTGACCGCGCCGAACAGGCGACCCTCGGCGCCGGCCTTGACCGACAGCTTGACCTTGTTGGTCTCGAGGGCGTTCTTGAGCGCCACGGCCTCTTCGTGGTCGTGGATCGCGCGGGACTCGCGGGCGGCGCGGATCGACGCCACCTGCTTCTCGCCACCGCGGGTCCAGGCCACAGCGAAGCCCTGGGGGATGAGGTAGTTGCGGGCGAACCCGTTCTTGACCTCGACAACGTCTCCGGCGCTTCCGAGCCCGGCGACCTCATTCGTGAGAATCAGCTTTGCCATTGGGTGCTCCTTAGCGGCCAGCGCCGGCGTAAGGCAGGAGCGCCATTTCGCGCGCGTTCTTGATCGCCTTGGCGATCAGACGCTGCTCCTGCACCGAGACACCGGTGATACGACGGGCGCGGATCTTGCCACGCTCCGAGATGAACTTGCGAAGAGTCGCGACGTCCTTGTAGTCGATGAGACCGACACGGATCGCCTTCGCGGGGGCCGCGTTCTTCGCGCCCTTCCGCGGCTTCCGGCGGTCGCCGGTTGCCTTTCCAGCCATGGTGGTTCCTTACGTTTTCTTGATCGGATGCCTCGTGCCGAGGCATCCGGAATCTGCTTCTGAGATCGACCCTTAGAAGGGGGTGTCGTCGCCGTAGGCGCCGGGGGCTGCCCAGGCGTCGCCGCCGGCGGCGCCGCCGCCGTTCGCCGAACCGGGCGTCGACCACGGCTCGTCGGCGACCTGGGCCGGGCGAGCCTGACCGCCACCGCCACCGCCGCCGAAGCTGCCGCCGCCGCCCGAGCCGCCCGCAGCGCGGGTGACCTGTGCGGTCGCGTAACGCAGCGACGGGCCGATCTCGTCGACCTCGAGCTCGATCGCGGTGCGGTTGTTGCCCTCGCGGTCCTGGTAGCTGCGCTGCTTGAGGCGGCCGGTCGCGATGACCCGCATGCCCTTGGTCAGCGAGCCGGCCACGTGCTCGGCGAACTCGCGCCACACGCTCGCGCGGAGGAACAGCGCTTCGCCGTCCTTCCACTCGTTCGCCTGACGGTCGAAGTTGCGCGGCGTCGACGCGATCGTGAAGTTCGCGACGGGGAGGCCGTTCTGCGTGTACCGCAGCTCGGGATCAGCCGTGAGGTTTCCCACGACGGTGATGATCGTCTCGCCGGCCATCAGCCTTACGCCTTCGCTGCCTTGGCAGACTTGCGGGCGGCACGCTCGTCGGCGCGCTGCTTCTCGGAGGCGATCATCGCGATGGCCTCTTCGGCACGCAGCACCTTGGTGCGCATGATCTGCTCGTTGAGGTTGAGCTGACGGTCGAGTTCCTGCGTCGTCGCGGCGGTCGCCGTGAAGTTGACGACGGCGTAGATGCCCTCGTTCTTCTTCTGGATCTCGTACGCGAGACGGCGCTTGCCCCAGATGTCGATGTTCTCGATGGTGCCGCCGTCGGTCGTGATGACCTTCAGGAACTTGTCGAGGTTGGCGCCGACCTGGCGCTCGTCGATCTCGGGGTTCAGGATGACCATGAGTTCGTACTGGTGCGTCACTAACCCACCTCCTTCGGACTAGAACGGCTGCCGGGCATTTCCCGACAGCAGGAGGGTGTGTGTGCACGTCATCCGGAAGGCACGCAGGTGCGCACGCATACGGACAACCCTCCTATGGTACCGGATGCCGCGGCCTGAGCCGAACCACGGCCTCGCTGCCGTCGAGACCGGGGTCTTGCCGTCGAGGCCGGGGTCTTGCCGTCGAGGCCGGGGTCTTGCCGTCGAGACCGGGGTCTTGCCGTCGAGACAGGGGATTCGCGCCGAGACCGGGGGCATCGCCCTGTGTTTCGCGGGAGATCCCCTGGTTCGGCGAAGCGGAGCCCGGGGCGGGCGACGACGATTCAGCGGAGGGCGTTCAGCGGAAGGCGTTCAGCGGCGGGCGTCGAGCCGGTCGCACATCACGGCGGCCAGCGCCCGGTCGAGGCCGTCGAGCCCGTCGAGCGTGCCGAACTCGGCGGCCAGCTCACGTGCCCGCGTCCGGAACGAGGTCTCCGCACGCACGCGTTCGACCGCTCGGGCCACCTGCGCCGCGGTCGGCCGGCTCGTCTTCAGGTTGATGCCGGCTCCCGACCAGCCGACGCGCGCGCACACCTCCACCTTGTCTTCGGTCTGCCCGGCGACGACGAGCGGGACGCCGTGGCCGAGTGCCTGCTGCACGCCGCCGTACCCGCCGTTGGTCACGACGACATCGGCGCGGGGCAGCAGCCGGTCGTATGGCAGGTACTCCGCGACACGCACGTTCGCCGGCAGGTCCGCGGGCAGCGCGTCGCGCGGTCGGCCTCCGGTCGAGACGACGACGAGAGCATCGGATGCCGCGAGCCCTTCGATCGTCGGAAGCACGAGCTGGCCGAAGTCGGCGTTCGCGACCGTTCCCTGCGTCACGTGAACGACCGGCCGCGACCCGTCGAGATCGCTCCACCAGTCGGGAAGCGCGACCGTGGTGGGCGGCGAGGGGAGCACCCCGGCGAAGCGCACATTGGCGCGGAGGTCGGACCGCGGGTACTCGAATCCCGGCACGGTGAACTGCACGAGCGCGTCGGCGTGAGCGGTCCAGTCGAGGACGAAGCCGCCGAGCGGCACGCCGACCTCGCGGCGGCAGAGCTCGTCGGCCTCGCGTTGCACCGCGCCGAAGATTCCGCGCTCCGCGATCACGGTGAGCACGGCGTTCCGCAGTCGGCCGAGCGCACCAGGACGCGGCGTGACGCCCAGGCCGAAGGGCGCCGTGTCACGGCTCTTCGCACCGAGCGGGAAGATGCCGAGCGCGACGACGGGCGGCCGGTTCTCGCGCGGCAGCCGCGACAGGAGCGCCGCGCCGATGAAGAGCGGTTCCGTCGAGCACAGCGTCGATGCGACCGGCGGCGAGTTCCGCGCGAACAGCAGCCAGTTGTGCGGCGCCGGGACGGATGAACAGGTTGGTGATGTCGAAGCGGATCGCGGCCGGACCTGTCAGCCCACGGCGCTCGGGGAACGCACCGTCTGGGTCGTCGAGGTCGATGTCGGCTTCGGCGGGCAGCGGCAGGAACTGCGCGCCCGCCGCCCGCACCCGATCCGCGTAGCGCGTGCTGGTGAGGAAGCGCACGTGGTCTCCGCGCGCGATCAGATGCCGCGCGATCTGCAGGAGGGGCATGACGTGGCCGTGGGCGGGCGTGCAGGTGATGAGGTAGCTGGACATGCGGACACTTTCGGTAGATTCGAATGTACTGTCGGAGTATTCACCACCATGAGAGGCCAGTCAATGATGGCTGATACATCGAGTTCCCGCGGTGGTACGCGGGCGTATCGATCGGAACTGCGTTCCCAGCAGGCGCAGCAGACGCGGCGGCGAATAGTCGAGGCATCCGCCCGGCTCTTCGCGACCCGGGGATATCAGGCGACGACGCTCGCGGCGATCGCGCGCGAGGCGGGGGTGTCGACCGAGACGGTGAAGACCGCTGCCCCCAAGGCCGAGCTGCTCCTCGCGGCGTTCGAGATCGTCTTCTCGGGCACTGTCGACGCGGAGTCGCTCACCGACACCGAGGTCGGGTCAGGCGTGATGGCGTTGCCCGACGCCTCGTTCCTGGACGCCGTGCTCGGTCAGATCGCGATCGCCAACGCCCGCGGCCACGCACTGTGGACGGTCGTTCTGGGGGCCGCCGCATCCGATCCCGTCGTCGATTCCGCCTGCAGGGGATGCTCACGCGCCGGGCCGCCGACTACCGCCGGCTGGTCGACGAGCTCGTCGGTCGCGGGATCGTCGATGCGGTGGCCGACCCAGAGGGCGCGGCGGCCGCCCTGTCGTTCCTGCTCTCACCCGAGGGGTATCAGCAGCTGGTGGTGCAGTCGGGCTGGAGTCCCGAGCGCTACACGGCGTGGCTGCGCGAAGCCGTGCGCACAGAGCTGGCTCGCTGAGCGGGCCAGACCGCTGACGAAACCGGGGGCGTCGCCGTCGAGACAGGGAATTCGCGTCGAGACCGGGGTATTGCTGCCGAGACCGGGGGCGTTGCCGTCGAGACAGGGGATTCGCGCCGAGACCGGGGGCGTCGCCCTGTGTCTCGCGGGAAATCCCCTGGTTCGACGACGCGGAGGCCGGCGGCGCGGCGACGACGCGTCAGCGGAAGGCGTCGAGGCCGGTGAGGTGCTGGCCCAGGATCAAGGTGTGCACCTCGTCGGTGCCCTCGTACGTGCGCACCGACTCGAGGTTCGCGGCGTGGCGGATGGGGGAGTTCTCGAGCAGCACGCCGTCGCCGCCCAGGATCGTGCGGGCCTCGCGGGCGATCGCGATCGCCTCGCGCACGTTGCTGAGCTTGCCGAGCGAGATCTGCGTCGGAGTGAGGGTGCCGGCATCCTTCGCGCGTCCGATGTGCAGCGCGAGCAGCGCGCCCTTCTGCAGCTCGACCACCATGTCGACGAGCTTGCGCTGCGTCAGCTGGAACCCGGCGATCGGCCGCCCGAACTGCTCGCGCCGGAGCGCATGGCGCAGCGCCGCCTCGTAGCTGTCGCGCGCCGCGCCGAGCGCGCCCCACACGATCCCGTAGCGCGCCTCGTTGAGTGCCGAGAACGGCCCGCGCAGGCCCCGCGCCTCGGGCAGGAGAGCGGATGCCGGCAGCCGCACGCCGTCGAAGCGCAGCTCGGTCTGCACCGAGGCCCGCATCGACCCCTTCGGCTCGAGCACGCTCGACCTCGAACCCCGGCGTGCCGGTCGGGACGAGGAAGCCGCGGACGCCGTCGTCGGTCTGCGCCCAGACGACCGCGAGCTGCGCGACCGACGCGAGGCCGATCCAGCGCTTCGCGCCGTCGAGGATCCAGTCCGATCCGTCGCGGCGCGCGTGCGTCTTCATGCTCGACGGGTCGGACCCGGCGGTCGGCTCGGTGAGCGCGAAGCTGGCGATCGCCTCGCCCGCGGCCAAGCGCGGCAGCCACTCCGACTTCTGCTCGTCGCTGCCCCAGCGGTGGATCGAGCCCATCGCGAGCGACCCCTGCACCGAGACGAACGTGCGGATGCCGGAAT
The DNA here is from genome assembly GCA_963829895.1 of uncultured Actinomycetota bacterium. Taxonomy (GTDB): domain Bacteria; phylum Actinomycetota; class Actinomycetes; order Actinomycetales; family Microbacteriaceae; genus Microbacterium. The sequence goes on along the minus strand of CAWHKF010000005.1, from coordinate 667,847 downwards.
CACCGGCCTCGAGCTCGAGCGCGGCCAGGCCGTACTCGACGGCGCTGCGGCCGGGGCATCCGTAGCCGTCCAGGGTCATGCCGAGCACGCCCAGGCGCCCGAGGGCGGGCGCGAGCTCGACGGGGAAGTGGCCCCGGTCGAACCAGTCCGCGATGTGCGGGCGGATCTCGGCGTCGACGAAGGCCCGCACGCGGTCGCGGACGCCGCGCTCGTCCGCAGTGAGAAGCGCGTCGATGCCGAGGATGTCGCTCGCGGCGCGCAGCGCGTCGAGGTCGTCGGGGTTCCTGCCGGCATCGGTCATGGCGCCTCCTCGCGCAGAGCGGTGGTGCCCGCGCGTTGACCCCGGGCGCTCTCCCGATTCTGCCCGCTCGCGGGCGGGTTTCGCTCGCGCGCGAACCAGACTCCGCCTGACTGCGGCGAGATCCGCCTTAGGCGGTAAGTTCGCGGCAGCCTTGGTCTTCCGCACTGATGCAGTTCGACGAGGACTGCACAAGCGATTATCGATTAGGCTGACAGGGACACGCTCCAATGATGGGACCGAACGGATGCCTCGCACCAACACCCTCGTCTTCGCCGGCGACTCGATCACCGACTCCGGACGCGATCGCGGCGACGCCGCCTCGCTGGGGGACGGTTACGTCGCGCTGATCGCGCAGACGGTCGCCGACCGCGGCGAGACGGTCGTCAACAAGGGCATCGGCGGCGATCGCGCCGTCGACCTCGCCGCCCGCTGGGACGAGATCCTCGCGCGCGCCCCGACGTGCTCACCGTGTACGTCGGTGTGAACGACATGTGGCGGCGCTTCGACAACGACGACCCGACCTCCGCCGAGGACTTCGAGCGGACGCTCGAAGGTCTGCTGCGCGCCGCACAGGATGCCGGCGCCGAGCGTCTCGTGCTGATCGAGCCGTTCTTCGTCCCGGTGCGGGCCGACCAGGTGGCGTGGCTCGACGATCTGAATCCCAAACGCGAGGCCGTGCGGCGGCTGGCCCACCGGTTCGACGCGACGCTGGTCGAATTGCACGACGCCGTCACCGCCGCCGCCGCCACGGAGGGCGCCGCGGCGATCGTGCCTGATGGCGTGCACCCGACGCCGCGGGGATCGGCGATCATCGCCGACGCGTGGCTCGCCGCCTACAGCGCGATCGCGCCGTCGGCGTCGGGGGCAGGGAGGTCTCGCCATGACCGATGCGCTCAGCTCCGTCACCGAACTCAAGCGCGGGCTGCTCTCGGACCAGATCTACGAGCTCCTGAAGACGATGATCAAAGAGGGGACACTCGTCCCCGGCGAGCAGCTGGTCGAGTCCCAGCTCGCCCGCCGACTGCAGGTGAGTCAAGCCCCGGTGCGCGACGCCCTCAAACAGCTCGCCCATGAGGGGCTCGTGACGCACGTGCGCCACCAGGGCAACTTCGTCTCGAGCTACTCCGACGAAGAGGTCGCCCAGGCGAAGGTCGCGCGCGCCGAGCTCGAGTCGATCGCCGGCCGGCTCGCATGCGGCGCGCTCGACGCCGAGACGCACCAGCGACTCGAAGATCTCATCGCCCAGATGCACGATGCGGCCGACGCCAAGGACTTGGGCGTGTTCCGCGAGCTCGACTTCGCGTTCCACCGCGGCGTGATCGAGGCGAGCGGCAACGTCTACCTCCCGCGCATGTGGGACATCATCGAGCCCAGCCTGCGCGCTCTCCACGTGCTCGGAGACCCGTCGTACCCCGGCGACTGGCACACGGTCGCCGAGTGGCACCGCAGCCTCCTGGCGGCACTCGATGCGGGCGACCCCGTCGCCGCCGCCGAGCTCTTCCACGCGCACGCCGCCGGCACGCTCCTCCCCGAGGACGAGAGCCCGTAGACCCGGGGCGCTCGCGCGCGTACGGCCGGTACGACTCAGAGCCCGTACAGGGCGATCGCGGTCGCGCCCCAGAACGCGTCGGGCCGAGCGCCCCACGCCCGATCGATGTCGTCGATGAGTCGGGCGTACGGCACGACGCGCGCCGACATCGGCCAGTCGCTGCCGAACATCAGCCGGGCGGCGCCGAAGGCGTCGACGGCGATCGCCGCGAGGGCGCCGAGGCGCCTGTGGTCCCCGTGCGCGGTCGCCAGGCCCGAGAACTTGGCCGCCGTGTTCGGCTGCGCGGCGACCCGGGCGAGCGACTCCTCCCAGGCGACGTCCGGCGTGCCCGCACCGAGGCCGAGATGGCACAGCGCGAAGGTCGTCTGCGGATGCCGGCGCGCGAGGTCCGCGACCGCGTCGAGCTGCGCCGGCCGCACCAGCAGCTCGACGACCCGGCCGGTCGCGCCGGCTCCCTCGCACAGCCGGTCGAGGTCGGGGACGTCCGACAGGTCGGCGGCACCGCCCGGCGTGGCGACACGGATGCCGCGCACGCGGTCGTCGATCACCACTCGGCCAGCCCCGCCCATCCGGCGGTCGGTCCGGGCGTCGGTGCGTACTGCAGCACGACCGCCGGCACCGGCCCGTCTCGATGGGCGAGGTCCCGCAGCCATCGCATCTCGGCGAGCGAGTCGGCCGCCTGCACGGCCACGGCACCGGTGAGCGGGCGGGAGGCGGCGGCCGCGGCATCCGTCAGCGCATCGAGGGTCGCCGCGCGCGGCAGCCCGAGGTCGTCGCGGAACCATGAGAGCCCGAAGTGGGAGAGATCCCACAGGTGCACGTGGGCGTCGACGATGCCCGCGTTCACCCGCGGCCGGCGCCCGCCGGACGGGCGCCATCGTCCCGCTCGAGGCTGTCGCTCGGCGGTCGGCTCGAGGCGCCGCTCGGCGGTGAGCTCGTCCCAGAGATCCTCGGGAATCTCCGCGTGCTCGGCGTCGGCGAAGTCCTCGACCTCGGCGGCCGTGCGTGCGCCGATCACCACGGCCTCGATCGCGGGCAGCCGCAGCGGGTAGCGCGCGGCCACGTGGCGGAGGGGCACTCCGCGGCACTCGCACACGGCGGCGAGCCGCAGCGCCCGTGCGCGCTGCTCGGGCGACGCCTCGCGGTAGTCGAAGTACGGCGCACCCACCGGGTCGGCGAGGATGCCGGAGTTGAAGACGCCCGCCGCGATGACGCCGACGCCGCGCCGGACGGCCTCCGGCAGCAGGTCGGTCTCACCGCGGTGATCGAGCAGCGTGGTGCGGCCGGCGATCATCACGACGTCGACGTCCGCCTCGCGCACGAACCGCGTGAGTGGCGCGGTCCACACCATGCCGACACCGATCGCCCGCACCACACCCTCGGCGCGAAGTGCGGCGAGCGCCGGCATCGCGTGAGCCAGCGCCTCGTCGACATATACAGGGTCGTGCAGATACAGCAGGTCGATCCGGTCGGTGCCGAGGCGCGAAAGGCTTCCCTCGAGGCTGCGCAGCACGCCGTCACGCGAAAGGTCGCCGACCGTATCGACGCCGACGCCGCCGGAGGTGACCGTCTCGCCCGAGGCATCCACGATCCGTCGTCCGACCTTGGTGGCGATCACGACCGTGTCGCGGTGGACGCCGGTGAGCGCGCGGCCCAGCCGTGCCTCGCTCGCCCCGGCTCCGTAGTGCGGCGCCGTGTCGAAGAAGCGGATGCCCCGGCCGAGCGCTGCGGCGACCGTCTCGTCGGCGTCGGACTCGGCAACGGAGCGGTAGAGGTTGCCGATCGGCGCACAGCCCAGCCCGAACGTGTCGGACGCGCCGGGGGTGGCCGTCAGCGGGCGAAGGCCTGCACGGAACGCCACTGCTCGTACTCCTCCCGCGAGTCGGGCGTGAGGGGGTAGTAGTCGCTGAGCCGGGCGCCCTCGTCGAGGCGCTGTCGGCTGAAGGACTCCCAATTCTCGTGGTCCTGCGCGGACTCGACGACCGAGTCGGCCATCGCCTGCGGCACGATGACCGGGCCGTCCCCGTCGGCGATGACGACGTCGCCCGGCATGCAGAGGGCGCCGCCGACCGCCACCGGCACGTCGTAGGCCCAGGGGAACAGCTCGGTCTGCGAGGCGTAGTGCGGCGTGGTGCCGGTCGACCACACCGGCAGACCGAGCTCGCGGATGCGGTCGGAGTCGCGGATGCGGCCGTCGACGATGATGCCGGCGCCGCCCTTGCGGAGGAAGTACCGGGCCAGGATGTCGCCGATGCAGCCGGAGTACCTGCTGCCGAACGCCTGGATCACGAGCACGTCGCCGGGCTTCACCTCTTCGAGCACGTGCCACAGCGCCGTGTGCCGCTCGACGTACTCCTGGCCGTGACCGGACGCGAAGTCTTCCCGCTGCGGCATGAACTGGAGGGTGATCGCCGATCCGACGACGCGCTGCCCCTCGGTCAGCGGGCGCGGGCCCTCGACGAACGATCGGGTGATGCCCATGCCGTGCAGCTTCGCGCAGGCCGTGGCCGACGAGACGCGCTCCAGTTCGCGGAGCGTGCCGGGGTCGGCCCGACGGTAGGCGCCGCCGCGCACCGGAAGCGCGAACGCGGGGCGGGGGAACGGGGCTGTGGATTCGGACATGTCACTCCTTCGAAGGGGAGGTCGAACGGGCGGATGCCGCGCCCCGGTGCCGTGGGGCGGCACCGGAGTGGGCGGTGTGGAGCGTGAGGTCGACGCGGTGTGCGGGCCGCAGCTCGACCTCGACGGTGTCGGAGTCGAGGTCGTGCGAGAAGACGTGCGGGGTGCCCGGGGTGGCGGCATACGCGGTGCTTCGCCCGGGATACTGGCCACCCGACTCGGTGTGGACGGTGACCCGGGCCAGACGTCTCTCGCCGAAGCGTGAGGTGCGGACGGTGACCCGGCGCGTCCGCGTGGTCGACGTATTGACGAGCGCCACGTCGATGTCGTCGTCGTCCAGACGCGACACGAGCGCGGCGACGTCGGGCGGCAGTCCCGGGCGACCGCGGTCGGAATCCTCGTAGACCACTGCGGCGAACGGCAGTCCGCCGTTGTAGAGCACCTGCGGCGTGCCCGAGACGAGCTGGCCGAGCACCTCGGTCACGACGGGGTTGACCCGCTGCCCGAAATGCAGGTGCGCGGCATCCGGGTCCGCGTCGGCCCCCGCCATCAGCGCGACGCGACGCGCCACCTGGCCGAGCGCCATCGACAGCGCCCGCACCGGGTACTCGGGCAGATCGCCGTCGAGGTATGCCAGCCACGGCGCCTCGTGCCCGGCCTCAGCCTTGTCGCGGAACGCCTTGATGGGGTCGTCCATGTCGGGCAGCCCGGCGATGGCGCGGCGCACGCGGTCGAGGTCCTCCGGCCGGCGCGACCACCACCACACCCACAGCGGCAGCTCGAGCGGCATCGGGCCGTAGTCGAACCAGCCGTGGCGGCCGAAGCGGTGCGGGACGAGCAGCGCCGGCTTCGCGGCATCCTCACCCCAGCGGCCGAGCCAGCCGCCCCGCAGGCTGAACGGCGTCTCGGTGATGGGGGCGACGATGGCGTTGTCGAGCACGGTGTCGAGCGCGACGCGCGCCATGTCGAGGGCCGCGTCGTCGCCGGTGACGAACGCCTCGTTGATGCCGGCGATCACCGCCGCCATGCCCACCGAGGGCAGGCCGTGCGGCCAGGTCCAGCCGTAGTGCCCGCCGTACCAGCGGCCGTCGTGCAGCCCGCCGGTCGTGCCGTCGGGGGCGACGCTGTCGGGGAGCAGCCCGCCGTTCGCGACGGCGCGCTCGCGCCAGCCGTCCACATAGGCCCGCAGCCACGAGGCGGACGACTCGTCGCCGTCGTACAGCCAGCGGTTCGCGACGAGGCTCGTCGCAGCGAGGTTGACCGCGACGTCGCCGGCCGCGGCGCGGTGCATCGCTTCGCCCATCGCCGCCGCGAGCGCCGGACCGGCGAGGTCGTCCCACGTGTCGACACCGGGGACGTGATCCAGCGGCAGGCCGTACGGACGCATCTCGGCGCGATCGGCGGAGTACGGCTCAGGCACATCGCTGAGACCCGGAAGCGGGCCCAGGGCCCCGTTGTGCGGGGCGCGGATGATCCCGAGCGCGTGATCGAAGTTGCCGTGCGCGCCATCCGTGTACAGCTCGGCGAAGCGACGTGCCCGCTCCGCGAAGGCGGGATCACCCGGATCGGCGGCGCACAGCCCGTAGAAGAAGAGGAGCGACTCCCCCTGGTGGAACCAGTCATAGCCGTTCTCGTACTCGTCGGTGAGCATGCCGGCCTCGGTGAGCTGGGCCGTCACGCCCTCCCAGTGACGCTTCGCCGCCACGAGCACGTCGTCGCTGCCGCCCAGCAGGTAGAACGCCGGCCAGTTGAAGAACGGCTCGTACAGGTCGTCGACGCCGTCGCGGTCGACGAACTCGGCCGCGAAGCGCAGGCGGCCGTCGGGCTCGGCGAAGGTGGCGGAGAACAGCCGCCACGCGTGCTCGATCTCGTCGAACAGACGGCGCTGCAGTACCGCCCACGCGGGCACCTCGGAGAGCGGATGCCCCTGGATCACGTCGCCCACGTCAGCCCTTCGTCGCCCCGGCGACAAGGCCGCCGATGATGTGCCGCTGCATGATGATGAAGAAGACCACGGCCGGCGCGATAGCGAGCAAGAGCGTCGGGAACAGCACGGTGTAGTCGGTGGAGAACTCGCCGACCGCCGCGTAGACGCCGGTGGTCACCGTGTAGATGCCCGAGCCCGGGCCGAGGATGATCTGCGGACTGACGAAGTCGTTCCAGACGCCGATCGAGTTGAGCACGACGATGGTCGCGACCACCGGGCGCATGATCGGGAAGATGCACGACCAGAACGCGCGGATGCGGCCGGCGCCGTCGAGGGCGGCCGCCTCGTCGATGTCGCGCGGCACGGTGCGCAGGTAGGCGGCGAACAGGAAGATCGTCACCGGCAGCGTCGCCGCGGTCTCGAAGAGCAGGAACCCGGGGATCGTGTTGATGAGTCCGAGCACCCGCAGCACGAACACGACGGGGATCAGCGTCACCTGTCCGGGGATGAACAGCCCCGACACGAACACCACCAGCAGCACCACATGCCATTTCGTGCGGCCACGGGCGATCACATAGGCGACCGGCGCCGACAGCGCGATGCAGAACACGTTGACGAGCAGGACGAACAGCAGCGTGATGCCGTAGGCGCCGACGACGTTGAACTTCTCGCTCGTGATCGCGTTCCCGAGGTACTCGAACGTGAACATGTCGGGCGTGATCGCGAGCGGATGCAGGATGATGTCGGCCTGCGGCTTGAATGCGCTGATCACGAGGATGTACAGCGGCACGAGCATCACGAGGGCGAGGGCGCCGAGCAGCACCCACTTCACGATCGAGACGGCGAGAGGCGTGCGGGCGGCGGCGGGTCCGCCGCGGCGGCGGGGACGGCGGCCGAACCGGCGGCGGGGCAGTTCGTGCCGGCTCGGTCAGCAGCATCTCGGCCGCGATGTTCGGGCCCGTGGTCTGGGTCGAGATCGTCATGATTCGCTCGCCTTCCGGTCGGCGCCGCGGCGCGCGAAGGTCACCGCGAGCCCGATCGCCGCGGTCACGATGAGGAGCACGACCGACTGCGCCGCGCCGAACCCGAGGCGCGCCTGCGCGAAGGAGTCCTTGAGGATCTGGTAGACGATCGTCTGCGTCGACGCTGCCGGACCGCCGTCGGTGAGGGCGAGCACGATGTCGTACGCCTTGAGAAGGCCGACGAGCGTCAGCACGAGGTTCACCGTGAGCACGGGCGCGATGAGCGGCAGCGTCACGTTGCGGAACTGCTGCCACCGCGACGCGCCGTCGACCGTCGCTGCCTCGTAGTACTCCGTGGGCACCGACTTGATGCCGGCGAGGTACAGGATCATGTTGAAGCCGAAGTGCGACCACACGATCGTGAGGATCACGCTGGCTTTCGCAAACGTCATGTCGGTGAGGAACGGCAGCGGCGCCATCCCGAACTGCGCGAGAAGCGAGTTGACAGCACCCTGCGGGGCGAGCATGGCCGACCAGAGGAACCCGATGATCAGCGCGCTGATGATGTACGGGTAGAAGAAGACGGTGCGCAGCACCGTGTTGCCGCGGCTGTTGCCGGCGATGAGGGATGCCACGGCCAGACCGATCCCGTTGCATAGCACCGTGCCGATGACAGCGATGATCGACGTGAAGATCGCCGCGTCGACGGTGCGCGGGTTCTTGAAGGCGTCGGCGTAGTTCTCGAACCCGATGAAGTCGAAGTGCAGGCTGTAGCCGTTCCAGTCGGTGAAGCTCAGCACGACCGCCAGCAGCATCGGGATGATGAACATGGCGATGAAGACGAGCAGCGCCGGTCCGGTCATGATCACGCCGGCGAGGCGGTCCTGCCAAGATGCGCGCCCGCGACGTGCGGGCGCGGCCGTTCGCGCTCTCGCGGTGCCCGCGAGCCGGGCCACGGTGTCGGCCATCTCAGTCTGCTTCCCGCCCGCCCGGCTGTCTTCGCCGGTGGGGGCTCTCGTGTCGTCGTCGATACGGGGAACGGTCGCTTCCGCGCCGGCGGTCTGCCGGCGCGGAAGCGCTCCGTCAGTCGATGCTGGACGCGAACCAGGCGTCCATCGCCGCGTTCACGTCATCGGCGGAGGTGCCGCCGAGCATGGCCTGCGTCTGGGTGTTGATCTCGGCGGGGTAGCCGTCGGGAAGCTTCCGTTCGCCGTAGCCGCCGCCGGTCGGCGTATAGGCCGACGCGGGGGTGTCGGCGACGATCCCCAGCAGCTCCGTGCCGAGCTCGGTCATCTCGTACTCGTAGCCGTCACGGTAGTTGCCGTCGACTTCGAGCTGGCTCATCACGGCGTCCTCGTCGGTCGTGAGGAACTCGATCAGCTCGGCGGCGGCATCCTGATGCTTCGACTCCTTCATGATCATGTAGGGGCTCGCGATGTTCGCGCCCATGGCGGGATCGTCGACGCCGCCGACCGCGGGGCCGCGGAAGACGCCGATCGGCGCCGGGTTCTCGGCCTTCGCCTCGGTTCCCGCGAACCAGCTGCCCATGGGGTACAGGGCGGTGTTGCCCGCAAGGAAGTTCTGCTCGGCGTCGGGGTACTTCACTCCCAGCGCGTCGGCGTTCGTGTAGCCCTTCGCGATCCAGTCCGCGTAGAGCTCGGTGTAATCGCCGTAGCTTTCGCTGAAGGTCACGTCGCCGGAGCTCATGTCGGCGTACCAGTCGGGGTTCTCACCGACGATCGACGGTAGCGCGAGGGTCTGCAGCGCGTGGCTCGACATCCAGTCGCCGCCGGTCTGGACCCCGGTCCAGCCCGCGTCCTTGAGCTTGGCCAGCGCCTCGTCGAGCTCGTCGACGGTGGTCGGCGGCTCCGAGATGCCCGCTTGCTCGAAGGCTCCTTGTTGTAGAACCAGAGGCTCTGCAGCTGCACGCCGACGCCCGCCATGTAGAACTTGCCGTCGATCGAGTACTGGTCGGCGAGCGGCCCGCCCGACGCCCACTCGTACTCCGACAGATCGACGAGCTCCTCGGCGAGGTCGGGAGTCGGTGCGAGCGACTGCACGATGTCGGGCGCCTGACCGGCGGCCAGCAGTCTCGGGACGGCGGCCTGCACACCCTCGGCGCCGGGGTTGTCGATCACGACGTCGATGTCGGGGTTCGCCTCTTCGAAGGCGCCACAAGCTCGTTCCACCACTCCTCGGTGAGGTTCGGCGTCACGTTCACCAGCACGCGCAGCTCGATGCCTTCTTCACTCTCACCCCCGCTCGGCGCTGCCGAGGAGCAGCCGGCAAGGAGCGCTACGGCGGCCGCACTGGCGCCGATCGCGGTGAGGGTACGTCTGCTGATCATCGTCGATCCTCTCATGGGCACATCATTGGGACGGGTCTGACCCTACACTAATCGATAATCGGTTATCAACGACGCGATCGTCACGTCAACAGGAACCGAACGACTACCGGTCCGGCGACCGCGGCGGCGGGAAGATCCGCGATCAGCCGGTCGCCGCGGCGCTCGACCGCCACCGGTGCGTCCGTCATCGTGACGGCGCTCGACGGGTCGACACCCGGCGGGCATGCGATCTCGACGTGCCCGACCGCGTCGACGAATGCATTCGCGCGGTCGCCGGTACGGGTCCAGCGCACCCATGGATCGTCGGACGACGGCGCGCCATCCAGCGGCCGCGAGCCGAAGATCGCGTCAGCGTGACGCGCGTTCCACGTTCCCAGCCCGCGCAGCGTCGCCTCCTGCGGCGGGGGAAGGGTGCCGGATGCCGTCGGCCCGACGTTCAGCAGCAGGTTGCCGCCGCGGGAGACGACGTCCACGAAGAGCCGGATCGCCGCGTCCACGCCCAGCAGATGCTCCGCCCCCTCGAGACGGTTATAGCCGAACGAGTAGCCGATGCCCCGGCAGTTCTCCCAGGCCGCCGCAGACTCGTGCGCGCGGTCGTGCTCGTACTCACTGGTGCGGAAGTCGGCGTGCACGCCGCCCCAGCGGTCATTGACGACGCCGTCGGGCGCTGCGGAGTAGAACCGCTCGAACACGTCGATGAGGCTGGCCCGCCCGGGGGCGCGTCCCGCGGCCGGCCAGCCGATGTCGCCCCACAGGATGTCGGGGGCGTACCGGGCGATGAGGTCGACGAGGTGGTCGTGGGCGTAGTGGGCATAACCGGCGCCGCCCGGCGCCTGCAGCTGCGCGTCGGACTCGATCGGCGGCGCGGAGGCTGCGTGCCAGTCGAGCCCGCCGGAGTAGTACGCCCCGAAGCGCAGCCCCGCCCCGCGGGCCGCGTCGGCGAAGGCGGCCACCAGATCGCGGCGGGGGCCGCGGGCGACCGTGTTTCGCGTGGCGGTGCCCGGCGCGTCCCAGAGTGCGATGCCGTCGTGGTGCTTCGTGGTGGGGATCACGTATCTCGCGCCCGCGGCCGCGAACACCTCGACCAGTCGGTCGGCGTCGAACTCGTCTGCCGTCCAGCGATCGAGGAAGTCGTCGTACGGGCGTCCGCCGTGAGCCTCCCGGTGGTGCGCGGCCGCCGGGCTGCCCGCGATGCGGATGGTGTTCGCGTACCACTCCGCGTACGGGTTGTGCCGGTACCACCGCGCCTCGTCGATCGTCCCCAGGGCGCCGATGGGCTCGGCCCAGGCCGGTACGGAATAGGCGCCCCAGTGCACGAAGATTCCGAGCTTCGCGTCACGGAACCACTTCGGCGTCACCCGAGCGAAGCGCTGGTACTCGTCGGGTCTTTCGATCTCCTGCGTCACGCGGTCCTCCTCTGCCGACCGCACCGCGAGGCCGACAGCGATCGATGCTATCGATAACCGATGACCGGTGGATGCTCCCGTCCGGGGTGGGCACTGCTTCAGGCGCCGCGGCATCCGTCCCGGCGACGCGAGCGTATGCTGTCGGGCGTGCATTCGACGTTCACGACGCCCGGCGGGCGTGAGGGGGTCCTCGGCGCTACGTGCGCCGAGCGGAGGTAGCCGCGCGCGTCGCCCGGTCTGAGGCCGAGCGCGACGCCGTCGACTCTCCGCAGACCGCCGGTCTGCGGCATCCGCTCTCCGTCGCACCGCGACGACCTCAACGAACTAGGAATCATGCACGCTTACACCCAGAAGGACATCCGCGCCTCCTTCATCAACGCCTCGCTGCGCGAGCGCAACGCCCTCGTCGTCCCCGATCTTGCCGAGGTCGACTGGCAGAACCTCGACTACTTCGGCTGGCGCGACCCGAAGCAGCCGCTGGCCGGCTTCATCGTCGTGCCGGTCGACGACGAGCCGGTCGGCATTCTGCTGCGCCAGACCGAGCAGCGCACCCGCACCCGTCCGCAGTGCTCGTGGTGCGAGGACGTCACGCTCCCGAACGACGTGGTGCTGTTCGGGGCGAAGCGCGCCGGCAAGGCCGGCCGCAACGGCGACACCGTCGGCACCCTGCTGTGCGAGAACTTCGAGTGCTCGGTCAACGCGCGCCGGCCGATGCCGCCGGCGTACCTCGGTTTCGACGTGATGGCCGCACGCCAGCGCCGCATCGAGGCGCTCCGCGCGCACGCCGAGGGCTTCGCCCGCGACATCCGCGACAGCGTCTGACGGGCGGGGCCGCGCGTCACCCTGCGGTGGCGTGCGGCCCCATTCCGAAGTGGTCGAGCTCGGCATCCGTCAGCATGCGCGAGCGGATGATGAAGCGGCTGCCCGTCGGCGCCTCGACGCTGAAGCCCGCGCCCCGGCCGGGCACGACGTCGATGGTCAGGTGCGTGTACTTCCAGTACTCGAACTGGGCCTCCGAGATGAAGACCTCGATGGGCTCCGCGAGGTCGACGTCGAGCTCGCCGAGGCGCACGTCCGACGGGCCCGGTCTGGAACATGCCGACCGGGAAGCACATCGGCGCGCTGCCGTCGCAGCACCCGCCCGACTGGTGGAACATCAGCGGGCCGTGCTCGGCGGTGAGCCGTCGCAGGACGGATGCCGCGGCATCCGTCACCGCCACGCGTGAGTGGGTGCGGGTCTGGGTCATGGCGATCGCCTCGCCTCTCGGTGTGCGTGTCCCGATTTCGGTCGCTCCGAGGGTCACTACCGACGGATCTCGGGATATCAGGAGCAGAAAAGTGGGACATGGATGACCCGGGCGGAGCGGCTGGCGACTCGCTCCACCCGGGTCGGGGCCGCCGTCGCGCCGGACCCCCCGGGACGCGACGGCCTGGGAGGCCGGCTTAGAAGAAGCCCATCGCGCCGTCGGCGTACGACACCAGCAGATTCTTCGTCTGCTGGTAGTGGTCGAGCATCTTGAGGTGGTTCTCACGGCCGATGCCGGACTGCTTATAGCCGCCGAACGCCGCGTGCGCGGGGTACTGGTGGTACGTGTTCGTCCAGACGCGGCCGGCCTCGATGGCACGCCCGGCACGGTACGCGGTGTCGCCCGAGCGGCTCCAGACACCGGCGCCGAGGCCGTACAGCGTGTCGTTGGCGATCGAGATGGCGTCGTCGAAGTCGTCGAACGACGTCACCGAGACGACCGGGCCGAAGATCTCCTCCTGGAAGATGCGCATGTCGTTGGTGCCCTCGAACACCGTCGGCGCGACGTAGTAGCCGCCCGACAGGTCGCCGCCGAGGTCGACGCGCTCACCGCCGGCGAGCAGCTTGGCGCCGCCGGCCTTGCCGATCTCGATGTACGACAGGATCTTCTCGAGCTGGTCGTTCGAGGCCTGCGCGCCGATCATCGTCGCGGGGTCGAGCGGGTTGCCCTGCACGATCTTCGCGACGCGGTCGAGTCCGTCGCCGAGGAAGCGGTCGTAGATCGAGCGCTGGATGAGCGCGCGCGACGGGCACGTGCACACCTCGCCCTGGTTGAGCGCGAAGAGCGTGAAGCCCTCGAGGGCCTTGTCGTAGTACGCGTCGCCGGGGTCGCGGGCGACGTCCTCGAAGAACACGTTCGCGCTCTTGCCCCCGAGCTCGAGGGTCACCGGGATGAGGTTCTGCGACGCGTACTGCATGATGAGGCGGCCCGTGGTCGTCTCGCCCGTGAACGCCACCTTGCGGATGCGCTTGTGCTGCGCGAGCGGCGCACCCGCCTCGATGCCGAACCCGTTGACGATGTTCACGACACCGGCCGGCAGCAGGTCGCCGATCAGCTCGAACAGGAACAGGATCGAGGCCGGCGTCTGCTCGGCCGGCTTCAGCACGACGCAGTTGCCGGCGGCGAGCGCCGGGGCGAGCTTCCACGTGGCCATGAGGATCGGGAAGTTCCACGGGATGATCTGCCCGACCACGCCGAGTGGCTCGTGGAAGTGGTACGCCACGGTGTCTTCGTCGATCTGGCTGAGCGAGCCCTCCTGGCCGCGGAGCACGCCGGCGAAGTACCGGAAGTGATCGACGGCGAGCGGGATGTCGGCCGCCAGCGTCTCGCGGACGGGCTTGCCGTTCTCCCACGTCTCGGCGACGGCGATCTTCTCGAGGTTCTGCTCGATGCGGTCGGCGATCTTGTTGAGGATGACCGAGCGCTCGGCCGGGGTGGTGCGCTTCCAGGACTCGAACGCCTTCCACGCGACATCCACCGCGCGGTCGATGTCCTCCGCCGTGCCGCGGCCCACCTCGGTGAAGGGCTTGCCGGTGACGGGGCTGATGTTCTCGAAGTACTGGCCCTTGATCGGCTCGACGAACTCGCCGCCGATGTAGTGGCCGTAGCGGGGGCGGTAGTCGGCGATCGAGCCGCGCTGCCCGGGGGCGGCGTAGATGCTCGAGACACCCTCTTCGACGATGGTCATGCTGGTCTCCTTCGACGCTGTCTGCGACGGTCGTCGTCGCGATGGGTCGAAGGTAGGCCGGAGGAGGTTGCACAACGTTGCGGCCGATCGCCTGCGCCGGGCGCAGGGCGTTTCGTCTTGCGTTTCGACTCGCAAGCTCGCTCAACGACCGCGTTCCTCGCTCGCTCAACGACCGGGTCGGGGCCGCTGCGCGAGCGAGGGCGAGACGGGCGGGACGGGCCGGGCTACTCGGCCGATGGCGCGCGGCGAGCGCGGTCCCGCTCGACGATCTCGAGGTAGTGCGGGTTCTCCATGATGCCGAGGATGTTGCCGAAGGGGTCGACGACGGCCGCGGTGTTGAAGCCGTGGCCTCGCTCGATCACCGGCTGATACTCGGTCGCCCCGAGCTCGAGCAGGCGGGCCAGGCTCGCGTGCACGTCGTCGACCGCCCACTGCATGACCGCGCCGGCCGGCCCGTCGGGCATCGGCGGACGGTACTGCGCATCGATGATGCCGAGCTCGTGCTCGTAGTCCCCGACGCGGAACTCGATGTAGGCGGGAGTGACGAAGTAGGGCTCGATGCCGAGCACCTCGGCGTACCAGCGCGAGGCGGCGTCGAGGTCGGCGGCGTAGTAGCTGATGGTGGCGAATCCGCGGAGCATGTGGCGGTTCCTCTCTGTCGTGACTCCAGCCTGCCGACAAATGCGGTCAGAAACGGTCCGCGATCAAGGATCGGCTTCGAGCTTCTCGATCCGCGCCACGAGGCCCGCTCGGCGGGGCGAGCGGGCGGGCAGCATCGAAAGGCAGAGCCGCAGCAGTTCGACGTCGTCGGCGGCGGCATCCGTCTCGGCGAACGCGAGCAGGACGTCGACGGATGCCTCGGCCATGAGCGCTTCGCGGAGCGCCACGCGGACGGTGTCGCGGAACTCCTCCACCCCGGGTGCGACGGAGTCCGGCAGCACATCCCCCCGGTACGCGGCGAGCGCGACGCGATGCGCGCCGCGGTCGAGGAGCGACAGCACCTGGTGCGCATCGGTCTCGATCTCGACGCCCAGCCGATAGGGCCGCGACTCGGGCACGAGCGCCGGAGCGGATGCCGCGAGCGCCCGGCGCAGTCGAACCATCTCGGCGCGGAGCGTGACGGACGTCGCACCGGCCGCCGCGCGGACGGCGTCGGCGGGCTCCCCGTACACGAGATCGCCCAGCCGCTCGGCCGACAGACCCTGGCGATGCACGGCGAGCATGAGCAGCAGCTCGGCGTGGCGCGGACCGAGCTCGGACACCGTCTCGACGCCGTCACCGGCCACTTCCAGCAGCGCACGGTCGCGACCGAGCACCCGGAGCGTCGCTCGGGTGGGCTCGGCGACGGCGGGTCGGCGGGCGGCGGCGGGTCGCCGCCCGCCCCGCGCCGTTCCCGTCGGCGGCGCGGGCGCGAAGCCGCGCCACCAGCAGTTCTCCCTCGATCGCCCGGGCGGTGGCATCCACCAGCAGCTGCGCCTGCGGGGTCACGGCCTCGAGGCCACCCGTCACATCGATGACGCCGAGGATGCGGCGGGTCTCGGGATCGTGCACCGGCGCGGCGCTGCACGACCATGGCTGAACGAGCCGGTTGAAGTGCTCGGCGCCGGCGATCTGCACCGATCGATCGAGCGCGAGCGCCGTGCCCGGGGCAGCGGTGCCGACGGCGTCCTCCGACCAGTTCGCGCCTTCGACGAACCCCATGTCGCCCGTGAGGCGGCGCACGTTGCGGTCGCCCTCGACCCAGAGCAGCCGGCCGGCCGCATCGCCGACCGCGACGACGACGCCGGACTCGGACGCCTCGCCCGGCAGCAGCAGGCCGCGCACCATGTCGATCACGCCCGCGAGCGGGTGCGCGCGGCGATACGCCTCGAGCTCCTCAGCGGTGAGGTCGAGGGGTGGCAGCGCTTCGGCGCCGACGAGGCTGTCGAGCGAACGGCGCCAGGACTCGCGGACGAGGCTCCGGACGTCGCTGAGACGGTGGTCGGCGGCGTTGCCCGCCACCAGCTCTTCGTGCGCGCGCTCGATGAGCAGACGGGATGTCTCGGGCGACACCTCGCGGCGCTGCGACCAGGGTGATGACACGGCGGCTCCGATCGACGTCGGTGGAGCGTGCGTCCAGTGTAGGACGGCCGCGGGTCGCCCCGGACGGCGTCGTCGATCGAGCCCGGCTCGCTCAGCCGGCCGTGGTGACCTCGGTGCGCAGCGGCATCAGGGCGCCCGCGACCTGGCCGATCGTGGCCTCGTCGACGCCCGCGTCGGCGAGCGCCGTCGCCGCGTGACCGATGACGCGATCGAAGTCGGCGTCGGTGATGCCGCGACCGGCGTGGGCCGCCTTCATGTCGAGGCCCTTGTAGCCGTCGGGGCCGCCGGCGGCGGCAGCGAGGAAGAGCGCCATGTGACGCTTCTGGTCGACCATGCGGGTGCCGGCGAAGTACGGGGCGAGGGTCTCGTCGCCGAGGATCAGCCGGTACATGTTGTCGACGACGGCGGCGATGCCGTCGCCCTCGCCGAGCCGCTGGTACAGGGTCGCTTCGGTGGTGTCGGTCATGCGGGTGCTCCGATCGTGGGGGTTGCGGTGTGGCTGGTGTCGGCGGGGAGGGTCAGCGCCCGGCGCTGCCCCGTCGCCACGGGCGGTCGTTCGAGGGCTCGTCGTCGGCAGCGGGCTGCTCCTGCGAAGCCGGAGCCGCGGGTGCCGGCGCGGCGGGTGCCGGCGGGGCGGGGACGCCGGCGGGGCCGGGATGGGCGGGACGGGAGGCTGCGCGGGTGCCTGCACCGGCTTCGCGCCGAGCCGGCCGAGCTCGCGTTCGATCGACTCGAGCAGCGAGTGCACCTGGGCGGTGGCCATGCGGGCGAACTGGCGGGCGCGTACGACGTCGTCCGGCGATGCCGGACCGGCGGCAGCGAGATCGTCGGTCGCGAACGCGAACGAGGGCGACCGGTCGGCCCAGCGGCTCGGCCGGCGCGACGCCGACGGCGGGTGCCGCGACCGGTGCGGGCTCTGCCGCGGCGGCCTCGGCGACCGCTCCGGGGTGGGCCGCAGCCTGCTTCTCGATCGAGTGGGCGACGTGCTGCGCCCGCTCGATGATCTCGCGGTACTGCTTGCGGGCGGTCTCGATGAGGTCCTTGGCGTAGGACTCCGCCTCGGCGACGGCGTCGTCGGCGATGCGCTGGGCACTGCTGAGGAGCAGCACCGCGCGGCTCGAGATCTCGCCCTCTTCGGTGGTCACGCCGCTGGCGGTCAGCGCCTCGTTGTCGCGCCACGCGACTTCGAGGGCGTCGGCCGCGGCGGCCAGCAGCGCCTGGACCTCGGCGCGGGCGTAGCCGTGGCGCTCCTCCGCGAAGGACACTCCGCGGAGCAGCTCCGGTGTGATGGATACGGATTCGGTCGCGGTCATTTCGCTTCTGCCCTCTACTGGATTCCCCGTGCGATGCCCGGCTGAACGAGTTCGGGGGAGGCTGCCGGATCGCCGGTCGTGCGGGGTTGCTGGGTGAACGGGTCTTCGTACTTCTCGCTGCGGATGCTGTGCTCGTCGATACCCGCCTGGCGCAGGACGGCCGTGGTGTGATCGACCATGCGCGGGGAGCCGCAGACCATCGCCAGGCGCTCGTCCCACGGACCGTCTGCGGCCGCGATGTCGCCGATCAGTCCGCGGCGTCCCGGGAAGGACGGGTCGTCCGACACCGCGTACGTCACGGTCAGCCACGAGGCGTCGGCGTAGCGCTCGAGTTCCGGCTTCGCATAGAACCCCCACGGATGCCGCGCTCCGTGGTACAGCGCGACACGGGGTCCGCTCCCTCGTGCGGCGTGACGCCCGGCGACCTGGTCGAGCACCGCGAGCAGCGGGGCGAGGCCCGTGCCGCCCGCGATCAGCAGCAGGTCGGGCCATTCGCTGTCGAAGCGCAGGGTCAGCAGTTCGCCGATGGGCGGGCCGAGCCGCACCCTGTCGCCGGGCTTCACGTCGCGCAGCAGCGCGCCGCTGACCTGACCGCCCGCGACGAGCTGCACGTGGAAGGTCATCGTGCCGTCGGCGCGCGGCGCATGCGTCGGCGAGAGGTAGCGCCACTGCCGCGGTCGCTGCGGGATCTCCACCGCGAGCGACTGACCCGCCTGGAACCGGTACCTGTTGTCGGGCCGGATCGTGACGGTCCCGACATCCATCCCCCGCCGCTCCGTCGCGACGACCTCGCCGGACCAGGTCGCGGGCTCCGACTCGACCGCTTCGGCCGCCTCGATCATGGTGGTCGCGATCAGGCCGTACGCGTCGGCCCAGTCTGCCGCGAGCTCGGGTGTCCACGCCGCACCGAGGAAGTGCTTGAGCGTCGCGAGCAGCGACGCGCCCACAGCCGGATAGTGGCCGGCGATCGTGCCGAACTTGCGGTGGTCACGGCCCAGGTCCTGGATATAGCCGACGACGTCGCCGACATGGTCGACATTGCTCACCATGTGGCCGAGGGCTTTGACGAGCCGGTCTCGCTGGGCCGCCATCGCGACCGGGAACAGATCGCGCGTCTCGGGGTGGGCGAGGAAGAGGTGCGCATAGAAGTATCCGGGTACCGCGTCCCCGTGAGCCGCGACCTGAGCCCAGGTCCGCTTGAGCGCTACCGCATCCACCAGTGTCGTGTCCCATCCATCGGTCCGTCGATATCGGCCGACGCTAGCGCGTTCCACATGTATCTGCAAAGCAAGCACCTGCAAGTGCAACCGGATAGCATAGCGGCGAACAGCGCCCGATCTGACGGCGCGTCACGGGTCGGGGGGCCTTATGACCGTGGTGTTGACGAACGGGACAGTTTTCGTCGAGGAGCACCTGCGCGAGCAGGCCGCCGAACTGGTGCGGCGCGCGCACGACCGCGGCGCGCGCGAGTTCACTCTCGCCGCCGACGACGGCGAGGCGGTGGCGGTGCCGCCCGAGGTGAGCTCCTTCCTGATCCAGGTGCTCCGCGGACTGGCTCGTGGCCACTTCGCGGTCACCGCGCTGCCGGAGGAGTTGACCACCACCGTCGCCGCAGAGCTCGTCGGCGTCTCGCGGCCCACGCTGATGAAACTGGTGCGCAGCGGCGAGCTGCCCTCCCGGCAGGTCGGAACCCACACGCGCGCTGCGCACCGCCGACGTGCTGGCGCTGCGAAAGCGGCGCGCGCAGGATCGACGCGCGGCCCTCGAGGCGCTGCGCGCGCTCGACGACGAATTCGGAGCCGATCGATAACCGGCGCCGGGTAGCCTGACCTGGTGCCGCACCGTGTGTTCGTCGACGCCGACGTCCTCGCCTCGCGCACCCCGTATGAGTGGCTGGTGCTGCTGCGCGACGAGACCGACGCGTTCCAGCTGCACTCGTCGCCGGCCGTCGTGGCCGATGCCGTGCGTCTGTGGCGGAGCCGCGACCCGTCCGCGCGAGCGGCGGCGGCCCCGCGGCGCCTGGCTCTTCTCACGGCCAGCCTCGACGAGGTCGTGGGCGGCGGGGACACGGATGCCGAGCCCGGCGTCGGCGGCCGGGCCGGCGACGTCCGCCGTCGCGGACGCCCTGACCACCGGTGCGCACGTCCTGCTCTCGGCGACCGCCCGTACGGGCGAGGACGGCGACCGGCTGCCGTTCGAGATCTGCACGCCCGACGAGTTCCTCTGCCTCACGGACGACGCCGCGCCCGCTGCCGTGCGCGAGGTGACGAGACAGCGCGCCGCCGAGCCGCTCGCCGACGCCCTCGCCGCCGCCGGCTGCCCGGCCTTCGCCGAGCGCGTCGCCTCGCACCTGCGAGCGACCGCCCGCTGAGATTGCGGCTGGCCCGGTCGCGAGCCGGCCGCGGGCGTTTCGTCTCGCTTCGCTCGCTCGACGACCGAGGGGCGGGCGGCCCACCACTCCCGCAGGCGCTGCTCCGCGGCATCCGGCCCGATCACTCCTTCGTCGAGGCGCAGGTCGAGCAGGAAGCGGTACGCCTCGCCGACCTCGCGGCCCGGCGGGATGCCGAGCACCTGCTGGATGCGGTTGCCGTCGAGCTCGGGGCGCATGGCCTCGAGCTCCTCCTGCGCGGCGAGCTCGGTGATGCGGCGCTCGATGTCGTCGTACGCGCGGGCGAGGCGCGTGGCCTTCTTGACGTTGCGGGTCGTCACGTCGGCGCGGGTGAGGATGTGCAGGCGGTCGAGCTCGGCATCGGCATCCCGCACGTACCGGCGCACCGCCGAATCGGTCCACGCGCCCTCGGAGTACCCGAAGAAGCGCAGGTGCAGCTCGATCAGCCGCGTCACGCTCGCGATGGTGGCGGAGTCGAAGCGCAGCTCCTGCAGGCGCTTGCGGGCCAGGCGCGCGCCCTTGATGTCGTGGTGGTAGAACGTCACGCCGCCGCCCGGCTCGAGCCGCCGCGTCGCCGGCTTGCCGATGTCGTGCAGCAGCGCCGCGAGCCGCAGCGGCACGTCGGGGGCGGCATCCGGATTGCGCGCCTTCTCGAGATCGATCGCCTGGCGCAGCACCGTGAGCGAGTGCTCGTAGACGTCCTTGTGGTGGTGGTGCTCGTCGACCTCGAGCTGCAGCGCCGGGATCTCGGGGAGGAACTCGCCGATCAGCCCGGTCTCGACGAGCAGAC
The DNA here is from genome assembly GCA_963829895.1 of uncultured Actinomycetota bacterium. Taxonomy (GTDB): domain Bacteria; phylum Actinomycetota; class Actinomycetes; order Actinomycetales; family Microbacteriaceae; genus Microbacterium. The sequence continues at coordinate 647,168 of CAWHKF010000005.1, read as the reverse complement.
GGATGCCGCGCACCGGGTCGTCGGTCGCCAGCAGCTTGACGAGCTCGGCCTGGATGCGCTCGGGGCTCACGATCTCGAGGGTCTGGCGGAGCTCCGCCATCGCGGCCTCGGTGGCCGGCGTCGACGGCGAAGCCGAGCTGCGACGCGAAGCGCGCGGCCCGCAGCATGCGCAGCGGGTCGTCGCCGAAGCTGACCGCCGGGTCGGCAGGAGTGCGGAGGATGCCGTGCACCAGGTCTTCGACGCCGCCGGTCGGGTCGACCAGGGTCTGCCCCGGCACCCGCAGCGCCATGGCGTTGACGGTGAAGTCGCGGCGCACGAGGTCGCCCTCGATGGTGTCGCCGAACTCGACCGTCGGCTTGCGGGTCACGCCGTCGTAGCTGTCGGCGCGGTACGTCGTGATCTCGACCTGCTCGCCGCGGACGCGGGCGCCGATGGTGCCGAACGCCCGGCCGATGTCCCACTGCGCCGAGGAGATGGGCTTCACGATCTTCAGGATGTCGTCGGGGCGGGCATCCGTCGTGAAGTCGAGGTCGTTCGTGCGGCGGCCGAGCAGCGCGTCGCGGACGGGCCCGCCCACGATCGCGAGGTCGAAGCCGGCGTCGGAGAAGGCCCGCGCGAGCGTGGCGACGACGGGGGACTCGGCGAGCGCGCCGAGGCGCGCGACGCCCTCGGCCATGTTGAGCATGGGCTCCAGCCTAAGGCCCGGTCGTTGAGCGAGCGAAGCGAGACGAAACGCCTCGAGCCAGCTCACCGCGTCCGGATGCGCGTTTCGTCTCGCTCGTTCCTCGCTCGCTCAACGACCGGTGGGAGCGGGCGCGCGTCACCCCGCGAGCCGCAGGAATCCGGTGAAAGCCAGCTCGCGGACGCGGGGAAGAAGATCGGCGCGCAGCGCCGTGGCGTCGACCTCGAGCAGCTCGGCGATCGCGTCGACGAGCGCGCCGATCGGCAGATCGCCGTCGCACGCGCCGACGAGCGCGGCGAGGCCGGGGTCGACGCTCAGCGCGCGCCCGAACCCGCCGCCCTGTCGCAGCTCGATGACCGTCGGGTCCTCGGCTCCGGGCAGGTGGTGCCGCGCTTCGGTGACGTCGGGGGCGACCTGGAAGACGGATGCCGCGAGCCCCGCGTCGTCGAGCCCCGCCAGGCGGTCGTGGGCGTCGAGGGCCGCCGCCAGGTGGGCGCCGATGCTGTCGCCGGCGAGCGCGGTGTGCAGCGTCTCGTACCGCGCGAGGGTGGGAGCGCCGGACGCCGGACGCCGCAGCAGCAGGTAGCCGAACCCGACCTCGGTCACCCCGCGCGCGCCGAAGTCGTCGAGCCACGCGTCGACCAGCCGCGCGAAGCCGGGCCCGCCCGGCAGCGTGCCGCCGTCGCGCACCCAGAGCTCGGCGTACGACAGCGGGTCGAGGCTCTCGCGCTCCACCACCCAGGCGTCCAGCGGCACCGGCGACGACGCGACCCAGTCCCGCACGCGCTCCAGCCCGGGGACGCCGTCGCGGGTCTCCCAGTTGCCGAGCAGCTGCGCGGTTCCGCCGGGGGCGAGATGCGCGCCGACGCCGGTGACGAACGCCGCCACGACGTCGTCGCCGACCATGCCGCCGTCGCGGTACTCGTAGGCCGGCACGTCCGCGACGCGCGGCGTGATCACGAACGGCGGGTTCGACACGATCCGGTCGAACTGCTCGCCGCTGACCGGTTCGAAGAGACTCCCGAGCCGCACCTCGATGCCGTCGACGCCGTTGAGCAGCGCGTTCAGCCGGGTGAAGCCGAGAGCGCGCGGCGAGATGTCTGTGGCCACGACGTGGTCCACCTGCGCGCGGGCGCGGAGCGCCTGGATGCCGCATCCCGCGCCGATGTCGAGCCCGCGGCGGGCGGGGGTCGGCAGCTGCAGCCCGGCGAGCGTCAGCGACGCGCCGCCGACGCCGAGCACGTGGTCCTCGGGCAGCGGCCCGCCGAGCGCGGCCTCGTCGAGGTCGCTCGCGATCCACCAGTGTCCGGTTCCCGACGCGTCCGTGTACGACTGCGGGCGCACCACCGCGAGCGGCTGCACGGTCGTCGCCGCCGTCCGCCACGCTGCCGTCCGCGGCGCTGCCGACGCCGTCGGCGGCGAGGCCTCGGCGACGGTCGCGAGGCCGAGACGCGCGAGTCCTTCCGCGCCGGTGCGGACGAGCGCTTCATCAACGGATGCCGCGGCCTGCGGCATCCCGAGCACGAGAAGCCTGCCCAGCACGGCGAGGGCGTCGCCGCGGTCGCCGAGCGCGCGCGCCGCCGGCGTTCGCAGCCCGCGCGCGATGGCGTCGTCGGCTGCCGCACCCCACGCGTCGCGGAGCGCCTCGGCGGTGAATCCGGCGTCGCGGAGGTCGTCGGCGAGGTCACGGCAGAGGGCGGGATCCGGTTCGGGGAGCACGGGTCCATTCAACCGCGCCGCGCCCGCGCGCGCCGCCGACGGCGGCTCTCGGATGACGCGCACGGGGCGGCGTCGGGCGGGCTCGTAGGCGCGGACCGTAGAATCGCACTCGATCGTGCGGTCAGGCCATCGCACAGGAGCGAACCCCCCGACAGGATGATCGTGACCCCACCGCGAGCCCTGCAGCGTCCCCCGCGCCGCGCCCCGCGTTTCGTGACCGCCGCCGTCGCGGCCGTCGCAGTGCTTGCGGGGCTCCTGGTGCCCGGCGCCGCCACGGCGGCGAGCCCCGAGCCCTCGCCCAGCCCGACGTCGACGATTCCCGCCGGCACCACCGTGTTCACGCTGTCGCCGCTCGCCAACGGCATCGTGCGCCCCGGCGAGCCGCTGAGCGTCACCCTCTCGCTGCAGAACGGCACGGACGCCGCCACCGCCCCCTCGACCGTGACGCTGTCACTCGGCCGCACCCCGCTCGCCGATCGCGACGCGCTCGGCGACTGGCTCGACCAGGCGGACGCGCCGCCGAAGCTCGAGCAGATCGCCACCGAGACCCTGGCCGCAGTGGAGCCGGGCGCGGTGGAACGACAGGGCATGACGATCGCGTCCGCCGATCCGGTCCTCGCCGGTCGCGCGCCCGGCGTGTATCCGCTCGCCGCGTCGTACGAGGGCGACGGCGGCACCGTGACCGCCACGAGCGCGATGATCGTGCCGCCTGACGACGCCGCCGACGTCGGCATCGGGGTCATCGTGCCGATCACCGCGGGCGCGCTGAGCGAAGGGTCTGCTCACCTCGGAGCAGCTCGCCGAGCTGACGGCGCCCGACGGCGACCTGACCGTCCAGCTCGACGCCGTCACGGGCACCGGGGCGATCCTCGCGGTCGACCCCGCCGTGCCGGCCGCGATCCGGGTGCTCGGCACGTCTGCGCCGACGACGGCGCTCGAATGGCTCGCGCGCCTCGAGAGCATCCAGAACTCGCGCTTCGCGCTGCAGTTCGGCGACGCCGACGTCACCGCGCAGCTGCAGGCCGGAGTGCCCCAGCCGCTCGCGCCGTCGTCGCTCATCACCTACATGTCGCCCTCGGACTTCACCGCCCCCACGCCCACGCCGACCGCGACACCTGTTCCCACCGACCTCCGGCACGCCGACACCGACGCCGACGCCGACGCCGACGCCGACCTCGACGCCGCAGCCGTCCGATTCGCTGCCGAGCACAGAGACGCTCGTCGCGGTCGGCCCGGCGACGCGCCCCGGGGTCTTCTGGCCGGCCGACGGCACCGCCGACGCCGACATCGTGTCGCGCCTCGGTGCGCTCGGCACCGAGGGCGCGCCCGCGACGACGATCGTCCCATCGTCGACGACGGAGGCCGGAGCCGCCGGCCGTTCGGTCTCAGCCCGCGGCCTCGTCGGAGACGCCGAGGTGCTCGTCTACGACAGCGACGTCTCGTCGGCCCTCGACGAGGCGTCGCAGAGCGATGAGCCCTGGCTCCGCGGTGCACCGCTCACGACCGCCACCGCGTACCTCGCCTTCGCCGCGGCCGAGGCCGACGGCCCGCTTCTCGTGACGGTCGGGCGCGGTGACGGACGCCCGGCGTTCGGACTGGCGGCGGCCATCTCGGCCGCCGTGTCGGCGCCCAACGTCACTCCCCGCACCCTCGCCGCGGTCACAGGAGGCGAGGCGCGGGAGGTCGAGCTCGCGGGCACCGCCGCCTCGGCGGAGCGGGCGGCCGCGGCATCCGCTCTCCTCGGCGAGGAAGGCGAGCTCGCGCGGTTCGCGACGATCCTCGACCAGCCGCCGCTGCTCACCGGCCCCGAGCGTGCCGAGATCCTGCAGCTGCTCGGCGTCGCGTGGATCGGCGACGACACCTGGTCCGCGACGCTCGCCGACCACCGCGCGCAGACCGTGGAGACCCTCGGCTCGGTCTCGCTGCTGCCGACCAGCCCGAGCGACCTGTACGGGTCGAGCGCCGCGCTCCGGTTCTGGGTGCGCAACGATCTGCCCTACCCCGTCAACCTCGTGCTCTACACGACCCGCGACAACCTCCGCCTCGACGTCCAGGGCGAGACCCCCGTCGTCGCGACGCCCTCGAGCAACACGCGCGTCGAGGTGCCGGTGCAGGCCCGGGTCGGCCGCGGCGACGTCACTCTCACCCTCCAGCTGCGCAGCCCCGCCTTCGTGGCGATCGGCCAGCCGGAGTCGGTCGAGATCAACGTGTACGCCGACTGGGAGACCGCCGGCATCGCGGCTCTCGCCGTGCTCGTCGGCATCCTCCTCGCGATCGGCATCGTGCGCACCGTGCTGCGCATGCGCCGGCGGCGACGGGGGACGGATGCCGGCGGCCCGGGTGCGGGTGACGCCGCAGGTGGAGCCGGGGCCGGTGCAGAGGCTTGCGGGGGACGACGGCACCCCAGCGGACGGCAGGCCGGAGGGCGACGGCGAGGCTCCGGTGAAGGCACAGAATGCGGGCGACGGGCGTTCGGCGGATGCTGTCGCGGAGGCTGCGGCCGACCCCGCCTCGGGCGACGAGGCCCCGCGATGAGCGGCATCGGGCGCGCGAGCGTTCTCATCGGCGCGGGCACGATCGTCTCGCGCCTCACCGGATTCCTGCGCGCGGTCGTGCTGGTGTCGGCGGTGGGTGCGACCACCGCGGGCGGCAACGCGTTCGCGATCGCCAACCAGCTTCCGAACAACATCTACGCGATCATCTCCACCGGTCTACTGAGCGCGGTCGTCGTCCCCCAGATCGTGAAGGCCGCCGCACACGATGATGGCGGGCGGGCCTTCGTATCCAAGCTCTTCACGCTCGGCACCGTGGTGCTGCTCGGAACCGCTGTCGTCGCCACGGTGGCCGCACCGTGGCTCGTCGCGCTCTATGCGCCGGGCTTCTCGCCGGAGCAGCGAGCACTGGCGACGGCGTTCGCCTATTGGTGCCTGCCGCAGATCCTGTTCTACGGGCTCTTCGCCCTCGTCGGCGAGTCGCTCAATGCCCGCCGCGTCTACGGCCCGTACACGTGGGCACCGATCGTCAACAACATCGTGTCGATCGCCGGTTTCGTGGCATTCATCTGGCTCTTCGGCCCCGCCGGAACGTCCACGGAGTGGACACCCACGATGATCGCCGTGCTCGCCGGAACGGCCACGCTCGGCATCGTCGTGCAGACGGCCATCCTCTTCGCCTTCTGGCGGCGGACCGGGCTGCACATCCGACCCGACTTCCGGTGGAAGGGCGTGGGACTCGGCCAGATCGGAAAGCTGGCGGGCTGGACCTTCCTGATGGTCGTGGCCGGACAACTGGCCGGGATCGTGCAATCCCAGGTGATGTCGCAGGTTCCAGCAGGAGATCCTGGCGTCTTCGTCGCAGGCAACGCGTGGCTGCTCTTCATGCTGCCGTACTCGATCATCGTGCTGTCGATCGGCACCCCGTACTTCACGCAGTTGAGCGAGCATGCCACGGCCGGACGTGACGAGGAGGTGCGCAGCGACATCAGTCGCAGCATCCGCATACTGGGCCTCTTCGTCGTCGCCGCGACGGCCGCCCTGGCGGTGGCGGCGATCCCGGCGTCTCGCATCTTCACCGGAAGCCCCGCTGAGGCCACGGGCGCAGCGGGCGTCCTACTCTGCTACCTCGTCAGCCTCATTCCGCTCGCCGTGCTGTTCGTGGTGCAGCGAAGCTTCTACGCCTACGACGACACACGGACGCCGTTCATCTTCACCATCGTGCAGTGCGCGCTCGTCGTGCTCACGGCCTGGGGCGCCCTCTGGGCCTTCGAAGCCGGCGTGCTGCCCGCCGCACAGCTCACCGCGGCGGTCGCTCTGGGCCAGTCCTTCTCCAGCGTCGTCCAGGTGATCATCGCGACGTGGCTGCTCAACCGGCGCCTCGGGGGCATCGGCGTCGGCTCGTGGCTGCTGTCGCTGGGGCGCTTCGTGCTCGCTGCGGTGCCAGCCGGCGCCGCCGGCTGGCTGGCCTTCCAGCTGATGGGCGGCGTCGAGGGATGGACGGTGTCCGACAAGGTGCTCGGAGCGGTCGGTGCGGCGATCATCGGAGTGGTCGTGCTCGCGGTCTACGGCGCGATCCTGGCGCTCCTGCGCGCGCCGGAGCTCTCGGTGGCGATGGGCCTCGTGCGGCGCTTCCTGCCCGGTCGCCGCTGACGGTCCGTTCCCGCAGGGCGTGCAGGGTCGGAGCTCGCGCCGGCACCGCCATACGAGCCGACCGCCGCGCCCGCAAGGGGACGGGGCGACGGAATGCCGCGCGGTTACCATGTGTTGAGGCATCCGAAGCCTTCGCGTCTGTCGCGACGCGCTTCGCGAGCTTCACGAGGAGCGCCGCGAGCCTCCCAGGAAAGGAATGGTGCGCACGTGCGTCAGGTCATCATCATCGGATCGGGTCCCGCGGGATATACGGCGGCGATCTATGCCGCGCGCGCGAACCTGAACCCGCTCGTCGTGGCGAGTTCGGTCGAGGCCGGCGGCGAGCTGATGAACACCACCGAGGTCGAGAACTTCCCCGGGTTCCCCGAGGCGATCATGGGTCCCGACCTGATGGCCAAGATGCAGGAGCAGGCGGAGCGGTTCGGCGCCGAGGTGCTGTACGACGACGTCGTCGGGCTCGACATCGACGGCCCCGTCAAGAAGGTCACCCTCGGCAGCGGCGGCAGCCACGAGGCCGACGCGGTCATCTTCGCCACCGGTTCCGCGCCGCGCAAGATCGGCATCGAGGGCGAGTCCCGCCTGTCCGGTCGCGGCGTCTCGTACTGCGCGACCTGCGACGGGTTCTTCTTCCGCGAGCGCGTGATCGCCGTCGTCGGCGGCGGCGACTCGGCGATGGAGGAGGCCACGTTCCTCACGAAGTTCGCGTCGAAGGTGTACGTCATCCACCGCCGCGACGAGCTGCGCGCCTCGAAGATCATGCAGGACCGCGCGTTCAAGAACGAGAAGATCGAGTTCGTCTGGAACAGCGAGGTCGTCGACATCCTCGGCGAGGACGCCGTCTCCGGCATCGTCCTGAAGGACACCGTCGACGGCTCGACCCGCGAGCTGCCGCTGGACGGCGTGTTCGTCGCCATCGGCTACGACCCGCGCACGCACCTCGTGCACCACAAGCTCGACCTCACGCCCGAGGGCACCGTGTGGGTCGACGGCCGCTCCTCGCGCACCTCGGTGCCGGGCGTGTTCGCCGCCGGTGACGTGATCGACCCCACCTACCGGCAGGCGGTCACCGCCGCCGGCAGCGGCACGGTCGCGGCGCTCGACCTCGAGCACTACCTCGCCGGGCTCGGCGAGGCGGGCGAGCCGGATGCCGCGGGCGACCAGATCGCGGGCCTGCCCGAGGTCAGCACGGTCTGACGCCGCGGGCGTGGCGACACGCCCGGGAACAATCGCGCGACCGGCGCTGTTCAACACAATCGACAGACTTCCACCGAAGGAGAAACCAGATGACCGCCAAGGCGACGACCTCCGCCACGTTCGAGCAGGACGTGCTCCAGGCCGAGGGTCCGGTGCTCGTGGACTTCTGGGCGGAGTGGTGCGGCCCGTGTCGCATGGTCTCGCCCGTCCTCGACCAGATCCAGTCGGAGCACCCCGACAAGATCACCATCCTGAAGCTCAACGTCGACGAGAACCCCGATCTCGCGATGAAGTATCAGATCACCTCCATCCCCGCGATGAAGGTGTTCAACAAGGGTGCCGTCGAGACGACCATCATCGGCGCGAAGCCGAAGTTCGCCCTCGAGAAGGACCTCGCCGCCTACATCGGCTGAGCGCTTCCCGTTCTTCACGAAGACCCCGTCGGCTCTGCCGGCGGGGTTTTCGCATTCTCATCGGGCTTTCTTCACGTATGCCGCTTCGGGCATCGAAGATCTTCCCAACTCTCTTGCCGTCGCGTGTCGATCTGGGCGAGGCTTGTTCGACGCACAGAGTGAAGGGGCCACTCGGGCCCCGCAACCCGGGCCCAGCCCCGACGGAAGGGAAACCTCATGCGTTACATGCTCATCATGCAGGTCGATGCCGAGGCGGCCGCCGCGTTCGACCCCGCGACCTACCGACATGGCGGAGGCATACGCCGCCATGGGCGCCTACAACGAGGAGATGCAGAAGGCCGGAGTGTTCCTCAGCGCCGAGGGCCTGTCCGATGCCGCCGAAGGCTTCCGCGTCGACTTCGACTCCGTACCGCCGGCCGTGACGGACGGACCGTTCGCCGAAGCGCGGGAGGTGTTCACCGGTTTCTGGATCATCGAGGTCGCCTCGCGCGAGGAAGCCGAGCACTGGGCTCGCAAGTGCCCCCTCGGCCCGGGCACGGCGCTCGAGGTGCGGCGGGTGAACGACCTCAGCGATTTCGACCAGAGCGACGAATGGGTCGCCAAGGAGCAGGAGTGGCGCGCGGCCAACGCCTGACCTCGAGTCTCAGCTCGCCTCGGCACGCACCGTCGGGTCCCACCGCCGGTGCGTGTTCGCGTCGCCGAGCAGCGACCACACGGCACGCGTGAGCGGGGGATACTCCAGGGCGATCTGGCGGAGCACGCGATAGTGACGGCTCGCGTTCGGCCGCGACCCGCCATCCTCGGCGATGTTCTCGGCGCGCAGCAGGTACACGACCAGTTCGTCGACGGTCGGCAGGTCGTCCATGAATTCCCACGGGTCTTCGCCGGCTCGCAGCCGCTCGTGCACGAGCACCGAGAGCTCATCGGCGGCCTCTGCGCGCAGCAGTTCCAGGCTCGCTCTCCGTCGCAGGGTGTGCTCGTCGTTCGCCACCAATCCAGGGTACGACGCGATTCCGACAACGCGGGTCCAGCGCCTTTACGCTGAGAGCATGACCTCCGACGGGCACGCTCAGCGCGCCGTGGAGGCGGTGTGGCGCGACGAGTCCGCGCGCATCGTCTCGGCACTCACGCGCCACACCGGCGATTTCGCGTGGGCCGAGGACCTCGCCCAGGAAGCGCTCGTCGAAGCCCTGGCGACGTGGCCGAGCGGCGGCATCCCCGACAATCCCGGAGCATGGCTCATGTCGGTGGCCAAGCGGCGCGCCATCGACGGATGGCGGCGGCGCGAGCGGATGGCTCAGCGCGAGCCGCTGTTCGTATCGGAGGCGCTCCACGCCGAGTCGATCGATACCGTGCCCGACGAGGCGGATCCCGACCACATCGACGACGACGTGCTGCGGCTCGTGTTCGTCGCGTGCCACCCGGTGCTTCCCGCACAGGCCCGGCTCGCGCTCACCCTGCGGACCGTCGCCGGCCTCACCACCGAGCAGATCGCACGCGCGCTCCTCATGACGGTGCCGACGGTGCAGCAGCGGATCGTCCGCGCCAAGCGCGCGCTCGCGACCGAAGGCGTGCCGTTCGAGGTGCCCGATCGCGCCGAGCGTCCGGCCCGGCTCGCGAGTGTCCTGCAGGTGATCTACCTCCTCTTCACCGAGGGCTACTCCGCCACGGAGGGGGAGGGGCTCGTCCGTCCCGACGTCGCGCGCGAAGCGGTGCGCCTCGGTCGGCAGCTTGCCGCGCTGATGCCCCGCGAACCCGAGATCTGGTCGCTGATCGCGCTGATGGAGTTCCAGTCGTCGCGATTCGCCGCGCGCATCGACGCCGAGGGGCTGCCGCTGACTCTCGAGCAGCAGGACCGCCGTCGGTGGGATCGTTCGGCGATCGCCCGCGGCAACGAGGCGATCGCGCGGGCGGCTCCTGACGCGGGGATCCCCGCCAGGCGCCGGCGCCACGGGCCCCTCTGTCGGCCGAGGCATCGGGTACTACGGACTGCAGGCGGCCATCGCACAGTGCCACGCGGTGGCTCCTACATTCGCCGAGACCGACTGGCAGCGGATCCTCGGCCTCTACGACGCGCTCGACGCGCTCGCTCCTTCGGCTGTGGTCCGCCTCAACCGCGCCGTCGCACTCTCGATGGCGGAAGGCCCCGAGCAGGCTCTCGTCGAGGTGGAGTCGCTCCAGGCAGAGCTATCGGGCTTCCGACCGCTGCCCGCCGTCCGGGCGGAGCTCCTCGAACGCCTCGGAGACACGGATGCCGCAGCCGCTGCGTTCCTCGAGGCCGCCGCTCTTCCGGGCAACGACGCCGAGACGGCGCTCCTCCGGCGTCGGGCGGCGCAAGCGGCGTCGTCCGCGCCACGGCGCACCTCGCCCCACCGCTGACGCGGTGCTTCCCGTGCTCCCGCGTGGCCTCGGAAGCCACGGAGCGATGGCCGCTACATCGTGGTCACGGCGTCGCGCCCCTCATCCGCGCAATGTCAGCGCATGCGGCCTGTCGCCGACGCGCTGGCGAACCACCCGCCGTGCGGGTGGGAGGGTACCGGCATCACGCCGGACCGTAGCCGGTCTCTCCCAGCTCGCCCAGAATACGATTGAGATCCTCGATGCTCGCGAAATCAATCGCGACCTGGCCTTTTCTTGCCGTGAGTGAGATCTTCACGCGGGTGTTGAGTCGGTCGCCGAGCCTTTCGGCAACCTCGTCGAGGTGAGCGCGGCGTGAGCCGGCCTGGGGTTTCACGGCGCGGTTGGGCGAGGCATCCGGAAGCTTCGCCGCAGCCTCCGCGGCACGCACCGACAGATCCTCGTTGACGATCTTGTCGGCGAGGCGCTGCATCGCGGTGGCGTCCTCGAGGGAAAGGATCGCGCGGGCGTGGCCGGCCGTCAGCACACCGGCGGCCACGCGCTGCTGCACCGGCACCGGCAGCTTCAGCAGCCGGATGGTGTTGCTGATCTGCGGCCGCGAACGGCCGATGCGCGTCGCGAGCTCTTCCTGGGTGATGCCGAAGTCCTCGAGCAGCTGCTGGTACGCCGACGCCTCTTCGAGCGGGTTGAGTTCGGAGCGATGAAGGTTCTCGAGGAGGGCGTCGCGGAGGAGGTGCTCATCGGCGGTGTCGCGCACGATCGCGGGGATCGAGGTGAGCCCGGCCTCTCGGGCGGCGCGCGTACGGCGCTCGCCCATGATGAGCTCGTACTCGCCCTTCTCGTTGGTGCGCACCACGACCGGCTGCAGCACACCGAACTCGCGCACGCTGTGCACGAGTTCCGCGAAGTGCTCGTGGTCGAAGTTCGTGCGCGGCTGGCGCGGGTTGGGAACGATGTCGTGCGGGTCGATGTGCGCGAGTCGCGCCCCGGGAACCTCGACCAGGTTCTCTTGGACGTCGGCGGTGACCTCTTCGACGGACGGCGCCTCGTCGACCGCGACAGCACGCGGGAAGAAGACGTCGGCGGGGCGGTCGTCAGCCTGCTCGTTCGTCGGGATCAATGCGCCGATTCCGCGGCCGAGCCCTGTGCGCTTCGCAGCCATCAGACGCCCCTTTCATTCGAGGCGCTGTCGCGCCGGATCATCTCGACAGCCGCTTCGCGGTAGGCGATGGCGCCGGCCGACTGTCCATCGTAGGCGAGAACCGACTGGCCGAAGCTCGGGGCCTCGGAGACGCGGACAGACCGGGGAATGATGGTGTCGAGCACCTCCTTGGGGAAGTGCTCGCGCACCTCGTCGGCGACCTGCTGCGCAAGGCGCGTACGACCGTCGTACATCGTCAGCATGATGGTCGACAGCTGCAGCCGCGGGTTGAGGTGCTTCTGGATCATGCGCACGGTGCCGAGCAGCTGGCTCAGTCCTTCGAGCGCGTAGTACTCGCACTGGATGGGGATCAGCAGTTCGGTGGCCGCGGTGAAGGCGTTGATCGTGAGCAGACCGAGCGAGGGCGGGCAGTCGATCAGGATGAAGTCCAGCTGTCCCTCGTGCTTCGCGAGGTAGTCGTCGACGGCGACGCGCAGCCGGTGCTCGCGCGCGACCTGCGACACCAGCTCGATCTCGGCGCCGGCGAGGTGGATGGTGCTCGGCGCGCACAGCAGGTTGGGGGACTCCGGGCTCACCTGGATGATGTCGGCGAGGGGGAATTCGTCGATGAGCACGTCGTACACGCTCGGAATATCCGCGGTGTGCGGAACCCCGAGAGCCGTCGAGGCGTTGCCCTGCGGATCCAGATCGATCACGAGGACGCGGGCGCCCCGCTCGGCGAGAGCCGCCGCCAGGTTGACCGTCGTGGTCGTCTTGCCGACGCCGCCCTTCTGGTTCGAGACCGTCAGCACGCGCGTACGGCCGGTGAGCTGAACCTCGGCTTCTTCGAGCGCCTTTCGGCGCGCCGTCAGGTCTGCGAGCTCACGGGCGATCGGCGAGTCGTCTTCATCCTGACCGATGGTGACGCCGTCGTGCTGCGCGATGGGGGAGTCCTCTTCCTGCGTGGCGGTGGTGCTCTCGTCCGAGGCGACGGCGGGAGTGACGTCGGGTGATGCGTCGGGTGCCGGACCAGCGTAATCGTCGGCCGCGACATCGGCGTCGGTGTCCGTGGTGTCCGGCTGCACCTCTGCTGCCGTTGCGCGACGGTCGGCGCCGTCTGTCCGGCGTGCCATCCTCGTCCGGCGTGGCGTCCTCGTCCGGCGTGACATCCTCGTCCGGCGTGACGTCCTCGTCCGGCGTGACGTCCTCGTCCGGCGCGACGTCCTCGTTCGGCGTGACGTCCTCGTTCCGGCGTGGCGTCCTCGTTCCGGCGCGACGTCCTCGTCCGGCGCGACGTCCTCGTCCGGCGCGACGTCCTCGTTCGGCGTGACGTTCTCGTCCGGCACGAACTCGTCGACCGCAGCTGCCTCAGCTTCGGCGAAGTCTCCATCGGCAGGCGCGGACGGCTCCTCTTCGCCGATGTTCGCGGCGGACGCCTCGACGGTGTCAGAGGCTTCTTCGTCGGCGTAACGCTCGGCTGCGCCCTGCGACGCGGTGTCCGTAGGGGTCATCTCTGGGACGGGTGACTCTGCTGCGCCGGAGGACCTCGGGGGAACCTTCGACACTGTTGTCCGCGGAGGCTGACGGGGACTCGGTCGCCAGCGCGGTGAGCGGGCGATCGGACGAGAAGGATGCCTGAGCCTCGGTCTCGTCGGGTTGTTTCACGTGAAACTCTCCCCTTTGCGCGAGCCGCTCAACATCGCCTTCCACCTTATCCCGCCTTCCCCCCATCCCCAGCCGTCGGAGCCAGTTATTCATGCGTTCCTTACCGTTGCGAGCGGGCCTGCCATCGCCTCTAGTCAACATCGCCTGACCCCGCCGGCGGCGCTAACCCGCCGCTTCGAGGAAAGCCCGACCACCTTAGAGATGTTGAAGCGGTGTTTCACGTGAAACATCCCGCGAGCGGCTGGTGTGCGCGCCATTTGGGCCAGGAGTTCCCCTGGATTCTCTTGTGCGGGAGAGCAACCACGCCGTACGGAAAGGGCGGAGGTCGCGTCCGGACTTCGTGGGTGCACATTGAGGCTGGCGACATTCGACGAGGGGTGCCGGCTGCGAAGATCCCGCCGGGCGTGGCTCCGGCTGTGTCCCCAACGCCATGTGTCACGGCTCGAGCACGGCACAGAATCCTCGCTCGGGCGCTGTGAGAACCTCAACGGGCGGAGTGCTGCCTCAGCGCCGAGCCGGTCTCGTCAGCCATGTCGAGGGTTGGGCTGACAGGCAGGACCGCCGGGCGACCCACCGAGCCGGCAATCTCTGCCCGTGCAGTCATGCTAAAAATGGCCAGCGACCATGAAGGATTCTGCAGCGCCTCCTGGTGCGCCGCCGCCGCGGTCCGCGTCGCTGTTCACTTGGCTCAGTCCGCCTCCTGGCCCTCCCCCCTCGCCCGCACGACAGCCCTCAGCGTGATCCCGGCCGCTCATGCTGCGACTCGAAGCCCGCCGCCGTGCAGGGTTCCGGTCCGGACAGTGGACCGGGTACAGGCCATGTCTCGGACAGACGCCGTTGAGCACTTGCGTGAGCGAACACCGGAGAGCTGGGCGGGGAGATCACCAGATCGCCTCGACCGTCCGCTGGGTCAATCAGACGAAGTGCTCGTGTCGTTCCTCGGGCGAGAAGTTACGTGTCCACCGACCACACCCTCATGCGTGTGTCGCCCGGTGTCCAATCAGAGGGGTCGTATCGCCGGCAACGCGCTCGAGTGCGCCGCCACATAGGTGTTTCACGTGAAACTCCCGCGCCCGCCGTCGACGTGTCGCTACGCATGTCGCGCCGGACGCCTACTGAACAGCCATCGACTCGCACCGGTCTGTGGCCACCAAGGCTAACCGCAAGTGATGCTGAACCGCTTCGCCGCCCTTTAGTGGATCCACTCGCGCCGCGATATCAGCGGGCCAGCGAGATGACGCGATTCGTCCGGCGTCGTGGTCCCTGGTCCCGCCGCCACCGACGAGGGCTATGCCCCGCATTCCGTTGAGTCGTCGAGCTCACGTTGGCTGTGGCGCCCCCACAGGTTTCCCACCTCTGGACATCGGAGTGGCTCCTCGTAGTGCAGCTTGGCTCCCCGGGCACTTCAATGGCCCTCATCTCATTCCGACGGCGGCCGCGCCTGCCGTCCGGAGCTCGGCTCCTGACAGCTCCTTAGCAGCGCACCCAGCGCTCGACGAGGCGTCGGGGGGAGAGGTTGTTTCACGTGAAACACTCGAAATTCGCCACCGGCGCGGGCTGGCCGCCAGGGCTGCAACCCGGCCGGCCCATCGCCTCGACTCCAGCGCCCGACGCCAGTCAGCGCCACTCGGCCACGACGGGCTTGATTATGAGACATCTAGGGGCGGCAGACGGTCGAGCCGACAGCCGCCCGCGCAACGACAACGATGCCGAAGCTCGGCGGAGCTCGGGCTGACCCGGTTTGTGCCGGGACATCGCAGCAGTGTCCAGGCCGCACGTTCGATACGTCGCCGCCAACCGATGCTCCGAAATCCGCTTCGCTGGAGCGTCCACCGACCGCGACATCTGCCGCGCCACGCGGCATCGCTCGAGATCAGAGGTCGGGTTTGGCCCGCTGTTCCGCGCGCCGCTATCGCCTACCGAAACCAGCTCAGCTACGCATTCCCGGCTCAGCGGAAGTGCCTGCATGGACGGCACTCAGCTCACATCGGTACCTCAGACAGCACACACCAGTGCTCTAATGCCGTCGGGCCGGGACGTTGCCTGCCAACCCTGGCCGCCGTCGCCCCCGGCGCCGAACGCGACAACCGCAGGTGCCACGATGGTCCGGGACTCACTTGAGAGCGCGGATATGGAGAGCCGCCGCGCTCAGCGGTCCGGTGCTACCGCACCGCTCGACCCCGGTCCTCGGAGTCGAAGCCCAGCGACCGCAGGCCACCCGTCAGCGCATGGACGGGTCCTCCGGTGGTTCTCGCTACGCGCGTGAGTAGCGACTGCATCCCCGGCTCGGCACGCCCACGGTCGGCCCGCGCCGGGAGCGGTCGGTGTTTCACGTGAAACATGGGCCCGACCATCGCGCAGGAACCGCACGCCAGCTGGCGGGTTCATCTGAGCGGGGCCATGCCCGAGCCATCGATCACCAACTCCTGGGGCCAGCAACGCGGCTCAACCAGCCGAGTCGAAGCGATCCGGCCGCCTCAGAACGATCACCGCCGGCGCCACAGCGTGGGAACCCTCGTCGCCGGTGTTTCACGTGAAACATCAGCATGATGACCACCGCGGTCCTCGGGCGCCTGGGGAAGTCGTGGCGGGTGTGGCGAGTGCCACCCGATAGAGTGCGCCCCACCTACCACCACCCCGCGCACCGTCACATACGCGAGGTTCATCGTGAGCAGCCTCGCGATTATGGTTCGAAGTGTAGCCACCCTGCCGTCCGCGTCGCCGCTCATGTTGATGCATGGCACAGCCATCTGCACAGACATGAGACTCTGACCGACATCAGCGTGCCCGCGCCATCAGGGCGACCCGCGAGCGTGGGCGGCGCGATCCCGACTGGCAGCCTGCATGGCGCAGCCGCCGATTGACATGCCCATTCGTCAGTGCTTGTTGAGCGAGGCACGACTGCCGCCCGCCCTAGCAACCACCGAGTCCTTCCCTGACGTTGCGGCGCGAGACCGCAAGCGCGCACGCACCCCTCGAGGGCGCCAAAGGTTGGGACGCGTGATCTACTCCAGTCGCGGCCACCGCAGCGCGCACTGACTGGCTGTCGTCCTCACCGCCATCCACCGCAAGTCGACATAGACCCGTCCACGGCAAGCCATCTGGCGAGACTCTGGCCAAGGCGTGCAGCGATTCACGCAGCAGCTCGGTTCGGCAACGTTTCACGTGAAACATCCACCCTGGGGCTCACCCTGGCGACGAAGGACGGACCTGACCGCCGGGCCCCTTCTGTCTTCGCAGTCGCCGGACCAGCTGTCTACACCTGGATCGGTCGCGATGGGACGCGTGATCTACTCCAGTCGCGGCCAGCGCAGCGCGACTGACTGGCTGTCGTCCTCGCCGCCATCGACCGCAAGTCGACATCAGACCCGTGGACGGCAAGCCATCTAGCGAGACCTCTACCCAGGGCGTGCAGCGGTTTACGCACGAGTTCGGTTTGGCAACGTTTCACGTGAAACATCCACCCTGGCCCCACCCTTACGACGAGGGACGGCTCTGGGCCCCGGACCCCTTCTGTCTTCGCAGTCACCGGACCAGCTGTCTACGCCTGGAAGGGGCGCCGAAAGTTGGGACGCAACGACTCGCCGCCTTTCACGGAACCACCGGCCAACGGTCTGGCACCGACCTGAGGCAGGGCGCCCGCGCTGATCGGGTTGGCATGCCTACATCTGGGCACAGAGCTGCGCGTGTGTCAGCAAATGAAGCGCGCGATCGGAGCCCTGTCGCGGTGAGGTAAGGCGCAACGCCCGCTGCCGATCCAGTTCCGCGCGCCGAGGCGAACCACACACGTGCGCCGAGTCGCGGCAACGGGATCAACGATGCCCGATCCGGCGCCACTCTCACGGCCGTATCGACTCGCTCCGAGTACCTCCCGCCCCATCCGTCGCCGCGGGCTGTGGCGATGAGTGGTCAATCGATACTCGCGGGCGGCCCAGTCAGCCCAGACGTCACGTCCAACCAGTCATACGGCTCGGACGCCGTGCGGTGTAACCCCACTTTGCGACACCGAGCCGCGATCGCGCCCGTTACCCCGAGGGAGTTGACAGCCTGTGAGCCGCGGCGGCATCACTCGCTGTATGGCGGACGGCTGTCACAGTGCCCCACACGAGGCGGCCGCTGGTAGACGCCCGGGTCTGCGATGTTGGTTACGTCGCCGCCAAGGTCGCGCGGGAGCTCGAACCAAGGCCCGTGCCGCGCAGCGGTTGGTCCTACGCGCCCTGCTTCCGAGCCCTGAGACGCCGACCACCAGGTGCGCGTGGCACTTCACGCGTCAGTGCGCCTGCGGGCGAGGATCGGAAAGACACGTGAACCGGCCGCGCCACCAGGTCTCGGCACTGGTAACACTGAACATGCGGGTGTGCCACGATCCTCCCGCGTGTCTAACCCCCCCGATTTGTCGGGTTTAGATGGGTACCCCGTGAGTGACGCCGACGGGTGCCACCGTCGAATGAACAGGCTGGGAACGGTGCCGCGCCCGCGCAATAATGGCTCACCGCCCGGATGCACACGCGAGCAAGCAGCAGAGAACGTTGCTGGAGCAGTCCGATGTTTCACGTGAAACAACTCACTGCCAACCCGTCGCGCCTCGTCGCACGGACACACAGCGGCAAGCACAACATGCTACGTCGACGGGCTGGCCACCCCTGACGAAGATGCCGCGGGACTGCGACGTTTCACGTGAAACATCGCGGCGTCAGCGCACCTCTCTTCTCGCCGCCGGCAAACGACGCCGTTGGCGCTCTCAGCTGTACATCGTGCAGCGCGGCCTATGCCTATCGCAAGCGTGCAGACGCGGGCGAGGCGCCACGCAGCGCAGGGGAGCGGGACAGGCGACCACCGCCGCTCTTGAGATGGGACCGCAGTTCTGCAGTGGGTGACCCAGAAATTTCGCCAATGAGGATCGCGCACCGATCCACACCACCACCTTCGTGGTGGCGGGTGTACCGTGCGCACATGGGGAGCTCGCCGCCCCCGGGCGGCGCGAAAAGGGTGGACGCGCGCCGTGGGGCGTCGGACTCGGCGGACGGCCGGCGTGCGATCATCGCGCTTGGCATCGGCGTGGTCGTCGGCTTGGTGGTCGCCACCGCGGCGTTCATCGTAGAGCCGGCCACGGATCCGCGCCACCGCGCCGGGCATCGTGGAGCCATCCGGAGATGCCGACGCCACGCTAAAACCCACCGGAGTCCCGCCAGACGAGCTGACCCTTCGACTGCTCGAGCCTCCCGAGGCAGCCCATTTGGAGATAGACCTCACCACGCTGCGCGGCTTCGGCGAGCACGATGGTGTCGACATGTGGTCCGCGTCCAACGCCTTCGGGTCGCCGTGCCTCATTGCCATTCACAGAGAGACCGCCGACGTTCTCGGCACCTCCTGCGTCCCCACCGGCGCGACGACTTTCGTCGACACGCTCTGGCATGGGCTCCCTCCCGGCGCGGCGTACCGCTTCACGCTCCGCCGGGACGCCGTAGACGTCCACCTCCTTCTTCCCACGGGAGCGCCGTGACCATGGACACGTCCGGCGACCCGACCGACACCCAACGCGAGCTCCGCGAACTACGGGCGCGTGCCTACGGTCCCGCGGCGGACATCGACGGCGACCCGGCGGCTCTCGCTCGCCTCGCCGAGCTCGAGAGACTCCAGCGGCAGGCGCACTCATCTACCGAACTGCCCCAGGGCGCCCCAGAGAACCGGAGTCGCACGCCGCCTGGGCCGCCTCGTGCAGCGGTCGATGTCAGCGACCACGCGGCCGTGCCCGTCAGTGCCTCTTCATCCTCGGCCTCGGCCGACAGCGTGATCCGCCTGCTTCCCTGTGGCGACGCTCACGACGACCTTCGTCGACACGAGGTGGCACGGCCTCCCCATCGGCGCGGCCTACCGATTCACCCTCCGCGGGGATGCCGTGGACGTCGAGCTTCTGCCAGCGAAAGGTCCCTGACATGGAGACGTCGGGCGGCTCGTCCGACACGCCACGCGAGCTGCGCGATCTACGGGCGCGCGCATACGGTCCCTCCGCAGACATCGAAGGTGACACGGTGGCTCTCGCACGTCTCGCCGATCTAGAGAGTCTTCATCGACGGGCCCACGCGCGCGCCGAAGAGCCGCAAGACGCGCCTGACGAGGCGAGAGTCAACTCGACAACTGGGCACCCTCGTGATCCGGGCCCGCTCCTCGACGAAACGACGGTGCCCATCGCCGCCGCGTCGTCTCCTGGCGCTGTCGGCGACACGAGCCGCCGTGGCTGGTGGCGGCAGTGGTCCCTCTCGACTCGAGGCGGCCGCATGCTGCTCGCCGTGGCCGCGGGTGCCACCATCGTCGCTCTCGTGTACGTCGTGAATTGGCTGATGACGCCGCGTTCCGCCGCCACGCTGGAGCCGACAGCGACGGCCGGCGCCGGGAGTGCGGCCGCGTTCGGGCGAGACCGCTGGATCGTGGTGAGCAGCGAAGAGGGGTTGTTCGCTGACGTGACCATCGATCGAGCGTACACTCACCGCCTACGGCACTTTTCGCGGCGTCGAGGTGTGGGCCGGCGACGATGAGCTCGACAACCCCTGCCTCATCCTCATCGAGGAATCCACCCAGCGGACGCTCCAAGGGGTATGCACTCCACGCTCTGGGGATCTGATTGCAGACGTCGGCGCATGGCCCCGCCTTGACCACGACTTCGCCGACGAACTCGCGGCGGGCACCGTGCTTCGTTTCCAACATCGGGGAACGACGATCGACGCCTTTCTCATCCACTCATCCGGCGCGCGATAGGTCCGAGAACGGCGACCTCGCGGGGAGAGACCCGAGAACAGCCGAGTTCTTCCTTGAGACATCAACATCCGCGGGCTCGGTGTGCGAGTACGGAAGCTGGTCAGAGCATGACGCGACGGACGACGATGTCGCAACCGGAACGGTGAGACCGACGTTTCACGTGAAACATCAGTCGACGAGCTGGCGGCACAGGGGCCCGACAACATCTCGCCGGCCGCGCACCAGACCCATGCGCACCGGCGCGTCCGCACAGCGCGCCGCTTCCGGCACGTGCGCGGGAATCAGCGGACGGTGCCGCGGATCACCCGCGAGGGCTCCTCGAGCAGGTCCTCGCCGATGACCTCGACGCGCGCGTTCGTCACCTTGAACTTGCGCAGCTGCTTCTCGGCGGCCTCGATCTCGTTCGTGGCGCTCGTGCCCTTGAGCAGGATGAGCTCGCCGCCGGAGCGGACCAGGGGAGCGGTGATCGGCACGAGTGTGCGCAACGCGCTCACCGCGCGGGCCGTGACGGCGTCGAGCACCGGACCACGCTTCCAGTCCTCCGCCCGCGCACGGACCACTTCGACGTTGGCGAGTTCGAGGGCATCGACCTGCTCCGACAGCCATGCGACGCGTCGCTCCATCGGCTCGATCAGAACCCACTCGACATCGGGCCGCGCGATGGCGAGCACGAGTCCCGGGAAGACCGGCACCCGAGCCCACGTCACCGACGCGACCGGAGAACAGCGGTGCGATGACGGCACTGTTCAGGATGTGGCGCGACCACAGGCGCGGCGGCTCGAGGGGGCCGATCAGGCCGCGCTCCTCGCCATGCCGCCCAGTGCGTCCGCGAACGCGCGCGCAACCTCGATCCGATCGCCGAAGATCTCGGCGGCGGCCGCGGGCTCCTGCTCGATCTCGATCATCGACGCTTCCCGAGCTCAGATGTTCCACGTGAAACGCGCGGCTCAGCCGCGGCGGATCACGGTGTGGCGGTCGGCGCCTTCGCCGTACGACTCCGACACGAACCCGCGGTCGGCGACGATGTCGTGCACGACCTTGCGCTCGTAGCTCGACATCGAAGGCAGCGAGGCCTGCGACGCACCGTCGTCCAGCCGCGCGATCGCGCGGTCGACGAGCGCTTCGAGCTCGTGCTGGCGGGCGTCGCGCGAGCCGCCGACGTCGAGGATGAGGCGCGAGAACCGGCCGGTGCGGTTC
Organism: uncultured Actinomycetota bacterium; assembly: GCA_963829895.1. Lineage (GTDB taxonomy): Bacteria > Actinomycetota > Actinomycetes > Actinomycetales > Microbacteriaceae > Microbacterium. The sequence goes on along the minus strand of CAWHKF010000005.1, from coordinate 625,897 downwards.
TGCACGGCGATGCGCGTCAGCTCCTGCAGCGCCTGCACGGTGTCGGGTGCCGCGATGAGCGCCACCGACCCGCCCGACGGCGCTGCAACGGAGACGTAGGCACGGCCGGCGCGCACGTCGAGGTCGAGGTCGCCGTCGATGTCGGCGATGTCGAGCAGGCCCTCGATGAAGTCGGCGGCGATGTCGCCCTCCTCTTCGAGCTGCGCGACGGTGGCGGGAACCCGCTCCTCGCGCGTGTCGACGGGTGCGTACTCAGGGGACGTGGTCATGGCGTGATCCTCGTATGACGTCGGGTCAGGAAGCGGAGCCGGAGCCGGCGGAGCCGGGCGAGCCAGGGGAGTCGGTCTCACCGGCGGCACCGGCGGCGGGGCCGCCCGGCCTTCTGCCCGGGCTGCTTCTGCCCCTGCTTCTTGGCGCGCTGCTTGCTCACCGGCTGCTGGCGCTTGGGAGTTGCGGCCTTGGCCTTCTCGGCCTCTTCGTACAGACGGCGCTGCTCGGCGAGGTACTTCTCCATCGGCACGACCTTGCCCGATGCGTCGAGCGCCTTGCCCTTGCGCGCCAGACGCTCTTCGCGTGCCTTGGCCGCGTCGGAGCCGGGGGTCGGCATCTCGCGGATGACCAGGAACTGCTGGCCCATCGTCCACAGGTTCGACACGAACCAGTAGATGACGACGCCGAGCGGGAAGAAGACGCCCGAGAAGATGAAGCCCAGCGGAAGGATGTAGAGCATGATGCGCTGCATCTGGTACGCCTGGCCGGTCTTGGCCTCGGGGGAGAGGTTCTTCGAGATGATCTGCAGCTGCGTGAAGAACTGCGACGCGATCATCAGCACGACCAGCGTGATCAGGATCGCGATGGCCGGGGTGTTGCCGGTTGGAACGCCTCGATCAGCGTCTCGTGCAGCGACGCGACACCGAAGAGCTTGGCGTTGTAGAACTCGGCGGTGAGCTCCGCGTTCAGCAGCCCGACGCCGCCGATGCCGGCGGCGTAGTGCTTGGTGACATCGCTCAGCACGCTGTACAGCGCGAAGAAGACGGGCATCTGCACGAGGAGTGGCAGACAGCTCGACACCGGAGTCGTGCCGTGCTTCTTGTACAGGGCCATCGTCTCGCGGCTCATGGCCTCGCGCGAGAGCTGGTCCTTCTTGCCCTTGTACTTCTCCTGAACTTTCCGCAGTTCAGGAGCAATTTCCATCATCTTGCGCTGGCTCTTGATCTGGCGCACGAAGAGCGGGATGAGCGCAGATCGAACGACGATGACCAGGCCGACGATCGACAGCACCCAGGTGATGCCGTCCGCGGCCGGCAAGCCGATGGCCGTGAAGAACCAGTGCCAGAAGACGAGTACCGCCTCGACGGCCCACTTCAGCGGCCACAGGATGATCCCGAAGAGATCGAATCCTCCGCTCGGCGGGGGTGTCGGCGATGGCGTCGAGGCGAGGGCTGACAAGAGATCCATGTGGAGGATCAGTCCTTTCCGGTGGGGGCAGGCACGACGAACCCGTGACGGGTCAGCTCGTGCCGGAAGTTCTGGTGGGGCGGCACGTCATCGACGCCGCCGACGGCCCACGGGTGGCAGCGGGCGAGGCGCGCTGCCGTGAGCGCCGCACCTTTCACGGCACCGTGCTGCTGCACGGCGCCGACCGCGTACGCCGAGCACGAGGGGTAGTACTTGCAGACGTCGCCGTAGGTGTGCGAGATCGTGGCGCGGTAGCCGTGCAGCAGTGCGAGGACCGCGTTGCGGGGGAGGAGCGGGATGCTGCGGAGCGAATCGGATGCCGAGAACTCGGCGTCGCCGAGGGCATAGGCCGGAAGGACGCTCATCGGTTCCTCCGTGCGAGGCACTTCTCGACGTCGCTGCGCAGATCGGCGAATGACGCGGAGCGCTGCGCTGGGCAGAGCGCGGATCACGATGTCATCACCGGGCGGGACGGATGCGAGTGCTTCGAGGCAGAGCGCCTTGAGGCGACGGCGGACGGTGTTGCGCACGACGGCGCCACCCACCTGCCGGCTCACGATGAAACCGAACCGCGCCGGACCATCGGTCACGGCGCGGTTCACGTATGTCACGGTATGCGCTCCGGCACACCGACGGCCCCGACGGACGACGGCCTTGTACTCCGCTCCGCGGGTGAGTCGGTTCCGCCTCCCGAGCACCGCTCGGCTCAGGCCGAGAGCTCGGTGCGCCCCTTGGCGCGACGAGCCGAGAGGATGCCGCGACCTGCGCGCGTACGCATGCGGGCACGGAAGCCGTGCTTCTTGGCACGACGGCGGTTGTTGGGCTGGAAGGTGCGCTTGCTCATGGGAACTACTTCCGATCAGGTGTCACCGGGACGCTCGAGACCGGGGACGTGTGTACAGGGGCGACTGCCGCGAGGGCATAAGTCAACCGATTAAGGCTACGTCGTGTTGCCCGAGAACTCAAACCGAGCGCAGAACGTGTCATTATGCACCGCCGACGCATTCGACCCTGGCACCGACACGCAGGGCGGATCTACAGTGGAGTTTGCTCACGCGACGCCTGCTGACTAGCGTGGCTCCGGCAGTTATCCACAGGCCTGGACCGACGTTTCCGCGGCTTCCGGTGGAATCATCGACAACCCGGGGGGGCCATGACACCGCACGAAGTTCCAGACGTTCCGGTCTGGACGGCCGTCCTCGACGAACTCGTGCGCGACGATCGCATCACCCCGCAACTCCACGGCTTCATCAGCCTCGCGGTGCCGCAGGGCGTGATGGGGGGAACGCTGTACCTCGACGTTCCCAACGATCTGACCGCCGCGCAGTTCACCAAGCGCATGCGCGCACCGATCCTCGAGGCGCTCACCCGCGTCGTGCAGGACGGGCAGAACCCGGCCTCCACGTTCCGTGTGGTCGTCAATCCGGATCTCGCCGACGCGCACCTGACGGCCCCGATCCCGCTCCAGTCGACCGCGCCGGTCATGCAGACGTCCGCGCCGATCGGGCGCCCGCACGTCGACGAGCCTGCCGAGCCGGCATCCGTCTCGCGCAGCGACACCCGTCTCAACCCCAAGTACACGTTCGACAACTTCGTCATAGGCCAGTCCAACCGCTTCGCGCATGCCGCAGCGGTCGCAGTGGCGGAGGCGCCGGCGAAGGCGTACAACCCGCTGTTCATCTACGGCGATTCCGGGCTCGGCAAGACCCACCTGCTCCACGCGATCGGCGACTACGCACTCAGCCTCTACGCGGGGATCCGCGTGCGCTACGTGTCGAGCGAGGAGTTCACGAACGACTTCATCAACTCGATCGCCAATAACCGCGGCTCCGCATTCCAGGCGCGCTATCGGGATGTCGACATCCTGCTGATCGACGACATCCAGTTCCTGCAGGGACGTGCCGAGACGCAGGAGGCGTTCTTCCACACGTTCAACCAGCTGCACGATCACGACAAGCAGGTCGTGATCACGAGCGACGTGCCGCCCAAGCACCTCACCGGCTTCGAGGACCGCATGCGCAGCCGCTTCGAATGGGGCCTCATCACCGACGTGCAGGCGCCCGACCTCGAGACGCGCATCGCGATCCTCCGCAAGAAGGCGCAGTCCGAGCGTCTCCATATCCCCGACGAGGTGATGGAGTACATCGCGACGGTGGTGTCGTCGAACATCCGCGAGCTCGAGGGCGCGCTGATCCGCGTCTCGGCGTTCGCGAGTCTCAACCGCTCGACGCTCGACATGTCGCTCGCACAGACGGTGCTCCGCGACATCGTCGATCAGGACGACGCCAACGTCGTCTCGCCGACCGACATCATCACGGCGACGGCGGCCTACTTCAAGCTCACCGTGGACGACCTGTACGGGTCCAGCCGCTCGCAGCAGGTCGCACAGGCCCGCCAGATCGCCATGTATCTGTGCAGGGAGCGGACGAGCCTGTCTCTGCCGAAGATCGGGCAGCTGTTCGGCAACCGCGATCACACCACCGTCATGTACGCCTATAAGAAGATCAGCGAGCTCATGAAGGAGCGCCGATCGATCTACAACCAGGTGACCGAGATCACCGCTCAGCTCGGCCGCAACGGTCGCTGACGGACGACATACACCCTGCGATGGGCCCGCGCGTGAAGACGCGCGGGCCCATCCGCACATATGCCCCAAGAAGTTCTTGACACGTGCCGTGAGCAGGGCCATTATTTCGGTTCTGCACAGTGTGGAAAACCTGTGGATAACTCTCCAAGCCTGCGGAAACTCCTGTGAACGAGCGGGGGAAGCCTGTGGATGGATTGCGGATGCCGGAGGCCGCGGCATCCGTCTTCCCGACGTCCCTCCGCAGCCGTTCCACAACTCACACTCTTGTGGTTTCCGTGTCCCGACTGGCCACGCGCGAGTTGTCCACAGTTTCCACAGTCGTTAACACCATGACAAGAAATCTCTTTGATGAACCCGTCCGATCACCTTTGCGGTGGAGAGCCCCTCGCGGGGCAGACCGGGCTGGCAATCCTCGGACCTGGCACTAGCATGAGAACCCCGAGCCCGCAGTCGAAGGGCCCGCTGCAGAGGGAGCGTTCGTGAAGTTCCACGTCAATCGCGATGTGTTCAGCGAAGCCGTATCGTTCGTCGTCAAACTCCTGCCGCAGCGCAACCCGCAGCCGATCCTGGCGGGCGTGCTGATCGAGGCATCCGCCGAGGGCCTCTCGCTCGCCGCCTTCGACTACGAAGCGTCCGCGCGCACGACGATCGAGGCGACGGTCGACGACCCGGGCACGATCCTGGTCCACGGCCGGCTGCTCTCGGATATCGCCAGCCGGCTGCCGAACGCACCCATCCAGATCGAGGTCGACGACGACGGCGGCATTCTGCTGACGTGCGGCTCGGCGCGGTTCACCCTCTCGTCCATGCCGGTGCAGGAGTATCCGGCGATCCCCGAGGTCACCGGCGATTCTGGTCTCGTGCCCTCCGAGGATTTCGCCACCGCGATCGCCCAGGTCGCCTTCGCCGCGTCGCGCGACGATGTGACCCCGGTGCTCACCGGAGTGCAGCTGGAGGTATCGGGGACGAGCCTCAGCCTCGTCGCCACGGACCGCTACCGCGTCGCCCTCCGCGAGATCCCGTGGGACGGCGGCGGCACCGCGACCGACGAATCGACCACCGCGCTCGTGCCGGCGCGCACCCTCACCGAGGTCGGCAAGACGTTCGCGCACGGCGGCGACATCTCGATCACGTTCTCGGGCTCGGGAGATCGCGAGATCATCGCGTTCACCGCGGGCAACAAGACCGTGACGTCGCTGCTCATCAAGGGCAACTTCCCGCCGGTGCGGCGACTGTTCCCCGAGGCCACCGAGCACCACGCGGTCGTCAACACCGCCGAGCTCGCCGAGGCCGTGCGGCGCGTGTCGCTCGTGCTCGACCGTTCCGCGCCGCTGCGGTTCACCTTCACCGCCGACAGCGTGTCGATGGATGCCTCGGGCACCGAGCAGGCGCGTGCCACCGAGTCCGTCGATGCCACGCTCCTGGGCGGAGACGATGTGACGCTCGGCCTGAACCCGCAGTACCTGCTCGAGTCGCTCGGCGCGGTCAAGAGCGAGTTCGTGCGCATCACGTTCACCTCGAGCGAGAACGCGAACAAGCTGAGCCCCGTGCTCATCACCCCGCAGACCTCGGTCGATCGCGCCGGCTCCGACACGTTCCGCTACCTGCTGCAGCCCAACCTGCTCCTGCGCTGACGTCGGTGCCGATCACTAGGCTTGTCCGGTGATCGTGGAGCACCTGAGTCTCGTCGACTTCCGCAACTATGCGGCCGCCGACGTCGCGCTCGGGCCTGGGCCGAACGTGTTCGTCGGCCGCAACGGTCAGGGCAAGACGAACCTCGCCGAAGCCATCGGATTCTTCGCGACGCTGGGCTCGCATCGCGTCTCGAACGACGCGCCGATGGTCCGCGACGGGGCCGAGGCCGCGATCGTCCGGGCGCGGCTGGCACACGGCGAACGCCGGGTGCAGCTCGAGGTCCAGATCAACCGGCAGGGTTCCAACAAGGCGCGGGTCAACGGCGCCGTGGTGAAGCCCGCTGAGCTGCCGCGCTACGCGCAGGTGGTGCTCTTCGCACCGGAGGATCTGCAGATCGTCCGCGGCGACCCGTCCGCACGCCGGCGGTTCGCCGATCAGCTGCTGGTGCAGCGGGCGCCGCGCATGGCCGGTGTGATCTCGGACTACGACCGCGTGCTCAAGCAGCGCACCGCCCTGCTGAAGTCCGCGAAGGCGCGGGGGATCCGCGGCGACGCCCTCTCGACGCTGGATGTCTGGGACGACAAGCTGGTCTCCCTCGGCACGCAGCTCATCGCGGCCCGGCTCGCGCTCGCGACCGACCTGGCGACTCCGCTCGCCGCCGCGTACACCGCCATCGCCGGTGCCGACCATCGCCCCGAGATCGAGTGGGCGCTCTCGGTCGCGGGCGCGGTCACCGATGAGGAAGGCGACGGCGGCGCCGCGCCGACCTCTTCGCTCGATGTCCCAGCTGGCGCGGCCGCCACGTCAGCGGACCGCATCGCGGACCTCTTCCGTCAGGCTCTCGCTGCCAAGCGCACCTCCGAGCTCGAGCGCGGCCTCACCCTCGTCGGGCCGCATCGCGACGACCTGCTGCTGCGCATCCGCGGACTTCCGGTGAAGGGCTATGCGTCCCACGGCGAGTCGTGGTCGGTCGCGCTGTCGCTCCGTCTCGCGTCGGCCGAGCTGCTCCGGGCCGAATCTCGCCTCGGCGATCCGGTGCTCATCCTCGACGACGTGTTCGCCGAGCTCGACACAGATCGCCGCGCCCGGCTCGCGCAGCTCGCCGCCGGCTATGAGCAGGTCGTGGTGACCGCCGCCGTCGAGGGCGACGTCCCCGAAGAGCTGCGGGCCCGGATGGTGCGGGTGGAAGCCGGGCGCATCCTCGATCCGGCCGATGCGGAGGCGACGGATGCCTGACCCTTCGACCGGATCAGGGACCGGGACGGGTGCGGAGGGCGTGCCCGAGCGGTCCGACGACATCCCCGAGACGATCGCGACCTACCTCCGGCTGCGCGGACTCGAGCCGTCCGGGCGGTCGTTCCGCAAGCGACGGCGCCGCACGGTGGACGAGGAGAACATCCCTTTCGCGCCGGGTCGCGACCCCCGCGGGGTGGGCGATGTGATCGCCGACCTCACGCGGGAGGCGGGGTGGAACGGTCAGCTCGCCCGCGAGGACGTCGTGCGCGCCTGGGCGGAGGTCGCCGGAGAGGACACCGCGCGGCACACCCGGCCGGTCGCCTTCTCGGAGGGGTCGCTGACGGTCCAGGCGGACTCCACGGCGTGGGCGAAGCAGCTCCAGCTGATGCGCGCCCACATCCTCTCCGAGATCGTCCGCCGCTTCCCCGAGGCGAAGGTCGATGCGGTCCGCTTCATCGGGCCGGACGTCCCCTCCTGGAAATGGGGTCCCAGAACGATTCCAGGCCGCGGTCCGCGCGATACCTACGGATAAGGCACGTTCGGAGTCATCCAGGCAACTTTCATGCGCTCACAGAGGCGTAGAGCGCTGTGATCGGGCCGTTACCCGATAGACTGTCAGGGCACCCGTCGAAGCATTTGGAGCCCTCGCGAAGATGACGTCTGACACCCCCGATAACGTTTCCGAGGAACCCGAAACGCCCGAGAAGGCTCCCAACGCATACGGGGCAGACGACATCCAGGTCCTGGAAGGTCTGGAAGCGGTGCGCAAGCGCCCGGGCATGTACATCGGTTCGACCGGTGAGCGCGGCCTGCACCATCTGGTCTATGAGATCGTCGACAACTCCGTCGATGAGGCGCTGGCCGGGTACTGCGACACCATCAACGTCACGATCCTGCCCGACGGCGGGATCCGCTGCGTCGACAACGGCCGAGGCATCCCGGTCGGCATCCACCGCACCGAGGGCAGGTCGACGGTCGAGGTGGTCCTGACCGTCCTGCACGCCGGCGGCAAGTTCGGTGGCGGCGGGTACGCCGTCTCGGGCGGTCTGCACGGCGTCGGCTCATCGGTCGTCAACGCGCTCTCGACGCGACTCGAGGTCGAGGTCAAGCGCGAGGGCTACGTGTGGCGGCAGTCCTACCGCGACGGCGGGCAGCCGCAGGCGCCCCTCGCGAAGGGCCAGCCCACCGATGAGACCGGCACGGTCATCGAGTTCTGGCCCGACGACACGATCTTCGAGTCGGTGCACTACGACTACGACACGCTGCGCACCCGGTTCCAGCAGACGGCGTTCCTCAACAAGGGGCTCCGCATCACACTGTCGGACGAGCGTCCGGAGTCGGCGTACGTCACCGACGCCGAGGGCGGCGGGTCGGAAGAGCGCCAGCCGTACGACGACTTCTACTACGAGCGCGGTCTCGTCGACTACGTGGAGTACCTCAACAAGGTGCGTCACGCCGACGTCGTCAACGACGAGATCATCGAGATCGAATCCGAAGACACCACCCGCCACATCTCGCTCGAGCTCGCGATGCAGTGGACCACGAGCTACACCGAGAACGTCTTCACCTTCGCGAACACCATCAACACGCACGAGGGCGGTACGCACGAAGAGGGCTTCCGCGCGGCGCTGACGACGCTCGTCAACAAGTACGCGCGCGACAAGAACCTCCTCAAGGAGAAGGACGACAACCTCACCGGCGACGACATCCGCGAGGGTCTCACCGCCGTCATCTCGGTGAAGCTGTCGGAGCCGCAGTTCGAGGGTCAGACCAAGACGAAGCTCGGCAACACCGAGGCGAAATCGTTCGTGCAGAAGATCGTCGGCGACCAGCTCGGCGACTGGCTCGAGCGAAACCCGGTGCAGGCCAAGCGCGTCATCACGAAGGCGATCGACGCGGCCACCGCGCGCATGGCGGCACGCAAGGCGCGCGAGACCGCGCGTCGCAAGAGCGTGTTCGAGTCGGCGGCGATGCCCGACAAGCTGAAGGACTGCACGAGCAAGGACCCCTCGATCAGCGAGATCTTCCTCGTCGAGGGCGACTCGGCCGGCGGTTCCGCGGTCTCGGGCCGCGACCCGCACACCCAGGCGATCCTGGCGCTGCGCGGCAAGATCCTCAACGTCGAGCGCGCGCGCCTCGACAAGGCCCTGGCCAACAAAGAGGTCCAGGCGATGATCCAGGCCTTCGGCACCGGCATCGGCGAGGACTTCGACATCGACAAGGCCCGCTATCACAAGATCGTGCTGATGGCGGATGCCGATGTCGACGGTCAGCACATCACCACCCTGCTGCTCACCATGCTGTTCCGCTACATGCGCGGGCTCATCGAGGCCGGCTTCGTCTACCTCGCGATGCCCCCGCTGTATCGCCTGAAGTGGACGAACGCAGCCCACGAGTACGTCTACTCCGACAAGGAGCGCGACGCTCTCCTCGAGGACGGACTGGCCAACGGCAAGCGGATCCCCAAGGACTCCGGCATCCAGCGGTACAAGGGCCTCGGCGAGATGAACGCCAAGGAGCTGTGGGAGACCACGATGGACCACACCACCCGGACCCTGCGCCAGGTGACGATCGACGACGCCGCCGCCGCGGACGAGATCTTCTCGGTGCTGATGGGCGAAGACGTCGAGTCCCGCCGCACGTTCATCCAGCGCAACGCCAAGGACGTCCGCTTCCTCGACATCTAGCGCCCGACACGACGACCCCTGCCGGTCGTCGAACAGCGAAGCGCGTCGAGACGCCCTGACGAAAACGCACAGACGAAACGCAGAAGACGAAAGACGAGACATGGCTGAAGACGAACGCCCCGAGCCGGAGCACGAGCACGGCCGCATCGATCAGGTCGACCTCCAGCTCGAGATGCAGCGCAGCTATCTCGACTACGCGATGGCAGTCATCATCGGCCGTGCGCTCCCCGACGTGCGCGACGGCCTGAAGCCGGTGCACCGCCGCGTGATCTACGGCATGTACGACGGCGGCTTCCGCCCCGACAAGTCGTTCTCGAAGTGCGCGCGCGTCGTCGGCGAGGTCATGGGCCAGTACCACCCGCACGGCGACACGGCGATCTATGACGCCCTCGTCCGCCTCGTGCAGCCGTGGTCGCTGCGCTACCCGCTGGCGCAGGGCCAGGGCAACTTCGGCTCGCCCGGCAACATGGGCGCCGCCGCCCCGCGGTACACCGAGACGAAGATGGCTCAGCTCGCGCTCGAGATGGTGCGCGACATCGAAGAAGAGACCGTCGACTTCCAGGACAACTACGACGGCCAGACGCAGGAGCCGTCGGTGCTCCCGGCGCGCTTCCCGAACCTGCTGGTCAACGGCTCCGTCGGCATCGCCGTCGGCATGGCGACCAACATCCCGCCGCACAACCTGCGCGAGGTCGCCGCGGGCGCGCTGTGGGCGCTCGAGCACCCGGACGCCTCGCGCGAAGAGCTGCTCGACGCGCTCATGGAGCGCATCCCCGGCCCCGACTTCCCGACCGGCGCGCAGATCCTCGGCACCAAGGGCATCCGCGAGGCGTACCGCACCGGCCGCGGCTCGATCACGATGCGCGCGGTGGTCTCGATCGAGGAGCTCCAGGGCCGCACCTGCCTCGTGATCACCGAGCTGCCGTACCAGGTCAACCCCGACAACCTCGCGGTGAAGATCGGCGACCTCGCGCGCGACGGCAAGATCACCGGCATCGCCGACATCCGCGACGAGACCTCCGACCGCACCGGTCAGCGTCTCGTGGTGGTCCTGAAACGGGATGCCGTCGCCAAGGTCGTGCTGAACAACCTGTACAAGCACACGCAGCTGCAGGAGAACTTCGGCGCGAACATGCTCGCGATCGTCGACAACGTGCCGCGCACGCTCGCGCTCGACGGCTTCATCGCACTGTGGGTCGAGCACCAGATCGACGTCATCGTCCGGCGCACCACCTACCGGCTGCGCAAGGCCGAGGAGCGCATGCACATCCTGCGCGGCTACCTCAAGGCGCTCGACGCGCTCGACGAGGTCATCGCGCTCATCCGCCGGTCGCCCACCGTGCAGGAGGCGAACGAGGGTCTGCAGAAGCTCCTCGACATCGACGACGTGCAGGCCGAAGCCATCCTGCAGATGCAGCTGCGTCGCCTGGCCGCACTCGAACGACAGAAGATCGTCGACGAGGCCACGGAGCTCGAGCGCCAGATCGCCGACTACCAGGACATCCTCGCGAAGCCCGAGCCGCCAGCGCACGATCATCCGCGACGAGCTGACGGCGATCGTCGACAAGTTCGGAGACGACCGCCGCACGCACATCCTGCACGGCTTCGACGGCGACATGTCGATGGAAGACCTCATCCCCGAAGAGGAGATGGTGGTCTCGGTCACGCGCGACGGCTACATCAAGCGCACGCGCAGCGACAACTACCGCCAGCAGCACCGCGGCGGCAAGGGCGTCAAGGGCGCACAGCTGCGCGCGGACGACGTGGTCGAGCACTTCTTCGTCACGACGACCCACCACTGGCTGCTGTTCTTCACGAACAAGGGCCGCGTGTACCGGTCGAAGGCGTACGAGGTTCCGGAGGCCGGGCGCGACGCCAAGGGCCAGCACGTCGCGAACCTCCTGGCGCTCCAGCCCGATGAGGAGATCGCGCAGATCCTCGACATCCGCGACTACTCCGTCGCGACCTACCTGGTGCTCGCCACCCGCAACGGTCTCGTGAAGAAGACCCGCCTGACCGAGTACGACACCAACCGGCAGGGCGGCATCATCGCGATCAAGCTCCGCGGGCAGGTTCCCGAAGAGGGCGACGACATCGAGGCCGGCCCCGATGACGAGGTCGTCAGCGCCCTCCTCGTCGACGAGGGCGACGACATCCTGCTCGATCAGCCGCCATGGCATGTCGCTGCGCTTCTCCGCCACCGATTCGGCGCTGCGTCCGATGGGCCGGTCGACGTCGGGCGTGAAGGGCATGGACTTCCGCTCCGGACGACAGCCTGCTCTCGGCATCCGTCGCGACCGACGAGGGATACGTCTTCGTGGTGACCGAAGGCGGCTACGCGAAGCGCACCTCGGTGGACCAGTACCGGGTGCAGAACCGCGGCGGACTGGGCATCAAGGTGGCCAAGCTGAACGAGGATCGCGGCGATCTGGCGGGCGGTCTCATCGTCTCGGAGGACGACGAGGTCTTGGTGGTTCTTGCCAGCGGCAAGGTGGTACGCTCTGCCGTGGCCGAGGTCCCCGCCAAGGGTCGAGACACGATGGGTGTCGTGTTCGCCCGCTCCGGCGGCGACGACCGCATCCTCGCGATCGCCCGCAACGGAGAACGCGGCCTCGCCGAAGAACCCGAGGACGATGCTGACGGAGCCCCAGAGGCCACGTCACCTGAGACCCCGTCATCAGAAGACACCGACGGGTCGGATGCCTCCCCCGAGACCCCCGAAGAGAGCACTGACGCATGAGCACGGTAGCCGACAAGCTCGCCAAGAAATCAAGCCACAAGACCAGCGCCAAGCAGGTGCGCCTGCGGCTGGTGTACGTGGACTTCTGGTCCGCGGTGAAGCTGTCCTTCCTCGCCGCGATCGCGATCGCGGTCGTGACGGTCGTCGCCTTCGTGATGGTGTACCTGGTGGTGTCGACCACCGGTCTCATCGGCAAGGCCGACGAGTTCTTCTCGAGCTTCACCGACGGCAGCATCCTGCTGTCGGACTTCGTGAGCTTCCCGCAGGTCCTGGCCTTCTCGGCCGTCGTGGCGATCCTCAACCTCGTCGTCGTCACGGTGCTCGGCGCCGTGATCGCGGGCATCTACAACCTCGCCGTCAAGGTGACCGGCGGGCTGCTCGTCGGCTTCACCTCGAACTGACGGAGACCCGACGCGGCTCGATTCGTGAAATCGCGCCGCGTCGGGTAAAGTCTTGGAGGTTGCGGAACGCAGTTTCCACAGACATTCGGGGCTATAGCTCAGGCGGTTAGAGCGCTTCACTGATAATGAAGAGGTCCCAGGTTCAAGTCCTGGTAGCCCCACACAATGCCCCGGGGCCTTAGCTCAGTTGGTAGAGCGCCTGCTTTGCAAGCAGGATGTCAGGAGTTCGAATCTCCTAGGCTCCACAACGTGAAGAAAGCCGGCTCCCGCACGGGACCGGCTTTCCTCGTTTTCCCGGGACCCTCACGCAGGTATGGTGAAGCATGGACCTGCGCGTCGCGGCCTACGCGGTCATCGTCGACGAAGACGATCGCATGCTGCTCGCCCATTGGAACGAGGGGCGGCGCTCCGCCTGGACGCTGCCCGGAGGCGGGCTCGAAGAGGGCGAAGACCCCGAGCGGGCCGCTCGGCGAGAGGTCAAGGAGGAGACGGGCTACCGGGTCGCGATCGACGGGCTGCTCGGCATCCACTCCCGCGTCATCCCACCCGGCACGGCGGCTGATTCCCGGCGCCGACCTTCCGCTGCACACCCTGCGCATCGTCTATCGCGCGCGCATCACCGGGGGGCGCCTGCGCAACGAGATCGAACGGCACGACGGATCGCGCCGAATGGTTCCCGCTCCGGGAGGTGCGGGCGCTGCAGCGGGTGAAGCTGGTCGACATCGCGCTCGAGATGGCCGGGCTCGAACTGCCGGTGCGGTGACCGGCGGAGCGCGGCCGTCAGTCGGTCGGCTGCGAGATGTCGGCGACCGTCGCGCCGTAGGCGGCGATGAGGTCATCGGCGTCGACGAACATGCTGTAGCCGTGCGCGCCTGCGCCCATCGCGATGCGCTGACCGACGATCTCGCTGTCGGCGTAGATCGGCCACTCGTGGGTGCTCCCCAGGGGCACGATGGTGCCGCGCTCGTATCCGGTCGCGGCGAGGGCGCGCGCCGGATCCGGCAGCTGCAGCTTGTTCACACCGACGACCGCGCGCAGCTTGGGCCACGAGATCGCCCGATCACCCGGGATCAGCGCGAAGAGGTAGGTGTCGTCGCTGCGTTTGACCACAAGGGTCTTCACGATGCCCGAAGCCGGGATACCGAGGATCGCGGCGGCTTCGGGCAGGCTGTTCGCGGCCGGGCGCTCGCGGATCTCGATCGCCAGACCGCGAGCGGAGGCCGCCGCGCGAACGCGGTCGACCCCCGTCAGTGTCTCGCCGGTCGTGGGCTCAGGCATCCGGGGCGCGCAGCGGGTCGTCGGCGACCCACAGCTCGTCGTCGGCGCGGAGCGTCTGCCACGCGGCGTAGAGCACGCCGACCGCGGCCGCCACACCCAGGATGATGGCGATGACGCCGCCGGCGCCGATGCCCTTCTTCTGGGGCTCGGCACGCTCGAGGCGAGCCGAGAGGTACCGGGTGGCCTCCTTCGCGTACTTGTCGGCCTTCTTGCTGTACGTCTTCTTGTCGGGCAGCGCGCGACCGCCGGCGAGGTGCGCGCGCGTGTCGTTCGCGGCATCCCACACCGAGAGCGCGGAGCCGACCACGGCACCGGCTGCCGGGATGACCGTGCTGCTCACGACCTTCTTGCCCTTGTCGACGTAGGGCGCGGCGTACCTCTCGTAGCCCGCCTGCACCTGCGGCTTGACCTGCTCGCGGCCGAAGTGTCCGAGTTGCCGACTGGCCTCTCGTGCGACGGACGCGGCCTCACCCACCAGAACCTGCTGGGTCTCCCACAGCTGATTGGCCTGCTTCTGAAGCTTCTGGAGTTCCTTCTTGCGCTTGCGGCTGACGCTCACGGTTGCCCTCCCTGTCGTGGGGATGTCGGTCTCCCCATCTTGCCAGACCCCCGTCGAGACGGGAGGGGTTGCAGGGAACTCTGAGACAATGTAGGAATGCCGCTTCACACCGCTGTCGCAACGATCCACACCAACTACGGCGACATCGTCGTCAACCTGTTCGGAGACCACGCCCCCCGCACCGTGCAGAACTTCGTCGGCCTCTCCGACGGTTCGCAGGCGTGGACGCACCCGGCGACCGGCAAGCCGGGCGAGGGCCCGCTGTACAAGGACGTCATCTTCCACCGCGTCATCTCGGGCTTCATGATCCAGGGCGGCGACCCGCTCGGCCAGGGCGTCGGCGGACCGGGCTACAACTTCAACGACGAGATCAACGGCGAACTCACCTTCACGGCGCCGTACAAGCTCGCCATGGCGAACGCGGGCCTGCGCCGCAACGCGATCACCGGCCAGCCCGAGGGCACCAACGGCTCGCAGTTCTTCATCACCGTCCCCGGCCAGGGTGGCCGCGGTCCGGAGTGGCTGCAGGGCAAGCACTCGATCTTCGGCGAGGTCGCCGACGACGCCTCGAAGGCCGTCGTCGACACCATCGCCGAGGTGCCGACGGCCGCCGGCGACCGCCCGGTCGAGCCGGTCGTCATCGAGTCGATCGACATCGCCTCGGTCTGATCCTCCGCGCACCGGGCTTGCAGCGGTGACGCCGCTGCGAGCCCGGATCCCGGCAGGTCTGCGTTCCCGGCCCGAGCTTCCGGACCCCTGAGCCCACGAACCCCTGAGCCCACAAGAACAGAGACGGGCGCCGCGTGACCACCGACGACTTCCAGCGCAACCGCGAGAACTTCTGCTACCGGCATCCCGACCGGCAGAGCTTCGTGCTCTGCCAGCGCTGCCTGCGCACGATCTGCCCGGAGTGCCAGACGCCCGCCGCCGTCGGCGTGGTCTGCCCCGAGTGCCTGCGCGATCAGCAGAAGGCCCAGTCGCCCGCACAGCGCAAGGCCGAGCGCCAGTGGTCGCGTCCGCGCGCGGTGTCGGCGTCGTCGTCGGGGCGACCCATCGTCACGTACGCGATCATCGGCATCACCGTCTTCGTGTACCTGCTGCAGCTCATCCCCGGGTTCGGTGACACCGTCACCCGCGCCCTGCTGTTCACCCCTGCCTACCTCTACCCCGCCTGGTTCGGGGTCTTCGAGCCCTGGCGATCGCTCACCGTGCTCTTCGTGCACGATTCCAACGGGATCTGGCACGTCGCGCTCAACATGCTGGCGTTGTGGATGCTCGGGCGCAGCCTCGAGCCGCTCCTCGGACGCGGCAGATTCCTCACCCTCTATCTGCTGAGCGGTCTCGGCGGCTCCGTCGCGGTCGTCCTGCTGGGCTTCGACACCGTTCGTCGTGGGCGCATCCGGCGCGATCTACGGATTGTTCGGCGCGCTGCTGATCATCGGGCGTCACATCGGCGCGAACATCACCGGCATCGCCGTGGTCCTGGGGATCAACCTCGTGATCACGTTCCTGCCGCTCTTGTACGGCGGCGGGGTGCGCGTGTCGTGGCAGGCACACCTCGGCGGCCTGCTGGTCGGACTGCTGGTCGCCTTCATCTTCACCCGCACGCGCGCGGTGCGACAGCGCAGGCTGCAGATCGGCCTGCTCGTCGCGGTCGGCGCCGGCCTGGTGGCGCTGCTGTTCCTGCCGGCGCTGTTCCCCGCACTCATCGTCGGGTAGGTCCCCTCCCCGCTCAGGGCGAGTTATCCACAGGCCCATCCACAGCCTGGGGAGAATGACAGCGGTGTAATTCACAGGTGTTAACAGAGTTGTTAACAACTCCGGATGCCGCCCGCTGAGCGCGTTCTCGAGCAACGAGTGCCGGCATCCGGGCACGGAAAAACCCCGGTCGTCGTAGACCGGGGTTTCTCGTTCGCGCTATCGCCAGCGCGTGGTCATGAGGAAGCCGATGAAGGCGATTCCGAAGCCGATCACCAGATTCCACGCCCCGATGTCGGGAATCGGGAACGCCATGCCGCTCAAATAGAAGACGAGGATCCAGACCAGGCCGATGAGCATCAGTCCGATCATGATCGGCTTGAACCACACCGGATTGGGTGCGGCTTCGCCTTCTGCGCGCTCGACGAGCGAGTCGTCGTCTTTGCCGGGTCGTGCCATGGTCAAGAGTCTAACTGCCAGCCGGCCCTCACCTGTGCTGTGGGAGAATCGGCCTGTGGATGAAGCCGTGTCCGACCTGGGGCGCGCCGCGCGGAGGGGACGCTCGCCGCACCGGCGCACGTCGGTCGTCGGCGTCATCGGCGAGGTGCTCATCACCGCCGGCGTCATCGTGCTCCTCTACGTGGTCTGGCAGCTGTGGGTCGGCGATCTGATCTACGGCGCCGAGCGCAACGCCGAGGGCACGGAGCTGTCCCAGGAGTGGGCCGAGCAGTACGAGCAGGAGGCCCCGGTCGCGGCGCCGACCCCGATGCCGCCGCACCGGCCGAGCCGGTCACGGCGCCGCCGCCCGTGCTGGCCGAGCCCGCCGACGCGCAGGAGTTCGCGGTCATGCGCATCCCCCGCTTCGGCGAGGACTACGCCGTCCCGATGGCGGGCGGCGTGACACGTGCGCGCACGCTCGACACGATCGGGATCGGCCACTACCCCGGCACCAGCATGCCCGGAGAACCGGGCAACTTCGCCCTGGCCGCGCATCGCACGACGTTCGGCGCTCCGTTCAATCGCATCGCAGAGCTGCGCGTCGGCGACGCCATCGTGGTCGAGACGCAGGAGGGCTGGTACACGTACCGCTTCCGCACGCTGCAGTACGTCCGCCCGGACGAAGTCGAGGTGCTCCTGCCCGTCCCGCAGGCCATGGACGTGCCCGCGGGCACCGCGTACATCACGCTGACCAGCTGCAGCCCGAAGCTGTCGATGACAGAGCGGATCGTCGCCTACGGCGTGTTCGAGTCCTTCACTCCGCGCTCGGCCGGCCAGCTGCCGCCGTCCCTCCAGGCGGTGGCCTGATGTACGCGGCTCTCTGGCGGGTGCTCCCCGGACCCTGGTGGGTGCGGGTGCTCATCCTGCTCGTGCTCGTGGCGGCGGTGCTCTACGGGCTGCTCTTCTTCGCGTTCCCGTGGGTGAGCCAGTTCGTGAACCCGCAGGAGGTCACGGTCACCCTTCCGGTCGCGCCGGCCGGTGCGCCGGTGTCGTGAGCGCCGGATCACGTCGTCGTCGCGGATCCTCGTCGTCGACAACCACGACAGCTTCGTCCACACCCTGGTCGGCTACCTGCACCAGCTCGGCGCCGAGACCGATCTGGTCGAGGCCGACGCGATCTCCGACGCGGCGCAGGCCATCGAGGGCCGGCCGGGGGTGCTGGTCTCGCCGGGTCCGGGCACGCCGGGTGACGCCGGGGCGTCGATCGCCGTCGTCCGCGCGGCGGCGGCCGGCGGCATCCCCCTCCTGGGTGTCTGCCTCGGCCACCAGGCGATCGGCGAGGCGTTCGGCGCAACGGTCGACCACGCCACCGAGCTCATGCACGGCATGACCTCGCTCGTGCATCACGACGGGTCGCCGCTGTACGACGGGCTGCCCGACCCGTTCACCGCGACGCGCTACCACTCGCTCGCGATCGTCCCCGAGACGCTTCCCGCCGAGCTCGTGGTCACCAGCCGCACGGCGAGCGGCGTCATCATGGGCGTCGCGCACCGCACCGCCCCGGTCGTCGGCGTGCAGTTCCACCCCGAGAGCGTGCTGACCGAGGGCGGTCATCGCCTGCTCGGCAACTGGCTCGCCTCGGTGGGATACACGGATGCCGCGGCCCGCGGCGCGACGCTGAGCCCGCGCCGCGGCGCCTGAGCGCCGGCAGGTTCTCGGGTTCGGGCTACGGCCCCGGTGCAGTAGTTCAGCGTGATCTGCGAGTGCACCGGCACGTCGCCGGGCGCGAGGGACTGCGACTGCACGGTCCGCGGATCGGCCGCCCGGGCAGTTCGGGTCCTCCTGCGCGGTCACGATGAGTCCGACGTCCTCGAGCTCGCGGGTGGCGGCGTCGACGGTGTAGCCGCGCACGTCGTCGATCGCCACGCGGCCGGACGCCACGACGAGGTTCACCATCGTGCCGGCGGCGACACTGGCACCGTCGACCGGGTCGCTCGAGATCACGGTGCCCGCGGCGAGATCCTTGTCGTTCTGCGACGTCACCGTGCCGAGCTGCAGGCCGGCGCCGGTGATCGCGGCGGTCGCGGCATCCTGTCCGAGTCCCGTCAACGTCGGCACCGTCGACATCTGCTGCCCGGTCGAGACGTAGACGCTGATCTGCTGGTCGACCTCCACCGAGGTACCCACCCCGGGCTCGGTGCGGATGACATTGCCGGCGGCGACCTCGGTGTTCTCCTCGTCGACGCGGATCGCCCGGAGGTCCGCGTCGGCCAGGGTCTCGTTGGCCCGCTCGTAGGTCATGCCCGACACGTCGGGCACCTCGCGGACATTCGTGGGCAGGTCGTCACGCGGCTGGATGGAGAGCACCCAGAACAGCAGCGAGATGAGGAGCACCGCCAGCAGTGCCACGCCCGCCCAGATCCAGGCGACGGGCGGACCGGCCTGGGTGCGCTTCATCGTGGTGTCGGTGCTGAGCTGGCGCAGCGACCGCGCGGTCTCCGCGGCCTGCCGAGGGTTGGGCCCGTACAGCTCGCTGGTGAGCGCGCCCACCTGTCGCTTCGACGGCTGGCGGCCGTCGACGGTCGCATCGAGCGCCTCGCGGAAGCCCGCGGCATCCTGGTAGCGCTGGAACGGATCCTTGGCGAGGGCGCGCAGCGCCACGGTGTCCAGCGCCCGGGGAACCGTCTCGTTCACCTCGGACGGCGGCACCGGAGCCTCGCTCACGTGCTGGTACGCCACCGCGACCGGCGAATCGCCGCGGAACGGCTGGCGGCCGGTGAGCAGCTCGTACAGCACGACGCCCGTGGAGTACACGTCGGCGCGGGCGTCGACCGGCTCGCCCTTCGCCTGCTCCGGGCGAGAAGTACGCTGCCGTGCCGAGGATCTGCGTGGTCTCGGCGACGGTCGACGAGCTGTCCGACACCGCGCGCGCGATGCCGAAGTCCATCACCTTGACCTGGCCGGCGTCGGTCACCATCACGTTGCCCGGCTTGATGTCGCGGTGCACGACGCCGGCGCGGTGCGAGTACTCGAGCGCCTCGAGGATGCCGTCGACATAGCGGACGGCATCCGTGACGGGAACCGGGCCCGCCGAGATGATGTCCTTGAGCAGGCGTCCCTGGACGAGCTCCATCACGATGAACGGGACCGGGCGCACCGTGCCGTCGGGCGTGGTCAGGGAGTCCTCGCCGGCGTCGTACACGCGCACGATCGTCGGGTGCGCCATGCGCGACGCGGCCTGCGCCTCGAGGCGGAACCGGGTGCGGAACGCGTTGTCGTCGGCCAGCTCGCGGTCGAGGATCTTGATCGCGACCTGGCGGCCGAGCGTCAGGTCGTAGCCCCGGTAGACGCTCGCCATACCGCCGCGGCCGATGGGCTCGTCGATGCGATAGCGCCCCGAAAGCACGCGCGGCTCAGCTGTCACGGTCACTCCCTGCCTGGAACATCAGCCACCCTAGCCGAGCGCGAGCGGGTCACGCGTGTCGCGCGACCCGCTCGGCGCATTCACTCAGCTCGGCTCACTGCGTCGGCGTCGGCGATCGGGCACGGGCGCGGCGGCTTCGATCAGCACCGTGGCCTCGCCCGACGCAGCCGACGTGCGGTTGCCGGCGGTGCCACCGCTGCACGTCACGTTGTAGGTGACGATGACCGTCTGTCCGGCCGCATCGCCCGCCGTCACCTGCGCGGAGCGCGCGTTCTGCGGGAAGCTCGGGCCGTTCGCGATCGTGCCGTTCTGGACGGTGAACGTGTAGGCGCTGACCGAGCCCGTCCCCGAGGGGCAGGTGTAGCCGTCCCACATGACGGTGAGCTGCCTCGCCGGGCGCGACCGAGGCCGGCGAGCCCTGGAAGGTCGGGCTGTTGGGCGTCGGCATCGGCACCTGGCCGGCATACGTCGTCAGCTCGATGACGGTGCCCTTCTGGACGTTGCCCGTGGGGCTCACGTCGTAGACCATGCCCTGGCTGGCCTCGTCGGGCGCGGCATTGCCCTCGGTGCAGCTGGCGCCGAGACCGAGCGCGTCGAGCGCCGCGGACGCCGTCGCGCAGTCCTGCCCGATGTAGTCCGCGGCGACCGACGTTCGCCGTGGTGGGCGTCGGGCGTCGGCGTGTTGGTCGGGGTCGCGGTCGGCGAGCTCGTGGTCGTGCTCGTCCGGGGCTCCGGCTCGTTCTGGTTCGCGGCGACCACCGCCCAGATCGTGCCGATCAGCACGAGCAGCAGCAGGGCGATGAGGGCGATCAGCGGCCAGGTCCAGGGGCTGCGCTTCTTCTTCTCGCCCTCCCCTTCGACTCCCTCTTCACCCGGCGCCGGCATGAGCCGCGTCGCGGCGGCCGTGTCGGAGCCCGGCACGAGCAGCTGCGTCGCCGCATCGCCTGCGACGACGCCGGCGATCGCCGGGACGGCGGCGGCGGCGGCCGCGACATCGCCCGCGACGCAGCGCCGTGGCGGCGCGCGCGACGGCGGCAGCCGAAGCCGGGCGCTCGTCGGGCTTCTTCGCGATCATCGCCATCACGAGGTTCTGCACCGGCGTGGCGACCGTGGCGGGCAGCGGCGCCGGCTGCTCGTTGATCTGCGCCATCGCGATCGCGACCTGCGACTCGCCCGTGAACGGGCGCTTGCCCGCGAGGCACTCGTAGGCCACGATCCCGAGCGAGTAGATGTCGGTGGCGGGGGATGCCGGGTGCCCCGAGGCCTGCTCGGGCGACAGGTACTGCACCGTGCCCATCACCTGACCGGTGGCCGTCAGCGGCACCTGGTCGGCGATGCGTGCGATGCCGAAGTCGGTGATCTTCACGCGACCGTCGGGGGTGATGAGCAGGTTGCCCGGCTTGATGTCGCGGTGCACGAGGCCCGCCGCGTGGGCGGCCTGCAGTGCCGCCGACGTCTGCGCGACGATGTCGAGCGTCTTGTCGGTCGAGAGAGAGGTGTCGCGCTCGAGGATCGTCGACAGCGCCTCACCGGGCACGAGCTCCATGACGAGGAACGCGCTGCCGGCCTCCTCGCCGTAGTCGAACACGCTCGCGATGCCCTCGTGGTTCACGAGCGCCGCGTGGCGGGCCTCTGCACGGAAGCGCTCCAGGAAGCCCGGATCCCCCATGTACTCGTCTTTGAGGATCTTGATGGCGACGGTCCGTCCGATGACGTGGTCGGTCGCTTCCCAGACCTCGCCCATGCCGCCGATCGCTATGCGCGAATCGAGTTCGTATCGGCCGCCGAAGGTCACGCCCTGCGTCGGTCTCATTTGCCCAGCACCGCCTCCATGACCTTCTTCGCGATAGGAGCGGCGATGGTGTTGCCGCTTCCCGATTGTCCTTGCCTGCCGCCGTCCTCCACGACCACTGCGACCGCGACTTCGGGATTCTGGGCCGGGGCGAACCCTGTGAACCAGAGGGTATACGGCTCGTCGCCGGTGTTCTCCGCGGTACCGGTCTTCCCGGCCACGTCGACCCCGTCTATTCTTGCACCCGACGCAGCACCGTCACTGACATTGGCCACCATCATCGTGACCAGCTCGTCTGCGAGGCCGCCGTCGAGCGCACGCCCGAACTCACTGTCGTCGAAGGTCTTCTGAACCGACAGGTCCGGGCCGATCACTCGGTCCACCATGCGGGGGTTCATGACCATCCCGCCGTTCGCGATGCCGGCCGACACCATCGCCATCTGCAGCGGCGTCGCCGTCACCTGGCCCTGGCCGAATCCGCTGAGCGCGGTCTGGGCGTCGTCCTGGATCGTCCGCGGGTAGCCCGAGGGCGTCGACAGGAGCGGGATCTCGACCGACTGGTTGAAGCCGTACTTCTCCGCCTCTTCGCGGATCGCGGTGTCGCCGAGCTCCACCGCGAGCTCGGCGAACGGGATGTTGCAGCTCAGCCGCAGCGCGTCCGCGAGCGTCACCGTGTCGCCGCCGCCGCACGTGCCGCCACTGGCGTTGTGGACGATGCTGCTGGACTGCGGCAGCTGGTAGGTCGCGGGGTTCGGCAGCGTCGACTCGGGCGTGTAGTCGCCGGATGCGAGCGCGGCCGAGGCGACCACGAGCTTGAACGTCGAGCCGGGCGGATTCAGATCCCCGGCGATGGCGCGGTTCGACAGCGGCTTGCCGGGATCGGCGACGAGGGCGTCGTACGCCGCATTCACATCGTCGGTCGCGTGCGACGCGAGCACGTTGGTGTCGAAGCTCGGGCTGGTGACCATCGCGAGGACGCGGCCCGTGGCCGGCTCGATCGCGATGATGCCGCCCTGCAGGTCGCCGAGCGCCTCGTAGGCGGCGCGCTGCACGTCGGCATCCAGCGACAGCACCACGTTCGAGCCCCGCGGCGGCTGTCCGGTGAAGATCCGCTCGACGCGGGAGAAGAACTGCGATCCCGCCGTGCCGCTGAGCTCCTGGTTCATGGCCTGCTCGATGCCGGTCACCGAACCGGGGCCGAGGGCGGGATTGATGTAGCCCGTCACGGGCGCCCACATGTCGGCATCCGTGTACACCCGCTGCCAGCTGTAGACGTCGTCCGACGGCACCGACGACGCGATGGCCGAGCCGCTCGCGATGATCGAGCCGCGCTGCACCTCGAACGAGTCGTACAGCGCCCGGCGGTTGGCGGAGTTGGCCGCGAGCTCGTCGGTCTGGATCACCTGGATCCAGCTCGTCGACGCGAACAGCGCGAGGAACATGACCAGCATCAGGATGCTGAGCCGCCGCAGTTCCTTCGTCATCAGCCGATCACCACCCTGGGCCGGCTGCGGACGGCGTCCGAGATGCGCAGCAGCAGCGCGACGATGATCCAGTTCGCCACGAGCGACGAACCGCCCGCCGCGAGGAACGGCGTCGTGAGGCCGGTGAGCGGGATCAGGCGGGTGACGCCGCCGACCATGATGAACACCTGCAGCGCGATCGTGAACGACAGGCCGGTCGCGAGCAGCTTGCCGAAGTCGTCCTGTCCGGCCAGGCCGATGCGGATGCCGCGGCTCGTGAAGACCATGTACAGGCAGAGGATCGCGAACACGCCGATGAGGCCGAGCTCCTCGCCGAGCGCCGGCAGGATGTAGTCGCTCTCGGCGACCGGCGTCAGGTACGGCCGCCCCTGCCCGAGCCCGGTGCCCAGCAGCCCGCCGCTGGCCATGCCGAAGATGCCGTTGACGAGCTGGAAGCTGGAGTTGTCCATCAGCTCGGGGTTGAAGGCATCCAGCCAGTTCGTGAACCGCGCGCCCACGTACGGGAGGATCCGCGACGCGAGGAAGGCGCCCGACACGGCGAGCACCACGCCGATGAGCACCCAGCTGGTCTTGCCCGTCGCGACGTAGAGCATGGCGACGAACATGCCGAAGATGAGCACCCCGGTGCCCAGGTCGCGCTGCAGCACGATGATGCCGAGCGAGATGAGCCAGATCACCAGCAGCGGGCCCAGCTCGCGTGCGCGCGGCCAGGTCATGCCGAGGAACCGGGTGCCGGTCGACGTGAGGCTCTCGCGCGTGCGCACGAGGTACCCGGCGAAGAAGATGGCGAGGGCGATCTTGGCGAGCTCGCCCGGCTGGAACGTGAAGAAGCCGAGGTCGACCCACACGTCGGCGTTGCCGCCGCCGCTCAGCCCGGGGATCACCGGAAGCACCAGGAGCACGATGCCGACGAACCCGAAGATGTACGTGTAGCGGAACAGCACGCGGTAGTTGTGCAGGAACATCACCACGAGGATCGCCGAGATCAGCGCGATCGCCGCCCACGCGAGCTGCCGGGTCGAGTACGCCTCCCAGCCGTGGCGCTCCCACTGGAGGTCGAGCCGGTAGATCATGGCGAGGCCCAGCCCGGTGAGGAGCGTCGCGATGGGCACGACGAACGGATCGGCGGCGCGGGCGCGCAGGCGCAGCAGGATGTGCAGCGCGATCACGAGCGCGGTGAGGCCGCCGCAGTAGACCAGGAAGGTCCAGTCGATGGCGCCGAGCGCGCCGAGCTGGACGAGCGCGATCGCCGAGCCGTTGATCGCGAACGCGAAGACCAGCAGGGCCAGCTCGCGGTTGCGCTGCGTCTGCGGCACGCGGATGCGGCGGAGCGCCCGCACGACCGCGGTGTCGGTCGAGACGGCGTCCGTCGGCGTGCTCGTCGGAGCGCTCATCCGCCTCCTCCCGACAGGTCGCTGATTCCGGACACGATCTGCCGCGCGTGCGAGAGCGAGTTGGCCGAGATCGTCCCCTCCACCGTCGCACGGGCGAAGTCCGACAGCGAATCGAGGGGGATCTCGGTGTCTTCGTACGGCGTCGACAGCGAGATCGGCCCGATGTTCTGCTGCACGCCCTGGTAGATCACGACGGTGTCCTCGTCGGCGCCGACGAAGTACCGCGTCTGCGTCCACTGGTAGCCGAGCCAGGCGGCGCCGGCGAGGATGACGAGCACCAGAGCCAGCCCGACGATCCATCCGATCCGGCGGCGGCGCGCGCGGCGGCGGTCCTCCTCGATGAGCTCCTCGAGGAACTCCGCGGCGGGCTCGAAGTGCGTGGGCTCGTTCGCCGCCTGCCGGTTGGGGTGCAGCCAGCTCGTGCGTCCGGGACGCGCCGCGGGCACCTCGACGCCGGTCGGGTTGGATGCGGAACCGACGATGGTGGGCGTGCCGGAGAAGAGCGGATGCTGTCCGCCGACGTCGACGATGACGATCGTGACGTTGTCGGGGGCGCCGCCGTCGAGGGCCTGCTTCAGGAGGCTGTCGGCGGTGCGGCCGGGTGCGAGCCCGAGCCCCATCGCCTTGGCGGTGTGCGGGTCGTCGACGACGCCCGACAGCCCGTCCGAGCACAGCAGCCAGCGGTCGCCCGGCTGCGTCGGCATGATGAACGTGTCGAGCTCGGGATCGGTGTCCATGTCGCCGAGCACGCGCATCAGCACGGAGCGCCGCGGGTGGTAGCGGGCCTCCTCGGGGGTGATGCGGCCCGAGTCGACGAGTCGCTGCACGAAGGTGTGGTCGGTGGTGATCTGGGTGAGGGCGCCGTCGCGGTACAGGTAGATGCGCGAGTCGCCGATGTGGGCGATGACGGCGTAGTCGTCGACCATGATCAGCGCGCTGACGGTCGTGCCCATGCCGGCGAGCTCGGGACGGACGTTGACCGTGTCGGCGAGGTCGACCGCGGCATCCGATATCGCGTCGCGCAGCGCCCGCTCGGCGTCGGACGTCGAGTCGTAGGGGCGGTCGAGCGCCTGCAGGCGCGTGATGGCGATGCTCGAGGCGACGTCACCGCCGGCGTGGCCGCCCATGCCGTCGGCGACGACGAACAGGTTCGAGCCGGCGTAGCCCGAGTCCTGGTTGTTGGAGCGCACCTTGCCGGTGTGCGAGATGGCGGCGCTCGAGCCCTGGAAGACCATGTGCGAGGGGTCCGCCCGCTACTTCCGCAGCTCGAACGTCGTCGCGCCGACCTTGATCGGTGCGCCGATGTTCACGGGGACGGGAGCGGTCACGCGGGCGCCGTCGTGCCAGGTGCCGTTCGTCGAGTCGAGGTCCTGGATCATCCACTGGTCGCCCCACAGCACGAGGCGGGCGTGGTGGCTCGAGGTGTAGTCGTCGCGGATGACGAGCCCCGACTCGCTCGAGCGCCCGATCGTGAGCGGCTCGTTGCCGAGCGGGAGTTCGAGGCCCGTCTTGGGGCCGCTCGTGATGACGATGCGCGACACGGCCGCGGTGGTCGCGGGTCCGCCCGGCTGTGCGGGCGCCGACGGCGCCGACGCGCGACGGGCGCGGTGACCGAGGCGCCGGCAGCGGGACACGGATGCCGCCGGCCGCGGCCGCCGCGGCTGCGGCATCCGGCATCCGGCGCACCTTGACGCCGAACAGGTCGGCGCGCAGCGAATACACGACGGCGAAGACGAACGCCCACAGCAGCACCAGGAATCCGATGCGCAGCAGCAGCAGGGTGAGCTCGCTCATGCCAGCGGCCCCCTCTCCTGCGGGTCGTAGGCGCTGCGGGCGTCGAAGGCCCGCGTGGCGTCGTCGACGGGTGCCGGCGGGCGGGGTGTCGAGGCCTGCGCGACGACGCGGAACACGATGTCGGTGCGGCCGATCCGGACGGTCGAGTCGGGCGGCAGCGCGGCCTCGCCGACCTTGCGGCCGTCGAGCAGCGTGCCGTTCGTCGAGCCGAGATCGCGGACCATGGCGCGCTCGCCGTCCCACAGGATCTCGACGTGCTTGCGGCTGGTGCCCGAGTCGGCGACCGTGATGTCGGCGTCGCTGCCGCGGCCGATGACCGTGCGCGACTTGGTGAGCGGGATGCGGCGGCCCTCGACATCCACCACACCGCGCCAGGCGACCCGCCCGCCCTGCGCCGTCGAGGACTCGACCCGCAGCGTGCCGGTGGAGAGGTCGTCGTCGCGTCGCAGTGAGATCGTCACCGGACCGGCGAACGAGTAGCCCTGGGCCTTCGCGTGCGCGTGCACGAGCGTGTCGAGCTCGTGCGTGAGCGCGTCGCCGAGCGCCGAGATCCGGTCGTCGTCGGCGGGCGACAGCCGCACGGTGAAGGTGTTGGGCGCGAGGATGCGGTCGCGGCTGACCACAGCCGCCTTCTTGTCGAGCTCGCTGCGCAGGGCGGACGCGATCTCGACAGGCTGGATGCCGCTGCGGAAGGTCTTCGCGAACGCGCTGTTCACAGCGCGTTCGAGACCTTTCTCGAAGCTGTCAAGTAGTCCCACGGAGCTCCTCTTGAGGGGGATGCCGGTTGCTACATGCTAATTGCACAGTCTGTGCCGGCGATGGACCGCGCTCGCGACCCGGCCGAGTTAGAAGCAGGCCGCGACGCATGATATCCTCGGCAAGTTGAGTTTCGCGGGATCTTCGGATGCCGTGGCTCGCGCGAGTGGCGGAATAGGCAGACGCGCTGGCTTCAGGTGCCAGTGCCCGAAAGGGCGTGGGGGTTCAACTCCCCCCTCGCGCACAGCGCAGAAGAAGGGCTCCCCGGAAGGGGAGCCCTTCTTCATGTCCGGTGGCGTCAGCGGCGACCGAAGACCGTCAGCTCGGCCGCTCCGCCCCACACCCCGCCCTGCTGGCTCGACAGCCCGACGAGCTTCACGTAGCGCGCCCGCGTCGCCGCGAAGGGCACGTCGGTCTGGGCCGTGCCGTCGGGGAACGCGCCGGTCGCGACGGCCGAGCCCCAGGTCGCGTTGTCGTTCGACAGGTAGATCTCGTACCCCTTCATGCGGCCGTTGGTGCCGACCTGGCGCGGCAGGTGTCCGAGTCCTTCCACCGAGTGCTCGCTGCCGAGATCGAGCGTGATCCAGTGCGGATACCCCGGCACCTGCGACGACCACCGCGTGTGCCAGAAGGTCGCGGGGTTTCCGTCGATCGCCCTGATCGCGGCATCCCCGGGCGCCTCCTCGCTGCTCACGCCCGCGATCGAGAGGCGCGACCGCGGGATCACGCCGGCCGGCAGCACGTTCACGGCTGCCGGCGGCCGAGACCGTCCCCTCCGAGCGGCGCGGCTTGTACGCGCCCGTGACAGACAGTTCGGCGCCGCCGGGAGCGGCGTCGGCCGGAGCGGTGACGGCCCAGGTCGTGCGGGCGAGCTCGTCCGTGGGCGAGTTCATCGAACTCCGCCGCCGTCGTCGGCTCGGCGGTCCACCCGGCCGGGACGCGCAGGTCGACGGCGATCGAGTGCATGCGCTTGGTCGAGTTGTTCGTGAACGTGGTCGTCACGATGCTCGCCTCGCCCGGGACGACCTCGACCGCGCCCTCGAAGGCCACCCATGCATCCTGGGGCGACAGGCGCTCGCTGTCGGTGGAGACCTCGAAGATGCGCGCGCCGTCGCGGTTGATCCACGTCGCGGTGAGCGTCTCGGGCCTGACCGTCGAGTCCACCTCGAGGCGGACGAACACATGCGGCTCGACTGCGCTGTGCACGAGTGAGGGATGCGGCACGTTGAGGCTCGGGATCACCGAGCTGTGCATCGGGCTGACGATGAACTGCCAGAACTCGTCGTAGCCGACGCGGTGACCGTAGTCGAGCGCGCGCGAGACGTGGATGTCGCCTCCGAGCAGGAACACCCCGCCGATGCGGTTCTCCCTGACGAAGTCGAGGATCATGTCGCGCTCGTGCGCGTACGTGCCCCAGTCGTCGGATTCGCCGTTCTGCTTGTCGTCCCAGATCATGCCGGTGGCCAGGCACTTGAAGGTCGCCGTGCTCGCCAGCAGCTTCTGCTGCAGCCACTCCCACTGGACGCGGCCGATGGCGGTGGTCTTCGTGGAGTCGGCCCAGCTCTGCTCGGTGCGGCTGAACCAGCGCGGGTCGAGCACGAAGAACTCGATCGGTCCCCGGCGGAACGACGTGTAGATCCCCTCGCCCGCCTCGGTGCGCACCGTGAGCGGCGTGCCCGCGAGGTCGTGGCCGAATGTCGCGTTCGCGCGGTAGTCGACGAAGGCCGTGCGGTTGTTCCGCTTGCCCGCGAGATCGCCGTGCACGTCGTTGCCGCCGAAGTCGTGGTCGTCCCACGTCGCCCAGATCGGCATCGAGCGCGTCACCGCGTTCACCTGAGGAACCTGCAGGAAGCCCCGCTGCTTCGACCGCGCCGTCACGAGGTTGGTGCTGTCGATATAGGGGGTGTCGCCCAGCATGACGAACGCCTCGCAGCCTTCGGCACGGATGCGATCCCAGATGTGGTTGGTCTCGGTCCACACGCACGACCCGAGGCCCATGACGAGCTTCGCCGGCTTGTTCTCCGGCGCCGCCGTGATGAACGAGCCGGTGATGTCGAGCCCGGGGATCGGGTCGCCGGACGGGGTGATCGAGTAGGTGTAGGCGGTCTGCGGGCGGAGGCCCCGCAGGTCGAACAGCACGGTGCTGTCGTTGGCGGGCGAGACGGATGCCTCGACCACGCCGGATTCGCCGTGCTCGGGCGTGAAGGCGCACACCCAGAGGCTGTGATCCAGAAGGTCGTCGCCAGGGCGGAAGAGGATCCGCGAGTGCTCGGTGCCGGTGTCGCCGACGAGCGGGCCGGCGATCGGCTGCAGCGTCGGCACGACCTCCGGAGCCGTGCCCGCGATCACGGTCTGCACGTATGAGGCGAGCGCGGTGAAGAACATCTCGCTGTCGGCGACGGCGCCCGCGGGCTGGATCGGCTGCGCCCGTCGCGTTGTAGCACTTGTCGATGGTCAGGCTGGTCAGCAGGAAGCGTCCACGCCCGTGTGCCCCTTCCAGGAGTGCCGGCGGGCGGCCGGTCGCGGTGCACGCGAGCAGCACGCGCATGCGCCGCCAGTCGAGCAGCGATTCCCAGCTCACGCGGATCTGCGTCGACCGGCCGGTGAACACCTTGCCGTCCGACACGCGCAGGTGCGACACGAGCGGGTGGTCGAGCGCGACCGGGTGGATCGTGTCGTAGTCGGTGTCGTTCCGGGTGGCGCCGAGCGGTGCCGGAAGGTACGACACGGTGGAGTGGTACTGGTCGGACTGCGCCATGTCGAGCACGACGCCGCCCGCCTCGACGAATGCGCGGATCGAGTCGGCGTGCGTGGTGATGTACGCGCCGTAGGTCGGCGCGTTGTTCGTGAACGTGCCGAAGGCGATGAGGTCGACGCCCTGTTCGGTCGCGGGCTTGGCCGGATCGAGGTCGACGACCGTGACGCCCGCCGTGCGCAGGAGTTCGGCGAGGCCGGTGGCGTTGGTCCAGGGGTCCCGGTACTCGAGCACGGCCGCGCGGAGGGACGTCACCGCGAGTGCCGGAGTGCTGGGAAGGACCACGGCGGCCGCCGCTGCCGCCGCTCCTCCGAGGAGGAAGCCGCGGCGACCCGTGGTGAAGGCGCCGGAGGGGGACGATGTGGGCGGGGGCTTGCGGGTCACGTGTGCTCCTGGGGATGTGCGCGCGCGGACGCGGCGCGGCGTCGGCCTGCGAGGATCGCTGCGACCGGCGGGTACCGGGCCGCGCTGCCAGTCTTCGGAGCGTTCGCGGGCGGTTTCAACGCGCAACGCGAGTTGTCGAGACATGTTCGACCCGTGTTCACGGGCGCGTTTGTGCCGAGCGGCGATTACCGGCGCGCGAAGGTGAACAACTTCCTCAGCGGCGCAGTCCTGTCAATACAAGTGCTCAGGCGCCGTCGAGGGCCGGTGGCAGGGTGAAGACGATCTCCTCGATCTCGCGGCCGACGCCCGGGCGCGAAGTCGACGTTGCGCGACACCTCGGTGAACCCCGACCTTCTGCAGCACGGCGATCGAGGCGGCGTTGTGGGCGGCGGCGCGCGCGTACAGCGGGCGGATCGGCTCGCGCGAGATCAGCAGACGCAGCGCCGCGGTCGCGACGCCGCGGCCCCACGCGTGACGGGCGATCCAGAACGTCACCTCGCGGTCGCCGTCGATCGTGAACGACGCGGCGGTGCCGGCGAAGCCGCCGTTCTCGGTGACCACGAAGGAGAGGACGTCGGCAGCGGCGCGCTCGCGGGCGATCCACGCATCGAACGCGGCGCGGTCGTCGGGATCCTGAGCCGTGAACGCGGCCATGGCGATGGCCTCACGGTCGCGCATCATCTCGAAGATCGCGTCGAGGTCGTCGTCATCCAGCGCCCGCAGCTCGATGTGATTCACGAGCCCCACGCTAGCCACGGCATCCGTCACGGAGAAGAGCGCGCGGCGTGCGGGATCAGACGAAGCCGTGGATGCGGCGCAGCACTTCTTCGGCGTGATGCCCGTCGCGTCGGATGAAGGCCTCGCGGAACTGCTCGTACGCCGCCGTCCGGCCGATCGGGCACTCGATGAACGGCTGCCAGCCGGCGATGTTGCGCCGGATCGCGATCTCGTACTCGCGGATGAACTGGATGAGCGCGACGTTGTCGGTCGCCCTCGTGACGACGGCGAAGAACGCGTGGCTGGCGCGCGCGAGGCCGGTGTGGTCGTCGGCGCGGGATGCGGCGATCACGTCGTCCAGACGGTCGATGGCGGTGGCGAGGGTCTCGTCGCTGCAGCGGGCGGCCGCCATGCGCACCGCCATGCCCATGTTGTAGGCCACCAGCTCGAACGTGTCGGCCTCGGCTTTGTCGTTCGGCTGCGACACCCGCGTGTAGCGGTGGGGCGACACCTCGACCAGACCGACGCGCTCGAGCCGCTGCAGCGCTTCGCGCACCGGCGTGCGCGAGACGCCGAGCCATTCGGCCAGCTCGTGGTCGCGCAGTCGCTCGCCCGGCGCGAGGCGGCCGTCGAGGATCGCCTCGCCCAGTCGCACGTACACCTCGTCTCCGAGGACGGCGCGGCTCGGCTCGAGCGGGAGGAAGGGGGCAGTCATGGGTGGCACAAGTGTACGCCGGAGGATTCACACGCATACACCCCATCGAAGCGGTCCCTCATGCGGGCGATCCGAGGGTCACCGACGCGCGGCATTCCGCGGCATCCGCCCCTCGCCCTTGCGCTGATATATCGGTACGATGAGTGCGTCCACGTTTCGACGTGGCCTATCCGGGGGGATCCGTCGACGCCCGGGCTTTCGAGCCTTGCTCAGCCCGGGCGTACGATGGGAAACCTTTGCCCGGGGGTCTGCAACATTTGTGTCACCTTCCGAAAAGGGTCTCGCCGCGCGCGCGCGTCTTCACTACGTTGGAGTCAATCGCCGCAATCGCGGGGAGATCAACGAAGAACGGCAAGTAATGAGCACGCAGGGCACCGTCAAGTGGTTCAACTCCGAGAAGGGCTTCGGCTTCATCGCTCCCGATGAAGGCGGCGCAGACGTCTTCGCGCACTACAGCGCGATCGAGTCGAGCGGCTACCGCTCGCTCGAAGAGAACCAGCGCGTCGAGTTCGAGATCGCGCAGGGACCCAAGGGTCTCCAGGCCGAGAACATCCGCCCGATCTGATCGGCGGATCGATCGCTTCACGCGGTCGAAGCCGCGGTAGCCCGCTTCTCAGAAGCGGATGCCGCGGCTTCGTCGCGCCTGGCCCACCCCGTCGTGGGCCGGCATACTCCGCTGTCGCGGGCTCGGCTCGGGAGCCGACCGACGCTAGTCGCGGTCGCCCCGCACCAGTTCGAGGCCCGCCCCCGCGAACTGTCGCAGCGTCGCGTCCGGCAGGAACGCCCGCGTGAGCGCGCCGCCGATCCGGGTGAGGTCGCTCTCGTCGCGGAAGAGCAGGTACATGGTCTCGTACCGGGGATGGAACTTCTGCTTGAACCGGTGCAGCGACCGGAAGCCGTAGACGGGCTCGAGCGCGTCGGCGAGCCTGTCGCTCAGCGCCGCGATCATCCCCGCGTCCGGTGGGTAGTCGTGGGCGAGCGGCGCTCCGGAGAGCGACATGATCTCGGCGCCCTCTTCGCTGAAGTGCCTCGCGGACGAGCCGATGAGGTACTCCATCACCGGGCCGAAGCCGCCCTCGCGGCGACGCATGAGGTCGAGCGTCCAGCCCCGCACGACGCCCTCGGACCCGTACACCGGCAGCCACGACAGGAAGCCGTCGACATCGCCGTTCGGCGCGATCGCCAGGGCGAGGCGCACCTCCGGGTCCTCGGCCTCGACGAGCGTGCCGAGGGTGAACCCCATCTCGGGCAGCCCCTTGTCGCCGACCCACATCTCGGAGATCGCGCGCAGCTGCTGCTGCACGCCCCACGGCTCGTCCTTCAGCCGCGTCATCCGGAACGTCATCTCCTCGCGCCCGGCGCGGTTCAGCGCGGTGCGCACCGAGTTCCACCGCTTGCCGGTGAACTCGAGGCCCGGCAGGTCGACGATGGTGTCATCGGCCACGACCAGGCTGCGCCACGACGCCGGCACCGCGGCCCGCGTCGCCTCGTCGGCGCTGAAGAAGCAGGGGACGAGCCCTGCACGCTCGGCATCCTGGATGAACTCCTGAACGGATGCCGCACGCGACGCGGCCGGCCCGAGCGGGTCTGCGAGGGCCAGGGCGACGCCGGCGCGGCGCTGGTAGCAGACGATGCCGTCGGCGGTGCGCGCGTAGCTGTTCCCCTCCCACGTGGTCATCCACGACAGCGTGCCGCCGCCGTCGGCGCTGCAGCATCCGCTTGACGTCGTCGACCTCCGGCGCCGGCTGCCGGCCGAGCGTCGATCTGCGGCGGGCGCGGAACGCCCGGCGCACCAGGATCAGGTAGACGAGCATCAGCAGCCACATCGCGCCGCTCGCGAGCGCGAGCTCGGTCTCGCCGTCGATCGTCGCCTCGAGCTGCGCCTCACTCGTGACGATGATCACCACGAGCACCAGCAGCGCCGTCAGCACGTTGATGGCCGCGAGGATCACCGCCACGACCCAGCTCCAGCGGCGGCCTCGGCGCAGTCCGTTGGCCACGACCAGGATCACGACGGTGTCGACGGCGAAGTCCACGAAGCCCCCCGACGCCGGCTCGGTCGGGCCGAAGGGTCCATCGGTGGGCACGAGGATGGTGACGATCTGGACGGCGCCGAGCACGAGCACCGCGATGAAGGCGATGAGGCGCTGCTCGCGGATCGTGGTGCGCTGGACGCGCAGCGAGCGATCGACGAACAGCACGAGGAGCACGGCGAGCAGGTGCTCGAGGTCGGCGAGGGTTCCCCAGAACAGCATCGCGATGAAGACGAAGCCGAGCAGCACCAGCCACGCGCGGACGCGCCAGGGGCTCCGGAACAGGCCGATCGCGGCGGCGACGCACGCCATGGTGCCACCGGATGCACCGACGTCGAGCGCCGCGGCCTGCGTCTCGGCCCACGCCCACGGCAGCTGCGAGAAGCCCCACAGCAAGAGGGCGGTGGCGAAGATCGCGAAGAGCTGGCCGACCCAGTAGTACGCGAGCGCGATGCGCGAGCCACGGCGGAACTCGAGGTACGCCATGCCCGCGAATCCGGTGATCGTGAAGACGTACACCCAGGGCTGGTTCACGAAGAAGGTGCCGGTCAGCGGCGTCCACCAGCGGCCGGCCTCGAAGGCGGGCAGGCCGTACGCGACGACATCGAACAGGTCGGACTCCTCGAACGGTCGCCACAGCCCCTGCCACACCACGCCGACCACCAGGATCAGCGCGATCATCGTCAGTGTGCCCGGCACGCGCCGCATACCCGCGAGCACGCGGTTCGGTCGGTGAGTCGCCCCGTCGCTCATGCGATCACGATAGCGGCGCATCTTCGCCCGGTCGTTGAGCGAGCGAGGAACGCGGTCGTTGAGCGAGCTTGCGAGTCGGAAGACGCCTGCACCCGGCGGAGAACGCCGGGCGCTGCTCAGTGGCCGGGCGAGAGGCGGGCGTAGTCCGCGAGGGCCTTCGCGTCCTCGGCATCGCGCATCGCGCGCCGCGCGGCGTCGAGGGCGGCCACCGGGTCCTCGGCCTGGCGGGCTTGGGCCAGCTCACGCTGGGCCGAGAGCAGTCGCGACCTCGCGTCGGCGCCGGCGTGAGCACGCGAGACGGATGCCTCGGCCTGGGCGAGTGCGCCGCGCGCGGCGGCGAGGGTCCCGGGCAGAGCCGTCCGTGCGCTGCGCAGACGCTGCTGCGCGGTGCGGGCGTCGCCGAGGGCGAGGTCGAGGCGACTGCGCAGGCGTGCGATGGCGTCGACCGTGCGGGTCGGGTGGCGCGCGGCATCCGTCTCGATGCGGGTGAGATCCTGCTCGATCGCGCGGAGCTCGTCGCCCAGCCGTTCGGCATCGGGAGCGGCGAGGTGCTCGCGTGTCACGGACGCCTGGCGCAGGGCGGTGCGCGCCGCCGCGATCTCGTCGGGAGCGGCCTGCGCCGCCTGCAGGACGAGGCGGTGCGTCTCTTCGAGGTTGCGCGCGTCGGCTTCGGCCTGGCGGAGCGCCCGCTCGGCGGCGGCGAGATCGGGCAGCGCACTGAGCGAGGGGTCGGCGGCGCGCGCTGCGGCGGCATCGAGGTGGCGCTCGGCGACGGCGACCTGCGACAGGGCCGCATGCGCGGAGCGCGAGGCGGCGTGCCATTCCTCCTCGGCGAAACGCGACGACAGCTCGGCGACCAGCGCGGCCGGGTCGCCCATCGACGCACGCAGCTCGGCCAGGCGGCGGCGGCTCGCATCGATCTGGCCCGGGGCCGACACGTGCGCGGTGACCCACGCGCCGTGCTCCCGCCGCGCGGCGGCCACCGTGGCGAGTGCCTCGCCGGCACGCTTGTCGATGCGCGCCGAGACGCGGCGCACCTCGGCCGGCGCCACGGTGGTGTCGCTGATCGCCCGGTACTCCTCGAAGGCGTCGTCGCGGACGTGGTGGGCGGTGAGGCGCGCCCGCCGCAGCGACGACGGCGCATCCCCGCCGTAGAGCGCGCCCGAGAGCGCGACCTCGAGGTCGAGCTCGCCGACCTCGTCGTCGAGCTGCACGAGGGTCGCGCCGGCCTTCGCCCTGGCCTGCTCTGCCGCAGCGCGGGCGCGAGGCGAGCGCCGTGCCCGCCGCACCGCCCACACGATGACGGCGACGGCGATCGCCGTCACGCCGAACACGACCAGCGCCGGCACGAGCCACCCGACGATCGCGGCGGCGAGCTCAGCCATCGGCGCCCACGACGGCGTCGTCGGCGGTCTCCCGCGCGTTCTCATCGACGAGAAGCAGCGCGCGGAGCTGGTCGACGTCGTCGACGGCGGCCTGCGCACCCTCGGACTCGTGCGGCCAGCTGAAGCCCCATCGCACGAAGATCACCGGCACGCCCTGGGCGGCGCCGCCCTCGACGTCGTGGTGCCGGTCGCCGACGAGCACCGGACGGCTGGTGTCGACGCCCGCGGCGGCGAGTCGCCGGAGCGCCTCGGCGACGATGTCGGACTTGGCGCTGAGAGTCTTCTCGTCCTGCGTGGCGCCGACGATGGCGGTGAGCGAGGTGGAGAGGTCGAAGTGGTCCATGAGGGCGACGACCTGCACCTCGGGCTTCGAGCTGGCGGTGGCCTGCGGGATGCCGGCGGCTGCGACATCCGTGATCAGCTCACCCATGCCGGGGAACAGCTTGGCGCCCGTCGTGTAGCCGTCGATCTTGTTGAGGCCGCGGTAGAAGGCGACGGCCTCGGTCGCCTGCTCGGGCGTCATGCCGACGTTGACCTGGAACGAGTCGTACATCGGCGGGCCGATCCAGTGCACGAGCTCGGCGCGGGTCGGCGGGCGCTTGCCGAAGTGCTCGAGGGCGATCGTGAGGCGGCGGAGGATGCCGTCGGACGCGTCGACGATCGTTCCGTCCACGTCCCACAGCACACAGGTCCACGGCGATCGTCTCGGCATGCCACCAGCCTATTCGCCAGGCGGGCCGGCGCTCCGCGCGCGTCTCGCCAGGGGGTCAGCGATCGCGCCGGTGCACGCGCGCGAGCCGTGCCATCATGCGCCGGAGATCGTCGACCTCGGCAGGCGACCAGTCGGCCAGGAGGGCTTGCATGTTCGTCTCGGCCGTCGCCATGATGCGCTCGCCGATGCGGCGCCCCTCGTCGGTCAGCGCCACCAGCACACCGCGGTCGTCGTCAGGGGCGGCGACGCGCGCCGCGAGACCGGCCTGCACGAGTCGCCCGACGATCTTGCTCATGTTGGTCGCGGTCTGGCCCAATGCGAGCGAGAGCTCGACGGGGCGCATCGCGCCGTTGTACGAGAGCTGATTGACGACCAGGAACATGCCCATGTCATCGGTCGGGAACGCGACCTTCGTCATCACGTCGCGGCGGACGCCCGTGCTGTCGGCCCAGTGCACGATCGACGCCAGCGACAGGCGCAGGTCGAGCGGGTCGGCGCGGATGACGGGACTCAGGTCGGCGGAGGCGCCGGGGTCGACGTCACCTCGGGCCATCTTTCCTCGTTCCTCTCGGTGCCGGACTCGCCGTGTGCGCCGCGCCGGATCAGTCCTCGCGCAGCAGCACCACCGGCCCGACGAGGCCGTGGTCACGCACGACCGCGTTCTGCGTGCGCGCCTCCCCGGTGAGCTGCGCCCCGATGTCGGGGACGCGCTCATAGTATCCGCGGGCGCGGAGCCGGTTGTTGAGCGAGCCGGCGACGCGCACGGTGACGGCGTTGTCGCCCGGGCGGATGTCGCCGCTCACGTCGACGACCGGGTGCGCGGTGTCGAATCCCCGCGCGGTGCCGTCGCCCACGCGCACCGAGCCCAAGCCGCCGCACGTCGATCCGAGGTCGAGGACGTAGCGCACGCCGGGCTCCACGTCGGGGACGGAGATCGTCGCCGTGTACTCGCCGACACCCGAGACGTCGGGACCGACCGCGGGAAGCTCGGACCAGGGCGCGAGCGCCGTCTCGCCGGCGTCGAGCCGCGTGACGGCGGTCGTCGGACGGACCTCGCGGGAGACGTAGCCGAGGCCGCGGTCCTCCGTCAGCACCTCGGACTCGCCGGCGTCCCAGCTCTCGACGACCAGGCGCCACCGCTCGGCGCGGGCGACCTCGGTGACCGCCGGAGAGGCCGAGTCAGAGGCAGCCGACGCCCTGTCGAGCACGACGACGGCCACCTCTCCCGGCGCGAGCGTCAGCTCGACGACGGTGCGGTCGCCGTCGCGGCGGGCGCCGCGGTGGGGGCGCAGCTCGCCCGTCCACACGTCGAGCCGGTGCGCGGTGCCGCTGCCCTCCAGTGCGATCCCGACCGTCGCCGGCTCCGCGGTCTCGTAGAGGAAGTGGTACGCGTACAGCACGGTCAGGTCGCCGTCCTGGCGCAGATGGGTGAGCACGTGACGGTCGTCATCGACGAACCGCGCGCGGCCCCCCGCGCCGAGGTCGTCCAGTGCCACCACGACGCCGGAGGGTGCGGTGACGCGGACCCCCGGCATCCGTCGCAGTTCCGCCATGATCGCCGCCAGCTCGTCGTCCCGCCCGTCGAGACCGGGAGTGGCGGATGCCGCGACCTCGTGCGTGCGGTGGCGTCCGGCCATGAGCGACTCGAGCTCGCGTGCGCCGTCGACGATCACGAGGCGCAGACCTCGGCGCGCCCACGTGAGGAGGTGTGCGGCCACGTCGGCGTCGAGTGTGCTCTGGTAGACGATCAACGCGCGGTATCCCGGCCCTCCGGGCTGGACCTCGTCTCCGTCGAAGGTGACGTCGTCGCGGAGCAGGAGAGAGCCGTCGAAGAACTCGTAGGTGATGCCCGCGTCCTGCATGCCGAGGTCCTGCCACCAGTGGTTCTCGCGGTCGCGCATCCACATCGTGCCGTAAGCCACCTCGTCGGGGATGCGCTCGCCGTTCGGTCCGATGAGCGCCATGCCGATGAGGTTGTCGGTGAAGTGGTCGGTGCGCAGGATGCCGACGTCGACGCGCGGCCGCCCTCGCCGCAACGCGTACTGCAGGCGGCCGATCGCGGCGGTCCAGAGCGGGTAGAACTCCGATCCCGGCTGGCGGGTGTCGAACCGCTCGGAGAACATCGGCCACATGCCCTCATGGCCGGGCCACTCCGTGACGCCCTCGGCGCCGGCCGGACTCGCCCAGCCGTGCAGCACCGTCTTGGTGATGCCCGCCGCGAGCTGCGTCGCGATGATCTGGTCGTAGAAGCGGTGGTCGAGCATGTGGTTGCGCGTCGTCGCGCCCGTCTCGGACGAGTACTGCTTGCCGAACAGATGCGCCGGGCCCGCCATCAGCCGGTAGGCGTCGATCTGCGCCCCGAACTCGAGCGACTCGGTCTCGATGCCGTCGACCTCGGGACCGGGGCGGGTCAGCTCGAACGGGAGGCCGTAGCTGATCTCGGCGCGCAGCGTCATGCCGACCTCGTGCAGGAAGCCCGCGAACGGTCGCAGCATGTTCTCGATGTAGAGGTCGGTGAGGGTGCGCACGTAGTCGAACCGCACCTTGTCGACGGTGACGCGGTCGTCGTCGTGGGCGGGCTGGTGATGGTAGATCGTCGAGACCGCCATGAACGGTGCGTCGCGCGTGAGGAACGGCAGCCACGGCGTGATGTCGTAGCCGCGCCGGGCGCGGAACTCGTCGGCGACGGTGAACCCCCAGAACATGCCGCCCGCGCCGTAGGTCGACAGCTCGAGCGAGTCCATGTACATCTGCGCGCGCGGGTTGCGGGCGACCTCGGCGCGCAGCGCGGGCGTGAGGACCACGTCATCCCAATAGGCGATGACGGCGTCGATGCCGTCGCGGTCGAGGTAGTTCACGGTGTAGTTGACGCTCGCGGAAGGAGACGCCGTCTGCCCCGTGCCGTGCATCCAGTACGCGAACAGGCGCCATTCGCCGTTCCCGTCGGGTGCCCTCCAGTCGAGCGCCTCACCCTCGACCCGTGCGGTGAGGTCGATGACGGATGCCGCATCCAGCAGCCCGTCGCCCGCGACGCGCGCTGCCACCACGGCGACGAGGTGCTGCGTCGTGATGGTGCCGCGGTGACCGGGCAGCGTCGTCTCGGCGATCGGGGCATCGAGGTCGATCCGCGGCAGCGCACCGCCGCGCGCCTGCCCGGGCGCGAGTGTCTCGTGCACGACGTCGAGCTCCTGCGCGGCGGCGCGCTGGTCGGGGTCGATCGTCGGGAGGTTCGCGTTCGACCAGTTCGTGCCCGACGTGAAGCTCACCGACATGCCGCGGCGCGTGGTCTCCTCGACCACGATCTGCGAGTCGTGCACCCACTCCTCCGAGCCCCAGCCGTAGCGCGCGTGGTCGATCGCGCCCTCGTCCATCGCGAGGAACTCCATGCCGCCGAAGCCGAGGCGGTGTGCGTCCTCGATCTCTCGCCGCAGCGTCGCATCGCTGTGGAGACCTTCCGCGAGCCACCACCGCAGCTCGGGGCGGAAGTCGATGGCGGGTTCGGCGATCTCGCGCCGGAAGTCGTCGAGCGTCATCGCGCGGCATCCGTTTCGTCAGAAGAACTGTCTGTGCGACAGTATGTACTTTCCTGACGACACGACACAACCCCCTACTGCTGTTACGCCGGCAGAGGGGCTGGGTCAGAAGAGGCGCGGGGCGCCGGACTCGATGCCCTTCATGCCCTCGTAGTCGAGGGTGACGCAGCGGATGCCGCGGTCCGCGGCCAGCACCTTGGCCTGGGGCTTGATCTCCTGGGCCGCGAAGACGCCGGTCACCGGCGCGAGGTGCGGGTCGCGGCCGAGCAGCTCGAGGTAGCGGGTGAGCTGCTCGACGCCGTCGATGTCGCCGCGGCGCTTGACCTCGACGGCGATCGTGCCGCCCTCGGGATCGCGGAGCAGGAGGTCGACGGGGCCGATCGCCGTGGGGAACTCTCGGCGCACGAGGGTCAGGCCGTCGCCGATGACGTCGACCTGCTCGGCGAGCAGGCGCTGCAGGTCGGCCTCGACGCCGTCCTTCTGCAGGCCGGGGTCGAGGCCCAGCTCGTGCGAGGTGTCGTGCAGCACCTCGTAGATGCGCACCAGCAGCGCGTCGCCGGTCTTCGCATGCGTGACCCGCCAGTGCTCGAGCACTCCGGCCGCGGCGGAGTCGGCATCCGGAATCTCGACGTCCAGCCGGCACGGCGGGCTCATCCAGTTGAGCGGCTTGTACGAGCCGCCGTCGGAGTGCACCAGCAGCGAGCCGTCGCCCTTGTGCACCAGCAGGCGGGTCGCGAGCGGCAGGTGGGCATTGAGCCGGCCCGTGTAATCCACGGAGCAGCGGGCGATGACGAGACGCACCCGACGAGCCTAGCCCGGGCCGCGACGGCCCAGGCTTGGGCAGGGCGGCGGTGCTCGGTCAGGCGGCCTCGGAGATCGTGGATGCCGGCGGCCGCGGCATCCGCTCGCTCGGGGCTGCGGTGGTGTCGGCAGAGGCGGCGCGGTGCAGCGCGTACCCGCGGGTCGCCTGCACGAGGAGCGGGCCCCACAGCCAGAACGGGAAGACGAGCGTCACCTCGAGCACCCCGAGCGAACCGGCGGTCGCGACGACGAGCTCGATGCCGCCGGCCGTGAACAGTACGCCGACCACGCTCGCGGGGATCACGGCCAGCGCGACGGGCACGGCGCGTCCGCCGACCAAGCCGAGCCAGCGCGGGAAGCGATCCGCCCAGGGGAGGGCGAGGAGAAGCGTCAGCAGGCCGCCGGTCAGCATCGCGCAGCCGAGCAGCAGTCCTGTCAGGAGGACGTCGGGGTGCTCGGCGACATCGGCCGGCCCGAAAAGCGGCCACGGCGTGAGCCACGACGCGCGCAGCGCCACGTACGGGAGTGCGCACAGTGCGGCGGCCACCGTGACCGGCCGGCGGTGGCGGAGGGCCCACGCGTCGAACCGGCCCGCGGTCGGCGGAGCGCCGACGGTCCATGCGACCAGGGCGCCGGCGGTGACCAGGTGCGCCAGGGCGATCACGAGGAACGGCATGCGCGGGGCCAGCCCGCCGACCACCATCTGTGCGAACAGCCCGGTCGGCAGGCGCAGCGACACCAGCACGACGCCGCCCGCGACGGCCGCGACGACGACGAGTCCTACGACCGGCCGTCGGATCACCAGCAGAACCAGAGTGGCGACGACTCCCGCGGCCACGACGAGAACGAACGAGTACCCGGCGACGGGGATGGTGCCCCCCGGCGTCAGCGTCGACACGACGAGTGCGACGACGAGGGCCATGAGCGTGAGCATCGTGCGCATCCGACGGGAGGTCACCGACCGCCGTTCCCGAAGCGCGACCGCGGCGACGGCGAGGGCGGCGAGCCCCGCCGCGATCGCGACGGCGCCGGCTGCCGGCATTCCGATCCACGCGGCCAGCAGGCTGGGCGGGACCCCGTCGGCGACGACACCCGGCGCGAGCAGCTGGAGGGCGCCGAGCAGCGCCACGACCAGACCCCCGGCAGCGGCCACGAGCAGCAGGACCAAACGTGTGAGAGGGTTCATGCCTCACACGGTATGGAGGCCGGTGCCGGCCGCGCGTCGCCCCTGTGGGCGGTCTGCCCTCGCCCGTGCGGGTGATTCAGCCGCGCGGCCGCAGCACGCCGTTCTCGTACGCCCAGATGACGACGTGCACGCGATCGGGGAGGCCGAGCTTCGCGAGCACCGACTTCACGTGCGTCTTCACGGTGTTCTCGGACAGGAACAGGGCGCGTGCGATCGCCTCGTTCGACGCGCCAGACGCGAGCGCCCGTGCGACCTCCTGCTCGCGAGCGCTGAGTTGCGACAGGGCCGCCGCCGGATCGGGCGCCGCGACGCCTTCGCGCACGAAGCCGAGCAGGGCGGAGGTCGCCGCGGGCGACATCGCGGCGTCGCCGGCGGCGACCGCCGCCACGGCGTCGCCCAGCCGCTCGGGGGTCGCGTCCTTGGTCAGGAAACCGCTGGCGCCGGCGCGGATCGCGCCCACCACGTACGCGTCGAGGTCGAAGGTCGTGAGCATCAGCACGCGCGTGGAGGGACGCAGCCGCAGCACCTCGCGGGTCGCCTCGATCCCGTCCACCCCGGGCATGCGGATGTCCATGAGCACGACGTCGACGGCGTGGGCGCGCACGTGCGCGATCGCCTCCCGGGCTGACGCCGCCGTCGCGACCTCACCGATCCGCCGGTCGTAGCTCAGCATGACGGCCACCGCCTCGCGGAACAGCGCCTGATCGTCCACCAGCAGCACCCGCAGGGTCATCGCCCGACCTCGCCGTCGGCCGGATCGGCTGGCTCCACACCGACCGGCAGCTGCGCCCGGACGGCCCAGCCCCGCGGCATCCGCGGTCCGGCGTGGAACGCCCCACCGGCCAGCCGCACCCGCTCGGCGAGTCCGACCAGTCCCGTGCCGCCGCCCAGGTCCGACGCCGCCGGTCCGGCGCCGCCGTCGTCGACGACTTCGACGACGAGCGGTTCGCCCCACGCGAGCGACACGTCGATCCGTATCGGCGCGATCGTGTGCCGCACCGCGTTGGTGATCGCCTCGCGCACGACGTTGTGGAGCGCCAGCGCCACCGGCGCCGACAGCTCTCGCCGGTCACCGGACTCGGTGAGGACCACGTCGCATGAGGGGCTGCGTACGGCCGTGACCAGCTCGTCCAGGGCCTCCGGTGTCGGCAGGGGAGCGAGTGGCGCCCGACCGTCCACTGCCACGATGGTGCGCATGCCGCGCAGCGCGTCACGGCCGGTGCGCGCCACGACCTCGAGCGCCCGCGCACTGTCGGCGGGGCGCGTCGGCATCATGAGGCGCGCGGCCTCGGACTGCGCGATCATCACCGTCATCGCGTGCGCGACGACGTTGTGCAGCTCTCCGCTGATCCGCATGCGCTCGTCGGCGAGCGCCCGCTCCACACGCGCGCGAGTCTGCTCCTCGAGGCGCGCGGCGCGCACCCTCAGCAGGAGCCCGATCGCCCACGCGGCGGTGACGGCGGCGGCGAGACCGAGGAAGACGCCGAACCGGAGCAGGGCCGTATCGGTGTCGCTGTCGCCCGCTTCCAACGCCGGCTCGAGCACGGCGATCGCACCGGCGCCGATGATCCCCGTAGCCAGCGCCGGGACCGATAAGCGCGCCGGCCGATGCACCGCGACCTGGCCGAGACACAGGAGGTATGCGACCGAGGACGGGTAGAGCGGGCCGGCCGCATCGCGAGCGGCCGGAGCGAGCACGAGGACGAGCATCACCGTGCTCGCCGCCACGAACGCACCGACGGGGAAACGCACCGCGACCAGCGAGGCCGCGTGCAGCGCCACGAAGCACGACCACAGCAGCCCCACCGTCATCGGGTCCAACGGCGGCGGCGCGGTCGCCGCCGCGGCGAGGCTGACCGGCAGCAGCACGATGAGGGCGACGATCGCTGCGATCAGGCCCGCGTCGGCGGAGCGGTGCGGGACGCGGTCCGTGGCCGGCGGCATCCACCCATGCTGGCACGCGACGGCGAAGTCGGCCTCACCCCCGCGGGTGAACTCGGGCGCGCGGAGATCAGAGGGCCAGGCACGCCGCTGGCCGCGCGGTCCGGCTCGGGATGTTCGGCCGGGCGGTCCGCCGGCCGGGATCAGACGTGACCGGCGCCGACCTTCGAACCGGCGATCGGCTTGGCCGCCCCCGAGGCGAGCCCCGACATCACGATGAGGCCGACGATGATCCAGAGGGTCGGGAGGATGCCGATCTCGTGGCTGATCCAGCCGAGGATCGGCGGGCCGCAGAGGAAGGCCAGGTAGCCGATCGTGGCGGCGGCCGAGACGGATGCCGCGGCCTTG
The DNA here is from genome assembly GCA_963829895.1 of uncultured Actinomycetota bacterium. GTDB lineage: Bacteria > Actinomycetota > Actinomycetes > Actinomycetales > Microbacteriaceae > Microbacterium. Next base: position 581,273 of record CAWHKF010000005.1, on the reverse strand, counting down.
GCCGGATCGTCGGCCGCTGCCGACATGCCGAGCGGGAAGCCCAGCGAGGCTCCTGCACCCCAGAGCGCCACGCCGATGAAGGCGATCGGCAGTGACGGCGCCAGGATGAACATCACGAGGCCGACCGCGGCGGTGACGGCGAGGATCCGCAGCGTCCACACGCGGCCGATGCGGTCGACGAGAGGGCCGCCGAGGATGCGGAAGACGGTCATCGCCACGGAGAAGACGGTGAGCGCGATGGCGCCGACGGCCTCGGTCTGGCCGTGTCCGTCGACCACCGCGATCGCGAGCCAGTCGTTGGCGCTGCCCTCGGCGAACGCCATGCCGAGCATGATCGCGCCGATCGCGTAGGTGCGGGGGTCGCGCCACACCGACAGCACCTCGGCGAATCGCTCCCGCCGGGTGGTCGTGGTCGCGGGATCGTCGTGGACGATCTCGCGCGACGGCACCGCCCGCAGCGACAGCAGCCCGGCGGCGAGCACCAGCACGCCGATGCCCCACAGGTGCCAGGCCACGCCGACGTTCCACGCGGCCATCGCCACGCCGATCCCTGCGCCGACGACGGTGCCGATGCTGAAGAACGCGTGGAAGAGAGGCATGAGGGTGCGCTCGAACGCCTGCTCGACGGCTGCCGCCTCGACGTTCATCATGACGTCGGTGGCGCTCATGCCGATGCCCATGAGACCCAGCCCCACGGCCGTGATCGCGTACGACTGGAAGAACTGCACGCCCAGGCCGACGACGATCAGCCCGAGCGAGAAGGTGATGATGGTCGCGATCATGCCGCGACGGGCCCCCCACCGCACGACGATGACGTTCGCCAGCGACAGCCCGACGATCGACGCGGCGCCCGCGACGAACAGCAGCACGCCGATCTCCAGATCGGTGATGCCGAGGTCGTTCTTCACCGCGGGCAGCCGCGAGGCCCACGACGCGAAGCCCAGGCCGGTCACGAAGAAGATCGTGAAGATCGCGGTGCGCCAGCCGACCAGCTGCGTCCGGGTGAGCACGGTGTCCATCCGGACACTTTACCGAATCGATTCGACCCCGCTTCGCACAGGTGGCCCGGCCGTGGCTCGCGACGGGCTACGATCATCACGACATGAGCCGTCAGGACGCCGGCACCCGCCGTGCCACGATCTCGGACGTCGCCCGTGAGGCAGGCGTCTCACCGTCGACCGCCTCGGTGGTGTTCAGCGGCAAGACGCCCGTGTCGGACGCGACCCGGCGCCGGGTGCTCGACGCCGCAGCCGCCCTCGGCTACACCGGTCCCGATCCCCGGGCCGCGTCACTGCGCCGCGGGCGCTCGGGCATCGTCGGCGTGGTCTTCGAGGAGCATCTGCGGACGGCGTTCCTCGATCCGGTGAAGACGCTGATGATGGACGGCCTCGCCGACGCCGTCACGCCGATCGGCGCCGGGCTCCTCCTGCTCCGCGACCACGAGCCCACCGGGGTCGGCCCCTCGCTCACGACCGCGCCCCTCGACGCCGCCGTGCTCATCGGCTGCAGCGGGCTCCTGCGCGAGTCGCTCGAGATGGTCAAGGCACGCGGCATCCCGGTCGTCGTCATCGAGGGCGATGCCGGCGAGGACGTTCCCCGCATCGGCCTCGACAACCGCGAGGCGCAGCGACAGGCGGCCAGCCACCTGCGGACCCTCGGGCACCGCCGGGTCGCCGTCGTCGCGCTGCCGGTGCGCGCCGGGTGGGAGCGCGGCTGGATCCACGACGGCGCAGGCGATCGCGGTGGACGTCACGCGCGAGCGGCTCGCCGGTGCTCTGGACGTCTTCCCGGATGCCTCGACCTATGCGGCCGCCGGCAGCTTCATCGACGAGGGGCACGCGGCCGGCCGCGAGATCTTCGCCGACCCGGAGCGCCGGCCCACCGCCGTCATCGCGCAGAGCGATCTGCTCGCCGCCGGTGTGATCCGCGCGGCCGAGGAGGCGGGCCTGCGGGTGCCCGAGGACGTGAGCGTCACCGGCTTCGACGGCATCGTCGTCGACGGCCTCGCCCCCTACGAGCTCACGACCCTCGTGCAGCCCGCGACCGACAAGGGCCGCGCGGCGGGGGCGGCGGTCGCCGCGATGCTCGAGGGCGCCCCGGCCGCCTCCATCCGCTTCACGTGCACGTTCCGCGAGGGCAACACCACCGGTCCCGCGCCGCTCGAGCGCTGACCCCGCCGCCGCACCGGCCCCTCGCGCCACCCGCGGGTGTGTCCGCGGGTCGAGCCCCGGAACGCGCCCGTAGGATGGTTCCGACACCCCGATCGCCTGGGCTCTGCGCTGTCCGCCCTCGACAGACGCAGGCCGACGACCACGAGGAGGCCTGAATGCTCCTCGTGCTCGGCGCGTTCGCGGTCGTCCCGATCCTGCTGCCGTGGCTCGTGGCACGCATCGGCGCTCGAGCGTTCTACGTCGCCGCGGTCCTGCCGATCGCAGCCTTCGTGCATGCAGCCGTGCTCACGCCGCGCATCGTCGCGGGGGACATTCCCTTCGAGACATACGCCTGGATCCCGCCGCTCGGCATCGACCTGTCGATGCGCATGGACACCCTCTCGTGGCTCATGACGCTGGTCGTCACGGGCGTCGGGGCGCTCGTGATGATCTACTGCCGCTGGTACTTCCGCGGCAAGAAGGAGAACCTCGGCCAGTTCGCCGCGGTGCTCCTCGCCTTCGCCGGCGCGATGTACGGGCTCGTGCTCACCGACGACCTCGTCGTGCTCGTGATGTTCTGGGAAGTCACCAGCGTGCTGTCGTACCTGCTCATCGGGTACTACAACAAGCGCGCGGCGAGCCGTCGTGCCGCGCTCCAGGCACTCCTCGTCACCACGCTCGGCGGACTCGTCATGCTGATCGGCGTCGTGCTGCTCGTCGTCGACGCGGGCACGTCGAGCATCTCGACGATCCTGGCCGAGGCGCCGACCGGTCCGGTCGTCGATGCCGCCCTCGTGCTGATCCTCGTCGGCGCCCTGAGCAAGTCGGCGATCTTCCCGTTCCACTTCTGGCTGCCCGGCGCCATGGCCGCGCCGACGCCGGTGAGCGCCTACCTGCACGCCGCCGCCATGGTGAAGGCGGGCATCTACCTCATCGCCCGCCTCGCCCCGGTCTTCGCGATCGCCCCCACCTGGCGGCCGATCGTGGTCGGGCTCGGCGTCTTCACGATGCTGCTCGGCGGCTTCCAGGCCCTGCGCGAGACCGACCTCAAGCGCGTGCTCGCGTTCGGCACCGTGAGCCAGCTCGGCATGCTGACCGTCGTGCTCGGGTACGGGACGAGGGATGCCGCTCTCGCAGGCCTTGCGCTGCTGCTGAGTCACGCGCTCTTCAAGTCGGCGCTGTTCCTCGTGGTCGGCGTCATCGACCGCCAGCTCTCCACGCGCGACCTCACCGAGCTGTCGGGCGTCGGACGCCAGGCGCCGGTGCTGACCACGTTCTCGATCATCGCCGTCGCCTCGATGGTCGGCATCATCCCGACCATCGGCTTCGTCGCCAAGGAGGGTGCGCTCGCGGCGCTCCTGCACGAGGCGCTCGGCGGCGCGGTGTGGGGCATCGTCGCCCTCGTCGGCATCGCGCTGGGCTCGGTGCTCACCGCGGGGTACGGCATCCGCTTCGTCTGGGGCGCGTTCGCGACCAAGCGCGAGGCCGAACGGCGACCGTATGCCCGATACGGAATGGCCCGACCCGCCCATCGGGTTCCTCGTCGCGCCGATCGTGCTGGCCGGCCTCACCGTGGTCGCCGGTGTCGCGGCCCCGTGGCTCGACAAGGTCTTCACCCCGTACGCCGATCAGGCGCCGGCGGCGACTCCCGGCGTGACCGCCGCCCGAGCACCCCGCGCATCTGCTCCTCTGGCACGGCTTCGAGCCGGCGCTGTGGATCTCGCTCGCCTCCATCGCGCTGGGGGTCCTCGTCTTCTGGGCGACCCGCGGCTGGCGCCCGGTCAAGCGGCTGCTGCCCTTCACGGCCGCCGAGGCGTACAACGCCGCGCTCCGCGGCATCGCGCGCCTCTCGGTCCTCACGACCAGCCTCACCCAGCGCGGCTCGCTGCCCGTGTACGTCGGCACGATCTTCGTCGTGTTCGTCGCCGCCGAGGGCACGGCGCTGATCGCGAGCGACGAGTGGCGCGCGCAGCTCGACGCCTTCCAGACGCCGACGCAGCTTCTCGTCGCGCCGCTCATGATCGCCGCCGGACTCATCGCGATCCGCGCCCGCAAGCGCTACACCGGCGTCGTGCTCGTCTCGGTGACGGGGCTCGGCATGGTGCTCCTCTTCGCGACGAGCGGGGCGCCCGACCTCGCGCTCACGCAGATCCTCGTCGAGACCGTGACGCTCGTCGCCTTCGCGCTCGTGCTGCGCCGCATCCCCTCGCGGCTCGGCGAGCACAACGCCTCGGTCTGGCCCCTCGCGCGCGCCGTGCTCGGCGCGGCGGTCGGCGTCACCATGGCCCTCGTCGCGATCGTCGCCACCGGGGCGCGGGTCGAGAAGCCGATCTCGGAGCGCTTCCCCGAGCTCGCCTACGAGCTCGGGCACGGGAAGAACGTCGTCAACGTCGCCCTCGTCGACCTGCGCGGCTGGGACACGATGGGCGAGCTGTCGGTGCTGATCCTCGCGGCGACGGGTGTGGCATCCCTCGTCTTCGTCACCCACCGCGCCGACACGCTGTCGCGGTTCATCCAGCCGCTGCCCTCGGGTGCCGACCGCGCGCGCGCCGCCCGCTCGTCGAGACGTCGGACGGCCTCAAGCAGCGCGGCGACGAGCGCGGCAGCGGGCGCATGGCGTGGCTGGTCGGCGGCCAGCGCGTGCGTCCCGAGAACCGCTCGATCATGCTCGAGGTGATCGTGCGGATCCTGTTCCACACGATCATCATCGTGTCGCTGTACCTGCTGTTCGCCGGCCACAACCTGCCGGGCGGCGGCTTCGCGGGCGGCCTCGTCGCGGGCATGGCGCTCGTCATGCGGTACGTCGCCGGCGGCCGCTACGAGCTCGGCGCCGCGGCGCCCACCGACGCCGGACGCCTGCTCGGCGCCGGCATGACCATCGCGGTCGCGTGCGCGGTGGTGCCGGTCTTCTTCGGGCTGCCGCCGCTGTCGAGCGTCTTCTTCGAGACCACGCTGCCGGTGCTGGGCCACGTCGAGTTCGTGACCTCGACGATCTTCGACGTCGGCGTCTACCTCGTCGTGATCGGCCTCGTCCTCGACGTGCTGCGCAGCCTCGGCGCGGAGGTCGACCGTCAGGCGCAGGCCCTTCGACAGGCTCAGGACCGAGCCGGCCAGGGGGTGAGCGTCTCATGAACGTCTCGCTCGTGCTCATCATCGTGATGGCGGTGCTCTTCGCGTGCGGCGTCTACGCGATGCTCGAACGCAGCCTCACCCGCGTGCTCATCGGGTTCCTGCTGCTCGGCAACGCGACGAACCTGCTGCTGCTCATCGTGATGGGGGCGCCGGGCGTCGCGCCGTTCTTCGGTGCAGCGGCATCCGTCGAAGAGATGTCGGACCCGCTGCCGCAGGCCCTCACGCTCACCGCCATCGTCATCACGTTCGCCGTCTCGGCGTTCCTCCTCGCCCTCATCTACCGCTCGTGGCAGCTCGGTCAGGCCGACACGGTCGCCGACGACATCGCCGACCTCGAGGTGCGCGAACGCGGCCCCGAGGACGAGGACACGATGGACGAGGAGACCGAGATCGAGCACACGGACGACGACGCGACGACCGACTTCGTGGGCACCGACACCGCTCCGATCATGATCCTCGGCACGCGCGACTTCGCCGGGCTCCGCGACGACGCGCCGGTCGACCGCCCCGAGCCGGCGCCGGCAGACCGACGAGCGCGAGCGGGGTGATGACGCGTGATGCAGATCGCCCCCGCCCTCGTGCCGCTGCTCGTGACGCTGCCGCTGCTCGGCGCCGCCATCGCCCTCATCGCCGGACGCCACCGCAAGACGCAGGTCGCCGTCTCGGTGGTGACCCTCACCGCGGTGCTCGTGATCGCGGCGATCCTGCTGTACGTCGTCGACGCGGGCGACGAGCCGATCGCGGTCTCGGTCGGCGGCTGGCCCATCCCGTTCGGGATCGTGCTCTACGTCGACCGCCTCTCGGCGCTGCTCGTCGTCGTGTCGAGCATCGTGCTGCTCGCCGTCCTCCTCTTCTCGGTCGGGCAGGGCGCGGCCGACGGCGACGACGACACCCCGGTCTCGATCTTCCACCCGTCGTACCTGATCCTGGGTGCGGGCATCTTCAACGCGTTCATCGCGGGCGACCTCTTCAACCTCTACGTCGGGTTCGAGATCCTGCTGGTCGCCTCGTACGTGCTGATCACGCTCGGCTCGACCGAGTCCCGCATCCGCACCGGCGTCGTGTACATCGTGGTGTCGCTGGTGTCGTCGATCCTGTTCCTCGCCGCGATCGCGATGATCTACGGGGCGCTGGGCACCGTGAACATGGTGCAGATCTCCGAGCGGATGGGCGAGCTGCCGCAGGAGACGCAGCTGATCCTGCACCTCATGCTGCTGCTGGCGTTCAGCATCAAGGCGGCCGTGTTCCCGCTCTCGTTCTGGCTCCCCGACTCGTACCCGACCGCCCCGGCGCCGGTGACCGCGGTGTTCGCGGGCCTGCTGACGAAGGTCGGCGTGTACGCGATCATCCGCACCGAGACCGAGCTGTTCCTCTACAACGACGTGAACCAGCTGCTCATGTGGGTCGCGCTCGCGACGATGATCGTCGGGGTGCTCGGCGCCGTCGCGCAGGCGGAGCTGAAGCGCATCCTGTCGTTCACGCTCGTCAGCCACATCGGCTACATGATCTTCGGGCTCGCGATCGCGACCCCGGCGGCCATCGGGGCGACGATCTACTACATGGTCCACCACATCGTGGTGCAGACGACCCTGTTCCTCGCCGTCGGACTCGTCGAGCGCCGCGCCGGCTCGACGTCGATCCTCCGGGTGAAGGGGCTCATGAAGGCGGCGCCGGTGATCGCCGTGCTCTACTTCATCCCCGCCGTGAACCTGGGCGGGCTGCCGCCGTTCTCCGGCTTCATCGGCAAGTTCGCGCTGTTCGACGCCGCCGCGCAGGTCGGCACGCCGATCATGATCGTGCTGATGGTGGGCGGCATCGTCACGAGCCTGCTGACGCTCTACGCCCTCATGCGCGCGTGGAACCTGTCGTTCTGGCGCGAAGAGGACGACTCGGCCGAGACCGAGGCGCGCATCTCGTACCTCGGCGCGGCGCCGGCGGCCGGCGTCGAGACCGAGCGCCGCGTCATCCCGAAGATCATGACCGCGGCGACGACGGGCATGGTCGCGATCACCGTCGCGCTCACGGTCTTCGCCGGACCGCTCTACGACGTGTGCACGCGCATCGGCGAGGCGCTGCTGCAGCCGGTGTCGCTCACGCAGCTGCAGGACGACCTGCAGGGTACGGAGAAGACGCCGTGAGCCCCGACCTGCCCCGGACCCGCCTGCGCCGCGCGACTCTGACGGTGTGGCGGCAGCTGCCGTTCTTCGTCTGGCTCATCGCGCTCTGGATGCTGCTGTGGGGGCAGTTCACCTGGCTCGCCTTCCTCACCGGACTGATCGCGGCGATCTTCGTGACGCGCATCTTCCGCCTGCCGCCCGTCGAGCTCTCGGGCCGCGTGAACCTCTGGTGGGGTTTCGTCTTCGTGCTCGAGTTCCTCGTGGCGGTGGTGCGCGGCTCGCTCACGGTGGCGTGGCAGGTGCTCGATTTCCGCCGGCAGCCGGGCGCCGCGATCATCGCGCGTGCAGCTGCGCACCGACGACGACCTGATCATGACGCACACCGGCGTGACGGCATCCCTCATTCCCGGTTCGCTGATCGTCGAGACCGATCGAGACCGCCGCATCCTGTACCTGCACGTGATCGGCGTGCGCGACGACGCCGACGTCGAGAAGCAGCGTGCCAGCGTGCGCTCGTGGGAGGCGCGCATCGTCCGTGCGGTGGGTTCGCGGGCGCAGCTGCGGGCCATTCGGGCGGATGCCGCAGCCCGGCGCCCTTCGACAGGCTCAGGGACCGTCGGGGACGAAGCGGAGGGAGCGAGCGATGAACGTGATGATGCTGGCCATCTACGTGGTCTTCGGCGTGGCGGCGCTCCTGACGCTGTGGCGGATCGTGATCGGGCCGTCGATCCTGGACCGGGCCGTGGCATCCGATGTGCTCCTCACCGAGGTGATGTGCGTGCTCGGGGCCGAGATGGCCATCAACCAGCACACGCGGACGCTGCCGGTGCTGCTGATCATCGCCGCGGTCGGCGTGTTCGGGTCGATCTCGATCGCGCGGTTCGTGGCGAGAAGGGATCAGGAACAGTGATGGATGCCGCAACCGCCCTCGACGCCGGGCTGAACGTCGCGTCCCTGATCCTGATCCTCATCGGCGCACTGCTGTGCCTCACCGCCGCGATCGGCCTGCTGCGGTTCCGCGACGTGCCCAGCCGACTGCACGCCGCGACCAAGCCCCAGGTGCTGGGGCTGATCCTCATCTGTCTCGCGATCGCGCTGTCGCTGCGGTCGTGGCCCGTCGTCGCGTTCCTCGTGCCGATCGTGCTCATCCAGCTCGCGACGGCGCCGCTCTCGGCGCACATGGTCGGCCGTCAGGCCTACCGCAACGGCACGATCGACCACACCGCGCTGCACGTCGACGAGCTCGCGGACTCCAAGCAGACTCCGCCCGCCGCCGGCGGCTGAGGCGGAAGCGGGGCCGCGACCCGAGCCGCAGTCAGCTCGACGTGCTCGCGGGGCGGCGCGCCCAGGTGGGCGCCTTCTCGGGTCGGGGGCCGACGCCGATGATGAACGCGGGGACGACGGTCAGCCCCGGGCAGGCGACGGAGGAGGCGGATCAGCCGGCGCGGCGGCGTGACGCCTGCGCCGCTGAGCGCGGGCATGATGAGGACGCGCGTGGATGAAGCGCTGCAGCGCCTGGATCAGTGACCGTGGGCAGGGTTCGCCGGCGCTGCACACGCGCGAGCACGCGATCGGCCTCGCGAGCGCTGCCGCGGAACGTGCCGCGACGCAGAGGGTTGGCGAGGATGCGGGCGGCGGCGACGGCATCCTGCACGGCGAGGTTGATGCCGACCCCGCCGACGGGCGACATCGCGTGGGCCGCGTCGCCGATGCAGAGCACACCGGGCGCGTGCCAGCGGCGCAGGCGATCGAGGCGGACATCGAGGTGCTTGACGTCGTCCATGGACGCGATGCCGCCGACATCTCCGGCGAGCTCGGGAAGGAGCTGTGCGGTGTCGGCGCGGAATGCGTCGATTCCTCGCCGGCGGACGGCGGCGTCGGTGCCCTTGTGCCCGAGGGCCGCGACCTGGACGTAGCCCTTGCGCGGGATGGCGATGGCGACGCGACCCTTGCCGATGCGAGGCAGCAGCGACTCGCCGAGCGGCTCGGCCGTGTTCACGCGGTACCACCAGACATCGAAGCCGACCCGGAACTGCCGGGCCGGCAGGCCGACGGAGCGGCGGACGACCGACCAGCGGCCGTCGCACGCGACCGTGAGGTCGGCGAGGAGCCGGCCGTCGCCCGCCGGTGACGAGTACTCCACGCCGACCACGCGATCGCCGTCGCGGATGACGCCGGTCACCTCGTGCTCGGTGCGCAGGGTGAACGACGGCTCCGCGGCGGCGGCATCCGCGATGAGGTCGAGCAGGTCCCATTGCGGCACCATCGCGATATACGGATGCCGCACCCGCAGGCGCGAGAAGTCGGCCATCTGCACGTCCTGCCCCGCGGGCCCGGGAAGGACGACCCGGCTGATCCGCGAGTGCGGCAGCGCGTCGAACCGGTCGAACAGGCCGAGGTCGTCGAGCAGGCCCAGCGTGGTCGGATGGACCGTGTCGCCGCGGAAGTCGCGGAGGAAGTCGGCGTGCTTCTCGAGCACCGTGACCTGCACGCCCGCGCGGGCGAGCAGCAGTCCCAGCACGAGGCCGGCGGGGCCGCCGCCCACGATGGCGCACGTCGTCCGGTTCATCGACGCCTCCTCGAGTCCGCGTGCTCCGCCGAGCACCGTCCGAACCCAGGCTACGACCGCCGCGTCCGCGAACGGCTAGGCGCGTTCGACCGGCAGCCACAGCTCCGTCGTCGCGGTGCTGAAGTCGTCGGCGCGCTCCAGGACGGCCACGATCGACGGGCCGGGTCGCAGGCGCCACGGGTTGGACGGGAACCAGTCGGCGGCAGTCGCGGCCCACGTGGACTGCAGGGCTGCGGGGTACGGTCCGGAGGTGCGGAACACCGCCCAGCTTCCCGCAGGCACCTCGATCACGTCGAGGTCGTCGGGCGTCGCCGTGTCCTCGCCGACGGCGACGCCGTGCAGATAGGTCAGCTCGCTGCCCTCGGTGTAGTCCGGGTCGACGTCGGCGCTCACCTGCAGCAGCCCGGCGGGCTCGGCGCTGCTCAGCGCCTTGAGTCGGAGGTGCTCTTCGGCGGGAAGCGCGGCGATGTGCGCCTGGATGTGCGGGTTGACCCCCTCGTGGATGAGCGGCACGCGGGCGGCGTGGCCGACGAGCCGGAGGTCGGGGAGGTCGGCGATACGGGTGTCCATGGGTGTCTTCCCTTCTACGGTCAGGCGGAACCTGAGCTGCGGTTGTGTGCGAAGGGGACCGCCGTCTCGGCGCACGTCGCCAGGACCGACGCCGTGCACCGCGCGGAACGCGCGACCGAACGCCTCGGTCGAGCCGTAGCCGAAGCGGACCGCGATTCCGAGCAGGTCGCCGCCGCCGACGACATCGGCCGCCGCGACGGACATGCGCCGCCGCCGGATGTACTCCGACAGGGGCATCCCGGCCAGCGACGAGAACATCCGACGGACGTGGTACTCGGTCGTGCCGAGGCGCGCCGCCAGGCCGGCGATGTCGATGTCGTCGGCGAGGTGTTCTTCGACGTCCTCGACGATGCGGTTGAGAATCGCGATCACGGTTCCTCCTTCGACATCCAGCCTGGTCGTCGGTGGCAATCCGCACCCTACTATCGCGGTCCGATCCGATCGGCGGCGCACCTCGCGATCGATCCACCCGCGCTCGCCGCGGGCTCAGGCGTTTCGTCTCGCTCGCTGGCGCTCGCTCGCTCAACGACCGGAACCTGTCCCTCGGTCGTTGAGCGAGCGAGGAACGAGCGAGACGAAACGTCCTGCACCCCTGCGGAGAGGGGCGGCTCGTCGAGACGGGTCAGGGCATCAGCACCAGGGTGTCGGTCGTGGCGGCATCGACCGCCTTCGACGAGAACGCCCAGGGCGTCAGCTCGGCCTTCTGCCACGATGCCACCTGGTCGGTGTAGTTCGTGTGGAAGGCGTGGCCGCTCTGGCCGGTGAGCTGGTTCCAGCGCGAGTCGTCGAAGTCCGCGAGGTCGACGATCATGCGCATGGAGGGCACGGTGACGGTCTCGAAGCTCTGCCCGAGGTCCCAGCCGGTCGCGTTGACCACCGACGAGCCGCCCCCGACCGGGAAGGGGCCGCGGTTGAAGAGCCATTCGATCGGCGCGATGCCCGACTCGCCGAAGCTGCCGTTGGTGAGGGGCAGCGCGTGCAGCGAGCCCCAGTTCCACCTCGAGGGGTTGTCGCCCTGCTCGTCGACGAGCCGCTCGTACGCGTCGATCGCGGAGCGCTTCGAGCATGTCGGTCATGCCCGACACGCCCAGCTCCTCGTTGGTCCACCACGGCGATGCGTCGTCCTCGAGCAGCGCGTCCACGACGAGGAACAGCCGGCCCTGGCCGCTCAGCGGCGCCGGGTTCTCGCGTCCGTCGACGAAGACGTTCTCTGCCAGGGTGTCCCACAGCACATTGGCGTACGCCGCGGCTGCGGAGTCGGCCTCGTTCTGGGCATCCCATTCCTGCAGGAGGTCGAGTGCGGCATCCGTCTCGTCATCGCCGGTCGTGATCTCGGAGTAGGCCGCCGTCAGACGCATGCCGATGAAGGAATAGTTGTCGGCCTGGATGGCGTTCAGGTCGTCGGCCGTCACCGGTCCCTTCGCGATCGCGCGCTGGATCAGCTCGTCGATGCGTGCGGCGCGCCAGCCGTAGTCCCAGTCGGCCGTGAGGCCGTACGTGTAGTCCGCGGCGACGATCGCGTTGTTCGCCGTGACGATGTAGCCCTCGGCGGGGTTGTACGAGACCGGGAGCTCTTCGAACGGGATGAAGCCCTGCCAGGCGTACGCGCGAGTCCCAGCCGGGCTGCGGCATCGAGCCGTCGCCGGCGCCGCGGATCGGCAGCTTGCCCGGCGTCTGGTAGCCGATGTTGCCGTCCACGTCGGCGTAGATGAGGTTCTGCGCGGGCACGTCGAACAGCGCGGCCGCGCCGCGGAAGTCGTCGAAGTCCTGCGCGGTGTTGAGCGCGAAGATGGCGGATGCCGTGGTCCCGGGCTGAAGGGCGGTCCAGCGCAGGCTCACCGCGTAGTCTCCCGCCGGGGCATCGGCCGGAGCGACGACCGTGCCGCCGGTGCCGATATACGGGTTCTCGGCGATGGCAGTGAAGTCGTCGGTGAGACCCGACACGATCGGGCCGTTCGCGGTGGAGCGCACCTCGAGCTCGACGTCATCGCCGCCGGCGACCTTGAACGTCTCGGTGTGCGTCTCGAGCGGCACGAGCGCGCCGTCGTACCAGTACGAGTCGCCCTCGACCTTCTCGAGGTAGAGGTCGGTGACGTCGGTGGTCAGGTTGGTGAAGCCCCACGCGATGCGCTCGTTGTGGCCGATGACGACGCCGGGCAGGCCCGAGAAGCCGAAGCCGGCGACGTTGAAGGGGCATTCCTCGGTGACCGTCGAGCACTTCAGCTGGATCTGGTGCCAGACGCTCGGCAGCGAGGCGCCGAGGTGCGGGTCGTTCGCGAGGAGCGGCATCCCGGTCTCGGTCACGCTGCCCGACACGACCCACGAGTTCGAGCCGATGCCCTCGCCGGCGTCGCCCACGAGCTCGCTCACCGCGTCGATGACGCTGTCGGCCTCGGTCCACTCGATGGCCGGCGGTCGGGGCATCCGTGTCGCCCGAGGCGTCGCCTCCCGTGTCGCCCTCGGTCTCGCCCTCCGGCCTCAGCGCCCTCGCCCTCTGCGGGGAGGTCGGGCGCCGTCCCGACGGCGGGCACCGTCGAGATCTTCGGCACGATGACGGGGTTCCGGTCGAAGGGGTACCCCGGGTAGAGGCCGTCGATCTGGGCCTCGGTGAAGCCCGGGGCGAGGACCGCCCGCTCGGTCTCGCTCTCGATGTTGCTGCGGAGGTCCCAGGCCATCGCCTTCAGCCACGCGACCGAGTCGGCGGGCGTCCACGGCTCGATCTGCGTAGTCGGGGTTCTGCAGACCCAGCACCGCGTACTCGAAGGATGCGTCGGCGCCCTGGTTGTCGGCGAGGTACGCGTTCACGCCGTCGGCGTAGGCGTCGTAGTACGCACGTGCGGTCGGGTCGAGCGCCTCCACCTCCTGCTCGGCGGTCGCGTGCCAGCCGAGGGTGCGCAGGAACTTGTCGGTCCCGAGCTGCGATTCGCCGAACAGCTCCGACAGGCGGCCGCTCGTGACGTGGCGGCGGAAGTCCATCTCCCAGAACCGGTCCTGCGCCTGGACGTACCCCTGCGCGAAGAAGAGGTCGTGCGACGAGTCGGCGGTGATGGTCGGGATGCCGAGCTCATCGCGCTGCACCGTCACCTGTGCATCGAGGCCGGGCACCTTCGCCTCGCCGCTGAGCTGCGGGAACGAGCGCTGCGCGGTGAACGCGACGAAGCCGACGGCGATGAGAGCGAGCACGACGACGCCGGCGACGATGCTGAACAGTGTGATTCCGACCGTCCGCCCGGCGGATCGACGGGGGGCGGTGTCGTCGACGGCGTAGGGCGATGGCTGGGGCTTCGGCATTGAAGGGCTTTCCGAGCGAGGGTGGGGGGAGGGACGCGGTGCCAGGCACCGCGGGATCGGGTCCCTCTGCGTTCGGGCGGCACAGGCACCGCTTCCGCATGCTAACCCCGACTCGCGGGTTGTGCCGAATCGTGTTCGCTTTTCGGCTCTCGACCGGCCCGTTGTCGCAGCAGCGCGGCGCTGCCGTGCCCGGGGGATCAGCCGATGACGCTGGGCTGCAGGTCGCGCAGCGTGCGGAAGTGGGTCATCCGGGTCACGCCGATCGCCGCGACGACTCCCGCGCCGACGAGCCACGCGAGCAGCACGGCCAGGTCGAGCCAGACCCGGTCGGCGTTGCCGCCGTACATGACCTGGCGCATCGCGTCGACGACGTAGCCCATCGGCAGCACGTGGTGAAGCGCCGCCAGCGGCGCCGGCAGCGTCTGCCAGGGGAACGTGCCGCCTGCGGTCACGAGCTGGAGCACCATCAGCACGAGTCCGAGGAACTGCCCCACCGAGCCCAGCCAGACGTTGAGGGCGAGCACGATGGCCGCGTACGTCGCGCTGGCGAGCACGAGGATGCCGAGCGTCGCCAGGGGATTCGCGAACGAGAAGCCCAGTGCGAGGGCGAGCACCCCGAAGAGCCCGACCATCTGCAGCCCGCCGAGGAGAGCCGGGGTGGCCCAGCCGGCGAGCGTGATGCGGATCGGGGAGTGGAGCGCGGTGACGGCGCGCTTGGAGACCGGCTTGACGATGAGGAAGAGCGCGTAGATGCCGATCCACCCCGCGAGGGCGGCGAAGAAGGGCGCGAGGCCGGCGCCGTAGTTCTGCGCCTGGGTGAGGGACGACCGCTCGATCTCGACGGGAGCCGCCAGCGTGTCGGCCTGCGCCTGGCGGGTGTCCGCGTCGAACGAGGGCAGCTGCGCGGCCCCGTCGGCGAGTCCGTCGCGCAGGCGGGTCGCGCCGTCTCCGAGCTGGGTCAGGCCGCCCTCGAGGGTCGCGGCGCCGCCCTGGACCTGGGCCGCCCCGTCCGCCGCGGTCGCGGTGCCGGTGGCGAGCGTCGCGGCACCCGTGGCGACGGTCGCGGCGCCCGCCGACACCTGCTGGGCGCCGTCGTCGAGTCGATCGATCTCCGCCACCGCGCCCTGCACCCGCTCATCGACCGCGGTGAGCCGCGCGCCCACCGGATCGAGCTTCGCGAGCACGTCGTCGATCCGTGCCTGGTCGAGACCGGCATCGGTCATCGCGGCCGAGATGTCGTCGCGCACCTGCGGCAGGGCCGACGCGGCGTCGGCGGAGGCCGTGCCGATCCGATCGGCGATCGCGTCGAGCTGGGCGGTGCCTTCGGCCACCTGGGCCGCCCCGTCGGCCACCTGGCCGGCACCCGTCGAGAGCTGCGCGGCGCCGTCGCGCAGCTGCGCGGTCCCGTCGGCGAGCTGTGTCGCGCCGGCGGTGAGCTGTGACGCGCCGTCGCCGGCCTGCGAGAGACCATCGACCAGCTGCGTGGCGCCGGTGGCGGCATCCGTCAACTGGACGCGGATGGTGTCGAGGGCGTCGAGCATCGTGAGACCCGCCTCGGCCACGACCTTCTCGGTGATCGTGGTCCGGATGCGCTCGACCGCCTGCGTGCCGATCGTCGAGGCGAGGTAGTTGTTGGCGTCGCTGGTGTGCAGCACGATGTCGGCGGTCCGCGGCTCGCCGGAGGTGATCGACGCGATGGATGCCGTGAAGTCGGCGGGCAGCTCGATCGCGAAGTCGTACGTGCCCTCGTCGAGACCCGCGTCCGCCTCGTCGGCGGTGGCGAGGTGCCAGTCGAATGCGCCGTCCTCGATGAGCTCCTGGGCGACCTCGTCGCCGAGGTTGCGGTCGGTGCCGTTGAGCGGGGCGCCGGTGTCGGCGACGACGAGTGCGACGGGAACCTGGTCGAGCTGGCCGTACGGGTCCCGGTTCGCCCAGAGATACAGGCCGCCGTACAGGATCGGCACCACCATCAGCGCGATGAGGGCGATGAGCGACATGCGCGTCGAGCTGAGCCGCCGGAGCTCCGCGAGGATCATCTGCGGGACCTTCATGCCCCGACCCCCTTCGTGCGAGCGGTGAGGCGGCGCAGGCGCGGGCGCGCGGGGATCCGCTGGGTGCATCGACCGGATCCAGGGCAACCGGGAGGGAGGCCTGGCCGGCGATCACGAGCACGGCGAGGCCGCGGGCCGCGAAGTCCTCGGCGATCGCCCACCACGCGGCGGGCAGGCCGCCGTGGCGGTCGGGCGAGACGAGCACGAGACCCTCGACGCCCTTGCGCAGCACGGCCAGTTCGCAGAGCGCGCGCACGCGGTCGGCGGGGTCGACGTTCGAGACGGGGAGGGATGCCGCATCCCCGAGTCCCTGCTCCTCCAGCCAGCGCCGCACGGCGAGCGGGTCCGACCGGCGGCCCGCGAACATGAGCTCCTCGGCGGCCACCCCGGCGAGCGTGACGTTCGGCTCGGGCTCCGAGATCTCGGGTGCGTCGACCAGGGCGACGCGGCGCCGGAGGGTCGAGAGGTCCGCCCGCCCGTCGACGGTGACACGTCCGGTGTCGGGCCGCATCCGTCCCGAGGCGATGAGTCCGAGCACGGTGGGTCGCTGCTCGGTCTCGGCGGCGACGAGGGTGGCGCGGCCCGACGCGAAGACGGCCGACGTCAGGGGCAGGGCGTGCTCGCGACGGCCTTTGCCGACCGCGTCCAGTTCGACCTTCACGCGCCCGAAGTCCTGGGCGTCGCGGCCGTGGTGGGGGCCAGCACGTCGGGGTGGGCCTCGAGCAGCGCGGCCGCCTCGCGCCACGAGAGGCCGGCGATGCTGAGCACCGCCCGCACCGCGAGATCGCGGGCTGCGGGTGACGAGGCATCCATCCGGGTGATCACGGTGCGCGCGGTCTCTTCGACGAGCCGCGCGAGCGTCGGGGCGGCGACGTCGGTGCGCAGCACCTCGGCCTCCTGGCCGTCGCGGACGATGCGCACCACCGTGCGCCGCAGCGGGGCGAGAGCGGTCGCCGTCTCTTCGAGGTGGGCCTCGTCGAGGGCGATCGCCGCGAGCACCTGGACGGACGCGGCTTCGTTCCACAGCGCGGCGGCCAGCCGGGCCAGTGCCACGCGGGCGTCGCCGTCGTCGATGGTCGTCGCGACGGCGTTGAACCGTTCGGCGCCCTGTGTGACGAGCTCGCGCACCAGAGCGTCGCGGTCGTCGAAGTGCCCGTACAGCGCCCGTCGGGTCAACCCCGCCTGCCGAGCGATGGCGTCGACCGATGCGCGCGGGTCGTGTGCGAGGGCGACGTGCGCCGCGGCGAGGATGCCGGCGCGGTTCTCGAGGGCGTCGCGCCGCGGCCGGCGCGCGGCATCGATGGGGGAGTTCATGCCTCCATGCTAATTATCTTGCACAACGCTGTGCAAGATATGCGGCGAACGCACGGCAAAGGTCCAGGTTTCGCAGCTTTTCGACGCGCGAAACCGGCGATGTCCGGACCGCGGGTCCCCGCACACACCCGTCGGGCGCGACCGCCGCGAGCGGGCGGGCCGATCCCGCGCCGGGTCAGTCCGTGCCGGAGTCGAACGCGGATGCCTCGTTCGCGGCATCCGTCGCCTCTGCGAGCTCTTCCTGCTCGGCGCTGAACTCCTCGGCGCGCTCGGTGATCTCGCCCGCCTCGCCCTGCGTGAGGTGGCCGACGAGCTCGCCGGTCGTGCCCCCGATGATGCCGGCCGCGGCGTAGTGCTCGAGGCGCACGCGCGAGTCGGCGATGTCGAGGTTGCGCATGGTGAGCTGGCCGATGCGGTCGGTGGGGCCGAACGCGGCGTCGCCGACGCGCTCCATCGACAGCTTGTCGGGGTGGTACGACAGGCGCGGGGCGGAGGTGTCGAGGATCGTGTAGTCCTCGCCGCGACGCAGGCGCAGCGTCACCGTGCCGGTGATCGTCGATCCCACCCACTTCTGGATGGACTCGCGCAGCATGAGCGACTGCGGCTCGAGCCAGCGGCCCTCGTACATCAGGCGGCCGAGGCGGCGGCCCTGCTCGTGGTAGGTCGCGAGGGTGTCCTCGTTCAGGATGCCGTTGACCAGGCGCTCGTACGCGGTGAACAGCAGCGCCATGCCCGGCGCCTCGTAGATGCCGCGCGACTTCGCCTCGATGATGCGGTTCTCGATCTGGTCGCTCATGCCGAGGCCGTGGCGGCCGCCGATGCGGTTCGCCTCGAACACGAGCTCCACCGGGTCGGGGTACTCGACGCCGTTCAGCGCGACCGGCCGGCCGGCCTCGAAGGTGACCGTGACGTCCTCGGTCTCGATCTCGACCGACGGGTCCCAGAACCGCACGCCCATGATGGGCTCGACGATCTCGAGCGACACGTTCAGGTGCTCGAGGGTCTTGGCCTCGTGCGTGGCGCCCCAGATGTTCGCGTCGGTCGAATACGCCTTCTCGGCGGAGTCGCGGTAGGGGAACCCGTGCGCGACGAGCCACTCGCTCATCTCCTGGCGGCCGCCGAGCTCGGTCACGAAGTCGGCGTCGAGCCACGGCTTGTAGATGCGCAGGGCGGGGTTCGCCAGCAGGCCGTAGCGGTAGAACCGCTCGATGTCGTTGCCCTTGTAGGTGGAGCCGTCGCCCCAGATGTCGACGCCGTCCTCCTTCATGGCGCGCACGAGCAGCGTGCCGGTGACGGCGCGGCCGATCGGCGTCGTGTTGAAGTAGGTGCGCCCGCCCGAGCGGATGTGGAACGCGCCGCAGGCGAGGGCGCCGAAGCCCTCTTCGACGAGTGCCGGCTTGCAGTCGACGAGGCGCGAGACTTCGGCCCCGTACTCCAGGGCCCGGTTCGGGGATCGCGTCGATGTCGTCTTCGTCGGGCTGGCCGAGGTCGCCGGTGTAGGTGCAGGGGATCGCACCCTTGTCGCGCATCCACGCGACCGCGACGGAGGTGTCAAGGCCCCCTGAGAAGGCGATGCCGACGCGCTCGCCGACGGGCAGGGACTGAAGGACCTTCGACATGGTCCCTAAGTCTAGTTTGGGCGGGCGGGGCGCCGCGGGCAGGCGTCGACGGGGCGGATGACGGATGCCGAGGCCGGCGGATTCCGTCCCCGCGGAGGCCCTGCGCAGACCGGACAATTTTCACAGCCGTCACATCTCGGCTCTGGAACTGGCCGCTGATCTGGCCCTAGGCTGACGAAGGCACGGGCACTCAGGGGGTTGAGGGGTTATGAAGCGGCGTCGGGGTCTTCTTGCAGGGATCACAGCACTGACACTGGCGGCCGCGTCCGTCTTCGTCGGGGTCGCGTCCCCGGCGTTCGCCGTCGCCGCGTTCGCGATCCAGAAGACCGCCGTCGAAGCAGGACCCTTCGGACCCGGCGACTCGGTGACGTACCAGATCACCGTCAACTGCTCGTCGACCAACGAGCCCGGCTGCTACAACACGCTGGTGAGCGACTCGCTCCCCGAGCCCCTGCTCTTCAACCCGGCGATCCCGAATCCGGTCTCCGTGCAGATCAACCCGCCCTCCGGCCAGCCGGCCGGCACCTACGACCTCCAGGTCGACACCGCCGGCAACGCCTTCACCGTCGCGCCGGGTCTGGACCTCGCGGCCGATCCCGTCCTGTGGCCGGCCGGCTACAGCATGACGATCACGGTGAACGCCATCGTCGACCCCAGCACCGACGGCACGTGGGACGGTCAGACGGTCACGAACACCGCGACAGCCACGGGCGACAACGCCCCGATGCGTCCGCCATCGCCGACATCGTGCTCGACGTCGAGACCACGCTGCTGCCGACCATCGCCAAGTCGGTCGAGCCCACGAGCACGATCCCCGCGGTGCCCGGCCAGCCGGTCGACTGGACCGTCACGCCGGGGAACGGGTCGAACCAGAACGTCGACACGATCGTCATGCAGGATCCGGAGACCCCGCCGGCCGACTTCGGCGGGTACCTCGACTTCGCCGGCGTCGACATCACGGCGCCGCCGGGCACCACGTCCACGACGACCGAGTACTACGTGGCCGGCGCCTGGACCACGACGGAGCCCGACCCGCTGTCGGACGCGGAGGGCGTCCGCGTCACCTTCACCGGAACCTTCGCGCCGGAGGCGACCGGCGAGGTCGTCATCCACACCGTCACGAACGACACCGTGACCGACATCCCCGACCAGACCGAGGTGACGGTCACCAACGACGCCTCCTCGACGGTGGCGACCGGCGGCGAGACCAGCGACCCGGCCACCGCCGACGCCAGCGTCACGATCGCGCAGCGCAACCCCGACGTGAGCATCGAGAAGTCGTTCGCCGACAACACGCTGGTGAGCGGCCAGAGCACGACCGCGAACATCACCGCGACCGTGGGCGAGCAGACGCGTGCAGACGCCTCACGATCACGGAGCCTTCCGCCGGAACGTCGACGTTCACCGAGCAGGGGCTGAGCTTCGACGGCTTCGGCGACGGGGTCGAGTGGCCGGTCGCCGCCACCGACGGCGGAGATCACCTACACGTACAGCGACTGTGCGGAGAGCACCGCGTCCACGACGACCGTCGGCACCCTCCCCGCGCCGACGGACGGGTGCACCGTCGACAGCTTCACGGTCGTGTACTCGGCCGACGGCGACGACATCGTGTCGGGCGCCTATGCCACCATCCCGATGGACGTCACCGCGCTGCCGACCGACGCCACGGTGTCGTCCACGAACGTCGTCGACACCGCGGTCGAGAACACCAACGGCCAGACGGGCGTCGACGACGCCGAGGCCCCCTTCACGATCGAGCCGCAGACCCTCGACACGACGGTGACCAAGTCCATCACCCCCGAGACCATCTGGGGCGTGCCGGGCACCGACGCCGATGTCACACTCACCGGCAATGTCACGCCGGAGTCGACCGTCGGCTCCGAGAAGCTCGTGATCTCGGATCCCGTCGACCCGGCCGCGGGAACCGACTTCTGGGAGAACTTCACCGCGACGTCGATCAGCAACACCGAGATCCCCGAGTGCACGACGCTCACGCTGCGCTATTGGCAGACGCCCGACGGACCGTGGACGGACTTCCCGGGCGCCACTGAGGTCCCCGGGCCGGAAGAGCTGTGGTCGTACCAGATCCCCGCCGACCTGCAGGACGACATCGGGGGCATCCAGTTCGAATACCTGCCGATGGACGCGGTCGGATGCCCCGAGCTGCTGCAGCCCGGATTCACGGTCGCCGCGCACATCGACGTGCAGGTGACCGAGCCGCACGACGAAGAGGTGACGTACACGAACGACGCGCAGTCGCTCGTGGACAACCCGGACGCCGGCGGCGAGCACACCGACACCGCCGCCGACGACATCAACCTGCTTCCCATCGACGGCGGCCCCGGACCCGACTTCCTCGACAAGGAATGGGTCCCCGATACAGGCGTCGCGGCGCTGTCGGGCGACACCCGCACCGCGCGCCTGTGGTGGTCGACCGACGGCCTGAACATCAGCGAGATGACGCTGACCGACATCTCGGAGCTCGAAGACCCCGAGAACACGGTGGCGTCGGTGTACGACGCGTTCGATCTCGTTGCGATCGACCCCATCACGACGGCCACCGACCCGCTGATCGTCGATGCCGAGGTCACCGAGGTGTCGCTGTGGCTCGATGGCGCAGGGTGGACAGACATCACCGGCGCGGCCTGTGCGAACGGCTGCGTGGGCGAGTTCGGCGGGTACGAGCTCAGCGATGAACAGAGCGCGGCGGCCCTGGCCGTGCGCGTCGTGCTCACCGAGCGGACCGCGGGCGCCGGCGTGGGCACGTCGTACGACCGCCGCCCGTTCGATCTCGACTTCCGCCTGCGCGACACGCTGCGCAGTGATCCCGAGCAGTGGGTCCTGGGGAACTTCCACGACTACACGTACAACACCGACTCACCGGGTCTCGTGAACAACACTGCGAGCGCCCACGGCGTGAATGAGGCGACCGGGGTCGACAGCACCGACGTCGACGCCGACACGATCCTCATCGTCGACGAACCCATCAACGCGACGCTCACGAAGGAGTTCGACCAGTCGGTGCTCGGTCTGCCGGATCCTTCGCTCGACGTGGATCCCGTCGACTACCCCCTCATCAGCGGCAAGCTCGTGGCGACGAACACGTCCTCCGCGCGCGTGACCGGCATGGTGATCTCGGATCCGTCCGCGGCCCAACCCGATCCGACGGCGTTCGACACGCTCAACCTGTATGACATCGACGCGATCCAGCGACCTTCGGGCATCTCGGAGTCCGAGACGGTCGTCACCCTCGATCGGAGCGGCGCCGCGACCGACTACACGTACGCTGACGCGCTCGCCCTCGAACGGGATGATCTGCTCGACGTGACGGGGATCTCGGTCGCGTTCCGCTCGGCCGACGGGAGTGCTGTCATCCCATCCGCGGCGAACGGCGTCGTCGATCTGACGTGGCAGCTGCGCGACGTGTTGCGCTCCGACCCGAGCACTCCCGTCACGGTGACGCCTTCCGGCGAGACCATCCTGAACGAGGCCGAGACCCAGCTCGAGAGTCCTGTGCTCGATGGCTGCGCCGACAACCAGTGCGGCACGGGCTTCGCCGATGCGAGTGACGAGTTCGCGATCGTCGCGGCGTCGTACTCGATCACCACGACGAAGTCGATCACTCCCGGAGTCGATCTACGAAGACCAGTCGAAGAGCTACGTCACGCAGCTCGGCGGGCGCCCGAACGGCACCGCCCGCGCCACCTTCTTCAGCCTCACCGACACGACGCCGACGTTCTGGAACACGATGGACTACCTGGGCGCGCAGATCACCGTGCCGGCACCTGTCAATCGCGTGGCCATGGACGTGCTCGTCGACGACGACGCCGGCTCCGACATCGTCTACACCGAAGCCGACGGCGTGCTGACGGCGACCTGCAACGGCGTCGCCCTCGCGGACGATTCGCCGTGCTGGGTCGAAGGCGACTGGGTGACTGCCGCACCCGGCGACATCGTGACGTTCGACCTCCCCGACGGTGTGAGCGATGAGAACACCGTCGTGGGCGTGCGGTTCCGCGCCCAGGAAGTCGATGAGACCGGCAACGTCCTGCAGTGGGAGCGGCCGTACAACCCGCAGCTGACCTTCTCGGTCACCACCGAGCGCCGCGACTTCCTGCGCAGCGACCCGACCGTGCTCGTGTCCACGACCCGGCCCGACCTGCAGCCGAACCCCGGCGAGACGGATCTCGGCGTCATCAGCGACGACGTGCAGTCGTACAGCACGGCCCAGTTCGGCATCCAGCCCTTCGAGCAGACAGGCGAGGCCGCGGATTCGACGATCGTGCTGCACCGCCCCAATGCCGTCGAGGTCACCAAGACGCGCGGCTCCTCGTCGCTCGTCAGCGCGAACGGCACCATCCCGTACGTCATCACCGTCACCAACACCGGGCAGTGGAACATGACCGGCTTCACGGTCGTGGACCAGGTCGAGACGGATGCCGAGGGCTCGCTGCTCGTCGAGCCAGACCCGCCCGCCTACACTTTTGCGCTGAGCGGCACCGGCGCGCCCAGCGGCGACCCCGGATTCACGGCATCCCTCGACGAGACCACAGGATTGCTGACGATCGAGGCCCCCGCGGACTTCGTGTTCAATGCGGGCTGGACCCTCACCGTCAACGCGCCGCTGCAGTTCCGCGACGACGTCACGCCTGACACGACCGTCGGCAACGAGGTCACCGTGTCGTCGGACCGGCTGTTCGAGACCTGCGAGGGAACGACGGTCGCGAACGGCACCGACCTCACGCCGAAACCCGTCGAGAACACCCCGCCCGGGGTTCCGGACTGCTCGGCCGATACCGAGATCTCACCGATCGCGATCGCGACGATCGCCGCGAAGAAGTACGTGAAGGGCGACAACGCCGGCGATCCGGCCGTCGAGGGCGACGACGACCTCGGCGTGCTCAATGTCGACGGCGACGCTGCCGCGTGCGACCCGAGCCTTCCCGGCGTCACGAACGCTGGGTTCTACTCCTATCCCTGCGCGCCGGTGACCCGACCCGGCGGACTCGAGACGTGGCGGCTGGACTTCACCAACACGGGCAACACCAGCGCGCGCGTGGTCGCCGCGCTCGATGTCCTGCCGGCTGTCGGCGACGAGGGTGTGATCGTGCCCGGTGCCCGTGAATCGCAGTTCCCCGTGACGCTGGCGGGCGACGTGTTCGCGAACTTCGGCGAGCTGGCGGACAGTGCGGACGCCATGGGCAGCGTGCTCATCTCACCGGTGGAGCTGAGTCAGGAGTGCAACACCAACGCGATCAAGGTGTACACCGAAGACGCGGCGCCGCTGCCCGGATGCGACTTCGGGTGGGTTCCCGTGAGTCCCATCACTCCCGTTGACACCCTCAACGCCACCCGCAGCATGCTCCTGGTGCTCGAGTACCAGAATCCGCAGCAGCTCTCTCCCGCACCGGGACTGCGGCCCGGCGAGACGTTGCGCCTGATCTACGACACGCAGACTCCGTTCCTGCTGCCGGCGCAGTCTGCGGTGCCGTCGGGCCTGCCGGTCGCGTACAACTCGTTCGCGACGGCATCCCGCTCGAACGCGACGGTGACCCAGGCCGAGCGGCCGTCGCTCGTCGTCGAGCCGCAGAAGGTGGGCGTCGCTGCCGCGACGGGGCAGCTGCTCCTGTCGAAGGTCGTCGAGGCGCCGGAGTTCGCCACCGACATCGAGCTGCCCGCGAGCTACCCGTTGCTGGTGACCTGCACGTCGGGCGGCCTGCCGGTGACGCTGCTGCGTGCCGACGGCTCGGACGCCAGCCGCCCCTCGGTGGACGCGGACGGGACGGTGCTCGCCTACAACAGCATCACCGGACCCGTGAACCTTCCGCTCTTCTCGACGTGCACGGTGGTCGAGGATCCGGTGATCCCCGGTGTCACGGTGACCGTCGACCCGGAGGACGGCGTCACCGCCGACCGGGACTGGAGCGAGGAGCCCTCGGTCTGGGACCCCTACAGCGGCGATCCTGAGCAGTCGTCGATCGAGGTCACCAATGTCTTCGCCGCGGGCGGCTTCACGGTCGAGAAGAGCGTCGACAACGGCGGCGCGGTGAACCAGGACGGCGACCCCATCGTCTACGAGCGGACGTACACGTTCGAGGCGAGCTGCCTCTATCTCGACCAGGAGACGATCCCCGAGGCGGACCTCGAGTTCACCCTGGTCGACGGGGAGTCCAAGACCTTCTCCGACATCCCCGCGGGCGCGGAGTGCACGGTGACGGAGACGGATGCCGCCGCTGCGGCCGAGACCGCCATCACGATCGCCGAGAGCGGCGGCGAACCGGTCGCGGTGGACGAGGCATCCTTCACGATCCTTCCCTACGCCGACGAGACGAGCACCGCGCTCACCGCCGTCGCATTCGAGAACGCGTACACGACCGGTCCCGTCGAGGTCACCAAGGTGATCGTCGACCCGGGCGGGTGGGGCACCGCGGACTTCACCGTGGAGATGACCTGCACGCTCGACGGCGTGACACCGAATCCCGTGTTCGAGGACTCGGCGACGCTCAACGCGACGAACACCACGTGGCTGGTCGAGGACCTGCCCACCGGCGCCGAGTGCACCGTGACCGAATCGGAGGACGGCGGCGCGAACTCGTCGACCGACAGCGTGACCGTGATCGTCGGCGACGACCCCGAGGCGCCCGTCGCGGCCGCCATCACGAACACGTTCACGATCGGCTCGCTCGAGGTGCAGAAGCAGCTCGAGGGTGCTCCGGCGAACGCCCTCGACCCCGCGACCACCGACACCTACACGGTGAGCCTCGCGTGCACCCGCGTGGTGAACGGCGAGACGGTCGACGTGGCGATCCCGGGCGGCCCGACGCGGACCATCACCGGAGCGGGCACCGCGCTGTACGAAGGTCTTCCGACGGGTGCCGAGTGCACCGTGACCGAGACGGACGCGGGCTTCTCGACCGGCACGCCCACCATCGACCCGACGCCTGTCGTCGTCGGGGAGGGCGAGACCCCGGTCGTGGTCACCGTGACCAACGTGTTCGAGAACGGTTCGGTATCCGTCGCCAAGACGGTGGTCGCCCCGGAGGGCTTCCCGGTTCCCGAGGAGTTCACCGCCACGGTGTCGTGCACGTGGCAGGGCGCCGAGGTACCACTGGCGGACGACGGGGTCGTGACCATCGTGCCCGGTGAGGCCCCGGTCGTGATCCCCGACGTTCCGGTGGGGTCCGTCTGCACGGTCGTCGAGGACGACTTCGGCCAGACCGACACCACGGTCACGCCGGAGTCGATCACCGTGAGCGAGGCCGACGAGACGTTCGCGTTCGACATCGAGAACACCTACGAGTGGGCATCGCTCGAGGTCGGCAAGCTCGTCGAGTCCCTCGCGCCGGAGGTGCCGACCGGCTTCGAGTTCCAGGTCGTCTGCACGTTCCAGGGGCAGACCGTGGTCGACGAGACCTTCACGCTCGACGCGAACGAGATCGAGACGATCACCGAGATCCCGGCGCGGTCGGAATGCACGGTGACCGAGACCGACGACCGGGGTGCCGACGGAACGGTCACCGCAGCCGACGTGCCGGGCGCCGAGGGCGAGCTCGCTCCGGTGATCGACCAGGAGACGCGCACGGTCGTGATCCCCGAGCTGCAGCCCGACAGCACAGCCGAGGTGAATACCGTCACCTACACGAACCTGTTCGATGCGACGGCGATCGTGATCGTGAAGGAGTTCGAGGGTGCGGGAGCCGAGCAGTTCGGACTCGACCAGACGTTCACGTTCACGGTGATCTGCGCCTATGCCGGTGAGACGGACCTCGACATGCAGGTCGAGCTGAACGCCGAGAACGGGTTCAGCTCGGCCGTCCACGAGGTGATCGCCGGTTCGGAGTGCACCGTCGAGGAGAACGACCTCAACGGCGCCGATGCCGTGGTGATCGAGCCGAACGACGGCGAGAACACCTCGATCGGCACCGGCGTCGTCCCGGAGGGCGGCGGCCTGTTCACCGTCACCGCGACGAACTGGTACCTCACCGGCTCGCTCGAGGTCACCAAGACCCTGGCGGGCGACGGAGCCGAGAAGTTCGGCACCGCCGCTTACGAGCTGCGTCTCGTGTGCCTGCGCGACGGCGAGATCGTCGACATCCCCGATGGCGGCATCCGTATCGTGAGTGCGGACTCGCCGACGGCGCTGTGGGAGAACCTGCCCGACCGGCGCCGAGTGCCGGCTGGTCGAGGTCGATGCCGGCGGGGCGAACCAGACCGAGATCCTCGACGCCGAGGGCAACGTCGTGGCCGGAGACGGCGAGGGCTACACCTTCACCGTCGAGACCGACCCGACGATCCTGAGTGTCGAGGATCAGCCGCAGCCGAGCCTCGAGGTTCGCAACACGTTCAACCTCGCGCAGGTGTCGGTCTCGAAGTCGGTGGAGTCCGAGGCGACGGGCGTCGACGGCGAGCCGATCGCGTACGGCCCGTTCGAGGTGACCCTCGCCTGCCTCTGGGACCAGCAGCAGGTGACCGCGGCGGAGCCGATGACTCAGCAGATCGCCGACGGCGAGACGGTGACGTGGACGGAGCTGCCCGAGGACGCCGAGTGCACGGTCACCGAGACCGACACGGCGGGCGCCGAGTCCACCACGATCGTGGTGACCGAAGGCGGCGAGGCGGGTGATCCGGCGACGGCGACCACGGCGGAGCTCGCGCCGCTTCCGAACACGGATGCCGAAGACCAGACGGCTGTCGCGATCAACAACGCGTTCGGGGCCACCGATCTCAGCATCTCGAAGATCGTCGACGGCACCGCGGCGTCGACGGTCACACGCACCTTCCCGGTGGACGTGGTCTGCGTGCTCGTGGATCCGTCGCATCCGGCGCCCGGTCTCGTGGTGCACGACGCCTCCTATGAGATCGGCGGCCCGCAGAGGCTCACCGCCGAGATCGAGAACCTGCCGGCCGGCAGTGAGTGCACCGTCACCGAGACCGACACCGGCGACGCCGATCAGACGACGATCACGGTCGACGGCGAGGAGCAGCCGGGTGCGTCCGGCACGGTGACCCTCGCCTCGGGGAGCGTGACGATCGCGATCACGAACACGTTCATCGCCCCGCTGCCCCCGACCGGCCTCGAGGGACGCGCGGTCGTGATCGCCCTGTCCGTCGGATTCGCGGTGCTCGCGGGCGGTGTCGTCCTGGTCGTTGCGGCGATGCGCCGGCGACGGCTGAGCTGAACGGCGTGAGAAGCGGGGCCGGGTTCGCCCGGCCCCGCCTCTCACATCGCCGGCGGCGGTGTTCCTGCTGTTCAGACCGGCAGCCCATGCCCGCTGTTCAGACCGGCAGCGCTCCGCGGGCCGCCGGTGCGCCGTGGCGCGTCGCCCGCCGCTCGCGGTATCGGCCGATCACGATGATCGCGGTGCCGATCGCGAGGAAGCCGGCCAGGATCGCCCCGATGTAGAGCAGCGCCGACGGGTAGCCGCCCGAGCCGTGCGGGTCGAGGAACGGGTACGGGTACCACCACGCCGTGGTCCCGTCGGGGTTCCCGACGCGCTCGCCGCGGACCATCGTGTACGTCGTCCAGCCGAGCGGGTAGCCCACCAGCACGGCGAGCGACCACCACGGCAGTCCGCGCCGGTGCGGCGCCAGCAGCAGGTCGAGGACGAAGTAGATCGGCAGTACGACGTGCAGCACCTCCGCGGCGTAGCTGTCGAGCATCGCTATGCCGACGGAGTCGCCGAGGGCGACCGGTGCCGGCAGGCCGCGCAGCAGCGCGTTGTAGACGAGGCCGAGAAGCAGCACCGGTCCGGTGACGGCCGCCAGGGCGAGCGCGATGCCGAGCGGCTCGCGCTCGTTGCCCGGGTGCCGCATCCCCCATGACGCGGCGACGAGCAGCGCGACCATGCCGAGCAGCGTGGACACGATCGTGAACAGACTGAAGTAGTTCGCGAGCACGTCGCCGAGTCCGTGACCCTGACGCGCCGCGCGATCGACGTTGACGATGAGTCCGGCGACGACCCCCGAGAACCCGGTGATCGCCGCCACGATTCGAAGCCATGACCAATGCATGTTTCCCCCTTTTCGACACCACGCGGATGCGCGTCGTCTCCCCCGAGCACAGATGTACTCCCGCCGATACCGTCGCGGCCGGAAACATGTGTGCCGGCGGGAGGAGGAAAGCGCGCGTCCAGCCCGGCTCGTTGTGCGGAAGCTACAACGTGTCCACCGTTCGGGGGACAGAACTCACAAACGGCCGCTCCTGGCCGTTCCGCGTCATTCCGAGCGGGCGGGGGAGGGGACCGACGCCGCCGTCGCAGGCGCCGCGGCCGGGGCATCCGTGTCCGCCACACCCGACCGGCGGCCCCACCACACGACGAAGGCACCCACCGCGACGATCGCGACCGCGATGCCGATGACGTAGACGATCACCGACGGCCACCCGCCCGGGTTGTTCGGGTTCAGGAACGGGTACGGATACCAGAAGGGATCGCCCGACACAGGGTTGGTGATGAGGGGTCCGCGGACCATCGTGTAGGCGACCCAGAGGATCGGGAAGGCGACCACCGCCCACAGGCTCCGCCAGGGCAGCGCGCGGCGCAGCGGGCCGACGAAGACGTCCGCCAGAAGGAACAGCGGGCCGATCAGATGCAGCACCTCGTTCGACCACGGGATGGGTTCGCTCCCCTGCGGGAGCGTGATGCCGCGCAGCAGTGCGTTGTAGACGATGCCGGTGATGATCATGTAGGTGCTCACGCACGCGAGCGCGACGGCCAGCGCCGGGGTTCCGCGACCGCCTTGCGTCCGCGGGTGAAGTACCAGACCGCCGCCCAGATCAGTACGATCGCCGCCAGCGCGTTGGAGAGGATCGTGAAGAAGCTGAAGAAGTTCGCGATCGTCGTGGGCACGTCGCGGCCGAGCTCGGTCGCGGTGCCGATCGACTTCGACAGTTGCGCCGTGATGGCCGTGGCGGTGGCCGCTGCCATCGCCAGTCGCAGCACCGTCCACACCATCGCCCATGCCCGAGAACGCGTCATGGCCACACCATAGCGATCCGCGCGTGTGGTGTCGCGCCGCGGCGCGGCGCGAGGCGACTCGGCGTGGTGGGGCGTGGTGCGGCGCGAGTCGGCGTGCGGTGCGACTCGGCGTGACATCAGACGGACGTGCCGTGCGATCAGAAGGGCGCGTCGCGGCTCGGCGTCGAACGGAACACGGGAACCGCGCGCTCCGGCTTGACCAGGTAGCGACGGCCGGAGGGCGAGGTCCAGAGGATCGCGCCGCCCGAACCGTCGACCTGTCGGATGCTCCAGTCGGTGTGATGTCGGACGGTGTGGTGGCCTTCGCACAGCGGCCCGAGATTCGTGAGTGCGGTGTGTCCGCCGAGTGCCCAGTCGACGTTGTGGTCGATGTCGCAGCGGGAGGCCGGCATCCCGCAGCCTGGTCCCATGCATCGATCCGCACGCCATTTCACCAGCTTCTGGAGCGCCGGTGGTGGGCGGTACTGGTCGCGCCCGACGGAGAGCACCATGCCCGTCTCGGGGTGGGTGAGGACGCGCGTCCACCCGGAGGCTCCGCCCGCGAGCTGCCGCGCCACCGGCAGCGGGATCGGTCCGATGCCTTCGACGACCGGCGGGTCGATCCCGGCGGCCGCGCGGGAGGCGTCGGACTCGTGCAGGAGCGCGAGCACCGGGGTGGTGACGAACACCGTCGCCTGCACGCCCCGCACGTGGTCGGGGTGCGTGTCGAGCACGCCGTCGATGAGGAGGTCGAGGACCACGTCGGCGCGCACCTGGTCGAGGGTGCGCGTCTCTCCGTCGCGGGCGGTGATGCCCTTCGCGATCGCGGTCGTCCGACCGAATGCGGCGTGGATGGCGACCATGGGTGCGTACACGTGCACCCATCCCATGGCGTCATCGTCGGGCTCGACCGCGATCCGTCGCCGCGTCAGAGCGCGCTCGTAGCGTTCGGTGAGGGTGGCCGAACGGACTCCGTCGATCAGGGCGCGCAGCTTGCGGCGGAAGGTGCCGACCGCCTCCGCCTCCGCCAGCGCGATCCCCGGCTCGAGCACCTGCGCGCGGAACTCCGGCTCGAGTTCGTTCACCGCGGCGATCAGGATCTGCGCGTGCCGCTCCGTGATCCGTGCCCGCTCCATCGACGCCAGCACCGCCGGGTAGGAGTGCACCACGGCCTCCGAGAAGCCCAGCAGGTCACCGGCGGCATGCTCGGTGATCCGCAGCGCGGCCGCCAGCTCCAGCCGCACGCCCCGCTCCACGACCTCGGTCAGCACCCGGCCGTTGCGGGTCGCCTCCCGCAGCGCCTCACGCCGCATCGCGTCGATCCGCACGAGCCGCTGGGCGGCGAGCACCGTCATCATGTCGGCCGCCTCGATGACCAGATCGAGCTCATCGGGGAGCATCCGGTCGTCGAGGTCGGTGTCGGGTGACATGCCTCAACAGTAGAACATAGCTACGACACTCGGTTCTAGGCGGTGCCGCTGAGATTCGATACCGCGCCTGCTGTGGGGATGCCGATCTCGTCGAGCCAGTCGGAAAGGAGTGCTGCCATGAGACCGGGGCGCTCGTGAGGAAGCGCATGTCCGGCGTCGCCCGCGGTCACGACAGTGGCACGGGGGTATTGATCTCCGAGGCGCTGTTGCCGTTCCCAGCCGACCCAATGATCGTGTCGGCCCGAGACCACGAGCACCGGAGCCTCTACGGCCACCGTGTCGGGATCCGCGGCGTGCGGTCCCGCGGTGATCGCGCTCTCCAGCGTCTGCTCGTCGACCTCCCCGACGACGGCCAACACCGCGCGACGGAATCGCTCGAGGGTGTCCGCCGTCCGAACGACGAAGTACCCCTCGTACTCGGCTCGCTGATCCGGATCGAGTGCAGTGGACACGTGATCGTCTCGAACCACTGCCGGCGCAGGAATGCGCTGTTCCCCGGGAACGGCCGGGCAGATCAGCGCGATCCCGGCGATCCGGTCGGGATGCCGGGCCGCGATCGCGCGCGCGAAGTGTCCACCGAACGAATGCCCGAGTACGAGAAATCTGCCGGTCGGTGCTTCCCTGTCAAGGAGGCGGTCGATGAGCTCCAGCACGTCATCTGGTTGCCGAACTCCCGATGAGGGGCGGGAGTCGCCGTGACCGGGCAGGTCGAGGTACACCCGACGAACTGGCCGTGCATCGATCATCGGCTCGAGGAAGTCGCGCACCTCGCCCCGCGCCGAGTATGCGCCGTGAAGGGCGAGGAGCGGGATGCCGGCGCCGACCGCGTCGTAAGCCAGCGAAGCGGTATCGCTGAGCTGAACCCTCATCGTCATGTTCCTCATGATGGTGCTCTCTCAGCACTCGACCCAAGCAACCGCTGAAGATCAGGCCCAACACGGTCGGTCACCGCGGCGTGGGGCGTTGTACGTAGACCCGTCGGGGCTTCGGTCTACGCGGTGACAGCGGTCGCACGGATGGACACGAGGATCCCGGGCAGTTCGACGCCGAGCTTCGCGACGTATCGCGCCGGTGCGGCGGACGGGAACCAGCGTGCGTACTCCTCGTTGAGCCCTGCGAAGTCCTCCGGCCGCGTGAGGAGGATGCCGATCTCGACGACGTCCTCCAGTCCCGCCCCGCCCGCCTTCAGGATCGCCTCGCAGTTCGCGAGCGCCTGGCGCGTCTGCTCCTGGATGGAGTCGCCGGCCAAGGTCCCCGTGCCCACGTCTATGCCCACCGTGCCCGAGACCCAGACGTGCGTCCCGGCACGCACCGCCTGACTGTAGAACGGCGAGCTCGGAGCGTCCGACGTGGTGATGATCTCCCTGGGCATGGCGAGCCTCCTCATTGAGTGGGTACCGCTGCCGTGCATGCTGGCAGAAGACCACAGGCAGTGCCAGAGGCCAGGTGGCATCGAGGGGTCGTCACGTTAGCATTCGGGGATGACGAAGCCCGCTCCGATCGAAGACCCGCCGATCGAAGATGTCCCGATCGGCGGTGAGGTCATCCGCCTCGGGCAGTTCCTGAAATTCGCCGGTCTCCTCGACTCGGGTGGAAACGTGAAAGAGGCCATCATCGACGGCTATGTGATGGTGAACGGCGAGGTCGATCGCCGCCGCGGACGCCAGCTGCAGATCGGTGACGTCGTCAGCTTCGAGGGGCGCAGGGTCCGCGTCTGCCCGTGAGGTGCCGACGCGGCCCGACGCAGGAACCAGCAGTCAGGGAGCCTCGATGCACGGGCGCCGCTGAAGACAAGGTCACAGGCCGAGGAGCGCGATCCCGAGAGGGGTTCTGTCAGTACACGGAAAGCCCGTACCTTCCCCGCAGGGAACGCTTGGATTGGAATGGTCGGAGCGATCGCAGAAGGGAACGCTCATGCAGACCGTCACTCTGAACAACGGCGTTGAAATGCCCATCCTCGGCTTCGGGGTCTACCAGGTCGGTCCGGAAGAGACCGAGGCGGCCGTGGCCGCCGCCTTGGCCACGGGCTACCGGTCGATCGACACCGCCGCCGCCTACGGCAACGAAGAAGCCGTGGGTGCCGCGATCGCGAAGTCCGGCATCCCTCGCGAAGAGCTGTTCATCACCACGAAACTGTGGGTGCAGGATGCCCCGGCCGAGGCGAACACCGCTCGGGCATTCGATGACTCGCTCCGCAAGCTCGGCCTCGACTACGTCGACCTCTACCTGATCCACCAGCCGTTCGGCGACTACTACGCCCAGTGGCGCGCCATGGAGAAGGTCAACCAGGCGGGGCGCGCCCGGGCGATCGGCGTGTCGAACTTCCCGGCCGACCGGCTGATCGACCTCATCCTCAACAACGAGATCACGCCTGCGGTCAACCAGATCGAGACCAACCCGTTCCACCAGCGCACGGACTACCACGAGATCCTCCGGAGCGAAGGCGTGCAGATCGAGTCGTGGGGGCCGTTCGCCGAAGGCAAGAACGGTCTGTTCACCAACGAGCTGCTCGACCGCCATCGGTGAGCAGTACGGCAAGTCTGTCGCACAGGTCGTGCTGCGCTGGATGATCCAGCGCGGCGTCGTGGTCATCCCCAAGACCGTCAGCTCCGATCGGATGGCGCAGAACCTCGACGTGTTCGACTTCGAGTTGAGCGACGACGACATGCAGCAGATCGCCACTCTCGACGAGGGCGAGTCGCAGTTCTTCGACCACCGGGACCCGGACATGGTGCGCTGGCTCAGCGGCCGCCGCCTCGGCTGACAGAAAGCCACCACACATGAGCACACGGATGCAGCCGAAGACCCCGACGGTGAAGTGGCCCGGCGCGGGGTTCACCGGAGACGTCCACTTCAACGAGTACTACGCCGGCGAGTACCCGCGCCGCGGCCGGGTGAGCGCATCGTGACCGCCTGGACCGCGGCTGAGCTCCGGCAGATCGACGACGCCACCGAGTTGCGCGTGACCTCGCAGCGCCCGGACGGGAGCCTCCGCCCCTTCACCACCATCTGGCACGCGGCCGTCGGCGATGCGCTGTACATCCGCTCCGCTCGGGGTCCGGAGAACGGGTGGTTCCGCCGGGCGGTCCGCTCCGGCCTCGGGCGCATCAGCGTCGGCGGCCTCGACGTGGAC
Organism: uncultured Actinomycetota bacterium; assembly: GCA_963829895.1. Classification (GTDB taxonomy): domain Bacteria; phylum Actinomycetota; class Actinomycetes; order Actinomycetales; family Microbacteriaceae; genus Microbacterium. The sequence goes on along the minus strand of CAWHKF010000005.1, from coordinate 546,942 downwards.
GTCGCTTTCCGGCTCGCCGATCCCGATGTGCGCGCGAGCCTCGACAAGGCTCTTCACACGAAGTACGACCGCTTCGGCCCCGGCCCCGTCGGTGCGATCACCGGCGACGACGTCCTCGAGACCACACTGGAGGTCCTGCCGCGGCGGTAGGTCGAACAGCGGCGGGCGGACGGCGTCAGGTCCGGGACCCGACGCCGGCCGCCCGGCCCGAGCCGTCAATCACTCTCTTCCAGGCATCAGCGACAGAGGTCTGCTGGCAGATGTGAGCCTGAACGGAGAATGAGGCCGCTCGCGGAGAATGAAGGGATGGAGTCGTGGGAGATGCGCGAGTGGTACGCCGACTACATCGACGCCTGCAATCGGCACGACCTCGACGCCATCCGATCGTTCGTCGATCCGTCGGTGCGCCGCGCGCACCTGCCCGGCGGCGCCGATGCGTGGATCGCCGACATGGCCGATCTCTTCCAGGGGTTTCCGGATTGGCGGTGGCGCCGCATCCAGCTCGTCGTGGAAGACGACCGTCTCGCCGCACATCTGCGCGGCAGCGGCACGCATCTCGGCACGTACCGCGGCATCGCGCCGACCCGGCGCCACGTCAATGTCGCGGAGTTCGCGATGTACCGCGTGACGAGCGGGCGTTTCACGGAGTTCACCGGCTCGGAGAACGGACTGGAGCTGCGCACTCAGCTCGGCCAGTAGGTGCCGACTCGCGAGGCCGCGCGGGAGTGGGCCGCGAAGATCGCGGTCGGAGGTGCGGGCGTTCCCGGACGGCCCAGCCGGCTGACCGGCCCGCGGGCTACTCCGGTGCGTACTTGAACGAGAGCTGGATCCGGGCGCGGAACAGCAGCGTGCCGTCGTCCCCGACGACCACGTCCTGCTTCGTCACCTCGGCGACGCGGAGATCGTGCAGCGATCCCGCGGCGGTGTCGATGGCTTCTCGGGCGGCCTCCTCCCAGGACGAGGCACTCGTGCCGATGACGTCGATCACTCGGTAAACGCTCATGCTGACCCCTCATCGCCGGATGCGGACAAGTCCATACTGATCGCGCGAGGGTTCGTATGGAAGGGCCCCACGTGGCGTCAGCCGCGGGCTGGCGGGATCGTCTTGCGCATCACGGTCTTGCTCTTGCCGATGTGACGCTCGAACGTGAATCCCGCCTTCTCGAACATCGCCCTCGTGCCGTTGTGGAGGAACGACGACGACGTCCTCTTACCGGGGGCCAGCTCGTTGGGGAACGAGACCACCTCGCCGCCGCCGGCCTGCGCGATCAGTGCGAGCGCACCGTCCAATGCTTCCCGCGCCACTCCCGAACGTCGGTGGTCGCGATCGACGAAGAAGCAGGTGATGCGCCAGGGCGCCGGCTGCGTCTCACCGCCGTCGTACTGCTTGCGGTGGTAGATGTTCGGCAGTTCGATCGGACTGCCGAACTCGCACCACGCGATCGCATCATCGCCGTCGAAGACGAGCGCGGCGTGGGCTACGCCCTCCGCCACGAGTCGCTGCTTGAACGTCGGCCCGTCGTACTCGTTCTTGACCGTCTGCTCGGTGTCGCCATGGAAGTACGAGCAGTAGCACCCACCCCACACGCCGTTGTGCTTCTGCGCGAGCGCCAGCCACGCCGGGAACGTCTCGGGAGTGAGGGGCTTGATCACGTGCGGAGTCGCCACGCGCACGCCGGTCGGGGCGTCCTCATCGGTCATGGCAGCATCCTTGCGTCGGTGCTGCCAGTCTGCGACCCGACTCGGCCTCTCGACAAGGGCCGCGGCCACCGATCTTCAGGGCGAGCGACGTGCCGGCCCCCGCGATCGGTGTCCGCAGAGCGGGCCGGCGTCAGCCGAGTCTGCCGCCGCCCCGTGGGCTCGCGTGCGCAGGGGAGTGGCAGGACCGTGGAGCAATCGGGAGGATCGTCAATCGGATGCCGGCACCGCTGTCCTGGCCCAGATCTCGCACGTGGTCGTCGTTCAGCGCCCCGAAGTCGGGCTCGCGCGTCTCGCTCCGAGCCGCTGTTGTCCGCTAAGGCGGATGTGGCGCGCGTCGCGGAGTGGTTTCGCGCCCTCCCTCAACGGATGGTCCACCCGCCGTCGACGACCAGGGTCTGCCCGGTGATCAGCGACGCCGCGGGAGAGCAGAGAAACACGACAGCTCCCGCTACCTCGCTGGGCTTGCCGATCCGGTGCAGCGCCGCTATCCGGTCGATGACGTCGGCGCGGAACGCGGGGTCAGACAGTGCCTCGGCCGTGCCGTCAGTTTCGATGAATGTGGGGGCGACCGCGTTGACACGGATGCCCCGCTCGCCCCACTCAACCGCATGACAGCGAGTCATATGCAGCATCGCTGCCTTCGCGATGCAGTACGACGACTCGCCGGGCAACGCCACGATGCCTGCTTGCGACGCGACATTCACGATCGCGCCGCCGGATGGCATCGAGCGCGCGACGTGCTGCGAGAGGAACAGTGCCGAACGGACGTTCAGCGACCACACCGCATCGAAATCCGCCTCCGTGACGTCGATCGCCGGCGCGTTTATCCCACCGCCAGCATTGTTCACCAGGATGTCGAACGCGCCGTCATCGGATGCCGCGTCGAGCGCCGCTCGAGCCTCATCGAGCTGCGTGACATCGAGGGTGATCGAGGACGCGGAACCTCCCTCAGCCCGAATCGCCCGGAGTGGCAGTTCCGCGCTTTCCGGATTGCGAACGCCCAGGACCACGTGGGCGCCTGCCGCCGCGAGCGCGTGCGCGATCGCAAGACCGAGACCGCGGTTGCCTCCAGTCACCAGAGCTCGCCGCCCGGTGAGATCGAAGTACTCCATGTCGCTCCTCAGTCATTCGCTCCGGAGGCCGCCGAGTCACGCCTTTGGTTCGGTCACTCCGCGCCCGAGACTACGGCCCGGAGACTGAGATTGGCACTTCGAGTTCGGAGGATCCGGCGCTGATTCGCAACACCGCATCGCCAGGCCTCGCTTCGGCGGGGATCTCGACCTCGCCGCTGAACGCACCGTCCTCTATAGGGATGGTTCCCAGCGACACCACCACTTCGCCCGACTGGGCCCACTCGACTGATGCGCTGGGCCAGGGGGCATCTGCGGAGTAGTTCGTGTCATTGCACGGCTGCCAGTACTGCCCGTCGATCGTTATGGACTGAGCGGGCGCGCCGGTCGCGGGTGAGGCGGTCGCCTCTGGGGCGACACACGCTCCCGCGGACTGTGCGGAACATCCCGTCACGGCGGAGATCGCCAATGCGACCGCCGCAATACTCACCACGCACCGACGCCCAATCGACGACAACACGCTCACTTCCTATCGCATCCGCATGCAAGACTTTCGACTTCGAAATGAAGCCGTTACGCCGCCCACGCCTGTCTCTCGACGGCTCGTGTGCGGGTCTGTCTACGGGCGGCTCGACGACTCAGGGCGTGGATGTAGCCCAAATCAGGCCACGGGAGAGCCCGGGAGCACACCGATCAGCGGCCACGTCGCCAAAAGAACGAGGGCAAGGACGACGATGCCGGCTGTCACGATCGCGGGACGTCGGCGACCGACCGTGAAGGCGAGGAGCGCGGTTGCGGCGTAGACCACCAGGGTCACGGTGGAGATGACGACAGCAGTGCCCTCGCGGTAGGACGACATGCAGTTGGTCGGCGGCGGCATGATCGCAGGGCATACCACAGGCCCGATTGGGACAGCGACGAACCAGGCCAGGGCGAGGGTGGCAGCCGTGAGCACGGTCGCGAGCACGAGGCGCCGTGCCGATACCTGCGATCGGTGGTGGCGCGTTGCACCGACCGTCGTCGCTCCGGACATCGCCTCAGGCTAGGGGTGATTCGTGCCGCGATAGAGGCGACGGTCGCCGAGATCGTTATCGTCGGCCGGCCAAGCCTGCCCGCGGCGCGGTCCTCCATCGGTCGGGTCGAACGCAGTCAGGACTCGGAAGCGGTCCTCGCCGCCGCGCTGCCGACTCGGGCCCCATGGGTGACGAATCCAAGCGTGCCAACCGCGGCGAGAAGCACCCCGATCGTCACCACTGGCATCGGAACGGGAACGAGAGCGAACGCCCCGCCCAGAACGCTGACCACCCCGCCGTAGACCGTTGCGCGTCGCGCTCGAACGTGTGCGGCCAGCCAGGCTTCTTCACTCGCCAGCGTGCTGGAAATCCGAATGCCCGCGAGCTGATTCCGCTTCAGCCGCCCAGACGCTGCCGCATTCGCCATCCAGATGAGGAGGATGCCCGCGCCAACCATCACGACGAACAAGACGGCCCTCGCTATCCACTCGTTCTCCACAGCTCCGACGCTATCTCGCCACCGACCGGCGGTGGCCCGCGTGCGGCGGTCTACGCGACCGGCCCCGCCCCATAGCCGGTCCGCTGCAGAGCAGCTCGGTGGCGTCGGCCGAGCACGTACCCGGCGATCGCACCAAGACCCACGAGCCCGACGATGCAGACAGTGGCCGCCGCTGCCATTTGCGGCGTCAACACCACGAGCGAACCAGGGAAGAATGTCGCGCCAGCGAGAGGCTGATAGGCGAACCAGCCGAAGGATGTCGCTCCCGTCGGGCTTACGGCGAAGAACATGACCGCACCGCCGAGCAGAAGCGCGCCAGAAATGATCGTGGCGGTTACCACTCCCACAGACATGCGGCGCATGCGGCCACGATAGCGCTTAACAACCGTCCGCCGAGCGGTCGGTCACCGTGGAAGGAACGGTCGGTCAGCGCCCGCAGTTCGGTCGTCAGCGGTCTTGCAGAACCGAGGCGTCCCGACGTCACTCCACTGTTCATGTTGCTGGGGTTGAGGGGCTCTCGACCGCCGACTGCGGATCTGCATGCGCGCGGTGCACGAAAGTGGAGCCGCCTCCGAGCACGGCTCGTTCCGGTCCTCCTGCCGTTTCGGTGAGCGTGATCCGACGGGCTCTGTGTCGGCCGATTCCGTCCAGTCAGTGGGTGCGACGTTCCCGCGCAGCCCGACGAGTGGTGACGTAGCGTCGGATCTTTTCGTCGGTGCCGCAGTCCTCCATGCTGCACCAGCGCCGGGTGTGGTTGCGGCTCTCGTCGAGGAACAGATAGCGACATCCGCCACATTGCTTGATCCGGTCGAGCGGGCCGGTGAGCAGAAGGCGGATCGCCTCATGGACGACAGGCCACAGCGGGCCGGCGAGGGATCGGTCTGCGTCCCACGTCCAGGCGAAGACAGCCCCGGGCCGCAGTTGTGCGCTTCGGAGCGCCTCTGATTCGTCTTCGCGAAGTCTGCTCAGCACCAGATGATCGGCCTCGCGCTCCTCAGCGAGTGCGCGGAACACCTCGTCGAGGTCGTCTCGAATGCGCCGTGATCGGGCGAACGCGGCGTCCGCGGCAGGCGGGTCATCATGCGCCAGGCGACGCAGCTGGGCTGCCGCCTTCTCCGAGACGACTCCCGCATAAGCAGCCCACGCTACCAAGCCGCCATATCCGTCGAGCAGGTCATCGCCGGGGATGACCTGCGGTGGACCCGTGCGTGTGTTGATGAAGTCCAGCCCCAGGTTGCCGCCGACCAGACGCATCCGGGTGACGTCATCCGATGCGTGCATCCCTACCTCTCGTCGGGCCGATGTCGGAGGCCCTCTCTAGTGTTTCCACTATAGGCAGTTTCGATGGAAACAGAGAGCAGGAGGGGTTTACCATGGACAATCTCGCTGGTCTGGGTGCCGCGCTCGCGGCCATGTCGACCGATGATGAACGCCGATATGACGGCTGCGTCATGCGCAGCGCACTTCCAGACGCACCGACCATCGATCGACCGAGACTCATCGATCGCATCCGCCGTCTTCTGCCGCGAGCATCTCGGGTTCGAGCATCAGCCTCTGCGTTGCCGCCGACGGCTGTGCGTCCCTGCATGGAAAGGCGAGCTGTGTTCGACGTCTGTTCAAACTAGGCACGCGCGGGATCGGCCGTGCAAAGTAGTCGTTGACGTGAATATTCAACGTAGTGAATACTTTGACCATGCACGAATGGTTCACGGCCCTCTCAGACGCGGCACGGTGGCACATCGTCCGTCTTCTCGCGGACCGTCCTCGTTCGGTCGGCGTCATCGCCGAACTGACGGGGCTGCGACAACCGCAGGCGAGTAAGCATCTGCAGACCCTTGAGCGTGCGGGACTCGCGGTCTCCCGTCGGAGCGGGCAGCGACGCATCTACGCGCTCGAGCCCGAGGCCATGAAGGCATTGGGCGCCGAGATCACGCGCCTAGCGGATGTCGCAGCTGACGGCAGGGCGCTCTTCGATCGGTACGCGGCGGCCGTCGAGGCGGAAACCGAGGCCGCTGATCACGGACGGTGGGCCGATGAGCGCGACTACGTCTTCCGACGGACTCTCTCGGCTTCCGCCGCGACCGTCTGGCGATACCTCACCGAGCCCGAACTCCTCTCCCAGTGGTGGGCACCTGCCGATCTCCGACTGGCGCACCTGGAGTTCGGCTCCCAGCCCGGTCAGCCGATCAACCAGACGTACGTCGATGCCGATGATCGAAGCGGCGAAGACGGCGTGATCGGGTACGCGACCGGTGCCATCGAGCAGGTCGATCCAGAAGCACGCCTGTCCTTCGTCCTCTCCCCGCTGCTCCCCGAGGGAAGCACCGCTTTCACGGCCCACTACGTCTGGCTCCTCAGGGCGACCGAGGCCGCCACGGACTTCGAGATGCGCCTCCGCATCACGGACACCACCGCGCCGTCCGCGGAGTTCATCGCCGGAATCGAGCTCGGCTGGGACCAATGCCTCGACCGACTCGTCTCGCAACTTGCAGCGATGACCAGTGAAAGGGAACCGAAATGACCACCACCGACCGTCGCGTCGTCGCGAACATCGCCGTGAGCCTGGATGGGTTCTACGAGGGACCGGGAGGTCCGACGGACATGTCGTGGCTCATGCCCTACGCCGTCAGCAACGTGGCCCGTGATCACCTCACCGGGCTCTGGCAGAACGCCACGACCGCACTGCTCGGACGCACGAACGCGGAAGGCTTCTTCAGCTACTGGCCGACCGTCGCCGACGACGAGAACGCGGACCCGAGGGACCGTGGGTACGGAGCATGGATGCGCGACGCGGAGAAAGTGGTGCTCTCCCACTCGCTTCACTCCGCGCCCTGGCCCAATGCGAGAGTCTTCGACGAGGCCGCCGCCGACGTCGTCGAACGACTGAAGCAGGAACCGGGTGGCGACATCGTCGTGTTCGCCAGTGCGAGCGTCATCAAGGCGCTCCTCGCCGCGGATGCCCTCGACCGGCTCTCCTTGACCGTGTTCCCGAAGATCCTCGGCGGCGGCAAGCGGCTCTTCAACGGCGCGAGTCCGGCATCCACCTGGACGCTCACGAGCGCGACCGACGGCGAAGGCGTCCTGGCCGTGACCTACGACCGGAGCCGCTGACGGTCCGACCCGCCCCAGCGAGAGCCGGGGCCTGCGCGACGCTCGTCCCAGCCATGGGGCGAGCGACACGGCAAAAACTAATCCTGCACCGCGCCGAAGAACTCCCGTGCCGTCGCCAACTGGGCGAGTGCCATCACGCCGGCCACGGCGACGTAGATCAGCCCGATCGTGTCGACGCCGTAGGCGATCGTGGCCGCGGTCGCCAGCACTACCAGCCAGATCGAGGCCCATGCCCAGCGCTGTCTGACGCGGTAGGCGAAGAACAGGACCAGCAGCGCCAAGGCGTTGACGACCGCGTAGGCGATGAACATCCGGCCCTCGTCGGCTGACGTGGCCACCAGGAAGATCGCGACCACGTGATTGAGCAGCATCCCAGTGTTCAGCACGATCAGCACGATCCAGCCGGCCTTCGCCAGTCCAGTCCTCATGGCGCGATTGTGGACCGCGTGCCAGGCCGGCGTAAGCCGCGACGAGCGCTAGTGGGGTTGACGATGGGTAACAGTACCCACCCCGCGCTGGCGGCAGGCACGACCTGCGCCCGCAAGCCGGTCGTTCTGCGGGCAGCTGTGGTGGAGAGGTTGGAGGAGGTGCAGGGTGCGGCAGACTCTCCCTGTGCCGACGATCAATGCGCGAGTTGCCCTGGCGGCCGACGTCAACACGGCCGCCCTTGCGCTGCGGGATCTGGCGTCCGATGCGGCTCCCAAGGTGCGTGAGGCTGTGGCGAACAACCCCACGACACCGCTCGACGTGCTGGAGAAGCTGGTCGTTGATGAGAAGCCCATGGTTCGGCGCGCAGTCGCAGCCAATCCCAGCCCGTCTGCGCGGCGAATCGCGCTCGCATCACCCGACCCTGCGACACGTGCAATCGCGGCGCAACGGAACGACCTCGATGCCGACGACCTCCGCAACCTGATCAACGACCCTGCCCGCGATGTCCGTGAGCGACTGGCGGATGTCACGACAAGCGCTGAAGCAGCGATCGCGCTCGCGAACGACCCAGAGCCACGGGTGCGGGCGAGCATTCTCCAGAGCACCGCTCTTCCCGAGGACGACGTCGAGAGGCTTGCTCAAGACCCCGTTGCCACGGTCCGGTCGGCCGCGGCCGGATCCCGGCGGCTTCGAGCGGAGACGCTGACACGAATGGCGGCTGACCGGTCGGCGGTCGTTCGATGGAACGTCCTCGTGAACAACCCCGAACGGATTGATCTCGCGCGGAGGATTGCCGGCGACAGCGATGAGATGAACGCGATCCAGGCCAGGGCGCAGGTGGCCAATCCGAGAGAGTTCACCGCGTTCCTCGGGCCCATCGACCTGATCGAGTGACCCTCAACGCCGGACACGCCCTAACCGCCCGCGAGCCGGTCCGCTATCGTGCTGACGTGCTTCCCCGAGATACCGCGAGAATTCGTTTCCGTCCGATGACGCCAGCGGACCTCGATGAGATGGCAGGTCTGCTGGGTGACCCCCAGGTCATGCAGTTCTACCCGGAGCCGAAGACGCGCGAACAGGCCGCTGCCTGGATTGCATGGAACCAGCGGAACTACGACGAACACGGCTACGGGCTCTGGATCATCGAGACGCACGCGGGCGAATTCGTCGGAGACTGCGGTCTGACATGGCAGGAAGTCGACGGCGTCAGAAAACTCGAGGTGGGATACCACGTCACTCCGCCATGGCAAGGTCACGGCATCGCGACCGAGGCGGCGGCGGCATGCCGCGACTTCGTACGCGAACACGTCGTCACACGGGAACTGATCGCGATCATCCACCCAGACAATCGCGCCTCCGAGCGAGTGGCCGAGAAGATCGGGATGCACCGCGTCGAGGAGGACCACGCCGCAAGCGGCGCACGCCGAATCATCTTGAGCATGACCCTCTAGCCAAATGACCGAGGAGAGATGACTGGCCTGCTCCGCCCACCGCGCGTACCACGGTCCGTCTACGGGCGGCTGGAGGGCCAGCGCGGGATGCGCAGTCGTGGATTCCCACTGATACCTCAGTAGGTCTTGCCGGAGCCGCGGTAACCGGATACCCGGACAACCAACGGGCGGCCCCGTGCAGCAATGCGCTGGGCGATCAGCTTGCCTCATCTCTGAAGTTCCATCGACCCACTAGGGAACCAGCATGGCCGCCCCGCACGCAACCGGTCGGTTAGCGGGCTGGAATCATCGATATACGACATCAAGCTTGTGGATCGGCCAGCCGAGACTTGGGTACCGGGAGCGGCGTTCGCCGGCGAGACCATCCGCGTGTCCGTATGGCACACCCACGACGCCTGCTCTGCGTGCTCGGGAGTGGTTGCGTGGATGATTCGTCTGGGTAGTCGAGGGGCGTTTACCGTAGCGCTAGCTGACGGGATATGTCGGAACACACCGCGGCGGCCGGCTTTCACCGGTCTGGTGGCACTGGCGAAAGTCAGGCACTCTGAAGCCAGCACCGCGTCGGTGCCCAGAGTCGGCAGTCCGGACTCGATCGGTCCGACCGCGCTGCCCGCCACGCATGCCAACAGCCCTCGACTGCCGTAGCGGATCACCAAGAGGGTTTGTCATCCGGAGGCGGCAATGTTGCTGTCGCGTCTCGCGCATGTCGCCATCCCCGTCCTGTTGCTCGCCGTGACTTCTGGTTGCGCTGCCGATCCGGTCGACGCCAAGCGCACGGCGAGCACCGCGATTCTCGAGGCGGGCGTTCCCGACGACGCACCGGGATGCTCCGCCGCCATCGCCCTCGATGGTGAGGTCGTGTGGGCTGCGGCGCGCGGACTCGCAAACCTCGAAACGGACGCGGAGTTTGAGAGGTCCACCCCGATTCACATCGGCTCGGTGGGCAAGCAGTTCACCGCAATGGCGGTGCTCATGCTCGCCGAGAGAGGTGAGCTGTCTCTGGATGACTCACCGGCCACCTACCTGGACGGGCTGCCGGAATGGGCGCAACAACTGACGCTGAACGACCTGTTGCACCACACCTCTGGGATCGAGGACGTTCTGGCATTGCCCCCGAGCATCTTCGGCACCCCACCGCTGACGAACGCCGACGCCCTCGAGTTCGTGAGAACCAGTCCCCTCGCGCATCCCGGCACCCCGGGCGAGTTCGACTACTCGAACACGAACTATGCGCTGCTCGCGGACATCGTGGCCGCGGTCACCGAGACGGAGTTCACTGCGTGGATGGAGACGAATGTCTTCGCGCCGTTGGATCTGGAGGCGAGGATCGGGCCGCCGGCTCCCTCTGATCCCCAGGGCTATGAGGGGGATGCGAGCGCCGAGTTCGCCGAGGTGGAGGCGTGGCCGTGGGTGTTGAGCGGAGCGGGCTTCGTGACGATGACGGTCTCGGATCTGGTCCGCTGGGGTGATCAGCTGCGAGAGCCGTCATTGGTGACCGCCGAGACGCTGGCGGATGCCCTGAGCAACGGGGCGCCTCTGGACGATGGATCCGCCTACGGGCCCGGCCTCTTTGTCTTCCCGGACGGCTCCCTCGGACATCCCGGAGACGGAGCAGGTCTCTACACCGCATTCGGGGTCAGCGCGGACCGGCAGACCACGGGCGCCATCTCGTGCAACCAGGACGGGGTCGATATGGAAGGTATGGCCGACGACCTCGTCGGAATATGGTTCACTGAGCGACCGGATCAATGAGCCGTCGCAGACCCACTGCCGCCAACGCTCAGCGGGGCGCGAGGACGGACTGAGTCGTACCGAGTCCGGCGGCGACCGACACGGTGCGCCTGGACGAGGAAGTCTCGTGATCGCGTCACAGTAGTTCCACCGTGGACCGCAAGACGGTCCCCAGCCGGGCGATGATTCTCCTCAATAGATCGACGGGTGGTGTCATCGAGCTCAGCGAGGTTCACCGGATCGGACATGTCGACCGGGTTGCGTCAGAGCGCTGCGATCGCCTCGCTCACCACGAACGCCGCGTGCTCGGGCGTCGCCTGAATGACGCACTGGTGTGCAAGCGCTGCCTCCCACTCGCCCGCGCTCGGCACGCTCGCGAACGAGACCTTTGCGACGTTCGTGTGCTGGCCGTAGCGGCCATACAGTACTGCCACGTCGCTCGTGACCCAGCCGCTCTCGGCCAGCGCCCAGAGGTCGTAGAGATCACGCGGTGCGCGCCTGTCCGTCCAGGCAATGAGCTTCGATGCGGTGAACGCCGCCGGGGTGAGCACCCGCAACCGCGCGGGCGGCGCGTCGCTATAGCGCTGGACGATGTCAGCCACCTCGGTAGGCCACGACGGGTAGCCTTCGCCGGAGGTCAGCTGCACCTGGATCCTGGTGCCCTTCACCTCAAGGATCGATGGGTGCGGGTGCGGGGCCCGGCCCAGTTCCGGGATGAAGGACACCGGTCCGAGCGCGCGACGGAACCGGCGCGTGATCTCGTCCTGGATCCGCTTCCCCACCTCCGCCCGGTTGCCGATCGCGATGAGGTCAATGTCCTCGGACAGTCGTAAGTCCGGCAGCAGCGTCCGCGACAGCGCGGTGCCGCCGAAGAACACCACGTCATCGGGGGAAGCGGTCGCGATCGCGGCGAGCCCGTGCGAGATGACGTGGTCGCGGACAACCTGCCGCGTACCGACGCCGAACTTCTCCTCGACGGCGAGACGTTCGTGCTCGTCGAGGACGCCGGGGATGGGTGCGCGGTCAGCCACCGCGGCGGACACTCTCTTTCAACTCGATGACGACCCGCCTGACGGCATCGTTGGAGCGCATGTGCTCGCGCACCACGGACTCCAGTTCGGAGGCCGACGCCTGGCCGCGCAGGTTCTGTGCGGCCGCGGCCGCCTCGTCCGGCATTCCACCCTGCTTCGGCCGCATGAGCATGTCGTACAGCGTCTGCGCTGGCGTTGCGACCAGGCCCTCGCCGAGTTCGGTGTCGAGCAGCATCGCATCGAGCTTGTCTAGATCACGCGGGATCATCATCAGCTTCCCGCCGTGTTCGAGCTCGACCGGCGGTCGCGTTGGGGCGTCGGCAGGAATCGCGACCGTGGTGACGCCGATAGCTCGGGGAATCGCCGCGTAAAACCTCGCGGCTCCGAGGCCCATCAGCACCGCGTTGCGGTTGCCGACCCGAGCCGTCGCGACGGCCAGGCCCGCGATCTCCAGGGTCGGCTTCCACTGCCTGCCGTCCGCGCCTTCGGGCGGCGCCGTGTAGACGCCCTTGGCGAGCCGCGTGATCGCGCCTGCTTCAACGAGCCTGTCCAACTGCCTCCAGACGTTGGTGCCCCGTTCCGCCATCTCGGCGTAGCGCATCGTGCGCAACGGGGCGCGCTCGATCGTTCGCAGCAGCTCTATGTCGCTCGGCATTCGTTCACCCACTTTTCTTGCTCCAGTATACGCGAACGGTATATCTGGACAAGATAAGGCACCGGCTTGCTGGTGCATCCGTGTCGAATAGCGCGTCCGAGATACCAGGCCCGTCAGGCGGCTTCCGCCGCCCGCTTCCTGTGAACCGGTCGATCGTGTCGAGCGCTCGTTGCGCCAGAACGACCCCAACTGGTGCTCTGCCTTCGACTTCATGATTCCCACATCCAAAGCCGCACACGCCTCGTCATCGACGCGATGCGACTCCAGTCGCTCGCCGTCGAGGAGGGCTATGAGCGGCATGAAAGGCGGCCGGAACGCGGGATCGATAGCCCGTCCCAGCGCAGAGCGACAAGGTTCACGATCGACGCTGAACGCCCTATCGGACGTCGACCGCGGTGTCCCGCCTCGGTGTGCGCCTTCTTGTGGCCGTCGGTCTCGGCCTCGGCGTCGGCCTCCGCGGCGTCGGCGTCGGCGTCGGCTGCGATCCTCATGTCGGCCACGCTGCGCTCCCGTGTCGGCATTCGTCTACTTTCGCGGTGGAGTCGCCACATCGGAGTGTGCAGAGAGCCGTTTCGCCGGAAGTCGACGGATCGGGTTACAGGCGAGCCCACTCGCGCGGGAGAGGTCGGCCTCGGGCCGCGAGCGGCCGTGCGCGCGCACGGCAATGGGTCGTTCAGCGGGCCGCTTCCGCGCAGGCGCAGTCGTTCGCCTACTCGCTGGTCCGCACTTTCAGAGGACGACACCTCCGCATGGCGCGCCAGCCTGCCGTATGCGGCCCCTGACGGGTGGGTTCGGGTTACCGGTGCCTACCGATGCGCCCCGGGTTGGCCGTTCGGCCTTCCGCGGTCAGGGCAGTGCGACGAACGGTGCCAGGAAGTCTCGGGCTGACTGAGTGTCGAGCCGGTACGTCTGGTTGGTCGCACGACACCAGCGGTCGGTGCGCACGGTGGTTGAGACTACGAGGTTGCTGTCGACGCCGCCGAGGAAGTGCGGCCCTCCCGAGTCGCCGGCACAGATGCCGCCGTCGCCGGTTGACGGGTTCTGCGACAGCTCGAGTGCGTTCGGCCTTAGCGACTGGAAGCTCTGCAGTGCGTAGCGTCGCACACCGTCGCGCCCCTCGTTTGTGTTCGGCCCGCCGGTCTTGTCCGTGCGCACGGAGCCGTAGCCGACCGTGGTGAACGTCTGGTCGCGGAGCTGTCCGCTTGCCTTCAGCTCGTCGAGGAGGCCGGCCGTCGGCAACTCGGCTGGGGTGATGCCAGGTGAGCTGTCAAGCAGTATGACGGCGATGTCGTGGGTGTCGGCCTGACCCCCCGAACCCCAGAGGGGGTGCTTTATCGCGGTTCCTGTGATGAGGCCGGTGGGCGCGGACGCGTCCTCGTCGTACATCGTGGCGAACGACACCCAATAGGGCTGCCCGACCCGCTCGAGGACATCGACGCAGTGAGCAACGGTCAGGAACACGTTTCCGGAGATCAGAGTCCCGGAACAAGTGATGTCGGGTCCCGGGCTGGCGGCACTCCGGTCTATCACGACGACGCCGACGTTCGGGTGCAGTTCGCCGTCGGGGTCGCCGAAGGTGATCGCTGATGCCGGAGCAGCGCTCGCGCACAGGAGGGCCAAGGCGATTATCGTGATGAATAGTCGACGCATGATGGAGTCTCCTTGGCTTACCGGTGGTTGCCGCGGTCCGATGCGCACCATTAGACACCCGCGTTTTGCTCGAGTCCATGGGGGTCCTCGCGGTGCCTCTGCGGACAGTGATCACGCGATCCGCGACATTTTCCTCCATAGACGGTACGGAAGTCGTCGCCATCATGGGCGACCGCGATACTCGGCTAGCCGCCTCGACGCTCCAGCGTTCCGCCCAATGAACCTCCGCATCAAGGGGGGTCAGCGACTGTCGCCCGTAGGCCGGTCCATCGGCGCGCGGTCGGCTCACTCAAGTGTTGGCGCGTTGTTGGATGAGTTGCTCGAGCTGCCTTTCGCGCTGGGCGCCGCGGCTGGGGTGAAGCTCACTGAACGAGGAGTGGTAGACCGAGCGGGAAAGATCCCCGTCGATCTTCAGGATGTGGCCGATCGTGGTGATCGCGTCGTCGTCGGACTGCGCGGCGGCGACCGCATCGACGACGTGATGGAGGGCGTCGCTGGCGGCGATCTGTGCTCGTACCCGCTCGATCTGTTGGTCCAGTGAGCGGCGGCGACGCTCAGGACTCGAGTGTGAACGCGCGTTCTGCTGTCGGCGCTGCTCGATGAGCTCGGCAGACACCTCGACCAGGAGAGGACGGGTCGTCTGCAGGCCGAGGCTGACGAGGACCGCCTGGAGATCATAGGTGCCAGGCTCGAGGCTGTTCCATGTCGCGGGATTGATCGACACCGGCACCCGGGCGTACTCCCCTGGGTCCAGCGGGACCGGTCGGTGCTGGCTCGACGCGACCCACCCGAAGCTGAACGCCGTCGATCCGACGTCAGTGAACGCGCCGACGACGTAGAAGCCGTCGGCGTCCGATTCCCACCGTGAGGCGCCGGTGTTCACGATGTCGACGAAGTAGCCACTCGCCACCGGGTTGTCGGTGACCACCGCCGGCCAGCGCAGCTCCAGGCCGCGCCGCCTCTCGGCACGGCTCGGGCGCAACGGCATCGGATCCGGATGCACCATCACGACCGCGCCCGCATTCGGTGCGTCCAGGTGAGCGACCCGCCAGACGGCAGCAGTCGGATCCGTCGGGGCGCCGATCACCATCGCACCCGATTGATACCGCTTCAGCACCCGCCAGCCGTCCGGCGGCGCATCCGTCGCCGACGACCGATCAAGGCTCACGCCCAACGTGGCAATCAGCTCAGCCAGCGGAATCCCCTGCTTGGCAAGGGCTGCCCGGTCCACGTCGGCTGGCCCCACCATTGGCGCATCATCCGAGAAATCCATGCTCCGATGCTCACACAACCCAGACGGCTGGAGCGGCGTCCGCCCACTCATACCGCGAGCGGGACTCGCGCACACGAGGCGGTCGGTCAGCGCGCCGCTCTGCGGAGTTCCGTGAAGGCAGGTGCGAGCCGAGCAGCTCTGGCGGGGTTGAGCAAGGCGACCTCGTGCTCGAGGTGTGTGACAAGCGCTACGCGGGCCGCGTCGAGTTCGTCCGTCGCAAGGCTCGGGGTGCGGGTCGCGGCGAGTTGCTCGAGTTCGACGGGAGGAAGTTGATCCACCTCGCGACCGTGCCATGGGTTGAGGCCTGCCCGGAAGCACTTCAGGTCGATGACCCGGTTTCTGAGTTCGTCGATCATCATGGCGGCCTGCCACCGTTTGCCGCGGGCGATGGACGACCGCGCGTGGATGGCGAACAACCATGCCCACCCGATCACTTGGTCGGGATTCGACGGGGCCGGTTCCGTCGGCGTGGTAGGGGAGCCGAAGAGCAGGCGGAACCCCGGCTCGGTGGCTCGAAACTGATCGTGCGGCCAGAACGACACATCAACCTGAAGGCTGCTGGTGAGCAGATGGACGCGGTACCGGACACCGACGGCGAACACGTCGAGGGTGTCTGCGACACCGAATCTCTTGTCGATGCTGTCGGTCCAGTCCGCTACGACCGCGGGTTCGTCAGCCGTGGGATCCAGCTGAAGAAGCAGATCGATGTCGGACCACTCGTCCTCGGTGCCGCGCGCCCCCGAACCCACGAGCGCTGCTCCGACGATGCGCGGATCCCGCTCGGCGAGCCTGATCAGCTCTGCACGGATCGACGATCGCTCAGCAGCAGAGAACATGCCACCAACCTGGCACAGCAGGTGCGGCGGGCGCACCCTGCTGAGGGCATGCGCCGCACAGGGCCACGATGACCAGCGCTGCGAAACCGCCGGGCCGGAACCCCAGCCCGCAGAGGGCGTGTCGGCGGCGCCCCGATAGGATGGGGTGTAACCGTCCGATAACGGGGGAGTAGCCCATGCCAGGCATCGTGATCGTCGGAGTCCAGTGGGGAGACGAGGGCAAGGGCAAGGCCACCGACCTCCTCGGTGAGCGCACCGACTGGGTGGTCAAGTTCAACGGCGGCAACAACGCCGGCCACACGGTCGTGATCGGCGACGAGAAGTATGCGCTGCATCTGCTGCCCTCCGGCATCCTGTCTCCCGGGGTCAACGCGGTCATCGGCAACGGTGTCGTGGTCGACCTCGAGGTGCTGTTCGCCGAGCTCGAGGCGCTGCACGCGCGGGGCGTCGACGCGTCGCGGCTGCGGGTGAGCGCCAACGCGCACATCATCACGCAGTACCACCGCACGCTCGACAAGGTCACCGAGCGCTTCCTCGGCAAGCGCCAGATCGGCACGACCGGTCGCGGCATCGGGCCCGCGTACGCCGACAAGATCAACCGCGTCGGCATCCGCGTGCAGGACATCTTCGACGAGAACATCCTGCGCCAGAAGGTCGAGGGCGCGCTCGATCAGAAGAACCACCTGCTGGTGAAGATCTTCAACCGCCGCGCGATCACGGTCGACGAGATCGTCGACGACCTGCTGTCGTACGCCGAGCGCCTGCGGCCGATGGTGGCCGACACCGGACTGCTGCTCAACGAGGCGCTCGACGCCGGCGATGTCGTCGTGTTCGAGGGCGGCCAGGCCACGATGCTCGACGTCGACCACGGCACCTACCCGTTCGTGACGTCGTCGTCGGCGACCGCCGGCGGCGCCGCCACCGGCTCGGGCGTCGGCCCCAACCGCCTGGACCGCATCGTGGGCATCGTGAAGGCCTACACGACGCGCGTCGGCGCGGGGCCCTTCCCGACCGAGCTCTTCGACGAGAACGGCGACTTCCTGCGCTCGCGCGGCTTCGAGTTCGGCACCACCACCGGGCGCCCTCGTCGCGTGGGCTGGTACGACGCGCCGATCACGCGCTACGCGACCCGCATCAACGGCATCACCGACCTCGTCCTGACCAAGCTCGACATCCTCACCGGGCTCGACCAGATCCCGGTGTGCGTCGCGTACGACATCGACGGCGAGCGGTTCGACGAGATCCCGGTGAACCAGTCCGACTTCCACCACGCGAAGCCGATCCTCGAGTACTTCCCCGGCTGGAAGCGCGACATCTCGGGCGCCCGCACCTTCGACGATCTCCCCCTCGAGGCGCAGGAGTACGTGCTCGCGCTCGAGGCGATGAGCGGCACGCGCATCTCGGTGATCGGCGTCGGCGCCTCGCGCGACGCGGTCATCGTCCGCCACGACCTCGTCGATTGACGCGGTCGCGACGGCGATGAGATTCCTGCTGGGCGGCTACACCGCCGACATGGACGGCCGCGCGAGCGGGATCGGGATGCTGCTCGCCGGCGCCCCCGACGACGCCTCCGCCGGCGGCGCGCTCGCGTTCGCGGGCGACGTCGCGACGACCGACTCGCCGTCGTGGCTCGCGCCGCACCCGGGATCGGGAGAACGTGACGCAGGGCCACGTCGTGTACGCGGCGCTCGAGAAGCGCCGGCAGGTGCAGGCGTTCCGCCGCACCGGCGACGCGACGTTCGTGCCGCTCGGCGCGCCCGTCGCCGCCGGCGACGCGGTGTGCCATGTGGCGGTGTCGCCCGACGGCCGCTTCCTGATCGCGAGCTGCTGGGGCGACGGCCGCGTGGTCCGGATGGACCTGGATGCCGCGGGCCGGCCCTCGTCGCCGGTGCTCGCGCCCGCGGCGGTCGATCCGTATGGGCCCGACGCCGCCTCCGCCCCGGCCTCGGCCGGCGACATCGACCTCGTGGCCGCGACCCGCGCCCTGCGCGAAGCCGCCGGAGCCGAGTATGCGCATCTCGTTCCCGATCACGACAGCGCCGATGAGGCGGCAAGCGCGGCCGACGCAGATGCCGACGTCGACCGGCGCGTCCGTCGCGGGCGCACGAGGCCGTCTTCCTGCCGGGCGGGCTCGTGGCGACGACCGACCTCGGCTACGACGTCGTGCGCTTCTGGCGAGACGGCGGCGATCGGCTGCGGCCGGTGCAGCAGGTGACGCTGCCGAAGGGCAGCGGGCCGCGGCACATGGTGTGGCACCCGAGCGGTCACCTGTACGTCGTCACCGAGTTCTCGTGCGAGCTCTTCGTGCTCGCGCCGTCGGTCGACGGCACGTGGCGGTTGGTGGGCGGCACGCCGCTCGGAGCGGGCACGCTCCCCGGTGACAGCGCCGCCGAGCTGGCGCTGTCGCGCGACAGCCAGTTCGTGTACGCCGGGGTGCGCGGCAGCAACACCCTCGCGACGCTCCGCGTGCGCGGCGCCGGCGACGAGGTCGCTCCGGTCGCACTGGTGGACGCCGGCGTCGACTGGCCGCGGCACCACGCGGTGGTGCGCGACATCCTGCTCGTCGCCGGGCAGCTCTCGGACGAGGTCGCCTCGCTCACGCTCGATACGCGCACGGGCGTGCCCGGCCGCGTGCGGCATCGCGCCGACGCCCCGTCGCCGACCTGTCTGCTGCCCCTTCGCTGAACGCGGAGTCGATCGCGTCCGGTTGTATAGCCTGGTCGGGGTCGGAAGGCGGGAATGAGTTCGAACACGACGCTGAGCGGCGCCGCGCGGGCACGCCTGCTCGCCTTCAACGGGTTCGTCTGGATCTTCGGGCTCGTCGTCATCGTCATCGTCGGCGCCGTCCTGCTCGCCGAGACGGGCGACGAGGTCTCGGCGTCCGACGACTACGGGTACGAGCCCTGGCTGAACCCCGACCCGGTGCTCGCCGACGACGAGGGCGACGGCGTGTACAGCGGGGTCGACGGCGCGATGGTGCGGCTCGACGGGCTCGATCCGGCGCAGCCCCTGCTGATCACCGAGCTCGATGACACGTACGTCGGCAGGGTGTCGGTGACCGGTCCCGGGGGCGAGATCCTCACCGAGGGCGAGTACGGCGGTCCCGCCGAGTTCGAGTCCTACATCGCCACCGAGGGCCAATGGGTGATCGTGCCGCAGGCCGACGTCGAACTCTGGATCGACGGGTTCAGCGACGAGCGCTGGCGCATGAAGCTCAGCACGCCGCCGGTCGAGGAGCGCTCCGGCACGGTGAGCGGCTTCGGGCCGGCGGTGTTCAGTCTCGACGCGACCGCCACGACGGCGCGCGTCAGCTCGCGCGGCGAGGGCCGCGTGAGCATCGAGACCGTCACCGCGAACGGCGTCACCGAGGTGTTCAGCGAGAACGAGCCCACCGACCGCTCGATCGCGTGGGCCGACGGTGAGCCCGTGCTGTTCGTGATCGACGCCTGGGACGACGCCGGCTGGACCATCGTCTTTCCCGAGGATGCGGCATCCACCCCCGCCGCCACACCCTCGCCGACGCCCGAGCCGAGCGCTACCGGGGCGAGCCCCTGATGGCGGGCGTCGACCGCATTCGGCGGTTCTCGCTCGTCACCTGGATCGTCGGCACCATCGTCATCGCGGCGATCGCCTTCGCCGTGCTGCCGCAGGTGGCGGTGAACCCGCAGACCGGCGACGTCTACGTGGGCGAACCCGGCGAGGAGGACTACCAGCCGTGGCTCGCCGACGATCCGCAGGAGTACGAGATCGTGGACGGCGTGATCAACGGCACCGCCGCGGGCGGCTTCCTGCGCATCGACGGGGGCTCCGACCTCCTCATGCTCGAGAACAGCGAGGGCCCCGGAGAAGCCGACTGGGTGCGCGTCTTCCAGCAGCAGGGCGTCGAGTTCGACGTCGATTCCGAAGAGTGGCAGTACCCGGCCTACCTCGGCTCGCTGTATCCCGACTCCGACGTCCTGGTGCTGCCGGGCGCCGAAGACGGGCTGCTGTGGTTCTCGCCCTCGCTCGCCGACTGGACCGCGCGCGTCTCGACACCGGAGGTGCTGCCGATGGGCGAGACCGCCACCGGTCAGGGCAACGCCGTGCTGGTGTACGAGGGCGAGGCGCTGAGCGGCCGGTTCCAGCACACCGGGAGCGGCCTGTTCATGGTCGCGGTCGTGACCGTCGGCGGGTGGGACCTCCTCGTGAACGAGTTCGACGAGGTGGACGTCCGCGCCTCCTGGGAGCCGACGGATCGCGTCGTCTTCCAGGTCGAGGCCGACACGGGCGACGGCTCCTGGACCATCGCGCTCGACACGCCCGCGGGCGATCCCGCCCCCTCGACCACCCCGACACCCGCGCCGACGCCATGACGCGGCATCCGATCGACAAGGAGCAGACGTGACGTTCGCCGACACTCTCACCGAGGCGTTCAAGGCGCGCCTTCCGCTGCTGTACATCGAGACCGGCGAGGAGGTGCGCGCGATCGGCGCGATCTCGGACGCGGCCGAGACGCAGCGCCACCCGCGCGCCCTGTGGACGTGGACCGCGGCACTCGGGCTGCTGGGCCCCGACGGCAAGGGCGTGGCGAACACGGCCAACCCCGCGCGGGCACTCCAGCACGTCGCCGGCATCCACGAACCGAGCGTGTTCGTGTTCTGCGACCTGCACGCCTACTTCGGCGGCGAGCACCGCGCCGGCGACCCCGCGCTCGTGCGCACGGTGCGCGAGACGGCGCTCGAGTTCCGCCACGGCGACGTCTCGCGCACCCTCGTGATCACCGCGCCCGTGCGCGTCATCCCGCCCGAGCTCGACGAGGTCACGCACCTGCTCGACTTCCCGCTGCCGACCGCGGCCGAGATCCGCGAGCTCCTCGAGACCATGATCGACAACAACGCGTCGGGCGACGGCAGGATCCGGGTGGATGCCGACGACACCGCCCGCGACCAGCTCGTGCACGCGGCACTCGGCCTCTCGATGGCCGAGGCCGAGAACGCGTTCGCCCGCGCCATGGTGAACGACGGGCGCCTGTCGGGCCAGGACGTGCCGATCGTGCTCGACGAGAAGCGCCAGGTCGTCCGCAAGTCCGGCGTCCTGGAGTTCGTGCGGGCCGAGATCGACCTGGACGACGTCGGCGGACTCAACAACCTCAAGCGCTGGCTGTCGCGCCGTGACGGCTCGTGGCTCGGCGACGCGCGCGCGTACGGACTGCCGGCCCCGAAGGGCGTGCTCATCACCGGCGTCCCCGGCTGCGGCAAGTCGCTGACCGCGAAGGCGACCGCGGCGTCCTGGGGGCTGCCGCTGCTGCGGCTCGACATCGGCCGCATCTTCTCGGGTCTCGTCGGCTCGAGCGAGCAGAACCTGCGCACCGCGATCGCGACCGCCGAAGCCGTCGCGCCGTGCGTGCTGTGGGTCGACGAGATCGAGAAGGGCTTCTCGAACACCACCGGCCAGGGCGACTCGGGCACGACCGCGCGCGTCTTCGGCACCTTCCTCACCTGGATGCAGGAGAAGCGGCATCCCGGTGTTCGTCGTCGCGACCGCCAACAACATCGACGCGCTTCCCCCGGAGTTCCTGCGCAAGGGCCGGTTCGACGAGATCTTCTTCGTCGACCTGCCGACGGCCCACGAGCGCGAGGTGATCTGGCGGCTGCAGCTGCGCTCGCGCGCGACCGACGCGAACGGACTCGAGGCGGTGGCATCCGACGACGCGGCGATCGCGGCGCTCGTGGCGGCCAGCGAGAACCACTCCGGCGCCGAGATCGAGCAGTCGGTCGTCTCGGCGCTGTACGAGGGCTTCACCACGCGCGGCGAGGTGACGGCCGACGTCGTGCGAGAGGTCGTGGATACGATGATCCCGCTCGCCGTGACCCAGGCCGAGGAGGTGCAGCGCATCCGCACGTGGGCGACCGAGCGCGCGGTGCGCGCCACCGGCAGCGAGGACCTGGACCCGGCCGAATCGAGCGGCGCGGTCGCCGAGGGCGCGCTGTCGTCGCGACGCGGCGGCCGCACTGTCGACTATTGAGCACCTGTGGACTATTGAGCGCTGCCGACTACCGACCCCGCCGACGGAAGGATGACGAGATCATGGCCAAGCAGCTCGTGGTGAGGCTCCGCGCCGACGGCACCGTCGACGCCGAGACGATCGGCATGCACGGGGCGGAGTGTCTGGACCACATCGAGGCGCTCGAGGCGCTGCTCGACGCGCAGACCGTCTCGTCGCGATTCACCGAGGCCTACACCGCCGCCGTCGGTCGAGGACTTCGGCCGGCTCGAGAACGAGCAGACGGACCGCACGCCGCATGACCCGGATCGTCGCGCAGTCACCGGGTCGAGGCGGCGAAGCCTCGCTCCTCGGCACGGTCGAGCCGGTGCGCGGGGCACGGCCGCCCACGCTGCGCTGGTCGCGGTTCCTCGCCGCCACGGAGGCGGAGGGGCCGGGGGTGCGCGCCGCGGTCTGGCTGCAGGGATGCGCCGTGCACTGCCCCGAGTGCTTCAACCCGCAGCTGTGGGCCGACCGCGGCGGACTCGTCGCGGCCGCCGACGCGCTCGCCGCCGAGTGGGTCGAGCGTGCGACGGCGGCCGGGTCGCAGGGCGTGACCCTGCTCGGCGGCGAGCCGTTCGATCAGGCGGCGGCTGCGGCATCCGTCGCCCGCGCCTTCCGCGCAGCGGGCCTGGGCGTCATGACCTTCACCGGCTACCCCCTCGACCGCCTCGCCGCGTGGGCCGCCGGCGGTCGCGACGACATCGCGGCGCTGCTCGAGGCGACCGACCTCCTCTGCGACGGGCCGTACCTGCGCGACCTGCCCGACGTGGAGCGCCCCTGGGTGGGCTCGCGCAACCAGGGCATCCGCGCGCTCACCGATCGCTACGCCGACGACGTGCGCCGCATCGCCGCCGACGGCGGCGCCGACCGGCTCGAGGTGCGGATCGCCCGCGACGGCACCGTCGCGGTGAACGGCTGGGCGACGGATGCCGCGCTCGCCGCCCTGCTGGACGACCTGGGCCCGCGGGCCGACAGCCCCGCGCAGGTCGCGGCGGGAAGCACAGGCACGAACGAGAGCGGAGGCCGCGCGATGAGCGTGTCGCTGATCCTGATCCCCGCGGCGCTCGCCGCCGTCACCGCGATCACCGCCGCGGGCGGCATCGGCGCGCTCTCGCAGACCGGCGGGGTGCGCGACGCCGACCGCGCCGGCACGGACGCCACCGCCGACACCGGTCCCCGCCCGATCTCGGTGCGCACCCGCATGAAGGACCCCGACCTGCTCGGCGACGCGCTCCGCGACATCGGCGCGACGGAGCTCACGCGGCAGGGCGACGACCTCGCCGCGCTGATCGACGGCATCGAGCTCACGATGACGCGCACGCCGGAGGGCGTGTGGGGCGCGCACTTCCGGCGCCCGGACGGTCTCGAGCTCGCTGAGGCCGATGCCGCGGCACTCGTCGAGCGGCTGGACGCCGCCTACGCGCTGCGGGTGCAGCAGACGGTCGCGGCGCGCATCCGCGAGCGCGCGGCATCCGCCGGTTTCGAGCTCGTCTCCGAGACGCGCGACGACGACGACACCGTCACGATGGTGCTCGACGTGAAGGACTACGCATGAGCACCTCCACCCGCGATGGGCACCGCGAAGGACGCCCCGAGCATCGCGTGGATGCTCGGCATGAGCTCGTGGATGCTGCTGACGGTCGTTCCCGGACCGATCGTCACCTGGCTCGGCTTCTCGATCATCGGGGTCGCGTCGCGCAGCCGGCGCCTCCTCATCCTCGCCGTGGTGTGGGGTGCGGCCGCGATCCTGGTGAGCCTCGAGATCTGGGGGCAATGGCAGCCGCTCGTCCGCGGGATCGTCTACCTGTCGGGCATGCTCGTCGCCCTCATGGTCAACCCGGGATGGCTCCGCACGATGTGGCAGCGGCGCCTCGACCGGGCGGGACAGGAGGGTGACGCGTCGTCGCGGACGGGCGGGACGGCCTCCGGTCGCTCGTCGGGATCGGGTACGAGCACGACGAAGAAGCCCTCCTCGCGCTCGTCGCGGCGCTCGCGCGCGGCCACCGCCCGCGCCGCCGCGAAGGCCGAAGCCGAGGCGGAAGCCCGCTCGAAGGCCGAATCCGAGGCGGCGGCCCGCTCGAAGGCCGACGACGCGTCCCGCTCGAAGGCCGACGACGCGGCTGAGCTCGCGGCGGCGGCCGGCGCGTCGCCGACGGACTACCTCGCCGCGGACGACCTCACGCCCGAACCCGTCGACGTCAACACCGCGACCGCCGCCGAGCTCGAGAAGCTGCCCGGCATGAGCCGCTCGCGTGCGCGCCGGGCGGTCAAGGAGCGCGAAGCGCAGGGCGGCTTCACGTCCGTCGAGGACTTCGGCGAGGCCGTGGGCCTGCAGCCGCACGAGATCGTGCGGCTGCGCAAGCTCGCGGCCTGCTCGCCCCGCCCACGGGGCGAGCGCCGCTTCGGCCGCCGCGTCGACTACTGACGCCGGGAATGACGGATGCCGCGGGCCGCGGCATCCGTCACCCGCAGCGAGGGGGATCGCGCGACCGCGAGCCCCGGGGCGAAGCCGAGCCGCGTCAGAGTTTGGCGTCCTGCTTCGGTATGAACACCTGTTTGATGATCAGCAGTATCGATGCCGTCACCGGCACGGCGATCAGCGCGCCGAGCAGGCCGAGGAGCGTGCCGCCGATGAGCGCACCGATGACGACGAGGGATCCGGGGATCTCGATCGCCTTGCTCATCACCTTCGGCGTGATCACGTACGCCTCGATCTGGATGTAGATGAGGTAGGCGATGGCGAAGATCAGCGCCGACAGCGGGCTCGTGAACAGCGCGAGGACGGATGCGGTGATCCAGTAGAGCACCGGGCCCACGAGCGGGATGATCGTGATCGCGAACGCCAGCACGCCCATCAGCAACGGGAACGGCAGCTGCAGGAAGAAGTGCAGCAGGAAGGCGACGATCGAGTTGAAGAACGCCAGCACCACCATGCCCATGAGGTAGCTGCCGACCGAGTCGGTGATCTCGTTGGTCATCGAGCGCACCTTCACGCGGTTGCGCGCCGGAGCGAACCGCATGAGCGACTCCTTGATGCTGGGGAGCGAGGCGATGAAGTACAGGGTCAGCACGATGACGATGAGGCCGCCCGAGATCGCCGTCGCGATGCCGGCGCCGACCTTCAGCAGACCGCCCGAGATCGCGGCGATGTTCGCGGGGTTGGTGAGCCACTTCTCGATGTCGGTGACGAGCGTGCCGAGGCCGGTGCCGAAGATCCCCTCCAGCCAGTGGAAGAAGTCGGACTCCTGGAAGTTGTCGATCGTCTGGGGGATGCCGGTGATGAACGCCCCGATCTGCTCCACCAGCGTCGGGACGACGAGCAGGATGAGGCCGATCAGCACGACGCCGAAGGTGAGGAAGACGATGGTGATCGCCCACGCGCGCTTGACGTTGTGGCGGACGAACCACTTGATGACGGGATCGAGCCCCAGCGCGGCGAACATCGCGAAGGCGATGTAGATGATCACCGTCGAGATGTTGATGAGCGCGACCCCGAGCAGGGCGGCCGCGAGCCCGCCGAAGGTGAGCAGGAAGCCGACCGTGAAGGGGCTGTCCAGGCGCGCCCAGAACGGCTTCGCCGACCGATCCACGGGGGTGGCGAGAACTGTGCCGTCGGCGGCGGGAGCATCGCCCACGGCGTCGGTGCCCGCACGCGGGGGCGACGGCGAGCGGGTCGGCGGTTTCTGCGGCGCTCGCGCCGAGCGAGGACGAGGCGTCGGTCATGCGTCACACTCTAGGGGCGGGTGGGCGCCCGGACGGACAGGAGTCGACAGATTTCATGCGTATCGGGCGACGCCGGCCGCGGTCGGGCCGGCGCGGCCGGGGTGCGCGCGCTCGGGTATCGTCGTCGCGAGGAGGTTTGCATGACCGAGGATCCGACGGCGACGCTGCGGCGTCTGCGCAGCAGTATCGACAACATCGACGCCTCGCTGGTGTATCTCCTGGCCGAGCGGTTCAAGGCCACCAAGCAGGTGGGCTACCTCAAGGCCGAGCACGGCATGCCCGCCTCCGACCCCGCCCGCGAGGAGCAGCAGGTCGCCCGCCTGCGGCGCCTGGCCGAAGAGGCCGACCTCGACCCCGCCTTCGCCGAGAAGTGGTTCAACTTCGTGGTGGCCGAGGTGATCCGCCACCACACCGAGGCCGCCGACAGCCGCTGAGCCTTCGACAGCCAGCTGCAGACGTGAATGACGGATGCCGCGACCCGGCGCACAGCGCCAGGTCGCGGCATCCGCTCTTCGGGTGGAAGCCCGAGGCCCGGAGAGGATCTACGGCACTGCGCGCCGCAGCGTCAGGTACGAGATCCCGCCGAGGACCAGCGTCAGGACGAGACCGCCGAGGGCGAACCCGAGCGGGCCCTGCACGACGAACCACGTCCAGACGTCGCGCCCACATCTCCCAGCGCGTGATCGCCCAGACGGCGAGCAGCAGCACCACGCCGACGCCCACCCAGATGAGGGTCAGCAACAGGGCGCCGAACCGCTTGTACATGGTCGCCGACCAGAACCCCAGCATGAAGATGAGCATCGCCATGACGAAGTAGAAGGCCGCGGCGCCCAGCGCTCCCCGCGACACGACCCAGTCGAGTGCGAAGAAGTAGCCGTTGATGCCCCAGCCGTTCGTCGCCTCCTCGACGAGGCCGCCGATGGCGAAGACGGCGGCGAGCAGCACCGCGCACATCGCCGCCGCCAGCATGGTTCCGAAGAAGAACTCGCGCCGCGTGACGCTCATCGCCTGCGAGAACGGGAACGTGAGCGTCAGCGACGAGATCCCCACGAACAGCAGCACCCACAGCGGCGCCTGCGAGCCGCCGCCGTAGAAGGGGCCGGACAGGCCGGAGCTGTAGAGGATCGCGTAGATCACGATCGACATGGCGAACGACGCACCGAGCACGATCAGCGGCACCCAGACGAACGTCTGCTTGTTGATCAGCTGCATGCGCACGACGTTGACGGTGCGGTTCATCGCAGGGCTCCTTCGTCGAGGGTGGATGCGGCGTCGCCGTCGTGCAGGTGCGCGGTCGTGGTGCGCACGATGAGCTGCTGCAGCGACACCGGTGCGACGTCGAGCCCGGCGGCGTCGAGGCGCTCACGGTCGGCGAGCGACAGGGCGCCCAGGACGGTGACGGATGCCACGTTGCCCAGGCGCTCGCGGTGGATGACCTGGCGGCCCGCGACGAACGCGTCGACCGCGGACGCGTCGCCGACGATGTTCGCGGCGCGGTCGCGCACCGAGTCGGTGGCCTCGTCCATGATGATCCGGCCGCGGTCGATGACGAGCACGCGCTCGATGAGGTTCGACACCTCGTCGATCAGATGGCTCGACAGGATCACCGTGCGGGGGTGCTCGGTGTAGTCCTCGAGCAGCCGGTCGTAGAAGATCTGCCGCGCGACGGCGTCGAGGCCGAGATACGGCTCATCGAAGAAGGTGACCTCGGCACGTGCAGCGAGGCCGATGATCACGCCGACCGCGGAGAGCTGTCCGCGCGACATCTTCTTGATGCGCGTCTTCATCGGCAGCTGGAAGTCGTCGATCAGCTGCTCGGCGAACTCCTGATCCCAGTTCGGGAAGAACAGGCGCGCCGTGGCGAAGGCGTGCCTCGCGAGCGCGTCGTCGGGGTACTTCTGGCTCTCGCGCACGAAGCACAGCCGCGAGAGCACCTTCGCGTTCTCGTACGGGTTCTTGCCGAACACGCGCACCTCGCCGCTCGTGGCGAAGTTCTGCGCGGTGAGGATCGACATGACGGTGGTCTTGCCGGCGCCGTTACGCCCCAGCAGACCGTAGATCGTGTTCTTCTCGATCGTGAAGCTCACGTCGTCCACCGCGACGACGTCGCGGTAGCGCTTGGTGAGACCCTTCACCTCGATGACGGGCATCCCGGTCGTCATCGTGCGTTTCCTTCCATGGTGGTCGCGGCGTGCGCGTCGGCACGGTCGCGGATGAGCAGTGCGAGGTCGTCGGGCCCGAGCCCGAGCTTGCGTGCCTCCGCCAGCAGCGGATCGACGAAGCGGTCGGCGAACGCGTTGCGGCGCTCGGCCATCAGCAGATCCCGTGCGCCCGGGGCGACGAACATCCCGATGCCGCGCTGCTTGTACAGCACGCCTTTGTCGGTCAGCATGGCGATTCCCTTCGCGGCGGTGGCGGGGTTGATCCGGTAGAAGGCGGCGAGTTCGTTGGTGGACGGCGCTTGGGCCTCCGGGGCGAGCGAGCCGTCGATGATCGAGTCTTCGACGCTCTCCGCCACTTGGAGGAACAGAGCACGGCCTTCTTCGATCACGACACTCCCAGGTGGGTCGGTTACTTACTTGAGTAGGTAACCATGATAGCTCGACGTATGTCAACCCTTCGGCTCGGTCCGTCGCCGATGGGACGCGCCAGCCCCGGGCGGAGCTGGGCGTGATATCACGCGTGCGCGCAGTAGCGAAACGGCCGATGGGTGTCGAATTTGCCGGCTCGTGGGCGGCGTGAAACGGTGGATCAGGCCCCTCATGGGGCTGTTCCCGACCAGTCCGCGGTCACGGGTGACGTCCTCACGGGGCGCCAGACCGGTGAGCGTATGGTCGGCGGCCGAAGCGCGGGTCCGACATCCGCTGCCGGTACGGCCGCCACCCGGGCGCAACCGCTGCAGCTTCTGCACGGAGGCTGCCGAGGTGCACACAGTGACGCTTCCTCCTGCCATCGAGGCGAACGGCCTCTTCAAGGTCTTCGGACGAAACCCTACGGACGCCGTACGGCGATTGCGCGCCGGCGCGTCGCGTGCCGACGTCGCGGACGCCGGCTCCGCGGCCGTGATCGATGCGAGCTTCAGCGTCGAGCCCGGCGAGATCTTCGTGATCATGGGACTGTCGGGCTCCGGCAAATCCACCGTGCTGCGCATGCTCAACGGGCTGCTTCCGCCCACGGCCGGCGACGTGATCGTGCAGGGGCAGAGCGTCACCAAGGCATCGGCGAAGGCGCTGCGCGGCATCCGTCAGCGTTCCGTGTCGATGGTGTTCCAGCACTTCGCGCTGCTGCCCCACCTGACGGTGCTCGACAACGCCGCCTACGCGCTCGAGATCCAGGGCGTCGGACGCGACGAGCGACGCGAGCGGGCCCGGGACATCCTCGACAAGGTCGGTCTCGGCGACCGCGCCGACGCGATGCCCGACGAGCTCTCGGGCGGCATGCGCCAGCGCGTCGGTCTCGCCCGGGCCCTCACCTCGGGCACCGACATCCTGCTCATGGACGAGGCCTTCTCGGCGCTGGACCCGCTCATCCGCCGCGAGATGCAGGAGCAGCTCATCGAGCTGCAGCGCGAGCTGGGCCGCACCATCGTGTTCATCACCCACGACCTCAACGAGGCCATGTTCCTCGGCGACCGCATCGCGGTGATGCGCGATGGCCGCATCGTGCAGAACGGCACGCCCGAGGAGATCCTCACCGACCCGGCGAACGACTACGTCGCGCAGTTCGTGCAGGATGTCGACCGGGCACGCGTCCTCACCGCCGGCTCGGTCATGGCGCCGCCGGCGGCCACCACGCCCGTCAGCGCCGGCGTGCGCGGGGCGCTGCGGGTGATGCGCGACCTGCAGGTCGGATCGGTGTCCGTCATCGAGAACCGCAGGTTCTTGGGCACGGTGACCGACCGCGCGGTGATCCGGGCCGTCAAGGACGGCCGCACCGATCTGCGCGCGATCGTGCACACCGCCCACGCGGCGGTGCACGTCGATGACCCGCTGACGGATGTCGTCGAGCGGGCGGTGGAGCGCCCGGTGCCGGTCGCCGTCGTCGACGATGCCGGCCGCCTCGTGGGAACCATCCCCCGGGTGACCCTGCTCGCCGCCCTCGGCAATGTGCCTCCCGTCACCCGCGAGAACCCCGTCATCGACCTGCCCGCCACCGTGCCGGCGAGCGAGATCAGGCAGACCCTCGCCGCGGTGGAACACCCCGCCGCCCGCCGTGATCGAAGGAGCCGCACGATGAACGACGTCTTCCGTCTCCCACTGGGTGATGCCGTCGAGGCCGGCGTCCGCTGGCTGATCGATGTGCTCGGCGGCTTCTTCGACGTCGTCGCCGTCGTCTTCAACGGCCTCTACGGCTGGCTGGACGCGTCGCTGTCGACCCCGCCGTTCTGGGTCGTGATCCTCGTGATCGCCGCGTTCGCCTACTGGTCGAGGGGTCTCGTGCTCGCCGTCGGCAGCGCTCTCGGACTGCTCGTGATCGTCGCCGTCGGCCAGTGGGCCAACGCGATGGACTCGCTCGCGCTGGTGATCCTCGCGGCCGCCGTGGCGATCGCGCTCGCCGTGCCGCTCGGCATCTGGGCCGCGCGCAGCGATCGCGTGTCGGCGGCGCTGAGACCGGTGCTCGACTTCCTGCAGACGATGCCCGCGTTCGTCTACCTCATCCCCGCGATGCTCATCTTCGGCGTGGGCCCGGTGCCCGGCATGGTCGCGACGATCGTGTTCGCCCTCGCGCCCGGAGTGCGTCTCACCGAGCTGGGCATCCGCGGCGTCGATCCCGAGATCGTCGAGGCCGGCCATGCGTTCGGCGCGTCGCCCGGGCGCATCCTGCGCCAGATCCAGCTGCCGCTGGCGCTGCCGAGCATCATGGCCGGCGTCAACCAGGTGATCATGCTGAGCCTGTCGATGGTCGTCATCGCCGGCATGGTCGGCGCCGGCGGTCTCGGCGGCCAGGTGGTGCAGAGCCTCAGCCGCATCGACATCGGCCTGGGCGTCGAGGCGGGCCTGTCGGTCGTGATCCTGGCGATGATCCTCGACCGCGTCACGTCGGGCTTCTCGACGCCGCGCCCGCGACGCTGCTCGCCGCGGCCGGCGCCGTTGCGAGTGGAACGCAGGACGCAGAGACGGATGCCGCACGCCCGGTGACCGTCGGCGGAGGGGCACCCGCGACCGAGGCAGCGGCATCCGTCCCCGACGACGCGGCGTCCGAGCGACCCGAGCCCGCCCGCGTGTGACCCGACCCGAGAGGACCTGACATGACCATGCGACGCACCATCGCCGCCGGACTCGCGCTGGCCGGAACCGCCGGGCTGCTCGTGACCGGCGCGCTCGCGCAGACCGGCGCCGCCGATGCCGGCGAGAGGCACCTGACGATCGCCGTCTTCAACGGCTGGGACGAGGGCATCGCCGCGTCCGAGCTGTGGAAGGCCGTGCTCGAGGAGGAGGGCTACTCCGTCGACCTCGCGTACGCCGACCCCGCGGCCGCGTACACCGGCATCGCCCAGGGCGACTACGACCTGACGCTCGACACGTGGCTGCCGCTCACGCACGCCGACTACATGGACACCTACGGTGACGACCTCGTCGACCTGGGTGCGTGGAACGACGAGGCGAAGCTCACCATCGCGGTGAACGAGGACGCCCCGATCGACTCGCTGACCGAGCTCGCCGCCAACGCCGACCTGTTCGGCAACCGGCTGGTCGGCATCGAGGCCGGATCCGGCCTCGTCACGGTGACCCAGGACGACGTCATCCCCGGGTACGGCCTGGAGGGCATGGACTTCGTGACGGCGTCCACCCCGGCGATGCTCACCGAGCTGCAGGCGGCGACGGATGCCGGACGCGACGTCGCCGTCACCCTCTGGCGCCCGCACTGGGCGTACAACGCGTTCCCGATCAAGGATCTCGAAGACCCCGACGGCCTGCTGGGTGACGCCGAGGGCATCCACACGGTGACCTCGACCGCGTTCGCCGAGGAGTTCCCCGAGGTCTCGCGCTGGCTCGAGGAGTTCCGGATGGACAACGAGCTGCTCTACTCGCTCGAGGACGCCATGTTCGGCGCGTACGACGGCGACGACTACGGCCCCGTCGTGGCGGAGTGGATCGCCGACAACCGGGACTGGGTCGACGGCCTCACCCGCTGACCCGGGAATCCCTGCCGCGGTCCCGCGCCCGAAATAGGGTGTGGGCATGACGGTGGCGTTCGTTCTCGGCGGCGGGGGCGTCCGCGGCGCCGTCGAGATCGGCATGCTGCGGGCGCTCCTCGAGTCCGGCATCCGTCCCGATCTCGTCGTCGGCACCTCGATCGGCGCCATCAACGGCGCGCTCGTGGCGAGCGACCCGACGCCCGCCGTGATCGAGCGTCTGCTCGACGCGTGGACCTCGCCCGAGGCGAACGCCGTCTACGGCGACTCGTTCCTCGCCCAGTTCACCCGGATCGTCAAGACGAAGACGCATCTGAACTCTCCCGCGCCGCTGCGTCACCTGCTCGAGCGGTCGCTCGGCGCCGACACCCGCTTCGAAGACCTGCCGGTGCGACTGCGGGTGGTCGCCGCAAGCATCGAACGCGCCGCCGAGCACGTGTTCGAGTCGGGCCCGCTGATCGAGGCGATCCTCGCGTCGGCGTCGGTGCCGGGGCTGCTGCCCCCGACGCGGATCGGCGATGAGCACTTCATCGACGGCGGCATCGTGAACTCGATCCCGATCGCGCAGGCGGTGGATGCCGGAGCCCGCACCGTCTTCGTGCTGCAGGTCGGTCGCATCGAGACACCGCTCGTCGTACCGCGGTCGGCGGTGGACACCGCGCGCGTGGCGTTCGAGATCGCGCGACGCCACCGGTACGCGCGCGACGTCGCGACGCTGCCCGAGGGCGTCGCACTCCACGTGCTGCCCAGCGGCGGGGGACTCGACGGCGACGATGCGCTGATGTCGTACCGCCGCATGGACACCGTCCGCCGGCGCATCGACGCCGCCTACGACGCGAGCCGGTCGTTCCTTGCCGAGCGGGGCCTCGGCGGCGAGCAGCCGTCGGGCGACGACGGTGCGCACGGCGCGGCTGGGAGCATCGACGAGGGCGCGCACGGCGCGGCTGCGAGCATTGACGACGCCGCACGCGACAAGGGTGCGGACTGATGGGCGTGCCGCCGACCTGGGTGCGCCGCATCGTTCTGGCGCCCCTCATGATCGTCGCGGCCGTCGTCATGCTGGTGCTCACGCCGATCTGGCTGATCCTCGCACTCGCCCTCACGTCTCTGGTGCCCGGGCGGTTCCGGTTGCCCCGCGTGCTCTGGCTCGTGACCGTGTACCTGCTCTGGGACGCGATGCTCGTCGTGGCGATGTTCGGGCTGTGGATCGGATCGGGCTTCGGATACGCGCTCCGGCGCCCGGGTTTCGTGGCCGCCCACTACCGCCTCGGCGGCTGGGGACTGCGGCTGCTGTTCTCGATCCTCGGTGGCGTGCTGCGGCTCACGATCACCACGACAGGGTCCGAGGAGGGCGAGGCGGCGGCGGACCGCGCCGCGTTCGACCGGCTCTTCACGCCGGGCACGCCGCTGGTCGTCGCCAGCCGCCACGGCGGGCCGGGCGACTCGTTCATCCTGATCCACACGCTGCTCAACGAGGTGGCCCGGCAGCCGCGCATCGTGCTGAAGTACACGCTGCAGTGGGACCCCGCGATCGACATCCTGCTGCACCGCGTGCCGGCGCGGTTCATCGTGCCGTCCGGCTTCGGCCACGGGCGCGCGGGCGGCGGCCTGCGGGTGGAGGAGGCGCTCGCCGAGCTCGCCACGGGGCTCGGACCCGACGACGCGTTCGTCATCTTCCCGGAGGGCGGCAACGTCAGCCCCGCGCGCCGCCGCTCGCGGATCCAGCGTCTTCGCGACGCCGGACGCGAAGCGATGGCCGAGCGGGCCGAGGCGCTGCGGCACGTCATGGCGCCGCAGCCGGGCGGCATGCACGCCGCGCTGGATGCCGCGCCCGGCGCCGACGTCGTGTTCATCGCGCACACCGGCCTCGACCGCCTCGTGACCCTTCGCGACATCTGGCGCGAGCTGCCCATGGACAAGGGCATCACGATGCGCGCCTGGCGCGTGCCCCGTGCGGACGTGCCCGAAGACCTGGACGCCCGCGCCGCCTGGCTGTTCGACTGGTTCGCCCGCATCGACGCGTGGATCGACGCGCATCCCGAGGTCAGCGCATGACCGCGCGCAGGCGTCTGCCGGGTGCGGGCGCTCAGCGGTGCGGCTTGGGGTGGGTGACCCGG
The DNA here is from genome assembly GCA_963829895.1 of uncultured Actinomycetota bacterium. Classification (GTDB taxonomy): domain Bacteria; phylum Actinomycetota; class Actinomycetes; order Actinomycetales; family Microbacteriaceae; genus Microbacterium. The sequence continues at coordinate 512,491 of CAWHKF010000005.1, read as the reverse complement.
CCGGGCACGTCGCCTGTGCCGCGGGCCGGGACCGGCCACGGTGACGCGGCCGGCGGCGGCGTCGTGCTCGGGCGCTTCGGCGAAGCCGGGCAGCGGTTCGGCGACCGGCGCCGATGCCGTCGACGGTGCCGATGCCGTCGACGGTGGGGATGCCGCGGGTGCGACGGGTTCGGATGTCGGGCGTGGCAGCGGCGGGCGCCGACGCCGCGGCGGTGGGTCCGAGCTCGAGCATCACCTTGTTCTCGAGCACCTCGATCGCCTCGTCCGAGATCGAGATGAGTCCGTCGAGCTCCTCGCGCACGCGGCGGTAGGCGAGCTGGCGCTCCGCCGGCGTGGCCGCCTCGTCGATGGCGACGGTGAGAAGCTTCTTGGCGGTGTCGAGCCGCTTGCGCTCGACCTCGGTGAAGCTCGAGTCGCGCAGACGCCGGGCGTCGCGCTCGGCGACGTCGAACGCCACCTCGAAGTCGGCCACGGCGTTGCGGTACTCGGCGAGCTGGTCCTTCGACAGCCGCGCCTTGGCGGATGCCGGGCGCAGCCCGTCGGCGATGCGCTTGGCGCGCAGGAACGCCGCCGTGAGCGGCTGGCGGCCGTCGCTCATCGCCGGGAACGCGATGATCTTGGCCACGTCGAGCTCGTACTCGAGCCAGCGCGCCGTGACGGCGTCGTGCGTCGCGAACAGGCGCTCGAGCTGGGTGGCCTGCGTCTCGCGCACCGGGGCCGCTGCCCCTCTGCCGACGGCGACCTCGTCGTCCACGCTCTGGGTGATCGAGCCGGCGTCGACGGAAGGCAGGGATGCCGCCGGCACCGCCTTGCCGCGCGCGGCGGCCTGTGCGGCCTTGAGCTCCGCCTTCGCGTGCATCACCTCGAGGCGCCGCTTATGCCGGCGTCTCGTGCTCTGCTCCCACGCGTTTCCCAAGGCGGCGAGAAGACCGAACGCAGGGAAGGCCAGCCACCAGAAATCGCCCAGGAACTCGAAGAACGGCTCCACCCTGTCATGCTAACGGCCTTGCGGGCCGCTGTGTCGGGCTCAGGGCACCCTGCCAGCGGGCGGGTCGCTCGGCCGTGGCGGCGGCATCCGTGCGATGAGCGAGGGCAGGCGGTCCGCGAGCTCCGAGATGACGGCGGCCGCGGCGGTCAGCCCGGCGGCGGCGGTCGCTGCAGGTGAGGCGGGGCGGGCGGCTCCGACGACCCCGGCCTGGCGCTCGGCCTCATCGAACGTCGACTCGAGGTGGCGCACCGCCGCGCTGTACTCGCGGAACTGCTGGGGCGTCGCGCGCTCGCGCAGCGTCGGGCGCGCGGCGAGGGCCTCGCGCTGGGCACGCAGGAACGCGACGGTGGCCGGATGCCGCACATCGGTCATCTGCGGATACGCCAGCGCCCGGTCGACATCCGTCTCGTAGGCCAGCCATCGCAGGTTGACGGCGTCATGCGCGGCGTAGAGCCTGTCGATCGGCAGCGGGTCGTGCGATGTCGCGGCGCGGTACTGGGCGTAGCCCGCCTGCACGCGGGATCTGCTGGCGCGGAGCGCGAGCGACGCCGTCTTCTCCGCCTGCTTCGCGGCCAGCAGCTCGCGGCGCGCGTCCCCGGCTTGGAACGCGGGTGCGCCGTGGCGGGATTTCGCCGTCAGCAGGTCGGCGTTCGCGGTGCGCACCCGCGCCTTCGCGGCGACGAGTTCGCGATAGGCCAGCGATTCCTCCTGGCGCGCGGCATCGAGCTCGAGCCTTCTGGCTCGGCGGCTGCGCGTCGTCAGGCCGGCGTAGGTCGCCGCTCCGGCGCCGGCGGCGGCCGGAGCGATCCACCACCAGCCCGACACGATCAGGAGGATCGACTCCACCCTGCCATGGTAGCCGCGGCTGCCGTGCGTGAGGCCGGGAGTTCGCCGACGATCTGCACGGTGGCCGATCGCGGGAGTGGATCAGTGCGAGCCGATGTCCATCGTCCCGCCGTGGCGACGTCGGTCTGCGGCCTCGTACACCGGGTTGCCCGGGCCGTCCCCCGGCTCACCGGGTCGTGCCTGGCGGGTGTCGTACGACTCGCGCGGGGGCGAGAAGAAGTTCCGCACCCGGGTCCACAGCGACGGCTTACGGCTCATGGCCAGACCCTACGGGATGCGCCGCCTCGAAGCGAGAGCTTCGGGGGACGAGCCGATCAGCCGAAGAGGAGGGCGAACACCGTGGCGCCGCCGCCGACGAGGATGAGGGCGACGATCGTCACCCACGCGATGATCTTGACGCGCCGCTGCCGGGTGTCGTTGAAACCGCTGTACTCGTCGTCTTCCGGCGCCATGCGTCCCATCCTAAGGTCCGCGACGTTTCGTCTCGCTCGTTCCTCGCTCGCTCAACGACCGGGCAGGGTCGGGCGCCCGACGACCGGGCGGGTCGGGGCGGTGCGCCGGCTGGAGCCGCGGTCGTTGAGCGAAGGGCGCTCTGGCGCCCGAGACGAAACGCCCGGAGTCAGGCGGTGTGCTCGGTGACGATCGGACCGAAGGCGTCGGGCAGGGTCGACGTCGACAGGCTGCGCAGCTCGGCGAGCGGCAGCGTGAACAGTCCCTGCACCTCGAGTGCCGGCTCGTCGCCGTCCGCGGCGCTGTCGGTGACGCCGATGCGCAGCACCGGGTAGCCCCGGCCCTCGCACAGTCCGCGGAACTTCACGTCGTCCTCGCGCGGCACCGTGACGATGACGCGGCCCGTGGACTCCGAGAAGAGCGCGGTGGCGGCATCCACACCGTCCCGCTCCATGATCTCGTTCAGCCACACGCGCGCGCCGACGCCGAAGCGCATGACGCCCTCGGCGAGGGTCTGTGCGAGGCCGCCCGACGACAGGTCGTGCGCCGACGACACGAGCGACTGCTGGCCGGCGGCGTGGAGCAGCTCGGCGAGCTTCTTCTCCTGCGCCAGGTCGACCGCCGGCGGGCGACCGCCGAGGTGCCCGTGGATCGTGCCGGCCCACTGCGAGCCCGAGAGCTCGGTCGCGGTGACGCCGAGGAGGTAGATGTTCTCGCCGGCGTCCTGCCAGCCCGACGGGATGCGCCGGGCGACGTCGTCGATGATGCCCAGCACGCCGACCACGGGCGTCGGGAAGATCGGCTGGTCGCCGGTCTGGTTGTAGAACGAGACGTTGCCGCCGGTGACGGGCACGCCGAGCTCGAGGCAGGCGTCCGACAGGCCGTCGACCGTCTGCGAGAACTGCCACATGACCTCGGGGTTCTCGGGGCTGCCGAAGTTGAGGCAGTCCGTGACGGCGGTCGGCACCGCGCCGGTGACGGCGACGTTGCGGTACGCCTCGGCCAGCGCCAGCTTCGCGCCCTGGTACGGGTCGAGCTGGCAGTAGCGGCCGTTGCAGTCCGTGGCGATCGCGAAGCCCAGCCCCGACTGCTCGTCGACGCGGATCATGCCGGCGTCGTCGGGGAACGCCAGTGCGGTGTTGCCCATGACGTAGTAGTCGTACTGGTTGGTCACCCAGGACGTGTCGGCCAGGTTCGGGCTCGAGACGAGGCGCGTGAACTGGTCGCGGAGCGTGTCGGCGTCGGTCGGGCGGGGAAGAGCGGATGCCGAGTCGTCGCGCAGCGCGTCGATCCAGGTCGGGTAGGCCACGGGGCGCTCGTAGACCGGTCCGTCGACGGCGACCGTCGAGGGGTCGACGTTCACGATCTCCTCGCCGTGCCAGAAGATCTGCAGACGCCCGTCGCCGGTGACCTCGCCGAGGACGCTGGTCTCGACATCCCATTTGCCGACCACCGCGAGGAAGGCGTCGAGCTTCTCGGGAGCCACGATCGCCATCATGCGCTCCTGGCTCTCGCTCATCAGGATCTCTTCCGGCGTGAGCGAGGGGTCGCGCAGCAGCACGTTCTCGAGGTCGACGCGCATGCCCGATCCGCCGTTGGCGGCGAGCTCGCTCGTGGCGCACGAGATGCCCGCGGCGCCGAGGTCCTGGATGGCCTCGACGAGCTCGTCGCGGTACAGCTCGAGGCAGCACTCGATGAGCACCTTCTCGGCGAACGGGTCGCCGACCTGCACCGCGGGGCGCTTGGTCGGGCCGGTGCTGTCGAACGAGTCGGAGGCGAGGATGGATGCCCCGCCGATGCCGTCGCCGCCGGTGCGGGCGCCGAACAGCACGACCTTGTTGCCGGCGCCGGTCGCGTTGGCGAGCTTGAGGTCTTCGTGGCGCAGGACGCCGACCGCCAGCGCGTTGACGAGGGGGTTGCCCTGGTAGACCGCGTCGAACACGGTCTCGCCGCCGATGTTCGGCAGGCCCAGGCAGTTGCCGTAGAAGCTGATGCCCGAGACGACGCCGTGCACCACGCGTGCCGTGTCGGGGTTGTCGATGGCGCCGAAGCGCAGCTGGTCCATGACGGCGACCGGGCGCGCGCCCATCGAGATGATGTCGCGGACGATGCCGCCGACGCCGGTCGCGGCGCCCTGGAACGGCTCGATGTAGCTCGGGTGGTTGTGCGACTCGACCTTGAAGGTGACGGCCCAGCCCTCGCCGATGTCGACGACGCCGGCGTTCTGGCCCATGCCCACCATGAGGCGGGTCTTCATCTCGTCCGAGACCTTCTCGCCGAACTTGCGGAGGTAGATCTTGGAGGACTTGTAGGAGCAGTGCTCCGACCACATGACGGAGTACATCGCCAGCTCACCGGAGGTGGGGCGACGACCGAGGATCTCGCGGATCCTGTCGTACTCGTCGGGCTTGAGACCGAGCGCCGCGTACGGCTGCTCCTTCTCCGGCGTGGCGATGGCGTTGTCGACGGTATCGGCGACGGCGGTCGAGGAGGGGGTGGTCACGCGGCTCAGCTCCAGAAATTCGGGGATGCCGGACCGGTCCAGTCTAGTTCGGCCGCGGCATCCGCTCGTCGCGTAAGACAACCGCGCCGAACCAGGGGATTCCCGCCGAACCAGGGGGCGTCGCGCTCGGTCTGGGGTGAATGGGTCGACGGTGTTGCGCCCGGGCGGGTTCACCGGCGAGGTACTGGTGCTCCTCGACGAGACCGGAGCCGAGCTGGCCCGGCTCGTCCGCGGCTGAGCGCCGTCCCCCGTGGTGCTCGGCTTCGCCAGCCGACGGCTATTGCTCGTGCCGGCCATCCGGCGCAGGCTTCACCGCGAGCCGAGTCAGGGCGCCGAGGGTGCCGCGGCGATCACACGAATCTCTCGGGTCGCCGCGTCGCCGAGGATGAGCAAGGCTTCCTGATACGCGGCGGAGTGGTAGGCGGCAACGGCGGCATCGAGGTCGGGGAATTCGATGATGGTCGTACGCAACGCCGACTCGCCTTCGAGCACCGCGAGCGGTTCGCCCCGCGCGAGGAAGCGGCCTCCCGCCGCGAGCATCGCGGGGCCGGCACGCTCGACATACCGACCGAGACGCTCCTCATCGCGGATGCTCGTGAACGTGTTCACCCAATAGACCGCCACAGCCTCCCCTTCCATCGCGCGAGCGCTCCGCGTCATCCTGGCCCGCGCCTGATCGGCCTCAACGTGTGGGTGGACGGCGTCGCTTGCGCCGCTCGGCTCAGGCGGCCGCCGTCGCCGCGGTGCGCGTGCGCGTGTCTGTGATCGTGGCGAACCCCCGGGCGGAGAGGATGCTCTCGGTCCGGCGCATGATCTCGTCGCCCGTGACGGCGGCGAGCCCACCGCGGGCCGGGATGGCCGAGGTCGTCGTGGCGTCGGTGACGAACTCGACCTCGAAGCCGAGGTCGGCGGCGACGCGCGCCGTCGTCTCGCAGCACTGCTCGGTGCGGATGCCGCAGATCACGACGCGTCGGATCCCGGCACCCTCCAGCCGCACCTGAAGATCGGTCGACGTGAAGGCGTTGATCGTCGTCTTCGTGACCGCTGCCTCGTCGTCGCCCGGCCCGAGTTCGGAGATCACGCGCACGAATCCGACCGCGGGGTCGAACACTCCTCCGGTCAGCGGTTCGGAGTGGGTGATCCACACGACCGGGTCGCCGATCGCACGTGCGTGCTCGACGAGGCGGGCGATGTTCTCGAGCACGGCGGGGTTCGCGGTGGCAGCCCAGTCGCCGGTGCGCTGGCGGAAGGACTCTTGTGCGTCGATGACGAGAAGGGCGGTGTCGGAAGATGCGGTCATGCGCTCAGCATCCGCCCGTACGCGGCGCCCCTCAAGGCGCGGAACAGCCAACGACGGGAGGGATCGCGCCAGCCCTTCGCCTTCAGGCCTGCGCTGCGCTCGAGGATCGTCGGCCGCGGCATCCGCTCGTCTCGTGCGACAGCCGCGCCGAACCAGGGGATTCCCGCCGAACCAGGGGGCGTCGCCCTCGGTCTCGGGCGGAATCCCCTGTCTCGGCGAGATCCTCACCGAGAAACGGTTGACGGATGCCGCATGCCGGCGTAACGTACAACCAAATGGTTGTACGAATTGAACTCACCGACGATGAGACCGATCGCGTGTTCCACGCGCTCGCGACGGCGACGCGACGAGACATCCTGCGCCGCGCGATCGAGCGCGAGCACTCGGTCTCGGCGCTCGCGCGCGACTACGACATGTCGTTCGCGGCGGTGCAGAAGCACGTCGCCGTGCTCGAGGCGGCCGGGCTCATCGTCAAGCGCGCCGAGGGCCGCGAGCGCCTCGTCCGTGCGGATCCGGTGATGATCGCCCGCGCGCGTGCGCTGCTGGGGCACTACGAAGACATGTGGCGCGGGCGCATCGACCGGCTCGACGCACTCCTGGCAGGACCCCGTGGGTCGGGACCGCCGATGGCGCGCACCGACCCCGATGAATCCACGACGCAGAAATCGACGACACAGAAATCCACGACACAAGGAGAATGACAATGCCTGTCACCGATGTCACCACCGACGCCGAAGCGCTCACCCTGACGATCACGGCCGAGTTCCCGGCCCCGGTCGAGCGCCTCTGGGAGGCCTTCACCGACCCCCGCCAGCTCGAGCGTTTCTGGGGCCCGCCCGGATACCCCGCCACCTTCACCACGTTCGACCTCACCGTCGGCGGCCACGCGCGGTACCTCATGACCAGTCCCCGGGGCGAGAAGTACCACGCGACGTGGGAGTTCCTCGAGATCGACGGCCCGCGCTCGCTCGCGGTGCTGGACTCGTTCGCCGATGAGACCGGCAAGGTGCTCGAAGACATGCCGACCTCGCGCATGACACTGACTTTCGTGCCCACCTCATCCGGCACGCGGCTGGAGACCGTCACGCGCTTCACCTCGGCCGACGCGCTGGAGCAGGTCGTGGCGATGGGGATGGTCGAAGGCACGACCATGGCGATCAACCAGCTCGACCGTGTGCTGCAGGGCCTGCGCGAGTACGCCGCAGGGAAGGGCACGCAGGTCGAGATCCTCGATGACACGCACGTGCGGATCACTCGGCTCATCGACGGGCCGATCGACCTCGTGTGGCGCGCCCACCAGGAGCCCGAACTGCTCGAGAAGTGGATGCTCGGACCCGACGGCTGGCGGATGTCGGTGTGCGAGGTGGACCCCGCCGTCGGCGGTCGCTACCGCTACGAGTGGGAGCCCGTCGAAGGCACCGAGGGCGAGCGTTTCGGCTTCGACGGCGAGACCGTGCTCTCGGAGGCGCCGCGCCGAGCGGTCACCACCGAGCACATGACCGGGACGGACTACCCCTCGACGCTCAACGACCTCAACCTCGAGGAGGAGGACGGCGCAACGCTCATCACTCTCCTCATCGAGTACCCCGACAAGGAGACGCGCGACATCGTGCTCGCCACGGGCATGACCGACGGCATGGAGACGAGCTACGCCCGCCTCGAGGGCGTGCTCGCCGCCGTCTGACGGTCGAAGCGGAGACGATGATGACCGAGAACACCGTCACGCGCGCCGTGACCACCCACGTCGTCGGCGCCGGAGACGACGCGATCACCTACGACATCCACGGCGACCTGGCTGACGCGACCGTCGATCGGCCCGCGCTGTTCCTCTTCGCCGCGCCGATGGACGCGAGCGGACTCGCGCTCCTCGCCGCGCGCATCACGGACAGACCGGTGGTGACGTACGACCCGCGCGGTGCCGGGCGCAACCCCGTCGCCACCGCCGACATCACGGTCGAGCAGCACGCGTCCGACCTGCATCGCGTCATCGCGGCGCTCGGCGTCGGCCCCGTCGACGCCTTCGGCACCAGTGGTGGGGCGGTGAACCTGCTCGCGCTCGCCGCGGCCCACCCGGACGACGTGCGTATCGCGGTCGCACACGAGCCGCCGCTCGCCGAGCATCTCCCCGACCGCGACCTGGTGCTCGACGTGGTCGCCGACATGAAGCGCACCTACGCGGAGCAGGGCGATGGCGCCGCGATGGCGAAGTTCATCCCCTTCGTGATGCTCGACGGACCTGTGCCCGACGGCTACCTCGACGGCCCCGCGCCCGACCCCGCGATGTTCGGCATGTCCTCCGAGGACGACGGCGCCCGCACGAATCCGCTGCTGCGGAACATGCCGGCGACCCTCGCATACCGCATCGACGTCGGCGCGCTGCGAGCCCTGGGCGAACGCCTCGTCGTCGCGGTCGGCGTGGAGTCCGGTGACACGCTGGCCGCACGCGGCGGCCGTTCGGTCGCCGCCGCGGTCGGCGTGCCGGTGACGGACTTCCCCAGCCACCATGCCGGCTTCACCGATCAGCCGGGGTACCCCGGTGACCCGGCGGGCTTCGCCGCCCGTCTTCAGGAGGTCCTCGGCTGATGACGACGTTCGACGTGGAAGTGAGCCGAGAGTTCGATGCGCCGATCGAGCGCGTCTGGACGGCGTGGACCACGCCCGCCGACCTGCGGGAGTGGTGGGGACCCGAGGGGTTCACGTGCCCGCGCGCGGAAGCCGACATCCGTGTCGGCGGCGCGATCATCGTGACGATGCGGGCGCCGGCGGAATGGGGTGGCGCCGACTACCACAACCGCTGGGACATCACCGAGCTCGAGGCGCCGACGACCCTGCGCTACATCATGCGGTTCTGCGACGAGAACGGGACGCCGATCACGCCGGCGGAGGCCGGCGTCCCGACGGCGACGACCGAAGACGGCCGCCACGAGGTGACGTTGACGGACCTCGGCGACGGGCGCACCCGCCTCGACATGGTCGAGCACGGGTACCTGACCGCCGAGGCGCGGGACATGTCGCGCGGCGGCCTGGAGCAGTGCCTCGACAAGATGCAGCGCCTGGTGGAATCCGCGCGCTGAACGAGAAGGGGGACGGATGCCGCGGCATCCGTCCCCCGTTTCTCGAAGTCGGCTCAGACGGTGCGGAAGCGGTTCACCATCGGGCAGTCGAACGGGTCGCGGGCCGCGAGTCCGACGCGGTTCAAGTACGCGATGACGATGCCGTACGACTGGATCAGGCTGGTCTCGGTGTAGGGCACGCCGCGCGTGCGGCACTGCTCCATCACGATCTCGCGGGTCTTCGCCAGGTACGGGCGGGCCATGCTCGGGAAGAGGTGGTGCTCGACCTGGTAGTTGAGGCCGCCCATGAGCGTCGTCGCCCACCAGCCGCCGCGGATGTTGCGCGAGGTGCGCACCTGCTTGGAGAAGAAGTCGAGCTTCGCGTCGGCCGCGATGATCGGCATGCCCTTGTGGTTCGGTGCGAACGAGGCGCCCATGTAGACGCCGAACACGGCCAGCTGCACGCCGAGGAAGGCGAACGCCATGCCGATCGGCAGGAACAGGAAGAGCGGCGTGAGGTAGAGCGCGAAGCGCAGTGCGATCAGCGACAGCTCGATCCAGCGGCCCTTGACCTCGCCGCGCGAGAGCAGGTGCTTCAGGCCGAGGAAGTGCAGGTTCAGCCCCTCGAGCGTGAGCAGCGGGAAGAACAGCCAGCCCTGCTTGCGGGTGATGAGCGCGCCCAGGCGGCTCACCTTCGCGGCATCCTCCTCGAGGAACCGGATCGTGTCGACCTCGATGTCGGGGTCCTTGCCGACGCGATTGGGGTTCGCGTGGTGCCGGTTGTGCTTGTTGTTCCACCACGAGAGGCTGATGCCCACGATGCCGGAGGCCAGGAAGCGCCCGAGCCGGTCGTTCGCGGGTCCGGAGGCGAGGATCTGCCGGTGGGCGGCCTCGTGCGCGAGGAACGAGACCTGGGTGAAGATGACGCCCAGCGCGCCGGCGATCAGCAACTGGTACCAGGTGTCGCCCAGCAGGATGAATCCGGTGATCGCGCCGCCGAGGGCGAGCACGAGTGCAGCGCCGACGAGGGCGTAGAACCACTGCGCCCGCGCGAGCAGGCCCGTCTCGCGGACGACCTGCGAGACCTCGGTATAGGCCCGCGCGACGGGGGGAAAGGTCTCGGTGCCGGCATAGGTCTGACGGACCGGGCCCAGACGGGCGGCCTCAGGTGCGACAGCGGTGATGGTGGCGATGATCGCACCTGCTCTGGTCGATTGCCGACCGCCTGGTCGACGCGTAGCCATAGGCGGATGCCGATCGCTAAGGCCCACACTACGCAGGTGCATATGACCGCAGGGGAATGGGCTGACGATCCCCAGCATGTTGGGGGTCCATGCCCAGGCGCACCCTCTTGACAGGGCCCGGGACCGGAGCGCCGCCTACGATAGCGGCGTGGACTTCTCCTTCGCTTTCACGCCCGATCTGATCGCCGTGTTCCTGACGCTGTTCGTGCTCGAGGTGGTGCTGGGCGTCGACAACGTCATCTTCATCTCGATCCTCGCCTCCAAGCTGCCGAAGGAGCAGCAGGCGAGGGCGCGCAACCTCGGCCTGACACTCGCGATGGTGATCCGCGTGGTGCTCGTGCTCTTCGCGGGCTGGATCATCACACTGAAGGAGGAGCTCTTCGTCCTCTGGGGCCTCGGCTTCTCGTGGAAGGACCTGATCCTCATCGCGGGTGGTCTGTTCCTGGTCTACAAGGCCGTCACCGAGATCCACCACAAGCTCGAAGGCGCCGAAGAGGAGCACGGCACGGGTAAGAAGGTCGCCCAGGTGACCTTCGCCTCGGTGATCACGCAGATCCTCCTTCTCGACATCGTCTTCTCGCTCGACTCGGTCATCACGGCGGTCGGCATGACCGAGAACCTCGTCGTGATCATCACGGTCGTCGTGCTGTCGTTCGGCATCATGCTCTTCGCGTCGCGGTTCATCTTCGCGTTCGTGAACAAGCACCCCACGGTCAAGATGCTCGCGCTGTCGTTCCTCCTCCTCATCGGCGTCTTCCTCGTCGCCGAGGGCTTCGGCGTCCACATCGACAAGGCCCTCATCTACGCGCCGATGGCGTTCGCCATCGTGGTGGAGGCGCTCAACCTCGCCTACGCCGCCCGCAAGGCCAAGCGCGAGAACCTCCGGCAGCACGCCGTGCAGCTGCGCCCGCAGTACCCCGACGTCGACGAGTCGGTGGCGGTCCACGCCGCACTGTCGAACGACCCGCACGCCGGCTCCGTGGGTCTGTCCTCGAAGCCGGTGGCGGGGGATGACGCACCCGCCGCGGGTGAGGAGCGCCAGGGCCTCGGCTGACGCGGCCGGCCCCGTCAGGCGGTCGGGGGTGTCGGTGAGCAGGCGGTAGCCCATGCCGGACTCCGTGAGCAGGTGCGCGGGGCGGCCGGGGTCGGCCTCGAGCTTCTTGCGCAGCTGCGAGATGTACAGCCGCAGGTAGCCGGTGTCGGCCACCTGCTCGGTGCCCCAGATGTCCTTGAGAAGCGCCTGCCGCGTGACGAGCGACCCGGGGTTGCGGGCGAGGAATTCGAGGATGCGCCACTCCGTCGGCGTCAGGTGCACGCGCTCGCCGCCGCGGGTGACGGTCTTCGTCGAGAGGTCGACGACGACGTCGCCGAAGGTCACGACGGGCACTCCGGATGCCGCGCCCACGCGTCGTGACAGCGCCCGCAGCCGTGCGAGCAGCTCGTCGATCTGGAACGGCTTGGTGACGTAGTCGTCGGCGCCGGCATCCAGCGCCTCCACCTTGTCGGCCGAACCCGTGCGGCCCGACACCACGATGATCGGGGCCGTCGTCCAGCCGCGCAGCGCCTGGATGACCTGCACGCCGTCGAGCCGCGGCATCCCGAGGTCCACCATCACGATCTCGGGATGCTCCTTGGCCGCCAGCGCCACCGCCGCTGCCCCGTCGGGAGCGGCGACGACCTCGTAGCCGTGCGCGGCGAGGGTGATGCGGAGGGCCCGGACGAGCTGCGGATCGTCGTCGGCGATGAGCACCTTCACGACAGGTCATTCATGAGAGGGGCCTCTCTTCGGCGTGGAGGGCGTCGGCCACGGGCAGCGAGATGACCATCGTGAGGCCGCCGCCCGGTGTGTCTTCGGGGGTGAGCGTACCGCCCATGCCCTCGGTGAAGCCCTTGGACAGGGCGAGTCCGAGGCCGAGGCCGGCGGTGTTGTCGGTGTCGCCGAGACGCTGGAACGGGGTGAACATGTCGTCGCGGCGCTCGGGCGAGACGCCGCTGCCGTGGTCGACGACACGGATCTCGGCGGTGCCTCCGAGGCGGCTCGTCGTCACTCGGACGCGGCTGCCGGCGGGCGCATGGCGGGCGGCGTTCGCCATCACGTTCACGAGCACGCGCTGCAGCAGCACCGGGTCCGCCTCGAGCGGCGGAAGCTCCGGGTCGAGGGCGAGCTCGAACCGGTCGGGTCCGGCGCCCAGCTCGTCGAGCGCCGCGAGCACGACGCCCGCGCTGTCGACCGCCTGCAGCGACACCGCGAGCACGCCCGCCTGCACGCGGCTGACGTCGAGCAGGTCGGTGACCAGGGCCGACAGCGTCGTGAGAGACTCGTCGGCCGTCGCGATCAGCTCGGCCCGATCGTCGGGCGACAGGTTCGCGCCGGAGGCGCGGAGCCCCCCGACCGCGGCCACCGCAGCGGCGAGCGGGCGGCGGAGGTCATGGCTCACCGCCGACAGCAGGGCGCTGCGCACCTGGTCGGTCTCGGCCAGGACGCCGGCCGCGCGCGCGGTCGCGGTGAGGTCGCTGTGCTCGAGCGCTGCCGAGAGCTGCGCGGCCACGGCATCGATGAGGCGGCGTGCGGAGGCGTCGAGCGTGTGGCCGTGCAGCTCGAGCATCGCGGGCGGGCCGCCGTTGCGTCGCGCCACGGTGACCGCGTCGTAGCGTCCGTCGCGCACGGGTTCGCCGTCGGTGGCGACGACGGTGCCGTCGGCGTCGACGAGTCGCACTCCGGCGAGCCCGAGCGACTCGCGGGTGCGGCTGATGAGTGCGGGCACCGCCGACTCGCCCCGCAGCACACTGCCGGCGACGTTCGCGAGCAGCTCCGCCTCGGCCTCCGCACGTCGTGCCGCGCGAGCGGCGCGCGCGGCGCGGTCGACGATGAAGCTCACGAGCACGGCGATCAGGACGTAGAGGATCAGGGCCCAGACGTTCCGCGTATCCGCGATGGTGACGGTGTAGTACGGCTCGACGAAGAAGTAGTTGAGCGTGAACGCCGACATCACGGCGGCGAACACGGCGGGCCAGATGCCGCCCACGAGCGACACGAGCACGACGAGCAGCTGGTAGGCGAGCACGTCGCTGGTGATCGTGTCCTCGTTGCGGATCGAGACCAGCAGCCACGTCAGCAGCGGCCCGCCGACGAGCGCGAGCAGGAAGCCGAGCAGGCGGCGCTTGACGCTCAGGGCGCCGCCGGTGATGCGCGGCAGCCGGAACCGGTCGCCGGCGGCGGCGTGGGTCACCATGTGCACGTCGATGTCGCCGGACTCGCGGATCACCGTCGCGCCGATGCCGGGGCCGGTCAGTGCGGCCGCGAGCCGCCCGCGCCGGCTCACCCCGATGACGAGCTGCGTCGCGTTCACCGAGCGGGCGAACTCGACGAGCGCACCGGGGGACGTCGTCGCCGACGACCTGGTGGTACGTGCCGCCGAGCGACTCGACCAGTGCCCGCTGGGCGGCGAGTGCGCCCGGGGCGCCGGAGCGCAGGCCGTCCTGGCTCGACACGTGCACGGCGAGCAGCTCGCCGCCCGCCGACCGCGCGGCGATGCGGGCACCGCGGCGCAGCAGCGTCTCGCCCTCTGCCCCGCCGGTGAGCGCGACGACGACGCGCTCGCGCGCCTGCCACGCGCCTGCTGATGCCGTGCTCGGCGCGGTACGTCTTGAGGGCGCTGTCGACCTCGTCGGCGAGCCACAGCAGGGCGAGCTCCCGCAGCGCGGTCAGGTTGCCGAGCCGGAAGTAGTTCGACAGCGCCGCGTCGATCCGCTCCGCCGGGTACACCAGCCCGGCCGACAGGCGGTCGCGCAGCGACTGCGGCGACAGGTCGATGACCTCGACCTGGTCGGCGGCCCGGACGACGGCATCCGGAACCGTCTCCTGCTGGGCGACGCCCGTGATCTGCTCGACCACCCCGCCGAGCGACTCGATGTGCTGCACGTTGACCGTCGTGATCACGTCGATGCCGGCGTCCAGGAGCGCGTCGACGTCCTGCCAGCGCTTGTGGTGGGGGAGCCCGGGGGCGTTGGTGTGGGCCAGCTCGTCGACGAGCGCGATCTCGGGATGCCGCTCGAGCACGCCCTCGAGATCCATGTCGGTCAGCTCCACCCCGCGATGCGAGACGGTCGTGCGCGGGACGACGGGGAGGCCCTCGACGAGGGCGGCCGTCGCGGCGCGGTCGTGCGTCTCGACGACGGCGATCACGACGTCGCGGCCGTCGTCGGCGAGGCGGCGGCCCTCTTCGAGCATCTCGTACGTCTTGCCGACGCCGGGTGCCGCCCCGAGCAGCACCCGCAGCTTGCCGCGCTTCATGTGGTCACCCTATCGATTCGGTGGACGGGAGACGGATGCCGTGGAGCCGCGGCCGGTCAGTCGGCCCAGGGCATCGAGCGCGAGGTTGAGCTCGAGCACGTTCACGCGGGGCTCGCCGAGGTAGCCGAGGTCGCGCTGCTGGATGTGCGCGTCGACGAGCGCGCGCACCTCGGCCTCGTCGATGCCCCGCGCGTCGGCCACGCGCGGCACCTGCAGCAGGGCGTACGCGGGGCTGATGTGCGGGTCCAGGCCCGAGGCCGATGCGGTGACGGCGTCGGCCGGGCACCTCGGACAGCGTCGACGCCCTCGAGCTCGGCGACCGCGACCCGGCGCTCCTCGATCGCCGCGATCAGGTCGGGGTTCTCGGGACCCAGGTTGGAGCCGCTCGAGGCGCCGCCGTCGTAGCCGTCGCCGGCCGCCGAGGGACGGGACTGGAAGTACTCGGGAAGCGCGTTGCCGTCGGCATCCGTGAACGACTGCCCGATGAGCGCGGAGCCGACCGGCTCGTCGCCGGCGGTCACGATCGAGCCGTTGGCCTGCCAGGGCAGCGCCAGCTGCCCGATGCCGGTGACCAGCAGTGTGTAGCCGACCCCCAGCGCGAGGGTGAACACGAGCATGGCGCGCAGCGCCACGCCCGTCGTGCGGACGGTGGTGCGGGTGGTGGTGGACATGTGCGTCTCCTGTCGGGCTCAGTCAGAAGCCCGGGATGAGGCTCACGACGAGGTCGATGAGCTTGATGCCGATGAAGGGGGCGATCACGCCTCCCAGGCCGTAGACGAGCAGGTTGCGGCTGAGGATCTGCGAGGCGCTCGCCGGGCCGGTACTTCACGCCGCGCAGCGCCAGCGGGATGAGGACCACGATGACGATCGCGTTGAAGATGATGGCGCTCGTGACGGCGGATGCCGGCGAGCTGAGCTGCATGATGTTCAGCGCCGCGAGCCCGGGGAAGATCCCCATGAACATCGCGGGGATGATCGCGAAGTACTTGGCGATGTCGTTGGCCAGCGAGAACGTCGTCAGCGCGCCGCGCGTGATGAGCAGCTGCTTGCCGATGCGCACGATGTCGATGAGCTTCGTCGGGTCGGAGTCGAGGTCGACCATGTTGCCGGCCTCCTTCGCGGCCGACGTGCCCGTGTTCATCGCCACCCCGACGTCGGCCTGCGCGAGCGCGGGGGCGTCGTTGGTGCCGTCGCCGGTCATCGCGACGAGGTTGCCACCCTCCTGCTCGCGCCTGATGAGCGCGAGCTTGTCTTCGGGCGTGGCCTCGGCGAGATAGTCGTCCACACCGGCTTCCTTGGCGATCGCGCGTGCGGTCAGCGGGTTGTCGCCGGTGATCATGACGGTGCGGATGCCCATCTCGCGCAGCTCGGCGAATCGTGCGCGCAGGCCGTCCTTGACGATGTCCTTGAGGTGCACGACGCCGAGCACCCGCCCGGCGCCGTCGGCCCCGAGCGTCGCGACCACCAGCGGGGTCCCGCCCGACTCGCGCGATGGCGTCGGTCTCGCTGATCAGCTGTGCGCGGGTCGCGGGCGCCACGGGGGATCCGGATGCCTCCAGCCACGCGAGCACCGCCGATCCGGCGCCCTTGCGCACCTGCGTGCCGTCGGCCAGGTCGACGCCGCTCATGCGGCTCTGCGCCGTGAAGGGCACGCTGGTGGCGCCGTCGGGCGCGGTGACATGGATGCTGCGGACCGCGGCGAGCTCCACCACCGAGACGCCCTCGGGGGTGGGGTCGGCCAGCGACGAGAGCGCGGCGGCGCGAGCGAGTTCCTCGTCCGACGACGCCCGGCATCGTGACGAATTCCGATGCCCGGCGGTTGCCGTATGTGATGGTCCCCGTCTTGTCGAGCAGGAGCGTCGTGACGTCTCCGGCGGCCTCGACGGCGCGGCCCGACATCGCGAGGACGTTGCGCTGCACGAGACGGTCCATGCCGGCGATGCCGATCGCCGACAGCAGCGCGCCGATCGTGGTGGGGATGAGGCACACGAGCAGCGCGACGAGCACCGGGATGCTGACGGGCGCCGCCGCGTACGACGCGATCGGGTTGAGCGTGAGCACCACGATCACGAACACGATCGACAGGCTCGCGAGCAGGATGTTCAGGGCGATCTCGTTGGGCGTCTTCTGGCGGCTCGCGCCCTCGACGAGGGCGATCATGCGATCGACGAACGTCTCGCCGGGCTTCGAGGTGATGCGCACGACGATGCGGTCCGACAGGACGCGGGTGCCGCCGGTGACGGCGCTGCGGTCGCCGCCGGACTCCCGCACGACCGGTGCGGACTCGCCCGTGATGGCCGATTCGTCGACGGTGGCGATGCCGTACACGATGTCGCCGTCGCCCGGGATCAGCTCTCCGGCGGTGACGATGACGATGTCGCCGAGCGTCAGGTCGGAGGACGCGGCCTCGACCGTCTCGGCATGGTCGGCCGCGGCATCCGTCTTCTCGTCGTAGGCCGTCACCCGGCGCGCCATGGTGGAGGTGCGGGTCTTGCGCAGCGTCGCCGCCTGCGCCTTGCCGCGGCCCTCGGCCACGGACTCGGCGAGGTTCGCGAACAGCACGGTGAGCCACAGCCACACCGCGATGCCCCAGGTGAACCCGAAGGGAACCGCGGTGCCGCCCGAGGGCTCGGGCCCCCCGAGGAACGGCTCGGCGATCGCGATCACGGTCGTCAGGGCCGCACCGACCCACACCAGGAACATGACGGGGTTGCGCCACAGCGCGGCCGGGTTCAGCTTGCGCAGCGCACCCGGCAGGGCGGCCCACAGCTGCGCCCAGCTGAAGGCGCGGGCGCGGGAGGGCTTGGGGGGGATGGTGCCCGGGATCGGGCCGGTGCCGGTGGAGGTTCCGGGAGTGATGGTGGTGGACATGAGTCAGACGAGCCCTTCCGCCAGGGGACCCAGCGTGAGAACGGGGAAATACGTGAGTGCGGTGATGACGACCGCGACGACGGCCAGCAGGCCGACGAACTGCGGGCGATGGGTGGGGAGCGTGCCCATGGTGGAGGGCACGGACTTCTGGGCGGCGAGCGAGCCGGCGAGCGCCAGCACCAGCACGATCGGGATGAACCGGCCGAGCAGCATCGCGACGCCGAGCGCGGTGTTCAGCCACGGCGTGTTCGCCGTGAGCCCTGCGAAGGCCGACCCGTTGTTGTTGGCCGCCGAGGTGAAGGCGTAGAGCACCTCGCCGAGGCCGTGCACGCCCGGGTTCCAGATCGACGTCGACTCGACGTCGTCGCGGATCCCGGGGATCGCGAAGCTCAGCGCGGTGCCGGCCAGCACGAGCGTCGGCGTGACCAGGATGTACAGGCTCGCGAGCTTGATCTGGGTCGGGCCGATCTTCTTGCCGAGGTACTCGGGCGTGCGTCCGACCAGCAGTCCGCCGACGAACACGGCGATGACCGCGAGCACGAGCATGCCGTAGAGGCCCGATCCGACGCCGCCGGGGGCGATCTCGCCGAGCATCATGTTGATCATCGGGATCATGCCGCCCAGGGCGGTGTACGAGTCGTGCATCGAGTTGACGGCGCCGGTGCTGGTGAGCGTGGTCGCGCCGGCGAAGAGCGTCGAGCCGAAGATGCCGAAGCGCACCTCCTTGCCCTCCATCGCCGAGCCCGCGAGCTGCGGCGCGGTGCCGAGCCCGAGCGACTCGAGCCAGGTCACCGCGGCGATCGACACGACCGCGATCGAGCCCATGGCGGCGAGGATCGCGTAGCCCTGACGGTTGTCGCCGACCATGCGGCCGAAGGCGCGCGGAAGGGCGACCGGGATCGCCAGCAGCAGCAGGATCTCGAGCACGCTCGACCAGGGTGCGGGGTTCTCGAACGGGTGCGCGGAGTTGGCGTTGAAGAAGCCGCCGCCGTTCGTGCCGAGCTCCTTGATCGCCTCCTGTGACGCGACAGGCCCGCCGGGGATCAGCTGCGTGCCGCCGGTGATCGTTCCCACCTCGGTGAAGCCGTTGAAGTTCTGGACCACCCCCGCGATCATCAGCGCGATCGCCGAGAGCAGGGCCAGCGGCAGCAGCAGCCGGGTGACGCCGCGCGTGAGGTCGACCCAGAAGTTGCCGATGGTCGCCGATCCGCGGCGCGAGAACCCGCGTACGAGCGCGATCGCGACCGAGATGCCGACGGCGGCCGAGACGAAGTTCTGCACCGCCAGTCCTGCGAGCTGCACCGTGTAGCCCAGCGTCAGCTCGGGGGAGTACGACTGCCAGTTGGTGTTGGTGACGAACGACACCGCGGTGTTGAAGGCGAGGCCCTCGGGCACGGCGGGCAGGCCGAGCGAGTAGGGCAGCACGCCCTGGAAGCGCTGCAGCGCGTAGACGAACAGCACGCCGACGGCCGAGAAGGCCAGGACGCCGCGGACGTAGGCCTGCCACGTCTGCTCGGACCCCGGGTCCACGCCCATCAGTCGATACGCGCCGCGCTCGACGCGCCAGTTCTTGTCGGTGGTGTAGATGCGGGCGATCCAGTCACCGAGTGGGCGGTACAGGAGCGCGAGGATGAGGAAGACCGTGGCGATCTGGAGGATGCCGGTCCAGACGGTGGCGGAGTCCATCAGAACCTCTCGGGCTTCACGAGCGCGACGACGAGGTAGACGATCGCGGCGATGCCGAGGACGGCGCCCAGCGAGCGAGAAGACGATCACAGTCTCTCCGCTCCCTTCGCGATCAGGCCGACGAGCGCGAACAGCGCGAGCGTCGCGACGAGGTAGATGACATCGAGCACAGGGACTCCCCGGGTGGGTGCGATCCGGCGGCGGCGCCGCGCGGCGGTCCGCGGTGCGGCGGACCCGGACTCGATGCAACTCCCTCGCCCCTGTCGCGTGCGCCGTCCTCACGGAATCCGAACGTCCTGCGTGCGGGCCCTCACGATCCCCTGACACGGCGAGCGTCGACGTTGACGTGACGCCATTGTGGTGTCACTATGACGTCATGCAGATCACCCGCCATGTCGAGGAGCTCCAGCGACAGCTCGCGGCGGCCGCGGCCGCCGGCGGCGACGGAGACCGCCGAGGTCGCCGGGCGACTGGCCGCCGCGCTCGAGCCTGCCGCGCGGCTGGCGATCCTCGAGGCGCTGTCCGAGGCGGCGGGCGAGATCACGCGCGAGCTCGCGCCCGGGCTCCGTCGACGTGCGCCTGCGCGGCCGCGAGGTCGACTTCGTCGTGTCGCGCCCCGGCGCCGGAGTCGGCCGCCGACGGCCGGAACGCCAGCGGACCGGTCGCCGTCGCCGCGGCGTCGGCTGGGCATCCGTCGACGACGCCGACGACGCCACGGCCCGCAC
This sequence comes from uncultured Actinomycetota bacterium, assembly GCA_963829895.1. Lineage (GTDB taxonomy): Bacteria > Actinomycetota > Actinomycetes > Actinomycetales > Microbacteriaceae > Microbacterium. The sequence continues at coordinate 492,531 of CAWHKF010000005.1, read as the reverse complement.
GACCCTTCGGCTGCCGGACTCGCTCAAGGTCCGCGCCGAGGCCGCCGCCGCGGCGGAAGGGCTGTCGCTCAACACCTGGCTCGTGCGGGCCGTGACGGCGGCGCTCGATCCGGCGCCGGACGCGCGGCGCGCGCGAGCGCGTCCTACACCGGCTGGGTCCGCTGATGAGCAGACCGTTTCCGGTGTCGGGTCCGGCCGCGGTGCGCATCGAACTGCAGATGGGGCGCATCGACGTCGTCGCCGAGCCGCGCCGCGACCTCGCCGTCGAGGTCGGTCCGGCCAACCCGCATCGGGGCGGCGACCGCAGCGCCGCCGACGCCGTGCGGGTGATCCACTCCGGCTCCGACCTGCGCATCGTCGGGCCGACGCGCTTCACCCTCTTCGGCTCGGGCGATTCCGTCGACGTCTCGGTGCGTGTGCCGACCGGCTCCGACGTGTCGCTGGCGCTCAAGTACGGCTCGATCCGCGTCGCCGGCGCGGTCGGCACCGCGCGCATCGCGCTCGACTACGGCGATGCCACCCTCGAGCGCACCGGCCGCGCCGACCTCGGTCTCGGTCACGGCGAGCTGCGGGTCGAGCACGTGCGCGGCGACGCCGATGTGAGCATCAGCTCCGGGCGTGCGCGCATCGGCATCGTCGACGGCGCGCTGAGGCTGAAGGGATCGGATGCCGGCATCGACGTCGGCTCCGTCTCCGGCGTCGCCGACATCGCGACGTCGAGCGGTGTCGTCCACCTCGGCGATCCCGGCCCGGCACTCACCGTCCGCTCGGCCTACGGACCGGTGCGGATCGGCGATCTCAACGGCGGGACGGCACGGGTCGAGGCGTCGTACGGCGCCGTGACGCTCGGCATCCGCTCGGGCACGGCGGTGTGGCTCGACGCGTCCAGCCAGCACGCCGCGGTGCGCAACGAGCTCGCCGCCGCCACCGGCCCGATCGAGGGCGAGGCCGCTCGGGAGCTCTACGCGCGCACGGGGTACGGCGACATCACCGTGCACCGCACGCACCCGGTCGCCGGCTGACGGCGTCGGTCCCTGAGCCTGTCGAAGGGCGCTTCGACGAGCTCAGCGACGCGAAGTGCGGGTCAGGCGCGGGCGGCGGCGTCCTCGAAGGCGACCCACGCGAGCATGGCGCACTTCACGCGGGCGGTGAACTTCGAGACGCCCGACAGTGCGGCGGCGTCGCCGTACACCTCTTCGTCGAGCGGGATCTCACCGCGCGAGCGCAGCGCCTCGCGGAAGCCCTCGACGAGAGCGGATGCCTCGGCCCGCGGCATCCGTCCCTCCTCTTCGATCAGCGCGGCGAGCATGGATGCCGACGCCTGCGAGATCGAGCAGCCGGCGCCGTCCCACGTCACCTCGTCGACGGTGCTGCCGTCGTCGGACAGGCGGACGCGGAGCGTGATCTCGTCGCCGCAGATCGGGTTGCGCTGGTACGACGTCGCGACCCGGCCGGTGTCGGCAGCGCTGGCTTCGGCGAGCGGCCCCTTGCCGTGCGGGCGCTTGGAGTGGTCGAGGATCAGCTCCTGGTACAGCGACTCGAGGCCGTTCATGCGCCGGCTCCGAAGAACCCGCGCACACCAGAGAGCGCGTCGAGGAAGACGTCGACGTCGTCGGCGGTGTTGTAGAGCGCCGTCGACGCGCGCACCGACGCGGTGAGGCCGAACCGGCGGTGGAGGGGCTGCGCGCAGTGGTGGCCGACCCGCACCGCGACGCCGCGCGCGTCGAGGAACTGGCCGACGTCGTGCGCGTGCACGCCCTCGACGTCGAACGACCAGAGCCCCACCCGCTCGGCACCGGGCGCGTCGCCCAGCAGGCGGATGCCGGGGATCGACCGCAGCCCCTCGCCCATCCGCGCCTCGAGCGCCTTCTCGTGCGCGTGGACCGCCTCCATGCCGACGCCGTCGAGGTAGCGGACCGCGGCGGCCAGGCCGATCGCCTGCGACACGGGCTGGGTGCCGGCCTCGAACCGCTGCGGCGGCGGCAGGTACGAGGCCTCGTCGAGCGTCACCGTCGTGATCATCGAGCCGCCGGTGAGGAACGGCGGCAGCGCCTCGAGCACGTCGGCGCGGCCGTAGAGGCCTCCGACGCCGTACGGCCCCAGCATCTTGTGGCCCGAGAAGACGGCGAGGTCCACACCCGAGGGCCGGGAGGTCGAGGGGCAGATGCGGCGCGGACTGGCAGGCGTCGAGCACGGTCACCGCGCCGACCTCCTGCGCCAGCGCGACGAGGTCGGCCACCGGGTTCACGATGCCCAGCACGTTCGAGACGTGCGTGAACGCGACGATGCGGGTGCGCTCGCCGATGACGGCGGCCGCGGCATCCATGTCCAGCGTCCCGTCGTCGTGAACGGGGATGTGGCGCAGGACGGCGCCCGTGCGGGCGGCGAGCTCCTGCCACGGGATGAGGTTCGCGTGGTGCTCGGTCTCGGTCACCACGATCTCGTCGCCGGGATGCAGCGCGAAACGAGCGGATGCCGGGGCTCCGCGCCCGATCGACGCGTTGCCGATCGCGTAGGCCACGAGGTTGAGCCCGGCGGTGGCGCCGCTCGTCCACACCAGCTGCTCGGGTGGTGCGCCGACGAAGCCGGCGACGGTGGCGCGGGCGTCTTCGAAGAGCTCGGTCGCCTCGGCGGCGAGGGTGTGCGCGCCGCGGTGGACGGCGGAGTTCGCCCGGGTGAGGAAGTCCACCTCGGCGTCGATGACCGCCTGCGGCTTCTGGCTCGTCGCGCCCGAGTCGAGATAGACCAGGCGCTCGCCGTTGACGCGCTCCCCGAGGATCGGGAAGTCCGCGCGGAGTGCCGCGGCGTCCGGGAGGACGGCCGGCGAGGGTGCGGATGCGGGAGTGGTCACCCTTCCAGGCTACGCGGGATGCCGCTGCCCGGCGCGGGCCCGCGTGACATCGTCGCGTGAGGCGCCCGTGGTCACCGCTGCGCCGCGAACGGCGGCTCCGGGCTGTCCGCCTTCTCGGGCGGTCCCGCAGGGCGGATGACCCGCCGGCCCACGCGATGGACCTCGATCTCCGACATCCGTCCCCCACGGTCGTCGCCGGGAAGCGCCCGCGAGCGACGGCCGTAGATGAGCTCGGACGAGTCCAGCAGCCACGGCACCAGGGTGATCGATACGCCGTGCACGAGCATGAGCTGCTGCGCGATACGGCGCGCACGGCGGTTGTGCAGGAGCGACTCCCACCAGTGGCCGACGATGTACTGCGGCAGGTAGACGGTGATCACCGCCGAGCCGTTCTGCTCCCGGTACGCCTTGACGAACTCGGCGATCGGACTGGCGTAGGTGCGGTACGGCGACTCGATGATCTTCAGCGGGATCGGCATCCGGTGGGCGCGCCATTCCGCCTCGAGGGCCGCCGCATCCTCCTTCGTCACCGAGATGTGCACCGCGAACGTCTTGTCGTGCTTGGCGGCCAGGGCGTAGTCGACCGCCTTCACGACCGGCTTCTGCAGCTTGTTGACGAGGATCAGGGCGACGTCGCCCGTCGATCCGAAGTGGATCCGGTCGTCCATCGCGATCTCGTGGTCGACGTCGCGGTAGTAGCGGTGCACGCCGACCATGAGGAACGAGAGGATCGGGATCGCGAGGAAGATCAGCCACGCGCCGTGCGTGAACTTCGTGATGGTGACGATGATGAGCACGGATGCCGTCATCGTGGCGCCGAGCGAATTGATGAAGAGGCCCTTGCGCAGGCTGAAGATCTCGGAGCGGACCGCCTTGCTGTCGCGCTGTTCGGCCGGCAGGAGGCGGATGTCGCGCAGTCCTCGTCTCCAGTGCCGGATCATGCCGATCTGACCGAGCGTGAACGAGACGAACACGCCGATGATGTACAGCTGGATGAGGTTCGTCAGGTTCGCCTGGTAGACGATGAGCACGCCGATCGCGACCAGACCCAGGATGATCATGCCGTTGGAGTACACCAGGCGGTCGCCGCGGGTGTTGAGTGCCTTGGGCGCGTAGCCGTCGCGGGCGAGCACCGAACCCAGCAGCGGGAACCCGTTGAACGCCGTGTTCGCCGCGAGCAGCAGCACGATCGCGGTTGCCGCCTGGATGACGAAGAACGGGATCGAGTTCATGCCGAACACTGCGGACGACACCTGCGCCATGAGGCTCGGCTGCGGGTTCGCGCAGTCGAAGCCGATGAGGTCGCAGGGGTTCTCGGCGTAGTGCACGCCCGCCACCAGCGCGATGGCGGTGAGGCCGGAGAAGAGCAGGATCGCGATCCCGCCCATGAGTGCGAGCGTGGTCTGGGCGTTGCGCACCTTCGGCGTGCGGAACGCCGGCACGCCGTTCGAGACCGCCTCGACGCCCGTCAGCGCCGAGCAGCCGCTCGAGAACGCCCGCAGCACCAGCAGGATGACGGCCGCCTGCGTGAGGTCCTGGGTCTCGACCGCATACTGCGCGCTCGAGGCGACGGGCGGGTTGCCCATCACGACCTGGAACAGCCCGACGACGATCATGACGCCGACCGATCCGATGAAGACGTACGTCGGGATCGCGAACGCGCGCGAGGCCTCGCGCACGCCGCGGAGGTTCATGACGACGATCAGGATGACGAAGCCGACGGCCAGCTCGACGCGGAACGGGTTGAGGCCCGGCAGCGCCGAGATGATGTTGTCGACGCCGGAGGCGACCGACACCGCCACGGTGAGGGCGTAGTCGACCGCGAGAGCAGAGGCCACGACCACGCCGGGGATCTCGCCCAGGTTCTTGCGGGCGACCTCGTAGTCGCCGCCGCCGGACGGGTAGGCCTTGATGAGCTGTCGGTAGCTGATCACCACGACGGTGAGGAGCACCACCACCGCGGCGGCGATCCACGGGGCGAAGGCGAGGAACGCCAGGCCGCCGGTCAGCAGGATGAGGAGGAGCTCCTGCGGCGCGTACGCGACGGACGACAGCGCGTCGGAGGCGAAGATCGGCAGCGCCATCTTCTTCGGGAGCAGGTGCTCGTCCGTGTCGGTGGACGCCAGCGGGATCGCCCAGGATGAGGCGCTTGGCCTTCGGCGCCTCGTCTACCGACGGCTCGCGGCTTTCGTTCGTCACGGCCGGTAAGGCTACGCGCGAGGACTTCGTGAGGACGCATCCAGACAGCGATCCTCACGGAATCCATGCACCGCCCCTGCGCCCGGTCGTTGAGCGAGCGAGGAACGAGCGAGACGAAACGCCCTTGATGCGGTCGCGACACCGGGCCGCGGCGTCCGCTGGGACACTGGAAGCGTGCAGGACCGGGTCTTCCTCGCCGCGGTCGCGATCACCCTCGGGCTGGTCGTCGCGGTGCTGGTGTTCGTGCCGTTCGTCGCGCTGAGCTTCCGCCGGCGCGGCGGATTCGGCGTGGGCCGGTTCCTGCTCTGGGGTGGCGCGCTGGTCGCCGTGATGGCGATCTGGACCTACACGCTGCTGCCGCTGCCCGATCCCGACGCGATCCGCTGCGCGGGCGTCAACGTGGACGTGACGGTGCTCGCCGACGAGGTGAGCGCGGCCGTCGCCCGCCGCGGCGGCGCCGCGGCCACGGATCCCGCCGTCGCGCAGCTGCTCTTGAACGTGCTGCTGTTCGTGCCCCTCGGGTTCTTCATCCGCGTGCTCGGCGGCCGGGGCGTCGCCACGGCCCTCGCCGTAGGCCTCGCGCTGTCGGGGATCATCGAGCTCACGCAGTTCACCGGGGTCTGGGGCCTCTACCCGTGCGCCTACCGCGTGTTCGACGTCGGTGATCTGCTCATGAACACCCTCGGAGCCGTTCTCGGGTCGCTGCTCGCGCTGATCGTGCCGCGGCGCCTGCGCGGCTCGCCACGGCTGCCGGGCGCCGGTGAGCCGCGACCGGTGACGAGGGGACGGCGGCTGCTCGGCATGGTGTGCGACGCGCTCGCCGCATGGGTGCTCAGCCTGGCGGTCATCGTCGTGGCGCAGGTCTCGCTGTACCTGCTCGACGCAGACGCCGCCGTGCAGGACGGTTCGGCGGTGAGCCTCCTGGCCAGCACCGTGCCGATCGTCGTGTGGCTCGTCGTCACGCTGGTCGACGGGCCGCACCGTCGGCGACCACGCCGTCGAGCTGCGGTTCACGGGAGGACAGCTGCCGGTCGGGCTGGCCCGCACTCTGCGCTTCGTGGGCGGCATCGGCGGCTGGCTGCTGCTGAGCGCGCTTCCCGGTTTCTGGGGCTTCGTCGCCGTGTTGTTCGCGGCTCTGTCTGTCGTGTTCGTGTTCACGACCGCCGACAGCCGCGGGCTGCCAGGCGCCGTGTCCGGACAGCGCCTTGTCGACGCCCGAGCGCCGGAGGACGACTGAACAGCGGATGCCGGCGGCCGACGCCGGGCCTCGGCATCCGCTCGCCCTCAGGCGGTGGGAGTGTCCAGGAACTCGCGCGCGGCGACCACGAGCGCATCGACGCCGCGGCTCAGCGTGGGCTGCAGCACCGGCGCGAAGAAGGGCGAGTGGTTGGTCGGGATGTCGCGCTCGACCGTGCCGGCGGCGAACGCCTCGGCGAACGCGGCCGGATCGACGCCGCCCCAGAACCAGAACACCAGCGGAACGCCGGCCTCGCGGGCGAACCACGACACGTCCTCGCTGCCGGTGAACATGCCGGGGTCGATGACGGTGCCCTCGCCGAAGGCGGCGTCGAAAGCGGCGGTGAGGCGCTCGGTCGCCGCGGCATCGTTGATCGTCGGCGGAAGCGTGTGGTCGGTGACGATCACCGGGGACTGCTCGGCGCCGGACGCCTGCGCCTCGGCGCGCACGATGCGCTCGACCTTCTCGAGCACGCGGGCGCGGGCCTCGTCGTCGGGGTAGCGCAGGCTCAGCTCGAGCTTCGCCTCGGCGGGGATGATGTTGTTCTTGAGGCCGGCGTGGATCGAGCCGACGGTGACGACCGCGACGTCGCGGGGGTCGACCTCGCGCGACACGATGGTCTGCAGGCGCATGACGGTGGCCGCCGCCATCACGACCGGGTCGATGGTCGCCTGGGGCCGCGAGCCGTGGCCGCCGCGACCCAGCAGGGTGACGGTGAGACCATCGGATGCCGCCATCTGCGTGCCGCTGCGCACGCCGATGGTTCCCGCGGGCAGCGGCGTGACGTGCTGGCCGAGCACGATGTCGGGCTTCGGGAAGCGATCGAGCACGCCGTCGGCGATCATCGCCTGCGAGCCGGCGCCGTACTCCTCGGCGGGCTGGAAGACGGCGACGATCGTGCCCGACCACTCGTCCTTCGTCGCGACCAGGCGCTCGAGTGCTCCGAGCAGCGCGGTGACGTGCATGTCATGACCGCACGCGTGCATCACCGGCACGTCGTTGCCGGCAGGGTCGGTGCCGCGGGCGGTGCTGGCGTACTCGAGGCCGGTCTGCTCCGGCACCGGCAGGGCGTCCATGTCGGCGCGGAGCCACACGACCGGGCCCTCGGTCCCTGAGCCTGTCGCGGTCCCTGCGCCTGTCGCAGTGTTGCGGATCACGCCGACGACGCCGGTCTTGCCGATGCCCTCCTCGAACTCGATGCCCAGCTCGGTGAGGCGCTGCGTGATCACCCCTGCCGTGCGGGTCTCCTGGAAGGACAGCTCCGGATGCCGGTGCAGATCGATGTAGAGCGCTTCGAGGTCGAGGGTCATGGGCTCGAGCCTATCCGCGCCGTCGGAGGGCCCGCCGCCCGGCTCAGGTGTCACGACTCGTGGGTTCGAGGCGGGCGTTGCCGCGTGTCGTGACCCCCGAACGCGCCGCGGGGCGCGGGCCCGGGTTCGGGTGTCACGACGTGCGGGTTCGAGGGGGAATGCGAAAAGTCGGGTCGGTGACGGCGACGCGCCGTGAATGGATGCCGGGTGCCGGCGCTTTGCGTGACGGACCATGCTTTTCGCAGGGAAGCGAAGGGTGTCCGGGGCGGGCGAGGGGCACTCAGGTGAGGAGGCGGGCGGTCGAGCCTCGCACGATGAGCTCGTACGGCAGCTCGCCGGGCCGGTGCGGCGGGGCGTCGGTGTCGCCGGGCTCCAGGGCCTCGAGGATCGCGTCGGCGGCCCGCTCGCCCTGGCCGAGCGGGAACTGGTCGACGGTGGTCAGACGGAAGAACTCGCCCAGCTCATGGCCGTCGATGCCGATGACCGAGAGGTCCTCGGGCACGCGGTAGCCGAGCTCCCGTGCGGCGAGGAGCGCGCCGATGGCCATCTCGTCGGATGCCGCGAAGATCGCCGTGGGCCGGCCGCCGGGCTTGCCGAGCAGCTGCTTGGCGGCGCGGAAGCCGCCTTCGATCGTGAAGTCGGCGGGCTCGAACAGCGACGGGCGGACGGTGATGCCGGCATCCGCCAGCGCCTGCTCGAAGCCCTGGCGACGCTGGGTCGGGATATGGAAGTCGATGTCGAACTCGGGGCTCGCGCCGATGTGCGCGATCTCGCGGTGGCCCAGGGCGAGCAGATGCTCGGTGGCCAGGCGGGCGACGGCGACGTCGTCGACCGTGAGCGTGGTGAGGCGCGGGTTCGGCCCGCCGATCGCGATCACCGGCAGGTCGAGCGCCACCAGCAGTTCGGTCTCCTCCTCGCCGAGCTCCAGCGAGATCGCGATCACGCCGTCCACCCGCTGACGCCGGAGGAACGTGTCGAAGATGTCGCGACGCTCCGCCCGATCGGCGGTGAGGCTGTACAGGGTGATGTCGTAGCCGCGACGCATCAGTGCCGAGGCGATGCCGCTCAGCACCGTCGAGAAGAACCAGCGGTCGAGGAACGGCACGAGCACGCCGATGTTGCGCATGCGCCCCGACGCGAGGCTCGAGGCGGACGCCGACACCACGTAGCCGAGGCTCTTCGCGGCCGCTTCCACCTTCGCCTTGGCGCCGGCCGAGACGTGACCCCGCCCGCTCAGCGCGCGCGAGACGGTCGCCGTCGAGACGCCCGCCTGGCGGGCGACCTCGTCGATGCTGACCACGCCGTCACCTCTCTTCGCCCGGGTTGACTTGCCCTATATGTACAGCACGCGCGGCGTGTCGCGTACGTATGGCGCAAGTCGACGAGCGTGCTCGTGCCCGGAGGCCGCCGTGCCCGGAGGCCCCGGGCTCAGTCGTTCGTCAGCCAGACCGTCGTGTCGGCCGGCAGTTCGCCGCCCGCGACGGGACCGCTCGACGCGATCACGATACCGCCCGGCAGCGCGATCGGCGTGGAACCGGTGTTGGCGATCACGGTGACATTCCCGTTGCGGAATGCGACGGCATCCGTTCCGTAGCCGTCGATCCACTCGAGCGAGCCGGCGCCGAGCGCCCGCGCGCGACGCTCGGCGAGGAGCGTCCGGTACAGCTCGAGCGTCGATCCCTCGACGCCGGACTGGGCGCTGCGGGCGAGCGTCGCCCACTCGGCCGGCTGGGGCAGCCACGAGGCGCCTGTCGGGCTGAAGCCGTAGGCCGGGGCATCCGCGGTCCACGGGATCGGCACGCGGCAGCCGTCGCGGCCGTACCGCTCGCCGTTCGTGCGGAACCACGTCGGGTCCTGACGGGCGGAGCCGGGGATGTCGATGACCTCGGGCAGGCCGAGCTCCTCGCCCTGGTACAGGTACGCCGAGCCGGGCAGCGCGAGCATGAGCGTCGTCGCGGCGCGGGCGCGGGCGAGGCCGACCTCGGGGATCGGCTGACCGGGCGAGTCCGGGCCGATGCCGTGACCCTGCGGGTTCTCGGCGGTCAGCGCGAGGCGCGACGCGTGGCGCACGACGTCGTGGTTCGACAGCACCCACGTGCTCGGCGCGCCGACGCCCGGGAACGCCCGCAGCGACACGTCGATGACCTCGCGCAGGTGAGCGGCGTTCCACTCGGTCGAGAGGTACGGGAAGTTGAAGGCCTGGTGCATCTCGTCGGAGCGCACCCACTGCGCCGTCCGCTCGGCGGTCGGCAGCCACGCCTCGGCGGCGAGGGCACGGTCGCCGTCGTACTCCTCGAGGATCTTGCGCCAGTCGCGGTACACCTCGTGCACGGCATCCTGGCCCCAGTAGGGCACGTTCTCCTCTTCGCCGCCCATCGACCCGGCCTCGGGGTCGGGGATGTAGTCGGGGAGGCCCTCGGCCTTGATCAGGCCGTGGGCGACGTCCACGCGGAAGCCGTCGACGCCGCGGTCGAGCCAGAAGCGCAGGATGCGGCGGAACTCCTCGCGCACCTCCTCGTTCGACCAGTCGAAGTCGGGCTGCGACGAGTCGAAGAGGTGCAGGTACCACTGGCCGAGCCGGCCGTCGGGCTCGACGACGCGCGTCCATGCCGGACCGCCGAAGACCGACTCCCAGTTGTTCGGCGGGAGCTCGCCGTGCGCGCCCTGTCCGTCGCGGAACATGTAGCGCGCACGCTCGGCGCTGCCGGGAGCGGCGACGAGCGCCTGCTGGAACCACTCGTGCTGGTCGGACGAGTGGTTCGGAACCAGATCGACGATGACACGGATGCCGCGGTCATGGGCTCCGGCGAGCATCGCGTCGAAGTCGGCCAGCGTGCCGAAGAGCGGGTCGACGTCGCAGTAGTCGCTGACGTCGTAGCCGGCATCCTTCTGCGGCGACCGCTGGAACGGGCTCAGCCAGATCGCGTCGACGCCGAGGCTCTTCAGGTCGTCGAGGTGCGACGTGATGCCGGGCAGGTCGCCGATGCCGTCGCCCGACGCGTCGGCGAAGGAACGGGGGTAGATCTGGTAGATGACGGCGGTGCGCCACCATTCGCCGCCGATGGGGGCGAGGAACGCGTCCGTGCGCTCAGCGGTCTCTGCGGAAGTCATCCGGCCAGTGTACTGCAAGCGCTTACACCCCTTCTCGCTCGCACCCTGGAGAGAGGGTCCGTCCGTCGCAAATCGTACGTGATGAGCTGCGCCGGACGTACATATGTGACGGATGCACAGCGGGAGGGGAGGGCGCGGAGCCAGGGCGAGGCAGGAGGCCGGGCAGGGGCCGGGCGTAGGGTGGGCGAGTGCCGTCCGAAGCCCTCACACGCGCCGAATCCCTCATCCGCACGATCCCCGACTACCCCGAGCCGGGCGTGCTGTTCCGCGACATCACGCCGCTGCTGGCGGATGCCCGCGCCCTCCGCACGGTCATCCACGCGATGATCGCCCCGTTCGAGGGGTCGTTCGACGTGGTCGCCGGGGTCGAGGCGCGCGGGTTCCTGCTCGCGGGCGCCGTGGCGATGGAGGCAGGCGTGGGACTGGTGCCGATCCGCAAGGCCGGCAAGCTGCCGCTGCCCGCGGCATCCGTCACCTACGCGCTCGAGTACGGCACCGCCACGATCGAGGCGCACGACGACATCGCCGAGGGCAGCCGCGTGCTGCTGGTCGACGACGTGCTCGCCACCGGCGGCACCCTGGTCGCCGCCCATCAGCTGGTCGGCGAGCTCGGCGGCGTCGTCGTGGGCACGGCGGTGCTGATGGAGCTCACCGCGCTCGGCGGCCGCGAGGTCGTCGGCGACGTGCACACGGTCTTCACCGGCTGACCTCGTCATCGAGCCGACGGTCTGCGCCGGGTGCGGGCGTTTCGTCTCGCTCGTTCCTCGCTCGCTCAACGACCGCACGGTCTGCGCCGGGTGCGGGCGTTTCGTCTCGCGTCGTTCGCTCGCAGCTCGCTCAACGACCGGGGGAGAGCGAATCGAGCGCGGACGGGTCAGACGAAGCCCGGCAGATCCAGCCACGCGCCGGGCGCGGCATCCACCCCATCACGGACGACGGTGCCCTCGATGAGGCCGTAGGGGCGGTCGGCGGCGTAGAAGACCTCGTTCGGGTTCTCGAGCCCGAACGGCGACAGGTCGTAGGCGAAGTGGTGCTTGTTCGGCATCGCGAAGCGCACCTCGGCGATCTCGGGCCGCGCCTCGATCGCGGCCTTGCCCATCGCGAACAGGGTCTGCTGCAGCGCGAGCGAGTGCACGGTCGCGAAGGTCGACAGCAGCACGCCCAGCACCTCGGCGTAGAGGCCGTTGTAGTCGATGCCGGCGGCGACGGCGTCGGGCAGGAAGCGCCACCGCCCCGTGACCGAGGTCGCCATGATGCGGTCGGTCGCCTCGGGCAGGGTCGTGTACCGGTCGCGCGGGAACCCCGAGAACTCGGAGCCGGTCGACTTCAGCACGGTGAGGTCCTTCACGCCGCCCGTGACGTGCGTCGCGCCGTCGATCTTCTGGACGGTCGCGAGCCGGGTGCCCTGACCCTTGCGCACGAACGAGTGGTCGTGCGGCACGCCGTCGACGAGGATGCGCTCCCACTCGTACTGCTCGGCCTGCCAGAGGCCCCCCTCGATCCAGTCGAACGCCGACACGAAGTGGTCGCCGAGCGTCAGCAGGTACTCCTCGGGGGAGGGGATGCCGTGCTCCTTCGCGAAGGCGAACGCGGTGTTCTTCTGCGTGTCGGTGGCGACGATCATCGCGTTGTCGCCCTCGAGGAACGAGCCGCGAGCGCCGCTCCCCGCAGCTGCGACGTGACGCTGAGGTCGACGATCTCGTGACGCGGGGTGTCGCGGTAGATCCGCACGAGGCGGTTCTCCGCCTTGCCGTACTTGTTGGCGCCGAGGCTCACCGAGACCATGACTAGCTCCCTCTGTAGGTCGAGTACGCGAACGGGCTGAGCAGCAGGGGCACGTGGTAGTGCCGGTCGGTGTCTTCGACGGTGAAGGTCACGGTGACGAGCGGATAGAACGACGGGATGCCCCGGTCGGCGAACCACGCCCCGGTGCCGAAGGTGAGCGCGTACATGCCGGGCTCGAGCCGCTCGGGGCCGAGGGCCGCCCGCCCGTCGGCGTCGGTGAATCCCTGGGCGACGCCGGCGGTGCCGCCGCCGGGCAGGTGCCGCGCGAGGGACACGACGACGTTCTCGGCGGGGCTTCCGCTCGTGGCGTCGAGGACATGGGTCGTCAGGTGGCTGCTCATGCGTTCATCCTTGCGTCACGGCCGCCCGCAGGCGCAGCAGCGCGATCTCGGCGAGTTGGCCGGCCGCTTCGCGAGCCTCGGTCTCGTCGTCGTTCGCGAGCCGGCGCTCGAGCTCGGCGAGCATCTCCTCGGGCGATCGGCCCGCAGCGCGGATGAGGAACACGCGACCGAACCGCGCCTCGTAGGCCGCGTTGCCGTCGGCGATCCGGGCGGCGACGTCGGCGGCGGCATCCGTCATCGAGGCCTGTTCGCGACGGGATGCCGCGGCCTCCGCGTCCGTCGCCGGTCACGCGGGCGCCGATCCGGGGGTGATGTGCGAGCGCGGTGTCGAGGTCGGCGCGCGTCCAGTCTCGGGCGGCGGATGCTGCGGCAGCCGCCAGCTCGTCGACGTCGCGGTACGGCCGGCCGCCGACGACGGCCTCCACCCAGGACGGGATCGCCGCCCACACCGCGACCTCGGCCCGGGCCGAGGCGGCGTCGAGCGCGTTGAAGTCGTCGATGTTCATCGCCGTCCTCCTCGGCGTGACGCCGCTCGCCGTCGGGCGGCCGACTCACACATGGCCGGCCACCGCGTGCACGAGGTCGGAGATCTCGCGCTTGTACTCGTTGAAGTCCGGACTCGTGATGTCGCGCTCGCCGGGCAGGTCGATCGTGACGACGCGGCTGATGTGACCGGGCACGCCGTGCGAGGCGCCGCCGGTCATCACGACGACGCGGTCGGCGAGGAAGACGGCCTCCTCGATGGAGTGGGTGACGAACACCACCGTCGTCCTGGTCTCGATGTGGATGCGCTTGAGCTCGGCCTGCAGATCCGAGCGGGTGAGCGCGTCGAGGGCGCCGAACGGCTCGTCCATCAGCAGCACCGTGGGCTCGTTCGCGAGCACGCGGGCGATCGCGACGCGCTGCTGCATGCCGCCGGAGAGCTGACCCGGATACTTGTCGGCGAAGCGGGTGAGGCCGACGGTGCGGATGAAGCGCTCGGTGAGCTCGCGCACCCGCGCGCGGGGGACGCGGCGCCGGCGCGGGCCGTAGGCCACGTTCTCGTGGACGGTGAGCCAGGGGAACAGCCCGTAGTCCTGGAACACGACACCGCGTTCGGGGCCGGGCGCGGTGATCGGCGCGCCGCCGACGGTCACCGTGCCGCCGGTGGCGGGCTCGAAGCCGGCGAGGATGCGCAGCACGGTGCTCTTGCCGCACCCGGAGGCGCCGACGATCGCGACGAACTCGCCGGACGCGATGTGCAGGTCGACGTCGGCGACGGCCTGCACCCCCGCACCCTCCGGGCCGTAGCGCTTGGAGAGCCCGCTGATGTCGACGTGGGCGTTGGTGGTGATGTCGCTCATGGCGGGTCCTGTCACTTGATCAGCGGGCGGCCGCGGGTGAACAGCTGGAAGGCGCCCATCAGGATGCGGTCGGAGAGGAAGCCGGCGACGCCGACGACCATCATGCCGACGACGACCATGTCGGTGCGCACCACGTCGCGGGCGAGGATGATGTTGGCGCCGAGGCCGACACTCACACCGACCCCCTCGCCGAGGACGAGCACGACCCAGGCGATCCCGAGACCCACGCGCATGCCGTTGACGACGGCCGGGGCGGAGGCCGGGACGACGACCTGTGCCAGCACCTCCCAGCGCCGGGCACCCAGCATCCGTCCGGCTTCGATGAGGCGCGGCGGGACCTCTTTCGAGCCGCTGATCGCGCCCAGGACGATGGGGAAGAAGGCCGACAGCGAGATGAGGAAGATCGTGGCCTGGTCGCCCCAGCCGATCAGGAGGCCGACGAGCGGCACCCAGGCGGTCGCCGGAATGGGGCGGAAGAGGTTGATGAACGGATCGAAGAGCGCGTCCATCGTGTAGTAGCGGCCCATCAGGATGCCGAGGGGCACGGCGATCGCCGACGCGATGGTGAATCCGACGAGCACGCGCAGCGAGGACGTGCCCAGGTTGATCCACAGGTCGCCCGAGAACGCATCGTCATGGATGCCGCCGAACGCGTAGTCCCACAGCGACGCGACGACGTCGGCGGGAGAGGGCAGGTAGCCCATGCGGATGCCGACGACGGGGATCTCCCACGCCTGCTCGCGGCCGACCTGCCAGACGATGAGGAACAGGATCGGCACGATGCTGCCGAGCAGCACGCGATTCAGCGCGGAACCCCGGGCGAAGGGGCGGGGCCGGCGGCGCGGGGGTGCCGGCGAGGGGTCGGGGGCGAGGTCGGTCACGATGGCCTGGGTCACGATGACCTCCTTTCGAACGGATGCCGGATGCGGCGGTGAAGCAGTGTGCGCGAAGCGCTGCGGCGGTGCGAGGGGTGAAGCGTGAAGGGGAGAGGCGGTGGCGGCGCGGGGGGCTCGCCGCCACCGCCTCCTGTCACGGGGCGAACGTCGTGTCGACGATGTCCTCGCCCGTGGGCGCGTCCGTGATGAGGCCGATCTCGGCCATCGCGGACGCGAGCGCCTCGAGCTGGCCGACGTACTCGTCGGACAGGTCGGAGCGCAGCCAGAAGTTCTCGAGCGCGGAGGTGAAGACGTCCTCGTCGCCGCCGAACTCCTCGACCATGCCCGGCAGCCACTCCTCGATGTTGTCGGCCATGTACTCGGTCGTGGCGGCGTGGGTGTCGACGACCTTCTGCACGAGCTCGGGGTCCTCCTCGATCAGCGCGCCGGTCGTGATGAGGCCGATGTTGACCTTGCCGATGGGGGTCGAGTACGGGTCGACGACCTCGGTGCCGCCGTTCGCCTTCGCGATGGAGACGCCGATCTCGACGCCCATGAACGCCGCGATGTCGCCGGCGGCGAAGGCCGAGGCCATCTCGGGCACCGGGATGACGGTGAGCGCGAAGTCCTCGGGGGTGAGGCCCGCGTCCTCGATCAGCAGGCGCAGGGCGACCTCCTGCGCCGAGCCCTGGACGATGCCGATCTTCTCGCCGACGAGCTCGTCGAGCGACGACTCGCCGTTGCCGATGAAGCCCGAGCCGCCGTCCGCGGCGCTGGCGACGACCTTGAGGTCGCGGTCCTGCGAGATCGAGGCGATCGTGGGCGTGACGCCCGAGATGGCGAAGTCGATCGATCCCGAGACGAGGGCGTCCGACAGCGCCGGTGTCGTGTCGAGCGTGACGACCTCGAACTCGACGCCGTCGACCGCGTGGTCGTTGTAGAGGAACGGCTGGTAGAAGTGCGGCTGGCCGCGGAGCGTGCCGATCTTGACCGTGACCGTCTCCTCGCTGGACGAGTCGCCGGACGATCCGGCGTCGGCGGACGAGGAGCCGCTGCAGCCGGCGAGGGCGAGCACGGCAGCGGTCGCGAGGGCGGCGCCGGCGGCGAGGCGGCGGGCGAGGGTGCGATGGGAGAGGGGGCGCATGGGTGACACTCCTGGGTCGGGCTCCGGCGACGGAGGGCGGGGGGATGCTGTGTGTGGGACTGGCCTCATTCAAGGACGCCCGTTCGCGCGGGGCGTGAAGGCTGTGTAACGAGTGTGTTAAGTGATCGCTTAACGACGCCGAACCCCGCGCGCGGCGACGGCTCCGGCGTCCCGATGAGGGCCGCCGGCGTCATACGATGTGGCGCACAGCCCGGCCGGCAGCCGGAGTCAGGAGGCGTCGATGGGTGAGGTGCCCACGCAGATAGGACCGCGACTGCGCACGCTCCGCGCCGCCACCGGGCGGTCGCTGTCGTCCGTCGCGCACGAGCTGGGGATCTCGTCGAGTGCGCTGTCGCAGATCGAGACCGGGGTCATGCAGCCGTCCGTCAACCGGCTGATCGAGCTCGTGGGCGTGCTCGGGCGTGCCGGTGTCGGCGATCTTCGACGACGCCGGCCGGTTCGCCCCGCGACCGCACGACGACCACTCCGACGTGACGGAGGAGCTGCCCGGAGTGCTCGTCGCGCACGCCGGCGGGATGTCGCCCGCGGAGCTGGCCGAGGGGGTCACCTATCGCCGGCTGTCGCCGGCGTCGCTGCCGGGGGTCGACTGGTTCGAGTCCGACGTATCCGCCCGGTTCGTCGTCGAGCATC
Source organism: uncultured Actinomycetota bacterium (assembly GCA_963829895.1). GTDB lineage: Bacteria > Actinomycetota > Actinomycetes > Actinomycetales > Microbacteriaceae > Microbacterium. The sequence continues at coordinate 475,684 of CAWHKF010000005.1, read as the reverse complement.
GACGGCACGATGCTCGTGCACGCGGGGTACGAGAGCGGATGGGTCGCCCGGGGCGAGCTGACCTTCGAGTTCGCCGACGGGAAGGTGCGGCTGGGTCCGGAGAGTCGCTCTCCTTCCCGGCGTCCCGCCCGCACCGCGTGGTCAACGACACGGCCGAGCCCGCCGTCGCGATCTGGCTCACCCTCACCGGGCCGGCACCGGGCCGCCGGGGCGGCCGCGCCGGCGCCGGCGGCGACGCGGCGACGGCGCGGAGGCGTAGTCACGAGGGTGTTACACGGGAGTAACCCGGCAGGCGATATTAAGCAATAGCTTTACGGGATGCGGCATCGCCGCGTCGCGGCATCCGTTCATCGACACCCTCTGGAGATCGCCATGACCTCTCCCGCCACCTCGCACCGGCCGGGGATCGAGTCGCGATGACGCGCGGGCGTTCCGTCATCCGCGCCCAGCGCACCTGGATCGGCGGCTCGTTCCGGCCCGCCGCGATCGTCGTCGAGCGGGGTCTCGTCGCCGGCATCGTCGATGTGCGGGCGCATGTGGCCGGCGCACGCACGGTGCTGGTTCCCGACGACGCGGTGCTCCTCCCCGGGCTCGTCGACTCGCACGTGCACGTGAACGAACCGGGGCGCACCGAGTGGGAGGGCTTCCGGTCGGCCACCCTCGCAGCCGCCGCGGGCGGCGTCACGACCATCGTCGACATGCCGCTGAACTCGCTGCCGCCCACCACGACGCCCGACGCGCTCGAGGTCAAGCGCGCGGCCGCGGTGCCGTCGGCCTTCATCGACATCGGCTTCTGGGGCGGCGCGGTGCCCGAGAACCTCGGCGCCCTCGCACCACTGCACGATGCGGGCGTGTTCGGGTTCAAGTGCTTCCTCTCGCCGTCGGGCGTCGACGAGTTCGGCCACCTCGACCGTGCGCAGCTGCTCGCCGCGATGACCGAGATCGCGGCCATCGGGCTCGCGGCTGATCGTGCACGCCGAGGACCCGGCGCTGCTGCACGACCATGGCCCGCTCGGCCGCGACTACGGCGCGTTCCTGGCGTCGCGGCCCGCCGAGAGCGAGGCATCCGCCATCGACGCCGTGATCGACGCCGCCCGCCGCACCGGCGCGCGGGCGCACATCCTGCATCTGAGCGACGCCCGCTCACTGCCCGCGATCCGGGCCGCGAAGGCCGACGGGGTCGCGCTCACGGTCGAGACGTGCCCGCACTACCTGACGATCGCGGCCGAGGAGATCCCCGAGGGCGCGAGCGAGTTCAAGTGCTGCCCGCCGATCCGCGAGGCCGCGAACCGCGACCTGCTCTGGGAGGGCGTCGTCGACGGGACGATCGACGCGATCGTGAGCGACCACTCGCCCTCGACCGTCGACCTGAAGCGCTCCGGCGGCGGCGACTTCGGCCTGGCGTGGGGCGGGATCTCGGGACTCCAGGTCGGTCTCGCGGCGGTGTGGACCGAGGCGCGGGGCCGCGGCATCCCGCTGGAGACGATCCTGCCGCTCTACACGACCGGTCCCGCCCGGGTCGCCGGTCTGGACGGCGTCGGGGCCATCGAGGTCGGCGCGCCCGCGCACCTGACGGTCTTCGGCGTCGACGACCCCTTCGCGATCGACGCCGCGCGGCTGCTGCACAAGAACCCGATCACCGCGTACGACCGCCGGGTGCTCACCGGCCGCATCCGCCGCACCTGGCTGCACGGCGAGCCGGTGTTCGACGTCACGGCGGGCGGGCCCGGCGAGGCGCCGCTGTTCCGCGGTGCGCCGCGCGGCCGGCTGCTGACGGCGGCTGCCGGCAGACGGCAGCGGCGGCGACGGCCGGCCGGGCGACGCGCCGGGAACGAACGGGCAGCGCCGACGGCCCCGACGGCGCCGCCGGTGCTGCAGCGCGGCACCGGGCCGATCCCGGGCGACCACTACCTGCCCGCCTCGCCGGACACCGTGCTGTGGGGCCGGCTGCCCTGCGCGACGGATGCCGCGGCGCTGACGATCGCGCCGGGCGACACGGTGACGTTCGACACCGTGAGCCACGAGGGGATCCTCGAAGACCAGGGCAAGGACCCGCTGGCGTTCTTCGCGGGGCACGGCGTGGCGGAGGCATCCGTCCTCGACGATGCGATCGAGATCGCCGCGACCCTGTCGCGCGATCCCGCGGCGGACGGACCGCACGTCGTCACGGGACCGGTCTTCGTCGAGGGCGCCCAGCCCGGCGACCTGCTGAAGATCACGGTGGAGCGGCTCGTTCCCCGCGTGCCGTACGGCGTGATCTCGAACCGCCACGGCAAGGGCGCACTCGTGGGCGAGCTGCCCCGCGGCGCGGCGAACGTGAGCGTCTTCACCCCGGTCGAGGAGCGCGCGTCGGGGCTGGTGGGCGTCCTGCCGGTGACCGAGGGCGGGCGGCGCGTCGTCGAGTTCCCGCTCGCCCCGTTCCTCGGCACGATGGGCGTCGCGGTGGCGGGCGCCGAGCGGCCGCACTCGGTTCCGCCGGGCGCGCACGGCGGCAACATCGACATCAACCTGCTCACCGAGGGCGCGGTGCTGTACCTCCCGGTGCAGGTGCCCGGGGCGCTCGCGTACGTCGGCGACCCGCACTTCGCGCAGGGCGACGGCGAGGTGGCGCTCACGGCGCTCGAGGCGTCGCTGCGCGCGACGCTGCGCTTCGAGGTGGTGCCGCGCGCCGACCGCGCTCGCCGAGTTCGGCGAGGTGACCGGCCCGCTCGCCCGCGCACGCGGCTATCTCGTGCCCACGGGGCTCGACCCCGACCTGAACGTCGCGATGCGCAACTGCGTGCGCGCGGCGCTCTCGCTGCTGCAGGCGCGCTACGGCATGGACGAGCACCTCGCCTACGCGTACCTCTCGGCGGCGACCGACTTCGACATCTCGCAGGTCGTCGACATCGTGTGCGGGGTGCATGCGCGCATCCGCGAGGCGGACTTCGCGGCGGTGGATCGTGGCTGAGCCGACGCCGCGGCGGCGCACCGCCGTCCCCGGCGCCGAGACGGTGCCACCCGACCTGCTCGCCGCGTTCGAGCGGTACGAGGCGGCGATCGTCGCCGACGACGTCGAGGTGCTCGACGAGACGTTCGCGCCCGGCCCCGACACCCTTCGCGGCGACACCGCGGGCCTTCTCGTGGGGCACGACGCGATCTCGGCCTTCCGCGGCACGCGGGGCGGCGTCGCGCCGCGGTCGATCGAGCGCATCGAGCACCGTGAGGTGGGGACGGATGCCGCGCTCCTGGTCTCGGTGTCGCGCTACGCCGGCGGGGGCCGGGGCCTGCAGACGCAGCTCTGGCAGCGCATCGACGGGGCGTGGCGCATCACCGCGGCCCACGTCTCGCCGCGCCCGCAGCCGCTGGACCGCACCGTCTGGCGCACGGTCGGCGATCCGCTCTGGCAGGGCGCCTGGGAGGGAGCCGCTGGCAGGGCTCACGGTGGCGGTCAAGGACCTCTTCGCGATCAAGGGCTATCGCATCGGCGCCGGCAATCCCGGCGTTCCTGGACTCCGCGCGGCCCGAGACCACGACGGCGCCGGCGGTCGGCGACCTGCTGCGGGGCGGGGCATCCGTCCGCGGCATCGCCCGCACCGACGAGTTCGCGTACTCGATCGCCGGCGACAACGTGCACTACGGCACGCCGCCGAACGGCGCGCTGCCCGGGGCGCTCCCCGGCGGCTCGTCGAGCGGGCCGGCGACCGCCGTGGCCACCGGCCAGGCCGACATCGGGCTGGCGACCGACACCGCCGGGTCGGTGCGGGTGCCCGCCTCGTACCAGGGGCTCTGGGGCCTGCGCACGACGCACGGGCTCGTGCCGCGCCAGGGCCTCCTCCCGCTCGCGCAGTCCTTCGACACCGTCGGGTGGCTCACGCGCGACGGCGACACGCTGCAGCGCGTCGCCGACTGGTGCCTCAGCTACGACGGGGCGTCGTCGGCCGCGAGCGAGGGCGTGGAGTCCGACCGCGAGCCGGGCGAGGAACCCGGCCGCGGACGCTGGGGCGAGTCCGGCGCCGACCTCCCCTGGCGATTCGTCGTGCCCGACGAGGCGCTCGCCGCCGCCGAGCCGGCGACGCGCGACGCCGTCGAGTCGCTGCTCGCGCGGCTCGCCGCCGCACCCGATGCTCCGGTCGTGTCGCGCGCGTCGATCGGCGACCTCGACGACTACCTCGTGCCCTTCCGCACCGTGCAGGCCGCCGAGGCGTGGCGCAACAACGGCCGGTGGGTGCGCGAGCACCCGGGCGCCGTCGGCCCCGCGGTGGCCGAGCGCCTCGCAGCGGCTGCCGCCGTCACCGCCGAGGACGAGGCATCCGCTCGCGCCCTGCTCGCGCCGCTGCGCGAACGCGTGCGCGATCTCGTGCAGTCCCAGGTGCTGCTCCTGCCGACCGTGCCCGGGCCCGGCGCCGGCACGCGGCCAGAGCGGTGAGCGGCATCGACGCCGTGCGCCTGGCGACCCTCCGCATGACGACGCCGGCCGCCGTCGCGGGACTGCCCGCCCTGTCGGTGCCGCTCCTCACGGTGCCCTCCGTCCTCGGCCCCGCGCCGGTCGGGCTCTGCCTCGTCTCGCGCGAGGGCACCGACATCGCCCTCGTGCGCCTCGCGCGGCGCCTCGCCGCGACCGTCTCAGCTTCTGGAGTCACGCCATGACCGACCTTCCCGGCCCGATCGACCCGCCCGCGCGCCTGCTGATGGGCCCGGGTCCGATCTCGGCGTATCCGAGCGTGCTGCGTGCGATGTCGGCGCCCCTCGTCGGCCAGTACGACCCGTTCATGACCGCCACGATGACCGAGACGCAGGAGCTCTACCGCGGCGTCTGGGCGACGGGGAACGAGGCGACCCTGCTGATCGACGGCACCTCGCGCGCCGGCATCGAGGCCGCGATCGTGTCGCTGGTGCGCCCGGGCGACCGCGTGCTCGTGCCGGTGTTCGGCCGCTTCGGCCATCTGCTGGCCGAGATCGCCGAGCGTGCCATGGCCGAGGTGCACACGATCGAGACCGAGTGGGGGCAGGTGTTCCCGGTGTCGGTCATCGAAGAGGCGATCGTGCGGGTGAAGCCCACGCTCCTCGCGCTCGTGCAGGGCGACACGTCGACCACGATGAACCAGCCGCTCGACGAGATCGGCGCGATCTGCGCGCGCCACGGCGTGCTGTTCTACACCGATGCGACGGCGTCGCTCGGCGGCAACCCGTTCGAGGCCGACGCCTGGGGGCTGGATGCCGCCACCGCCGGTCTGCAGAAGTGCCTCGGCGGTCCGTCGGGGTCGTCGCCCCTCACGCTGTCGGACCGCGCCGTCGAGGTGGTGCGGTCGCGCACGCGGATCGAGGCGGGCATCCGCGAGGCCGACGACCTCTCGGCGGCCGACTTCGTGCGCTCGAACTACTTCGATCTCGGCATGATCCTCGACTACTGGGGTCCGCGCCGCCTCAACCACCACACCGAGGCGACGTCGATGCTGTACGCCGCCCGCGAGTGCGCGCGCGTGCTGCTGCTCGAGGGACGGGATGCCGTCATCGAGCGCCACCGCGTCGCCGGCGCGGCGATGCTGGCGGGCGTCCAGGCGCTCGGCCTCGCGGTGTTCGGCGACCTCGCCCACAAGATGAACAACGTCGTCGCCGTCGAGATCCCGGACGGGGTGCCGGGCGACGAGGCCCGCAGGGCGATGCTCGAGGACTTCGGCATCGAGATCGGCACGTCGTTCGGGCCCCTGCACGGCCGGGTCTGGCGCATCGGCACGATGGGCTACAACGCCCGCGAGGACGCCGTGCTGACGACGCTCGCCGCCCTCGAGGCCGTGCTGCGGCGGTTCGGCGCGTCGGTGCCGGCCGGTGGCGGGACGGATGCCGCGGCCGACGTCTTCCGGAGCGCGTGACGATGGCCCTGCTCGCGGTCGACCGCGACCGCATCGCCGGCGCCGCGCGTCGCGTGATGGCGCGGTGCGACGAGCTCGCGCGCGTGTCGGCGACGAGCGGCGGGATCGAGCGCGTGTACCTGTCGCCCGAGCACGCGCGCGTGAACCGGCTCGCCGCGGAGTGGATGCGCGAGGTCGGCATGGCGACGCGCCAGGACGCCGCGGGCAACCAGCTCGGGCGGATCGACGCCGGCGTCGGGCCGAGGACGACGCGCCCGCGCTGCTGCTCGGCTCGCACCTCGACACCGTGCCCGACGCGGGCCGCTTCGACGGGATCGTCGGGGTGCTGATCGCGCTCGAGGTCGCGCGCCTGCTGCGGGCGCCCGGCGACGGGCCGGCGCGCGCCGGCCTGCCGTTCGCGCTCGAGGTGATCGCGTTCTCGGACGAGGAGGGCACCCGCTTCGGCAAGGCGCTCCTCGGCTCGTCGGCCGTCGCGGGCACGTGGAACGACGAGTGGTGGACGCTGACGGATGCCGACGGCACGAGCCTGCGCGAAGCCTTCCTCGAGTTCGGCCTCGACCCCGCCCGCGTGGGCGAGGCGGCGCGTCGCCCCGCCGAGCTCGTGGGGTACCTCGAGGCGCACATCGAGCAGGGCCCCCAGCTCGACCGGCGCGGCGAGTCGCTCGCGGTGGTGTCGTCGATCGCGTCGGCGCGGCGCTTCCAGCTCACCGTCGAGGGCGAGGCGCGCCACGCGGGCGGAACGCCCTACGACATGCGCCGCGACGCGCTGCTCGGCGCCTCGGAGGCCGCGCTCGCCGTCGAGAGCATCTGCCGCGCCGAGCATCACATCATCGGCACCGTCGGTCAGCTCGAGGCGTTCCCGGGGGCGGTCAACGTCGTGCCCGGCGAGGCGCGGCTCTCGCTCGACCTCCGCGGCGAGTTCGACGGCGAGCGGGATCGCGTGTGGCTCTCGATCGAACGCGAGCTCGACGCGATCATGGGGCGCCGCGGCCTGCGCTGGCGGGCTCAGGAGGTGCACAGCGCCCCCGCCGTGTTCTGCGCGCCGCTGCTGCAGGACGTCGTGCGCGAAGGCATCCTGTCGACCCTCCCCGGCGGGGCCGGCGACCCGGCCGTCCTCTTCAGCCCCGCCGGCCACGACGGCATGGCCATCGGGGCGATCACCGACGTCGGCATGCTGTTCCTCCGCAACCCCGACGGCATCAGCCACCACCCCGACGAGGCCGTGTCGGCCGGCGACGTCGCGCGCGGCATCCAGGCGCTCGCCGAAGCCGTGCTGCAGCTCGCCGCCGACCGCTGACCTGAGGCGCGGCTCCGCACGCCTCCGCGAAACCGGGGATTCTCGTCGAACCCGAGGACGTCGCCCCATGGTTCGACGGAAATCCCCTGGTTCGCGTTCGCGTTCGCGTTCGCGAAGGGATCGCGTTCGCGAGGTGCCGCGGCGCGCCGCAGCTCAGCGTCCGGACGTGGGCATGCCCATGCGGGCCAGCACGACGTTCTCGACGACCTGGACGATGTTGTAGAGCAGCAGCGTGACGATCGTGATGAGCGCCACCGACGCCCACAGCTCGTCGAAGCGGGCCGAGGCGCTGAACTTCTGGATCATGCCGCCGATGCCCTGACCGGTCGACAGCCACTCCGCGAGCAGGGCTCCGGTCACCGCTCCCGGCACCGAGACCCGTGCCGCGGCGAACAGCGACGGCAGCGGCTCCCGGAACGTTCACCTTGCGCAGCTGCGTCGCGCGACCGCCGCCGTAGACGTGCACGAGGTCGAGGCTCTCCTTGCGACGCCCGGCTGAGGCCGAACATGATCGACGCGAGCGCGGGGAACAGCACGACGATCGAGCCGATGACGGCGACGGATGCCGGAGTCCCGCGTCCGGTGATCAGGATGATGACCGGGGCGATGGCGACGAGCGGCACCGAGCGCAGCAGCAGCGCGAGCGGCATCACGCCCATCTCGACCGAGCGTGACAGCGAGAACGCGAGGGCGAGGACGATGGCGACGAGCATGCCCACCACGAAGCCGATCGCGGCGTCGGCGAGGGTCTGGGCCAGCAGCGGCATCATCTCGGCGCGGTTCGCGGCCGCCTCGTCGCGACGTGAAGAAGAACTCCCACACGTCGGCGGGGCCCTTGGCGACGTAGGGCGAGATGCCGGTGAGGTTCACGACCGCCCACCACAGGGCGAGCACGATGACGAAGGTGAGCAGCGCGTTCACGAGCGACCGGCCGACGGCGCGCGAGACGGCGGTGGCGCGGGCCGAGCGCGGCGCGGACGCGGTCGGCGCCGAGGCGGTCGGCGCGGAGGCGCTCGGAATCGTCGCGGTCATGCCGCCACCGCCTTCCCCGAGACCCAGGGCGTCACCGCTCGTGCGACGAGGCCGACGAGCGCGTACCCGACCAGGGCGACGACCGCCGAGAGCAGGAACACCGCCCAGACGCGCGCCGAGTCGAGATCGCCCTGCAGGCGGATGAGGGTGATGCCGACACCGCGGTCGGTGCCTCCCATGTACTCGCCGAGGATCGCGCCGAGGAAGGCGGAGGGCACGGCGATCTGCAGCGCGTTGAGGATCGCCGGGCGTCGCGGCGATGAGCCGCACCTTGCGCAGCTGCGTGAACCGCGACCCGCCGTACACCCGCACGACATCGAGGCTCGAGCGGTCCGCCGCGCGGAAGCCGAGCAGCGCGCCGACGACCGTGGTGAAGAACACGGCGAGGGCGGCGAGGAAGATCGCCGTCGCACTGGGGTCGCCGGCGCGCTTCGCGCCGCCCAGCATCACGATCGCGATGCCGCCGACCGCGACGACCGGCAGGCAGTAGCTGACGACCGCGATCTGCACGACGACGGTCTCGATGCGCGGCAGCAGCAGCACCGTCGCCGCCACCAGCAGCGCGATGCCGTTGCCCCAGGCGTAGCCGATGAGCGCCTCGGTGATCGTCACCTGGAAGACGCTCCAGTACGCGGCCAGCCCGTCCTGCCAGATGCGTCTGGAACACGACGAACGGCGACGGCACCGGGGTGAACGTCGTGCCCGGCGGCGGCTGGAAGACGGTGACCGAGAACAGCCACCAGGCGGCGATCAGGGCGGCCGCGCCGATGAGCCCCGCGAGCCAGCCGGGAAGGGACGCGCCCGCGCATCAGGACTCCGCGGCGGCGCGGCCGTCCGCGCCGAAGAGCAGCTCCGACGCGCGGTCGACGAGGAGCGTGGAACTCGGGCGAGCGCTGCATGTCGGGCGTGCGCGGATGCGGCAGGTCGACCTCGATGATCTCCTTGATGCGCCCGGGACGCGGCGACATCACCGCGACCCGGTCGGACAGGAAGATCGCCTCCGAGATGCCGTGCGTCACGAGCAGCGTGGTGGCCGGCTTCTCGGTCCAGATGCGCAGCAGCTCGAGATTGAGGTTCTGGCGCGTCATGTCGTCGAGGGCGCCGAACGGCTCGTCGAGCAGCAGCACCGAGGGCTTGAGGGCGAGCGCGCGCGCGATCGACACGCGCTGGCGCATGCCTCCCGACAGCTGCGCCGGCTTGGCCTTCTCGAAGCCGGTGAGGCCGACGAGGGCGATGAGCTCGTCGATGTAGGCCTTGTCGGCGCCGGCGGCCGGCGATCTCGAAGACCAGCCGGATGTTCGCGGTGACGCTGCGCCACGGCAGCAGCGCGTGGTCCTGGAAGGCGATGCCCAGCTCGCTGTCGCGGCGCAGCTGCGCGCGGCGTCTTGCCGTCGACGCAACACCTCGCCGGTGGTGGGCGTCTCGAGGTCGGCGAGGATGCGGAGGATCGTCGACTTGCCGCAGCCGGAGGGGCCGAGCAGGGCGAGGAACGACCCCTGGTCGGTGTGCAGGTGGGTGTCCTGCAGAGCGGTCACGCTCTGCCCGCGACCCGTCTGGAACGTCTTGCTGAGTCCGTCGATGCGGATGCCGGTGCCCGGGGCGGGCGCCGCCGGCGAGGTTTCCCCCGCCGACGGCGCCACGGCCGCGGCATCCGTCGCCCTGGTGCTGTTCAGGTGCGTGTCGGTCATGATGATTGCCGCCCGGTCTCGGGGACTACGGCAGGTAGTCCTTGAGCTCGGGGTTCTCCGCGTAGATCTCGTCGATGATCGTCGTGTCGAACAGGTCGTCGACCGAGACGTCCCAGCCGGCGGCGGCGAGCGAGGCGACGGTCTGCTCCTTGAGCTCGTCCGAGATCGTGAAGAGGCCGTTCGCCTCGGTCTCCTCGGTCGAGATCAGCAGCTTCTCGGCCTCGAGCCCCTTGGCGGTCTTGACCGGGTCGAGGGCGCCGAAGACGGCCTCCAGTCCGTCCTCCGACTCGGACGCCGCCTCGTTGTAGTACTCTCGATGAGCGACGACCGTGTCGTCGGTCGACTCGAGGAAGACGTCGGTCCAGCCCTTGATCTCGGCGATCAGGAACGCCTTGAGCAGGTCCTCGTTCTCGGCGAGGAACTGGTCGGTGACGCTGAACGTCTCGGCGACGTACGGCACGCCGTTCTCGGCGTACGAGAGGTTCGTCACCTCGTAGCCGGCGAGCTCGACCGTGAGGGCCTCGTTCGTCAGGTACGCCATGAAGCCGTCGACCTCGCCGTTCATCAGCGGGGTCGGGTCGAAGTCGACCGGCACGACGGTGACGTCGGCCGGGTCGATGTCGTTGGCGTTCAGCAGGGCGGCGAACACCGAGGCGTTGGAGTCCTGCACGCCGATCGTCTTGCCGACGAGGTCCTCGGGCGTGGTGATGTTGCCACCGTCGGCCAGCGAGAGGATCGTGAAGGGGTTCTTCTGGAAGGTGGTGCCGATGATCTTCAGCGGCGCCTCCTCCTCGGCGATCGCGGCGCCGATCGAGGCCGCGTCGCTGAGGGCGACCTGGACGCTGCCCGAGAGGAGCTTGGCGACGCCGGTGTCGGGTCCGGAGATGCCGATCACCTCGTCGAAGCCGGCCTCGTCGTAGTAGCCGTTCTCGTAGGCGTAGAACTCTCCCGCGAACTCCTCGTTCTTGATCCACGAGTACTGGACGCTGATCTCGCCGTACGACGCCTCCTCTTCGCCGCCGCCGCTCGCGCCGGGCGCGGAGCCCCCGGATGCGCAGCCTGCGAGGACGAGGGCGGAGGTGACGAATGCGGCCGCGGCGGCCGCGAAGCGGCCGGGCCGCCTCAGGTTGCTGTGTCGTGCCATCGGGTGTGGCTCCCCTTCTGATGCGTGTGATCTGAGCGACGCTATGACCTCGACGTTTCGCCTCGTGCGCCCCGGTGTTTCCGGGGTGTGACGAGGTGCCCAGGGCGGGCGAATCGGCACCGTGCGGGGCGCCGCAGGGCGCTCGGATGCCTCGCGGCGGACGGATGCCTCGGCCGGGACGGATGCCGCATCCGTCGCGCCGTCCTGCACGAGGCGCCACACCCGCTCGCGGGTGAACGGCTGGTGGTACGGCCGACGGCCCACGGCGCGCGCGATCGCGTTGCCCACGGCCGGCGGCGACCGGGTTGTAGGGGGACTCGCTCATCGACTTCGCGCCGAACGGGCCGACCGAGTCGTGCGGTCTCGGCGAGCAGCACCTCGGTGGTCGGGACGTCGGCGAACTGCGGCACGCGGTACAGGCGGAAGGCGGGGTTCGCGACGGCGCCCGCGTCGTCGATCAGCACCTCTTCGTAGAGCGCGCTGCCGAGTGCCCTGGGCGGCACCGCCCTCGATCTGCCCGCGGCACTGCGCCGGGTTCATCACGAACCCGGCGTCGGCGGACTGCACCGACTGCAGCACCCGGACGGTGCCGGTCTCCGGGTCGACCGCCACGCGGACGGCGTGGACGTTGAACGAGAGGCTCCGCTCGTCGCCGTGCTCGCTCCCGGTGCCGACGATGCCCTCCGCGGTCCGGTGCGCGGCCGCGGCGGCGCGCACGAGCTCGGTGTACGAGACGAGGCGACCGCCCGCCTGCACGCCGCCGGGCGCCAGGCGCACGGCATCCGTCCCGGTGATCCGGCGTGCGGACTCGAGCATGCGCGCCTTCAGCTGCCGGCACGCGGCGGTCAGCGCCTTGCCGGCGCCGGTGACCCCGGCCGAGGCGAACGCTCCGGTGTCGTGGAGGACGAGATCGGTGTCGGCGGCGCGCAGCACGATCCGCTCCGGCGTCGCCTCGAGCACGGTCGCCGCGATCTGGCGCATCACGGTGCTCGTGCCGTTGCCGAACTCGGCGGTGCCGACCGCCAGGGCGATCGTGCCGTCGGTGCGGAGCGTCGCCGACGTGTGCGAGTGATGGCCGCCGGGGGCCATCGCGGCGATGAACGACAGCGCCATGCCCTCGCCGACGAGCCAGCCGTCGGGCGCCGCGACGCCGTTGCCGCGCCGCAGCGCGCCCTGCGCGAGGTCGAGGCACTGGTCGAGGCCGTAGCTGCCCCACACCAGGTCTTCGTCGTGCTCGTCGTGCACGGTCAGCAGCGGGTCGCCCGCCCGCACCGCGTTGAGGCGGCGCAGGTCGAACGGATCCATGCCGAGGCGCTCGGCGAGCATGTCGAGCGCCGACTCGACGCCCAGGATCACCTGGCCGAGCCCGTAGCCGCGGAACGCCCCCGACGGCACGTTGTTCGTGTAGACGACCTCGGCGTCGACGCGCTTCACCGGACAGCGGTAGACGTTGATCGATTCGGCGCAGCCGTGGAACATCACGCCGATGCCGTGGTTGCCGTAGGCGCCGGTGTCGCTCAGCACGTCGAGCCTGATGGCCGTGAGCACGCCCTCCGCCGTCGCGCCGAGCGTCACGCCGACACGGAACGGATGCCGCACCGACGTGCGGCGGAACTCGTCGGCGCGCGTGAACTCGTAGGCCACCGGACGTCCGGTGCGCAGCACGGCCAGGGCGACGAGGTCTTCGGCGAACATCTCCTGCTTGCCGCCGAAGCCGCCGCCCACCCGCGCCGCGTGCACGCGGATCCGCTCCCGGGGCAGCTCGAACAGCCGCGCCAGCTCGTCGCGCACGAGGAACGGCACCTGCGTGCTCGAGCGGATGACGAGCCGCCCCTCCTCGTCGAGGCGGCCGACCGCGCCGTGCGTCTCGAGCTGCGCATGCGACACACGGCTCGTCTGCCAGGTGCCCGTGACGGTGACGGCGCTCGCCGCAAGGGCGGCGTCGACATCGCCGCCGATGCCGTCGTGGAGCGTCGCGAGGACGTTGCGGGATGCCTCGGCCACGCGATCCTCGGCGGTCAGGCCGGGGTGCAGCACCGGTGCGCCGGGGCGCCGGGCCTCGTCGGGGTCGAAGACCGCCTCGAGCACGTCGTACTCGACGGCGATCAGACGGCACGCCTCGTCGGCGGCCTCGGCCGTCTCGGCGACCACGGCGGCCACCCGCTGCCCGACGAAGCGCACGACGTCGTCGAGGATGCGGGTGTCGTCGGGATCGTCCTCGCGGTGCTCGTGCCGCGCGGTGGAGAACCGCCGCGCCGTGACGTTCTGGTGCGTGAAGACGGCGACCACCCCGGGCACTGCCCGCGCCGCCGTCGCGTCGATCGAGACGATGCGGGCGTGCGCGTGCGGCGAGCCGACGACACGGAGCACGAGGGCGCCGGAGGTGTCGGTGTCGAAGGTGAAGGGCTCGAGCCCCTGCACGATGCGCCGGCCGGGCTCGGGCCGCACCGACTGCCCGACGTGCCCTTCGGCAGGCTCAGGGACCGGAGGTGCGGGCTCAGGGACGGGTGCTGCGGGCTCGGGAGCGGAGTGCGGGCTCAGGGTCGGGCCACGGTCGGCGAGCCGTCGCCGGTCGCTGAGCCTGTCGAAGCGCGCCCGGTCTCGCGCACCGGGCCGAGCACCGCCGCGTGGATCGCGTCGCGGATCGGCCGGTATCCGGTGCACCGGCACAGGTTGCCCTTCATGCGCCGGTCGAGGTCGGGCAGGTCGTCGGCGCTCAGCGTCGAGGCGGTCACGGCCATGCCCGGGGTGCAGAACCCGCACTGGAACCCGAAGTGCTCGACGAGCGCCTCCTGCACCGGGTGCAGGCCGTCGCCCGGCGCGAGCCCGGCCGCCGTCGTGACGGAGGCGCCGTCGGCACGCACCGCCGGGATGATGCACGAGTGCACCGGCACGCCGTCGAGGATCACGCCGCACGCGCCGCAGTCCCCGGCGTCGCAGCCCTTCTTGACCTCGTGGTGGCCGCTCTCGCGCAGCAGCGTCCGCAGGCACTGCCCGGCGCGGGGCTCGGCCTCGAGCGGCTCCCCGTTGACCTCGAGCCTCATGCCGCCGCCTCCTCGGCGGCGAGCTCGCCGCGGATCCGCTCGGCCAGCACGACGCTCACCGCTCGCCGCCAGTCGGCGGCTCCGAGCGAGTCGCTGTAATACCCCGGAGCGCCCTCGATGACCTCGGCGAGGAGCGCCGCATCCGGCACCTGCGGGAATCGGAACACGACGGGGCGCTCTGTCGCCGCGGTCACGGTGACCACGCATTCGCCGTCGACGTCGACGCGCCCGGTCACCACAGCGCCCGATCGCCCGTGCTCGGCGAGGGCGATCTTGCGCAGCAGCACGCGCGACCGCATCGCGTGCTCGGGCAGGTCCACGGCTCGCAGCACCTCCCCGCGACGCAGCGAGTTCTCGCCGTTGCCCGTGATGAGGTCGGCGACGGGAAGCGTGTACTTCCCGCCCCCGGCGGTCCACACCTCGGCGGTGCCGTCGAGGGCCACCGCCAGCGAGATCATCGCGCCCGCGGCGAACGAGCGGCACACGTTGCCGCCCACGGTGGCCGTGTTCCAGATCTTGAACGACGCGAGCAGCGCGTTCGCCGCGTCGGGAATGACGGATGCCGCGGCCCACGCCGCCGGCACGCCCGGCTCGGCCCGGCCCTCAGCCCAGGCGACGAGGTGCGCGATCGTGCACGTCGCTGCGATGCGCAGGCCCTCGCCGGTGACCTCGAGCGCGGGCCAGCCCATGGTCGTCAGGTCGACGAACCCCGTCGTGCCGGGCTGCGGCTCGCTCATGAGCCACGTGCCCCCCGCGAGGAACGTCTCGCCCGCGGCGAGGCGCAGATCCTGCCGCGCGCGCGCCGGGCGGTACGAGGTGACCGAGGTGATGTCCACGCGCGTCCTTCCGCTGCGATTGCCGGCGTCCACGGGTCGAGGAGGTGGCCGCTGTCGCCAGTCAAGCAACGCGCGGTTTCGACGGTGTTTCGCTCGATTGCGGGCGCGCGGCGATTCGCCGGTGACGGCGCCGCCGATGGCGTGCGAGGACGCCTCAGTCGCCGGGTTCGCGGCCGGCATCGACCCGGGTGCGCGGCGCGTGGGGCGGGGACCGTGGTGCGGGATCGGCTGCGGCGGCTCGCCGCGGGACGGGTGGGGTGGCTCCGGAAGGGCATCCGCCTGCACGCGCCCCTCGAAGGCGATCAGCCGATCGGCGCGCCCGGAGTGCTTCGGGAAGCGCCGGCCCGTCACGGTGTGCGCGGTGATCTTGATCGCGAAGAACTTCGCCGTGGGGCTCCATGACTCGAGCTCGCGCACGCCGCTGCGGCGGAGCTCGGCGTCACTCGTGACGCGCGCGGCGGTGCCGCGGACGACGACGCTCCAGTGGGAGTCCGCCGTCTCGCCGTCGACCTCGAACGCGACCAGCGGATGCTGTGCGATGTGCAGGAGCTTCGCGTCGCGGGCGGTGCGCACGAAGAGCGCACCCTCGTAGGTGGTGAAGTTCACCGGGAAGACGTCGGGCGCGCCGTCGGCGTGGATGACCGCGAGCCGGCCCAGTCGGGCCTCCTGGAGCAGCGTCCAGCATTCCGAGGTCTCAAGGCGCTCCACCTGAGGGGTCGCGCGCGGAACTGCTCGGTCCCCGGCGGATGCGGCCGCCGTGGCCGCGTCGCCTTCCGCCGGCCGGGATGAATCCATCGCCGCCTCCACTTCCTCCTTCTTCGGTCATACCCCCGACCGACGTGATTGGGAAGGGCCTGCGGCGCGACGGACGGCCCGGCGCGGCATCCGTACGTCCCTTCCGCGCCCGCCGAAGGGACGCGGGCGGGACCGTTCGGTCAGAGACGCTCCGCGAGAGCGACGGATGCCGCGGCCACCTCCTTCGCGAGGCGCGCTTCGTCTGCGGTGACCAGCGTCGCGTCCTCGACCACCGTCCTGCCGCCGACGTACAGGCGCTTGAGCGGGGGCAGCGCCCCGAGGCCGAGCGCCGCCACCGGATCGAGGATGCCGGCGTGCTCGATGCGGTCGACCTGCCACACGGCGATGTCGGCGAGCTTGCCGGGCTCCAGCGAGCCGATCTCGTGCTGCCTGCCCAGCACCCGGGCGCCGCCCATCGTGGCGATGCGCAGCCCGTCGCGGACGCTCATCGACTCCGAGCCGGTGCGCAGACGGTTCATCAGCACCGATTCGCGGATCTCGATGCCGAGCTGCCCCGACTCGTTCGAGGCCGAGCCGTCGACACCGAGCCCGACCGGGACGCCGGCGTCGAGCAGCGCCCGCACCGGCGCGATGCCGGCGGCGAGCCGCGCGTTCGACGAGGGGCAGTGCGCGACCCCGGTGCCGGTGGCGGCGTAGCGCTCGATCGCGGGGGCGTCGAGGTGCACGCCGTGCGCCATCCACACGTCGTCGCCGAGCCACCCGAGGTCTTCGAGGTACTGCGTCGGGGTCCGGCCGAAGTGCTCGGCGCAGTACGCGTCCTCCTCGACCGTCTCGGAGGCGTGCGTGTGCAGCCGAACGCCGAGCGACCGGGCCAGCACCGCCGCCTCCCGCAGCAGGTCGGCCGTCACCGAGAACGGCGAGCAGGGCGCGATCGCGATGCGCACCATCGCGTCGAACGAGGGGTCGTGGTAGCGCTCGACCGCCTCCTGCGACGCCTGCAGGGCGGCATCCGTCGTCTCGACCGCGAAGTCGGGCGGCAGCCCGCCCTGCGACTGCCCGAGGTCCATCGACCCGCGTGTCGCGTGCAGGCGCACGCCGATGGTCGACGCCGACTCGACGAGCGCGCCCACGATGTCGCCCGACCCGCGGGGGAAGACGTAGTGGTGATCGCCGACCGTGGTGCAGCCCGACCGCGCGAGCACCGCCATCCCGCCCGCGGCGCCCGCGCCCGTGAGCCCCGCGTCGATGCGCGCCCACAGCGGGTACAGCGCCGTGAGCCAGTCGAACAGGATCGAGTCCTGCGCGTAGCCGCGCGTCAGCCACTGGTACAGGTGGTGGTGGGTGTTGATGAGCCCCGGCGTCACCAGGCACCCGCGCGCGTCGACGATGTCGGCGCCCTCGCGCCAGCGCTCGTCCGCACGGCCGGGGCCGACCGCGACGATGAGTCCGTCCTCGATGACGACGTGCCCGCCGGCGTGCTCGGTGCCGACGGCATCGACGGTGACGACGTGGGCGTTCTCGATGATCGTGCGGGTCATGGGGCTCCTGCCTGAAGAGGGATGCCGCAGCCCGGGGTCTCGCGGGCGGCAGGGGACTGCGGCGCAGAGGCCGGGGAGGTCGGGGCGCCGGAGGCTCATCGGCGCTGGAGGACGCCGGCACGTGAGGACGCCTCGCACTGAGGGCGCCCGGCAGGGTGCCGCCGGAGGGTCGGCGATGGAGAGGCCCGGAGCGCGCGCTCAGCGGGACGCCCGATCCGCCGTGCCGTGCCGCGACGATCTCGGCGAGCACCGAGATCGCGGTCTCGTCGGGGCTGGCGCCGCCGAGGTCGAGGCCGAGGGGCGACCGCACCCGCGCGATGTCGGCCGCCGTGACGCCGGCCGCGGCGAGCTGTGCGGTGCGGTGCGCCACGGTGCCGCGGGCGCCCATCGCGCCGACGAACCCGACCGGGAGGGCGAGGGCCGCGACCAGGGCGGGAACATCCAGTCGCTCGTCATGCGTCAGCACGCAGACGGCCGTCCGGCCGTCCACGACGGAGGCATCGAGCCCGGCGAGGTACTCGTGCGGGAGTCCGACGATCAGCTCGACGGCCGCCGGGAAGCGCTCGCGCGTCACCAGCGTCTCCCACACATCGCACACCGTCACCGCGAAGCCCGCGGCCGCGGCGACGCGGCACAGCGCCGCCGCGTGCTCGCCGGCGCCGACGATCGATGAGACGAGGCGCCGGTGCGTGCGACAGCACGAGGACGTCGTGCGCCGTCGAGCGCGCCGGCGAGCACGACGGTCTCGCGGTGGCGATCGGAGTCGAGGGCAGAGCCCGCGGCGGATGGCTCCGCGCCGGTCTGCGCGACGCCTGATCGCCCCGCGGAGACCGGCGCTCGGCGACGACGGCGCGCAGTTCGCCCTCGTCGAGCACGTGACCGGCCGCAGACCCGCCGAGCACGAGCCCCACCGTGACCCGCGGCCCGCGGCCGCGGCCTCGAGCGCCGCGATGACGGCCGGGCTCGGGGCGCACCGGTAGGCCGCGACATCCACGCTCCCGCCGCAGGCGAGCCCTGCGGCGTGGGCGGCGTCGTCCGAGAATCCGAGCCGCGCGGTCCGCGGCGCTCCGTCGACGCGGGCGCCGTGCGCGAGCAGGATCGCGTCGCCCTCGACGCACCCGCCCGAGATCGATCCGATCACCCGCCCGTCCGCCGTCACCGCCATGGTGGCGCCTGGCGCCGCGCGGCGCGCTGCGCGCGACGCGGGTGACCGTCACCGCCGCGACGGCGACGCCGCTGTCGCAGCAGCGGCAGCAGTTCACGCGCCAGTTCGAGCATGGGCACACGCTAAGCCCGACGTGTTTCGTGCGCACTACGCTCGTGACACGGCCCGTCGTGCCACCGCCGCGCGCCGCATCCATCCCGAGGAGGCCGGTTCGTCGCGCATGCCGCGGCATCGTGCTCGGCGGCCGGCGCGGGAACCGATGCATCTGCGGTACTGGTGCTCGCCGCCGAAGGGGCGTCGCTCGGCGGACCGAGGCTCGCACGCACGGACGGGGCATCCCTGGGTGGCGCTCGCGGCGGTCCGCATGCTGCGCGAAGGCGGATGCGACGAGGTCGCGGTCGTGGTCGGCGCACGCGGCGACGAGGTCGCCGCACTCGTGCCGGACGACGCCGCGGTCGTCGCAGGCCGCGACTGGGCCGAGGGACTCGCAGCGATCGCTGCGCGCGCGGCTCGTGCGGCGCGGCTCGCAGCCGATCGGTCGGGATCCGGTCAGTGCTGCCGTTCGACGCGCCGTCGTGATGCCCGTCGACACCCCCGACGCGCCGGCATCAGTCGTCCGTCGAGTGATCGCGACGCTTCGTCGGCGGAGCGCCCCTCGTTCAGGCCGTCTACGGCGGCGTGCCGGGGCATCCCGTCGCGATCGCCCGCTCGCACTTCGCCGCGCTCTCCGAGGCGCTGGAGGGAGACCGCGGCGCACGACCGTATCTCGCCACCCACGGCGTGGTCGAGGTCGAGTGCGGCGATCTCTGGTCGGGCGCCGACATCGACCGACCGCTGAGCCGCGTGGCGCGCCGGCCGCCCACCGGTCGTTGAGCGAGGGAGCGCCGGCGACCGAGACGAAACGCCTCGAGCCGACAGCTGCTGCGCCGGGTGCGGCGCGTTTCGTCTCGCTCGTTCCTCGCTCGCTCAACGACCGGTGGACGCCCTACGTTCCGTCGCGCAATGACCGGGATGCCCGCGTTCTCCTCGCCCGCTCGACGGCCCGGGGTCCGGTGTCAGCCGCCGAGGACGACGTTCAGCGGGGGCTCGCCGGCGACGAGGCGCTCGATCTGCGTGCGCACGAGCTTCGCGACGCGCGGGCGCATCGCACTCGAGGCTCCGCCGACGTGCGGCGTGATGAGCACGCCGGGAAGGCTCCAGAGCGCGTGCCCTTCGGGCAGCGGCTCCGGATCGGTGACGTCGAGCGCCGCGCGGATGCGGCCGCGGCCGACGTGATCGACCAGTGCCTCGGTGTCGACCAGCGACCCGCGGCCGACGTTGACGACCAGCGCGCCATCGGGCAGGGCCGACAGGAACGCGTCGTCGACGAGGTTCTTCGTCGCGTCGCCGCCGGGAAGCGTCAGCGACCACGATCTCGGCGTGGGGGAGCAGCTCCGGCAGCTCGTCGATGCCATGCACGGCGACGCCGTCCTCGTCGCGTGCCCGCGACGGCGACCGGAGTCAGCTCCACCTCGAAGGGCGCGAGCCGCGCGGCCACCGCCTTGCCGACGCCCCCGTAGCCGAGCAGCAGAACCCGGCGGTCGGCGAGGCTCTGCGCGAAGACCGGCGCCCACCGCCCGCCGGCGGTGTCGACCGCGAACGCGTCGATGTGCCGCTGCGCCGCGATCGCGAGACCCACGGCGAGCTCGGCGGTCGAGGTCTCGTGCACCGAGGCGGCGTTGGCGAAGGTGAGGCCCGCCGGCAGGATGTCGGCGACGCCGTCGTAGCCGATGGACTGGCTCTGCACGAGCCCGACCTCGACGCCCTCGAGGCGCTCGAGCACGCGCGCCATCGACATGTACGGCGGCACCACCATGTCGAACCGCGCGCGGGGGGCCGCGGCATCCATCGGCCACACCACCAGCTCGACGCCCGCGGGGAGCTCCCCGAGATCGGCGGCGAGTTCTTCGGTGGGGACGCTGACGACGAGATTGCGGATGCCACTGCTCACCCCGTCCACGCTACCGGCGCGGTGCGGCTGCGGGCGTCGCCGGCCGGCGCTACGCTCTCGGCCAGCGGACACCCTCGCCCGAGCGGCGCTTCGCAGGAGGAGGCGGACGATGGTTCCCGAGATCAACTACTGGGCGGTGCTGATCGCGACGGCGTCGAGCATGGTCGTCGGCTCGATCTGGTACACGCCGAAGGTGTTCGGCACGCGATGGGCGAAGCTCGCGAACGTCGACATGGACCGGCCGGGCGCGAGCGCCGTGGTGCCGATCGTCGTCACGCTGATCGTGAGCTTCATCACGGCGTGGGTGCTCGCCGGCGCGTCATCGATCGCGTGGCACTTCTACGGCGGCAGCTACCTGTGGTCGGCGCTGGCCACCGGGGTCATCCTGTGGGCGGGCTTCACCGCCGCGCGGTTCATCACGCACGACGCGTTCGAGGGCCGGCCGTCGTCGCTGACGGTGCTGAACATCGCCCACGAGCTGGTGACGATCGTCATCATGGCGCTCATCATCGGCGTCTGGCCGCCCGCCGGCACCGTGTGACGCATGCCTCGCCGGTCGAGGCGGAGCTCAGGGACGGTGCCGGCTCAGGCGCGGCCACCACGGCGGCGATGGCCGAGGTGAAGAACGACAGGCCGTCGACGCCCGACCGCATGGCGTCCGCGGTGTCGGGGCCGAAGCCGGGCTCGACCGCGTGCTCGGGGTGCGGCATGAGGCCGACCACGTTGCCGCGTTCGTTGGTGATGCCGGCGATGTCGCGCAGCGAACCGTTCGGGTTCACGCCCACGTAGCGGAAGGTGACGAGGCCCTCGCCCTCGAGGCGGTCGAGTTCGTCCTCGGAGGCGATGTAGCCGCCGTCGGCGTTCTTCAGCGGGATCACGATCTCCTGGCCGGAGGCGAAATCGCTGGTCCACGCGGTGTCGTTGTTCTCCACGCGCAGGCGCTGGTCGCGGCGGATGAACTGCTGGTGCGCGTTGCGGATCAGGCCGCCGGGGAGCAGGTGCGCCTCGACGAGCATCTGGAAGCCGTTGCAGATGCCGAGGATCGGCATGCCCTGGGCCGCGGCATCCTTCACCTCCGACATGATCGGGGCGAGCGCGGCGATCGCTCCGGCGCGCAGGTAGTCGCCGTAGCTGAAGCCGCCGGGAAGGACGAGGCCGTCGACGCCGTCCAGGTCGTGCGAGCCGTGCCAGAGGGCGACGGGCTCACCGCCGGCGATCTCGATCGCGCGCTGCGCGTCGCGGTCGTCGAGCGAGCCGGGGAAGGTGATGACGCCGATGCGGGCGGTCATTCCACGACCTCGATGCCGACGACGTCCTCGATCACCGCGTTCGACAGGATCTCGTCCGCGATCCGCTGAGCCTCGGCGAGCACCTCTTCGGTGACCTCGCCGTCGACGGTGAGCTCGAAGCGCTTGCCGATGCGCACCGCGCTGAAGTCCGAGACCCCCAGTCGGGCGAATGCGCCCGAGACGGCCTTCCCCTGCGGGTCCAGAAGCTCGGCCTTGGGCATGACGTCGACGACGATGGTGGGCATGTGAGAGCTCCGGATGTCGCGGGCAGGGGTCGCGTCCAGTCTACGGGCCCCGGCATCCGTCGCTTCTCTCCCCGGCGTGAGCGGTCCGTGACGCAACCGTGATCAAACCGTGGGAGCGCTCCCTTGACTTCGTGGGAGCGCTCCCGTAGCGTGACGTCTCGACCGTTGGGAACGCTCCCACGGTCGCACCACCCGGCACGGATCCGATCCGCGCCGATCCTGCAACACACACGACCCTGACAACACAAAGGAGTGACAGTGAACGCACGCGCCTTCCGCAGAAGCGCCGTGGCAATCGCCGCATTCTCGGCTTCCGCCATCGTCCTCGCCGGCTGCGCCGGCGGCAACGGCAACGACGATGCCGGCGGCGAAGACGGCGAGATCACGCTGACCCTGGCGACCTTCAACGACTTCGGCTACGACGATGAACTCCTCCAGGAGTACATGGACGAGAACCCGAACGTGAAGATCGTCCACAACAAGGCCGCCATCACCGACGACGCCCGCACGAACTTCTTCGCGAAGCTCGGCAAGGAGGGCCTCGCCGACGTCGAGGCCGTCGAGGTGGACTGGTTCGCCGAGGCCATGCAGTACTCCGACCTGCTCGCCGAGGTGCCCGACAGCGCCAAGGGCCGCTGGGTGGAGTGGAAGGAAGAGGCCGCGACCGACGCCGATGGGCGTCTCGTCGGCTTCGGCACCGACATCGGCCCGCAGGCCGTCTGCTACCGCGCCGACCTCTTCGCCGCTGCCGGTCTGCCCTCCACGCCCGACGAGGTCGCCGGTGCGATCGACGGAGACTGGGACACGTTCTTCGACCTGGCCGACCAGTACAAGACCGCGACCGGCAAGCCGATGATCGACGCCGCGAACTCGACGTTCCAGGGCATCATCAACCAGGTCGAGTTCCCCTACGACGAGGAAGACGGCACCGTCGTCGCGACGACCAGCCCCGAGACCAAGGCTGCGTACGACCTCGTCGTCGAGCGCGGCATCCCGAACTCGGCGTACTCGGGCCAGTGGTCCGACGACTGGAACGCCTCGATGGCCAACGGCGAGTTCGCGGCGATGCTGTGCCCGCCGTGGATGCTCGGCATCATCTCGGGCAACGCGCCCGAGGTCACCGGCTGGGAGATCGCGAACGCGTTCCCCAACGGCGGCGGCAACTGGGGCGGCTCGTACCTGACCGTCCCGGCCAACGGCAAGAACGTCGATGAGGCGCTCAAGCTCGCCGACTGGCTGACCGCTCCCGAGCAGCAGGAGAAGACCTTCGTCAACGTCGGCGCGTTCCCGAGCGCCGTCGACGCGCAGGAGGCTTCGTCCATCACGGACTCGACGAACGAGTACTTCGCCGATGCCCCGACCGGTGCGATCTTCGCCGACCGCTCCGAGGCGATCACGGTCACGCCGTACAAGAGCGCGGACTACTTCAAGTACAACACCGCGCTGCAGGACGCCATCACCCGCGTCTTCGACGGCACCGAGGATGCCCAGACGTCGTGGGACAACTTCGTCGCCGAAGTCGAAGCGTTCTGATCGGTCGACACTGACGATCCTGTCCGCTTCGGCGGACACGGTCTGACAGAAGCACCGGAGTGCGTGCGGGTCCTCGCGGCCCGCACGCACTCCACCCCCAGCGCCCACTCTCCATCCGGATCGGAGCCCCCCGGTGACCTCGACCGCAACCCGCCCCGCGTCATCGGGGCCGGCCGATCGGCCCACTCCCGAACGCGCCCCGCGCGTCCTGTCCTTCTCCCACCGCGTGAGCCGCTGGGACCTGAAGTTCTCGCCCTACCTCTACATCTCGCCGTTCTTCATCCTGTTCGCGATCGTGGGTCTGTTCCCGATCGTCTACACGGCGGTCATCTCGTTCCAGGAGTGGGACCTCGTCCGCAACTCCGGCACCTTCGTCGGCTTCGACCAGTACATCTGGATCCTGTCGCAGGCCGACTTCTGGGTGGCCCTGCGCAACACGTTCAGCATCTTCCTGCTGTCGTCGGTGCCGCAGCTCGCGCTCGCGATCTTCATCGCGGCGATGCTCGACCGCAACATCCGGGCCAAGACGTTCTGGCGGATGAGCGTCCTGCTCCCGTACGTCATGGCTCCGGTGGCCGTCGCGCTGATCTTCAGCAACATGTTCGGCGACAACCACGGTCTCGTGAACAACATCCTGACCAGCATCGGCCTGCGAGCCGATCGACTGGCACAAGGACGCGTTCTGGAGCCACATCGCCATCGCGACGATGGTGAACTTCCGCTGGACCGGCTACAACGCCCTCATCCTGCTCGCCGCCATGCAGGCCGTGCCGCGCGAGTACTACGAAGCCGCCACCGTCGACGGTGCGAACGCGTTCCGCCAGTTCTGGAGCATCACGCTCCCGTCGCTGAAGCCGACCCTGATCTTCGTCATCATCACCTCGACGATCGGCGGACTGCAGATCTTCGACGAGCCGCGCATGTTCGACCAGACCGGTCGCGGCGGCGCAGCCGGCCAGTGGCTCACGATCACGCTGTACCTCTACAACATCGGCTGGGGCGAGTTCAACTTCGGCCGAGCCGCGGCGCTGGCGTGGATCCTGTTCATCATCATCCTCGCCATCGGCCTGATCAACCTCGCCATCACCCGTCGCCTCGTGCGCGACGAGGGCGGGCGCGGCGTCGTGCAACGCCGCCGCCGCCAGGAAGGGAGCCACGCAGTGAGCGCCATCAGCACCCCGCCCCTCGCCGTCGTCGAGGAGAACCTGCCCAACGCCCGCAAGCAGCAACCGCACCACCAAGATCCGCGGCGTCCGCGCCGGGTACTGGGTGTACATCGGTCTCGGCGTGGTCGTCGTCGTCGGCGATCTT
Organism: uncultured Actinomycetota bacterium; assembly: GCA_963829895.1. Taxonomy (GTDB): domain Bacteria; phylum Actinomycetota; class Actinomycetes; order Actinomycetales; family Microbacteriaceae; genus Microbacterium. Next base: position 450,964 of record CAWHKF010000005.1, on the reverse strand, counting down.
CCCCTACTACTGGTCGTTCCTGATCGGCTCGGGCGATGCCTCGACCATCAACAACCCCAACATGTCGTGGCTGCCCGGCGGCAACTTCATCGCCAACGCCCTGTCGGTCGTCAACGACCCGGCGGTGAACTTCTGGCTGGCGCTCTGGAACTCGATCTTCAGCTCGACCGTGATCTCGGTCTCCGTCGTCATCTTCTCGACGCTCGCCGGCTGGGCGTTCGCGAAGCTCCGCTTCCCGGGCGGCAAGTGGCTGCTGGCCTTCGTGGTCGCCACGATGGCCGTGCCCATGCAGCTCGGCGTCGTGCCGCTGTACATCCTGTTCGCGGACCTCGGATGGACGGGGCAGATCGGCGCGATCATCGTCCCCGCGCTCACGAGCGCCTTCGGCGTGTTCTGGATGACGCAGTACCTGTCGCAGACCGTGCCCGACGAGCTCATCGAGGCGGCGCGCGTGGACGGGGCATCCATGATCCGCACCTTCTGGACGGTCGGCGTCACCGCCGCCCGTCCCGCAGCCGCGATGCTCTTCCTCTTCACCTTCGTCGGTGCATGGAACCAGTTCTTCTGGCCGTTCATCGTGCTCGACCGGCAGAGCCCCACGCTGCCCGTGGCGCTGTCGCTCCTGCAGTCGAACTACTTCGTCGACTACTCGATCGTGCTGGCCGGCGTGCTGCTGGCGACCATCCCCCTGCTGATCCTGTTCGCCTTCACGGGCAAGCAGCTGGTCAGCGGCATCATGGCCGGCGCCGTCAAGGGCTAGGCCTTCCGTCTCGCCACGGCCTCCGACATCCTGACATCCATCTTCCAGAGAGGATCTCCCCCTCATGACGACCGCGATCCCGCGCGCCTTCCCCCAGGACTTCCTGTTCGGGGCGGCGACCGCCGCCTACCAGATCGAGGGCGCGGCCCACGAGGACGGCCGCCGCGACTCCATCTGGGACGCCTTCGCCCGCGTTCCCGGTGCCGTCATCAACGCCGACAACGGTGACGTGGCGTGCGACCACTACCACCGCTACGGCGACGACGTGGCGCTGATGAAGGACCTGGGTCTGCAGACGTACCGCTTCTCGACGTCGTGGTCGCGCGTGCGGCCCGACGGCGGTGCGGTCAACCTCCAGGGCGTCGACTTCTACAAGCGACTGACCGACGAGCTGCTGGATGCCGGCATCCTGCCGTGGCTGACGCTGTACCACTGGGACCTGCCCCAGGCGCTGCAGGAGAAGGGCGGCTGGGCGAACCGCGACACCGCCGACCTGTTCACCGAGTACGCCCTGACGATGCACGACGCGCTGGGCGACCGCGTGAACGTGTGGACGACGCTCAACGAGCCGTGGTGCTCGTCGTTCCTGAGCTACACCGCGGGCATGCACGCGCCGGGTCACTACAGCGTCGAAGAGGGCGTGCTCGCCGCGCACCACCTGCTGCTCGGCCACGGGCAGGCTGTGCGCGAGCTGCGGGCGCGCGACGCGTCGCTGAAGCTCGGCATCACGCTGAACCTGACCGTCGCCGAGCCCGGTCGACGAGAACGACCCGGCCGACGTGGACGCCGCGCGTCGCATCGACGGCCAGTTCAACCGCTGGTTCCTCGACCCGATCTTCCGCGGCCAGTACCCGGCCGACATCGTCGAGGACATCCGGAAGGTGGATGCCGCAGCCGTCGCCGCACTGGGAGTCCGCGGTGCGCCCGGGCGACCTCGAGGCGATCGCTACGCCCATCGACACGCTCGGGGTGAACTACTACCACGGCGAGTACGTCGGCGGTCATGAGCCGGTGAACCCGCCGATCGGCGGGGACGCGCCGACCGATCGCCCCGGTCACTCGCCGTACCCCTCGCACGAGGGCATCTTCTGGCACGAGCGCGGCCTGCCCCGCACGCCGATGCAGTGGGAGGTGCAGCCCGACGGGCTCACCACGCTGCTGCACCGCGTGTGGGACGAGTACGCGGAAGCCGGCCGGCACCGTGCTGTACGTCACCGAGAACGGCGCCGCGTACGACGACGAGCTCGTCGTCGAGGCGGGCGAGAAGCGCGTCCACGACGCCGATCGCGTGGAGTTCCTGCGGGCCCACCTCGGCGCGATCCTCGACGCCGCCGACGCCGGCGTCGATGTGCGCGGATACTTCTACTGGTCGCTCCTCGACAACTTCGAGTGGGCGTGGGGGTACGAGAAGCGGTTCGGCATCGTCCGCGTGGACTACGACACGCAGGAGCGGACGCCCAAGGACAGCGCGCTCGAATACCGCCGCATCATCGGCGCACGCGCCCTCGACCTGGAGTCCGCGCGCGCGGCGGCCACGGCGTCGTAGCGACCTGGCCCGACGTCGGGGCCGTAGCATGCGGGAGGAGGACAGATGAGCACCGAGGCCATGAGATCGGCTGTCACGATCGAGGAGGTCGCCGCCGCGGCGGGGGTCTCGCGATCGACCGTGTCGCGCGTCGTCAACGGCTCGACCGCCGTCAGCCCGGAGGCGCCTGGAGTCGGTCAAGCGCGCGATCGCCGACCTCAACTACGTGCCCAACCGGGCCGCGCGGTCGCTGGCGAGCCAGAAGACGCACGCGGTGGCGCTCATCGTCCCCGAGGACACCACGCGGTTCTTCGGCGATCCCTTCTTCGCCGCCATCGTGTCGGGCATCAACTCGCGCCTGAGCCGCTCGGACTACGTCCTCAACCTCTTCATCGCGAGCGACGACCCGGGCGACAAGACGACGAGCTACGTGCGCAGCGGCGCCGTGGACGGCGCCGTCGTGGTCTCGCACCACACCAGCGACACGTTCATCGACCGCATCGCCAGCGTCGTGCCGGTCGTCTACGGCGGCCGGCCGGTGCGCGAGCGGGAGCGCGACTACTACGTCGACGTCGACAACGTGCGCGGCGCCTACGACGCCACGGTGTACCTCATCGAGAGCGGACGCCGGCGCATCGCGACGATCACCGGCCCCCGTGACATGCCCGCCGGCATCGACCGGCTCCAGGGCTACCGCGACGCGCTCGCGGCCTGGGAGCTCGACGAGATCGCCATCGAGGACGGCAACTTCACCGCCGACGGCGGCGCCGACGCGATGCGTCGGATCCTCGCCTCGGGCGCCAAGCCCGACGCGGTGTTCGTGGCGAGCGACCTCATGGCCCGCGGTGTGCTCACCGTGCTCGCCCGCGCGGGCCTGCGCGTTCCCGACGACATCGCGATCATGGGCTTCGACGACTCGCCGGTGGCGACCTCGGTCACCCCGCAGCTCACGACCGTGCGTCAGCCGTCGTTCCAGCAGGGGGAGCGCATGGCCTCGGTGCTGATCGACCTCCTCGCGGGGCGGCATCCGCGTCACGTCACGATCCTCGAGACGGAGCTCGTCGTCCGCGACTCGGTCTGAGCCCGGTGCTTCCGCGCCGCTCCTCGCGGTCGCCGCTCCGCGTCTCCTCCGAGTCAGCTATCGCGCCTGAAGCCGGGGACGGACGCCCTCGTGTCTCGCCGCGGAGTCGCCGCAGGCTCGGTCGTAGGCCGGCCGGCGACGCGCGGCTCAGCCGCGGCCGGGGCGGTGGCGTGCAGGAGGTTGCGCCAGGGGTCGTCGAACGCGAGCGTGCGGCCGTCGTCGCGCACCTCGAAGCCGTGGTGCCGCAGACGCTCGCCGAGCTCGCCGAGGGCGTCCGCGTCGGGCAGGTCGAGGTCGACGCGGCCGAGGCCGAGCGCCGGGCATCCGTGGTCCGGCACCGCGCGAGTTCCACACGTTCATCGCCATGTGGTGGTGGTAGCCGCCGGCGCTGACGAACAGCGCCTGGTCGCCCAGCCCGGCGGTCTCGTCGAACCCGAGCGCGCCGACGTAGAACGCGCGCGCCGTGGCGACGTCGCCGACCGACAGATGCACGTGACCGACGGATGCCGCGTCCTGCCCGGTCGCGCCGCTCGCCGCCCGCTCGGTCAGGTGCTCGCGCAGGAAGGCGTTGGGGTCGAGGTACAGCGTCGCCATCTCGACCTGGCCGTGCACCCACGACCAGTCGGTGCGGGCGCGGTCCCAGTAGAGCTCGACGCCGTTGCCCTCGGGGTCGGTGAGGTAGAAGGCCTGGCTGACCAGGTGATCGGCCGAGCCGGTGAACGTCTGCGGGGCGTGCTGCGCGACGCTGTACAGCGCCGCGGCCAGGGCCTCCTGCGTCTCGAAGAGGATCGCGGTGTGGAAGAGTCCCGCCGATCCCGGCGTCGCGTGCCGCAGCGCCGGCTCGTGCCGCAGCACCACGACCGCGCGGCCGCCGCGGCCGAGCACGACCTCGTCGCCGTCGGCCGAGAGCACCTGCAGCGTGATGACGTCGCGGTAGAACGCCGTCATGCCGTCCAGGTCGCCCACGAGGAGCGTGACGGCTCCCATCGACGTGTCGGCGGCGAGACGGTCGGATGCCGCGGCTACTTCATGCATACGAATACACAACGCCGCGGCATCCGTCTGTCGTTCCCGCCTCGGAAGCGCGAAAGGGTGTGCTCCGCACGCACCGGCGTGCGAAACGTACCCTTCGCGGATCCGGCGACGCGGGAGGAGTCGCTACTGCGGGTCGCCGCCGAGCTGCCCCACCGCCGGGATCGGGCCGCCGTCGTCGGCGCCGGTCTTGCGCCAGCGGGCGATCGCGTTGCCGAGGTGGTAGATCAGCAGGGCCGCCGCCGCGCCGATGACGATCGCGCCGAGCTGGAAGTCGCCCCACTGCATCGTGAACCCGGCGATCGCGATGACGAGCGCGACCGCGCCGGTGTACTGGTTCACCGGGCGCGAGAAGTCGACGCGGTTGTCGACCCAGATCTTGATGCCGATGATGCCGATGAGTCCGTACAGCGCGGTCGTCACGCCGCCGAGCACGCCGGCGGGGATGGAGTTGAACACCGCGCCGACCACCGGCGACAGCGAGAGCAGGATCGCGAAGAGACCGGCGACCCAGTACGCGGCCGTCGAGTACACGCGGGTGGCGGCCATGACGCCGATGTTCTCGCCGTAGGTCGTCGTGCCCGAGCCGCCGAACGTGCCCGCGAGCACGGTCGCGGCGCCGTCGGCGATGAGCGCGCGGCCGGTGTACTGGTTGACGGATGCCTCGGTCATGGTCGCGACGCCGCGCACATGGCCGACGTTCTCGGCGATGAGCACCAGCACGACCGGCAGGAACATCGCGATGACGCTCCAGGTGCCCGGATCGCCGAAGTCGGGGAAGGCGAAGGTCGGAAGGCCGACCCACTGCCCGTTCGCGACGAGTTCGTCGACCGCGGTGAAGTCCACCTCGCCGCGCAGCAGCGCGACGATGTAGCCGACGATCACGCCGAGGAAGATCGAGATGCGGCCGAGGAATCCGCGGAACAGCACGCTGCACAGGATGACGGCGGCCAGCGTGATGGTCGCGGTGATCGGCGCCTGCTGGAAGTTCGTCCACGCGACCGGGGCGAGGTTGAAGCCGATCAGCGCGACGATGGCGCCGGCGACGACCGGCGGCATGAGCTTCTCGATCCAGCCGAGGCCGGCGAACTGCACGATGAAGCCGACGGCCGCCAGCAGCACACCCACGGCGACGATGCCGGCGAGCGCCGAGCCCATGCCCTGCGAGGCGGTGGCCGCCGTCACCGGGGCGATGAACGCGAACGACGAGCCGAGGTAGCTGGGCAGGCGGTTCTTCGTGACGAGCAGGAACAGCAGCGTTCCGATGCCCGAGAAGAGCAGGGTCGTCGAGACGGGGAAGCCGGTGAGCACCGGCACCAGGAACGTGGCACCGAACATCGCGATGACGTGCTGCGCGCCGATCGCGACGGTCGCGGGCCAGTTCAGGCGCTCGTCGGGCTTGACGACCTTGCCCGGTTCGACGGTCCGGCCGTTGCCGTGAAGGGTCCACAGAGGCATGCGCGCTCCTTGCGCTCGGGGGATGGTGCGAGCATCACCCTAGCGACCACCGGCGCCGGTGCGAGTTGCCCCGGCCACGCGGCATCCGAGAGGCTGGAGCGGCGCCCCCGGCGCCGATGCTCGCGCGACCGATGTGACGGAGAGATGTGACCGACCCAGCGATTCCCCCGACGCCCCCTGCCGCCGCGACGGCGCCGGCGGTGGCGAGTGATGCTCCGACGCATGGCGCGCCGCCGGCGCTCGAACTGCGTGGCCTGCACAAGCGGTTCGGGCAGAAGGTCGCGGTCGCCGATCTGAGTCTGCGCGTGCCCGCCGGGTCGTTCTACGGGCTGGTCGGTCCCAACGGCGCCGGCAAGACGACGACCCTGTCGATGGCGACAGGTCTGCTCGCACCGGACGCCGGCCAGGCGCTCGTGCACGGCGTCGACGTCTGGCGCGATCCGGTCACGGCGAAGGCGATGCTCGGCAACCTCGCCGACGGCGTCAAGCTGTTCGACCGGCTCACCGGCGAGCAGCTCGTCAGCTACAACGGCCTGCTGTTCGGCATCCCGCACGACGAGATCGCGCGTCGCACGGCGGATCTCCTCGCCCTGATGGACATGACGGATGCCGCGGGCACGATGGTCGTCGACTACTCGGCCGGCATGACCAAGAAGATCGCGCTGGCGTGCGCGCTCGTCCACGCACCGCGGCTGCTCGTGCTCGACGAGCCGTTCGAGTCGGTCGACCCGGTGTCGGCCGCGAACATCCAGGACATCCTGACGAGCTACGTCGCCGGCGGCGGCACGGTGATCGTCTCGAGCCACTCGATGGATCTCGTCCAGCGCATGTGCGACCACGTCGCGATCGTCGCAGGCGGTCGCCTGCTCGTCGCCGGGACCGTCGACGACGTGCGCGCGGGGCAGTCGCTTGCAGGACCGCTTCGTCGAGCTCGTCGGGGGCCGCCGCCACACGGAGGGGCCGGAATGGTTGCGACGCTCCTGAGGCTGCGCTTCCGGGTGCTCGGCAACCAGCTCGCGCGGAGCCCCTGGCAGCTGGTCGGCTTCATCTTCGGGGCGATCTACGGGCTCGGCCTGCTGGCCGCCATCGCGGTGGGCTTGGTGCTGCTCGGCTTCGGCGACCTGGGCCTGGCGAGCAGCGTCATCATCGGCGTCGGGTCGGTGGCGACGCTGGGCTGGGCGCTCGTTCCCCTCGTCGCGTTCGGCGTCGACACGACGCTGGACCCCACCCGGCTCGTGGTGTTCCCGATGTCGCTGCCGCGCATGATGGTGGCGCTGACGCTCGCCGGCGGTCTGCGGCATCCCCGGGATCATCACGTCCGCCGCGGCGATCGCGACGATCGCGACATGGGCGCACTGGCCCGCGGCGATCGTCGCGTGGGCGGTGAGCACCCCCGTCGCCGTGCTGACCGCCGTCGTGGCCTCGCGCGCCGTCGCGTCGCTCGCCTCGGGCCTGGGCAGCGGTCGGCGCTTCCGCGAGGTGTCGGGCATCCTCATCTTCGTCCCCCTGATCCTCGCCGGGCCGATCATCGCCGGCGTCGCGACAGGGTTCGCGGTGAACGCCGACACCCTCGCGGAAGCGATCCCGGTGCTGGGCTGGACGCCTCTCGGCGCGGCGTGGGCGGTTCCCGCGGCCGCCGCGGCGGGGGATCTGCCCGAGGCGGGCGCGAAGCTCCTCATCGCCCTCGTGACGCTCGCGGTGCTCTGGCTGCTGTGGCGCGCGTCGCTCGGCCGTTCTCTGGTGCGCCCGTCGCACACCTCCGCTGCACCGGTGCGCGCCGGCTCCATCGGATGGTTCGGCCGTGTGCCCACCGGTGCCGCGGGCGCGATCTTCGCGCGGGCGGTCACCTACTGGACGCGCGACCCGCGGTACCTCCGCCAGCTGATCGGCGCGCCGCTGGTGCCCGTCCTGCTGTGGTTCTACGCCCGCGACGGCGAGCCGCTGGTGGCGCTGACGTTCTCGGGCCCGATCATCGCGATGGTGATCGGCATCGTCGTGTACGCCGACATCTCCTACGACGGCACGGCGTTCGGCACCGAGCTCATCACCGGCGCCTCCGGGCGCGCAGACCGGATCGGCCGCAGCCTTGCCGCGGCCGCGGTGGCGCTGCCGCTCGTGCTGCTCGCCGTGATCGTCCCGTTCGCCCTGTCGGGCGAGTGGGAGCAGTTCCCCGGCATCCTGGGCATGTCGGTCGGCATCCTGCTCACCTGCTACGGCGTGTGCGCGGTCACCTCGGCGCAGCTGGTGGTGCCCGTGGCCGCCTCCGGCGACAACCCGTTCAAGCGGGTGCCCGGCACGACGTTCCTGCAGGGCATGGCGTTCTTCGGCATCTGGCTCGTGGCGCTCGTGCTGTCGGCGCCCGTCGTGATCGTCGGCCTGATCGGGTACTTCACGCAGAACGCGACGCTGCAGCTGGATCGCGTGCGCGGTCGGGATCGTCGTCGGCACCGCCGTCCTCATCGGCGGCATCCTGCTCGGCGGTCGCATGCTGGACACCACCGCGCCGGTGCTGCTCGCCCGGCTCAAGGCGATGAAGAACGCCTGACCGCTGCCATCGGCGCCGCTGCGCCGGCCGAGCCGACGCCACGGTCGAGTCCGCCTGCGGCGGTTCGTATGAGAACCGTAATGATTGTGACGCCTCCCGCGACGTGGCACGGATCAGGATGGTGACATGAAGAGGGCAACGGTGGTCGGAACCGTCGTCGGTGCCGTCGTGGTGGCGGGCGTCGCTGCGGCGATCGCCTTCGCGGCAGGCGGCGATGCGGGACTCGCCGGCGCCGGCGGCCCCTCCCCGACCTCCTCCGTGATGGCACCGCCCAGCGCTTCTCCGTCACCCGACCGGCCGAGCCCCGAGCCGACCGTCGAGCCGCAGGCGGGCGAGACGGACGAGCCGGCGCCGGGCGCCTACGTCGACTACAGCGAGGACGCACTGGCCGCAGCGAGCGGCACGAGGGTCTTGTTCTTCCATGCGCCCTGGTGCCCGCAGTGTCGCGCCCTCGAGTCCGACATCCTCGCTGCGGGGGTGCCTGCGGGCGTCACGGTGCTCAAAGTGGACTACGACTCGCGGCAGGATCTGCGCCAGCAGTACGGCGTCAGGATCCAGACGACGGTGGTCGCGCTGGATGGCGACGGCAACGGCACCGCCACATTCGTCGCGTATGACGAGCCGACCCTCGCAGCGGCTCTGTCGGGGCTCGGGCTCGGCGGCTGATGCTCGCGCTGACGGTCGTCTCGTTCGCGGCCGGAGTGCTGACGGTTCTCGCCCCGTGCGTGCTCCCGCTGCTTCCGGTGATCGTCGGGGGCACCGCCGTGCGGACGGCTTCGACAGCGCAGGCCGCCGAGCGCGAGTGGTACCGCCCGCTCGTGATCACGGCATCCCTCGCGGTATCCGTCGTGGTCTTCACCCTGCTGCTCAAGGCGACCACCGCGCTCCTGGGGGTTCCGGCCTGGGTGTGGCAGGCGGCGTCGGGCGTCATCGTCGCCGCCTTCGGGCTCACGATGGTGTTCCCCACCCTCTGGGAGCGGCTGACCGTCGCCGCCGGCTGGCAGGCGGGCGGCGGGCGACTGCTCGATCGGGGCTACCGCCGGGGCGGGCTGAGCGGCGACATCGCCTTGGGCGCGGCCCTCGGCCCGGCCTTCAGCAGCTGCAGCCCCACCTACGCCCTGATCGTCGCCGCGGTGCTCCCGGCGAGCTTCGCCGCCGGCGTGCTCTATGTCTCGGCCTACGCCATCGGCCTCGCGCTCGCGCTGCTGGGGATCGCGCTGGCCGGGACGGCGCTCGTTCGCCGGCTGGGCTGGCTCGCCGATCCCCATGGCGTGTTCCGTCGCGTGATCGGCGGCCTGCTGGTGGTGGTGGGGGTGGCCGTGGCACTCGGCTGGGATCGCGTGGTGCAGGCGTGGGTGCTCGAGCAGGGGTGGTACGGCCCGATCGAGAACATCGAGCGGATGCTGCTGGGCTGAGCGAACCGACCCCGGCCCGTGCCGCGGCAGTGCGATCGCGCCCGACCGCGGCGATGCGGGCTCAGGCGGCGGTGAGGCGCTCGAGCAGCTCGCGGTAGCGCGCGGTGGTGCGCGCGACGATGTCGGCCGGAAGCGCCGGCGGCTCGCCCTCGCGCGGGGCGGGCCAGTTCGCGGCGAGCCAGTCGCGCACGATCTGCTTGTCGAAGCTCGCCATGCGCTCCTCGGGGGTCGTGCCCGACGCCCAGGCCGCGGCATCCCAGTACCGTGACGAATCGCTCGTGAGCACCTCGTCGGCGAGTGTCATCACGCCGTTCTCGTCGAGCCCGAACTCGAACTTGGTGTCGGCGAGGATCACCCCGTGCGCCTCGGCCGTCGCCGCGGCGCGGGCGTAGATCTCGAGCGACAGGTCGCGCAGCTCCGCCGCGCGCTCGGCGCCGACGAGCTCGACGGTGCGCTCGTACGAGATGTTCTCGTCGTGCTCGCCCATCGGCGCCTTGTAGGCGGGCGTGTAGATCGGCTCGGGCAGCCGGTCGCCGTTCGACAGTCCGTCGGGCAGCGAGATGCCGCACACCGTGCCGCTCTCGCGATACTCGGCCCAGCCCGACCCCGTCAGATAGCCCCGCACGACGCATTCGATCGGCTGCATGTCGAGACTCTTCACGACCATCGCGCGGCCGATGACGGCATCCGGAATCAGGCTGCTGCAGATCGTCGGCGGTGTTCGCCTCGCCGTCGGCACCGCGCGTGAGCGTGTGCGACGCGGCGAGATGGTTCGGGATGCCGCGGCCGCCGTCCGCCCCCGCGAGCTGGTCGAACCACCACAGGCTGAGGGTCGTGAGCAGCTCGCCCTTGCCCGCGATCCCGGGGAGAGCACGTGGTCGAACGCGCTGACGCGGTCGCTCGCGACGACGAGCATGCGCTCGGGGTGGGCGCCCTCCGGCGTCTCCGCCGGGACGTAGAGGTCGCGCACCTTGCCGGAGTAGGCGTGGCGCCAGCCGGGGAGCTCGGTCGCGGGAGTGGGGGTAGCCGTCACCCGTCCCATTATCCCGGCCGGCGGCGGAACCCCTCAGCCCTTCGGCGTGATCTCGTCGAGGTAGGCGAACGCGTCGGCCGTCAGGGGCGCCCAGCGGTCGGCGCGGTCGACGCCGATCATGACCCACTCCCGCATCGTGCGGCCGCGCATCTGCATGCGCGCCCCGTCGCCGGCAGCCTCGATCTCGTCGGCCCGCGACGCCGGCACCTTCACGACGAGGGCGCCCTTGTAGCCGACGAACGCGAACACCTTGCCGCGCACGCGCAGGCCCTCGCTGCCGAACATCGGGCCGATGTCGACTCCGGGCCGCTCGAGGTACTCCGCGGCGATCGGATCGAAGATCGCGTGCGCGCGCTCCGCGGCCTGCGCAGAAGACCGCATCGTCGTCGCGCTCACCCGTCATGGGCACAGGCTACGAGTCCCACCCGACATCGCGCGAGAGGTGTGCCGTTCCGCGAGGGAAGGTATAGTCCATGTGGACTAATCGACATGGAGGGATCGATCGTGATCGACGCCACGCCCGCTCGCGAGTCGGATGACGCGGCTCCTGACGCAGCCGGCCGCGTGGGCCCATCCGTCGCCCGGCTGACCCCGCTCGGGGTGGCCGTGCTCGCGCTCCTGAGCGAGGGCGACATGCACCCGTACGAGATGATCCGGCTGATGCACCTCCGGCGCGACGACCGCCTGGTCACCATCACCAACGGCACGGTGTACCACACCGTCGCGCGCCTCGAGCGGGCGGGCCTGATCGCCGAGGTCGGCGTCGACCGCAACGGCAATCGCCCCGAGCGCACCACCTATACGCAGACGGATGCCGGAGCCGCCGCCGTCCTCGAATGGGTGCGCCGAGAGCTGCCCCGGGTCGACCATCCGGTCGAGTTCCGCGTCGCGCTCGCCGAGGCGCACGGCCTCGACCGTGCAGGAGGTGCTCGCACTGCTCGACGCCCGCCGCACGGCACTCGCGGACGCGCATGCGTCGCTGGTCGAGGGCCACCGGCACGCGCTCGGCAAGGGCGTGCCGGAGCAGTACCTCCTCGAGATCGCGCGCGAAGAGGCGCTGCTCCAGGCCGAGCTGGCCTGGATGGACGCGACCCTCCCGCGGATCGCCGATCCCGACTTCGCCTGGGGCCCCGACGCGACCCCGTCAGAACGCTATCTCGCCCAGACGAAAGGCAGCACGCCAGTGACCGACGCCTCGACAGCCCAACCGGACACGAGGCGCGACCCGCACGGCGGGCGCGGCATCCGGAACCGCCTCGGCGGCCCACCCGCCCACCGGCGCCTACGCCGCCGGACACAAGCCGCGCAGCCCGTGGCCGGCTCTCTGGGCGCTCGTCATCGGGTTCTTCATGATCCTCGTCGACACCACGATCGTGTCGGTCGCGAACCCGGCCATCAAGGCGGCCCTCGACCCCGAGACGAACAACCTCGACAACGTCGTGTGGGTCACCTCGGCCTACCTGCTGGCGTACGCGGTGCCGCTCCTCATCACCGGCCGCCTCGGCGACCGGTTCGGCCCGAAGAACATCTACCTGATCGGGTTGTCGGTGTTCACGCTCGCGTCGCTGTGGTGCGGGCTCTCGGGAACGCTCGAGATGCTGATCGTCGCTCGTGCGGTGCAAGGCCTCGGTGCCGCACTCATGACGCCGCAGACGATGGCTGTCATCACCCGCACCTTCCCGCCCGACCGACGCGGCGCCGCGATGGGCCTGTGGGGCGCGACCGCGGGGGTCGCGACCCTCGTCGGGCCGCTCGCCGGCGGGCTGCTCGTCGATGGGCTCGGCTGGGAGTGGATCTTCTTCATCAACATCCCCGTCGGCATCATCGCCTTCGTGCTCGCCTGGATCCTCGTGCCCAAGCTCGAGACGCATCCGCACCGCTTCGACATCGTCGGCGTGTTCCTCAGCGCCGTCGGCCTGTTCCTCATCGTGTTCGGCCTGCAGGAGGGCGAGAAGTACGACTGGGCGCCCTGGGTGTGGGCGATGATCGCGGGCGGTGTCGTCGTGATGGCGATCTTCGTCTGGACGCAGGCGCGGACCAAGAGCGAGCCGCTCGTGCCACTGCCGCTCTTCCGCGAGCGCAACTTCTCGGTCTCGAACCTCGCCATCTCGATGGTCGGGTTCACGGTGACGAGCATGTCGCTCCCGCTGATGTTCTTCATCCAGCTCGCGCGTGGCCTCACGCCGACGGAGTCGGCGCTGCTGCTCATTCCGATGGCGGTGCTGTCGGGCGTGCTGGCACCGCTCGCCGGACGCCTGCTCGACCGCACCGACCCGCGCTTCCTGCTGGTGCCAGGCCTGCTGCTCGTCGCGGGGTCGCTGTTCTGGTACTCGTCGCTCATGAACACCGACACCCCCATCTGGATGTTCCTGCTCCCGTCGGCGCTCATGGGCATCGGCAACGCGGGGATGTGGGGTCCGCTCGCCACGACCGCGACCCGCAACCTGTCCCCCAGACAGGCCGGCGCCGGTGCGGGCATCTACAACACGACGCGCACGATCGGCTCGGTCATCGGATCCGCCTCGATCGCGGCGTTCATGCAGGCACGTCTCGAGGCGAATCTGCCCGGCGCGGCGGACGCCGCCGGTGGATTCGGCGAAGGCACCCTCCCGCCCTTCGTCGTCGACGGCTTCTCGCAGGCGATGGCGCAGGCCATCCTGCTCCCCGCCGTCGTGATGCTGGCCGGGGTGGTGGTCGTGCTGTTCCTGCGCCGCCCGAAGGCGACGTCGACGGAGGACTGGCAGGCCGCGCAGCCCGCGGCGGCAGCCGACTGACGCCCTCGTCGGCGTTTCCGCGGCGGGTGAGTCGGGGGGCGCGGGGAGCGGATGCTTCGGAATGTAGGGCTTGCGCGGCCGCGGGGGCTTTGTCAACCCATTGTTGAGCGCCCGGTCACGAGGCCATGATCAGAGCATGACCGGACTCGCAGTGATCCTGCTCATCGTCGGAATCGTCCTGCTGCTGCTGGGCGTGTTCATCGAAGCGGCGCAGTTCCTGCTGTGGATCGGCCTCGTGATCATCATCATCGCGGTGATCGCCTGGCTGATGCGCTTCATCCGCCGCCAGACCTGACTTCGCCCCGGCACTGCCGCTGCGCCTGACATCGGCGTAGCCTGGCCGATACGGACGTCCCGGACCCCGACATCCACGGACCGCACACGCGTGCGGCCGGAGGATCGGGGACGAGCACATGACCGACCAGCTCACCGGCGGCGTCCGCGCCACGGTGGCCCGAGCGCCCCGAGCGGGCAACGACTTCACCGACCTCGCGAAGATCATCGGCACCAGCGGTCTCATGCGCCGCCGCTACGGGTACTACTGGACCAAGCTCATCGGCGCGGTGGTGGTGCTCGCCGCAGCCACTGGTCGCCTTCTTCCTGATCGGCGACACCTGGTGGCAGCTCTTCACCGCCGCGGGTTTCGCGATCCTGTTCACGCAGATCGCGATGCTCGGGCACGACGCCGCGCACCGGCAGATCTTCGTCTCGGGCCGGTGGAACGACTGGACGTCGATGGTGCTGGGCAACCTGCTGGTCGGGATGAGCTACGGCTGGTGGCAGCACAAGCACACGCGCCACCATGCGAACCCGAACAAGATCGGCTCCGATCCCGACATCGAGCTGCCGGTCGTGTCGTTCACCCCCGATCAGGTGGAGCAGCGCGCGAAGCAGTACGGCCCCGCGCTGGCGTGGGTCATGGCCCACCAGGGGATGTTCTTCTTCCCGATCCTCCTGCTCGAGGGCCTGTCGCTCCACGCGTCCAGCGTGCGCCGCGTCGTCGCGCGTGAGCCGCTGCGCCGACGCAGCGTCGAGATCGTCTTCCTCGCCCTGCGCATCGGCGGCTATCTCGCCCTGGTGTTCCTCGTGCTGTCGCCGGGCATCGCCGCCGTCTTCCTGGCGGTGCAGCTGGGCCTCTTCGGCGTCTACATGGGCATGGCCTTCGCCCCGAACCACAAGGGGATGCCGCTCGTGCCGGCCGAGCTGAAGATCGACTTCCTGCGCCGGCAGGTGCTGATGAGCCGCAACATCCGCGGCAGCCGGTTCCTCGACGTCGCGATGGGCGGGCTCAACTACCAGATCGAGCACCACCTGTTCCCGTCGATGCCGCGTCCGCACCTGAGGAAGGCGTCCGGCACGATCAGGGACTACTGCGTCGCGCACGACGTGCGGTACACCGAGACGGGGCTCTGGGAGTCGTACCGGATCGTCACGCGCTACATCAACCGGGTCGGGCTCGGGGAGCGCGACCCGTTCGAGTGCCCCCTGCTGCAACAGCGGCAGGCGGTCTGACCGGCCCCGGGGCCGGACGCGTGATCTGGGGCGTCGTCCGCGACCTGTGTGGGGCAGGTCGCGGACGACGAGTCTGCAGACCCCCATGCGGTGGGCCCGATCAGCGCCCGCGTGGCGACCGCGGCGGCGGCTCACGCCTCGACGAGACGACGCAGGCTGCGCTCCGTGCTCAGCCCCGCCGCCGGCCGCGCTCGTGCGCCCAGATCGCGAGTTCGACGCGGTTGCGGGCGCCCAGCTTGCCGGTGATGCTCGCGAGGTGCGTCTTCACGGTGCTGAGCGAGATGTGCAGCTCGTCGCCGATCTCGCTGTTGCCGAGGCCGCGAGCGACGCCGGCGAGCACGTCCTCCTCGCGGTCGGTGAGGGGGCTCGACGGCGGATGCGGCGGCTCGGGCGTGGCACCCGCGAACGCCTCGATGAGCCGCACGGTCACGTTCGGATCGATGAGCGCATCGCCGCGCGCCGCCGCGCGAACGGCTTCGCCGAGGAGCACGGGCCCGGCGTCCTTGAGCAGGAAGCCGCGCGCGCCTGCCCGGAGGGCGGCGTAGACGTACTCGTCGAGGTCGAAGGTCGTGATGACGACGACGGGGATCGGATCAGCGACGGCGGGTCCGGCGATCGTCCGGGTCGCTTCGAGGCCGTCCATCACCGGCATCCGGATATCCAGCAGGCACACGTCGGGCCGGAGGCTCCGTGCGAGCGCGACCGCCTGCGCGCCGTCCGCGGCCTCGCCGACGACCTCGATGTCGGGCTGGGAGTCCAGGATCATGCGGAGCCCCGCGCGGACGAGGTCCTGGTCGTCGGCGACCAGCACGCGCACCGTCACGTCGTCCACCGCTTCCTCGGCAGTGACGCGGTGACGGTCCATCCTCCGTCCGGGGCGGGGCCGGCCTCGACCGTGCCGCCCAGGAGTGCCGCGCGTTCTCGCATCCCCGCGATGCCGAATCCCGGCGCGACGGCGGTCGCCTCGGCGCCGTCGTCGTGGGCCTCGAGCAGCACGCCGCCGTCATCGACGCGCACGTCCACGTCGACGCGGGTGGCGTTGCGCGCATGCCGGCGCGCGTTCGTCACCGCCTCCTGCGCCAGCCGGAACACCACGGCGGCGATCGGCGCCGGCACCGCCTCGACGTCGCCCTCCAGGCGCACGGCGACCTCGGGGCCGGTGCCCGCCGGCTGCGCGAGCCGGCGCACGTCGCCGAGCCCCGGCGTCGGCGCCAGCTCCGCCTCGCCGGCGCGTCGCAAGACGCCCACCATGGCGCGCATCTCGTGCAGCGTGCGGGTCGCCTCGCCTTCGATGGCCCGCAGCGCCTCGGCGGCGGCATCCGGGTCGGTCGCAGCGACCGCCGTGCCGGCCTGCGCCTGGATCGCGATCGCCGAGACGTGGTGGGCGACGGTGTCGTGCAGGTCGCGGGCGAGCTGCTCGCGCTCCCGCAGGCGGACGTGGTCGAGTTCCCGAGCCCGCGCACGGGCGCGCCACCGGAACGCCAGGCCGAGCACGCTCGTCGTGATGGCGACGGTGACGCCGCCGATGAGATCCCCGGCGGTCGGCGCGTCGGTCACGAACGACAGCGCGAGTCCGGCTGCCACCAGCATGCCGCCGAGCACCATCGCCCGGCCCGAGCCCCAGCGGAACACGGCGTAGAGCAGCACGAGGAAGTAGGCCGTCGTGTACAGCTCCGACGGGGCGCCGGTCGCGAGCCCCACCGCGGTGCCCGTGACGAACGCGATCGCCAGCATCGTGAGGGGCCGCGCGCGTCGCCAGAGCAGTGTCGGCACGAGGGCCACGAGCACGACCGCCCAGAGCCAGCGCCACGGGACGTCGGGACGAACGGATGCCTCGACCACCGCCAGCGGAGCCAGCACGCCGACGAGCGCCCAGTCCCGCCAGACGCGCCGCGGCGGCGCCGGCGAGGCCGGCGGCGCGTCCCAGAGCGCGCGGACCGGGCTCGTCATGCCCTCATGATAGGTGGGCAGCGGGCACCGCCGATCGGCCGGCGGCGCGCACGGTGCCGGCACTCCGCCGCGCGCGACGCCGGATGACGACCTCGGCGACGAAGAGGTTGATCGCCCATGCTGCGCCCATGAGCACCGAGTGCATCGTCTGGCTCGGGATTCCGAACGCGAGCGTCCAGGGCAGGAGCGTGAGCAGCTGTGTGCCCGCGCCGAGGCCGATCGCGTAGGCCCGGGTCATCCACGCGCTGTGCGCGCGCACGTCGCCACGCCGGATCGCGAGGAACGCGACGACGATCGCGGCGGCCATCGCGGTGCCGAGGACGAGGCGCATGACGATGAGGGCGGGGCCGTTCATCTCGGCGGGAATGGCGTAGAAGACCGCCATCCACATTCCGGACAGCGCCGCTATCAGGCCCGCCGGCACGAGGATGCGGCCGGCGATCCGATGCCAGCGGCGCCTGCGGAGGGAGGGCGCGAACTGCAGGGCGCCGAGCACGAGGTAGACGCTCGAGCCGACGGCGTGCAGGATCACCGGGATCGGCGACGCGAAGAACCGCGCGTTCTCCGGCGTCACCTCGACGCCGATCGTCAGCGTCGTCACGCGGAACGCGCCGGCGATGACCGGCACCAGGCTCAGCGCGATGAGCCCGGCCGGCACAAGCCATTCCGGACGGCGTCGGCGGGGGCGCGAGTGGCGGGCGGGACTGCTGGCGGGCGAGGGGAGACGATCGACATACCGCAACGATCGCCCGGCCGGGATGCCGCGCGCATCGGCCGACCGGCCCGACTCGCCTCGTCCGATCGGCCGAGGCGGACGCGACCGACCGATCGCGCGGTGGGCGAGCCTCTAGGCTCGAACCGGACCGCCTCGAAATGCGGCCCGGGGGAGAGAAGCGTGAGCCGGACCGATCAGCACGTCAACACCGAGGGCAGCGCCTGGAAGCGCTTCTGGGAGCGCGGCGGATGGTGGCGCGCGCTCATCCTGGTCGTGGGGTACTTCGTGCTCTACCAGGGGGCAGCGCTCGCCCTCGCGCCGATCGCACCCTCGATCGACGACACCGAGAGCGCCGGGTACGTGCTGTTCTTCGTCGTCCTGCCGATCTTCATCGGCGGGGTGATCCTCATCCTCTTCGGCCTGTCGGTGGGGTGGCTGCGAGAGCTGTTCGGCCCGCAGCCGATCCGCGGCCGCGGGTGGATGTGGATCGCGGTCGCCGTCGTGCTGCTGTTCAACGTCCTCCGTTTCGCGACCATCGATTACGCCGCGCTCGACTTCGGCTACGTGGCGGCGTGGCTCCTGGCCGGCCTGTGCATCGGCTTCGCGGAAGAGGTCCTCACGCGCGGCTACGTCGTCAATCTGATGCGCAAGGCCGGGCACCCCGAGATCGCGGTCGCCCTCGTGTCGGCGGCGCTGTTCGCCGCGCTGCACGCGAGCAACCTGCTCACGGGTCAGTCGCTCTTCGCCACACTCCTGCAGCTGCTCTACACCTTCGCGTTCGGCATCTGCATGTACCTCACCCTGCGCGTCACCGGCAACCTCATCTGGCCGATCCTGCTGCACGCCAGCACCGATCCGAGCATCTTCCTGCAGGGTCCCCACCACGTCGACAGCCCGCTCGCCACGATCGCCGGGTTCGGCAACATCCCCGTCATCCTCGTCGGGCTGCTCGCGATCATCTTCATCCGCGGTCGCGTGACGACCGACACGGATGCCGCCTCCGCCGTCGGCGGTACCACGCCGGCCTACGACCGCTGATGTGAACGACGGGCGCCCTTGATCCAGGGGCGCCCGTCGCTTCGGGGTCTGTGCGGAGCCGACCGGGTCAGAGCCCTTCGGCGACCCGGGCGGCGATGTCGGTGCGGTGCTGGCCGCCCTCGAGGTGGATCTCGCCGAGCGCGCGGTAGACGCGCTCGCGTGCCTCGACGAAGGTGGTGCCGACGCGCGACGACGTTGAGCACGCGGCCGCCGGTGGCGACGAGCCCGCCGTCGCGTCTCGGCGGTCGCGGCGTGGGCGAGGTGCACGCTCCGGCACCGACGCCGCCTCGCGAAGCCCGTGATCGCCCGCCCGGTCACCGGCGCCGCCGGGTAGCCCTCGCTCGCGAGCACGACCGTCACGGCGACGTCGGTGGCGAACGCCGGGCGCGGAAGATCCTCCAGATGACCGGATGCCGCAGCCAGCAGCAGCTCCGACAGCGGGTCGACGAGCCGGGGCAGCACGACCTGGGTCTCGGGGTCGCCGAAGCGCGCGTTGAACTCGATGACCTTGATGCCCGCGTCGGTGAGGATGAGTCCGGCGTAGAGCAGTCCGATGAACGGCGTGCCCTCGGCATCCAGCTGCCGGATGACCGGCTCGGCGACATCGCGCGTGACGAGATCGACGAACTCCCGCTCGCTGCCGAAGCGGCCGTCGAGCCAGGGGAGCGGCGAGTAGGCGCCCATGCCGCCGGTGTTGGGACCCTCGTCGCCGTCGAGCAGGCGCTTGTAGTCCTGGGCGGGGCTGAGCGGCAGCACGTGGTCGCCGTCGCTGAGGAAGAAGAGCGACACCTCGGGGCCGGCGAGGAACTCCTCCACGAGCACCGGCCCCGTCGGGAGATAGCGTGTCGGCGTGGGCGAGCGCCGCCTCGCGGTCGGACGTGACGATGACGCCCTTGCCGGCGGCGAGGCCGTCGGCCTTCACGACGTGCGGAGCGCCGAGCTCGTCGAACGCGGCCTCGACCTCGGCCCGGCTGGCGGCGCGCACCGCGCGGCCGGTGGGCACGCCCGCGGCATCCATGATCCGCTTCGCGAACGCCTTCGAGCCCTCGAGCTGCGCGGCGGCCTTGCCCGGACCGAACACCGGGATGCCGCGCTCGCGCACCGCGTCGGCGACCCCCGCGACCAGCGGCGCCTCGGGGCCGATGACCACGAGATCGATGAGGTTCTCGTTGGCGAAGATCGTGACGGCGGCGGGGTCGTTCACATCGAGGGCGACGAGCTGCGCGTCCTGCCCGATGCCGGCGTTGCCGGGAGCCGCGAAGATCTCGTGCTCGGCCTCCTCCGCCCGCAGCGCGAGGATGATGGCGTGCTCCCGCGCGCCCGAGCCGAGGACCAGGATCTTCACGCGCTCCAGCCTACCGACGCGCCCCGCCGGGTTTCGGCGTGGCCGTCTCGGCGGGAGTCTGCTCGGGCATCGGCGGCACCGGATCGGCGAGGAGGTCCGCGGGCGGCGTGCGGAGTTCGACGCGTACGTGGAGGCGTGGCCCGCAAGATCTCGACCGACGACGGCCGCGCCGCCCTGAGCGCGGTCGCGGCGGCGGCCGCGGCATCCGTCCCGCCGCCCCGCACCGACAACGCGACGGCCGTGCGCTACCTGCTGCAGCTGCTCGCCGAGAAGGCGCCGGGCAACTCGGTCGAGGTGCGGGTGCCGCCGTTCGGCGCGGTGCAGGTGGTCGAAGGCCCGCGGCACACGCGCGGCACCCCGCCGAACGTCGTCGAGACCGACCCCGCGACCTGGATCGCGCTCGCGACGGGCGCCGAGCAGTGGACGGATGCCGCGGCCGCCGGCCGCATCAGCGCCTCGGGCACGCGCGCCGACATCTCCGACCTGCTGCCCGCTGCGCCCCTGACGTCGCGGGCGTCGGTCGGGCCGCGAGAACGCCGACGTTCTCCCCAAGAGGAGAGGCCCGTGTGAAGGCGTTCGACGAACTGGGTTATTATCCCGTGTCAACCGTTGCGCCGTAGCTCGACACGGCGATGTCGAGATATCCGACCAGCTGCACGGACGCAGAGAGAGCGAGACCGGGGCACTGCCCACAGGCATCGCCTGGCCTCGGTCATAACTCAGGAGGGCCCATATGCCCAGCAATCCAGCGAACGCGCCGCCCCGCGGAGATGGTGGCGAGGCATCCGACCGCGCCTGATCGCCGTTCTGCTCATCCCCATGGTCGCGGCCCTCGCGCTGGGTGGCCTGCGCGTCGAGACAGCGGTCGCGGCGAGCAGGGAGGCGTCGCGCGCCGAGAGCCTCGCGAGCGCCCTTCCCGACGCCTTCCGACTGGCGATCCAGCTGACGGTCGAGCGCGACTCGGCAGGATCCGGCATACCGGCGGAAGCCCGCGAAGCCATCCTCGCCGAGACCGATGAGGCGATCGAGGCCTGGAGCGACAGCGCCTCCGCGATCGATTCCTCCGAAGACCCGGAGCTCGCGGTGGACCTGAACGCGGCGAGCAGCGGACTGGACGACATCGATGTGGCCCGCGAGGATCGTCGAACCCGGCACGCGCGCGGACGCGATCGAGTCGTACACGGAGATGATCAACACGCTGTTCAGGCTCGCCACGCGGCTCCCCGAACTCGGGGATCCGGCGATCTATGCGCAGGCCGACGCGCTCGCCGAGGTGCGGACGGCCTCCGAGGTGCTGGGCGTCGTGCGGGTCGTCGTCGGCCAGGCGCTGATGACCGGACAGGTCAGCCCGCAGGGCTGATGCAGCTGGCCGGCGCGCAGAGCGTGTCGGACCGGGCGAGTGAGGAGTTCGTCGAGGGCACCTCACGGGCGGCAGGGGAGCGGTTCGAGGAGCTCACCGACCGCGGGACCACAAGCACCCCGACACCGCTTCACGTCATGGATCAGGTGATCCAGGACGGTGGGATCGAACAGCTCGACCTCACCGTGCCGAGCTGGATGAAGATCTACGGTGACTTCGTCGGGAGCATGGAGGAGGTCATCGTCCGGGCGGCTGACGACCTGGCCGCGGATGTCACCGACCTCCGAGACTCCGCCCAGCAGACCGCGTACCTGACCGCCGGCGTCGTCCTGC
This sequence comes from uncultured Actinomycetota bacterium, assembly GCA_963829895.1. GTDB lineage: Bacteria > Actinomycetota > Actinomycetes > Actinomycetales > Microbacteriaceae > Microbacterium. The sequence continues at coordinate 429,088 of CAWHKF010000005.1, read as the reverse complement.
TGGTGCTCGTCGCGGCGCTCGTGCTGACGTTGCTTGCAGCACGGTCGATTCTCCGGCCGCTGGTCCGGCTGCGCCAGGCCGCGCTCCAGATCGCCGGCAGAACGCTGCCGGAGCGCGTCGCGCAGATCGCCGACGCTGAAGGACCCGTCGACACCTCGGTGAAGCCGATCGGCGTCACGCGGCGGGACGAGATCGGCGAGGTCGCCGAAGCGTTCGACGCGGTCCACGCCGAGGCGGTTCGACTGGCCGGTCGAGCAGGCCCAGATGCGAGCGAACGTCAACCGGATGTTCGTCAACCTCTCGCGCCGGAGTCAGAACCTGGTCGAGCGGCAGCTGCGCCTCATCGACGATCTCGAGGCCGGCGAACAGGACCCGGCACAGCTGGCGAACCTGTTCCGTCTGGACAACCTCGCCACCCGCATGCGACGCAACGACGAGAGCCTGCTCGTGCTCGCGGGTGGTGACACCGGTCAGACAGGCCGCGGCAACGTGCCGGCTCTCGACGTGCTGCGCGCCGCGACATCCGAGATCGAGCAGTTCGCGCGTGTCGAGGTCGACTCGGCGGAAGCCGCCGAGGTGCGCGGCTCGGTTGCCGGCGACCTCGTCCACCTGCTCGCCGAGCTGATCGAGAACGCCACCAACTTCTCGCCGCCCGAGACGCCGGTCGTGGTGCGCACCTTGCCGCGCCACCCCGGCGAGCCATTGATCGTCGAGATCCAGGACGACGGCATCGGGATGACGTCGGAGGAGCTGCTCGCGGCCAACACCAAGCTGCGCAGCACCAGTGGGCTGGACGCCGACGTCGCGCGCATGATGGGCCTGGTCGTGACCGCCCGCCTGGCGGATCGCCACGGCATGTCGGTCGAGCTGCGGACAGGAGCCCGCGCGGCGTCGTCGCTCGCGTCGAGATCCCGACGAGCGCTCTCACGGAGAGCCAGACGCGGCCGCTGCCCGTCGTCACGGTGCCCGCCCCTCAGGAGCCGATCGCACCTGCTCCCGCCGCCATGCCGGTGAGCGCGGCGACTTCCGCCACGACCGGCTGGGCGCAGGCTCCGGAGTCCGCCCCGCAGCCGACCGCGCTGGCGTACGCCGGCGACCCGCTCGGCTCCGGCGAACCGCTCGGCGCCGAGGACCGGCTGGCCGCCGCGGACCGGCTGGCCGCCGAGGACCGGCTGGCCGCCGAGGACACGGTGGGCGCCGACCACGCGCTCGACGAGGACACGCCCATCTTCGCCGCCCTCCAGTCCGAGTGGTTCATCCGGCGGATGCCGGTGGGCACCCGCCCCGAGGCGAACGGGCAGGTCGACGCGCTCGACGGGCTCGAAGGCATCGACGGCCCGCTCGGCTGGTCCTCGCCGGGCGACGACGGCTGGAAGCTTGCGGCCGACGTGTCCCAGCGTCCGGAACCGGAGCTGGTGACTGCCGGCGGCCTTCCCAAGCGCGTCCCGGGGCAGAATCTGCTGCCGGGCACGGCACCGGCGACGAGCAGTCCGATCCCGCAGGCCCCGCGCCCGGTGGACCCGCGCCGCAGCGGTGCCCTGTCCAGCTTCCAGCGCGGAGTGAGCCGTGCGCGGGTCGACGCGGCGCCCGACCCGTTCCGATCCGAAAGTGAGCAAGACAAGTGACGACCGCTCTTGAGAACCTCGACTGGCTGGTCGACAGCCTGACTCGTCGCACGGCGGACATCGCGCACGCGATCCTGGTGTCCGCCGACGGCATGCCGATGGCGCGCTCCGCCGCCTTCCCGCCCGACCGCGCCGACCAGCTGGCGGCGATCACCTCCGGCCTGACCAGCCTCACACAGGGCGCCGCGCGCTGCTTCGCGGCCGGTCAGGTCCACCAGCTGGTGGTGGAGATGGACGGCGGCTACCTCGTGGTGATGTCCGTCGGCGAGGGCTCGAGCCTGGCGGCGCTGGCGAGTCCGCAGTGCGATCTGGGTCAGGTGGGCTACCAGATGCAGCTGCTGATCGCACGTGTCGCGACCGCGCTCACGCCGGAGATCCGTGCCGTCCAACCGGGCGCCTGATCCCGTCCCGGATGCCCGAGACCGATCGTGAGCCCCTCCGACCCCACCCCGCCGCAGCGGGTCAGACCGTACGCGCTGACGCGCGGGCGCACCGCGCCCGGCGCGCGCCTACCCGATGGAGGCACTGGTCCGCACCGAGGTTCCGGTGCCCGAGGGCCACGTGCTCTCGCCGGAGGAGCGGTCGATCGCCGAGCTGTGCCGCCAGAGCCGCTCGGTGGCCGAGGTGGCGGCGGTGGTCCGGCTCCCACTCGGCGTGGCGCGTGTGCTCATCGGCGACCTCGTCGAGCGCGGCGTCGTGAGGGTGCACACGCAGGCAGAATCCGAGTCCACCCCTGGCGCGGCGCTCCTCGAGCGCGTGCTCAGCGGGCTGAGAAAGCTGTGAGGAGACAGAAGCTGTGAGCCCCGACACCAGTCAGGCGACCCTTTCCGCAAAGATCATCGTCGCGGGCGGGTTCGGCGTAGGCAAGACGACTCTCGTCGGCTCGGTCTCCGAGATCGCCCCGCTCACCACCGAAGCGGTGATGACCTCGGCCAGCGTCGAGGTCGACGACCTGCCGCACGTACCCGACAAGACGACGACCACGGTCGCCATGGACTTCGGGCGCATCTCGCTGGACTCCGACCTGATCCTCTATCTGTTCGGCACGCCCGGTCAGAACCGCTTCTGGTTCATGTGGGACGACCTCACCCAGGGAGCGATCGGCGCGGTCGTGCTGATCGACACCCGCCGGCTCGCCGACTCCTTCGGCGCGATCGACTACTTCGAGTCGCGGGGAGTGCCGTTCATCGTCGCCCACAACGTCTTCGGCGCGGAGCATCGCCACACTTCCGACCAGATTCGCGAGGCGCTCTCGCTTCGCGCCGAGGTCCCCATCGTGGCGTGCGACGCCCGTGACCGCGAGTCCACCAAGGCGACCCTGATCAGCCTCGTCGAACACGTGCTGCGGATGACGTCGGGAGCAGGCATCCGATAGCAGCCCCTGTCCGGCGCGCCGGGTGGGACAATGGGCGCATGCCCGAGCACGGCCAGGACCACATCGAGACCGTGCGCGTGCGACGGGCTCCCAAGATCTCGGTGTTCCTCATCCTCGGCGCCGCGCTCGGCGTGCTCGTCGCGATGATCCTCACCTTCTCGTTCAACGGCACCGCCGACGCGAGCCCCAACACCGGCGTCGAGTACTCGCAGGGTCAGGTGTTCGGCTTCCTCGCGCTCGTCTGCGCGCCGATCGGCCTGGCGCTCGGCGGCATCGTCGCGCTCATCTTCGACCGTCGTTCCCGCCGTCACACCCACGAGGTCGCCGTCGACCACGCGTCGGTCCACGTCGACCCCGAGCCCGGCACCAACGGCCACGGCTCGGCCCACTGACGGCCGGAACCCCACTGAGGGTCGCGACTAGGCCAGCTCGGCGATGATCGGGTGGATGGCGGAGTCGAAGGCCGCGACATCCCCCCGCAGCCCGTCGGTGACGGCGACCGTGAGCGAGCCGATCCACCACACGCCGCGCTGACTCAGCGGCAGCACCTGCACGTTGAGCTCGAACGAGTGCGCCCGCCGCCCGACCTGCCGCTCGTGCTCGGCGATCGCGCCGGCGTAGGCGCGATACGCCGTGCCGGGCTGTGCGAGGCCTCCTTGCGGTACCGCTCGTTCGCCGACCGCGCGAACGCCAGCGCTTCGCGCGCGTGCGGGATGATGGCGGCGCGCAGCTCGTCGCAGCCCTCGCCGGCAGGGCGAGCACGGTGTCGAATCCGTCGACGAGATCGAGGGGCACGGCCGACGGGTGGGCCTGCGGCTCGACCGTCATCGCCCAGTACTCGCGCCACTGCCGTTCGAGCGTCGCCTGGGCCTCGTCCGACGCGGTCGTTCGCCCGCGGCGGGATCCCGCGCAGGTGCGGCAGCTCATCGGGAGAGCGGATGCCGAGCACCTGGCGCAGATAGAGGGCAAGAAGCACCGGCTGACCCGCGTCTTCGCGGATCAGCCACTCCGGTGCACCGGCGCCGCCCATGCGGTCCATTCTAGATCCGGCACCCGCTCGGCGCGGGTCCGCGACCCGGATCGCGGGTCGGCTGTGCGGGTCGGCAGCCTGAGCTCCCGACGCAGCCGGATCCCGAGGCCCTCGGCATCCGTCCAGGCACGCCGCCGGTAGGCTTGTGACCGTGGCCTCTCCGAACGCGATGCCCCCTCCCGCCCCGCCACCCGTGAACCCCTACGCCGCTGCCGGCGTCGACACGGCTGCCGGCGACCTCGCCGTCGAGCTGATGAAGTCGGCGGTGCGTCGCACGCACGGCCCCGAGGTGCTCGGCGGTGTCGGCGGATTCGCCGGCCTCTTCGACGCGAGCGCGTTCAAGGCCTACGACAAGCCGCTGCTCGCCACCAGCACCGACGGCGTCGGCACGAAGGTCGCGATCGCCCAGGCCATCGACAAGCACGACACGATCGGGCAGGACCTCGTCGGCATGGTCGTCGACGACATCGTCGTGGTCGGCGCGAGGCCGCTGTTCATGACCGACTACATCGCGTGCGGCAAGGTCTTCCCCGAGCGCATCGCCGACATCGTCCGCGGCATCGCCGCCGGCTGCGCCGAGACCGGCACCGCGCTCGTCGGCGGCGAGACCGCCGAGCACCCGGGCCTTCTGGGCATCAACGACTACGACGTCGCCGGCGCCGCGACCGGCGTGGTCGAGGCCGACGGCTGCTCGGCGCCGACCGGGTCCGCAGCGGAGACGTCGTGCTGGCGCTGGCGTCGAGCTGGGCCTGCACTCCAACGGCTACTCGCTCGTGCGGCACATCGTCGCGCGGCGCCGGCATCCAGTACGGCGACAACTCCGCCGACCTCGGCACGACGTGGGGCGAGGCGCTGCTCGAGCCGACGCGCCTCTACACGCGTCCGCTGCTGCGCCTGATCGCCGACCACGGCGACGCGGCGTGCACGCGCTCAGCCACGTCACCGGCGGCGGCATCGCCGCCAACCTCGCGCGCGTGCTGCCCCAGGGCACGTGGGTCGAGCTCGACCGCTCGACGTGGTCGCCGTCCCCGGTGTTCCGCGTGCTCGCCGACCTCGGCGACCTCGACCTCGACCTCGACCGAGGGCACCTGGAACCTCGGCATCGGGTTCCTCGCGGTCGTGGCGGCCGACAAGGCGGAGGCCGCGGCATCCGCTCTCTCGCGTGACGGCATCGCCGACCTGGCAGGTGGGCGTCGTCCACGACGGCGCGCGTCCGGACGGCCACTTCGAGCAGGGCGCCAAGGGCGTCGACGGCGGCGCCGTGCGCCTCGTGGGTTCCTACGGGGACCACCGGCTCGCTGAGCCGGCAGACGACACGACGCAGAACGACACAGCGCAGAAACGACAAGACGGAGCAGGCAACACCCATGTGCGGAATCGTCGGAGTGGTGGGCCGTGGGTCCGCCAACCAGGAGATCTACGACTCCCTCCTGCTTCTGCAGCACCGCGGCCAGGACTCCACCGGCATCGCGACCGCCGAGCGCAGCGGCGTCGTCCACCATGCACAAGGCCCGCGGCCAGGTGCGCGAGTCGTTCCGCACCCGCGACATGCGGGCGCTGCTCGGCGAGATCGGCCTCGGCCACGTGCGCTACGCGACGAAGGGCACCGCGTCCAACGAGGAAGAGGCGCAGCCCTTCTACGTGAACGCCCCGTACGGCATCGTGCTCGTGCACAACGGCAACCTCACGAACACGCGCGAGCTCACCGCGCGAGCTCTTCCACAAGGACCGCCGCCACCTCAACACGTCAGTCCGACACCGAGCTGCTGGTCAACGTGCTGGCGAACGAGCTGCAGGCGTCGATCTCGGGCCTCGAGCTCGATCCCGACGCAGGTGTTCCAGGCCGTCAGCCGCGTGCACGAGCGCGTCGAGGGCTCGTACGCGGCGATCGCGCTGATCGCCGGCTACGGTCTGCTGGCGTTCCGCGACCCGTTCGGCATCCGTCCGCTCATCCTCGGCACGCGCAAGCACGAGGACGGGCACTACGAGTGGGTCGTCACGAGCGAGTCGCTCGTGCTCGAGAACGGCGAGTTCGAGATCGTCCGCGACGTCGACCCGGGCGAGGCGGTCTTCATCGACCTCGAGGGCAACCTGCACACCCAGCAGTGCGCGACCGACCCGAAGCTCGTGCCCTGCTCGTTCGAGTACGTCTACCTCGCTCGCCCCGACTCCGTCATGAACGGCATCTCGGTGTACGAGGCGCGGCTGCGCATGGGCGACCGGCTCGCCGACACCATCGCGAAGTACACGCCGCGCGAGGCGATCGACGTGGTCATGCCCATCCCCGACTCCTCGCGCCCCGCAGCCATGCAGGTCGCCCGCAAGCTGGGCGTCGAGTACCGCGAGGGGTTCTACAAGAACCGCTACGTCGGCCGCACGTTCATCATGCCGGGCCAGGCGGCGCGCAAGACGCAGCGTGCGTCAGAAGCTCAACGCGATGTCGAGCGAGTTCAAGGGCAAGAACGTGCTCCTCATCGACGACTCGATCGTGCGCGGCACGACGTCGAAGGAGATCATCCAGATGGCACGGGATGCCGGGGCCAAGAGCGTCACGTTCGCCTCGGCCGCGCCGCCCGTGCGCTACCCGCACGTGTACGGCATCAACATGCCGTCGCGCCAGGAGCTGGTCGCCCACGGCCGCACGATCCCCGAGATCGCGGAGGAGCTGGGCGCCGACTTCGTCGTGTACCAGGAGGTCGAAGACCTGAAGGCGGCGATCCTCGAGGGCTCCGACGTCGAGGACCTCGACATGAGCTGCTTCGACGGCCGCTACATCACCGGCACCGTCACCGACGAGTACCTCGCCTGGGTCGAGGGCTCGCAGGAGAGCTGACGGCGGCGCCCGACGGTCGGGCAGCCCGCGGCGTTCGACGCGTTTCGTCTCGCTTCGCTCGCTCAACGACCGGGGCGGCGGTTCGGTCCCGGTCGTTGAGCGAGCGAGGAACGAGCGAGACGAAACGCCCTGGGCGCGGCGGCGGCTCGGCAGTGGGGCGGCGTCAGCGCGGGAGGAGGACGCGCACCTGGCGCCGGATGTCGTCCACGATCTCGTCGACCGAGAGGGCGATGTTCACCGTGGCGGCCATGCTGACGAACATGATGGCCGAGACCACGTGCGCGAGCGTGGCCGCATCGTCCGGGCTGGTGCGCCGGTCGCGCCCGCAGGACGGCTCGCGATCGCCTCTTCGGTCTGCACGGTGAGGGCGAGAGCCTCACGGTGGTGGGGCTCTTCGGGGTCACCGAAGACGATCTCGCGCAGGTAGGTGCGCCCGTTGTCGATCTGCACCCGGTTGCACTCGACGACCGGGCGGATGATCGCGATCACCGCCTCGAGCGGATCAGTGACGCTTTCGGCGGCAGCTCTGCCCTTCGGCGAGGGCGTCGACGTAGCTGGAGTTCTGCACGAGCAGGAGCAGCTCGCCCTTGTTCTTGGCATACAGGAAGAGGGTTCCCGTGCCGATGTCGGCCTTGTCGGCGATCTGCTGGGTCGTCACGTCGTCGACGCCGTGCTCGGTGAAGAGCTCTCGGGCCGCGGCGGTGATGCGCTGGAGCTTGTCCTGCTTGTTGCGCTCGCGTCGACCGACCGGCTGAGTGTCGATGGCCATGACGTGATCCTCCGGGGTGCAGACGGCGACGGACGTTTTCTGATTGTAGTCAGGAACGGGTGGACTTCGGTCCGGCGGTGCAGGTCTTCCGAGAGCACGGAGGGCACCATCCGGTCGTGTCTCCGTTGGCGCGATACGCCGATCGAAGAGGCCGGGCGCGCGCTGTCCGCGACCGTCGGTGTTCCCGGGCCGCCTAGGGTTGACAGGTGAGCTCCCCCTCGTCCCGACCCTCTGGCGCGGTCGAGCGCTCGCCCTCGTCGGCATCGTGCTGTTCGCCTTCTCGCTGCGTTCGGCGGTCGCCTCGCTGTCGCCGCTGTACGACCACATCGCCGCCGACTTCGACGTGCCGGCCGCCGTCATCGGCCTGATCGGCACCGCGCCGCCGGTCTGCTACGCCGTCTTCGGCCTGCTGACGCCGGCCCTCGAGCGGCGGTTCGGGCTCGAGCGCCTGGCGGTCGTCGCGATCGTCGTCGTCGCGATCGGGTTGATCGTCCGCAGCCTGGCGCCGGGCTCGGGACTGCTGCTGGCGGGCACGGCGCTGATCTTCGCCGCGGTCGGGGTGGGCAACGTCCTGCTGCCGCCGCTCGTGAAGCGGTACTTCGCCGATCGCATCGGGCTCATGACCACCGTCTTCTCCACGACGATGGCGCTCGCGACGTTCCTCCCGCCCCTCGTGGCGGTGCCGGTGGCGGATGCCTCGGACTGGCATGTCTCGCTCGGGCTCTGGGCCGTCTTCGCCCTGGTCGCGGCCGTCCCGTGGATCGGCCTGGCGGTGCGCCATGCCGCCGCCGAGAAGAGCCGTGCCGAAGCGGCGGCCGCAGACGATGACGACATCGAGCAGCCGAGTCCGCGCGCCTTCGGCCGCATGTGGCGGCTGCCGGTCGCGTGGGCGCTGCTCGTCGGTTCGCCGTGTCGAGCAGCCTCGCCTACACCGCCTTCGCATGGCTGCCGACGATCCTCGTCGACATCGCGGGCGTCGCCCCCGTCGTGGCCGGCGTGCTGCTGGCGCTGTTCGCGTTCATGGGGCTTCCGGCGTCGCTGCTCGTGCCGCTGCTGGTCACCCGCGGCACGCCACGCGCGCGCTGTTCGGCGTCGCCGTCGGCACCGGCTTCGCGGGCATCGCGGGACTGCTCTTCGTGCCCACTGTCGCGCCGTGGCTCTGGGTCGCGCTCCTCGGCCTGGCGCCGCTGCTGTTCCCGATGATCCTCGTGCTTCTCGGCCTGCGCACCCGCACGCACGAGGGCGCGGTCGCGCTGAGCGGGTTCGTGCAGAGCGGCGGCTACGCGATCGCCGCGCTCTTCCCCATCGGCATCGGACTCCTCCACGACGCGACCGACTCCTGGACCGGCCCGCTCATCGTGCTCGCCGTCGTGGTCGCCGCCGCGATCCCCGCCGGCGTCGTCGCCGCGCAGCCGCACACCGTCGAGGACGACTGGGACGCCGCCACGGCGCCTGGTGAGGCATCCGAAGTTCTCAGGCAGTTCGCGATATATCGTGTTAGGTTCGCCGACGTGACCACCGACGAGCGCACGCCTGAACCCCCGCGACCACTGAACCCCTCGAGACTCGCGTGCGTACCGAGATCGCCGCCGCCGAGGCGCCCCACCGCCCGATCCGGCGGATGCTGCGCCGCGCGCGCGTCTGGATCGACGGGCATCCGCGCCTCAACCGCGCCTACCGGTTCGGGGTCGGCACGGTCGGCGGCATCCTCGCGGTGGGCGGGCTGCTGCTCGTGCCGCTGCCGGGACCGGGATGGCTCGTCGTGTTCCTCGGGCTCGCCGTGCTCGGCACCGAGTTCCACTGGGCGCGACGAGCGGCCGCGGCGCTCAAGCGCATGCTCGACCGGTTCTGGGCGTGGTGGCGAGCACGACGCGCCGCGCGCGCGGGCGACACGGCCTAGCGGCGCGCGGACCGCGGCCGCGCCGCGCGCGCGCATGACTCGGGCGTGCCGCGATGCGGGCGCGCGCCACTCACCCGCTCCGCGCGCGAACACGGGATGAGGGTGGAGGTGACGGAGGAGTTTAAGCCTGCGACGACGAGACGGGCGAGGTCTCGTCCTCGTCTTCGTCGTTGTACTGGTCGGCCCACTTGTCGACGAACTCGTCGTCGTGGTGACCGAGCTCGCGCTCGAGTGCCGAGTAGTTCACGTTGTACGTGTCGTACTTCAGCTCACGGGCGATCTTGGTGTGCTTCGCCTTCTGACGGCCACGCCCCATGCGAGACCCCCTCATTTAAGGTCGCGGGCTATTCTGCGGGCTCTGGGCCTCGCAAACCCGGGCATTCACGAATCCGGCTTCGAACCGGTAAGAGTAGCATTCAGGATAACACGGAGCCCCGGTAGCCCGGCCGCTGCGGCCCCAGGGGCATAGGAGGAGTGCGGACATATGACCGATGAGGCATCCGAGCCCCAGGGCGACGCGACGACTGACGAGAGCCTCCATGGCGCGGTGATCGCGGGAGTCGATCCCCGACCAGTCGCCGCGGGTCCTCAAGGAGGCGGCCCGCTACGCGAAGCTGTCCAGGCGCCGCTGGTCGTGGTCCACGTCGACGTGACCCGCTTCGTCACCTACGAGGACCCCGACGGGTACGTCCACTCGGCGCCGATCGACATCAACATCGCGGCCGGCGAGGGTGAACTGGCGAAGGTGCAGGATGCCGCGGCATCCGTTCTCGGCGATTCCGGACCGAGCTGGACGGTGCGCCAGCTCGTCGGCGACCCCGCGATGGCCATCAAGCACTTCGCCGATCAGGTCGACGCCCGGCTGATCGTCGTCGGCACGCGCAAGCGGGGGTTCGGCGAGTCCGTCCGCGAGTTCTTCACCGGGTGCGGTCGGCGTGCGCCTCGCGCACCGGCAGCACCGCCCGATCCTGGTCGTGCCGCTCGGGGAGCCGGTGCCCGACGACGAGGAGATCTGGCCCGCATAGGCGCCGCTCGACCCTGTACTCTCTCGCCGGTCGTCGAGCGAGTGAGCGCCGCGACGAGACGAACGCCCCGGACCTGCGAGAAGGTCCGGGGCGTTTCGTCTCGCTTCGCTCGCTCAACGACCGGGCAGAGGCTCCGCGTCGTCGAACGAGCGCGCTCAGCCGCGCAGGGCGCGCGTCACCTCTCGGGCGACGTGTCGAGCTCGCTCGCGACCTGATCCACGATCGAGGCCGCGAGTTCGCCGCCGCGCGCCACATGGACGCGGACGTCGCCGCGCAGGTTCGCGCGGAACTCGTTGACCAGCGGCATCCAGGCGCTGCATCTGCTCGCGGCTGCGCACCCGCGGGTCGTCTTCGCGCGGGCTCTGGAGGCGTCGACTCGCGCTCGTCGTGAGAGGCGGCGGCCAGGTCGGCGCGCAGGCTCTTCATCGCCTCGCGGACGCTGCCGCGCACCTCGTCGGCGATGAGCCGCACCGAGTCGGCGAGTCCCGCCTCGATGCCCACGAGGTCGCCCGCGCGCGCCTGCACCTCGGCGTGGCCGGCCTCGGTGATCGCGTAGACGGTCTTGCGGCCGTCGACCGACTTGGTCACGAGCCCCTCCTCTTCGAGCTTCGCCAGGCGCGGATAGATGGTGCCGGCGCTGGGGGTGTACGTGCCCCCGGTGCGGTCCGACAGCGCCTGCATGATGTCGTAGCCGTGGCGCGGCCCTTCATCGAGCAGGTTCAGCAGGTACAGGCGCAGGTCGCCGTGGGAGAAGACCGGGGTCATCACAGCTCACCTCGGTCGAAGCCGGCAGCCGCTTCACGGGCGGCCGAGTCGTCGGTGCCGTCGGCTTCACCGACGGCCGCGGTGCTGGATGCGGCGGGCGTCTCGGACGCCGGGGATGCGGCATCCGCAGACGGGGTGGCCGCGCGTCGCAGCACCGTGATGTCGCCCGAGACGGCTGTGGCGCGCACGTCGGCGAAGCTGCCGCTGAGTTCGCCGACCGAGCCGGCGAAGTTGGTGGTCGGGCCGGTGCCGTTGCCCGAGCGGACGACGCCGTCGACCTGCACGCGGCCGCTGACGCTGCGGACGACGTAGTTGGCCGGGTAGCCCTCGTCGAGGCGGACCGTCGAGCTGCCGCTCACGGTGTTGAGGCCGACCGAGAGGATGTCGCCGGTCGAGTCGACCAGCACCGCGCCCGAGACCGTGTCGATCGTGGCCTTGCGCAGCGTGCCGGTCGCCGCGACGTCGCCCGAGACGCTGTTGGCGCTGAGCGCGCCGACGAGCTCGCGCACCTGCACGTCGCCCGAGACGGCGTTGACCGAGAGGTCGCCGTTGAGGCCGTCGACGATGATGTCGCCCGAGACGGTGTTGAGGCGATGCGTCGCCGCGCAGGCCCGAGACGAGGGCGCTCGCGCTGACGACGCCGAGGGTGAGGGCGACGCTCGCGGGGGACCGCGACGCTGATCTCGGCCTTCGGTCCGCCGGCGCCGAAGTTGCGGAACACCTCGAGGAAGTTGTCCCAGCGCAGCTGCGGGTGGTCGATCTCGACGAGGTCGTCGGCGACCTCGATGCGGAGGTCCTTGATGGTGACGTCGTGCACTTCGATGCGGATGCCGGGTTCGTCGTGGGCGATGACGTCGATCTGCCCGCCGATGAGTCCGACCTTGAGCGTGCGCACGGTCTCGATGTCGATGACGCGCGTCTCGCCCGGGTGGATGATCCACTTCTCCAGGGTCATGACTGTTTCTCCTGCGTATCTCGGGGTTCAATGTCGCGATATATCGCGTGATCTCAGAGTAACACGATATATCGCGTCTGCGTCAAGGCCGGGTTCCGAATCTCCAGGTTCTTCCGGGTTTGGGGCGCACGGCGTGCACTCGGGGCGCACGCCGCGCGCCCCGAGATGCACGCGACGCGCCCCAAACCCCGCAGCGAACGGATGTCCGAGCTTGACCTTGACGCAGCGTCAACCTTTAACGTGGTCGAGCGAATCACGAGAGAGGAGGCGACATGGACCAGGAGAATGGTCGATCCAGCAGATCGCGAAGCTCGCCGGCACCACCAGCCGCACGCTGCGTCACTACGGCGACATCGGGCTGCTTCCGCCGTCGAGCATCGGCGACAACGGCTACCGGCACTACGACGAGGCGGCGCTCGTGCGCCTGCAGCGCATCCTGCTGCTGCGCGAGCTCGGACTCGGCCTGCCGCAGATCGCCGAGGTGCTCGAGCGCGAGCACACGCCGAGGAAGTCGCCCTCGAGGGCCACCTCGCGTGGCTGCGTCAGGAGCAGGACCGGCTGGCGCGACAGATCGCGTCGGTCGCAGCACACCATCGACGCATTGAGAGGAGGTGAACGACTGATGGCAGAGAACATGTTCGACGGCTTCGACCACACGCAGTACAAGGACGAGGTCGAACAGCGATGGGGCAAGAAGGCCTACGCCGACAGCGACCGCTGGTGGCGCGGCGATGAGCGCCGAGGAGAAGGCGCGCATGGAAGCAGCGCGTCGCCGACCTCGGCCGCGACTGGATCGCGGCCGCCGAGAGCGGCGATCGCGCCCGACAGCGACGAGGCGCAGGCGCTCGCGCAGCGCCACGTCGAGTGGCTGACCGGCATCCCCGGCACGCCCGCGACCGCCCCGGAGTAACGTCAAGGGATACGTGATCGGGCTCGGCGAGATGTACGTGGCCGACCCGCGCTTCGGCGCGAACTACGGCGGCGACGGCGGCACCCGCGGCGCGGAGTTCGTGCGCGACGCACTCCGCGTCTACGCGGAGGCGCAACCTGTAGGCGCGAGCCCCCGGAGAAAGAGACGACGGATGCCGCGGGCCCCCCGGACCGCGGCATCCGTCGTCTTCCCCTGATGAGGCCCACACCCAGCGGTGCAGCTCAGGGGATCTGCCTACACCCTGTTGCGCCGCTGATGACTCGAACGAGGAATAGGACCAGCGCGATGACTCCGCGAGGATCAGGCCGACCCACAGCAGGAACTGCAGGGACTGGACGAAGCCTCCGGTGATGAGGAGGACGACCGCGACGACGATGATGATGATCAGGGCGAGGATTTCATGGAGGTATCTCCTTCTGCGTTGCTGTCCCGCGCGGGATGCGCGGGCGGTGCCGGTGGGCACGCTTCGACGTTAGGCACCCCGGCGACGCGGCCCGTAGGGGCTTGACGGCGCTGGTTTGCCGGTGCTACATGGCCGGCGTCAGACGGCTGCTACGGCCGTGCGGCGAGTGTCAAGCCCCCGTGACGCGCATCCGTACGCGTCTCCTAGCGTCGCGGGTATCGACGCACATCCGCGATCACGGAGACGCGTGTCCCACGACGCCCTCACCGACCCGACCACCAAGTACCCCCAGCGCGGTCTCCCGCCGCAGGAGCAGGACCAGCCGGGCACTGACGGATGAGACCCGCCCCGACCCGGATCACGGCGAGCAGACCTACCGCGGCTCGCAGCGCCTGACCGGCGGCGAGCCCTGATCACGGGCGGCGACTCCGGCATCGGCCGCGCCGTGGCGATCGCCTTCGCACGCGAGGGCGCGGATGTCGCGATCAGCTACCTGCCCGAGGAGCAGGAGGACGCCGACGACACGGCCCGGTGGATCACCGAGGCCGGCGCCAAGGCGCTGCCGCTCGCCGGGGACCTCCGCGAAGAGGCCTTCTGCGCCGAGATCGTCGAGAGGACCGTCAGGAGTTCGGCGGGCCTGGATCTGCTCGTGCTGAACGCCGCGTACCAGCGCGATCGCGAGGGCATCGAGAACCTCGAGACCGAGGAGTTCGACCGCGTGTTCCGCACCAACCTGTACGCGCAGATCTTCACCGCGCGCGCGGCGGTTCCGCACCTGGCAGCCCGGCTCGTCGATCATCGTGACGTCCTCGATCCAGGCGTTCGACCCCTCGCACTCGCTGATCGACTACGCCATGACCAAGGCCGCGCAGGTCGCGTTCGTCAAGGCGCTCGCGGAGGAGCTGGGCCCGCGCGGCATCCGCGTCAACGCCGTCGCCCCCGGCCCGATCTGGACGCCGCTCATCCCCGCGACGGGGTGGGACGACGAGAAGCTCGCGTCGTTCGGTCAGACACGCCGCTGGGACGGCCGGGCCAGCCGGCCGAGCTCGCCGGCGCCTACGTCTACCTTGCGAGCGAGGCGGCTTCGTACGTATCGGGCGCCGTGCTGCCGGTGACCGGCGGCAAGGGCCTCTGACAGCCGCCGCCACGAGGCGGCGACCGAAGGGAGGGCGCCATGCCCCAAGGACGAGGATCGAACAGCTCAAGGACCGCGAGCTCTACGAAGAGCTCCGCGACGAGGGCGCCTCGAAGGAGAAGGCGGCGCGCATCTCGAACGCCGCCGCCCGAGCAAGGCCGCAAGACCGTCGGCCGCGCGGCGGCGAAGTGCGAAGCGACTACGACGACTGGACCGTGACCGAGCTGCGCAAGCGCGCGAAGGAGCTCGGCATCTCCGGCTACTCGGGCAAGCGAAGTCCGAACTGATCTCGATGCTCCGCAACCACTGAGGGTGGTCGCCGGTCTCGCCGAGCACGTCGACGCCGCTCCGGCGGGACCGACGACCCGGGTAGCGTGAGCGGATGCCGAAGCTCGTCCGCGCGCCCTTCGAGGACCCGGGCTTCCGCGCTGCGTGCGGGTCCAGGTTCCGCTACCTCGATGCGAACGGGCCGTGCGCCGGCGTCGCGCGCGCCCGCATCCAGCGCTGGTCATCCCGCCGGCGTGGGAGCAGGTCTGGATCTCCGAGCGCGCCGATGGGCACATCCAGGCGGTCGGCACCGACCAGACGCGGCCGCAAGCAGTACATCTACCACCCCGACTGGGCGGCGCGGCGCGACAAGGGCAAGTACGCGCGGGTGCTGCTGCTCGCCGAGGCGCTGCCCCGCGCCCGCGCCCGGGTGACGGCCGCCTGCGGCGCGAGGGGCTCGACGCGCGAGCGGGTGCTGGCCGCGGCGTTCCGGCTGCTCGACCAGGCGGCCCCTCGCGTCGGGTCGCGCGCGCTACCTCGCGGCGCAACGGCAGCCGGGGCCTCACGACGCTGCGCGCGGGACGCCACGGTGGAGGCATCCGTGGTCACCCTCGCCTTTCCCGGCGAAGAGCGGCAAGCGGCACTGCTCGACGTCGATGACGCCGATCTCGCGGCGGTCATCGAACTGCTCGCCGTCGGGCAAGCCCCGTGCGCCCCTGCTCGCGTCGGCAGCGCGGCGGACGCCGCGTGCCGCTCACGCACGGCCGAGGTGAACGACCACGTGCGCGTCGCTGACCGGCGGCCTCTTCACCGCGAAGGACTTCCGCACCCTGCGCGGCACCGTCCTCGCCGCCGAGGCGCTCGCACGCATCGGCCCGGTCGACACGAGACGCGAGCGCGAGCGAGGCCGAGCGCCTGGCCGTGCAGGCCACGGCCGAGGCGCTCGGCAACACCCCGTCGGTCGCGCGCGGCTAGCTACATCGACCCGCGCGTGTTCGCCCGGTACCGAGACGGCGCATCTGCTCGACCTGTCGATCACTCCCGAGTCCGCGATCCGCGGCCTGCTCCGCCCCGGTCGCTGAGCCCGTCGAGAAGGTCCGGGCTGAGGTGCCGGTTCGCTGAACCCGTCGAAGACGCCGCTTCGACGAGCTCGGCGATCCGGAGCGCCGGAGTAGCGTGAGGGGATGCCGCAGCCCGTCGACCCGCGCGTGCTCGGGGTCACCGTGGCGGGTGGGGCGATCGGCGTGCTCGCGCGTGGCGCTCGTCGTCGCGCCCGTCGACGATCCCGCTGCGGTGCCGTGGGTGACGCTCGGCATCAACGTCGCCGGATCCCTGATCCTCGGGATCGTGGTCGGCTGGCTCGACGACCGCCGTCCGCTCGTCCGCGCGTTCCTCGGCACGGGGATCCTGGGCGGCTTCACGACCTACAGTGCGTTCGCGGTCGCGACGGCGCTGTGGGTCACGACGCCGTGGCTCGCGGCCGGGCTGGCCGCGGCATCCGTCATCGCGGGTGTCGCGGGAGCGCTCGCCGGACTCTTCATCGGACGCCGGATCGCGGACCGGCCGGGCCGCGATCGAACTCCCGGAGGATGCCGAGTGAGCCCGTGGCTGCTGCTCGCCGCGCTCGCCGGCGGCGTGGGCGCCGGACTCCGCTACCTCGTCGACCGGCTGCTCACGCCGGCGGGCGGGCATGGGGTTCCCGTGGGGGATCCTCGTGGTGAACGTCTCGGGGTCCTTCGCCCTCGGCGTGATCACCGGGCTCGGCGCCGCCATCGCCCCCGAGCTGTCGCTGGTGCTCGGGCTCGGCCTGCTCGGCGGGTACACGACCTTCAGCACCGTCTCGGTCGAGACGGTGCTGCTCGCGCAGCGGCGGCGGCTGGCGGGATGCCGCACTCAACCTCATCGGCACGCTCGCGCTCGCGGTGGCCGCGGCAGCGCTCGGACTGGTGCTGGGCAGCGTGGCTGGCGGCGCTCTGAGCGTGGAGGGCTCAGGAATCTCATATGAGAACCGCATGAAATACTGACAACCGATACATCTCCGTATCGTGCGGGCTCCCGCATCCCCTTGCACCACCACACCAGCGAAGGCCTCTGTGTGTCGAACCTCGCCGTCCTGAGTCTCAAGAACCGCGCTCTGATCGCTCTGATCACGATCGTCGCCGCCATCTTCGGCGGACTCGCGCTCACGAACCTCAAGCAAGAGCTCATCCCCTCGATCGAGTTCCCCGCACTCATCGTCGTCTCGACCTACCCGGGCGCGTCGCCCGAGGTCGTCAGCAACGACGTGTCGGTGCCCATCGAGACCGCCATCCAGGGCGTTCCCGGGCTCGAGTCGTCGACCGCCACGAGCACCACGAACGCCTCGATCGTGCAGGCGTCCTTCACCTACGGCACCGACCTCGCGACCGCCGAGCAGAAGATGACGCAGGCGATCAACCGCATCAAGAGCCAGCTGCCCGAGGGGGTCGATCCGAGCGTCATCTCGGCGAGCATCGACGACTTCCCGGTGATCCAGCTGGCCGTCACCGGCTACGACGACGAGGCGACGATCCAGGCCCAGCTCGAGGCATCCGTCGTGCCCGATCTGGAGGACGTCGACGGGGTCAACGCCGCGCAGATCGTCGGCGGCGTCGGCCAGCGTGTCACGATCACCCCCGACCAGGCGGCGCTCGCCGCGGCGGGCTTCACGCAGCAGGCGATCAGCGACGCGCTCGAGCAGAACGGCGTGCTGTTCCCGGGCGGTGAGGTCACCGAGAACGACGAGACGCTCACGGTGCAGACCGGCTCGAAGATCACGTCGGTGGACGAGATCGCGGCGCTGCCGCTCGTGCCCTCGACGGCCGAGCAGTTCGAGGGCGGCGCGACGACCATCGCGGATGTCGCGACCGTCGTCGAGGAGGCCGACCCGGTCACCACGGTCTCGCGCGTGAACGGCGAGCCGGCCCTGACGATCGCGGTGACCAAGCTGCCCTCGGCCAACACCGTCGACGTGTCGCGTGGCGTGCTCGCGATCCTTCCCGACCTCGAGGATTCCCTCGACGGCGCCGAGTTCACCGTCGTCTTCGACCAGGCCCCGTACATCCAGGAGTCGATCGACACCCTGGCGAAGGAGGGCCTGCTCGGCCTCGTCTTCGCCGTGCTCGTCATCTTCATCTTCCTGCTGTCGGTGCGCTCGACGCTCGTCGCCGCGATCTCGATCCCGACGAGCCTGCTCATCACCTTCATCGGCCTGCAGGCGTTCGGCTACTCGCTGAACATCCTGACGCTCGGCGCGATCACGATCGCGATCGGACGCGTCGTCGACGACTCGATCGTCGTCATCGAGAACATCAAGAGGCACTACGTCGGAGATGCCGACAAGAAGGTCGCGATCCTGCGCGGCGTCCGAGAGGTCGCCTCGGCCATCACGGCGTCGACGATCGTGACCGTCGCGGTGTTCCTGCCGATCGCCTTCGTCGGCGATGTCACGGGCGAGCTCTTCCGTCCGTTCGCGATGACCGTCACGATCGCCATGACCGCGTCGCTGTTCGTCGCGCTGACCATCGTGCCGGTGCTGGCGTACTGGTTCCTGAAGCCCGGCAAGCAGATCCTCGACGCCGAGGGTGCCGCGATCGACCCCGAAGACCCGGCCGCGCCGCCGAGCCGCCTGCAGAAGTCGTACCTGCCGATCCTCCGCTGGACGCTCAAGCACTCGTGGGTGACGCTCGCGCTCGCCGTACTGGTGCTCGTCGGCACGATCGCCGCCGCACCCTTCATGAAGACCAACTTCCTGGGCGACTCCGGCCAGAACACCTTCACGATGACGCAGGACATCGGTCCGGCGCCTTCGCTCGAGGCCGAGAGCGCCGCCGCAGAGCAGGTCGAAGAGGTGCTCCTCGGCATCGACGGCATCGACACCGTGCAGGTGTCGATCGGCTCGAGCGGGTCGGCCCTGCGCGACGCGTTCTCGGGCGGCGGCAGCGGCATCACCTACTCGATCACCACCGACTCCGGCGCCGACCAGGTGGCGCTGCGCGAAGAGGTGCAGGAGGCGGTCGCCGACCTCGAGGACGCGGGCGAGATCACCGTCGCGGCAGGCGGCGGCGGCTTCGGCTCGACCGACATCGCGATCGACGTCACGGCTCCCGACTCCGACACCCTGCAGACCGCGACGGATGCCGTCATCGACGCCGTCGACGGCGCGGAGGGCGTGGGTCAGGTCTCGAGCAACCTCGCGGCGTCGCTGCCGTACATCGCGGTGACGGTGGACCGCGACAAGGCGGCGCAGCTCGGCCTGTCGGAGGTCGCGGTCGGCGCGCTGGTGGCGAACACGATGCAGCCGCAGTCCATCGGCACGGTCGAGATCGACGACACGTCGCTCACGGTGTACCTCGCCGCCTCCGAGACGCCGGCGTCGCTCGACGAACTGCGGCAGCTGCAGGTGCCCAGTGCCACGGGCCCCATCGCGCTCGAGGAGGTCGCGACGGTCGAACAGAGCGAGGGCCCCACCTCGATCACGACCGAGGCCGGCGAGCGCACGTCGACCGTGACGGTGACCCCGTCGACCGACGACCTCGCCACCGCCTCCGCCTCGGTGACGACCGCCCTCGCGGACGCCGACCTGCCCGCGTCGGCCGACGCGACGCTCGGCGGCGTCGTGACGCAGCAGCAGGATGCGTTCTCGCAGCTGGGCCTCGCCCTGCTCGCGGCCATCCTGATCGTCTACATCGTCATGGTCGCCACCTTCAAGTCGCTGCGCCAGCCGCTGCTGCTGCTCGTCTCCGTGCCGTTCGCGGCGACCGGCGCGATCCTGCTGCAGATCATCACGGGCGTGCCGCTCGGCGTCGCGTCGCTCATCGGCGTGCTGATGCTCATCGGCATCGTGGTGACGAACGCGATCGTGCTCGTCGACCTCGTGAACCAGTACCGCGCGAAGGGCCTCAGTGCGCACGACGCGACCGTCGCCGGTGGCTCTCGTCGTCTGCGCCCGATCCTCATGACGGCGCTGGCCACGATCTTCGCGCTGACGCCCATGGCACTCGGCATCACCGGTCAGGGCGGGTTCATCTCGCAGCCGCTCGCGATCGTCGTGATCGGCGGCCTGGTGTCGTCGACCGTGCTGACACTGCTCGTGCTGCCGACGCTGTACAACCTCGTCGAGGGCGCGAAGGAGCGGCGCGCAGCGCGTCGTCGCGACCGCGGCGACGAGGACGGCGGCGACGGCGGTCCGGCTCCCGAGGGCGACGCTCCGGCGGGCGGAACGGATGCCGCGGCCGAGCGCGAGCTCGTCGGCGCCGGTGTCGGCGCAGCCGCGGGTGCAGGAGTCGGCGCGGCGGGGACCGGCGAGGCAGGGGCCGGTGCCGCGGGTGCCGACGCCACAGGTGCGGCGGGTGTCGCGGGTGCAGCGGGGGTCGCAGCCGGCGCCGCAGGCGCGGCCGCCCTCGAGACCCGGCGCCAGCGCCGCCAGCGCGAGCGCGGCGGAGTGGCAGAGGTCGCCGTGCCGGTGATCGAGGAGGGACCCGACGTCGAGGTGTCGGACTCGGCGCCCGCTCCCGCGGTCGTCGACGCCGTGCCCGACGAGCACGCACCGGCGTCCGCCGACGC
Source organism: uncultured Actinomycetota bacterium (assembly GCA_963829895.1). Taxonomy (GTDB): domain Bacteria; phylum Actinomycetota; class Actinomycetes; order Actinomycetales; family Microbacteriaceae; genus Microbacterium. The sequence goes on along the minus strand of CAWHKF010000005.1, from coordinate 408,492 downwards.
CGAGTCGCCGGTCGACCCCGAGGTGCCCGTCATCGATGCGGTGCCGACCGGTCAGGCTGCGGAGGACGAGGTCTCCGAGCAGCTGACGGTCGCGGATGCCGGCGCGCAGGTTGCCGCCGCGGAAGCACCCGTGACCGAGACGGAGGCCGACGTATCCGGGCCCGCGGAGGGTGCCGTCGAGGCCGAGCGCCGAGGCCCGAGCCGCGCAGAGCCGGAGTCCGAGTCCGAGCCCGCAGCGGAGCCGAGCCCGAGGCCGAGCCCGCGGACGCGGAGGTGCCGGAGCCCGAGGCCGCGGCGGAGCCGGAGTCCGAGTCCGAGCCCGCAGCGGCGGCGGAGCCCGAAGCGACGAGCGGGGACACGTCCGAGACGGACGCCGATGCGTCAAGCGCCGCAGCGGTCGAGTCCGAGAGCGAGTCAGACGCGTCCGGCGGATCCGACGTCGAGCCGGCAGAGCAGGCAGAGACTGCGGCGGACGAGCCGCAGCCCGAGCTCTCGACAGATTCGGAGGGCGAGCTTCAGGCGGAGTCCGCCGACGGGGCCGAGCGCGCGGCTGAGTTCGACGAGCCCGATTCCGAGCCCGTCGCGGACGAGTTCGTCCGTCCGAGGAGCCGGAACCCGAGCAGGGCGACGCCACCGACGGCGGCGAAGCGAGCCCCGAGTCCTCGCCCGAAGCCGACCTCGAGGCGGAACCGGTCGATGGTCCCGAGACGAACGAGGAGCCCGCTTCCGAAGACGAAGGCGAGAATGGCGACGACCGTCGCCACGACGCCTGACGCCGATCAGGAACGAGCCTGAAGGGGACGGATGCCGCGAGCAGCGGCATCCGTCCCCTTCTCCGTTGCTGCGCCGCCGCCGCCGAGCCTCAGCGCCTGCTGACGATCAGATACCGCTCGTCGTCGATCGGGCCGCCCCAGAGCGACGCGTCGTCGAGCGGTTGCACAGACACGTCGTCGCGGAACCGGCCGACGAGCTCCGCGCATTCGGATGCGCTCAGCCCGGCACCCGTATGCCACCTGCCTTCGATGAGGATCAGGATGCCGGTGGGCACGAGCAGGTCGATCCAGGTCGCCAACGCCGCTGCGGGATCCGGCATCGCCCACAGCACGTGCCGAGCGAGCACGACATCGTACGAGCGGGTCGAGAGTCCCGGGCTCGCGGCATCGGCCACGGTGAAGACGGGCAGCGGGACGATGCCCTCGCCTTTCGCGCGCGCCCGCCGCACCATCTCGGGAGAGAAGTCGACGCCGTGCACCACCTGTCGACCCTCTGCCGCGAGAAGGACCGACAGCGTGCCCGTTCCGCATCCGAGGTCTGCGACGCGGCGCCCGGGCTCGCCCACGAGGGGAAGCAGCAGCTCTGCCCAGCTGCGACGGATCGCCGGATCGCGCAGGCCGTGGTCGGCCGCGTCGTCGAACGTCTGCGCTTCGTGATCCCACAGGGACCTCGACTCGTCGGTCATCCTGCGGTCCCTCCGAGAATCCGGACGGCTGCGCGATCGCCGGTCAGCTCTTCTTCAACTCCTCGGCGAACATCACGAGGATGCCGCTGGGACCGCGGAGGTAGGTGAGCTTGTAGACGTCCTCGTAGGTGGCCACGCCGCGCAGCGGATGGCAGCCGTGCCTCGCAGCGATCTCGAGCGCTTCGTCGATGTCGTCGACGGAGAAGGCCACGCGATGCATGCCGATCTCGTTCGGGAGGGTGGGCTCGGTCTCGATCGCGTCGGGATGGATGTACTCGAACAGCTCGAGCTGACCGTGACCGTCGGGCGTCTGGAGCACGGCGATCTTGGCGTGGTTGCCGTCGAGGCCGACGGCGGTGTCGGCCCATTCGCCGCTGACCGTGTCACGGCCGAGGACGGTCAGACCCAGGTCGGTGAAGAAGGCGATCGCCGCCTCGATGTCGCGCACGGCGATGCCGACATTCTCGAGCTTGATGGCCATGAGCTGCATGCTACTCACGGGTCGCCGACGTCCTCCTAGTGCGACGTGAGGCCGGACTGCCACCGGTGCTGCTCCCGGGCGAAGAGCACGGCGAAGGTGCCCCACACGCCGATGTCGTCGGCGAAGCCGAGCGGCCCCAGCAGCAGCTCGGGGATCAGATCGATCGGCGCGAACGTGTAGACGACGGCCGCGATCGCCACGACCCATGTCGTCGGCGCGACACGATGCTCGCGGCGCTTGACCGCCCTGAGAAACCTCCACCACATGCACCCCAGTGTGCGCGCGCCGCATGCCGGAGGGCCCGTCGAGACGCAATCGTGATCGATCCGTCAGAAGATGCACAGCACGCGCTCAGCGGGTCACGGCTCGCCCTGGTCCGGCTCGCCCTGGTCCGATCTCGTCGCTCGGGGCCCGACGATCGCCCGTGATGGTGTGCTCGCGTTCGACATCCTTGATCACATCGGTCTTGAGATCGCTGGCGGGATTGCTGTCTTCCGGCGACAGGCGCGGACGAAGCTGTCGGTCATCACACTCTCCTTCTCGGCTGAGCCGCCTAGCGGTCAGCCTTCTCGTCCTCTTCCGGCTCGAACGTCGACGGCACGCCCGTGTGCCCCGCCGCGACCCCGTCGGGCGCGTCGGGGATGGTCCCATCTCGTCCGAGGCCGCCCGGCTTGCGGGTTCCCTCGTCGTCCGTCTTCGGCTCTTCTGGGTTGCGGTCCATGTCGTGCTCCCTTCGTCCTCAGGGAAACGTACGTCGGCCCCCGGGCGCACGGAGCCCGGTTGACAAACGAAGGAGCGGCGCGGCGCGGCGCTTCGCCCACCTGCGGCGCCGCATCCGCTACGGTCGCTTCTGCGCATCCCCCTTCGAGGAAGGACCGTCGTGAAGCTGCTGCTGACCTCCGGCGGAGTGACGAACCCCGCCATCCGCGACGCGCTGGTCGACCTCTTGGGCAAGCCGATCGCCGACTGCAGGGCCCTCTTCATCCCCACGGCCCAGTGGGGCCAGCCGGCGTGCTCGCCGGAGTCGGTGTGGCAGATCCATCGCGGGGAGATGGCCCGGCGGAGAGGGGCTGTGCGAGCTGGGCTGGAAGTCGGTCGGAGTGCTCGAGTTGACCGCACTGCCGAGCATCGGAGAGGACCGATGGGTGCCGTGGGTCCGTGAGGCCGACGTGCTGCTGGTCGACGGCGGAGAGGCGATCTATCTCCGCCATTGGATGCAGGAGTCCGGGCTCTCGGCGATCCTCCCGTCGCTGACGGACACGGTCTGGGTGGGGGTGAGCGCGGGCAGCATGGTGATGACCCCTCGCATCGGCCGGGAGTTCGTCGACTGGCGACCGGACGGCGGCGACGAGACGCTCGGCGTCGTCGACTTCTCGATCTTTCCGCATCTCGACTACCCCGGCTGGACGTCGAACACGCTCGAGAGCGCCCGCCGGTGGGCGACCAGGATCCCGGGCCCGGCCTACGCCATCGACGATCAGACGGCGATCACGGTCGTCGACGGCGCGGTGGAGGTCATCTCGGAAGGCCACTGGGAGCGCCTCGACAGCGGTCTCTGAGCGCCGGGGACCTCGACGACGAGGCGTCGAGCGACGCGCGCTGAGCTGCCCGGTCGGGTCAGCTCCGTCAGTCCTGGCGACCCGCGACGCCGAGGAAGCGGATGAAGACCGCGATCCACCCGAAGATCAGCGCGAACACGATGATCTCGAACGCCGTGAGCGAGAAGAAGCCGACCGCGGGGATGAAGAGGATCACCGAGGCCGCCATCGCCGCAAGGAACCCCCACGACGCGACGAAGTACGTGCGCGGCATTCCACGGAGGAATTTCGGCCCGCCGATGAGCAGGACGAGGAACATCGCCGCCATGCCCGATGCCGACAGGTTGTGCAGCAGGAGGTTCACATCGACGGGGAACACGCCGACGCACGCGAGCATGATGCCCATCACAGCGAAGAGCACGGAGACGATGCGTGGCCCGCGCGGGTTCTCGAGCACGCCGGCTGCGGCGAGGGCGCGCATGTCGTTGGCGATGTAGACGGCGAAGGTCGTCACGAGCAGACCTGCCGCGATGAGGGTGCCGTTGAACACCCAGCTCGACAGGTCGTCCTCGAAGGTGCCGAGATGGCTGAAGTGGATCGTCCACCACTTCGGGTCGGGCGTCGTGACCATGGCCGTCAGCGTGCCGATGGCGATGAACGCGAGCAGCAGCGACGACATGCGCTGCGTCGTCATCGCCGAGACCGACAGGAACACGATCCACGTGGTCATGCCGAGAGTGACCGCCATCAGCACGACCGACCAGAACGTCACGAGCGGCAGCCCGATGAAGCCCATCGCGAGCACGCGGTACAGCGCGTACACCGCCACGAAGGCGAGCGCCGTGTGGACGATGACCACCGAGATGGTGTTGACGATGAACTTCCACGACGGCAGCGTCTGCCGCCATTCCTGCCCGGGTCGGTTGCGCGCTCGCCAGTACTCGGCCGTCGACGCGGCTGCGGCGACCACCGCGGCGCCGCACGCCGCCCACACCGCGAAGGAGTCGGCTTGGCCGGCGAGCTGCAGATCCGGCGCGAACACGCCCACGAGGAGTCCGTAGAACGCGCCGATCGCGCCGGCCATGAGCCCGGCGTAGACCGCCTGGGATTCCGCACGGCGGCCGGGTGTCGGTGCTGACGTCTCGGTAAGGGGCGAGGTGTTCCTGGTGCTCACGAGGTCAGAGTACGACCGCGCCCCCGTGTGCGGGGCGTTCGGCACGACACGATTTGGCGACGGATGCCACCTCCCGCCGTCTCGATGCTCCCGCGGAGGGGCGGTTCTCGCACCCGCTCAGGCACCGCGCTGCAGCCAGGGACGCAGCATCCGCGTCACCCACGGCAGCACCGCGTACGTCATCACCGGAGTGAGCAGCACCGTCGTGAGCAGCACGCGCGCGATCAGTGGCCACTCCGCGAACCCTGGGACGAAGCCGAGGAGCCACGACGCGAGGAGATTCGTGGGGAAGAAGCCGAGCCAGATCGTGACGGCCTGCTTCCAGCGCGCAGGGGCGGGCGGGATCGGCTGCTGGACCGGTCCGGTGGACGGTGCTGTGGAGACAGCCGGATGCCGCGGCTCGACGTTCGTCGCGAACGGAGCGTCGAACCACCCCTCGATGCCGGTGCGTCGCTCGACCCTGACCTCGTTCGCGAAGGCGCGGCCGGAATCGAGCCACCACGAACGCTGCGGCGAATCCTCCCAGGCCTCGAGGGTCGGGATGTCGCGGAAGCGGTAGAGCATGTACCAGAGGTCGCTGCTCTCGCCGGCGCGGACCCAGCCGGAGCCGAGGAAGCCCGCGAAGCCGGCGGCGAGATCGGTTCCGGCCTGCATCCAGCTGGTGGCTTCGGCGGTGCGGGAGGGATCGATGCGTCGCTCGATCGCGACCGTGATGGGGTGGGCCACGGGGTCTGCCATGGCATCCATTCTGCGGTGCCGCGGGTGCCGGCGACGCGCCGACGGACGGCGACGGGTGCGGCTGACAGTTGCGGGGAAGCGCCAGCAGCCAGGCGCCCATCGTCACGAACGCGACCAGCTCGAACAAGGCGAGCGTGATGAACCCCGCAGTCAGCACGACGATGCCAACAGTGAGCAGCGCGACGCAGAAGGCCGTGACGCGGCGGAACCGGCGGCTGCGACCGGGGATCGTGAGACCGGTGGCGACGATCGCGAGGAACGACAGCCCCAAGCAGGCCGCGACGAGGTCGTGCATGACGGCACTCACGGGAATGGGAACGAGCCCCACGGCGGTGAGGTGGAGGCCGGCCGACACGATCGACCCGCGGAAGCCGCGTGCCCTGCGGCGGCTCATGCCGGCCGGAAGGGCGACCGCGACGAGCACGCCGTAGGCGGCCAGGAAGAAGCCGGAGAAGATCGCGATGGTGTTGAACGTCCGGCCGGAGAAGTCCGAGTGCGTGCCCAACTGGGAGAAGTGGTGGTGCCACCACGTCGGATCATGGCTGGTGAGCAGCGACAGGAGCACGCCGATCGGGAGCGAGAGCACTGCGAGTCGTCCGACGCGGTGCGCGACGACGGCCAGGTCGGGATGGACGGGCGCTGCGTCCCGTCGCGGCAGGTCGGCGTCATCGGCGGTCGTCGTCTCGGCGACCCGCGGCGGTGAGGCCGCCATGCGGTGCGTCGTGGCGCGCGGGCGAGCCGGTCGGGCGGCGGGCGCGATTGCGCGAGGCGTCGCGATCAGATCGCGGGTCGCGTCGGAAAAGGTCGTGGGAGGCATTCGACTCACGATCGGTTCTGTACGACGCACCCGGTGCCGACATCCCCCAATAGACCCCGACCCCGAGGTCCGCCGGCTTGACGACAAATCCCCAGTTCAGCAGATGCCGCTGATCAGCAAAAAGCGCTGTTCAGCCACGAGCTGCTGAGTCAAACAGTAGCCCCGCCCCCGGGAAGAATGCCTGGCGAACGACGAACCGATCGTGCGCCCCTGCTCAGCGCTCGTGCAGGCGGGATTGGTACGCTGGCGTGGTCGGCTCTGGACAACGCGTATTGCGCGGATGGGTTTGTGAGTCTTTGGGGCCGATGGTCTGGGCGCGTCCGCCCTGACGACCATCACATCGAATGGCCCCCGGCCGACGACAGTCCGGGTAACTCCTCGCCGCCGCAGGCGGCATCGCACGCATGCGCGCGGGGGAGTGCTGTTCCGCGAGAACAACCCAGAGAAGGACACACCGTGCCCAAGAACAAGAAGCCGGCCGGCGGCCGCGCCGCCAAGAACTTCGAGCCCCGCTACGGCGCGAAGTCCAGCTACCAGGATCGCAAGCGCCGCCCAGGCGAGTCGTCGGCGGGTCAGACGGGCAGCCGCAGCGCCGGCCACCGCGGCCACCGGCCCGAAGAGGCGACGGATGCCTCGCCCAAGCGCCGCTGGAACGCCCAGGAGCGCGCCGGCCGCGCCGAAGCCCGCGCCATCCGCACCCATAGCCACGACGACCGTCCGGCCCGTTCGCAGGGTGACCGCCCTGCGCCGTTCGTACGACGATCGTCCGCGGCGGGATGACCGTCCGGCCCGTTCGCAGGGTGACCGTCCGGCCCGTTCGTACGACGACCGTCCGCGCGCGACGACCGTCCGGCCCGTTCGCAGGGTGACCGTCCTGTCCGTTCGTACGACGACCGTCCGCGGCGCGACGACCGTCCGGCCCGTTCGCAGGGTGACCGTCCGCCCGTTCGTACGACGACCGTCCGCGTCGCGACGACCGTCCTGCCCGTTCGTACGACGACCGTCCGCGGCGGGATGACCGTCCGGCCCGTTCGCAGGGCGACCGTCCTCGCCGGGACGGCGCCGCGAGCCGTTCGGATTGGAACGCTCCCGCGCGCACGGCGGCGTACGAGGCTCACGTGGACGTCGTGCACGAGCGCCTGCAGGCCGAGGCGATCCAGGCCGACAACGTCGCCGAGGCGACCTTCGGCGACCTGGGGCTCGGTGACAACATCGTGCGTGAGCTCGCCGAGCTCGGCGCGGCGTCGCCGTTCCCGATCCAGGCAGCGACGATCCCGCCGATCCTCGCCGGCAAGGACGTGCTCGCGCGCGGCCGCACCGGGTCGGGCAAGACCATCGCGTTCGGTGCGCCACTGGTCGAGAGCGTCCTCCGCTCGCAGGCCGGACAGCGTCGCGAGTTCGGCCGCGCGCCGAAGGCGCTCATCCTGGCCCCGACGCGCGAGCTCGCGCTGCAGATCGACGGCACGATCCAGCCGATCGCGCGCAGCGTGGGCCTGTTCACCACGCAGATCTACGGCGGCGTGCCGCAGGGCCGTCAGGCGGGCGCGCTGAAGAGGGGAGTCGACATCGTGATCGGCACCCCCGGCCGCATCGAAGACCTCGTCAACCAGGGCAAGCTCGATCTCTCCGAGATCCGCATCGTCGTCCTCGACGAGGCCGACCACATGTGCGAACTGGGCTTCCTCGAGCCGGTGCAGCGCATCCTCCGCCACACCGCCAAGGGCAGCCAGAAGCTGCTGTTCTCGGCCACGCTCGACCGCGAGGTGGCGGCGCTCGTCGACGAGTTCCTCGTCAAGCCCGCCGTCTACGAGGTGGCCGGCGAAGACCAGGATTCGGGCACGATCGAGCACCGGGTGCTCGTGATCGAGCACCGCGAGAAGGCCGAGATCCTCGACTCGCTCGTCGCGCGCGAGGGCAAGACGCTCGTCTTCGCCCGCACCCGCGCCTACGCCGAGATGCTCGCCGACCAGTTCGACGACGCCGGCATCCGTGCGGTCGCCCTTCACGGCGACCTCAACCAGGCCAAGCGCACCCGCAACCTCGAGAAGCTCACCTCTGGCCGGGTCAACGTGCTGGTGGCGACGGATGTCGCGGCCCGCGGCATCCACGTCGACGACATCGATCTGGTCGTCCAGGCCGACGCGCCCGACGAGTACAAGACCTATCTGCACCGTTCGGGGCGTACCGGCCGCGCCGGACGCTCGGGCACCGTGGTGACGCTCATCACGCGTCAGCGCCGCCGCCGCATGGGCGAGCTGCTGGACCGCGCCGAGATCGACGCCCCGTTCGAAGAGGTCGCCCTCGGTGACGACCTGCTCGAGGAGCTGTCGGGCCGTCAGCTGTCCCACGTCGACCGCTGACGCCGGACGAAGCGGCTCCACCTGATGGTGGGGCCGCTTCGTCGTCCGGTCGCGACGCCGACCGTCTGATCGCCGGCGATCCGCTCGCCGCGTGCCGCGCTGACGGGGAGCGCATCCGCAACGCGGGGGAGCGCGGCGAACTTCGACTCTTCCGGCGAGGTGTGGCCGCGTGCCAGAATAGGCATCAGGTAATTTGTTAGGACGGTTACCTAAATCGTTCCGACGTGCCCCACCCATCGCAATCGAAGGAGCTTGTGTGTCGATCACCCAGAACCTCGGCGCTCTCGGCCGCCGTCATCGGAGCGCTCGTCGCGGGCCTGTTCGCGGCATCCCCCGCCGTCGCAGCGGAGGACGAGCCCACCCCCACCACCACGATCAACGGGTACCGCAACGTCGGGTACTACGGCCAGTGGCGCGCGACCGGAGAAGCCCAAGCCACGATCGAGCGCCTGTTCGTCGACGGCCCCGCCGGCAAGAACCTCACCCACCTCAACTACTCGTTCGGCAACATCGCCGGTGACCAGGCAGCGCTCGACGCGGCGCGAGCGGCGGGGGTGCAGGGCCTCGAAGACGTCGAGCCGTACACCTGCTTCATCTCGGACACGGCCGCGCCCGGTCCCGGCCAGACCGACACCGCGGGCGACGCCGACAGCGACTTCGTGCACGCCTTCACCGCCGACCAGTCCGTGCTCGGCATCGCCGACACGAAGAAGCAGAAGCTCGCCGGCAACTTCAACCAGCTCGCGCAGCTGAAGCGCCTGCACCCCGACCTGAAGGTCAACGTGTCGCTCGGCGGCTGGTCGTGGTCGAAGTCGTTCTCGAAGGCCGTCGCCACACCCGAGCTGCGCGCCGGCCTCGCCGCGTCGTGCATCGACCTGTACATCCGGGGCAACCTCCCGGTGATCGACGGTCGCGGAGGCCCAGGAGCCGCGGCGGGGATCTTCGACGGCTTCGATCTCGACTGGGAGTGGCCCGGCGCGCCGGACTGGGCGCAGGAGGTCGGCAACACCGTCGACCCCGTGAACGACAAGGCGAACTTCCTCGCGTTCGTCCAGGAGCTGCGCGCGCAGCTCGACACCGTCGAAGCCGAGACCGGGCGCGATTACGAGCTCTCGGCGTTCCTTCCGGCCGGACCGACGCAGATCGCGGCCGGCGGCTGGAATGACCCCGAGCTGTTCGAGTACCTCGACTACGCCAACCTGCAGGGGTACGACCTCTGGGGCTCGTGGACGCCCGAGACCGGCCATCAGGGCAACGTCTACGGCGACCCGGCCCACAACTGGGGCCTCGGACTGGACACTGTCGTCGCGTCGTACGTCAACGCGGGCGTCGACGCGTCGCAGCTGAACCTGGGGCTCGCCGCCTACGGACAGGGATGGCGGGATGCCGAACCCCAGCCGTGGACCGCATCCGGTGGGGGCCTCGGTCAGATCACGTGGGACCAGCTGAAGCTCCGCGAACTCGAGATCCACCATGAGCGCACCGCCGACGGCCGCTTCAACGCGACGTGGGGGTACGACGCCGCGGCGCGCGAGTTCTGGTCGTTCGACGACGAGGTGGCGGTGGCCGAGAAGACCGCGTGGGCCCTCTCCCAGGGCTTGGGCGGCGTCGACTTCTGGGAGGTCGGCAACGACATCGCCGGCGACCTGTCCAGCGCGTCGGCCGACGTGCTCCGTGCGGCGGCGCCCGGTCCGGTCGCGGGCGCGGACCTGGTCGTGTGCGAGGCGACTCCGGATGCCGCAGCCGCGCCGTGGAACGCGCAGACCACGTACCGCGGGGGAGAGCTGGTGCACCTCGACGGCCGCGTGTTCGAGGCGCAGTGGTACGCGAAGGGCGACGAGCCCGGTGCTTCGGTGCGCGGGCCGTGGAGCACCGTCACCGCATGCGGAACCGACCCGGCGACGGTGCAGGACTGGTACGCCGACCGCATCTACACCCAGGGCGATCAGGTCGTCTACGACGGCGTGACCTACACGGCGCAGTGGTGGAGCCGCAACGACGTGCCCGGAGCCAAGCACGGCCCCTGGAAGAGCTGAGTCCGGCACGCGGCGGGCGTCCCCTCGGGCGCCCGCCCTCGCGTGCCCGGGCGCGGTTCGGGGGACGCGTTGTGTGGCTTCGCTGCGGTCGTTGCGGCGTGTCGTGACCCCTGAGCTGGAGGCGGGCTGGTTCGGGTGGCGCGTTGTGTGGCTTCGCTGCGGTCGTTGCGGCGTGTCGTGACACCCGACGCGGGATCGCTGGCGGCGAAACGCTCGACAGCCCGATGCGCCGGGCACAGCGTCGGAGGGTTTCGTCGACACGCCGGCGCCGGCATCCGTCATGCGGCGTGTCGGGCGCGCGTTCCGATTCTGTGCGTGCAGAGGCGGACGGTGGGGCGGATGCCGGCGGCCGGCCTCAGCCGGCGGCGGCGGCGCCGATCGACGAGACGAGCGCGGGGTCGGCGCCGAGCGATGAGCAGACGCGCGCGCAGCGCGACCTCGGCGCGATGGTACGGCTCGTCGCTCACGTGGAGGAGCGACCGGGTGTTCGCCGCCTCGAGGAACGACACCATCTCGAACGTCAGCTGGCGCGCATCGTCGAGCAGCGGAAGCTCCCCGGCCGCCATCGCGTGCTCGACGCTGATGGTGAGGTAGTCCTCCCATTCGCCCGATGCGGCGACGATCGCGTCGCGGACGCACGCCGGGTCGCGCGTCGAACTCGACCGAGGTCGCGGCGAAGAAGCATCCGCCGCTGAAGACGCGGTCGCGGGAGTACGCCAGCCAGTCCGCCGAGCAGTGCGCACACGCGCACGAGCCCGCGGGGGGTACGTGCGCGAGCAGGCGCGACGACGCGATCGATGAACACCTCTCGCGCGGCGGCGACGACGGCGAGCTGCAGCTGCTCCTTGGAGCCGAACAGCGTCGCGATGCCGCTCTTGCTGTGCCCCGAGGCATCCGCCAGTCGTCCGATCGTCAGACCGTCGAGACCGTCGACCGTGGCGGTGTCGACGGCGTGGGCGAGCACCGCGCGCCGCGACTCGTCGCCTCGCAGGCGGCGGCGGTCAACGGGGGCTTGTGTCACGCGTCGAGGTTACCGTACGATCGTTCGTATTCATAAGTACGATCGTTCGTATTTCTCGGATCGGAGCACCATGAATCTCGCACTCACCGCCACGGGCGCGACCATCCGCGGCCTGGCCGCCGTGTCGCCGGGCTGGGGCGCAGCCCTCGCGATGCCGCTCTTCGGGTCGGTCGCCGCGCCGCGACCCGTGCACGCGGACGAGGAGGAAACGATGTGGCGCGCGCGTCGTCGCACCGTACGGATCGACGGCGTCCAGCGCCGGGGCGTCGACGTCGACACCTACGAGTGGGGCAGCGGCCCACGCACCGTGGTGCTGTCGCACGGGTGGAACGGCCGTGCGAGCCAGTTCGCTCCGCTCGTGCGCGAGCTGGTCGCCGCGGGCTATCGCGTCGTCGCGTTCGATGCGCCGGCGCACGGCTCGTCGGCGGGCCGCCGCACCTACCTCGTCGACTGGCTCGATACGTTCTCCGCTCTGCAGGAGCGCCACGGGGCCTTCGACGCGATGGTCGGGCATTCGTTCGGCGGCCTGGCGACGCTCGTGGGCGTGGCCGGCGGGACGGATGCCGCACGTGTCGTCACGATCGCGGCTCCCGCTGATGCGGACCTGCTGCTGACGCAGTTCCAAGGCATGCTCCGGTACTCGGACGCGGTGTCCGAACGCATGCGCGAGCGCTTCGCGAGCCGGTACTTCCCCGGACAGGCTGATCCGTTCGCGTGGCTGTCGAGCGTCCGGCGGCCGCTGCCCGGCGCCGTGCCCCTGCTCGTCATCCACGACGACGGCGACCGGATGGTGCCCTACGCCGAGGCCGGCAGGATCATGTCCGCGAACCCGCATGCCCGTCTGCTCACCACCACCGGGCTCGGGCACAGTCGACTGCTCGCGGCGGACGCCGTTCTCGACGCGGTGCTCGAACATCTCGACGCGTCGTCCCGCCGCGGAGACGGCGCAGGCCCCGGAGGCTGAGGTCGACGGGCTGACGCCCGTGCCTGTCGCGGCGTAGAGCCGGAGCAGTTCTTCTGCGACGCGGCGCCGCAGCCGTGCGCCGTCCCGACGCGATCCCGAACCGGGCCGGGTGAGCCCGAACCGCACCGCGACGGCGTGAGCCCCTCTCGCCGCCCCGCGAGAGCTGCCTCTCACCGCCCGTCCCGCTGGCGCGCCGCCACAGCGGATCAGAACAGGCGAGCGGATGCCTCCTCGCCGGGTGTGAGCCGTGCCGCTGCCGCTCGCAGTGAGGTGGCGGCCGCGCGTCCGCGCGAGGTCGTGACGATCGGTGGCGAGCTGCGGGCGTCGGCGCGATCCGCGAGACCCGCGACCGGAGCGCCCCGCGGGCTCTCGTCTTCGGCACTCCCGTCGAGGCCGTGCACGCGCAGCAGCGGCCGCACGCGCTTGGCGAGCCACGCGCGGTACGCCTTCGGGGCCGTCGTCGTCGCACCCGGGTAGAGCCCTCGGTACGACGACACGAGTTCGGGATGCCGCTCGGCGAGCCACTGCAGGAACCACTGCTTCGCGCCCGGCCGCAGATGGAGCGCGCCGTACACGACCCGCACCGCGCCGGCCTCCTTGATGCGGGTGAGCGCGTGGTCGATGGCCGCGATCGAATCGGTGAGGTGCGGGATGATCGGCATCAGGAACACCGTGACGCGGAAGCCCGCCTCGGTCGCCGCCCGTACCGTCTCCAGGCGCGCGGTGGCGTTCGGTGTGCCGGGCTCGATGAGGTGCTGCAGCTCGTCGTCGAACACGGCGATCGACATCGCCAGGGTGACGTGCACGTCGGCTGCGGCATCCTTCAGCATCGGCAGGTCTCGCCGCAGCAGCGTGCCCTTCGTGAGGATCGAGAAGGGCGTCCCCGACTCGGTGAGCGCCGAGACGATGCCGGGCATCAGCTTGTAGCGTCCCTCGGCACGCTGATACGGGTCGGTGTTCGTGCCGAGCATCACCGGATCGCGCTGCCAGCTGCCCCGCCGCAGCTCTTTCTGCAGCACCTCGGCGACGTTGACCTTGACCACGACCTGGGTGTCGAAGTCGCGCCCCGCGTCGAGCTCGAGATACTCGTGCGTCCCCCGGGCGAAGCAGTAGACACATGCATGACTGCATCCGCGATAGGGGTTCACGGTCCAGTCGAAGGGCATGGCGGAGGCGCTCGGCACGTGGTTGAGCGCGGACTTGCAGAGCACCTCGTGGAACGTCACGCCGGCGAACTCGGGGGTCGTCACCGAGCGCACCAGACCGTTCAGCTGCTCGAGGCCGGGCAGGGCCGCGGCATCCGGCACACCCAGTTCCTGACCCTGCCAACGCATGCATCCATGAGAACAAAGCTTCGAACTTAAGTCAAGACGGCTCTCTGACGAATAGAACATCGGCCGCGCGGATGCCGCGCGGCTGGCAAAAACGCGCCGTCACGACCAGAATGGCAGGCGTGACGGAGCCAGGCGGGCTCGTTACCCCCGAGCCGCCCCCGAGACTCGTCGTGCCGCCCGGGCGATGCGCGAAGAGGCGGATCGCCGCGCCCGCGCGACCGCGGCGGCCCGCGCGAAGCATGCGACCCCGCCCCCCGCCCCCGAGGCGATGGTGGCGTTCGAGCTGCCGAGCGAGGACTTCGCGCCGAACTCGCTGTCGGGCGCGGCTCCGTCGACGCTGCCCCCCGAACTCCGCCCGCCCGCACCCGCACCCGTGCTCGCCGGCGACCCGCTGCAGGGAGCATCGGCAGACCTCGGGGCGCCCGCAGCGAACGTGCGGCCGCGTTCCCGGCTTGCGCGTCAGCGCCGTCCGGCGATGAGCGAGCGACGCGCCGCCCGTGCGGCCGAACTGCTCGCCGTCGACGAGACCGCGCTGCCGGTGCGGCACGCCCGGCCTCGGCGCCTCACCCGGCGCCTCGCGGTCGTGGCGGGCCTCGCCACCGGCGCGGCCCTGCTGCTCGGGTCGGCGGCGATGACCGCGATGATGCTGCCCTCCCTGCCGCCGGAGGGCGCCGAGGCATCCCTCTCGGTCGCGGTCGAGCCGCGCCACGTCGATCAGCTCCCCGTTCCCCAGGTCGAGCAATCTCCTCCCGCCGCCGACATCTGCGCACTGCCGGACGTCACGGCCGCGCTGCAGGGCGGCAACGACGAAGCCGCGATCGTGGCGGCCGGCGGGGGCGAGGCGTTCCGCGCGGCCGTCGTGGAAGGCCGGGCCCCCTGCGTGGACCTGGGCGACGCCGCCCGCGTCTGGACGGTGGTCGACAAGATCCGCCCCCTGAACCCCATCGACTACCGCCCGAGCGGGCTCGTGCTCCCCGACGGAGTGCGCAACATCGAGGGCGGCGCGCTGCGTTCGGATGCGGCATCCGCTCTCGCGTCGCTCGTCAACGGCGCGCGCGTGGCGGGTGTCGGCGAGATCGCGCTCGAGAGCGGGTTCCGCTCGTACCAGACGCAGCAGCAGACCTACGGGCGGCATTTCGCCGAGCGCGGCGATCGTGCCGACCAGGTGAGCGCCCGCCCCGGCTACAGCGAGCACCAGCTCGGGCTGGGCGCCGATGTCGTCGCCTGTGCGGGCGCATGCGGCTCGCTCGACGATCTCGCGCGGACCGCGCAGGGCCAGTGGGTCGCCGAGCACGCCTGGGAGCACGGCTGGATCGTCCGCTACGTCGAAGGCGCCACGCCCGTGACGGGATACAACCCCGAGCCCTGGCACCTGCGCTACATCGGCCCGGAGCTCGCCAAGGCCTATCACGACGGCGGCTGGACCTCGCTCGAGGAGTTCTTCGCGCTCGACCCCGCTCCGGCGTACCTCGGGCTGACCGCCGGCTTCGCGCGGGCCGAGGGCCTGTTCACACGGATGCCGTGCACGGCGTCAGCCCGACGCCCGGGCGCGGTCTCAGCGTCGTGCTCGCGGCATCCGCTCGGTGAAACTGAGTACCATATGCGATGAGATGCAATTCCAACCGGGGATCGTCTCCACACACTCGAGCTCAGCGAAGAGAAGACCGACGAGAGAAAGGCGCACCATGGAGCGCGACATCTACGACGAAGATCACGAGGCGTTCCGCGACGTCGTCAAGGAGTTCGTCAAGCGCTACGCGACGAACGAGGCGCGCGAGCGCTGGGACGCCGAGGGCGAGATCGACCGGGCGACCATGCTCGCGGCCGGCGAGTCGGGTCTCATCGGCCTCTCGGTGCCGGAGGAGTTCGGCGGCGCCGGCATGCTCCAGGACTACCGCTTCCGCACGATCGTGAACGAAGAGGTCATCGGCGCCGGCGCCGGATCGCTCGCCGGCGCGTTCGGCATCCAGGACGACCTCGCCGTGCCGTACATCGTGCACATGGGCACGCAGGAGCAGAAGGAGAAGTGGCTCCCGGGCATGGCGACCGGCGAGATCCTCGGCGCGCTGGCGATGACCGAGCCGGGCGCGGGCAGCGACCTGCGCGGCATCAAGACCACCGCGAAGAAGGTCGACGGCGGCTACATCGTCAACGGCGCCAAGACCTTCATCTCGAGCGGCAAGACCGCCGACATCGTCGTCACCTTCGTCAAGACCGGCGAGGGCAACCGCCCCGACGCCTTCAGCCTGCTCATCATCGAGAACGGCATGGAGGGCTTCGACCACGGCAAGAAGCTCCACAAGATGGGCTCGCACGGCCACGACACCGCCGAGCTGTCGTTCAGCGACGTGTTCGTGCCCGAAGAGAACCTCATCAGCGGCAAGGAGGGTCAGGGCTTCATCCAGCTCATGATGAACCTGCCGCTCGAGCGTCTGTCGATCGGCATCGCCGCGGCTCCGCCGCGCAGGCCGCCCTCGCCTGGACGGTCGACTACACGAAGAGCCGTGAGGCCTTCGGCGAGCGGATCATCGACTTCCAGAACACCCGCTTCAAGCTGGCGGATGTCGCCACCACCGTCGACGTGATGTGGGCGTACCTCGACCGCGCGCTCCTGGCCTACAAGGACGGCAAGCTGTCGGCCGAGGAGGCGGCGAAGGTCAAGTTCTGGACCACCGAGCGCGAGTGGGAGATCCTCGACACCTGCGTGCAGCTGCACGGCGGCTACGGCTACATCACCGAGTATCCGATCGCCCGCGCGTTCCTCGACGCCCGCGTGCACCGCATCTACGGCGGCACGAACGAGATCATGCGCGAGATCGTCGGCCGTCAGATCGCCGGCAAGCGCTGACCCGGTTCTGAACCACGGATGCCGCGGCCCGGCCCTCTCGCGAGGGCGCGGGCCGCGGCATCCGTCGTCCGCGCGTTCGCTGCGCCGATGCTCAGCAGTCACGAACGGCCCGTCCCTCGGCGCCCGGAGGCGGAAGGTGACTGCGGAGCTCAGGCGGCTGCCGGGCGGCGGCGGGCGAGCTTCGCGACGCCGGCCTTGCGCAGGCGGTCGGCGACGAGGATGCCGAGCGCCACGCCCGCGACGCAGCTGGCGATCGTGAGGGCGAAGAACGTCACGAGGGTCCAGAGCGGCATGGCCGCGAGGTTGAACGAGGCCGCGGCGAGGATCGGGTAGACGACTCCGACGAACACCGCGCCGGCGTAGTACTGCCAGGTGCGCCAGAAGCGGTAGAGGCCGACCAGGAACGCCAGCTCGGCGAAGAACGCCCACCACACGGCCGCGCCGAGGAACGGGAAGACCACGAGCCCCGAGATCACGCCGACGAGGATGCCGGCGAAGGGCCGCTCGAGCAGCCGCAGCGCGACGGTCGCCGGGAGCAGCCACAGGCCGGCGATCGCGACGGAGACGAACGGGACGGTCGCGAACAGCACCGTCGAGATCCAGCCGGCGCCCCAGAGCATCACACCGCCCGCGACGCCGATCGCGGCGCAGGTCAGCAGGTACGCGGTGGTCACGCGGCCGCGGTTGCGCGCCGGCCCTCGCGTCGCCGCAGGCGCCGGCGAAGTCGGGACGGCCGCCGCTTCGTCCGCGCCGCTCACGAGTGTGCCTCCGCCGTGGCGCGCTGCGACTTCGGAGCGGGCGACGCGGCTCCGATGCGCCAGTAGCCGCAGAAGCTGACGTGGTCCTTCGAGACGCCGCGCTCGCCGACGAGGTGCCGGCGGCCTTCGGTCGCGAGAGCCTGCTCGCCCACGGTGTACGCGTGGAACGGGGCATCCGGCAGCGTCGCCTGCTGCAGCGCCTGCAGCGCCGAGCGTTCCCGGCGCGACGTCGTGATCGCGCACGATCCACTGCACCGTGAGGCCGTCGGGGCGGGGGAAGTCCAGCGCGTCCTCGGACGAGGGCACCTCGACGATGGCGAGGCCCGTCGCGTGCGCCGGCAGCGAGGCGCAGATGCCGGCGACGGCGGGAAGACCCGTCTCGTCGGCGACGAGCACGACCCGATCCGTGCCGCGGTCGGGGTTGAAGGTGAGGCCCTCGTCGATGATGACGACGCTCTCGCCTGCGCGGCAGGACTCCGCCCACCGCGACGCCGGGCCCGCCGTGCCGTCGGCGGCCGAGCCGTGCAGCACGAAGTCGACGTCGATCTCGGCGGGGGCGTCAGCCGTCGCGGGGCGGTAGGCGCGCACCGTGTAGTTGCGCATGACCGGACGCACGCCGTCGGGGATGCGGAGGTACTTGAGGTACCCGAACATCTTGTTCGCCTTCGCGGGAAGGCGGTCGAGGCCCTCGTCGCCGCCGAGCGGGAGGAAGAGGCGGAACCACTGGTCGTAGCCCATCGGGCGGAACCGGTCGATCTCGCCGCCGCCCAGCGTGACGCGCATCCAGTGCGGTGAGAGACGCTCGGTGCGCAGCACCTGCAGGTGCACGAGGCCCTGGGTGTCGGGCTTGACGAGTCGGGGGACCGGGGCCATGTCAGTGCTCCTTGTCGGGGGTACGGGGCCGAGACTTGTCATCAGAACTGCGCGAATCGGTGCCGGCGGGGAGAGGGCTCACACGAGACCCCAGGGGAAGAAGGCGGTGAACAGCGCGGCCGAGACCGCCCAGAACGCGATGATGAACACGGTGTCGCGCCCGCGCCACGGCACGATGTACCGCTCGGTGCGGTCGGGGTGCGCGCCGAACGCGCGGGCGTCCATCGCGAGGGCGACGCGCTCGGCATGACGGATGGCGCCGGCCATGAGCGGGACGACATACCCGAACCATCGCGCGGCCGCCGCCAGCGGGCCCCGGCCGCCGTGGGCGCCGCGCACGCGATGAGCTTGGCGGATGACATCGAGCTCGTGCCCGAACCGCGGCACGAACCGGAACGCGGCCAGCGCCGTGTAGCCGATCCGGTACGGCACGCGCAGCTGCTGCACGGTCGCCCGCACGAGGTCGGGCCCGGTGGTCGACAGCCCGGCGATGAGGGTGAGCGCGACGATCGCCGACGAGCCGCAGGCCGGTCGCGGCGCCGACCGCGAGCGCGCCGCCGTACAGGGTCCAGCCGCCGATCTGCCACACCACGACGGACTGGTCCACGCGGGACGCGTCGGTCCACAGTGCGAACCCGAAGCCGATCACCAGCGCGCTGACGGGCAGCGCCAGGAAGAGCACCGCCGCCAGCCGCCGCGTGAAGTCGACGCCGACCAGCAGCACCGCGTACGCGAGCAGCAGGAACGCGGCCGGGGTCGCGGCATCCCTCACGAACACGAGCAGTGCCATCGCGGGCAGCGGCGCGGCCAGCTTCGCGAGCGGGTTGAGCCCGTAGAGGAAGCGGACCCCGGATGCCGCGACCCGCGGCGCGTACGGATCGACGGCCGAGTGCGTGGCCGTCGCCGCGGTGAGCGGGCCGGTGTCGGTCATGCCGCACCCCCGGTGGGGTGCGGTGCAACCGGCCGTGCGGGGCGCAGCTCAGGATCGGTGGGACTCGCGTGCTCGGAGCGAGCCGTTTCGGCGGCATTCGCTCGATCGTTCCTGAATTCGGAACGTGTCGGGCCGGTCGGCGTCGCCGGCGGGAGCGCGGAGAGCGTCGGGACGGCGAGGGCGCCGGGAAGGTCGGCGAGGCGCGCGACGCGGGAGAGCTCGGGATGCCGCTGCACGCCTTGCAGCGCGCGCCGCAGCGGCGGCGGGCGCAGGCCCGCGCGGGCGATCAGCGCGTCGTCGGCGAAGATCCCGGCCGTGGGCCCCTCGGCGAGCACCCGGCCGTCGGCCAGCACGACGGTGCGGTCGGCGTAGTCGGTCACGAGCTGCATGTCGTGCGTCACGACGACGATCGTCGTGCCCTCGGCGTTGAGCTCCGACAGCAGCGAGAGCAGCTCGTCGGCACGGGCGCGATCCTGGCCGAAGGTCGGCTCGTCGAGCACGAGCACCGGCGCACCGGCGACCAGCGCCGTGCCGACCGAGAGCCGCCGCTTCTGTCCGCCCGACAGGAGGAACGGATGGCTGTCGGCCTTGCCGGCGAGTCCGAATCGCTCGAGCAGCTCCACGGTGCGCGCACGCGACATCGTCGTCGGGCAGGTGCTGCCGGCGCAGGCCGTGGGCGATCTCGTCGAACACGGTGTGCGCGATGAACTGGTGCTCGGGGTTCTGGAAGACGAACCCGATGCGCGTGCTCAGGGTGCGTGCATCCGCGCGGCCGATGTCGAGCCCGTCGACGTGCACCGTCCCCTTGGGCGGAGCGACGACGCCGGCGAGGGCCTGGATGAGGCTCGTCTTGCCCGCGCCGTTGGCGCCCACCACGGCCGCGAACGCGCCGCGCGGCACGTCGAGGTCGATGCCGTGCAGCACCTCGGTGCGCCCGCGGCGGAGGGTGAGGTTCCGCACCGTGATGAGGGGAGCGCCGGGCATCCCGGTCGTTGAGCGAGGAGCGCCTGCGACCGAGTCGAAACGCCCCGGACCGACGCGCCACGCGGGCTCGGCGCGTTTCGTCTCGCTCGTTCCTCGCTCGCTCAACGACCGGGGGAGACGTCGTCTCGGCAGGCTCGCTCAACGACCGGGGGAGACGTCGGCTCCGGCGGGCTCGCTCAACGACCGGGGCGCGGCGCTCGGCGCGTCCTCCGCCTCGAGGGCGGCGCGCAGCTCGTCGGGGGTCAGGGGGAGGGGGTCGAGCGCGAAGCCGGCGCGGCGCAGCCGCAGCGCGGCGATCGTCGACACCGGCAGCCACACGCCCATGGCGTGCAGGTCTTCGGCGCGCCCGCGCAGCACCTCGTCGACGCTGCCGTCGGCGGCCAGGTGACCGTCGTGATCGAGCACGATGACCCGGTCGACGAAGCCGACGGCCGCATCGAGGTTGTGCTCGACGAGCAGGATGGCGCGATCGCCGGCCGAGACGAGCTCGGCCAGCGCGGCGTAGACCTCTTCGATCCCGGCCGGGTCGAGGTTCGCGGTGGGCTCGTCGAGCACGAGCAGCGGCGATCCCATCGCGAGGGCGCACGCGATCGCGAGGCGCTGCCGCCCGCCGCCCGACAGCCGGTCCGGGTTCTCGGACCGCCGCTCCCAGAGGCCGACGCGGCGCAGGGCGTCCTCGGCGCGGGCCAGCACCTCGGCGACCGGCATCCGCAGATTCTCGGGTCCGAACGCCACCTCGTCGAGCACCGTGCCCGTCACCAGCTGGGCATCGGGATCCTGGAAGACCATGCCGACCCGGGTGCTGAGCTCGGCCACCGGCGTCGTCTGCGTGTCGAGCCCGTCGACCTCGACCGAGCCTGTGACGTCCGCCGGCACCGCCTGCGGCAGCAGGCCGTTCAGCGCCAGCGTCAGCGTCGACTTGCCCGATCCGCTCGGGCCGAGCAGCAGCACCACTTCTCCGGGAGCGATATCGAACGAGACGGATGCCGGAGCCGGCGTCGTCTCGCCGTCGTGGGTGATGCCGAGCTCGCGCACCCGCAGCAGCGGCACGGCAGAGGACACGGGCATCCGATCGTCGAGGGAAACTTAGCCTTCCCTAACTTACCCGCCTTACCGCCGCCCACCAATCGGATGAGTTGCCGGAGGAATCACGCAGCGAAGGGATGCCGCGGCGGCGGGGAGGATGCCTCAGCTGCGGCTGCGGCGCGCGACACCGGCGCGGCGCAGCGCGCTGCCGATCGCGAGACCCACGGCCGTCCATGCCACGGGGCCGACGATGAACAGTGCGACGTAGACGATCTGTCCCCACAGCGGGAAGCGGGTGACGTCCGCGGCGAACCAGATCGCGACGGCGATGACCGCACCGACGATCACCGCCGAGAGGAAGAAGCGCCAGGGCTCCCATCGCTGGTAGCGCGAGACGGCGGCGATCAGCTCCTGCAGCGCCCCGATGAGGAGCGCGGTGCCGATGTAACGACCGATCCACAGCGGTACGACGGCGCTGGCGACGAGTGCCGCGACGAGGTGCGTGATCAGTGCGACCCACGGTCGGCGGAGCAGCTCCTGCGCGACGACGCCGGGCAGCACGTGCACGCCCAGCACCAGGCCGTACAGGATCGGCGCACCCGCGGAGACGAACCCGCTGATGGCGCCGGCGCCCGCCTGCAGAACGCCGGTCGCGACGCCGATGGCGGCGCAGGTGAGCAGAACGCTCGTCGAGATCCGGGTTCGGGCAGCCACGTGCCCAGGTTACTGGGACGAACCCGCACGTTTCTCACAAAGCTCTCATTTACTGGGATTCGCCTGAGAGTTACGTTTGAGGTCGCTGCGCCCCGACGAAGTGGCGCAGCACTCCCCAGCAACCAACCTGGAGGCCACACATGGGTCGATCCTCCGTGAGAGCAGCCGCGGTCGTCACACTCGCCGCACTGTTCACGGGCACTGCCACCGCAAGTTTCGGCGCTGTACCCGGGGAGGTGAAGAACCCCATCCCGATCGACGCGCCCTCCGGCCGCTACATCGTGATGCTCAAGGATGCGCCCCTGGCGACCTACGAAGGCGGCGAGACCGGCATCCAGCGCACGAAGCCCGACAAGGGCAAGCAGCTCGACGCGCACTCCGCCAACTCGCAGAAGTACGTCGCGCACCTCAAGAAGGAGCAGCAGACCGTCGCCGATGCGGCGGGCGTGACGCCTGCGGTCACCTATCAGGTGACCCTCAACGGCTTCAGCGCCGACCTCGACGCCGCACAGGTGGCGAAGCTCTCGGGCGACAAGAGCGTGCTGGGCGTGTTCCCCGACGAGATCCGTCACCCGAACGCGGCCGTGCCCTCCACCGAGTTCCTCGGCCTCGGCTCCGGCGACGCCGGCACCGGCGGAGTGTGGGATGCCGTGGGCGGCGTCGGCGAGGCCGGCAAGGGTGTCGTCGTGGGTGTGGTCGACACCGGCATCGCGCCGGAGAACCCGCTGTTCGCGGGCGACAAGCTCACCGGCAAGGCCGGCGCCGCGCCGTATGTCAACCGCGACCAGGTCGTCTTCGCCAAGGCCGACGGCAACGAGTACCGCGCCCGTCGCGTTGCTGCGGAGGACCAGGGCTGGACGAAGGATCTCTACAACACCAAGCTCATCGGCGCGCAGTACTTCGCCGACGGCGCGGCGGCTGCCGGATTCGACTTCAGCTACGACTTCCTGTCGCCCCGTGACGGCGACGGCCACGGTTCGCACACCGCGAGCACCGCGGCCGGCAACTTCGGCGTCGCCGCATCGGTCGAGGGCATCGGCTTCGGCGAGGTCTCGGGCGTCGCGCCCGCGGCCAAGGTCGCGTCGTACAAGGCCTGCTACGTCGGCCCGGACGACCTCGTCACCACCGACGACATCTGCGCCCTGAGCGACCTGCTCGGCGCGATCGACACGGCGGTCGCCGACGGCGTCGACGTGATCAACTACTCGATCGGCGGCGGCTCGGCCAAGACGGTGCTCGGGCCCGAAGACATCTCGTTCTTCAACGCGGCCGCCGCCGGCGTGTTCGTCGCGGTGAGCGCGGGCAACGACGGTCCTGGTGCCGCCACGGCCGACCACGCCTCGCCGTGGTACACCACGGTCGCGGCATCCACCATCCCGACCTACGAGGGCACCGTCCAGCTGCCGAACGGCTTCCAGGCCGCCGGCGCGTCGGTGAGCGTCCCCTTCGGGCAGAGCATCACCGGTCCGGTCGTGTACGCGGGCGACGTCGCGAAGGCGGGAGCCGCGCCCAACGAGGCGGCGCTCTGCTTCCTCGGCACGCTCGACCCGGCCAAGGTCGCCGGCAAGTTCGTGGTCTGCGACCGCGGCACCAACGCGCGCGTCGAGAAGTCGCAGGAAGTCGCCGCTGCAGGCGGCACGGGCATGATCCTCGTCAACGTGACGCCGGGCTCGCTCGACAACGACTTCCACTCGGTGCCGACCGTGCACATCGACGCGCAGTACCGCACGGCGCTGCTCGACTACGTGCGCAAGACGGCCGGGGCCACCGCGACGCTCGTCGGTGACAACGTCACCGGCAAGGTGACGCCCACCCCGCAGGTCGCCGGCTTCTCGAGCCGTGGCCCGATGCTCGCCGACGGCGCGGACGTCATCAAGCCCGACGTCTCGGCTCCCGGTGTCGCGATCCTCGCGGCGACCCACAACGGTCCGCGAGGAGGCACCGACGTTCGGCTTCAAGTCGGGCACCTCGATGTCGTCGCCGCAGGTCGCCGGTCTCGGTGCGCTCTACCTCGGCGAGCGGCCGCTGGCGGCACCCGCCGAGATCAAGTCCGCGCTCATGACGACCGCCTACAACACGGTCAACGCCGACGGCTCGGAGAACACCGACCCGTTCGCGCAGGGCGCCGGTCACGTCGACCCCACGAAGTACTTCAACCCGGGCCTGCTGTACCTCAACGGTGCCGAGGACTGGGCGTCGTACCTCGAGGGTGCACTCGGCGACGACCTGTTCGACGGCGTCGACCCGAGCGACCCGAGCGACCTCAACCTCGCCTCGATCGGCGTCGGCACGTTCCCCGGCCCGCAGACGGTGACCCGCTCGGTCACCTCGACGCAGGCCGGCACGTTCACCGCGACGGCCGAGGTTCCGGGCATGGACGTCACCGTCGAGCCGAGCACGCTGACCTTCGGCGCAGCGGGCGAGACGAAGTCGTTCACGGTGTCGCTCACCAAGACCGACGCTGCGGTCGAGAAGTGGACCACCGGGTTCCTCACCTGGACGTCGGGCGCGACCGAGGTGCGCTCGCCGATCGCGGTGTTCCCGGTCACGGCAGCGGCTCCGGCCGACGTCGAGGGCAGCGGTGCCGACGGCAGCGTCGACATCGAGATCACCCCCGGCCTGACCGGTGAACTGGCGCTGAACGTCGCCGGCCTCGCGGCCGAGGACGTGCTGATCGACGGCACCGAGACCACCGGCGCCGCGGACGACGGGTACGTGTACGAGCTGGTCCAGGTGACCGCCGGAACCGAGCTGGCGCGCTTCGCGCTCGACTCGTCCGACGACACCAACTCGGACCTCGACCTCTCGGTCTACCGCGTGGTCAGCCCGACCGACCTGCGGTACTACGAGCGCTGGCAGTCCGCGTCCGTCGGCGGCCGACGAGGCGGTGCAGCTCATCGCGCCGACTCCCGGCTACTACCTCGTGGAGGCTCACGTGTACTCGTACACGAAGCCGTTCACCTGGCAGGCCACCTCGGCGCTCGTCACGCCGGGCGGACTCGGATCGCTCACCGCAGCTCCGAACCCGCTGTCGGTGACCGAGGCCACGCCGACGGAGTTCAACCTGTCGTGGTCGGGCCTCGAGAGCGGCAACTACCTCGGCGTCGTCCGCTACGGCGACTCGCAGGTGCGCACCGTCGTCTCGGTCGACGTGCCGTAACCGTTCCTAGCAGGCAAGAGGCGCCCGGGCTCCGGCCCGGGCGCCTCTTGCGTGTGCGGGGGCTCTCGGGCCGCCGCGACGCGTGCACAGAATCGGCGCTTTCAGGCGGAACGCCGGGTGGCGGATGCCTCGCCCCGGCGTGTCGGCGAGAACCTCCGACGCTGTGCGCGAGCGAGGCCGGGTGAGGGGAGGCCGGAGGGGCTAGAGCCGGCGGCGACGGCGCGTGAGCCGGACGGCGGGCATCGGCGGGGCGGGGATGCGCTCGTCGCCGTGGTCGACGACGTGGCCGAAGCGCTCGGCGCCCGACTCCCAGGCCTCTCGTGCCTCGACGATCTCTTCGTGGGAGCGGCCGACGAAGTTCCACCACATCACGACGTCATCCTCGAACGGCTCGCCGCCGAGGAGGAAGAGCGTCGCACCCGCGGCGCTCGAGATCACGACGTCCTCGCGGCGGGTGCCGAGGTACATCAGGTGGGCGGTGTCGAGCGTGACGGCGTCGGCGATGCCCTGCCTCGCCCGCGACCGCAGCCTCGCCGTACACCGCGACCAGCGCGTGCTCCCACGCGGGGTTCAGCGGCACGCGCACGGTCGCGCCGGCGGGGATCCGCAGTTCGGCGCCGACGATCGGCGTGTAGACGGTCGCGGGCGAGGCGACGCCCGGCCAGCTCGCCGAGCACGACGGTCGCCGCGCCCGCAGTCCCGTCCACCGCGGGCAGCGCCACCTCCGGCAGCACCGCGTGCTGCTCGAACGCGGGGCCGCCGTGACGCCGCACCTCGGGCAGGGCGACCCAGAGCTGCAGGGCGTCCAAGGGTGCGGCATCCTCGCCCAGCGAGTACTCGGAGTGAGCGATCCCGGCGCCGCTCGTCATGAGGTTGAGCGCGCCACGGCGGACGACGACATCGCTGCCGACCGAGTCGCGGTGGCGCACCTCGCCCTGGTACGGCCAGGTGACGGTCTGCAGTCCGATGTGGGGATGCGGCTCGACGCGCATGCGCGCCTGCTGCGGTCCGAACCGGTCGAGGAAGCACCACGCGCCGACGAGCGGCAGATCACGCTGCGGCAGCGAGCGGTGCACGGACATCGCGCGCACCCCGCCGAGCGGCACCTCGCGCGTCTCGATCAGCAGGGTCCGCGGTCCGGCGCAGTCCACGGCGGCTCTCGGTGGCGACCGCGTCGTCGGCGTCCAGCCGGGTCATGTCGGGCCGCCGCTCACTCGGGGTGCGGCTGGTCGGGCCACTCGACGGTGAGCCCGGGCACCTCGTGCTCGTGCAGATACTTGGCCACGACGGGGCAGTGCGGCACCACGGTCTCACCGCGGCGTGCGGCATCCGTCATCGCCTCGCCCACGACCGCCTGCGCGAGGCCGCGCCCGCGGAAGGCCGGGTCGATCTCGGTGTGGGGGAAATGCAGGCGTCCGCGCGCGTCGATGCGGAACACGGTGAATCCCGCGAGCACGCCGTCGACGTGCACCTCGTAGCGGCGGTCGTCGTCGTTGCGGGTCACGATGGGCTGCGCTTCAGTGTCGGTCACAGGTGTCCTTCCGTCGTCGTTCTCAACGTACGGGTCCCGCCGCCGGATTCCGCCACCGCGGGTGCACGCGCACCCCTGGCGGGACGGATGCCACAGGTCTATCGTCGGCATCACCGCGGTGTACGCGGTTCGATTCGGGGGAATCGATCCTGTCAGGGATTCGAAGGGGAATCATGAAACGACGTCTACTGGCCGCGCTCGCGGCCGTCGCACTCGGAGCGGGCATGCTCGCAGCCGGTGCGGCCGGGCCGGCCACGGCCTCACCGCTGATGGTCGCCAAGCACGTCGCTCTCGGCGACTCGATCGCCGCGGGCCAAGGCGGTGGCGTCCCGCTGGACGAATGCGTCCGGACCGACGGGGGCTACGCGGCGCAGCTCGATGAGGAGCCGAAGTTCAACCTGCTGCGCAATGCGGCGTGCAGCGGCGCGACGATCGCGGACACCCTGTCTCAGCTGTCGCAGCTGAACCGCGGGACGACCGTCGTGACGCTCACTGTCGGCGCGAACGACCTCGGTCTGGATCAGGTCTACGCGGCCTGCTCGATGGCCGCTGCCGGCGGAGATCCCACGCCCTGCCTCGCCGCGATCCAGACCGCCGTCAGCTCGGCGCCGGGGATCGTCGCTCCGCTCACGTCCTTGATCGGCGCGATCGCCGAGCGCGCGCCGGATGCGACGATCGTCGTCACCGGCTACCCGTATCTGCTCGAGTCGCCGCCGGATCTTCCGCAGTTCGCTCAGCTCGCCGCGCTCGTCGCCGCGGTGAACGGTGCGACCGACGCGCTCAACGCCGCCATCCAGGCCGCCGTCGCCACCGCTGCAGCGAGTGGTGTCGACGTCCATTACGCGGACGTGGTCGACGCCTTCGCGGGGCACGGCGTGCAGCTCGTGCCGGGTGTGCCCAGCGATCCGTGGTTCGGATTCGACCCCGTGGGCGACCCGGCGGGCTACCTCCACCCGACGTACGAGGGTTACGCCGCCTACACCGACGTCATCCTCGAGCAGCTGGGGCGCTGAACGGGGCTGCGGCGGCAGCGCAGCATCCGCCGTTCGTCTGAGTGATCGGGCGCCGCCACCGCTTCCTGGGTGGCGGCGTCCGCCGTCTCCGCGCCCGAACCGGCCCGCTCCGGCGCGACTTCGCGACACGGGCGCGGATGCCCCGACCTGGCAGACTCGGACGGTGACGCTCCTCGACACCATCGCGACCGCGGCTGCGGCATCCGGATCCGGATCACCCGACGCCGACGCGCTCTACGATGCGTTCGTCGAGTGGGCGGCCGATCAGGGGTTCGCGCTGTACCCCGCGCAGGACGAGGCCGTCATCGAGATCGTCTCGGGCTCGCACGTCATCCTCTCGACCCCGACGGGCACCGGGAAGTCGCTCGTCGCGGTCGCGGCGCACGCCGCCTGCGTCGCGCGCGGCGGCCGCACCTACTACACGGCGCCGATCAAGGCGCTGGTCAGCGAGAAGTTCTTCGCTCTCGTCGACATCTTCGGCGCAGCGAACGTCGGCATGGTCACCGGCGACTCGTCGGTGAACCCGGATGCGCCCATCGTCTGCTGCACCGCCGAGATCCTCGCGAACATCGCGCTGCGTCAGGGCGCCGGAGCCGCCGTCGACCAGGTCGTGATGGACGAGTTCCACTACTACGGCGATCCCGGAGCGCGGGTGGGCGTGGCAGGTGCCGCTGCTGCTCCTGCCACGCGCCCAGTTCGTGCTGATGTCGGCGACGCTCGGCGACGTCACCGCGATCGCCGAAGACCTCGAGCGCCGCACCGGCCGGACCGTCTCGCGGATCACCGGCGTCGACCGTCCGGTGCCGCTGCACTTCTCCTACGCCCGCACGCCCGTGCACGAGACGGTCGAGGAGCTGCTGCAGACCGGCGAGGCGCCGGTGTACATCGTGCACTTCTCGCAGGCCGCCGCGATGGAGCGGGCGCAGGCGCTGTCGTCGATCCGGATCGTCTCGCGCGAGCAGCGCGACGCCATCGCCGAGGCGATCGGCGGGTTCCGGTTCACGACGGCGTTCGGCCGCATCCTGTCGCGGTACGTGCGAGCGGGGATCGGCGTGCACCATGCGGGCATGCTGCCGCGCTACCGCCGGCTGGTCGAGACGCTCGCCCAGCGCGGACTGCTGCGCGTGATCTGCGGCACCGACACCCTCGGCGTCGGCATCAACGTGCCCATCCGCACCGTGATGATCACGGCGCTCTCGAAGTACGACGGCACGAAGATGCGCCAGCTCTCGGCGCGTGAGTTCCACCAGATCTCCGGCCGCGCCGGCCGCGCCGGGTACGACACCTCGGGCACGGTCGTGGTGATGGCGCCCGAGTGGGAGATCGAGAACGAGGCGGCGCTGCGCAAGGCCGGCGACGACGCCGCGAAGCGCAAGAAGATCGTGCGCAAGAAGGCGCCGACCGGGGTCGTCAACTGGGGCCTCGGATCGTTCGAGCGCCTCGTCGAGGCCGAGCCCGAGCCGCTCGTGCCGCAGCTGTCGCTGACCGCCGCGATGCTCATCAACGTCATCGCCCGCGGCGGCGACGTGTTCGAGCACGTGCGCTCGCTCGTCTTCGACAACCACGAGCCGCGCGCGCGGCGCTACGAGCTCGCACGCCGGGCGATCGCCATCTTCCGCACGCTGCTGGCCGCCGAGGTGGTCGAGATCGACCGCAGCGGGGATCCGGATGCCGCGGCCCGCGGCATCCGGAATCAGATCCGTCTCACCGTCGACCTGCAGCCGAACTTCGCCCTCAACCAGCCGCTCTCGCCGTTCGCGCTCGCCGCGATCGGGCTGCTGGATCCCGAGGATCCGCCGGTCGCGGCCGCGCGCAGACTCCGCAGAATCCGGGCGCACCGGCGCACGATCCCGCCGGATCTCGCTCCGAGATCGACGCGAAGTCTGGATGGAGTTCTGGCGGGCGGAGTCGGCACCGGGCACTACGCGCTCGACGTGGTGAGCATCATCGAGGCGACGCTCGACGACCCGCGGCAGATCCTCTCGCAGCAGGAGTACAAGGCGCGCGGCGAGGCGGTCGCCGCGCATGAAGCAGGACGGCCTCGAGTACGACGAGCGCATGGCGCTGCTCGAGGACGTCACCTACCCGAAGCCGCTCGAAGAGCTGCTGACGCAGGCCTACGAGGTGTTCGCGTCGAGCCAGCCGTGGATCCGCGACTTCGAGCTGTCGCCCAAGTCCGTGGTGCGGGACATGTTCGAGCGGGCGCTGTCGTTCTCGGAGCTGATCTCGCTGTACCAGCTGTCGCGCAGCGAGGGGCTCGTGCTGCGGTACCTGTCGGACGCGTACCGCGCGATCCGCCAGACGGTGCCGGCCGAGGCCCAGACGGAAGACCTGCACGACCTCGTCGCGTGGCTCGGCGAAGTGGTGCGCCAGGTGGACTCGAGTCTCGTCGACGAGTGGGAGGCGCTGATCAACCCGGTCGACGACCCGTCGGCCCCGGTCGTGCCGCCCGCTCCGCCGTCGGTGCTGACGAACCGGCGCGCGTTCGGCGTGCTGGTGCGCAACGAGCTGTTCCGCCGCATCCAGCTCGCCGCCCTGCAGCGCGACGACGAGCTCACCGAGCTCGACCCCGACGTCGACTGGCCCGCCGCGCTCGACGCCTACTTCGACGACCACGACGAGATGCTCACGGGCGGAGCGGCGCGGTCACCGCGACTCGTCACGGTCGATGAGACGGATGCCGCGGCATCCGGTCTCTGGCGCGTCGAGCAGACGATCGACGACCCGGCCGGCGACCACGACTGGCGCATCCGCGCCGTCGTCGACCTGGCCGCCTCGGAGGAGTCCGGCACGGCCGTGGTGCGCGTGACCGAGGTCGTCCGGCTGTAGCCCGGCTCGAACCCGCGTCCGGCCCGTGGCCCGTGGCGGGTCTCACGAGCGGTCGTTCGGTGCGGCATCCGACGTCCGCCCGTGCCGTTGCTCGGAACAGGTGTTCTGGCGTACGCAGGCCGATTTCCGCCGGATCGACCTGTGCTCGCCAGAACACCTGTTCTCGGCGACTTCCGGCGCGCCCGACCCGTTGCCGGAACAGGTGTTCTGGCGTACGCAGGCCGATTTGCGCCAGATCGTCCTGTGCTCGCCAGAACACCTGATTCGGCGCAGGGGACGACCCGCCGAATGCCGCGGCCGATGCCGGGGTGCTCAGCCCAAGCCGAATCCGCCGTCCGAGGTCAGCACCTGGCCGACCACCCAGGCGCCTTCCGGTGTCGCCAGCCAGCCGATGAGGCGCGCGGGATCGGTGGGCTCGCCATAGCGGCCGAACGGGGTCGCCCGCATCCACTCCTCGAGCTCCTCGAGCGGCCGATCGGTCGTCTCGGGGTCGAGGTAGCCGGTGTTGACGGGGCCCGGGTCGATCGTGTTGAGGATGATCCCGAGGTCGAGCAGCTCCGCCGCCACCGTCGGGGTCGCCCCCGCGAGCGCCGCTTTGCTTGCCACATACGAGACCAGCCCGCGCATCGGCCCATGGATCTGGCCCGACGTCATCCAGAACACGCGCCCGACCGGTTCGGCGAACGGTCCGCTGCGGCCGATGCGCTCCCCAGGCTGCCGTGCAGGATTCGTCGCGTCCGCGTGCAGTGCCGCGAACTCGCGTGTGAGCAGCAGCGTCGAGCGGGCATTGGTCTGCCAGTGCGCGTCGAGCCGCTCGGCCGTCATGTCGAGGATCGACCCGTCGTCGCCCGACAGCGCCTGGTTGCACACCAGGATGTCGAGGTGTCCGGTGAGCGCTCGGGCCGCTTCGATGAGCGGAGGAATGGATGCCGCCTCCCGCAGGTCGGCGCCCAGGTCGCCGAGCCGCGCACCCGGCGCCAGCTCCGCGCGCACGCCCTCGCGCACCGCGTCGAGGTCGTCCGTGCCCCAGGGCTGGTCGGCGTCGTGAGCGGAGTAGTGGTGGAGGAAGACGTCGGCGCCGAGCCGTGCGAACTGCGTCGCGACGGCGTAGCCGATGCCCCGCCGGCGTGAGACGCCGGTGACGAGGGCGGTCTTGCCGCGCAGCGGCAGGGTCGTGGAGGAGAACATGCGATGCCTTTCAAGGACGCCGGGTGGTTGCCCCTCGCGGCTGCGCGCGACGCGAAGCGATGGAGGAGACGGCGGAGGCGTCCGGATCATGTCCGCGCGGATCGCGACGGACGGGATGGTGACGAAGGCGGGTCACAGGCATTGCATGACGAAGACGATAACGGATGGACCTTCGCCACGCGATCCCCGGAGCAGAGTGCGGGCCGGTGCCGGGCATCCGGGATGATGGCGTCATGCCGACCTACGTGGCGTTCCTGCGCGCGATCAATCTCGGTGCCGTCCGGAAGTTCGCGAAGGAAGACATCCGGCGGGTCGTCGAGAGCCTCGGGTTCACCGATGTCGAGACGCACATCAACACCGGCAACGTGCGGTTCACGACGGCGATGCGCTCGCGGGCGAAGATCGAGAAGACGCTCGAGGACGCCTTCGCCGCCGACCGCGGGTTCGACGTGCCGACCATGGTCTTCACCACGGCCGAGATCGCCGAGGTCGCGCGCGAGGCGGCGGTGCTCAGCGCCGAGCGACCCGGGCTCGAGCGGCACTACGTCTACCTGCTCAAGGATGAGCTGCCGCCCGACGTCGCGGCACGAGTGGAAGGGCTCGCAACGGATGCCGGCGGCATGGTGGTGCGCGGACGCGTCGCGCACGCCCTGCTCGGGCCCGGGTATCAGGCCGGCAGCGTCGATCCGCTCGGGGCGGCGAAGCTGCTCGGCATCGCGACGAACCGCAACCTCAACGTCATCGCCGCGATCGCCGCCAAGTGGTGCTGAGGGTCGGGCGTTCCTCAGCTGAGGAGCTGCGCCGAGATGCGGATCGGACCGCGGCGTGTCGTCCCGCATCCGGGCTCAGTTCCTCGATCGAGGATCGCCGATCGGTCCGTCATCGCACCGGTGGGCTCCTCGATTGAGGACGCCGGCCGGGCGAGCGGCTCCTCCCCAAGCGCGCCGTCGGCCGGAACGCCGCGGGTTCTCCGCTCGAGTGGCCGCTCGCGGCAAGGACGGCGTCGGATGCCGCGGCTACGCTGGGACGGGTGACCATCCCGCAGGGCGACCCGTACGCCGACCTCGCGTGGGAGCCCGACCTCCTGCCTCCCGAGTTCGGCGACGCGCCCCCGCCGGACGACGCGTGGGCGCCCCCGGAGGACGGCTGGCAGCCGCCGCCTGACTTCGGTGCCGGCGGCTCGGCCGACCTCGACCCGTTCGCCGGGGCGGGTCCGCGGCGCGACTTCACCGGGGCCGACCCCCGCACCGTGCTGCGCGAGGTCTACGGGTTCGACGCGTTCCGCGGCGAGCAGGCCGCGATCGTCGATCAGGTCGTCTCCGGCGGCGACGCCGTCGTGCTCATGCCCACCGGCGGCGGCAAGAGCGTCTGCTACCAGGTGCCGGCCCTGGTGCGTCCGGGCACCGGACTCGTCGTGAGCCCGCTCATCGCCCTGATGCACGACCAGGTCGACGCGCTCGTCGCCAACGGCGTGCGCGCCGCCTACCTCAACTCCACTCAGGCACCGCCCGAGCGCGCCGCCGTCGAGCGCGCCTACCTCGCCGGCGAGCTCGACCTGCTGTACGTGGCGCCCGAGCGGCTGAACACCGAGACCACGCTGCGGTTCCTGGCGCGCGGAAAGCTCAGTGTCATCGCGATCGACGAGGCGCACTGCGTGTCGCAGTGGGGCCACGACTTCCGGCCCGACTATCTCGCGCTGGGCGCGCTCGCCGAGCGGTTCCCCGGTGTGCCGCGCCTCGCGCTCACCGCCACCGCGACTCCCGCGACCCACCGCGAGATGAC
Organism: uncultured Actinomycetota bacterium; assembly: GCA_963829895.1. Taxonomy (GTDB): domain Bacteria; phylum Actinomycetota; class Actinomycetes; order Actinomycetales; family Microbacteriaceae; genus Microbacterium. The sequence goes on along the minus strand of CAWHKF010000005.1, from coordinate 374,933 downwards.
CGAGCGGCTGCAGCTGCCGAACGCGCTGCATTTCGTGTCGAGCTTCGACCGGCCGAACATCCAGTACCGCATCGAGGCGAAGTCCGACCCGCGCCGCCAGCTCGTCGCCTTCATCCGGTCGCAGGGCGTAGGGTCGGCCGGCATCGTCTACGCGCTGAGCCGCAAGTCGGTCGAGCAGACGGCGGAGTTCCTCTCCGCCCAGGGGATCGACGCGCTGCCGTACCACGCGGGCCTTCCGGCCGAGACGCGCGCCGCGAACCAGTCCCGATTCCTCCGCGAGGACGGCGTCGTCATGGTCGCGACGATCGCGTTCGGCATGGGCATCGACAAGCCCGACGTCCGGTTCGTCGCCCACATCGACCTGCCGAAGTCCGTCGAGGGGTACTACCAGGAGACCGGCCGCGCGGGCCGCGACGGCGAGGCATCCGTCGCCTGGATGGCCTACGGACTCGGCGACGTCGTGCAGCAGCGCCGCATGATCGACCAGTCGCCCGGCGACCGCGCCTTCAAGACCCGTCTCGGGCAGCATCTCGACGCGATGCTGGCACTCTGCGAGACGATCGGATGCCGCCGCCAGAACCTGCTCGACTACTTCGGCGAGGCATCCGGCCCCTGCGGCAACTGCGACACGTGCCTGGAAGCACCCGAGACATGGGACGGCCTCGTCCCGGCGCAGAAGCTGCTGTCGACCATCGTGCGGCTGCAGCGCGAGCGCGGCCAGGCGTTCGGCGCCGGGCACCTCATCGACATCCTGCGCGGCGGGTCCGACCGACCGCGTCCGCCAGCAGGGGCACGACAAGCTCGCGACCTACGGCCTCGGTGCCGACCTCAGCGAGCAGGACTGGCGAAGTGTCATCCGGCAGCTGCTGGCCCGCGGCATCCTGGTCGCCCGCGGCGAGTACGGCACGCTCGCGCTCGGCGAGCCTGCCGCCGGCGTGCTGCGCGGCGAGACGCCGGTGCCGCTGCGCCGCGACGTCATGGGCCGCTCCGGCGGCGTCGCCCGCGTGCGCAAGAGCACGGCCCCCGAGAACCTCGACCCGGCGAACCTCGGCCTGTTCGAGGCGCTGCGCGCCTGGCGCGCCGGCGTCGCGAAGGAGCTGGGCGTGCCCGCCTACATCGTCTTCGGCGACGCCACGCTGCGCGCCCTCGCCGAGCGCCGCCCCGGCAGCCTCGCCGACCTCGACGGCGTCTCGGGCATCGGCGCCAAGAAGCGCGAGGCCTACGGCGAGGCCGTGCTCGAGGTCATCGCCGCCGCCTGACCCGCCCGGGTCAGGGTCAGCGCACCCGAGGTCGGGCCGCCCGGGTCAGGGCCAGCGCACCCGAGGTCGAGCCGCCCCGGGTCAGGGTCAGGGCATCCCGAGGTCGGGCCCCCGCCGGTCAGGCCCGGGGGAGCACGTCGTCGAGGTGGGCGTCGAGGTGGGCCGCGACATCCACCGCGTCGCGGTCGTAGAGCCACTGGTACTGCAGGCCGTCCCACAGCGCGGTGAGCCAGACCGCCTCGAACTCGGGGTCGCGGTGTGCGGGCAGGTCGCCGTCCTCCTGGGCCGCCCGGAAGAGCGCCGCGAAGTGGTCGACGACGCCGCGGAAGCGCTCCTCGAAGTACGCGTGCGCCGGATGGTCGGCCGGCACGGCCTCGCACGAGAGCACCGCGTACACCTCGATCAGCCCGGGTGCCTTCGCGGCGTTCTCGCTCGCCCCGCGGGAGAGGGCTCGCAGCTCGTCGGCCGCCCGGTCGGCGGGCGTGTACGAGTCGCGCGACTCGATGAGGCGATCGCGGTGGCTGAGCACGGCACTGAGCAGCTCCTCCTTCGAGCCGTAGTGATGCAGCAGGGTCGACTTCGACACGCCGACGCGCTCCGCGATGTCGCGCAGGCTGGTGTCGCCGTACCCCTCCTCGGCGAAGAGTGCCGTCGCGCCGTCGAGGATGAGACCGCGGCGCTCGCGCCCGACCCGGTAGCCCAGCGGCGATTCCGCGTCGGCCGGCATGAACGAGGGCATCGACGGCACCGGCGCCGGGGTCGTCGGTCGGACCCGCCTCGTCGGGCTCGCGCCAGCCGACGGGGAGGGCGAGCGATCCCTCGTGGGTCTCCAGCGCCTCGACGATGTCGACGCGATCGGGCAGGTACTGCGCCAGCAGCTGCAGCCCGTCCCAGGCGGCGGCGACGCGCACCGCCTCGCCCGCCGGGTCGCGGTCGGCGGCGACCGTGTCCTGGGCGATGGCTTCCTCGATCGCGTCGGTCGACTGGTCGCGCAGCCGCGCGTAACGGTCGCGCATGATCCGGTGCGCGGGATGACGGGGGGTGGATGCCTCGCCCGTGAGCGCCGCGAACAGCGCGAGGTAGCCGGGGACGGTCTCGTTGCGCCGTGCGACTTCGCTGTACGCGAGGGTTCCCGGGTCTTCGGCGGCCAGCCGCTCGAGCAGCTCCAGCTCGTTGTCGCGCTCGAAGAGGTCCACGACGGCGGCGAGCACCTCGTCCTTGGTCGCGAAATGGCGGAGGAGCCCCGGGTGGCTGATGCCGGCGGCGGCGGCGACGTCGCGGAGTGACGTGGCGCGGTACCCGCGGGTCACGAAGGCGTCGTGCGCCGCGGCCGACGATGGCGGCTCGCGTCCGCTCGGTGCGCGCGGTGCGGACGGCGCCCGGCGCCGCAGTGATGGTCACGTGGCCGCACCGCCTCTCTGCGTCTCGCCGATGTCGCACCCATCCTATCGCGTCACGCTTACCAATCGGTCGGGTTTCAGTTACCAATCGGTCGGGATTCATGTATCGTCGTCCAGTGACGCGCGTCGGAGCCGACACGCGCCGCACCCGAGAAAGGACTCCGATGACAGAGCTGTCGCCCGCCGCGACGATCGCGGCCGCCGGCACGACCGGCTTCAAGGCCCCCGGCACCACGCCCGACAAGACCCCGCGCGGCTACACACCCGGCCTTGCCGCCGTGAACTTCGGCGTCTATCTCGCACTGCTCACGCCGGTGCTCGTGTCGATGGCGTTCAAGGTGCAGCACATCACCGCGACGCCCGAAGAGGCCACGGCGCAGCTCGGCCTGATCATGGGTGTCGGCGCGCTGTTCGCGCTCATCGCGAACCCGCTCGCCGGCCGACTCTCCGACCGCACGACGTCGCGCTTCGGCATGCGCCGGCCCTGGATCCTCGGCGGCACGCTCGTCGGGCTCGGCGGATTCGCGCTCATCGGCGTCGCGAACTCGGTGTGGGTCGTCCTCATCGCATGGTGCCTCGTGCAGGCCTCGATGAACGCGGTCCTCGCCGCGGCGAACGCGACGCTGCCCGACCAGGTGCCCGTCAGCGGCCGCGGCAAGGTGTCGGGCGTCATCGGCCTGACCACGCCCCTCGGCATCCTCGCGGGCTCGTTCCTGGTGAACTTCCTGTCGGACGACTTCGCGCGCTTCGTCGTGCCGGCAGCCATCGCCACGGTGCTCTCGGTGCTGTTCGTCCTCGTGCTGAAGGACCGCCGCCTCGACGAGAAGCCGGCGCACAAGTTCACCGTCGGCCAGTTCTTCGGCTCGTTCGTCTTCAACCCGCGCAAGCACCCCGACTTCGGCTGGACCTGGCTCACCAAGTTCCTCGTCATGTTCGGCTACGCCGGCATCGCGACCTTCCTGCCGTTCTACCTCACCGAGAAGTTCGGCCTCGACGAGCAGACCGCGATCACGACGATCCTCGTCGCCAACCTCGCGTCCATGCTCGCCATGGCGGTCTCCGGCCCGCTCGGCGGGGTGCTGTCCGACAAGATCGGCAAGCGCCGCCCGTTCGTCGCGCTCGCAGGCGTGGTCATGGTGATCGGGCTCGTGACCCTCGCCTTCGCGCCGAGCGTCGCCGTCGTGCTCGTCGCCCAGGCGATCATCGGTCTCGGCGCCGGCTCGTTCATGTCGGTCGACCTCGCCCTCGCGACAGAGGTGCTGCCGAACCCCGACGACACGGCGAAGGACCTCGGCGTGCTCAACATGGCGAACGCCCTCCCGCAGTCGATCGCACCCGCCATCGCACCCGGAATCATCGCGATCGGCGCCACGACGGCGCTCGGCGGCTACACCACGTATTACCTCTTCGGCGCGCTCGTCGCCCTCGCCGGCGCGATCCTCGTCTACCGCATCAAGGGAGTGAAGTGACTGACACGACGATCACGGATGCCTCGGCCGAGGCATCCGCTGAGAACCGGCCCTGGCTCGACGCGAACCTGCCCGTCGACGAGCGCGTCGAGCTGCTGCTCGCCGCGATGACCGTGGAGGAGAAGGCGGGGCTCTTCTTCCAGACGATGATCACCATGGGCGAGGACGGCGAGCTCGCCGAGGCCGACCCGGTGTTCGGGCTGCCGTCGAACCGCGAGTACGTGGTCGAGAAGGGCATGACGCACTTCAACCTGCTCGGCGTCGCGCCGACCGCGGGTGCGATCGCCCGCTGGCACAACAAGCTGCAGGAGCTCGCGGCATCCACCCGCCTCGGCATCCCCGTGACGATCTCGACCGATCCGCGCCACTCGTTCACCGAGAACCCGGGCGCGGCGATGCTCGCGGGCCCGTTCTCGCAGTGGCCCGACGCGCTGGGCCTCGCCGCGACGCGCGACGCGGCGCTCGTCGAGCGGTTCGGCGACATCGCGCGCCAGGAGTACACCGCCGTCGGCATCCGCGTCGCCCTGCACCCGCAGGTCGACCTCGCGACCGAGCCCCGCTGGTCGCGCGCGCTCCAGACCTTCGGCGAAGACGCGGAGCTGTCGGGCGAGCTCGGCGCCGCGTACATCCGCGGGTTCCAGAACGGCGAGTCGTTCGGTCCCGGCGCGGTCTCGGCCATGGTCAAGCACTTCCCCGGCGGCGGCCCGCAGAAGGACGGCGAAGACCCGCACTTCGCCTACGGGCGCGAGCAGGTCTACCCGGGCGGGCAGTTCGAGCTGCACCTGAAGCCCTTCGAGGCGGCGTTCGAGGCCGGCGTGCGCCAGGTCATGCCCTACTACGGCATGCCGGTCGGCACCGAGTACGAAGAGGTCGGCTTCGGCTTCAACAAGTCGGTGCTCACCGGGCTGCTGCGCGAGCGCTACGGGTTCGACGGCATCGTGTGCACCGACTGGGGCCTCGTCAACGACGCGGCGATCTTCGGCCAGCCGTTCCCGGCCCGCGCGTGGGGCGTCGAGCACCTCACGCCGGCGGAGCGCATGGAGAAGATCCTGGATGCCGGAGCCGACCAGTTCGGCGGCGAGGCGTGCCCCGAGCTGCTGCTCGAGCTCGTCGCCGACGGGCGCAGTCGCCGAGGAGCGCCTCGACGTGTCGGCGCGCCGCCTGCTGCGCGAGAAGTTCGCGCTCGGGCCTCTTCGAGAACCCGTTCGTCGACGCCGAAGCGGCCGACACGATCGTCGGATCGGCGCAGTTCCGCGCCGAAGGCGACGCCGCGCAGCGCGCGTCGATCACCGTGCTGTCGAACCGTCCCGTGGCACCGGACGCTGAGCCTGCCGAAGCGCAGGGACCGGTGCTGCCGTTCGCCCGCGGGGCGAAGCTGTACGTCGAGGGCATCGCGCCCGAGATCGCGGCGGCGTACGGCGAGGTCGTCGCGTCGCCCGCCGAGGCGGATGTCGCGATCCTGCGCCTGCAGGCGCCGTTCGAGCAGCGCGAGACGATGTTCGAGAACTTCTTCCACGCCGGCTCTCTGGAGTTCCCCGCCGAGGTGCTCGCGCACATCGCGGAGGTCGCCGCGGCGGTGCCGACCGTGGTCGACGTGTTCCTCGATCGACCCGCGATCCTCGGACCCGTGGTCGAGACCGCGCACGCGGTCGTCGGCAACTGGGGTGCGAGCGGCGCGGCGCTCCTGGACGTGCTGAGCGGCGCGGCGCCGGCGCAGGGCAGGCTGCCGTTCGACATCCCCTCGTCGATGGCGGCGGTCGAGGCATCCCGTCCCGACGTCCCGTTCGACACCGCCGACCCGCTGTTCCGCTTCGGGCACGGCCTGTCGCTCTGAGTCGCTGAGACGGATGCCGCGCCGCGACCTCGCGGCGCGGCATCCGTTCTGCGTAGCGGCTGCGGTGAGCTTCATGTGCTCTCGTCGAGATCCTCCGCGTCGACAGCGTGTGCGTTCGGTGAGAGCACATGACGTGGACGGCGTACGCGCGGGCTCACAGCTCCTGGAAGAAGTAGTACGCCCGCTCGCCGGTCTGCGGATCGGAGCCGTGGAAGCCGTGGCGCTCGTAGAAGCGCTGCGCGTCGACGTCGCCCTCGTCGACGTTGATCTCGATGGCTGACACCCCGTCGCGGCGGCAGTCGGCGACCAGGCGTTCCACGATCGCTCCGCCGATGCCGGCCCCGCGCGCCTGCGGCGCGACGTACATCTCGTCGAGCAGGGCCACCGGACCCGGGTACCAGACGTTGGGGCGCAGCGTCACGAGCGCGATGCCGACGGCGGGGTCGCCGCTCAGCAGCGCGAACGTCTGCGTCCCGGCGAGCAGGCCGCGCAGGCGCTCGGCCAGGACGGCCGGTCCGGGAGAGTCGGTGTCGAACTCGGTGTTGAAGTCGTGCAGCAGCTCCGCCGCGCGCTCGGCGTCGTCGACCGTGGCCCTGCGCACCTCCGCTGTCGCCATGGCTCCACGGTAGAGAGCGGCCCGCAGTCGCACCAGCCTCCGCGTGCGAAGCCCCGGCCCACCCGTTCAGAGCCCGTGCTCTCGACTGAACGCCCACGTCGTCCCCGTGAACGGCGGGGGCTTTCGGCGCGAGCACGGGATGTCGACGGGCCAGCCCCGCGCCCGTCGATCCGCGGCGCCCGCGCATAGGCTGACGACAGCGGGCGACGATGCCCGTGACGGCGCCCGCGACGGCGCCGGGGACGGCGTGTCAAGGGAGTGCGGCGTGGCCACGAGCAACATCGAGATCGCCCAGCAGGCCGAGCTCTGGCCGATCGGCCGGATCGCCGCGGGACTCGGCATCCCCGACGAAGAACTGGAGCCGTACGGCCGGTACAAGGCGAAGGTCTCGCTGCGGCACCTGCGGACGCTGCGCGACAGACCCCGCGGCCGGCTCGTGCTGATGACCGCGGTGTCGCCGACGCCCGCCGGCGAGGGCAAGACCACCACGACGGTCGGGCTGGGCGACGCGCTCACCCGCATCGGGGAACGCGCGATGATCTGCCTGCGCGAGCCCGCGCTCGGTCCGGTGTTCGGGATGAAGGGCGGCGCCGCCGGCGGCGGCTACGCCCAGGTCGTGCCGATGGAGGACATCAACCTCCACTTCACCGGGGACTTCTCGGCGATCGGGATCGCGACGAACCTGCTCGCGGCGCTCATCGACAACCACGTGCACCACGGCAACGCGCTCGGCATCGACGTGCGCCGCGTGACCTGGCGGCGCGTGCTCGACGTCAACGACCGCGCGCTGCGCGACGCGGTGATCGGGCTCGGCGGTCCGTCCAACGGCTATCCCCGCGAGGACGGCTTCGACATCGTCGTGGCCAGCGAGGTGATGGCGATCTTCTGCCTCGCGACCGACCTCGCCGACCTCAAGGAGCGCCTCGGCGAGATCGTCGTCGCCTACACGCGCGACCGCACGCCCGTCCGCGCGCGCGACCTGCAGGCGCACGGTGCGATGGCGGCGATCCTGCGCGACGCGCTCGCGCCGAACCTCGTGCAGACCCTCGAGCACACGCCGGCGTTCGTGCACGGCGGCCCGTTCGCGAACATCGCGCACGGCTGCAACTCGTACCTCGCGACCGACTCCGCGCTGCGGATGGCCGACTACGTCGTCACCGAGGCGGGGTTCGGCGCCGACCTCGGGGCCGAGAAGTTCGTCGACATCCTGTGCCGCACCACCGGACTGCGGCCGGACGTCGCCGTCGTGGTGGCGACCGTGCGCGCGATGAAGTACCACGGCGGTGTGGAGGTCGCCGACCTGCCGCACGAGAACGTCGCCGCTCTCGAGCGCGGCACCGCCAACCTCGTGCGGCACCTCACGACCATTCGCGAGACGTGGGGGATCCCCGCGGTGGTCGCGATCAACCATCGCGCCGAAGACACGGATGCCGAGACCGCGGCGCTCGTCGCCGCGTCGGAGGCGCGTCGGGGTCACGGCCGTGGTCGCGCGGCACTTCGCCGAGGGCGGTGCGGGCGCGGAGGCCCTCGCGCGCGAGGTGGTGCGGCTGTGCGACGAGCAGGATGCCGCCCTTCGACAGGCTCAGGGACCGGATGGGGCTCAGGGGCCGGACGCGGCTGAGGGGCCGGACGCGGCTCAGGGCTCCGGCGGACTCCGGTTCACCTACCCCGACGATGCGACGCTGTGGCACAAGATGAGCGCGATCGCGACGCGCATCTACGGCGCATCGGAGGTGACGGCGTCGACCGCCGTGCGCGCCCAGATCAAGCGCCTGCAGGACGAGGGCTACGGCGGCTACCCGGTGTGCGTCGCCAAGACGCAGTACTCGTTCTCGACCGACCCGAAGCTGCGCGGCGCGCCGACCGGCCACGTCGTCGACATCCGCGAGGTGCGCCTCGCCGCGGGCGCGCGGTTCGTCGTGATGATCTGCGGCGACATCATGACGATGCCGGGCCTTCCGGCCGTACCGGCCGCCAACACGATCGACGTCGACGAGGACGGCCGCATCCTCGGGCTCTTCTGACGGCGGCGAGTGCTCCTCAGTTGAGGATCTGTGCCGAGTTGCGGAGCGGCATCCGTGTGTCGCTCCTCATCTCGGCTCCGTTCCTCAAACGAGGAGACGCTCGACGGCGGCGAGTGCTCCTCAGTTGAGGATCTGTGCCGAGCTGCGGAGCGGCATCCGTGTGTCGCTCCTCATCTCGGCTCCGTTCCTCAATTGAGGATCGCAAGCCGGCCGCGACCGGCGACGAACCTGCCGCTCCCCTGGCGCGCGGTCAGAGCGGCGGGAAGGTGCGCACGCGCTCGACCCGCAACACGTGGGGGAGTGCGTCGGTGTCGCGCGTGCCGTCGGCGCGGGGGAACTCGTACACGTCGAGCATGAGCTGCATCGGGTAGTCGATCGTCTGGCGCACCGTCTTCACCCAGCGGTGGTCGATGAAGAACCGCACCTCGTCGGGCGTCCACTCGACGGCATAGTCGTGCATCGCGGTGAGGTCGCCGTCGACGCGGACCTTCTCGAAGTCCTGCCGCAGGCGCGGGTCGTGCTGGGCCTTCACGCCCACGCCGACCCAGCCTCCGGTGTCGTCGATCTCGGATCCGAAGATCTCGGCGATGCAGATCTCGCCGCAGTCGTCGGGGCGGTCCTCGAAGCCGATCGGCCAGAAGGCCACCATCGCGTCCGGATGCCGCACGGCGGCCATCCGCGCCTCGATCACGCCGAACCGCGGGAGGTGCAGCCGACGCTCGGGCTGCGGCTCGCGCACGACGAGCCCGTCGCGGAAGCGGTGCTGCCCGATGGGGCTGCCGAGAGGTCCGGAGAACTGGCCGGTCTGCAGGTGAGAGACACGGTTGCCCTCGTCGAACTCGGGCGACCACGGGAGTGTGTCGGCGTCGATGCGCAACTCGAGCGCATCCGGCGCGATCGAGTACCTCGCTGCCGCGCCGCTCGCGCGACGACCAGTGCGCGAGGTAGTACGGCCACCACACCTTCTCGTCGAGCACGCCTTCGCCGAACCGCTCGTCGAGGTCGGGGGCGCGGCCGTCGAGGTCGAGCGGCGACATGTCGAGCACCCAGGAGTTGAACGAGAGCTCGCCACCCCGCCACGTCGATGGTTCCTGATCCGCGGTGTGCGAATCCCGCACCCCGGCACAGTGCGTTCGATCCGGGATTGTCGACCCCCGGGTAGGCGACGAGCAGTGTGCGCTCGCCGCGCGCCGCGACCAGCCGGATGATGAGCCGCAGCGCCTCGCGGGCGATCCCCCGTCCCTGCCACTCCGGGAAGACGTTCCATCCCGTCTCCCACGCCGGCGTGCCCTCGTGCACCACCTGCCAGTAGCCGATGCCGCCCACCGGCGTGCCGTCGAGCTCGATCCGGTACATGGCGGCCTCGCCCGCCTCCATCAGTCGCAGATACCGCTCCTGGCGCTCGTCGAGCTCTGCCGGCGTCTCGGGGCCGCCCAGATGCGCCGTCATCTCGGGCGTGTTCGCGCGTTCGAGCAGCGGCAGGTCGTCAGGACCCCACGCGGCGAGTGTCACGGTGCCGTCGGTCATGTGTCCATTGTGCGCCGCCGGCCTGACACGTCCCCAGCGTCGGCGCCGCCTTCGCGGATCCGGAATTCGGACGTCGACGGTGATTCCGGAGTCGCCGCGCGCGGCCGCTCCGGAAAGCGTGGGAAGGTCCGAAGTCCGGATCGGCCGAATTCCGGATCGGCCGGATGCAGGGCGGCCCGGGTCAGCGGTCGGTGACGAGGATCGTGTTGCCGTCGGGGTCTGTCGCGGTGAAGAACAGGCAGCGGTCCGGGTCGCCCAGCACGTCGGTCGGGTGCGCGCCGAGCCGGGCGAGCCGCTCGTGCACCGACGCGAGGTCGTCGACGCGGAAGTTGCACGTCGCCCACGGCAGGCCGGGCTCGACGTGGATGCCGCTCTTCGGGCCCATCAGCGTCACCTGGCCGTGCGAGCCTGCGAGCACACTCGAGACGTCGGTCTCCTCGCCGATGCCGAGGCCGAAGGCGTCGGCATACCAGTGCGCCCCCGCGCGCGGGTCGTGGACCGGGATGAACGCGGTTGTGATGGCGGTCGGCGGGGGCGTCATGGCGACGAGCCTACGACCGTCCACCGCCCTCGAACAGGCGGTGAACGCGCCCACCTGTGCCTCTCGCACAACGCGGCGTCGCCCCGTCTTGCACATCCGTTGTGGACATCCACCAGTCGCTTTGAGTCCAGGTTGTGGGAGTCCTACGGTCGAGGTGATCTTCCTTCTGTCCATTGCACCGAGAGGTGATGCACATGGCCGACGCCGCCGTCCGCACCAAGAAGCCCGCCACCAGCAAGCGCACGCCCGCCGGCGGCGCCCCGACCGCGCCGCACACCGCGGCCGAGGCATCCGATCCGCGCATCGACATCGCCGCGGTCACCGACCTGCTCCTCGGCACGTGGGGCGACACCCGCCGCGAGGCCCGCGAGATGATCAAGGACCCGGCGTTCTGGCGCGTCGAGGGCCAGTCGATGGCCGAGCACCGCGAGCGCGTGCTCACGCAGCTGCACCTGCTCGTCGAGCACGGCGGCTCGCGGCGCGCGATGCCGGAGCAGTACGGCGGCCGCAACGACAACGGCGCGAACCTCGCGGGCTTCCAGGAGCTCGTGCTGGCCGACCCGAGCCTGCAGATCAAGTCGGGCGTGCAGTGGGGCCTGTTCGGCTCGGCGGTGTTCCAGCTCGGCACCGAGAAGCACCACGAGAAGTGGCTGGCGGGCATCCTCGACCTCTCGATCCCGGGCGCGTTCGCGATGACCGAGACCGGGCACGGATCGGATGTCGCGGCCATCGGCACGACCGCGACCTACGAGCCCGAGACCGAGGAGTTCGTGATCCACACGCCGTTCCGCGGCGCGTACAAGGACTACCTCGGCAACGCCGCGCTCCACGGCAAGGCGGCGACGGTCTTCGCGCAGCTCATCACCGGCGGCGTCAACTACGGCGTGCACTGCTTCTTCGTGCCGATCCGCGACGACGAGGGCAACATGCTGCCCGGGATCATCAGCGAGGACGACGGCGTCAAGGGCGGCCTCAACGGCATCGACAACGGCCGGCTCGCGTTCGACCAGGTGCGCGTGCCGCGCTTCAACATGCTCGACCGCTATGGGCAGGTCGCCGCGGACGGCTCGTACACCTCCGACATCCCGAGCCCCGGTCGCCGCTTCTTCACGATGCTCGGCGCGCTGGTGCAGGGTCGCGTGTCGCTCGACGGCGCCGCCACCACCGGCACGGCGCTCGCGCTGCACATCGCGCTCACCTACGCGAACCAGCGCCGCCAGTTCGACTCGGGCGCCGGCACCGAAGAGGTGGTGCTGCTCGACTACGGCAAGCACCAGCGGCGCCTGCTGCCCCTGCTCGCCCAGAACTACGCGCAGTTCTTCAGCCACGACGAGCTGCTGAAGAAGTTCGACGGCGTCTTCTCGGGCCGCACCGACACCTCCGAAGAGCGCGAAGACCTCGAGACCCTCGCCGCCGCGCTGAAGCCCCTCAGCACCTGGAACGCGCTCAGCACGATCCAGGAGGCCCGCGAGGCGTGCGGCGGCTCCGGCTTCCTCGCCGAGAACCGCATGGTGGGTCTGCACCAGGACCTCGACGTGTACGCCACCTTCGAGGGTGACAACAACGTCCTGCTCCAGCTGGTCGGCAAGCGCCTGCTGTCGGACTACGCCAAGCAGTTCAAGGGGAAGGATGCCGCGGCTCTCGCCCGCTTCGCCGTCGCGCAGACCGCCGGCAAGCTGTTCCACGGCGCGGGTCTTCGCCAGCTCGGCCAGTCGGTCGCCGACCTCGGCTCGACGGCGCGCTCGGTCGAGTTGGGCCTGCGCGAAGACCAGCAGCACGAGCTGCTCGCCGGCCGCGTGCAGCGGATGGTGGCCGACGTCGCGGCGGCGCTTCGTCCGGCGACCAAGCTGTCGCCCGCCGACGCGGCGGCGCTCTTCAACAGCCACCAGGCCGAACTCATCGAGGCGGCTCGCGCCCATGCCGAGCTGCTGCAGTGGGAGGCCTTCACCGACGGCGTGAACCGCGTGTCCGACGAGGGGACCAAGCAGGTGCTGACGTGGCTGCGCGACCTCTTCGGTCTGCACCTGATCGAGAAGCACCTCGCGTGGTACCTCATCAACGGGCGGCTCTCGACGCAGCGTGCGGCATCCGTCTCCCGCTACATCGCCCGGCTCTCGGCACGGCTGCGGCCGCATGCGCAGGATCTCGTCGACGCCTACGGGTTCGCACCCGAGCATGTGCGCGCACCCATCGCGTCGGGTGCCGAGCGCAAGCGCCAGGACGAGGCCCGCGAGTACTACCGCGCGCTCGCCGCGTCGGGGAAGGCCCCGGTGTCGGAGAAGTCGCTCAAGAAGAAGTGACGGAAGCGTTCGCGGTCGGGATGGTCACGGAACCGTAACGATGCGTCAGGCGGCCCAGCCGCACATGCCGCACTCGCCCGTCGCCGACACCTCGACGAAGCAGTTCGGGCACATGGCGCGCACGCGGTCGGGGATCGTCGGCTTCGCGACGCGACGTTCCGCGGCCGGACGCGCAGCCGCGCGTCCCGTCCCGCGGGCAGGGGCCAGCGACGGCGCCGCGGGAGGCAGCTGGATCTCGGGCCGGTGCTCCGCGCAGTAGAAGCGCACGTAGCCGTCGTGGTTCTTGGGGTGCCGGTGCTTGTACGCCCAGAGCTCGCTGCGCTCGCGCGGCTCGGAGTCGGCCCCGCACGTGAAGCACCGCGTCGGCTCGCCCGGGACGACGTCGGCCACGAGCACGAGGGTGTCGAAGGGGATGGCGTCCCGCCAGTCCGACGAAGCGACGATCTTCATGGCGTTTCCTCCCTGCGTGGACCGCACAGGCCCGACATTCCAAGGTAAGCGACGCCGGAGGCTCTCGGCGACCGAACGTGTGACCTCGACATGAAGGTTCGAGGACGACTCGGCGGCGGCGTCCCGGGTCGCAGCGGCGTCGGCGGCCCCGCATAGTCTGGCTCGGTGAGCACCGATGTCCGTCTCGGATCCGATGGCCGCGCGCGCTGCGCATGGGTCGGCGATGACCCCGAGTACGCCCGCTACCACGACGAGGAGTGGGGCGTGCCGCTGCACGGCGACCGGGCGCTCTTCGAGAAGCTGAGCCTCGAGGGCTTCCAGGCGGGGTTGTCGTGGATCACGATCCTGCGCAAGCGCCCGCGGTTCCGCGAGGTGTTCGCCGGCTTCGAGCCCCAGGTCGTGGCGGCGTTCGGCGACGACGACATCGCCCGCTTGATGACGGATGCCGGCATCATCCGCAATCGCGCCAAGATCGAGGCCACGATCTCCAACGCGCGCCTCGTGCTCGAACTCGAGCCGGGCGAGCTGGATGCCTTCATGTGGTCCTTCGCGCCGGCATCCCATCGTCGTCCGTCGTCGTTCGCCGACGTGCCCGCGACGACCCCCGCATCGGATGCGCTCAGCAAGGCGCTGCGAAAGCGCGGCTTCCGCTTCGTCGGCCCGACGACCATGTACGCGCTGATGCAGTCCGCAGGCATGGTCGACGATCACGTCGACGGCTGCTGGCGCACCCTCTGAGATCGCCTCGCATTCCCTGCTGTCCCGTCGACGGGATGCCTCGCGCCGGCGCAGCCCCGCTCGCAGGCGGCGTGAGTATCCGCCGAGTACTGCGGCGGCGCACCGTGGTGCTGCGCCGGAATGTACGTGGTGGCGCGGATCCGCGCCGCGGCGCCGCTCCGTAACGTCGCCACGGTAGAGCAACGATCGTCGCCCTCCGCGGGCGGCGGAACGGAGGGATGTCATGCGCAAGGCACTCAGGGTCGCATTCTCGGTCGTGACCATCCTGCTCGTCGCGGCTGTCGCGATGCAGCTGTACCTCGCGGGGGTGGGGGTGTTCAGCGACCCGGCGGATGAGCTCTTCGCCATCCACGGCTGGAGCGGGCGCATCGTGCTGCCCCTGCTCATCCTGCTCACGGTGATCCTGGCCGCGGTCTCGAAGGCCGGCAGGAGCACGATCTGGCTGTCGGTCCTGCTGGTCGGGCTGCTCATCCTGCAGACGCTGATCTTCATCGTCACCGGCCTCATCTTCAACATCGGCCCGGACCACGCGAACCCGCCGCTGGGTGCGACGCTGCTGGTCAGCCTCCACCCGCTCAACGGGCTGCTGATCCTGTGGTTCTCGTTCGTGGTCGCCAAGAGGGCGTTTCGGCGGGCGTTCCGCCCGGAGACGACGGATGCCGCGGCCGAGGCGACCGCCGCAGAACCGGCGACGGCCGCACCGCAGGTGGCCGAGCCGAGCTCCGGCGACGCGGTCGGTGCGCCGTCACGATAGGCGACGAACATGTCGGCCGCGGTCCTGCAACTGCTGTACGGCGCAGCGGCCGTCGGGGCGGCCGTCGTCTGGGGGATCCTCGCCGCAGGGGGCGGAGGAGCAGGGCGGGAGCGGGCGGAGCGCCCCTCCCGCCCCGTGACCTGGGCCCTGGTCGCCACCGGCGCGGCGCTGCTGATCGGACGACTGCTCATCGCCGCCGCGCTGGCGACCGCATCCGCTCACTTCGTCCAGGACCGGCTCTGGGGGCTCGCGCTGTCGATCCCGCTGGAACTCGCCGCCGTCGTCGCGATCGCGCGGCGATCGCCGGTCGCTCGGGCGTTCGCCGGCGGCGCCGCGCTCGCGGCGGGTGCCGAACTGGTCTTCTCGATCGTGCTGGGTGCGCCGGTCGCGAGCTGGGCGGGACTCGGGGTGGTCGTCGCCGTGATCGCCGGAACCGTCTGCTGGGCGCTGGTCGCACTCCGCCGCGGCCGCCGCCCGGCGGCGGCCGCGCTCGCGGCGGGTGCTGCGGGTGTGCTCGCGCTCGCGCTCGTCGGCTGGACCGGCGCGACGGGCCAGGGAGCGCTCGCCGACGGCGGCTTCCAGGGGCACCGCCACACCGGTGTCCCCCATCCCGAGCCCCTGCCCGGCGTCGCGCCGGTGCCGCCGAGCGCCTCGGCGGCCGAGGCGGCCGCACCCCACTCGCCGGCCGCACCCGACCCGCCGGCCGCACCCGACCCGCCGGCCGCGCCCGACCTGCCGGCGGCGCCCGCAGGAGCGCCCGCCGGCGCCGCGGAGGAGGTGCTGGTCACCGCGCTCACCGGCCGGGTGCCGGCATCCGCTCCCCGCATCGAGGTGCCGCTCGTCGCGCAGCAACAGGAGGTGACGCTGCCCTCCGGCAGCCGGCTCGAGGCGTGGACCTTCGGGGAGCTCGGCGGTCCGGCGATCTCCGCCACGGTGGGCGACGTGCTCGAGATGCGGCTGGACAACCGCGACATCGCCGACGGCGCGACGGTGCACTGGCACGGCTATCCGGTGCCGGGCGCAGCCGACGGCGTGGCGGGAGTGACCCAGGATGCGGTCGCTCCGGGCGGGTCGTACGCCACGGCGTTTCCGCTCACCCGCGCCGGGACGTACTGGTACCACACGCATCAGCTCGGATCGATCGGGGTGACCCGCGGGCTGTTCGGCACGCTCGTCGTGCAGCCGCCGGGCGGTCAGGTCGACGACGTCGACGTCGTGCTGCCGTTGCACACCTATGGGGGCGTGGTCGTCTTCATGGCGGACACGGGAGAGCAGCGCATCGACGCCCGGCCGGGTGACACCGTTCGGGTGCGTCTGGTCAACACCGACCAGCTTCCGCAGCGATTCACGGTGTCGGGTGCGCCGTTCCACGTCGTGGCGATCGACGGCTCGGAGGTCGAGACGCGCGAGCTCTCGGACGCCGCGATAGAGGTGCCCGCGGGCGGCCGGGTCGACGTGGGGCTGACCATGGGTGCCCGCGCCGTCGCGGTGAGGGCCGAGGCATCCCGTGCCGCCGTGGTCGTGTTCGGCGACCCTGCGGCGAGCGACGCTGCGCGGCGGCGATGCGCCCGGTGGCGAGCTGCCCGAGGTCGAGCCGGTTCGCACGTTCGACCCGATCACCGAGGTGACGGCGTCGACGCCGCCAGACGCGGTCGCGGCGGCGGCGATCGCGCGGGCCGAGGCATCCGTCTTCGACGTCGAAGACGTGCACGTGCTCGACCGACTGCCCAGGCTCGTGCACGGCGTGCCCCAGTATGCCTACACCGTGAACGGCGCCGTCTACCCGCATATCGCGCCGACGGTCGTCGCCGAGGGCGACGTGGTACGCGTGACGGTGGTGAACCGCGGCTTCGAGACCCATCCGATGCACCCGCACGGGCATACGGTGCGCGTGCTGTCGGTCGACGGGGTGGCGCCCGTGGCACCGCTGTGGCTGGACACCTTCGATGTCGGCCCCGGCGAAGTGTGGGAGGTCGCGTTCGTCGCCGACAACCCCGGCATCTGGATGGACCACTGCCACAACCTCGACCACGCCGCCCTCGGCATGGTGATGCACATCGCCTACGAGGGCGTGCGGACGCCCTTCGGCGACGGCGGCCACGCCGGCAACGCGCCGGAGTGAGGAGAACGCGCGACGGCGCCCGCGGAACGCCCGGTGCGCGGCAGCCCGGTGCGCGACAGCGCTCGAGCCGCTACTGTGGCGGGCGAGGCCAGGGGGACTGGCATGCCGCAGCTTCTGGGACGCGACGCGGTGATCAAGCGGGTCGCCGCTGCGGTGGACCGCGCCCTGGGAGCCGGCGGCGGCATGATCGTCGTGAGCGGTCCGGCCGGCGTCGGCACGACTGCAGTGGTCGATGAGGCGCTGCGGCCGCTGCGGGCGAAGGCTCGACGTCCTCATCGGCGAGGCCGCCGGAGACGGACGCCGCGATCTGGTGGATCGACGATGTGCAGCGGATGCCGCGGGCCGACGTCGCACGGCTGCGCGAGGCTGCCGCGACGCGGGTCGTCGTGGTGTCGGGGCGGCGACCCCTCGGCTCGGCGGCGGGCCTCGTGCGCGATGCCGTGCGCGGGGACCCCGGCGCCGTCGTCGACGTCGAGCCGCTCCCGCCGGAGGACGCGCTCGCCGCGGTGGGTGCGGGCGACATCGATGCGGCCCGCGCGTGCGGTGGGCGGCTGAGGCTGCTCGGGGTCTGGTCGGGCGCCATGTCGCGCGACGCGGAGGGCGGCCGGCGGGCCGTGCCCGGGGAAGTGCCCGGGCCGGGCCACGCCGGGCGTCAGCCGCCAGGCGATGCCGTGCCGACGGCCGTGAGCGCGGTCGTCGAGGACCTGCTCGCCGACCTCACGCCGGACGCTCGGGCCGTGTGCGAGGTCATCGCGATCGGCGGCCCTTCCCCGCGGATCGCCGCGATCGAGAAGGTGCTGCAGGTCGAGGGGTTCGACGACGTGCTCGGAGTGCTCGTCGACGCAGGACTCATCGAGATCGACGGCGTCCGCGTGAGTTCAGCCGTGTCCGTCTGCGCGACCGTCGTCGCGGCGCATGCCGGGGCCGCCCACGCTGCGGCCCTGCACGCCGCGTACGCCGAGGCGCTCGCCGGTCTCCCCGGGGTCGATCCCCGCGAGACGGCCGAGCACGTGCGACTCGTCGCCGACCGACTGCCCCGCGACTTCTCGATCGCGGTGCTGAGGGCATCGGCCGAGCGCCGGCTCGCGGCATCCGACCCGGACGGAGCCGTCGCCGACCTCGAGGTCGCCGCCGCGCTCGCCGAGTCGGCGGTCGACGGCGGCACGCCGGCCGACCGGGTGCGCGCGTTCGAGACGCTGTTCGCCCATGCGGTGGCGCGGTATTTCGCAGGTCCGCTCGAGGAGGCGGAGGTGCTCCTGCGCCGTGCCGAGCGCCTCGCCGATGTCGCCACGCCGGCGCAGCGGGATGAGCTCCACCTGTACCGCGTCTACCTCAGGGCGGATCGCGGCACGCCCGCGGCGACCTCGCTCGCCGTCGGGGTCTACGACGCACCCGATCAGCGAGCCGCGATGGCGGTGCGGCACCTGTTCCTGGCCGACCGGGGCGACGATCCCGCCGAGATCGATGCCGTGTGCGCGGTGCTCGTCGGATTCGAGGGCGACGATGCGACGCCGACCGGCCGCGGAGCCGCGGCGCTCGGCCGTTCGGTGCGGGCATCGATCACCGGAGACCTGGAGCTCGCCGAGAACGAGGCGGCTCACGGGTTCGCGGTGGCGGGCGATGCCCCGCCGGAACTGGCCGGCGCGCTGCTGCGCGAACTCATCCGGCTGTGCACGCTGCGGGGTGATCTCGAGGCCGCCCAGCGCTATGCCGCGACGCCGTTCGACGGACGCGTGCCGCGTGCGGTCGAGGCATCCGTCGTCGTTCAGCGCGCCAGCATCGCCACCATGCGCGGCGATCTCATCGCCGCGACCGAGAACGCCGAACGCGCCCTGACGATGACCCGGGCAGCGCCGGTGCCCCGCGGGCTGGTGCGCTGCGCGGCATGGGTGGCGCTGCTGAGCGCGATGCGCGGCGACGTCGCCCGGGCGAGATCGCTGGTCGCCGAGGCGGGACGCATCTTCCCACTCGAGGGCAATCTGCGGCTTGCCACCATCGTGCAGCTCGCGCGCGTGCAGCTGGCCCTGCGCGACGGCGGATCGATGCCGCCGCCGTTCGAGTTCCGCATGGAGCGCACCGAAGGACCGTCGCGTCTGCTGCTCCCCACGCTGTCGGCGCGGCTGGCGCTCCAGCATGGCGACGACGCGGTCCTCGATCTCGCCCTCGCCGAGCTCGACAGGCTGGCGACGAGCCCACCCGCCGGCGCTCTCGCGCAGCGCGTGCAGGCGCTGCGCCTCGTGCCCACCCGCCGTCGCCGCGAGGCGACGGACGCGCTCGACGACAGCGCGACCAGCCTCGCGAGTCTCGGGTTCGCCGGACTCGCCGCCGAGACCCGGCTGGAATGGGCCGAGCTCGCTGCGGAGCGCGGTGAGGCCTCGGCACGCGACGCGGTGCTCGAGCTCGTGCCCTACTTCGACACGCAGGGCCTCGACGACTGGGGCGATCGCGCGCGGCGGCTCGCGCGCACGATCGGCCTGCGGATCGGCGGGCGGCGGGGCGGCGCGGGCGAGCTCACCCGCCGCGAGTCCGAGGTCGTCGAGCTCGTCGTGGGCGGTCTGTCCAATGCCGAGATCGCGCGGCGGCTCTTCCTCAGCGAACGCACCGTCGAGACCCACCTGCAGCACGTCTATCGCCGGCTGGGCGTCGAGTCGCGGCTGGCGCTGGTGCAGCGCTGGTCGGCGGGTGCGGACGGCCAGCTGCCTCGTGAAGGGGCCGCGTCGTGAAAAGTACGTACCGCAACGGATGCCGGGCGCCGGTGCGCGAGCGGAGCATGGCGATATGAGAACCATCGAAGCGATCCCTCTCACGGCCGCACTTCCGCGCCACGGCGGCAAGGCGGAGGGCCTGGCCGCGCTGCTCGCCGCCGGCCTGCCCGTACCTCCCGGCGTCGTCTTCGACGCGGCACCCCGCGCGGCCGCACCTCCATCGCGAGCGCTGCCGTCGCCATCGCCCGCGTGCACGCGTGGGACACGGTCGCGGTGCGGTCGTCGGCCGACGGAGAGGACGGTGCCGTCTCGTCGGGTGCGGGCGCGTACGAGACGGTGCTCAGCGTGCCCGCCGGAGACGTCGAGGCCATGACCGCCGCCGTCGACACGGTGCTCGGCTCGATCGGCGAGTCCGGCGGGGTGATCGTGCAGCAGATGGTGAGGGCGGATGCCGCGGGCGTCACGTTCACCGTCGACCCGCTGACCGGTGGGCCCGCGGTCGTCGTGAACGCGGTCGCAGGGCTCGGCGCCGCGTTGGTGTCGGGCGCCGCGACGCCCTGGGTGCAGCGGTTCGACCGTGACGAAACGGGCGTGGTGGTGACCGACGGGCTCGACGTCGATGGCGCCCCTCTCGACGCGGGCGGGCTGACCGAGGTGATCCGGCTGTCACTCCTCGCCGAGCGGGCCCGCGGCGGTCCGCAGGACGTCGAATGGGCCGTCGAGGACGGCGCGGTGTGGCTCGTGCAGTCACGCCCCGTGACGGCCCTCGCGGAGCAGGTCCCGGTCGAGATCGTCGTGCCGCCCGGGTACTGGGTCCGCGACCCCACACACGGCCGGCTCCCGCGCACGCGGATGACGTCGAGCGTCGTGGACGAAGACGTGGCGGTGCGTCCGATGACCATGGAGTACGGCGTGCTCGCCACGTTCTCCGGCGCGCGCATCGGCGGCTGGCACTACCTCACGTCGTCCCCGTCGGCGCGCCGCCGCCGGCGCCGGGCAAGACCCCGCCGAAGCTGCCGGGGTGGCTCGTCTCCACGCTCATCCGCACATCGCGCGAGGGCAGGGCGCAGTTGCGGGCGGCGCGGCACGCGATGAGGTCGGATGCCGCCTCCCGCCTGCTGGCCGAGTGGGAGGATCACCTGCGCGACGACCTGCGGGCCGGCATCCTGGCGTCTCAGGACGTGGATCTGGGCGGCCTCGACGACGACGCGCTCGCTGCGGAGATGCGAGCCCGGGCGGAGACGATGCGCCGCAGCATCCAACTGCACTTTCGCGTGGCGATGCCCTACGGACTGGGGCTCTTCGATCTCGTCGAGTTCTGCCGGGCCCGCCTCGGCTGGGCGCCGGAGCAGACGCTCGACATGCTGTCGGGGCTGGCCGCCGTGGCCTCCGACCCCGGACGCGCGCTCGCCGCGATCGCGGCGATGCCCGCCGACAGCCCGGATCGCGCCGACGCGTACGAGCGGTTCCTCCGCTACTACGGCTGCCGCGCGCTCGACATCGAGGTGGCCGAGCCGACCCTCGCCGAGTCCCCGCACCTGCTGAACGCGCTCCTGGCCACTGCCGCGGAGGCGGGTTCGGCCGTTGGCGACACCGCGCGGACAGAGGCGCGACGCGAGGTCGCCGACCGGGCACGCGCGCAGCTGGCCGGTTCCCCCGGTGGGCGTTCGCGGCTCGCCGAGTTCGAACGGCTGCTCGCCGGCGCCGAGCGGGTCTACGGGCTGCGCGACGACAACGTGTTCCTCACGGCCGACGCGCCGCTCGCGCTGGTGCGCTACGCCGCGCTCGAGGTCGGGCGCCGTCTCGCCGCGCGAGGAACTCTCGATGCCCCCGACGACGTCTTCCACCTCACGGCCGAAGAAGCCGCGGCGGCGCTCGGCTCGAAGCATCCGCTCGACGACGTGCGTGAGCAGGCACGGCGGGCCCGCGGCGAACGCGCGTGGGCCATCGCGCACCCCGGACCGATCAGCTACGGCGAGGATCCCGGCCCCGCGCCGAAGTTCACGTGGCTCACACGGGCGGAGCGCACGCCGACGGAGGCCGAGATGCTCATGGGCGAGCTCATCATGCCCGGCATCACCGCCCTCTCGGAGGGCGACGACGGCGTGCTGCGCGGCGTGCCGGCGTCGCCGGGCCATGCGACCGGGCCGGTGCGCGTCGTGCACGCCGAGGCCGACTTCCACCGCATCGAGCCGGGCGACATCGTCGTCTGTCCGGGCACGCGGCCGTCGTGGTCAGTGATCTTCCCCATCATCGGAGGTCTCGTGGCCGACGCCGGGGGAGCCCTCTCGCACCCCGCGATCATCGCGCGGGAGTACGGGGTCCCGGCGGTCGTCGCGGCCGTCGGTGCCACCGACACCCTGCGCGACGGCGAGATCGTCACGATCGACGGCAGCGAAGGCACCGTGCGCCGCCGAACCGAGTACCCGGCAGCCGTGCACCCGGCCGCCGAGCACTGAGCGGGCGGGCACTGATCCGTCCAGGGGAAGGAACGACGCGCAGCGCGACCGTGGTTCCGCGCGCGGCGCGGGCGAGGAACAATCGACCGCGCGTATGCGTTCGCATAGACCGTGGACTACGGACACCCGCTCGAATTCGGCGCCTTCATCACTCCGGCGGCCGCGACCCCCGAGGCCCCGGTGCTGCTGGCGCAGGTGGCCGAGGCATCCGGTCTCGATCTCGTCACCTTCCAGGACCACCCGTATCAGCCCGCGTTCCTCGACACGTGGACGCTCATGTCCTTCGTCGCGGCGCGCACCGACAGCATCCGGATCGCGCCGAACGTGC
Source organism: uncultured Actinomycetota bacterium (assembly GCA_963829895.1). Lineage (GTDB taxonomy): Bacteria > Actinomycetota > Actinomycetes > Actinomycetales > Microbacteriaceae > Microbacterium. The sequence continues at coordinate 352,407 of CAWHKF010000005.1, read as the reverse complement.
TCAACGTGCCGCTGCGCCCGCCCGCGGTCGTGGCGCGGGCCGCGGCGAGCATCGACCTGCTCTCGGGCGGACGCTTCGACCTCGCCCTCGGCGCCGGCGGGTTCTGGGACGCGATCGAGGCGATGGGCGGCACGCGCCTCACGCCCGGCCAGGCGGTCACGGCGCTCGAAGAGGCGATCGACCTCATCCGCGAGCTGTGGCGCACCGACCAGCGCGGCGGCGTGTTCACCGACGGCCGGTACCACCGGGCGCACGGTGCGAAGCGCGGTCCGCGGCCGGCGCACGACGTGCCGATCCACATCGGTGCGTACAAGCCGCGCATGCTCTCGCTCACCGGCCGCAAGGGCGACGGCTGGCTGCCGTCGCTCGGCTACATGCAGCCGGGCGACCTCGCCAAGGGCAACGCGGCGATCGACGAGGCGGCGCAGTCCGTCGGCCGCGATCCGCGTGAGATCCGGCGCCTCCTCAACGTCGGGCAGCTCGCCGCCGACCCGGGCGAGTTCGCCGAGCGCCTCGCGCAGCTGGCGCTCGAGGACGGCATCGGCACGTTCATCCTCGCGGGCGACGACCCGAACCTGCTGCAGCGCTTCGGCGAGGAGGTCGCGCCCGCGGTCCGCGAGCTCGTCGCGGCCGAGCGGGGCGCCCGCGGCGTCGCGGCCGCGCCGGTGCGCTCGTCGGCCGCGCTCGCCGCGCGCCGCGACGGCATCGCCTACGACGACGTGCCGGCGGGCCTGCGGGCGATCGAGCCCGGCGACTTCGAGTACGGCGACGTGCGCGCCACCTACATGCGCGGCGGCGCGCCGGGCATCGTGCTGCAGCCGGCGTCGGCCGAGCAGGTCGCGGAGGCGGTCGGCTTCGCGCGGCGGCATCCCGAGCTCCCGCTGTCGGTCCGCAGCGGCGGCCACGGCATCAGCGGCCGGAGCACGAACGACGGCGGCATCGTGATCGACCTCCGCGACCTCGACGAGATCGAGGTGCTCGACGCCGATCGCCGCCTCGTGCGCATCGGCCCCGGCGCCCGCTGGACGCAGGTCGCCGCCGTGCTCGGCGAGCACGGCTGGGCGCTCACCTCGGGCGACTACGGCGGCGTGGGCGTCGGCGGGCTCGCGACCGCGGGCGGCATCGGCCTGCTCGCGCGCGAGCACGGCCTCACCATCGACCACCTGCGCGCGGCCGAGGTGGTGCTCGCCGACGGCTCGATCGTCCGGACGGATGCCGCCACCCACCCCGACCTGTTCTGGGCGGTCCGCGGAGCCGGCGCCAACGTCGGCATCGTCACGGCGTTCGAGTTCGAGGTCGACGAGGTGGGCCAGGTGGGCTACGCGCAGCTCGCGTTCCAGGTGGACGACGTCGCGGAGTTCCTCGAGGGCTACGGCCGCATCGTCGAGGCGTCGCCCCGCGACCTCACCATGTTCCTGATGACCGGCGGCCCGCGGCCCGGGCAGCCGGCCGTGGTGCAGCTGTACGGCGTCGTCGATTCCGACGACCCCGACACGATCATCGCCCGCCTGCAGCCGTTCGCCGAGCTCGCCCCGCTCGTGCAGCAGTCGGTGCAGCTGACGACGTACGCGCAGATCATGGCGAACGCCGACCTCGGCCCGCAGCACGGCGCCGGCGAGCCGCACTCCCGCTCGGGTCTCATCGAGCACGTCACGCCGGCGTTCGCCGCGGCGGCGGCACGGATGCTGGAATCCGGCGCCGTGCCGTTCTTCCAGCTCCGCGCGGTCGGCGGGGCGGTGGCCGACGTCGCCGAAGACGCAGACGGCGTACGCCCACCGGTCGGCGAACTTCTCGGTGACCGCGCTCGGCTCCCACCCGGACCGCCTCGACGCCCAGTGGCGCACGGTGGCGGCGCACGTCGACGGCTCGTACCTGAGCTTCGACTCGTCGCAGCGGCCGGAGCGGATCGCCGAGGCCTTCCCGCCCGCGACGCTCGCCCGGCTGCGGGCGATCAAGGCCGCGTACGACCCGACCAGCGTCTTCCGCGACAACTTCGCGGTCGAGCCGGTGGATTCCGCCGCGGCCTGAGCCGCGGCATCCACCCTCCCGTCGCCCCCGCGCGCACTCGGGTGTCACAACACGCGGCAACGTCCGCGCCGAAGCCACCATTCGTGACCCCCGAACCACCCTCGCGCGCGCTCGGGGGTCACAACACGCGGCGACGTCCGCGCCGAAGCCACACCTTGTGACCCCCGAAACACCGCCTCGGTCGTTGAGCGAGCGAGGAACGAGCGAGACGAAACGCGTCGAGCCCGGCGCAGACGCTGGCATCGAGCAGGATTCAGGAAGCGGGGTGTCCGCATCGCCGGGCAGACTGTGGGCATGGCAGAGAACCCCCCTTCGCACGTCGCCGACTCCCACGAGGTGATCCGCGTCGTCGGCGCGCGTCGAGAACAACCTCAAGAACGTGTCGGTCGAGATCCCGAAGCGCCGGCTCACGGTCTTCACGGGGGTGAGCGGCTCGGGCAAGTCGTCGCTGGTGTTCGGCACCATCGCGAACGAGTCGCAGCGGCTCATCAACGAGACCTATCCCACGTTCGTGCAGCAGTTCATGGGGCAGCTGAGTCGTCCCGACGTCGATGCGCTCGAGAACGTGAGCCCCGCGATCATCGTCGACCAGGAGCGCATGGGCTCCAACGCGCGGTCGACCGTCGGCACCGCGACCGACGCCCACGCGATGCTGCGCCTGCTCTTCAGCCGCATCGGGCAGCCGCACGTCGGCTCGCCGCAGGCCTTCTCGTTCAACATCCCGTCGGTCTCGGGCGCGGGCGCCGTGACGATGGAGAAGGGCGGCAAGACGGTCAAGGAGCGCCGGTCGTTCGAGATCACCGGCGGCATGTGCCCCGCACTGCGAGGGCCTCGGCGAGGTGAGCGACGTCGACCTCGACGAGCTGTACGACAAGACCAAGTCGCTGGCCGAGGGCGCGCATGACCGTGCCCGGCTACAACGTCGACGGCTGGATGGTGAAGGGGTTCACCGAGTCGGGCTTCGTCGACCCGGCCAAGCCGATCCAGGACTACACCGACGCAGGAGCGCGAGGACTTCCTCTACAAGGAGCCGACGAAGGTCAAGATCAACGGCATCAACATGACCTACGAGGGTCTCGTGCCGAAGATCACCAAGTCGTTCCTGCAGAAGGACCGCGACTCGCTGCAGCCCCACGTCCGCGCGTTCGTCGATCGCGCGGTCAAGTTCATGCCGTGCCCCGACTGCGGCGGCTCGCGGCTGAACGAGGGCGCGCGCTCGTCGAAGATCAACGGGATCAGCATCGCGGATGCCGCGGCCATGCAGATCACGGACCTCGCGGCCTGGCTCGACACGGTGGACGACCCCGTCCGTCGCGCCGCTGATGAGCGGGCTGCGGCAGGCGATCGCGTCGTTCATCGACATCGGCCTCGGCTACCTGTCGCTCGACCGCTCGTCGGGCACCCTCTCGGGCGGCGAGGCGCAGCGCACCAAGATGATCCGCCACCTCGGCTCGCCGCTCACCGACATCAGCTATGTCTTCGACGAGCCGACGGCCGGGCTGCACCCGCACGACATCGAACGCATGAACCGGCTGCTGAAGCTGCTGCGCGACAAGGGCAACACCGTGCTCGTGGTCGAGCACAAGCCCGAGGTGATCGAGATCGCCGATCACATCGTCGACCTCGGGCCGGGCGCCGGTCGCGCGGGCGGCGAGGTGCAGTACGAGGGGGATGTCGCGGGCCTGCGCGCGTCCGGCACCATCACCGGCCGCCACCTCGACGACCGCGCGCGGCTGAAGCCGTCGACCCGCGCGCCGAAGGGCGCGCTCGAGATCCGCGGCGCCACGCAGCACAACCTGAAGAACGTCGACGTCGATGTGCCGCTCGGCATCCTGACCGTCGTCACGGGCGTGGCGGGATCCGGCAAGTCCTCGCTCATCCACGGCAACGTGCCGGCCTTCGACGACGTCGTCGTGGTCGACCAGGCGCCGATCAAGGGCAACCGGCGCTCGAGCCCCGCCACGTACACCGGCATCCTCGACACGGTCCGGTCGGCCTTCGCGAAGGCCAACGGGGTGAAGCCGGCGCTGTTCAGCGCCAACTCCGAGGGTGCGTGCCCCGCGTGCCGCGGCCTCGGCGTGATCATCACGAACCTCGGCTTCACGCAGACCGTCGAGACGCTGTGCGAGCTGTGCGAGGGGTCGGGCTTCAGCGACGAGGTGCTCGAGTACACGCTGGACGGCAAGAACATCGCCGAGGTGCTCGCGATGTCGGCGTCCGAGGCGGCCGGCGTTCTTCGGCAAGGGGCCCGCCCACACGATCCTGGTGCGCATGATCGACGTGGGCCTCGGCTATCTCACGCTCGGCCAGGCGCTGAACACCCTGTCGGGCGGTGAGCGCCAGCGCCTCAAGCTGGCGATCTCGATGGCGAAGAAGGGCGCGATCTACGTGCTCGACGAGCCGACCACCGGCCTGCACCTCGCCGACGTCGAGAACATGCTCGGGATGCTGGACCGCCTCGTCGAGGCGGGCAACAGCGTGATCGTGATCGAGCACCACCAGGCCGTCATGGCCCATGCCGACTGGATCATCGACATCGGTCCGGGTGCCGGCCACGACGGCGGCGCGATCGTGTTCGAGGGGACTCCGGCCGACCTCGTCGCGAACGCCGAGACGCTCACGGCCCAGCACCTGCGCGAGTACGTCGGCGCTCGCGAAGGCGTCGCCGCGTCCTGACGCGGCGTGTCGGCCCTGCCACCGCGTGCCGATCGATGGGTCATTGTCCCCATCGATCGGCACCGGCCGGGCGGATACGATTCCGAGTTGGCACTACCCGTCTCATCGCACGGATGCGCCGGGTTAGGCTGAACTGTTCCCCCATGTCTTTGTGAGCGCCCGACGCCCCACGTCAGGTCCCGACGCCACGTAGAGACGCACGACACCCGCAGGAGGCCGAGGTTCGATGAGGTCTTTCGCCTGGCTTCGCGCGCGCCCGCGCGCGCTCGCCTCGGCAGGCGCCGTCACGGCGGCCGCGGTCACCATCACCACGCTCGCTTTCGTCTATCAGGGCGTGCCCACCACCGAGGTCGACCTCCACGACGGCGGTGTCTGGGTCACCAAGCAGTCGAGCCTCCTCGTCGGCCACTTCAACCACGAGTCGCAGGTGCTCGACGGGGGCCTGCGCACCACCAGCGACGACTACGACATCCTCCAGTCCGGCTCGACGGTGCTCATGGTCGACGACGCCGGCTCGACTGTCGGCGTCATCGACCCGGGGATGGTCGCGATGTCGGGCGCCGCGGCCCTGCCCGGCGACGCCGATGTGGCGCTCGGCGGCGAGACGGTCGCGATCCTCGATCGCGCGTCGGGCGACCTGTGGGTCGTCCAGAGCCAGAGCGTGGGGACGTTCCAGATCGAGGGCGCCGACCCGGTCGTCAACGTCGGGAAGGGCGCGGATGTCGCGGTCGGCGTCGACGGCGTCGTCTACGCGGCCTCGTCCGAGAGCGCCGAGCTGATCACGATCCGCATCGGCGCCGACGGTACCCCGGAGGACCCGGTCCGCAGCGGCCTGCCCGACCTGAATGACAAAGCGGAGCTGTCGATCACCGCCGTCGGTGACAAGCCGGTCGTGCTCGACACCGCGACCGGCACCGTCATCGCCGACGGCCGTGCGACCGTCGTCGACGGCGGTCGCAACGCCGCACTGCAGCAGCCCTCCGCCGCGTCCGACGCGGTCTCGCTCTCGACGGAGTCGGCGTTCGTGCGCGTGCCGTTCGACGGCTCGAAGCCGACGACGGTGAAGGCCGGCGGCGACGGCGCGCCGGCCGAGCCCGTCTGGCTCGACGGCTGCGGCTATGCCGCCTGGACCGGCTCGGGCCGCTTCGTGCGCGACTGCGCCGGGGAGGGCGACGACCTCGCGGTCGACATCGACGGCGTCGAGCCGACGTCCGCTGCTGAAGTTCCGGGTCAACCGTGACGTCGTCGTGCTCAACGACATCGTCGGCGGTGCGACGTGGATGGCCGTCGAAGACCTGCAGCGCGTCGACAACTGGGACGAGATCACTCCTCCTGAGGGCGAGACCGAGGACGACGAGCAGACCACCGAGGAGACGACCGAGACGGTCCTGCCCGAGCGGTCCGAGATCAACACCCCGCCCGACGCCAACGACGACGACCTCGGCGTCCGGCCGGGCCGCACCACGATCCTCCCGCTGCTCGACAACGACAGCGATCCCGACGGCGACGTGCTGACGACGCGGGTGCTCGACGGGGGTCCGTCGGTCGGCGACGTGCAGTCGATCGACAACGGCCGTGCGCTGCAGATCGCGGTGCCGGAGGACGCGCAGGGCACGACGTCGTTCAGCTACGAGGTCGCCGACGGCCGCGGCGGCACCGACACCGCGAAGGTGTCGCTCTCGGTGCACGGCTGGGACGTCAACGCCGCCACCGACGCAGAAGCGCGTCACGACGGTGGCGGTCGAGGCCGGCGGGACGATCACCGTACAACGTGCTGCCCGACTGGATCGACCCCGACGGCGACGACGTGTTCCTCAGCTCCGTCGTGCCGGCCGAGGGCGACGAGGCCGACTTCACGTCGGACGGGCGCATCACCTACCGCGCGGTCGGCGGCACGCAGGGCCGCAAGGACGTCGAGATCACCGTCTCGGACGGCTCGGACGTGACCGTCGGCACCGTGCGTTTCGACGTGCGACCCGTCGGCTCGATCGACCCCGTCACGAACGCGGACTACATCGCCGTGCGCACCGGACAGACCGCGACCGTCGCGCCGCTCGCGAACGACGTCGGCGCGGGCCGCGAGCCGCTGCGCCTGGCGCGTGTCGACCCCGTGAACGGCGCCGACATCGTCCCCGACTACTCCAGCAAGACCTTCTCGTTCCGCTCCGCGACGCCCGGCACCTACTACGTCCAGTACCTGGTGGCCGCCGGTGCCGCCGGCATCCCCGGCATCGTCCGCGTCGACGTCATTCCCGAGGGCGAGACCGATCTGCCGCCCGTCGCCGTGCGCGACGTCGCGCTCCTGCCCAGCGGCGGCGAAGTGCTCGTCAACGTGCTGACGAACGACTCCGACCCGTCGGGCGGCATCCTCGTCGTGCAGTCCGTGACCGTCGAGCCGAACTCCGGCATCGCGGTCGCGGTGCTCAACCACGAGACGCTGCGCATCAGCGACCAGGGCGCGCTCTCGGAGCAGGTGCGCATCTCGTACCGCATCTCGAACGGCTCGCAGTCGGCCGAGGGCGATGTCATCGTCATCCCCATCCCGGCGCCCGCGCAGCTGCGGCCGCCGGTCGCCAACGACGACCAGGTGGTCGTGCGTGCCGGCGACGTCGTGACGATCCCCGTGCTCGACAACGACTACCACCCCAACGGCGACACGATCCACGTCGCCCCCGACCTCGTGCCGCCGCTCACCGATCCCGAGGACGGCGAGGTCTTCGTCTCGCAGGACACCGTGCGCTTCCGGGCCTCCGACGAGCCCGGCACCGTCTACGCGACCTATGAGGCCGTCGACAGCACGGGACAGAAGGATGCCGGCTACATCACCATCCAGGTGATCCCGGTGAACGCCGAGACCAATGCGGCGCCGCGACCGCGCGACCTCACCGCCCGGGTGCTCGCCGGCAGCCGTGTGAACATCGCCGTGCCGCTGGACGGCATCGACGACGACGGCGACTCCGTGGAGCTCGTCGGCATCGCGTCGTCGCCCGGCAAGGGCCGCGTCGTCGAGACGGGGTCGGACTCCCTCGTCTACGAGGCGTTCGACGACACCGCGGGCGTGGACACCTTCACCTATCGCGTGCGCGACAGGCTCGGTGCCGAGGCGACCGCGACCATCCGCATCGGCATCGCGCCGCCGGAGGGCGTGAACCAGGCGCCCTATGCGGTCAAGGACTCCGTCATCATGCGACCCGACCGCTCGGTCGCCGTGCCGGTGCTCGCGAACGACTCCGACCCCGACGGCGACGAGTACGGCATCGTGAAGAACGGGCTGATCCTGCCCGACGTCGCGGGCCTCGAGGCGAAGGTCCAGGGCAACCGCGTCGTCGTGACGTCGCCCTCCGAGCCCGTCGAGACGTCGCTGCGCTACACGATCCGCGACGCGCGCGGTGCCGAGGCGAAGGCCGTGCTGCAGATCACCGTGGCCGACGACGTGCCGCTGCAGAAGCCGATCGCGCGCGACGACTACGTCCGCGCCGCCGACGTCGAAGAGGGCGTCGTCGACCTCGAGGTGCTCGCCAACGACGAGGATCCCGACGGCACCGTCGACGACCTCGAACTGACCGTGGCCGATGCGACGTCGCGCGTGCTCGCGGACGGCAAGGTGCGGATCACGCTCGATGACACCGACCGCCTCCTGACCTATACGCTCACCGACCGCGACGGGAACGAGGCATCCGCCTTCATCCACGTGCCGGCGCTGTCGTCGCTGCCGCCCACGCTGCTCTCGACCGAGCCGATCGAGGTGAAGAGCGGCGAGACCGTCGAGCTGCCGCTCGCCGATCACGTCCGCTCGGCGGGCGGCGGCAAGGTCGTCATCACGGAGGCCGCCAAGGTCACGGCCGCCCACAACGACGGCTCGTCGCTGATCAAGGACCAGACGACGCTGGTCTACACGTCGGCCGCCGGGTACTTCGGGCCCGACGCGATCACGTTCGAGGTCACCGACGGCACCGGTCCCGACGATCCCGAGGGCCGCAAGGCGACGCTGTCGCTGCCGATCACCGTGCTGCCGCCCGAGAACCAGCAGCCGACCTTCGTCAACGGGCAGATGGATGTCGCGCCCGGCGAGGACGCCGGCCACGCTCGACCTCGGCGGACTCACCACCGATCCTGATCCGGAGGATGCCGACCGCATCGAGTACACGATCGTCGGCGGATCGCCCGACGGCATGACGGCGTCGATCGAGGACGACGAGCTGCGCGTGAGTGCGGCGACGGACACGAAGAAGGGCACCGCCGAGACGATCCGCCTGCGCATCGACGACGGCACGACCGAGCCCGTCGAGGGAGCCGTCACCGTCCGCGTGATCGCCTCCACGCGCGACCTCCCGATGGCGAACGACGACATCGTCCCCGAGGCGCATCAGGGCAAGACGGTCACGGTGCCGGTGCTCGGCAACGACGTGAACCCGTTCCCCGACAAGCCGCTGAAGGTCACCACCGCGATCCTCGAGACCGGGCAGGGCGACGTGGAGGTCGCGGGCGACGAGGTCAGGGTCACGCCCGACGCGAAGTTCTTCGGCACGATGGTGGTGCGCTATCGCGTGCAGGATGCCACGGGGGACCCCGACCGCGAGGTCGAGGGCCGCATCCGCCTCACGGTGCAGGGCAAGCCCGACGCACCCGGCACCCCGATCGTCTCGAGCGTGCAGGACCGCACCGTCGTGCTGTCGTGGACGCCGCCGGCGAACAACGGCGCCGAGATCGAGCGCTACCTGGTGTCGTCGATCGCCGGCGACTACGAGAAGGAGTGCCTGGCGACGACGTGCACCCTCGACGGCCTGACGAACAACGTGAAGTACAACTTCACCGTCGTGGCCGAGAACCGCGTCGGCCCGTCCGACCCGTCGGCACCGTCGGAAGAGGCGCGTCCCGACGCGCGGCCCGACACCCCGGCTGCGCCGACGCTGACCTTCGGCGACAAGAGCCTGAACGTCGCCTGGGTCACGCCCGTCGACGCCCGGCTCGCCCGTCCAGCACTACACGCTCGAGATCTCGCCGGCGCCGCCGTCGGGCATCTCGCAGAAGACCGAGGTCGTCGGCAACTCGATCGTGTGGGAGGGCCTGCAGAACGGGGTCGCTTACCAGGTGCGCGTGCAGGCGCACAACCTCGCACCCGACCCGTCGAGCCCGAGCCCGTGGTCGGTGACGGAGATCCCCGCCAAGGCGCCCGATGCGCCGGGGGCCCCGACGACCGCACGCCTCGAACCGGTCGGCACGCAGGCGCAGATCCGCGTCTCGTGGAACAAGCCGGCCGACAACGGCGACGCGATCGACGGCTATCAGCTCGACGTGATGCAGGGATCCAGCGTCGTCCGCACGATTCCCGTGTCGGCGAGCGAGACCAGCCAGGCGGTCGTCGTCAACACCTCGACGACGGACTACACGTTCCGCGTCATGGCGCAGAACAAGGCCGGCTGGGGTGCTTTCAGCGCCGCCTCGGCCCCGCAGCGCGGGTTCACGCCGCCGGGCGCGCCGCCGAACGTCTCGGCCTCGACACCGAGCGGCAACAGCGCGATCACGGTGTCGTACGGCGCGGCCGCCGGCAACGGCGCGAGTGCGGGCGAGCTGAGCTATCAGTACTCGCTCAACAACGGCAACTGGGCGGCGATGCCGGGCAACAACGTCATCGGCAACCTCTCGAACGGCACGACCTACACGGTGCGTGTGCGCGCCGTCGCCACCGTCGGCGGCGTCCAGGAGCCGGGTGCGGCGTCGGCGCCATCGAACTCCGTGATTCCCTACGGTCAGGTCCGCGCCCCCAACGTGTCGGCATCCGCCAGCGGGACGTCCATCACGTTCCGCTGGTCGCCGCCCTCGACGAACGGCCGCGACATCGTCAAGATGGAGATCGCGATCGAAGGCGTCAGCGGGTGGCACACCGTCGGCTTGAGCGGATCGCGAGACACACGGCTTCGGCTACAGCGCGAACCGGACGATCCAGGCGAGGGTCACGGATGCCGCCGGGCAGGTCTCGTCCGTCGCGTCGGCGTCTGCGACCACGGTCCCACCCCCGCAGCCGCGCGCGTGGACGAGCCGAGGCTCCAGCGCCGCGGGCATGCCGGGCTGCGATTCGGCATCCTGTTCCTACTTCGTCTTCAACGTCGAGAACTGGGTGCCGGGTACCTACACCTTGAGCTGCAACGACTCCGAGGGGAGATGGAGCAGCAACTCCTACCAGGTGGGCGCGAACGACAGCGTGCGGCTGAGCTGCTACTCGGGCTATGCGGGCTCGAAGTGGGTCAGCTACAGCGGGCCAGGAGGCTCCGGCAATGCCGAAGCCACAACGTGGTAGCGCGCGGCGCACGCACGATGGCGGCCCCGGATTCCGGGAGAGCCGATCGATGGGTGTTTGTCCCCATCGATCGGCTCTGATCAGGCGGATTATCATCGTCGTGGTTGACACTTCCCGTCCCATCGCGCTCCGTGAGTCGGGTTAGGGTGGACTGTTCCCTGATGTCTTCGGTGAGCGCCGGATGCCCCACGTCCGGTCTCGACGCCACGTAGAGACGCCCGACACCCCGCAGGAGGCCGAGGCTCGATGAGATCCTCCGCATGGCTGCGCGCTCGTCCCCGTGCGCTCGCGTCGGCGGGCGCGGTCGACGGCGGCTGCCGTCACGCTCACGACGCTGGCCTTCGTGTACCAGGGTGTGCCCACCACCGAGGTCGACCTCCATGACGGCGGCGTCTGGGTGACGAAGCAGTCGAGCCTCATGGTCGGCCACTTCAACCACGAGTCGCAGGTGCTCGACGGCGGGCTGCGCACGACGAGCGATGACTACGACATCCTCCAGTCGGGTGGCACGGTCCTCCTCGTCGACAACGCCGGCTCCGCGGTCAGCGTGATCGACCCCGGCATGGTCTCCCTGTCGGGGGCCGCCAGCCTGCCGGGCGACGCGAAGGTGGTGCTGGGCGGCACGACTGCCGCCATCCTCGACCGCGCGTCGGGCGATCTGTGGGTGCTGGCCGCCGAGAGCATCGGATCGTTCCAGATCGAGGGCGCCGATCCGACGACCAACCTCGGCGAGGGCGCGGATGTCGCGGTCGGCGTCGACGGCATCGTCCACGGCGCGGCCGCCGAAGCCGCGGAACTGGTCACGATACGGATGGGCGCCGACGCCGCCCCTGAAGAGCCGGCGCGCTCCGAACTGCCCGGCGTCGACGAGAACTCCGAGCTGTCGATCACCGCGGTCGGCGACAAGGCCGTAGTGCTCGACGCCTCCGACGGCACCGTCATCGCCGACGGCCGGGAGACCGAGATCGACGGCGGGCGAGATGCCGTGCTGCAGCAGCCCTCCGCCGCTGCCGACGCCGTCTCGGTGTCGACGGCGTCGGCTCTGGTGCGTGTGCCCTTCGACGGTTCCGAGCCCACGACGGTGAAGGCCGGCGGCGATGGCGCGCCCGCGTATCCGGTATGGCTGGACGGCTGCGCCTACGCGGCCTGGAGCGGCTCCGGCCGCTTCGTGCGCGACTGCGCGGGCGACGCCGGCGACCTCGAGGCCGACATCGACGGCGTCGAGCCGACCTCCCTGCTGCAGTTCCGCGTCAACCGCGACGTCGTGGTGCTCAACGACATCGTCGGCGGTGCCACGTGGATGGCGGCCGAAGATCTGCAGCGCGTCGACAACTGGGACGAGCTGACCCCTCCCGAGGGCGAGACGGAAGAGGACGAGCAGACCACCGAGGAGACGACCGAGACGGTGCTCCCGGAGCGCTCCGAGATCAACACGCCGCCTGACGCCAACGACGACGACCTCGGCGTCCGTCCCGGCCGCACCACGATCCTCCCGCTGCTCGACAACGACAGCGACCCCGACGGCGACGTGCTGACGACGCGGGTGCTCGACGGCGGCCCGTCGATCGGCGACGTGCAGTCGATCGACAACGGCCGAGCGCTGCAGATCGCGGTCCCCGAGGACGCCTCGGGCGCGGCATCCTTCAGCTACGAGGTCTCAGACGGCCGCGGCGGCACCGACACCGCGCGCGTCTCCCTCTCGGTGCACGGCTGGGACGTCAACGCCGCACCGACCCAGAAACGTGTGACGACCGTCGCGATCGAGGCCGGCGGCGACGATCACCTACAACGTGCTGCCCGACTGGATCGACCCCGACGGCGACGACGTCTTCCTCGGCGCGGTGACACCCGCGGAGGGCGATGAGGCCGACTACACGTCGGACGGGCGCATCACCTACCGCGCGCGTCGGCGGGACGCAGGGCCGCAAGGATGTCGAGATCTCGGTCTCCGACGGCACCGATGTCACGGTCGGCACGATCCGCTTCGACGTGCGGCCGGTCGGCTCGATCGACCCGGTGACCAACGCCGACTACATCGCCGTGCGCACCGGGCAGACGGCGACCGTCGTCGCCGCTCGTCAACGATGTGGGCGCCGGCCGCGAGCCGCTGCGCCTCGCGCGCGTCGATCCCGTCTCGGGCACCGACATCGTGCCCGACTACGCCAACAAGACCTTCACCTTCCGCTCTGCGACGCCCGGCACGTACTACGTGCAGTACATGGTGGCCGCCGGCACCGCGGGTGTGCCGGGCATCGTGAGGGTCGACGTGATCCCCGAGGGCGAGACCGACCTGCCCCCGGTGGCCGTGCGCGACGTCGCCCTGCTGCCCGAGCGGCGGCGAGGTGCTCGTCAACGTGCTGACCAACGACTCCGATCCCTCCGGCGGCATCCTCGTCGTGCAGTCCGTCACGGTCGAGCCGAACTCCGGCATCGCGGTCGCGGTGCTCAACCATGAGACGCTCCGCATCAGCGACCAGGCCGCGCTCTCGGAGCAGGTGCGCATCTCGTACCGCATCTCGAACGGCTCGCAGTCGGCCGAGGGCGATGTCATCGTCATCCCCATCCCCGCGCCGTCACAGCTGCGCCCGCCCGTCGCGAACGACGACCAGGTCGTGGTGCGTGCGGGCGACGTCGTGACGATCCCGGTGCTCGACAACGACTACCACCCCAACGGCGACGCGATCCATGTCGCCCCGGATCTGGTTCCGCCGCTGGTCGAGCCCGAGGACGGCGAGGTCTTCGTCTCGCAGGACACCGTGCGCTTCCGCGCGTCCGACGAGCCGGGCACGGTCTACGCCACCTACGAGGTCGGTCGACAGCACCGGGCAGAAGGATGCCGGCTACATCACGATCCAGGTGCTGCCGGTGAACGCCGAGACCAATGCCGCCCCCCGCCCGCGCGACCTCACGGCGCGCGTGCTCGGCGGCACGCGGGTGCGCATCGCGGTGCCGCTGGACGGCATCGACGCGGACGGCGACTCGGTCGAGCTGGTCGGCCTCGCATCCTCGCCGGCCAAGGGCCGCATCACCGAGACCGGCTCGGACTACCTCGTCTACGAGGCGTTCGACGACACCGCGGGCGTGGACACCTTCACCTATCGCGTGCGCGACAGGCTCGGCGCCGAGGCGACGGCGACGATCCGCGTCGGCATCGCTCCGGCCGAAGGCGTGAACCAGGCGCCGTACGCGGTCAAGGACTCCGTCATCATGCGGCCCGACCGCTCGGTCGCCGTCCCCGTGCTCGCCAACGACTCCGACCCCGACGGCGACGAGTACGGCATCGTCAAGAACGGGCTCATCCTGCCCGATGTCGCAGGCCTCGAGGCGAAGGTCGAAGGCAACCGCGTCGTCGTGACCTCTCCGTCGGAGCCGATCGAGACGTCGCTGCAGTACACGATCCGCGATGCCCGCGGCGCCGAGGCGAAGGCCGTGCTGCAGATCACGGTCGCCGAGGACGTGCCGCTGCAGAAGCCGATCGCCCGCGACGACTACGTCCGCGCCGCCGACGTCGAGGACGGCGTCGTCGACCTCGAGGTGCTCGCCAACGACGAGGACCCCGACGGCACCGTCGACGACCTCGAGCTGTCGGTCGCCGACGCGGACTCGCGTGTGCTCTCGGACGGCACCGTGCGCATCACCCTCGGCGACGCCGACCGCCTCGCCACCTACACGATCACCGACCGCGACGGGAACGAGGCATCCGCCTTCATCCACATCCCCGCGCTCGTCGTCGCTGCCGCCCACGCTCGTCTCGACCGAGCCGATCGAGGTCGAGAGCGGCGAGACCGTCGAGCTGCCGCTCTCGGAGCACGTCCGGTCCGCCGACGGCGGCAAGGTCGTCATCACCGAGGCGGCGAAGGTGACCGCGGCGCACAACGACGGGTCGTCGCTGATCAAGGACCAGACGACGCTCGTCTACACGTCGGCCGCCGGGTACTTCGGGCCCGACGCGATCACGTTCGAGGTCACCGACGGCACCGGCCCCGACGATCCCGAAGGACGCAAGGCGACGCTGACCCTGCCGATCACCGTGCTGCCGCCCGAGAACCAGCAGCCGGTCTTCGTCGACGGGCAGATGGATGTCGCGCCCGGCGAGGACCCGACGACGCTCGACCTCGGCGGACTCACCACCGATCCTGATCCGGAGGATGCCGAGCGTCTCGAGTACGCGATCGTCGGCGGATCGCCCGACGGCATGACGCGCGTCGATCGACGACGACGAGCTGCGCGTCAGTGCCGCCGCGGAGACGAAGAAGGGCACCGCGGCGACGCTCCGCCTGCGCATCACCGACGGCGACCACCGAGCCCGTCGAGGGAACCGTGACGGTCGCGAGTGATCGCGTCGACGCGCGAACTGCCCACGGCCAACGACGACGTGATCGACGAGGCCGACCAGGGCAAGACGATCTCGGTGCCCGTCCTGAACAACGACGTCAACCCGTTCCCCGACAAGCCGCTGAAGGTGACCACCGCGGTCCTCGAGACCGGCCAGGGCGACGTCGACGTGGCGGGCGACCAGGTGCAGGTCACGCCGGACGCGAAGTTCTTCGGCACGATGGTGGTGCGCTATCGCGTGCAGGACGCGACGGGCGACCCCGACCGCGAGGTCGAGGGCCGCATCCGCCTCACGGTGCAGGGCAAGCCCGACGCACCGGGCACGCCGACCGTCTCGAGCGTGCAGGACCGCACGGTCGTGCTGTCGTGGACGCCGCCGGCGAACAACGGCGCCGAGATCGAGCGCTACCTCGTGTCGTCGACCGCGGGCGACTACGAGAAGGAATGCCTCGCCACCACCTGCACGCTCGACGGCCTGACCAACAACGTCGAGTACAACTTCACGGTCGTCGCCGAGAACCGCGTCGGCCCGTCCGACCCGTCGGCGCCGTCCGAGACCGCGCGCCCCGACGCGCGTCCGGATACGCCGGCCGCACCGTCGCTGGTCTTCGGCGACCGGAGCCTGTCGGTGTCGTGGGTCACGCCGACGACGCCGGGCTCCCCGGTCGAGAAGTACAACCTCGAGATCTCGCCGGCGCCGGCGTCGGGCATCAGCCAGAAGACCGATGTCACCGGCAACTCGATGGTGTGGGACGGCCTCGCAGAACGGCGTCGCGTACCAGGTGCGCGTGCAGGCGCTCAACCGCGCGCCCGAGCCGTCGAGCTGGAGCCCGTGGTCGGTCAGCGAGATCCCCGCCCGGGCGCCCGATGCGCCCGCCGCACCGACGACGGCGCGACTGCAGCCGGTGGGGTCGCAGGCGCAGATGCAGGTGGCGTGGAACGCACCCGCCGACAACGGCGATGCGATCTCGGGGTACCAGCTCGACGTCCTGCGCGGCTCGTCCTTGCTCAACTCGATCCCCGTCGCCGCGGGGCAGACGAGCCAGGCCGTCGTCGTGGACACCTCGACCACCGACTACACGTTCCGGGTGCGGGCGCAGAACAAGGCCGGCTGGGGTCAGTTCAGCGCGACCTCGGCGCCGCAGCGCGCGTTCACGCCGCCCGGTGCGCCGACGAACGTGGCAGCGCGCGAGGGCGATCGCTCGCTCACGGTGACCTTCCAGCCCGGCGCGTCCAACGGCGCGAACCCCGGCGAGCTGAGCTACCAGGCATCCGTGAACAACGGCGGCTGGCAGGCTCTGGCCGGCAACGGCGTCATCGGCGGACTGACGAACGGGACGAACTACACGGTGCGGGTCCGGGCCGTCGCCACGGTGAACGGCGTCAGCGAGCCGGGCGCCGCGTCCGCGCCCTCCAACACCGTGAAGCCCTACGGACCCGTCCGCAACCCGAACGTCGAGCGCGACCGCGAGCGGAACGAGCATCACCTTCCGATGGAGCCCGCCGGCCGAGAACGGGCGCGCCATCACCGACGATGCAGATCCGCATCGACGGCGGCTCGTGGCAGGACGTGGCGCTGAACAACTCGCGCACCAACAACTACGGCTACAGCGAACGCCACACGATCGAGGCGCGCGCGCAGGATGCCGCCGGCCAGTGGAGCGGGATCGCCTCGGACGCCGCCACCACGGTGGATGCGCCGCAGCCGCAGGGTGTGGGTCACGAAGGGAAGCTCCGCACAGGGACAGCCCAACTGCAGCACCTCGCAGTGCGCGTACTTCCTGGTGCACACCGAGAACTTCCCCGCGGGCGACTACGCCGTCTACTGCAACGCCACGGGGCCCTTCGGCGGCACGCCGTTCGCCGGCGGCGCGACGCGGCACCTCCCCGCGAACGGGACGGTGCAGCTGGGCTGCTACTTCGGCGACGACGGCGAGCAGGTGTGGGTCTCGATCGGCGGCTGGGGCGACAGCGAGCGGCGAACCTGGCAGTAGCGAGAGCTGCGAAGACGACTCATGAAAAGGAACGAATCACGATGACGATGACCCCCGAACAGGCGGCCTGGTTCCAGGGCACCTTCGCCCGACTGGTCGACAACGTCGACCAGGCCCTCATGGGCAAGCGCGAGGTCGTGGCGCTCGTGCTGTCGGCGATGCTCGCCGAGGGCCACGTGCTGCTGGAGGATGCCCCCGGCACCGGCAAGACGAGCCTGGCCAAGGCGCTCGCGGCGACGGTGCAGGGCACCAGCAGCCGCATCCAGTTCACGCCCGACCTGCTGCCGTCCGACGTGACCGGCGTGACGATCTACGACCAGGCGTCAGCACCGGTTCGAGTTCCACCGCGGGCCGGTGTTCGCCTCGATCGTGCTCGCCGACGAGATCAACCGCGCCTCGCCGAAGACGCAGTCGGCGCTGCTGGAGGTCATGGAGGAGTCGCGGATCACGGTCGACGGCGTCACCCATGACGTCGGTCGCCCGTTCCTCGTGATCGCGACCCAGAACCCCATCGAGCAGGCGGGCACCTACAAGCTGCCCGAGGCGCAGCTCGACCGGTTCCTCATCAAGACCTCGATCGGCTACCCCGACCTCGCCGTCGCCGAGCGCATCCTCGCCGGCGCCGCCGACCGCAACCCGTCGGCGCACCTGCCCGCCATCATCACGACGGGCGCCGTCGCCGACATGGCCGACCTCGCCGGCACCGTGCACGTCGACCCCGCCGTGCTGCGCTACACCGCGCAGCTGGCCGAGGCGACCCGCGACGACCAGGCGACGCGCGTCGGCGTCTCGGTGCGCGGATCGCTCGCGATGATCCGCATCGCCAAGGTGTACGCCGCCGCGCAGGGGCGCCACTTCGTGCTGCCCGACGACATCAAGGCGCTCGTCGCGCCCGGTGTGGACCCACCGCCTCGTGCTCGACCCCGAGGCGGAGTTCGCGGGCACGTCGGCCGAGACCGTCGTCGCGCGCGTGCTCGAGTCGATCGCCGCACCGCAGGCGAGGTCCGCGGCCTGATGACGACGGAGGCACTCGGGCAGGCGACGGCCACGGAGGACCGTCGCGCCTGGTACGGGCAGCTGGCGCTGGACGCGCTGCGCCGCGCCGGCGGCGTGCTCGGACGCGTGTTCGCGGTCGTGCGCCCCGCCGCCTGGGTGCTTCTCGCCGGCGCCGTGGCGCTGTGGATCGCCGGGCGCTCGCTCGGCTGGTGGGAGCTGACCGTCGCGGCCGTCTCCATCGCCGTCGTGCTGCTGCTGTGCCTGCTGTTCCTCATCGGACGCACCGCCTACGACGTCTCGCTCGACCTCAACCGCACGCGCGTCGTCGTGGGCGAGCGCGCCATCGGCGCACTGACCCTCTCGAACACCGGCTCGCGCGCCATCCTGCCGTCGCGCGTGCTGCTGCCGGTCGGCGGCGGGCGCGGCGTCTTCGACGTGCAGCGGCTGGCGGCGGGCGAGTCCGCGGAGGAGCTCTTCGCCATCCCCACGTCGCGGCGCGCCGTCGTCAAGGTCGGGCCGGTGAGCGTCGTGCGCGGCGATCCGCTCGGCCTGTTCGAGCGCGTGCACCGTCGTGACGAGCCGGTCGACCTGTTCGTGCACCCGCGCACCGTGCTGTTCGACGGCCAGTCGCTGGGCTTCCTGCGCGACCTCGAGGGTCTCCCCGCCACCGACCTCTCGCCCGACGACGTGTCGTTCCACGCCCTGCGCGAGTATCAGCCGGGCGACGACCTGCGCCACGTGCACTGGAAGTCGACCGCGCGCACCGGCCACATGATGGTGCGCCAGTACGAGGAGACGCGCCGCTCGCACTTCGTGATCGGCCTCTCGACGAGCCCCGCCGACTATCGCGACGACGCGGAGTTCGAGCTCGCGATCTCCGCCGCCGGCTCGCTGGGCCTGCGGGCACTCCGCGACTCGCACCGCGTCGAGGTGCGGGTGCAGGAGCGCGCTCTGCCCGCCGGCACGGGCAAGCAGTTCCTCGACTCCCTCTCGGCGCTCGGTCAGTCCAAGCCGCGGGCGGGCACGGTCGTCGACCTCGCCGGCGTGGTGGCGGCGACCCTTCCGCTCGCGAGCGTCGTCGTGCTCGTGTGCGGCAGCCGGGTCGACGCCAACGACCTGCGCAGCGCCTGCAGCCGCCTTCCGTACGGCGCGCGCGTCCTCGCAGTGATCGCATCGCCCGGCGAGGCCGCCCCGTCGCTGCGCCGCATCGGCGAGGCGGATGTCGTCACGCTCGGCGCGCTCGAGCAGCTGCCCAACGCGCTGCGGAAGGTCCTCGCATGACCGCCCCCGTCACCCCCCTGTCGCGTGCGGGATCCGCCCCGGCCACGCGTGCCGCTGCACCGCGCGTCCCCGCGCCGCGTGCCGCACGGGAGTCCCTCCCGGTGCGCCGGTGGATCCTCGATCTCGGCGCCGTGACGCTGCTGCTCGCTCATCCCCATCGTGGGGTTCTGGCCGACCTTCGACGGCGCGCGCTATCTGGTCGCGGCCCTCGGCGGGCTCGTGCTCGGCATGGCGCTGGGCGTCCTGGGCACGCTCTTCCGGTGGGGCATCCTGCTCCTCACGGGCGCCACCGTCATCGTCTACTTCCTGTTCGGCGGCGCTCTCGCGCTGCCGAACACCACGGTCGCCGGCGTCGTGCCGACACTCGAGACGCTGCGCCTGCTCGCCCTCGGCACGTTCATGTCGTGGAAGCAGCTGCTCACGACGATCGCGCCGGTGGCGACCGACGACGGCCACCTGATCGTGCCGTTCATCCTCGCGCTGGTCGCGGCCGTGCTGACGACGTCGCTCGCGCTGCGGCTGCGCAGCGCGGCGTGGTCGCTGATCCCCGCGGCCGCGTTCCTCGCGATCGAGATCGCGCTGGGCACGTCCGAGCCGTTCGTGCCGGTCGTCCAGGGCGTCGTGTTCGGGCTGGTCGCCGTGGTCTGGCTGGCGCTGCGCCAGGCGTGGCAGCCGCAGGCGGCGGCCGATCTCGGTCGGCGAAGGCTCGGCGAGCTCGGGCGCGGGCATCCGCCGGGTGCTGTCGGGTGCGGCGGTCGTCGCCATCGCCGCCGTCGTCGGCATCGCCACGAGCGGCTTCGCGGCACCGACGTCGCCCCGCTACGTCCTGCGTGACGTCGTGATCCCGCCGTTCGACATCCGCGAGTTCGCGAGCCCGCTGCAGTCGTTCCGCGCCTATGTGCGCGACCACCCGGAAGACGCGCTCTTCACGGTCAGCGGCCTGCCCGAGGGCGCACGCGTGCGCCTGGCCACCATGGACGCGTACAACGGCACCGTCTACAACGTCTCGGACGAGGGCAGCGGCTCCTCCAGCGCGTTCTCGCCCGCCCGCACCAACATGTCCGCCGATGCCGAGGGCACCGAAGCGCAGGTGCACGTCGAGATCGGCGCACTGGAGAGCGTGTGGATGCCGGATGCCGGCGCCGCCCGCAGCGTCACGTTCGACGGCGACCGGGCGGACGACCTGCGACGCACCGCGCACTACAACGAGGCGACGGAGACGGGCGTGGTGACGGCCGGCCTCGAGAAGGGCGACGCCTACACGATCGACGCGGTGATCCCCGAGGTCCCGAGCGACGAGCAGCTCGCCGACCAGAAGTTCGCGCCGCTGAAGATGCCGAAGCAGGAGGGGGTGCCCGAGAGCCTCGCCGAGATCGCATCGAAGACCGTCGCCGAGGCGACGACTCCCGTCGAACAGGTGCGCGCCCTGCAGCTGATGCTGTCGGAGGGCGGCTACTTCAGCCACGGCCTCGCCGGTCAGCCGCTTTCGAGAGCCGGACACGGCGCCGAGCGGATCGCGACGCTGCTCGGCTCGCAGCAGATGGTGGGCGACGACGAGCAGTACGCCACCGCGATGGCGCTCCTCGCCGCACAGGTCGGCATCCCCGCCCGCGTCGTCATGGGCTTCTATCCCGAAGAGGATGCCGCCGGTCGAGCCGGTCTTCACCGCGACCGGCGACACGCTCCACGCGTGGGTCGAGGTCGCGTTCGACGGCGCCGGCTGGGTGCCGTTCGACCCGACGCCGCCCGAGGACCAGGTGCCGAGCGACCAGACGACGAAGCCGAAGGCCGACCCGAAGCCGCAGGTGCTGCAGCCGCCGCCTCCGCCGGCCGGAGCCCGTCGACCTGCCGCCGACCGTCGCGGACGACCGCGGGTCGGAGGACGAGGACGGCCTCGACCTGGGCCTGCTGTGGACCATCGTGTCGATCGGCGTCGGCGTGCTGGGTCGTCCTCGCGGTCCTGCTCGCGCCGTTCATCGTGATCGGGGCGCTCAAGGCCACCCGTCGGCGCCAGCGTCGCGACGCGGAGCGCGCGTCCGACCGCATCAGCGGCGGCTGGGACGAGCTGGTCGACCGTGCGACGGACTACGGCGCTCCGGTTCGTCCCGGTGCGACGCGTCAGGAGGAGGCGGGCGTGCTGACCGCGGCGCTCGCCGAGCCGCGCGTCGCGACGCTCGCGACCCGGGCGGATCTCGAGGTCTTCGGTCCGACCGAGCCGACGCCCGATGACGTCGAGGCGTTCTGGACGCAGGTCGACGAGATCGTCGGCGGCATGGCCAAGGAGCGGTCGCTGTGGCAACGACTGCGGGCGCGGCTCAGCATCCGATCGCTGCTCGAAGGCACCCGCTTCGCACTGCCGGCACGTCTCACGCCCCCGCCCCGGGCGGCGAAGGCTGCGGCGCAGGGCACGGCCGCCGAGCCGGGGGTGCCCGATGCCGCGTCGTCGAAGCGCGCGTCGCGCCGCACCGGCAGGCGCCGCGCCGCAGAGCCCATCCAGCCCCCGCAGGAGACCGAATGACCGCCAGCCCGCACGTCGCCGCCCCCGCGGCGACCATCGGACGCCGCGTGGGGGCGTTCGCGATCGACCTCGGGATCGCCTACGGCATCGCGGCCGTGCTGGTCGGCGTCGCTGTGCCCGTCGTCTTCGGCGTCGGTGCGACGGGTGACTCGGCGAGCCTCGCGGTTGCCGTCGTCCTCGCCTACCTCGTCATCGGCGGTGCGCTGCTCGCATGGTGGCTGGTGTACTCGGCGATGCAGGGCGGCCGCGGTTCCATCGGACAGCGCGCCCTCGGGCTCCAGCTGCAGGACGTCGATTCGCGCGACCGGATCGGATTCTGGCGCGCGCTCTGGCGGAACATCGTGTTCGGGCTCGCGGGATCGATCATCGTCGGCTACTTCTCGCCGCTGTTCGACTCCAGCGGTCGACGCCAGGGCTGGCACGACATGGCGTCGCGATCGATGGTGCTCGACATCCGGGCCGGCCACGCGACGCCTCGCCTCGGGCGCGACCGCACTCCCGGCCGAGAATCCCTACCTGGCGGCGGTGCGCCCGCAGGCCGGGCAGCCGCTGTACGCGGCGCCGATGTCCGATTTCCCGGCCGCACCGCGCCCGCACCGTGCACCCGCACCGGTGCCGGCCGAGCGTCACCGGCGATGGCGGTTCCCGCACCGGCCACGCGCCCCATCGCCCCCATCCGTCCCGGGGTGATCGACGGCGTGCCGTGGGTGACCGGCGACGCGCCGGTCACGCGTGCGGCGCAGACCGATGACTTCCCGAGCATGACGATGCCGTTCCCGGCCGCGACGACCACGGAGCCTCTCGCCGCCCTGTTCGGAGCGGGCGCATCCGCCGCTCCCGCTCCGGCTCCGGTCGCGGCACCCGCCCGGCCGTTCGCCTCCGTCGCGTCGGTCGTCGCTCCTCCGGCGGCACCTGCACGGCCCCTCGCATCCGTCGTGGCCCCGGCATCCGTCGCCTTCGCGTCGTCGACCGACGACGACCTGGACGAGACCCGCCTGGTCGTGCCGCCGCCCGCGCAGCGGGCCGCGCTGTACGACGAGGCTCCGGTGCTCGCCGTCCTCACCTGGGACGACGGGACGCGGATGGCCGTGTACGGGCGCACGCTCTACGGGCGCAATCCGGCGAACGAGGACGGCGCCGTCTCCATCCCCGTGCGCGATGAGACGCTGTCGCTCTCGAAGACGCATTTCGAGATCGGCGGCGACTCCACCGGCGCGTGGATCGTCGACCGCCACTCGACCAACGGCACCACGCTCGTGCGCGATGGCGCACGGATCCCGCTGATGCCCGGCGTGCGCACCAACGTGCGTGCCGGCGACACCTTCGAGTTCGGCGACCGGCGCGTCGCCGTGAGCGCCGCGTGATGACCGATCCGACGGCGCCGATCGCGGTCGCGTGCGGAGCGGCGACCGACGCGGGACTGCGGCGCCGCATCAACGAGGACTCCTACCTCGCCGCCTCGCCGCTGTTCCTCGTGGCCGACGGCATGGGCGGTCACAATGCGGGCGAGATCGCCAGCGCGGCGGTCATCGACGAGTTCGCGGCCCTCGCCGGCCGCGAGAGCCTCACCATCGACGAGGTGCAGACGGCCGTGACCGCCTCACGGCGCCGCGTCGCGATGCTGCCGCCCGGCGCCGGTGCGGGAGCCGGCACCACCCTGGCCGGTGTCGTGATCGCCGATGTGGACGGCGAGGGATACTGGCTGGCCATCAACCTCGGCGACTCGCGCACCTACCGCCTCAGCGAGGGGCGGTTCGAGCAGGTGAGCGTCGACCACTCCGTGGTGCAGGAGCTCGTGGACAGCGGGCAGCTCGCCGCCGATGCAGCCGAGCGGGACTCGCGACGCAATGTGATCACCCGTGCCATCGGCGCCGGAAGCGACTCTGAACCGGACTACTGGCTGCTTCCGGCAGAGGAGGGCGACCGCATCCTCGTCTGCTCGGACGGCCTCTCCGGAGAGCTGGATCGCGACGCGCTCCACGCCATCCTGCTCACCGAGACCGACCCGCAGGCCGCGGCGACCCGGCTGGTGCACGAGGCGATGGTGCGAGGCGGTCGCGACAACATCACCGCGCTCGTCGTCGATGCGCTCGCGGTGCGCACCCGTGCGAACCGGACGTGGGAACGCGATACGGTGCCGGTGAGCGCCCCCGCGCATCCGGTCGCAGACATCGACGGCGACACGCTGCCGCGCGCGCTCGCCACAGGAGGATTCTGATGCCGACGCTGTACGCCCCGGGAAACACGCCGATCGCGGTCACGCCGCGCGGTTTCGCGGTGCTCGAACCGGGGACCTCGGCAGCGCTCCTCGGGCGCATCCGCACCCTCGTCGCCGAGGGGCGCGGTCTCGGCGGCGTCATCGAGGCGCTCACGGGCGCCTACGGCGCGTCGCTGACGGCGATCCCGGCCTTCGCAGTGGCGCTCCCCGAGGGTGACGGCGTCCGCATCGCCGTTCGCGGCGACTTCGCCTTCGAAGTCGACGCGGCGACGCCCGAGCGCGTCACCGGCACCGGCGTCACGACGTGGACCGAGCGGGTGATCCCTGCG
This sequence comes from uncultured Actinomycetota bacterium, assembly GCA_963829895.1. Classification (GTDB taxonomy): domain Bacteria; phylum Actinomycetota; class Actinomycetes; order Actinomycetales; family Microbacteriaceae; genus Microbacterium. The sequence continues at coordinate 327,734 of CAWHKF010000005.1, read as the reverse complement.
GTCGTGCGCGTCGCGCTGACGTCGTCCGAGCCTGACGCATCGTCGCCGGCCGAGTGGGAGATCGCCGACGGCGTCGTGCTGGCCGCGGGAATCGTGTGGGATGCCGCGGCCCCGCGCCCGTCGGCCGCACCGGCGCTGGCGAAGCGCCCGGAACCCGCCTCCGCCCCGACGGCCGCTGCGGCAGCGGAGACGCCGGCTGCCGCCCGCGGACGCCTCCGGGGCCCTCCCTGAGACGTCCGGCGCCGCGCCGACCGCAGCCGTTCCCGAGCTACCGCGTGCCGCCGCGTCCCCGGTGCCCGCGATCGTCGCACCGGCAGGCGGGCTCATCGACTCCGTGCCGTCGCTCGCCCATGCCGAGACCCTCCTTGCCGTCCGACTCGGCGCTCTCCCCGGACGACGCCGCGCCGGCACGGAGCGGGCTCGATGCCTGGTTGATGGACGAGGACGACGAGGCGACGGCGCCGCCGGGGCGGCCGGCTTCGACGAGCTCATCGGCGCCACCGTGATCCGATCCGCCGACGACGCCGCTGAGCGGCAGGAGGCACCGGCGCCGGCTCCGGCTCGCTCCGGCCCGGCCGTCGCGGGCGATCACGACGGCGCGACGATCTCGCTCGCCCAGGCGCGCGCGCTGCGTGCGGCGGCATCAGGCGTCGCGGATCGAGCCCGGCACCCACCGCGGATGCTCCGCTCGACCCGCTCGCTCCACCGCGCGCCGCCCGCGCCCGGGCGCATACGGATGTCGACGGGGCAGGTGATCCCGCTCGACCGCACCGTCGTGATCGGCCGCCGCCCGCGCTCCACGCGCGTGAGCGGCACCGACCTGCCGCACCTCGTCGCGGTCGACAGCCCGCAGCAGGACATCTCGCGCAGCCACGTCGAGCTGCGCGCCGAGGGCGAGAGCATCATCGCCACGGATCTGCGCACCACCAACGGCACCACGCTGCTGCGTCCGGGAACGGACCCCGTGCGGCTGCATCCCGGCGAGGGCACGGTGGTCGTCCCGGGAGACGTGCTGGATCTCGGCGACGGCATCACGGTCGCGATCGAAGGGATGTCGTGAGTCCCAAGCGCGCGCCGATGGCGCCGCCCGATCTGCCGGGCTTCACCTACGTCGACCTGCTCGGGTCCGGCGGCTTCGCCGACGTGTACCTGTACGAGCAGCAGCTGCCCAAGCGGCGCGTCGCCGTCAAGGTGCTGCTCACGGAGCGCATGTCGAGCGGCTCGGTCGAGGAGTTCACCGCCGAGGCGAATGTCATGGCCATGCTCTCGACGCACCCGGCGATCGTCACGATCTACCAGGCCGGCGTCGCGCAGGACGGCCGCCCGTACCTCGTGATGGAGTACTGCCCGCGCCCGAACCTGCAGGTGCGCTATCGGCGCGAGCCCTTCTCGATCGCCGAGTCGCTGCGCGTCGGCGTGCAGGTCGCCGCCGCCGTCGAGACCGCCCACCGCGCCGGCGTGCTCCACCGCGACATCAAGCCCGCGAACATCCTGGTCACCGAGTACAACCGTCCGGCGCTCACCGACTTCGGCATCGCGTCGACGACGAATGCCGCCGCCGAGTCGGCGGGCCTGTCGATCCCTGGTCGCCGCCGGAGTCGTTCGCCGACGTGCCGCGCAGCGACCCGCGCTCCGACGTGTAGGCGCTCGGGGCGACCGTCTACACGCTGCTCGCCGGCCGCTCGCCGTTCGAGCTGCCGGGGCAGCGCAACACGGCGGCCGAGCTCATCCACCGCATCGAGACGGATGCCGCTGCCGCCGCTCGGCCGCGCCGACGTGCCGGTGTCGCTGCAGCGGGCGCTCGATCGGGCGATGGCCAAGTCGCCCGCCGACCGCTACGAGAGCGCCCTCGCGTTCGCGCGCGCGCTGCAGAAGGTGCAGATCGAGCTGTCGCACTCCGTGACGCCGATCGACATCCTCGACGACCAGCTTCCGGACGACATCGAGGAGGACGAGGACGACGGGCTCACGCGCGTGCGCGGCGTCGTCAGCATCGACCCCGAGACGACTCCGGCAGCCGGCATGACGCGCCCGTCGGCGGTCACCGCGCCGGCGTCGTCGCGGTTCGAGCCGCCGCCCGTCGACGCCGAGACCGTCGCGCGGCCGATGACACCGCCGCCGGCGTACGACCAGACGCAGCTCCGCGGGCAGCCGGACCTGCCGGTGTCGCTCGACGAGACGGTGCTCCGCGCCCCCGCGACCACCGGATTCGCGACCACCGACGCCGCCACCGTGTCCCGGGGCACGATCCACGAGCACGGCGCTGCGGCGACCGTCCCGGGGACTGTTCGTCCCCGGCGCCGATGACGCCGTCGCATCCGATGCGACCAGGCCGCGCCGCGCCGGCGCACCGGACTGTGGATCGGGCTCGGCGCCGGTGCCTGGTGATCGTCGCGGTCATCGTCGGGGTGTCGCTTCCCGGCCTGCTGTCGGGCACGTCCCAGGACCCGCCGGCACCCTCCGCCTCGTCGAAGCCGCAGGACCCGATCTCGACGGTCGTGCCGCCCGTGGACGGACGTGGCAGGCGCCGCCGTCGAGGGCGGCGTGCGCTTCACCTGGACGAACCCCGACCCGCAGGACGGCGACAGCTACATCGTGGAGCCGCGTCTCGGCGAGCGATCCCACCACCGAGGCCGTGCCCGTGGACACCGCCGAGATCGTCGTTCCCGCGGCGACGTCGGGTCAGACGTGCATCGACGTCACTCTCGTGCGCGACGAACGGCCAGTACCAGCAGACGCCGAGCCGGGGGTGCGCGCCGTGACCGCTCGCCGTTGCCGACACGCTGAGCGGTCGAGTTCGCCGGCGAGGAGTTCTCGGTCGCCGCCCGAGCGCGTGTTCACGGTCGGCCGCGAGGGCGACCTCGCGATCGACGACAACCTGTTCCTGCACCGCAACTTCCTCACGATCGAGAACGTCGAGGGTCTCTGGCTGCTGTCCAACGTCGGCTCGCGGCTGTCGGCGACCGTCACCGACACCGGCGGGCGCGTGCAGGCCTGGCTCGCGCCCGGGCGCACGCCTGCCGCTGGTCTTCGCCGTCGACCTCCGTGATCTTCAGCGCGGGGCCGACGACGTACGAGCTCACGATCCACGCCGCCGAGCCGACGTTCCGCGAGACGCAGCCGCCGCCCGACGACGACGGGCTGAGCACGATCGGCGACGTGCCGCTCACCCACAGCCAGCGCGTGCATGATCCTCGCGCTCGCCGAGCCGCTGCTGCGCCGGGAGGGCACCGGCATGAGCGAGCTGCCGACCTCGGCGCAGGCCGCCGAGCGGCTGGGGTGGACGCTCACCCGCTTCAACCGCAAGCTCGACAACGTGTGCGACAAGCTCGACCGCATCGGGGTTCCGGGCATGCGCGGCGGCGTCCGCTCGTACGCCACCAACCGCCGGGTGCGGCTCGTCGAGCACGCGCTCGCGGCGCGCCTGGTCACGCGCGACGACCTGCCGCTCCTCGACGAGGAGCACGCGAACTCGCTCAGTGGCGAACGCGACTCCCGCGCCGACGACGACGGCTGAGCGCGCCGGGTGACGCGCCGTCGGCCGAGTGCCCGCCGTGGTCCGGCGAGGTCAGCGCCCGGCGTCGTAGAGGTGCCGGCCGCCGTGGCTGACGACCTTGACGACCACGCCCCGGCGGTGCAGCTCGGCGACCGTGCGGGTCTCCTCGTCGATGTCGCGGCCGAGCGCGTGCACGTTCGCGACGACGAGCACATCGCCGCGCCGCAGGGTGCCGAACAGGCGCACGAGACGCTCCTCCCACGACTCGAGCGTCTCGGGAGCGGGATGGCGGAAGCCCTCGATCGGAACCCCGAACCGCGTGAGGTCGTTGCGCTGCTCGACCACCGAGGGCATGTCGTCGCGGGAGATGACGAGTCCGACCAGCCGTGACCCGGCGGGCTGGGCCTGCCACCAGTTGCGGTTCTGCTGCAGCTCGGTGAAGCACTTGGGGCACTCCGCGGCCGGGTGCGGCAGGTGCAGGGGCGCCGTGTCGGCGCCGATCGACCCCGGAGCCGCCACGGCGTGCGTGTGCCCGGCATCCGGCGTCTTCGTCGTCTCGCTCATGTGAGGCCCCTTCGCTCACTCATCATTCTCTCATCCAGCCGTCGCCGCGCCGCCGGTCGGTCTCAAGCGAGCCCGACTCGGAGCACGTCCTCGCCGTCAGCCGCTCGTCAGTCCTCGTCGTCGAGGCGCAGCTCGACGCTGAGCTGGTCGGCGTCGAGCTCGGCGAGCGCATGGCGCAGCGCCGGCGTGCTGTAGCCCCCGCCCGACGACAGCTCGTTCAGCCGTGAGCGCATCGCCTCGATCATCGCCACGCGCAGCTCGAGCAGATCGCGCGTCGGCAGGTTGTCGGTGTCGTCGGGCGGGTCGACCATGCGGCTGCCGACGACGGCGACGAGCTCGTCCGGGAACGCGGTGCCGTCGCGGCGGCGCAGCGCCGGATCCGACAGCGCGGCCGCGGCCGCGTCGCGCAGCTCGTCGTCGAGGGCCGACTGCTCGGCCTTGTCGAGGCTGTCGTCGCCCGGCCGGTCGAGCCGCAGCAGCCGCACGACCCACGGCAGCGTGAAGCCCTGCAGCATGAGGCTGCCGGCCGCGACGGCGAACGCGATGAAGACGAGCAGCGCCCGGTCGCTGGTGTCGTCGCGGGGCAGCGTCTGCGCGGCGGCGAGCGTCACGACGCCGCGCATGCCGGCCCAGACGATGATCGCCCCGTGCTTCCAGCCGAGCGGCGACGCCTGGTAGTAGTCGAGGTCGTTCATCGCCCGCGCGACCCGCGCGCGCATCGACGCGAGACGCCGCTGCGCTCGTGGGCTGTCGAAGCTCACGTCATCGCGCCGGTTGCGACGGCGACGGGATGCCGGTGGCCGGGCGCCGTCGTCGCCCGCGTCGGCGCGGGGACCGTCTGCCCTGTCGCCGGGGCGGCGGAGCTCGCAGGCGGGACGTCGCCCGACGCGATCTCGTCGATGCGCGCCGACATCGCCTCGAGGCGGCTGCGCTGACGGCCGCGGGCGCGCCGGCTCTGCAGCCAGACGAGGACGGAGACATAGGCCGCGCGCACCGCGATCAGGATCGCGAGCGCGGCGGCCGCGATGGCGAGCCCGGTGCCGAGTCCGTTGTGGTCCTCGATGTTCTGCGTCACGATCTCGTTCAGCTCGAGGCCCATGACCAGGAACACGGCGCCCTCGAGCACGAGTTCGATCGTCCGCCAGTTGTGCTCGTCGGAACGGCGCTGCTCGGGTGAGAACCAGCCGGGCGGCCCCCTGGCCGGTCACGATGCCGGCGACGACCGCCGCGACGAGCCCCGACCCGCCCAGCTCCTCGGTCGGGATGTACGCGATGAAGGGCACCACGAAGCCCACCGCCGTGTTCGCGGCCGAGTTCTTGATGAGTGCCCGCAGGCGCAGGTTGAGCAGGCCGACGATCGCGCCGACCACGGCCGCGACGAGCACGCCCCACGCGAAGGCGGGGATGAACCCCACGCCGACGCCGGCGTCGCCGGCGGCAGTGGTGGCGACGGCGACCGAGGCGATCATCGTGCGCAGCAGCACCAGCGCCGTGGCGTCGTTGAGCAGGCTCTCGCCCTCGAGCATCGTCACGACGCGCCGCGACACCCCCAGGCGCTTCACGATGGAGGTGGCGACGGCATCCGTGGGGCTCAGTATCGCGCCGAGGGCGACGGCGATGGCGGGCTGGATGCCGGGGATCACGGCGATGAAGAAGAGCCCCAGGACGATCGAGCTGACGATGACGAGCAGGAACGACAGCCCGGCGATGGGTCCGAAGTCGCGGCGGAACTCGATCGCGGGCAGTGAGACGGCAGCCGAGTAGAGCAGCGGCGGAAGAACGCCCACCAGGATCCACTCCGGGTCGATCTCGGGGATCTCCACGAACGGCAGGACGCTCACCGCGCCCCCGACGAGCAGCAGGATCAGCGGCCCGGCGATCCCGAGCTTCGGGGCCACCGCCGTCGCGAGCGCGATCACGAGGATCGCGACGATGACGACGATCAGCACTTCCACGAGTCGAAGCCTCATTGCCGGGCTACAGCACGCCGAGCGCCCGCACCGCGTCGCGCTCGGCGACGAGTTCCTCGACGGATGCCGCGAGCCGGCGCCGTGCGCGTTCGTCGAGGGTCGAGCCCCTCGACGACGCGGTAGCCCTGCGCCGTCGCCGCGCGAGACCACCGGGAACGAGCACACCAGCCCTTCGGGCACGCCGTATTCGCCGCGCGAGACGACCGCCGCAGACGTCCGGCCCCGGCGCGTGCCGAGCTGCTCGTCGCGCACATGCTCGATCGCCGCGTTCGCCGCCGATGCCACCGACGACGAGCCGCGCACCTCGATGATCTCGGCGCCGCGCTTGGCGACCCGGGGGATGAAGACGTCGTCGAGCCACGCCGTCGCCGCCTCGCGGCCGCCCAGCCGGTCCGCGAGCGCATCGAGCACCGGCGTCCCGTCGGCGAGGTCGGCGTGCGAGACGTCGGGGAACTGCGTGGCCGAGTGGTTGCCCCAGATCGTGACGTCGGCGATGTCGCCCGCACCGACCTGCAGCGTCTCGGCGAGCTGGCCGACGGCGCGGTTGTGGTCGAGGCGTGTGAGCGCGCTGAAGCGGTCGGCGGGAACGTCGGGAGCAGCGGATGCCGCGGCGATGAGCGCGTTCGTGTTCGCGGGTTGCCCACCACGACCACGCGCACGTCCTCGTCCGCCACGGCGCCGATCGCCTTGCCCTGGGGGCCGAAGATGCCGGCGTTCGCCGCGAGCAGGTCGCCGCGCTCCATGCCGGCCGTCCGTGGCCGCGCACCGACGAGCATCGCGATGCGGGCGCCGTTGAAGGCGGTCAGCGGATCGTCGGTCACGTCGACGTCGACCAGCAGCGGGAACGCGCAGTCCTGCAGTTCGAGCGCGGCGCCCTCGGCGGCCCGCATGCCCTGCGGGATCTCGAGCAGCCGCAGCCGAACCGGACGGTCCGGCCCGAGCATGTCGCCCGCCGCGATGCGGAACATCAGCGCGTAGCCGATCTGCCCGCCGCCGCCGGTGATGGTCACGGTCGTGGGTTCGCTCGCCATGCCACGAGCCTATGCCCGCGGCATTGTACGCAATCCGCTCCATTCTGTGGCGTTCCTTCGTGCGATCAGGCGTTCGGGGTACCGTGACAGGCTATGACGTTCAATGAGAACGCCAACGTCGGGGGGAACACGGCGCGGCGTCGAGGAGCGGGCGCGGCGGTGGCGGGCGGTGGCATCGCCGGCATCGGCGCGATCGCCGTGCTGCTGTTCCAGCTCTTCACCGGACAGGACCTGTCGGGCATCATCCCCACGACCCCGCAGACCGGGACGGGCGAAGAGTCCGAGATCGCGCAGTGCGAGACGGGCGCCGATGCGAACACCGACGACGACTGCCGGCTCGCCGCCGGGAGCCTGGTGCTCGACGAGTACTGGACCTCGCAGATGCAGGGGTATCGCGCCCCCCAGCTGGTGATCGTGGACGGTCAGACGGGCACGGCGTGCGGCACGGCATCCAACCAGACCGGTCCTTTCTACTGCCCGCCCGAAGAGACCGTCTACATCGACCCGACGTTCTTCGGCCTGCTGCGACAGCAGTTCGACGCGTCGGCGGGCGACCTCGCGCAGCTCTACGTGCTCGCCCATGAGTACGGGCATCACGTGCAGCACATCGCCGGCATCATGGAGCAGCATCCCGAACAACGGCACCGGGCCCGACAGCAACACCGTGCGCACCGAGCTGCAGGCCGACTGCTTCGCCGGCGCGTGGGTCGGCGACATGACCGAGCAGGTCGACGAGAACGGCGTGCCGTATCTGCAGGAGCCCACCCAGCAGCAGATCGCCGACGCGATCAACGCGGCGGGCGTCGTCGGCGACGACCACATCCAGCAGGAGATCCGGGGGCGTCGTCAACCCCGAGTCCTGGACGCACGGCTCCAGCGAGCAGCGGCAGCGCTGGTTCGAGGAGGGTTACCGGGGCGGTGTCTCCGCCTGCGACACGTTCGGCGTTCCGGGGGGAAGCCTATGAACGAGCACCTCGACGACATCCTCTATCCGCCTCTCGAGCCCTACGACACCGGCATGCTCATCGCCGGAGAGGGCCATCGCATCGCGTACGAGCAGAGCGGCAACCCCGAGGGCAAGCCGGTGGTGTTCCTGCACGGCGGTCCGGGCGCCGGCACGTCGCCGTGGCACCGCCGGTTCTTCGACCCCGAGCGGTACCGCATCGTGCTGCTCGACCAGCGCGGATCCGGTCGCTCGACCCCGCACGCGAGCGAGCCGCACGCCGACCTCCGCCACAACACCACGTGGCACCTCGTCGCCGACCTCGAGCTGCTGCGCAAGAACCTCGGCATCGCGAAATGGCAGGTGTTCGGCGGCTCGTGGGGGAGCGCCCTCGCGCTCGCCTACGCGCAGGCCCACCCGCAGGCGGTGACCGAGATCGTGCTGCGTGGCATCTTCACGCTGCGCCGCCACGAGCTCGAGTGGTTCTACGAGGGCGGTGCGGCATCCGTCGTCCCGGATCTCTGGGAAGAGTTCATCGCGCCCATCCCGATCCTCGAGCGCTCGAAGCTCATGCAGGCGTATCACCGGCGCCTGGTCGACCCCGACCCCGCCGTGCACGTGCCGGCGGCCGTCGCGTGGTCGCGCTGGGAGGCGGCGAACCTGACGCTCCTGCCCGACCCCGAGCTCGTCGAGGCGATGTCCGAGCCGCGCGCCGCCGTGGCGTTCGCGCGCATCGAGAACCACTACTTCCTGAACGGCGGCTGGTTCACGCCGGACCAGCTGATCGCCGGGGTCGACCGCATCCGCCACATCCCGGCCGTCATCGTGCAGGGCCGGTACGACGTGTGCACGCCCGCGATGACCGCGTGGGACCTGCACCGCGCGTGGCCGGAGGCCGATTTCACGATGATTCCGGATGCCGCGCACGCGGCGTCCGAGCCGGGCATCGCCGCCGCGCTCCGCGCCGCGACCGACCGGTTCGCCGGGCCGGGTGAGGCGGACGAGTCGGGCGAGGCGAGGCCGCGGCGGACGAGGCGGAGCGGGCGAGTGAGTGTCGGGCGGGCGAGGCGGCCGAGTCGGGCGAGGCGGCCGAGGACGGCGCGTCCGAGCGAGGCGGCCGAGGACGGCGTGTCCGAGGAGGCGGGCCCGAGCGAGGGAGCGAGGACGCGGTCTGGTCCGAGGACGAGGCGGACGAGGCATCCGCGGGCCCGAGCAGGCGAGCGACGAGCGAGGCTCCGGCGCTGACGAGAGCGCGGAGCCGCGAGCGGCCGGCGACGACGCCTCGGCGGACGAGGAGTCCGAGCTTCCGAGCAGGAGAGCGACGCGGCAGCCCGGAGCCCGACGGGCGCGGAGAACCACGAGTCCGAGCCCGATGGGGCCGGCTCCGACGTCAGCGGCACGCGCGAGCGCGTTCCGCTCGCCGCGCCGGGCTCGTCGTCCCTGAGCACGGAGACGTCTCCCCGCACCGCAGCGCCCCAGGTGCGGAGGATCGGGTATCCGGTCGTTGAGCGAGGGAGCGCCAGCGACCGAGACGAAACGCGCCGAGCCGAACGGATGCGCCGGGTGCGGGCGTTTCGTCTCGCTCGTTCCTCGCTCGCTCAACGACCGGGCAGGGCGTGCGGCGTTCTCCCGCTCGCCGACCGCCCGCGGAGAACGCCCAGCCGCACCCTGCTAGGGTGGATCATCTTGCAGCGCTTCACGCGCTTCTTGCGTCGTAGAACGCTTCCCCTCCCGCCGCCGCCCGGCTCAGCCGCGCGATGCCGGTGATGACTTTCGTACGGCGACCCGTGGGCGAAATCCGCCCCGGCCACCGACAGGGCATCTGTGTGCCCGGAGAAATCCCCTTCATGACTGAAACCACTTTCGGCGCGCTCGGCGTGCCGCAGCCCCTCGTCGACGCGCTCGCCGCGGACGGCAAGACCACCGCGTTCCCGATCCAGGTCGACACGCTCCCCGACACGCTCGCCGGCCGCGACGTGCTGGGCCGCGGCAAGACCGGCTCGGGCAAGACGCTCGCCTTCTCGATCCCGATGGCGGCGCGCCTGGGCGGCAAGCTCGCCGGCGGCAACCGCCGCAAGGGCCGCCCGCTCGGCCTCGTGCTGGCGCCGACGCGTGAGCTCGCGACCCAGATCGATGCGGTCCTCGCGCCCCCTCGCCAAGGCCTACGGCCTCACCACGACGACCATCTTCGGCGGCGTGAACCAGAACCGTCAGGTGCAGGCGCTGAACGCCGGCGTCGACATCATCGTGGCGTGCCCCGGCCGCCTCGAGGACCTCATGAAGCAGGGCTTCGTGCACCTCGACGCGGTCGAGATCACCGTCATCGACGAGGCCGACCACATGGCCGACCTCGGCTTCCTGCCGGGTGTCACGCGCATCCTGAACGCGACGCCGGCCGGCGGCCAGCGCCTGCTGTTCAGCGCGACCCTCGACAACGGGGTCGACAAGCTCGTCAACCGCTTCCTGCAGAACGAGGTGCTGCACTCCGTCGACGAGGCGCACTCGCCCGTCGCCGCGATGACGCACCACGTCTTCACGCTCGCCGACGCCGACGCCAAGAAGGGCGTCGTCAAGGCGCTCGCGTCGGGCACGGGCCGCCGCATCCTGTTCATGCGCACCAAGCACCAGGCCAAGAAGCTCGCGAAGCAGCTCACCGGCGAGGGCATCCCGGCCGTCGACCTGCACGGCAACCTGTCGCAGGCGGCGCGCGACCGCAACCTCGCGGCGTTCTCGTCGGGCAGCGTCAAGGTGCTCGTGGCGACGGATGTCGCAGCCCGCGGTGTGCACGTCGACGACGTCGAGCTCGTCATCCACGTCGATCCGCCCACCGAGCACAAGGCGTACCTGCACCGTTCGGGCCGCACGGCTCGCGCGGGCGCTGAGGGCGCCGTGGTCACGCTCGTGCTGCCCGAGCAGAAGCGCGACGTCTCGCAGCTGCTGCGCAAGGCCGCGATCTCGGTCGAGCCCGTGGCCGTGACGGATGCCTCGCCCGCGGTCACCGCGCTCGTCGGCCAGGTCGCCCCGTACGTCAAGCCGGTTCCGGTGGTCGAGACGCCCCGCGGCACCAGCCAGGGCGCCAACGCGCAGCGCAAGCGCGCCGCGCGCGACGGTCGCCAGGGTGCCGAGGGCTCGTCGCGCTCCGGTGCCGGCGGTGGCCGCCGTGGCTCCGGCCAGGGCGGTTCGGGCCAGGGCGCAGGCCGTGGCCAGGGCGCCGGTCGTGGCCGCGATGCCGCCGCGACGCAGGACCGCGCCACCCACCAGCGCAGCGACCAGAGCGCCGGCCACTCCCGGTCGGCGCAGCCCGCCGGCAACCCCCGCACGCAGGGCCGCCGCGCTTCGTCGAACGGCACCGGCAAGCTGATGGTCGGCTCGGTCGTCCGCCCGAACGGCACCAACCGCCGCAGCGGCCGCTGACCTCTCGCGTCTCTTCCCGAAACGCCCCGACGCACGCCGTGCGCCGGGGCGTTTCGCGTCTCCGCCCCTCCTCCCCTGCTCGGCGCCTCGGCCTGTTCCCTCCGCAGCCATGTTCTGCGCCGCGCACCCGACGGCGGGCGCATAACCTGACGGCGGAGCGCGAGGCCCAGGCGTCCGCAGTCAGTTTGCGCGGGTGCCGGCCGGGCGAAGACGCCGAAATGTGACTGCGGAGCGCAGTGGCACAGGGGCGGCGGGCGGGGTCATGCGGGCGTGTCGGAGGCGATGACGGCGACGGCACGCGCGAGCTCGTCGCCGGTCGGCAGTGCAGCGGGGTTCATGAGCCACAGGATGCCGAGGCTCTGCACGAGAACGAAGTCGAGCTGGGCGACCGCGGCTACGTCGGCGTCGCTCAGGTCGGGACGCGCGGAGCGCAGCTGCTCGGCGATTCCGTCATGGCCCTCGGCCGCGGCATCCACCAATGCACGACCTGCCTGCGGGTCGCGCAGCACGCGCACGGAGTTCTCAAGGCTCGCCAGCAGCGCCTCCCGGTTCGGTGGAGAACACGTCAGGCATGCGGTCCCACAGCGCGGCGAAACCCTGGAGCAACGGGAGTGACGCGGTCTCCGTGCACCACGGACTCCATCTCGTCGCCGATGCCGCTGCCGAGGGACTCCATGAGCGCGGCGGTGACGAGCTCGTCCTTCGAGCCGAAGTGATACCCGATGGCGGCCAGGCTGACGCCCGCGGCCGCGGCGATGTCGCGGGCCGTCGCCTTGGCGACGCCCCGCTCGAGAATGACCTGACGCGCCCCCGCCAGCAGATCTTCGCGATTGCCCATGCGTTCATCCTAGGCGGGAGTTGGACGAGCGTGCTAGACAAACGTCCAAGACCTGTGTTAGACATATGTCTCACACAAACGTCTGACTGATGGGGCCACATGAACGACTTCGACCGCACACCGCACGTCCTCATCTCCGGCGCGGCATCGCGGGCCTCGCGCTCGCCCTGCAGCTCGTGCGCAAAGGCATCCGTGTCACCGTCGTCGAACGCGCCGACGCTCCTCGCCCCGGGCGGGCAGGCTGTGGACCTCCGCAGCGCGAGCCGCGAGGTCGCAGAACGCATGGGGATCATGGCCGGCATCGAGCAGTTCCGCGTACACGAGGAGGGCCTCGCGTACGTCGGCAGCGCGCGGCCGTGTCTTCGGCCGGATGTCGATGGCCGACTTCGACGGCGAAGGCGCCGTCGCCGAGATCGAGATCGCGCGCGGCGACCTGGCCCGAGTGCTCCTCGATGCGCTGCGCACGGCCCCCGATGCCCGTCCTCGTCTGCTCGACCTGCGGTTCGGCGACCGCATCACGGCGATCGCGCAGGATGACGCCGGTGCCGACGTCGAATTCGAGCACGCCGAAGCGGCACGGTTCGACATCGTGGTCGGCGCCGACGGCGTGCACTCCGCGACGCGCCGGCTCGCGTTCGGGCCCGAGGAGCAGTTCGCGCACGTACCTGGGCGGGTACATGGCGTTCTTCACCCTGCCCACGCCCTCCGACCTCGAGCCGGGCTGGTTCGCGCTGAGGTTCGTGCCCGGGGCGACAGTCGGGATCCGCCCCGACCTCGACCCGACGACGTCCAAGGCGATCCTCACGTTCCGGATGGACCGCGACCCGTCGTTGCGAGGGGACCAGGTCGCGCAGGAGGCGCTGATCCGTGCGCGCATCGCCGGCGCCGGCTGGCACGCCCCGGCCGTGCTGGCGGCGCTGGGCGAGGCATCCGATCTGTACTTCGATGAGCTCGTGCGCATCGACGTGCCGGACGTCGCGAACGGCCGGGTGGTGCTGCTCGGCGATGCGGCGTCGTGCGGCTCGCCGATGACGGGGCAGGGGACGGCGACCGCGCTCATCGGTGCGCATCTCCCTCGCGGCCCACCTCGCCGCGACACCGGATGACGCCGTCGGCGCGCTGCGCCGCTACGCCGACGACATCGCCCCGTTCACCGAGCGGGGCAAGCAGATCCCCGGCGGCGGCATCGAGCGCATGGTTCCGGCGAGCAGAATCGAGGGGGCCGCGCTGCGGGCGCTCACCGGCGTGATGACGTCACGGCTGTTCCGCCCGCTGGTGCGTCGCATGTTCGCCGCCGGCGGCGCCGACCTGTCGCTGCCCGAGATCGCCATGCCGGTGCGTTGACCGGAGTGTTTCGGCTCGCTCCGTCGTCGCTCGCTCAACGCCGGAGCAAAGGCTCCGGTCGTTGAGCGAGGGAGCGCCAGCGACCGAGACGAAACGCGCCGAGCCGACGTGCTGCGCCGGGTGCGGGGTTGCGCCTACCGAAGCCGGGTCAGACGCGGCGGCCGAGGATGAGGTCGGCGGCGACCTCGCCGATCACGATCGCCGGAGCGTTCGTGTGGCCGCGGATCACGGTGGGCATCACCGAAGCATCGGCCACGCGCAGGCCCGTGACGCCGCGGACGCGGAGCTCCGGGTCGACGACGGAGGCGGCATCCGTCCCCATCCGGGCCGTGCCGACCGGGTGGTAGAGCGTGTGCGAGTAGCGGCGCAACGACACCTCGGCGCGCTCGGCGGGCGTCATGCGGTCGCCGCCCGCGAGGCTGCACCCAGCCGCCGGTCGTGACGGCGCGCAGCGCGGCGGTGTCGATGAGGCGCTCGCACTCGGCGAGTCCGGCGAGCATCGTCGCGGCGTCCACGCCGTCGGGATCCGACAGGTAGCGCGGGGTCGATGAGCGGCGGCGCCGCCGGGTCGGCCGACGCGAGCCGGATCGTGCCGCGGCTGCGCGGGCGCAGCAGGATCGCGCCGATCGTGAGGCCGTGCGCGGGCGTCGGGATGAGCCCCTCACCCACGTACGGCACCGGGGCGAAGATGATCTCGATGTCGGGGAGCCCCTCGGGCGCGCCGACGCGATCGGCGACCTCGGTGCGGACGAACCCGTAGGCCTCGGCGACGTTGGAGGTCAGCATCCCCTTCCGCTTCGTCAGATACCGCACGACTTCGGCCGGCTTCTCGGCGTCGTGCAGGGTGCCGCTGTGCGCGGCCGGCGCGAGCCCGGCGACGAGGTGGTCCTGCAGGTTGGCGCCGACGCCGGGGGCGTCCACCACGACGCTCGATGCCGTGCTCGGCGAGGTGCTCGGCCGGGCCGATGCCGCTCAGCATGAGCAGCTGCGGCGTGTTGATCGCACCGCCCGACAGCACGACCTCGCGCCGCGCCCGCACGTGGCGGGTGATCCCGTCGATGTCGACGTACACGCCTGTCGCCCGCGGCAGCGGTGCGCACCGGAATCGAAGGTCACGCGCCGGACGTGCGCGCCGGTCACGACCCGGAGGTTCGCGCGCCCCTTCGCGGGGCGCAGGTACGCGTCGGCGGTAGATGCGCGCGCACCGCGGCTCTCGCTCACCATCGTCTGCGAGAAGCCCTGCCCCGTCGGCAGATTCGCGGGGGTGACAGGATGCCCCGCCTCGGCCGCCGCCGTCAGGAACGCCGCCGTCTGCGGCCGGGGATCCCGCTGGTGCTCGACGGGCTGGGGTCCGTGGGCGCCCTGCGAGCCGTGGGCCGGATCGGCCGTGCGCTCGACACGCCGGAAGTAGGGGACCAGGGCGTCCCACGACCAGATCGGGCCGGCGGCATCCGCCCATTCGTCGTAGTCGGCGGCGAAGCCCCGCACCCACATCATGGCGTTGAGCGACGACGACCCGCCCAGCGTCTTGCCGCGCGGCCAGTACACCGTGCGACCCTCGAGCTCGGGCTGGGGGACGGTGTCGTAGTTCCAGTCGTACGGTCCGCGGAAGAGCTTGGAGAACGCCGCGGGCACGTGCAGCTCGATCGCCCGGTCGGGTCCTCCCGCCTCGAGCAGCAGCACCGAGACGGCCGGGTCCTCGCTCAGGCGCGCCGCGACGGCGGCACCCGACGATCCGGCGCCCACGACGACGTAGTCGGCCTCGAACCCGTCAGCACCGAAGCCGGCGGCCGGGACACCACCGGGGCTCTCGCGCCGGCGGGCACCGCGCCGCCTCACGCCTGCATCGCTTTGGCGAGCGTCTTGACGAGCCCGGGCACCTTGCCGTCGATGAGGTAGCGCGTGAGTCCGGCGCTCACCTCGGCACCGGTGCGCGAGCTCACGAACCACGGCGGCGTCGGCAGGATCGTGCCCTGAGCCAGACGCCGACGCCGGAGCGTATCGCCCAGCGAGCGGGGGAAGGGCCGGAACGGCCCGCGACGCGACCGACCGCTCGACGCCGATCCAGCAGCAGCGCGTTGTGCACGACGCCGATGCCGCTCGACACGTCGGCCGGCGTCGCGCCGGGGTACCCGCCCCACGTCAGGCGGGCGGTGAGGAAGTTGAAGGCGGTCCAGGTGTTGATCGCGATGTCGCCGTAGCGCAGGTCGGCCATCGCACGCTCGAACCCGTCGCCGAGCGCCTGCTCGGTGGCGGGGTCGATGAGCACGTTGGCGCCGAGCGTGCCGGTCAGCCTGTCGTTGGCGTGCGCCACCGCCGCGTCGAGGAACTCCTGCCCGGTGCCGCCGACCTCCACGACCCCGAGGATCGGCGCGAAGTACTCGACCGACTCGACCGGGTCGGGGCCCGTCGCCGCGCGCGCACCTCGACGATCGCGCGGGTGCGGTCGGCGGACCAGACGGCGTCGGGATACGCGGATGCCGCGGCCTCGAGCCGCTCGTCGCTGCGGGGGTACCACACCGGGCGCTCGAGGGCGGCGGCATAGGCCGTGTGCAGTGCCTGCAGGAACTCGGCCCGCTGCGGCCAGTCCGAACTCAGGATCACGACCTGCCCGGCGATGCAGTTGTGCCCGGCGTTCACGAGCCGCATCGTCGCGACGTGCTCGGCCTGGTACGTGAGGTCGGCGGCCGACCAGCGCGCCCGGCACCACGATGATCGGCGAGACCCCGCCCAGCTCGGCCGTGATCGGCACCTTCAGCCTCGGCTCGCCGGCCGCGCGTGCGGCGTCGGCGTCCGTGCCGCCGCCCCACACGATCGCGTCGAACGTCGGTGCCGAGCCGGTGATGTGCACGTGCGCGATGCGCGGGTGCGATGTCAGGTACGCGCCGGTCGCGGCGCCGCCGCGCACGATGCGCACCAGCCCCGGCTCGATGAGCGGCGCCAGCGCGCGCTCGAACACGGGGACGAGGGCGTCCTGCGTCGGGTTGACCTTCAGCAGGGCGACGCGGTTGTGCGCGAACAGCTCGTACAGCACGTCGGCGACGGGGATCGAGGTGACGTTGCCCGCGCCGAGCACCAGCCCGACGCCGCCGGACTCGGTCGGGGTCAGCTGCGCCAGCCCGGCCTCGTGGCGCGCCTGATCCGCGGTCACACCGGGCTCGAACCAGACCTCGCCGGTGAACCCCGACAGCAGGAACTTCTCGGTGCCGTTCAGCGGGAACGTGTGCGCACGCAGGCGCCCGCCCGGCGCCTGGTCGATCATCACGCCGTCGAGCGGGCTCCGGCCCTTCGCGAGGGCTTCGAGGGTCTCGCGGAGCGCGTCGAGCAGTCCGATGACGGCGTAGGGCCCGCCGAGCCATTCCTCTGCCGAGTACGGATGCCCCGGCTCGAGCCCCTTCGACATCGTGGCCGTGTCGGCCCACTCCTGGGCGACCGCGCCCACGGCGTCCCGCACGCGGCCGAGCAGCCGCGCCCGCTGGTCGAGCGTGAGCGCGACCCACACGCGTGTGCCCTCCTCGAGCCGGGTGATCGCCTCGTCGAGCGCGGCACGCTCGTCATCCGGCAGCCCGGCATCCGATGCACGGCCGGCAGTCGGCCTTCGGCCGCTTCGCAGGCGCCTTCCGGGGCGTGGCCGGCGTGGTCGACGACGTGGGTGACATGGGTTCTCCTTCGAACTCTCGCCGGGAACCCGGGTCGGGTGAGTCCGTCCCGGGCATCTTACGTCAGAGTCCCCGGCGCGCGGCACGCGGTGTCATGCTCGGTGCGACTCGATGTCAGCGATGCGCGCGCACAGCGTCGGACGTTCTGCGCGACCCGCCGGGCTGCGACTCCGCGTTCGCGGCGTGTCGGCGACGTTCTCCGACCCTGTGCCGGCACCGCCGTGCACCCGTCCGCCGGCCGCGTCGGGCGGGTCAGCGCGGCTCGATGTCGGCTCTGCGCAGCGGATACCGCGCGAGCGTGAGGAGGCTGAGCCCGATCAGCACGGCGGGGGCGAGGCTGAAGCTCACGACGATGCCGGTGATGGCGGCATCCGGCTGCTCCACCATCTGTCCACCCACCGACGAGACGTAGCCGGTCGCCGCGAGGATGAGCGCCAGCGTCGTCGCGCCGAGCGCGAAGCCGACGGTCTCGCCGGCCGTCCAGACGCCGCTGAACGACCCGGCGCGGCCGGTGTCCCCTGCCACCGCATCGGGCTCGGTGCGCTCGTCGTGCGAGATGACGTCGGGCAGCATCGCCATGGGCAGCGACTGCATGCCGGCGTAGGCGATGCCCGCGATCGCGACGGGCACGTAGATCCAGTCGCCCGGCGCCCACAGCATGCCGAGGATCGACAGCGCCGCGACCGCGAAGACGACGCTCGCGATCGCGAAGGTGCGCTCCTTGCCGAGGCGCCGCGCGACCACGCCCCACGCCGGCGCGGCCAGCAGCGCCGGCGCGATGAGCGCGATGAACAGCAGCTCGACCGCCGCCTGGGAGTGCAGCACCCACGTCGCCACGTACTGCGCGCCGGCCAGCATGAGACCGGTCGCGAGCGCCTGCAGCACGAAGGTCGACAGCAGCATGCGGAACGGCCGGCTGCGGCGGAGGGCGCGGATGCCGGACGCGTAGTGCTCGCGGATCCCGGCGGTCGGCGCGCTCGCCGCCGGCGCGCCGGCTCGGGAGCCTCCGGGCGCGTGGGCTCCGCCGCGGTGCGGCGCGCGACGGCCGTGGCCACCAGCATCCCGATGCCGATCACGACACCGCAGACGACTCCCATCACCAGGTACTGGACGAAGGGGTCGTCCGAGACCCGGCGGAGCGCGGGACCTCCCGCCCCGAACAGCAGGATCGCGAAGGTGAGCACCACGACGCGCCAGGTGAGCAGGCGCGTGCGCTCGTCGTAGCTCGGTGTGAGCTCGGCGGGCAGTGCGATGTAGGGCACCTGGAAGAGGCTGAAGGCGGTCGCCGTGAGCGTGAAGGCGAGCAGCACCCAGATGCCCGCGACGACGGGTCCGAGCGAGGGCGGCACCGCGAACGTCAGCGCGAACAGCACCGGCAGCGCGAGGGCGCCGATGAGCATCAGCCGCCTCCGGCTGCCGTGCCGCGCGAGGTCGCGGTCGGTCAGCGCGCCGATGACGGGGTCGATGACGACGTCCCACACCTTCGCCACCGTGATGACCGCGCCGGCCGCGAGCGCCGCGACGCCGAGCGAGTCGGTCAGGTAGTAGGTGAGCACCAGTCCGGGCAGCGTCGCGAACCCGCCCGTGCCGAGTGATCCGGCCGCGTAGCGGGCGATGGTGGCACGCGTCAGGCGCGTCGGACGGATGCCGGTGGCTTCGGGTGCCGCCGGAGCCTCATTGCTCATCGCGCCAGTGTAGGTCAGCGCCGCGCGGCCGTTCTTGGCGAGTCGCCACGAATGAGTCTGCGTGTCGTTCTTGGCGAGTCGCCGGAAGCGGTCTGTCCGGCCGTCTTGGCGAGTCACCAGGAACGCGCGCCCTCAGGCCCGCGAGTCAGTCCCACTGGTGCGATGAGGCTCCGTCCCGCCGGCTCGCCAAGAATGCGCGGGAATGCTGACTCTTTCTGGCGAGTCGCCAGAGCGGTGCGACCGCCCGCGCTGCGGCCTCGGGGCCACCGGCCGCACGAGACACCGGCTCAGGACTCGGCGCGCACCGCGGCCTCGACCGCCCGGAGGCCCGCGAGCGTCTCGGCGAACGAGGTCGAGAGCGGGGACAGGCCGATGCGCAGGCCGCCGGGGTCGCGGTAGTCGGGGATGACGTCCTGCGCCCACAGCCGGGCGGTGACCGCCCGCATCGCGGGGTGCGAGAGGGTGACGTGGCCGCCGCGGGCGGCGGGGTCGCGGGGCGACGCCACCGAGACGCCGAGCGGGGCCAGCAGCTCGTCGGCCACGCGCACGGCGAACTCCGTCAGCGCGATCGACTTGGCGCGGATGGCGCCGATCCCGACCTCCTCGATGAGGGCGAGCGTGTCCTGCATGGCGAGCATCCCGACGATCGGCGGCGTGCCCGAGAGGAACCGCCGCATGCCCTCCGCGGGCCGGTACTCCGGGCCCATCGCGAACACGTCGGCCGTGCCCATCCAGCCCTGGATGGGCTGGGCGAGGCGGTCCTGAAGTCGCGCGGCGACATAGGCGAAGGCGGGGGAGCCCGGCCCCCCGTTCAGGTACTTGTACGTGCAGCCGACGGCGATGTCGAACCCCCACGCATCGGCCTCGACCGGCACCGAGCCCGCCGAGTGGCAGAGGTCCCACACGATGAGCGCCCCGGCCTCGTGGGCGATGCGGGTGAGGGCCGCGGCATCCGTGAGATAGCCCGATCGGTAGGCGACGTGCGAGAGCAGCACGACCGCCGTCTCGCGCCCGACGGCCGCACGCAGCGCTTCCGCCGAGACCCCGCTGACCGTGTCGACGTCGATCCAGCGCACGCGACCGCCGCGCTCCGCGGCGATGCCGTCGACGAGGTAGCGGTCGGTGGGGAAGTTGTCGCGATCGACGACGATCTCGACGCGCGCCGGGTCGGCGGCGACGGCGGCATCGAACGCGGCCCGCACCATCTTGTAGAGCAGCACGGTCGTCGAGTCGCCGATCACGGTCTGGCCCGGCGCCGCGCCGATCGCGGCGCGGCCGACGGCGTCGCCGATGTCGAAGGGCAGCTGCATCCACGACTCGTCCCAGCCGCGGATGAGGCGCCCGCCCCACTCATCGCGCGCGAACGCGGTGAGCCGCTCGATGCTCGCGCGCAGCGGCCGGCCGAGGGAGTTGCCGTCGAAGTAGACCAGCGACGTCTCGGCGCCGACGAAGGCGTCGCGGTGGCAGGCGGAGCGCGTCGGCCGCGTCGAGGGCCGCGGCCTCGGTCTCGAGGTCGCTCGTGGCGATGCCGGGCGGGGTCAGTGGTCGTCATGGATGAGCTCCTCGGTGGGGACGACGGCCGCGCCGCGCAGCCACTCGGCGATCTCCGCGAACTCCGCGGGAGGCGGGCCGGGCACGAAGGTGCAGACGCCCGTGGGCGGATCGGCGAAGGGCCACGGGTCGGCGAGGGAGGCGATGAGCGCGGCGCCGCGGACTCCCGCCCGGTCGCAGCGCCGCGACCTCGTCGGGGTTGACGCCGACGGGCTGATCGCCGTTGCCGAGGTCGGTGCCGTACAGCACGCGCCCGCCGGCGGCGGCGAAGCCCGCGAGGTTCACGCGGGCGAACTCCGCCGCCTCGGGGTCGTCGCGATGGATGGCGAGCGTCGAGATCCACACCTGCCCCGCTGCCACCGCGTGAGCCGTGAACGCGCGCCCGACGAACGCGCTGAAGGGCGTGTGGGCGAACCCGTCGACACCGGCGTCGAGCGCGAGCTGCGGCATCCCGTCGCCTTCCGCATGCGCGACGACCGGCAGACCGCGCTCGCGGGCGACCTCGACGATCGCCGCCAGTGCGGTGCTGTCGAGGACCGGCCCGGCGGTGCTGTTGAGCGAGGCCTTGATGACGGATGCCCCGAACGACGCCTGCTCGTCGACCGCCGTCGCCGCGCCGCCGGGGACGCCGGGGTGGGTCGAGGGGTCCGCGATCTCGCGGGCGATCTCGGGCGGCGCCCACGAGCGTCCGACCGGGTAGCCGCCGACCGCCGTGAGGAAGGCGCCGGCATATGCCACGCGCGGTATGCCGTCGCCGCGGCGGGCGAGCGCGACGGGGTCGCCGCCGAGGTCGACGACGCCGGCGATGCCGCCTGCGGCCAGGGCGCTGCTCGTCGATGAGGTGCAGGTGCACGTGGTGGTCGGTGAAGGGCGGGAGCGACACCCCCTGCTCGCCCGTGAGGGCCCGGTGGCAGAGCGCCGCGTCGGGGCCGAGCAGCTCCCGCAGCGCCTCCGGGTCGTGCGACATCACAGCTCTGTCCGCACCGCGTACAGCTCGGGGAAGAAGGTCAGGTCGAGCGCACGCTGAAGGAACGGCACGCCGCTCGATCCGCCCGTGCCGGTCTTGAAGCCGATGATGCGCTCCACCGTCTTCAGGTGGCGGAAGCGCCAGAGCTGGAAGTTGTCTTCGAGGTCGACGAGCTCCTCGCACGTCTCGTACGCGGCCCAATGGGTCTGCGGGTCGCGGTAGATCTCCACGAACACCGGCACCAGCTCGGGGGTGTAGGTCCACGCCGTCGTCACGTCGCGCTCGAGCACGGCGGCGGGGATCGGGTAGCCCGACCGCGCGAGCAGCCCGAGGAACTCGTCGTACAGGCTCGGCGCCTCGAGCGCGGCCTCGATGAGCGCGTGCGCGGCGGGGTCCGCGGCGAACACGCGCAGCATGGCGGCGTTCTTGTTGCCCAGGGTGAACTCGACGGCGCGGTACTGCGCGGACTGGAAGCCGCTCGCGTTGCCGAGCACACCGCGGAACTGCCCGTACTCGGCGGGCGTCAGGGTCGCCAGCACCGACCACTGCTCGGTGAGCGTCTTCTGGATGTGCTTGACCCGGGCGATGCACTTGAGCGCGGGCGCCAGCTGGTCTTCGCGCAGCAGACGGCAGGCGGCGCCGAGCTCGTGCAGCACGAGCTTCAGCCACAGCTCGGTGGTCTGGTGCTGCACGATGAACAGCAGCTCGTCGTGGTGCTCCGGCTTCCCCTCGCTGCCGCTGAGCGGGCGCTGGGCCGACAGCAGGGTGGGCAGATCGAGGTACCCGCCGTAGCTCATGCGGTCTTCGAAGTCGGTGACGACCGTTCCCTCGATCGCGCGGGTATTGCGTTCGACGCCTTCGCTCACGGCCTCAGCCTAATGACGACGGATGCCGCGCCGTCAGGGCCTGTGCCGGGTTCGGCGCGTTTCGACTCGCTTCGCTCGCTCAACGACCGGATCCGGCGCCCCCGGTCGTTGAGCGAGCGAGGGACGAGCGAGACGAAACGCCTCGGACCGCCGGACGGCGTCAGATGAGGGAGAGCTCGCGCAGCTTGGTCTCGACGTCGGCGTTCGACGGCTCGACGTGGTGCGAGGCATCCGGGTACACGACGACGGGAATGTTGGTGCGGCCGGAGATCTCGCGGGCGACGTCCGCCGCGGCGGGGTCGACGACGAGGTCCACGTAGGTGTACGAGATGCCGAGCTCGTCGAGCTGCTTCTTGGTGCGGATGCAGTCGCGGCACCAGTCCGCGCCGAACATGGTGATGGTCGAGGGGGAGGTCATCCTTCCATTCTCACCCGGGAATCCTGGACGGGCGCCGGGCGCCGGCGCGGGCGCCGGGCGCGGCGACGCGCTACCAGGCCGTCGGCTTCGGCGGCTGGTAGGCCCACACGTCGAAGAACTTCGTCGAGGTCCTGGCCCGAGACCTCCTCGGACAGCGCGATGAAGTCCGCCGTCGTCGCGGTCCCGCCGCCGAAGCGCACGACCCACTCCTGGGCGATGCCGAAGAACACCTCGTCGCCGACCTCCACCCGCAGGGCGTGGAGAAGCGCCGCACCGCGGCTGTACACCGGCGTGCCGAAGAGCCCGAGCGGGCCGGGATCGGCCAGCACCGTGTTCCAGGCCGACTGCGACGGCGAGTTCATCAGGTTCGAGAACCGCGTGGCGGCCGTCGTGCCGCCGTTGTGCTCGGTCCACATCCACTCGGAGTAGGTCGCCCAGCCCTCGTTGAGCCAGATGTCGGCCCAGCGTCCGGGGCTGACCTGGTTGCCCATCCACTGGTGCGCGAGCTCGTGGGCGACCGTGCCGAGGCTGGCAGAGCCCGAGAAGAACGATCGGGTCTGGGTCTCGAGGGCGTATGACACCGAGTCGTTGTCGACGATGGCGCCGTACGAGACGAACGGGTAGTCGCCGTAGAGGCCCTCGAAGAAGGTGAGCATGTCACCCGTGCGCGCGAGGTTGGCGTACTGCGGCCGGGGTGCGCGTCACGTCGATCGCGTCGATGATCGGCGTGCCGTTGGGCGCCGTGTACTGCTCGAGCCGGAAGTTCCCGATCGTCGAGGTGGCGAGGTACGACGCCATCGGGTCGGGGGCGTCCCACGTCCACGTCGTCTTGCCGTCGGCCGTCTCCGAGCCCTCGAGCAGCCCGTTGGCCACCGCGGTCAGCCCCTCCGGAACGGTGATCTCGAACGAGTAGGTGGCCTTGTCGGTGGGGTGGTCGTTCACCGGGAACCACGTCGACGAGCCGTCGGGCTCGCTCACCACCATCGCCCCGTCGCGGGTCGTGACCCAGCCGTAGAGCGCGCCCTCGATGTCTTCGGGGTCGCGTGGTCGTTCCGCCGTACGTCACGACCACGTTCGCGGACTGGCCGGTCTTGAGCTTCGGGCGCGGTGTGACGACGAGCTCGCCGCTCTGCTGCGCGAACGCGGCGGGCTTGCCGTTCACGACCACACTCGACACGGTGAGGTCCCGGAGGTCGAGGTTGAAGCGGTCGAGGTCGGCCGTGGCCACGATGTCGAGGGTCGCCACCGCCGCCAGGTCGCCCTCGAGCGGCGCGGGATCCGCCGCGGGCGGCGTGTAGTCGAGGTCGAGGGCGTAGTGCGTGACGTCGATGCCGCCGTTGCCCGAGACCGGGAAGTACGGATCCCCGATGCCGTCGGCACCGGGAGCCGTAGCGCTCCGCCGGGCGGGGGGCCGCCGCCGTCGCGGCGGTCGAGCCCGCCAGCGAGGCGACGAGCACTCCGGCGGCGAGAGCGCCGGCGACGACCGACCTCGCCGTCTTCGACGATGTGGTCTTCGACGATGTGCGGCGGAACAGACGAGTGGGCACGGCATCCTCCCCAGGGCGCGACAGCGGGCGTTGTCACGCTAGCCTCCTCGTGTTTCCCTCCCGTGTCGAGGATGCGTCGCACGGATCGCGGGCGGTGGGCGGTGGCATCCGTCGCCAGAAGTTCGGAAGCCGTTCAGCGGTGCATGGCAGGATGGCGGCGATGCAGCTGTCGATCATCGTCCCGACGTACAACGAGGCTCCGAACGTGGCGGAGCTCGTTCGCCGTGTCGTCGCCGCGCTCGACGCGGTGCCGGGCGGCATCGACGCCGAGATCGTCTTCGTGGACGACAGCACGGATGCCACGCCCGACGCGATCCGCGAGGTGGCGGCGTCCGCCCCGCTGCCGGTGCGCCTGCTGCACCGTGAGAAGGCCGTCGGCGGGCTCGGCGGGGCCGTGCTCGAGGGCTTCGCGGCGGCGGAGTCGGACGCGTGCCTCGTCATCGACGGCGATCTGCAGCATCCGCCCGAGAAGATCCCCGAGCTGTGGCGCGTCTTCTCGCGCGGCGACGTCGACGTCGTGATCGCCTCGCGCTACGCCGGCGGCGGCACGGCGCACGGCCTCGCCGATCGCACGCGCGTGATGGTGTCGAAGGCGTCGACCGCCGTCACCCGCGCGATGTTCCCGATCCGGCTGCGCGATGTGACCGACCCGATGACCGGGTTCTTCCTCATCGACCGCCGCAGCGTCGATCAGGCGCTCCTGCGGCCGCGCGGGTTCAAGATCCTGCTCGAGATCCTCGCGCGCCGGCCGATGCGCGTCGCCGAGGTGCCGTTCGACTTCGCCGACCGCCACGCCGGCGAGTCGAAGGCGTCGGTGCGGCAGGGCCTGCACTTCCTCACCCAGCTCACCGCGCTGCGATTCGGCAAGATGTCGCTGTTCGCCGTCATCGGCGGACTCGGCGCGGTCGCGAACGTCGCGATCGTGTGGGCGCTCACCCAGCTCGGCGTGGACTACATCATCGCCGCGATCATCGCCGCCGAGGCGACGATCGTCGGCAACTTCCTGCTGCAGGAGCGCTTCGTCTTCGACGACATGCGCGAGAGCGCGTCGGGTGTCTGGCAGCGTTTCGGCAAGTCGTTCGCGTTCAACAACGCCGAGGCGCTGGTCCGCATCCCGATCGTGGCGGTGATGGTGTCGACGGGGCACATCTCGGCGGTCGTCGCCACCGCGATCACGCTGGTGCTCGCGTTCTTCGTGCGCTTCCTGTTCCACTCGCTCGTCGTCTACGCGCCCCGCAAGCCCGGCGTCGCGCCGTCGCGCGTCGCGCCGTCTCGTCGAGGAGATCGACGCAGCAGGTCATGCAGCCCGGCGAGCTGTAGAACGAGCGGATGCCGCGGCCCCGGTCCGCCGGACGTGCCCGCTGCTCAGCCGTGCGAGACGGCGAGCCCACCGGGAAGCGCCTCGTCATGGGCGTGCGACGCGGCCATGATCTCGAGGGCGTGACGCAGCGCGGTGCTGGATGTGTGCACGGTGTAGGGGAAGTAGACGACCTCGACGCCCACCTCGGCGAACTCCCGTTCCAGCTGGGCGCCCTTCTCGGTGCCGCGCCAGTCGTCGCCCTTGAAGAAGTGAGTGAAGTGCAGCTGTCGCCACGTCTCGAGCTTGTCCGGCACGTTCTCGATGTGGACGCTGTCGACGTACGTGATGCTCCGGACGATCTCGACGCGTTCGGCGGTCGGGATGATCGGATCGACCCTGCTTCACGAGCCGGAGCATCTCGTCGCTGACGACACCCGCGATGAGGAAGTCGCAGTTCTCCTTGGCATGCCGAAGGATGTTGAGGTGTCCGACGTGAAAGAGGTCGAATGCCCCGGCGGCATAGCCGATGCGTACAGCCATGATTCCCCCATGTGAATCCCGCGGTGTCCCACACACCGGGTCTGTACGCCGAACCCTACAGCAGACCTGACCGCACCGACAGGGCCGAGTCTCAACGGTCCGCACCCCCGTGGCTGTGGCGATCGCCGCTGCCTAAGGCGCCAGCTGAGGATCGAGGACCGCCGTGACGGCTGCTGCCAGAGCCTGATAGCCCGCCGCGTTGGGGTGCACCCCGTCCGCGGAGATGAGGTCGGCCCTGTCGAACAGCGGCTGGCCGGAGTCGAGATAGACGAGCTGATTCTCGAGGGCCGCCGCTTGGATCGCCTGAGTGAACTCGCCGGCGGCGGGTGGTGGCGGATCGTCGTCGAACCAGGGAGCCATCACGAAGATCATCGGCGTCCGGGTAACGCTCGCGGAGCTCACCGAACAGCGCGTCGGCGGCAGCGGCGACGTCGGCCGTCGGGAGGCCGACGTCGTTGCGCCCTCCGGAGACGACGATGTACGCCGGCGAACCGACGATCTCGTCGATCGTCTGGCCGTAGCTCCCGCAGTACGCGCGCCCGCAGCTGTTCACGTCGGAGGTTCTGATGTAGCCCGTTCCCCCCAGGCCCAGGTTGTCCACGTCCCATCCGTGCGCTTCCCCGACGAGGGTCGGCCACCGAACCCCGCCGCCTCCCGCTCCTTGCGTGTAGGAATCGCCGATGAAGACGGCCAGCGGCATGGGCGCGGGGATCGTCGGCGCCGCGGCATCGCCGGGAGGCGTGTACTGCGGAATCTTGCCGCGCGCCGGCGCCCCCACCGCCCAGGAACGCGGCGATGACGATGACTGCGACGACCACGAGCGTGAGCGCCCACAGCGGCATGCCGCCGACATCTCTACGGAGCATTCGCATGGCCGTCCCCCGAGACAGACCCGGCCTGGTTCGGGCACCGGCCGACGAGGAGATCCTACCGAAAATCGGTAACGATCTCGCTGCATCTGCCGTGTCGCGGGCGCGTCCGTTTCTGAGAATCGCCTAATATACGCGCTCTCGATTAGGAGCGGCACGCGCTCCGCGGCTAACGTGACGTATTCGTCTGGGGGATCGCGCCGCGATGGGGGTCGCAGCGCAACCCGCCCCGATCAACCACGAAGGACAAGAGTCACCCGTGACATCTCCCGTTACTCAGAACCTCCGAACATCCCCACGTCACCGCCTTAAAAACCAGCCCGCAACCGGTGAGCCTCGCGGCCTCGCGCGCCGTGCCAAGGCACTGGGTGCCTTCGTCATCGCCGCGATGGTGGCGGGCGCCGTCATCCCGCTCACCACGGGCGCGGACACCGCCTCCGCTGCCGATGCCGTCGTCCTCACCGCCACGGACTCGGCCTGGACGACGACCCGCCAGCCGACCGTGCCGCAGTCCGGTCTGCTGAGCGCGACCGCGACCTCCGACCGCACCTACCTCAAGTTCGACGGCGACGCGCTCGCGGGACGTCAGGTCACGTCCGCGACGCTCGTGGTGAAGGTGAACAGCACCACGGCCACCGCGCCCGGACTCGTCGCCTACCCGACCTCCGCCTCGTGGAAGTCCAGCTTCGCTGACCCACGACAACCAGCCGGGCACCGACCGGATCCGCGGTCTCGCAGCCCAGTGCGACCGCGGTCGAAGGGGCAGACGCTCCGCATCCCGCTCGACGTCCGCTCCGTCGCCACCACCGGTGACTTCGCCCTGGCACTGAACTACAGCCAGCGGTACATTCAGCTTCGGATGGAGCGCTTCAACAGCGACGTACCGCGCATCGAGGTGAGCACGGCGCCGGTGTCCACGACGCCCACGCCGGCGCCTTCTCCGACGACTCCTGCTGAGACGCCCGCCGACGGCCCGCTCGTCTTCGCGCACTACTTCGTGCCGTATCCGCTGTCGATCGACAACAAGACCGAGTCGACCGACTACTACACCCGCAACTACCTCAGCCCGGATGGTGAGAGCGGCAAGTTCGCCTCCGTGGGCGGTCTGCTGCGCGACCGTCCGATCTCGCCCGGAGTGTCGACCTCGACGACCTGGCGAGTGGACAACTTCGCCACGGAGGTCCGGCAGGCCAAGTCCGCCGGCATCGACGGCTTCACGCTCAACCTCATGAGCTCGAGCGGCCAGAACTGGGATGCCTCCGTCAACGTCATGAAGGCAGCCGCGCAGGTCGGCGGGTTCGCGGTCGTGCCCATGGTCGACGGTTCCTCGAGCTTCTCCTCGAACACTCCCGAGACGGCAGCCTCGCTGCTCAGCCAGCTCTACAAGGTCGGCTCCGCCTACAAGGAGGACGGCGAGTACGTGCTGTCCAGCTTCAAGGCGGAAGGCGCATCGGTCTCGTGGTGGACGCAGGTCATCAACCTGCTCGAGACCAAGTACGGGCTCCCCATCTCGTTCCAGGCCGTGTTCAACAACGCGAGCGACGCCAACCTCAAGGCCTACGCTCCCATCGCCGACGGCTTCGGCAACTGGGGCACGCGCACGGAGCGCACGACGCTGAACAGCCCGGACAACGTGGCACGTGCCCACGCCCTCGGCAAGACGTGGATGGCGCCGGTCGCGGTCCAGGACGTCCGCTACCGGTCGCTGTCGTGGGCTGAGGCGAACAACACCGCCTCCGTGCGAGCGCAGTGGAGCAGGGCGATCTCCCAGAAGGCCGACTACGTCCAGCTCGTGACCTGGAACGACTACAGCGAGTCGACTCAGATCGCGCCGTCCCAGGATCACGGCTCGGCCTTCCTGGATCTGACGCGGTACTACACCTCGTGGTTCCACACGGGCTCGCAGCCGGCGATCACGTCGGATGCCATCGTGCTCACCCACCGCACGCAGTTCGTGAACGCGAAGCCGTCGTACTCCCAGTCGCTGATGGGCGCCCCCGCGCTCGACGGCACCTCGACGCCGGCTCGCGACACGGTCGAGGCGCTCGTGTGGCTGCCGTCCGCCGCGACGGTGCAGATCACCGTCGGCGGTACGACCACGAGCTTCTCGGCGCCCGCGGGAGTCTCCGCCTACACGGTGCCGCTGAAGCTGGGATCGGTGTCGGCGAAGATCGTCCGGTCGGGTGCGACGGCGGAGTCCGTCACCTCCCCGTACCAGGTCGTGTCGACGCCGTACGTGCAGGACCTGCAGTACTACGCGGTCAGCAGCTGGTAAGACCGGCGGTTCATCGCGGGACGAGGTGCTCGAGGATCTCCTCGAGCACCTCGTCCATCTTTCCGCGCGCTCCTCGCGTAGACCCGGCGGGAGTGCTTCCACGGGTCCTCGATGTCGTCATGCTCCGTCGAGGCACCCGCCAGGCCACGGGACTGCTGGGCGATGGTCACCAGAGCAGGCAGGTCTGCACCCCCGTTCCCCGATGAAGGGCGGCCGTGCAGGAGACGCGCGAACTGCAGGACGGTGAACGTCCGCGTCGCCGCGGACGGCATCTGCCGGACGATGAGTCCCCGATGCTCCCGTGAAGCGGTGAGCACGACGTCGGCCCGTGCCACCATCCCCTCCGTCAGCGCCCGCGCCCGGAATTCCGACGCATCGATTCCCCTGTGCTGGAGGCGGTCGAGCAGATAGCTGCTCATGGGGTGGCCGATGAGCGGCGCGACACCCGCCGACGTCAGCCGGATGACCGGACCATCCGCGGACGCGAGGGCTGCCCGCAGCCCCCACTCGAGGTACGGAGACCGGCACACGTTTCCCGTGCAGACGAAGAGGATCGACCCCCGCCCGTCACTCATGGCGTCAGGTCTCGCGCTGCGACTCGACCGCGCTGAGCGGCGGGAAGTGCGCAGGCGACGCGGAGCGGCGCCTTCCCGCGCGCTGATCGGATCCCTTCGTCCGCCGGTGAGTCGCCCGGGACGGCCGGCTCGTGCTCGCCGGGATGCAGATCACCCGACGCCCGCGGTGGGGCTGTCGTGCCGATGACGGTGCCACCGTCTGAGGCGACGGTACCCGGCGGCGCCTCCGACGGTGCGTTCGCGACATCGTCCTCGGTCGGGCGCACCGGCGCCTTGGCGGGCGCGTAGTCGTAGCGGTGATCCTCTCGCGATCGGGACATGTTGAACACCGCGCCCTCGACCGACGTTCCCAGGGAGGTCAAGCGGTCCAGCGCCCGACGCAGTTCACGCACGCGGAGCACCCGGGCGCCGATGACCAGGATGACGCCACCGAGCAATCGCGCCACCACTGCACCGTCCGGCACGGGATTGATGGGCGGGCAGTCGATGATGGTCACATCGAAGCGTTCGCGTATCCGCTGCAGTGCCGCGCTCGCCGCGGCCGACTCGAGCAGTTCGCTGGGGTTGGGCGGCCGGGAGCCGGCGAGGAGGACCTTGAGGTCGTCGGGGCCCCAGCTCACGATCGCGTCGTCCAGCGCGATGTCTCCGGTGAGCACGTCGGTGAACCCGGAGTACTCCGGAAGATCGAGCAGGCCGCCCAGCGTCGGTCGGCGCAGGTCGGCCTCCACGAGGCAGACCGCGAGACCCGACGCGGCGAGCGCCGCGGCGATGTTGGCCGCTGTCGCGCTCTTGCCCTCGCCCGCGCGGGACGACGTGATCGAGAAGACCTTGTGGACCTCCCCGGGCTGGAGGAATCGAAGATTGGCGCGCAGCTGCCGGTACTCCTCGCCGCGCCGGGAGCCGGTCTTGATGACGGCGATGGGATCCCGCTGCGCGCGGCGGTCGAACGAGATGATCCCCAGCACCGGCAGCCCGGTGATCTCCGTGACCTGCTCCTTGTCGCGGACGCGGGCATCGACGACGCCCCGGAGCACGACGAAGACCGTCGCGGCGACGAGGCCGGCGAGGAGGCCCGTGAGCAGCAGGAGGGGGACATTCGGCGATGACGGCGCCGTCGGAGGCTTCGCCGACTCGATCACCTGCAGCCGGACGGGCGACTGGCCGTCCACACGCGGCGTCAGCGACGGAACGACCTCTGCCAGGAACTTCGACACCGAGTTCGCGATGGCGGCCGCGCGAGCGGGCGACTCGTCGGTCGCCGAGATGGTGATGACGCTCGTGTTCGAGAGGCACCGATGTGGACACCTGCCGGCGCAGCTGCGAGATCGTGACGTCGAGGTCGAGGGACTCGATGACGGGGGCGAGCACCACCTCGCGGGTTGCGATCGCGCTGAAATTCCGCGCCTGCAGCTGCGAGAAGTTCGACGATTGCGCGAGCTCCCCGGTGCTCGCTCCGCCGGTGACGGTCACGAACACGTCCGCGCTCGCGGTGTACTCGCGGGGGGTGGAGACGACGAGCATCCAGCCTGCGAGCACGCCGAGCAGGATGCACGAGACGACCACCGCCCAGTGATGGCGGATGAGCCGCAGCAGACTTCTGGTTTCCATACCCTCGTCCGATCACGCCGAGGGGCAGAACGAACCGAATTTCTCCCCAATCCCCTTATAATGCTATATCTCTCGGACTGTGCGCTCAGCCCTTCCGAAATCCTCGTGGACGGCGCCGATGACGCGAACCGATCAGCTGTCGCAATCCGGCCCGCGCCGCGAGGGATCCGACGGCACGCGAGTGGCCTATCGGGCTCCCGATGCAGCGGGGGACGACGAGCTGCGACGAGGGTTGCGCATCCTCCTCCTCGTCACATCCCTGGCGGTCCTGTCGGTCGGAATCCCGGCATTCCTCATCGCTGATGTCTCGGATCTGCCCCGCAGTGACGCCTGGGTCGTCACTCTCGTCCTCCTGGTCTGGGCCGGCATCCGCCTCTCGCTGCTGTGGGTGCGCGGAACGCCGAGGCTGTTCGACTTCTTCTTCTGGCTGTTCGTCTACATCTTCATGGGCATCGCTCCGACCGCCCAGATCCTGTCCGGACTCACGTCGACGACGACGCCAGGAGTCGACACCGGGCTCGACATGCCGACGGCGGGGGTGGTCGTGCTCGGCGTCGTCTGCTACGAGGTGGGGCGCCTGCTGTTCCTGCTGGGCGAGGGGCGTCGTCGGACGGCGGGGCGGCCACTCGTCGTGCGTCCGGTCAGCAGCTGGCGCACCGTCGCGCTCTTCGTCATCTCCCTGGCCCTGAGCGGCTACGTCCTGTGGAGGCTCGGCGCGATCGCCCTGCTCGGAAGCCGGGATGCGGCGGCCGCGGCGCGGGCCGCCGCATGGCCCGACCCCGCGGTCCGGAGCATCGTCTTCGCGAGTGGGATCTACCCGATGCTGGTCGCGGTCGGCGCGCTGGCCCAGCTGCGGCGCACCGCCAGCAGTGCCCAGAGTCGTCGGCTGGCGCTGGGCGGAGCCGTGACGGGAGCGGTGGTCCTCCTCCTCATCGTCAATCCGATCACGAGTGCGAGGTACTCCTTCGGAACCGTCGTGTTCGCCCTGGCGGTCTATGCCGGCGCCGTGCGGACGCGCCGACGGGCGCGGATCACGATGCTCGCGGCGATCGCCGGATTCCTGTTCGTCTTCCCGATCGCCGACGCCTTCCGCCGCGCGGGGGCGGCGACGGGCACCCGGTCCGGGTTCTTCGACGAGTACCTGTCCAATCCGGATTACGACGCGTTCTGGCAGGTCGCCAATGCGCTGTCCTACTGGGTGGACGGACTGGTCGTGCCGATGAGCCAGTTCGCCGGCAGCATCCTCTTCTGGGTCCCTCGTGCCCTCTGGCCGAACAAGCCCACCGACACGGGCATCCTCCTCGCGCGAGTACCGGGGATACACCTTCGACAATCTGTCGGCGCCGACATGGGCCGAGGCGCTGGTGAACGGCGGCATCATCGCCGTCGTGGTCGGCTTCCTCCTCCTCGGGCTGGTGCTTCGTGCGATGGACAGCCGGATCGTGCCTGCGCTCCGAGTCGGTGGGGTCTGGGCGATCGTCGGCGCCATCCTCCCCGTCTTCATGACGATCCTCTTGCGCGGATCGCTGCTGCAGGCGACCGGTGCACTGTTCCTGACCGTCCTCTGCATCCTGGTCGTCGTCGGTGGCCGGGGACGCGTGGAAGCAGCTCCCGACCCGGGCCCGCCCCCACAGCCCACGCCCGATGCGGCCGCCGGGGGAGCACTCCCGGCGTCGATCCGCAGCGCGCCGGAGTCCCCGTAGGGCCCGGTGCGCTCCTACCGGTAGAAACGCTCGAGACGCTCGGCGATGGCGGCCATGCTGCGCTCCGCGCGAACCGCATCCCGACCCGCGCGCCCATGGCCGCGGCACGCGTCCGGATCCGCGACCAGGGTGCGCAGCGCGTCGGCGAGGCTCTCGACCGTGTGGTCCGTCACGATGCCCGCGTCGTGCTCACGGACGAACGGAGCCAGTCCGCAGGTGTCGGTGACGACGACCGGCAGCCCGACCGACATCGCCTCCAGCACCGACATCGGGTAGGGCTCGTCGACACTCGGCAGGACGTACAGCGTGGCCTGCCGCATCCGCGCCGCGGCCCCGCTCATGCCGACGGGACCCTCCCACGCGATGCGATCGGCCGCTCCGGAGGAGGCGATCGCCTCCAGCACCGACGCACGCTCGCCCTCGTCCGGTCCGACGAGCGCGAAGGCGGCGTCGGGGAATTCGGATGCCACGCGCGCCGCGGCCTCGACGAACGCGACCGGGTGCTTGCGGGGCGCGAGGCGAGCAAGGTAGAGCACCCTCGCCGGACCCGCTGCTGCTGCGGCCGCGCGTCAGCGGAACCCCGTTGGGCAGCTCTTCCAGGCGAGCCTCACCGCGGGAGACGGCCTCCAACGACGCGCGCTCCCGCGAGGTCAGGTAGGTGACGATCCGCGCTCGGCGCAGCACGGGCCGGGTCAGCGCCAGGTCGAGGGGAACGGCCAGCGGATGGCTCGTCTCATCGATCATGCCGTGCGTCTGCACGACGATCGGCACCGCGCGCCGGAGCGCGATGAGCGCCGAAGGAAGCGTCACGAGGTCGCGCGCGGCGTGCACGTGCACGACGTCGAACTCCCGGGCGTGGCGGTGGACGGCTCTCCACAGTTCCGGGGAGCCGAGCCCCGCGAACCCGGTCCGGGGCAGGAGGGTGCGGGCGGGGAAGAGCTTGACCGGCACGCCTTCGATCTCGGTCGGGACGTTCCCCTCGAACCCGCGGTGCGTCCCGGCGAGCACCACCTGATGCCCGCGGTCCTGGAGTGCGCGGAGCTGATTGACCGCGACCCGGGTCGGCCCGCCGTACTCGCCCGACGGGCTCAGCAGCGTGACCACTCCGAGGATCTTCACGCGTTCGGCTCCACCGGGTCGCGGACGGATGCGCGCGGGGCGAGGACGACGGATTCCGGCTGCACGTCCGATGTGACCAGCGCCGTGGCGCCGACGACCGCATCCCGGCCCACCCTCACGCCGCGCAGGACGGTCGCCCGCGCCGCGATCCACGCGCCGTCCTCGATGGTGATCGGCGCGTTGTCGAACTCGAACGTCGGGGAGCGCCGGTCGTGGCTGCCGGTGCAGAGGAAGACGCCCTGTGAGACGCAGACGTCATCGCCGATCGTCACAGGCTCGAGATTGAGGATCCACACGCGTTCGCCGATCCACGAGTCGTCGCCGATCGTGAGCTTCCACGGCCAGTGGACGCGAACGCCGGAACGGAGGTTCACGCCCTGGCCGATCCTGGCGCCGAACGCTCTCAGCACCCTGACGCGAACCGTGGCCGGCACGAACCAGGGCATCACGAGAAGGCTGGAGGCGAGCTGCCATCCCGCCTGCCAGGCGATGCCGCGCCCCTTGTCGTAGCCGGCGCCCGTGAAACCGGCAAGACTGCGTCGTCCCCCCATGGGCGACATCCTAGCCACGCGTGATTTCTGCGGGCCAGCGGATATGATCACTCGCACGCGCCTCGCGGACCGCTCACTGCTGTCGCGGTCGATCTCACCGTCGAGGGAGGACCGGGTGACAGGGTCCGATCGACTGCGAGCGGTGTGGGTGAGCGGCGCCTTCGGGTTCGGCGACGATCTGGCCTACTTCCGCGAGGTCCTCGGGCAGTTCGCCCGAAGATTCCCCGACGCCGCCGTCCTCGTGAGAGAGGGTTACCCGCTCGAGCGATACCCGGAGCTTCCGCTCGCTCCGGACCTGCGCTTCTGGGTGCGCGGACGCGACCGCCGGGTGGGGGAGTTCACGTACACGGGCAACCTCCGCGTGCCGACGCCGCGAGCGGTCTGGCGGATGCTGCGGCGCCCGACCGATGTCGTCATCGTCGTCGAGTTCACTCCCACGGCATTGGTCACGGCCGCCACGGCGCACCTCCGGCGACGTCGGGTGGTGCAGCTGATCGAATCGGAGCCGTCGTTCCGCGGCGGCGCCGAGGGCCGACTCGCGACGACGGTGAAGCGGATCTTCGCGCGTCGGTCGCACATCGTGCTCGTGAGCAACGAGCGGACCGCGCGGTACGCGCGTGAGCGTCTCGGCATCCGTCCCGAACGGCTGCGCGTCGGGCCGTACCTCACGTCCCAGCCGGGGGATCCGCCGCCGGCCTTCGACGACGGCGGTCCTGTGCGGTTCCTGTTCCTGAACAGCCTTCAGCGCCGGAAAGGGCTTCACCTCCTCCTCGCCGCGCTCGCCGTCCTCCCCGCGCACGTACGCGAGTGGACGCTGGATGTCGTCGGAGACGGACCAGAGCGCGCGGCGCTCGAACGGCAGGTCGTCGAGCTGGGGCTGGTCGAGAGGGTCCGCTTCCACGGGCGAAGGCCGCATGATGAGGTGGCCGCGGACTACGCTCGCGCGCACGTCGTCATCTGTCCGACGCAGGGGGACTACCGCTCGCTCGCGGGCTTCGAGGCCGTCAACGCGCGGCGTCCCGTCGTGCTGTCGACGCGGGACGGCGCGGCCGAGGAGATCATCGCGTCGGGGGCTGCCGCTGTCGCGGTCGATCCCGTGGACCCGCGAGCGCTGGCCGAGGCGCTTGCGACCTTCCTGCGGGACGACGCGCACCTCGCGGAGCAGCTGGAGATCGCGGCCGCGCCGCCGAACCGATTCAGCGTCGAGGCCGTCGGCGCCAATCTGGAGGCAGCGGTTCGAGCGGCGGCGAGATGAGTCCCCGTCCGCGGCTGCCCCGTCCGCTGACGGTCGCGCAGATCCTCTCCAGCGCCGCAGGCGCGCTGCCCATGCTGATCGCCGCGATCCGCATGGATCCGGCCGCGTTCACCTCGTTCTCGATCATCACGTTGGCCAGTGTGCTCGCGGTCGGGGGGTCCCGTGCCGCGCTCTTCCAACCCGCGCTGATCTTCCAGCGAACCGACGCGCAGTCCGCTCGTGCCCGCGCGGTACATGCTCGTCGCCTCCTCGCTGTCGGCTCTCGCGGTGGGGGCGATCGCGATCAGCTCGGGCGGGGTCGATGCCGGCGAGGCTGCGATCATCGGTATCGCGGGAGCCGTCCCCGTGTTCTACGACTGGGTGCGGTATCGCGCCATCGGCTCGAGCCGCCGCTGGGCCGTCGCAGCCGGCGACGCCGTGCGCGTGACGCTCGTCTCGGCGACGGCCTTGCCTGTTCTCGCCGCCACGCCGCTGTCGTTCATGCTCGCGATCGGCGTATCGTGCGCGATCGCGGCCGCCGTGGTGCTGCCTCAGGTCCCGCTGCGCGTGGGGGTCTATCCCTACCGCAGCTACCGGTCTTCCGCTGCCTGGCAGACGCTCGACTTCGTCGTCGGGCAGTTCATCGTGTCGGTGCCCCTCTTCGTGCTCGCCGGCTCCGGCGCGAACGACCTCATCGGCGGAGTCCGGCTCGCGCAGACCTTGCTCGGACCGCTGAATCTGGCTTTCGCCGCGACGACGACGAACATCATCGCCGACGGCGCCACGCACGGGGACTACCGGCAGGCGTCGGCGATCATCGCACGCGGCTGGCGCGCCAGCATCCGGCTCGGGCTCCTCGCGACCGCCGGTGTCGCGTTCCTCGTCGGCGTCATCTGGCTCAGCGGCTGGGCTCCTGCGGGTGTTGAACGTGCTGACCTCCTGCTCGGGCTCGTCCTGGTCGGCGCGTCGACGATCCTGACGGGCTGGGCGGGCATCCACGGCATCGTGCTGCGGGTGCTCGATCACCAATCGGCGGTGACTCTGGTCCGCATCGGCATCGCCGTGGCCACGACGGCAGGGTTCCTCGTCGGCTACGCGCTCGGAGGTGACGAGTGGAGCCTCGTGCTCGGTTTCGGTGCGAACGCGATCTCGGCCCCGCTCCTCTTCCTCCCCGTCGCGCTGTTCTACTACCGACGGGACACACGTGAGGCGCCATAGCCTCCCGCCGGTCAGCTCGTGCGCTTCAGCACCTCTGAACCACTTGAGGAGCAGAGCGACCGTGATGAGAGCGGTCAAGCCTCCGAGGGCGGCATAGACGACGAAGAAGATCTGCGGTGCGCCCCACAGGAGGAAGGCGAGGGCGAGGATCCCGTAATCGGCCGGGAGCAAGCCGACCGCGCGGATCGCCGAGGGGGATCTCGGCGGCTCGGCGGGGTGCGGCCGAGTGCGGCGGAGCAGCTCGAAGATCGTCATTCCCGAGAAGAGCACGACCGCGACGAGCATGTAGGCCAGCGGGATCAGCTGCCACGGCCCCGTCAGAAGCCCTTGCGTCGCTGCCGCGACGAGCACCGCGGCGTGGACGGCGACCATCTTGCCGGAATCGACGACGTGGTCGAGCCATTCGCCCGCGAGGCTGCCGCGCCCGGTCAATCGCGCGACCTGGCCGTCTGCGGAGTCCAGGGCGAATCCGAGCACCAGGAGAACCGCGACCGCCAGCCCGGTGATCCAGCCGGCGGGGCTCAGCACCAGCACGATCAGGCCCGCGGCGGTGCAGAGCGCCGAGATGGCGGTCACGCCGTTGGGAGAGACCCCGGCGGAAGCGGCTGTCGCCGCAAGGAGCCGTCCTACGGGACGGTTGATGTACCGCGAATACAGCGAGACGCCCACTCGGCTCTTCTGCGAGCTCGACAAGGAATCCATGGCTTCGCGAAAGGTCAGGCCGGACATGTCCCCCACTGTCCCCGCACCCTCTGGCACGAGTATCGGAATCCACCCTGCCGCCTGACCCGTGGTCGTGTAAACTCCTCGGTCAAGCGTACTGGCAAGTTGCACCCGACGATGATGCCGAAAGCGCAGCGACAGCACGTGTGCCCGCGGACGGGAGCCTGTGGGCGACCGGTGATCCACTGGGGAGGTGCGACACCGGTCTCGAATTCTGGGAATCGGGGTTGACGTGCGTACTCGCATTTTCGCGAGCTTCGCCGCTGTTGCGGCGCTCGCGATCGGATTGATCGCTGTACCACCTGCCGAAGAGGCGAAAGCCCTCTCGCCTGACCTGCCGTTCAGCGCCGATGCGCTGCCGACCTGGCAGACCAACGGCGTGGTCTGGCAGGTGGCGATATCCCGCGGCAGGGCGGTGGTCGGGGGAACCTTCAGCCAGATCCGCCCGGGCGCAGGACAGGCGGGCGCTGCGAGAAGTCTGCAGAGCCTGGCCATTCTGAACGCCGCGACAGGGGAGCCGGACGCGTGTCAGCTGCCGGTCGCCTTCAGCGGCGGTACGGCATCGGTGTACGCGGTGAAGGCGGCACCCGACGGCAATACGGTCTTCGTCGGCGGCCAATTCACGAGCGTCGGCGGCGTCACGGTGAGCCGGCTCGCCGAGATCAACGTCGCGACCTGCACGGTCACGCCGTTCCGCGTGAACGGCATCTCGAGCTACGTGCTCGACATCGAACCCTCCAACGAGTTCGTCTACTTCGGTGGCGTCTTCCAGACGGTCGGCGGACAGACCAGGCGCAGCTTCGCGAAGGTCAACCGCGCCGGCGCCCTGCAGACCGCATTCGTCGCCAACGCCTCCGGTGCGACGGAGGAGCTGTACAGCAACACCGTCGTGCCCAACAAGAATGCCCGCGGGGATGCGCTCCAGCTCTCCCCGGACGGCACCCGACTTGCGATCGGCGGCGACTGGTTCGACATCAACGGATCGGCATCCCACAGCTTCGCCGTCGTCGATTCGACGACAGGAGCGGTGGTGCGCACGTGGCCGGCCAACACGGTCGGCAACACCTCGCGGACGAAGATGATCAGCTCCGACGGCACGCGCTTCTTCGTGGCGCAGGAGGGATTCGCCGGGTTCGACGGCGCTCTCGCCTACAACTGGTCCGACTACAGCCAGGCGTGGCGCGACAACTGCGCCGGCGCCACGCAGGCGATCGTCCCGTACCAGGGACTGCTG
This sequence comes from uncultured Actinomycetota bacterium, assembly GCA_963829895.1. Lineage (GTDB taxonomy): Bacteria > Actinomycetota > Actinomycetes > Actinomycetales > Microbacteriaceae > Microbacterium. The sequence continues at coordinate 288,492 of CAWHKF010000005.1, read as the reverse complement.
TTCGAGGCGCACCATCACCATGACTGCGGGTCGATGGGGATGTTCCCCGACGGCCGGCGCACGTTCCTCTCGGTGAGCCACGCCGCTGACCCGACGCAGCTGCAGATCGGCTGGCTTCCGGAACTGAACGACGGCACCGGCGAGGGCATCGGCCCGCGCTCGATCGCGATCGGCCCGGGCACGAACGGCACGCCGTACCTGTGGGTCGGCGGCGAGTTCACCCGCGTCAACGGCGCCAATCAGCAGGGACTGACGCGTTTCAGCCCCACCGACACGGGCGCCCCACCGGTCCCGGCACTCGCGGCACGCGCCATCACGCCGAACGCGGTCCAGGTCAACATCCGCGGCGTCTACGATCCGGACGACTCGGACATCACCTACGCGGTGTATCGCGGGCAACAACACGACGACCCCGGTCTGGACCGGCGTGGCGCAGTCGAAGCACTGGTATCGCTTCCAGGCGACCTTCGTCGACACGGACGTCGCACCCGGCACGAGCTACACGTATCGCGTGCGAGCGATCGACCGGGCGAACAACCAGAGCGCCCTGTCGGGGACGGCGACGGTCACGGCCTCGGCGACAGGGTCCGTCTACGCCTCGACGGTCATCGCGGATCAGCCCGCGGCTCTTCTACCGCTACGACGACACGGCGAACGCGCAGTGGGTCGTGGACAGCGCCGGCCCGACGGTCGTCGGGCTCAACGGCCTCGCGCAGAACGGCGTGAACCGCACCGCCGCGGGGGCGATCCCCAACGACGCCAGCCGCAGTGCGACGTTCACCGACACGCAGCCGAACGGGCTGCCGCAGTACATCTGGAACGACGTCATCGCGCCCGGACCCACGGTGTACTCGGTGGAGACGTGGTTCCGCACGACGTCGGCCACCGGTGGGGCGCTGGCCAACTACGGATCCTCGACGGGGCGTCCTCGCACCGACACGGGGGTCGATCGCACCAGCGGCACGGTCGACCGCGTCGTGTACATGGAGAACGGGACCGGGTTCCTCCGGTTCGGCGTGCGCGCCGGGTTCGGCACGACCACGCTGCGCAGCCTCGCGGCGGTCAACGACGGCCAGTGGCACCACGTAGTCGGCACGCAGGGTCCGAGCGGCATGCAGCTGTACGTCGACGGAGTCCTCCAGGCGCAGAACGCCACCACCGGCAGCGGCACGTACAACGGCACGTGGCACGTCGGCGGCGACAGCCTCAACGGCTACCCGAGTGCGGGCAACACCTTGGTCAACCGCTACTTCGACGGTCAGCTCGATGAGACGGCGGTGTACTACCAGGCGCTGTCGCCACAGCAGGTGCAGAACCACTTCAACGTAGGGACGGGCTTCGTCGACACGGTGGTGCCGAGCACGCCTCAAGGTGTGGCTGCGTCGTTCGACGGCGCAAACGTCGACGTGACATGGACCGCCTCGACCGACAACGTCGGCGTCGCGGGTTACCGGGTCTATCGCGGGACGACCGCCGGGTTCACCCCCGCGGCCGACACGCTCCGCGGGACGGTCGCCGGCACGACGTTCGAAGACGTCGCACCGCCTCCTGGCACCTTCTATTACAAGGTCGTCGCCTTCGACGGCGCCAACAACGCGAGCGCGGCCTCCGCGGCCTCCGCTCCCGTCACCGTCGTCGACGGTGTGGCGCCGAGCGTCCCGACGGGAGTCAACGCTGTGGCGGCGGGTCAGGCGGCCGACATCTCGTGGACGGCCTCGACCGACAACGCCGGGGTGACGGGCTATGCCCTCTACCGAGGGTCGGATGCCGGGTTCGTGCCGAGCATGGAGACGCTCATCCAGCCGAACATCGTCGGCACCTCGTATCACGACGCGCCGCTCTCCGAGGGCACGTGGTTCTACAAGGTCACCGCTCGCGACGCCGCCGGGAACGTCTCCGGTGCGTCGAGCGCGGCATCCGTCGTCATCGTGGCTCCCGACAGCACGCCGCCGAGCGTGCCCGGGGGACTGACGGCGGACGTCGAAGGCGCACAACGTCACCCTCGAACTGGAGTGCCTCGACCGACAACGTCGGCGTCACCGGATACCTCGTCTACCGAGGCACGACGGCCGGCTTCACTGCGAACGACGCTTCTCGGATCGGCGACGTGGTGGAGACGACCTTCACCGACAGTGCTCGACCGCAGGGCACGTGGTTCTACAAGGTGGCGGCGAGGGATGGCTCGTCGAACGTGAGCGCGGCCTCGGCCGCCGCGAGCGCCACGGTGACCAATCCACCGGCTCCACCCACGACGCAGACGATCGTGACGACCGCCGACTCGATGGCCGCGGCCATCAACCCGACGTTCGCCTATGGGGCCACCAACCAGATATCGTCGCGCTTCAACACCACGATCGAGTCCTTCCTGCGGTTCGATCTGCCGGCGGCGCCGGCGGGGCAGGTGCTCACCTCGGCGACGATCTCGCTGCGGACGTCCAACGATTCGACAGCCGGATCGACCGACATCCACGAGTTCCGGCTTGTCAGCGGCACGTGGCAGGAAGGCACGATCACCTGGAACAACCGTCCGACCAGCGTCGGGGCGGCGGTCCTCGGGCAGCTCACGGGAGCGACGGCGCTGAACAGCCCGTACATCGCCACCCTCTCCGCTGCCGACCTCGGACCGCTCGCCGGCACATCGATCACGCTGCGACTGTCCAGTCCGGCCGGCAGCGACAACGTGCGGCTGTGGTCGCGTGAGGCGACGTCACCGGATTATCGGCCCACCCTCACGCTCACGTACACGACACCCTGAGCGGGGGAGAGACCGGCGGCGGAGCATGCCCTCCGCCGCCGGATCGGCCGCCGCCCTTTCCCGGGCGGCGGCCGGTGAAGGCTGCCGCATCCGGGTCGGTCGTCGGTCAGTGGCGGAGCACCGGGCGGTGTCTGCGGCTCCGCGAACCGGCGAGCGCGCCGGCCGACGCGCGGCGACCCGATACCATCGCCGCCCGAATCGTCGCCTCGAAGGAGGCGACCGCGGTGTCGACGCCGAGATGCACGTCCCGATAGCTCTGTGCGGCGTGGCCGAACGCCCGCGCGGCCGCGGGATCAGCCACGAGCCGCTCGGCGGCGTCGACCAGTGCGCCCGGGTCGCCCGCAGGGACGCACGGGCCCGCTCCGGCCGCGCAGACCTCGTCGTGGGTGATGCTGGACGGGTCGACCGCCGCGATCACCGGTAGCCCCGTGGCGAAGTACGTCGTCAGCTTGCTCGGGACGGCCATCTCGGTGAGGCCCGGCCGCTCGTTGACCAGGAGGATGTCGGCCGAGGCGAGCGCACGCTCGAACACGCCGTCGGGCAGCGGATCGAGGAACTGCAGTCGTGGGCAGGCCGCCATCGCCTCGAGGGCGGGGCGCTGGTTCCCGTCGCCCAGCAGGACGAACTTCACGTGGGATCCGCGCCGAGCGGCCTCGAGGGAGGCATGGACGACGTTCTCGAGTCCCTGCTTCGCCCCGATGTTGCCCGCGTGCAGGACGATGACGTCATCGTCCGCCCAGCCGAGTTCCCGGCGAAGCGCGCCGTCTCGTCCGGCGCCGTCCGTCCTCACGTGCGACCAGTTCCGTACGACGTCCACGGGCGTGGCGACCGACAGGTCCTCCTGGAGCACCCGGCGGAATCGGTCATGGATCGCCACGACCCGGTCGGCGGAGTTCACCAGCCCGCGCTCGAGCGCGGCGACCGCCTCCGCGCCATGCGACACGGCACCCGTCTCCCGCGCCCCGAGCGTATAGATGTCCTGTACCCACACGATCGTCGGTATGCCCGTCAGTGCAGCGCGGACGGCGGCCAGCCGGGATGCGATCATCGCGGGGCTGACGAGGACCACGGCATCCGGGCGGTGCCAGCGGGCGAGGGTGGCCCTGAGCCCGAAGGTCATCTCCGAGAGCGCCCGATCGAGCATGGTGTGGCGTCGAGGCACGTAGTGGCGCAGTCGCGTGATGTCGACCAGATCCCGCGTCTCGGTGCGCGTCCAGCCGCCGTAGCCCTCCTGGACCTTCCACCATGGATAGTGCGGATGGGTGGTGATGACCCCCACTCGCCATCCACGCGCCGCCAGGGCGCACGCCATGCCCTCCGTATACGGCGCGATGCCCGTCGGTTCGGGTGCGTAGTTGATGCCGACGAAGAGCACCCGCGGCGTCGTTCGACGCCTCGTCGCACCCCCCGCCGCGACGGTCGCATCCGTCGCCGCAGTTCTCACCGTTGTCACGGTCTCCGGCGATGTCGATACACGTGACGATCGGGCGCCGAGACGCCATTCCCCAGCCATCGTTCCTCCCAGCGGACGCGCGACGACATCGTCACGACGCATCCCGGAGAGCGCTCCCCAGCGCGGTCCATCGGCCGCCGGTTTCGGGTTCGACGGCCGTCGGCGTCCCTCGCCTGCCGGCGCGGAACGCGGTCTCTTCGGCCGTCGGTTTCGGGTTCAACGGCCGTCGGCGTCCCTCGCCTGCCGGCGCGGAACGCGGTCTCTTCGGCCGTCGGTTTCGGGTTCGACGGCCGTGAGCGTCCCCCACCTGCCGGCGAGGGACGTTCTGGCGCACACCATACAACGCAACCGCGTCGTGCGGAATACATCGGTTCGAACGTGACGCATCCACACGGGGTTCCGGCGGAGGCGCGGCCCTCATCACGCGCCGGAACCCGCGCAGCAGATCGCCTGGAGACAAAGCCGGAACGGAGGCGTACAGTGTGCCTAGCATCGTCCCGAATGCCGAGAGACGCGCCTGGGAAGCGTCCGAACTCGACGACTGGGAACCCGGCGGTGCTTCTGGGAGGGGCCCACGGATACGTCTGTGGGCGTTGGGGGTGTGACCCATGGTCTCACGTACGTGGATGGGCGGCGTCGTCGTAGCCTCGGCGCTCGTGGTCGGCCTCGTCGCGGTCGCTCCGCCCGAGCCGGCTTCAGCGCTATCGCCCGGCGTTCAGTTCAGCGCCGACGACCTGCCGACGTGGCAGACCGACGGAACGGTGTACGCGCTCGCGCAGTCGGCCGGCAAGGTCGTGGCGGGGGGCACGTTCAGCGAGCTGCGTCCGCCCGAGGGAGGCTCGGGTTCGCCGGTCGCCGTGAACGCGCTCGCGATCCTCGACGCCGAGACAGGCAACCCCGACAGCTGCCAGCTGAGTCTCTCGCTGGCCGGCGGAACGCCCGCGGTCTATGCGGCCACCACGGCGCCCGACGGCAACACGGTCTATATCGGCGGCAACTTCTCGAACGTCGGAGGGGTGTCCACGGGGCGCATCGCGCAGATCGACGTGCGCACCTGCACCGTGACAGGCCTTCGCCTTCCCAGCATCTCCTCGATCGTGCACACCATCGCCGTGAAGGGGACGACGATGTACTTCGGCGGCATGTTCCTCACCGTGGGCGGTGAGGCGCGCCAGCGGTTCGCCGCGGTGGACGTCACGACCGGCGCTCTGCTCCCGTGGACGGCCAACGTCGACGACATCGGCCGAGGGATCGGCGTCTCGCCCGACGGCTCCAAGGTCGCGATCGGCGGAGACTTCTTCTCGGTCAACGGCGCGTCCTCGCACTCGATCGCGATCGTCGACGCGGTCACGGGTGCGAACATCCGCACCTATCCGGCCGGGTTCATCGCGAACACCTCGGTGACCAAGCACATCTTCAGCGCCGACGACGGCAGGTTCTACATCTCGAACGAGGGCACCGGCGGCGGCGTCTTCGACGGACGCGCGGCGTTCTCGTGGGCGACGGGCGACCAGCTGTGGCGCGACACGTGCCTCGGCGCCACTCAGATGACACTCCAGTATCAGACGACCCTCTACTCCGTGAGCCACGGTCACAACTGCGATTCGGTGCATGCGCAGCAGGACGGCACGCGCCACTACTTCCTCGCACAGAGCGCGGTCGACGGGTCGCACTTCGCGTGGGATCCCAAGTCCAACGACGGCATCGGCGAGGGCATCGGCCCGCGCGCGCTCGTCATCGCGACCGGCAGGTCGACCGGGCAGCAGTTCATGTGGAGCGGCGGCGACTTCACGACGATCAACGGTGCGCCGCAGGACCACCTGACGCGCTTCGGGACCACCGACACCGGCAATCCGCCGGCGCCGACGGTGTCGGCGGTCGCCCAGAGCAGCGGGTCGATCGACGTCCGGATCCGCACCTCGGTCGACGACGACGACTCGACCCTCACGTACCAGGTCTTCCGCAACAACTCGTCCAGTCCCATCTGGAGCGGTGCCGCGTCTTCGGTGTGGTGGAATCGCCCGCAGGTGACGTTCGTCGACACGCGATGTGGTCGCGGGGGAGACCTACACCTACCGTGTGCGAGCGACCGACGGCACGAACAGCTCGGTGCTCTCGCAGTCGGCGGCCGCCACCGCGGTCGCACCAGCGGCCGATTACGCGGCATCCGTCCGATCCGACGCTCCCGCGATCTACTGGCAGGGGAACACGTCGGGCTCATGGCTGCAGGACGGCTCTGCCGCGACGACGAACACCAGCCGCCAACCGGGTCTGCTCGAGAACGGCGCGGCGAACTCGGCCGACACGCCCGTCGCCGGCGACCCCAGCGGATCGCTCGTCTTCGACGGAGGCGATGACTACGTCTGGCACCAGGGACTGGCCCCGGCGCCGACGACCTACAGCGTCGAGACGTGGATCAGGACGACGACCACTCGAGGCGGCAAGATCGTCGGATTCGGAAGCGGTCGCCCGCGCACCGACAGCGGGGCGACCGTGCTCAGCGGCAGCTACGACCGGCACCTCTACATGACCAATACGGGCCGGGTCGTCTTCGGCGCCTACGCCGGCTCGACCGTGACCCTGAGCTCGCTCGGCGCGCTGAACGACGGGTCGTGGCACCACATCGTGGGCACGCAGGGTGCGGGCGGTATGGCGCTGTACGTCGACGGGGTCCGAGTGGCGCAGAACTCGAATGCGCTCGCCCAGTCCTACTACGGGGTGTGGCACGTCGGCGGAGACAACCTCTCCGGCTGGCCGAACCGCCCGACGAGCAACTTCTTCGCGGGCACGATCGACGAGACCGCCGTCTACTCGTCGGCACTCGGCGCGGGCGACGTCGCCGACCACTACGAGGCGGCGGGCCGGGAACTCGACCTCAACCACGCTCCAGCCGACGTCTACGGCACGCGCGTCTTCGCCGCAGACCCGACGCTCTACTGGCGCCTCGGCGAAGCATCGGGCACCACCGCCGCCGACGCCGCACGCTTCGGCACCTATCCCGGCACGTACCGGAACGGCGTCATCAAGGGTCAGCAGGGCATCATCCCCGGCGACACGGCGGTGACGACACCCGGCACGCAGCAGGGCACGGTCGCCACGCAGGCCACGCTCACGCCCCCGGCGGCCTTCACGGCGGAGATCTGGTTCAACACGACGACCGCCGGCGGCAAGCTGTTCGGATTCGAGAACGCACAGACCGGCAACGGCACGAACTACGACAAGCACCTCTACATGACCGCGGGCGGCAATCTCGTCTTCGGCTCCTGGGTCGGTTCCGCGGCAGTCGTGACAAGCCCGCTCGGCTACGCCGACGGCGAATGGCACAGCGCGGTGGGGGTCTTGGACGCATCCGGCCGGAAGCTCTACGTCGATGGCGCGCTCGTCGCCCAGAGCAGCGTCACCGGCGCGGACACGACGAGCGGGTACTGGCGGATCGGCGGCGGCAACCTCAGCAGCTGGCCCGGCGCGACCTCGAACTTCTACTTCAACGGCGGGCTGGACGAGTTCGCCGTATACAACGGCGGCCTGAGTGCCAACGAGATCGCCCGCCACTACGCGCTCGGTGCACAGGACGTCGCGTCGCCGAGCACGCCCTCCGGACTCACTGCCGCGCACGGCTCCGGCGGGGTGGACGTGTCCTGGACGTCATCCACCGACAACACCGGCGTGCTGGAGTACCGCGTCTACCGGAGCATGTCGGCCGACTTCACTCCCGACGCCGATTCGTTCCTCGGGACCACGCCGACGACCTCGTACCACGAGGACGCCCCCGCGCTGGGAACGTACTACTACCGGGTGACCGCGGTCGACGGCGCCGAGAACGAGAGCCTGCCGTCGGCGCCCAGGCAGCTCCTCGTCTCGGACATCGACGCCCCCACGACACCTGCCAGCCCTGCGGCGACGCAGGTGGGGGCGAACGGCGCGACCGTCACGTGGGCGCCGTCCGCCGACAACGTCGATGTGATCGAATACGCGGTCTACCGGGGCGATTCCGCCGGCTTCGCGATCGCCGACGGAACGCTGGTCGGCACCGTCAGCAGCACGTCGTTCAGCGAGAGCGGACTCTCCGCCGGTGCGCACTACTACCGCGTCATCGCGCGGGACGCGGCCGGCAACGCCAGCCAGCCCTCGGACACCGCGATGGTGACGATCGTCCCGCCGGATGTGACCGCCCCGAGCGCACCGGGCGCCTTCACGGCGACACTGTCCAGCGGCACCAACGTGGCGCTGTCGTGGAATGCCTCGACCGATGACCGGGGCGTCAGCTCTTACGTGCTGTACCGGAGCCTCGTGGCGGACTTCACGCCGAGCGCGGGCAACCGCATCGCGGAGGTCACGACGCCGGGTCATGTGGACACAGGACGCGCCGCCGGTACGTGGTACTACAAAGTGACCGCGCAGGATGCCGCCGGCAACGTCAGCGATCCATCGTCCGCGTCGGTGACCATCCAGCCGCCGTCGCAGGCGGTCGAGGTGACCCTCACGCCCACCGAGGACGCGATGGTCGCGCAGGCGGCCCCGACGACCCTGTACGGCTCGTCGAACCAGCTGTCGGCGCGGGGCACCAACGGAACGATCGAGTCGTTCATCCGTCTGCAGCTGCCGGCGGCACCGGCAGGGACGGTGCTCACGGGCGCGGTGCTGTCGGTCCGCACATCGAACGACAGCACCGCCGCGACCACGGACTCGCCTCAGTTCCGGCTGGTGACGGGCGCCTGGACCGAGGACGCGCGTCAACTGGAACAACCGTCCGACGACGACCGCGACCGGCGTGCTGGGCACGCTTGCCGGTGCGACCGCGCTCAACGCCCCCTACACCGTCAACGTCGGCGCCGACGGACTGTCGTCCTTCCTGGGGCAGACGGTGACCCTTCGCATGTCGGGCACGAACAGCGACAACGTCCGCCTCTGGTCCGCGGAGGCATCGACGGCGTACCGGCCGTCGCTGCGGCTGACTTTCACGCCCGCCTCCGGCCCCGACACGCAGGCGCCGACGGTGCCGACCGGGCTTGCGACCTCCGTCGCCGGCAACGCGAACGTGACCATCACCTGGTCGCCCTCGGCAGACAACGTCGGCGTCACCGGCTACACCGTTCACCGGGGGACGACTGCGGGCTTCGCGCCCGACGCCTCCTCGAAGATCGCCGACGTGACGACGTCGTCGTATACGGACAACGGCCGGACACCGGGCGTCTGGTACTACAAGGTGACGGCGCGGGACGCGGAGAACAACGTGAGCGCGGCGTCTGCGAGCGTCTATGCGACCATCCTCGCCAACGGCGGCACCCCGGTCGAGATCACGGTGCCGATCACCGACGACGCCATGGTCGCGCAATCGTCTCCGACGACGCTCTACGGCACGTCGAATCAGCTGTCGTCGCGCGGCACCGGCGGTGCGATCCAGTCGTTCCTCGCCGTCCCGCTTCCGGCCGCTCCTGCGGGCACCGCTCTCACGGGCGCCGTCCTCTCGCTGCGCACGTCCACCGACAGCACGGCGGCCTCCGTGGACGCGCACGAGTTCCGTCTGATGTCCGGAGCGTGGTCCGAAGCCACAGTGAACTGGAACAACCGGCCGCTGACGGCGACGTCGGAGGCCCTGGGCAGCCTCACCGGTGCGACGGCCACGAACGCCCCCTACAGCGTCGTACTGACCGCGGGCCCGCTCGCATCGGCTCTCGGCCAGACCGTGACGCTCCGGGTGTCGAGCGCGGGCGGCGACAACGTCCGGCTCTGGTCCGCGGAAGCGACATCTGCGACCTACCGGCCGTCGGTGAAGCTCACCTTCACACCCGTCGCGGGCCCGGACACCGAGGCGCCGTCGGTGCCCACGGGTCTCGTCGCGTCCCTCTCCGGCAACGCCGACGTCGGGCTCGCCTGGAGCGCATCCACCGACAACAGCGGTGTGACCGGTTATACGGTCTACCGCGGGACCGCTGCGGACTTCACCGCCGACTCGTCGTCCCGGCTGTCGGACGTCACCACCGCCTCCTACACCGACAACGGGCGGCCGACAGGCACCTGGTATTACCGGGTGACCGCGCGGGATGCCGCCGGCAACGTGAGCGCGGCTTCGTCGTCGGTCTCGGCGACCATCACACCGCCGGTCGTGCCGCCCGTCGTGCAGTCCGTCGTGACCAGCGCCGACACGATGGTCGCCGCCACCAACGCCGCGGGGACGTACGGCACGACCAACCAGCTGTCGTCTCGGTTCAGCACGGGGATCGAGTCGTTCATGTCGTTCACGCTTCCTGCCGCACCGGCGGGGATGCAGCTGGCATCCGCCTCGCTGTCGCTGCGAACGTCCACCGACTCCACAGCAGCCTCCGCCGACACTCATGTGCTCCACCTGATGTCAGGGCCATGGAATGAGGCGACCATGACGTGGAACACGCGGATCAGTCAGACCTCGTCCGGCGTGATCGGGGAGCTGGCGGGTGCCGGCGCCACCAACACCGCCTACACCGTGACCGTCCGGGCAGCCGACCTCGCAGGGCTCTCGGGTCAGACGATCACGATGCGGATGTCGAGCACGGCCGGGACGGACAACGTGCGCATCTGGTCGCGAGAGGCCACCATCGCGTCGTATCGCCCGACGCTGACGCTCACGTACACCGCGGTGCCGTAGAGCACGCAGATCGCCGAGAGGGGCGCCTCGGCGGCCGGGGCGCCCGCGAACAACGGGAGGTGACGTGATGGCCCCGTCTCCGATATCGCGTCGTGGCTTCCTGATCGGCGGGCTGTCGACCGTGGTCCTCGCGGGCTGCTCGGCGCCGCCCCGCGCGAGCAGGACCCCCTCCGAGACGATCCCCGCCGCTCCCTCTCCTTCGGGCGCGCCCTCTCCCTCGCGGGCACCCATCCCGCTCGACGTGCGCGAGCTCATCGGCCGGCCGAGGTTCTACGTCGGGCATCGCGGCAGCGGCGACAACTGGCCCGAGCACACCCTCGCCGCCTACCGGAACTCTCTGCAGGCGGGCGCCGAGGCGGTCGAGATCTCGGTGTGCTCGACGTCCGACGGCGTGCTGATCTGCCACCACGACCTGTCCGGCGCACGAGTGCTGGGCGTCGACCGGAAGATCGCCGACATGACCTGGAGCGAGGTGAGCGCGCGGTCTGTGGACGCCCGCAGCTGGCTGGGCGTCAACACCCCGCTGGAGCCCGTCTCGAGGCTCGAGGACGTCCTGCGGGAGCTCGACCCGAACACCCTGGTGTTCATCGAGGACAAGCAGGGGACGAACACGACTTCACCTCCTGGACACCCTCGATGCTCAGCCCAGGGCGACGCAGCGCTTCGTCTGGAAACAGTGGGCGCCGGCGTCACAAGTGCGTGCTGCGAAAGAACGAGGCTATTGCGCGTGGGGGTACTTCGACGTGGAGCAGCTCGACCGCCTGGATGAGTTCGCGACGACCTTCGACATCCTGGGGATGCCGGTGTCGACGCCGGACGAGGTGATCAGGCAGGTCGTGGCCACGGGGATCCCGCTGATGTGCTGGGAGGTGCGGTTCCACGACGAGGTGGAACGGCTCGCGGGCCTCGGCGTCACCGGGCTGATGTGCTCCAACGTGGGCTACCTCGTCGACGGCAGGTCTGCCGACCGGGACGCCTTCGCGACCGGCCGACGAGCACCCGGCGATCTTCCTACGGCGATCGCCACGCTCGGCTGGTCTTCTCAACCCTCGTTCGTCCCGGACCGGGCAGCCCTGCGCATCCAGCGGCTGGATCCGACCAGTTACCTGATGGGTTCACTGGCCGTTCCAGGAAGGACGCTGAGCCGTCTGGACATGACGATCGTCTGGCCGGATGCCGTCCCTCCCCGCGGCGCCGCCGGCGCGGTGTTCGCCTTGAACGGCGACGCGCCGGGAGGGCAGGGCGGGCGGGGCGACGCCGACGGCTATCAGTTCTCGCTTCACGCCGACGGCACGATCGCCCTCGCTCGCTGCACGCGCGGCGTCACCGGGCCCGACCTGGCTGCGGGCAGGGTCGATGCGCCGACGGCAGGCGACCCGGTGCGCATTCGAATCGACGTGTCCGACGGCCGGGTGCGCGCGGCCGCCGACGGTGGTGAACCGATCGAGGCCACGCTCGCGGAATCGGACGGCAGGGGACCTTGGATCCGTCTCTTCAAGGACTACGCGTCGAACCACGCGGTCGAGTTCTCCGAGGTGCGCGTCGAGTGGGGCTAGCTGACGGCCCAGGGTATTCCATTCTCGGAATGTAGAGTTTCGGCCGTCTCCACCCGCCCGGGCGTCGTCTTAAGGACCCGCGGCCACGCCCGCTTGGGGAACGGACGTCCACCGGTGACGCCTGCGCCAGTGTGCACCTGACGGGCAGCGGCGGGTGACGACCGCGGATCCAGCTGTTGGCGGCCGGCGACGCCATTGTCGCCGGCCAAGTCTTCCGAGGACCATCAGTAGGCCCCCTTCGGTGCGATCATGACTTTCGCCGTACGCCACATGATCATGACGTCGGTGGCGATCGACCAGTTCTCGACGTAGCGCAGGTCCAGGCGCACGCTGTCGTCCCACGAAAGGTCACTGCGACCGCTGATCTGCCACAGCCCGGTGATACCGGGCTTGATGTAGAGCCGGCGGTACACGCTGCCGTCGTACGAGGTCACCTCGTTCGGAAGCGGCGGGCGCGGGCCGACGATGCTCATGTCGCCGCGCAGCACGTTGACGAACTGCGGCAGCTCGTCGATCGAGAACCTGCGCAGGATCGCGCCCACTCGCGTCACCCGCGGGTCGCGCTTCACCTTGAACAACGGCCCTGCGCCGTCGTTCTGGGCGAGCAGCTCAGTGCGCCGCTCCTCGGCGTCGACGACCATGGTGCGGAACTTGAGTATCGAGAACTGGCGGCCGTCGCGGCCCACCCGCAGCTGGTGGAACATCACCGGGCCGCGCGAGTCGAGCTTGATGGCGACGGCCACGAACGGTGCGATGAGCGCGATCGCCACAAGGGCGAGGAGTGACAGCACCACATCCATCCCCCGCTTGATGGCGTGGATGCCGCCCTCGAACTCGGGGATCTTCACCTGCACGAGCGGGAGCCCATCGAGGGGCCGCAGCGACAATCGGGGCCCCGCCACGTCGGTGAGCCGGTTGCACAGCACCAGCTCGGCTGCGCTGCCCTCCAGCTCCCACCCCAGCCGCCGAACGAAGTCGCGGTCGTCGTCCGGGGTGCTCGCGACGACGATGGTGTCGGCACCGGCCTGGCGGCCGTAGGCCGCCGTGAAACGGATGGATCCGATCACGGGGTAGAGATGATCGTCGATGTCGATCGGCTCGAACACGCCGTCCGTCGTCGTGGCGCCGATCACGAGGTACGCATGATGAGGGTCATGCACGAGCTTCTCGATGACGTACTCGACGTCGTCGCGTGTACCCGCGACGAGGACTCGTGAGACGCACTCGCCGCGTTCGCGCTCGTGGATCAGCCACCTGCGCCAGAGCCAACGGTTCAGCACGAGGGCGACGAGCCCGACGGGCAGCGCGATGATGAGCTGCGCGCGCAGCCCGGGCAGCTGCGCGACGATGAAGACGGTTGACAGGATGCCGAACGCGAAGCCCGTCGCATGCCCGATGCGCATGTACTCGGCGGCCCCCGCGCCCACCACGGACGGCTCCCGTGTCCGCGCGAGCGCCAGGAGCGTCATCCACGCGCCGATGACGAAGAGTGCGATGCGGGCAGGCCCGGCGAGCTGAGCGAAGGGCACGCCCCCGGCGGTCTCGAAAACGATCGCGGCGACGGCGGCCGCGGTGATGCAGACCGCATCGGTCGCGACCAGCCGTCGCCGGTAGCGCCGTTCCCAGAGGTGGCGGCGCTCCAGCGACGGCTGCGCGCGAGGGGCGATCGCGTCAGGGAGGACATCCAGAAGTGGGCGCGTCGGAGTTGGGCGTCGGAGGAGCGTTCGGGTCACTCCTCCGGCGCCCGTCGGCGCCGCTTTGATCGCGGTCGGCTTCAGGCCGCGGTCCACCGCGCGCACGATGACGCGTCCTTAGCAGACATGTACATCCCCAGAAGCCCGCACGACGGCACGCCGAGCAGGCCATTCCACCCCAGTGCGCAGATCCGGCCGGGTTGTCGGGTCCTGGGATCGCTCGATTCGGGTTCGAACTCCCCCTGCGCCCTGCAAATGTACTGCGGCAGCCCGTCGATCGGAAGACTCTGGCCCCGAAAACTTGACAGGACTTAATTGGAACCTGTAATGCGCAGCATGGCGCGGTATCGCCTCAGCCGATGAGGTTCACCAGCGCGTCGAGCCCCATGCCGTAGTTGATGCGCACCGTCGGCAGGGCCAGCTTGTCGGTGCCGATCGTCACGTAGCCGGGTTCGATGGTGCGGGCCATCTCCCAGCCGGCCTGGCGGAGGCCCTCTTTGGCGGTGTCGTTGTAATGGCCGAAGGGGTACGCCACGATCTCCCTGACGCCGAGCACGCCGGCGGACGCCGCCATGTCGGCGACGATCTCAGGCACTCCCAGATTGGTGATGAGGCCGTCGCCGTTCGCGCCGGCGCGGTGCATGTCGTGCGTGTGCGAGCGGCGGAGCACGTACATGTTGGGCGGTGGGTCCTGCCGGTACGCGGTGATCATGAACGACGTCGCGAGCACCTTGTAGCGGTCGACGAGCGGCACCGCGAGGTCGAACCAGGTCTGGTCGGCGTCGTCGTCGGTCACGATCACCGAATGGTTCGGCAGGAACAGCCGCCCGTCGATGAAGGCTGACAGCTCGTCCCACGTCGGCAGGTAGAAGCCCGTCGTCGCGATGTGGTTCAGGTGCGCGTCGAAGTCGCCGATGTACGCGTAGTTGCCCCGCAGCCATCCGCTCTCGCCCTCGGGGTTCGCGGTGAACTGGTGGTACATGAGGATCGGGATGCGGGCATCCTCCGCCGCGTTCTGCTCGGGGCTGATCCACGCGCCGTGAAGCGTCACGCGGCGGTCGGTGCACACGACGGGCTCGGAGCCGTTGACGCGTCCGGGGATGGTGAGGGCTGCGGCATCCGCCGGAGTCGCGTACCAGCCGGCGAACACGAGCCCGTCGCGCGCGGGGATCGGCAGGCCGGCGTACAGCGCGCCCTGCGTCTGGAGCATCGGGGCGTCGCCGATGCCGTCGCCGGCGAAGCTCACCGCGCAGGCGGCGGGATCCGCGGCAGAGCCCAGCAGCTGCTCCTCGGGCGTCAGCGGCGTCTGTTCGGGAACGGGCGTCGCCTCGGGCGAGGCGGCGGGAGGGACGGCCACGGCATCAGGTTCGCGATTCTCGACGCCGGCGCGGGCGAATCCGATCGCCGCGACGGTGCCGCCGATGGCGGCGAGCACGACGACGGCGCCGGCGATGCCCGCGAACAGCCGCCGGCGACGCACCCGCGCGGACGGCCGCGTGGAACCCGTGCCGAAAGTGGCCATACGACTCCCCCAAGAGTCCGGACCTCGCGTCCCCCGACGCTCGGCCTCTGAGGGGATGGTAGCGGGATGCCGCACCCGTGGCCCGCTGAAAAGCGCCGGTTGTGGAGAACGCGGGTGTGACGTGTACGACGGCAGTCGCTACGCTCGGATGCCGTGCTGCCCTCGGACTGGATCGAACACCGTCGCCCCGACGGCGAGCTGCTGGGATGGATGCTCGCGGACGGCGAGGGCTTCCGCGTCTTCGACCTGCTCGGACGAGAACGTACGTCGGTCGAAGCCCACGGAGCCATCGACTGGCTGGCGGCCGAGGAGTTCCTCGACGACCTCGGCATCGGCTATCTCGCCGATCCGTGGACACTGCGCTTCGCCAACGGCGCGGAGCGCCCCGTGCGCATCTCCGAGGTCAGCACGCGCGGGATCACCGTGCGTCGCCGACGAGTACGGTGCGGCATCCGCCGTCGGCGCCGATCCGGAGCGCTTCCGGCTGCCGTTCCCGGTGACGGACGAGCTCAGACCGCGCTGACGGCTCGCCGCCCGTCACCATCCCCGAAACGCGACGCTGCCCGGCGACCGAAGTCACCGGGCAGCGTCTTGCGGTGTCAGGCGTCAGCTGAACGTGCCCGTGAGGGCGGCGATCGCCTGTGCCACGTCGGACTCGGCCGCCAGACCCGACTTGCGCGCGGCGTTGGCCAGGTGGTCGACGACCGACTGGTTGTTGCCCTTGGCGGCGAGCATCTCTGCCTTGTCGAGGTGCCCGCGCACATCGGTCAGGGCCGTGCCCGTGAGCGTTCCTGCGCGCTCGGCCTGGTCGACGTACGACCGGACCACCGAGAAGCTCGGCGCGTGCTCGTACCGCGGCTGGGCCTGTGCGTTGAACAGGTCCACCGTGTACTCGCCCGCGGCGGCGATCTCATTGGCGCTCAGCTGCGCGCTCGGCTGCAGTGCGAGGCTGTCGAACCCGCGGCCGATCTCGTTGCCGAAGACGTTGCCGTTGTACCAGTACGTGGACCAGTAGCCGCCGGTGACGAGACGCGTCGCGTCGTTCGGGCCGCGGTCGAAGTACGCGATCTCGACCGGGTTGGCGCTGTCGGTGAAATCGAACACCGACAGGCCGCCCTGGTACCAGGCCTGCACCATGATGTCGCGTCCGGGCACCGGGATGAGCGAGCCGTTGTGCGCGACGCAGTTCTCCTGCGCCGTCTGGATCGCCGGCATCTTGTAGTAGCTCGCGAACTGCAGCTTGCCGTCGACGATGTCGAAGATCGCGTTGGCGCCCCAGTTCTTCGGGTCCTCCGCACGGCAGCGCGGCGAGCTGCCGCCGCCCCACTCGTCGGTGAAGACGACCTTGGTGCCGTCGTTGTTGAACGTCGCCGAGTGCCAGTACGCGAAGCGCGGGTCGGTCACGGCATCCAGGCGCACCGGGTTCACCGGGTCGCTGATGTCGATCAGGATGCCGTTGCCCTCGCACGCGCCGGCCGCGAGGCCGATCTCGGGGTAGGCCGTGATGTCGTGGCAGGCGTCGGTGGCCGACGTGCTCTGGAACCCTTCGCCGTGGCTGCCGCCCGGCCAGAGCCCGGCAGGGCTGCCGCTTTCAGCGGTGAACAGGCGCGCCTCGTTCACGACCGCCGCGGCCGCGGGGTTCGCGAGCGGCACCTTGATGACCTCGACCTGGAAGCGGGCGGTGTCGATCGGGTTGCCGTTGGCATCGAGGTGCGAGGCCTCGGTGTTGGCCGTGACCGGGTTGACGCAGCCTTCGAGCGCCGTGGTCGTCGTGCGGACGCCCGCGGTCCCCGACACGTAGACGTACACGTTCTCGGCGTCGTCGGGGTCTTCGACGACGGTGTGGGTGTGCGATCCGCGGCACGTCTGGACCGCGGCGATCTGCACCGGGCTCGTGATGTCGGAGATGTCGAACACGCGCACGCCGCGGAAGGTCTGCGGGTCGGTCGCGGGCACGGTGACGGTGCCGCAGTCGAGGCGGCCGGGGCCGGACTCGACCGACATGAACAGCAGGTCGCCGAACACCGACACGTCACCCTGGCCGCCGGGGCAGACGAAGGTGCCGTCGAGGGTGGGGGCCGCCGGGTCGGAGATGTCGTAGATCTGGAAGCCGTAGTAGTTCCCGGCGATCGCGTAGTCGCCGGTGAAGGCCAGGTCGGAGTTGGTGGTGAACGGCGAAGTCTTCTGCTGGGCCGACAGCAGGGCGATGTTGCTCGCCGCCTGCTCCGCGTCGTGCAGACCGGCGGTCAGCCCTTCTCTGGGGTCGGAATCCGGGACGTCGGCGAGCGCCGTGGTCGCCGTCATCATGGAGAATCCGAGCGCCAGCGTGCCGACGGCGGCGAGCGTGCGTGTCCTCCAGCGCGATCTGTGGGGGGATCGTGTCGTCATGCGGGTGTGGCCTTCCAAATCAGCATTGCATCATCGATATGTCGGTTTGTTGCACAGGCCGAAGTGCATTCCGCACCGTCTGGGGGAGGCGCCTCTCGCACTTCGCATACTGCATGGACATGCAGTTATATGAATGGAACGTATCGGTGCCGCGTGAGCCACCGCTACAGAAATCGTTAAACTTTCTGTTTCCGTCGCTCGCTTCCGGTCACTCGGCCGCGCATGATGGAGCAACCCCCCTACGAGAGGTTCGATCATGTCGACGCCGACCCGATTGGTCTCGCTCGGTGCCGCCGCGCTCCTCGTCGTCGGGCTCACGGCCTGTACGGCCGAGCCCGAGGAGGCCGCGCCGCTGCCGACCAGTCCTGTCGTGCAGCTGGGCGCTCCGGGCGAGCCGAACCGGACACTGTCCCCGGAGGAGGCGGCCGGGCTCGGCTCGCCGACCTACGTCGAGCAGGACGTGCTCTTCGTGCGCGACATGCTCCACCACCACTCGCAGGCGATCCAGATGACCGGCTACGTCGACGAGCGCACGACGGACGACGACATCCGCCTGCTCGCCGAACGCATGAACGTGAGCCAGACCGACGAGATCACCCAGCTCGAGACCTGGCTGCAGACACGGGGCGAACCGGTGCGCGATCCGGACGACTCCCACGCGCACACTGCGGAGTCGATGCCGGGAATCCTCACCGATGCCGAGCTCGCCGAGCTCGAGGCAGCCGAGGGTGAGGAGTTCGAGCGGCTCTTCCTCGCCTACATGATCCGGCACCACGAGGGCGCGATCCAGATGGTGACCGAGCTCTACGCAGAGGGCGGCGGCCAGGAGTCCGACATCGATGCGTTCGCCCGGCATGTCGAGGCCGACCAGGGCATCGAGATCGCCCGCATGAAGGAGCTGCTCGCCGAGCGCGAGGGCTGATCGCCCGGGTGATCGGCCGACGGGGCCGCCGCGGGACGACGGGATGCCCCCGCGATCCGTGGATCGCGGGGGCATCCGTGCGCGGCACGGCGGCCGCGGGTATCGCCTCAGCTGAACGTGCCCGCCAGTGCGGCGATCGCCTGCGCCAGGTCGGAATCGGGCGCTGCACCCGACTTGCGCGCGGCGTTGGCCAGGTGGTCGAGGACCGACTGGTCGTTGCCCTTGGCGGCGAGCGCCTCGGCCTTGTCGAGGTGCCCGCGCACGTCGCTCAGCGCCTTGCCCGTGAGGGTTCCCGCGCGCTCCGCCTGGTCGACGTAGGAGCGCACGACCGCGAAGCTCGGCGCGTGCACGAGCATCGTCTGCAGCTGGGCGTTGAACTGGCTCAGCTGGATCTCACCGGCCGCCGCGATCTCGTTCGCCGACATCATGGCGCTGGGCGTGAGCCCGAGCGTCTCGAAGCCGCGGGCGATCTCGCTGCCGAGGACATTGCCGTTGTACCAGTACGTCGACCAGTAGCCACCGAGGTTCAGCCCGGTCGCATTGGGCTCGTCGATCGGGCCGCGGTCGAGATAGGCGATCTCGACCGGGTTGGCGGTGTCGGTGAAGTCGATGACCGAGACGCCGCCCTGGTACCAGGCCTGCACCATGATGTCGCGACCGGGCACCGGCACGATCGACCCGTTGTGGGCGACGCAGTTCTCCTGCGCCGTCTGCACCGCCGGGAGCTTGTAGTAGCTCGCGAACTGCAGCTTGCCGTCGACGATGTCGAACAGGGCGTCGGCGCCCCACTCGGGCTGATCGGTCTCACGGCAGCGGGCTGACGTGCCGCCGCCCCACTCATCGGTGAAGATGACCTTGGTGCCGTCGTTGTTGAACGTCGCCGAGTGCCAGTACGAGAAGTTCGGGTCGGAGACCGCGTCCAGCCGCACCGGGTTCGCCGGGTCGGAGATGTCGATCAGGATGCCGTTGCCCTGGCACGCACCGGCGGCCAGGCCGATCTCGGGGTAGGCCGTGATGTCGTGGCACGTGTTGGTGTTGGGCACCGGACCGTAGGGTATGCCCGACGGGTGCAGCGTGCCGGACAGCGTGTTCTGCAGGCCGTTGAAGGCGCCGGTGTCAGGGTCGGAGAAGATGCGCGGCTGGTTCACGATCGCCGCGGTCGCAGGTGCCGCGAGCGGCACCTTGATGACGTCGATCCGCCACTGGGTGGGGTTGCCCTCCGTGATGGGCGTCTGCGTGTTCGACGACACGTTCTCACAGCCGGCGAGCTCCAGCGGCGAGCGCACGCTCGACGTGCCGGAGTTGTAGATGTAGATGTTCGCAGGGTCGTCGGGATCGGTGACGAGCGTGTGCGTGTGCGAGCCGCGGCAGGTCTGGACGCCCGGCAGCTGCACCGGGTTGTCGATGTCGCTGATGTCGAAGATGCGCACTCCTCGGAACCGCTCGGGGTTCACGGCGCCGGGTGCTCCCTGCGTGCCGCAGTCGATGCGGCCGCGAGTCTCCTCGACCGACATGAACAGGAGGTTCCCGTACACCGAGACGTCACCCTGGCCGCCGGGACACACGAACGAGTTCCGCAGCGTCGGGGCGGCGGCATCCGTCACGTCGTAGACCTGGAAGCCGTTGAAGTTGCCGACGACGGCGTGGTCGCCGGTGAAGGCGAGGTCGGAGTTGACGAAGCCGAAGTTGCCCGGAGGGGCGTCGAACGGAGCGACGCGGGGGAGGCTCGCGAGCAGCTCGATATTGCTCGCGGCGAGGCCGGCGTCGAAGTATCCGGGAGCGAGCCCCTCGCGGGGGTCATCCTCGGCTGCGGCTGCGGTGGCGCTCATCAGCGACGCGCCGAGCAGGAGGGCTCCTGCTGCGGCGAGCGTGCGCCTGCGCCATCGCGTGGGTTGGCGGGTGAACTTCATCGGTCGTGCCCCTCTCACTGCGCGGGAAACGGATGCCTCCGGCAGGAGTCCTCGCGCACGACGACGTGCGAGGGGCAGGCCCTGGGGGAGGCCGTTGATCGGAATCTATCGGGTCCCGGCGCCGGTGGCTAGGACGGGTTTCGCGCAGTTCCGGTCGTGCCGTCGAGCATGGACGAGCGTTCTGCGAACCCGATCACCACACGGTTGCGCGTTGTGCTCACCGCAGTGATCCGGCTGGTGATCTCACTCGCCGGATGCGCGATGACAGAGCGAGAGACCGCGATGCCGGCGAAGCGCGCGAGGGGCGGCCGCAGCCCGGGCGGCCGCACTGAGCGCTCGCTACAGTGAACGCATGACGACGTTCGTGCTCACCGTGGTCGGCGACGACCGGTCAGGACTCGTGGCGGCGGTCGCCGACGTCGTCGGAGACCACGGCGGGAACTGGGAGAACAGCCAGCTCGCCGAGTTGTCGGGCGCCTTCGCCGGCATCATCGAGGTGTCCGTCCCCGCCGAGCGCGCCGATGAGCTCCGGGTGGCGCTCACCGCGCTCGAGGGCCTGCTCAAGGTCACGGTCCATCCCGGCGCCGACGAGTCGCCGCAGGCCCCCGCTCGTGCGCTGACGCTTCAGGTGATCGGGAACGACCATCCCGGAATCGTCCGCGAGATCTCCGCCGTGCTGCGCAACCACGACGTGTCGATCGACCACCTGACGACGCGTACGGCCGAGGCGGCCATGTACGGCGGACGGCTCTTCGAGGCGACGGTCGTCGCCCGGGTTCCGGCATCCGTCGATCTCGATGCCCTCACCGGCGAGCTCGAGCGCCTGGCGACCGAGATCCAGGTCGACGTCACGCTCGCACCCTGAGCCCCGCGTCGTCTGCTCCGCAGTCGCTTCTCGCTCCGTGCGATGCGGTCGTGAGAGGCAGAAGGTGAGGTGGACGAACCGTTCGCCGGGGCCCGCCGTACTCGTCAGGCCAGGTCGCGCAGCCGCGCGGCGAGGCCGGTGCCGTCGCCCGCACGACGCTCGTAGCCGACGGCGATGATGAGCAGCACCGCGCCGACGACTGACAGCGTGATCCACCAGGGCATCGCCTCGATGCCGCGGCCGATCTGCACCATGAACGCGAGCAGGTTCTCGATCGGCAGCACGATGATGCCGATGAGGAACGGCGCGGCGAGGCGCTGCGTGGCGCCGACGAGGATCGCCGCGAGCGCGATCGCCATGACGAGGATCGCCCGCCACGTGCGGGGATCGGTGTAGGTCGCGGCGACCGACGCGCTCAGCATCGTCACGAGCCCGGGCGCGAGCAGCGCCCACGATCCGGTCCAGCCGGCGGGCCACGCGGTGATCGACCTGATCGGCGCCTCCACCGCAGGTCGGCGCAGCGCCAGGGCGCCGGCCGTGAGCAGGAACAGGCCGAGGGGCAGCGAGAACCATTCGACGCGCAGGTCGCGGGGGCTCCACGCGACCACCGCCGTCACGAACGACACGGCGAACAGGAACCACACCGGCGGCAGCCCCGTCGGCCCGCGCAGGCCGCGAGCCGCGGCCGCCACCATCAGCGTCAGGAAGCCGAGCAGCAGCGCCCACATCGTCCAGATGACGAACCAGTCCCGTTCGATCGCCGGCCAGGTCGCCACGCCCAGGATCAGGACGGCCGGAGCGCCGAGCCACCGCGTCTCGGCGAGCGACGACCCCTCGGGCGCGCTTCGGCGCAGGGCGCGCGCTGCGCTCGCCGCGGCCCCGGCGCCGATCACGCCGAACAGGAGCGCCGCCACGACGACCGGGTCGGTGGGCGCAGCGTCGAGGCCGGCGCTCCACCGCACGCCCTGCACCGCCGCCGCTGTCGCCGCGACGATCGCGACGCCGAGCGTCGGGGCGCGCAGCGCGCGGAGCCGGCGCACGCGGGGTGCGGACGCGCGTGTGACGATGACGGATGCCGCCACCAGCGCCCACGCGGCGGCGACGAGTGCGTACGCCCGGGCGGGGAAGCCGGCGTCGACCGACAGCTCCGGGATCGCAGCATCCGTTCGGTCGAGGGCCAGCGCGACCAGCACCGGCACCACCGCGATCGCCAGCCCGGCGGAGTACAGGCCCACCGCGCGGCGACCGCGCGCCGTGAGCACGGCGCCGACGACCGCGGCGCCGAGTGCCGGCGGCAGCAGGTAGGGCTCGAGCCCCGTGACGCCGGCGATGCCCCAGGCGCTCCACAGCGCGCCGGTGAACGCCGCGCCGGCGAGCGGCCACGCGTAGCGGCGCGGTGCGGTGAGGGCGGTCGCGGCGAACCCGACGCCGAGGATCACCAGCACGAGCAGGGTCGTGGGCAGCCCGGCCGACGTCCGGACCAGCGAGAGCGCGACGGCGATCGCCGCGGTGAGCAGAGCGGATGCCTCGACCGCCAGCCCTGCGGCGCGCGCCTGCGCGTCCGGTAGCCGCCGGCCGAGCGCGTCGCCGATCAGGTCGGCCGACGCGAGCACGCCGGCGACGATCGCGGCGATGACCGGAAGCACGACCGGCGAACCGCTCATCGGCAGCACCTGCGCGCCGAGGCAGACCGCCACCACTGCGACGGCGGGCACGAGCGTCGCGGCGGCGAACGTGCGCACGACGACCCCCAGGCCCTCGCGCGTCGTGGTGACCAGGGTGAGCGCCAGGCCGAAGATCACGGCGGTCGACAGCGCCGTCCAGCCGCTGCGCTCGAACACCACCTGCAGCACGCCGATGGCGAAGGGCACCGCCGTCACGACCAGCACGGCGTACCACTCGCGCGACGGGACGCGGCGGGCGAACGTCACCGCGATGGCGACCGCGCCCGCGGCGCACGTGGTGAGGCACACGACGACGAGGGGATCCGCGCCGGCCCGGCCGAGTGCGGTGGCGAGCACCACCAGCGCGTACGCGAAGCCGACGCCGACGTGCACGAACCGTGCCGCCCGCGGCACGGTGAGCGCGAGCACGCCGATCGACGCGACGACCGCGGCGCCGGCCCAGACGGTGAGGTCGTCCTCCCGCCACGACAGCACCGCCGCGAACACGACCGCCGCGTGCGCGCCGGCGACGAGCGGCATGCGCGTGGCGGCCGAGGCTCCTCGCAGCCGCGGTGGTGACGACCGCGCCCGCGACCACGGCGGCGACGAGCCCGAGCGCGACGCGCGCCCACACCTCGAGTCCCGGCAGCGACAGCACCGTGAGGAAGGCGAGCACCGCGTACCAGGCGCCGAGGAACCCGAGCCATCGCGTGCCGAGCGGCTCCGGCATCCGTTCTCCGCCGGGCTCTGCTCCGAGCGACGTGCCACCCGACGCGGCGTCGACGGGTACGGCGACTCCGCGGCCCGACACCGCCGGGGTTCGGGGCGCGCCGGCTGCGCTCGGGGCGTGCGCCGCGCGCCCCGAATGCACGGTGTGCGCCCCGAACCTGTGGGGGGTGGATGCCGCGACATCGGCTGCGGCCGTGGGCACATGGTCGCGCCACGTGAGGGCGGCGAACGAGGCGAGCGACAGCGCGATGGCGGCGAGTCCTGCCGTCAGTCCGACCGCGTTGCCGGGCAGCAGGAACATGCGGTCGGTGGAGGGGCTCGCGAGGGCACCCGCGAGCGACAGCAGCGCCGTGAGCGTCGGGATGGCGGCGATCACCGCGACGACGGCGACCGCGCCGATGAACAGGGCCCCACGTGCGACGACGCGCTGCAGCGGCGTGGCCGCGCCGACGGCGACGAGTCCGACGCCGGCGGCGACGGGGAACGCCGCGAACCACGTGCCGACGCCGAGCGGCGGCATCGCGATCGGCAGCACCGTCGTCGCGCCGACGATCGCTGCGCCCGCGACGCCGCTCCAGAGCCGTCCCGCGGGGTGCTGCGCCGAAGCGACGGCGATCGCCGCGATCGACAGCAGCGTCGCGCTCGCCAGGTACGCGGTCGGCACGGCGGTGGCGGCATCCGTCCCCCACACCGTGACCAGCGCGGCGGCCGCGAAGCCGAACTGCGCGACCGTCAATGCCGTGCGCTCGGCCTTGAGTGGGCCGAACGCCGCGGATCCGCGCGCGGCGACGGCCACCAGCGCACTGGCGGCCGCGGCAGACGCGAGGCAGCCCGCGGCCGTGGCGAGAGCAGAGTCCGCGCCCAGGGCGAGCAGGAGCGGAACGAAGGCGAGCGCGAGCAGGCCGGTCCAGAGCCAGGCACGGATGCCGGCGCGCGGGCCGAGCGACGCCAGCGCGCCGCCCGCGATCAGCGTCGCGAGAGCGGTGAAGACCCAGCCGTTCGACTGCGGCGGCAGCAGCGGAAGCGCCGCCGTGACCGTGAGCGCGAGGAAGACGACGCCGAGCGAGCCGATCGCCTCGGCCGAGAACCGCAGCCGCCGGCGAGCGAGGAGCGCGGAGCCGCCGAGGAACGCCGCCGCGATCGTGCCGACGATCGCCGCGCGCGGCCACGGGTCGGCGAGGTCGGGGTTGAAGAAGATGAACACCACCGCGGCGACGGCCACGAGCGCCGCCCCGGCGACGGCGAGCACCGACTGCACCGTCGCGGACGCGCGCGCGGCACCCGCGTCGCCGGCGCCGGGCGACGGCGCGGCTGCGGAGGCTGCGTGCTGCGGTGCGGTGTCGACCGCGGACTCGGCCGCTGCGCTCGCCGGCGCCGCGATCGGGATGAGGGGCACCTGCTCGAGCAGCGCCTGTCGTGCGCGCAGTGCGTCCGCGGCGTTCCGCGACGCCAGCCAGAGGTCGCGGCCGATGGCGCCCGCGAAGTCCGCGCCGCACGCGGGGCAGCGTTGGTCGTCGACGATCCCCGTGACGCAGACCGGGCAGCGTGCGACGTCCAGCAGCTCGGCGATCGCCGTGTCGCTCCAGGCATGCGTGCGGCGCGCGCTCGCCGTCGCAGCACTCATGCGTCACCCTCTCTCACGGCGATGGCCGCCGGATGATCGTCGGGCACCCACTCGAGGATGTCGCCCGGCTGACACTCGAGCACCCGGCAGATGGCGTCGAGGGTCGTGAAGCGCACCGCCTTCGCGCGACCGTTCTTGAGCACCGAGACGTTGGCGGGGGTGATGTCGATCGCCGCCGCGAAGTCGGTGACCGACATCTTCTTCTTCGCCAGCTGCACGTCGAGGGTGATGATGATGGGCATCAGACCACCTCCGAGAGGTCGTGTTCGAGCTGCGACGCCTTGCGCAGCAGCCCGCGCAGCACGACGAGCAGGAGCGAGAGCCCCGCGCCCACCACGATGCCGAGCAGGCACAGCAGCACGATCGACGGCGATCCGGCCGGCGCAGTGAGGAGGAAGCCGAGGGTCGTGACGACGAGGACCGTGGCGAACACGACGGCGCCGAGGCTGACATCCACCCAGACGAACGCGCGCGGCGTGAAGATGCTGTCGGCGCGCACGAGGGTCAGCAGTCGCCAGACGCAGACGAGCACCACCTGCGCGCAGAGGGTGAAGATCACGCCGATGACGATCCCGGGCACCTCGAGGTAGGCGAGGTACGGGTACATTCCGGCGAGCGATCGCGCCATGCCGGGCAGCACCACCACCTGGCAGAGCAGCAGCAGGCCGATCAGCACGGCGATGATCGCCTTCAGGACGACGATCGTTGTGGGGCGCATCGCAAACCTATCGATAAACGGCAAGGACCTATCGAAAAACAATAGCCTCGGCATCCGCCTCCCGCGCAAGAGGAAATCCTGAGAAGCGCATGGCAACCGCGGGGTGGCCGGCCGCCGGCATGCCGAGTAGCGTGCGGAGGCGTGGGCTCCCTGATGTACTTCAACTCCGCGTCGCTCGACGGCTACATCGCCGGTCCCGACGGGCGGTGGGACTGGGCGACCCCCGACGCCGAGGTGCACTCGTTCGTGAACGAGCTGATGGCTCCGGCGACCACGCACCTGCTCGGGCGCCGCGTGTACGAGGTCATGAAGGTGTGGGACGAGTTCGCCCTTGACGACCTGTCTCCCGCCGAGCGCGAGTTCGCGCTGCAGTGGCGCGACGTCGACAAGATCGTCTACTCGCGGTCGCTCGAGTCGGTGTCGACCGGCCGCACCGAGCTGCGCTCGCACTTCGATCCCGCCGAGGTCCGGACGATGACGGATGCCTCGACCTCACCGATCGGGATCGGCGGCGGACGGCTCGCCTCGGTGGCGGCGCGGGCCGGCGTGCTCGACGAGGTGCACGTCATCGTGGCGCCGGCGGTCGTCGGCGGCGGCATCCGCTTCCTCGACGAGGGGCTGCGGCTGGATCTGGAGCTCTTCGACGAGCGCCGCTTCGCGAACGGGTCGGTGTACCTCGGGTACCGCGTGCGGCGGGGGAATGAAGAAACCCCCTCCATGTAGAAGCTAGGAGAGGGTTTCAGTGGCTCCGACCGGCATCGATCCGGTGACCTTTCGATTTTCAGTCGAACGCTCTACCAACTGAGCTACAGAGCCGCGCGGCATCCGTGCGAGGAATACTCCTCTATACAAGACCTGCCGCGTCCTAGACGAAAGGCCCTCTTCGAAAAAAGGGCCCGTCGCTCGGAGCGACCCTGACGGGACTTGAACCCGCGACCTCCGCCGTGACAGGGCGGCACGCTAACCAACTGCGCTACAGGGCCATGCTTTTTAATTGTGGGAGTGACCCCAACGGGATTCGAACCCGTGCTACCGCCGTGAAAGGGCGGCGTCCTAGGCCGCTAAACGATGGGGCCGGGTGAACCCTGGGGCTCACTGCCGAGGACCAAGCATACGTAATGACTGGGCAAAACGCGAATCGAGGGCGTGGCGCTCTTGTGGAGAGAGCCATCCGGGCGCACACTGGC
This sequence comes from uncultured Actinomycetota bacterium, assembly GCA_963829895.1. Lineage (GTDB taxonomy): Bacteria > Actinomycetota > Actinomycetes > Actinomycetales > Microbacteriaceae > Microbacterium. The sequence goes on along the minus strand of CAWHKF010000005.1, from coordinate 260,880 downwards.
CGGGTGACCGCTTGCCGAGGCGGCGGTCGCTCTGCGCCACTGGGGGTTGCGCATGTTACTGATGTTGCTAGTGTGAAACGAGTTGACGCCGCAGGGGGGAGGACCCGGTGCAGCCCGAGAACGTCACCGTGAAGGCTTTGGCCGATGACGCCGCGGAGTGCGGGTGCGCCCCTTCCGCGAGTGAGCAGCAGCGGCTCTGGCCCGCGATGAACCGGCGCACAGCGCTCGGGCTCGGGATACTCGGCGTCGCCGCGCTGGGCGCGGTGGGCGGCTCGATCGGCCCGCTGGCGAGCCCCGCCTATGCCGCCGACTACCCGTCGTGGGACGAGGTCGTCGCCGCGAAGGCCAACGAACAGGCCAAGGCCGCCGAGGTCACTCGGATCCAGGAGCTGATCGCCGGGCTCGAGGCGGATGTCGCGGCCAAGAAGCAGATCGCGCAGCAGCTGGCCGACGAGTTCTACGTCGCGCAGCAGGAGTACTTCGACGCGGCGCTGCGGGCCGACCAGCTCCAGCAGCAGGCCGACGCACAGGCGGCAGCCGCGGTGGATGCCGCGAACAAGGCCGGCCGCGTCGCGGCGCAGCTGTACCGCAACGGCGGCGACGACACGTCGCTCGAGCTCTTCTTCGCGGGGTCCGCCACATCGGCCGATGATCTGCTCGCCCGCCTCGGCACGATGGACAAGCTCGTCCAGCGCAACCAGGACGTCTACGCGCAGGCGGTGACGGCGCGCGACTCGGCGCAGAGCCTGAGCGACCAGGCGGCGGTGCAGCGGGTAGAGCGCGACCGGCTGCAGAAGATCGCCGAAGAGAAGATGGTCGCCGCGCAGAAGGCCGCCGACGAGGCGCAGGCTGCACTCGACGCGCAGAACGCCAAGCGCGGCGAGCTCGAGGCGCAGCTCGCCGCCCTGCAGGACACCGTGGCCAAGACCGTCGCCGACTACGAAGAAGGCGAGCGCGTCCGCAAGGCGGCCGAAGAAGCGGCTCGAGCCGCGGCGGCCGCTGCCGCGCGAGCCGAAGCCGACCGCATCGCCCGGGCGAACGCCGGGCGGTGGCGGCGGTGGCGGCGGCGGCGGCGGTGGCGGCGGAGCCGTCGTCGGCTCCGGCTGGGCGCGTCCGTCGTCGGGCTGGCGCAGCTCCGGCTATGGCCCCCGCACCGTGCAGTGCGGCAACAGCTACTGCTCCAGCGGCTTCCACTACGGCGTCGACCTCGCGGCCGGCTGCGGCGCCGGCATCTACGCGGCCTCCGCCGGACGCGTCGTGTACGCCGGCTGGAACGGCGGCTACGGCAACTACATCAAGATCGACCACGGCGGCGGCATCGGCACGCGGCTACGGCCACATCCGCACCGGTGGAATCTTCGTCGGCGTCGGGCAGTGGGTCAACGCCGGCCAGCTCATCGCGAGCGAGGGCAACACCGGCAACTCGTTCGGCTGCCACGTCCACTTCGAGACGTACGTCAACGGCTCCCCGGTGAACCCGATCTACTTCATGGCCGACCGGGCATCTCGGTCTGACCGACACACACTCTGAAACGACGAGAGCGGATGCCGACGGCATCCGGCTCTTCGCATGACAGCGCTGTGTCAGAGCGTGTTCGGGGCGACGCCCTCACCCTGGGTGCGGGTCTCGCCCTCGTGCTCCTTGAAGCGGTCGAAGGCCTCGCCGACCAGGCGCTCGGCCTCGGCCGCGCTCGCCCACTCGTCGACCTTGACCCACTTGTTGGGCTCGAGGTCCTTGTAGTGCTCGAAGAAGTGCTCGATCTCCTTGCGCGTGAACTCGGGGATGTCGTTCACGTCCTGGATGTGCGCCCAGCGCGGGTCCTTGCCGAGCACCGCGACCACCTTGTCGTCGCCGCCGGCCTCGTCGCTCATCTTGAGCACGCCGACGGGGCGGACGCTCGCGAGCACACCGGGGGCGAGGTCGAAGTCGAGCAGCACCAGCACGTCGAGCGGGTCGCCGTCCTCGCCGAGCGTGTTCTCGAAGAACCCGTAGTTGGTCGGGTACCCGAACGCGGTGTAGAGGATGCGGTCGAGGAAGACGCGGCCGGTGCCGTGGTCGACCTCGTACTTCACGCGGCTGCCGCGCGGGATCTCGATGACGGCGTCGTACGCGCCCATAGTGGTGCTCCTTCGGAAAGACGGTGGGATGCCGCGACAAGCCTAGTCCGGCGGTGCCGGGGGTCACGAGGCGGTCGGAACTCCTCTGATCCGGCGGCGCGAGCCCGAATCCGGCAGATCCGCGTGCCTGCCCGCGCGGATCTGAGGAGTTCTGCACATCGGTCCGCGGCGCCGCGCCGGTACGGTGGGCGGGTGGATGAGCGCCGACCCGGACTGGCCCCCGCCGTCGCCGAAGTGCGGCTCGCCGTACGCCGTGCGCTGACGGCGCTCCCGCCCGGAGCGACGGTGATCGTGGCGCTGTCGGGCGGGGCCGATTCGCTCGCCCTCGCGGCGGCGACCGCGTTCGAGGCGCCGAAGCTCGGCCTGCGCGCCGCAGCGGTCACCGTCGACCACGGACTGCAGGACGGATCGACGGATGCCGCAGCCGCCGCGGCGGCGAAGGCCGAGGCCCTCGGGCTCGAGGCCCGCGTGGTCCGCGTCGAGGTCGGCGTCCGCCGGCGGCCCCGAGGCGGCGGCACGCGACGCGCGCTACCGCGCACTGCGCGACGCCGCTCGCGAGGCGGACGCGGTGGCGATCCTTCTCGGCCACACGCTCGACGACCAGGCCGAGACGGTGCTGTTGGGCCTCGCGCGCGGCGTCGGGCGCCGCCAGCCTGCAGGGCATGGCCGAGGCATCCGATCTCGACGGCATCGCGCTGCTGCGCCCGCTCCTGGACGTGCGACGAACGACGACGCGGGCCGCGTGCGCGGCCGAGGGCCTCGATCCGTGGGACGACCCGCAGAACGCCGACCCCCGCTTCGCGCGGGTGCGCGTGCGCGAGACGGTGCTGCCCGTGCTCGAGGCCGAGCTCGGGCCGGGCATCGCCGAGGCGCTCGCCCGCACGGCCGCGCAGCTGCGCGAAGACGCCGACGCTTTCGACGAGATGATCGACGAGACGATCGAAGACATCGTCGAGCACGCCGAAGCCGGCATCTCGGTGTCGGTCGCCGCTCTCGCCGCCAACCCTGCCGCGCTGCGGAACCGCATCATCCGGCACGTGGTGGCCAGCGAGTTCCACCAGAGCCTCACGCGGTCGCAGACGATCGAGGTGGCGCGCCTCGTCACCGACTGGTCGGGCCAGGGACCGATCGACCTTCCCGGATGCCGCGCCCGCCGCGTCGGCGGCCGCATCGAGTTCACCGCGCCCTGACCTGCAGGCGGGCGCGGGCTCGGGCGCGCCGGCGCGTGACCCCGGGTGTGAGCATGGGGAATTGTCCCCTCCGTGCCCCTGCCCGCGCCCGGATAGGGTGGGCGATCATGGCAGACGTCGAGTTCGCCGACTCGGATTTCGCCGAGGCGGTCCTGAGCCTGCAGAAGGCGGGCGACGCCCCGGCCGAGGGGTACTGTCCCGCCTTCGGCGTCCTCGGGTCGCCGGTCGTGGAGTCGGCCCTCGGCGATGTCGACGCCATCGTCCGTCAGGCGATGAGCGCGCTCGCCGGTGTCGGCCACGACCTGTCGGTGGACGTCGGCGCCGTCCACACCGAGCTGCGCGCACTCGACGCCCAGCTGGCCGGGGCCTCCGGATGACGCTGCCGGGCCTGGCGGCCGACCCCGGAGAGGGCAGTGTCGACGGGATCCGCGATCTCGGCGCGTTCTTCCGCGCGCGGGCCGGTGCCGAGCGCGACCGCAGCACCCACGCGCACAGCGCGCTGCGCGCGCTCACCGCCGTCACGGCCGTGAGCGTGGACGCGCTGCGCCCGCGCATCACCGTGGTCGCCGGCCGTTTCACCGACGTCGCGGACGCCGCCGATGAGGCGGCCGGGGTGCTCGACGAGTACGCCGACGCGCTGGCCGATCTGCAGCGCCGCGCCGCGTCGGCGCGGGACGAGGCCGAGTCCGATTACGCGGCGATCCAGACCCGGCGTTCCATCGCGCTCAACGCCGCGTCGGAGTTCGTCGTGGGCTGGACGCTGGAATGGGACGAGGTGCTCCCGTCGTGGCTTTATCTCGACGACCCTTCGCTCCTCGACCGCTGGCAGGGGGCGATCGACGACTACCGCGGCTCGCGTGACGCGTACAACGCGCTGCGCGACGAACGCGACCAGCTCGACCACGACACGGCCGCTCGGCTGGCCGGCATCCCGCTCATCGCGGCGATCACCCACGACGGTGTCGTAGGCGCCGGAGGCTTCGTCGCGGCGACGGCGCTGTGGGCCGGCGACACGGACGCCGTCACAGCCGAGCAGATCGCCGCGCTCGGGGACCCCGAGCTCATCAGGCAGGTCTGGGACAGCCTGGACCGGGCGGAGAAGGACGCGCTGATCGCCGCGGCGCCGCACGTCATCGGCAATCTCGACGGCATCCCCATCGGTGACCGCGTCGCCGCGAACCGCCTCAACATCGAGGATGAGATCGCGGCCCGCGAGGAGGAGATCGAACGGCTGGAACGGCTGCGCGACGCCGCGGCGGACCGCTCGTACCACGGCCAAGGCGCGGTCGAGCAGGTGTACGACGACCTCATCGCCGAGCAGCAGCGCCTGATCGACTACTACCGGGGTCTGCTGACGCAGGAGATCCAGATCGTCGACGAGACCGGGCGGGTGCGCACCGAGACCGGCGCCCGGGTGGTGGTCTTCGACCCGGCGCACCAGGCCATCGCGACGTATCACGGGCCCCTCGACCCGGTGACAGGCGACATCCCGTCGTGGGTGCGTTCGGTGGCCATCTCGGTGCCCGGCACCGGATCCAACATCACCGACTTCGGCGACGACCGCGCCGCCGACCTGCAGGCGGCCGCCGGCCCCGGCACCGCGGTGTTCCAGTGGGCGGGCGGGGCGTTCCCGCAGTCCATCCCCGAGGCGATGAGCACGTCGTACTCGCACGACCTCGCGCCGCGGCTGCGCGACTTCGCCGCCGGCATCGCGGTCCCCGCCGGCGCGACGCTGACCGTGCTCGGCCACAGCTACGGGGGAGCGGCCGTCGGGCTCGCCGAAGCGGCGGGGCTGCGCGCCGACCGGGTGCTCTACGTCGCCGCAGCGGGCATGGGCGACGGCGTCTCGGGAGTGGACGACTTCCCGCATACTTCAGACGTGCCCCACTACGCGATGATGAGCCGCAACGACATGGTCGTCGGGCTCATCCAGGGCAGCGAGGGCGACCTGCACGCCCTCCACGGGCAGTCGACGCTCACCGCCGACGGGGTCACGCGCCTCGAGACGGGCGTGATCGACGCCACGCACGCCGACAGTGACGACATCGAGGACTACAACGTCCCCGGCAACGGGATGCCGGCGGCGATCGACAGCCACAGCTCGCTGTACACACCGGGATCGACGGCGTTCGAGAACATGGTCGCGGTCATCACCGGCGGGCAGGCCGAGGTGTACGCCGAGAACGAGATCATCGTCGCGGGCGGGCAGCCGATCGTGATCGACGGCATCGACCGCGACGACTACGAACCCGTCTACACGGAGGTCGACTGAGCCGTGCGCCGACTCCTCGCCGCCGTCGCCGTCGCCCTCTTCGCGCTCGCCCTGGGAGGATGCAGCATGACGCCCGAAAGCCGGCTCGACGAATACCAGACCGAAGCGGACCGCCTCCTCAGCGAGACGGTGGCGCTGATTCCGGCAGACCTCGATCCCGAATCCGGCTTCTCCGAGTCCGAGCCGAGATACGCCCCGACCGAGGGGGCGGCGTCGGCATCCGACCCCGCCTGGTGGCAGGCCCGCGAGAGCCTCAACCTCGCGGCGGAGACGGATGCCTCGGCCGACGCGGCCGCGGCGATCGCCGCCGGGCTCACCGCCGACGGCTGGCGTGAGTCGAAGGTCCGCGAGACCGAGGACGGCGCCCGCATCACCGACGGGTACCGCAAGGACCTCGACGGCGGCGAGTGGTACATCGAGGTGACGTGGGTGCAGACGCGGCCGGAGATGGCCGAAGTCGTCGAGGTGCTCGTGGTCAGCCCGCAGACCGTCCGCGGCGCCGACGCCTCCGGCACGTAGACTCGTCCCCATGCGCGCGGCCGACGTCTCCAGCGACATCAACGAAGTCCTCGTCACAGAGGAGGAGATCCGAGCCAAGCTCGACGAGATCGCGGCGCAGGTCGACGCGGACTACGCCGACGAGGATCTCCTGCTCGTCGGGGTGCTCAAAGGCGCGGTCATGGTGATGGCCGACTTCTCCCGCGCGCTGAAGAAGCACATCACGATGGACTGGATGGCCGTCTCGTCCTACGGCGCCGGCACCAAGTCCAGCGGCGTCGTGCAGATCCGCAAGGACCTCGACACCGACATCCTCGGCAAGCACGTGCTCATCGTCGAGGACATCATCGACTCGGGCCTGACCCTCAGCTGGCTGCTGGAGAACTTCGCGGCCCGTGGCGCGGCATCCGTCGAGGTCTTCGCGCTGCTGCGCAAGCCAGAGGCGGCCAAGGTCGAGGTGCGCTGCAAGTACGTCGGCTTCGACATCCCCACCGAGTTCGTCGTCGGCTACGGCCTCGACTACGCCGAGAAGTACCGCAACCTCCGCGACGTCGCCGTCCTCGCCCCGCACGTCTACTCGTAGTCGCCGGCGATTACGCCCGGGGCGAATGCACAGTCGACGCCTAGGAAGCGCGCGATACCCTGATTCAACCGTCGACGGGCGCATTCCTGTCCCCGACGGCACGTCGACGAAAGGGGTCGGGCTCTCGCCCGCGCCATGGACTTCAAGAAGATCACCCGCAACCCGCTCTTCTACGTCCTGCTGATCGGGGTCTTCCTCATCGTGGGGTTCTCGCTCATCTCGAGCCTGAACGGTGCGAAGCAGATCTCCACGCAGGAGGGTCTCGAGCTGCTCTCCGGTGAGACGGTCACCGAGGTCGTCAACACCGACGGCGATCAGCGTGTCGACATGAAGCTCTCCAAGGAGTACGACGGCGCGACCGACGTGCAGTTCTACTACGTCACCGCGCGTGCCGCCGAGGTCGTCGACGCGGTCAACGAGGCCGACCCGAAGGACGGCTTCAACGACGCGGTGCCGCGCGCGACCTGGTTCGACGGGTTCCTCTCGCTCCTCCTGCCGATCCTGCTGCTGGGTCTGCTGTTCTGGTTCCTGATGTCCAGCGCTCAGGGCGGCGGCAGCAAGGTCATGCAGTTCGGCAAGTCGCGGGCGAAGCTCGTGACGAAGGAGATGCCGCAGGTGACCTTCCAGGACGTCGCGGGCTCCGACGAGGCGATCGAAGAGCTCGAAGAGATCAAGGACTTCCTGAAGGACCCGTCGAAGTTCCAGGCCGTGGGAGCGCGCATCCCCAAGGGCGTGCTGCTGTACGGCCCTCCCGGAACGGGCAAGACGCTGCTCGCGCGTGCCGTCGCCGGCGAGGCGGGCGTGCCGTTCTACTCGATCTCGGGCTCGGACTTCGTCGAGATGTTCGTCGGCGTCGGCGCGAGCCGCGTGCGCGACCTGTTCAACACCGCCAAGGACAACTCGCCGGCCATCATCTTCATCGACGAGATCGACGCGGTCGGCCGCCATCGCGGCGCCGGCATGGGCGGCGGTCACGACGAGCGCGAGCAGACGCTCAACCAGATGCTCGTCGAGATGGACGGCTTCGATCCCAAGGTCAACGTCATCGTGATCGCGGCCACCAACCGCCCCGACATCCTCGACCCGGCGCTGCTGCGCCCGGGCCGCTTCGACCGTCAGATCGGCGTCGACGCGCCCGACTTCCGCGGTCGCGCCAAGATCCTCGAGGTGCACGGCCGTGGCAAGCCGCTCGCCGACGGCGTCGACCTCGAGGTCGTGGCCCGCAAGACGCCCGGTTTCACCGGTGCAGACCTCGCCAACGTGCTGAACGAGGCCGCCCTTCTCACCGCGCGCTCGAACGCGCAGCTGATCGACAACCGCGCACTCGATGAGGCCATCGACCGCGTGATCGCCGGTCCGCAGCGGCGCACCCGCGTGATGAAGGACAAGGAGAAGCTCATCACCGCGTACCACGAGGGCGGTCACGCGCTCGCGGCGGCGGCGATGAACCACACCGACCCGGTCACGAAGGTCACGATCCTCCCTCGCGGCAAGGCCCTCGGCTACACGATGGTGCTGCCGCTCGACGACAAGTACTCGGTCACCCGCAACGAGCTGCAGGATCAGCTCACCTATGCGATGGGCGGCCGCGTCGCCGAAGAGATCGTGTTCCACGACCCGACCACGGGCGCATCGAACGACATCGAGAAGGCGACGAGCATCGCCCGCAAGATGGTCACCGAGTACGGCATGACCGGCGACATCGGCCCGGTGAAGCTCGGGCAGTCGTCGGGCGAGGTCTTCATGGGCCGCGACATGGGTCACGGCCGCGAGTTCTCGGAGCGGATCGCCGAGCGCGTCGACACGCAGGTGCGCGATCTCATCGAGCAGGCGCACAACGAGGCCTACGAGGTCATCAACGCGAACCGCGACGTGCTCGACAAGCTCGCCCTCGAGCTCCTCGAGAAGGAGACGCTCGACCACCTGGAGCTCGCCGAGATCTTCAAGGACGTCAAGCGCCTGCCCCCGCGCCCGCAGTGGCTGTCGAGCGAGCAGCGGCCGCCGTCGGCCCTGCCCCCGATCGACGTGCCGAAGCGCCGCGACGAGGCAGGGCTCGCCGCGAGCGTCGAGGCCGAGCAGCCGGCCGCCGAGAAGGCGCCCAAGCGTCGTCCGTCCGGACAGGCGCGACCCGCGACCGCGTAGGCTCGGCCCGTGGCCGTAGACCGTGAGCGCATCGCCGCGCTCGTGCGCGAGCTGCTGGAGGCGATCGGCGAGGACCCCGATCGTCCCGGCTTGAGGCAGACGCCCGAGCGTGTTGCCGACGCCTACGGCGAGTTCTTCGCGGGGGTGGGAGAGGATGCCGCGGCCCCGCTCGCGCGCACCATCTCGGTGTCGCGGGGCCCGGCCCCCGACACACTCCCGTCCGGTGCAGTGATGCTCCGCGACATCCTGTTCCGCTCGGTGTGCGAGCATCATCTGCTGCCGTTCCGCGGCCATGCGCACCTCGCCTACCTCCCCGGCGAGCAGGTCGTGGGCCTCGGCGCGCTGCCGAAGGTCGTCGAGATCCTGTCCTCGCGTCCGCAGGTGCAGGAGCGCCTCGGCGAGCAGATCGCCGATGTGATCGCCGCGTCCCTCGACGCGCGGGGCGTGCTGGTGGTGCTCGAGGCGACGCACGAGTGCGTGACGATGCGCGGCGGGCGCCAGCCGGATGCCTCGACCGTGACGATCGCCGCGCGCGGCGAGCTGGCCGAGCCCGCGGCGCGTGCCGAGCTGGTCGCGCTGCTCGGGGCCGCGCGCCCCTCGGGGATGCGCGCATGACGCTCATCATGGGCGTCGTGAACGTGACGCCCGACTCGTTCAGCGACGGCGGACGGCACGCGGATGCCGACGCCGCCGTCGCCCATGGCTTGGCGCTGCACGCGCAGGGAGCCGACATCCTCGATGTCGGCGGCGAGTCGACGAGGCCCGGTGCGGAGCGCGTGGATCCGCGCGTGGAGCAGGACCGCGTGCTTCCCGTCGTCCGCGCCCTCGTCGACGCCGGCGTCGTCGTGAGCATCGACACGATGAACGCGTCGACGGCTCTGGCCGCCGTGACGGCCGGGGCCCGCATCGTGAACGACGTGTCGGGCGGCATGGCCGACCCCGAGATGCTGTCGGCTGTCGCGTCGACGGATGTCGGACGTGGTCCTGCAGCACTGGCGGGGCCACTCCGCCGACATGTACGCGCGCGCCGTCTACGACGACGTCGTGACCGAGATCGCCGCAGAGCTCGCCGCTCGCGTCGACGCCGCCGCGGTGGCAGGGATCGCACCCGACCGGGTGATCGTCGACCCGGGCATCGGTTTCGGCAAGCGCGGCGAGCAGAACTGGCAGACGCTGCGCGGGCTGCGACCGCTTCGTCGCGATGGGTCCGCGGGTGCTGATCGGCACGAGCCGCAAGCGCTTCCTCGCCGACGCGCTCGCCGGCGATCCCGTCGACGGCACCGGACCATCCGAGGCTCGCCGCGACCTGGCGACCGCCGTGACGAGCGTGCTCGCCGCGCAGGCGGGGGTGTGGGCGGTGCGCGTCCACGATGTCGCCGCCACGCGGGATGCTCTCGCCGTGGCCGAGCGCTGGACAGGCGCGCGACAGGACGACCGATCGGGCAGCCGGGAGGGCTGATGGACTTCATCGACGAGATCACACTGACCGGGGTGCGCGCCTTCGGGCACCACGGCGTGTTCGCGGAAGAGCGCCGCGAGGGCCAGGAGTTCGTCGTCGACGCGACCCTGTATGTCAGCACCGCGCCGGCTGCGGCATCCGACGACGTCGCCGACACCGTCCACTACGGAGAGGTGGCCGAGCGCATCGTCGAACTGGTCGGCCGCGAGCCGCTGAATCTCATCGAGGGCGTCGCGGCCCGGATCGCCGACGACCTCCTCGCGCGCGACGGCGTCAAGATGGTCGCGGTCACGGTCCACAAGCCGCAGGCGCCCATCACGGTGCCGTTCGCCGACGTGTCGGTGACGATCCGTCGTGCCCGACGCGAAGAGCCGTTCCGGACGGAGGGATCGTGAACCGGCGCCTGGCACAGGGTTTCGACGGCGATGTCGAGCGTCACCCGCGCGGACCGGTCGAGGCCGTCGTCGCCCTGGGTGCGAACCTCGGCGACCGCAGCGCGACGATGGCGGCCGCGGTCAAGGACCTCGCGCGCGTGCCGCTGGTCGACGCCGTGCGCGTGTCGGAGCCGATCGAGTCGGTCGCCATGAAGCCGGAGGGACCGGATGCCGAGGCCCCGGCATATCTGAACGCCGTGGCGATCCTCACCACGCGCCTCGCGCCGTCGGTGCTGCTGGGCTACCTCCACGCCATCGAGCAGCGGCACGGCCGGATGCGCTCCGCCGCGCGCTCCGCCGGCGAGCCCGGCTGGGAGGATCGGACGCTCGACCTGGATCTCATCGCGTACGGCGATGTCGTCAGCGACGACCCCCGGCTGCTGCTGCCGCACCCGCGCGCCGCCGAGCGCGACTTCGTGCTCGGGCCGTGGCTGGCGGTGGATCCGGATGCCGTGCTTCCGGGCGAGGGTCGTGTCGACGCGGTTCTCCGCCGACTGCGGGAGGGCGGACGCCGATGAAGCGCACCGGTGCCGGTGTTCTCGCGATCTCGGCGATCCTCGGGGTCGCCGCAGGCTTCCTCGTCGACCAGCTGCTGACGTCTGCGGGACGCCCGACGTTCACGCCCGCCGTGACGCTGCCGATCCTCCTCGTGCTGCTGGGCGCCCTCGTGATCGCGCTCGCCATCCCGATCCGACGCGCCACGCGCGGCACCTCGACGTCGAAGGTCGACCCGTTCCGCGCCGTGCGCATCGCGATGCTGGCGAAGGCCTCGAGCATCGTCGGCGCGGCGATCGGCGGGGTGGGAGCGGGGCTGTGGGTCTTCCTCGCGACCCGGCCCGTCACGCCCTCGCTAGGCTCGTTGGGAGCGGTCATCGCGACGACCGTGAGCGGCGCCCTGCTGGTCGCCGCGGGCCTGGTCGCGGAGCACCTGTGCACCATCCGGAAGGACGACGATGACGAACAGCCCGGAGGCGACGACCCCGGACTCGAGCCCCGCCTCCACGACCACTGAGGGCGGGAGCACGTTCGAGCGGATCGTCGAGCCGCGCTCCGAGAACCGCCTGGTGCTGCAGGGCGGCGTGTGGCACCAGATCTCGCCGAAGTACGTGACGGTGCAGCTGATCTCCACCGGCTCGTTCCTCGTCGCTCGTCGTCGCGGCGACGCTGGTGCTCGCCCTGCTCATGCATCAGCTGTGGGCGTGGATCCCCGGCGGCATCCTCACCGTGATCCTCGCGTGGACCCTCGTCATCCTGCCGCGCCAGGCTCGCTCGATCGGCTACCAGCTGCGCGACGACGATCTGGTCTTCCGGCGCGGCATCCTCTGGCAGCGTTTCGTGGCGGTGCCGTACGGCCGCATGCAGCTGATCGACATCACCCACGGCCCGCTGGACCGGGGCTTCGGCATCGCCCAGCTGAAGTTCGTCACCGCGGCCGCGGCGACCGGCGTCGTCATCCCCGGGCTCGAGCAGTCCACCGCCGAGACGCTCCGCGACCACCTCGTCGGAGTCGCCGAGAGCCGGCGCACGGGTCTATGACGTCCACCCCCGAGCCCGTGAACCGGGTGCCCGAGCCCGGGGAGGCGCCGCGCGCCCGCGGTGCGACCGGTCCCGGACGCGACCCCGGCCGCCGCAGGCGCGCCCGACGCCCCGCCCCCGGCGCACCGCCGCCGCAGCTGGTGCGGTCGCCGCTCAGCGACGGCGAGTGGCATCGCCTGCATCCGCTCACGCCCCTCCTGCGCGGCGGGCTGTTCCTGATCGTCGTCATCGGCATCGTGCTCGCGAACCTGCGCGATCGCCTCGTCTTCATCTTCCTGCCGTGGCTCGCGCCCGACATCGAGGAGGAGGTCGGCGAGTGGGAGGGCGTCGGGCGGCGACCCCATCGACTTCATCGTCGCGAACAACCTCTACGTGCTGGCGGGGCTCGCCGTCCTCGCGGCGCTCATCGTGCTCGTCGCGGTGTTCTACACGTCGTGGCGCTTCCACACCTTCCGCATCACCGATGACGACGTCGAGGTGCGCAGCGGCATCCTGTTCCGCACGCAGCGTCGCGCACCGCTCGACCGCGTGCAGGGTGTCAACCTCACCCGGCCGATGATCGCGCGACTGCTGGGCATGGCGAAGCTGGAGGTCGTCGGCGCCGGAGCCGATGCGAACGTCAAGCTCGAGTACCTCTCCACCGCGAACGCCGAGGCGGTGCGGGCCGACATCCTGCGCCTCGCATCCGGGCGTCGTCTCGCGATGACCGCGGGACCGGCCGCGGTCAGGCCCGTCGGCAGGGCCGCGATGCTCAGCCAGACGGTGGGGCGCGAGATCACCGGCACTGATCGAGGGGCCCGAGGCGCCGGTCGCCGAGCTGGAGTCGGTCGTGAACATCCCGCTCGGCCGGCTCGTGGCATCCCACATCGTCAGCATGGGGACGCTGGGCCTGATCTTCGCGATCATCGCGATCGTGATCGGTGTGAGCCAGGGCGTCACGTGGCTGCTGTTCGGCTTCGTTCCCGCGATCATCGGCTTCGGCGCCTACTGGCTGCGCTCGATCGTGCGGTCGCTGCGGTACGCGATCGCGCCGACGCCCGACGGCGTGCGGATCACGTTCGGCCTCTTCACCACCATCACCGAGATCGTGCCCCCGGGCCGCGTGCACGCCGTCGAGGTGACGCAGCCGATCCTGTGGCGCCCCGCCGGCTGGTGGACGGTGCGCATCAACCGCCTCACCGGGCGCAGCGCCGCCGACGGCAGCACGGATCAGTTCACCACGGCCCTGCCGGTGGGAACCGCCGCCGACGTCGAACGCGTGCTGCGGCTGCTGCAGCCCTCGCTCTCCGACGACGGAGCGGGCGCTCGTCGTGCAGGAGGGCATGTTCGGACCGGGCGAGGGCGACACCTTCACGAACACGCCGAAGCGCGCCTGGTGGATCCGCCCGCTGTCGTACCGGCGCAACGGCTTCCGCCTCACCGCCGATGCGCTGCTGATGCGACGCGGCGTCGTGTGGCGCAAGCTCGTCATCCTGCCGCTCGCGCGCCTGCAGAGCATCGGCCTGTACCAGGGCCCCCTCGACCGTGCGTCGGGCGTGACGAACGTGCGCGCCCATGTCGTCACCGGTCCGGTGTCGCCGTTCCTGGCGGCCGTCGACCGGGACCACGCGCTCGCGCTGTTCGACGACGTCGCGCGCGGTTCGGTGCGCGAAGCGCTCGCCGACCGCACGCATCGGTGGGCAGAGGACGAGACGGATGCCGCACCCGCCGGATCCACCGCAGCGGACGAGGCTGGCGACGTTTCGTCTCGCTTCGCTCGCTCAACGACCGAACCTCTGATTCCGGTCGTTGAGCGAGCGAGCGCCGGCGAGCGAGACGAAACGCGCCGAGGCCTCCGAGAGGACGCCCGGCGAGGAGGACCGCGGATGACCCGCGACGGACGGCTCGGAGTCGGGATCATCGGCGCGGGTCGCGTCGGACCGGTGCTGGGTGCCGCGCTCGGCCGGTGCCGGGCACGCGCTCGTCGGGATCACGCAGGGCTCCGACCCGGAGCGGGTCGAGGCGATCCTTCCGGGGGTGCCCGTGCTGGACGCGACCGAGGTCGCCCGGCGCAGCGAGCTGGTGATCGTCGCCGTGCCCCACGACCAGCTCGAGGGACTCGTGCGAGGTCTGGCCGAGGTCGGTGCGTGGCAGCCGGGGCAGCTCGTCCTGCACACGGATCCGGCGTGGGGCGCCGGCATCCTCTCTCCTGCCGTCGCGAAGGGCGCCATCCCGCTCGCCGTGCATCCCGCGATCGAGTTCAGCGGAACGTCGATGGATCTGCGCGCGCTGGCCAGCGCGTACGCGGCCGTCACGGCGCCCGGGCCGGTGCTGCCGATCGCGCAGGCCCTCGCCGTGGAGCTGGGCTGCGAACCGGTGGTCGTCGAGGAGTCGGCGCGCGCGGCCTACGGCGAGGCGATCGCGACGGCGCGGGTCTTCTCGCGCTCCATCGTGCACCAGGCGGCCGCCCTCCTCGCGGAGGCGGGCGTGCCGTATCCGGGGTCGTTCCTCTCCGCACTGGCGCACACCACGCTCGACCACGCGCTCACCGAGGCCGGCTCTGGTCCGGCGGGTGGCGAGCCTCCCGCTACGATCCAAGGATGATCAGCACCATCGACGAGCTGCGTGCTCGGCTCGCCGAGGTCCGCGCCGCCGCACCGGGGTCCCGCGTCGCCCTCATCTCGACGATCGGCTCCCTCCACGACGGACACATCGACCTGGTCCACCGGGCGCGCGAGGTCGCCGACATCGTCGTCGTGTCGGTGTTCGTCAACCCGCTGCGGTTCGCATCGCCGGCGGATTTCGCCGCCTATCCGCGCACTCCCGAGGAGGACGCCCGACTGCTCGCGTCGCTCGGTGTCGAGGTCGTCTTCGCGCCCGAGGCGGACGAGCTGCTCCCCGACGGCTCCGCGACGACGAAGGTCACCGCCGGCGATCTGGGCCTGCGGTACGAGGGACGCTTCCGCCCCTACTACTTCGACGGGCTCCTCACCGTCGAGGCCAAGCTGTTCCACCTCGTCCGGCCCGATGTCGCCGTCTACGGCGAGCGGGATCGGCAGCGCGTCTTCCTGGTGCGCCGGATGATCCGCGACCTGTTCTTCGACGTCGAGGTCGCCACGGTCGAGACCGTCCGCGGCGACGACGGCCTTCCGGTGTCGACCCGCGTCGGGATGCTCGAGGACCGCGACCTCGCCGCCGCCGCGCTCCTCCCGGCGGCTCTCGATGCCGCAGCCGCCAACGCCGACCGCGGCATCGACGCCTGCATCGCCGCGGCGCAGTCGACCCTCATGGGGGAGCCCCGCATCCGCCTCGAGTATCTGAGCGTCGTCGATCCGGCGACGTTCCTCCCGGTCGACGAGGGCACCAGCGGGCCCGCGCTCGCGCTCATCGCCGCGACGGTGGCGGGCCACCGACTCATCGACAACGCCGAGATCTACCTCGGCTGAGCACAGGCACCGGGCCCAGGAGACGACATGCGCATCACACGGATCGGCGGTCCGACGGCCCTCGTCGAGTGGGAGGGGTGGCGGATCCTCACCGACCCCACCTTCGATCCACCGGGCCGCACCTACTCCTTCGGGGCGGGAACGTCGTCCCGCAAGACGACGGGGCCCGCGGTGGACCTCGCCGACATCGGCGAGGTCGACATCGTGCTGCTGAGTCACCACCACCACGCCGACAACCTCGACGATGCGGGCCGCGCGGGCCTCGGCGTCGCGCGCACGGTGCTGACGACGATGGCGGGCGCCAAAGGGCTGTCGGCGTCTGGCGCGCACCGCGACGCGCGGGGTCTGCGCGCCGGCGACGCCATCACCCTCACCGCCGAGGGCAAACCCGACCTCGTGATCACGGCGACGCCCTGCCGGCATGGCGCTCCGCTCACGCGCCCGATCGTCGGGCCGGTCATCGGCTTCACGCTGGCGCGCGTGGGCGGTGCGCACCCTGTGCTCTGGATGACCGGTGACACCGTCATGTACGGCGCGCTGCGTCGCGTCGCCGCCGGCATGCACCCCGATGTCGCCCTCGTGCACATCGGCGCGGTGAAGTTCCCGCTCACCGGGCCGCTGGCGTACACGATGGATGCCGACGACGCCGTCGAGCTGATCGGGCTGGCCGAACCTGTCACGGCGGTGCCCGTGCACGTCGAGGGCTGGAGCCATTTCTCCCAGCAGGAGGAGGCGGCGGCCCGTGTGCTGGATGCCGCACCCGGCGCGGTGCGCGAGCGCGTCCGCTGGGCACCTCTGGGGGAGCCGATCGACCTCCCCTGACCGGTGTCGACGCCGGCGCGGGCCGAAACGCGGGCCGCGGCATCCACTGTTCTGAATGGGCTGCTCAGAAAGGCCGGAGGTCCCCGCCGATACACTGGGGGGTCCGCGTTCTGCGGAGAACACCCCACCGAGGAGCACACCCCGTGACCGACACGACCTCGCCCGCCGAGACCGCCGAGCCCACCGAAGAGGAGATCTTCGAGCAGAAGGCCGTGCGTCTGGCCAAGCGCGAGCGGCTGATCGCGGAGCGGACGGATGCCGCGGGCGGGGCCTACCCCGTCAGCCTGCCGATCACCGACACGATCCCGGCGCTGCGGGAGCGGTTCGCCGACCTGGAGGCGGGAGCCGAGACCGGCGTCACCGCCGCCGTCGCCGGTCGGGTCGTCCTGAGCCGCAACGGCGGCAAGCTCTGCTTCGCGACGCTCCAGGCGGGTGACGGCAGCCGCATCCAGGCGATGGTGTCGCTCGCTGCGGTCGGCGACGAGTCGCTGCAGGCGTGGAAGGAGCTCGTCGACCTCGGCGACCACGTGTTCGTCAGCGGCGAGGTCATCTCGAGCCGTCGCGGCGAGCTGTCGATCATGGTCTCGGACTGGCGCATCGCCTCGAAGGCCATCCTGCCGCTGCCGAACCTGCACAACGAGCTCAGCGAGGAGAACCGCGTCCGCAGCCGCTTCCTCGATCTCATCGTGCGCGATCGTGCGCGCGAGACCGTCGTCGCCCGCGCCAAGGCGAACGCCAGCGTGCGGCAGACCTTCGCGAACCACGGGTTCCTCGAGGTGGAGACCCCGATGCTGCAGGTGCAGCACGGCGGCGCGTCGGCGCGTCCCTTCATCACCAACTCGAACGCCTTCGACACCGACCTCTACCTGCGCATCGCGCCGGAGCTGTTCCTCAAGCGGGCCGTCGTGGGCGGCATCGACCGGGTCTTCGAGATCAACCGCAACTTCCGCAACGAAGGCGCCGACTCGACCCACAGCCCCGAGTTCGTCATGATCGAGGCCTACCAGGCGTACTCCGACTACAACGGCATCGCCGACCTGACGCAGGAGCTGATCCAGAACGCGGCCGTCGCGGTCGCCGGATCCACCACGGTGACCTGGGCGGACGGCACGGAGTACGACCTCGGCGGCGAATGGGAGCGCCTCCCGATGTACGGCTCGCTCTCGGAGGCGTCCGGTCGCGAGGTCACGCCCGAGACCCCGCTCGCCGAGCTCGTCGCGTTCGCGAACGAGGTGGGCGTCGACATCCCGCCTCACGCCACGCACGGCAAGCTGGTCGAGGAGCTGTGGGAGCACTTCGTCAAGCCCGGCCTCACCCGCCCGACGTTCGTCATGGACTTCCCGCTCGACACCAGCCCGCTGGTGCGCGAGCACCGCTCGATCCCGGGCGTGGTCGAGAAGTGGGATCTCTACACCCGCGGCTTCGAGCTCGCGACCGGCTACTCCGAGCTCGTCGACCCCGTGATCCAGCGCGAGCGCTTCGAGGAGCAGGCCAAGCTCGCGGCGCGCGGCGACCTCGAGGCGATGCGCATCGACAACGAGTTCCTGCGGGCGCTCGAGCACGGCATGCCGCCGACCGGCGGCATGGGCATGGGCATCGACCGTCTGCTGATGGCGATCACCGGTCTCGGCATCCGCGAGACGATCCTCTTCCCGCTCGTCAAGTAGCGGGACGCGCCGCGACCTCCAGCCGCGTGCGCGGTGTACTCCCGCGACGGTCCGCCTCGACGCCCGAGGGCGCCAGGTGAGAACATCTCGCATGGTCAACCGCTCGGACGCGCCCTCTCCCGTGATCTCCACGCCGCACTTCGTCGGTCGCGATCCGCGAGTTGGCCGCGCTCCGCGACGCCGTCTCCCGGCCGCCCGCGATCGTGCTGGTGGAGGGTGAGGCGGGGATCGGGAAGAGCCGGCTGCTGCAGGAGTGGCTCGCCGGGGACCCGACGCTCACCGCGCTGGTGTCGGTGTGCCCGCCGCTGCGGGAGTCGCTGACCTTGGGCCCGATCGTCGACGCGTTCCGGGGGATCGACCGACTCGTGGCGGGGCTGCGGCTCACCGACCTCGCGGGCGCGCTGCGGCCGCTGTTCCCGGAGTGGTCCGGCGACCTGCCGCCCGCCCTCGAACCCCTCGACGACGCGAAGGCCGCGCGGCATCGCCTGTTCCGCGCGCTCGACGAGCTGCTCAGGGCGCTGGGCGTGGACGTCCTCGTCCTGGAGGACGCGCACTGGGCCGACGAGGTGACGCTGGAGTTCCTCCTGTTCCTCACCTCCCGGCAGCGCGCGGACGGACCGAGCCTGGTGATCTCCTACCGCCCGGAGGAGGTGGACGCCGGGTCGCTGCTGCTGCGGCTGACGTCCCGCCTGCCCGTCGGGGTCACCGGGTCGAGGATCGCCCTCGCGTCGGTGGCGCCCGACGACACGGCGTCGCTGGTGTCGTCGATGCTGGGCGGGGAGCCGGTCTCCGACGAGTTCCGCACCTTCCTGCACGAGCGGACCGGGGGCGTCCCCCTGGCGATCGAGGAGTCCGTCCGGCTCATGTGCGATCGCGCGGACATCGTCTTCCGCGACGGGCAGTGGGTCCGCCTGGCGCTCACGCGAGCTCCAGGTGCCGCCCACGGTCCGCGACTCCACCCGAGAGCGGGTGGATCGCCTGTCGCCCGCCGCGCAGCAGACGCTGCGAGCCGCGGCGGTCCTGGCCGAGTGGTCGTCCGAGGCCGCGATCGCCGCGACCGCCGGCCTCACGCCCGAGGAGGCCCGCGCCGGCATCGCGGAGGCGGCCGACGCCAGGATCCTGTCCGGCGACGACCGCGGCCGGTGGCGGTTCCGGCATGTCCTGGTCGCGACGGCGGTCTACGAGGCCGTCGCGCGCACCGATCGGGCTCTCCTGCACCGCAGAGCCGGCGAGGCGTTGGAGTCCGTCGATCCGCAGCCCGTCGCGCGCCTGGCCCACCACTTCCGCGAGGCCGGCGAGACCGAGCCCTGGGCGCGGTACGCCGAGCGGGCGGCAGCGCAGGCGATGGCCTCGGGGGACAACACCACCGCCGTCGTCCTGCTCGTCGACCTCCTGACGCGAGACGGCGCTCCCGCCGGCCGACCGGGCGCGAATCGCGCGCACCACGGGGCTCGCCGCCTTGGGGCGCCGAGAGCCGGTCGACGAGGTCTATCACCGCGTCGTGCGCGGCCTGCGCACGGTGCTCGACGGGCCCGGGCTGTCCGCCCGCGAGCAGGCCGAGGTCCGCAACCCGCTGGGCCGGCTCCTGATCACCGGTGGAGAGGCGGCGGCCGCGCGCGTGGAGCTCGAGCGGGCGGTGGCGGACCTCGGCCACGACCCCGCCGAGGCGGCCAAGGCCATGACGTACCTGGGCTGGGCCTACGGGTCGCCGTGGCCGGCCTCGACCCATCGACGCTGGCTGCGTCGCGCCGCCGACCTCGCCGCCGGTATCGAGTCGCCCGCGGTCCGACTGAACCTGACGGGCAACCGTGCGGCCGCGTTCCTCATGCTCGGCGACGACGAGGCCTGGGACGTCGTCGCCGGAGCTGCCGTTCGACGGCGCGACCGCCCCCGAGCGGCTCGACGTCGCCCGCATCCACACCAACATCGGGACGGGCGCGGTGATGTGGGGCCGGTACGCCGACGCGGAGCGGCACCTCGCCGTCGCGCTGAGGCTCGCCGACGCCGAGGAATCGTCGCGGCTGCGCTTCAACGTCCAGCTCGAACTCGCCAACCTGGACTGGTTCCGCGGACGGTGGGAGGGTCTGGCGGACCGCAGCGCCGCGCTCGCCGAGGCCAACGCGGACCGGCCGGCGATCCACCTGGCCGGCGTCCGGCTGACCGCCCGGCTGGCCGCCGCGGCCGGACGCCGCCGGGAGGCGGAGGAGCAGTTCCGGTTCGTCCTCGATGAGGCGACGCGGCTCGGCGCCGCCGACGACGCGATGGAGCCCGCCGCTGAGCTGGCCCGACTGTGGCGGGCGGACGGCGACACCGCGCGGGCGCTGCAGATCACGGACGCGCCGCTTCGCACCATCCGGGCGAAGGGGCATCTGGCTGTGGGCGACCGACGTCGCGCCCGTGCGGGTCGAGGCGCTGTTCGCGGCGGGCGAGGCCAGGGCCGCGAGAGCGCTCACCGAGGAGTTCGCGCGCGGGCTGCGTGGCCACACCGCCCCGGCCCCTCGGGCCGCGCTCGGCGCTGTGCCGCGCGCACGTGGCTGCCGCGGGCGACGACCACGGCCAGGGCCGCCTCCGCGTACGCCCGGGCGGCGCAGGCGTGGGATGCGCTGCCGCGGCCGTACGACGCCCTGCGTGCACGCGAGCGCCAGGCCGTTGCGCTCCTGGCCGCGGGCCGGGTCGGCCGAGGGGCGGCAGCTGCTGTCCGCTCAGTACGAGGAGCTGTTCCGGCTCGGCGCCCGCGGGGATGCCGACCGGATCGCCCAGCGGCTCCGCGAGCACGGCGCGGAAGTCCCCCGGCTGTGGCGCGGCGGCCGGAAGGGGTATGGCGACCAGCCTCTCGCCCCGCGAGCTGGAGGTGGTCCGGCTGGTGGTCGCCGGCAGGACGAACCGGCAGATCAGCGAGATCCTCGCCAAGTCGCCGGCCACGGTGGACCAGCAGCTGAGGTCGGCCATGCGCAAGGTCGAGGTGACGTCCCGCACCGCCCTCGCGGTCAAGGTGACAGAGGCCGGAATGCTCGAGGACGACGACTCTGGGCACGACGCTCTCGTAAAGATTGACGTATTCGCCGGATAGCGACGTGCAGGCTCGTGTGCCGAAACATGACCTGCATGTCCCACGTCCCGGAGTCAGCCGCGCGCCACGAGGCCGCCGCGAGTGACGACTCGAGCACCGAGCCCGCGCTGCCCCCGCAGGGTGGAGCCCGCACCACCGACGGCTCCGTCGATCCCGACGGCGCCGCCGACCGTTCGCGCCACAGCCACGATCCTTACCAACCCCTGTAGACCGGAGGCCCCACCCATGAGACTCACCGCCCTCGCCACGTCGCTGGCCGTCATGGCCGGCCTGACCATGGGTGCGCCGCTACCGGCGGCCGCCGCCGAGCCGGATGCTGTTCCGCCCGACGCCAAGATCGCGAGCGACCTGAAGGACCGCTTCGACGAGGAGCCGGTCGCCGACTTCTGGATCACGTTCAACGCCAACGCCGACCTGGCGCCCGCGAAGGAGATCACCGACTGGGACGAGCGCGGCCAGTTCGTCTACGACGCGCTCGAGAAGTCGGCCAAGGCTTCCGAGGCGGCCGTTGCCAGCCGAGCTCGAGGCAGCGGGCGTGAAGTACACGTCCTACCCGCTCGTCAACGCCGTGCTCGTCAAGGGCGGCACGCAGGACCTCGCGCTCGACGTCGCCTCGGTGGGACAGGTCGCCGAGATCCACGCGACGCCGCAGGTCGCGCTCGTCGAACCCGTGGAGGAGGAGACGCCGGCTGACGGGGCCCTCCGCCCCGACGCCGCGGCCGCAGGCGACGCGGGCGTCAACGCGTGGGGCGTGGACGCCATCCGTGCCCCCGAGGCCTGGGCGATGGGCGCCACCGGCGCCGGCATCACGGTGGCCAACCTCGACTCGGGCGTCCAGTTCGACCACGCGGCGCTGGTGTCGAAGTACCGCGGCGCGAAGCCGGACGGCACGTTCGACCACGACTACAACTGGATGGCCACCCGGACCACCTGCTCGGACGCGCCGTGCGACGACAACGGCCACGGCACGCACACCATGGGCACGATGGTCGGCGACGACGGCATCAATCACGTCGGCGTCGCCCCGGGCGCGAACTGGATCGCGACCGACGGCTGCTGCAGCAGATCCGGGGCCGAGTCGCTGCTGGCGTCCGGCTGGTGGCTGCTGGCTCCGACAGATCTGCAGGGCAACAACCCGGATCCCTCGAAGCGCCCTCACGTCATCAACAACTCGTGGGGCCAGGACACCGAGCACGACTTCCACACCTTCTTCAATGCCATCGACGAGGCCTGGACGGCTGCCGGCATCTTCAGCGTCTGGTCGTCGGGCAACACCTCGCCGTACGCGGCCTGTGACACCGTCTCCTCGCCGGGCGCGGCGCCGGGCGCCTACTCCGTCGGCGCCTACGACGTGAGCGGCAACCTGGGCGCCGTTCTCGCGCAAGGGCGAGGGCGAGAACGGACAGATCAAGCCCGAGATCTCGGCGCCCGGGCGTGGGCGTCCGCTCGTCCTACCCCGGCAACCAGTACGCCGAGATGTCCGGCACCTCGATGGCGGCACCGCATGTCGCCGGCGCCATCGCGGACCTGTGGAGCTACGACCCGACGCTCATCGGGCAGGTCGAGGAGACCCGTCGCCTGCTCGGCGAGTCGGCCGTCGACGTCGACAACACGTCGTGCGGCGGCACCGCCGACTTCAACAACATGTACGGCGAGGGTCGGCTGGACCTGCCCCGCCTGCTCGAGCTCGCGCCCCGTCAGGGCGGCACGCTGACCGGAGTGGTCACCGCGAACGGCGAGCCGGTCGTCGGCGCCGAGGTGACGATCAGCGGACCGTTCACCCGCTCCGTCGGGACCGACGAGGCCGGCCGGTTCTCGGTGAACCTGCCCGTCGGCGACTACCGGCTGAGCACGAAGCGTCTTCGGCTACCTCTCCGCGACCGCCGAAGTCTCGATCGCCCTCGGCGAGGAGTCCTCCGTCGACCTCCCGCTCACGGCCGCCCCGCGGCACGACATCCGCGGCACGGTGGTCGACGGGGACGGCGACGCCGTCCCGAACGCCGACGTCTCGGTCAGAGGCACGCCGCTGGATCCCGTCCGCACGGACGCCGACGGCGCGTTCACGATCGCCGACGTGCCCGAGGGCCAGTACGGCATCGCCGTCACGCCGAACGCCTGCTTCTCGCCCACGTCCGTCCCGCTGACGGTCGGCGCTGAGAACGAGCGGCTGGAGATCCCGGTCGGGCTCATCGTCGACGGCGGCGGCTACAGCTGCGCCGTCTCCGAGGGGGAGCACCTGCGCGGCACCGACCCGGTCGCCTTCGCGGCAGCGTTCGTCTGGGCGACGGTGAAGCTGCCGTTCCCGATCGCGCTCTACAACGGGAGCCACGACACGCTCGGCATCGGCCTGCGCGGCGTCATCTCTCCCGACGGTTCCACGGGACCGGGCTACGGCGGTGCCGGCGCCTTCCCGTTCTCCGCCGAGACCCCGGTCGAGTTCGCTCCGGGTGGCGGCGTGTTCACGGCGGCGACGAAGCTCGACGGCGAGGACGCGTTCGTCGTCGAGTACCGCGACGCCAGGATCTGGGCCTACCCGATCCGGTCGGAGTACACGGAGCCGGTCGACTTCTCGGCCACGTTCACCCGCTCGGGCAAGATCGTCTTCGGGTACGGCGACGGCATCGGCACCGACGACCCGGTGACGGCCGGCGCCCGCGCCATCACGGGCATCCAGGGCTGGGCCGGCGTGGACGGCATCCGGTTCTCCGACAACGCGCCGGTGCTCGAGGACGGGATGATCGTCACCTACGATCTGCCCGACTGGGGCTACCTCGATGCCACCGTCGTCGACAAGAACGACGGGCTGCCGGTGTCCGGCGCCACGGTGTCGTTCACCGATGAGGACGGACTCGTCGAGCGCGTCACGACCGGCGGGACGGGCGTCGTGCACCGCCAGCTTCCCGTCGCCGACTACACGATGACGGTCGAGGCGCCGAACTACGTGACCGGGTCGTACGACTTCACCCTCGACGAGCTCTATGCGAAGGCGAAGATCGACGCGCGCCTGACCACCGGCGTCGCCGACCTGAAGGCCGACGGTCTGGACGTCCTGATGGGCACAGACCAGAACGGCGTCGGCTCGCTGACGCTGACCAACACCGGTTCCGCACCGCTCACGTACGACCTGGCCGAGGCCGAACGCCATCCCGAGCTCGACGCCGCGGGCGCCACGACGCGCACCGGGACCGGGGCGGACAGCACGATCGACCTCACCGCGTGGACGGCCGGCGCGAGCGACATGACGCCGTCGAACGTCGACGGCGAGGTGGAGGCATCCGCCGCCGCGGAGGCGGATGCGGCCCTCAAGGTCGGCGCGACGGCCGGTGGCGAGGTCATCACCCGCATCGAGATCCCGGGCACCATCGAGGAGAAAGAGCCCTCGGGTCTCGGGTACGACGGAGACGTGTGGGTCCACGACTACGACAAGCGGACCAACACCGCCTACACGGTGACGGGCAGGTCCACGGGCAAGGTCTTCGACGCGTCGTGGAACCCCGACGTACCGGGCGTTCGACATGGCGCTCGACACCGAGACCGGCGACATGTGCCAGATGGAGGACAGCCCTGCCAGCTTCATCCACTGCTTCGACCGGGAGACGGGCGAGGAGACCCGGCAGATCAAGGGCGACTGGTCCACGCTGCAGCTGACCGGGCTCGCCTACAACCCCGAGGAGGACGTGTTCTACGTCGGCGGCCGGAGCAACGGCATGATCGGGACGGTCGCGGGCACGTCCCACGACGACGCGGGCGCACTGCTGTCGTTCTGCGCCCCGCCGCTGCCGGAGATCATGGGCCTGGCCTACAACCAGGCGTCGGACACCATCTGGTACACCGACCTGACCTCGAACCGGCCCACCCGCCTGCTGCAGGTCGACCCCGACGACTGCTCGCTCGTCAACGCGTGGTGGTTCCCGGGGATGAAGCGGGGCGCGGGCGGCGGCCTCGAGACCGACTCGACCGGCGCGCTGTGGGCGGTGGACCAGCTGACCGACGAGGTCCTGCTCGTCGACGTCGAGGACGACCTGATCACCGACCTGCCCTGGCTGTCGCTCTCCTCCAACGGCGGCACCCTCGCCCCGGGAGAGTCGACCACGGTCAAGGTCTCGATCTCCTCGAAGGACGTCGACCCCGGCACTCTGGCGGCGAACGTCATCGTGCGGTCCGACTCCGGGCGGCAGTCGAAGACCTACGTCCCGGTGACGCTCACGACCACCACGTACCAGGTCGGCGGTCGATGCCGGCGGGCCGTCGTTCACCGATGCCACCGGCTTCACCTGGTCGGCCGACCAGGCGGCCGGCGAAGGCACGTGGGGCTACCAGGGCAAGGACAAGGTGACCTCCACGCGCGCCCCGATCGCGGGCACCGAGGACGACGCTCTGTTCCAGTCCCAGCGCACCACGCCGGACAGCGACCTCGTCTACACGTTCCCCGACGCGCCGAAGGGCACCTACAACATCGACCTCGGGTTCGCGGAGACCGACAAGGTGGAGCCGGGCAAGCGGGTCTTCGACGTCCTCGTCGACGACGCGCTGACGCAGTACGCCTACGACGCCGCCTCCGCCGTGGGTCCGGACGCCGCCGACTGGCACACCGCCGTCGTGCAGCACGAGGGCGGCCCGCTGACCGTCGAGCTGCGGGGTGCGAAGGGCCTGCGGGCCCCGAGCATCGCGGCGCTGCGCGTCACGCTCGACCCACGCGCATGCCGAGGCCGAGCCGGAGCCGCAGCCCGAGCAGCCGGAACCGGGCCCCGTGCCCGTGGCGCCGGCAGGTCGCTGCGTACTCGATGGAGGTGACCGACGGGCTCTACCGGCAGGGCACCACGGACTCCGAGTGGCAGGGCGACGACCTCTGCGGCGTCCTGTGGTTCGACTCCAGCTTCCTGTTCCCGTTCTACGACACGGCCTGGGACGGCGTGTGCGTGACGACGAACGGGTCGCTGGTCTTCGACCGGTCGAGCAGCCAGGCGAGCAACACGGCGCTGCCCTCGCGGAGCCCGGTCGACGCCATCTACCCGCTGTGGGACGACTTGATCGTCGACGACCAGGCGGGCATCTACTTCGGCATGACCGAGGTGGACGGGGCGGCCGCGGAGGTCATCGAGTGGCGCAACGCCACCTTCTACAGCGACCGGACGGCCAGGGTGAGCTTCTCCGTCACCCTGATCGCGGACGGCCGCATCCAGATCGGGTACGGCGACGGCGTCGGCGGTGACAACCCCCTCACCCACGGGTCGTCGGCGACGGTCGGCCTGGAGAGCCTGACGCGCAACCCCGCGAGCCAGTACTCCTTCAATCAGCCGGTGCTGACGGCCGGGCTGGGGCTCGAGTACACGCTCCCGGCGTCGGGCACGATCGAGGGAACGGTCACCGACAAGAACGACGGCAAGCCGATCGCGGGTGCGATCATCACGCTGCGCGGTCCCGCCGGCGATCGGGTCATCACGGCCGACGAGCTGGGCAGGTGGAAGGCCCAGGCGCTGGTCGGCGAGAACACCGTGGAGGTCTGGGCGCCGAACTACGTCACGGCCAGCCACCCGGTGACCATCGCCGCGAAGGACCAGGCCGAGGTGGTCGACACCGCACTGACCACCGGCATCGCGACGGTCACCCGAGGCGAACTCGATTGGCTGCTGGGCCAGGGCCAGACGGCGACGGCCGACGTCACCGTCACGAACACGGGCTCCGCCCCGCTCCAGGTGGAGCTGAGTGAGCAGCGGCGCACCGACGACGGCGGGCACGAGGCCGCCGACCTGCCGTGGCTGACCCTCACGGGCGCAGGCCGCGGACGGCACGGTCGAGCTCGGGGTCGGCGAGTCCACCACGGTCACCGCGAAGGTCGACAACGCCGGCATCGAGCCCGGCATCCTCGTCGGGGATGTGCTCGTCGCGTCCAACGCCGGCAAGGACGGGGCCCAGCTCCAGCCGGTCCGGCTGGCGACCTCCGCCTACTGGCAGGGCGTGGATGCCGGCGGGTCCGGGTTCGTCGGCGCCGACGGCTTCGTCTGGTCGCCCGACCGCGCGTTGGGCTCGGAGCCGTGGGGGTACGTCGGTGGAACCGACCGCTCCACCAAGGCCGACATCGGCGGCACGGAGGACGACGACCTGTTCCGCACCCAGCGGACCGGCAAGACGTTCAGCTACGTGTTCAAGGACGTACCCGCCGGGACGTACCGGATCGGCCTCGACTTCGCCGAGATCGACAAGGTCAAGGCCGGTGTGCGGGCGTTCGACGTCCTGGTGAACGGGAACCCCGTGCTCCACGACCACGATGTCCAGGCCACCGTAGGGGCGCTGACGGCGGACGTGCAGGAGGTCACCGTCGAGCACGCCGGAGGCGATCTGACGATCGAGTTCACCGGCGAGATCAGTGAGCGCGAGCCGATCCTGAATGCCGTGAAGGTTCGGGAGGACCCGCGCCTCTGACCTCGTGCTGACGGGCCGCAGGCCCGTGTCGGAGCCTCCCCCGGTCGTCGATCCGGGGAGGCTCCGGCGCGTCCGGCGCCGGAGTGCGGCGCGCCTGCGACCCGCCCGCCCCGCCGCATGTCACCGCAGCGCCCGCGCGGCGGAACGCCCAGTCGGGCAGGTGCCCGGCGCTCACGAACGACAGCACGATCTGCGACAGCCCGTGCTCGGGCTCGATCTCGCAGGCACGCTCGGCGTACGCGGCGGCGTGGGTCGAGCGTCCGAGCGCCCACGACAGCCACGCGCACATCGCGAGGGCGCCCGGCTGCGACGTCCGTGGCGCGACCGCGGCGGCGCGCCGCGCCAGCGCGAGCGCCGCCTCGAGTCGAGAGATCTGCGGCGGATCGCCCTCGCCCCACATGCGCATCGCGAGGTCGCGCCGGGTACTCCTCGCCGGCCTCCCAGCGCAGCTGTGCGTCGAACGCCTCGTCGCCCTGCGCGAGGTTGCCGCTCCACTGCACCAGCGCGACGTCCCGCAGCGCCGGACGAGCCAGGCACCACACCAGGGCGGCGGTGTCGTACACGTCCGCGTCCTCGAGCGGGCGCGCCAGGGCGTCTTCGAAGAACCGCGGCAGGTCATCGAGCCCGCAGACGGCCGCGAGCGCGCGCGGGTCGATCCGCGAGCGATGTGTCGGTGACGGATGCCTCCTCCTCCACGACCCCCGACACCGGCGCCGGCACGGGGCCCAGGTCGCTCATGCGCGTGCGCGGCTCGGCGCCGGCCGTCGCGCCGCTTGCCGGTCGATCGATCGGCAGCCCGAAGGCGTCCCGTTCGTCAGCTGACGCCGCGGAAGCGCGAGGCCGCGGCTCGTGACGGCAGGTGGCTCGTGACGGTGCGGACAACGTCCTCGGATGTCGATGGGCGAGGAACGCGCGCCGCTCGACCCGAGCTTCCGGCGGTGGCGCCATGCCCGTCCGGCCCGCACAGCACCGCGACGGCCTCACTCAGAGCGCCCATCGCTCTTCGCGACGCTCGCGCGCTCCTCCGCGGAGCACGCGGGCAGTTCGGCGCCCGTCGCCTGGTCGCCGTCGGGAGCGGGCACGTCCGCCCGCTCCCGTCCACGCGAGCTCGGCGAGCGGTCTGCCCTCGGCGGGGCAGTCGCGGTCGAGGAACGATCCCCACGCGTCGGCGGCGACGCACAGCACATCGGTGACCCGCAGGCCGCACGCGTGGGCGCGGCGCTCGAAGGCGGCGAAGAGCTCGAGATGCGGCATCCGTCCGTCCTCGTCGAACCGCGCGTCGGTGTACGCGATCGCGGCGACGGCATCGGCCTCGGGCAGCCGGCAGGCCATGCCGGTCACGGTCGCGGCGATGCGGTCGACGGACTCGGCGTCGCCCTCGGGCAGGTCGAACCGCATCGCTCCGAGGCTGCGCCCGCCGTGGAACGGGATCACGACGAGGCTGCGGGTCGGGTGGTAGCCCAGCATGCGGGGGACGATGGACAGGAACTGCGCGGCATCCGCGGCTTTCACGACGGTGGGGGTCATGAACGATGAGCCTCGCGGGCGGCGCTGCCGCGCGGGCGGGCGAATGCGGCTGCACTGAGGAGGCCCGCGCGAACCGGCCGCCGAGGCGCATCTGGGGAGGAGCCGGCACGGTGGACAAGGCGTCCGGTCGCAGAACCATGGGAGGAGCCGGCAGCGGTGAACAAGAGCGCGTCCCGGCGCAGAACCCACCTGGGGAGGAGCCGATACCCGCACGGCGTATCCTGGAGACATGGATTACTGGGTCGCGGTGCTGTGGACGCTCCTGCCGACCGTCCTCGTGTCGCTGATCTTCTTCTTCGTGCTGCGCAGCATCATCCGCTCGGACCGCACCGAACGGCGCGTGTACGCGAAGATCGAGGCGGAGGAGCGCGCCAAGCGCGGACTGCCGCCCGTCGCCTCCGGCTCCGCCTCTGCCGACAGCTGAGCCCGCCGCGCGCTACGCCGGCAGCCGCGCCGCGGCGCCCTCGCCGCGATCGCCCGCCGTGGCGAGATCCCCGCGTGCGGGGCGGCGTCGGTCGGCCCCGATAGTGTGAGGACACCGTCCGGCCCGCCGGTCCGGTCCGCCCGTCCGCTCCGCCCGACCCTGTCGAGAGGCACCGCTCGATGATCACCATCACGTTCGATGCGACGTGGTGGGTGGTGCTCGTCTTCATCGTCGACATCGTGATCAGGGTGGCGGCGATCATCATCGTCCCGCGCAACCGCCGGCCGACCGCGGCGATGGCGTGGCTGCTCGCGATCTACTTCATCCCGATCGTCGGCGTGTTCCTGTTCCTCCTGATCGGCAACCCGCGGCTGCCCCGCAAGCGCCGGCGCAAGCAGGAGCGCATCAACGACTACATCCACGACACCAGCGCGTCGCTCGACTTCGGCACGCTGCGTCCGCACGCGCCGCAGTGGTTCACCTCGCTGGTCACGCTGAACCGCAACCTCGGCGCCATGCCCCTCGCGGGCGACAACGCCGCCCACCTCATCCCCGACTACCAGGAGAGCCTGGACGCGATGGCGGACGCGATCCGGCAGGCGGAGCGCTTCGTGCACGTCGAGTTCTACATCCTCCAGGCGGATGCCGCGACCGACAACTTCTTCCGCGCGCTCGAAGAGACGGCGGCGCGCGGTGTGACGGTGCGGGTCCTCCTCGATCACTGGGCGAACCGCGGCAAGCCGTTCTACAAGCGCACCCTCAAGCGGCTCAGCGACATGGGAGCGCAGTGGCATCTGATGCTGCCGGTGCAGCCGCTGCGCGGGAAGTACCAGCGCCCGGATCTGCGAAACCACCGCAAGCTCGTCGTCGTCGACGGTCGCGTCGCGTTCACCGGATCGCAGAACGTCACCGACTCCACGTACAACCTGCGCAAGAACATCCGCCGCGGCCTGCACTGGGTCGACCTGATGGTGCGGATCGAGGGCCCGGTCGTGGCATCCGTCAATGCCGTGTTCCTCAGCGACTGGTACAGCGAGACCGATGAGGTGCTCACCGAGCAGATCGACCTCTTCGACGTGACGAGCGGACCGGGTGACCTCGACTGCCAGATCGTGCCGTCCGGACCCGGGTTCGAGTTCCAGAACAACCTCAAGCTGTTCGCGGGGCTGCTCTACGCCGCACAGCGCAAGATCATCGTGGTCAGCCCGTATTTCGTGCCCGACGAGGCGCTGCTGCTCGCCATCACGACGGCGTGCCAGCGCGGCATCCATGTCGAGCTCTTCGTGTCGGAGGAGGGCGACCAGGCGATCGTCTACCACGCGCAGCGCAGCTACTACGAGGCGCTGCTGCGCGCGGGCGTGAAGATCTGGATGTACAAGAGGCCGTTCATCCTGCACACGAAGAGCCTCACCATCGACGACGAGGTCGCCATCGTCGGCTCGAGCAACATGGACATGCGCTCGTTCGGTCTCAACATGGAGATCTCGCTCTTCGTCCGCGGCGAGGAGTTCGTGCGCCAGATGCGGTCCGTGGAGGACAGGTATCGCTCGCTCAGCCGCGAGCTGACCCTCGAGGAGTGGGAGAAGCAGCCGCTGCGATCGACGGTGCTCGACAACCTGGCGCGGCTCACCTCCGCACTGCAGTGAGGCATTCTCCCGGCGGATCGTGACCGCCGCGTGACCGCGGTTACTGAGATTTCGGCGTCGATTGCGACACCATAGGGGTGACGGATGCCTCGGGGGATGAGCATCCGCGAAACCTCAGGAGGCCTCGCATGCCCGTCCGCTCCCGTTCACTCGTCCTTGCTGCCGGCGTCGCGCTCCTCGCCGCCGGCCTGCTGACCGCCTGCGCCACGCCCGCCGGTTCCGGCGGAACGCCGGCGCCCTCCGGGTCGGCCGGCTCCTCGGGCCAGGGCACCGAGATCGAGGTCGACGCCGCCTGGCTCGACGGCGGCCGCATGATCGGCCTGGTCACGGAGGGCTCGTCGACGTGCGTCCCGAGCGCGGGTGAAACGACGTACGAGAACGGCGTGCTCACGGTCGAGCTGGTCGAGCCGTCGGGCGACACCGCCTGCACGAGGGACCTCGTCCCGCGCGTGACCGTCGTCGGCCTGCCGGAGGGCGTCGACCCGGCGCAGGAGCTCGAGATCCGCGTGACCGGCGACGGACATCCACGGCGACACCGACCTCGACGGCGTCCCCGGTCTCACCCCGGGCACCGAGACGGACTACCTGCCGAGCGCCGGCTGGACCGGCGAGGACGGCGAGTTCGTCATCCTGACGTGGGGCTCGTCGACGTGTGTTCCCGCCGTCGAGAGCGCCGCCGCCGCCGGCAACGAGGTGACCGTGACCTTCGCGACACCGCCCGCCAACCAGGCCTGCACCATGGACATGGCCCCGCGCGGCACCATCGTGCAGGTCGACGGCCTCGACGACGACGCCGAGGCCTTCGCGATCCTCACCGGCGCCGAGTTCGACAACGTGCGCATCCCGATCATCGGCACCGACTGACGCACGGAGCTCGTCCCTCGCGGTCGCTTCGCGAGCGAGCGCTGCGGTTTCCGGCGACCGCGCCGTCGCGCGATGCGGCGCTCGCCAGAAACTGTCGCGCTCGCCGGGACGGATGCCGCGGCTACGCGTCCGCGCGGACCAGCAGGTCGCCGATCTCGCAGTCGAGGGCCCGGCAGATCGCCGACAGCGTCGAGTAGCGGATGGCGCGCGCCCGGTCGTTCTTGAGGATCGACAGGTTCACGACCGAGACGCCGACGAGCTCCGACAGACGCGTGAGGGTCATGCCGCGCTCGGCCAGGAGCTCGTCGAGCCGGCAGTGCACCCCCGAGGGCCCTCGTCCTCGGCGGGACTCATACGAGCCCGTCCGTGTCGCGCTGCAGACGGATGCCGCGGCGGAACGCGAGCGAGATCAGACCGAGCACCGTCGCTGCGATCCAGATCGGGATGAACGACGCCGTGATCGCCCAGGAATTCGGCTGGAAATCGCCGAGCCCCGCGGCGGCGAGGACGCCGTTGCGCCCGAACGTGTCGAGGAAGTAGACCGCCAGCGCCCCGCCGAACATCGTCCAGCCGGCGGCGTCGAGCAGGCGCGGATTGGTCGGGTCGAAGAACCGCCCTCTGAGGAACCGCAGCGCCAGGGTTCCGAAGAGCGCGATCACGACGAGCCACGCGACGGCGCTCACGATGATCGACGCGCCGATCGAGACCGTGGAGACCACGTTGACGCCCGTCGGCCATCACGTCGCCTTCCGTCACGCGCACCGTCGTCTCGGGCAAGCCGTCTGCCGGTGCGAAGTCGGCCGGCACTCCGGCGAACGGCACGCCGACCGAGACGCCCTCGCCGCTGAACGTCTCGAACCACCGGAACACCGATGTCACCACCACGATCGCCGCGACCACGCCGGCGACCACGAGGGTCGAGAGGATGTCGTTGCGCTCCTTGGTCGTCGTCTCGCGCATCACACCAGCCCTTCCGTCTCGCGCTGCAGGCGGGCCCCGATCGCGAATGCTCCGGCGACGAGCGCCAGCGCGAAACCCCAGCCGACGGGTGCGAGGTCGAGCTCCATGATGAAGGTCCCGAAGACGTCGACCACCTGGGGCGAGGTCGCGGCGAGGTCATCCACCAGGAGCGCACGGCCGAAGGCGCCGAGCACCTGGCCGAGCACTCCGCCGACGATGACGAGGATGGCCACGGCGCCGATCGCCGTCGACATCGCACGGCGGAACGGCCGCACCCGCATGAGCGAGACGCCCAGCCACCAGGCGACGATGCAGACGCCGATCGTCGCGAGTGCGGGCAACGCCAGCTCCAGCCAGAGCATCCAGCCCACCGCACCGGGAAGCGCGGTGAACGTCACGTCGGCCGATGCGTACGCGGCAGCCGAGACCTCCGGAACGCCGGCGAGATCGGGCACATCGCCCCCGGTCACCAGCATTCGGACCGTCGGTGCGCTTCCGAAGATCGCGTACGGCGCCGCGGACGACGGCCACCAGGGCCGCCACCGCGACGCTGATCGCGCCCGTCGCGATGAGGCCGAGGCTGATGCCTTCGCCGAGCGAGACATGAGGGCGTGCTGTCGAGGACATCGGAATCATCACTCCATATCGATAAACGTTGTTATCGAAGAACGATATGCCCATCGGATGCCGCAGGTCAAGGCATCCGTCGATCCCGCGGTGTTCCCACCCAGGCGTTCCGCGCCCGCTCGCCGACCGAAATGCGGCGCGCTATGCCCACGGCGAACACGGCCGTGCGGCATCCCGACCGCCTCGTTACCCTCGATGTAAGGCGCAGTGGGCTCAGCAGACCCGCATCGCCCTGGAGGAGTGAATGATGTTCGAGAGATTCACGGACCGTGCCCGTCGTGTCGTCGTCCTCGCCCAAGAAGAGGCGAAGATGCTGAACCACAACTACATCGGCACCGAGCACATCCTGCTCGGTCTCATCCACGAGGGTGAGGGCGTCGCCGCCAAGGCCCTCGAGAGCCTGGGCATCTCGCTCGACGCCGTGCGCGAGCAGGTGCAGGACATCATCGGCCAGGGTCAGCAGCAGCCGACCGGCCACATCCCCTTCACGCCGCGCGCCAAGA
This sequence comes from uncultured Actinomycetota bacterium, assembly GCA_963829895.1. Taxonomy (GTDB): domain Bacteria; phylum Actinomycetota; class Actinomycetes; order Actinomycetales; family Microbacteriaceae; genus Microbacterium. The sequence goes on along the minus strand of CAWHKF010000005.1, from coordinate 226,690 downwards.
AGGTGCTCGAGCTGTCGCTGCGCGAAGCGCTGCAGCTCGGCCACAACTACATCGGCACCGAGCACATCCTCCTCGGCCTCATCCGCGAGGGCGAGGGCGTCGCCGCCCAGGTTCTCGTGAAGCTCGGCGCCGACCTCAACAAGGTCCGCCAGCAGGTCATCCAGCTGCTGTCGGGCTACCAGGGCAAGGAGCCCGCCGGCGTCGCGAGCGGCGCGGGCGAGCAGACTCAGGGCACCACCCAGGGAGGTTCGCAGGTGCTCGATCAGTTCGGCCGCAACCTCACGCAGGCGGCGCGCGACAACAAGCTCGACCCGGTGATCGGGCGCGAGAAGGAGATCGAGCGCGTCATGCAGATCCTGTCGCGCCGCTCCAAGAACAACCCCGTGCTCATCGGCGAGCCCGGCGTCGGAAAGACGGCGGTCGTCGAGGGCCTCGCCCAGGCGATCGTGAAGGGCGACGTGCCCGAGACGCTGAAGGACAAGCAGCTCTACTCGCTCGACCTCGGCTCGCTCATCGCCGGTTCCCGCTACCGCGGTGACTTCGAGGAGCGCCTGAAGAAGGTCACCAAGGAGATCCGCACGCGCGGCGACATCATCGTCTTCATCGACGAGATCCACACCCTCGTGGGTGCGGGTGCCGCCGAGGGCGCGATCGACGCCGCGTCGATCCTGAAGCCGCTCCTCGCCCGTGGCGAGCTCCAGACCATCGGCGCGACCACGCTGGACGAGTACCGCAAGCACTTCGAGAAGGATGCCGCGCTCGAGCGCCGCTTCCAGCCGATCCAGGTCGCCGAGCCGAGCCTGCCCCACGCGATCAACATCCTCAAGGGGCTGCGCGACCGCTACGAGGCGCACCACAAGGTGCAGATCACGGACGGCGCGATCGTCGCGGCGGCGAACCTCGCCGACCGCTACATCTCGGACCGCTTCCTGCCCGACAAGGCCATCGACCTGATCGACGAGGCCGGCGCACGCCTGCGCCTGTCGATCCTGTCGAGCCCGCCCGAGCTGCGCGAGTTCGACGACAAGATCGCCAAGGTCCGTGAAGACAAGGAGCGCGCCTCCGAGGACCAGGACTTCGAGAAGGCCGCGCGGCCTGCGCGACGAGGAGAAGTCCCTCCTCGCCGAGCGCCTGCGCCTCGAGAAGCAGTGGCGCTCGGGCGACGTCGCGACCCACGCGGTCGTCGACGAGGGCCTGATCGCCGAGGTGCTCGCCCAGGCCACCGGCATCCCGGTCTTCAAGCTGACCGAGGAGGAGTCGAGCCGTCTCGTCTTCATGGAGAAGGCGCTGCACCAGCGCGTCATCGGCCAGGAAGAGGCGATCGCCGCCCTGTCGAAGACCATCCGCCGCCAGCGCGCGGGCCTCAAGGACCCGAAGCGCCCGTCGGGCTCGTTCATCTTCGCCGGCCCCACGGGCGTCGGAAAGACCGAGCTCGCCAAGGCGCTCGCCGAGTTCCTCTTCGACGACGAGGCCGCGCTGATCGCCCTCGACATGTCGGAGTTCGGTGAGAAGCACACCGTCTCGCGCCTGTTCGGTGCCCCTCCCGGATTCGTCGGCTTCGAAGAGGGCGGGCAGCTCACCGAGAAGGTGCGCCGCAAGCCGTTCTCGGTCGTGCTCTTCGACGAGATCGAGAAGGCCCACCCCGACATCTTCAACTCGCTCCTGCAGATCCTCGAAGAGGGTCGCCTGACCGACGGTCAGGGTCGCATGATCGACTTCAAGAACACGGTGATCATCATGACGACGAACCTCGGTTCGTCGGCGATCGCCGGAGGCCCGGTCGGCTTCCAGGTCGAGGGCAACAGCCGGCACCACGTACGAGCGGATGAAGGGCAAGGTCAACGAGGAGCTGAAGCGCAACTTCAAGCCCGAGTTCCTCAACCGCGTCGACGACATCATCGTCTTCCCGCAGCTCGACAAGGACGAGCTGCGCCAGATCGTGGGCCTGTTCACCAAGCGCCTCGGCGAGCGTCTGCTCGACCGCGACATGACGATCGAGCTGTCGGATGCCGCGAAGGACAAGCTGATCGAGATCGGCTTCGACCCCGCACTCGGCGCCCGCCCGCTGCGTCGCGCCATGCAGCGTGAGGTCGAGGACCGCCTGTCGGAGAAGATCCTGCACGGCGAGCTCGACCCGGGCGACCACGTGAAGGTCGACGTCGAGAACGGCGAGTTCGCCTTCGAGCACGGCCCGCGCGGCGAGAAGGTCGCGGTGGGCGTCGTGCACAACGGCGAGATCACCGCCACCCCGGACCTCGCTGCCAACGCGTAACCCTTGACAAGCTCAGGGACCGGATGCCGCGGCTCAGCGCCGCGGCATCCGCTCTTCGTCGTTCGGATGCCGCGGCCCTGTGCCGCGCGCATCCGCTACTCCGGTCGTTGAGCGAGCGAGGACACCTGGTCTCGTCGCTGGCGCTCCTCGCTGAGCGACCGACTCGCGAGACGAAACGTCCTGCACCCGGCTCATGACCTTTCGCCTCGGTCGCTGGCGTGTGTGGCGCGTCCGGTCGTCCGAGACGGGCATCTACGCTGGACGGGTGGCAGAGTTCACCGTCAGGCCCGCGCGCACGCGCGATGTTCGCCGCATCCAGGCGCTGCTCGAGCCGTTCGTGCAGCGGCGCATCCTGCTCGGCAAGGATCTCGTCGTGCTGTACGAGGCGACGCAGCAGTTCCTGGTCGCCGAGGATGCCGAGGGCGAGCTCATCGGCTGCGGGGCGCTGCACGTCATGTGGGAGGACCTCGGCGAAGTCCGGACATTGATCGTGGCCGACGGCTGGCTGCATCACGGCGTGGGACGCGCGATCGTCGAGGCGCTCGAGAACGAACGCGCGCACGCTCGGACTGTCGCGCCTGTTCTGCCTCACGTTCGAGGTGGACTTCTTCACCCGGCGCGGCTTCGCGCCCATCGGCGAGCAGGTGGTCGACCCCGACGTCTACTCCCAGCTCATCCGCTCGCCCGACGAGGGCATCGCGGAGTTCCTCGACCTGGCGCACGTGAAGCCCAACACCCTCGGCAACACCCGCATGATGAAGCGCCTCTGACGCTCCGGCCCGTCAGGAATCGCGACTCCCGGTGCGCGGCATCGCGGCAAGCGGGGCGCGCCGAACGGAGAACACAGGCGCCGCGGTTAGCCTGTGAGCATGACCGGCACCACTCCGCGACGTCGCCACTCTCCGGCGGTCTATCGTCGTCGGCGTCTCGCGCTGCTGCTGATCGCGCTGCTGGTGATCGCCGGGGTCGTCTGGCTGCTGATCGCGCAGCCGTGGGCGGTCGCCGCGACGGACACGCAGGACGAGAAGCCGCCGTCGCAGCAGCAGGACACCGCCGACTCCCTGCCCGGTGCCGTCGTCGCAGGCGACGGCGGGGGGAACGGACACCGGCGCCGTCGAGGGCGCGGTGGTCGAGGGTGCGACGCCCACGCCCGGCGCCACGCCGACGGCGCTGCCCTGCGTCGCCAGCGAGATCAGCGTCGAGGCGGTCACCAGCGCCGACACCTACGCGGGCGACCAGAAGCCGCAGTTCTCGATCACGCTCACCAACAACGGCGCCGACTGCACCCTCAACGTGGGCACCACCGCGCAGTCGTTCACCGTCACCAGCGGCGACGACGTCTGGTGGCGGTCGACCGACTGCCAGAGCGAGCCGAGCGACATGGTCGTGATGATCGCCGCGGGCCAGACGGTGTCGAGCGCCGCACCCCTCACGTGGGACCGCACGCGCTCGGCCGTCGGCACCTGCGCGGACGGCAACCGCCCGCTCGCCCCGGGCGGCGGCTCGTCGTACCACCTCTCGGTCGAGATCGGCGGCATCGGCTCCACGGAGCCCAAGCAGTTCCTGCTCTACTGACGAACCGCGCTCTCCGACCGGCGCTCGCCGCACGCCGCAGCATGCGCATCCGGCGCCCGCTGCGGCATCCGTCCACCGCGGGCCGCGGCATCCGTCTCCCGCACCCTCGCCACACGACGAGGCGGGGCGGCCCCCAGTCCGCCCCGCCTCGCCTTCCCCACCTGAGGGTCTGGCCGAACCTCTAGGACTTGTCGCCGAAGACCTCGTTCTCCATCGCGTCGTACCCCTCCGCCTGCGGGTCGCCGTGCGTGCCGCCCGAGAGCGCGTACTCCTCCTCGGGGGAGAGCACCAGGCGGTGCCGGAAGTAGACCGCGAAGCCGATGAGGATGACGACGTACACGATGGCGATCGCGACGATCGCCGGCCGGGCCGGCTCGTTGATGAAGAAGCCGAAGAAGATCAGCACCGAGACCGCACCCGCGATGACGGCGCCCGGGATGCCCCAGGGGCTCCGGTAGGGGCGGTTCGCGTTCGGGAACTTGCGGCGCAGGATCACGTACGACGCCATCTGCAGCGCGTAGGCGATCACCGCTCCCCAGATGGCGATGTTCAGCACGATCGCGCCGGCCACGCCGGCGGTGCCGCCGAGCGAGTCGACGAGCACCAGCGCGATGAAGCCGATCACCGCGCCGACCACGAGCGCGACCCACGGCGTCGCGCGCTTGCCGGTCAGCGACAGGAACTTCGGGTAGTACCCGGCCCGCGACAGCGAGTACATGTTGCGGCCGTAGGCGAACATGATGCCCTGGAGCGAGGCGAGCAGGCCGATGAGGGCGAACAGCGCGAGCACGGCCGCCAGCTCGTCGCCGACGATCGCGCGGAAGCCGTCGAGCAGCGGCTCGCCCGCTGAGCCGGTCGCCTCGGCGCCCACGACGCCGGTGTTCAGGAACAGCACGAGCAGTCCGGTGACGATCAGCGTCGTGCGGGCGATGAAGCCGGCTCGCGGGATGTCGCGCTCGGGGTTGTGCGACTCCTCGGCCGCGAGCGGGAGCTCCTCGATGCCGAGGAAGAACCACATCGCGTACGGCAGGGCGAACAGGATCGGGATCACGCCGTGCGGCAGGAAGGCGCTCTGGCCGGGATCGGGTGCGATGTCGAAGAGCTTGTCCCAGCTGAACTGGCCGGAGAAGAGCGCCATCACCGAGAACACCAGGATGATGGCGATGGAGATGATCGACACGACGATCGCGAATTTGAACGAGATCGCCGCGCCGGCGGCGTTCAGGGCGATGAAGGCGGCGTAGAGGATGATCCACCACACCCATGTCGGCATCGAGAAGCTCAGCAGCTCGCTCGTGATCGCGTCGGCGTAGGACGCCGAGAAGTACACGATCACCGCCGTCGTCGCGACATACTCGATCGTCTCCGCCGCGCCGGTGACCAGGCCGCCCCACGGCCCCATCGCCGAGCGGGCGAAGGAGTACGCGCCGCCGGTGTGCGGCATGGCGGCGGCCATCTCGCCGATGGAGAAGATCATGCCGTAGTACATGACGACGAGGATGGCGAAGGCGATCAGCATGCCGCCGAAGCCGGCGAAGCCGATGCCGAAGTTCCATCCCGAGAAGTCGCCCGAGATGACGGCGGCGACGGCGAGGCCCCACAGGCCCCAGACGCCGGCGGAGCGCTTCAGGGTGCGCTTCTGGAAGTAGTCCTGACCGGCCCGCGTATAGGTCGCTCCCGCGACCTTCGACGAACGATCGGGGGTGGATGCCGGGGGCTCCGGCTGCGGTGCACTGCTCGCTTGGGACATCGGTCCTCCAAGGATTCGCGAAGGGGGGTGCGCTCGGGTCGCGCGGACGCGCTTTTCGCCGATTGTGGCGCTATTGGTGGGCTGTGTCTACCTTTGAAACAGATTTTGGTTAGAGTGTGCGGGTGAGCGCGGTTCGGGGGGACCGCGCTCACGAGTCCGTCGCACGTCGACAGTCGCACGTCGTCAGAGGAGGAGAGCGGATGCCGGGCAACCTCACCGTCGAGCAGTTGAACGCCGGGATCGCCGCGGGTGACATCGACACCGTCGTCGTCGCCTTCGCCGATGCGCAGGGGCGTCTGGTCGGCAAGCGCGTCTCGGCACGGCTCTTCCAGGAGGAGGTGCTGCCGCACGGCGCCGAGGCGTGCAACTACCTGCTGTCGGTCGACGTCGACATGAACACCGTCGACGGCTACGCGATGTCGAGCTGGGAGACCGGCTACGGCGACATGATGCTGCGGCCCGACGTCGCCACGCTCCGCCGCATCCCCTGGCTTCCCGGCTCCGCGCTGGTCATGGCCGACCTCACGTGGGAGAACGGCGAGCCCGTCGTGCAGTCGCCGCGCGACATCCTGAACCGCCAGCGTGCCCGTCTCGCCGACCGGGGGCTCGTCGCGTTCTCGGGCACCGAGCTCGAGTTCATCGTCTTCGACGACACGTACCGGGATGCCTGGGCCAAGGGCTACCGCGATCTCACACCCTCGACCGACTACAACGTCGACTACGACCTGCTCGCCTCGGGCCGCCTCGAGCCGCTGCTGCGCGACATCCGGCTGTCGATGGACGGGGCGGGCCTCTACACCGAGGGCGTCAAGGGCGAGTGCAACCTCGGTCAGCAGGAGATCGCGTTCCGCTACGCCGAAGTGCTCGAGACCGCCGACCAGCACGCGATCTACAAGAACGGCGCGAAGGCCATCGCCGAGCACCACGGCAAGGCGCTGACGTTCATGGCGAAGTTCAACGAGCGCGAGGGGAACAGCTGCCACATCCACCTGTCGGTGCGGTCGGCATCCGGCGAGCCCGTGATGGCGGGCGACGGCGACCACGGCTTCAGCCCGCTCATGGAGCATTGGATCGCGGGCATCCTCGCCACGCTCCGCGAGTTCACGCTGCTGTTCGCGCCCAACATCAACTCGTACAAGCGGTTCGCGAAGGGCTCGTTCGCGCCGACCGGCATCGCGTGGGGGATCGACAACCGCACGTGCGCACTGCGGGTCATCGGCCGTGGCCAGTCGCTGCGGGTCGAGAACCGCGTCCCCGGCGGCGACGTCAACCCGTATCTCGGGATCGCCGCGATCATCGCGGGCGGCCTGCACGGCATCGAGCACGAGCTGCCGCTGCCCGACCGGCTCGAGGGCAACGCGTACACCTCCGGCGTGGATCACCTGCCGACCACCCTGCGCGAGGCCGCGCGGCTCTTCGACGAGTCGGCCATCGCCCGCGCGGCGTTCGGCGACGACATGGTCGAGCACTACCTGAACCAGGCGCGCATCGAGGTCGAGGCCTACGACGCGGCCGTGACCGATTGGGAGAGGGTCCGTGGTTTCGAAGCGGCTCTGAGCGCGTGCGAAGGGCGTCGGCCGGTCATCGGCCTGACGACCTACCTCGAGCAGGCGAAGCAGGGGGTCTGGGACGTCCGCGCCGCGTTCCTGCCGCAGCAGTACTTCGACTCGGTGACGGCGTCGGGCGGCATCGCGGTGCTGCTGCCGCCGCAGCCCGAGCCGGATGCCGCCGCCGCCGCGGTGCTGGACGGGCTCGACGGGCTGATCCTCACCGGCGGACTCGACGTCGACCCGTCGCTGTACGGTGCGCAGCGGCATCCGCTCACCGACCCGGCGCGTCCCGACCGCGACGCGTGGGAGCTCGCGCTGTTCCGCGGGGCGGAGGAGCGACGGCATGCCGGTGCTCGCCATCTGCCGCGGGCTCCAGCTCGTCAACGTCGCGCGCGGCGGCACGCTGCACCAGCACCTGCCCGAGGCGCTCGGCACCGAGCGGTTCCGCGTCGGCGGCGGCGTGTTCGCGACGAACGAGGTCGTCGTCGACGAGGGGTCGCGCCTCGCGGAGCTCGTCGGCCCCGGCGAGCTCGACGTGCACAGCTACCACCACCAGGGCATCGACCGACTCGGCGACGGGCTCGTCGCCACCGCGCACACCGACGACGGGCTCGTGCAGGCGTTCGAGTCCGACGGCGAGGGGTACGTCCTCGGCGTGCAGTGGCACCCCGAGGAGAATCGCGAAGACCGGCGGCTCTTCGCGGGGCTCGTGGCCGAGGCATCCGCGTTTCGTCGCGCTGCGCACGCTCAACGACCGGAAGCGGCGGCCGCGCGCGACTCCAGCCCCCGGTCGTTGAGCGAGCGGACGAGCGAGCCCGACGTGCGAGCGACTCCAGCCCCCGGTCGTTGAGCGAGCGAGGAACCGAGCGAGACGAAACGCCCCGCGCCGTCGAACGGAGTGCTGGCATGACGTCGACGTTCACCCTCATCAACCCGGCGACGGCGCAGCCGATCCGCGAGATCGCGCGCGCCGATGTGGCGCAGACGGATGCCGCGATCGCGCGTGCCGTGATCGCCCAGCGTGCGTGGGCGTCGCTGCCGCCGGTGGCCCGTGCCGATGCGCTGCGCGCGTTCGCCCGCGTCGTCGAGGCGCACGTCGAGGAGCTCGCCCAGCTCGAGGTGCGGAACTCGGGGCACCCGATCGGATCGGCGCGGTGGGAGGCGTCGCACGTCGCCCAGGTGCTGAACTTCTACGCCGGCGCGCCGGAGCGCCTCAGCGGTCAGCAGATCCCGGTGGCGGGCGGGCTCGATGTCACGTTCCACGAGCCGTACGGCGTCGTGGGCATCATCGTGCCGTGGAACTTCCCGATGACGATCGCATCGTGGGGCTTCGCGCCGGCGCTCGCCGCCGGCAACGCCGTCGTGCTCAAGCCCGCCGAGCTGACGCCGCTGACCGCGATCCGGCTCGGCGAGCTCGCGCTCGAGGCGGGGCTTCCCGAGGGACTGTTCACGGTGGTCACCGGGTCGGGCTCCGTCGTCGGGCAGCGGTTCGTGTCGCACCCGGACGTGCGCAAGGTCGTCTTCACCGGCTCGACGTCGGTCGGCACGGATGTCGCGGCCGGCTGCGCGCGCGAGCTCAAGCCGGTGACCCTCGAGCTCGGCGGCAAGAGCGCGAACATCGTCTTCGACGACGCCGACCTCGAGAAGGCGGCCGCCGCCGCGCCGGGCGCGGTGTTCGACAACGCCGGGCAGGACTGCTGCGCGCGCAGCCGCATCCTCGTCCAGCGCTCGGTGTACGACCGGTTCCTCGAGCTGCTCGAGCCGGCCGTGCAGGCGTGGCGCGTCGGCGACCCCGCAGTCGAGGGCACCGACATGGGGCCGCTGATCTCGGCATCCCATCGCGACACCGTCGCGGGCGTTCCTCGACGGCGCGAACGTCGCCTTCCGCGGCTCGGCGCCCGAGGGAGACGGGTTCTGGTTCGCGCCGACGGTGGTGCTCGCCGACCGCGCGCGACCGCATCGCGCAGGAAGAGGTCTTCGGACCCGTCGTCGCGGTGCTGCCGTTCGACGACGAGGCCGACGCGATCCGCCTCGCGAACGACACGGCGTACGGGCTCGCCGGCTCGATCTGGACCGAGAACCTGGGCAGCGCCGTGCGCGTCTCGCGCGGCGTGAAGAGCGGCGTGCTGTCGGTCAACTCGCACTCGTCGGTGCGCTACTGGACGCCGTTCGGCGGCATGAAGGCGTCGGGCCTCGGGCGCGAGCTCGGCCCCGACGCCGCAGAGCACTTCACCGAGACCAAGAACGTCTTCTTCGCGACGGACTGAGAGGGAACAGCATGGATCTGACGGCACGACTGAAGGACCGCGTCGCGATCATCACCGGCGGCGCATCCGGCATCGGCCTCGCCACCGCGCGTCGCTTCGCCGCGGAGGGCGCGCGCGTCGTGATCGCCGACCTCGACCCGGCGACGGGCGAGGTCGCGGCCGACGAGGTCGGCGGGGTGTTCCGCGCCCGTGGATGTCGCCGACGAAGCCCAAGTCAACGCGGTCTTCGACGGCGTCGCGGCGGAGTTCGGCCGCCTCGACATCGCGTTCAACAACGCCGGCATCTCGCCCGCCGACGACGACTCGATCGAGACCACCGAGCTGCCCGCGTGGGACCGCGTGCAGGACGTCAACCTCAAGAGCGTGTACCTGTGCTCGCGCGCGGCGCTGCGGCACATGGTGCCGGCAGGGCAAGGGGTCGATCATCAACACGGCGTCCTTCGTCGCCCTGCTCGGCTCGGCGACGTCGCAGATCAGCTACACGGCGTCGAAGGGCGGCGTGCTCGCCATGACGCGCGAGCTCGGCGTGCAGTTCGCGCGGCAGGGCATCCGGGTCAACGCCCTCTGCCCGGGCCCGGTGAACACCCCGCTGCTGCAGGAGCTGTTCGCGAAGGACCCCGAGCGCGCGCAGCGCCGGCTCGTGCACGTGCCGATGGGCCGGTTCGCCGAGCCGGAAGAGCTCGCCGCCGCCGTCGCGTTCCTCGCCTCGGACGACGCCTCGTTCATCACCGCCTCGGCCTTCGTCGTCGACGGCGGCATCACCAACGCCTACGTCACGCCGCTGTGAAGGTCGGTCGTTGAGCGAGCGAAGCGCAGTCGAAACGCCCCGGACAGGTGCAGATAGTCCGGTGCGTTTCGGCTCGGACGCTGCGCTCGACCTCGCTCAGCGACCGAGGCTCGACGAAGGCGGTGTCGGATGACCGACGCGCCGCTGCACGAGGTGCGCAGAGCCGTGTACCGGCCGGTGCGCGAGGGCAACGCGCTCGAAGACACCGTCGCGCGGCTGGTGCAGACGATCCGGCTCGGCGTCGTCGCGCCGGGGGAGTCGCTGCCGCCGGAGCGCGAGCTCGCCGTGCTCTACGCCGTGAGCCGCGACACCGTGCGCGAGGCGATCCGCGAGCTCGCCGACGCCGGCTACCTGGTGCGCCGCCGCGGTCGGTACGGCGGCACGTTCGTCGCCGACCCGCTCCCGCGGCCGCCGCATCCCCGGCGACCGTGCCGGCCGAGGAGCTCGAGGACGTGCTGGGCCTCCGCCGCGTGCTCGAGGCGGGCGCCGCCCGCGCCGCCGCGGGCCGCACCCTCGACGCCGCGGCGCGCGACGAGCTCTGGGCGCGGTACGAAGCTGCGTCGCCGCGGCATCGAGGCCGACTACCGCCGGCTCGACACGCTGCTGCACCTGTCGATCGCCGAGGCTCGCCGGCATCCCGTCGCTCGTGGCGCTCGCCGCCGAGAACCGCGCGCGCGTGAACGCGTGGCTCGACACGTTCCCGCTGCTGCCGCGCAACATCGAGCACTCCAACGCGCAGCACGAGCGCATCGTGACGGCGATCCTCGCGGGACGAGCGGATGCCGCCGAGGCGGCGATGCTCGAACACCTGGCCGGCTCGGAGGCCCTGCTGCGCGGCTTCCTCGCCTGACCGCGGCTCTGCCACGGCGTTATGCGGACGACGACGCCGGAACGCCGATTAGGCTGGACGGGTGGCAGGCAAGAAGCGCGCGAAGCAAGTCGAAGCAACCGCTGGAGTTCCGCAACACGCGCTCGCCGACGCGCTGCAGAAGCAGGACATGGCGGCGGTCGCCTTCGCGCTGCGCCATGGCCCGACGGTCGTGCCGCTGATGCGCCCCGGCGACCGCGACAACCCGCTCGACGTCGGCGAGGTGTGGACCTACCGCGATCCCGAAGACCGGCGACGTCGCGCTGCTGCTGTTCAGCGACGCCGCACACAAGCCCGCCAAGCTGCCGCCCGGTGTCGCGCTGCAGTCACCCGCGTGGCTGCGCGCGTTCCTCGGCGCACACGAGGACGAGATCACCACGGTCTTCTTCGACATCGCCGGCCCGCACCCGATGCAGGCGTCGCCCGCCGACCTGATCGCCGCGCTCGACGCCTGACGCGTCCAGCGCCGAGCCTCACCGGGTTCGGGGCGCGTCGCGCCCGTCTGGGGCGCGTCCGGTGCGCCCCGAACGACAATTCTGCGCCCCCAACCCCTGATGCGCCGGGTGGGCACCCGCGCGACAGAAGTCAGACTCTCCGGGCGAGCGGCTTGCATCCCCGGGGACGACGGGGCAGACTCGCCGGGTGGAATTCCTGCTCGTCGGAATCGTGTGCGCGGCCGGACTGGTGATCCCCATCGTGCTCGGGTACGTCGACCCTTCGCGTCGACGCCGGACTCGGGGTCGCTGAGCGGACCGACCGAACCTCAGAACTCCGGGATGTCGTCGCCCGGCCGGCCCTTGGACCGAGTCCGCACGTCGCCGAGGCGCCGCGCAGCGACCCCGAGCGGTCGTCGATGAGCTCTCTGTACCCGAGACGCGCGCCCTCGCTGCGCCGCTGCGTCGCCTGCGTCACCGGCCGGATCTCGCCGGCCAGGCTCAGCTCGCCGATCGCGGCGATGCCCTGCGGAATCGCCATCCTTGCGACCGAGCCGGCCACGGCGAGCGCGATCGCGAGGTCGGCGGCGGGCTCGGTGAATCGCACCCCGCCGACGGTCGAGACGTAGACGTCCAGGTCGCGAGATCTTGATCTTCATCCGCTTCTCGAGCACCGCGAGCACCATCGCGACGCGCGCGGCGTCGACGCCGTTCACGATGCGCCGCGGGTTGGGGGCCGACTTGCTGCCGATCGTGAGCGCCTGCACCTCGACGGGAAGCGCGCGCCGGCCCTCGAGCGCGATCGACACGCATGTGCCCGGCTCGGTGCTGCCGCGGCCGAGGAACAGGCCGCTCGGGTCGGGGACCTCGGCGATGCCCGCGCCGGTCATCTCGAAGCATCCGACCTCGTCGGTCGGCCCGAAGCGGTTCTTGAGGGCGCGCACGAACCGCAGCGACGTCTGCCGGTCGCCCTCGAACTGGCACACGACGTCGACGAGGTGCTCGAGGATGCGGGGCCCGGCGATGGACCGTCCTTCGTCACATGGCCGACGATCATGATCGGGCAGCCCGCGGTCCTTCGCGACGCGGATGAGCGTCGAGGCGACCTCGCGCACCTGAGACGGGTGCCCCGCCATGCCCTCGGACAGCGACGACGACACCGTCTGCACCGAGTCGACGATCACCAGGTCGGGCGCGCACCTCGTCGATGTGGCCGAGGATCGTCGCGAGATCGGTCTCGCTCGCGAGGTAGAGCTCGTCGTGGAGGGCGCCGGTGCGCTCGGCGCGCAGGCGCACCTGCGCCGGTCGACTCCTCGGCGCTCGCGTACAGCACCCGCCGCCCGGCCCTGGCGCGAGCTGCGCCGCCACCTCGAGCAGCAGCGTGGACTTGCCGACGCCGGGCTCGCCCGAGAGCAGGATCGCGGCGCCCGGCACGAGCCCGCCGCCGAGCACGCGGTCGAACTCGCCGACGCCGCTCGTGCGCCGCGGTGCCTCGCTCGTGTCGATCGGGTGATCGGCCGCGCCGCCCGCCCGGCGCCGGGGGCTACCGGGCGTGATCGGACGCAGGATGCCGGTCTGCTCGGCGGCCTCGACGACCGTTCCCCACTGCTGGCACTCGCCGCAGCGCCCGACCCACTTCGGCGTGGTCCACCCGCACTCGGTGCACCGGTAGGCGGCGGGAGCGGGTCGTCGGGTGGCCATGGTTTCAGGTAGGCGGCCCCGACATCCACCCGCGCCGCGGCGGACGTAGGCTGACAGCATGCGCGCCGACTCGGCATCCCGCCATCGCTGCCCGCCGAGAAGATCTACCGCGCCTTCGTCGAACCCGATCTCCGCCGCGTGGCTGCCGCCCGAGGGGATGACCGGACGCCTCGAGCGCTTCGCCCCCGTGGTCGGCGGCGGCTTCCGCATGGTGCTGACGTACAGGAGCCCGACGGCCGGGGGAAGTTCACGGACGACCGGATGTCGCGGACACGCGCATCGCGTCGCCGCCGACGCGTGTGGGGGTCGAGTTCCCCTCGACGACCCCGCTTCGCCGGCACGATGACGATGGCGTGGAGCTTCGCGGCGGGCGACGGCTCGTCACGGTGCACGCACCGATGTGCCGGACGGCATCGTCCGGAGGACCACGCCGTGGGCTGGCATCCTCGCCAGCTGGAGAAGTTCACTGAGCGCGTACCGCTCGAGCGGTGTCGCAGGAGTCGGTCCCGGACGCGCCTCCCGCGCAGTGAGTCGGCGACCTGCTTGAGCGCGTCGGCGGAGGCGTGGAACAGCTCGATCTCGTCGGCCGCGAACGGTGTCTCGCGGATCGGCACGGCGCCGGAGGCGCTGACGATCGACGGCACCGACAGGGCGACGCCGTCGACCCCGTGGAAGTCGCTCAGCACCGTCCACACCGGCATGACGGCGTGTTCGTCGTTCAGCATCGCCTCGACGATGCGCGCGCTCGAGAGGCCGATCGCGTAGTTCGTCGCGCCCTTGCCCTGGATGACCTTGTAGGCGGCGTCCCGCACGTCGATGGCGATCTGGTCCAGCTCGTCCTCCGTCATCCGGGTCACCGCGGGGCGTCACCCACTCGAGGATCGGGACGGTGCCGATCGTGGCCTTCGACCAGAGCGGGAACTCGGTGTCGCCGTGCTCGCCGACGATGTAGGCGTGCACGCTGGACGTGGACACCCCGGCGCGCTCGCCGAGCTTCCACCGCAGGCGCGACGTGTCGAGCACGGTTCCCGAGGCGAAGATGCGCTCGGACGGCAGTCCGGTGTCTTCCTGGGCGAGCACCGTGAGCACGTCGCAGGGGTTCGTCACGATGACGTAGACCGCGTCCGGTGCGACGCTCGAGCAGCTGCGGCATCATCTTCTCCATGATCCCCGCGTTGACGCCGGCGAGCTCGATGCGGGTCTGGCCGGGGTTCTGCTTCGCGCCGGCGGTGATGACGACGATGTGCGAGCCCTCGACGACCGAGATGTCCCTGCCGCCGATGATGTCGCTCGCGCCGGTGAACTGCGTGCCGTGGGCGAGGTCGAGCACCTCGGCCTCGACCTTCGCGGTCGCGATGTCGTACAGGGCGACGTGGCGGGCGGACCCGCGGATGAGGGCGGCGTACGCGGCGCTGGATCCGACGCTTCCCGCTCCGACGATGGTGAGTTTCGAGTTCTCGATCACGGCCATGGGCCCAGTCTGGCAGGGGGCGGACGGCGCGGCCAGCGCGGCGCCGGAAGAATGGCGGTCTATCCGTCGCGCGTCAGTCGGCCGTCGGTGCCACAGCGGTTGCGCGATCCGATTGCGGATGCCGAGGAACGAGATGACGCCTCCGGCGACCATGAACATCGCGGTGACGAGCGCCGCGCGGTGGAAGCCGTCGAGGTCGAGGCTGCCGCCGACGATGGTCGCGAGCATCGCGATCGACGAGCAGCCCGGCGACCCGCGACACGGCGTTGTTGACCGCCGACGCGATGCCCGAGCGCTCCGTGCTCGATCGCGCCGAGGATCGCCGAGGTCAGCGGCGCCACGGTCAGGCCGAGGCCGACGCCCATCACGATCATGCTCGGCAGCACCTGCCACCAGTAGGAGAAGTCGGTGGTCACCGTGAGCAGCAGCAGGGCGCCCACGCCCATCGTGATTGGGCCGACCGTCATGAACAGGCGCGGACCCCACCTGCCGCTGAGCGTGCCGGCGCGCGAGCTGAGCAGGATCATCAGGATCGTCATCGGGAGGCTCGCCAGCCCCGCGAGCGTCGCGGGAAGACCGGCGCCCTGCTGCAGGTAGACCACGACGACGAGCCCGTTCAGCGCGAGCGCGCCGTAGATGAAGGCCGTCGCCACGTTGCCCGCCGAGAAGTTGCGCACGCGGAAGAGGTCGAGCGGCAGGATCGGGTTGCGCACCGTGCGCTGACGCAGGATGAACGCCGTGAACAGCCGGCGCCGAGCAGAGCGGCAGCCAGATGACGGGGGAGCCCCAGCCGAGGTTCGGCTGCTCGATGAGCGCGAACACCGTGGCGCCGAGGCCGAAGGTGCACATCGCCGCGCCGAGCCAGTCGATCGATGCGCCAGGATGCCGGGTGTCGCGGAAGCCGCCGCGCGCGAGAAGCAAGAGGGTCACGGCGATCGGCACGACGTTGATGAGGAACGCGAGCCGCCACGACGCAGGTCGACGAACACCCCGCCGACGAGCGGCCCGACGATCATCGCGGAGGTCGTCATCGCGGTCCAGATGCCGATCGCCCGGCCCTGCGCGGGGCCGCAGAACGTTCGAGGTGATCAGCGCCAGCGAACTGGGCACGAGGAAGGCGCCCGCGGCGCCCTGCACCGCGCGGGCCACGATCAGGACCTCGGCATTCGGCGCCGCCGCGATCGCGATCGAGGCGATGCCGAAGCCGATGAGGCCGATGCGCAGCACGAGCATGCGGCCGTAGGCGTCGCTCACCGACCCGGCGACGAGGATGAGCGCGCTGAGGGTGATGAGGTAGGCATCCACGACCCACTGCTGGGTCGTGATCCCGCCGCCGAGCTCGCGGCTGATCGAGGGCAGGGCGACGTTGACGACCGTGCCGTCGAGGAACGCCACGAACGAGCCGAGCACCGCGATCGTCAGCACCAGCCCGCTGGATGGCGGTCATCGGCTCACCGGTGTCGACGTGCCGGCGGGCTGATGATCGGTCACCAGCCTATGCTGACCGCGGCCGACGACACCGGCGGCCGTCGTGGATGGCCGTCGGCCCTGAGCCCGAACTAGCCTGACCCGTAACGGCACCCGGCGTCGACGGACGGAGCACAGCGCATGGACTTCGGACTTCACATCGCAGACTTCACGTGGAGCACCGGCGCGGCGAACCTCGGGCCGGCGCTCGCCGCGGCACGTGCGCAACGCCGAGGCCGCCGGCATCCAGTCGCATCACGGTCATGGACCACTTCTGGCAGCTGCCGGGCCTCGGTCCGGTCGAGCACGAGATGCTCGAGGCCTACGCCACGCTCGGCTTCATCGTCGCGCACACGGAGAAGGCGCTGCTGCACACGCTCGTCACGGGTGTGATCTACCGGCACCCCGCGCTGCTCGCGAAGCAGGTCACCACGCTCGATGTGCTGTCGGGCGGTCGCGTCGGCCTCGGGATCGGCGCCGCGTGGAACGAGGAGGAGTCCCAGCGGGCTCGGGTTCGACGTTCCCGCCGGTCGCCGAACGCTTCCGCGAGCTCGAGGAGACGATCCAGATCTGCCTGCAGATGTGGGCGGACTCGGAGGAGCCGTACGAGGGCGCGATCTGGCAGCTCGAGCGCACGCTCAACTCGCCGCAGAGCATCGCGCGGCCGCATCCGTACCTGATGATCGGCGGCGGCGGCGAGAAGAAGACGCTGCGGCTGGTCGCCCAGTACGCGGATGCCTGCAACCTCGGCTGTGCGGCGACCAGCCCGCGCACAAGCTCGACGTGCTGCGCGGGCACTGCGAGGCCGTCGGCCGCGACTACGACGACATCGAGAAGACGGCGATGATCGCGGTCGACCCGCCGTCGACGTCTTCCTCGGTGGCCGCGACGTCGCGCGAGCTGGCCGAGCTCGGCTTCACCGCGACGTATGTCTTCGCCGTCGGGATCCCCGAGCCCGAGCGTGTGGTCGAGCTGATCCGGGGTGCGATGGAGAACTGGCATGACTGACTGCCGCGGCCGCGGCCGATTCGCGGCATCCGTCGACGTGACGTAAACTCTTCGGCGGTGACGTGTCCGAGCGGCCGAAGGTGCAACTCTCGAAAAGTTGTGTAGGGTAACCCCCTACCGTGGGTTCAAATCCCACCGTCACCGCCATTTTGGGCCGGATCGACGTCCTTCTCAGACGGTCTCGATCTGGCCCATTCCTTTTGGTTCCGTCTCGTTCCTCCTCAGATGTGGGCACGGCTTGATCAGGGATTTCTCGGCGCCGCGCCTTCTGGCCGTGAAAGGATCGAGACGATCGAGCAGGAACAGACCGATCCAGAGCGATCGACTTCGGCACAGGATCTTGCCGTGCCCACACTTTGCCCACATCCTTCACGTGGCGACTGCCCCGACCGTAACCCCGGCGCACCCCGTGATCCACGGACGGCGCGGGACGCTTGCGAACTGTTCGCGCGTGGGTGGCCAAGAGCTGGCTCGCCGAATCAGCCGGCTCGCGTCCGCGCGGTTGCCGGAGTCCGCTGGCGCCTCGGTCCTCAACAGACGCGGTCCGCTTCGGCTTCGGCGCGGTGACTGCGCCGCTCGTCGGCGTCGCGGGGGCGCTCAGCATCCTCCCGTTCGGAGTCGTGACCACCGTCTCCGTGTCCCTCACCGCGGTGGCGTTCCTTCTCCTGGCCCGCCGGCCGCTCATCCGCCGGGACCGCGGCGTCGGGCTCACGTCGAGCGGAAGATAGGCGGACGCTGCTCGCTGACTCCGCGTGCACTTCGCAGGTGGATGGAGATCGGCGGTCCGCCCTATGGCGGCAGCATGCTCGCTTGATGACGCTCGCGGTGCGGAGAGGGCAACTCAGGAGTGTGTACGTCCCAGCCGGCTTCAATCGGGTCGGTCCGGCCCACGCACCTCACTCAACTTTCCGTACTCGAGGGGATCGATTCGCGTCCGATTGCGAGATGTACTAGACAGTATGTATAGTAGCGCTACTCAGTGTAGAGAACCGGAGGACCGTGTGACCGAAGCGTTGACCCGTGCTCGAAACACCGCACCGATCGCCCCTGCGGCAGCTTGGCGCATTGTCGCGCTTCTGACGGTCGCCAACTTCCTGAACTTCTATGACCGCACTCTCCCTGCCGTCTTGGCAGAGGAGTTGAAGGCAGAGTTTGGGCTCACGGATACCGCTATCGGCATGATCGGCGCCTCGAGCATCATGATCTACGCGGTCGCCGGGATCTTCCTCGGGCGCCTGGCGGACAAACGACCACGCCGTTTGATCATCGGCTTCGGTCTGATCGTGTGGAGCTTGATGACGGCCGCCAGCGGCGGGGTGTGGAGCTTCGCCTCGATCCTTATCGTTCGCATCGGCGTGGGCATCGGCGAAGCCTCATTTGCTCCGGCCGCGAATTCTCTCCTCGCCGACCTGTTCCCGCCGAGCAAACGGTCCCGAGCGGTGTCGATCATGCAACTCGGGCTTCCGATTGGCGCGACGGCAGCGTTCCTGACGACGGGGCTGCTTGCGACCGCCTACGGGTGGCGTACGGTGTTCCTGATCGCAGCGGTTCCCGGGCTGATCGTCGGAGTCATGATGTTGTTCATTCGGGAACCCGCGCGGGGTGCCTCGGATGGAATCGCAGGCGTGCCGGAACTCACCGACCGGCCGTTCGCTCGGGTGCTGCGGCCACGCACGATGTGGTGGCTCATCGTGTGCGGCATCGGAATCCAGATCTCAGCGAACGGCGTCGCAACGTTCCTGGTTCCGTTGCTGCAGCGCTACTTCGATCTGCCTTTGACGCTGGCCGGAGTGTTCGCAGGAATCCCCATCGGAATCATCGGAGTTCTCGCCCTCCTCGTGGCCGGCCGGGTTGCAGACCGCTCCCGCAAGCGTTCCCCCGGCCGCCGCCTGCGCACCGGAGCGATCTGGATCGGGGCATCCGCACCCCTCATCGCCGCAGCGTTCCTGTGGACCTCAGCTGGAGTCGGCTGGTTCCTAGTGCTGTTCTCCGCCGGCTGGTTCCTGCAGTTCGCCTTCCACGTCACCGCACTGCCCGCAATCGCTGACTTCATCGAACCCAAGCTGCGGGCCACCGCGGTCGCGGTGCTTTTCGCCGCGTTCTACATCCTCGGCGGTGGTCTCGGCCCGGTGTTGGTTGGCTTCCTCTCGGAGACATTCGCCGCGCAGGCCAGCACAGCGTCGGATCCTGCAGCAGAAGGGCTTTACACCTCGCTTGCGCTGGTCACTCCGCTCGCGCTCCTGCTCAGCGCGGCGGCGATGTGGGGAGCTTCCCGCACGATCAACCGCGATCACGCCGCCATCACAGAGCTGACGAGCGCGGCCCGGGCGCTCTCGTAGAGCACCGCGCCGCAGCAGCAGTCCACGCTCTACGTGTTTATCTGGCTTCGGTCAGTGGGGCGACGCCGTGGAGGATGAAGTCGCGGTAGTGGCTGACGACGGTGGCGCGCGGCACCTCCGGGTGGTTGAGCCACCAGCGTCCGAGTTGTTCTCCGACGCCGCTGATCATGTAGGCGATTGCCTCGATCTGTTCTGGGGGGACCGAGGGCTGCATGTGCTCGCCGATGTCCGCGATCCGCATGATCGTGGCTCGACGCAGTGCGGTGAAGTGATCGGCGGTGTGTCCCGGGCCGGCCAGGGCGGGCGCAAACATGAGCGCCCATCGGCTGGGGGTGTTCTCCAGCAGGGTGAAGAAGATATCGCCACCGCGCTCGAGGATGTCAGGCAACGGAAGCCCGGCAGCGGCCGGCGCGGTGAGTTCGGTCAGTCGCGCCTCAAGTTCCGCCTGCGCACGTTCTACCCCGGCTTGCAGGATGTGCTCCTTGCTGTCGAAGTGCGCGTAGACGACGGCGCGCGTCACCCCAGCGGCGCGCGCGATGTCCTCCATCGTCGTGGGCTCGTACCCCGCCTCAGAGAACAGAGATTCCGCGGTGTCGAGCAGCTGGTCGCGGCGCTGCTCTTTGGTCAGGCGACGGCGAGTAGTAGGCACGCCTGCCATGCTACGGGCGCTTGTGATCGACATCACCTAACTATACAGTGTGTGTAGTACACTCGCTAGATCCTAGTCAACGACGCAGAGGAGTTCGGGTGAAGATCGGCATGAACGGTGATGCCCTCGTGGCCTTCGATGAGGGAGACGAGGAATGGGTCCGCATCGGGAAGCCGTGGGGTGAGGACCTGCTCGCCTTCCTCGGCGACGGCGAGCGCGCGGTGGAGCGCGCACGCGAGCTGCTGGCTGCAGAGGACCGCCTCACCGGTTCGGCGCCGTCAGGTCTGCCGTTCCGGCCCGGCTCATTGCGTGCATTCGCGCTGTGGGAGAAGCACATGGTCGGCGGCGCGCACGGCATGATCGAGCGATTCGGAACACCGGTGGAGCGCAACGCGGTGCAGATCTACGAGAAGCTCACCCGGAAGACCTTCCCCGCGCTGCGGATGCCGGCCAACTACTTCAGGTACCCGCAGTACTACATGAGCAATCACCGCTCGGTGCTGCCTGACCGGGCGGAGGTTCCCTGGCCGCGGCACGCGGAGGTGGTGGACTTCGAGCTGGAGGTTGGGATCATCGTCGGACGGGAGGTGCGTAACTGCACTCCTGCCGAGGGTCTTGCCGCCATCGCGGGTTTCACCGT
This sequence comes from uncultured Actinomycetota bacterium, assembly GCA_963829895.1. Classification (GTDB taxonomy): domain Bacteria; phylum Actinomycetota; class Actinomycetes; order Actinomycetales; family Microbacteriaceae; genus Microbacterium. The sequence continues at coordinate 205,912 of CAWHKF010000005.1, read as the reverse complement.
GATGAACGACCTCAGTCTGCGCGACACCCAGTGGAGCGACACCCGACAGGGAACCTTCGGTGGGGTCGTCAAGTCGAAGACCTGGGCTGGCGCGATGGGCTCAACCGTCGTCACGCCAGAAGAGATCCTCCCGCACTGGAACCGACTGACCGGATCGGTCCGCGTCAACGGCGACCTGTGGGTTCGCGGATCCACGGCAGGTTCTCAATGGGGGCCAGGCGATGCGATCGCGTACGCCTCACGCGACGAAACCCTCTACCCGGGCGACGTTCTCTCCAGCGGTACCCTCCCCGGATGCTGCGGTCTGGAGCTTCGTCGGTTCCCCAAACCCGGCGACCGTCTCGATCTCGAGATCGAAGGCATCGGCACGTTGACGACATTCCTCGGACAGAAAGAAAAAGCACGATGATGGCACGAACCACACGCCGCCCCCTTGTCGTAGTCACCGGCTGCGACTCCGGAATCGGCAAAGCCCTCGCGCAGGAGTTCCACAAGCGCGGCGCATCAGTGATCGCGACCGGATTGAATACGACAGCGATGAGCGACCTCGAGCAGCAGGGCGTGCGGGTTGTCCGTCTCGACATCACGGACGAAGCAGAGATCGCCGCGCTGATGAAGCTGCTCGATGACGAGAGCCTTCACGTCGACTTCCTCGTCAACAACGCCGGCTACGGTGCCATGGGCCCCACACTGGAGATGCCGCCGGCTGACGTGCGTGCGCAGTTCGGGGTGAACGTGTTCGGCACCCTCGCGGTCACGCAGGCGATCGCGAACCGGATGGTTGATCGCCGCTCCGGGCGGATCGTGACGATCGGCAGCACGGCGGGCGTGATGACCACCCCGTTCGCCGGGATCTACTGTGCGACCAAGACCGCTATCCACGCCGTCAGTGACGCGCTGCGGATGGAGTTGTCTCCGTTCGGGGTCGACGTGATTCGCATCGAGCCGAACCAGATCCGTACCGGGTTCGGTGACACCGCTGCCAAGGCGCTGGAGCGACGGCTCGACTCGGGATCGCGGTACGAGAAGGTCCGCGAGGCTGCAGTCGGTCGCGCCCGCGCCTCCCAGCACGAGGGGTCGATGCCGGCTGAGGAGTTCGCGCGCATCGTCGTGCACGGTGTCACGCGCAAGAAGGCTCCAGTGCGCTTGCGGGTAGGGAAGGAGCTGTGGCCATATCCGCTGTTCAAGCCGTTCCTGCCCTCACGCTTCATGGACCGCGTCCTGAGTGGCCGCTTCCAGCTGGATCGGCTTGCCCGATGAGCCGCTTTCCACTCGCGCAGCCGGACGCCGCGGCTGTGATCACCGGCGGAGCCTCTGGGATCGGCGCCGCGACCGCCTTGGAGCTGGCCCGTCGCGGCAGCCACATCGCGCTGTTGGACCGGGACGCGGAAGGTCTGCAGAAGGTTGCGGAGCAGGTTCGCGCGTTCGGTGTCACGGTGTCCACGCACGTCGTTGATCTGTCCGACCCGGACACCGTCACCCCGGTCCCCGATCAGGTCGCGGCCGACCACGGTGGCGCGCACATCCTGGTCAACTGTGCGGGAGTGTCTCTTCTGGGCACGTTCGCTCAGCTCACGCTCGACGAGTTCGACTGGCTGCTGCGGATCAACCTGTGGGGGACGATCGTCACCACAAAGCTGTTCCTTCCGCACCTGTCTGCGCGGCGCGCGGCACATATCTCGAATCTGTCGAGCGGGTACGGTCTTCTGGCCCCTCCGGGGCGAGCCCCGTATGCCACCGCGAAGTTCGGTGTTCGCGGGTTCACGGAGTCGCTGCGCAACGAGATGGCCGGCGGCCCGGTGTCCGTCTCTGTCGTTCACCCCGGGGGAATCAAGACGCAGATCGCGATGAAAGCTCGTGTGGCTGCAGCCGTTGATCCTGCCGTGGCCAAGAGGGCTGCTGAGGCACAGACCAACGCCTACCGGACCACGCCGGAGGATGCCGCCGCCGCGATTGTGACCGGCATCGAGAAGAGGAAGGGCCGCGTGTTGATCGGCTCCGACGTTCGCGTTCTTGATGCGGTTGCTCGGCTGACTCCTGCCCACTACTGGCGTCTGATCGGCTCCAGCCTGTCCGCGGCCACACGCACATGAGCACTGTGGCTACCCCCACCAAGCATCAGTCCACACTGTTCCAACTGTGGTTCAGGCGGGATATCGATCAGGAGACCGCACGCGCCCATTGGCTGGGAAGGCACGCTCAGCTGGTCGCTGTTACTCCCGGGCTGCTGGAGTACCGACAGCACCACTTCGGATCTGGGCCCGGGATCTGGCCGGCTGTTCGAGGGTGTCCAGACCGACATCCCCGCGACGGAACGTATTGATGGGTCGCCGGAGGCGACGCTCGCCCACGCGCTCTCGCCGGTCCTGTCCGCGGCGCAGAATCGGTGGGTCGCCGCGGATGAGGCGAACGCATTCCGCCGCACCATCATGAACATCACCAGCCTTCGCGGCACACACTGGATCCGTTCTGGAGCAGGTATCGGCGCCCGCACGGTGGTCTACCTGCGCAGTCGCTCGGGCACTGCCGACGAAGGCTTCACAGCATTCGTCAACAACGTCCTCACCCCGGCCCTGGAAGCTGAAGCCGGTCTCCTCGAGATCCGTGTCGCGACTTATCAGCCGTGGAGAGAAGGACTCTGGAAGACACCGAATGTTGAACACCTGAATCCGCCCGAGCAGCAGTTCCACGGTTCGCTCATCCTTGGGGCGGCGGACAGCGACAGTCTCTCAGCAGCGTTGGCGGCGGTTTCGACATCGCTGGGTGCCGAACTGCGCGGCCGCCTTTCAGCGGTGCACGCCTACCCGGTGAGCAGGACCTACGTCTTCCGGCAAGACGGCCGGGTCACCCTTCCGCGAGATAACGACGCCCCGCCCCGCCGCAAGCAACGGTTGCACCCGGAACGCCTCATCCTCCCGCCGATCCCGCCGCGCAGCTCAGCCCGCACAGGGAGCACGCCGATGGGCGGCGGCCGCCTGCTTCCCCTTCCCGGTCCGGGGCCCGAGCATGTCATCGCCTCTCCTGATGGCCAGCTGATCACCGGCCTGAAAGACGGACGCATCGTCCTGATCGATCCGGCGACCTCCACGACGTCTGTGGTCGCCGACACGGGCGGCCGGCCGTTGGGCGTCACGCTGCTCGATCCGGAGACGCTGCTGGTGTGCGACGCGCACCGCGGCCTGCTCAGCGTTTCACTGACCGACTCGCGGGTGAAGGTGCTCGTCGACGACGTCGACGGGGTGCCGCTGAGGTTCTGCAGCAACGCTGCGCCCGCGCCGGACGGATCGATCTGGTTCACCGAGTCCACCCACCGATACGACTACGAGCAGTATCTCGGTGCGTTCCTCGAACGCGCCCCCAGCGGCCGGGTGTTCCGCCGGGACGCAGACGGATCCGTGGAGCTGATCGCCGATCGCATGTACTTCCCCAACGGGATCGCTCTCACCCCCGACGGGTCCTCGATGCTTGTTGCAGAGACATCCGCTGCCCGGATCCAACGCATTCCGGTGGCCGGGGTCCACGCCGGCGTGGCATCGATCGTCACCGGGAACCTGCCTGGGTATCCGGACAACCTGTCCGCGTTCGTGAACGGTCGATCATGGGTGGCGTTGGTCACACCGAGGAATCCGTCGCTGGAAGGTCTGGGATCCGCTCCCGGTCTCATTCCGCGCACGCTCTGGAGACTCCCGGAGCGTCTGAGCGCGTCAGGCCCGACCAGCGCGTGGGTGTGGGCTATCGATGAGCACGGGAATGTGGTCCACGATATGCAGTCGTACGACGTCGGTGTCACCGACCTGACCGGCGTCGCTGAGCTCGACGGGACACTTTATGCGGTGAGTCCCGAGAACGCCGCGATCTTTGCGATTCCTGCACCGGATCCGGTGACCGCATGACGTTCTTGATGCGCGCTGCAGGCCACCTTCTTGCTCTGCAGCCGAGGAAGCTCCTGGACGCCGCGACGGCCAGTCGGATCGGGCGGGCCGAACGCCGCGACGCGCCAATCCCGAAACGCCTCGTCACGAAGCTCGAGATCAATGACCGGGTCATCGCCGGACTGCGGGTGCGCATCCTCCGACCCCGCGCAGGCGAGATCGAACGTGACGATCCTCTATCTGCACGGCGGTGCGTATGTGAATGCGATCACGACACCGCACTGGCACATCATCCGCGAGCTCATTGAGCGCACCGGCGCCAGCGTCTGGGTGCCCTCCTACAAGCTTGCGCCCGAGAGTCACGCGCCGGACGCGTTTCCACCCCTGGAGGCGATCATGGCAGAGGCGTCACAGGTGGGACACCCGTTGTACCTAGCCGGCGATTCTGCCGGCGGCGGACTGGCCGTAGGGCTCGCGATTACCGCAAGAGACCGTCCCGGTCCCAGGATCGCCGGCGCGTTCCTGTTCTCGCCATGGGTGGACGTCACTATGGAAAACCCGGGCGCACGTCTGCTCGAGCACGCCGATGTGATGCTGGGCGTCGACGGTCTGGCGTACTGGGGCTCTCAGTGGGCGGGTGACTGGGAAACACGGCACCCTCTGGTCAGCCCCATCTTCGATCACCTGCGCGACCTTCCTCCGACGCGTATCTACCAGGGCGAACGTGACCTGTTCCTCCCGGACGTGCAACGGTTCCATGACAAAGCCGTGGCAGCGGGCAACCACTCTACCCTCAAGACCTACCGCGATGGATTCCACGTCTTCGTCGGATTGACGATCGCGCGGGAATCGCGGGAAGTCTTCGATGACATCGCCCGGACAATCCGGCTCGCACGGGGGACGAGATCACTGCGGTGATCCGCAATCGTCGGGAGTGGACCACCGGAAGCAAAACGCATGAGCACTGAAGAGAGACGCGCATTCGCCCCGGCGCACGAAAGCAGGCCGTTTTCTGGACGCTCTTCCCCGCCCTTCCCTTTCCCTGTTGGTTGCTGTCACCGCCGTTGTCGGTCTCACCACCGCCGTGGGAATCCTCGCGGGTCTGAGTGACGTCACGATCTACATGGGTCTGGTCGCGCTGTATGTCGCGATGGGCGCGTTCGGCGGCACGCTGAAAGTGGACCTCTCGGTGGCCGGGCGTGTTCCTCGCCGCTCTCGTGCTCTTCGTCGCCCTGCCCCTGCTGGTGTCGACCGTCTCGCCGCCCGCGGCCGCCGTCATACTTGTCGTCGCCGTCGGGATCTGCGGCATCCTTCCCGCGCTCGGCCGGCGGTACAGCTCCGTACGGCTCGGAATCGGCCTGATCACCGTGTACGCGTACGGATATCACGCCACCCGGGGGACGAGTCCCCTTGACATCATCCTGGGCACCTTCATTGCATTCCTCATCGTCTTCGTCATTCGTCTCATCGCTGCTGTGATGGACCGTGACGCCCCGTTGCGGAACGCCGTGGCACTGGTGCTCACGGACACGTCTCGCGCAGCTGTGGAGGATGCCGGGTTCGCGTGGCTCTCCGGCCCGTCCACGGTCTGGACCGGCGAGAGCCTCATCGGAGCGGTGCAGTACCGCGGCGCCATGTGGGCCCTAGCCGAACGGTCAGACACGAAACCATCCGACACCGCGGACTCCCGAGACCTGTTCATTGCCGAAGTTGCTCCACTCGCGTCGCTGCTCGCGGACACGATCCGCTCACGCAAGAACCTCGCCGGGCGGATCGCTGACATTGAAGCCCGCTTGGATGAGCTAGAACAGCACACCGAACTGGATCTCATCGATCGTGAGACCGCGGAGGTCGCCGTCGCAGGGCTCCGCCGAACCGCAAGCGCCTCGTTGGCGCGTGACCGGCACACCGTCCCGCGGGCCGGGCAGATCAGGCGCAGGGCCGCTCGCGACTCAATCCTCGCAGCGCTCTCCTTCCGGTCCGACTATCTCCGGCACGCGCTGCGGGCGATGATCACAGTCACTCTCGCCCTCCTGATCGTCGCTTTCGCCGGACAACCGGTGTTCGCGCTGCCGATCCTGATGGGTGCCTACGGTGTGCTGCAGCCCACCTTCGCCGGCGGGGTAGCCGAAGCCCGCCGGCGCATCATCGGCGTGATGGTCGGCGCGGCCGCCGCAACGCTGATCGTCACCACCACGCCACCGGCTGTCGCGGCCGCTCTGTCGATCCTCGCGTTGATCATCGCCTTCGCGTTCATCGCGTCCAGCATCGCCATCTTCATGGGGGGCCTCGTCGTGACCCTGGCCATCGCGGTCGCGCCCCTCGTGCACATCGACTCCGTCACTTATGCCATCGGGTATGCCATCGCCGTGCTCGTGGGCGCCCTGCTCGCGGCGACGGTGGGGTTCTTGTCCGTCCCTCGTCGCACCTCGAAGACCCGCGGCAGGTCGCTGGCACATGCGCTGAGCGCCACGGCAGATGTGCTCGACGCGGTCGGACCATCGCCCCGCCCTGATATGCAGGCCCGACTACTCACGGCTTTCCGTGCCCAGCAGAACACCGCTGCCGCGGCACCGCCGACGAGCTGGCAAGCAGACGATGAGGCCTCCCAAGCAGTAGCAGGGTTGAATCTCCTCGCCCTCGCCATGGTGCTGGGTTTCGCGCCGCGCTCCCGGACCGTCGAGGAGACCACGAGAAGTGTGGCGGCCCAGCTCCGCGACGGCGCACGGCAGCCCCTGCCCGAGCAGCGGGCAACCGCACGGGAGTCCGGGGATGCTCTCAACCAACTGCTGACCGCAGAATACGGTCGACTCCACCACGCTGTGCTCGCCCGCACCGCCGGCCCGAGTGAGCCTCGATCAGTCTGAGGCAAGCAACGGAGCCGAGTCAGCTCTCGCTTCGGACGACGAGGGCGGCGTTTCGGGTTCGCGCCGGGCGCAGGCGTGCGAGCACTCTCAGATTGTTCACCGGAAACAGGCGCACCACCACTTCGGGAAGCTTCGCCGAGAACGCAATCAGCAGTCGAGGCTTGCGATGGCGGATCGCTCGCACGATATCGCGGGCGGCATCTTCCACGGGGTAGTTGAGGTTGCGAGCGTAGGCTTCGCGGGCGGCCGCGACGGCATCGGATGGAACAGCGGCAGCTACTCGCGCATTTGCCGCAATTTTGGTGCGCACCCCGCCGGGGAAGATGGTCGTGACCGTGACGCCGCTGCCGGCCAGCTCAGCTCGCAGGACCTCGGAGAACCCGCGCAACGCGAACTTGCTCGACACGTATGCGACGTGACCTGGGGGCGCGATCAGACCGTACACGCTCGAGACGTTCGCGATGTGCCCGCCCGGCTTCCGCAACAGCGGAAGAATCTCGCGGCACAACGCTACGGGCGCCGCGAAGTTCACCCGCATCACCCAATCGAATTCCTGCTCGGTCAGTTCACTGAACGATCCGCCGATGGCTACGCCTGCGACGTTCACCAACAGGTCGACATGGGACGTATTCGCCCGCACCCTCTCCACGATCGTGGGCACCCCGTCATCCGTAGCCAGATCAGCCGTGATCGCGTGCACCTCCTGACCGGGCCGTGAGCCCAGTTGCTTCACAAGTGCCGCCAACCCCTCCGAGTCACGATCCACGAGAAACAAGGTGCTCCCCAGCGCCCATAGATCCCGCGCCACATGCTCGGCCATGCCGCTGGCAGCGCCGGTGATGACCACAATCGCGCCTCGGAACTCGAACGGTTCAAGTTTCATGATCTCCCTCGACCACTTCGTTACTATACAGTTAGTATAGTAACGCGAGTTCGCCCGTCCGCGCAAGCGCACACCCCCGCACCGCATTCCTGAGTACAACGACGTAGTTAAGGAGAAGTATGAGCGCCGTCACTGTCCCCCCACTGACCTCCCGACGACAGGTGGGGATGGTGCGGGTCGGGCTTGGTGTGCTCCTGGGCACCATCGCCTACACCGCACCTATCAGCGCCGGCATCTCTGTCCTATTGCCCGCCCGCATCGCGCAGATGTTCCCGGACGACAAGGTTCAGATGCTCGCCCTGCTGACCATCATCGCCTCGATCGTCTCGCTGGTCACCGTGGTCGCATTCGGAACGTTCTCCGACCTCACCCGCTCCCGGTTCGGGTCCCGAACACCCTGGATCGTCGGCGGGGCGCTGGCGTCAGCGATCTTCGTCATCCCCGTCGCGCTCGTCGACGGCTACGCCGCCATGACGTTCTGGTGGTGCCTCGTCGTCGCCGGCGTCAGCGCGACAGCAGCGGCGGTCGCCACGATCCTCCCCGAACGCGTTCCGGTAACGAAGCGGGCCACGATCTCGGCCGTTGTCGGCGTCGCCGTTCTCGTCGGGACTGCTCTGGGAACCGTCGTCGGGTCGATGTTCGTCAGCAACATGCAACTCGGCTTCATCACCATCTGCGCCGCTGGGCTCGCCATGGCTCTCGCCTCGACCATCGTCGCCCCCGGTACACCGAACGCGGGAACCGCACGAGCTCGACTCCGCCTGGGGACGATTTTGTCCACGATCCGCTTCCCCCGCCACGCACCCGACTTCTACTGGGCACTCTGGGGCCGCCTCGCCCTTGTGATCGGCTACTTCATGGTCAACGGGTTCCAGTTCTACATCTTCACCGACTACGTGCACCTCAGCGAAGAGGCCGCAGCAGGCGCACTGGGGGTGAACTCCATCATCTTCCTCGCCACAGCCTTGGTCGGTGCGGCGATCACCGGACCCGTCTCTGACCACCTCCGCCGACGCAAGGCTCTCGTCATCTTCGCCTCGGTGCTCGCGATCATCGCCGTCGCGATCCCCTTGTTCATCCCCACACAGATCGGGATGATCGGATTCGCGATCGTGGGCGGAGTTGCGTTCGGGTCCTACTACGCCGTCGACGCAGCCCTCACATCCGAAGTGCTGCCAGACGTCGACACCCAAGGACGAGACCTCGCCCTCCTCAACACAGCCAACACCGGCGGCCAAGCCATCGCTCCCGCAGCCAGCGCAGCGCTCGTCGCCATCGGCGTCGGCTTCCTCCCCGTCTTCGTCGGAGCGATCGTCTTCATGGGAATCGCCATCGCCTGCGTCCCGCCTATCAAGTCCGTCCGATAGTCGTCAGGCTTGACGCTAGCCCTGCGGCCCGTGACAACTGCGACCAGGACGCTCACGCCATGTCGACGTCGAGCCGGCGCGAGTTCACCGTCAGCATCCGTCTGCGGCACGATTACGCGGAACCACGGTCAGTCGAGGGCGTCAGGTCCGAGCAGTGCGCGGATGTGGGCTTCGATGAGTGCCCGGATGTCGAAGGGCGGCCCCTGCATCCACTGCAGCTGAAGCCCTTCCCATGCTGCGAGCAGCAGATGCGCCGCGTCGTCGGCGTTCACGTCGGCGGGCACGCGGCCCGACTCCTGCAGGCGGCGGATGTCGGTCGCCACGACGCCCACCGACCGTGCCCACCGCTGCCGGAAGAACTCATTGGCGGGATGCGCCGGGTCGGCGGCGGCGCCGGCGAGCTCGTTGTAGAGCTGGGCGTAGTTGGTGCGCTGAACACCCGCCTCCGCCCGGCTTCCCATCTCGGCGATCGCTCCGGCCTCATGCCCGCGCGCGCGGGCGTTCTCCTCGTCGTGCTGCTGAAGCGCCGCGATGAGGAGGCTCTCCTTGGTGGGGAAGTGGTAGTAGACGGTCGGCTCGCTGGTGTTCGCCAGCTGCGCGATCTCCGCAATGGCGACGTTGCGGTGACCCTTCTGCCGGACCAGTTCGAGCGCGGCCGCGCTCAGCGACCGGCGACGCACGTCGGATTTCGCGTAAGGGCCGCGCTTGCTGGTCATCCCGGCTCCGTTCCGCGCTCCCGAAGGGAAGCGCGCCTGCAATGTTATGCTCGAACTCAAATTGATAGATGACTCAGAATTCAACTCAGAACGCGAGGCTCCTGTGACCATCGATCGACGCCGGCTGGTGCGAACGCATAACACCGTGTACACCGGTGCCCATCCGACCGCGGTGCTCACCGTCGGCAACGGCGACATCGCGATGTCGGTCGACGTCTCCGGCCTGCAGACGTTCCCCGGCTTCCACGAGATCGTGCCCGATCCCCGGCGTCTCGTGACCGACGGCGTGGGCGGGCTGCCCGAACAGGAGGTGAGGACGTTCGATGTTGACAACTTCCAGATCCCGCTGCGGACGCAGTCCAGCTGGGGCTGGTACCGGACGCGGACGACGCGGCGCTTCCGCTTCGAAGACACCGAGTCGGTGTACGACACGAGCCGGGGACCGGTGTCCTATCCCGACCGGATGGGGCTCCAGCGAGCGAGCGACCCGATCGCCCCGGAGTACGAGGCAGGCGCCTGGTTCCATTACAACCCGCGGCGGGCGCACCTCGGGCGTCTCGCGCTGGTGGACCCCCGCGGTCAAGAGATTCGGCATCCGTCCCTCCTCACCGACGTGCGGACGGAGCTGGATCTGTGGTCTGCGAGCGTGCGCGCCGACTACACCCTCGACGGAGCACGGGTGTCGGTCGTGTCCCTCGCCGACCCGACCGCAGACTCCTTCGCGGTGCGCGTCGAGTCCGAGCTCCTCGCCCGTGGATGGGGCGTCGCATGGGTGTTCGACGCGCAGGCGGACGAGCTGGCCTCCTTCGAGGTCCCGCTCGAGGAATCGACGATCTGGACGGCCGAGGGCCGCGGGCAGGGGACAGCGGAGCGTTGCGTCGAATCCACGACCTATGTCGTGAGGATGAAGACATCCGGCTCTCTCGCGTACCGCGCGGACCGCATCATCGCGAGCGCGGACGACACGCCTTCCCTGGAAGTGGTCGTCGCGCTTGCCCCTGCGGCATCCGCACCATCCGCGGAGCCATCGTCCTTCGAGCAGGTCAGGGCACGCGCGGAGAACTGGTGGGAGGCCTATTGGTGCGACGGCGGCGCCATCAGCTTCAGCGGCAGCTCGGACCAGCGAGCGCATGAACTCGAGCGTCGCATCGTCCTGTCGCAGTACCTGCTCGCGGTCAACTGCGCGGGATCCACGCCGCCGGCGGAATCGGGCCTCACCTACAACACGTGGACGGGCAAGTTCCATCTTGAGATGCACTGGTGGCATGCTGCCCAGTTCCCGCTGTGGAGCCGCGGTCACCTCCTCGAACGCAGCCTCGGCTGGTACCACGGTGCCCTCGAACGCGCTCGCGAGACAGCTGCTCGTCAGGGCTACCGCGGGGCGCGGTGGCCCAAGCAGACCGACCCCTCCGCCGACGAGTCGCCCAGCAACATCGGCGTCTTTCTGATCTGGCAGCAGCCGCACCTGATCTACCTCCTGGAGCTGCTGCGCGCCGAGGGGCGTGACGAACGATTCCTGCTCCGGCACTACCCGCTCGTCGAGGCGACGGCCGACTTCATGGCCGACTTCGCGGAGGAGCGAGGCGGAACCTTCGTGCTTCCCGCCCCGCTCATTCCCGCCCAGGAGAGCTACCTGGCCGACCGTGCCACGACCGAGAACCCGACGTTCGAGCTCGCGTACTGGTCGTGGGCTCTGCGACGGGCGAGCGAATGGCGGGAGCGCCTCGGGATGCCGCCTGCGTGAGGACTGGCAGCGAGTGGCGGCGAACATGCACCCGCCGCACGTGCTCGCCGACGGCACGTACGCCGCCGTCGCCACCTGGCCGCACCTCATCCGAAAGGATCACCCGTCCATGCTCATGGCGGCCGGGTGGCTGCCCGATACCGACCTCATCGACCTGGGCGTCATGAGCGCGACACTCGACGCGGTCTGGAGGGAGTGGGAGCTGCAGTCCAGCTGGGGCTGGGACTACTCGGTGATGGCGATGACCGCGACGCGCCTCGGCGACATCCCGCGCGCGCTGGACGCGCTGCTGCACCCGTCACCGAAGAACGTCTTCCTGGCCAACGGCCACAACCCGCAGATGCCCGGCTTCCTCACGATCTACCTGCCGGCGAACGGCGGCATCCTCGCCGCAGCTGCGCACGTGGCTGCGGCTGTGCAAGGTGGCGCTGCGATGCCCGAGGGCTGGGATCTCCAGGTCGAGGGGCTGCGCACGTGGTCACGCTTCGCGAATTCGAGAGTTGTCTATTGATTTTAAAAAAGCCATGGGGGAGAATGAGGCTGGCAACCGATTGACAGATCAGCTGTCGCCAGCAGATCACAACCACACAGCGGAGACGCCCCGCGGCAGCCGTCCCTCTCCGATGACGGCGACGCGGACCGCGTTCTTCACGGCTTTCAAAGACGAGGACCAATCCCCATGAACACACCCATGACCCGCCGGCGTCGCGGCGCGATTGTCGCCGGCTCGCTGTCCATCGCGACGGCGCTCGTGCTCACCGGCTGCTCGCAGCCCGCCCCGGAGGCTGACTCGACCGCGGCGGAGGACATCGAGCTGACGTTCCTGAATCAGTCCCGCGGCCAAGAGGCAGCGCTCACCCAGCTCGCCGAGCAGTACACCGAGGAGACGGGAGTGAAGGTCACCATCGACTCTCCCGGACCCGCCGACTATCTCCCCAAGCTGCAGGCGCGCGCTCAGTCCGGCGACATGCCTGACATCTACTCCTCGTTCGCCGCCACCGACATGGCGCCGTTCTACAAGGCCGGCTGGGCGATGGATCTGACCGACGAGCTCGAGAGCGGCTGGAGCGAGGACTTCAGCCCCGAGGTCATCGAGATGTCGACGTTCGAGGACGGCAACAATCTCGACGTGCCGGCGGGCATCTACAGCGTGCATTGGGAGACGCAGACCTACGGCATGATGGTCAACCCGGCGCTGGCCGAGATGACGGCGGACGACGCCCCGGCGACGATCGAGGACTTCATCGACGCCAACGAGGGCGACGGCAACTTCTCGATCGCCGCGTCGCTGACCCCGCAGCTGATGCAGGGACTCGCATCCAACTGGCTGACCGACGAGGAGATCGCCGCCACCTTCAACGGCGAGGAGAGCTGGGACAGCGAAGGCTGGCGCAACGCCTTCCAGTTCCTCGTCGACCTGAAGGATGCCGGCGTCATCGCGAACGGCACCCTCCCGGGCGGTCAGGACGACAACCCGAGCGTGGAGACGGCGTTCTTCACGCAGACACTCGGTTCGATCTTCGATGCGTCGCCCGGCGTGTCGGTCGGCTTCCGCACCAACCCGGAGTTCACCGACTACTTCTCGATCGGCATCCTGGGCGCCGAGGACGCGCCGCTGGAGCCGCGCTCGCCCGGCATCCCTGGAAAGGGCGCCGTCATCAACCCGAAGGGCGAGCACCCCGAGGCCGCGCTCGACTTCGTCAAGTGGCTCACCGAGCCGGAGCAGCAGCAGGTGTTCGCGGAGGTGGGTCTCATCCTCCCGACCAACCCGGAGCTGCTCGCGAGCGGCGATGTACCCGAGCAGCTCGTCGGCTTCGCGGCGGGCGTCGAGTCGCTGCAGGTGATGTCCACGACGTTCACCACCGACGTCAAGACGGCGATCGTCGCCGAGGCGCAGCGCCTCGTGCTGGGGGAGACCACGGTGGACGACGCGCTGGCCGCCATCCAGGCCGCTCAGGATCGGTCGTCGTGACGTCACAGCTCCTGATCCCCGTGCGGCGCCCCCTGCGGGCGCCGCACGGGCGGCGCGGCGTCCGGCGCAACGTCGTCGGCTGGCTGTTCCTCGCGCCGGCCATCGTCCTCATCGGCGTGTTCACCATCACGCCGTTCGCGCAGGCGATCCTGTTGAGCTTCCAGTCGTGGGACGGCGTCAGCCCCGACACTCCGTGGGTGGGCCTGGCGAACTACGAGTTCGTCATGAGCGACCCGATCTTCTGGGCCTCGATGCGGAATGTGCTCTTCTTCGGCATCATCGGCTTCTTCGTCGGGCAACGGACTGGCGCTGGGCCTCGCGCTCGCCGTCAACAGCATCACGCGGGGCACGACCTTCTTCCGCACGGTCTTCTACCTGCCCGGCGTGCTCTCGGTGGTGGTCGTCGGTCTCCTGTTCGGCTTCATCCTCGCGCCGGGCTCGGGAGTGCTGAACCGGCTCCTCGAACTCGTCGGTCTCGGCGCGTGGACGCAGAACTGGCTCGGCGACCCGGCATTCGCCCTGCTCTCCGTCGCCGCCGTCTTCGTCTGGTACCACTGGGGCTTCGCGTTCCTGCTGTTCCTCGCCGGCCTCCAGGACGTTCCCAAGGAGCTGTACGAGGCGGCGGAGCTCGACGGAGCGAATCGATGGACGACGTTCCGATACGTCACCTGGCCGCAGTTGGCGCCGGTGACCTCGATCGTCAGCCTGCTCACCCTGCTCGCCGCCCTGCAGATCTTCGGAACCGTGCAGGTGCTCACCAACGGCGGCCCTGGCTACCACACGATGGTGCCGACCCTTGCGATCTACAACGAAGCCTTCGTCAACTGGCGCTACGGCAGCGCCGCAGCGATGTCCGTGATCTTCGGCGGCGCGCTTGTGCTGCTCTCGCTGATCCAGCTGGCGATCACGGGACGGAGGTCCCGCGCATGACCCTCACCGACGACAAGGCCGACGCGGGCACGCCGAGGCGGGCATCGCGTTCCGACGACGGGAGCACCTCGGAGCCCGCGATCCGTCGTCGCCGCCGTATCCCGGTCCACACGATCGGCCTGTACGGCCTGCTCGCCGTCGCGGCCCTGACCGCGCTCTTTCCCGCTGCTGTGGATGGTGTCGGGATCCCTGCAGTCGCTCACCGAGCTCCTGACGAACCAGAGCTTCCTGCCGAGCGATCCGCAGTGGGGCAATTACGTCACAGCGTGGGTGGAGGGTGACCTCGGCACCTACCTGCGCAACAGCGTGATCTACACCGGTGCGGCCGTGCTCGGCATCCTCCTGGTGTCCAGCCTCGCCGGCTACGCGCTGGCACGACTGGAGTTCGCGGGCAAGGGCGCGTTCACCTTCGTGATCCTCGCAGTCATGATCATCCCGGCGCCGGCGATGTTCCTCGCGCAGTACAAGCTGCTCATCTCGCTCGGACTCACCAACAACCCGGTGGGCTACGTGCTGATCCTCATCACGTCGGGCATCCCGATGTCGACGCTCATCATGCGGAGCTTCTTCGTGAGCCAGCCGCGCGACCTCGAGGAGGCCGCCGCGCTCGACGGTGCCGGACCGCTTCGCGTCTTCTGGAGCGTCATCCTGCCTCTCGCGCGACCGGGGCTCGCGGCCGTCGCGGTCATCCAGGGACTCGGTGCCTGGAACGAATACCTGATGGCGCTCGTGCTGTTCGACGACAACGAGCTCATGCCCATCCAGCGCGGCCTCACCGCGTTCACTTCCGCCGAAACGCCCCAGCAGCAGGTGCTGCTGGCCGCCACCACGATCTCGATCGTGCCCGTCATCGTGTTCTACCTGATGGCGCAGCGGCACATCGTGAAGGGCATCGGCGCCGGAGCCTTGAAGTAGCGGAACCTCGGCGACCGCGATGCGGACGAGACGGGCCCGCTGGCGTCTGCCTGCGGGCCCGTCGTGCCGGTTGCGGCTCACACGCGGTGCTCGCCGTCTTGGGTGGGGAGGGCCGTCACGACTGCCACGGCGTTCCCGAGCCCATCCGTCGACGCGGTGATCCGTATCTCACCCGGGCCGGTCGGCCGTATGACGGCGAGCGCCCTGCCGTCGAAGGTGGTGTGCCGCGCGGTGTCGTAGCGCTCGAGGGTCGAAGGTCGCGCGCTGCCCAGGGCGATGAGCGTGCCGGCGCCGTCGACCGCGACCGTCACCTCGCGGTCGGCCGCCGTGTGGAGCACACCCTGCTCATCACGAAGCTCGAGTTCGACGAAGACGAGGTCGCCGTGGTCGGCGATCACCGTCCCTCGATCGGTCGAGGCGACGAGTCGGGGCTCTCCCGCGGTGACGAGCGAGGTGCGGCCGGTTTCTCTTCCGCCCCGGTACGCCACTGCCGTCAGTGTGCCCGGATGGTACTCGGTCTCGAAATGCGCGATGAGCGGCAGGTCATTGCCCGGTGCAGCCCGATCGATGGCCACGCCGTTCAGCAGCAGCTCGACCTCGTCTGCGTCGGCGTACACCTCGACGCGGATCGGTGAGCCGGTTTCGGCATCCCACGTCCAGCTCGCGATCGAATCGCTCCACGACCAGCGGCCGCGCACGGCGGTGCGTGGGTGATTCTCGGGGCGCTGGACGGCGATGTACGGCGAGGTGCGCAGGCCGAACACGATCTCGCGGTAATACGAGGCCGGGCGGCGGAAGCCCGTGATGTCGAGGTCGCCGCACCATGCCGTGATCCACGGGTACGACGCTTCGAACGAGTACGGCTCGTCGTCGTACTGCAGACGACCGATGCCGACCTCGCCGAGGTAGTCCAGCCCGGTCCACGTGAAGTCACCGATGAGATGCGGGTGGCCGGTGACGAGGTTCCAGTTCGAGGCGATGGCGTTCGGGAACGTCTCGGTGCCCACGACGATGCGGTCCGGGAAGGCGTCCACGTCCTGGAGGTACCGGACGTCGGCGTAGTTCCACCCGGCGATGTCGAGAACCGAGAAGGACTCGGCGGTGGCCGCGGCGACCGCCTCGGATCTGACGACCTCGTCCATGATGCGAGGCTGGCCGGCCATGACGGCGTTCACGCCTCCGTCCGACGCCCGATGCTCCGCGCGCTGGGCGAGCAGCGCCGGCATGACCGACACCAGGGCATTGATGCCGTTCGTGAGGAAACGGGTGGGATCGAGTGCCCGGACCTTCTCTGCGAGGGCGCGGCCGATGGCGGCGCCGTGCGGGTTGCCGACCTCGAGGATCTCGTTCCCGAGCGAGTACATGATGACGCTCGGATGGTTGCGGTCCTTCGCGACCATCGCCTCGAGGTCGCGCTCCCACCACTCGGGGAACGCCAGCGAGTAGTCCAACGATGTCTTCGAATCCGCCCACACATCGAACGCCTCGTCCATCACCAGCATGCCGAGCCGATCGCAGGCGTCGAGGAACGACTCGGCGAACGGACTGTGGGCTGCCCGCACCGCGTTGAACCCCGCCGCCTTGAGCAGTTCGACCTTGCGCTCCTCAGCTCGCGCGAATGAGGCGGCACCGAGGATGCCGTTGTCGTGATGCACGCAGGTGCCGCGGAGCTTCACGGTCTCGCCGTTGATGCGCAGGCCGTGTCGCGGATCCAACTGGAGAGTGCGGATGCCGAACGGGAAACGGCGCTCGTCATCACTGTCGTCGCCGTCAAGAAGGCGGACCTCAGCGGTGTACAGATGGGGGTCGTCAACGCTCCAGCGCAACGGACCCTCGATGTAGGAGCGCACGCGCGCGGTGACGGTCTCGCCCGGGCGCACGGTGACGGGAGAGCGCCCGTCGGCGGCCGCGCTCCCGTCGGGCGCGACGATGTGGACGCCGACAGTGCGGGTCGCGGTGGAGCGCCCGGCGTTGCTGACGCGTACCGCCGTCTCGACCACCGCGCGCTCGTCATCGACGTCAGGGGTCGTCACCGTCACTCCACGGGGGGCGATGTGCGTCGGCGCGGTCACCAGCAGACGTACGTCGCGGTACAGGCCCGCACCCGTGTACCAGCGGGAGTCGTCCCGCGCCCGCGTCTCGACACGCACCGTGTTGGTCGTGCCGTAGCGCAGGTACGCGTCGAGTTCGACGAAGAATTCGGAGTAGCCGGACGGGCGCTGGGCCACGAACGCGTCGTTCACGAAGACCATCGCGTCCCGGTATGCCGCGTGGAAGTGCAACGCGACACGCTTGTTGCGCCACTCGTCCGGCGCCTCGAACTGCTTCAGATACTCGAATGTCCCGCCTCGGAAGAACGCCTGCGCCCCCGCGGCATCGGGCGAGCGTTCCTCGGTGATGACGGCGTCGTGAGGCAGGGTGATCGGCTTGTCGGACCCGGCCCCTGCTCGCAGCTGCGCGAAGATGCTCGTTTTCGGGCGCACGATCCAGCCGTCGTTGAAAGTCGTTTCGAACATGCTAAAACTATAGGTCCCTCAGAATTGGCGTGACGGTCGCACGTCGACTCAGGCGGACGGCGGCTCCGCCGATCGCCGGCCCGATGTCGAGCGGTCCCGGAGAGCTCGCGTCACCGCGCTGCACCTCGGCGAGGAGGCGTCGCATCGCGGCGCCCCCGACTTCGGTGGAGGGTGTTCGGATGCCCGTGAGGGTTGGGGCGGTCACGTCGGCGCCGAACATCAGACGATCACGTCGACGGTCGCCTCGGCCGGCGGTCCGCCGAACAGCTTCATGAACAGCGAAAGCAGTGACAGGGCGTCCCGGGACGGGTCGAGGAGCCACTGGATCCGCAGCCCGTCGATCATGGCCAGGACGAGAGTGGCCTTCTCGTCCGCCGTGGCCTCGCGGCTCTCGCGGGCCAGAGGGAGCTGCCCGCTCGTGAAGCGCCCGCGCATGCGCTCCCGGCGACCGACGAAGAACTCGTGCGCCGGATGCTCCGGATGGGTCGCGGCGACTGCGAGCGCCATCCAATTGCGCTGGTACTCGGAGTCTGCGAACTCTTCCTCGAGTACGACGCCCAGAATCTGCTCCGCCGGCATGTGCGACGCGCGGATGCGCTCGGCCATCTCCTCCTCGTCGGCCTCGCGTTGGGCGAGAGCGGCGAGCAGCAGCGCATCCTTCCCCGAGAAATGCCGAAGCAACGCCGCGTGGGTGAGGTCGGCGCGACTTGCGATGTCCCGCAACGAGGCGCGTTCATAGCCGTGCGCGGCAAAACTCGCCAGCGCCGCCTTGACGATCTGACGGCGTCGTTCCGGCGTCGATGCGTGCTCGCGCCGGGGGCGTCGCTCCACAGCTCGGATCGGAGAAGTCATGGTGTCTCGTTCCTGTGTTTGCATTCTTGTTACCACTATGGTTACCTTTTTTCTACCTTGCAACCGATTGCCACCGATGGTGCGGTAGACACAAAGGAGTCGAAGTGAGCGAGAGAAGCCCCCAGCGCGAGGCCGTCGACGACGTCGTCGACGCCCAGGCCGTCGCAGACGAACCCGGCGCCCTCGCACCGGCCGAGACGACCACGGGCGCCGCGATTCCGACGCTGGCGCGTGTGAGCGGAGGGTACGTCTTCTGGCTGATGGCGGCCAGCTTCGGCGCCTCGATCGCGATGATGGTTCCGCTGGCCTATGGCCTCGCGCTGCGCATCACCGAGCTCGCTCCCGGACACGAGGAGGTGCTGGGCTACGTCACAGGATCGGCTCAGCTCGTGTTCCTCGTTCTCAGCCCGATGATCGGCATCTGGAGCGACCGCACCCGGTCCCGCCTGGGCCGCCGCACGCCGTTCCTGTTCTTCGGCGCCGCATTCGGAGTCGTCGGGGCACTGATCATCGGCGTCGCCCCGAACCTGCTCCTCGTGGGGGCCGGCTGGGCCGTCGCGATGGTCGGCTGGTCCACGGCGGGGGCCGCAATCCAGACGATCCAGGCCGACAAGCTGCCCGAAGAGCAGCGCGGCAAGGTGTCGGCACTCACCGGCGTCATGACTCAGATCGCCCCCGTGATCGGCATCGGGATCGCATACGCGGTGTCGTCGAGCACGATGCTGGTCTTCCTGGTTCCTGCCATCATCGGCACCGTCCTCCTCGTACTCTTCCCGGTCTTCAAGCCCGAAGGCAGCTCCAAGGGGCTCCCGGTCGACTCGTCGGTGACGCTCAAGAAGGTCGTCTCCAGTTACGGCTTCAGCATTCGCCGCTACCCGGCGTTCGCGTGGAACTGGCTCGGTCGCTTCGTCTTCTTCTTCGGTCTGTACTTCAACACGACGTTCGGCACGTTCTTCTACGCGCAGCGCCTCGACCTCCCGGTGCGCGAGGTCGCGGGGGTGGTGGCCACCATCGGCATGCTGGGGATCGTTGCGGCCACGGCCGGTGCGCTCGCCGGCGGATTCCTGTCAGACAAGCTCCAGCGTCGCCGGCTCTTCGTCATGATCGCCGCCGTTCTCTTCGTGGGAGGCGCGGTGACCGAGGCGTTCGCCTGGTCGCTGCCGCAGCTCATCGTCGGCGCCGTGCTGATGCAGATGGCGATCGCTGTCTTCGCGACGGTCGACCAGGCGATCGTCTACGCGATCCTGCCCGACCGCGCCGAGGCCGGCCGCTATATGGCGGTGGTCGCATTCGCCCAGAAGATTCCGAGTGCCCTCGCTCCTCTCATCGCTCCCCTGATCATCACGATCGGAGCCGTCAGTGGCGACAAGAACTACACCTTGCTGTATCTGAGCGGCGCCGTGCTCGCCCTCGTCGGCGGGTTCATCATCCTGCTCAAGGTCAAGGCCGTCCGATGACGTCGCTCAACATCACGACCACCGACGCGGCGACGGATGCCGCGCCTTCGCGCCTCGCGATCGACTCCGGCGGCGACGGTTTCGCCGTCTCGGACGCCACGCCCCGTATGTCCTGGCTGCTGCCGCGGGACGCCTCGCGCCAAGAGCGGTACGAACTCGAGGCGACGGTAGACGGAGAGCACCTCGGGGCTGTGATCGGTCACACTGCCGACCACCTGCGCGTGTTGTGGCCCTGGACGCGGCTGCGGAGCAGGCAGCACGTCCAGTGGCGCGTGCGGACCACGACCGA
Source organism: uncultured Actinomycetota bacterium (assembly GCA_963829895.1). Taxonomy (GTDB): domain Bacteria; phylum Actinomycetota; class Actinomycetes; order Actinomycetales; family Microbacteriaceae; genus Microbacterium. The sequence continues at coordinate 185,532 of CAWHKF010000005.1, read as the reverse complement.
TCTCGGCACGTCCGGATGGTCCGAGTGGGCATCATTCGAGGCAGGCCTGTTCGACGAAGACTGGACGGCGCGCTGGATCTCGCCGCAAGAAGGCGAGGACCCGGGCTACGGCCGCCGCCCCGCGCATGTGCTCGCCACGACGGTCGAGCTGCCGGAGGGCATCGTCTCGGCCCGGCTGTATGCCACGGCCCTCGGCCTCTACGAAGCGTTCGTCAACGGCGAGCGTGCGGGCACGGCGCAACTGTCGCCGGGCGCCACCTCGTACGACCGCACGCTCTACGCGCAGGCGTCGGACGTCGGCCAGAGCCTGCGGCCTGGCGCGAACGCTCTCGAGATCGTGCTCTCGGATGGCTGGTTCCGCGGTCAGGTCGGGGCATTCCGCGCGCCCGCCGGGTGGGGCACAGTGCTCGGCGCTCGAGCGGAGCTGCACGTGACGCTCGCGGACGGCACCTCCCACACCATCGTGACCGACGGCGAGTGGACCAGCGCCGACAGTGAGATCGTCCGGGCTGACCTCATGGAGGGACAGGTCACGGACTTCTCGCGGCGGCGCGCGGCCGCGGCAGCCGTCCTCGTCGACGTCGTGGACTCGCCGCCCCGGATCACCTGGTCGCCCGCGCCGCCAGTGCGAGTCGTCGAAACGCGCCCCGCCGTGAGTCTCACCCAGGTCGGGGACCGCACCTGGGTCGCCGACTTCGGGCAGAACGCCTCGGGGTGGATCCGCCTTTCGGACCTTGGGCCTGCGGGCACGCGGACGACCATCGACTACGGCGAGTTCGTCGAACCCGACGGCGACCTCTCGACCGCCCATCTCGACTCGGTGCGCCCCGGCGAGCCGGCGATCCCGTTCGTACAGCACGACGAGGTGATCTCCAGCGGTGGGGATGACGTGTTCGAGCCCCGCCACACCGTGCACGGGTTCCAGTACGCACGCATTACGCGTGACAGCGGCGTGCTGGATTCATCCTCGCTTGAGATGTGCGTTGTGCACACCGACCTGCGGCCGACCGGCACGTTCGAATCGAGCAGTGACGATCTCAACCGTCTGCATGAGTTGGCCCGGTGGAGCTGGCTGGGTAACGCCGTCGACATCCCCACCGATTGCCCGACCCGCGAGCGCATCGGCTGGACCGGCGACTACCAGATTTTCGTCCCCACGGCGACGCGCCTGTACGACGTGCTCGGCTTCAGCCGCAAGTGGCTGCAGTCCGTGCGCGACGATCAGCTCGACGACGGCCGCATCGCGAACTTCTCGCCCGACGGACGCCGCATCAAGCACAACCTCGACGACCGGTTGGCCACGATGACCGGCTCGGCCGGCTGGGGGGACGCTATCGTCGCTGTGCCATGGGAGCTCTATCTCTCCTACGGCGACCGTGACGTGCTCGCCGAGAACTGGGACGCGATGGCCCGTTGGGTCGAATGGGCGCTCGAGACCGCGCGCACGGCGCGCCACCACTCGCGCCTCGAGCGCTCACCTGAGGCACGCCCACACGAGGAGTATCTCTGGGACGGCTCATTCCATTGGGGTGAGTGGACCGAGCCGAAGGCACGCGCGGCCGACGGCAGCCGGATCGACCCTGTCCAGTCGAACCCGATGGCATGGTTCATGGCCGACAAGGGCGAGGTCGGGACTGCGTACCTCTACCGGTCGACGTCGACCCTCGCCCACGTCGCGGATCTTCTCGGCCGCGCGGCGGATGCTGAGAACTATGCCGCCGCCGCTGGGCGCATCCGCGACGCGTGGCGTACCGAGTTCCTGCTTCCAGGCGGGCGCACCGTCGCCGACACACAGGCGGCGTACGTGCGGGCCTTGTCGTTCGGACTCATCCCCGACGACGAGCGCGCCGCGGCAGCATCTCGTCTGGTCGAGCTCATTCGGGAGGCGGGCATGCACCTCCGCACCGGCTTCCTGTCGACGGGCGATCTGCTGCCGGTCCTCACCGACCTAGGGCACGCCGATGTGGCGTATGCGCTGCTGTTCCAGCGTACGTCGCCATCGTGGCTCGCGATGGTCGACCGCGGCGCGACGACAATCTGGGAGGACTGGGACGGGATCGACGAGAGCGGTGTCGCCCACGACTCGCTGAACCACTACAGCAAGGGCGCCGTCGTGCGGTTCCTGCACACCCACGTCCTGGGACTGCGGCAGGCCGAGGGCAGCGTCGCGTGGACCGACGTCGTCGTGCAGCCGATACCGGCCGCGGAGGTGGCGTGGGCACGCGGCATGCACGACTCCCCGCAGGGCCAGATCGCCGTCGAGTGGTGGCTGGATGAAGGGGAGATCGAGATCCGGGTGGATGCTCCGGCTAGCGTCGCTGTGCGCATCGTGCTCCCGGACGGCACGACGAAGCATGCGCGCGGATCGCATCGCGCAAGAGGAACACACGCCGGCGCCCCGGAGACGGGAGCGCAAGGGTGAGGCTCGCGACAGCGGAGTTCGGCGCCATCGAGATCTCCGACGTGCCGGTACCGGCGCATGTGCGGATCCTGAGCGCGACATACTCGGCTTCGGGGAAGGTGTTCCTGCTGTACCGGACCGACGATGACCCGACCGGCGAAGACTTCTACCGTGCGGCCGTCGTGGGGGACGATGGTCGTGGCTTCCGCGAGATCTTCGCAGGGCGGATTCCGCAGTCAGCCACCGCGAACGGCATCCGTCACATGCCGTTCGCCGACAATCGCCGCATACTTCTCGGCGACTACGTCCTCGAGGCCACTCCCGATCTGGATTCGTGCGAGACCGCGGAGCTCGTGAGCGTCGAGTACCCATGGGGGCTCGCCGCCGACCCGCGGGTGTCGCACCACTGGTCGGAGATCATCGTGTCGCCCGACGACGCACGCATCGCGTGGACCGTGCTGCGGAAGGACTTCACGGCCTTCGCCGCCATCGGCGACCTCCGCCGGACGCCGCGGGGCTACGTGATCGACGAGCCGACCATCATCAGCAGCGGCGACACGTTCGAGGCGGACGCGGAACGCGAAGGTTTCAGCCGGGTTCATCCCGCGCTCGGTGGCGAGGTGAAGCAGTTCGTGCGCGGGGGCACCGCGATCTCGTCGGTCGGCGACGGCGGACGCATCCTCACGGACTCCGTCGTGCAGGATCTGACAGCCAGGTCCGTGGTCCCCCTCACGCGCGCACCCGGCTATGACGAGACGACCATCTTCTCGCCCGATGAGAAGCTCGGCATCGTGATGTCGACGCGGGCGTCCGCCGCCACCGATCTGGCGATACTCGGCCTCCTGCCGCGGCCCTACTCCAGTCTCGTGGGGCGCGATCTCGCTTGGGCCGCCTACGTTTATGCGGTCGGCGGAGTGCGGGAGTTCCGCCCGGGCAACGTCGGTCCCGTCCTCGTCGATATCGAGCGGTCGTCGACAGATCCGTCGTACCCAGGCGTCGCCTTGAACAACGAGGACGACTCATGGGTCTATGTCTCGCCGATGTCGTGGCATCCGCGTGGAACCAGGGTGATGTGGCTCGAAATGCTCCGCGGCAGTGGTGATGACCACGAGCGGTCCCTGCGCATTCGTGTGGCTCACCTCGTGGACCATGTGCCGTCTGCGACGGTTCCGGTCGCCGTGCAGATTCCGCCGGTGCCCTACGGGGTGACGGGGACGGATGCCGAGCGCTGGCTCGCAGATCCGCCCGGGGAAGTGCGCTCCACGCGCGTCGCCGGTCGCCATTCCGGTCACGTCGAGTACGAGCGGGAGCCGGCGGCGCACCTCGGTGCCCCGTCTCGCACCGAACTTCGGTTCGTCGGCTTCAGCGACGACGGTCGGACCTTCTACAACGGCTTCGAGCGGACCGTCGCCTCGATGGTCGACGGCACGGTGTATGAGGCCGACCTGGTGCTCACCGGCGACGAGAGCGGGGAGATGCAGCTGCGTCTCTCCTGGTCAGGACTGGCCGATGGCGCGCGCCTCCGTTTCGAGCCTGACGACGCCGGCCGGCCCCAGAGCTCCGGCCACGCCCGGTACGGCGACCGCCTGATGCGGGTGGAGGATCTGTCAGCCTGAGGTGTATCGGGCGCACGGCAGCGAGGTGCGTGCCGTCGAAGGCGTCCTCTTCGGGGTCGAGACAGGCACAGCCCGCGCACGAGTCACCATTCGGTGCGAGCTCAGGACCGTGCGCGGCGGAGGAGGGAGATCCGTACTGTGCGAAGCTCGTCGCCGTAGAACATGAAGTGCCGTTCGTCGCCGTTGAGCGTGCGACGGGGAACCCACACGCCGTCCCGCAGCACCTCCTCCTGGAGCTCGTCGATCTCGACGATCGCGTCTTCACGCGTGAACGAGAGCGACGCCGACGTCGCCGTCACGAGGAACTCGTCCTCGCCGGTGTGCAGGATCAGCCCGTAGCCGACCCTGTCCTCGGCGTTGGATCCGGTGCCGGTGCCGAAGATGCCGCGCGTGTCGAACGGTCCGCTGATCGTGATCTGGAACCCGCCGATCTCGACCTGCTGCTGCTCGCCGGTGCTCACGCGGAAGCCGTGGATGCGATCGTCCGCCTGTGCCTGCACGATCTCGCTCGACAGGGAGTTCAGCACCTCATACGCGCGGAAGACCTCGTGCCCCGTCGGCAGGTCCTCGATCCCGAACGGGTTGAAGCCGATCGCCTTGTAGGCACCGACGGCGATGAACGCGAGTGCGGCGTCGGGTCTCGCTTCCGGCACGTAGATCGGGTTGCCTTCGATCGCATACTGCGCGAGTGTGCCGTCGAAGTCGTCCACGTAGATGTCGGGCGAGAGGAAGGCGAGCGACGGGGCGCCGATCCGCCAGATGTCCAGCATCCGTGCGACCGGGCCTCCGCTCGGATAGCGGCCGGGCTCGAGGGCGTTGGGCTGCGGGCCGAGCCATGCATTGGCGAACACCGGCAGGCCGTGCCGCGAGACTCCGGCACGGGCCACCGCGTCGACGTACCGGCTGAAGCCCCAGCTCATGAAGATCTCGGCCGCTTCGCCGTCGGTGCCGAAGACCTCGGCCCAGGTTCCGGAGGTGCGGGCGCCGTTGCGGTCCCACGCCGCCCTGACATGGGGATGCACGCGGTCGCCGAGCGCGGAGAGCCCTCCGAGGAGTTCGGCGGGAACCGCCGCGTTCCAGGCGGCCAGCGCGAGCGGGGAGCGATCGCGGCTGTCACCGAGCAGGCCGACCTCGTTCTCGACCTGCACGGCGATGATCGTGCCCGCGGAGTCGACCTCGGCGATGTGGGCCATCAGCTCCGCGAACGCGCGGGCGTCGGCATCACGCAGCCGCTCGTCGAAGACGCTGAGGATCGGGGCGTCGAGAGCGAAGCGCCCGGTGAGCAGCTGGGCCTGGTCGCGCTCGGCGCGGGTGAAGCGCTCCTCGTCGCGTCGCACCCACGACGGGGCGTACGTCGACTCGGCGTTCTTGTACGCGCCGAACCAGATGAGGACGAGACGGATGCCGCGCCGTTCGGCCTGACGGATCTGATCGTCGACGGCGGTGAAGTCGAAGCGCCCCTCCTCCGGCTCGACGAGCTGCCAGCTCGCCGTCCCGATGACGGTGCCCACGCCGTTCGACGCGAGGTGGTCCCACACCGGCGCCATGTACTCGGGACTCGAGGCGCTCGAGTTGTGCAGCTCGCCGCCGAGGGCGAGATACGGCTTCCCGTCGACGAACAGGTGGGTCGCCGCGCCGTTTCGCTGCACCGTGGGCAGCACCCGTCGGGCCGTCGGCTCCGTCGTCGTGTCGGTCACAGCGGCATCACTCCTCGTCGTCGGGCGCACAGCGCTCCCTGTCGTTCGATGCTGGCAGTGCGGCAATCGGTTGTCAAACCCTGCCGCGCGCCCGGTGATGAAGCCGCAGCGCACCGCACCGGGTGAGGGTGCGCCGCCGTGATCCGCGACGGCGCACCCTTCGCACCGTCCCTCTGTCAGCCGCCGTTGGACGAGCGGATGCCGTCGGCGAGCGCCTCGAACGTGTAGACGAAGCCGCCTCCCGGACCGCTCACCGTCGCGTACCCGGTGGTCTCGCCCGGCACGATCGCGACGTTGGTCGCCGAGGTCACGTCGTCGCCGGCGGGCGCCTCGATCGTCCTCAGGAGTTCGCCGTGTGCGTCGTACACGAGGACCGCGGCGCGATGGTGCAGGCCGACGTAGAGGTTGCCGTCCGCGTCGGTGGCGAGCGAGTCGATCTGCGCCTCGCCGACGCTCGCGAACACGGCCGGATGCGCGGTCGGTCACGGCGGTGCCCTCCGCGTCGAGGCGGAGGAAGTCGATCCGGTTGCCGGTGTTCTGGCTCACCCACAGCCCGTCGGCCTCGGGCGTGAACGCGAGCCCGTTCGGCGCGGGCAGCTGGGAAGCCAGCACCGTGGCCGTCGCGCCGTCGCGGTCGATGCGGATCAGGCGACCGCTCGCCTCCCAGTACGGGTCCTGCGCGCCCGGGAATCCGTCACGTAGAGGGCGCCGTCCTCGTCGAACGCGATGTCGTCGGGCGCGATGCGCACACCCTCGACCTCCGCGTCGAAGAACGTCCGCGCATCCTCGCCGTCCGCAGTGGTGCTGTCGATCCGCCCCGAGGAAGTCGGTGAGGTACAGGCGGCCGTCGTGCGGGCTGAACTGGGCGGAGGTGATGGCGCTGGCGTCGTCCGTGTACACGGTGCTGACGTCGCGGTGCTCTCCACGTCCACGCGCATCACCTTCGGCGGCGCCTGGCGGCGCCGTCGACGTCGACGACGTAGAGGTCGCCGTCGGGTCCGATGACGGGGCCCTCGAGCGAGCGTCATCCCCGTCGCCTCATGCACGGAGGTCACCTGCACCAGCCGCTCGAGCTGCGCCTCGCCCCGCTCGCCCGGGCGCGCTGGGGTGCTTGCGTCCGCTGCCGCGGCGCAGCCGGTGGCTCCCATGAGCGTGAGCGCGGCGAGAGCTGCGACGCTGAACCGCCTCATCGTGCGACTCCTGCCGCAGCCTCGCGGTCGAGGTCGTCGAGCTCGTCGTCGAGATCGTCGCGAACCAGGACGTCGGCCATCGACCCGGCGCGCCACTCGCGCAGGAGGCGGCGGAACGCCACCGGTCCGGGGCTGTAGGTCATGCCCGTGATCGCGCGCGTGCCTTCGCCGTTGTAGTAGCCCGGCGTGCACTCCGCCTGGAAAGCGCTGGTGTCGTTGGCGGTCGCGACGACCTCGCGGCACCAGAGCTCTTCCGCCTCCGCCGTCGGCTCGATGACGTCGAGCGCCTTCGGCGCGGCGCGCGGCGATGACGGCGGCGATGTGCTCCGCCTGGTCCTGCAGGATGTGCACGAAGTTCACCGAGTTGGCGTTCTGCAGCGCCCCGAGGTGGAAGAGGTTCGGGAAGCCGTGGCTGTAGAACCCGTGCAGGGTGCGCGGGCCGCACTGCCAGTGCTGCAGCAGCGGCGACCGCCGCGGCCGGACACGGGCAGGGTGCCCGGACAGCGACGCCGGAGACGCCGGCCTCGAAGCCCGTGGCGAAGATGACGGCAGTCGACCTCGTACTCGGCGTCGCCGACGACGATGCCGGTCTCGGTCATGCGGGTGATGCCGCCGTGAGTCGGCGGTGTCGACGAGCGTGACGTTCGGCGCGGTTGAAGGATCGGCAGGTAGGTGTCGCTGAACCTCGGCCGCTTGCACATGTAGCGGTACCAGGGCTTGAGCAGCTCGGCCGTCTCGGGATCGTCGACCACCTCGTCCACCCGGGCGCGGATGCGCTCCATCGTCGCCGACGTCGCCGAGCTCGTCCTGTCGCTCGCGCTCTTCGAGGGGGAGCGACTCGTCCACGGCGCCCGAGAGGATCTGCCGCTGCAGGTGCGGCGTTCGTGTCCACCCGTCGTCCACGAGACTGTGCTCGACTTGCTCGCCGGCGAGGACCGCGAGGAAGTTGTCCATCCGCTCCTGCTGCCAGCCCGGCTCGAGCGACGCCGCCCACTCCGGGTCGGTGGGGCGGTTGTCTCGGACGTCCACCGTGGAGGGCGTGCGCTGGAACACGAGGAGCTGGCTCGGCGGCCTCGGCGCCAGGTGCGGGACCGACCTGGAGCGCCGGTCGCGCCGGTGCCGACCACGGCCACGCGCTTGTCGGCGAGCTTGGTCAGCCCGCCGTCGGCGCTGCCGCCGGTGTAGCCGTAGTCCCAGCGGCTGGTGTGGAAGGTGTGGCCGCGGAAGTCTCGATCCCCGGGATGCCGGGCAGCTTGGGCTGCGTGAGCGTGCCGGACGAGACCACGACGTAGCGGGCGTGGAACCGGTCGCCGCGGTCGGTCTCGACGCTCCACTCGCGCGAGATCCTCGTCCCAGGTGAGTGAGGTCGCCCGGGTCTGGAAGAGGGCGTCGCGGTACAGGTCGAATCGTTCCGCGATCGCGACGGCGTGACTGCGGATCTCCTCACCGGGCGCATAGCGCCAGGCGGGCACGTACCCGACCTCCTCGAGCAGCGGCATGTACACGTACGACTCGATGTCGCAGTGGATGCCGGGGTAGCGGTTCCAGTACCAGGTGCCGCCGACGTCGCCGGCCTCGTCCATCAGGCGCACGGATCGGATGCCGGCCTGCCGGAGGCGGGTCGCGGTGAGCAGTCCGCCGAATCCTGCGCCGATGACCAGCGCCTCCACCGGCGTCGTGACGGCCGCGCGCTCCTGGCGCTCGGTGTAGGGGTCTTCGGCGTAGTAGCCGAAGGCGCCCGCGGCCCGACGGTACTGCGTCGCGCCGTCAGGGCGAAGCCGCCGGTCCCGCTCGTGCGCGTATTTGGTGCGCAGGGCGACCAGATCGATCTCGGCGGTGGGCTCGTGCGTGTTCGTCATCATCCTCGTTCTCGCTCGTCGGCGCAGCGACGGCGCCTCGAGGAACACCGGGCAGGGCACGGTGGCGGCACATCAGCCGCACTCTTCGCGCCGACACAGCCGTGGATCGGATTGCTCGAGAAGGTTAGCTTCTGGCTAAGTAACTTTGGCTGAGAGTCCACTGGGATAGCGTGAGCGCATGGGGGAGGACGACGATCGTCGAGCGGTGCTCGAGCGGATCGAGGCGCTGTCGATCTCGATCGCGGTCCGCTCCATCCCGCGGATGCTCGAGCCGCTGCGATCAGGCAGCCTCTCGCTGCAGCAGCTCAAGGTCCTGTCAGTCGTCGTCACCACCGAAGAGGGGGCTAGTGTCGCCCAGCTCGCCGGGAGTTTCGGCGTCACCATGGCATCGATGTCCAACCTCGTCGACCGGCTGGTCGCCGGCGGGTTCGCCGAACGCGCGGCCGACGCTCGTGACCTGCGTGTCCGCCGCGTCCACAGCACCGACCTCGGCCGTGCCGTCGTGCAGCGGGTGATGGGCGCGCGACCCGAGCTCGGCGCCGACGTCCTCAGCCAGCTGTCCCTCGACGAACTCCACGCGCTCGAGATCGGCCTCGGTGCGGTGGGTCGCGTGCTGCGGGACGGCGTGTGAGCTAGCGCGGCGGCGGAGCGCTCGGCAGGCTCCGCGCACGGTCGACGGGGCCGGCCGCTTGCAACGGCGAGCGGCGCGAGGTACTGTGCAATCGGTTGCCATGCGATCCTCTGCAGCGCGCCGACCGTGCCATCCCACGAAAGACGACGATGACTTCAGCGCCCTACGACCTTGCGATCGACAGCGGCGGGGACCAGTTCCCGGTTGCCGGCCTCGCGCCGCGCCTCTCGTGGAAAGACCCCGACGGGGCCGGTGACGAAGGCGGCTTCAAGGTGGAGGCGATGGTCGACGCCGTGAGCGAGGTCGATGTCGACCTGCCCGCCGGTACGCGCGGCACCCTCGTGCTGCCGGACGGATCGGAGCGGGAGCTCGCTCCCGGCCGCGTCACGGCGACCACGACGACGGGAGTCCTCGCATGAGCACCCTCACGCCAGTGGACGCGGGCCTGGACGGGAACCTGCCCGAGCCTCGCGATCCCTACCGGCTGCTGCCCGGCGACCGGCGCACCCGCGACATCGCGCACGCGCTCTACGAGCGGGTGGCCACCGCCCCGATCGTCTCGCCGCATGGCCATGTGCCCGCCGAGTGGATCGCCCGCGACATCCCGTTCTCCGATCCGACGGCCCTGCTCGTCACCCACGACCACTATGTGACGCGGCTGCTGCATGCATCGGGCGTCGATCTCGCCGAGCTCGGCGTCGGCGGCCACCGCATCGACCCGCGCGAGGCATGGCGGCTCTTCGCCGCGCGCCAGGCCGTGTTCGCCGGCACGGCGACCGGCTACTGGATCGACGAAGAGCTGCGGAACGTCCTCGGCATCGACCTCGTGCTCTCCGCCGAGACCGCCGACGCCGTGTACGACCGCATCCAGGAGAAGCTCGACACTCCCGGGTTCCGGCCGCGCGCCCTGTTCGAGCGCTTCGGCATCGAGGTGCTCGCGACCACCGACGACCCGCTCGACGACCTGCGCTTCCACGACGAGATCGCGGCGAGCGGGCTTCCCGGCCGGGTGCTGCCCACGTTCCGCCCCGATCGCTACCTCGACCCGGACGCCGCCACCTTCGCGGCCGACGTCGCCCGTCTCCTCGCGAGCGAGGGGCAGGCGACGGACTTCCGCGGCTACCTCGCCGCGCTCGAGGCACGCCGGGCCCACTTCATCCGCCACGGCGCCACGTCGGCCGACCACGGCATCGAGGACCCGGCCACGGTCGACATGGCCGACGACGAGGCAGCGCAGCTCTTCCAGCTGGCCGTGTCGGGTCGTGCCGATGCGCGGCGAGCGCCAGGCGTTCCGCGGCCACATGCTGCTCCAGATGGCGCGGATGAGCGTCGACGACGGCCTCGTCATGACCGTGCACGCGGGCGTGATCCGCAACCACAGCACTCCGACATTCGAGCGTTTCGGCGCCGACACCGGCCACGACTTCCCTCGCCGCACCGACTTCGTGCGCGGCCTGCGCCCGCTGCTCGAGCGCTTCGGGCTCGAGAAGTCCTTCCACCTGGTGCTGTTCACCGTCGACGAGACCGTGTACTCGCGAGAGATCGCCCCGATGGCCAGCTTCTACCCGAGCGTCTACATCGGCGCCCCGTGGTGGTTCCTGGATGCGCCCGACGCCATGGCGCGCTTCCGCTCCGCGGTCACCGAGTCCGCCGGCTTCTCGCGGGGCTCGGGCTTCATCGACGACACCCGCGCGTTCCTGTCGATCCCGGCGCGTCACGACACGGCACGACGAGCGGATGCCGCCTTCCTGGCGCGTCTCGTGCGCGAGGGTCGCATCACCGAAGCGACAGCGGGCACGGTCATCGACGACATCGTCGGGCCGCAGCCGAAGCGGGTGTTCAAGCTGTGACGCGTCCGTCGACCGACCTCGAGACGGCCGCCGGCCTCCGCAGGTCGCGGCCGGCGCCGCCCGTCCGCATCGTGCATCTGGGCCTCGGCGCCTTCAGCCGGTCGCATACCGCCTGGTACACCGGCCGGGCCGCCGATGCCGAGGACTGGGGCATCGCCGCCTACACCGGGCGCAGCGCCGGACTCGCCGCGGCGCTGACCGCGCAGGACGGGCGTCTACACGCTCGTCGAGCGCTCTGCCGACGGCGATCACCACGAGGTCGTCGAAAGCATCGTGCGGGCTCATCCGGGCGACGACGTCGCCTCGCTCCTCGCCGACATCGCGGCTCCCGCGACCGCCGTCGTGACGCTCTCGATCACCGAGGCCGGCTATCGCACCGGCGCGGACGGGCTTCCCGACGAAGGCGACCCGCTGGTCCGCTCGGATCGCCGGCTGCTCGCGCAGCTGGCCGGCGGCGACTGCCGAAGCCGCGTTCGGACTCCAGACGGTGCTCGGCCGACTCGTCGCCGGGCTCGATGCGCGGCGGCGCGCCGGCGCAGGACCGCTCGCCGTGGTCTCGTGCGACAACATCCCCGACAACGGCGGGCATGTGGCGCGGGCGCTTCTCGCGCTCGCGGCATCCGTCCCCTGCACGGCGGACTGGTGCCGGGCGAACGTGTCGTTCGTCTCCGGCTCGGTCGACCGGATCACGCCGCGGATCGAGGCGGACGAGCTGTCGCGGCTGTCCGAGCGGTACGGGGATGCCGTACCCGTCGTGGCGGAGCCGTTCAGCGACTGGGTGCTCTCGGGCGCGTTCCCCGCCGGCAGGCCGGCGTGGGAGACAGCCGGGGCGCGCTTCACAGACGAGCTCGAGCCGTGGGAGGCGCGCAAGCTGTGGCTGCTCAACGGGGCGCACACGATCCTGGCATGCCTCGGCCCGCTTCGCGGCCACAGCCTGGTGTCGGAGGCGATCGGCGATCCGGTGTGCCGGACCGCCGTCGAGCGGTTCTGGGACGATGCGGAGCGCAACCTCCCCGTGCAGCTCGACATCGGTCTGTATCGTCACGCGCTCCTCGAGCGCTTCGCCAACCCGCGCATCGCCCATCTGCTGTCGCAGATCGCGTCGGACACCGCGACGAAGATCCGGCTGCGCATCGTTCCCGTCGCCGAACTCGAACGCGCCGCCGGGCGGTCCGCGGAGGGATGCGCCGGCGCGCTCGCCGCATGGCTCGTCTCGCGAGATCAGCCGGACGGGGTCGCGTGCGTGCGTGACCTCATCGCGGGCATGAGTGCGTCGCTGGCAGCGGACGAGGATTTCGTCACGTCGGTGGCGCTGTCGGCGCAGGGCATCCAGGCCGCGGGCCGTTGAGCGCACGCGTCCGCTGAAGATAACGGCTCGATCACATTCTGGCAATCGGTTGTCAAATCAGACAGATCCTGCTTTACTGGCCCACAGCCCCAAGTAAGCGCCCCGCCACGACGTCCGTGACAAGCGGTTGCACGCAGCATTCATTCGAAGGAGTCTGAATCATGTCGATACCCCGTACCGGCCGCCGGCCGATCAGGTTCGCAGCGTTGGGCGCCGCAGCGCTCGCCGCTGCACTCGCGCTCTCCGCCTGCAGCGGTTCGCCGGAGGCGGAGCCGTCCGGCTCGGCGGGCCCCGTGGCCGAGAAGGATCTCGCCATCGCGGCCGTGTCGGGGCCGAACTCGCTCGACCCGGCGCAGCTGGTCGACGGACAGCAGCAGTTCGTGTGGTCGTCGATCCTTGACACCCTCCTCGCCAAGGAGAACAACACGGGCGAGCTCATCCCCAACGCCGCCGAGAGCTGGGAGTACAACGAGGACGGCACCGAGCTCACGCTCACGCTCCGCGAGGGCATGACGTTCAGCACCGGCGCACCCGGTGAATGCTGACGCCGTCGTCGCCACGATGCATGCGCAACAAGAGCACCCCCGGCATCGTGCAGGTGAAGTACGGCGCGGTCTCCGACGTGACGGCGGTGGACGATCTGACGGTCAAGGTGTCTTTCAGTTCGTTCGACCCGCAGTTCCTGTCGAACCTCGTCGGCAGCGCCGGCGCCATCGGCGATCCCGCGACCCTGGACGACGAGCGCACCGCTACCGACCCGGTCGGCTCGGGCCCGTTCACGCTCGACGTCGCGAAGACCGTGCCCGGCAGCACGTACGTGCTCACCAAGCGCGACGACTACTGGAACGCCGACGCGATCCCGTTCAAGACCTTCACCGTCCGTGTGCTCCAAGACCCGACCGCGTCGTTCAACGCGCTGCAGGCGGGCGAGATCAACGCCGCCACCGTGCAGACGCAGCTGCTCGGTCAGCTCGGCGACGAGTACGCCGTGCAGCCGATCGACGCGCAGGCCGTCGCATACCTCGACATCCTGGACCGCGGCGGCGAGAAGTGGCCGGCCCTCGGCGATAGCGTGTGCGCCAGGCGCTGAACTACGCGATCGATCGCGAAGGCGTCCTGAAGGGCATCTTCAGCGGCGTGGGCATGGTGACGGAGCAGATCTTCAGCCCTTACGGGCAGGTCTACGACGAGTCCCTCAACGAGACGTACGACTACGACCCCGAGAAGGGCAAGGAGCTCGTCGAGGAGGCGGGCTACGCCGGCGAGACCTTCCAGATCCCGAGCACCTTCCTGTCGACATCCCTCGAGCCGACCCTCACGCAGGCGTTCTCGGACGTCGGCCTCACTCTGGAGTGGGTGCCGGTGCCGCCGCAGCAGGCGCAGTCGGCGCACACTCTCGGGCGACTACCCGCTCAGCTTCCAGATCACAGGCTTCAACTCGGACCAGGCCGACGCCGCCTCGCACTACAGCACCAGCGGTATCGCCAATCCCCGCGGATACACCGACGAGACCATCGACGAGCTCTTCGGCACGATCAACTCGACCGTCGAGTTCGAGGCGGCGATGCCGGCGTACCAGGAACTCAACACCTACGCCGTCGAGCAGGCGTTCGAAGTGCCGATCGTCTTCCTCGGAGGCGACGTGGGCGAGCCGCGACGGGATCGTGATGGTCGACTACGGCCGCAGCTCGGTACCGACCGTGCGCACTGTTCGGCTTCAGCGAGTCAGACCGATCGCGGGGATGCGGGCCGTGCTCGCATCCCCGGAGCCAACCCCAGGGAACGACGATGATCTCCTACACGCTGCGCCGGCTCGGCGCGGGGCTGATCCTGATCCTGCTGGTCACCTTCATCACCTTCCTGCTGCTCAGCACCTCGTTCGAGGACGTCGCGAAGACGATCCTCGGCCAATCGGCCACGCCGGAGGCGACGGCGGCGCTGATGGAGGCCGAGGGCTGGGACCGGCCGGTGCTGGTGCAGTACTTCGACTGGCTCGGCGCCGCGGTCCGCGGCGACTTGGGGACGTCGGTGTACACGTCGCTCCCCGTCGGCCCCACCGTGCTGCAGCGACTGGCGGTCACCCTTTCCGTGATCATCCCGGCACTCATCCTGACGGTCATCATCTCGACGGCCCTCGGCGTCTGGGCGGCCTCCCGCGGCGGCGTCGCCGACCGCCTGTCGCAGGGGATCTCGCTGGTGGGCTACATCGTGCCGGGTCTCCTCCTCGCGATCGGCCTCGTCGTCATCTTCGCGGTCCAGCTGAAGTGGCTGCCGGCCACCGGCTACACGCCGCTCGCGCGAGGACCCGGCGGCGTGGGCGCGCAGCATCACGATCCCGGTGATCGTGCTCGTGATCGGCGGCGTCGCCAACATGGCGGCCCAGGTGCGCGGCCGCATGATCGACGAGCTCCGCAAGCGACTATGTCCGCACGCTCCGCACCCGGGGAGCCTCGACGACCTCGATCGTGCTGCGCCATGCCCTGCGCAACGCCGCGAGCCCGGCGCTGACCGTCATGTCGCTCGAGTTCATCGCGATGTTCGGCGGTGCGCTCATCATCGAGAACGTCTTCGCGCTGCCGGGCTACGGAAGCTTCGCGTTCAACGCCTCCCTACAGGGCGACATCCCCGTGATCCTGGGCATCACCGCCTTCGGCGTGCTGCTCGTCACGGTGGTCAATCTCCTCACCGACCTGGCCAACGGCTGGCTGAACCCGAAAGCGAGAGTCCATTGAGCGATCGACCGTGGACCCATCATGGAGGCGATGACGACGCCGAGCACAGAGCTCATCGTCGCCATCGAGGATGCGGTGACCGCCTCGCGGACGCCGATGTGGAAGCGCCTGCTGAAAGATCCGCAGTCCGTGATCACGGCCAGCATCCTGCTGCTCGATCTTCTTGATGGGGGTCCTCACCCCGTTGCTGACGCACGCACGGACCGAACGACGCCGACCTCTCGATGGTCAATGCGCCGGTCGGCACCCCGGGCTATCCGCTGGGGGCCGACGAATCCGGCCGCGACATCTGGACGCGGCTCCTGCACTCCATCAACACGGCCGCGATCTCGGCCCTCATCGGTGCGGGCGTGGCGCTCATGGTCGGTGTGATCGCGGGCCTCGTCGGCGGGTACTTCGGCGCGGTCACCCGGGCGTCGACCGAGTGGCTGTTCAGCCTCATCATGACCTTCCCCGGCATCCTGCTGCTGATCATCCTCATGCCGGTGACCGGAGGCGACTACCGGTTCACGATGCTGATCTTCGGCGTGCTCCTCTCGCCGGGCATCTACCGCATCGTCCGCAACCTCGTGCGTCGGCGTCAAGAACGAGCTGTACGTCGATGCCGCGCGGGTCTCGGGCCTGGGCAACCTGCGCATCCTGAGCCGCCATGTGCTCTTCGTCGTCCGCGGTCCGATCATCATCGCCGCCGCGTTCATGGCCGGTTCGGCTATCGCCGTGCAGTCCGGCCTCGCCTTCCTCGGCGTCGGCTCGCTGCAGATCCCGAGCTTCGGCTCGATGATCTCCTCCGGCTTCCGCAACCTCTACATCGCTCCGACGCAGTTCCTGTGGCCCAGCCTGCTGCTCGGCGTCATCACCGCGTCCCTGGTGCTCCTCGGCAACTCGCTGCGCGACGCGCTCGAGGGCTCCAAGCCGACACCGGTCAAGGTGGGCGCGGGCCAGCGCGTGGCGTCCGGCGACGACGTGCCAGCCGACGGCAGTCCGGTGCGCTGCTCGAGATCACGGACCTCGCGCATCGCCTACCGCGGCCCGAGCGGACAGGCGCGCGAGGTGGTCCGCGGGGTGTCCCTGTCGGCTCGCGCGCGGCCAGGTCGTCGGCGTGGTCGGCGAGTCCGGGTCGGGCAAGACGCAGACCGCCTTCGCCACGCTCGGCGTGCTCCCAGCGGAGGCGGTGATCACCCGCGGCTCGATCCTGTTCGACGGCCAGGAGCTGGTCGGGCCTGACCGACGCCCAGATGCGGCCGCTGCGCGGCAAGGCGATCGCGTACATCCCGCAGGAGCCGATGTCGAACCTGGACCCCTCGTATCGCGTGGGCGCGCAGCTGGTCGAGGGTGTCCGCGCCGCGCTCGGGGTCTCCAAGCAGGAGGCGAAGTCGCGCGTCCTCGCTCTGCTCGAGCGGGTGCGGCATCGCGGATCCCGAGCGCACGTTCGACTCGTATCCGCACCAGATCTCCGGCGGCATGGCCCAGCGCGTGCTGATCGCAGGCGCCGTCGCCAGTCGCCCGAAGCTCCTGATCGCCGATGAGCCGACCACGGCGCTCGACGTCACCGTGCAGGCCGAGATCCTCGACCTGCTGCGCGATCTGCAGTCCGAGCTCGACATGGCGATCCTGCTCGTCACCCACAACTTCGGCGTCGTGGCGGACCTCTGCGACCGGATCGTCGGTCATGCAGAAGGGGGCCGTCGTCGAGGCAGGATCCGCGCTCGAGATCTTCCAGAATCCGCAGCACGAGTACACGCAGGATGCTGCTCGGCGCGATCCTCGA
Source organism: uncultured Actinomycetota bacterium (assembly GCA_963829895.1). Lineage (GTDB taxonomy): Bacteria > Actinomycetota > Actinomycetes > Actinomycetales > Microbacteriaceae > Microbacterium. The sequence goes on along the minus strand of CAWHKF010000005.1, from coordinate 168,440 downwards.
TGAGCGGATCGGTCCGCGCCGATGAGCCGGCCGCGCTGCGCCGGCGGAAGGGATCCTGCGGTGAGCCTGCTCGAGATCAATGACCTGCGCGTCGGCTTCCCCGGCCGCGGCTGGCGGGCGAAGCCCGTGGAGGTCCTGCACGGCGTCTCGCTCGACGTGGACGAGGGGGAGACCCTCGGCCTGGTCGGCGAGTCCGGCTCGGGCAAGACCACGATCGGTCGCGCGGTGCTGGGGCTCGTCAAGCCCTCCGGCGGCAGGATCGACTTCGACGGCGAGGACATCACCGCGGTGGGCACACGGCAGCGGCGGCGCCTGGCCAGAGACATCCAGGTGGTGTTCCAGGACCCGTACACCTCGCTCAATCCCTCGCTCACCGTCGGCGACATCCTCGCCGAGCCGCTCGTCGTGCAGGGCGCCACGGCGAAAGACGCGCGGGCACGGGTGCGGACGCTGCTGGACCAGGTGGGACTGCCGGCGGATGCCGCAGAGCGACTCCCGCGCGAGTTCTCCGGCGGTCAGCGCCAGCGTGTCGCGATCGCGCGCGCCCTCGCGCCGAAGCCGAAGCTCATCGTCTGCGACGAGCCGCGTCAGCGCCCTGGATCTGTCGACGCAGGAGCGGGTGCTCGAGCTCTTCATCGACATCCAGCGCTCGCACCGGCGTCGCCTACCTCTTCATCTCGCACGACCTGACGGTCGTCCGCCACATCAGCCACCGCGTGGCGGTGCTGTACCGCGGAGACCTCGTCGAGACCGGACCGGCTGCCCTCGTGACGTCGGACCCCGAGCACGATTACACGCGGCGGCTGCTTCTGGCATCACCCGTCGCCGATCCGGTGGTTCAGCAGCAGCGGCGTGAGGAACGTCGCACGCTGGTGGCGACCGAGAAAGTAGTGACGGCCTGACATGACGCAGCTCCCCGATCCTTCCCGGATTCCACCCCGACCCCTCGATCTGCCGTGTCGGCGACGAGTACTACCTCGCCACATCCTCTTTCGAGTACTTCCCCGGTGTGCCGATCTTCCGCTCGCGCGACCTCGTCGAGTGGACGCAGCTGGGGAACGTCCTCGATCGTCCGTCGCAGCTGAACGTGCGCACCGGGCTCGCCGGGGCGAGCGGCGGGATCTACGCACCGACATTGCGCCACCACGGCGGACGATTCTGGATGACGACCACGAACATCCATGACATCGCGCGACGGACAGCTCATCGTCCACGCCGACGACCCGGCGGGTCCGTGGAGCGACGCCGGTCTACACCGAGGGCCTCCTCGGGATCGATCCCGACCTCGCGTGGGACGACGACGGAGTGTGCCGGATCACCTGGAGCGACGTCTCCGTCCCGGCATCTCCCAGGCGATCGTCGATCCCGCCACCGGCGCCGTGCTGTCGGAGCCCCAGACGGTGTGGGCGGGCACCGGCGGCGCCCACGCGGAAGGGCCTCACCTGGTGCGCCGCGGAGACTGGTGGTACCTGATCGTGGCGGAAGGCGGCACGGGCCCCGGTCACATGGTGACCGTCGCGCGCTCGCGACAGCCGGACGGTCCGTTCGAGCCCTCGCCCACCAACCCGGTCCTCACGCATCGCAGCACGAGCGCCGACGTCCAGTCGACGGGGCATGCGGACCTGGTGGAGCTGGCCGACGGCACCTGGGCGATGGTGTTCCTGGGGACCAGACCCAGGGGCACGTTCCCCCGTTGGCATACGAACGGCCGAGAGACCTTCCTCGCGGGCATCGACTGGGTGGACGACTGGCCCGTCGTCGACGAGGGCCGCTTCGACGTCGCCGCGCTCGACACGGCCTTCGAGGACCGCTTCGAGAGCGCCGAGCTGGACGCGCGGTGGATCGCGCCCGGGGTCATGCCGGCGTCGTTCGCCGTGCCTGGTGAGGGCGGGCTGACGCTGAGCCGCGGTGCGTCGGGAGAAGCCCGCCCGCTGGTCACGCGCGTCCGCGATGAGACGTGGTCGGCTCGAGCCGATGCGCTCGGTGACTTCGCGCTGTCCGTCCGGATCGATGATGCGCATCGTGTGAGCATCGAGCGCATCGGCGACGAACTGGTCGTGCGCGGCGTGATCGGCCCGCTCGACGGAGTCCTCGCCCGCGCCGATGCGCCCCGCTCCGCCTACTCGCTCGAGATTCGCGCAGAGGAGTTCGAAGCCGAGCGCGGGGCGCGGCGGGGCCCGGATCTCGTCAGGCTCGGCTATGCGACCGACGAGTTCGTCGAACTCGCGCGAGTGGACGGCCGCTATCTCGCCACTGAGGTGGCGGGCGGTTTCACCGGCCGTGTCGTGGGCGTCGAAGCGACCCGCGACGACGTCGTCGTGACCAGGTTCGCGTACCGGGGGCTCTCTTCACGAGCCTGACGGCGGCAGGTCCTTCGCGAGTTCCGGCACCAGCGTCGCGAGGAAGGACTGCACCGTCTCTTCGACGTCGACCGCCTCGCGATCGAACAGCCACTGGGTGTGGAGGCCGTCCATCACGGCGATGGTGACGGCGGCAAGGGATGCCGGGGGCAGGGGCGAGGACAGCCGCCCTTCCTCGTGCAGCCTGTCGAACAGCCGGGTCATGAACCCGCGGACGTTCCGGTAGCGCTGGGCGAAATACGCGTGCGCAGGGTGCCCGGGCGCCGTGGCCTCGCCGGTGAGCACGGCGCCGAGCTCGACGAGGCCGACGTGGCGGTCGCGATCGACCAGCGTCTCGGCCATCCCCCGCAGCATGTCGAGGGGATCGGCATCGGCGGCGAGCGCGGAGTGGGTGCGCAGGTACGCCGCGCTGCGCTCGTCCTGCAGGTCGAGCACCGCCGTCAGCAGGTCCTCCTTGCGGGGGAAGTGATGCAGCAGACCGGTGTGGCTGATGCCCGCCCGCCGGGCGATCTCGGCCATCGACGCGCCGTGGAATCCGGAGTCGCCGAATGCCGACAGGCACGCGGCGATGATGCCGCGGCGGACTTCGGCGGTCTTCGCGTACTGCGCCATCGGCGCCCCTCTCAAATTAGTGAGACCTTTCGAATTCTATGTTAGCCTGGGTTCTGGCAACCGGTTGACGGTTCATTCGAGCGAGACAAGGATGTGCGATGACGAACTTCCCGGACGGCTTTCTCTGGGGCGCGGCGACCGCCGGACACCAGATCGAGGGCAACAACGTCAACAGCGACTGGTGGGCGCGCGAGCAGCAGATGCCCGGCATGGAGCCGTCGGGCGATGCCTGCGACAGCTACCACCGCTACCGCGAAGACATCGACCTGCTGGCCGACGCGGGCCTCGCCTCGTATCGCTTCAGCCTGGAGTGGTCCCGCATCGAGCCGTTGCCGGGGCGCTTCTCCCGCGCGGAGCTCGCGCACTACCGCCGCGTGATCGAGGCGTGCTTCGATCGTGGCGTCACCCCCGTCGTCACCCTGCAGCACTTCACCACGCCGCAGTGGTTCGCCGCCGCCGGCGGGTGGACGGCACCCGATGCCTCCGAGCGCTTCCAGCGGTTCACGACCGAGGCGACGACGATCCTCGACGGCGTCGAGTGGGTCGTGACCATGAACGAGCCGAACATGCAGGCGGCGATCATGACCGCGATGCGCCGCATGCAGCAGGCCGGTGACGGCCAGTGGCAGAGCCCCACGGTCGAGAGCGACGACGCGGGCGACGCCGAACGCAAGGAGACCTCGCACAGCGAGTTCCTGACCTACGCCGACCCCGAGATCGGCCGGAGCTTCGTCGACATCCACCATGCGGCTCGCGAGATCGTCCGCGCCAGGACCGGCGCCAAGGTGGGCTGGACCATCGCGGCCGGCGCACTCACGGCGGCTCCGGGCGGCGAGAAGAAGCTCGAGGAGATCCGCTACGGCAAGGAGGACATCTACTGGGAGGGGGCTCGCGGCGACGACTTCGTCGGCGTGCAGGCCTACTCGAGCCAGGAGGTCGACGCGAACGGCCTCGTGCCGCACCCGCAGAACCCCGACAACACCCTGGTCGGCACCGCGTACCGCCCGGACTCACTCGCCATGGCCGTCCGCCACGCGTGGACTGTCTCGGAGGGCGTGCCCATCGTGATCACCGAGAACGGCATCGCGACCGCCGACGACACCCAGCGCATCCGCTACACGGATGAGGCTCTCCGAGGCCTGAAGGCGGCGATGGCCGACGGCATCGACGTGCGCGGCTACCTGCACTGGAGCCTGCTCGACAACTACGAGTGGGGCCACTGGGGCCCGACGTTCGGACTCATCGCCGTCGACCGCGAGACCTTCGTCCGCACGCCGAAGCCGAGCCTCGGCTGGCTGGGCGAGGTCGCGCGCCGCAACGGTCTGGCCTGAGTGACGTCATGACCGCCACGGCACTGGATCCGAGCGGATTGACGCATCCCGGACGGCTCCCGATCAGCTCCCTGCGACGTCCGTTCGCGGTCGATCTCGACGGCGATTGGCAGTTCGCCCTCGTCTCGTCGCCTGCCGACCTCGAGGGGGCGGCGTGGGGCACGGCTTCGGTGCCGGGGTTGTGGACGATGTCCTCCGACGTCGACCGCCCGCACTACACGAACGTGGCGATGCCGTTCACGGATGTGCCACCGCAGATCCCCGCACACAATCCCGTGGGCGTCTACCGCAGAACCTTCGCGTTCCGGCCGTCGGCGGACCGGGTGATCCTCCACGTCGGAGCGGCCGAGGGGCACCTGCGCGCCTACGTCAACGGCACGAGCGTCGGGACGAGCGGCGACTCGCACCTCGCGGCGGAGTTCGACGTCACGGAGGCCGTGCGAGACGGGGAGAACGTCGTCGAGCTCCATGTGGCGAAGTGGTCGGGGGCGAGCTACCTCGAGGACCAGGACCAGTGGTGGCAGTCGAGCCTGGCGCGCTCGGTCGGCATCGTCACCCGCCCCGCCGTCGCCCTCGCCGATGTGAGTGCAGTCGCCGACTTCGATCCGGTGTCCGGCCGCGGAACGCTGATCCTGGCGGTGGAGACCCATGGGCTGTCGCACCTGCCGGAGCCGGCCCACGCCGTCCGCGTGACACTGCGGGGCTCGTCCACCGTGCTGCCCGTCTCGGGCCGCGTCGCGGCGCCGACCTTGCCGAAGCCCGACCGCGATCGCTCGACCCGTCCCGCGCAGCGTCTGCCCGAGGACTTCATGGACCTCCTCAGCATCCGCGCGGCGAGTGCTCCCGTGCCGCCGGAGTTCCGCGCCATCCCCAACACCCTGGGCGCCCCGGCACTGCCGGCATCGCCGGCGGGCACGGCGCGGTTCCTCCTCGAGGATCTCGACGTCGATCCGTGGTCGGCGGAGATGCCGGCGCTCTACGAAATCGACATCGAGCTCCTGGATGCCGAGGCACGCGTGGTCGACGCCACCAGCCCGCGCGTCGGGTTCCGTCGCGTGGAGATCGTCGGGCGCGACCTGCTCGTCAACGGCGGACGCATCATGGTGCAGGGCGTCGCGCGGCACGACGTGGATCCGCGTACCGGCCGGGTGATCTCGTACGAGCGCATGCACGCCGAGCTGTCGCTGCTGAAGCGGATGAACGTCAACGCGATCCGCACCGCGCACTATCCGAACGACCCCCGGGTGCTGGACCTGTGCGACGAGCTCGGGCTGTACGTCGTGGACGAGGCCGACGTCGAGGGGCACGCGTTCGCGTCGATCCTCCCTGACGATCCGCGGTACCTGACCGAGATCGTCGATCGCGTCGCTCGCATGGTCGTCAGGGACCGCAACCACCCGTCCGTCATCGCCTGGTCGCTGGGCAACGAGACGGGCTACGGCGCCGCGCACGACGCCGCGGCGGCGTGGATCCGGCGGTTCGATCCGACGCGGCCCGTCCACTACGAGGGTGCGATCTCGACGGACTGGCACGGAGGTCGCGGCGCGACCGACATCGTCTGCCCGATGTACGGGTCGTTCTCGGCGCTCAAGGCCTACGCGGCCGACGAGCGGGCCGACCGGCCGTTGATCCTCTGCGAGTACGCCTACTCGCAGGGCAACGCGACCGGCGAGCTCGCGCACTATTGGGAGCTCTTCGAGACGCTGCCGGGGCTGCAGGGCGGATTCATCTGGGGGTTCGTCGACCAGGCGCTCGATCCCGACGGCGACGGACGCTACCGGTACGGCGGAGACTTCGGCGACGAGCCCAACAACGGCCCGACGCTGCTCTTCGGCATCGCATTCCCCGACCTCACGCCCAAGCCTGCGTTCTGGGAGGCACGAGGGCTGTTCAGCCCGGTCCGCATCGTCTCCGACGGCGAGGCCGCGGGCCGTGGCCGGCTGCGGATCCGCAACCGTCAGACCTTCGCCGATCTGTCGCGACTCGAGCTGACCGCTCGAATCGACGGTCGCGAGGGAACGCTTGCGGAAGCCGCGATCGATGCCGGCACCCTCGCGCCGGGCGCGGAGCTCACGATCGAGCTCCCGGAGACCCTTCAGCGCCCGCTCGCCGAAGCGATCGCCGTCTCGCTCGTCGTGCGTACGCGCCACGACGAGCCCTGGGCGCCACGCGGCACCGAGGTGGCGGTGGAGCAGATCGTCCTTGCGCGGGGCCCGGTCGCGATGCCCGCACCACTCGCGCCCGTCGAGCTCGGAGAAGCCGGCGCCCTCGAGCACCCGCTGCTGACGATGCCGCCGCGGCTCAGTCTGTGGCGGGCGATGACCGACCACGACGTGTCGTTCGCCCTGGACAACCGGTTCGTCCGGTCGGGGTTCTTCGCGCTCGATGCGCAGTCCGTCGAGATCGTCGACGGCGAGCGCGAGACCGTCGTCACGACCCGCTATGCCGCTGCGTTCGGCGACGAGGTGCGCCACGTCCGGACGCTGAGCCGGCTGGGTGACGACGACTTCCTCCTCCATGAGCAGGTCGTCCTCCCGGAGGGCACGCGCGATGGGCTTCGCGTGGGAGTCGAGTTCCACCTGGTGCCGGGCTTCGAGACCGCGCGCTGGACGGGCCTCGGGCCGTGGGAGAACTACCCCGACCGCTCGGCATCCGCGCTGCTCGGCGCGTGGGAGTCGCCGATCGACGAGATGTCTGTGCCCTACATCGTGGCGCAGGAGAACGGCACGCGAGGCGGGACGACCCGGCTCGAGCTGCGTGGTCCGTCGGGCGTCGTGGAGATCGAGATGGCGGAGCCGCTCCACATCAACGTGGCGCGCCACACGGTGGCGGAGCTGGAGGCGGCCGATCACTGGTGGAAGCTGCCTGAGTCCGACCGCACCGTCGTCCACCTCGACATCGCGCATCGCGGCGTCGGGTCGGCGCTCCTCGGTCCCGACACCCGGCCCATCCACCGGCTGTTCGGCGAGCGCTACGAGTGGACGTGGCGGCTGCGCCTGCGGGCCACCGCATGACACGGGCGCCCGACCCCGTCGCGCACGACGCGCTGGAGGCGGCGGAGGAGCGCGTTCCCACCGGGAACGTCGCTCTTCCGCAGCCGCCGGCCGGGCCGGGCGAGCGCTCGGAAGCGGATGCCGCGGACCTGCCGCGCGTCCCCCGGTGGCAGCTCGTGCTGCTGGTCGCGGCCACCTTCGGCGGCGGGATGGCCATGGTCGTGCCCATGGCGTACTCGCTCGCCGTCCGACTCGATCAGCTGGCGCCCGGACGCACCGACATCCTGGGCTACATCCTGGGAATCGGGTCGGCGGCGACCCTGGTCGTCGCCCCGCTGACCGGCATTCTGAGCGATCGGACGCGCACGCGCTGGGGCCGCCGACGGCCCTTCACCATCCTCGGACTCGTCCTCGGCGTCGCCTCGATCCCCGTCATGGCTCTCGCACCGGACCTCGTCTGGCTCGGCGCCGGCTGGGTGCTGTCGACCGTCGGCTGGGGCACCGCGGCCGGTTCCGTCGGCAACTGGCAGGCGGACCGCCTGCCGGCGAGCCAGCGGGGAAGCGTGTCAGGGGTGACCGGTCTGATGATGCAGATCTCGCCGGTCGTCGGCATCGTCCTCGTCGGCCCGCTGCGGGACGACATCCTGCTGGTCTTCGCGGTTCCCGCGGCGATCGCCACGCTCCTCATCGGATTGTTCGTGGTGTTCGCCCGCGAGCCCGACAGCCGCGGGATGCCGCTGCAGAACCGCCTCACGCTCGGCGGAGTCCTGCGCAGCTACGGGTTCCGCCCGCGGGAGGTGCCCGATTTCGCGTGGAACTGGCTCGGACGCTTCGTCTTCTTCCTCGGGCTCACACTCACCACGAGCTTCTCGGTGTTCTTCGTCGCCCAGCGCCTCGCACTGCCGGTGGCCGATGTCGCCGGCGTGCTGGCGCTGACCTCCAGCCTCAGCATCGTGTCGGCCACGCTCGGTGCGATCGGCGGCGGATGGCTGAGCGACCGGCTGCGGCGCCGCAAGCCGCTGATCCTCATCGGCGCACTCCTGTTCGCGGGCGGGTGCGCCGTCTCGGCCTTCGCCTACGGGCTGCCGCTGGTGATCGCCGGCACGCTGCTCTCGTCCCTGGGCATTGCAACGTTCTCGGCCGTCGGCCAGGCGCTCGTCCTCGATGTGCTGCCCGAGCGCGAGACGCAGGCCGGCCGCTACATGGCGATCACGATGTTCGCCCAGAAGATCCCCGGCGTCGTGGCGCCGCTCGCCGCGCCCGCGGTGCTGGCGATCGGTTCGGGCGGGCAGAACTTCACCGCGCTGTACCTCACCGCCGCCGTGCTCGCCGTCGTCGGCGGATCCATCATCACCCTCAGGGTCCGCGGCATCCGCTGACCCGCCAACCGACAGGAACCCCGTATGGCCTATCCCTTCGCCGACGTCTCGTCCGCACCGCTCTCCGACCTCCTCTCGCTCACCGGACGCCGCGCCCTCGTCACGGGCGGCGCGCAGGGCCTCGGCAAGGCCATCGGGCTTCGTCTCGCCGAGGCGGGCGCTTCCGTCGCCATCGCCGACCTCGACGAGGGACATGCGGCCGTGGCCGCTCGCGACATCGCCGAGCGCTTCGGCGGCGCAGCGGTCGGCGTCCGCATGGACGTCGCGGATGCGGCATCCGTCGCCTCCGGCGCTCGATCCGCCGTCGACGCCCTCGGTGGCCTCGACGTCTGGGTCAACAACGCCGGGATCTTCCCGAGCCAGCCCCTCGTCGAGATGCCGGACGAGACCTGGGAGAAGGTCTTCGCCGTCAACACCCGCGGCGTGCGCAACGGGGCGCGTGAGGCCGTGAACCGCATGCCGCAGGGCGGCGTCATCGTGAACGTCGTCTCGACGGCGGGCTTTCGCGGCATCGCGCCGGGGCTGTCGGCGTACGTCGCGTCGAAGCACGCCGCGCGTGGGCTCACCAAGCAGCTGGCGCTGGAGCTGGCGCCCCGCGGCATCCGCGTTCTGGGAGTCGCCCCGAGCTACGTGCCGACCGAGGGCAACATGGCGATGGCGGCCGCCGCGATGGAGCAGATGGCCGCAGCCGGCGTCGACCTCTCGAACATGCCGTCGGCGATGTCGCAGAGCCTCATCGGCCGCACCGGAACGCCCGACGACATTGCGCGCGTGGTGCTGTTCTGCGCGAGCGACCTCTCGATGGTGATGACGGGAAGCACGCTCCTGGCCGACGCCGGCGAGACCATCTGATGGCAACCGGTTGCCTAATCCTCTCGAACCTGATCTACTAGACCCGTACACCGCAGCGCAGCGCAGGAAGGCCCATCGATGCTGAAGCCCACGCCCACCCCCACCCGCGAACTCGTCAACCTCGACGGCGTCTGGCGGTTCGGGATCGACACGCGGCTCGGCGAGCAGCCGTGGACATCGCCGCTGACGAGCCCGCTCGAGGCTGCCGTGCCGGCCAGCTACAACGACCTGTTCACCGACGCCGAGATCCGCGATCACGTCGGCTGGGTGTACTACCAGCGCGAGGTGCGCGTGCCTCGCGGCTGGGCCGACGAGCGCATCCTGCTCCGCTTCGACGCCGCCACCCATGCGGCGCGCGTCTACGTGGACGACGAGCTGGTCGGCGAGCACGTCGGCGGCTACACGCCGTTCGACGTCGACATCACCGACCGCGTGCAGGCCGGTGGTGCCTTCCGCCTGACCGTCGCCGTCAGCGGCGAGCTCACGAACGAGACCATCCCGCCCGGCAAGATCGAGGTCGGCATGACGGGCAAGCGGACGCAGACGTACTTCCACGACTTCTACAACTACGCCGGCCTGGCACGCTCCGTCTGGCTCTACTCGGTGCCGGCCACGCGCATCGACGACGTCACCGTGGTGACCGGCTTCGAAGGCGCGACGGGCCACGTGGACTACCGCGTCGACGTGGTCGGCGACGCGGACGTCCGCGTGCGCCTGGCGGATGCCGCGGGTGCGGTCGTCGCCGAGGCGCACCGGTGCTGCGGGCACGCTCTCGGTGGCCGACGTCGTGCTGTGGAAGCCGGGCGCGGCGTACCTGTACCAGCTCACGGTCGAGGCCGTGCGCGGCGACGAGGTGCTCGACTCGTACCCGGTCGCCGTCGGCATCCGCACCGTCGAGGTGCGCGGCCACGAGTTCCTCATCAACGGCGAGCCGTTCTACTTCACCGGCTTCGGCAAGCACGAAGACGCGGCCATCCGCGGCAAGGGCCACGACGACGCCTACATGGTGCACGACTTCCAGCTGATGGAGTGGTCGGGCGCGAACTCGTTCCGCACGTCGCACTATCCCTACGCCGAAGAGGTGCTCGACTTCGCCGACCGCCACGGCATCGTCGTCATCGACGAGACGGCCGCGGTCGGCCTCAACATGGGCGTCGTGGGAGGGATGACCGGGCACGCCGCCGTTCCCGACCTTCTCGGAGCAGTACGCGGGCGCCGCCACGCACGCCGCGCACGCCCAGCACCTGCGCGAGCTCATCGGGCGCGACAAGAACCACCCCTCCGTCGTGATGTGGTGCATCGCGAACGAGCCGGCCTCGAACGAGGACGGTGCCCGCGAGTACTTCGAGCCGCTCGTGGACCTCGCCCGCGAACTCGACCCGACGCGCCCGATCACCTATTCGCTGGTCATGTTCGCGACCTTCAAGAACGACCTGATCGTCGACCTCTTCGACGTCGTCAGCATGAACCGCTACTACGGCTGGTACATCGCGACGGGCGATCTGAAGACCGCCGAGATGTACCTGCAGGGCGACATCCAGGGCTGGGTCGAGCGCACCGGCAAGCCGATCATGATGACCGAATACGGTGCCGACACGCAGCCCGGCCTGCACTCGGTGTGGGATCAGGCGTGGACCGAGGAGTACCAGTCGACCTGCTCGAGATGTACCACCGCGTGTTCGATCGCTTCCCGCAGTTCGTGGGCGAGCAGGTCTGGAACTTCGCCGACTTCGCCACCTCGAACGGCATCCACCGCGTCGACGGCAACAAGAAGGGCGTCTTCACCCGCGACCGCAAGCCCAAGTCAGCCGCCTTCGCGCTGCGCCGCCGCTGGCGCGGGCTCGACGGCCGCAAGCCCGGCTCCGACGCCTGACCCCTCCGGAGGAACATCATGATCATCGACAAAGCCGAAGTCATCGTCACCAGCCCCGACCGCAACTTCGTGACGCTCAAGCTCACGACGGACGACGGGCTCACCGGGCTCGGCGACGCGACGCTGAACGGTCGCGAGCTCGCCGTCGTCGCCTACCTGACCGAGCATGTGGTGCCGCTGCTGATCGGCGCGGATGCCTCGCGCATCGAAGACACCTGGCAGTTCCTGTACCGGTCGGCGTACTGGCGGCGGGGTCCCGTGACGATGGCCGCGATCGCGTCGGTCGACATGGCGCTGTGGGACATCAAGGGCAAGGCGGCCGGGATGCCGGTGTACCAGCTGCTCGGCGGCGCATCGCGCAACGGGCTGATGGCCTACGGGCACGCGTCGGGCAAGGAGCTGCCCGAGCTGTTCGACTCCATCCGGGCGCACCAGGAGCAGGGCTACAAGGCGATCCGCGTGCAGACCGGCGTGCCGACGCTCAAGGCGATCTACGGGATCGCCGCGCAGGGCGCCGACGTCGGCGACGCCACGGTCCGGTACGACCACGAGCCTGCCCGGCGCGGGGCGAAGCCGGTGGAAGAGGACTGGGACACCCGGGCGTACCTGAACCACCTGCCCGGCGTGTTCGAAGCGGTGCGGAACGAGTTCGGTCCCGATGTGCCGCTGCTGCACGACGGGCATCACCGGATGACGCCCATCCAGGCCGCTCGCCTGGGCAAGGACCTGGAGCCGTACGACCTGTTCTGGCTGGAGGACTGCACGCCGGCGGAGAACCAGGAGGCACTGCGCCTGGTGCGTCAGCACACCACCACGCCGCTCGCGATCGGCGAGATCTTCAACACGGTGTGGGATTTCAAGGACATCATCCGCGACCAGCTCATCGACTACGTGCGCGGCGCCGTCACCCACATGGGCGGTATCACGGCCCTCAAGAAGACGCTGGACTACGCGGCGATGTACCAGATCAAGTCGGGCATGCACGGGCCCACCGACATCTCGCCGGTCGGCATGGCGGCGGCGATGCACCTGGGCCTGGCGATCCACAACTTCGGCATCCAGGAGTACATGAAGCACGGCGCCAAGACCGACCAGGTCTTCGAGCAGTCGTTCACATGGACCGACGGGTACCTGCACCCCGGTGACAACCCCGGGCTCGGCGTCGAACTGAACGCCGATGAGGCGGGCAAGTACCCGTACGAGCAGGCCTATCTGCCCTACAACCGTCTGCTCGATGGCACCGTCCACGACTGGTGAGCGGAGCGCGATGACCGGCCGCGGCGGGCGGGAGGATGCCTCCTCCGCCCGCGCGTCGTCGTCATGGGTGTCTCGGCGTCGGGCAAGACGTCGGTGGCGGCCCGCATCGCCGAGTCGATCGGTGCGGGTTTCGTCGATGCCGACGATCTGCACCCTGCCGCCAACGTCGTCAAGATGGCGGCCGGCACACCGCTCGACGACGACGACAGGTGGCCGTGGCTCGACGCCGTCGCCGTGAGGCTCGCCGGGGCCGACGCGCCGGTGATCGCGTGCTCGGCGTTGAAGCGGTCGTACCGTGACCGGCTCCGTGCCGCAGCGCCCGAGGTCGTGTTCGTGCACCTCGCCGGCTCGGCCGAGCTTCTGGCGGCCCGAGCCACGGGCCGCGGGACATTTCATGCCCGCCGCCCTGCTGCGCTCGCAGCTCGACGCGCTCGAGCCGCTGGAGCCGGACGAGGCGGGCATCGAGATCGCCATCGACGCGCCGGTCGCCGAGATCGCGCAGACTGCACTTGAATGGATGGACGCGCGTGCGCGCTGACGAATCGACGACAGGAGTCGCGGTGGAGGAACTGCCCCCGGAGCTCGCGGCCCGGATCAAACGCCGGGGCGGTGCGGCGACGATCTACGACATCGCCGAGCTCGCAGGAGTGAATCCCTCCACGGTGTCGCGCGCGCTCAGCAAGCCGGGCCGCATCAGCGAGAAGACCGAGGCGAAGATCCGCGCCGCGGCCGAGCGCCTCGACTTCCAGTTCAACCCCATGGCGCGGGCGCTGCCGACGGGACGCAGTCAGACGATCGGCCTCCTCGTCGCCGACATCACGAACCCGGTGGTGTTCGGCATCGTCCGGGGCGCCGAGCATGCGGCCGCCAAGGCGGGCTACACCCTCGTCATCGCCGAGTCGCAGGAGTCGGGTGAAGCCGAGGCCCAGGCGATCTCGCGTCTGCTGCCCAGCGTCGACGGGCTCGTGCTCGCCACCACGCGCCTCGCCGACGAGAAGATCTCGGCGCTCGCCGAACGCAAGCCGATGGTTCTCATCAACCGCCAGGTCGGCGACGTCGCCGGGGTGCTTCCCGACGTCGAGAGCGGCGTGAACGCGATGATGGACCACCTCGCGGAGCTCGGCCACACCTCGATCGTGTACCTCGCCGGCCCGGAGACCTCGTGGATCAGCCGACGTCGCTGGGAGTCGCTGCTCGACGCGGCCGAACGCCTCGACGTCGGCGTGGTCGAGATCGGCCCGAACAGCCCGACGATCGAAGGCGGACGCGAAGTCCTCCGTCGAGTGCTCGCCGCCCGCGCGACCGCCGTGATCGCCTTCAACGACCTCATGGCCATCGGCCTGATGCAGGCCGCCGCGGCCGCCGGCATCGACGTCCCCGGCGTGCTGAGTGTCGCGGGCTTCGACGACATCTTCGGGAGCGAGCTGATCGTCCCGCCGCTGACGACGGTGCAGGCGCAGCTCGAGCTCGCGGGCGAGCGTGCGGTCGAGAAGGTGCTCGCGCGACTCGAAGAGAGCCGCGACGCGATCGACGACGGCCTGCTTGCGACGACTCTCGTGGTCCGCGGAAGCACCGGCCCCCGCGCCTCCGGTCGTTGAGCGAGCGAGGAACGAGCGAGACGACACGTCTTGCCCCGGCGCTGTGCGTCGCTCGATGCGTTTCGCCTCGGTCGCTGGCGCTCCCTCGCTCAACGACCGTGAACTCTGTTCCTCGGTCGTTGAGCGAGCGAGGAACAAGCGAGACGAAACGTCCCGCACGCGGCAATGACCTCGCGGCCGCAGAGCGACTCGTCAGTCGGTCACGATGCCGCGCGTGCGGCGCGCAGATAGTCCAGAGAGGTGCCGATGGCCGCGAAGACGTCGCCCTCGACATGGTCGAACTCGATGACGTCGTAGTCGACGGAGCGAGCGGACTGAAGGATGCCGGCGATGTCGAGGATGCCCAGCCCGAGCGGCTTCTGGTCGAGCTGCTCCGCTGCATAGCCCTCGGCGCCGAAGGGATCGCGGATGCTGCTGCCGTCCTTGAGATGCAGCGCGGCGACGCGACTGCCCAGCCGCCCGAGCAGCGACGGCACATCCTGGCCTGCCATCGCCGCCCAGTACACGTCCACCTCGAGGACCACGGCCGGATCCAGCCTCGACACGAAGTACTCGTACGCCGTCGTGCCGCCGAAGCGGTGATGGAACTCGAACGAGTGGTTGTGATACCCGACGCGCACGCCCGCAGCGGCGGCCTCGGCGGCGGCCGCATTCAGGCGCTCCGCGGTCCGCTCGATGTCGGCGCCGCTCTGCCAGCGATCCGCGGGCACCATCGGGTCGATCAGCGTGTGCTACGCCCAGTGCCCGAGCCGCCTGCAGCGTCATACCGAGCGGCGGCAGCGCCACGCGCCGCCCCTCGTACTCGATGTCGTCGGAGAGGAACGGCGCGTGCGCGGTAGGCGCGGAGAGTCCGTGGCGAGCGAGCGCGGTCGCCGTCTCGGGCACACGGTCGTACAGCGAGAAGGGCTCGACAGAGCGGATGCCGAGCCCGGCCAGACGCTCCAGCGTGCCGTCGAGGTCGGCGAGGTGATCGCGGACGGAGTACAGCTGGACGGAGATCGCCGGACGCGGCATCCGTTCAGGCCTTCTTCTCGTCGGCCGAGACCTCGGCCTCGGCCTCGGCGTCCAGACGCTCGGCGGCGAGGAGCTCGAGCTCGGCGTGCGCATCGACGCCGACCGAGCCGCCGACGATGACCGGCGGGGTGGGGCTGAGCTCGGTGGGGTGATGGGCCGCCTCGCCTCGCGCCTCGAGTTCGGCCTGTGCCCGGGGCAGGATGAGCCGGTCGAACCGGCCGTAGACCATCATGACGACGAAGACGCCGGCGAACAGCGCGAGCGGGAACCACGAGTACAGCGCGACGATGGCGGAGTTCGCGGCCGGGGCCTGCGTCTCTGCGGCTCCGTCGTAGCCGGCGACGGTGAGGACGAGTCCCACGAACGCGCCGGCGAGTCCCGCGCCGATCTTGGTGAAGATGCCGACGATCGCGCCGATCGTGCTTTCCAGGCGGCGGTTGCCCTTCCACTCGTTGTACGAGCAGAGGTCGAGGATCAGCACCGCGGCGAGATAGCTCACCGGCAGCAGAGCGAGGCCCGTGAACAGCCCGCCGACGATCAGCACCGGGATGCTCGCGCCCGCGAACGCGTTGATGGTCGAGCCGATCATGCCGGCGACGGCGCCGGCCATGATGATGCGGGAGATCGCGACCCGCTTCATGATCACGGGCAGGAAGATGATGCTGGGCAGGATCAGGATGCCGGCGCCCAGGACGATCGACTGCATCCCGAGATCGCCGACCACGTAGCGGAAGTAGTATGCGCCGGCGCCGGCGCCGTTGATGGCCGACGCGAAGAGCTGCAGCGCCGCGATGGCGAAGATCCAGGTGTTGCCCTTGAGGGCGACCAGGATGTCGCGCACCTTCACGGGAGGAGAGCCGGCGTCGGCCGTGAGGTGGGTCTCCTTCACGAAGAGGAACCTGGACATGCCGATGATCGCCAGTGGAATCGCGAACCACGCGATCGCCGTCGACCAGCCTTCCGGCGACTTGCCCGCGGCGTTCAGCACCATCGGCAGAGTGACGGTGACAGCGATGGCGCCGAGCGAGGTCACGATGCCGGAACGGGTGGTGACCTTGGCGTAGACGCGGCGGCCGTAGAACGCGCGGGCGAGATAGAGGTTGTCGTTCGCATCGAGGAGCGTGCGGAAGACCGCCTGGATCATGATGAACGTCACGAAGACCCAGATGATGCGGCCGGTCTCGCCGAGCGCCGACGGCGTGGAGAACATCAGCCACGTCGTCGCCCAGATGCCGATGATCGCGAATTCATAAGGGCGGGCCTTGCCCCAGCGCGTCTCCGGACTGCGGTCCACGATGTACGCCGCGACGAGGGCCAGGGCGGCGTTGCACAGGTTGCTCACCAGCAGCAGCACGCCCACCACCGCGGGGGACAGGCCCAGAGTATCGGTGCAGTAGATGGCGACGTAGCCCAGGATGATGAAGTTCGCCGCGGCGGAGAGGCCGGCGCCGGCCCACGCGACGAGCTTGCCGAAAGGCAGGCGTTCGGTGGGCACCGTTGCGGTGCTGGTGGGGGCGGCCATGGGCAGAACTCCTTTGTCATGCGTGCGACGACGGGTTGTCGCGCGACAAGTACATCACGTATGCTCGATTTTGACAACCGGTTGCCAACGGAGCGCAACGAAGCCGGGCGCGAACATGGAGGCGACGATGCACAGGTGGGCGATCATCGGAACGGGCGACATCTCAGATCGCCTCGTCGCCGACCTGGAGGCCGTCGCGCCCGGTGCCGTCACGGCGGTGTGGGGACGGACCGCCGAGCGTGCGCAGGCGTTCGCCGACGCCCACGGAATCCCGTCGGCCACGAGTTCACGGGACCAGCTGCTGGCGCGCGACGACGTGGACGTCGTCTACATCGCGACTCCCGCACACACCCACGCCGCTATCGCGCTCGAGGCGCTGGCGGCCGGAAAGCATGTGCTGATCGAGAAGCCGATCGCCACCAGCGTCGCCGACGCCGAGCGCATCCTCACGACCGCACGCGCAGCCGGCCTGTTCGCGATGGAGGCCATGTGGATGCGGTTCAATCCGCTGTACGTCGAGATGATCAACCGCATCGGCGACGGTCTGCTCGGCGACGTCAACAGTGTGCGCGCAAGCTTCGGTACGCCCTTCCAGGCGCGCGGACGCACTCTGACGCCCGCGCAGGGCGGCAGCATCCTCCTCGACCGAGGCATCTATCCGATCACTCTCGCCCAGTGGTTCCTCGGCGACCCGACGCATGTCGACGCCGCCGGACGGTTCATGGACGGCACGGACGTCGACGGACACGCGACTCTGGAGTTCGATCGCGGATTCGCGCAGCTCGCGTGGTCGGGGGTCGAGTTCCTCGATCTTTCGGCGACTGTCAGCGGCGAGCGCGGCTGGGTCACCTTCGCCCCGATGTTCTGGGCGGGCTCGATGGCTCGCGTGCATGCCGGGTCTGTCGAGCGGATCTTCAGCACCCCCGAGCTCGTCGAGCATCCCCGCCAGGGCAACGGCTACCGGCCGATGCTCGACGCGGTCGACCGTGCGCTCGACGACGGGCTGATCGAGCACCCGTGGCACACACACGACCAGACGCTCCGGACCATGCGCACGATGGACGCGGTCCTCACACGCATGTCGCCGGCTTCGGCAGCGCTTTGACATCCCCGAAAGGACGCGCACTCATGGACATCCAGAACAAGGTCTTCGTCGTCACCGGAGCCGGCAACGGCATCGCGCGCGAGGTCGCGCTGCGGCTTCTCGCTGCCGGTGCATCGGTGGCGGGTGTCGACCTCAGCGAACAGGGACTGCTCGAGACGGCCACGCTCGCCGGCGCAGGGGAGCGGTTCTCGGTGCACGTCGTCGACATCACCGACAGGGCAGCAGTCGAGGCGCTGCCCGCGGCGGTCGCCGGCATCCACGGGCAGGTCGACGGGATCGTCAACATCGCCGGCGTCATCCAGAAGTTCGTCAAGGTGATCGACCTGCCGTTCAGTGAGATCGAGAAGGTCATGAACGTGAACTTCTGGGGGGTCATGAACATGTGCAAGGCCTTCCTGCCGGTCCTGGTGGCACGGCCTGCCGCCGCGATCGTCAACGTCGCGAGCATGGGCTCGTACGCTCCGGTGCCGGGACAGGCCGTGTACGGCGCATCCAAGGCGGCGGTGAAGCTGCTGACCGAGGCCCTGTTCGCCGAGCTCCGCGATACGAACGTCGCCGTCACGGTCGTGTTCCCGGGGGCCATCGCGACGGCGATCGCCGCGAACTCGGGCGTCTCACTCGGCACGGAAGGGGCGGGAGCCGAGACGTCGGCGTACAAGACCACGAGCCCTCAGAAGGCGGCGGAGGTCATCGTGGACGCCATCCGCAGGGGCAGGTTCCGAGCCACCATCGGCTCGGACGCAGCGGCGATGGACAAGCTGTCGAGGCTCAACCCGAAGATGGCGACCACGATGATCGCCAAGCAGATGAGCGGCCTGCTCAGCTGAGCGATGTTGAGACGCGAGGGTGGAATGACGGCGACGAGCCGAACGATCTGCAACCCGCTGGATATCGAGTACCGCTATCAGGACGTGAGATTCTCGGGCGTCATCGGCGGTATCGATCTCGGCGGCGCGCGGCGAAGCGTGCACCGGGAGGCGGCCGATCCGTCCATCGTCCGCTACGGCGGCCGATACCTGCTCTTCGCGTCGATGTCACGCGGGTTCTGGCACTCGGAGAATCTGATCGACTGGACCTACCGGCCCACCGACAGGCTCCCCCCGTTCGACTACGCGCCGGACGTGCGCGAGATCGACGGTGCGCTGATCATCAGCGCTTCGCGGAAGAACGGGAACTCGCCCTTCTTCCGAAGCCGCGATCCGCTCAGCGACGACTTCACCCAGGTGTCGCCGGGCACCTTCCCGTTCTGGGATCCGAGCATCTTCCAGGACGACGACGGCCGGATCTACCTCTACTGGGGATGCGACAACGTGCAGCCCCTCTACGGCGTCGAACTCGATCGAGACCTGACGCCCATCGGCGAGCCGACGGCCCTGGTCACCTCCGATGTCTCCCGACGGGGCTGGGAGCAGACGGGCGAGGACTACGTCATCCCTGAGCCGACCACCGAGCGGGAGCGGCTGACTACGCAGTTCATGGGGACTTCGCCGTACCTCGAAGGCGCGTGGATGACCCGCGTCGGCGCCCGCTACTACCTGCAATACGCCGCACCCGGCACACAGTGGAACACCTACGCCGACGGATACTTCACGGCGGAGTCCCCGCTCGGGCCGTTCACGTACTCTCCGCACAGCCCGTTCTCGTCCAAGCCCGGAGGGTTCATCACCGGAGCCGGCCACGGCAGCACGTTCCAGGACGAGTGGGGCAACTGGTGGCACGCTGCCACGATGCGCATCAGCGTGAACGACATCTTCGAGCGCCGCATCGGCATCTTCCCGGCAGGCTTCGACGACGATGGCGTGCTGTTCTGCAACCAGAGCTTCGCCGACTATCCCTTCCGCGTCCCCGATGGTCCGTTCGATCCGTGGCTGCAGCAGCGGCCGGAATGGATGCTGCTCTCCTACCGGGCGCGTGCTTCCGCATCCTCAGCGGCGGCGGGGCACCAGCCCGATCTCAGTGTGAACGAGGACGTGCGGAACTGGTGGGCATCGAGCGGACCGGGCGTCGGCGAATGGCTCTCGCTCGAACTCGAGGGGGAGCGGATGGTGAGCGCCATCCAGGTGAACCTGGCTGATCACGCGCTCGCCGAGCTCGCGCCGCGGTTGCATGAGGGTGCCGACAGCGGTCACACCTGGCGCGGGATCTACCCGACCCATGACGCAGCCGAGGTCCTCATCGAAGGATCACGCGACGGTGCCGATTGGACCGTGCTGTTCGACGGTTCGGACACAGGCGAAGACCGTCCGCATGCGCTCATCGTTCTGGACGAGCCTCGTCCGCTGCGCTTCATCCGTGTCACCGCGCGGGCACTTCCCTTCGGCGGCGCGTTCGCGGTGAGCGGGCTCCGCGTCTTCGGACGCGGTGCGGGCAGCGCACCGCCCCTGGTGGCGGCCGACGCGGTGCGTCTGGATGCTCTGACCGCACGTCTCACCTGGAACGCCGCTGCCGGCGCCCAGGGGTACAACATCCGCTACGGCGTGAGCCCGGACAAGCTGTACCGCAGCTGGCTGGTGTACGACAGGACGCACCTTGACGTGCCGTCCCTCAATGCCGACCAGGCGACCTGGTTCGCCGTCGACTCCTTCAACGAGAACGGCGTGACGCTCGGGAAGCCGACGTCGTCAGCAGGCCGGGCCTAGCCGCCCTTTCGTGCCCACGTGGTGCCCACAGGCGATCCGGAACCGTAGCGATCCAGCGGGAACGGCAGCAGATTCTCGTCAGCCGCAAGCCGCGGAATTCCGCGGATCTCGGTTGAGACGGACGGGGACGGATCGAACCTCTTCGGGTTCAAATCCCACCGTCACCGTCAGGGGTTTTTCCATTGGCGCACACATCGATTGCCCACGCGGTGCCCACATCTGGGTGGTGAGGTGAACCCTTTGCGCCGCGCGTCTGCCCCGGTCGGCTGTCCATCATCGAACGGATCTACCGCTGCCTTCCGCATGTTTCCGCGGGTCCTGACCACATGCTGCGGACGGCATTCACCTCGGCCGAGCGTCTGAGACACCCCTACCGTGGGCATCGGCCCCAAGCCGGGCAGCTGGCGTCGGGACTCGTCATGTTATGTCTCAGGACATGGGTGACAATTCCGCATCAGGACATCGGCATCATTGCGGCTTCCGCAGTCGAGGTCGGGGCGCGGCGGAGTGGCTGTCGGTGTGTGGTCTCCCATGCTTGCAACGGGGTGATCCGGCCGGGCAAAGCTTGGTGCCCGCGTTCGGTGCTCCGCGTCCGCGACGTCCCTGTACGACATCCATCTCGTAGCTGCAGCCTCCCGTTCGACATTCGCGGCGATGGTGGCGGGGCGACGGGTCGAGCGGGGTACGAGCTGTTTGGTCTCCTGCTTCCAGTCGGCGAGGGTCGAGAGTTTCCATACCCCCGGGGGCGCCGCCAACCCCTCCGGGGGTTATGGATCGACGTCGACGAGCGCAGGTGCGATGGCCGGTCGATCGTCGTCAGGCGGTGGCCGGCTCCTCGAGTACCGGATCGTTCTTTGGCGTGACGCGACCGCGGACGAAGATGAGCAGTACCAGGCCGGTGAGGATCACGACGACGTTGCCGAAGCCGGCCAGCGGGGTGAATGGGGTCGATCCCGGGTACAACCTGAACAGGAAGATGCTCGGGTCGGTGCTCGCGTGGAGGAGGATCGGCCAGATGATGTTCCCGGTCACCCGCAGAGTCAAGTACATGCAGATCCCGAAGGCGAACGTGTAGAGCACCTGCAAGACCGTGTTGAAGATCGGCTGCCCGGCGAAGGCGTTGCCGATGTGCAAAGTTGCCAAGATCGCCGCGGAGGTGACCGCGACCAGAATCTCCGAGTAGCCGCGCCGGCGCATGAGGTTGACGACGAACCCGCGGGTGAGCAGCCCTCGGCGAAGCCGATGCAGAGGCCGGCGAACAGCCACGCGGCGACGATCGCGAACCCCGCTTCGGCGTAATCAAGCGTTGCGAAGCGTGCCAGGTTCGTGATCAGCACAACGCCGACAGCGATCCACATCCACCAGCCACCGCGGATCGGCTGTGGGCCGAGAAGCTCACGGAGCCACCCGATCGACCAGCCGAAAAGCACGAGCAAAACGCCGCCGAGCAGGATCGGGAGCGAGGTGCTGAGGACGACGTTGATCGGGCTCCCGGCCGGCCCGGAGAGGTCACCGATCGCGTAGAAGACCCCGACGGCTCCCAGCTGATAGAGCCCTTAGTAAGCCGCTGCGAGGAGCACGGCCTTCCGAAACCACCTCGATCCCAGAAGCGCTTCCAGGAGGTTCTCCGGGTGGTTTCGGGCATTTACGAAGTTCCTTCGCTCAAGGTGCGACGTTCGAATTGCGTCATTTCGACCCTATCTGTCCGGTCGGTGACGGCAGCGACACGGATGCCGGAGATCTTCCGGATGTCGGACGGCTCGGATGCGCTCGCCGGGCTTTGCTCGATCAACGGCTCCGGGTGACGTGTAACCGCAGAATGCGACGGCGGGGTCAGGGTTGTCCGTTGAGTGTGGCGCCGATTGGCCGAGGCCAGTGGAACCTCGTGCCCACACAGTGCCCACAACTGCAGACGATTCGGGCAGGTTCGACAGGGTTGAGAACAGATTCCACAAGGCCCAGAACCGCATAAATTGGGTTCAAATCCCACCGTCACCGCCAGTGTCCTGAGTCGCGACCTCGTTTACGAACGAGTCGCGACTCAGGACAATTTTGGTTCGGTGAGTCGGATCATCGTTCGGTCGCGGATCGAGGAGTCTGGGTCCGCGACCGAACGATCGATGCCCTTATGAGGTGCGATGCAGGATCATCCCGCCGTGATGCAGGATGCCGTCGATGAAGTCGCCATCTGCGGTGAATCCCGTGTCATCCACGTAGTCGATGTGGTCACCGGTGACGACGTAGCTGCCCGTGTATGCGGACTCGCGGGTCCCGCGCGCTTCCACGTATCGTCCGTTGGGCAGTAGCTGATGACGGACGTACGTGTCGGACGTGTGCCACATGCCGACGTAGGGATGTGAGGTGGCCTCGGTCATGCTGAGTTCCCTTCGAGTCAGCGGCGGTTGAGGATGTAGGGCCCGTGGTGCAGGACGCCGTCTACGAACTCGCCGAAGGCCCAGAAGCCGAGGTCGTCGAGGTAGTCGATGCGGTCGCCGTCGATCCAGAATGCGCCTTGGAAGGCATGCGGCCGGCCACCGCGGGTCTCGTCGTAGCGCCCGTCCGCCGTGAGTTCCTGGTGAAGGAAATCGGTCTCATCGATCCACATCCCTACGTAGGGGCTGTCGGACGGAGCGACTTCCCCCGCGTGACTCCGATCGGGCTGTGCCGGCGCGTTCACCGTACGCTCGCCATTCCAGAGCGCGACCTTGCCGTCGATGACGATCGCGGCGACCGACTCCGGACGAGCAAGGACGACGGCCACTGCGCTGGCGGCATCGCTGGCCAGTTCAGCGTCGACAACCGCGAAGCTCCCCGTGTTTCCTGGCCAGAGAGTCCCGACGTCTGAGGAGCGGTCGGGGTTGAGGCTGAGCGCGGCGCGAGCGTCGATCACCACGGGCACGATGACCATACCGGTGCAGTCGATCACCAGAGCGTTGTCATCTCCGGCGGCTGTCACGATGCCGGGGCCGGTTCCGACGATGAAGCCCTCGCCGAGAAGGATGTCTGCATCCTTCATCTCGTCGACCACGGAGTCGAACAGGTGGATGCGCGCGCCGACGAACAGCAGCGGCTGTGTGTAGTCGGACTGGTTGTCGATGATGCGTTTGAGCAACTCGGGTGTGAATGCGTCGTTCATGCTTTCTCCTCGATCTCCGGGGTGGAGATCCTGGCCTCCAGCCTGCGGAGTTCCCTTGTCCGGTAGACAGACCGTGACGCACCCCGGCAGCTCGCACCCCCGTCCGCTGGGCCGCTCCTCGGATGGCGGGGTGCATCGCACCCTGCCTCGCAAGAGTCGAGGCGGGCAAGCTGTGTGTATGGCACGAAATGACTTGGGAGCCTTTCTCGCTGCCCGCCGCGCCTCGATCAGTCCCGATGCCGCCGGCATCCGCTGGAGCGGCGTGCGCCGCGTTCCCGGGCTCCGCCGAGAGGAAGTCTCCATGCTTGCCGGTGTCAGCGTCGACTACTACGCGAGGCTGGAGCAGGGGCGTGAGCAGAATCCGTCCGCTTCAATCCTCAATGCACTGAGCCGAGCTCTTGACTTGTCGGAGGACGCCCGCGAGCACCTGTACAGACTGGCGGGGATCGCGCCCGCTCCGGCCCCTTCGCCCATCGTCGAGAACGTGGACCCGTCGCTGCTTCGTCTGATGGACGCGTGGCCCGACACGCCCGCTTTCATTCTCAATCGGCGGCTCGACATTCTCGCGTTGAATCCTCTGGCTCGAGCCCTCTACTCGGTCTTCAATAACCCGCTGAATCTGGCTCGAATGGTGTTCATGGATCGCGCTGGCGCCGCGTTCTTCGAGGACTGGGACCGATCGGCCAGGCGAGCGTCGCCAACATCCGGCTAGCGCTGGGCTACGACGCGCATGACAGCGTGACGCTGGCGTTGGTGGAGGAGCTGCGGGTCAATAGTCCGCGTTTCGCCGAGCTCTGGGCGATGAATGATGCGCGGGGCAAGACCCATGAGGCCAAGGTATTCATCCATCCGGATGTGGGACGCCTCACGCTCGAGTTCAATGCGTTCGACGTGCGCGGCGCGACCGGCCAGCAGTTGATCGTCTACCGGGCGGAACCCGGATCATCGAGCGATGACGCGCTCAAGCTGCTGGCGACAATCGCCGCAACTCGCGTCGCATTCCTTAGCGCCGTCGACGCGGAGTGTGATCAGTACTAGGGAGGTCAGGCGCCGTGGCGGGGTTCATCATGGTGTGGGTCTCGGCGGCATGGCAGCGATGGGAAAAGGTGGTCGCGACTCTCACACCGCTTCTAGCTGGCTTCTTCACAGCGACATTCTTCGTCCTCATACGGATTCCCAGCGGGGGTGGCATGAACTCGCTGGTGCCCGGATTCGGGCTCTCCGGTGTCGACGAGTTCGGAGGCCCTTGGTACGCGCTGTACTTCACTCCGGTTGTGGCCGCAAGCACGCTGTTCGTCGTCTCCATCGCAAATCTCGCCGTCGGGACCTGGCTGCTCATCCGAGCCCTCCGGCGTTCTAGACCGGCCACGCCGACGCACGCACGCCGGTCGCCGGCGCCGGCCGTGCTTGCGTGAGTGCTCTGGGGGGCTAGCGTCCCATCGTTGGCCGGCGCGGCCGTAAACCCGCGCGATGAAATGCTCGGTGAAGGCGCGTCAACTGCAGCAGGATCAGCGCCGACGTCCAGCCGTGTGCGGTTGGACGAGACCTCAGGCTTTTGTCTCTCCCGCTAGCTGGGTTGCGGCGTCCTTCCGCCAGGCCGCGAGGGTGTGCTCGTATCCGACGATCTCGTGGCCGACGACTTCGATCATTGCGCCGAGGGCAACCAATCCGACGACGACGCTCAGAGCGGACATCGCGCCTGGAACTTCAAGGTCGAGCGCCTCGTTCGGATTCGTGATCGCACCGACCACCACGGCGGCAGCGAGCGGCGCGAGCGTGACGAGCAGGAGCGGCAGATGGCTCAGATCGTATGACCGCATCAAGACGCTCCAGATCAGGAAGATGACGACGATCGTTATCGCCAGCGGCACCGAGAGGGCCAGGGCGATGCCGAGAAGCGAGACGCCCCCGTGCTCGACCGCGATCGTCGTGAGATGGAGTCCCGCCCCGATCGCCGCGATGGATCCGAACAGCCCCAGGTGGGCGTAGCGCCACGCGAATATGCGTTCCGGCCTCCTTTCGAGCACCAGCCGCGACGGCACGAGGAAGTATGTCCACCAGACGGCTGCTGCGATCAGCAGGCCCGACGAAGCGATCAGTACTGCTTCGGGGGACCATCCCACTTCGTGCGTGAGGGCTCCGACCGCCGCTGTCGTTCCCGCGATGACCTCGCCGATCGTGATCAGTGTGAGGAGCGCGAACCGCTCGGCGATGTGACCGGCGTTCCATGGCGAGTAGCCATAGCGCCTCGAAGCGACCATGGGGGCGATCATCTCCGCCAGGGCCAGCGCTACCAAGCCGATCACGGTGACCGCCACGGGCAGCGGCGCTATCGCGAGCATGACCCACCCGACCTGGGCGATGCTGATGATGACTACGTAGGAGATGGCGTTGTTGCGGTGAGCCGGGTCCTGTGCGGCAGCTCTCAGCCACAGCACGATGAGGGGCACGCGCATGATGACGTAGCCGATCACCATCAGAAGGTTGTTGGGACTTTCGCCGTGCGCCGCGGCTTCGAAGCTGACCGGCAGTCCGTAGGTGAGGACGATGACGCCGATCATCTGCACGAAGGTCGCCACGCGCTGGAACACGTCGTCGTTTCCATAGGCCGACGCAAACCATGTGAAGTTGAGCCACGCCCAGCTCACCGCCCAGACCGCGAAGGCATAAGCGCCGAGTGCGGGCCAGATGTTACCGAGACTGAGCTGTTCCGCTAGGAGGTCCGATGCCGCCGCGAAAGCGACGACGTAGGTGAGGTCGTACAGAAGCTCGAGCGGCGTCGGGGCGCGGCCCACCTCGCTCGGATCCCGGCCCCCCATCGGGCGAACCCTGTGTCGAAGTTCGAGTCGAAGCTGAGACGCGAAGTCAGTGGATTCGTTCACTTGAACCTCCTGATCGCAAATGTGCAGCATCCGAACCCGTCCGACAAGAGTCACACCACGCCGATCACTCCGTTGACCGGCCGCTTTACTCAGCTCGTGGCTTGTGGCTCTCGCGCCGAGACTGGTCACGGATGGTCGCCCTTCGGCACGCGGGATCGTACATACCGGACCGGTGGGCGGCCCCGATCGACAAAATCTCGAAACCCCGAAAAATCACGCAGATGCGGTCGAGGACGGCGACGAAAGGTCGATTCGCAAGGGTTCAAGTCCCACCGCCACCGCCAGCTTCGAAGCCCCGCGAACCCATGGAAACACTGGGATCGCGGGGCTTCTGTCATTCGCGAAACGGCTTCATCAGTAAAGAATGAGTAGAGCCGTCTGACGAAGCTCCTGACGGGCATCCGAAGCTCAGCTGGGTCCGTCCGCGGGCGCGCTACTCCGGCAGGGGCCTGTCCTCGTCGGAGGCTTCGATTGCTGCCCGATCTGCTGGCGGCGATTCCACGATGATGAAGCTGTCCTCCCGGCGGGCGCGGCTCAGCGCGCTTGCGACGAAGTCGAGATCGTCATCGAACAGATCGGCATACGTTGGAATCAGAGCAGCTGCATCGGGGTGAGGTAGGTCGGCTCGACGACTCGGGTGCGCGGCGAGATCCGCTTGATGTCCGCCGTGAGGGCCGCCATCCGGCCGCGCGTCTTGTCATCCGTCTTCGGCGGAGTGCGGAGCGGGGACTCGAAGTCGTCCCAGTGCACGAGGATGATCGTCCCGGGCTTGTCGAGAGCGCGCAGCAGTCGGCCGGCGTAGTCCGCTGTGAAACCGTTGCTCGGCACCGGTAGCGCCACGGTGTCGACGTCGAGTCCCTGCAGCTCGTGATCGTCGTAGTCGCTTCCGCCGAGCAGGAGCACGCCCGGCTGGCCGACGCCCGGTCGGATGACGAACCCGATCGTGTCGCCTTCGAGCAGGTCGGCGATCGTCGCGGGCGGCGGGGGCACGTTCATGCGTACCCCGGGGAATGTCAGGCCTCCGGCGCCATTGCGGCTGTGCAGCGACCGGACGACCCGCACGACCGCATCTCCGATATTGAGTTCCTCGCCGCCTTTGACGACCGCGAGCTGGGTGGAGGGGAGTCCCATGGCGATGCCGAGCTGGTAGCCCGTCAGCGTGGTGTACACCGTCGACTTCCACGTCGCGGCGATGTGCGGAACGTCCGCGAAATGGTCCCAATGGGTGTGTGTTACCAGGATGGCGGACACTGCAGGCCGCCCGTCCCCCGGCGACCCGAGCGCCGAGGTGATCGCGGAGGGGTCGAGCGTGAGGGGAGTGGTCTCGTTGAATGCTCCCGCAGCCAGGCCGGTGTCGAATCGGCTGAGATATGGGTCGAGCAGGAGCGTGGTCGTCGGGGTGGAGATCCTCCACCCCGCGTTGCCAAGCCATTCGAATGCTGCGAATCCGCTGCCCCGCGCCGGCTGTTGCTTGTCGGCACCTTGAGCGGCGGCAGCCTCGGACGAACCGACCTGCATGACGACACCCGCGAGTGCCGCCGCCCCGGCGCCGGTCAGCACGGCGCGGCGACCCATCTGCGGGCCGATTGCCTTCTTCTTCATCGTGTGTGGGGAATCCATCCCCGCAGTTTTCAACTCCCCGCCGCGAGAGTCAAAGACTCTCATCCACCCGAATCAATATCTTTTCGATATCGTGGATCAATGGATCTGCTTCGCCATCTGCGATTCTTCGCTGCAGTGGCCGACACGCGGCACTTCGGCGATGCCGCTCGCGACCTCGGCATGACGCAACCGCCACTCTCCCAGGGCATCCAGCGGCTGGAGATTCGTCTCGGCATCCGCCTCTTCGATCGGGACGCGAGAGGGGTCCGCATCACTCCCGCAGGGCATTCCCTCCTCCCGTACGCCCGCGAGCTCCTCCGGCTCGAAGGCGATTTCGACGAAATCGCTGCCGGCATCGCGGTACCGACACAGATCAGGCTCGGACTGACGAGCGACATCGACGATCGGATCGACGACGTCGTCGGCGCACTCGCTTCGACCGGCCAGAAGATCGCGCCGACCGTCGCGGGGAGCGTGGAGCTGGTCGATCTGCTCCGTGATGGCGCACTCGACGTCACGGTGTTGCGCCACCCCGGCGTCGTCGACGGTCTCGAGGCGGGCCCGATCGTGGTGATGCCCACCCGCTGGGAGCCTGCGGGCGCAGATGCCACGAGCTCGCTTCCTGTCACGGTTCCGCCGCGTCACCACCAGCCACCCGCTCATGATCAGCTGGTCGATGCGCTGCGCCGTGCCGGCCACAGTGGCAGCGTGGTCGAAGCCGCCGACAACGCTCAGCGCCGAGCCATGACAGCAGCACGCAACGCCATTCGGATCGCGCCAGCGCCGGCAGGGACGCGTGGCGACGCCGACTCGCCTCCGCTGCGCCTGCGGATCGCCACTCCTCTTGCCAAGCATCAGCGGTCGGACATCGATCATCCGGCCGCGGTTGCGGCCTTGGCGAGAGCACTCGGCCAATGAGCGCGCACGACGCAACGCACGAGGCCGAGCTCGCGGAGATCGCCCGGGACGCGGGAGTGTCCGCATGGGTTCATGCGCGCCGGCTGGATGGCCCACCAGGTGAGGTCGGGCTCTTCCCTGCGGAGCCGGTGGCGATCGCGTCGGTGTACAAGCTTCCTCTGGCGCTCGTGTGGGCATGTCTCGCCGACGAGAGACAACTGGACCCGCGCGAGCGGCTGCGCATACGGGTGGAAGACCGGGTCGGGGGTCCGACGGGAATCGCAATGCTGCTCGATGACGTGGAGATGAGTCAACGCGACGTGGTGCGACTGATGATGGCAGTGTCGGACAACGCCGCTGGTGACGCGGTCCTGTCTTTGATCGGCCGCGACCGTGTGCACCGCGTTCTGCGGGGCCTCGGTCTGCCGATCACCCTGGTGCGTCACGGCTCGGCCGCAGAGACTTCGTTGATCATGCGCGATACCGGCGCGGACAGCTGGGCTGCCGCGCAGGCAGCCCTCGCTGACCCCGATCGTTTGATCGGCACCTCTCAATACGATCCGGCGTACGCGAGCGGAGGATCGGCCGCCGACATCACGGCCGCGCTGCGCGTCCTGTGGCAGCGAACGGGCGATTCGTACGCACTCGTCCGCGACGCGATGGCTCATCAAGCCTGGCGCCACCGCATCGGATCCGGCTTTCCGCATGACGATGTGACGGTGCACGGCAAGACGGGCTCGCTCGGCAGCCTTCGCCATGAGGCGGCCGTCGTCCGATTTCCCGATGAACACCCTGTCGCCGTAGTCGTGCTCACCCGAGCCGTGCGATCGGAGCGTCATCAACCACGCGTCGACGCGGCGATCGGCGCGCTCGCTCGGCGAGCCGTATCGCCGCTGCGACTGCCGGTGTCATAAGCCGCCGATCCGGCATCCCTCGTGGATGCGTGCCGGGAATCTCTACCGCGCCAGAACGCGCGAAGTTCCGCTGATTCAGATCGCCGAGGATCGAGAGCGCCGACACCAGGCGAGCTTCGAATCTCTCCGTCTCCACCCAAGACGCCGGCAGCCGCGCTGAGTAGAGCTCGAATGTGTCGTGCTGCTGGCTGTCGTCACCGAAGTGGCCATCGTTTCGAACGATCTGGGTGCCGCCGAGATGCTCGAACATCAGTTGGGCCTGGTCCGCAACCGGCGACGCATGCGTTGCCTGAACGCTCAGAGTGCGAGAGCCAGAGCCGCCACTGCGATCGCGCCGACAGAAGAAACCGAACGCACAGCGTTCAACACGTTCCAGCGGCGTTCGAATGCCGCTCGCGAAGCTGTCGACGACAGCGTGGAGCCATCGAGCGCGTTGTTCAACGGGACATTACCGCCGACGGTGACGACGATCACACCGAAGAAGAAGACGATGCCGGCTGCGACCAGCATCCATCCGCGCGGGGCCTCCATATCGATGAGCCCCGCCCACACGAGCAGCACCGGGGGAGCGAAGATGGGGACCAGGAACAGCGGGTTCACAACGGCGCGATTGATCGCTCTCATCGCGGTCACGAAGACCTCGTCATCAGTGCGGCCCAGGCCCGGCATCACTCCCGTCGAGAATGACCAGAAGATCCCACCTCCGAGCGCGAGAAGAACGAGACCGATGGTTGCAAGGATGTCGGCGAGCTCCACGTAGTGCAATCTACGACAACCGCGTGACGCCACATGAGTCAGCCACCGCGGCCGGATCCGATCCGCTCCTCCGCACGTGGGACGGCAGCCTTCGCCTCACGCCGCGTAGCGCGGGCACCCGGCGGGCGGGAACGGCTGGAGTGCGCCGCCGCGCATGGCCGGGCGAGGCTCCACGCTCGAGTTCGACAGTCTCACCGGATCCTCTGACCCATCAGCCGGGGCCGTTCGGGTGGGTGAGGTCGAAGCCGCGGGCAACCTTGGCGGGCACAACCATTCGCCACGCGTCGACCACCAGTTCGCGAGCCTCCGCCGGCTCCAGTGAGGCGAGCTCTGCGTGCACCCAGTTGAAACGCATGTCGGACGCCGCCGGCATCTGGAACTTGCGCGGATCGCCCCCGACCAGGGCCGCGCGCTCTTCCTTCGGGAATGCGAAGCCCATCACGCTCTCATCGCGGGAGAACGCCACGTAGACGAGTTGCCCGACACGGAACTTCAGCATCCCGCGCACGTACACCTGACAGGAGCGCTCCAACTCGGCCCCCAACGCGAGAACATCCTGGATCACAGCCACGCTCAGGCCTCCGCACCGACGACCCGATTCGCGAAGCACAATCGGAACTGTTGGGAGACACACTCTAGCGAGTCGGCGCACAACGGGTTCGGATGCGTCGAGATCGTGGCGGCAGGGCAGTCGTGGTGCCGGGCAGGTCGCACCCGAACGGAGCTCCAGCAGGTTAGACACCTACGTGCGCACGCCCGCGTCGTACGCGCGATCTGCCGCGGCCCGGTCGCGCCCGCCGAGCTTCAACGGTACTGATCCTCTTCGCCGGGGCGTTCACCTTGACGCTCACCACTGCAATGGGCGCGGGGGTGAACGACTATGCCTACCGGTGTGGTTCAGCGACGGGAAGACTGTGCCACGTCTGGAACGCGAGCTCGGCCGCGCCCTCGGCATCCGCGGCTTGGCACAACGCGATCAACGCGGCGTGGCGTTCGCGCGAGGTGAATCGGTCGATCGACACGAAGCGCAGGAACTCGGCCCGCCGCACGACGGGCTCGAACTGTTCGAGCACGGCTGCGAGCGAGGGATTGCCGGACGCGCGGACGAGCGCTCCGTGGAAGTCATCGTCGGCTGCGACAGCGGCGATCGCATCGCCGGACTCCACGGCCGCTGAGAACCGTTCGTTGGCCTCACGCATCTCTTCGACGACCGAGGAGGCGAGGTCAGGTACTGCCAGACGCGCGGCGAGTTCGTGCATCGCGGCGACGACGTCACGCGCGTGGCGCACGGTGCCCTCTTCCATCTCCGCCACGACCGTCGAGCGTCCCGGCCTGGCCACGATCAGCCCGCTCGCAGCGAGCCGCAGCAGCGCTTCGCGTACCGGCGTCCGGCTCACGCCGAGCCATTCCGCGAGCTCGCCGTCCCGGAGGCTCTCGCCGGGCGCGAACGTGCCGTCGACGATCGCGTCGCGCAGGCGCACATAGACGTCATCGCGGAGGAGCGAGCGGCCCACCGGTGGGTGGTTCTGCGGGATCGGCATGCGATGTATTGCACACAGAATCCCGCCATCAGTCAAGTCAGCACGCAGCCGGAGGTAGGCAGCACTCGGGCCCTCGGCATCCGTGGAATAGGAAGTCCGACATCCTTGTTGCTGAATGCAACATGCAATATATTGCTCGTGTCGGCTCTGCCGACGGACGAGTGCTCGCTCCGGAGATACCGGACGAGAGGCAGAAAGGAACAGAAATGAGCACCACCGATCAGCAGATCAAGAACGTTGTGCTGGTGCACGGCGCGTTCGCTGATGGTTCGGGCTGGCGGGGGGTTTACGAAAACCTGACGTCTCGAGGCTTCACGGTCACCATCGTCCAGAACCCGCTCACCTCGCTCGAAGATGACGTCGCCGCGACCACGCGGGTCCTCGATCGACAGGACGGCCCTGCGATCCTCGTCGGCCACTCCTGGGGCGGCACAGTGATCACCGAGGCGGGCGTCCACCCCAAGGTCGCGGGACTGGTCTATGTCTCGGCACTGGCACCTGATGCGGGCGAGACCACCGGGCAGCAGTACGAGGGTTTCGCCGCGACGCCGGAGTTCGTCATCGATGTCGTCGACGACGGGTACGGTTTCCTCAATCCGGAGAAATTCAAGGCCGGCTTCGCCCACGACGCGAGCGACGCCGACGCCGCGTTCCTGCGGGACGCGCAGGTGCCGATCAACATGTCGGTCTTCGCCACGCCCGTGAAGAACGCTGCGTGGCGCGAGAAGCCCACATGGGCTGTCATCGCCACGGAGGACAAGTCGTTCGATCAGGCGATGCTGCAGCACATGGCCACACGGGCGGGCGCGACGATCACGAACGTGTCTGCCAGCCACGCGCTCTACGTGACGCAGGCCGGGGTCGTCGCCGACACCATCGCTGCCGCGGCAGAAGGCGCCGCAAGCACCGGTCAGTGAGTCCCGGCCCGCCGAGTCTCGATGCCTCGATCTCACGCGCCGGGCGCGCGTCGGCGGGGATGCCCAGGGACACAGACCTCACATGCGCCGCACAGCGTTCTCCCACTCCTCACGTGTGAGGAACGCGAGTCGGCCGGACTTGCCCGGCAGCTCGACGCGCGGTCCGAGGGTGAATCCGAAGAGTCCGGCGCGCGCGAGGGCGCGGTCGTTGTCGACGTCGGGTTCGATCACGATCCGCTCCGCGCCCGGCTGCGAGAACAGGAAGCCTGCGATCGCGTGGGCGACGCGGGTGGTGAACCGGGGCGCGGGAGCGCCACGGTCGCCGAGGAGGAAGTGGATGCCGACATCGCCGGGTTGCACCTGGTACACCTCGCCGACCGGGTCGTTCTCGGGCTCGTAGGTCTGCAGGAGCACGATCGGGAGGCCGTCGCGCCGGATCAGGAACGCGTGATGCGTCGTCAATCCGTCGACGTAGGTGTACAGGTCGCGGAGCTCTTCGGGCGTCAGGTCGCCGAGGCCCCAGAAGCGGGCGGAGGGCGCGGTCACCCAGCGGTGGATGACGTCGAGGTCGGCGACGGGGTCGAGGGCCGACACCTCGAGTCGGCCGAGCCCGGGCACGTCGGCGGCGTGCACGAGGGAGCCGGGGGCGCCGGTCACGAGGCGTGGGGTGGCGGTCGTCGTCATGCTGCTCCGGTCGGGGTGTCGGCGCGCAGGCGCGTCCAGTCGGTGAGGACGCGCACGGGGCGCACGTCCGCCCAGGCCGCCAGTTGGTCGGCGAAGTGCGGGGAGGCGGGGTCGCCTGCCGCGCCGAACGGCACGGACCACAGGCTGTTCTCGCGGTCGGCGAGATCCCATGCCCACCGTGCGACCGATCCCCGCCACGCCCGGTCGGTCGTCCCCGGAGTCGAACCCGTGCAGCGCACCGTGTCGCCGTCTCCCGACAGCGGAACGTCGAGGCCGGCGCCGGGATCCCCGGCGCCGGGCACCTCCGCGAGGACGTGCAGCGGGAGCAGGCGATGCGTCGCCCCCCAGTTCCCCGCGTCGGCGGCGTCGTCGAGCGCCGCGGCGACCAGGGCGGGGGCGTCGCCGCGCAGGGCAGGATGCTCCAGGAGCCGGGCGAGCGCCGCGGCGACCTGGCCGGTGACGCCGAGCCACGGGTCGAACACCGCGCCGAATCCGTGGGGCCTGTGCAGCGCGCGCAGCGCGGGGTGCGCGGCCACTCGCCGCACGAGGGCGGCCCGCCAGGCGGCGAACGTGCCGGCGGCGGCGGATGCGGCATCCATCCGCCCGTCCCAGGCGGCGAGCCGGTCGCGCGCCGCCGCCGCGCGCGACGGCAGCGCACCCGACGGCAGCACGGCGAGCAGCGCCGTCACGGATCGGCTGGCGGTGTCGCCCCAGATCGGGCAGGAATCCGTCGACGGAGCTCGGCCGGCAGATCGTCGAGCAGGACGCGGATGCGGTCGGCGCGATGCGGCGACGGGTATGCCCAGCCGAGATCGATCGCTGCGTCCGCGGGACGTTCGTTCGCGTCCACGGCGACGTCGGCGACGGCACGGGGCGGGGCCCCGGCACGGTCGGCGGCCGGGAGGGTCGTGCCGGCGTCCAGCGGAAGCCGGCGCTCACCGCGGGGGCGTTCGGGTGTCGTGCCGACGGTCGCCGACAGCACGATGCCGGTGCGGTCGGCGGCGAGCACGCGGTTGACCGGATCGACCCAACCGGAGAACGCCGCCACCACGTCTTCGGCGGTTCGTGCGCGCAGCAGGCCGAGGAGTGCGCCGGCGCCGAGGTCGGCGTTCGCCCGTGCCGGCATGCGGATGCTCCACCCGACCAGTTCGCCGCCGTCGGGTCGCAGATCGGTCACCACGGTGCCGCGTTCGGTCTCGAGCGCCTCGACCTCGACGGCGCGCCCGCCGCGCACGCGAACGACGGTGCGTTCGACGTCGACGGGGCGCCAGCCGTCGGGCCCGAGTGCCTCGTATCCGCCGGCCACGGGCCGCAGGCGCTCGCGGAAGACGTCGACCGCGTGTGCGATGGCGTTGGTCACGCCCCAGGCCGCGTCGCCGGTGTGGCCGAAGTGCGCGATGCCGGGCACTCCGGGGAACGCGAGCCCGACGACGTCGAACTCGTCGCACGCCAGCCGCACCTGCTGGTAGACGCCGGGGAGCTCGAAGATGCGGTGCGGGTCGCCGGCGAGCAGCGGCATCCCGCTGTCGGTGCGCGAGCCGTGCAGCGCCCACGCGTTGCTGCCCGACGAGGGCAGGGTCTCGTCACCGCCGTCGCCGTAGCCTGCGAACACGTCGACCCACGCGTCGCCCAGGGTGTCGGCGACGTGCTGCCGCCACAGCAGCAGCGGGAACGTGGAGAACAGGGCATGCGCGACGTGGAGCACGCCGAGCGGGTCGTGGTCGGCCCACGGCTCGAGCGGTCGCGTGTCTCCGAAGATCCCGTCGAGCGTGCGGAACTCGGCTGCGTCCCGACCGACCTCGGTCATCCCGCGCCGGACCCCTGCGGCGTAGCGGGTCACGAAGGCGCGGGTCTCGGCATCCGTCCCCGCCAGCGCCGTGCGCGCGGTGTCGTCGAGCCGCGCGCGCCGTGCGAACACGTCCCACGCGAGTCCCGCTTCGCCGATCAGCTCCGACAGCCGACCCGCTGCGCGCAGCCGGTCGACCTCGATCTGCCAGCCGCGGTCGCGGGCCGTGACCTCTCCCTGCGCCTCGGCGAGTGCCCCGGCATCCGTCGCGCGGATGTGGGGGATGCCGAGATCGTCGCGGTACACCTCCGCCATGGAGTCAGACTTCCAGAAGCTCGCGCGCGGCCGCGGTCGGCGCACCCGATCGCGCGATCGGGTTCGTCAGGGTTCCGGCGTACATGAGCGAGGCCGACTGGTCGGCGAGGTCCACCATCTGCAGCGTGTTGCGCAGCTGCAGGCGGTTCAGGCAGGAGTGCGCGAACACGTCGGCGCGCAGATCGACGCGGGATTCGAGATCGGGATGCTGCCCCGCGTGCTCGTCGATGATCTCGGCGGCGATCCGCCAGAACTCGGCCTCCGGCAGCGTGCCGTCGACGTGCAGGATGCCGGCGAGGTGGCGCAGCACCCCGTCGAAGACGTCGGTGAAGATCGCGAGCGCCTTCTCCTCGTCGTCGACGGGTGACACGATGCGGCGGACGTCGTCGGGTACGGCGCGATCGGCGAGCAGCGCGACCTCTTCGCCGATGTCCTTCATGAACACCCCGGTGGGCACGTGACCCTCGAGGATCAGGATGAGGTTCTCGCCGTGCGGCATGAACGCGAGGTCGTGGGCGAGCAGGCAGTGCACGAGCGGGCGCAGGTAGACGCGCAGGTACGCCCGCACCCACTGCGCCGCAGGGATGCCCGACGCTCGCACGAGCGCAGTGGCGAAGGAGCGGCCGGACGCGTCGCGGTGCAGCAGCGATGCCATGGTGGCGAGGCGCTCGCCGGGGGCGATGAGCGGGATCGGGCTCTCGCGCCAGAGCGCCGCGAGCATCTTGCGGTGCGCCGACGGCGTCGGGGTGCGGTGGTACGCATCGCCGGTGTAGCCGATCGACGCGCGCTCCCGCAGCACGCGGAAGCCGGACTCCCGGAGCGTGGCATCGCCGGCGACGAGGTCGGCGACCCAGTCGTTGATCGCGGGTGTGACGCGCATGTACGCGGGCGACAGGCCGCGGAGGAAGCCCATGTTCTGCACGGCGAGGGCCGTCTTGACGTAGTGGCGGTCGGGGTGGGTGGAGTTGAACATCGTGCGCACCGACTGCTGGGCGCGGTACTCGTCGTCACTCTCCCCGATGAGGACGAGATCGCGGCGGGCGATGTCGGGAGCGAACGTGATCGAGATCCGGTTCTCCCACTGCCACGGGTGCACGGGGAGCAGGTGGTACCCGTCGGGGTCTTCGCCGATCTCCTCGAGGCGTGCCGCGAACCGGGCGCGCTCTGCGGGCGAGAGCTCCTGGGAGAGGAGGGATGCCTCGTCGAGGCCGGCGCCGAGTGCGAGGTGGGAGAGCGACCGGCGGGCGGCGAGCCACACCAGCCGGAACGGGCGGCCGGACTCGGGGGCGTACGCGGCGTGGTCGGACACGCCGAACCCGATGCGTCCGTTGTTGGCGACGAAGCCGGGGTGGCCCTCGGTCATGGCGGCCTCGATGGTCTGGAAGTCCGCCGCAGTGAGCTCGTCGGCGGACGGCCCGCCCCGGGCGATCTTGAACGCGGCGCCGGCGAGCGTCGATGCGATCTCCTCGAGGTAGATCGGCAGCAGCTGATCGGAAAGGCCGAGCAGCGGTTGCAGCTCGAGGATGAGCGCCTGCGCGTCGAGTCCGGCCGGCTCGCCGTCGACGAGACGGTGCAGGCTCGCCTCGTCGACGATCCAGTGCTCCGGCTCGGTGCGGACCGCGCGGAACCGGTACTCGACGTCGGAGGCCGGCACGACGAGTCGCCAGCCCTCAGCGATCGGTTCGGGGCTGAGCAGGCGTTCGTGGCTGAACTCGGCGATCGCCTTCGCGACGAGGTGGCGCTGGGCCTGGGCGAGCGCCACGGGGGAGAGGTGCGAGGCGGGGGAGATCATGCGAGTGCCTTTCCGGTGGCGGCCAGTTCTGAACGGCGGTAGTCGTCGCGCGTGCACACCGACAGCACGGCCGCCTTGCGGTGGGCGCCGTCGTCGATCGTCACGTGGCGCAGTTCGGTGAATCCGGCACGCACGTTCTTGCGGCGGATCAAGTGGTTGCGGGCGTCCGGTTCGACGACGACGCGCTCTGCGCCGAGTTCGTCGAAGCACCACGCCATGACGGCGGCGAACACCGCGTCGGTCAGGCCGTGCCGGGGGTGGTCGCCGGGCGGCGCGATGAGCACATGCATGCCCAGATCGCCGGGGAGGGCGTCATGGATGCCGTTCAGCAGCACGTGCGCCGGGTCGTACGTCTCGGCGAAGAAGGTCGGCGCGCCGTCCACCAGCCCGAGCCAGGCATCCTGGTACGGGTCGGTCACCACGCCCGCGAGATAGTCGCAGACGGCGTCGACGTCGTGACCGCCCATCTCCCAGAACGCGGCGTGCGGGTCGGCGAGCCACCGCTGCAGCACGGGCGCGTCCCGGCGCGGGTCGGCGGCGATGAGCGACACGGACGCCGTCATCGTGCCACCCCGGATCCCGCGCTCGCCGTCTCGAACGCGTCGGCGGGCACCCCGAAGTCCTGGAAGGCGATGCGGCGTTCGATCGGATAGACCTCGCGGCCGATGATCGACGCGAGGATCGACGAATTGCGCCACGCCCCGAAACCGAGGTCGGGTGCGGTGAGGCCGTGGGTGTGCTCCTCGCCGTTCTGCACGAACACCCGGCCGCGGCCGCCGTCGACGCTGTAGTCGCGGGCGACCGCGAGACGTCCGAGAGCGTCGTGGTCGAGGCGCTCGGCGACGGGGGAGAGGAACGGCGGCGTCTCTGCGGCGTAGCCGGTGGCGAGGATCAGGGAGGCCGTCTCGCGTTCGTGCTCGCGGTCGAGCTGTCCGTGGCGCAGGCGCAGGCGGTAGCGATCGCCGTCCCACTCGGCCGACGTCACCTCCGTGTCGGTCAGGAGCGTGGTCGGCACCGGGCCGTCGGCGCTGAGGCGGTAGAGGGTGTCGTAGATGTCGTCGATGAGCTCGCCCGAGATGCCCTTGTAGAGGCTGCGCTGCTCACGGCCGAGGTGCTGACGGATGCCGAGCGGGAGGGCGTGGAAATGATCGGTGTACTCCGGCGAGGTCATCTCCAGGGTCAGCTTGGTGTACTCCATCGGGAAGAACCGCGGCGAACGGGTGATCCAGTCCAGCCGGTACCCGCCCTCGCGCACGCCGTCCAGCAGATCGCGGTAGATCTCCGCCGCCGACTGCCCGCTGCCGACCACCGTGATCGAGTCCGACGCGCGCAGCTCGTCGCGGCGGTCGACGTAGTCCGAACTGTGGATCGCGGGGCCGTCGATGCCGCGCAGCGCCGGCGGGATGGTCGGCCGGGTGCCGACGCCGAGCACCACGTGGCGCGCCCGCAGCTCGCTCTGCTCGCCGGTGTCGGTGCGCATGGCGCGGACGACGTAGACGTCGTCGTCGAGGTCATGCTCGATGGCGACGACCTCGTGATTCCAGCGCAGGTTCGGCAGGCGGTCCGCGGCCCACCGGCAGTACGCGTCGTACTCGGCGCGCAGCGCATAGAAGCTCTCGCGGATGTAGAACGGGTACAGCCGGCCGGTGTGCTTGAGCCAGTTGACGAAGGAGAACTCCGACGTCGGGTCGGCCATCGTGACGAGGTCCGCGAGGAACGGCACCTGGATGGTCGCGCCCTCGATCATCATGCCGTGGTGCCACCGGAACCCATCGCTGCGGTCGAGGAACACCGCATCCAGCTCCGTGGGCTGGGCGAGGCACGCCAGGCCGAGGTTGAAGGGCCCGATCCCGACCCCGACGACGTCGTGCACGTGCCCGGTCATGCGGTCGCCTCCGCATCGGCGAGAAGCTCGTCGAACTCCGGGGCGATCCCCGCCAGCGTGGTCGCGGCATCCTTCACCATCGCAAGGACCCCGCGGATGTCGTCGACCGTGGTCTCGGGGTTCAGCAGCGTGAGCTTCAGGCAGGGCCGGCCGTCGATCACCGTCTTGGCGACGAGCGCGCGCCCCGACTCGAACAGGACCCGCCGCACGCCGGCCACCAGGGCGTCCTGCGTCGCGGCATCCGCTCCGTCCGGCCGGACGCGGAACAGCACCGTGCTCAGCTGCGTCCGGCCGACGAGCTCCAGCTCGGGATCGGCCGCGACCTCGTCGCTCACCCGTTGCGCGAGGTCGATGACGGTGTCGAACATCTCGCCCAGACGCTCCGCGCCGACGGCGCGCAGCGTCACCCACAGCTTCAGCGCGTCGAAGCGGCGCGTCGTCTGCAGCGACACGTCGACCTGGTTCGGCTCCTCGTTCTCGAGCGGATTGAGATAGTCGGCATGCCACGCGCCCGCCGCGAGGTCTCGCGGTTCGCGCACCAGCAGCGCGCTCGACGACACCGGCTGGAAGAAGCTCTTGTGGAAGTCGACGGTGACCGATCGCGCCCGCTCGATCCCGGCGAGCAGGTGCCGGCGGCGCGGTGAGACGAGCAGCCCGCACCCGTACGCCGCATCGACGTGCAGCCATGTGCCGCCCGCATCGCACACGTCCGCGATCGATGCGAGCGGGTCGATGCACACCGCGGTCGGTGGTGCCGGCGGTCGCGACGACCGCCATCGGAAGGCGACCGGATGCCTCGGCCTCGCGCAGCGCGACAGCCAGGGCTGCGGCGTCCATGCGTCCCTCGCCGTCGTCGGCCACGGCGATCACCGCGTCCTCGCTCAAGCCGAGAAGCAGAGCCGACTTGCCCACGCTGAAGTGGCTCGACGCCGTCGCGAACACGACCAGACGCGCAAGCGCCCGCGGACGCGCGAGCTCCGTCCGCGCGAGCGCGGCTTCGCGAGCGAGGAAGAGTGCGTGGAGGTTCGACTGCGTGCCACCCGAGGTGAACACCCCGCTGCCGTGCGCGAACCCGATGCGGTCCGAGGTCCATGTCAGCAGGCGGCGTTCCATGAGGGTGCCGACGGTGGACTGGTCGTAGGTGTCGACCGAGGTGTTCACCGCCGCGAGGACGGTCTCGGCGGCGACCGCAGGCAGCGCGACCGGGCAGTTGAGGTGCGCCGCGTAGGACGGGTGGTGGAACCAGACGGCGTGCTCGAGGAACAGCTGATCGATCTCGCGGATGGCGCTGGCCGTCCCGACGCCGTCCGCGTCGAGTGCGACGCCGTCGACGAGTTGCTGCAGGTCCGAGCGGGCCGCGCCGGAGAACGGCTGGGTCACCGTGTCGAAGCGCGTCGCCACTCGGGACGAGGTCTGAGCGACGAGCGAGCGATAGAGGTCGGCAGTGGGGCGTGTCAGCAACTCGTGCACCAGCACTCCTTCAGTTAGGTTTGGCTCACCTAACTTCTACGATCCTGGTGGAGGTGTCAACTCGGACGTCATCGTCCGGTTCGCTACCCCGCCGTCGTCAGCACGCGGACGGCGGTATTGGTGGCGGCGCCACCCCGTTCCACGCCGAGGTCGACGACGATCGGGCGATGGTGCGTCACCTCATCACGCTCGTACTGCCCGTACGACATCACGATGACGACGTCCCCGGTGTGGACGAGCCGTGCAGCCGCGCCGTTGATCTGCACCACCCCCGAGCCTCGTTCGCCCGCGATCGTGTAGGTCTCGAAGCGGGCGCCGTTGTTCACGTCCACCACGTGGACCTGTTCGTTCTCGAGGATGTCGGCGAGTGCGAGAAGGTCGGCGTCGATGGTGATGGAGCCGACGTAGTTGAGGTCGCTGCCGGTCACGGTCGCCCGGTGCAGCTTGGACTTGAGCATCGTTCGAAGCACTGACGTTCCATTCGACGCGATTGATGGACTGCATCCAAGAATAGTCGAACCCCGGTTGAGTGCCGCGAACACCGAATCGGTCGCGCGGGTGATCGTCGCTGCCGCGGCGGAGATGCTGCCGGTGGCGGATGCCCCCGCCGACGTCGAGTCCCTGTGCGAGGTGTGGGCCATCATGCTGTGACGGCAACACCGCTCAGGACGACAGGTTGGCGTCTCGCTTCGCGGGCACTGTGAGCGACGCCACCTCTTCGAGACGAGGATGAAGCTCGTCTCCGTCCTCGACCACGCCGGTGTGCCATGTCATGGTGAGTCCATCGGGTCCGTCCTGCAGCAGCGCGAGGTTGTTGTCGAACCAGGGACCTTTGACCGTCTTCCAGCGGAAGGGCGGGTCGGGAACCTTTGCCGAATGGGCGGCTGCGGCGCCCAGCGGCGTCGCTGCGCCGTACGACATCACCACGGAGAACCAGCGCAGGAAGCGGGGCAAGGGGTTCCGCATCGGTGAGCAGACCGCCTGCACGATGCGGCTGCCGCTCCGGCGCTCGACCTCGGCCAGGTAGGAGAAGTGCACGTCACCGGATAGGAAGGTCACCGTCAGCGGCGAGGGGCCGCGGTCGCCGTCTGCCAGCTCCGTCACAATCCCCGCAACCGCCTGGAAGCTGTTCTCGAACGCCGCCCAGTGTTCCAAGTCGACCGCCTGCCGCAGCCGTTCCCCGACCCACGCGACCGGTCGCCCCCACGCGCCCTGTGCGATCGCCTCATCCCACGCCTCGACATGGTGCAACCCCAACGGCAGAAGGAACGGGAGCGAGGTGGCGACGAGGACGTGACGGAATCCGCCCTGCATCCGGCCATCGAACCACGAGAGCTCTTGAGCGTTCAGCAGCCCGCGAGCCGACGGCGTGAGATCTCGCGCCACGCGGGAGTCCAGGACGATCAGGCGCGATCCATCGAAGTCTCGGCAGTAACTCCAGCGGTAGCTGTTGGGATCCTTGTCGCAACGGTCGGCGAACTCGTCCAGCGCGGCACTGAGGTCAGAGGAGGCGGCGTCGTGGCGCCCACTCACCTGCTGCCACAACTCGTCTGCGGCACGCTCCCGAGGAGACAGGTTGCCGAGGTGCTGGTACACCCAGTACGACGCCAAGCCGGCGACGATGCGCTCGTGCCACCACGAGGTGGCCTCCATCTTCCTCTTCCACTCGAGCGAGGCGTTCCAGTCGTCGCGGATGTCGTGGTCGTCGAAGATCATCGCCGTCGGCACGCACGAGAGCAGCCACCGATTGGCTTCATCCGACCATGCCAACTGGTAGAGGTGGGCGTATTCCTCGAAGTCTTTGAGCTCCGTGCCCGGTTCCTGGTGAATGTCGCGACGGCTGCGGATGAACGCTTGCATCTCCTTCGTGGTCGAGTCGGCGTAGACCTGGTCGCCGAGGAAGAGCAGCAGGTCGGGTCGGGTCTGGCGACCGTCAGCCACCGCGAGCGCAAAGGCGCGCAGCGAGTCGACACCATGGGTGCGGTTGCCTGAACGGTCGTGAGTGACACTGGTGCGGCACGATCCGTAGGCGATCCGCGGCCGTCGTCCGGGCGTGCGCGTGGCGATCACCGATGCCGGGTACTCGGAGTCCGGGTCCGGCCAGGCAGAAACCCCGTCGATCTCGATCGAATACGGCGAGACGCTACCGGGCTCGAGCTGGTCGACCTCGACGAGGGCGTAATGGTGGCCGTGCACGGCGAAGCTGCGGGCCTGCCACGATCGTCCGTCAGCGTGGACGCTGACCAGGCAGTCGGCTCGCGTCTCCACCCAGATGCTGGCCGACGTCTCATCGACGTAACGCAGCATCGGCCCCAGCACGCAGCGGCGTTGCCATGAACCTGTTCTACCGCCTCTGCACCGCAGCGGCCAGAGGCGCCCGCCCGCCCTTTTCGATCCGTTGCCTTCCTGTCGAAGCGGCCGGGTCAGGTCACTTCACCGGCTGAAGGAAGTGCCGATCAAGCCAGCGGGCGGCGCCTTCACCGATCCCTGCGCCCTGGACCTCGGCCTCCCGGAAGTGGAGACCTTGGTACACGCGCGCGTCGATGGTGTCGTCGACCACGGCACTGAAGTGCTTGTAGTCGCGCGTCGCACCGGTCGCGATCCTCACGACACTGAAGTCCATCCTGTCGGTGCCGAAGAAGGCCATGCCTGCGTGCATGTACGCCGCCGAAACACAGTTGTAGCCAGACGGATGCTCGGAATACGGCGGAGCCGCAAGGAGCGGCGCCCATTCTGTATCGCCCACCGTCTTGCTGTTGCCGTCATTGTCACCTTCGTGGATGGCGGTCACCGGACGCCAGAAGTTCCAGAACCCCTTGTCGTCGAAGCAGCTGATGACACTGTCTGCAGTGGCAAGGTTCAGCATGGCGAAGAGGCGGGCTTCCTCGGCGAGCGTGAGTCCCTCCGCTTCGGATATCGCCCGGAATGTGCGGTTGAACATCTCCGGCGGGTGCGCCGTGTACAGGTCGGCGACGAGGTTCTGCTTGGCGGTGCGGTGGCTGTCGATCGCTCCGAGGTCTTTCACCTCTTTGTAGTCCTTTGCGTAGTCTCGGCTGGTCACTGCGTTCGGCCCTGCCGTCCGCAACTGCGATGTGCTCTCAAGCGTGAACGGATCGACCGCGCTCACCCACGCAAGGGCGTTGCTAGGCTCGGGCGGCGAAATGGGACGCCATTCGCCGGGCCCGGTGCCG
The DNA here is from genome assembly GCA_963829895.1 of uncultured Actinomycetota bacterium. Lineage (GTDB taxonomy): Bacteria > Actinomycetota > Actinomycetes > Actinomycetales > Microbacteriaceae > Microbacterium. The sequence continues at coordinate 124,137 of CAWHKF010000005.1, read as the reverse complement.
ACTTGCCACAATATGGGCCCGCCGGTGGGGAAACCGCGTAGCGGCCATCATCGGTTCGTGCTTCGAGCATGGCCGCCGCGGCGGCTGCACCTGCTGCCACCCCCTCGGTCTTGGCATCGCCGGCGGGGATGTTTGCGAGCGCGGCGGCATAGAGGCCATCAAGCCGGTCCCGGACCACCTGCGGCAACGCCGGTACCAGTCCGATCCCCAAGCCGACCAGCACGTGGTGCGCAGCGGTGGCGACGGCGGCGTCCTGCGACGCCGACGGGGACGCCGGTGGAAGGTCAGGCAGGTACGGCTGGTATCCGCCGACGATCGCGTTGACCGCGTCGTAGACGGCTCCCTGCACCATCGCGAGGTGCAATTGCGAGACCGGCGGCGCCTGAGCGGCACCGGGGATGGCCGCCCCTGGCGGGTTTATCAGCGCGTCCGAAGCATGGAGATTCCAGACTCGCACCGCGTCGGAATGCTGCGGTTGTGCCACAGCAGGCGCGGCTCCGAGCGCTGTTGCCACCAGCGCGACGAGAGTTGTGAGCATGACCGTGCCGAGTGTGCGCTTACGCAATCCTGATCGCATGATCCGTCCCCCCTAGGTCTCACCTGACCGCGGCCAGGCGGCTACGCCGCGACTCGTCAGATGACGGGTCGGTCTGGACGCAGTGCGAGTGGATGCAACTCAACCAAAGCGGTGTATCACTCCTGTATCGACCGTCCGGGTGGATGTGTGAGGAGACCTGTCTCGGGCTCGTCTAGCGCGCGCGCCGTGATGCGCCGTGCCTCGGCGCCGTCGCGGCGAGATTCGCCTGGAGCCCCGCGAAGATGCCGGCCGTGACAGCGACGATCGCGAGAACGGCTGCCCCGGTCGACACCCAGGACAATCGGCGCACCATCCGGCGCTCTTTGCGGAGCTGCCCTTGCGCGGCGGCGAGTGCTGCGGTCTCATGTGCTGCAGCGGCGTCGAGGAACCCTCGCTCTACCGCCGTGAGTGCGGGATCGACCGCATTCCGCCACTGTTGGGCCGTGGAAAGCCGGCCGCCGCGGTAGAGCTCGCTGTCGGGTCGTCCCATCGCGTCCCAGGCGGCGGCGGAGGAGCCGAGGTGTCGCATGATCCGTTGGCCCTCGACATCGTCCGCAAGCCACTGCCTCAACCGTGGCCATTCCCGTGCGAGCGCTTCGTGGGATACCTGCACCGACTCCTCGTCTGTCGTGATGAGGCGTGCATCGACCAGCCGGTCGACGATCTGGGCGTGCGCGTCGTCGATCGCGATGCGCGTGCGTTCGACGCGACGAGAGCCGACCGCACCGTCCGCGGAGGCTTCGACGAGACGGAGCAGGATGTCGCGCAGCAGCCGCACGCCCTCCTCCGAGAGCGTCGCGAAGACCTCCTCCGCGCTCTTCGCGACGGCACCATCGATCTCACCGGATGCCCGATAGGCCTCGACCGTCAGAACGCGGCCCTCACGACGGAACCACACCTGACGCAAAGCGTGAGAAAGCAGCGGAAGGGTGCGCCCATCCGCATCGCGGATCAGGATCTCCACGAGGCCCGGCTCCAGAATGAGACCCGCCTGATCTGCAGGCCTCTCGATCACGGTTCGGAGGCCGTCAGGCCCGAGCGCGGTGAGCAGGAGCAGGTGCGACTGGATGATCCGGGCGAATCCTTGGTGATCGGCCAGGTCTCCGAGACGGTCGGCGCGGATGGCGACGACGAGCATGCCGCAGTACACCATCTGCGACAGGGCGTCGAAGAACTCGCGGATCTCGGCGGGGTCGTCGGCGGTGAAGGCCTGCTCGCATTGATCGACGATCAGCAGCGACTCTCCCACGGGCAGATCGACATCGCGAAGGACATCGATCGGATGCTCGCCGGGCGTCACGATCGCGACATCGACACCTCGCGCGAGAAACTCGGCACCGATCCCTGCCCTTACGAAGGAGGACTTGCCGACGCCCGATGGGCCGGCGACGAGCAGCACGCCTCGCTCCTCGAGCACCCGAACAGCGCCGATCAGCTCCTGCTCGCGACCGAAGTACCGCTCGGCATCCATCAGTCCCGCGGGAGGCAGGCCGAAGTACGGGCACTCCGGGCTCGCGGCCCGGAACACCCGGTCGGACATCAGTGCGGGATCCTGCCGGAGGATCGCCTGCTCGAGCTCGGCGAGCGCGGTGCACGGATCCAGGCCGAGCTCGGCGGCGAGCAGCACGCGCGCCCGGCGTACCGTGGCGAGGGCATCCGCTTGCCGACCCTGGCGGTATTGCGCCACGCTCAGCACCACCCAGCGTCGCTCGCGCAAAGGTGCCTCGGCGACGCGGGCGCGCGCCAGTGCGGTCAGCTCCTGCACATCGCCAGCCTGCAGCCGCGCGTCCAGAAGGAGCTCCTCCACATCGAGCCGCAGCTCCGCCAGACGTCCCGACGCGATCCGCGCCGGCCCCCAGTCCATGAGCTCGACGTAGGGCTCCCCCCGCCACAGCGCGAGCGCCTCCGAGAATGTGTGCGCGGCCCGCTCGGGCTCACCGAGCTCCAGCTGTTGCGAGCCCCTCGCGACAAGTCGTTCGAACCGCTCGGCGTCGACGTCGATGTGATCCGGGATCAATCGGTACCCGAGCGGGGTTGTCTCGATCCGGTCGGGCGCGATGAGCCGGCGCAGCCGCATGATGCAGCCGCGGATGACATGGGACCATGAGGCGGGTGGATCATCGCCCCATACCGCCGCCGCGAGGGACTCGACGGACAGGGATGCGCCGAGCCGGATCGTGAGCGCACCCAGCACCGCACGATCCCGCGGAGCCAGTGGAATCCGGCCGTCGTCGAGAGTCAGCGCTCCGAGAACGCGAACCTCCATGGGGCCACTGTGCGCCCGGTTCCGACATCCGTCAAGACAGCTGATATCGGGGCTGCGTCGGCCGGCTGGAGGAGCCGTTCGCTCACCCGCGAGCCTCCGAGAGGGCGACCTTCGGCTTGGCCCAGGAGCGGCCGTGGGTGTCCTTGAGGATGTCGTACTCGACATCGACGTGCGGCTCGATCGCGCTGTACTTGTCGTTCGGAGCGCCGATGATGAGCTGGAACCCGAGACCGCGCCATGCGCCGATCGCGCGCTTCGTGAAGTGGGCGTCGGCCTTGATGAGGGCTTCGTCGAGGAACACCGGAGCGTACCGCGGGCGCTCGGCGCCGGCGTCGCCCAGCTGGTACCGCAGTGCCGCTCCGACGATGAACGCGATCAGCTCCTGGGACTCGCCGCCGGACTTCTCGCCGATGTGATCGTAGAGCGCGACATGCTGCGCGGTGGTCGCGTGGATGCGTTCCGCGCTCACTCGCACGTGATTGCGCACGTCGACGAGCTCGGCGAAGTCCGGAGCACTGCGGCGCAGGCGGCCGATCAACCGCGACATCCGGAGGTAGGCGCGTTCGCGCTCCTCGTCGGTGGCGACGGATTCGATCAGCGCGCGCACCTCGCGGAGCTCCTTGCGGAAGCGCCGGCGCACCTCGGACTGGTTCTCGCGCGGCGTGATCTGCAGGCGGTGGTCGTCGTCGTAGAAGGGGAGATCCTGCATGATCACGTTGATGGGCTCGATGCGGTCGCGGATCTCCCGCAGCGAACGGCTGAGCGTCGAATCGAGGTTCGTGAGGTCGTTCCCCGAGAGCTTGAGGAGGCTGTCGCGCCACTCCGTCTCGAGTTCGTGCAGGCCACTGGTCTCGAGGTCGGCGAGGATGCGCTCGAAGTCGCCGAGCGAATGGTCCGGGTCGGCGAGAAGGTTCGGGTTGGGCCAGCGATCGAGGAATCCGCTCAGGGTCCGCCGCAGGCTCTCGCGCTGTTCCGCCACGGCGTCCTGTGCGGCGCGCTGATCATCGCCGAACCGGCGCGCTGCCGAGTCGAGCGCCGCATCGAAGCGCGCCAGATCCTGCGTGCGCGTCGAGGATCCGGTCTGGTCGGGCACAAGGAACTGCGTGTCGAGGTAGGACGCCTGGTCGTCGGTCAGCGCACGCCCCGCCGCCTCCGCCGCGTCGATCACGGCCTGCGCGGCGTCGACCTCGTCGGTCGTCGCCGCCCACGCATCGGCGAGGCGCTGCCGCTCCGCCTTGGCGCCGCCGATGTCCTCGCGCAGTTGGGCGGCCTCGCTTCTCTTCTGTTCGATCTGGGACTGGATGCCGGCGATGGCGGGGTTCGCGGCGGTGACGTCCGCGATGATCGCCTGCCAGCGTTCGCGTTCCCGCTCGAGAGAGGCGATGTCGACCTCTTCCCACGTGAGGCCCTGGATCTTCGCGTAGGCGGCGAGCCGCGCGTCGAAGGCGTCGAGCTCGACGCCGGCCTCGGCGGCCGCCGTCTGGGCGGCTGCCAGCTCGGCGCGGACGGCCCCGAGCTGTGCAGCGAGTTCACCGAGGCGACGGTGGGTGGAGAAGCCGAGGACGTTCCCGCGACCATGCCCGCCGTGCGCTCCGCGCGATCCGTGCGAGGTCTGCCCGGTGATCGTCAGCGTCATGCCGGTGGGCCCCCAGCTGAGAGGCCGCGTCGACGCAGACGTAGCCGAACCGTCGGTCCAGCTCCTCCTGCAGCCAACCCGTGAAGGGCGTGCTCTTGTAGTCGAGCCGGCCGGGAAGGGTGTGCGGGTCTCTGCGCGCCGGCCTGGGGGAGGCCGGTGTGCACGCCCTCGTAGCGGAGGCGATCGGCGGTGTGGACGGAATCGATGGCGGCGCGGAACGCGGGCAGCAGCGCGACGTCGATGAGCAGCGTCGTGGCGAAGCCGCCGAGTGCGAGGTTGAAGGCCTCCCGCCAGGGTTCGAACTCCGTGCGGACCTCGATGAGCTCGCCGACGAAGGGCAGGTCGCCGGTGGCCAGCCCGGCGGCGCGCGCGAGCAGCTCGCGGGATCGGCGGAGCCGGTCGGGGATGTTGTCGTCGCGACCCTCGGCTTCGCGCCGCTCCGCCTCGAGGTCGGTCACTCGGGCCGCGAGGGCGTTCCTGGCGCCGACCGCCGCGGCATACGCCTCGCGCAGCGTCTCCTTCGCATCGGCGTCGGCGGACGCCTCACGGGCGCGACGCGACAACGCCTCGAACTCCCGCGCCGAGCCGACCTCGACCTGCAGCACCTCGAGCGCGGCGTCGAGCTTCTCGCGCTCCCGGCCCACGCTCGTGAGCCGGTTCTCGAGTCCGCGGAGCTCCCGGTGGGCGGTCTCGAGCCGGTCGCCGCCCGCCGCACGCAGCACCTCTCCGAGCCCTTCACGCGCCAGGTCCGCCGCCTCGGCCAGCGTCTGCTTCTCACGCACCGCGGCATCGGCGGCGCGGGTCCCGGCCTGCAATTCGGCTTCGACGTCGCGCAGCAGGTCGAGCCGGCGGGATGCCCGCCACAGCGTCGCCAGCGAATCCGGCTCGGTGAAGCGGCCGATGTCGTCGAGCAGGCGCAGCCGCTCGGCCGCCTCTTCGATCCGCGCGCGCGCCGACCTGATCGGCTCCAGCGCGCGCACCTGCTGCTGCGCGGTCAGCATGCGGCTGCGGGTGCCCTCGAGACCGTCGAAATGCGCCACCACCGCGTCGGCGGTGGCCAGCGTCTCGGGCTCCTCGAGCACCATCCGCTTGTAGAGGTCGTCGACGGTGGTGATCTGCTGCCCGGCCTGGATGCGGGCGAGCAGGCTCATCGCCTTGGCGCCCGCGCCGGCGGCACCGATGCCGAGCACGGTATGAAGACGAGCGGAGAACTCGCGGTCGGTCGCGACGGTGTCGAGTCCGACGCTCTTGACCGCGGCATCCGTCAATCGGAGCGCTGCCGCCGCTTCGAGCGAGCTGAGATCGAACGGACCATTGACCGTCGCACGCACCCGCACCGTGTCTTCGAGGACGCGCGCGGCCGCCGGGATGTACCAGGCGCGCACCGCCGTGAAACGAGAGCCGTCGTGATCGAGCCAGGTCATCGAGATCGCCGACCAGGTGTCCGTGCCGTCGCCGCGGAGCACCGTCAGCTTCGTGCCGTCCTCGGTGCGCGTCTCGTCGGTCTTGCCCCGCCCGTACGAGAGGATGTTGCGCTGCTCCTGACCCCGTGGCCGCCCGACGACGGCGCCGTTGGAGGCGCCGTTGAACGGCGTCGTGTGCGGCATCATGAGGGCCACATAGGCGTCCATCAACGTCGACTTGCCGGAGCCCGATCCGCCGCACAGCAGCGTCGCCGTCGGCGAGAAGCGCACCCGGTGAGCCCCGTCGTAACCGCCCCAGTTGACGAGCTGCAGCTCGTCGGCCACCCATTGCTGCCCGCGGGATGCCGCCGGGATGAGCCCGAAGAGCGTGTCGAGCATCGTCACAGTGCGGCCTCCGTGTCGTCAGATCGTCATCGGCGTCGGCTCGAGGTCGGCGTCGTCGGCGTCGTCAGGCGCGTCGTCGTCGTCCGCCTCATCGAGGTCGATCGGTCCCGACCTGCGCCGACTGCGTCTCGAGCCAGTCCCGGAGCGCCCGCAGGCGGTCGGAGCTGAGCAGGATCTCGACGAGCGCGTTGATCCGGTACCGGCCCTCCGACTCCTCCTCGATGACGCCGTCCTGGCGCAGCCGGGCGACCGCGCCGCGGATCGCCTTCTGCCGGCGGGCGGTGCTGCCGTCCGCCTCGGCGAAGTAGGTCAGGACCGTCTGCTCGATCTCCTCGATGTCGACGCGCGCCGACGACTCACCGGCGGTCGTCTCGCGCTGGTAGACCGTGCGCAGATGCACCAGCACGAGCGTCTCGGCCCGTGAGTACGCCTCATCGCGCAGCAGGATCGGGATCTCGAGCTCGTCCGACCGGATCTGCTCCTTGTACGCGACGCCGCGATCGTGGTCGACGACGAGCCGGACGAAGAGGTCGTTCAGGCGCGACTCGATGGTGTGCTGGTGATCCATCAGCACGCTCCACTCGCCGCGGTTGCGGTCGGCGAGCAGAAAACGGCGCTGCAGCAGGCGCACGAGCACGCGCCGCACCTCGGGGTCGAGGACGCCCCGATCGCCGGCGAAGAGCTCCTCCGGATCGTGCTCCATCGCGACCGGATCGATGAACGGGTCGTCCGTCGCAGCGTCGTCCGTCACGGTGTCGGGCGCGGTCGCGAGGTCAGTCATTCTCAGGCTCTTTCACAGTGCTGGCGGTCACGGCGCCGAAGGCGAACCGGCGACTCGACCCGTCGGGCCGTCGCGCTTCGGCGACGGAGACCTCGTCGCTCTCGGTCATGCCGTTGCGATGGGCGATCTCCAGGAGTCCGAGGAGATCGACGGGGCGGCGCGTGTCGTCCGCGGCGCCCTCGAAGGCGGTCGCGAGGTCGAAGCGCTCGCCGAGCGTCGCCACATACTCTTCGAGCTCCGCGTACCGCGGTCCGCCCCAGGCGCGGGTGTCGGCATCCACGAATTCGATGTCATCCGGGGCGGGCAGCGGCGCCGGCGCGCTCTGCGGGTGGAGGTCGCTGAGCGACTGCCGAAGGTGCCCGATGTCGGATACGGGCAAGGTGTGCAGCGGTTCGACGCGGTCGCCGGGCTTCGAGCTCTGCATCCACACGTGGAGTCCCGACATCACGCTCCGGAGAAGCTCATCGACCTGACGGTCGCGGATCGGGTCATGGGTGCGCACCTGCGCCGTGATGACCTGCGATGCCCGGCGCTGGGCGGTGAGAACGTCCTGCACGCCCTTTTCGACCTGACGTCCGATCGAGTCGAGATCGCTGCGCTGCCCGGTGCCCATCAGCCGCGAGAAGGGCTGAGCGAGCACCGTGCGCAACTGCGTGGCCAGGCGGTCGATGTGCTCGGGGTCGCCGATGAGGCGCAGCGCGCCTTCGAACGCTCGCCCCTCCGGCGTCGACTGCATCACGTGCTGACCGCGCTGCAGGTACTCGCGGAGGATCTCACCGGTGGGACGGATGTCGCGGCGCAGGTCCGCGACGACATCCCGCTGCATCGCCTTGATGGATTCCGCGACGCGGGAGAAGTCGGCGGGCAGCTCGCGAGCGAGGTGGAGGACGTTCTCCGCCTCCTCGAGCAGCACCTCGTCGTCGACGGGCTCGGCTTCATCGTTGCGCAGCCGGGCGATCTCCGCATCGAGGGCGTCGCGCTCCTCCAGCAGCAGGGCGATCCGCTGCTCGGGATCGGACTCCGCGTCACGCGCCAGCCGCTCGACGGCATCCAGCAGCGTCCGCACCCGCGACCTCGACACCCGCGCCCGCCCGCCGCCGGTCCGGCCCGCGATCTCGAGCGCGCCGACGGCGTGCGCGGTCAGCCGGTAGACCTCGACATCATCCTCGAGCTGCGGCGCCAGCCAGCCGACGCGCACCCAGTTGCGACAGATCTCGCGAGCGGTGCCGACGGGAAGCCGGCGCTCGTCTTCGTCGTATCCTGCCGCGCGCAGCTCTTCGAGAGCCTCGCCGATCTCGGCATGGGCGTCGGCGACCGCGACCGAGCGGCGCTCGGAGGTGAACACGATCGACAGCATGGCCACGACGAACGGCGCATAGCGGCCGTGGAGAAGATCGAGAGTCGGATCCTTGAACGCCAGTACCGAACGCTGGTAAGCAGCCTCGGCGCGCGTATTCGACATCGTTGCAAGATTAGCCGGGCTGCCGACACCCCGCCGAGCAGACCTCGACGAACGCGAGGATGCTGCTGTGCCCGAGTCCCGCCGACCGGGTTACGACGTCGGGTCAGCCGCCCGGTCCGACCGGATCGATCGGCGCACCGTCGCCGTTCTCGGGCAGATCCCCGCGCTCGACCGGGTTCGGGGGCGACCTCCGGAAGGTCGGAGAAGAGGAGTTCGAGTTCCGCCTCCGACGGCACGTGCACGGCCTTCGCGGCTGCCAGAAGCTCCGCGGGCGAGGCGTCGTTCATCCCCGTGACCCGGATCAACGCGCCGTCCCGGACCGCGATGTACTCGTGCGACGCCGCCGCCTGATCGGTGCCAGACGCCTTCCTCATCGGTGCATGTCACCGGTTCGTCCGGTGCATCCCACAACGGCATCTCGACGCAGGAGGCCGCCGTCAGTTCGCCTCTGTCCGTACGGATGGTCAGCATCGCACCGGTGGTCCCATCGACCCAGGTGGCCGACATCCCGTCATCGGCACCCGGTCCGACCGACTGCGGCGCCAGATCGTAGCCGTCCACCTGGGTCGTGTACACGAGTTCGGGCGCGATCCCGACGACGCTCGCGCGCTCGGCGATCGAGCTCGCATCGGCGGCATCCGTTCCCGGAGTCTGCGACGCGCATCCGCTGAGCGACACAGCGACGAGGCGCGACGACACCAACGGCCGCCGAAGCCACGCCGCGGAGTGGATGTGGTCCAGGCATGAGAGCATCCTGCCGCACCCGCGGCTGCCGACCACGACAGACTCCTCTCTTCCCGTCGTCACATTCGCGGGCTTCACCCGGTCTTGTCTTGCGTGGGCTGCCGATCGATGACGGTCGCGGACCGGCTCACACTCGACACCGGAAGGAAGGACCCCTGATGACTGACTATGGCGAACTGGCGACGGGCGCCGACGCGGCCGCGATCGTGAGGAGCGCGTAATGGCGGATGCCGACTCCAACGCCTCCGCGTTCAACAGCGCTGTGGGCACAGAGCTCTTCGTGCTGCAATCGGTCGCGAGCTCGACCATCAGCGAAGCCGGGACGCGCAGCACGATCTACCTGTCGACGCTGTCCAGCGGGCTCGTGGCGATCGGGTTCGCGGGCGGATCACCGGCGCTGCTGGCCAGTCTCGCCTTCACCGTCTTCCCGACGATCTTCATGCTCGGGTGGTTCACCGTCGTGCGGCTGGTCGACACCAGCGTCGAGAACATCACCGTGCGCCGGCGCATGGAGCGGATCCGTGAACATTTCGTCAGCCTGCACCCTTCGGGACCGGACCTGATCTCGCTCGACAGCCCGCGCACCGGCGAGCTGGGTGTGCGCTACACCCGCTCCTCGTTCCTCTTCACGATGGCGAGCATGATCGGCGCCGTGAACGCCGTGCTCGGGGGAGCGCTCCTCGCTCTCGTTCTGATCTTCGGATGGGACGTGGAGCCTGTTCTGGCGCAGATCTCGGGGGTGACCGTCGGGTTGCTGCTCCTCACCGCCACGCTGACGTACGAACGCCGCCGCATCCGCGCAGCGTCCCCGAGCTGACACTGGACACTCGCACGCACGACCATGGCGCGGGCGTGCGTGCGAGAACCGGTGTCAGCGGACCTGATCGGTGGGGCGGATGAGGATCTCATTCACCGCGACATGGTCGGGCTGGCTCAGGGCGTAGACGACTGCCTGTGCGATATCCTCCGCCGCCAGCGTCCGCATGGACTGCGCGATCTCAGCCGCGGTTGCCCGCATCGCCGGATCGGTGATGTGGCTGGTGAGCTCGGTGGCGACGAACCCGGGTTCGATCAGCGTGACGCGCACCCCGCGGTCGGTCACCTCTTGACGCAGGGCCTCGGTGAATGCCGAGATGCCGAACTTGGTCGCCGAATATGCGCCGCTCCCGAGTGAGGCGATGCGACCGGACGTTGAAGACACCTGGACGATCGCCCCCCGCGTCTCGATCAGATGAGGCAGTGCCGCGTGGACCGCGTACATCGAACCCAGCAGATTGGTCTCGACCATGCTGACCCACTCGCGCGTATCCGCGCCCAGGATCATTCCGTTCTGCATGATCCCCGCGTTGTTCACGAGAGCGTCGAGACGCCCGAACCTCTCTACCGTCGCGGCGATCGCCCGGTTGACGGACTCGGGGTCGGCCACGTCGAGTTCCAGTGCGACCAGCTCACCAGGCGCTTCGTCGGCGAGGGATCGGAGTCGGTCCCGTCGTCGCGCGCCTGCGCCGACCTTCGCGCCGCCGCGTGCAAGCGCCAGGGCGGTGGCGCGCCCGATTCCCGAAGACGCGCCGGTCACGAGCACGACGCGGTCGCCGAGGCTGTCACTCATCTGTTCCTCCGATACCCATATGTCGGTGACCCGCGGGATGGGGCCAGGGAAGCCACGATCTGGGATCCCCTGGCCCTGCGCGCGCCGAGGGCGCACGGTCGGCGCCCAGAGCTATGACAGGGGAGGAGCCTGAGTTGTGACGGATGCCGCGTGCCGTCAGGGAGCGGTCGTGCGCAGACTGCCCTGGGGCGGCAGCGACGGCGACGCGATGCGGCCTGTCGGGGTTCACGGCCGGGGGTGCTCGTCGGCTGCCGGCGTCTTGGCGGCGTTCGCGACGATCGACTGGAGCACGTCGAGCGCGGCATCCGCTCTTCTCCGGGGTGAAGCCGAACGTGTCTGTGATGACCTGGTAGATCCGCGGTGCGTGGACTCTGAGGGCATCCCCCTCGGGCGTGAGCGCCACGGTGACCGACCGCTCATCCTTCGGGTTGCGGGTGCGGGTGACGAGCCCTTGCGTCTCCATGCGCTTGACCAGGGGAGTGATCGTCCCGTAATCCGACCGCAGCCGTGAGACCAGCTCACCGACCGGCAGATCGCCCTGCTCCCAGAGCATCGCGAGCACCAGGTACTGCGGGTACGACAGGCCGAGCGGTTCCAACAGCGGCCGATACACCGCGGTGACGGCGCGGAAGGCGGCATGCAGGTTGAAGCACACCATGTCGTCGAGCGCCACGACGGGCGGCTGTGCGAAGCTTCCTCGGTCACGCATCGACGGTAACACGATATACACGCCAGTCAATAGAACACGAGGTAATCACGGTACTCGCATCAGAGCGCTGACGCGCACAGCGGTTCCTGCGCGAGCCGCCTCTGCGGGCGCGATGGCGCCGAGCTTCGCAGGGTTCATGACCCACATGATCTGACTGACGGCGTCAGCCTCGACGGTGATCGTCAGCATCGCGAAGACCCGCCCTTCGCGCGAGCAGCAGTGCGGCTTCTTGTCCGTTCGCCTCGGACGGGCTGCAGTGTCACATCGCCCCAGAACCACTTCGAGATCCCGAGCAGGAACCGGACGAGCTTCTCGCGGCCGCGGATCGGGCGACGCGCGGTGCGGTGGACGAGCGCCTCCGCCATCGGTGTAGCTCACGGCATCCGTCGCCAGCATGCTCTCGAGCGACGGCGGTGTCACCCCTGCGGGCCGCGTCGAGGAAGGCCTGGAAGAAGATGCGCTGGGCATCCCGGCTCGCACCGCGCCGGGCGTCGCCGGCGAGATGCTTACGCGCTCGACTGACCAGCTGCCGGGCGCCTGCCTCGGTCGTCTCGACGATCTCCGCGATGCGGGCGTACGGGTATACGAATGCCTCGCGCAGAACGTAGGCCGCCCGCTCGGTCGGTGTGAGCCGCTCCATCAGGAGCAATGTCGCCAACTCCAGAGCTTCGGCCCGCTCGGCGCCGAGCGTCGGGTCGTTGCTCGTGTCCACGGGGCTCGGAAGCCACGGCCCGATGTAGGTCTCGCGGCGCGTGTGCGCGCTGTTGAGCACGTTGATCGCCAGGCGGGTCGTCGTCGTCGCCAGGAAAGCGGCCGGCTCTCGGACAGCGCCGCGATCACAGAGCTGCCACCGCACCCACGTCTCTTGCAGGACGTCTTCAGCATCCGCCGCGTTGCCCAGGATCCGGTAGGCGATGCCGAACAGCATCCGTCTCGATCGCGTGTAGGCCTCCACGTCCGGGTCGTCTTCAGCCAGTGCAGTGCGAGGGTCCCTGGTCACTTCTCGCTCCTTTCCTCGGCTCGCGATTCTGAAGATACCTCGTGTACTAGTAAATAGGAAGCGTTAACATCTGATCCTGCTTTTCCATGAGTGGGTGTCACAACGGCGAGGGATCCCCGGTCTTCCTTGCAGGCTCGGCATGAACCGGTCGAGCTCTCGCACTGCCCACCCGTCACGAGACAGAAGGAACCGACATGTTCGACCACACTCTGCAGCCGGAGGCCCAGGCGTTCGCCGACCTCACCTCGGCCCCACCGTTCCTCGCCGATCTCGGCGTCGAAGGCGCTCGCAAACTCCTCGACGACGTGCAGGCCGCACCCGTCGACAAACCCGACATCGAGGAGGAATGGCTCACCGTGCCGGCGGCCGTCGGCGACGTCCGCGTTCGCATCGTGAAGCCGATCGGTGCGAGTGGCCCGCTCCCGGCCGTGCTCTTCGTCCATGGCGGAGGCTGGGTCCTCGGCAACGCCGGCACCCACGACCGTCTCGTTCGCGAGATCGCGACGGGAGTGGACGCTGCCGTGGTGTTCGTCGAGTACGACCGGTCGCCCGAGGCGCGGCATCCCGTCGCCATCGAGCAGGCCTACGCCGTTGCGCAGTGGATCACGCGGGACGGCGCTGCGAAGGGGCTGGACGCTGCCCGCCTGGCCATCGCCGGTGATTCCGTCGGCGGCAACATGGCAGCCGTCGTCGCGATCCTCGCCAAGCGACGTGGGGATGTGAGCTTCATCCACCAGTCGCTGTACTACCCCGTCACCGACTCCGCCATGGACACCGGCAGCTACCGCGAGTTCGCGGAAGGCTTCCACCTGCGCGCCGACGCGATGGCCTGGTTCTGGGACTGCTACCTTCCGGACGCCGAGGCGCGCAAGGACGTCACCGCCTCACCGCTGCAGGGTTCGGTCGACGATCTCGCCGGGCTGCCCGAGACCTTCCTCATCGTGGACGAGAACGACGTCCTCCGCGATGAGGGCGAGGCCTACGGACGGAAGCTCATCGAGGCGGGGGTGCGCACCACCCTGTCCGCTACGACGCCACCATCCACGACTTCATGATGCTCAACCCGCTGCGCCCGTCGGCGGCAACCACCGCCGCGGTGGAGCAGGCCGTCGCCATCCTGCGCAAGGCCTTCGACCCGCGCGGGCCGTCCTCACCCCGCGCCAAGGCCGCCGCTCTCGCCTGATCCACCAACACCGACAACACACGAGAAAGAAGCAGATCATGACAAACCAGAAGCCCACCATCGTCCTCGTTCACGGCGCCTTCGCCGAGTCCGCGTCCTGGAACGGCGTCATCGCCCGCCTGCAGGAGCACGGAGTCCGCGCAATCGCGGCCGCCAACCCTCTCCGCAGCCTCTCGGGCGATGCCGCGTATGTCCGCGATGTCATCGCCTCGGTGGACGGGCCCGTCGTCCTCGTCGGCCACTCCTACGCCGGGATGGTCATCACGCAGGCCGCCGCAGACAGCAGCAACGTCGTCGGCCTCGTGTACGTCAACGCGTTCGTGCCCGAGACGGGGCAGAGTGCGTTCGACCTCTCCACGAGCGCGCCCGGCAGCACCCTGGGTGACACTCTCGCGGCGTACCCCGTTGCGACCGGAGGCAACGAGTTCGTGATCCGTCCGGAGCTGTTCCACGACCAGTTCGCGGCGGACGTCCCTGAAGATGTCACCGACATCATGGCGGCGACGCAGCGTCCGGTGACCCAGGCCGCACTGTCGGAAGCACTCGCCACTGACCGGCCGGCGTGGAAGGACATCCCGTCCTGGCATGTGTTCGGCGATCAGGACCGCAACATCCCGGTCGCCGTCCTCCGCGCCGGCGCAGCGCGGGCCTCATCCCGCGGCACCACCGAGATCGCCGGGGCCTCGCACGCGACATCGGTTTCCAACCCCGAAGCCGTGGCCGCCACCATCGCAGAAGCCGGGAAGGCCTACGTCGCGTCATCCGCGCAGACCGCCGCATAGGCCGACATGGTCTGCTGATGCCCCGGGCCCGGTCGGGTCCCGGGGCATCAGCGCCTGAGCGGGTGCCGAGCCTCGCATCGGGGTGCGGCGCACACACTCCATGAAAACGCCGCGATCGAACTCGTCACGTCTCTCCCTCTGGGAGCCGTCCCATTTCTTCTCGACAGGCGATCGCTTCATCGGGCACTCTTGGCCTACCAGCACCGACGACGTGCTCCGGGACGGAGGGAACCCGTGGACACAGAGGTGGCCGAAGAGGTCTCCGCGGTCGCTCCCCTTCTGGGAAGGTCCCATGATTCCCAGTTGATCCGGGGGCTGATCACGGCTGCGCGCAACGGGACAAGCGGTGCCCTCATCCTTCGCGGTGACCCCGGTATCGGCAAGACGACTCTTCTCCGGAGTGCGACGCAGTCCATCAGCGGCGCCACGGTGCTTCGCGTGACGGGCTTTCATGCCGAGTCAGCGCTGCCGTATGCAGGGTTGCAGCGACTGGGCATGCCCTTGCAATCTCTGCTCGGCGAGATCCCGAGAAGGCAGCGTGAGGCGTTGGAAGTGGCATCCGGCGTCGCCGACGGTCCGCCACCGGACCGCTACCTCGTGGGTCTCGGAGTGTTCTCGCTCCTCGCAGCCGCAGGTCTGAGGCAGCCTGTCGTCTGTGTCGTCGACGACGCACACCAGCTCGACCGGGAGTCGCTGGAAGTGCTGGCCTTCGTCGCTCGACGGCTGCAGGCGGAGTCCGCCGTACTGCTCTTCTCGGCGCGGGACGACGACTCCTTCGATCTGATCACTGCGGGGATTCCGAGTCACCGACTGAGCGGGCTCGATTCGTTGTCGGCGGTGCAACTGCTGCGGGAATCGACATCGGGCGCCTTCGATCCCTATCTGGCGACGCAGATCGCGGAGCAGACCGGCGGGAACCCGCTGGCGATGGTCGACCTCGCGCACGAGTTCACCATTCAGCAGTTGACGGATGCATCGTTGGTCGAGCAGCCCTCCCCGATCGGCCGGCGACTGGAGCTGCATTACATCCGCGAACTGCGGGCACAGCCGATGAGTGTGCAGAAATGGTTGCTGCTGGCGGCTGCGGAGCCGACGGGCTCGACGGAGCTGATCGAGGGCGCCGCCAGCCAGCTGGGCTTGGACGCCGACGCTGCCGGGTCGGTCGAACGCTCCGGTTTCGTCAGCGTAGACCGCAGGGCGGTGCGCTTCAGACACCCGCTGGTTCGGTCCGCCGTGTACGGAGCATTCCCGGCGGCCGAGAGACGCGGAGCGCACGATGCGCTCGCGCGCTCGGCGGCAGAGCGTCGTCTGTGGGATGTCGAGGCGCAGCACTCCGCGGCTGCCGCCACCGGCACAGACGATGGGGTCGCGGACAGACTGGAGGCGGCCGCGGACCGGGCGGCGACGCGGGGCGGTCTGTCTTCACGCGCCAACCTTCTCGCGCGAGCCGCAGAACTCACCTCGACGGCCGGTGTGAGGAGCGACCGCCGGATCGCGGCGGCCGAGTCCGCGGCGGGAGCGGGAGCCGCGCAGTTCGCGATCTCACTGCTCGACGAACTGGAGGACGACGCGCTCGACGGGATCGGGCGGGGGCGGGCGGTCAGCCTGCGGGCGATGCTCGCTGTCTTCCTGGGCGATCCCGGTGGCGTGCTGCGCTCGTCTGCCGACCTGCTCGCAGCAGCTGAAGCGTTCCACGGCCTCGCCCCTGAACTCGAGCAACGCACACTCATCCGCGCATTCGAGTTCGCTCTCACCACCGAGTGGATGATGAAGGACGTCTCGCTGCAAGAGCTGGGACAGCGCCTCCACGAGGGGGCGGAGGTGCAGGAGGGACCACTCGCGATCGCGTTGCGCGCGCTGAGTGCGCACATCCTGCTGCCCTATGACCAGGCGGTGCCCCTGATGCGCGCTGCCGTCGAGATGCTGCAGGCGGCCGACGATGCCGCGCTCTTGGAGCTGGGGGTGTTCGGTGTCGCCCTGACGATGGGGCTCTGGGACGAGCGTGCCTGCGCCGAGCTGCTGGAACGCACCGCCCGCATCGCGCGAGACAACGGCTCCTTGAGGATGCTCGACACGGCACTCTGGGTGCTCAGCATCCTCGAGCTGGTGCGCGGGAACCCGACCGCCGCCGGTCGCTACATCGAACAGGTGCGCGAACTGCGTCGCGCGATCGGCTATGCCGCAGAGCAGGTGGTCAACGCGTCGTACCTGGCGTGGGTCGGCGCACCACGGGCGCAGGTCGAGGCGATCGCGGAGGCGATCATCGGCACCGGCTTCGGGGGAGCCTGGACGATCGCGATGATGGGACTGAGCGTCCGTGACGTCGCCGAGGGCCACTACGTGGACGGGTATGCGCGTCTCAAGCCCATGGTGGACCGCCCCTTCCTGCAGGTCACGTACCAGCAGTGGCCGGACTACGTCGAGGCCGCGGTGCGCAGCGGCCATCCCGAGGTGGCTGCCGAGGCCGCGCGACAGCTGCGCCATCACGCGGAGGTCAGCGGCACCCCCTGGGTTCGAGGTCTGGCCGACCGCAGTGATGCCCTGCTCGCGACGGATCCCCAGGCGGAATCGCTGTTCCTCTCGGCCATCGCCTGGCTGGAGCAGAGCACGGCCATCGGTGACCTCGGCCGCGCCCACCTGCTGTACGGGGAATGGCTCCGCCGTATGAAACGCCGGCGGGATGCCCGAGAGCAGCTGAGGACGGCGCTCTCCATCTTCGAAGGTGCCGGCGCACCCGCGTTCGCGGCCCGAGCGCGGTCGGAACTGGCGGCCACCGGGGAGCAATCACCCCGTACGGAGGTCTCCGGGGTGGCCTCGCTGACCCCCCGCGAGGCCACGATCGCCAGCATGGCAGCTGCCGGCAACACGAATCAGGAGATCAGCTCCACCCTCTTCATCAGCACCAACACCGTCGACTACCACCTCAGAAAGGTGTTCCGGAAGCTCGGCGTGAGCTCCCGCCGCCAACTCTCCGACACTCTCGGTCCAGGCGCCTCGTAGGCACGACTACGAGGACCACGTGGTTCGCTCGTAGCGCCGTCCCGGCACGATCGGTGGCATCACCCACCTTTCCCGCAGGGAGGCCACGATGCCATTCGTCACCACTGAAGACGGCGCCCAGATCTTCTACAAGGACTGGGGTGCCGACGGCTCGCCGGTGATCCTCAGCCATGGCTGGCCGCTGAACGCCGACGCGTGGGATGCCGCAGCCCGCTTCCTCGCCGAGAACGGCCATCGCGCCATCGCCCACGACCGGCGTGGACACGGCCGCTCCAGCCAGACATGGCACGGCAACGAGATGAACACACTACGCCGACGACCTCGCCTGTCTCATCGAGAACGCTCGACCTCACCGACGTCACCCTCGTCGGCCACTCCACCGGTGGAGGCGAGATCGTCCGGTACATCGGCCGCCACGGCACCGCCCGCGTCGCCAAGCTGGTGCTGGTCTCCGCCGTGCCACCGCTGATGCTTCAGACCGAAGACAACCCCGAGGGGCTGCCGCTCGCCGTGTTCGACGGGATTCGCGCCGGCGAGGCATCCGATCGTTCACAGCTCTATCGCGATCTCGCGGACGGTCCGTTCTTCGGCAACAACCGCAACAACGACATCTCGCAAGGCGTGCGCGATGCGTTCTGGCTGCAATCCATGGCCTGCGGGCACCGGGCCGCATATGAGTGCATCGCCGCCTTCTCCGCAACCGACTTCCGCGACGACCTGGCCACGGTCGACATCCCGACGCTGGTCATCCACGGCGATGACGATCAGATCGTTCCGTTCGAGGTGGGCGGCAAGCGCTCCGCCGACGTGATCGCGGGAGCCACTCTGACCGTGTACGAAGGCGGCGCCCACGGGCTGCCCGACACCGACCGGGACCGCCTGCACGCAGACCTGCTCCGATTCATCCGCGCTGGAAACGAACCCGAAGGCGAGAAGCCATGAACGACAAGCCCCCCATCGTCCTCGTCCACGGACTCTGGATGACTCCCTCCAGCTGGGACACCTGGGCAGGCCGGTACCGCGATCAAGGCCACGAGGTCATCGTGCCGGGATGGCCGGGGATCGGGGACCGGACCCCGCAGGACGTGCGCGCCAACCCTGCGGCACTGGAGGGTCGGACGATCACCGAGATCGTCGACTCCTATGACCGCGTCATCCGCGACCTCCCGGAACCCCCCATCATCATGGGCCACTCCTTCGGCGGCATCTTCATCCAGATGCTGCTGGATCGCGGGCTCGGTCTCGCCGGAGTGGGCGTCGAACCCGGGCAGCCCGCCGGCGTGCTCGCACTGCCATGGTCCACGCTTCGGACCGGTCTCCCGATTCTCGCCAACCCCTTCCGCATCAACAAGGCGAGCCGGTTCTCCCAGCGGCACTTCCACTACACGTTCGGCAACGACCTCACCCGCGCTGAATCCGATGCGGAGTGGGAGGCGAGTGCCGTCAACTCCGTGAACCGGGTGTTCTTCGAGGGTGTGCTGTCGCTGCCCAAGAAGAAGACCGGCATCACCAAGGTCGACTTCCACAAGCCCGGTCGCGCCCCACTGCTGCTGATCTCCGGCGGCATCGACCACGTCGCACCACCGGCTATTCAGAAGGCCACCCTCCGGAAGTACCAGTCCGGGCCGTCGCTCGTCGAGCGGATCGAGTTCCCGGGACGCACCCACCGGATCGTCAGTCAGGACGGCTGGGAAGAGGTCGCGGACTACGCACTCCAGTGGGCACTCACCCACTCCGCCGCAGTGAAGCCCGACACGGCGACGAACCGTTAGCCCGATCCGCACGATCATCCGCTGACCGCCCGTCGGCTGCAGCGCCGAGGTCCCGATCCACCACCCGCACAACGAAAGGCAACATCATGCGCAAGCCCACCCGCAGAGGCATCGCGGCACTCGCTGTCGCCGCTGCACTCTCTCTCGCCGCACTCGGGGGTGCAGCCTTCCCCGCCGCCGCGTCGAGCGCAACGCAGACGCAGACTGCGAAGAACGTGCCGGCCCCGGCGATCAAGCCCACGATCGTCTTCGTGCACGGCGCGTTCGCCGACTCCAGCGGCTGGAGCCTCGTCGTCGACGGGTCTCCAGGCCAAGGGATATCCCGGTCATCTCGTTCTCGAACCCGCTGCGCGGGCCGCAGTACGACGGCGAGTACCTGCAGACAGTTCCTCAGCACCATCCCGGGCCCGTCGTCCTCGTCGGCCACTCGTACGGCGGAGCTGTGATCAGCAACGGCGCCACCGGCAATCCCGAACGTCAAGTCGCTCGTCTACATCGCCGCCTACGCGCTCGCCGAAGGCGAGTCGCGTCCCGGCCGCCAACGCGCTGGGCGGAGGGCACACGGATGTCATCGACCATCTGGTCCTGCGTCCGTTCCCGGGAGCCGCCGCCGGGGATGCCGACGCCTACATCGACCCGGAGTTCTTCCCCGCAGCTGTTCGCGCAGGACGTCCCCAAGCGTCGTCGCGCAGAACCTGGCCGGCTCCCAGCGGCCCGGAGCGCTCGCTTCGCTCGTCGCGCCTTCCGGCCCGGCGGCATGGGCGACCATCCCGAGTTGGTACATGGTCGCCAAGAACGACCGCATCATCCCGCCCGAAGCCGAACGTGCCATGGCCGCCCGGGCCAACGCCACCACGGTCGAGGTGAACAGCTCGCACGTCCCGATGATCAGCCAGCCCCTGAAGGTCATCTCACTGATCGTCGACGCCTCCAAGTAGCGGAACGGATGCTGGTCGCCGCGAGCCGCGGCGACCAGACATCCGTCCGCTGGTCGCCGTCGACCGCGACCAGCGGATCGAAGAGACGAGAGGCTCCGCGGCGTCAGCCGAGCTCGTCCGCCAGAAGCGAGCGGTAGATCTGCTGCGCCTCGGCGTGTACCTCGGTGCCCTTGTCGGTGATCTCGACGACCATAGAGCGACGGTCGAACCCGCACTCCATCCGCTGGACGAGACCGGCCTTCTGGAGCCGGTCCACGACCCGCGACAGCGCGCTCTGCGTCATCGGGGTGCGGTGGACCAGGTCACGCATCAGGCACTGGTCCTGACGCACCTCGGCGACCAGGTCGAGGATCTCGAACTCGCTGAGTCCCAGATCGCACCGCTCGTCAAGCGCCCGCTCCAGGGCGGATGCCGTCGAGAGGTACGTGGACTGCAGGGAGCGCCATCGCTCCACCACGTCGTTCTCGGCCATGGTCACATCGTAACGCGGAAACATATGCCTCAGTATTTCATGCGCGCGAATTCAATGTTGACGCAACCTATGACGTGGCATGTATCTTGTGCAGGTGACTTCAACAACCATCCGGGTCGTGCCCGATTCCGACTCCCCGACCCAGCGCTGGACGACGCGCACGTGGATGCTGCTGCTCGTGGTGTGCATCGTGATCGCGCTCGACGGACTGGACGTCTCCATGGTCGGCGTCGCGCTGCCGGCCATCGGCACCGAACTGTCGCTCGAGACCGGCACTCTGCAGTGGATCGTCTCGGCCTACGTGCTCGGCTACGGCAGCCTGCTGCTGCTCGGCGGACGCCTCGCCGACCTTCTGGGCCGCCGGCGCATCCTGCTCATCGCCCTCGCCGTCTTCGCCCTGGCGTCGCTCGCCGGCGGGCTCGTGAGCGACCCCGCCATCGTGATCGCTTCGCGCTTCGTCAAGGGCATCGCGGCCGCGTTCACGGCACCGGCCGCCTTCTCGCTCATCACCACGAACTTCGCGGAAGGTCCCTCGCGCAACCGCGCGATCTCCATCTTCACGACCTTCGCGGCCAGCGGCTTCTCGCTCGGCTCATCGTCGGCGGGCTCATGACGTCGCTCAGCTGGCGCTGGACCTTCCTGTTCTCGGTCCCGTTCGCGGTGGCGGCGGTCGTGCTCGGGCTGTTCTTCATCCCGCGCGACCATGTCGCGAAGAACGGTGGTCACGACATGTGGGGAGCGGTCACCCTGGCCGTGGGCATGCTCACGCTCGTCTACACGATCGTCTCCGCGCCGGAGGCCGGCTGGGGTTCCGTTCAGACGATCCTCGGTCTGGTGGTCGCGGCTGCCGTGCTGGCCGCCTTCGCGATGATCGAGCTGCGGGCCCGGCATCCGCTCATCCGTTTCGGCATCCTGCGCGAAGGGTTCGTCGCACGGGCCAACATCAGCGCGATCGCCCTGTTCGGGTCGTATGTGAGCTTCCAGTTCATCCTCACGATCTACCTGCAGTCCGTGCTCGGCTGGCCGCCGCTCAGCATGGCGCTCGCGCTGCTGCCCGCCGGCCTCGTGGTCGTGGCGACCGCCCCGTTCGCCGACCGTCTGATCGACCGATTCGGATCGCGGCTGCTCATCACGGTCGCGCTCGGTGCACTCTCTTTGGGCTACCTGCTGTTCCTCCGCGTGGGCACGGCGCCGGTGTACACGGTCGACATCCTGCCGTCGGTGCTGCTCCTCGGGGCCGGGTTCGCGCTGGGCTTCCCGGCCATCCAGGAGCGGGCCACCGCGGGCGTCTCGAACGACGAGCAGGGACTCGCCGCCGGGCTGGTGCAGAGCAGCTCGCAGGTGGGTGCGGCGCTCGTGCTCGCGGTGACCTCGGCGCTCATCGCGGGAGGCGACCAGGCCGCCGATGCGAGCGCCGCTGAGATGCTGGACGGCTTCCGGCCAGGCCTCATCCTGTCGACCCTCGTCGCGCTCGCCGGGTTCGCCGTCGCGCTCGCACCGCGGCGGCGGCCACGGCGGTCGAGGCGAGCGTCGAGTAGCCGCGACCGGCG
Source organism: uncultured Actinomycetota bacterium (assembly GCA_963829895.1). Lineage (GTDB taxonomy): Bacteria > Actinomycetota > Actinomycetes > Actinomycetales > Microbacteriaceae > Microbacterium. The sequence goes on along the minus strand of CAWHKF010000005.1, from coordinate 101,848 downwards.
GACGGCACAACGATCGGCCCTCGAACTGCCCGAGTACCGCGGGCGGTTCGGGGGCTGTTGTACGACCGGCGCTCCGACTCGGATCTACGACACCTGGGTCCAGTGACGCACCGCGTCGTCGCGTTCGACGAGGAACCGATCGTCCTCGGGGTAGTAGACGGCGGTCTCGATGTCGGCGCCCGCGAAGCCGGAGATCGCCTCCAGGCTCTCCCAGCGCGACACCGTCACGATCTCGGTCGTGCCGTCGCCGAGGTCGCGCGTCAGCATCCACGCGTCGAGGTTCCCGGGCGTCTCGCGATATTCCTTCATGCCGGTGCGCTCGATGTAGGCGACGTACTCGTCGACATCCTCCCTCCGCACACTGCCGCGCCACATCCGGACGATGCTCCTCTGCCCTGTCATGCCGCCATTGTGCGCGGAACCCGGATGCCCCGCGTCCGGGTGAGCCGACAGATGTCACGCGAATCCGGCCATGTCAGCAAGCGACTCATCCCCTCGACGTGAACGTTCGCTAGCGGTACTTCCGGAGCAACTCGAGGTCGTGGATGTCTGCGGCGCGAAGCTCGTACCCCTCGACGGAAGCGCAGCTGCTGGGCGACCGAGAGGCAAGGGATCACGCAGCCGTCGATGGTGCCCGAGGCGAACCGTCCGACGCGTAGTGGAAGCTGTCGCCGCCCAGACCCGCCTGCTCTCCGCTGCCGTCCTCGGCGAATGCCACAGGATGCACGTCGACGGCTTGACCGTCGGGAGCCGTGAGTTCCAGCCGAGAAGGCGCCCAGTCCGTCGTCACGACGAAACTCCGCTCCCCGAGCAGTCGAGGAGCATGGGCAGGTCCCGAGTATCCACCGCCACGTCCATGTCGCCGTGTGCTCGCGTCTGACGTCCCACGATCGCGTCCACGGCCCAGCCGCCGGCCAGCCACACTCTCAGCTCCGCGGCCGCGAACACCCGAAACAGATCGACGACCTGGCTGCTCTCCACGGCTCTACCTTCTCGCACCATCCGTCACGTCCCGCCGTACGCCTGTCAGGCGTGCGACGAGCCGCGTGGCCGCAGACATCAGAAGGTCTGACCTGCGCGCTGCAGGCGGGCGAAGATCCAGCTGGTGATCCACGCGAGCAGGAGCACCGCGACGATGATGAGTCCGAACGAGTCGAGGTTCGTCGTGGCGATGGCTTCCACGGGCGCCCAGCGCACGCCGGCCGCGTCGACGAGCACACCGCAGAGGCCCACGGTGCCGACAGTGAAGGCGACCGCCACCGAGATCGAGATGAGCGTGGCGTTGTACCGGCTGCGTCGCTCGGGGTGGTCCGCTGACCAGCGGTAGATCCTCGCCGTGATGATGCTGTTGAGACCGTCGCACATCACCATGCCCGCGGTGAACAGCAGGGGCAGCACCATCGCCGCGTACCAGGGCATGACGATGCCCGCTCCGCCGGCGATGAGGAGCAGCGCGATCGTGGAGGCCGTGTCGAATCCGAGACCGAAGAGCAGGCCGACGACGAACATCTTCCAGGGGGCGTCCAGCGTCGCTGACGTCCGCGCGATGAGCGCCGAGACGACCCCGCCGGTTGCCGGGCGGTCGCCGTCGGCGGCAGCGCCGCCACGCTCGCGATGGAAGAGGCGGATCAGGATGGTGAGGTTCACCGCGGCCATGGCCAGGAGGAACAGGCTCGAGACGGTCGGTCCCCACACGCCGGTGAAGATCGCCAGGGGCGAGTCGTCGACGCCGATCTGCGAGGTCAGCGCGCCGACTCCCGCGGTGACGAGACCGACGGCGACCAGCACGACGGTGGAGTGACCGAGCGCGAACCACAGGCCCACGCTCGAGGGGTCCTGTCCGTCGGCGACCAGCTTGCGGCTGGTGTTGTCGATCGCTGCGATGTGATCCGCGTCGAAGGCGTGACGCATGCCCAGCACGAAAGCCGTCACGGCGAGGCCGATTCCGAACGTGGTGGTGCCCGCCTGATAGTCGCCGGGCAGCACCACACCCGCGAAGAGCGCCCAGCCGACGATGAGCAGTGCGGCGATCGTGATCAGCACCCGTCGTGCTGTCGGGGTCAGTCGGTTCATACGTGCTCCGTTCTCAGCGGGATTCGATGGCGGTGGAGCGGATGCCGGCTGCCGGCCGTCCCGTCAGGAGACCGCCGCCGGTTGCGGCTCGAGCAGGACGGCGCCGATGCCCGCGCCTTCCAACGGGCTCTCGTGGAGGGCGTCGCCCAGATAGCGCAGCATCGCGCCCCCGCGTTCGAAGTCGAGGCGCGCTGCACCCGGGACGTCGGCGAGGTCGGCCCCGTCGCCGAGGGCGAGGATGCTGTCCACGATGCGGTCCGTTCCGAGCACGCCCGGCACAGGCTCGGCGCCGCTGACCTCGAGCCTGTCCCGCAGGATCGGCCCGACGGCATCCGCGGCATCCGTCTCGGTCGTGACCCGGCCCCCGCGCTCGCCGGAGCGGCCGAGGACGAGCGTCTCGCGCAGCGTCGCCGAGGAGTCGGCAGCAAGCCTGACCGTCAGCGATCGCGTCAGGTGACCGGCATCCGTGATCACCGTCGGAAGGCCCTGCCAACCGAGGTGCGCCCCGGCGGCGAGGTCGATGCGCAGCGTGCCACTGAGACGGTTCGCCCGCCTCGCCGGGCGCGGCCGTAGACGACGAGGCCCCCGACGTCGACGAGGCGCAGCGTGCAGCCCTCGCCGACGCTGATCTCGATGCGCACGGCGTCGCCGGGCAGGAGCATCGCCCGCCCGGCGACGAGCGCCACCTCGACGGAGCGTCCCTCCCGCCGGACCAGGCGAGGGACGACGAAGTCGCCTGCGAGCACGCACGACACGCGCTCGCCGTGTGGCGAGATGTCGACGACGGTGGCGCTCACGGGTGGGCGTGAGCGGCGTGGCTGTGCGCGCCCCCGCCCGACCCCGCCGACGTGCACGTCCGCCCCCTCCTCGTGGGTGTGCAGGTAGCCGTTGCCTTCCTCGTCGGCGTGGAAGTGCGGCGCCATCGGGCCGGGGTCCTGCGGCACGTGCGCGCCGGATCGGTGGGAGGCGAGCACGGTGAGCACCCACCGGCGCAGCTCCGCCACCGACGCGCGGTCGGTGCGCGAGAGGGCGAGGACCGGCCGGCCGTCGCGCGCGGCGGTGGCGTCGGCGACCATCTGCGGGACGTCCACCCCGACGTAGGGGGCGAGGTCGGTCTTGTTGACCACCAGCAGGTCGGCGCGGCCGATTCCGGGACCGCCCTTGCGGGCGACGTCTCCGCCGCCGGCGACGTCGAGCACGAAGATCTGCGCGTCGACCAGCGCCGGCGAGAACGTGGCGGTGAGGTTGTCGCCGCCCGACTCGATCACCACCATGTCGAGCGGCGCGAACTCCGCTCCAGGTCCTCGGCGGCGAACAGGTTCGCGGTGACGTCGTCGCGGATCGCGGTATGCGGGCACGCGCCGGTCTCGACGGCGACGATGCGCTCGGGCTCGAGCACGCCGGCCGACCGGAGGAAGCGGGCATCCTCATCGGTGTAGATGTCGTTGGTGATGACGCCGATGCGGATCTCGTCGGCGAGCGCGCGGCAGATCGTCGCGATGAGGGACGACTTGCCGGTGCCGACGGGGCCGGCGACGCCGAGGCGCAGAGCGCGGGGTGCGGGGGATTCAGGCACGGAAGAGCCTCCTGGTGGATCGGGCGTGGGCCTCCGCCCACGCTTCGGATTGGGGTGCGGTGAGCGCGGGGATGTCGCCGGGGTCGGTGATGGTGGCGATCGCGCTCACGCGGTCTTCGACCCCGCTGCAGAGCTCGACGACCAGCGTGACGAGGTCGAGCGGATCGCACGGCTCGAGCTTGAGCACCGCGGCGGCGGCCGCCTGCATGTCCTCGTACACGACGAGCCGCGCGAGCTCCAGCGGCGCCAGGCCGAGCCCGGCGCCGATGACGCCCAGCACGCACGGTCGCGGGGGCGGGGTCGGCCGGCGTCGCCACGCGGCGATGACCTCGTCGCCGGGCGAGCAGCGCCGCGCCGACACGCAGGTAGCCTCGCGCGAGCACGCGTGCGGCATCCCGCTGCGCCCGGCTCGGGGTGCGTGCCGCCCACGCGGCCTCGACGGCAGTCGAGGTCGCCGCCGCTCGAGCCGCGCGTGCCGCGCGCGACCACCGCGGTGCCCGCCTCGACGAGGACGCGGTGCGTCGAGGCGCTGCCGCGCAGGAGCGCCGGAACCTCGGCAGGGCGCACTCCCGCCGTCACCGCCGGCTCCACGCCCGGCCGAGTGCGCGTGGCCGCCCGACGGCAGGCGCGCGTCGGCCAGGAGCATGGCGGCGGTGGAAGCGGCGAGCGTCGGCATCAGAACAGCTGGTAGAGCTGGGCGAGCGGCAGCCGGGCGGCGGGCGCCGGCTCGACGCGCGTCGCCGTCGATGGTGATGTCGAACGTCTCGGGCTGGATGTCGATCCGGGGGAGTGCGTCGTTGTTGCGCATCTCGGCCTTGCCGACGTCGCGCGTCGACGCGAGCGGCAGCAGGCGGCGAGTCGAGCCCCAGCCGCTCGTCGATCCCCGCCTCCAGCGCCGCCGGGGAGACGAACGACACCGAGAGCGAGCCGCCGATCGCGTCCGCGAACGACGGGCGCATCAGCACCGGCTGCGGAGTCGGGATCGAGGCGTTCGGATCGCCGAGCGCCCCCCACACGAGCCCGCCGCCCTTGATGACGACGCTGGGACGGAATCCGAAGAAGCGCGGGTCCCAGAGCACGAGGTCGGCGAGCTTGCCGGCCTCGATCGAACCGACCTCGCCGTCCATCCCGTGCGCGATCGCGGGGTTGACGGTGTACTTGGCCACGTACCGGCGGGCGCGCTCGTTGTCGGCGGGCAGGCCTCCGCCGAGGGGTCCACGACGGGCCTTCATCACGTGGGCGACCTGCCAGGTGCGGGTCACCACTTCGCCGATGCGGCCCATCGCCTGCGCGTCCGAGGACGTGATCGAGATCGCGCCCATGTCGTGCAGGATGTCCTCCGCGGCGATGGTGGTCGCCCGGATGCGGGACTCGGCGAACGCGAGATCCTCGGGCACCCCGGGGTTGAGGTGGTGGCAGACCATCAGCATGTCGAGATGCTCGGCGACCGTGTTCACCGTGTGCGGCAGGGTCGGGTTCGTCGAACCGGGGATGACGTACGGCAGGCTCGCGATCGACAGGATGTCGGGGGCGTGGCCGCCGCCCGCTCCCTCGACATGGAAGGCGTGGATGCTGCGTCCCGCGATCGCCGAGATCGTCGACTCGACGAACCCCGCCTCATTGAGCGAGTCGCTGTGCAGGGCGACCTGCAGGCCCCACTCCTCGGCGGCGCGGAGGCTGGCATCGATCGCCGCCGGCGTGGAGCCCCAGTCCTCGTGCACCTTGTAGCCGGCGGCGCCGGCGAGCGCCTGCTCCTCGAACGCCGCGGCCGAGACGGTGTTGCCCTTGCCGAGCAGCAGCACGTTGACCGGGAGCGCGTCGAGCGAGCGGTGCATCTGCTCGAGATGCCACGCGCCCGGGGTCACGGTCGTCGCCTTCGAGCCCTCCGACGGCCCGGTCCCGCCGCCCACGATCGTCGTGACGCCGGTCGCCAGCGCCTCGTGGATCTGCGAGGGCGAGAGCAGATGGACGTGCGAATCGATCGCCCCCGCGGTGAGGATCTTCCCTTCGCCCGAGATCACATCGGTCGACGGTCCGATCACGAGCCGAGGGTCGACGCCGTCGGCGATGTCGGGGTTGCCCGCGCGCCCGATGCCCGCGATGCGGCCGTCGCGGATGCCGACATCGGCGCGGACGATGCCCCACCAGTCGAGGATGACCGCGTTGGTGATGACGGTGTCGAGCGCTCCGTCCGCTCGGGACAGGGTGCTCTGCGCCATGGATTCTCGGATCGACTTGCCCCCGCCGAAGATCGCCTCCTCGCCGCCGACGGTGAGATCGTCCTCGAGCTCGATCCACAGATCGGTGTCGCCGAGTCGGACCTGGTCTCCCGTGGTCGGGCCGTAGATCCGCGCGTACCTCTCCCGGTCGATGCGCACCATCAGCGGGCCTCCTCTGTCGATCGCAGCTGGATGCCGGGAACCCGGCGTCGTCCGCGCAGGCTCACCGCGGCGACGCGCTTGGAGGCACCGGGCTCGAACCGTTCGGACGTCCCGGAGGGGATGTCCAGCCGGAATCCCTCCGCCGCGGAGCGGTCGAACTCGAGCGCCGCGTTCACATCGGGCAGGTGGATGTGCGAGCCGATCTGCACGGGCCGATCGCCGGTGTTGAGGATGACGAGCTCGAGGCGCTCGTCGTCGGCGCGGTCCGCGTTGAGTTCGAGCCATCCGGGCCGCACCCGGATGGCGCCGGGTCCGGATGCTGATCCTGATGCCATGGCAGTCCTCAATCGATCGGGTGGTGAAGGGTGACGAGCTTGCGCCCGTCGGGGAACGTCGCTTCGACCTGCACGTCCGCGAGCATGTCGGCGACGCCGTCCATCACGTCGTCGCGGCTGAGGACCGTGCGGCCCTCGGTCATCAGCTGGGCCACCTCCGCGCCGTCGCGGGCACGCTCGATGACCCAGGTGGAGAGCAGGGCGACGGCTTCGGGATGGTTGAGCTTGACGCCGCGCTCCTTCCGGTCCCGCGCCACCATCCCCGCGACTGCCAGCAGCAGCTTCTCCGTGTCTGCAGGAGACAGGTGCATCCGGAACTCCCTCCGTCGTCGATTCGGGCGACCGTCGCATCTGCTGCCGGTTCGCTGACACCGACTGCGAGCTCTGCGTCGGCGTCGGGTGTCAGAAGTCTGCCATCAACTTTCGGCGGCCGTGCGCGCGTCGATCCGGGTGAAGAGCGGCTATCGCCCGTATTTGCTGGCCTGAACGTGCGATCAGCCGCGCGACTGTTTACATGCCCGATATGTGCGAGCAATGGCAATGTAATGCCGTAGCCCCATCGTGGGAGCACCGACAGCCGTCGACGGATTCCTGCCGTCGGCGAGGAGAGGGCCGGATCGCCCGAGACTGCGACGATCCACCCGAGAAGCACCACGAGCAATGCCTGACCCGGCGAGCCGGCGCATCCAGACGGATCCGCCTCGCGGGCGGTTCGTGCGCCGGTCGCCCGCCGTTCCGCAACTCGCACCCTGCATTCACGAAACGGAGCACAGCATGATCACAACGAGCAGGAAGCGCCTCAGGGCGGTCCTGGCAGCGGGAGCGCTCGCGACGAGCGCCGCGCTGGTCCTCTCCGGCTGCGGCAGTCGCGCCGGCGACGCCGCACCGGCCGAATCGGAGTCGGCCGCGGCCAGCTGCGTCGACACCTCCGGCGACACCATCAAGCTCGGCTTCCTGAACTCCCTCACCGGAGGCATGGCCATCTCGGAGAAGACGGTGTCCAACGTCCTGCACATGGCGGCGGACGAGATCAACGCCGACGGCGGCATCCTCGGCAAGCAGATCGAGTACGTCCAGGAGGACGGCGCCACCGACTGGCCGACCTTCGCCGAGAAGACGGAGAAGCTGCTCACCCAGGACTGCGTCGCCGCGATCTTCGGGGGCTGGACCTCGTCCTCCCGCAAGGCCGTCAAGCCGGTCGTCGAGGAGCACAACGGACTGTTCTTCTACCCCGTGCAGTACGAGGGCCTCGAGTCCTCGCCGAACATCTACTACACCGGCGCGACGACGAACCAGCAGATCATCCCGGCGATGGACTTCCTCGCGGCCGAGGGCGTGAAGAAGCTGTTCCTCGCGGGTTCGGACTACGTCTTCCCGCGCACGGCGAACGCCATCATCAAGCTGTACGCCGCCGAGCTCGGCATCGAGATCGTCGGCGAGGAGTACGTGCCGCTCGACAAGGACGACTGGACCACGCAGGTGGCGAAGATCGTCGAGGCCGAGCCCGACTTCGTCTTCAACACCATCAACGGGTCGTCGAACGTCGGCTTCGTGAAGGCCTACTACGAGGCGGGCCTCACCCCGGAGACCACCCCGATCATCTCGGTGTCGATCGCCGAGGAAGAGGCGCCGGCGATGGGGCACGAGGTCACCGGCAACTACGCGTCGTGGAACTACTTCCAGTCGCTCGACACGCCGAACAACCCGGCGTTCATCGAGGCCTGGAAGGCCTACCCGGGCAGCAGCGGTGTGACGTCCGACCCGATGGAGGCCGCGTACATCTCGATGTACCTCTACAAGGAGCTGGTCGAGAAGGCGGGATCCTTCGATGTCGACGCGGTGAACGAAGCCGCCGCGGAAGGCGGGATCACCGTCGACGCGCCGGAGGGCGTCGTCACGCTCGACGGCGAGAGCCACCACATCTCGAAGCCGGGTCACATCGGCAAGATCAACGCCGAGAACCAGTTCGACATCGTCTGGGAGTCCGACGAGTTCATCGAACCCGACCCGTACCTCTACGGCTACGACTGGTTCCCCGAGGACATCCGCAAGTCGCTCGTCGCCGCCGCGGGCTGAGCCTGCACTGACGCGGGGTCCCGTGCCCCTCACGGCACGGGACCCCGCGCACCGTCGTCACATCTCGATCCGCACAGAAGGGAGACCGCACATGGATGCACTCATACCGCCGCTGCTGAACGGCACCGCACTGGGTGCGCTGCTGCTGCTGGCCGCCCTCGGCCTCACGCTCACCTTCGGTCAGATGGGGGTGATCAACATGGCGCACGGCGAGTTCATCATGGCCGGCGCCTTCGTCGCCTACCTGACCCAGCTCGTCATCCCCGACAGCAACATCTCCATCCCGGTGGCGCTGCCCCTCGCCTTCCTCATCGCCGGCCTCCTCGGGCTGCTGCTGGAGGTGGGCATCATCCAGTGGATGTATCGCAGACCTCTCGACACCCTGCTCGTCACGGTCGGCGTGGCGCTGATCCTGCAGCAGGCCGCGCTCCAGATCTTCCCCGCCCAGGGCGTCCCGGTGGAGAACCCCGGGTGGCTCCAAGGCCAGATCGACGTCTTCGGCTACGCGTGGCCCCTCCGCCAGGCGTTCACCATCGCACTCGCGGGAGTCTGCGTCGCGATCCTGGCCGCCTGGCTCAAGTTCACGTCCTTCGGTCGCCGCATCCGTGCGACCGTCCAGAATCGCGACCTCGCCGAGACCGTCGGCATCCGCACCCGCCGGGTCGACCGCCTCACGTTCTTCGTCGGGTCGGGTCTTGCCGGGGTGGCCGGCGTGGCCGCCTCCCTCATCGGCGGCACGAACTCCCAGATGGGCGTCCAGTACATCATTCCGGCGTTCCTGGTGGTGGTCGTCGGCGGCATCGGGCAGATCAAGGGCACCGTCATCGCCGCGTTGGGCATCGGGATCGCCATGGCGCTGTTCGCCGACTGGACGACGGGCAGCCTCGCGCAGGTGCTCGCCTTCATCCTGGTCGTGATCTTCCTGCAGATCCGCCCCCAGGGCCTGTTCACCGTCCGCACGAGGGGGCTCGCATGACCATGCTCACCAAGATCAAGCCGTGGGCGTCCCTCATCGGCATCGCCGTGTTCGCGATCCTGCTGCTCGCCGTCGCCCCGTCGGTGCTGTCGATGCACTGGGTCGGCAACCTCGGCAAGTACTGCGCGTGGGCGATCGTGGCCGTCGGCATCGGCCTCGCCTGGGGGCGCGGCGGCATGCTCGTCATGGGCCAGGGCGTCTTCTTCGGGCTCGGCGCCTACGCGATGGCGATGCATCTCACCCTGGAGTCGTCGGGGCCCGACGCGACTCCGACGTTCATGATCCTGTACGACCCGCTCGCACCGGTTCCCGCGTTCTGGGAGCCGTTCCGCAGCGAGTGGTTCACGGTGCTGGCGATCGTCCTGCTGCCGGTGATCGTGGCGGGCGTGCTGGGCTACGCGCTCTTCAAGCGCCGGGTGAAGGGCGCGTACTTCGCGATCCTCACCCAGGCGCTCGCGGTCGCGCTCGCCGTCTTCATCAGCTCCACGATCCGCGAGACCGGCGGCGACACGGGACTGAGCGGCTTCAAGTACTTCTTCGGGTACGTCCTGAACGACGACGCGAACAAGATCATGATCTACATGATCACGGCGGCGCTTCTCATCGTGTGCATGCTCGTGGCGTGGCAGCTGTATCGCAGCCGGTTCGGTGAGCTGCTGCTCGCGACCCGGGATGCCGAGGACCGCGTCCGCTTCCTCGGCTACGACCCTGCGAACATCAAGCTCGTCGCCTTCGTCATCGCGGCGGTGATGGCCAGCATCGGCGGGGCCATGTTCGTGCCGCTCGTCGGCATCATCACGCCGCAGGAGATCGGGGCATCGGCATCCATCCTGATGATCGCCGGCGTGGCGCTCGGGGGTCGTGCCTCCCTCTTCGGCCCGGTGCTGGGCGCGATGGCGATCGGATGGGGACAATCGAGCCTCGCCTCGAGCTGGCCAGAGGGGTGGATCTACATCCTCGGCCTGGTGTTCATCCTGGTGACACTCTTCCTGCCGAACGGACTGTCCTCGCTGTTCGGCAGGATGAAGACCCTCGTGCGCGGGAGGGCCGACAAGCCCGTGCTGCGAGCGCGCGCCGAGCCGGAGGTGTCGGCATGAGCGCCGACGGAACGGCCGGTGCGTCCACCCGATCCGGCGAGCTGCTGGCGCCGGAACCCGAGACGTCCGTGAACGTGTCCAATCTCACGGTGACCTTCGACGGGTTCAAGGCCGTCGACGACGTCAGCCTGCTGATGCTCAAGGGCCAGGTGCACTTCCTGATCGGCCCGAACGGCGCGGGGAAGACGACGCTCGTCGACGCCCTGACCGGACTCGTCCCCTCGACGGGGACGGCGATCTACAACGGCATGAACCTGCTGGCGATGAAGACGAACAAGATCATCCGGGCCGGAGTCGGGCGCACGTTCCAGACCGCGGCCGTCTTCGATGAGCTCTCGGTGCTGCAGAATCTCGACATCGCGGGTGGGCTGCACCGCAGGGCGTGGGGTCTTCCGCTCAAGCGCCGCGGGGTGCCCGACTACGTCGAGTCGGCGCTGGAGACGATCGGACTGAGCGCCCTGCGCGACAAGCCGGCCGGCATCCTCGCGCACGGCCAGAAGCAGTGGCTCGAGATCGGCATGCTGCTCGTGCAGGACGCGCAGGTGATGTTCCTCGACGAACCCGTGGCGGGCATGAACGCCGACGAGCGGGACGAGACCGGCCAGCTGCTGCGCCGCATCGGCGACGAGCGCACCATCATCGTGATCGAGCACGACATGGACTTCGTGCGCAGCTACGCCGAATGGGTGACCGTCATGCACACCGGCAAGCTCCTGACAGCGGGCACGGTCGAGCAGGTCCAGGCGGACAAGCGCGTCCAGGAGGTCTACCTCGGGTCGGCGGCCGATGCGGCCGCGGAAGGCGAAGGAGGTCACTGATGCTCGAGATCACAGGGGTCACGGCCGGGTACGGCCGCACCAAGGTGCTCCACGATGTCACGGTGCGGATTCCGCAGGGACACGCGGTCTCGGTCATGGGGCACAACGGCGCCGGCAAGACGTCGCTCCTCCGCGTCGCCACGGGACTGATCCCGGTGATGAGCGGTCGCGTCCTCATCGACGGCGAGGACGTGACACGGATGCCGCCGTCCAAGCGGGTGCAGAGAGGTCTCGGCTACGTCCCGCAAGGGCAGCAGTCGTTCCCGCAGATGACGACGCTCGAGAATCTGCAGCTGGTGGCGAAGCGCCAGTCCGACATCGACGAGGTGTTCGACCTCTTCCCGGTCCTCAAGGAGCTGCTGGGCCGGCGCGCCGGTCTGCTCTCCGGAGGTCAGCGACAGCAGCTCGCGATCGCCCGAACGCTGCTCACCAAGCCGAGGCTTCTCGTGCTGGACGAGCCGACGGAGGGCATCCAGCCGAACATCGTCGCCGACATCGAGCGCGTCATCATCGACCTCACCCGGCGCGGCGACCTCTCCGTGCTCCTCGTCGAGCAGCACGTCGGGTTCGCGCTGCGTTCCACCGACACGTTCTACGTGCTGCAGTCGGGCCGGATCACCATGACGGGAGACGGGGGAGCGGCCGCCATCGACACCGTGCGCCACGCGATGGCCATCTGATCCAGATCGATTCGCTGCGGCAACGCGGACGAAACACGCCTCCGGCATGATCCAGACATCGTGGACGTGCGGGAGGTGACGATGGTGGCGCCGGGCGTGAGGGCCGTGGAACGTGGCGGGGACGCGCGCGCCGCCGCCGAAGACAGCCTCGAGGACTACGCGTTCCGGTATGTGCCGCGCTCGTTCCGTCGCTGGAGCGCCCTGTCCGTCGGGGGCACCGCCCTCGGCTCGATCGCCTTCCTCGCCGATTTCTCGATCGGGGCCGCGATCGGCCTGGAGCATGGCACGACGAACGCCGTGCTCGGCATCCTGCTCGCCTCCGTGATCATCTTCCTGGTCGGCTTTCCGGTCGCGTACTATGCCGCGCGCTACAACCTGGACCTCGACCTCATCGCTCGCGGCTCGGGTTTCGGCTATTACGGCTCGATCATCACGACCGTGGTGTTCGCCGGCTTCACCTGCATCTTCTTCGCACTCGAAGGCGCGATCATGGCGCAGGGCCTGGAGGTGGCCGTCGGCATTCCGCTGCCGCTCGGTTACGTGATCTCCACCGTGGTCGTCATCCCCATCGTCATCTTCGGGATGCGCGCACTGGAGCGGCTGCAGTTCTGGACGACGCCTCTCTGGCTCGCCCTGGCGCTCGTCCCGCTCATCTGGGTCGTGTTCACTCAGCCCGACTCGGTGACCGAGTTCCTGGAATTCACCGGCGCCTCCGACGGCTCGGTCAGCTTCAGCGCCGTCGTCGCGAGCGCCGCGGTGTGCTTCGCCCTGACTCCGCAGCTCGCCGAGCAGATCGACTACATCCGGGTGATGCCGCCACGGACCGCGGCCAACTCGACGTCGTGGTGGGCGGCCTTCGTCTTCAGCGGGCCGGGCTGGGTGATCTTCAGCGGGACGAAGCAGGTGATCGGGCTCTTTCTCGCGGTCTATCTGGTGACGAAGGTCGACCCGTCCCTCACCGATCGCGCCGTGGAACCCGTGAAGCAGTTCCTCGGCATGTACCGATCGCTGCTGCCCGACTGGGTGGCGCTCGCGCTCGCGCTGATCCTGATCGTCATCGCGCAGGTCAAGATCAACGTGACGAACGCGTACTCCGGCTCGCTCGCCTGGTCGAACGTGTACACCCGGGTCAAGAAGCGGTACCCCGGCCGGACCGTCTTCGTGCTCTTCAATCTCGTGATCGCCCTCGCCCTCATGCTGCTCGACGTCTTCAGCCTCATCTCCTTCGTCCTGAGCCTGTACGCGAACGTCGTGATGGCCTGGCTCGTCACCATCTCGGCCGACATCGTGATCAACAAGCACCTGCTCCGCCTCTCGCCGCGCTTCCCCGAGTTCCGTCGCGGGATGCTCCACGACTGGAATCCGGTCGGGCTCGTCTCGGTCGGTCTGGCGTCTCTGCTCTCGCTGCTGTGCTTCGCGGGGATGTTCGGCCCGGAGATGAAGCCGTTCTCGGTCCTGGTCGCGATCGCGGTCGCGGCCATCGCCACACCCCTGATGGCGATCCTCACGCGCGGCCGCTACTACCTCCGACGCGCCTCGGACGGCATCCCGACCCCGATCCTCGATGGGAACGGCAACCCGTCGGGAGAACGGCTGCGCTGCCATGTCACCGGCTATACCTTCGAGCGGCCGGATATGCTGGCCTCGGCCGAACCGGGGCCGCGAGGTGAAGTGCAGTTCGTCTCCTCTTTGGCCCTGACGCTGGACGAATCCGACCGGTACGTCCTCCCGCCGGAGCCGGCGGTGCCCGATCGCTACGGACGGGGAAGGATGCTGTGATGGACGAGGCCGTAGACACCCCGTCTGCGATCCTCTCGAGCGCCGCACTGCTGCTGCGCCAGCGCACCTTCGAGGACATCTCGTACCTCGAACTCGCCGAGATCGCCGACGTCTCCGAGCGGACGATCTACCGGCGATTTCCGACCAGGTCCCACCTGCTCGAAGCGCTCGGACGCTGGATCGAGGCGGAGCACTTCCCGGTCGCGGAGTTCCTACCGCGACCGAGTTCCGCGAGGTCGTGCGCACCCGATTGCGCGCGTACGACGCCGAGCCGGCATACGCGTTCGTCGCGGCACGGGGCGCGGCGCTCTCGCCGATCGGCGGAGAATCCGGCCTGCCCCCCTCACCGTCGCCATCGTCGGCATGCTCGAGTCGGCGGCGCCGCACCTCAACCGGCGCGACGCCCAGCGCGTGACCGCGACACTGCGGTACTTCGCGTCTCCGCTGTTCTGGGCGCGCATGCGGACCGGATTCGAGATGAGCGCGGACGAGGCCTTCGAGGTGTTCGATCGCGCCGTGGACCGAGTCCTCCCCGTGGCGATCAAGGCGAAGAGGGCGGAATGGCGGCGCACGCGCCGGCATCCGAGCTCTCCGGGACGCAGGCGTCGATCCTCTCCGCCTACGCGGAACTCATCGAAGAGGTCGGCACCGATGACGTGTCCTTCCGCGTGATCGCGCTGCGCGCGGGCGTCGGAGAGCGCACCGTCTTCCGCTACTACCCGACACGTGTGGACCTCCTGCTCGCGACATCGGCGTGGATCGAGCGAACGATCTTCACCCGCGCGGAGTCCGGTTCGATCTTCGACGTCCCGCTCGCGATCCGCGAGGCGATGGAGGCATACGAACGGCGCCCCGAACTGGCGTACGTGGTCGCCGAGACCGCGATGCGGGGGTCAACGGCGCCGACCCGTCGCCGCAGCGTGCCGAGTTCGACGCCATGCTGCTCCGTGAGGTCCCGTCGCTCGGCGACAAGGAGCGGCGGGACCTCGTCGCGGCGCTGTGCCACCTCGACTCCTCGGCGACCTGGGTGACGATGCGGCGAGAGCTCGAGATGAGCGGTCGCGACATCGCCGACGCGGCCGGCTGGGCGGCGGAGGCGATCCTCGACCCGATCCGCGATCGCGCCCGTCGGGTCGAGGCACCGTAGGCACGTTCACGGCACCCCGCGCAGGAGCGTTCTACGGGTAGAGCCCCCTCAGCCGGTGAGCTTCGGCGACCCTCTCGACGGCAATGAGGGTCGCGGCGTCCCGCAGTGTGATTCCCCGCTTCTCGCTGAGCGACGACACGGTGTGCCAGGCGTCGATCATGCGCTCCCGCAATCTCTCCTGGATCTGGGATGCGGTCCATCGGTATGCCTGGTGGGCCTGAACCCATTCGAAGTAGGAGACGAGCACTCCGCCGGCGTTTGCGAGGATGTCCGGCACGACGACGGTGCCGTTCTCTCCGAGGATCCGGTCGGCCTCCCGAGTCGTGGGGCCGTTGGCGCCTTCGACGATGAGTCGTGCGCGAACGTACGGGGCGTTGCCCGTGTGGATGACCCCCTCGACTGCCGCGGGAACCAGCAGATCCACCTCGAGAATCAGCAGTTCGTCGGGGTCCAGAGCGTCCGCATCGGGGAACCCGACCACACTCCCGGTCTCCGACACGTGCCGCATCAGCGCGGGGATGTCGAGCCCGTTCGACAGAGTAGACGGCGCCGTAGCGGTCGCTGACCGCGATCACGTCGACGCCGGCCTCCGCCAGCAGTCGAGCAGCGTCCGCGCCGACCTTGCCGAAGCCCTGCACGGCAGCCCTGCTCTGTCTCGGCGTGACTCCCAGACGCTGCAGCACGTCCAACGCGATGTGCACAACGCCTTCGGAGGTCGCGGACGCGCGGCCCAGGGACCCGCCGATGCCCAGGGGCTTCCCGGTCACGACGCCTGTGACGGTGTAGCCGGCGTTCACCGAGTAGGTGTCCATCATCCACGCCATCGTTCGCTCATCCGTTCCGATGTCGGGAGCAGGGATGTCGCGGCTGGGCCCGATCAGGGGCATGATCTCGCTGGTGAACCTGCGAGTGATGCGCTCCAGTTCACCTGGCGAGTGCAGCCGAGGATCCACGGCGACCCCTCCCTTGGCTCCGCCGTAGGGGAGATCGAGGAGCGCGCACTTCCAGGTCATCCACATCGCGAGTGCCCGCACTTCGTCGAGCGAGACCCCTGCATCGAAGCGGATCCCGCCCTTTGTCGGGCCCCGGGAGAAATTGTGCTGTACGCGATAGCCGGCGAGCACTTCGATATCTCCGTCGTCGCGGCGCAGCGGGACGCTCACCTGCAACTCGCGGCGCGGACGCCGCAGCAGCGAATGCATGCCCTCGTCGTAGCCGAGCAGTTCTATCGCCCGGGCGAGCTGGGCATGCGCGTCAGAGAGCGTGAGCTCGCCGCGCGTGATCGCCCGCATCATCCCGGTTTCCGTGAGCTGTGTCATCTTCACTCCCCGCTTCAGTCGGTCTCGGGTCCAGAGCAGTACGGGCAGTCCGGCTCGCACATGGCGAGACCGCTCCACCCACAGGTCGGCGCGCTGTGGCGCCCGTGCGCGCGCTCAGTCTTGGTCACGTCGGCCCCCGACGTTCCCGTCCGCGCCGCCTGCGCGCGAGGCAGGCGAATCGCCCCACACCCGGTACGTCAGGTCCATGCCCGGGCGGTAGGCGAAGTGCGAGACGGACGGCGCATCGATCGCGTGCAGGTGCGCCCGGTAGCCGGGGATGATCGCGCCGATGCTGTCGGACCGGCGCAGCGCAGCCGCGCCGCCGGCGGTCGCCGCCCACACCGCCTCCTCGACGGTGAGACGCATCTGCAGCACGGCGGTGGCGACGCAGAACGCCATGGAGGTCGTGTTCGAGGTGCCGGGATTGCCGTTGCTCGCGATCGCGATCGTCGCACCCGCATCCAGCAGTGCGCGCGCGGGTGGGAACGGCTCGCGGGTGCTGAGGTCGCACGCCGGCAGCAGGGTCGGCGACGGTGCTCGACGACCCCAGCGCCTCGATGTCGCGGGCGCTGAGGTGATTGCAGTGATCGACGGATGCCGCATCCAGCTCCACCGCGAGCTGCACACCGTCGCCCTCGCCCAGCTGATTGCCGTGCACGCGGAGCCCGAGCCCTGCGGCCCGGCCGGCCTCGAGCACGACCCGTGACTGGTCGGCGTCGAACGCGCCGCGCTCGCAGAACACGTCGATCCACGTGCAGTACGGCCGCACCGCGTCGAGCATCTCGCCGGTGACGAGCGCCACGTAGTCGTCGGCGTCCACACCGGGCGGAACGACGTGCGCGCCCAGGAATGTCACGTCGGAGGTCACCTCGGCGGCGAGCCGCGCCAGCCGCGTCTCCTCCACGACGCTCAACCCGTACCCGGTCTTGATCTCCATCCACGTCGTGCCGCTTCGTCGAGCGACCGCTCGTCGCAGGGCGAGTTCGGTGCGCAGGCGTTCGTCCGAGGCCTCGGTCGTCGCGCGGACCGTGGTGCGGATGCCCTCCCGCCTGGTACGCGTGGCCGGCCATCCGGTGCTCGAACTCCTCCGAGCGATCACCGGCGAAGACGAGGTGGGTGTGCGAGTCGACCCAGCCCGGCAGCACGGCGCGTCCACCGAGGTCGGTGCGCCGGTCGGCGGCGGGCGCATCCGCCGCGCGCCCGACCCACGCGATGGTGCCGCCGTCGACGACGACCGCGGCATCCGTGAGCCGGCCCAGCAGGCCGCCCCGCTCGGGGTCGTTCGTCGTCAGCTCGCTGATCCCGGTGACAAGCTCGCTGGTCATCTGTCCTCCTCGAATAGTGCGCTGATGCACCGGCGCAGGCGCTCGGCCACCGCGACCTCGTCGTGCACGATGACACGGCCGCCCACGATCGTCCGCTTCACATCTGCCGCCGTCGCGGTGAGCGGAAGCTGCTCGATCCTGCTGCCGGCGGTGCGGATCGAGACCGGATCGAGCTCGACGAGATCGAGCGGTCCGCCGAGCCGGGCGGGCTCCGCGAGCCCGAGCGAGCCGTAGCCGCCCCCGGAGCCGATGCGCCACAGCGACTCGGGCGCGATGCGCCCGCGACGGAGCGAGCGCAGCCGCTCGCCGGCTTCGAGACCTCTGAGTTCGAGCAGCGGGTCGACCACGGCGTTCTGATCGGACCCGACGGCGAGTGTCGCCCCGGCCTCCACCAGTTCGACGCGCCGGGCCGATGCCGTCCCCGAGGTCGGCCTCGGTCGTCGGGCAGAACACCGCGTGAACCCCGGCATGCCCGAGAAGACGGATGTCGCCGTCGGTCAGGTGGGTCGCATGCACGACCGAAAGCCGCGCGGAGAGCACGCCCTCCTCGGCGAGGAGCTCCGTGGGGGTCAGCCCGTAGGCGGCGACGCAGTCCTCGTTCTCGGCGGGCTGCTCCGACAGATGGATGTGCAGCGGCACGTCGCCGGGCAGCTCCCGGGCGATGCGGCCGAGCGCCTCGCGCGGAACGCCCCGCACCGAGTGCAGCGCGGCGCCGAGCGTGACGAGCTCCGACCTGCCGTCGAGCGCCGCGCGCAGCGAGTGCCACCGGTCCAGCCACGCGCCGGCATCGGCGTCGCCGAAGCGCGCCTGCTCCGCGGTGAGCGGTCGGCCGATGCCGCCCGCGAGATAGCAGGTGTCGAGCAGCACGAGACGGATACCCGCCTCGGCCGCGGCATCCGCCAGCGCGATCTCCATCGCGTGGTCGTCGTAGCGGGTGCCGTCCGGCCGGTGATGGACGTAGTGGAACTCGCCGACGCTGGTCCACCCCGCCGCGACCATCTCGGAGAACACCGCCGCCGCGAAGTCCCGGTACGTCGTGGGATCCAGCCGGCCGGCGGCGCGGTACATGAGCTCGCGCCACGTCCAGAACGATCCCGACTCGTGGGTGCGCCCACGGAGCGCCCGGTGGAAGGCGTGCGAGTGCGCGTTGGCGAAGCCGGGAACCGCGAGGTCGAGCACCGTCGCATCGGCGGGGGCCGCGGTGCCGGCCGTCTCGGTCACGACCGACCCCGCGGCATCCGACTCGAACAGCACTCCGCGCTCGACGGCGCCTCCCCGGAGCAGGCGATCGACCCAGATCCTCATGCGAGATCCTCGATCGTCCGGGCGAGCGCGTCGACGCCGGCGCGGACGGCGGCGTCGTCTGCGCCTTCCTCCGGAGCGTGCGATACGCCGGACGGGTTGCGGACGAAGAGCATCGCCGTCGGCACGTGCGCCGCGAGCACCCCCGCGTCGTGGCCCGCGCCGGTGGGCAGCGCCGGGATGCCGCCGAGCGTCGTGGCGATGCGGTCGCGCAGCTGCGGATCGAAGCGCACTTCGCCGCTGTACGACTCTTCGATGACGGATGCCTCGCATCCCTCTGCGGCGGCCGCTTCGGCGACCGCGGCCCGAACCTCGGCGACGATGTCGCGCGTATCGGCCTCGGAGTCTGCGCGGACGTCCATCCACGCCGACACCCGTGAGGCGATGACGTTCGTCCCGCCCGGCACCGGTTCGAGCCGGCCGATGGTGGCCCGCGAGCCGGTGCGCACGGCGGCGGCGCGGCGCGCGGCCAGCACGGCGGCCGCGGCCGGAAGCATCGGGTCGCGGCGGTCGGCGATGTCGGTCGTGCCCGCGTGGTTGCCCTGGCCGTGCACGTCGATGCGCCACCGTCCGTGCTCGAGGATCGACGACCCGACGGCGACCGGCGCGTCGAGGTCGATCAGTCCCTTGCCCTGCTCGACGTGAAGCTCGACGTACACGCCGATGCGCGCGAGCGACTCGGCGTCGTAGCCCGGCGCATCGAGGGAGGCGTCGCGGGCGACATCGACGAAACGCTGCCCCGCGGCATCCGTCAGCTGTTCGCAGTCGGTCGGGAGTCACGGCGCCGGCGAGCAGCCGCGAACCGAGGCAGGCCAGGCCGAAGCGCGACCCCTCCTCTTCGGCGAAGACGACGACGGCGAGCGGGCGCGACGGGACGAACCCGGCCGCCTTCAGCTGCTCGACCGCGGCCAGGGCGCTGACGACACCGAGCGGTCCGTCGTGCGCACCGCCGCCGGGGACGGAGTCGAGGTGGCTGCCGGTGACGAACGCGTCGGGTCCCGGTTCGCCCCACCACGCCCACAGATTGCCGTTGCGGTCGGCCGTGACCTGCAGTCCGAGGCGCTGTGCGCGCTCGACGAACCAGTCGCGCAGCTCACGCTCGGCGTCGTCGAAGACGTGCCGGGTGTACCCGCCACGGCGGCGATCCCGGCCGACGTCTTCGATCTCGGCGAGAAGATCGAGGGCGTCGAAGCCGGTCACTCGCCCTCCCACATCGGCACCCGAAGGCCGCGCGAGCGGGCGATGTCGGCCGCGTGCTCGTAGCCGGCGTCGACGTGCCGCATGACGCCGGTGCCCGGGTCGTTCGTGAGCACGCGCTCCAGCTTCTGCGCCGCCAGCGGAGTGCCGTCGGCGACCGTGACCTGGCCGGCGTGGATGGAGCGGCCGATGCCCACGCCCCCGCCGTGGTGCAGCGACACCCACGTCGCGCCGGACGCGGTGTTGAGCAGGGCGTTCAGCAGCGGCCAGTCGGCGATGGCGTCGGAGCCGTCCTTCATCGACTCGGTCTCGCGATACGGCGATGCCACCGAACCGGAGTCGAGGTGGTCGCGGCCGATCACGATCGGCGCCGACAGCTCGCCCGACGCGACCATCTCGTTGAACCGCAGTCCGGCGAGATGACGCTCCTTGTACCCGAGCCAGCAGATCCGCGCGGGAAGGCCCTCGAAGTGCACCTTCTCGGACGCCTGCGTGATCCAGCGCGCGAGCGCCTTGTCTTCGGGGAAGAGCTCGAGCACCGCACGGTCGGTCGCGGCGATGTCGGCCGGGTCGCCCGAGAGAGCGGCCCAGCGGAACGGCCCGCGGCCCTCTTCGAACTGCGGGCGGATGTAGGCGGGCACGAAGCCCGGGAAGGCGAACGCGCGGTCGTAGCCGGCGAGGGCGGCCTCGGCGCGGATGGAGTTGCCGTAGTCGAAGACGGCGGCGCCGGCATCCAGGAATCCGACCATCGCCTGCACCTGCTTGGCCATGCTGCGCCGGGACTGCTCGGTGAACCCTTCGGGGTCCGCCTCGGCGGCCGCCTTCCACTCCTCGAACGGGATGCCTTCGGGAAGGTATGCCAGTGGGTCGTGGGCGCTCGTCTGGTCGGTGACGATGTCGATCGCGACCTGGCGGTCGAGGAGCTCGGCGAAGACGGTCGCGGCGTTGCCCGCGAGGCCGACCGACAGCGCCTCTCCCGCCGCCTTCGCGGCGAGCACGCGCTCGAGCGCGCGGTCGAGATCGGTGGTGTACTCGTCGAGGTAGCCGTGATCGACGCGCCGCGCGAGGCGCGACTCGTCGACGTCGACCACGAGGGCGGCACCGCCGTTCATGGTGACCGCGAGGGGCTGGGCGCCGCCCATGCCCCCCGCGCCACCGGTGAGGGTGAGCGTTCCGGCGAGGTCGTCGCGGCCGAGCGAGCGCGCGACCGCGGCGAACGTCTCGTACGTTCCCTGCAGGATGCCCTGCGTGCCGATGTAGATCCACGACCCGGCCGTCATCTGGCCGTACATCGTGAGCCCCAGCGCCTCCAGCCGGCGGAACTCCGGCCAGTTCGCCCAGTCGCCCACCAGATTCGAGTTCGCGATCAGCACGCGCGGCGCCCACTCGTGCGTCCGGAACACTCCGACCGGCTTGCCCGACTGCACCAGCAGGGTCTCATCCGATTCCAGCGTCTCGAGCGTCCGCACGATCGCGTCGTACGCCTCCCAGCTGCGCGCGGCCCTGCCGGTGCCCCCGTAGACCACGAGGTCCTCCGGGTGCTCGGCGACCTCGGGGTCGAGGTTGTTCATCAGCATGCGCATGGCCGCTTCGGTCTGCCAGCTCTTGGCGACCAGGGTGTTGCCGCGAGCGGCGCGGATCTGGCGTGACATGGGATTCCTTCGTGTAGCGGGGGTCGAAACGTGGAGCGGGTCGAACGTGGATCGGGTCGAACTCAGACGGGATGTCGAGCGGGCGAGCGGGGGTCAGAGCCCGGCGGAGTCGAGCCATTCACGGGCGATCTCGCCCAGGCTCGTTCCCTCGGCGGCCTTGCCGTTCATCTCGATGAGGGCATCCGTGGTGAGGGCGGCCGACACCGCGTCGAGCGTCTCCTGCACCGTGTCGCTCGACTTCGCGGAGGCGATGACGGGAACGATGTTCTCGGCGGCGAAGAGCGACTTGTCGTCCTCGAGCGCGACCAGGTTGTTGGCGGTGAGGGCGGGGTCGGTGCTGAACACGTCGGCGACCTGGATCTGGCCGTTCAGCAGCGCCGTCATCGTCAGCGGGCCGCCGGCGTCGAGGCTCACGAACTCCTTGAACTCGAGGCCGTACACGTCACGCAGACCCACGACGCCGTTCACGCGGGTCACCCACTCCGCGGGGCCGCCGAGGATGAGCTCGGATGCCACCGGCTCGAGGTCGGAGATCGTCTCGAGGTCGTACTGCGTCGCAGTGTCCTCGGTCACCGCGAGGATGTCCTTGTCCTGCGCCTCCGAGATGTCGTACATCTCGATGCCCTCGGGGAGGGCGTCGGAGAGTTCGTCGACGACGTCCTCGCTGGTGCTGGCCTTGGACTCGGGGTCGAAGTGCTTCAGCAGGGCGCCCGAGTACTCCGGGATGAGGTCGATCGAGCCGTCCTGCAGTGCGGCGATGTACACCTCGCGGCTGCCGATGTTGAACTGCTCCTCGACCTCGACGCCGGCATCCTGCAGCGCGAGCGAGTAGATGGTGGCGATGAGCTGGCTCTCGGAGAAGTCCGCCGAGCCGATGACGATCTCCTCGCCCGGCGAGCCGCCGGCGTCGCCGCCGGAGAGTGCCTGGTCGCCGGTGGCGCAGCCGCTGAGGGCGAGTGCCGCGACGACGGAGGCTGACGGAGAGGGCGGTGAGGGTGAGCTTGCGCATGTGAGTTGCCTTTCGGGAAGGGGAAGTTCGTTCGGGGCGGAGCAGGGGAGACAGCCGGCGGGATGTGCCGGTCATCGCGCAGCGGTCAGGGTGGTGAGCGCTGCCGTGGCTGTGTCGGTAGGTGCGGGGCGCCGTCGTCGGGTCGTGCGGCGAAGTCCGGGTGAGACCAGCACGCGGCCGAGGATGCTGAAGAGGAGCTCGAGGGCGAGGGCCAGCAGGGCGACGAGCAGGGCGCCGCCGGCCATCTGCGCGAAGTCGGCCTGCGCTCGCCCGTCGATGATGTACCGGCCGAGGCCCTGGAGGCCGACGTACGCGGCGACCGTGGCGGTGGAGACGACCTGCAGCGTGGAGCCGCGCAGACCCGAGATGAGCAGGGGCAGCGCGCAGGGCATCTGCACCCGCCAGAGGATCTGGGTGCGGGTGTATCCCATGCCGCGGGCCGCGTCGACGGCTGCTTCGTCCGCCGACTGGATGCCCGTGTACGTGCCCGTCAGGATCGGCGGGATGGCGAGCAGCACCAGGACGATGATCGTGGGCACGACGAACACCAGCTGTCCGGCGATCCAGGGGGCGAGCACCAGGAAGAGCAGGATCAGCAGGCCGAGCGTCGGCAGTGCGCGGAGCGCATTCGCGGCGCCGGCCACGATCGCCTCACCCTTGCCCGTGAAGCCGATGAAGATGCCGAGCGGGATGGCGATCACGCTGGCGATGGCGAGGGAGAGGAAGGTGTAGAGAAGCTGGTAGGCGATCTGGACGGGGATCCCGCCGGGGCCGGTCCAGTTCGCAGGATCGGTGAGCCACTCGAGCAGAGTCATGCGGGCACATCCTTCCGTCGCCAGGGCGTCGTGATGCGGCCGATCTGGATCAGCAGCTGATCGAACACGACGGCGAGGAGCACGCAGAGGGCGATGCCGAGGATCAGCGGGACGAACAGTCGCAGCTGGAATCCCTGTGTGAAGAGCGTGCCGAGCTGAGGGATGCCGATCAGGGCAGCCATCGTGACGATGCTCACATTCGAGACGACCGCCACCCGCAGTCCGGCGATGATGACCGGAACGGCGACCGGAAGCTCGACCAGCAGCAGCCGCTGCCAGCCGCGGTACCCCATCGCCTCGGCGGCGGCGACGGTCTCGTGGGGGACGGAGCCCAGGCCGTCGGAGACCACACGCACGAGCAGCGCGACCGTATAGATGGTGAGGGCGATGACGACGTTCAGCGGGTCGAGGATGCGGGTGCCGAGGATCGCCGGAAGCAGGATGAACAGCGCCAGCGAGGGGATCGTGTAGAGCAGGCCGGCTGCGCCGACGATGACGACCCCGCCTCGACGGGAGCGATGCGCCCACCATCCCAGCGGGATGGCGATGATCAGGCCGAGGATCGTCGGGATGAGCGTCAGCCAGATGTGGTTGACGAACAGCGTCCAGATCTGGGGGAGATTGGCCCAGATCCAGTCGAGGTTCATGCCGCCACCCCCTGGACCGCCCCCACGATCCCGGTCGCGGTCAGCACGCCGACGAAGACCCCGTCCGCGTCGACGACCCCCACCGTGCCTCCGGGGCTTGCCAGCGCCCCGTCGAGGAGTTCGCGCGCGGATGCGGTGCGGGGGAGGAACCGGGACGTCGTGTGAAGCGCGTCGGTCTCGGCCGCCGCACTGGTCGCGCCGTCGACCCATCCGAGGGGCTTGCCCGTGTCGCTGACCACGACGACCCAGCCCCGGCCCTGCACGTTCTCGCCGAGTCTGGCCGGTGTGTGAGAGAGAGGCCGGTGTGGTCCGGGAGTCGCTCGAAGCCGAGGGCCCGATAGCCGCGTGCGCCCCCGACGAAATCTGCGACGAAGCGGTCGACGGGCTGGGTCAGCAGCTCGAGAGGGGTGCCGAACTGGGCGAGCACCCCGCCGGTGCGCAGCACGGCGACCCGGTCGCCGAGCTTGAGGGCCTCGTCGATGTCGTGCGTGACCATCACGATCGTCTTGCCGATCTCGCCCTGCAGTCGCAGGAACTCGTCCTGGAGCTGCGCCCGGACGATCGGGTCGACGGCGCTGAACGGCTCGTCCATCAGCAGGAACGGGGGATCGGTCGCCAGAGCGCGCGCGACACCGACACGCTGCTGCTGCCCACCCGAGAGCTGCCACGGGTAGCGGTTCGCGAAGCGCTCGTCGAGGCCGACGGTCTCCAGCAGCTCGAGTGCTCGGGCGCGCGTCTTCTTCCGGTCCCCGCCCAGCAGTCGGGGAAGCGCGGCGACGTTGTCGATGACGGTGCGGTGCGGGAAGAGGCCCGCGTGCTGGATGACGTAGCCGATCTTGCGTCGGAGGGTGACGCGGTCGGTGCTCAGCACATCCATGCCGTCGAGGGTGATCGTGCCGGTCGTGGGGTCGATCAGGCGGTTGATCATGCGCAGGGACGTGGTCTTGCCGCATCCCGACGGCCCGACCAGAGCCAGGAGTGTGCCGGTCGGCACCTCGAGATCCAGGCTGTCGACCGCGGTCGTGCCGTCGTCGTAGACCTTGGAAACGCTTTCGAATCGGATCATGGCTGCTCCTACAGGGCCGTTCCGTTGGTGAGCCCGGCCGAGAGGCGACGGGCGGCGGCGGCCAGCAGGACGCCGCATTGTTCGGCGGATTTCGCCGTCATGCGATAACTCGGCACCAGGATGCTGAGCGCGGCGACGATGCGCCCGGCCGCGGCGATGGGGGAAGCGATGGCCGTCACGTCCCGTTCGATGCCACGCTCGACGATGACGTAGCCCTCGGCGGGTGTCTCGCCGTTCAGGACCATTCCCGCGGCCGACCCCTGGAGTGGGATGGTGCGGCCCACCCAGTTCGCGTGCCGGACCGAGTGGGAGCCCTCGATGATGCTGATGTAGAGCGCGGATGCCGCGTGGCCCTCCACGCTCAGATAGACCGACTCGCCGGTCGCCTCTTCCAGCCCCACCATCTCGTCGTGGCAGACGTTGATGAGGGACTCGTGGCCGAGCGCCCGAGCGCCCAATTGCATCAGCCGCGAGCCCGCGCGATAGCTGCCTTCGTCGTCGCGTCGGACGAAGCCGCTCGACTCGAGCGTGCGCAGGAGCCGCAGGGCCGTGCTGGGTGCGAGGTCGACCGCCCGGGACGCGTCGGCGAGCGTGGTGCTGCCCTGCTCGCACACGTTCGCGAGCAGCGAGAGCGCCCGTTCGACGGTGCGTGTGGACTGTTCGCTCATACGAGTCTCCCTCTGTCGGCAACTCTGACGATATGCAGTGGGTGTTTCTGCGACTGTCGCCGCAGGTTTCTATCTAGTAAAATACACGTGCCACTAGATGAAATAAAGACCCAGATCAAGAATTCTGCGGGAGAGTGAATTCGTGAGCAGCTCCGCGTACCCTTCAGCCCGCGTCGTCCTGGCCCCGGACGGCTCCGTCTCACTCGAGGACGTCGTCGTCATCGCCGACGGCGCACGAGTGCGAATCGCACCCGAGGTCCTCGCCGCCGTCGCCGCCGCCCAGGCCGCCGCGGACGCGATCGCCACCGAGAAGCCGACCTACGGCCGCTCGACGGGCGTCGGGGCGAATCGGCAGACGACCGTCACGGAGACGTCCGACCACGGCATCCGTCTCATGCGCAGTCATGCGACCGACGCCGGTGACGCGCTTCCACAGCGCGTGGTGCGTGCGCTCGTCGCCACGCGGCTCGCCCAGCTGGCACAGCCGGGATCGGGCATCAGCCCCGCCATCCTCTCGGCGCTCGGAACCGCACTCGACCACGACGAGATCGCCGAGATCGGAGCCGTCGGCTCCATCGGCACCGCCGACCTCGCCGCACTCGCCGCGCTCGGCCTCACGCTGGCGGGTGAGCGCGCCGGCGCCACCCCGGCCCCGCCCGTGCAATGGGGCGTCGACAGTGCGCTGCCGTTCCTCAGCAGCAGCGCCCTGACGATCGGACGCGCGATCCTCGCGTCCGATGAGCTCCGGCGCCTCGACCGCGCGGGGCGGATCGCGTTCGCCCTCGCCGCGGTGGCGCTGCGGAGCAACCCTTCCGCACTGTCCGACGCTGCCGCCTCCGCAGCCGCCTCGCCGCACGTGCGCGAGGTCGCCACCGAGGTGCGGCGACTGCTCGACGGTGCGTCCTGGACCCCCACGCGCATCCAGGACCCCTTCGGACTCCGCGTCTACCCGATCACCCAGGGCGCCCTCGTGACCGCCCTTGAGCGGCTCGACGCCCAGCTGCTCCGCCTGCTGAACGCCGCGCAGGAGAACCCGGTCTTCGACGTGAGCGCGCGAGAGGTCACCCACCACGGCGCGTTCTTCCAGGCCCAGCTGGCACTCGACCTGGACGCGGCGAATCTCGCCATCGCCCAATCAGCCACCAATGCGCATGCTCTCCTCCGGCTCACGAACGAGCCGGAGTTCACCGGTCTCGCGCCCTTCCTCGCCGCCGGGCCCGCCGGCGCTTCCGGGCTCATGATGCTGGAGTACACGGCGGCGGCCGCGCTCGCCGAGATCCGGAACGCGGCAAGTCCGGCATCCCTCGGCACGATCGTGCTCTCCCGCGGCACGGAGGAAGACGCCAGCTTCGCGACGCAAGGAGCCGTGCAGCTCGAGCGCGCCGTCGCGTCGTACCGGACGATCCTCGCGTGCGAGCTTCTCGCCGTGTCGCGTCTGCTCTCGCAGCGCGACGTCGATGTTCCCGCGCCGCTCGTCGCCGCAGCCACGAGCGTCCGTGCGCTGCAGAGTGACCAGCAGGATCAGGATCTGCGGGGACCGCTTCAGGCGGCGTCGACTCTGCTCGGGCGCCTGTCCGAACCGGGCGTCGTCCGGTGACTCGGTCGGGGGAGTCCCGGTTCATCCACCCCAGCAGCGTGCCGCGCACCGCGTGGGCGAACGGTCGCGGTCACACGCGAGAGCTGATGCAGGACGCGTCCGGCTCCTGGCGCCTGAGCATCGCGGAGATCGGCGAGCGCGCCTCGTTCTCATCTCTGCCCGGGAGGGACCGGATCCTCGTGGTCGCCGAAGGGGAGGTGCTGCTGCGCGTCGACGGGGACGAGAGTCGCCTGGTCGCCGGCGAGGCGCGGGAGTTCCGCGGGGAGTCCGAGGCGTCGGCTGTCGCGGTCGGGCACGCCGCGCAGGTGGTCAATCTCATGGTGGTGCGCGGCTCCGCCGAGTTCTCCGCGAGCGGACCCCACGCTGTTCGTGAGATCGAGGTTCCACGACGAGAGGACGACATCGTCCTCCTGCTGTGGCGCGGCCTCACGCTGGACGGGCAGTCCATAGAACCCGGCACGACGCTCGTGAGGGCGACGCCCGACGCGAGCCGGGACGACGACGGTGCGCCGAGTCTCGTGCGCTTCCCGGAGCCCGTCCTCGCGTACCGCCTCTCTGTTCGACCGCTCCTCTGAGTAGCTGGTCGGACCGCGCCCGGCAACCCGGTTCGGTAGGCCGGCATCCGAGATTCTGCATCCGGTGTTGACCTTGACCTTGGGTCAGGGTTCACACTCGCGGCAGCGACGCAGAACGGGTCGCACCGACAGATTCTAAGGAGCGAGAAATGTCCCTCACCACCGAGCAGAAGGCCGGCAACGCGGCGGCGGAGCGTCCTGAACTGCAGACGATTCTCGACGAGATCGTGGCCTCGGGCATCACCGGGATCACCCTGCGCGTCCGTGACGAGAGCGGCGAGTGGACGGGTGCCGCCGGTCGCAGCGAGATCGGCGCCGACGCCAAGCCGCCGATCGACGGACACGTGCGCATCGGCAGCAACACCAAGACGTTCACGGCGGCCGCTCGCCCTGCGACTGGTCGCCGAAGGCCGTCTCGCGCTCGACAGGCCGGCGGTCGAGTACCTTCCCGGGTTTCGACATCGACGCGCGAGTCACCGTGCGGATGCTGCTGCAGCACACGAGCGGCATCTTCAACTTCACGGGCGAGTTCTATCCCGATGGCACCGTGGTCGCCGGCGATCCCTTCGACCATCGCCGGCAGGGAGTGGGTCGACGCCCGATTCACGACGTACGCGCCGGAGGAGCTCGTGCGCCTGGCGCTGTCGAAGCCCGCGCGCTTCGAGCCCGGCACGGACTGGAGCTACTCGAACACCAACTACGTGATCGTGCGGCTCATCATCGAAGCGATCACCGGACGGCCGGTGGCCGGCGAGATGCAGCGGCTCATCTTCGAGCCGCTGGGGCTCTCCGAACCGGCGCAGCCGACGAGTGAGACCGGAATCGCCGAGCCGCACGCCCACGCGTACTACCGGTACGAGCAGGACGGCGAGGAGCGAACGGTCGATGTGACCGAGCAGAACCCGTCGTGGATCTCCAGCGGCGGCGACATGATCTCCACCTCCGCAGGATCTTGCAGACCTTCATCTCGTCGATCGCGACAGGGAAGCTGCTGGGGGAAGAGCTGCGGGCCCAGATGTGCGCGACGCGGGAGACGCCGATCCCGGGGATGGGCTACGGCCTCGGTGTGTTCGTGCAGGATCTGGGCGAGCACGGCACGGTGATCACCCACAACGGAGGCGCCGCCGGGCATGCGGCGCTGATGTACGCGACGCCGGACGGCCGGCGGACGATGACCGCCACCCTCAACTACGTCGACGACGCGGCCATGACACTGGCGCTGCCGTTCCAGCAGGGCTCGCAGCGCCTCGTCGACGCGGTGTTCCGCACCGAGTCGACCGCCGGCCGGCGCGCGTCCGGGCGATGACTCGGGCGACCCTCCGGACGGCGTGGATCGCGCCGTCCGGAGGGCCGACGAGGGAGGCTGGAAGGATGAGCACCGGAGTCACGATCGGCCAGGCCGCCGCGTTCGTCGGCATCACCGTGAAGACGGTGCGCCACTATCACAAGCTGGGACTGGTCGCCGAGCCCGAGCGCGACCTCTCGCGGTATCGGCGGTACGACGCCGGCGACCTGCTGCGTCTGGTGCAGGTGCGAGCGCTTGCGGGAGCGGGCGTCCCGCTGGCGGAGATCGCTCCACTGCTCGACGCCGGCGACGCGGAGTTCGCCGCGACCATCGCCGATGTCGAGCGGCAGCTGACAGTGCAGATCGCGGAGCTGCACCGCGCGCCGGGACACCCTCCACAAGCTGACGGACGGCAATCGCGCGCTTCTTCCGGAGCGGGCCGTGGCATTGCTCGAGCGGATGCCGGACCTCGGGTTCGGTCCCGACGAGGTCGAATCCTCCCGCGAGGGCCTGATCCTCGCGAAGGCGCTGGTGCCCGAGCGGTTCGACGATCACCTCGCAGCAATCGAGCACGCCCTGCTCGATCCCGAGTTCGTCGAGCTGAGCAGGCTGAGCGCCGCTTCGGCGAACTGGGATGCCGACGACCCCCGTATCCCCGAACTCGCCGCTGCGACCGCCGACCACTACCTCGCCCATCCCGAGCACCTGCGGATCGTCACCGGGATGCAGGCGCGCACGGACACCACCGCGCGCTATCGCATGGTCCGCGATTTCGGCTCGGACGAGGGGACCGCCGCCGAGCGGCTCGTCGCCCTCGTCGAAGCGCGGCTGCGCGAGGGCGGCGTTCGCATCCCTCGGCCCGACGCCGACTGACGGCAGCGAGCCCTCAGCCCTCGTCCGGACGACTCGGCGTCCCGTCGCCGCGACCCGGTCGCGGCAGCGCCAGCGCGGTGAGCGGCTCCCGCGGCGGTCACGACGGCCAGCGCGGCGAACCCGGCGTGGAGCCCCGCGAGTTCGGCCTGCGCCGCACCGTCCTGCGCGAACGCCAGCGAGATGGATGCCACGAGCGCGACGCCCATCGTGCCGCCGACGGTGAACACCGTCTCCTCGAGCCCTGACGCAGCGCCGACGTCGTCGGGATGCGCGCCCATGACGGCCGCGATCTGACCGGCGACGAAGGCGGCGCCCATCCCGCAGCCGAAGACGAGCAGTCCGGCGAGCAGCACCGGCAGCGTTCCCTGACCGCCCGGCGTCAGCGCGAACGCGACGCACGCCGCGCTGAGGAGGAGTGATCCGGTCACCGCGACGGGGCGGACGCCCCGGCGGGTGACCCATCGCTGACCGAGCCAGACGGCGCCGACCGAGGTGATGGTCATCACCGCCAGCGCCATCCCGAAGACGAGCGCGCTGAGACCGAGCACGCGCTGGGCGTAGAGCGTCGCGAGGGTCAGCAGCCCGTCGACGGCGATGCCGCTGGCGAAGACGACGCCGTTGCCGGCGAGTGCGGAGCGGCTGCGGAACAGCCGGGCCGGAAGCACCGGGTCGGCGCTTCGACGTTCGATGAGGATGAGGGCTCCGCCGCAGTGCAAGGACGCCCGCGACGCAGATCCACACCGGAAGGCTCCAGCCGGCGGAGGGCACCGCGAGCAGGGTCACGACGAGGAGCATCAGGGCGGCCGCCAGCAGGAGGCCGCCGGCGACGTCGAACGGTCGCCGTCGCGCCTGCCGGGATTCCGGCACCGCCCGGCGGGTGAAGACGAGCACGGCACGCAGACGGGAACGTTGAGGAAGAAGATCCACGGCCACCCGAGAGTGTCGGTGACCAGGCCGCCGAGCAGGAGCCCCGCGGTCGCGCCGATCCCGCCGAGCCCGCCCCAGATCCCCAGAGCGCGGTTCCGTTCGGGCCCCGCCGGATGGATGCTGAGCAGCAGCGCGAGCGCGGCGGGAGTGAGTGCGGCGGCACCGAGTCCCTGCAGACCTCTCGCCGCGATGAGCACTTCCCCGGACGGCGCGAGCCCGCAGGCCATCGAGCCGACGCCGAAGGCGAGGACGCCCGCCAGGAAGACGCGCCGGCGGCCGAGGGCGTCGGCGGCGCGGCCGAACGGCAGCATGAGGCCGGCGATGACGACGCCATAGACCGTGACGGCCGCCGCCAGCACGGTGGGGCCGATGTCGAGGCTCCGGCCGATCGCGGGCAGTGCCGCGAAGGTGCTGGTCGACCCGAGCACCTCGATGAAGAACGCCGCGCACAGCACGGCGAGCGCGAGGCGGCGCCGGCCGGGGGTGGTGGGAACGACCTCAGCCACCGGCATCCGTCTCCCTGAGTCCCCGTTCGCCGCGCTGCATTCCCGAACTGTAGCGCTGTCACGCATTAACCGCTAGCTATGCGTGACACCATCGCCGGGCACGCTGAGCGTCACGCGAGCTAATATGGCTACGCGTGACGGGAGGTGTGGCATGGCGAGACGGGTGAACTCCGAGGTTCTGCCCATGCCGCTGCCCGTGCTCGTCGAGCTCGTGAACGCATGGGGCGACGCCCCGAGGGCGGTCGCAGGCAAGAGGGATGAGGCGCTATCCGGACATGCCGGCGTTCCGCGCCGAGTCCGCGGAGTACTGGGAAGGCTTCGGCCAGCTGAACCAGAGCCGACTTCACCCGCGTCGCGAATCTCATCCGTCCGGTGTTCGAGTCGGACTCCGGCGTCGAGTGCGCCGCACGGCTCAACCAGCTGATGGCGCAGGCGGGGATCTCCCCGGAGTTCGGCGCCGACGAATGGACGGTGCGCGAGGTGTGGACTGCCCCTCGGCAGGAGCAGCTCCTCGCGTCGGCAGCGCTGACCCTCATCGGTCAGCTTCGGACCGACCCGGATGCCGGAAGGCTGGGCATCTGCATGGCGCACGACTGCGCCGGTGTCTACGTCGATCAGTCGCCGGCAGCGCGCCGCCACTACTGCTCTCTCACCTGCCAGAACCGCAGTCGCGCACGGACGTATCGAGCCCGGAAGCGCGAAACAGCCTCCCACCCGCTCGACGGCGCGTGATGTCGCGGCCAGTCATCCTCGAGACGATCTACGGAGATTTCGACGGACCTGTCGAATCGCGTCGGTCCCGTTCGTAGCGATAGTGAAGGCGAGGATCCGCGGGCACCGTCGAGCGCTGCACGCGATCGCGGTCGCCATCCCGCCCGACGCACGCCACGCGAAACGAAAGGGATCAAAACCATGAGCACGACGTTCACCGTCGACTTCTTCTGCACGCTCGACGGCTACGGCATGGCCGAGAGGCTGGCCGGGATACTGGGGCAAGGAGGGCCCCGAGCTCATCGACGACCGGGTGCGGACGTACGCGCAGGACCAGGTGCTCGTCTTCGGGGCGACGACGTTCCGGGAGTTCCGGACGTTCGTGAAGGAGTACGACGAGCCCTACTACGACCGCCTGACCGAGCTGCCGAAGATCGTGTTCTCGCGCACGCTCGAGGAGCCGCTCGGGTGGCAGAACTCGACGGTGCTCCACGAGGACGCCGTCACCGCCATCGAGCGCCTGAAACGCACCACCGATGTGCCGATGCGCTCGCACGGCAGCATCTCCCTGAACCGCGCGCTTCTCGCCGCCGGCCTCGTCGACCGGCTGGAAGTCATCATCTTCCCCGCCGTCACCGGTCGAGCAGGCGGAGCGGCCCTCCTCCACGGCGGGGCGGAACTCGACCTCGAGCTCATCGAGTCGACCGTGCTGGACGGCCGCATGCAGAAGCTCGTCTACGCCCCGCGCCTGCACGGCGAGATCCCCGCGGGTGTCGGACCGCAGCGCCGAAGCGCCGAGTAGGGTACCCCGCGTCGCGCAGGCGAGGAAGGATACGACCATGCAGTATCTCGTGAACGTCATCGACAGTCGCAGCAATTCGGGAACGGCCGAAGAGGCCGTCGCGATCGACGCCTTCAACGACAGGCTCCGCGCGGGCGGCCATTGGGTCTTCGCCGCCGGGCTGGCCGACCCGACCGTCTCCACCGTCATCGACGGCCGCGGCGACGAGCCGTTGTTCACCGACGGCCCGTTCGTCGAGGCGAAGGAGTGGGCCGCCGGCTTCTGGATCATCGACGCCCCCGACCTGGACGTCGCGCTGAAGCTGATGAGCGAGGGCTCCAAGGCCTGCAACCGTCGGCTCGAGGTGCGTCCCCTCCTCGCCGGGTGACCGACGCGCAGGATGCCCTGATCCGCGCCCACCGAGACGAGTGGGCGCGGGTGGTGGCGACGCTCGCCAAGCGATTCGGCAACCTCGACATCGCCGAGGAGGCGGCGGCCGATGCGTTCGCCACCGCCGCAGAGCGCTGGCCGGTGGAGGGCGCACCGCCCAACCCCGGAGGGTGGCTCACCACCACGGCGACCCGCAAGGCGATCGACCGACTCCGCCGTGAGAGCAGCCGCGATGAGAAGCACAGGGAGGCGCAGCTCGTGTACGACGCAGAGCCCGAGCCGCTCGGTGCGATCGACGACGATCGGCTGCGGCTGATCTTCATCTGCTGCCATCCGGCACTGGCGATGGACGCGCGGGTGGCGCTCACGCTGCGCATGGTGGGCGGGCTGAGCGTGCCCGAGATCGCGCGGGCGTTCCTGGTGCAGGACACGACGATGGGCGCGCGCATCACGCGCGCGAAGGCCAAGATCACCGCGGCCCGCATCCCCTATCGGATGCCGGAGGCCGAGGATCTCCCCGGCCGGGTCGCGGGCGTGCTGGCGGTGCTGTTCCTGATCTACAACGAGGGCTATCTCGCGTCCGGCTCGGACAGCGCACCGGTGCGCGAGGAGCTCACGGCGAGGCGATCCGTCTGGCACGGCTGCTGCGCCGGCTGCTGCCCGACGATGGCGAGGTGACCGGCATCCTCGCGCTCATGCTGCTCATCGATGCGCGCCGCTCGGCACGGGTTTCGTCGGCGGGCGAACTGGTTCCGCTGGCAGAACAGGATCGCGGGCAATGGGATGCCGAGCTGATCGCCGAGGGGCACGCCCTGGTCCGCGAGCGGTTGGCGTCGGGCATGCCGCCAGGCCGCTACCAGCTGCTCGCGGCGATCAACGCGGTGCACACCGACGGCGACGCGACGGACTGGGCGCAGGTGGTCGCGCTCTACGACCACCTCGTGCGGCTCGACGGCTCGCCGATCGTGCGGCTCAACCGGGCGATCGCTGTCGGCGAGCGTGACGGACCGGCGGCTGGGCTGGCACTCATCGACACGCTGGCTCCCGCGCTGCACGGGTACCACGCGTACCACGCCGCGCGCGCCCAGCTGCTGCGCCGACTCGGCCGCGCCGCAGAAGCGCGCGAGGCCTATACCGCGGCAATAGGACTGGCGGAGAACAAGGCCGAGGTTGCGCACCTCACCCGGCAGCGGACGGCCTCGACGGGGACTGACGGGTCGGAGCGGAAAGGCGGAGCGCCGCAGTGTCAGCGCAGCTGCGCGAAGCTCTCGGCCTCACGGTCGGTCCTGCGACGAGCATCATGTCGCCCTCGTGCAGGACGGTGGTGTTGTCGGCATTCGTCCATGACCCACCCTCATGGTGGTAGGCGGCGATGGTGACACCGTACTTCTTGCGCAACCCGGTCTCGCCCAGCGGCGTGCCCTGGATGCTCGACGGCACCGGCGCCTTCACCAGTGCGTAGCCCGGCGCGATCTCGATGAAATCCAACGCTGCTCCCCGCACGAGGTGTGCGACCCGGCGTCCCATGTCCTTCTCGGGGTAGATGACGTGATGCACGCCGAGCTGCTCGAGGATCAGCCCATGACGGTCGTCGACCGCCTTGGCCCAGATGACGGGGATCTTCATGCTGAGCAGAACGGAGCAGGTGAGGATGGATGCCGAGATGTCGCCGCCGATCGCGACCACCACTCGATCGAACTCGTCCACCGCCAGCTGCTGGAGCACCTCATGACGAGTCGAGTCGGCGCGGACGACCTGCGTGAGCTCACCGTTCAGCGACTGCACGAGCTCTTCGTCGAGATCGATGCCCAGGACCTCGGTGCCTCCGGCCACGAGTTCGAGGGCGAGGGCGCTGCCGAATCGACCCAGGCCGATGACGGCGACCGAGTCGGCTTCGGCGATACGGCGCGACGTGTCGGCGCCGAGAAACGGGAATCTAGCCAACGGCGGGCCTCTCCTTCGGGAACTCGTACAGGATGCGGCGATCGCGCAGTGCGATCGCCGAGCCGAGGGTCAGCGGGCCCAGCCGGCCGAGGAACATGAGCACGACGAGGACCACCTGCGCGCTCGCGGACAGGTCGGCCGTGATGCCGGTCGACAGCCCGACGGTGGCGAACGCCGAGACCGTCTCGAAGAGCGCGCGGTCGAGGTTCTCGCCGGTCAGGAGCATGAGAAGGGCGGCGCCGACGACCACGGCTGCGACGGCGATCAGCACCACCGTGATCGCCTGACGGTGAACGGCCCGCGAGAGACGCTTGCCGAAGATGTTGACGGCACCTTCGCCGCGCAGCTCGGTCATCATGATGAAGAACAGCACGGCGAAGGTCGTGACCTTGATCCCGCCCGCGGTGCCGGCAGGGCCACCGCCGATGAACATCAGCACGTCCATGCCGAGCCACGTCTCGTCGTGCATCGCGCCGATGTCGACGGAGTTGAAGCCGGCCGTCCGAGTCTGGACGGAGTGGAAGAAGCCGGCCAGCACGCGGCCCCACGGGTCCATCCCGCCGAAGGTTTCGGGGTTGTTCCACTCCAGCACGGTGATGTAGACCGTCCCGGCGATCAGGAGCACTGCAGTGCCCCACAGCACGAGCTTGGTGTTCATCGACCAATGCAGCGGGCGACGGAACTCCTTGCGCAGCTGCATGATCACCGGAAACCCGAGGCCGCCCAGGATGATCGCTGCGCACAGCGGCAGACAGAAGAACGGATCCTGCGCGAACCTGATCAGGTTGTCGCTGTACAGCGCGAATCCGGCGTTGTTGAAGGCCGAGACGGCGTGGAACGCCCCGTGCCACGCCGCTTCGCCGACGGTGTAGCCGTACCCCAGCAGGAGGCGGAGGAAGAGCGCGGCGAACGTGATGGCCTCGATGGTGAGAGAGATCAGGACGATGCCGCGGACGAGCCCCCGCACGTCGTTGAACCCGACCGCCTTCGCTTCGGCCGCCGTGTTGAGTCGTGCCCGCACCGACAGCTTCCGGGCGAGCACCAGCCCGATGAGCGACGCGAAGATCATGATCCCGAGTCCCCCCAGCTGGATCAGCAGCAGGATCACCACCTGCCCGAACGGCGTCCAGAACGTCGGCGTGTCGACCACGGTCAGGCCCGTGACGCACACGGCGCTCGTGGAGGTGAAGAGCGCCTGGATGAAGTTCGCACCGCCCGGGCCCGACCTTCGAGATGGGCAGCATCAACAGGACGGTTCCCGCGGCCACCGCGATCCCGAACCCCGTCACGACGGCCTGGGCCGGGTGGAGCCGCAGGCCCCGCCCGGCGCGGACGGCCTGTGCGCGGCGGGAGTGCAGGCGGTTGCTCACCCCCGCACTGTAGCGCGGTGCCGGGCGGTGAGATCATCGGTGAATGCTCCCAGACCCCGGGATGTCGCTGACCCGGCCCGCAGATCGGCGATGGCGTGCACCGAGCGCCGGGTTCCGTCGCTGGGAGAAGTCGGCGGAGCTGGGCCGCGGCGACGATGTCTGGCGCTGGGCGATCCGCGAGGTGCTGCAGTGGGGGGTCAAGACCCGCAGCGGGTTCACGGTGACGCCGGGCGAGCGGGTCGCCGCGGGGGACCGGCCCGTCATCATGGCGCACCCGTTCGGCCTCTCGGTCCGGGAGCCCGTCGAGGTCGTGGAGGTGGTGGACACCAGCGACCGCGTCGGATTCGCCTATCGGACGCTGCCCGGCCACCCCGTGAGCGGCGAGGAGG
Source organism: uncultured Actinomycetota bacterium (assembly GCA_963829895.1). GTDB lineage: Bacteria > Actinomycetota > Actinomycetes > Actinomycetales > Microbacteriaceae > Microbacterium. The sequence continues at coordinate 64,562 of CAWHKF010000005.1, read as the reverse complement.
CGTTCATCGTCCACCGCGAGGGTGATGCGGTGATCCTGACGGTCCGCTCCCTCACCCGCGCCGGTTCGCAGTGGGGGTGGCGGGCCGCCTACCCCGCGCTGCTGATGGCGCAGCAAGTGGCGCGACGGCGCTACTTCCGCGCGCTGCGCCTGCGCGCACCGCGCTGATCGTCGCGGCTACGCCTCGGGGCTCACCGCCACCGGGATGGTGAGCGCCCCGGTGTCGTCCTCGGGGACGAGAGAGATGCCCCCACTGCTGTTCGCCGACGCGGCGAGTCCCTCGATCCACTCCCGGTTCAGCTCGGGGGCCTCTGGAGTGTCGAACACGAACCGCATCGGAATGGCCGCGTGCAACCAGATGGTCGACCGGCCCTGGCGGATCGTCGGCGGTGTGCTGCCATGACAACGTGAAGCTCTCGTGGCGGCGGAGCTTCGTCGCGATGATCATCGTCAGGTGAGCGAGCGCCCGATCCTCGATCTCGATCGGTTCGCCGATGTTTCCGTAGAACAGCACACCCACGCGCAGCCTCCCGTCCGGATGCGGGATCCCACGCCGACTGCGGCAACCCGCCCAACTCGCCGCCATGCTATCGAGTCGGCTCCGGGGGGATGGATCGACGCGCCCCGCGCCCGTTCTGCAGGCGAGGAGGGTCCTCGGCTACTCGCTCTCCGTGGCGGTGGCGTGGTGAGGAAGGCCCACCGGCTTGGACTCGCTCGAGCCGCGCTGACGCAGGAAGATCGACAGCGCGATCATGGCGCCGACGGCGAGGAACTCCGACTGCCAGTTCTGCAGCGTCCGGTTCCAGAAGTCAGGCGTGCCGATGTATTCCACCCACGGAATGGGACGGCTGCCCGTGCTCGGCGTTCTCCGAGTTCATCACGACGTTCCCCGCCAGGGACTGGGCCAGCCACGACAGCACGAACACCGTTCCCATCACCAGCAGCAGCGAGTTGGAGAAGATCGTCTGACGGATGCCGCGGGCCCGTGCCCACGAGGGCGAGTCGGGTTGCGCGTGCTCGCCGACCATCTGATCCTCGTCGGTGCCGGGGCCCTCGTCACCGGGCTTCTTCGACTCGGGCGAACCGCGCTGCACGAACCAGATCGTCGCGGCGATGAAGAGGAAGAACTGCAGGAACTCCGACTGCCAGTTCTCGGCGACGTCGACGACGAACTCCGACGACGTCACGAAGGCTCCGAACGCCTCGGGCGGCATCCCGTGCTGCGCCAGCCGTTCGTTGTTCTCGAACCAGCCGGCCACGGACTGCCCCACGAGCGCGAGCACGAACAGGGCGCCGAAGACGAGGCTGAGGGCGTTGTCGCGAAGCTGTCGCATGGCTCACCGTCCGACCAGGGGAATCATGATCATGTATGCGAGGCCGACGGCGAGGACCGTGATCCACGACCAGAACACCACGGCTTCGCCGCGACGAGGGCCGGCCTCCTCCGGGGTGAATTCATCCATCGCGCACTCCTTCCTGACTCCCGATGCTCCCGCTCGAGCCGGTGCTCACGCGAGGGGATTGACACCGGTCGGACCCGTCATTCGGATCGATCCGCACCGCGCGTCGGGGCATGCCGTCCGCGCGCGGCCACCGAGCCGAAGGGCTCGACACCGGTGTCGGCGAGCTTCACGCGCGCTCCCTGATCGAGTCCAGGAGCCCCTCTCGCGCACGCTCCAGGAAGGAGCTCTGGTCCTTCCCGACGGGGTGGAGGAAGAGCTCGTCGGCGCCGGCGGCGACCAGCGCGCCGAGGCGTTCGGCGACATCCTGCTCATCGGCGGAGATGAGGATGCCGCGCTCGAGCGCTGCGGTGTCGCCGGGGTCGGCGAGCCGGTCGAAGTCCTCCGGCTGCATGAGCTCCCACATCAGAGCGGGGTCGACGGTCGCCTGGCGCCATTGGTCGCCCGCCGTCCGCAGCGCTTCGGAGTGGGAGTCGGCGAGGCTCACGTGGACCTGCACGGCGCACGGACCCGTGCCGCCGGCATCCCGGTATGCCGACAGGATGCGCCCGACCGTCTCGACGTCGTGACCGACCGTCACGACGCCGTCGGCCCAGGATGCGGCCCATGCCGCCGTCTCCGCCGAGGCGGCGGCGGCGCGCAGCGGCGCCGGGTTCTGCGGCCGTGACCACACGCGGGCGTCGTGCACCTGGAACGCCCCGTCGTGCGTCACCCTCTCGCCGGCGATGAGCCGGCGCATGACGTCGGCGGCCTGCACCAGGCGGTCCTGCCGCTCGGGCTTGGCGGGCCATGCGTCGCCCGTGACGTGCTCGTTGAGGGCCTCACCCGACCCGAGGGCGCACCAGAAGCGCCCGTCGAACATCTCGGCGAGGGTCGCCAGCGCCTGGGCGGCGATCACCGGGTGATACCGCTGTCCGGGAGCGGACACCATGCCCATCGGGAACGACGTCGTGGCGAGCGCCGCACCCAGCCAGCTCCAGGCGAAGCCGGACTCGCCCTGCGCGAGTCCCCACGGCGCGAGGTGGTCCGAGCACATCGCCCCGTCGAAGCCGGCTCGCTCCGCCTCCTGGACGGCGGCGAGCAGGCGTCGAGGGCGGGAGCTGCTCGTGGGATGCGTGATATCCGAGGAAGACCATGCCCTCCAGCGTGCCGGCGGACGCGACTCCTGCCCACGCCGTTGCACCCCTCGGGGGCGCATGCTAACGCCTCCGCGCCTCAGTCCTCCGGCCCCTTCCCGGCGTCGAACCGCGTCTCGTAGCGGTGCGCCGCCTCCGAAAGCGCCGCCTCAGTGCTCGTGGTGCCAGGCGGGTGCGTCTTCACTGTGGTCGGGCGGCTCGGGCACGATGTGCAGACCGGTCGTCGAGTTGGCGGTGTAGATGAGCGCCTCCACCCACGCCCGGTTGATCGGCGGCTGCCGGCTGCCGTAGAACTTGTAGACGAGCGCGGCGTGGGGGTGGATCCAGACGGTCATGCGACCGTTGCCGATGCTGGGATCGTCCTTCCAGCTGAACGAGAAGGACTCGCCGCGACGCAGCTTCGCGCTGATCACCACCATCAGGTGAGCCAGGACGCGGTCGTCGAAGTCGACCTTGATCGTGCCCTCGTAGATGAACTTGCCCATGACGCCTCCGGGTGCCGGGATCAGAGCGACGAGGCGAGTGCGAGTTCGCTCCCGGCCCACGATGCGCCTGAAGCCAGGATGCACCCGATCGGTGCCTCTTCGCGCCCCCCTCGACGCTGGGCGCTGGGCAGGCTCGCCGCGCGCGGGTAGCGTGGGGCAAGGAGAGATGATGAACAGCAACTTCGCCGCGGCGCTGGCGCACCTCGAGCAGTCCGGCGGTCGTCCGGAGGACTTCAGTGTCCCGTTCGTCGAGTTCCTCCCCATCACCGGCGCCGCCGTGTCGACTCTCGGTGACGTCTTCGGAAGCGAGACCCTGTCGGCGACCGACGACCGGGCGGCCCGCCTCGATGAGCTGCAGTTCGATCTCGGAGAAGGCCCGTGCTGGGATGCGCTGCGCAGTGCGCGACCCGTGGCCGCGGCATCCCTCCAGGTGGAGGGCCGCCGGCGATGGCCGGCCTTCGTCGGCGCTCTCGATGGCGAGGAGGTCAGCTCGCTGTTCGCGTTCCCCCTGGTCGTCGGCGCGCTGCGCATCGGTGCGGTCGACCTGTACTCGCGAGAGCCCACCGCTCTCAACCCCGACCACGAGCACCGGGCCTCGGCCCTGGCGTTCGTGATCAGCCGGCACGTGCTGCGGCTGGCGCTCGATGAGCACGCTCGCGAAGAGAGCCTGCAGCAGCCGCTCTCGCGGCGCGTCGTGCATCAGGCCACGGGTGTCGTGCTCGCCCAGCTCGAGCTGTCGCCCGAGGACGCTCAGCCTCGTGATCCAGGGACAGGCCTTCGCGACGGGCAGGACGATGGCGGATGTCGCGGAGGACGTCGTGGCGGGAAGACTGCGGTTCACGCGGCAGGACGACAGGATCGAGGTCGAGTCATGACGAAGACCTCGCGCGACAGTCGCCTGCTCCAGACCTTCGCCATGCTGGCGGACACCATGGTGGACGACTACGACGTGGTCGACCTCCTCCAGTCGCTGGTCGACGCGTGCCATGACGTGCTGGGGATCTCGGCCGCCGGCATCCTCCTGGCCGACGACGAAGGCGAGCTGCAGGTCGTCGCCTCGACCAGTGAGGCCAGCCGCCTCGTGGAGCTGATGCAGCTCGGTGCGCAGGCCGGTCCCTGCATCGAGTGCTACCGCCGGGGCACCTTCGTGTCGGTGGCCTCCATCGCTTCGGTCCCCGAGGAGTGGGGCGCCTTCCGCGACAGCGCGACCGCGCACGGGTTCGGCGCGACCGATGCCGTGCCGCTGCGCCTGCGCGACACCACGATCGGAGCACTGAACCTCCTCCGCGAGAAGGAGGGGCCGCCCGACGAGTTCGACGTGACCGCGGCGCGGGCCTTCGCGGATGTCGCGACGATCGGCATCCTGCACGAGCGCACGCTGCGGGAGTCGGAGCTGCTTGCGCGGCAGCTGCAGCAGGCGCTGCAGTCGCGGATCACCATCGAACAGGCGAAGGGCGTCGTCGCCTTCACGAACGGCGTTCCCATCGATGACGCCTTCCAGATCATCCGCGCGTATGCTCGCCGCCACCAGCTGCCGTTGAGTGCCGTCGCGGCTCGGCTGGTCAATCGCGAGCTGCGCATCGGCGAGCCGGCCACCGACGAGTCTCCCCGGCTGACACGTCGAAACCCGGGGCGTAGACTGGCCGCGCGCGCCCCGGACCCCGGCGTTCTCCAGGAAGGCCGGGTGCACTCATGAAACTTCTGACGAACGGGACAGGCGCATACCTGACGGGCGACCGGATCGCCGATGCCGTCGTCCGGCTCGGGGTCGCGCTGTCGAACGAGCAGCGCGTCGACGTGGTGGAGATCCCCTACCGCGCGCCGCACGGCGGCGTCGAACAGGCGCTCCTGACGATCGGCTGGCAGACGCACGTGAACGCCGAGACGCGGTCGGATGTCGCCGACGAACTCGTCGATCACGGCGCGGTCCAGGCCCTCGTCGCGCGGGCCCACCGGCTCGTCCCGAGTGGTGACACGCCGATGTCACGCGACGAGGTCGGTCACACGCAGGGCTCACGACGGCATCCTCTGACGCCGCCGCCGCGTCATCAGCGCGAGGCATCCACGAGGGTCGCGTTCTCTCCTACGCGAGCAGAGCTCGACAGGCGCGCCCTCAGAGCAGGATGACGATGTCGGTGATCACCCAGGTGCCGTCGACGAGGACGAGGGTGTACACCCAGTACTCGTCGACGAGGAAGGGCGGATCCACCGGCACACCGTCGGCATCCGTGAGCGAGTCGTATGTCTCGTGCGACTTGATCTCGAAGGTCTCGGCCGAGCGACGCTCGATGTCGGTCGGGGTGAAGGCGAAGTCGGCGACGGCCGCGCTGTAGGACCGGGATGCCGGTCCGAACGCCGCACACCCGCTCGCGTCCATCGCGCTGCGGAACGAGGCGGTGGTGGTCGCCAGGTAGGCGTCGCAGTCGCCCTCCAGCCAGGCGTCGTTGTACGCGCGCATCGCCTCGATCGCCGCGCGTTCATTCGTGTTCGCCGGTTCGTCCTCGGCCGCGGCCCCGTTCTCTCCTTCGGCGATCTTCCACGCTCCGTCCACCTCGACCAGGTGATAGCGGTACGGCGCGCCGGTCTCGTACGGCGGGTCGATCGGCTCGCCGAATTCGTCGACGTCGAGCGTGCACACCTCGACGACGTCGACGATGATCTCGCCGACGTGCGCGTCGACGAGGGTGCGGAACCGCATGTCTTCGGGGTGCACGTCCATCGGGCAGTACGCGTTCTGATCGGTGATGTGCTGCTGGAAGCTCGCGCAGTCCGGCCACGCCATGGACTCCCGGAAGCCGGCTGTCGTCGACGCCTCCAGCGCGGCGCAGTCTCCGGCGGAGTACGCGGCCCGCCAGTCGGCCATCGTCTCGGCGACGGCCTGCTCCTCGCCGGCGGTCAGTTGTCCCTCGGTGCGACCGCCGGTGACATCGTGCACGCTCTCGAGCTTCCACGCGCCATCCGCGCGGACGAGGTGATACCGATAGTCGAATTCGACGGACACCGGGGTGGCCACCGGCTCACCGTTCTCGTCGATGTGGCTTCGAGCCTCCATGTGCGCGAGAGCGGCGATCGTGCCACGGCCGGTGCCGGCCGCGGAGATCGGCGTCACCTCGAGTGATTCCAGGACCTGCGCGCGGCCGCTGGCCGCCTGCACGAAGACGTCGCAGTCCGGCAGGCCGATGCGTGCGCGGAACTCGGTCGTCGTCACCGCGACGAACAGGTCGCAATCCTCCTCGGCGAAGGCTCTCTCGTACGCTGCGACGACCCCCATCGCGTCGGTCTCATTGCCGCCCGTGGATGAGGGTGAAGGCGCCGGCTCCGCCACCGGATGCGGGCGCGACGCGGCCGTCGAGGCGACCGCGGTGCCGGGGAACGTCGTGAACGCGACCGCGCCGAGAACAGCCGCGAGCAGCGTCGAAGCGATCCGTCGGCGCCGTCGTCGGCGCCGCTCCGGCGCGGATGGCCGTCGACGTGCCGCCGTATGTCCGCCGACACTGTCGGCCACCCGCCCGACGGCGCAGACGCCACTGTCGGACGAGCCCCCAGAGCTCCCCATGGCCGGAGCATAGCCCTTCGTGTTGGCGAGGGCATCCTTCGCCGCCAAATCGATGCACGAGGCCGCGGACCCGGGACCGGGGCAGGAACACGGGGCGCTCGACGCGGCGGCTACTCCATCCCGTCGATGAGCCAGTCGTCGCCGTCGGCGACGACGGTGTACACCCAATCGATGGAATCCTCGGTCGGCTCGTCGAGCGGCGTGCCGTCCTCGCCTACGAGCGCCGTGTACGTCTCGGTTGTCGCCACCACGATCGCGTCGCCGTCGCGGCGCACGTCCGTCACCTCGATCTCATAGTCCTCGACGGCGTCCGTGAACGTCTCCGCCTCGGTCTCGAACGCCGAGCAGTCCGTCAGGCCCGACTGCGTGCGGAAGCTCTCGGTGGTCGATGCGACGTACGCCTCGCAGTCGGCGTCCTGCCACGCGTCGTCGTACAGTTCGACGGCGGCGACGGCCGCCCGCTGATCGGGGTCGCTGGCCGTGCCGCCCCCGAGCGGTCCGGCGGCGCCGAGGCCCGCGATCAGCCGCGGAACAAGCGTGGCGGCCAGGATGACGATGGCGAGCACCACGACGCCGAGCACGACCCAGACGATCCACAGTCTCGACTTCGCCGGGGGAGCCGCGGCGCCGTGACGACGGCAGCCGGAGGTGCCGTGGCGACGGGTGCAGCCGCGGGTGCGATGACGGTGGTGGCCGAGGGGGCACCGGCGGTCGCCTGCCCGTCCGTCGCGCCGGGCTCGGCGACGTGCTCGGTCCAACGGGTGCCATCCCACCACCGCGTCGCATCGTGGCCGTCGTCGTACCACCCGGGCGGAGTCGTCGTCATGCGAGAACCATAGACCCGCTGAGCTCACAACCAGCGACGGCGTTTGAACAGCCCGTAGATCACGAGGTCGATGGTGACGATGGTCAGGCCGATGACGATCCATCCGTACTGCCACTGCACGAGCGGGATGTTCTCGAAATTCATGCCATAGAGCCCCGCGATGAGCGTCGGCACCGCGAGGAGCGCCGCGAAGGCCGAGATCGTGCGCATGTCCTGGTTCTGCCGGGCGGCGACGTTGTTCTCGTAGCTGGAGAGGATGGCGTCCAGCGCGATGCTCTGGTTGTTGATGAGGGCCGCGGTCCCCGCGGCGTCGTCGAGGAGGTCGTGCAGGTACGGCAGGATGTGCTCGCTGCCGACGGTGAGGGTCTCGAGGTGACGCGTGCTCTCGTGCAGCGCCGCGGCGATGCTCGAGACGGCGCGGTCGACCCGTCCGATGTCTTTGCGGATCCGGTAGATCCGGTGGTGGTCCTCGCGCTCGCTTTCGCTGAAGACCTGCTCTTCGAGCTCCTCGAGGGCGGATTCGACGGATGCCGCGGCATCCGCGTAGCCGCCGACGATCTGCGCCATGATGAGGTGCGCCGCGGGCAGGGTGTCGGCACGGGCTTCCTCGCGGGCATCCTCGAGCAGTTGCGGCAAGTCGGGCAGTTCGCCCCCGTTGCCGCGTTGCACCGTGAGCAGCCAGCCTTCGCCGATGTAGAGGAACGTCTCGCCGAGCACCAGCGCCTCGTCGGCCGTATGCAGCACGTTCCACAGCATCACGAAGAGGTGCTCGTCGAACTTCTGGACCTTCGGCTGCTGCCGGCGCGAGACGACGTCGGCGACCGCAGTGGGGTGGATGCCGAGCACGTCCCTCGCGCGTCGCACGGTGTCTTCGTCGGGCTCGACGAGGTGCAGCCAGATGAAGTCGTCCTTCCGTCGCGTGCGACGGACGATCGGCGGTACGTCCTCCAGGGAGGCGTCCGTCAGCGGCTCGATCTCGTCGCCGACGAGGAAGATGCGCAGCGAGCCCTCGGCGGGAGGTGCCGCGTCGCCCCCCTCTGCGGTCGTCGCGTTCTGCTCCTTCGCGGGCTGCGGCATCGGAGGTACCTTTCACAACGTAGCGTGGGGATGCCCCGGGCGAGGCGCCCTCGAGCGCGTCGAGCCGTGCGGGAGGCTCGGAGCGGCTCAGCCGTCACCGGAAACATACGCCGGCGAGTGGCGACGCAGCTGAGGGGCTTGTCCCGCGGCGGCGCGCTGTGCATGGACGACCCGGCACACAGCGGAACCGCGTGCCCGGCTTACTGGGTGGAACGCGCGTTGCCGCTGTCGCAGCCCGGCCCCTACATTCGCACCAACCCGAGGGTCGATCCGGGATCCCGCTCCCCAGGGCGGGCCGGAGGCCGTCATCGGCCGAGCGCGGCCACCGCGCTTCGACTCCCCGAGGACCACCTCGAATGATCGAAGGAGATCACATGAGATCGCTACTACGCTCCGGGGTCGCGCTCGTCGCAGCTGCGGCGCTCGGCGCAGGGATCGTCCTCGCCGGGACGGCGGCCGGGGCCGACAAGGACAACGGCAACGGCCTCGGCGGCCAGCCGGCCACCGCCAGTCAGATCTACCTCGACGAGATCAAGGACTACGGCGTCTGCCGCGGCACGGATCCGGAGTGCTACCACGAGTGGGGCAACGGCTGGACGGAGGGCGAGCAGAAGCGCATCTTCGTGTGGAGCCGCACCGCGGGTCCGCGTCACGCCCATCTCGGCACGGCGCTCGGTCCCGGGCTCAACCCGCCGCTGAACGACAACAACGTCGCCCAGAAGGCGATGATCGCGTGGGCGGCGGAACGGGGGATCGCGGTGGACTACACCGAGGACCTGGCGAGCTTCAGCCGACTGAACAACTACCAGGCGGTCGTGTTCCTCGGCTCGAACCGCGACACACTCGATGACACCGCGCAGACCACCCTGATGCAGTACATCCGCGGCGGGGGTGGATTCGTCGGAATCCACAACGCCTTCGGCGCCGAGTATCACTGGCCGTACTACGAGGGCCTGCTGGGCGGGGCCAACTTCTACAACCACGGACCGAACCGCGACGGAACGGTCGAGACGATCAACAACCGTGACGTGTCGACGTCCTTCCTGCCGGAGACGTGGGCGTTCAAGGACGAGTGGTACAACCTCATCCCGTATCCGAGCTTCGTCAACGTCCTGCTCGAGGTCGACCAGGCCACGAGCGAGGCCACACCGGCCGGCCACGGCGAATCCCACCCGGTGAGCTGGTGCCAGTACTACGACGGCGGCAGGTCGTGGCTCACCACCCTCGGCCACGACGTGGCGGCGTGGACCGACGCGCCCCTCGCCGGCGACGAGTTCTTCAAGCAGCACGTGATGGAGGGCATCGAGAGCGCCATGGGCGTCAAGCCGTTCTGCACCACCTGACCGCGGGGACGGGAGTCCACCCGTCTGCGGGCCGGGGGCCCGGGCACGTCGTCACGACGCGTCCGGGCCCCCGCTTCGTCACCACGGGCGCGCCCGGCGAGCGGCTGATGTCCCACTGGGTGGAACCATCGGTTCCGTCCCGCCGTGCATGCTTGCCGCGCCTTCCGCGCCGACGGATACTGCACACATGCGATCCGCTCTCACAGGCGAGCCGGTATCGGTGCTCGACCGGATCCTCGCCATCCTCGACACCGTCCGCGAGTCGCACGGCTCGACCACGATCACCCAGCTCGCGCTGGCCACCGGCATCCCGAAGTCGACCGTCTCACGGCTGGTCGGCGACCTCGTCCGGCGGCGCTATCTCATGCGCACCGATGACGGCGTCTCGATCGGCCTGCGGCTCTTCGAGCTGGGCTCTCGAGCCAGCACGCCTCGCCGGCTCACCGCCGCAGCGCTCCCGGTTCTGGCCGAGCTCTACAACGCCACAGGGGAGCATCTCAACGTCGCCGTCCAGGAGGGGCGCGACATGCTCTCGGTGATCTCCGTCCGCGGGCGACTGCGGCCGGTGCCGTCCCGCGCGGGTGTTCGCGTCCCGTCGGCGACCACCGCCCTGGGCAAGGCCGTGCTCGCGTTCACCGTCGACGAAGGCGTTCTCTGCAGCGTGATCACCGGGCTCGATGCGAGCCGGCGGCACGCCCTCGAGAAGGAGCTCGACGCCGTGCGCACGGAGTCCGTCGCGATCGACCGCTGCGAGACCTTCCCCGGCGTCGTCGGCGTCGCGAGTCCCGTCCTCTCGCCGGAGCGCCTGCCCCTGGCGGCCATCTCGGTCGCCGGTCCCGTGGCGGACATGGATCCGAAGCGGATCGCGCCCCTCGTGCGCCACGCCGCCCTCGCCCTCACCCATCGGCTGGCACTGCAGGTGGCGTGAGGCATGTCCCCCGTGAGTCATGTCCAGCGTCGCCGGTGACGCGGTCGGCGTCCTCGACCGCATGACGTGCATCCTCGAGGCGTTCGACGGGGACGACCGGGGCATGGGCATCTCCGAGCTCGCCGCTGCGCGCGGGTCTTCCGAAGTCGACCGTCTCGCGGCTGGTCGCGACCCTGGTGCGTCAGCGCTATCTCGAGCGCGACGGCAAGCTGATCCACCTGGGCCTGCGGCTCTTCGAGCTCGGTCAGCTCGCCGAGCAGCCCCGCGAGCTCAGGATCGCGGCGCTCCCGGTCATGGCCGACCTTCGCAACCAGACCGGCGAGAACGTGCATCTGGCGATCCGCGACGGCGGCGAGGTGGTGTGCATCGCGGTCATGCGCGGCCGCTCTGCGGGGCCGTCGACCGTCCGCACCGGTGGGAGGCTGCCCCTGCACGCCACGGCGCTCGGCAAGGCGGTGCTCGCCCACGACTCGCCCGTCGGGCATCGACGACGTGCTCTCGGCGGGCCTGGTGCCGTGGACGGCCCAGACGATCACCGATCCGGCGGCGCTGCGGCGTCAGCTCGCCGGCATCCGAGGTGGTGGACTCGCCGTCGAGGCGGGGGAGTTCGTGACCGGTGTCTCCTGCACCGCGATCCCGGTGTTCGCGCCCGGGGGTCGGCTGGCAGGGGCCGTGTCGGTCTCGGGGTACCAGGACGACCTCGACGCCGACCGTGTCGCACAGGCGCTGCGGGCGGCTGCGCTGACGCTCGCGCGTCGCCTCGCGGCGCTCAGGGCCCCCGCGGACTGACTCCGGACGTCGGGCGACTCAGCCGGCGCCGCGATCGGTCATCGTGGCGACGACCATGTCGCCGATGAGGCGACGGTGGGAGTCCTGCAGTCCCGGGTCGAGCATGTCCCGGTCGAAGATGGCGGCGAAGGTATGGCGGTTGGCCACATGGAAGCACGCATACGCGCTGATCATCATGTGGACGTCGACCGCGTCGACGTCGTCGCGGAACATCCCGTCGCGGACGCCCTCGGTCGATGACCTCCTCGAGGAGCGTGATGGCGGTGGCGTTCTCGCGCAGGATCGTCTCGGACTGACGCAGATGCTCGGCGCGGTGGATGTTCTCGATGCTGACGAGCTGGATGAACGCCTCATGCGTGGTGTGGTGATCGTAGGTGGCCTCGGCGATGGTGCGCAGCGCCGCATCGGGCGCGAGCTCGCCGATATGGATGCCGCGCTCGACCTGTCGGATCTGCGCGTACACCCGCTCCAGCACCGCGAGGTACAGGCCTTCCTTCGAGCCGAAGTAGTAGTAGATCATGCGCTTCGTCGTGCGCGTGCGAGCGGCGATCTCGTCCACCCGCGCACCGGCGTAGCCGTTGGCGGCGAACTCGGCGGTGGCGACCTTGAGGATGTCGCCCTGCGTGCGGACGGCACGCTCGGTCGCAGCTCCCTCGCGCGCCTCGCTGCGCTGATCGCTCATCGACCGCCCTTCCCCGTGACCGAGCGCTCCTCGTCGCTGATGAGTTCACGGAAGTGCCGCTGCATTCTGTCACGATCAGGCCGGATGCCCGTGATGATCTGGAGACTAGCGCATGCCTGGCCGACCGCCATCAGCCCTCCGTCCAGCACCGGATGTCCCCTCCCGGGCGGCCTGCCGGATGAGCTGGGTCTCGAGCGGACGATAGACGACGTCCGAGACCCACGCTCCCTGCTGGAGCAGGTCGAGATCGAAGGCCACCCCCGGGTGGTGGAGCATGCCCATCGGCGTCGCGTGGACGATGCCGGTCGCGGCGGCGATCGCGCCGGCGAGCTCATCGGGCGACAGCGTGGTGATGGTCTGCTCCGGGAAATGGGTGCGCATGCGCGCGGCGAGCTCCGCGGTGCGCAGCGGCTCGGCGTCGAAGAGGTCGAGCCGTCGCGTCCCCTGCGTCAGCAGCGCGTACGCGGTCGCCGCACCGGCGCCGCCGCATCCGATCTGAACGACCCGCTCGAAGGATGCTTCCGGCAGACCCGCCACGAGGGCGTCGCGGTAGCCCATCCAATCCGTGTTGTAGCCGCGCAGGCGTCCGCCGTCGAACACCACGAGGTTCACGGCGCGCAGGTGCGCGGCATCCGTGTCCAGCTCGTCGACGAGGTCGAGAACGAGCTGCTTGCACGGATGGGTGATGTTCATCGCGGCGAAGCCCGCGGCCTGCGCGTCGGCGAGGATCGCGCCGACGTCCGCGGCGGGACGGCGGAGCTCGATGAGATCGAAGATGCGGTACTCGTAGTCCAGCCCGAGCGCGCGGGCCTCGGCTTCGTGCATGGCCGGCGTCAGCGACGCGGTGATCCCCTCGCCGACCAGGCCGACGAGGTAGCGGTCGCGGGGCCGTGGGGAGGTCGATTCGACGGCGACGTGCCGGGTCACGCCGGCACTCCCTCGAGGGCTCGGCGGTGCTGATACTGCGCCGCGAGCCGCACCGGCGCGTTGAGCGCGCCGTAGCCGGCATAGGCGCCGCGCCGCTCGACGACCTCGAGGAAGACCGTCCCGATCGGATGCGTGTAGAAGTGCAGGAACTCTCCGGACTCGTCGCGGTCGTACATCACGTTCAGCTGCCGGAGCTCCTCCAGGAGGTCGGGCGCGATCTGGTACCGCGCCTCGATGTCGTCGTAGTAGTTCGAGGGGATGTCGAGGGGCCGGAAGCCCCGATCGCGGGCCGCGCGAGCCAGCCGCAGCACGTCGGTCGTCGCGAAGGCGATGTGCTGCGGCAGGATCGCGTCGTCGCGGGCGCCGGACGGCACCAGGTTGAGGGCGATCCTCACGACGCCGTCGGCGCTGCTCAGCACCTGGCTCCGCACCAGGCCCACGGGGGCCGCCACCTCGACCGATGCCTCGGCGTGCAGGTCCAGCACCGAATGGAAGAAGAGCACCGCGGCATCGAAGTGCTGCCAGGGCTGAGCGAGGTTGAGGTGGTCGACGCGTTCGATCATGCCCGCGTCCTCGTCGTCAGGGGTGCCGAACTCGCTCACCCACCGCGGCTCCGCACCCTGCCCGGCGCCGAAGAACACCTCCGAGCCGTCCGGGGCGCTCACTCCGACGAGTCGCTCGTCGCCCTCGTCCTCGGCCCGTGGCACCTCGGGAGCGAACAGGCCCGTCGCCCTGCGGAGGGCCAGCGCGGGGATCGTCGACCGACAGTCCGATGCCCGCGACGGTCGGCTGAGGGTGCTCCGAGTCCGGAGCGCCCAGCACGACACGCGCGGCGCCGTGGGACCACAGCTCGACGCTCTTGGTGCGGTGCGCGCCGTGCGAGCGGAAGCCGAGCTGGGCCAGCAGCCGCCGGAGCTCGGGCACCTCGCCGGTGCGCAGCTCCACGTAGTTGACGTCGGTCGGCGGCGCGACCGCCGGGAGGGGCGCGGTCGACATGCGCGCGGCGCGGCCCCCGGCGCGAGCGCCCAGCGCTGCGGCCGTCTCGTGTTCGAGCCACCGGAGCGACCGTCTCGCGTCGATCGCGGTGGCGAGCGGGTCCGCCTGGCGGAACGTGTCGTTGAAGATCTCCAGCGAGACCGGGCCGTCGTATCCCGTGCGCACCAGGTGCGCCATGAACGTGCCGAGGTCGAAGCCGCCCTCGCCGGGGAAGAGCCGGTGATGCCGGCTCCACGACAGCACGTCCAGCGAGAGCAGCGGGGCATCCGCCATCTGGACGAAGAAGATCCGGTCGGCGGGGATGGTCTCGATCGCCTCGGGGTTGTGGCCCTTCGAGAGGATGTGGAAGCTGTCGAGGCAGAGCCCGATGCGGGGATGATCGGCCAGCCGGACGATGCGTGCCGCGGCCTCGTAGCTGTCGATGAACCGGCCCCAGGCGAGTGCCTCGTACGCGACCCGCACGCCGAACTGCTCGGCGACGCCGCCGAGCAGCCGCAGCTGAGCCGCGGCGAGCTGCTCGTCGCCGCTGCGCGCCGTGGCGACGTTGCTGCACAGCAGCATGGTCTCGATGCCCAGGCGGTTCATGAGGGCGAATTTCGCCGCGGCGCGGCGGAGATTCTGGTCGAGCAGCTCCGGCCCGACCCCCTCGAAATCGCGGAAGGGCTGGTACAGATCGAGCGTCAGGCCGAGGTCGGCGGCGCGATCGCGAATGGCTTCCGGCGAGTGCGGCGACGCGATGAGGTCGGGCTCGAAGATCTCGACTCCCTCGAACCCGGCCGCGCTCGCGGCGACGAGTTTCTCGTCGAGCGTTCCGCTCAGGCAGACCGTGGCGATCGACGTGCGCATGGCACCTCCCTGCGGTCACCGGCGCTGGTGTCCGCATGATTCTGTCTAGAGCATTGCATGGATGTGTACTAACTAGTACGTTCGAAAACCGAAGGG
Source organism: uncultured Actinomycetota bacterium (assembly GCA_963829895.1). Lineage (GTDB taxonomy): Bacteria > Actinomycetota > Actinomycetes > Actinomycetales > Microbacteriaceae > Microbacterium. The sequence continues at coordinate 49,416 of CAWHKF010000005.1, read as the reverse complement.
CGATCGACGACGATTCAACCTGCTGGGAGAGGACACTCGATGATGAGTCTCGCCGAATGGAACACGACTCCCTCCCGAGGGCGCGCGCCGGTCTCGGTGCTCGACCGCATCTTCGCGATCCTGGATGCCGTGAAAGAGTCCGACGGATCGATCACGATCACCGACGTCGCCGCCCGTACCGGTCTGCCCAAGTCCACCGTCTCGCGGCTCGTCACGGAGCTGACCGGGCAGCGGTACCTGGCGCGCACCGAAGAGGGCGTCGCACTCGGAATGCGCCTCTTCGAGCTCGGTGCGCGCGCCAGCCTTCCGCGCCGGCTGGTCGCGGCCGCCGCTCCCGTCCTGCGGAATCTGCGCGACGTCACCGGCGAACGTGTCGGACTCTGGGTGCAGCAGGGCACCGACATGGTGTCCATCGCCGCCGTCGCCGGGCGCCTGCCCATGCTCCCGACCCGCGCCGGGATGCGATCTCCGGCGCTGACGACCGCCAGCGGCAAGGCCTACCTGGCGTTCTGTGCCGATCCCGCGGTGGTCGACAGGATCAGCGCGCCGCTGGTCGACGACGACGCCGACCACTTCCGGGAAGAACTCGCCCACGTGCGCGATGCGGCGGTGGCCCTCGACGTCGAGGCGTCGTACCCCGGCATCCTCGCGGTCGCGAGCCCCGTGCTCTCGGGAGACCGCGTCGTGATCGGGGCGATCTCCATCGCCGGTCCGAGCGGCGCGATGGATCCGGAGCGGGCCGCGCCGCTGGTGCGCGCCGCCGGCAGCACGGTCACCCGCCGACTGGCGGCGGCGTAGGCGCCATGCGCACCGCGAACTGGACCGACTCGGTCAGCGTGCTGGACCGCGTGACCGCGGTCTTCGATGCCTTCGGCGACGACGATCACGGGCTGGGCGTCTCGGAGCTGGCCCGGCGGGCGAATCTTCCCAAGTCGACGGTGTCACGGATCGCCGCCGACCTCGTGGCCCAGCGATTCCTCGACCGCGACGGTGAGCTGCTCCATCTCGGCGTTCGTCTGTTCGAACTCGGTCAGACGGTGCCGCAGCCGCGCATGCTCCGCCAGCTCGCGCTCCCGGTCATGAGGGAGCTGCAGGACGTCACGGCGCAGACCGTGCAGCTGGCGGTGCTCGACGGATCCGACGTCGTCCTCATCGCGATGCTGCGGGCGCCGTCCACCGGGCCCTCTCCCGCGCCGTCGCCGGCTCGGATCGGCGGGCGCCTGCCCGCGCACGCGACGGCGCTCGGAAAGTGCATCCTCGCGTTCTCCCCTCCAGAGGCGGTGACGCGCCTCGCCGCCGGAGGGTGGGAGCGACTGGACGCCGCACACGCTCGTCGAGCAGACCGCGCTCGTGCGCGAGCTCGCGGATGTGCGTCGCAGCGGCGTCGCGACCGAGCACGAGGAGTGCGCGCTGGGCACAGCCGCCGTCGCGAGCCCGATCCTCGTTCCGGGCGAGGCGCCGACCGCGGCGATCTGCGTGGCCGGCCCCGCCGCCGCGCTCCAGCCCGACCGCGTCGCGGCCGCGGTACGAGCCGCGGCCGTCACCCTGAGCCGCCGGCTGACGGCCGAGCGGGGGAACTGACGGCGCACCGCCGACCGCGCGCCGCGCACCGACAGTGCAGGCCGAGAGAGCACAGCGCAAGCGAAAGGGGTGGGTGCGCGTGCGCACCCACCCCCTCCTTCTCCGTGTGGTCAGCCCGCCATCTCGCGGATGGCCTCGTAGGCCTCGAGGCTCTCGCCGGTGAAGTACCCGCTGAAGAAGTCCTCCGACTTGCTGATGAAGGCATCCATGTCGATGTCCTCCGTCTCGATCACCGTCATCGCGTCGTTGGCGCGGTACTCGTCGAGGATCTCCTCGGTCGCCTCGTCGACGCACTCGGCGTTCTCGGGGCGGATCTCGTGGATGGTCTCCTCGAGCAGCGCGGTCTGCTCTTCGCTCATCTTCTCGTACGTCTTGTCGCTGACGAGGATCCAGTGGATGCCGACATTGTGGTTGTTCAGCACCGCGGTGTTGAGGATCTCGTCGTAGCTGGACGAGCGCGTCGCGACGATCGGGTTCTCCTGGCCGACGGCGATCCCCTGCTGCAGGGCCGAGTAGACCTCCTCCACCGCGACCGACACCGGGTTGGTGACGCCCAGCGCCTCGGCGTTGGCGAGGAACTGCGGCGAGTTCGGGAACCGGATCGGCACGCCGTCGAGGTCTTCGGGACTCGTCACCTCGACGTCCTTCGTGGTGAAGGTGCGGGAGCCGAAGAACCAGCCGTCGACGATGTTGACGCCGGTCGACTCGTGGAACGACGTGAACAGGTCTTCCGAGCCTTCGTCGATCCACTGGAACGCGTGGTCGACGTCGTCGAAGGCGTAGGTCGCGTCGACGACGCCGATCGGCTCGAACGTCGAGCTCAGCGCCGACGCGCCCTGCAGGTCGATGTCGATGTCTCCGGCCTGGACCAGCGGGAAGCGGTCGGCGTCGGGGCCGAGCTGGCTCGCCGGGTACAGGTCGACCGTGAAGCCGATGTCAGCCTCTTCGAGTCGTTCCTTGAGGAGTTCGACGCCGCAGTAGTAGTTCGGCGTCTCCTCGTTCTGGCTCGTCGCGACGGTGAGCGTGACGGGTTCGTTCTCCGACGCGGACTCGGTGTCCGTGCCCTCGGGGGTGCCGCCGCCGGCGCAGCCGGCGGCGACGAGAGCGGTTGCTGCGAGCGCTGTCGCGGCGAAAATGCCGCGGCGCTTCGAGCGGGCTGTGCTCATGGGACTCTCCTCTGGTGTGCGCACGTCGTCGTGCGGGTTCTGACGTGTCATTCGATAGCCGGTGCGTGACGTGCCGTCGACTCTGCTCGCGCTGCGAGCTCCCCGTCGACCACGTCGTCACGTGCGGCCCGGTGGCAGTGCTGACTCTTACGGACTTCGATCGGCCGGCAAAGCGATGTCCCGGCGAATGGAACATGAGGTCGGAGCGCCAGCAGGGGACCTCACCGCTGAATGGAACGATCCGCCCACGTCGGCCCATCGTGCCATACGCTCGTGGCCGACTCTCGCCGCGACCACGATGCAGGGAGGGGCGCCGTGACCGCATCCGCACCGCCACCGGTTCGCATGGGCGTGGTCGGCGCCGGGTTCATGGGGCGCCAGCACATCGACGTTCATCCGCGCCGCGCAGGGGGCCGTGCTGACGGCGGTCGCCGACCCCGCTGCGGAACCGGCGGAGGTCGAATGCCCCACGTATCCATCGACGGCCCAGATGCTGGATGCCGAGCAGCTCGACGCGGTGATCATCGCCAACCCCAACGCGCTGCATGTCGAGACGGCCGTGGGTTGCCTCGAGGCGGGCGTGGCGGTGCTCCTCGAGAAGCCGGTCGCCACCTCGTACGCGCAGTCGCGGCGGCTGGTGGAGGCGGTCGAACGCCTGCACGGACGACTGCTCGTCGGGCATCACCGGCGCCATCACCCGGCGATCGCCCGGGCGCGATCCGCGATCCGCGACGGCGAGCTCGGGCAGGTCGTCGCCGTTGACGCGATGTGGTCCGCGCTCAAAGAGCCCGAGTACTTCACCGAGGCACCGTGGCACAGCGAGCCGGGGGCGGGCGTCACCCTCATCAACGCCGTGCACGATCTGGACCTCCTCCGGCACCTGTGCGGGGAGGTCTCCGAGATTCAGGCGATGCAGGGCTCGCACGCCCGCGGGCTCGACGTCGAGGACACCGTCTCGATCAGCCTCCGGTTCGAGAGCGGCGCCCTGGGAAGCCTGATCGCCTCCGACGCCGGCGTCTCGCCGTGGGGCTGGGACCAGGCCACGGAGGAGTCGCCGGCCTTCCCCTTCCTCCCTGACGAAGTCGCCTACCGCATCGTCGGCACACGCGCGGCGCTGTCCGTGCCGAACCTCGCGATGTACGCCTATGCACCGTCGGTGCCGGCGGACTGGCACTCGCCGCTCTCGCGCACCTACCTCCCCTACGCGCCGCGCGGATCCTTCCCCGCTCAGCTCGACCACTTCGTCGAGGTCGCACGGGGCACGGCGGCGCCGCTGGTGTCGGCGGACGACGCGTCGCGCACCCTCGCCCTGGTCGAAGCGGCGTCGCTCGCCGCGCGCACCGGTCGAACCGTGGACGTCGCGCGCTTCCGCGCCGAGGCGGAGGCGGAGCGACCGATGACGGCACCGCAGGCGCGGCGGTTCGACGCGATCGTCGTGGGAGGAGGCCTCGCAGGTCTTGCGGCGACGCAGCGCCTGGCAGCGGCCGGGATGCGCGTCGCGCTCGTCGAGAAGCGGGACCGGCTCGGGGGCAGCTCCGCGATGAGCGGAGGGTGGTTCGCGCTGTCGGGCACGACGGCCCAGCGGCGAGCGGGCGTCGAGGACTCCGACGACGTCTTCCTGGCCGACATGCTCGAGACCGGCGGCGGCTACGCCGATCCGTCGCTGCTGCGGGCACTCGTCGCCCATCAGGCGCACGCGGTTTCGGCGATCGACCGGGCGGACGCGTGGACGGACGAACTCAAGGTCAGTGCCGGCATGACGATCGCGCGCGCGCACCTGATCCGCATCCGTGCCCTGCTCGCGTCGCTCGAGCGCGAGGCCGTCGCCGCCGGTGCGGCGATCCTCCTCGGCCGGCCCGCCGACGCACTGATCACGGAGGGCACGCGGGTGACCGGCATCCGGTCAGGAGAGGAGGTGCTCGCCGCGGATGCGGGTGTCGTCCTCACGACCGGCGGCTTCTCGCGCTCACGCGAGCTGCTCGACCTGTTCGTGCCCGATCAGGCGCCCGCCATGCCGTACGGCGGCGTGGGCAGCACCGGCGACGGGCTTCGCATGGCATGGATGCTGGGCGCCGGCCTCGCTGACGTCGGCCACGTCGCAGGAACCTACGGCCAGCATGCCGAGGCGACGGACGACGAGCACGAGCTGCTGACCGCGAACTACCTCGGCGCGATCCTCGTGAACGCGCTCGGCGCACGCTTCACCGACGAGTCGGAGTCGTACAAGGTGCTCGGCTCCGCGGTGCTGAGCCAGCCCGGCCGGATGGCGTTCCAGATCTTCGACGCCCGCGTGCGGGCACTGTCGAAGCCGGGCGTGCCGCTGTCGGACATGGAGCGGATCGAAGAGCTCGGCCATCTCGTGAGTGCACCGACGCTCGCCGAGCTCGGACGCCGGCTCGAGCTGCCGGCGGGCGCGCTCGAAGTCACGGTGGAGCAGTACAACGAGACCGTGGCCGGCCGGGCCGCGGATGCCTTCGGCCGGACCGGCCTCGTGAACGGCGTCGGGGCGCTGCTGCCGGTCGCCCGGGCGCCCTTCTACGCGTACCCCGCCGTGACGGCCATGACCTCGACCTACGGCGGTCTGAGCGTCGCATCCGACACCACGGTGGTGCGGGTCGACGGCAGTCGGATCCATGGCCTCTACGCCGCCGGCGAGGTCGTCGGCGGATTCCACGGTGCGTCGTACATGACGGGGACGGCGCTCACCAAGGCGCTCGTCTTCGGCGTCGTGGCCGCCGACGCGATCGCGGGCCGCCCGCGCGCCTGAGGATCAGCCGGTCAGCCGGTCGGCGGCGCGGATCGCCAGCTCGTAGCCGTACACGCCCGCACCGGCGATCACCGTGCGCGCGACCTTCGACGTGATCGAGTGACGGTGGTCGGCGTCGCGGGCGTGGATGTTCGTGATGTGCACCTCGACGACGGGAGTCGAGAGCATGTGCAGCGCGTCGAGCAGCGACACCGAGCCGAAGCTGAGGCCGGCCGGATTGATCACGACGGTCGCCTGCTGGCGGAAGGCCTCGTGCACCCACTCGACGAGCTCGTGCTCGGCGTTGGACTGCGCGAAGAAGAGCTCGAACCCGAGCTCAGCGGCGACCCGCTCGCAGTCCGCGCGCACCTCGTCGAGCGTCTGGGTGCCGTAGACCTCCGGCTCGCGCACGCCGAGCATGTTGAGGTTCGGGCCGTTCAGCACGAAGAGCTTTCTCGTCATGGAGGACTCCTTCCGTCCCGCGAGGCCCCCCGATGCCCCCGCGTGGTCGTCGCGGGGGCATCGGGAGCCGGGCTTCTACAGGCCGAGCAGCGTCGGCAGGAACGTGACGATCACGGGGAACAGCGTCAGCAGCAGCAGCACCGTTCCCAGCGGGATCAGGAACGGCAGGATGCCGCGGAACAGCTCGCCCATGGGTCTGCGCGTGATCGACCCGACGACGAAGAGCACCGCACCGACCGGTGGTGTCAGCGACCCGATCATGAGGTTGAGGATCATCAGCACGCCCAGCTGCACCGGGTCGATGCCGAACTGGGCGACGATCGGCATCAGGATCGGCACGAGCACGAGGATCACCGGCGGCGCCTCGAGCGGGATGCCGAGCAGGATCAGCAGCACGTTGAGCATCAGCAGGAACACGATCGGGTTGTCGGTGAGTCCCGTGAGCCACTCGCCCAGCGCCCGCGACACCTGCTCGCGCGCCAGCACCTGGCCCATGAGATTGGACGCGCCGAGGATGAGGAGGATGCCGCCGGAGATGACGACCGTCTCCTTGGCCGACTTCCAGAACACCCGCCACGTCAGCGTGCGGTAGATCACGCCGAGGAGCAGCATGTACACCGCGGCGATGCCGGCGCTCTCGGTCGCGGTGAACAGTCCGCTGAAGATGCCGCCGAGGATGATCACCGGGAGCAGTGCCGGGCCGATGACGCGCACGGCGGCCTTGCCGAGCATCCCCCCGTCGAACGGGCGCCCCACGGCGACATCCGGATGCCGCCGCACCCAGAAGAAGATGTACGCGGCCAGGCCGACCGCCATGAGCATGGCGGGGATGATGGAGCCCGCGAACAGCGCGCCCGTGGAGATCGACGCGGTCGCGGCGAAGAGGACGGCCGGGATGCTCGGCGGCATGACGGTGCTCATCAGCGAGCCCGACGCCGTGAGCCCGGCGGAGAACCCGTACGGATAGCCGGCCTTGAGCATCTGGGGGATCTGCACCTTGCTCGTCGAGGCGGCGTCGGCGAGGGCCGAGCCGCTGATCCACGAGAAGCCGATCGCGGTGCCCAGATTCACGTAGGCGAGGTTGCCGGGCAGTCGCGGCAGGAGCGCCCGCGCGAGGTCGTACAGGCGCGTGGCGATGCCGAGGTTGTTGGCGACCGTGCCGACGAAGATGAACAGCGGCACGGCGAGGAGCGGGAAGCTGTTGATGCCGTTGACGATCGACGAGATCGCGTACCCGGCAGACAGCCCCTGGCTGTAGAAGTAGAGCATGCTCGACGCGATCATCGCGAAGGCGACCGGCACCCGCAGCAGCAGGAAGACGACGAACAGCAGGATGTAGAGCCAGAGGTCCACGATCAGCCCTCCATCTCGCCGATGTCGAGCTTGCGCTCGGGGCGGTTCGCGTAGGGGATCTTGAACGACGAGTGGATCGCTGCGGAGACGAAGCCGACGAGCGCGAAGATGTACAGCACGCCGAGCGGCACGTGCATCGCGGCACTGAGCCGGCCCCATTCGATGTCGATCTTCACCCAGGCCTCGTAGGCGAGGGCGAGGCTGGTGACGACCATGATGACCGCCGAGATGACGCGCAGCGCGACGAAGAGCCGGGTCCCGGCGAGCATCTCGTCGAACATCTCGAGCACGATGTGGCCGTTGCGTCCCACGAGGTAGCCGGTGGTGATGAAGGTCAGCGCGATCATCGACAGCAGGGCGAGCTCGCCGGCGCCCACCCAGCTGACCGCGGGGAAGTACCGGCCGAGCACCTGGTACATGACGCCGAAGATGATGAAGGCGAACAGCGTGACGCCGATCGTGATCTCGATGCCCGAGAGCACCCTGATGAACACCGGGTCGGGCGGGACGCCCTGGTTGAGCTTCGGCGTCGTGTAGTAGGTGTTGGTGTGCGGGTAGATCGACTCGCCCACCCCCGGCTCGTGCGCGGCTTCCGCAGCCTTCTCGGGCTCGGTGCGGCCGCCTTCCTCGGGTTCGGGCCCCGGGTCCTTGTCGGTCATGGCGCCACCGCCAGGGTGTCAGGGTGCATTGCCAACCTCTCTGTTGATGCGGGGCCGCGCGCGCATCGCCGCCCCTGCGACTCTGGACTGCGGGCGGGTGCGTGCAAAGAAGAGTTTCGCCGAATGGGACACCGGCCCGCACGTGCCGATCCGCCCCCGTCGCGGGCGACGGGGGCGGATCGGCGTGGTGGGTCGGCGTCGTGTGCCGGCCTGCGGGGAGCCGCTACTTGACGACGGTGACCGTCGCGGTGGACGAGAGCTGCTCCTGGACCCCCGCGGCGTTGAGGACGTTCGCCCTCACGGTCAGTGTCACCTCCCCGGTCGGGCACGTTGTGGTCGACCGCGTCGGCGTCGAACCGGACGATGATCCGGTTCTTGTTCGCCGTGACGTCCGACGCCTCGATCGGCGACGACGTCAGCGGGGCGATCAGCACCGCACCGCCGTCGTAGGTGTAGCCGGCGGGCAGCTCGAAGTGCGCCGAGACCTGTCCCTCCACCCCGGTGAACAGCCCGGTCTCCGAGCCGAGCTGCAGCGTGCCCGGCGTGAACCTCAGCGCACCGGGCTGATCCTGCGGCACGAGGTACACCTCGATCTTGCCGGTCGGGCGCGGGTCGGTGCAGTCGTTGAAGAAGTACTCACCGGCACGGTCGAACGTGTGCTGGTAGGTCTCTCCGGGCTGCAGCTTCGCGTTGAACTCGCCCTCGAAGAACTGCGTCGCGCAGTGCGGCTTCTGGTTGGGGAAGTTCGGGAACGTCTCGGCCCCGGGGTTGCGGAAGGTCACGGTCGTGCCGACCGGGACCCGCAGGTGGGTCGGCTGCATGCCGTTCGTCGACACGCTGTCTCGTGCCGCAGCCGTGTCCGCCGTGCGGCTCGACCGCGCCAGCAGCACGGTGTTGCCCACCGTCGAGCCCTCGACGGCAGCGCCGCCCACGGGCCGGCGGATGGTCAGCGGCGCCGTGTCGGGCCCCTCCTGGCTTCCGGACTCCGTCGTGTACTCGCCGCCGAGCTTGAAGGCCCAGAGCGAGTCGCCCTGCGTCACCGATCCGCCGTAGGGGTTGGTCGAGCCCGCCGCGAACACGGCGACGTACTGCTCGCCGTCGACCTCGTAGGTGACCGGCGCCGCGGCGATGCCGGACCCCGTCTGGAAGTCCCAGAGCACGTCGCCCGTGGCGGCGTCCATCGCCAGCACCCTGCCGTCGATCTGGCCGACGAACAGCAGATCGGATGCCGTGGTCAGGGGTCCCTGACCGTGCGACATGTCCGTGCCGAGATGGTTCTGCCACGCGACCTCACCCGTCGACGCGTCGTACGCCAGGATGCCGCCGGTCTGGTACTGCCCGATGGCGCGCAGTCCGTTGGCCGAGGCGCCGTTGTAGTGCGCGACCGGGTTGGTGCCGTAGGGGAAGTAGACGAGGTTCGTGCTGTGGCTGTACGAGTGGTTCGACCAGTCGCCACCGCCGTTCTGGCTGGTGGTCGACAGGATCGGCGCGTCCCACTGCGGGTCGTACATGCAGCCCAGACGGTGGTCGGACGGATAGCCCTCGGGATACGTCAGGAAGGGCTCGTCGGCCGCGACGTAGCTGTCGGGGTTGAAGACGAGGTTGCCCTCGGCATCCGGCTGGTAGCCGTTGTAGTTGGGCACGCGCACGCCACGGATCGCCGGGGATGTTCGCCGGATCCAGCTTCTCCCAGACCACGCACTCCGGCAGCAGCCGGGTGGCGGGGAACGGCTGGGTCGCCGAGTGACTCTGCCGCGAGTCCGTGATCATCGGCTTCTCGGTCACCGGCAGCACCGGCTCGCCGTCGGTGCGATCCAGCACGAACTGGTGGCCCGACTTGCTGCCGTAGAAGACGACCTTCCGCTCCTCGCCGTCGACCATGATGTCGGCCAGTGTCGGCGGGTGGACGTTGTCCATGTCCCACACGTCGTGATGGATCGACTGGTAGTGCCACTTGTAGGCGCCGGTTGCGGCATCCACCGCCACGATCGTGCTCGAGAACAGGTTGTCACCCGGCCGGAGCGACCCGTCCTGCGACGTCGTTGCAGCTGCGGGCGTTGCCGAAGGTCATGTAGTACATGCCCAGCTCGGGGTCGACCGCGCCCGTGCATCCAGGATGTCGCGCCGCCCTCTTCCGAGCAGTCGGTGCCGTCCGGGAGCACCGGCCCCCACGTCTCGGACGGGTCGAACGTGATGCCGTCGACGCCGGTGTACTGCTGGCCGCGCGGCGGCCCGCCGAAGAAGTGCCAGAGGTACGATCCGTCGCTCGCGTCCAGCGCGACCACGGCCCCGCGGTCGCCGTCCGCAGCGTGCGCGTAGACGATCCCGTCGTAGTAGACGGTCGCGACCTTGCCGACGCGTCCGAGATCCTCACCGGTCGGCGCCGGTCGGCTGCACGGCCCACACCTCCGCGCCTGTGGCCTGATCCAGCGCGACGACGCGGTTGCCGCCCGCCAGCGTGAAGATCTTGCCGTCGCCGGCCGAGACGCCGCGGCGCGTGCCCGACAGCCCGTAGACGGTGTTCTCCCACTTCCAGACGGGGTCGCCGGTCGCGCCGTCGACGGCGATCACCCCGCCGCTCGGGGTGTCGAGATAGATGACCCCGTCGACGACGATCGGGGTGGTCTGCTGCCCGGTGTCGTCGGTGGCCGGCGCGACCGCCGACACGTGCGTGCGCCAGGTCGGCGCGAGCTCCTCGAGGTTCTCGCGCGTGATCTGCGTGAGGCCGGAGTAGTGCTGGTTGCCGAGGTTGCCCCCGACCGTCGGCATGTCGGCACCGGTGGGTTCGAGACCTGTCAGCCCTGCCGGCGGGACCGGCTCGGCCGGTCTGGTCATGCCGTAGGCGGGTGAGGCCGCGACCGCGAGCACTGCCACCAGTGCCCCGATCCCTGCAGCCGCCACCCTCGTGGTCAGTCGTTTGCGCATCCCTTGCTCCTTGATCGTCTTCGATCCGGCGCCGGGTGGCGCATGCCCGCCGGCGCCCCTGTGGGGAATGCCGTCCGGCTGCCGACCCTGGGGGATCGGCGGCACCGGCCAGCGCTCGGACGCTAACCCCGGGCCGAGGAGGCGGCAACCGTGCGACCCATCGAGTGGTACAACCACCGCTCGGACCCCGGGTGCGAGGCATCCGCATCCGGGGCCTTTCTGCCCAGTGGGACACGCGTTGTCTGCGGCGCGTGCCGTCTGCGTAGCATGCGGCGTCGGCATCAATGCCCATGGACGGAGTTGTCATGGCCGCTTCAGCACCCTCACCCCTGTCGCCTGAGCAGCAGGCGGAGCTCGACGAGGTCTTCGAACGCGCGCGAGCGGCGCTCGCCGTCATCGAGACCTACGACCAGGAGCGCGTCGACCGCCTGATCCGGGCCGTCGCCTGGGCGGTCGCCAACCGCTCGTCGTTCCACCGCCTGGTCGAGATGGGCATCGAGGAGTCCGGCCTCGGCGACTTCGACAGCCGCATGAACAAGCGGATGAAGATCCGCGGCGTCCTGCGCGACGCGCTGCGCAGCCCCTCGGTGGGCGTCATCGAGGAGGACCGCGAGAAGGGGCTCGTCAAGTACGGCAAGCCGGTCGGCGTCATCGGCTGCGTCGTCCCCACGACGAACCCCGACCTCACGCCCGCCGGCAACGCGATCTACGCGATCAAGGCGCGCGACGTCGTGGTGTTCTCGCCGCACCCGCGTTCGAAGCACACGACGTTCGAGACGGTCCGGCTGATGCGCGAGGCGCTCGAGGCGGAGGGCGCTCCCGCCGACATCCTGCAGTGCATCACGCTGCCGAGCCTCGCGGCATCGCAGGAGATCATGCGCCGCTCCGACCTCGTCATCGCCACCGGCGGCCAGGGGCTGGTCCGCGCGGCGTACAGCTCCGGAACCCCGGCGTACGGCGTGGGTGCGGGCAACGCGACCGAGTTCGTCGACGAGACCGCCGACCTCCGCGAGACCGCTCGCAACTGCATGCTCTCGAAGACCTCGGACTTCGGCTCGGGCTGTTCGGCCGACGGCAACGTGCTGGTGCCCGCCGCCCGCTACCGCGAGATGCTCGAGGCGCTCCAGGCCGTGGGCGGGTATCTGGCGACCGCCGGGGAGCGCGCCGCGCTGCAGGCGGTGATGTGGGATGCCGAGGGGCACCGGCTCGCCGACACGGTGGCGATCTCGCCTCAGCAGCTCGCGCGGGCCGCGGGATTCGACATCCCGTCCGACCGAGCGCTTCATCGTCGTCGAGGGCGACGGCATCGCCGAGGACCGGCAGTTCTGCAAGGAGAAGCTGACCACGCTGATGGCGGTCCACGCGTACGAGGGCGGCTTCGAGGACGGCGTCGAGCTCGCCAAGCGGCTCTACGAGATCGGCGGCAAGGGCCACTCGTGCGGCATCGCCTCGACCGACGACGCGCACATCGACTACTTCGCACGGCACATGCCCGTCTCGCGCATCATGGTGCGGCAGCCCAACTCGAAGGCGAACGCCGGCTCGTTCACCAACGGGATGCCGATGACCTCGTCGATGGGATGCGGCACGTGGGGCGGCAACATCACCTCCGAGAACGTCTCGCTCCGTCACTACCTGAACACGACGTGGGTCTCGCGCACCATCGCCGAGGACCGGCCCTCGGACGAGGAGCTGTTCGGCGACTTCTACGATGCCGCCCTCGAGTCGGCCGACGCCGCGGTGGCCGCGGCGATGAGCGCCCCGAAGACCGCGCCGCCGAGAGCGGGATGTCCGCCGAGGAGCTCGTCGACGAGGCGCGGCGGTGGTGGAGACCGACATCATCGACATCCATCCCGGAGAGATCGCGCTGCGCGGCTACCCGATCGAGCAGCTCATCGGCAACGTCGGCTTCGTCGAGACGATCTGGCTCATGCTGCGCGGCGAGCTGCCGTCGCGGGCGGAGGCGGCGCTGCTGGAGGCGGCCCTGGTGGCGTCCGTCGACCACGGGCCGCAGGCCCCCTCGATCGCGATCGCGCGGATGGCGACGACGTGCGGCGTGCCGATCAACGGCGCGATGGCCTCGGCGATCAACGTGCTCGACGACATCCACGGCGGCCCGGGACAGCAGTGCATGGAGCTGTACCTCGAGATCGACGCCGAGGTCGAGCGGGCGCATGACCTCGAGGACGCCGTCCGCCTCGTCCTGCAGCGCCGGCGCGGATGCGGGCGTCACCTACATCCCCGGATTCGGGCACCGGTTCCATCCGCTCGACCCGCGCACGCCGCGGCTGCTGTCGCTGGTCGACGCCGCCGCGGCGGACGGCACGGTGAGCGGGCGCTTCGCGACGATCGGGCGCGCCGTCGAGGAGGCCATCGGCGCCGGCAAGCCCCGGCCCATCCCGATGAACATCGACGGAGTCACCGCCGTCATCTACTGCGAGCTCGGCTTCACCCCCGAGCTCGGGCGCGGCGTGTTCATCCTCGCGCGCTCGGTCGGCATCCTCGCGCACGCCAGCGAGCAGATGGCCCAGGGCGGACGCATCAAGGGCCCGCTGCCCAAGTCCATCGGATACACCTACACGGGCCCGGCGCGCCGGTCGGTCCCGCACGCCGGCGACGAGAGAAGGAGCACGTCATGAAAGACCTGGTTTCGAACCAGATCGTTCGCTACCTGGAAGCACGCGATGTCGAGCACGTCTTCGGGCTCTGCGGACACACGAACATCGCGCTGCTGGCCGCGCTCGAGAAGAGCGAGCAGATCTCCTTCGTGAACGTGCGGCACGAGCAGATCGCCGCGCACGCGGCCGACGGCTACGCGCGGGCGGCCAAGCGGACCGGCGTCGTGCTGACGCACCTCGGTCCGGGTCTGACGAACGCCACGACCGGGGTCGCGAACGCGGCCCTCGACTCGATCCCGATGGTCGTGATCGCCGGCGACATCCCGACCCACTACTTCGGCAAGCACCCGCACCAGGAGATCAACCTCCACGCCGATGCCGCCCAGTACGAGATCTACCGGCCGTTCGTGAAGCGGGCGTGGCGCGTCGATCAGCCGCACCTGATCGCCGAGGTGCTCGACAAGGCCTTCACGCTCGCCGAGAGCGGCCGCCCCGGACCCGTGCTCGTCGATGTGCCGATGGACGTCTTCTCGGCCGAGGTCGACGTCGCCCTGTTCGACAGGGTGATCGCCAACACCCGCGCGCTCGTGAAGCCGGGCCTCGACGAGGCGGTCGCCGAGCAGATCGTGCAGAACCTCCTGGATGCCGAGCGCCCGGTGCTCTACGTCGGTGGCGGCATCGTCGCCGCCGACGCGGCACCCGAGCTCGCCGAATTCGCCGAGCTGCTCTCGCTCCCCGTCGCCCACAGCCTGATGGGCAAGGGCGCGGTGCCCGACGACAGCCCGCTGGTGCTCGGGATGACGGGGTTCTGGGGCACCGCGTTCACCAACGAGACCACCCGGACGGCGGACTGGATCCTCGCGCTCGGCACGCGGTTCGCCGAGGCCGACTCCAGCTCCTGGTACGCCGAGTACACCTTCGACATCCCGGCGCACGAAGCTCATGCAGATCGACATCGATCCCGCGGAGCTGGGCCGCAACTACCCGCTCGAGATCGGCGCGCTGGCCGATCTCAAGTCGGCGCTGGCGATGCTGGTGCGGGTGGCCCGCCGCCTGGCTCCCGACGGCGTGCGCCGCACCGAGCTGCTGGCGCAGATCGCGGCGAACCGCGCGACGCTGAAGCTCCAGAACGCCGAGGCCCAGGCATCCGATGCGTGGCCGATGCGTCCCGAGCGGATCCTCTCCGAGACGCGGGAGGTGCTGCCGGCGGACGCGATCATCACCACGGATGTCGGATGGAACAAGAACGGCGTCGGCCAGCAGTTCGACATCCTCACCCCCGGCACGTTCCTGACGCCCGGGGGCTTCGCGACCATGGGCTTCGGCGGGCCCGCCGCGGTCGGCGCCAAGATCGCCTGCCCCGACCGCGTCGTGGTCTCGCTCGTGGGCGACGGCGGCTTCGGGCAGAACCCGGCGGTGCTCTCGACCGCCCGCGAGCAGGGCGTCGCGGTGGTCTGGGTCGTGATGAACAACAACGCCTTCGGCACGATCGCCGGCCTCGAGAAGGCGGCGTTCGACACGACCTACGGCACGGTGTTCGGCAACGCCGACGACCCGCTGTACACCGACTTCGCCGCGATCGCCGAGGCCTATGGGGTCACCGGCATCAAGGTCGAGTCCGCGGCGGAGTTCAAGCCCGCGCTCGAGCGGGCGATCGCGCTCGAGCGCCCGTCGTGATCGACGTGTCGATGGTCAACGTGCCGACGCCCACCACGGGGCACTGGAACATCCTCGACATCTACGCGCCCGGCGAGACCGTGGAGCACGTCGCCATCCCCTGAGCCGTCGCCCTCGGCGACGAACCGATTCGTGAGGCGGTCCGATGATGTACACCGCACGTCGATCATGAGCCCGGCACAGCGCGTGCTGGACGTGTCGATCTCGACGGTGTGCCTGTCGGGCACGCTCGAGGACAAGCTCCGTGCCGCGGCCGCGGCCGGGTTCGCGGGTATCGAGATGCTCGAGTACGACCTCATCATGTCGACGTGGTCTCCCGGGAGGGTGGCCAGGGAGGCCGCGGACCTCGGCCTCTCCATCGAGGTCTATCAGCCGTTCCACGTCGAGACGGTGCCGCCGGACCGCTTCGGCGCTGCCCTCCGCCGCGCCGAGCGCAAGTTCGAGCTGCTCTCCGAACTCGGGGCCGGCGTGCTGGTGTGCTGCTCGTCGAGGACGGACGACGGTGTCGATGACGACGGTCTGACGGCGGAGCAGCTGCACGCTTTGGCCGACCGGGCCGCGCAGAGCGGCGTACGCCTGGCGTACGAGGCTGTGCCGTGGGGCCGGATTCGCACGTACGAGCACGCGTGGCGTCTCATCGAGCAGGTCGACCACCCCGCACTCGGGCTCTGTCTCGACAGCTTCCACGTGCTCTCGGCCGACAACGACGCCGAAGCGGTGTCGCGGGTGACCGCCGACAAGGTCTTCCACGTCCAGCTGGCCGACGCCCCCCGCCTCGACATGGACGTGCGGGAGTGGAGCCTCCACTACCGGATGTTCCCCGGCCAGGGAGCCCTCGATATCGCCGGGTTCCTCGGCCGTCTGCTGTCGAT
Organism: uncultured Actinomycetota bacterium; assembly: GCA_963829895.1. Taxonomy (GTDB): domain Bacteria; phylum Actinomycetota; class Actinomycetes; order Actinomycetales; family Microbacteriaceae; genus Microbacterium. The sequence goes on along the minus strand of CAWHKF010000005.1, from coordinate 33,357 downwards.
GGGCTACTCCGGGCCCCTTGCGATCGAGGTCTTCAACGACATCTATCAGCAGGAGGATCCGCGGCACGCCGCCATCGACGCGATGCGCTCGATGCGGGCGCTGACCGAGGCGGTGGCCGCGCGCAACCCCGACGATGCGCCCGCTCCGCTCGCCGGTGGCGAGCTGCCTCCGGCTCCGCGACTGGAGGGCTTCGCGTTCGCCGAGCTCGCGGTGGACGAGGTCTCGGGGCCGCTCGTCTCGCGGGCCCTCGCCGGCCTCGGCTTCGCGCACGTCGGGCAGCACCGCTCCAAGCCGGTGCAGCTGTGGCAGCAGGGCGACGCCCGGGTGCTCCTCAACGCCGCTCCGGAGCGATCGATCGACCCCGCCACTGCCGCGATCTGCGCCCTGGCGGTGCAGACGGCCGATGCCGCCGCGTCGATGCGGCGGGCCGAGAGCCTGCTGGCGCCGAAGCTCGCCCGTCGCCGAGCGCCGGACGAGACCGATCTCGCGTCGGTGGCGACGCCGGACGGCACCGCGCTGTTCTTCTGCGACGCCACGGGGGGCACGCCGTGGATCGACGATTTCGCCCCGACCGGGGCTGCGGGGGCCGCGACCGACGCCGGGACTGACGCGTCGCCGCTCCTGACCCGAATCGACCACGTATCGGTCACCGAGTCGATCGACGACTTCGATCAGTCCGCGCTCTTCTTCCACTCCGTGCTCGGCCTCGTCCCCCGGCCGCTGACCGAGATCACCGCACCCTTCGGCCTGATCCGGACGTGGTCCGCCAGCGGTCCCGACGGCTGCGTCCGCGTCGCTCTCAGCACCAACCCGCTGCGGCGAGGCGACTGGTCGCCGGGTGTCACGAGCCCGCAGCTGGTCGCCTTCGCCACCGATGACGCGATCGCCTGCGCGCGGGCGGTGCGCGAGCGCCGGGCGCCCATCCTCGAGATGCCCGCGAACTACTACGACGACCTCGAAGCGCGGCTCGCGCTGCCCGCCGAGTTCGTCGCGGCGCTGCGCGAGAACTCGATCCTCTACGACCGCGACGGGCAGGGGGAGTTCCTGCACTTCTTCACGGAGATGCTCGGCTCGCGGGTCTTCTTCCAGGTGGTGCAGCGGATCCACGGCTACGACGGCTTCGGCGACCCGCGCAGTGTCGCGCTGCGCATGGCCGCGCATCGCCGGCAGCGCATGCGCACACTGGCGAGCGACCCGGCCGAGTCGCCCGTCGGGCACCGCCACGACTACTCGCTGGCCCACCTCACGGCGCTGAGCCTGTCGCCGCCGGAACTGGTGGATGCCGCGGCCGCCGCCGGCTACCGCTACGTCGGCCTGCGCATGACCAAGGTCACCCCGCAGGAGCCTCACTACCCGCTGGCGTACGACCCGGCGCTGATGCGCCGGACGAAGACGCATCTCGCGGCGACCGGGGTCGAGGTGCTCGACATCGAACTGGCGCGCATCACCTCGGGCGACAGCCCGCGCGACTACCTGCGGTTCCTCGAGGCCGGTGCGGAACTCGGAGCGCGCCACGTCATCGCCCAGCTGCCCGACTCGGACTTCGCCCGCAAGACGGACCGCTTCTCGGAGCTCTGTCAGCTGGCTCTTCCTCTCGGCCTCACGATCGACCTCGAGTTCCCGTCATGGACGGAGACGCCTGACCTCGGGGAAGCGACGCGGGTGCTCCGAGCGGCGGATCAGCCGAACGCTGGCCTACTCATCGATCTGCTGCACTTCGCCCGCTCACGGTCGAGCGTGGAGGATCTGCGACAGCTTCCCCCGAGTGGTTCCACTACGTGCACGTGTGCGACGCGCCCGCGGAGATCCCCGAGACCACCGCCGGTCTGATCCACACCGCGCGCTTCGAGCGGCTCTTCCCGGGCGAGGGGGGCATCGACATGCTCGGCATCCTCGATGCCCTCCCCACGGGTCTCCCGTTCGCGCTCGAGATTCCGCGAGCGACGCTCGTGGCGCAGGTCGGCGGGAAGGAGCACGCCCGCCTTGCGATCGCCGCCGCTCGCCGCCACCTCGACGCCGCGGAGCTTCGCCGGGCGTCATGATGCGGATCGCTCCGCCGGAGCCGGGCCTGACACTCCCGCTGATACGGTGCCTGAACGGGGGTGGCCTCTCGCCGTCGTGAGGCCCGGCACCCCAGGATGGGAGACGCCATGGACGACCTCAGGTTCACGAGCCGGGCCACCTCGCTGCTCGTCCTGCACGCCGGCCCCGGGTTCATCATCCCCAACGCGTGGGATGCGGGGTCGGCCCGCATCCTCGAGCAGGTGGGGTTCCCCGCGATCGCGACCACGAGTGCGGGAATCGCCTGGGCGTGCGGTGTCCCCGACGGCAATGCGCTGGATCCCGACACCATGTTCGAGCGCGTCGCCGAGATCGTCGCCGCGGTGGGCGTGCCGGTCAGCGCCGACCTCGAGGCGGGCTACGGCGACTCGCCGGCCGAAGTCGGCCGCACCGTGGCGCGGGCGGCGGGGCTGGGCATCGCGGGGGCGAACATCGAGGACGCGCAGGACGGCCGGCTCTTCGGCCTCGAGGAGGCGGTCGACAGGCTGGCCGCGGCGCGGGCCGCGGCGCCGATCGGCACCTTCGTGCTGAACGCCCGGACCGACACCTACCTCGGCGGTATCGACGGCGACCCGTTCGACGAGACCGTCGAGCGCGCTCGCCGGTACGTCAGCGCCGGCGCGGACTGCATCTTCGTGCCGGGAGTGAACGACGAGGAGACCATCCGACGCCTCGCGGATGCCATCCCCGCACCCCTCAACGTCGTCGCCGGGCTCGCCTCGAACGTCATCCCGGCACACACGCTGTTCGGGCTCGGGGTGTCACGGGTGAGCGTGGGCGGCAGCATCGCCCGCGCCGCGCTCAGCCTCGTCGAGCGCGCCGGACGCGAACTGAAGGAGTCCGGCACGCTCGGCTTCCTCGACGGCGCCCTCGGTTATGCCGAGATGCAGCGCCGCTTCGGCGCCTGAGCCGCCCTCCCGTCCCGACTATCGGCCGGCGCGCTCCCGCTGCCGCGGCCGTCGACCGCCGCGGTCCGTCGCTCGCGTCGCCCTGCTCGACCGCCCCGCGCTGCTCGGCTTCCAGGCGCTCGGCCTCCTCGCCGCCGATCGCCTCGCCGCGGGCGACGAGCCCGGCGACGTCCGACAGCGGGATCTCCTTGAGGAAGAGCGCCAGGACGAGGGCGACGGCGATGAACGGCACGAGGTACCAGAACACCGGCGCGAGGGCGTCGGCGTAGGCGTCGACGACCCCGGTGCGCACGGCGTCGGGCAGCGTGTTCAGCACCGACGGGTCGATGGTCGAGGTCGCCTCGCCGGCCTGCTCGGGGCTGGCTCCGGCATCCGTGAACACCTTCGTCAGGTTCTCGGTGAGGCGCGTGGTGAACAGCGTGCCGAACACGGCGATGCCGAGCGCGGCGCCGACCTCGCGGAAGTAGTTGTTCGTCGAGGTCGCGGTGCCGAGGTCGGAAGCGGGCACGGCGTTCTGGACGACGAGCACGACGACCTGCATGATGCAGCCGAGGCCGACGCCGAAGAGGAACAGGTAGGTGCAGATCAGCCAGATCGGCGTCGACGCGGTGAGGGTGGTCATCAGGACCATGGCGACGCCGACGATGATCGTGCCGACGATCGGGAAGATCTTGTACTTGCCCGTCTTCGTGATCAGCAGCCCCGAGGCGATCGACGTGCCCATGACGCCGACCATCATCGGCAGCATGAGAAGACCGGATGCCGCAGCCGACGTGCCCGACGACATCTGCAGGAACGTCGGCACGAAGCCGAGCGCCGCGAACATGCCGATGCCGATCGCCATGCCGATCGCGGTCGCGTTGACGAAGATCGGGTTGCGGAACATCGACAGCGGCATGATCGGGTCGGCCGCACGCGACTCGGTGAAGATGAACAGGCCCGCCGAGGCGACGAGTCCGGCGCCCCACGCCCACGTCGCGGTCGAGTCCCAGCCGAAGTCGGCCGAGCCGCCGAAGTCGGTGAAGAAGATGAGGCAGGTCGTCGCTGCCGTCAGGAACAGCACGCCGAGCCAGTCGATCGGCTTCTCGGCCTTCTTGTTCGGGCAGCTTCAGCGCGAACACGGCGACGAAGAACGCGGCGATGCCGACCGGGATGTTGATGTAGAACGCCCACTGCCAGGTGAGGTGGTCGACGAAGAAGCCGCCGAGCAGCGGGCCGGCGACGGCCGCCAGGCCGAAGATGCCGCCGAGCGGGCCGAGGTACTTGCCGCGCTGGTCGGCCGGCACGATGTCGGCGATGATCGCCTGCGACAGGATCATGAGCCCGCCGCCGCCGAGGCCCTGGATGGCGCGGAAGACGACGAACATCCAGAAGTCGGTCGCGAAGGCGCAGCCCACCGACGCGAGCGTGAAGATCGCGATCGCCACCATGAACAGCCGGCGCCGGCCGAGCACGTCGCCGAACTTGCCGTAGATCGGCATGACGATCGTCGTCGCGAGGATGTACGCGGTCGTGATCCACACCTGGTGCGAGACGCCGCCCAGCTCGCCGACGATCGTGGGCATCGCGGTCGAGACGATCGTCTGGTCGAGGCTCGACAGCAGCATGCCCGCGATCAGGGCGGAGAAGATGATCCAGATGCGGCGCTGCGTCAGCAGGAAGGGCGCGTCGCCACCGGGCTTGGCGGTGGGGATCGTGGCGGTGGTCATTCGGGGGTTCCCATCAGTGCGTTCTGTGTGGCGAAGAGGCTGCGTGCCGCGGCGACGCGCCTCTCGAAGATCTCGATGAAGGTGTCGTCGTTGCCGGGCTTCAGGAACTCGCCGGCCGCCGAGCGCACCAGCGCGCCGACGAGGTGGGAGGCGACCTGCGCGCGCAGATCGCCGGACGGCAGGTTCTCGCGCTGCTCGATCAGCCGCGCGTCGAACTGCTCGCCCTCGGCGCCGAGCTCGAGCATGCGGGCGAGCAGGCGGGGCTCCTTCTCGACGGCCCGGAACAGGTCGTGCACCGTGTCGGGCGCGATGTCGAGGGCGCGCCAGCGCTCCTCGGCGAGCAGGGCGAGCTCGGTGAGCAGGTTGGGCGAGAGCCCGGGCCCGTCGGAGCCGCGGGCGAGGAAGCGGGCGATGGCGGCGGCATCCGATCGCTCGAGAGGGACGCCCAGCACCGCGTCGTCCTTCGAGGCGAAGTAGTTGAAGAAGGTGCGGCGCGACACCGCGGCCTCGGCGCAGAGGTCCTCGACGGTGAACCCGGCGAGACCGCGCTCGGCGGTGAAGCGACGGGCGGCGCGGATGAGGGTTCGCGTGGTCTCGGAGCGGCGGCGCTCGCGGAGTCCATCTGCACTATCTGTCACATCATGCAGTTTTGCACTCTAATGGCCTCTGTGCAAATTGTCTGCGCTCAGGTGGCCCTGCGCACCGTCGAGTCGCGGGGCAGCAGCTCGGGCAGCAGGTGCACGCGCTGCACCGGACGCCGGCCGCCCTCGCTCAGCCGCGCGACCATCGTCTCCACGGCGAGTCGGCCGACGTGCTGCTTGGGCGGGCGGAGCGCCGTGATCGCGGGTTCGGCGCTCTCCGCCACCTCGTCGTCGTACGCGACGATCGCGAGGTCGTCGGGGATCGACCAGCCGTGGTCGCGGGCGTACTGCTCCAGCAGCACCGCCTGGGGGTCGTTGTGGATCAGCAGCGCGGTGGTCGCGGTCTCGCGGCAGCGTCCGAGAAGGTCGGCGATGAGCCCCTCGCGCGCGACGCCGTCGAGGGCGTCGAGCGTCGCATCGACGTCGACGAGGCACTCGAGGCCGAGCGCCTCCACGGCGCGGTCCCATCCGCGACGCAGCTGCCACGAGGTGGGGGAGCCGGCGGACGTCAGGATGCCGACGCGCCGGTGTCCGAGCGAGGCCAGGTGGTCGGCGGCCAGCGAGCCGCCGAAGACGTGGTCGGTGGTGACCCACTCGAGCTTCGTGAGGGCGAGGGCGGACGGCACGCGCCGCTCGGCGAGCACCACGGGGATCGGCAGCGCTTCGAGCCAGTGCAGCAGCGCCCGTCCGTCGGCTCCGAGCGTCTCGGGCGCCACGATGAGTCCGTGCAGGCTCCCCGATTCGACGAGCGACGAGATCTGGCGGCGCTGATCGTCGACCGAGTAGCTCGCTCCGCGGAGGATGAGCTGGACGCCGAGCTCCGTGGCGGCAGCGCGCGCGCCGATGATGATGTGCGGCCAGTAGTAGCTGAGCGACGGCACCACCATGCCCACCCGGAACCGGATCGGCGCGCCGGCGGACGACGCGGGCACCGTCGTGTCGAGCCGGCTGCGCAGCGTCGCGCCGCCGTGGACCCGGGTCACGAGGCCGCGGTCGGCGAGGTGGCCGATGTCGCGGCGGATCGTGAGCTCCGACACGCCGCAGCTCGCGCGCGAGGTCGGTGACCCGGACCGAGCCGGTGCGGCGCAGTTCGTCGAGGATGTGCTCGCGGCGCGAGAGGCCGAAGGCAGGCGGGTCGGTGGGCGGCTCCATGATCGGCTCAGCGTACAACTGTGTGCGATTCGGTTCAAGCGATGAACGAGTCTGTTCGATTGACTTCCGGCATCCGTCGCTCTCGATGGAGGATCTCGCTGCGGGCACGCAGTCGTGCCCCATTCGTGCGTCGAAGCCGGCTCCGGGTTCGCGAGCGCACGTGAGAAGCCCCAGGGAACGGAGACTGCGATGTCGCAGGCAGGGACACCTCGTCCGAAGGACGCCCAGAAGCCCAACGCGCAGGACGAGGATCGCGGTGGCGGCCGCGGTGACGGCGGCGGTGATCGCAGCCCCGCTCGCGGTGCCGACCATGGCGCAGGCGGCGGTGACCGATCCGGTCGTCGTGAACGTCAACGGCGCCGACGTCGCCGCGGCAGCGCAGAACAAGAACGGGCTCACGTTCAAGGGCTTCGGCGTGCTGTCGGCGAACTCGACGAGCGCGCTCCTGCTCGACTACAAGTCGCAGCATCCCGACAAGTACTGGGAGCTGATCGAGACGCTGTTCGGCGGCGACCACCCGATCATGAACACGGTCAAGATCGAGATGGGCAACGACCGCAACACGTCGACCGGCCCGAACGCGTCGACCATGCGCACGCGCGACGAGTACCCCAACGTGCAGCGCGAGCCGGGCTTCCAGCTCGCCGCCGACGCGCAGCTCGTCGCCCACGGCGACGTGCACCTCAGCCTCCTGCGCTGGAACCGCCCGGCGTGGGTCGCGAACGACGCCGACCAGTACATCTGGTTCAAGAACACCGTGCTGGCCGCGTACCGCGAGTACGGGGTGATGGTCGACTCGATCAACCCCGACACGAACGAGACCAGCAGCCCGAACATCCCGCTCTACAAGACCTTCTCGGGCTGGGTCGCGAACGACGCCGCCGGGTACGAGGGCGCCAGCGCCGCCGACCCGAACAACGGCTTCGCCTCGGAGGAGGAGAAGAACCTCTTCCACGCGATCCAGACCGTCGCCGCCGACACCGTCGGCACGCCGCCGGTGTCGTTCGGCAACGCGATGACCTCGGCCACCGACTCGTCGCTGCGCGACGCCGTCGACGTCGTCGGATTCCACTACTCCAGCGCCGATGACAGCGCCGGCAACATGAAGAAGATCGCCGAGCAGCTCGACAAGGAGGTCTGGAACTCGGAGGGCCAGTCGACGTTCTCGAGCTCGGCCGACCGTCCCGAACAACAACGCCAGCGACGAGCAGGGCGGCTTCGGCACCCAGTTCGGCGGCACCAACAGCGCGCTCGAGATGGGCAACTGGGTCACGACCGGCTTCTCCGCCTCGCGCCGGACGCTGAACATCTTCCAGCCGGCGATCGGCTCGTTCTACGACGGGTTCCAGTACTCGTCGAAGGAGCTCGTCAACGCCCGCGACCCGTGGTCGGGCTGGATGTACTACGACGGCGGCCTCGCCGTGATCGAGCAGTTCACGCAGTTCGCGAAGCTCGGGTGGGAGAACGCCGACAACACCGCCGGCATCTGGCGGGCCATCCCGCAGGCCTCGAAGAGCGAGCTCGGCACCGGCAACCCGCCGAGTGGCGCGCGTGCGGGCGGGGCGTCGTACACGACGCTCGCCGCGCCCGACGCGTCGGACTTCTCGACGGTCATCATCAACGACAGCAAGTTCACGAAGACCTACCGCATCGTCGCCGAGCGATCTCGACCTCGGCGTCCGACCAGACGGCCGAGCTCTGGGAGACCCGCGCCGCCGACGCCGGCCAGGCGTACGACGCGAACTACCTGAAGCCGGTCGGCGAGCTCACCCCCGCCGCCGACGGCGCGTACACCGTCACGGTCAAGCCGTGGTCGGCGCTCACGTTCACGACGCTCGACCACGCGACCGCGGGCGCGGGCGGCGCGCTCACCGCGAAGGACGGCTACGGCAGCTCGCTGCCGACGTCGAAGGAGTACACCGACGCCGACGGCGGCCGCGACGTGCTCGACACCGACGCGAGCGGCAACGTCAACGGCGTCACCGACGACGCCGTCCTCTACGCCGACGACTTCGACTACAGCGAAGCAGGGCACGATCAAGGGCTACGACCCGGCGACGGGCCAGCTCGTCGACACCGGCGAGACCTTCCTCGGCAGCCGCGGCGCCGAGGCGAAGCCCGCCGGCACGCCGACGACCCAGAGCGAGGACTACGGCGCGACCCCGCGCTACACGAACGACACGAACGGCGCGTTCGAGTCGGTCGCGACGCAGGATGCCGCGCACGACCGCGTGCTGCGCCAGCAGGTCGGCCCCGGCATGGCCGGCGGCGCATGGAACGCCGGCGACCCCAAGACCACGATCGGCGACGCGCGCTGGGCGAACTACACCGTCTCGTCGGACGTGCTCTTCGAGGCGACCGGGTCGCAGTACGCGACCATCGGCGCCCGTGAGCAGGGCGGCACGGCCAACGGGCAGAGCGTCTCGGCCGCCGAGCTGAGGGTCGACCCGGCGGGCGCCTGGACGTTCATGCGCTACGGCGCCACGCTGTCGAGCGGCAGCGTCGCCGGCACCCCGGCCGTCGCCTTCAAGACCGGCGCGGGCGTCTGGAACAACATCGCGGTGAAGGTCGCCGGCAACGTCTACACGGCGCTCGTCAACGGCGTGCAGGTCGCGACGTACACGGATGCCGCACCGCAGGCCGCCGGCCGGATCCAGCTGGGTTCGAGCTTCAACTTCGTGCAGTTCGACAACCTGAAGGTCGAGACGGTGCCCGGCTACACGCCGTACTACGCGACGATCATCGACGGCATGCACCAGACCAGCTGGGCGGACCGCTCCGTCCCGGTGCTGACCATTCGATGCGAGCTGGAGCCACGTGAACGGCCAGGGCATGTTCGAGTGGCAGCGGACGGCGTCGAAGAGCACCGCCAAGGGCGCGGCGATGACGTACTCGTTCACCGGCACCGGCCTCGACATCATCGGCACGAACAACGGCGCGACGACCCTCGACGTCATCGTCGACGGTGTCACCGTCGCGGCGGCCGCCCCGACGTTCGCGGCGGGCAGCGAGAAGACGACGTTCATGCTCCGCGGACTCGAGGATGCCGCGCACACGGTCGTGATCAAGACCGCGAACGACGCGTCGATCAACGTCGACGCGGTGGGCGTGATCACGGCGACCGCGGACTCCGCCGCGGTGGACACCGGCGGCGCTCGCCGCCGCGATCGACACCGTGAAGGGTCTCGACGAGAGCGAGTACAGCGCCGAGACGTGGGCGGTGTTCGCGGCGGTGCTCGCCGACGCGGAGTCCGCCGTCTCCGACCCGGTGGCGTACGGCCTCGACGCCGAGGGCGCGGCCGCGCTCGCCGCGCGGCTCGCCGCGGCGGCCGACGGCCTGACGCCCAAGGACGTCAGCGCCGACGTGATCAACCTCGGCGTGGTGTCGATCACCTCGACCGATCGCACGCTGCCGGCCGAGCTCACCCTCGCCGGCACGTCGAGGCGAAGGTCACCTGGAGCCTCGGCTCCGTCGCCGCCGCCAAGACCGACGGCCGAGCTCGGCACGTTCGCCGCGACCGGCCGTTCGACCGAGAAGCTCTCGTCCGGGGTGTACCAGCGCTTCAGCGCCACGGTGCTCGTCGTGCCGGCCGACCTGGAGTACTTCATCGACTCGGGCGCCTCGGGTGCCCCGGACGGATCGGTCTACGCCGCGGCCGCGGCATCCTTCCCGGAGCTGCTCAACGACACGAGCGACCAGAAGTGGGACGGCGCAGCGGCCGGCGAGACGTGGGGCTACTCCACCGCCGCGACGACGCTCGCCGCCGGCAACCCGCAGGACTGGGGCTCGTCGTACGTCGGCGCGGACTTCAACAAGCCGATCACCTACCACCTGACGCTGCCCGCGGGCTCGTACAACATCGTCGGCGTGCAGGCGCCGCGTGCGGGCCTGACGACCAACGTCTATTCCAAGGTGAAGGTCGCCGGCACCGAGACCACCAAGACCGCCGTGTCGACGGGCTCGGCCACGCCCGTCGCGCAGAAGCTCACGATCGATGCCGACGCCGTGGTGGACCTCGAGTTCGGCACGACGGGCACGAGCGGCTACAACGCCCGCCTCGCGCTGGTCTACGTGCAGAGCCTGCCGCGCGACCTCGGGGTGCAGGGCGCCCTGGGCGTCGACGACGAGCTGCCCGAGACGGTCGTCGTCGCGGGCACCGAGCGGGCCGTGGAGTGGGATGCCGCATCCGCCGCGCAGCCGCGCGCCGAGTACGCCAAGCTCACGGTGACCGGTCGCCTGACCGACACCGATCAGGCTGTCGTCGCGGGCTTCGAGATCGTTCCTCCGGCGCTGGTGTACTACATCGACGCGGGCACGAGCGGTGCGGCCTCGCCGCAGTACACGGCGGTCGCCGGCTCGGTGGCGCTGCGCAACGACAAGGTCGACCAGGTCTCGACGGCCGCCGACCAGTGGGGCTACGTCGCCGACGGCATGAAGACGAAGGGCACCACCGACATCAACGACAAGTACTCGACGGGTCTGTACCAGGACACGACGAAGCTCGTCTACCGGCTGCCGCTCGACGCGGGCACCTACACCCTCACCGGCGGGTTCACCGAGTGGTGGGGCGTGAACCGCGCGATGTACCAGACGGTGTCGGTCGCGGGAACCGAGCTCGCGAAGGGCACCGTGCCGCTGTCGGGCTCGAGCACGCCGATCGCCGCTCCGCTCACCTTCACGCTGACCGCCCCGGCCGTCGTCGACTACCTCGTGACCAACGAGGGCGCCGGCAGCGAGAAGCCGGTCATCTCGTGGCTCGCGGTCGCCGACCAGACGCTGCCGGGGGCGCCGCAGAACGCGACCGCGGCTCTGGCGGGCGACACCTCGATCACGGTCTCGTGGGATGCCTCGGCCCTCACCGGACCCGGATTCACCGGGTACCGCGTGTACGAGGCGGGCGGCACCGACCCGGTGTGCGAGACGAGCGGCACGACCTGCACCGTGAAGGCGCTGGAGCTCGGCACGACGCACGCGTACGAGGTCGCGGGCGTGAACGAGATCGGTGAGGGCGAGCGGTCGGCGGCGACGGCATCCGTCACCCTGCCGGAGGTCCCTTCCGACGACGGTGCGAAGACGGCTCCGGGCAAGGCGGCGCTCTCGTCGAACGACGGCTGGGACACCGGCCTCAAGGACGGCACCTTCCAGGTCACGATGAACCTGTGGTGGGGCGAGAACGGCTCGCTGTTCAAGCTCTACCGCGACGGCGAGCTCGTCGCCAAGGTGCCGCTCACGATGATGACGCCCGGCGCGCAGCGCGCCGTCGTCGACATCGAGGGCCTCGCCGAACGGCACCTACGTCTTCACCGGCGAGCTGGTGAACTCGAAGGGCACGACGGCGACCGCGCCGCTCACCGTCAAGGTGACGGATGCCTCGCCGGGCAAGCCCGTGCTCTCGGCCGACAACAAGGACGGCGACGGCAAGTACGTCGTCACGGCCGACCTGTGGTGGGGCACGAACGCCACCTCGTACCGGTTCCTCGAGAACGGCGCGGAGGTCGGAGCCGGGTGCGCTGACCGCCGCCTCGCCGGACGCGCAGCGCGCGACGCTGCCGGTCACCGGCAAGGCGAAGGGCACGTACACCTACACGGTGGAGTTCACGAACGCCGCCGGCACGACGGTGAGCGCGCCGCTCAAGGTGACCGTGACGAAGTAGCACGGATCCCGACGGATGCCGCTCATCGCGGTCGTTGAGCGAGCGAAGCGAGACGAAACGCGCTCGAGCGCTCTGCGGAGGCTCGGGGCGTTTCGTCTCGCTCGTTCCTCGCTCGCTCAACGACCGGTTGCCGGCGCCGCCCGGCCGCTCCGTGGTCAGCTGCGACGGCGGGCGGTGCGGAAGCCGAGCGCCAGAACACCTGCGCCGACCAGCAGGGCAGCGAGGATCAGATTCGGGCCGACATCGGCACCCGTCGCGGGAAGCCCCCGGTCGAACCTCCGCCACCGGTCGAGCCTCCCCGCCGGTGGAGCCGCCGTCGTCGGTCGTCACCGTCCAGGCGCCCTGGGCGTCGTTGTCGGTCGCCGAGGCGTCGGTGTCGGTGTCGATGGTCGGCACAGCGAGTGGGCTGACCGACTCGACGATGTCGTCGATGAAGCCGTCCTCATCGAGGTCGGCAGACGGGGCAGGTGAGACGTAGGCGACATCGCGCAGCTCGGTGACGCCGTCCGGCACGTCGACGACCCGAACGGTCACAGTAAGGACGGGCCCGTCGGCGCCGGCGGGGATCTCGCTGACGCCCGTGGCCGTCGCGCCGTCGACGGTGTATCCCTCACCATCCGAAGACACGAGTTCGAAGCCCGGCTCCAGCAGCTGCGTGACCGTCCAGCCGACCGGAGCCGATCGCGGGCCGGCATTGTGCGGAGTCAGAGTCCACGTGATGAGGTCGCCCGCTCGGGCCGCCGCACCGGGCGACGAGGTGGGGTCCTGCGTCAGCGACAGGTCGAGGCACGTCATCGGGTACAGCACCGGTGCATCGGTCAGCTCGTACACGGCCGCGCCGCCGCCGTCGTAGTACAGCTCGCCGTCGAGATACCCGGTGGCATCGCAGGCCGATCCCCAGTCGTTGGGCTGATCGTAGTCACGTGCGTCGACGGCGATGGGGCCGTCGACCGGAAGAGCGCGGGCGACGGATGCCGCGGCATCCGTTCCCTCGACCGCGTTCGCGTACGTCTGCACGGCCGTCGATGCGGTGGGGAAGACGTTGCCGGTGACGAGCACCGGGTCGCGCAGCGTCCGCCGCTCCGCGGCGGGGTCGGCGGGGTCGGACGTGCCGATCGAGACCCAGGTCCCGCTGCCGGCGAACGTGTTGCCGCGGATCTCGATCCCCGACGAGGAGTACGACTCCGCGAGGGCGGCATCCGGCCAGAGCGGTGCCACGATGATCGCGGTCGCTCCCGCTTCCTGGTCGACGGTGTTGTCCGCGATGAGCAGGTCGTGCGCCCCGCCCGCGGTGACGAAATCGGGTTGTCCGCTGACCGTGTTGCGCTCGATCTGCACCTGACTGGTTCCTTGCAGCACGGAGATGCCGGAGCCGTTCGCCGTCATGGTGTTGTCGTGGATCGATATCCCGCTGCTGAGCCCGTCCTCGGGCGTCGTCGTGACGAACGCGCCGACGGCGGCATTGCCGGTGAACGACGAGGCGCTGACCTCGAGGCCGCTCACGCTGCGTCCGTAGAGGGCGCGTTCGACAACGCCGCCCACCGTGGCGTTCGTCACCGTCGCCCCGTCGGTCCCCGAGTAGAAGAAGCCGTACGATCCGAGATCGATCGAGGCGCGGTCGACGTGGACGCCCTGCGAGCCGTAGGCGCGCAGGATCGCCGATCCTGTCACCGGCGTGGGTCCCTCGTGGCCGTGCACCACGATGTCCTGAGCCTGCACGTTCTGGGACAGGTGGATGACGAGCGCCGCACCGGTGATGTCGGCGTCGACGTCGGAGATCGACGGATTCACCGCGCCGAGCAGGTACACACCGCTCGAAGCGTCGGGCGCCCCGACGACGGTGATGTCGCTGATCGAGATGTCGGTGCGGTCGGATGCCTCGGACATCGATGACTGCGCCCCGATCCCGTACAGGAACCCGGTCGCGGTCGATGACGCGACCGTCACCCGTCCGGCGTTGACGAGGTTGATGCCGGTTCCGGCAACACCCCATGCTCCCGCGTCGAGCACCGCCCCCGTGACGCGAGCGCCCTGCGTCGAGCCGAGCGTCACCGCGCCGAAGGCCGTGATCACCGGAGACGTGATGACGGGACCCGCGCCGGTGTTGTCGAAGTGCGTGGTGATGCCGTACATCATCCCGGTGATCTCGGCGGCATCGATGGTCGCCCCGCTCGACTTGAACACCAGGATCCCCGTGGACTGGTTCACGGAGGCGCCGGTGATATCGGGCCGGAGCACGACCGGGCCGGCCGTCGTGCCGAGGGCGATGCCCTCACGGCTCGCACCGACGACCACCGCGTCCGTGATGGTGGGGCCGGTCGCCGCGTTCGCGGTCGCGAGGCCGATGCCGCGGGAGAAGTTCTCGACGCGCACCGCGTCGACGACGGCGGCGCTGGAGTTGGCGAGGTCGATGCCGGTGCCGACGGCGTCCGGGCCGGTGACCACGAGGCCGCTGATCTGCGGCGCGGCGGAGGTGCCGAGCGAGACTCCCGAGGTCGCGGCGGTGATGTGCCCGCCCACGATCGCGACGCCGGTCGTCGTCGCCGCGGCGGTCACCACGACGCCGGTGGCCACGCCGGTGATCTGGGGGTCGGTGATCGTGGCGGAGCCGGTGGTGAGGTTCACCCCGTACGACGATGCCTGGCCGCCTCCGTCCATCGTGAAGCCCTCGATCACGATGCCGGTGACCCCGGCGCCGAGCTGGATGCCGGTGGGCCGCGCGACGGCGCTGGGGTTCTGCACCGTGATGTCATGGAGCTCGACCCCCGAACCGGTCACGGAGATGGTCGCTCCGGTGGAGGCGACCCCGATCGTGACGTCGTCGGCGAGCGTCAGCCCTCCGACGCTGACGGTGAAGCGGCTGTACAGCATCGACGCCGACGCGCTGTCGATCGTCACCGCGCGCGAGACGCTGAGTGCACCGGTGAACGCGTAGTCGTTGGGGTCGATCGACACCGTGCCGCCCGCGGGCACGGTGTTCAGCGCCGTCTGCAGCGTGACCAGGGCGGCGTCGGCGGGGCGCTGCTCCGGCGTGCCGATCCAGGCGATCAGCGCGGAGTTGGCGTTCGTGACGACACCGGGGTCGGTGGGCGGCTGCTCGACGACCGAGTCGTCCGGCACCGGTGCCGGTTGATCCAGTCCGTCGGGCACCGGAGAGTCGTCCGGCGGCGCGGGGTCCCCGGTCGCGAGATCGTCGGCGGCGAGGAGCAGCGGCACCGGGCCCGCGGCCGCGGCGGCCGGTGCCCATCCGAAGAGCACCAGGCCCGCAGCGAGGAGTGCCCTCGCGACGACGGCGTTCCACATCCGCAGTCGTGCTCGTCCGCTCGTTTGCGTCTCGATCATGGGGCCCCGGCTCCGTTCGAAAGGTCCGGATCGACCGCAGCCGTTCCAGACGCGCATGGTCGGAGTGTAGCGAGCGCTCCGCGTGAGCGGCAGGGCGAATTGCTGATCGGAGCGCAAAAACGCTTCAGTCGGCGGCCTGCGCGAGCACCTCGCCGAGGATGCGGGCGGCATCCGGGAATCGCCGCGGGTCGTCGCTCGAGTAGTTCAGGCGCACGTACGGCCCGGACGGCTCGGCGGGGAACCACTCGTCTCCGGCGGCGATGATGAGCCCCCGCGCCTCGGCCTCGCGCACGACGCGTGCGGCATCCGTGCCGTCCGGCAGTCGCGCCCAGAGGTTGAGGCCGCCCTTCGGCGTCGTCTCGATGTGGGCGGTCGGGGCGTGCTCGCGCATGCTGTCGCGCAGCAGGTCGCGCCGCGCCCTCAGCTGCGGGCGCAGGCTCCTCAGGTGGGTGCGCCACGCGGGCTGCGTGACGACGTCGAGCGCGGCCGCCTGCAGCAGTCCGCTGACGTACATCGACTCGGCGGCGCGATCGGTGAGGATGCGCTCGCGCGCCGGCCCGCGGGCGATGACGGATGCCACGCGCAGCGCCGGCGACACGCTCTTGGTGAGCGAGCGCAGGTAGATGACGTGGCCGTCGTCGTCGTGTGCGGCGATGGGGCGGGGATCGGCGTCGATCGCCAGATCGTGCGCCCAGTCGTCCTCGACGAGGAACGCGCCTCGCCGGCGGACGACCTCGAGGACGGCATCCGCGATCTCAGCCGTCCACTGGCCGCCGGTCGGGTTGGCGAACGTCGGCTGCGCGTAGAACGCGCGGGCGCCGGTGCGCTCCAGCGCCCGGTCGACCTCGTCGGGGTCGGGGCCGTCGGCGCCGGTCGGGACGGGAACCAGGATGACGCCCGCCTGCTCGGCCGCGAGCATGGCGCCCCAGTACGTAGGCGACTCGATGAGCAGCGGCTGCCCGGGCCCGACGACCGCGCGGAAGATCGACGACAGGCCGCTCTGGCTGCCCGAGATCACCAGCACGTCTCGCGCGGCGGGCGGTGTGACGCCGGCGGGAGCGCTCGCGGCCAGCTCGTGGGCGAACCACTCCTGCAGCTCCGGCATGCCGGTCACGGGGGAGCGGGTGATCGCCGCGCTCGAGCGCGCCGCGCGGGAGATCGCGGCGCGCACCGCACGCTCCGGCAGGAGATCGGATGCCGGGTACCCGGAGTGCAGGCCGATCGCATCCGGTGCGACGGACCGCTGGGTCGAGGAGAGCGCCGACAGCCGTGCCGGCGGCGCGCCGAGCGCTCCCGACTGCCAGCCGTAGTCGGCGGGCCGCGCCGACCGCACGGCCCGCACGAACGTGCCGATGCCGGGCCGGCTCTCGACGAGTCCGGCGTCGATGAGCGTGCGCATGGCCTTCTGCACGGTCACCGGGCTGGCCGAGTACTCGGCGACCAGCGCCCGGTTGGAGGGGAGCCGCGCGCCCGGGGGCGCGGCGGCGATCCAGGCGCGGAGACCGACCGCGATGCGCGTGGTGCTATCCTGACTCATGACACAACAGAGTAGCGCTACTCTCGTGGATGCCGGCGGTGCTACCCCGGTTCGCGGGCCTGGGATGGGGCCTCGTCGGCATCGTCGCCTTCTCGTTCACGCTGCCGTTCACCCGCGTCGCGGTCGGCGGTCTGTCGCCCCTCTTCATCGGAGCCGGCCGCGCTGTCGTCGCCGCGGCGCTCGCGGCCGTCGCGCTCTCGCTCACCCGACAGCACTGGCCGAACGCCGTCCAATGGGCGCGCCTGGCCGTCGTCGCGGCCGGCGTCGTCGTGGGCTTCCCGCTCCTCACCTCGTACGCGCTGCTGTCGGTGCCGGCCAACCATGCCGTCGTCGTGATCGGCCTCCTTCCCGCGGCGACCGCGGTGATGGCGGTGCTGCGCGGCAAGGAGCGCCCGGCCGTGTCGTTCTGGGTGTTCGCGGGTCTCGGCGCCGTCGCGGCGATGACCTTCGCCTCGCTGCAGAACGGCGGTCTCGGAGAGCTGCACGAGGCCGACCTGCTGCTGTTCCTGGCGGTGCTGCTCTGTGCCATGGGCTACGCGGAGGGCGGGCTGCTCGCCCGCGAGCTCGGCGCGTGGCAGACGGTGTCGTGGGCGCTCGTGCTGGCCGCGCCGCTGATGATCGTCGCGACGATCGTGGCCGTCGTCCAGGAGCCGCCCGCTGCCACGCCGGTCGAGTGGGCGGCGTTCGCCTACCTTGCGGTCGTCAGCATGTTCCTGGGCTTCTTCGCCTGGTACCGCGGGCTCGCGATCGGCCCGATCGCCCAGGTCAGCCAGGTGCAGCTGATCCAGCCCGTGCTCGGCATCCTGTGGTCCGCCCTCTTCCTGCACGAGCGGATCGGACTGCCGACGCCTCCTCGGCGGGCTCGCCGTCATCGCCTGCGCGGGCCTTGCCGTCCGCACCCGCCTCACCAGAAAGGAACCCTGATGCGACACACGCCGCGCTATCTCATGACCGACCCCGAGCAGGTCAAGGAGCTCATCCGCCACCACCCGTGGGCGACCTTCGTCTCGCACACGGCGGACGGGCTGGTCGCCTCCCACTACCCGGTGCTCCTCGACGAGGAGGCCGATGACATCGTCGTGCTCAGTCACTTCGGCCGGCCCGACGACGAGCTGCACGAGCTCGGCCGGCACGAGATGCTCGTGATCATCCAAGGGCCGCATGACTACGTCTCGCCGAGCTGGTACGCGCCCGGCGACCTCGTCCCGACCTGGAATCACGTCACGGCGCACCTGTACGGCACGCCGGAGATCCTCACCGAGGAGGCGAACTACGCCATGCTCTCGCGGCTGACCGACCACTTCGAGGCGGGGCATCCGCACGGCCGCAGCCTCGAGCGAGGACGAGGCCGGCACGCGCCGCATCGCGAAGGGCACGGTCGGGCTGCGCCTGCGCGTCACGCGGTTCGACGCCCGGGCGAAGCTCAGCCAGAACAAGCCCGCGGAGGTGCGCGAGAACATCACGGACCACCTCGCCGCGCACAATCCCGCGCTCGCGCAGGCGATGCGGGACGTCGTCGCCCGCACGTTGATCGGGGGCGCCTCTCAGGCGCCCTCGGTCGCGAGCAGGTCGACGCCGGCCGCCGTCTCGTCGGGTCGCGGGTGCGTCGCCGCCCACGAGGCGAGCAGGCGCAGGCGTTCGGCGGAGGGCGAGCCGGGCTCGGCGGTGTAGATGAGCATGACGTGGCCGGGCTCGGCGGTGAGCGCGAGCTCCTCGTAGGCGAGGGTGAGCTCGCCGACGACCGGGTGGTGGAACCGCTTCGTGCCCGCGCCGTGCGTGCGGACGTCGTGCGCCGCCCAGAGCCGGCGGAAGGTCTCGCTGCGCGTCGACAGCTCGCCGACGAGTTCCTGCATGGCGGGGTCGTGCGGATCGCGGCCCGCCTCGGCCCGCATCACCCCGACGCACATCTCGGCGAACCGCTCCCAGTCGGGGTAGAACTCCCGGGCGGCCGGATCGAGGAACTGGAAGCGCGCGAGGTTCGGCACACGCCCGCCGTCGCCGATCACGGGGGAGTAGAACGCCCGGCCCAGCTCGTTGGTGGCGAGGAGGTTCTGACGCGCGTCGCGGACGAACGCGACCCGTCGGTGATCGACGCGAGCGCCCACTGCAGGCTGGGCCGTGCGGCCGCCGCACGGCCGCCGCGACGGCGCGGCCGACCGCTGGTGGGGATGCCGTCGGCCGCGCGTGCGAGGTCCAGCAGGTGCGAGCGCTCGGCGTCGTCGAGCTGCAGGGCGCGGGCGATGGCATCGAGCACCGACGCCGAGGCGCCGGCGATGGCGCCCCGCTCGAGCTTCGCGTAGTACTCCACGCTGACGCCCGCCAGGATCGCCACCTCGCCCCGGCGCAGCCCCGCGACCCGGCGGCCCGGTCCCGCGGCGATGCCGGCGGCGTCGGGCGTGACGCGGGCGCGGCGCGTCATCAGGAACTCGCGGACCTCGGCTCGATTGTCCATACGAGAAGGCTAGATCGGCTGCCGCCCGCGAGGGGTGCCTTGTCAATACACGTCTCATCAGGAACTCCCCCCGCGGTCGCACTCCCGCGATGCTCGATGCATGACCGATTCCGCCGCCGCGCTGCGTCCCGCCCTCACGCGGCTGCTGCCGACGCTGCTGCTCCTGCTGACGGTGTTCGGCCCGATCTCGATGGACCTGTACCTTCCGGCGCTGCCGGCGCTCACCGCCGATCTCGGCGCGATCGACCTCGGTGGCACAGCTCACCGTCACCGCGTGCCTCGTGGGGCTCGCCGCAGGACAGCTGCTCGCCGGCCCGCTGTCGGACCGCTTCGGTCGTCGCGGCATCCTCCTGATCGGCATCGTCGCGTACATCGCCACGTCGGCGCTCTGCGCCGCGAGCCCGACGATCGAGACGCTCATCGCCGCGCGCTTCGTGCAGGGTCTCGCCGGCGGCGTCGGCATCGTGATCGCGCAGGCCGCGGGCCGCGACGTGTACTCCGGCGGCGCGCTCATCCGCTTCTACGGCCGGCTGACCGTCGTCGGCGGCCTCGCCGCGATCATCGGTCCCCTCCTCGGCGGACTGCTCACCGCCGTCACCGACTGGCGCGGACTGTTCGCCTTCCTGGCCGTCCTCGGCGGCGGCATCCTCGTCATCGCGCTGATCGCCTTCCCCGAGACGCTGCCGGCCGCCCGGCGCACGCGCGGCGGGTGGGGCCAGACGATGCGCGACTACCGGACTCTGGTGACGGATGCCCCGTTCCTCGGCGCCGTCCTCAACCAGGGCTTCCTCTACGCGGCGCTGTTCGCGTACCTGGCGGGATCGACGTTCGTGCTGCAGGACATCTACGGGCTGAGCCCGCTCGGCTACGCACTCGCGTTCGGCCTCAACTCGGCCGGCTTCATGGTGTTCGGCTACGTCGCCGGCCGGCTCGCCGAGCGCTGGAGCGTGCGCGGCACGCTCATCGCCGGCATCGTCGTCGCCGGCGTCGGCGCTGCGGGCCTGCTCGTCGCGGGGCTCACGCCGATGCCGCTGTGGGTCGTGATCATCGTCGCTCTTCGCGCTCGCCGTCGGCGTGGCGATCACCTCGCCGCCGGCGACCACGCTCGCCCTGGTCGACTACCCGCAGATGGCGGGCACCGCGTCGTCGCTGCTGGGCATGGTGCGGTTCGGCTTCGGCGGGATCGCCGCTCCTCTGGTCGGCGTGGCGGGTGCCGCGAGCATCCTGCCGCTCGGCCTCGTGACCGTCGTCGCGGTCGGCCTGTCGGCCGTCGCGTTCCTCGCCCTCGCCCGTGGCCGCCGGCCCGCCTCGAACACGGAGCAGGCAGCGGTCGCGGCATCCGTGATCTGAACAACCCCACACAGAACCCCGAGAACTGCACCTCGAGAAGAAGGAGAATCCACATGCGCGCAGTCGTCATGTACGCGCCCGGCGACGTCCGGGTCGAAGAGCGGGAAGACCCCACGATCATCGAGCCGACCGACGCGATCATCCGCCTCGCGGCCTCGTGCATCTGCGGGTCGGACCTCTGGCCGTACCGCGGAGACGACGCGGTCGACCACACGCCGATGGGACACGAGTACGTCGGCGTCGTCACCGAGATCGGCGACGAGGTGAAGAACGTGAAGGTCGGCGACTTCGTCGTCGGCTCGTTCTTCGCCTCCGACAACACCTGCGAGATCTGCCAGGCCGGGTACCAGTCGCGGTGCATCCACGCGTACCCGATGGGCGCGATCGGGACGCAGTCCGAGTACGCCCGCATCCCGATGGCCGACGGCACCCTCGTGGCGACCCCCGGCATGCCCGACGCCGAGCTCATCCCGTCGCTGCTGGCGGCATCCGACGTGCTCGGCACCGGCTGGTTCGCCGCCGTCGCGGCCGAGGCGGGCCCGGGCAAGACCGTCGCGGTCGTCGGCGACGGCGCGGTCGGGCTGCTCGGCATCCTGGCCGCGAAGCAGCTCGGCGCCGAGCGGATCATCGCGATGAGCCGCCACGCCGACCGGCAGGCGCTCGCCCGCGAGTTCGGCGCGACCGACATCGTCGAGGAGCGCGGCGACGAGGGCGTGGCGAAGATCAAGGAGCTCACCGGCGGCTACGGCGCGCACAGCGTCATCGAGGCCGTCGGCACGCAGGAGTCGATGATGCAGGCCATCCGCGCGACCCGTGCGGGCGGGCACGTCGGGTACGTCGGCGTCTCGCACGACGTCGAGCTCGACGGGCTCGAGCTGTTCTTCTCCGGCGTGCACCTGCACGGCGGCCCGGCGCCGGTGCGCCGGTTCCTGCCGGAGCTGATCCAGCTCATCTGGGACCGCAGGATCGACCCCGGCAAGGTGTTCGACCTCTCCCTGCCGCTCGAGGAGGCGGCGGAGGGCTACCGGGCGATGGACGAGCGGCGTGCCACCAAGGTGCTGCTGACGGTGTGAGCCGGCGGCGCGTCCGTCAGATTCGCGGCGGGACCGGCGGTCACGACGGGGTCGCCGTTGACGGGCATCGCGGCCAGCAGGATGCGGGACAGATCGGCCGGTCGCTCGATCTGCGGCCAGCGCCCCGACGGCAGGTCGACGATGCTCACGTGACGCAGATGCGGCAGTTCGCGGGCCGGATCGATGCCGGCCGCAGACCAGCGCCGCACGTCGTCCGCCGTGAACTCCGTCGCGACGACCGTGACGGCAACCTCGAACCGTCGCGGGTCGTGCAGCTTCTGGACCTGGTCCAGCACGTGCGAGGAGTTCTCGGTCATGCGCCGGTGCAGCGCCGCCAGTGTCTGATCCACCGCCCGGTACCCGGCCGTATGGGTCGTCGTGCCGCGCGCGTCCACGGCGAAGCCGCTGAGCACGTGCGTCCCGTCGGCGCTGGGCAGCCCGCCGACGTGGACGGCGTGAGCCACGCGGTCGGGACGCCGGTTGACGGCCGCGTGGACCAGCCCGCACGACTCGGCGTGCCCCACGAGCACCACCGGGCCGTCGCACCGGTCGATCGCCGACACGATCTCGGCGACGTGGTCGGCCAGCATGCTGCCGCGGCGATCGGCCGAGCGCGAGTCGAGCCCCCGCAGGGTCAGGGCATGGGGTGCGTGCCCTGCCGCCGTCAGCCTGTCGGCCACGTCCTGCCACGAGGACGCGTCCAGCCACAGCCCGGGCACCAGGATGACGTCCACGCACACCTCCGCACAGAATCCGACACGCTATCGTGCGTCCGCTCGACGGCAGTGCCGAGGGGCTTGATTCCGCGGCGGTGCTGTGCAAGCGGCTGACGGATGCCGCAGCCGCGGCTGCGCGGGCCGCCGGCTGTCGGCGCTACGTCGGCTGTTCGCCCAGCGGCCACTCCAGCAGATCGACCTCGACGATGTCGGCGGCGGGATCCAGCGGCACCCGGAACGTGCGCACCTGGTGCGGTTGGAACTCGCCCTCGATGGTGCGGCCGACCAGCGGCAACCCGATGCGAGCCGTCGCAGACTCGCCGCGCGTCTCGACGGCGCGCACGATGAGATCGGCGGGCGCGCTGTCGGGAACATCCTCGCTGCCCTTGACCGCCGTGACCATCACGGCACCGCCGCCGTCGTCGGCGAAGCTGTCGCGCGGCGGCAGGTCGCCGTCATGGAACGACTCGAGCTGCGCTCGGACGGGGGCGCCGAGCACGGCGGCGCGACGGGTCGGCTGCGCGGCGCGCCAGTCCCCGGCGTGGGCGATCAGCTCGAGGCTGAAGCGCTGGATCCCCTGGTCCTGGAACGAGTAGACGCCGTCCGGGTCGAGCAGGCGCGGGTCGTGCCAGGAGTACACGGGGCTGCGCACGGCAGTGATGCCGATACTCGGTGCCGAGTCCCCGAGCCCGCGGGCGAGACATCCCAGCCGTGCTTCGTGGTGGCGATGACCGTGAGGCCGGCCGGCGAGCCGTCGACCGTGCCGGTCAGGTCGACCCAGGACTGCGCGGGCTCCTCCGCGCCGTCGACGGGGCGCTCGATCGTGCCGTAGGGGATCTCGTACGTCGCCGCCGGGGTCGTCGAGACCGACCGGGAAGCGGAGCTTCAGCAGGTGCGCCTTCTCGCGCCAGTCGATCGTGACGTCCACCCGCACGGCGCGGGCGTCGTGGGCGAGGAGGTACTCCTCGACGAGCGTGCTCGCGCCCCACGTCCGCTCGACGCGCACGCGCGAGCGGAGTGGACCGGTCTCACGCACCACGATGCGGTCGAGCGTCATCGCAGCGCCCGGCCACGCGTACGAGATGACCCGGTGCCCCCAGGTGTCGGTCGGGTCGTCGCACACGGCGGTGCGCGGCTGGCCGCGCGTCCCCTGCAGCGGGTCGACGCCGCTCGACCTGTCGTGCAGCGAGATCAGGTCGCCCGTCTCAGGGTCGAGCTCGATGCGGAGATGGGCGTTCTCGATGACCGTGCCGTCATCGCTGACCAGGAGCCCCGCATCAGCCGGGAGCGCCGGCCCCGGGAGCATGCGATAGAGCGCGTAGCCGAGGGCCGGGACGTCGGCGCGGAACGTGACGGCACCGCGGCTGATGTCGCCGGTCGTCGCGGTGGACTGCGTTCCCTGCGAGAGCACGGCCGCGCCATCATGGTCGACGATCCGCACGCCGGCGCGCTGCGCGCCGTACTGCATGTCGACGTCGACCGACACCGGCCACGGGTGCGGATTGAAGACGACGATCGGCTGGCTCGCGGCATCCATCGGAATGTCGATGCGGCGAGCGATGCGATTGTGGGCGCGCGTGATGATCCGCTTCGCGATCGCCACCGCCTCGCCGAGCTGATCGCGCGCGTCGTCGTACGACGGCTCGATCGCCGAGCCCGGGAGGATGTCGTGGAACTGGTTGAAGAGGATCTGCTTCCACGCCCGCTCGAGGTCGTCGCGCGGGTACTCTGCCCGTTCAGAAGCATGGGCTCCCGTCAGCGCGGTGTCGATCACCGCCCAGCGCTCCGCCGACAGCACCGCCCACTGGGCGCGGCGCTGCCACGCCTTGATGCCGAGTGCGACGAGTAGCACCCGGGAGCGTGGTGCTGCAGGTCGTCGCGGCGCACCGCGAGCGCATCGAGGAATCCCTCGCCGCGGGCGAGCATCTCGTCGAAGTACGCGCGCGGTGACGACATCGTCATCCTCCCGAAGCTGCCCATGCGGTCGTAGCGGTGGATCGACTCGATGTTCGCCTTCGTCGGCCCGCCGCCGTGATTGCCGACGCCGTAGAAGACCATCATCTCGCCGAGCGTGCGGTCGAGCTGGGCGAGCGCCTTCTCGGTCTGGCCCGACACGTCGCCGGGAGGGCTGCAGTACTCGAACGGGATCCGGTAGGCGAGCACGCGCGAGCCGTCGGGGGACTCCCAATGGAACAGCGTCTCATCGAGGTCGCCCTCGTGCGGGCCGGGTCGCATGAAGCAGTACGAGTCCATGCGGTGTCCCCGCAGGATCTGGGGGAGTGCGGCGCTGTGGCCGAACGGGTCGACGTTCATCCCTACCGGGAGATCGTCCCGAAGCGGGACTGCAGATAGCGCTGGCCGTAGAGGCCCTGCCGGGCGAACGACTCACCCATGGGCGTGTTGCAGTCGGGCTCGACCCACCAACCGCCGACGTTCACCCAGCGGCCCTCGGTCACGCGCTCCTGGATGCGCGCGAACAGCGCGGGATCCTGCTCCTCCACCACGACAGCAGCACGATCTGATCGCACGTGAAGATGAAGTCCGGGTACTCGTCCATGCGGTCCAGCGCGCTGGCGAACGTGGCGCGGGCCTCCTGGTAGCCCTCCTGCCATGGCCACAGCCACACCGGGTCGAGGTGCGCGTTGCCGATCATGTGCAGGGTGCGGTCGGGCGTCGCCGCGGGGCGCGGCGCAGGCGTCAGGTCGCGCGGCTGATGGCCGGACGGGGCGTTCGCGACGGGAGCGCGGCGGTCCTGCTCGGTGATCGCGGGATGGTCGGGCGCGACGCCGTGCGTCTCTTCGACCAGATCGGCGAGACTCGCGCCGAGGTGCTCGACCACCCCCGTGCGCTCGGCCGGATCCGTGGATTCCGTGGAAGCGGTGGAAGCTGCGCGCTCGGCCGGATCGGTGGATTCTGTGGACTCCGTGGATTCCGTGGAAGCGGCGCGCTCGGCCGAACCGGTGCGCTCCGGCGATTCGCTCATGCCGGCTGCTCTCCCGCTGCCCATGCGTCCAGGATCTCCGACAGCGCGTGCAGCAGGAAGGTCTGCAGCTCCTGGATGCGCGGCGTCTCGTCCGACGGCACGAGGAACGCGTGATCCGCGAGCGCCAGCGACGGTCCGCCGTCACCACCGGCGAACAGCAGCGTCGTCGCTCCGTTGGCACGGGCGGCGGTGAGGCCGTTCACGACGTTGGCCGAGCGCCCGCTCGTCGTGAACGCCGCCACGACGTCCCCCGGCTTCGCGAGCGCCTCGACCTGGCGCGAGAACACGTCTTCGAAGGCGTAGTCGTTCGCGATGCACGTCGACACGGTGGCGTCGGTGGTGAGGGTGACGGCCGGCAGCGGCCGGCGGTCGCGCTTGTAGTGGCCGATGAGCTCGCCCGTGAAGTGCTGCGCGTCCGCCGCGCTGCCGCCGTTGCCGAACGTGTAGAGCGTGCCGCCCCGGGAGAACGCGTCGACGAGGACGCGGCCGACCGCGCGCACGTCCTCGAGCAGGGGTTCAGCATCCCGAGCGGTGCGGACGTGCGCCTCGAGCTGTGCGTCGAGCCAGTCAGACACGGGCGGTCCCCTTCGGATCGACGGCCAGGTCGGCGGCGAGGTCGAGGGCGAGCGCTCCGGCGCCGACGACGCACACCTCGTCGCCGAGGCCGGCGAGGGTGACGTCGACCCGCGCGGCGGCCGGGGGCATGGCGGTCCGCTGCACGATCTCGCGGACCGGATCGAGCAGCATCGCTCCGGCACGCGTCACTCCGCCGCCGAGCACCACGACGTTCGGCTCGAAGACGTTGACGAGATCCGTGACCGCCTGGCCGAGCAGCGCGGTGGTGTCGTCCCACACTTCGCGGGCGAAGGGATCGCCGGCGGCCGCGGCGGCGGAGACGTGCTCCGCGCGCACGAGCGGCATGCCCCGCAGCGACGATTCGCGGGTGCCGTCGGCGAGCAGCTCCTGGGCGCGCTCGGCGATGTTGGTGCCCGAGACGTAGGCCTCGAGGCATCCGCGACGCCCGCATTCGCACTGCCGGCCGCCGGGCCGCACCGTGAGGTGCCCGAACTCGCCGCCGTTGCCGGCAGCGCCGCGGTGCAGGCGGCCGTCGATGATCGAGCCGCCGCCGACGCCCGTCGAGAGCGTCAGGTAGAGAGCGATGTCGGCGCCGCGGGCGGCGCCGAACCGGTGCTCGGCGAGCATGGCTGCCGTCGCGTCGTTCTCGACGACGGCAGGAACACCGAATGCCTCTGACGCCATGGCCACGATCGGCACATCGATCCATCCCGGCAGGTGGAGGGGACCGGTGAGGATGCCGGCGGCAGCGTCGAGCGGTCCGCCGCAGCTGATCCCCACCGCTGCCGGCGCGCCCAGGCCGGCGGCGGCGATGCTGCGCCGCCCGAGATCGAAGAGGTGGGACACCACGGCATCCGGCCCGCGATGCTTCTCGGTGGGCTCGACC
Source organism: uncultured Actinomycetota bacterium (assembly GCA_963829895.1). Lineage (GTDB taxonomy): Bacteria > Actinomycetota > Actinomycetes > Actinomycetales > Microbacteriaceae > Microbacterium. The sequence goes on along the minus strand of CAWHKF010000005.1, from coordinate 6,315 downwards.
AGCAGGCCGTGCGTCCGGCCGTCGGGGTCACCATCGCCACGGCGAGCTTCGTGCCGCCGATGTCGAGCGCCAGCACGGGATGCTGCGTTGCCATTCGTTCCTCCGCGGCTGTCGCGATGCGGTTCCAGCGTCGATGCGCGCCGGTGTGACATCGTTCCCACATTGTAGCAAAGCCGGCGTCACCGACAACGGTCGCGTGAAGGGCTCAGGCCTCGGCGAAGAGGCGGTCCAGCACGTGGCGGGCGAACTCCGCCTGGCCCGGCGGCTTGTTCGTGATCATGATGAGTCCCTTCCAGAGGGCCCACCCCCGACCGCGCGCCCACGTCGCCTCGTCGACGGCATAGTCCGTGCGGAACTGCTCCCGAGCGGCAGCCTGGGTCGACGTCCAGCGGAACACCGTGTCGCACGCGGGGTCGCCGGCGCCCGCGCAGCCGAAGTCGATGACGGCGGCGAGCTCGCCGCCCTGCACCAGCAGGTTGTTGAGCGAGACGTCGCCGTGGAACCACCGTGGCGGCGCGCTGAACGGCGCCGCGAGCGCGTCCCGCCAGATCCCGGCCGCGAGGTCGCGCTCCCGGCCGTGCACGCGGAAGAGCAGGTCGCCGACCTCGTCGTCCCAGTGCTCGAGCGGCCCGCCGCGGAAGGCACTGTGCGGGCCCGGGGCCGGGGCATCCGTCGCATCCGCCTCGCCGAGGCGCATCAGGAACCCCGCGAGGTCGGCGGCGAAGCGGCCCCAGTCGGCGACGGGCGTGACGGATGCCGGCTCCCCGACCATCCAGCCGTACACCGACCAGGGTGCGGGGAACAGGTCGCTCGGCTCGCCGATCCCCTCGACTGCCGGGATCGGCAGGGGAACCGCGGGCGCCAGGCGAGGCAGCCACCGCTGCTCCTTGCGCACCTGCGGCACGTAGTCGGGCGCGCTCGGCAGCCGGACGCTGAGGCGATCGCCGAGCCGGAAGATGCGGTGATCGTTCCCGCCGTTGCGCACCCGGCGGACCGGAAGATCGCGCCACTCGGGGAACTGCGCCGCGAGCAGCCTGCGGACGAGCTCCTCGTCGATCCGCGATGCCTCGATCGCCTCGAGATCTGCGGGCTCCGCCACGGCGCCGTGGTCACTTCCGGGGGGCGGCGATCGATCCGCGGTCGACGAAGCGGGTCGGCATCACGATGGTCCGCACCGGCGCGTCCGGGGCCTCGATGCGTTCGAGCAGCGTCCGCATCGCGGTCGCGCCGAGGGCTCCGGCATCCTGGTATCTGGTCGAGACGCCCGGCTGCACCATGCTCATCCACGGGGCGTCGTCGAAGCCCGCCAGACTCACATCCGACGGGATGCCGAGGCCCAGCGCCGCCGCGGCGCGCCAGGTTCCCTCGGTGAGCACGTTGTTGGCCGCGAACACCGCAGTCGGACGATCGGCGCGCGACAGGATGCGCTCGGCCGCGGCCTGGGCCTCGCCGGCATCCCACCCGGCCTGCACGATCAGCGACTCGTCCACGCGCACCCCGCGGGTCGCCAGCGCGTCGAGATACCCCTGCTGGCGCTCCTCGCCGGTGGTCCACTCGGTCTCGTCGATCAGCAGGGCGATCCGCTCATGGCCGGCGGCCAACAGGCGCATCGTGGTGTCGTGCGCCGCCGCCCGGTTGTCGACGACGACGGCGTCGCTCTCTTCGGTGTCGAATCGGCGGTCGACCTCGATGAGGGGCACGCCGATGCGGCTGAGGAAGCCGCTCAGCTCGCGTGAGACCGGCGTCGCGATGACACCCGACACGCGGGACGCCACGAGCACCTCGGCGGCCTCGAGCTCGTCGGCGCTGTCGCCGCGCAGGTCGACCATCACGAGCGTGCGGCCGTGCGCGCGCGCCTCCTCGCCGATGCCGGAGGCGAGTTCGGCGTAGAAGACGTTGCGCAGGTCCGAGACGAGGACGCCCACGGAGCGGCTGGTGCGCTGCTTGAGGGCGCGGGCCGTGACGTCGACCACGTAGCCGAGTTCCTTCGCGACCGCGCGCACGCGTTCGCGCACCTCCGGGGCCGCGTAGCCGTTGCCCGACATCGCCCGCGAGGCGGTGGACCGCGAGACCCCGGCGGCGTCGGCGACCTCGCGGATCGTCGGGCGCGCGAACGGGGCACGCCGTTCTGTCACGACTCCTGCGTCACCGTCCCGGCCGGCGGCTGCCTCCGCGCTCACGACGATGCCTTCGCTGACGACGGGCCCTGCGAGACGTCGAGGAGTGCTTCGGCGTGCTGCCCGAGTCGGAGGTCGCCGATCGCGACGTCGATCGCGATCCGCTGGCGGCGCCCGGAGGACGCGGGGATCACGGTCAGCTGCACAGAGGACTCCTCGCCGGGTCCGAGGTCTATCTCGAACTCTTGCCCGGACGAGCGCCAGCCTAGCGGGAGGACAGGCGTGATCCGGGCGCGCGCCGGCTGGGGAAGCGGGTTGCGCACCCGCACCGTGTAGTCCGCCGACTCGCCCGCGACGGCGCGGCGCCGGTAGGGGAGCAGCCGTGCGGTCTGCCCGGCGGGGCCGATGGCCAGGGCGTCCTCGGGGAGCAGCCGCTCGTGGAGGTCGTCGACGAAGCGTCCCGACTGTTCGAGATAGTGGAGGTACTCCTCGTCGGCCCATCGCGGATCCCAGTGGCCGCCGGCCATGAGACCCGGCGCGATGCGGCGGTAGAGCGCGGCGCTCTGCACATAGTCGCCGAGCCGGAACAGGTTCCGGTACTGGTAGTTCATGATGTCCCGCCGGCCGCGCGGCCGCCGAGGCCCTCCTGCTGGTCGCCCGTGAACGCGACGTTCACGCCGTCGATACGCATCTCGTACGCGACGGCATACAGGGTGTGGCCGGGCTGCTCGTGCGCGGTGATCGTGTACTCGTTCCAGGTGAACGCCTCGCCGAGCGGCAGCACCCGGTCGGCGACGATCGGGTCGTACCACTGGCACGGGAGATCTTCCAGCCACGGGTCGGCCATCGTCGGCGCCACGTTCTCGGGGATCCACAGCTGCGTTCCCTCCACCTCGCGCAGCAGCGGCATCCCGGCGATGTGGTCGTCGTGATAGTGGGTGGGCAGCGCCACGCTGATGCGGGTCACGCCGTACAGTTCGCGCAGCGCCGGCAGCGAGGCGAGCCACGGCCGGCGGGCCGCGCGCTCCTGACCGAGCACCAGGCCGGTGGTCATGTCGTAGCCGTAGTCGACGATGAGAGCCTCGCCCGTCTCGGACAGCACGACGTACGAGCACGAGATCGAGGTGCGGTTGAGGAGCAGGTGCGGCGTGAGGGCGATGAACGGGTCTTCCAGGCGGGCGCGCAGATCCCAGGGGTACGAGCGGCGGGAATCGACGTACTCCTGCATGGTCTGCGCGAGCAGCTCGAGTGCGTGATCGGGTTCGCGCATCACGTCACCGTGCGAGGGGGCGATCGCCGAGAGGTGGTAGCGGTGCAGCAGCAGCGCGCTCAGCACCGTCATCGCCGGACCCTCGGTCTGCGTGTACGACCACTGCGTCGCCGCGAGCGACCACACCTTGCCCGGCGAATGGACGAGGTCGCCGGTGAACGCCAGGCGCTCGCCGTCGCGGTCGAGCAGATAGCTCACCGAGCCGATCGTGTGGCCCGGCGTCGGCAGCACGAACAGAGCGACACCGGCTGCCGAGATCGTGCGGTACTCGGGCACGCCGGCGTGCACCGGCACCGACTCGAGGAGCGAGAAACGGTCCTGCCGCAGGTTGTAGTCGTTGTCGAGCTGGCGCCCCTCCCACATCTCCTCGACGCGATCGAACAGCTCGCGCTCGACCGGAGGCACGTGGATCCGCGCGCCGTGCGCGACGGCCGAAGGCAGGCCCTGCCCCTGATCGCGGTGGTGATGCGTCATGAAGACGTCGGTGATGCGACGGATGCCGAGCCCGGCGAGGTGCGAGAGCGCCACACCCGATCCGAAGTCGATGGCGACGGCATCGCGCTCCCCGGCCGGTGAGTCGGGGTCGACGATGAGGTACACGTGGCACGTGTCGGCGATGCGCCACACGCCGCGCGCGACCGCCGTCACGCTCATTCCAGTCTCTTCCGGTACTCGTCCCAGGTGCGACCGATGAGCGAGAGGTGCTCGAGGTCGATCGGCTCACCGTCGCGGACGTGCTCGAGGTAGTAGAGGGCGGGGACGCCCAGCCCCGCCTGCGTCTCGGCGTAATCGAGCCACTCCGCACGGTTGGGCATCGGCCACTGGTCGGTGTCGACCGGATACCCGGGAAGCACCCCCGAGACGATCTCGAACCGAGCGCGCAGCTGGGCCGCGACCGACACCGGGTGGCCGGTGACGTCCTGCTCGAGGACGTCGTTCGTGCGCACCATGTCGGTGCACGTCGCCGAACGAGGGGTGCACGGTGTGAGTGACGACGAGGGCGTCGGGCTTGATGCGCCTTGGCCGTCGTGCGGATGCGGGCCACCAGGCGGTGCAGGGCGGCGACGCCCCACACCGTCGCTGTCAGGCGCCGAGCGCAGCATCGTGCCGCTGGGCGCGCGCGGGTGAAGTCGACCTTGAAACCGTCGGCGTCGAGTCCCGCGGGGGACAGGAGTCGTTCGACGATCGCGTCGAGGTGGGCGAGGTAGGCGGGGCTGCCCGGGTCGACCGCGATCGGCCGGCCCGCGGCATCCGTCACGCACTCGTCGGCCGGAAGCCCGGCCGGATCCCAGGCCTTCCACCACAGCAGCACGCGCCGGCCCTGGGCGTGCTGGTCGGCCATCCAGCCCCGCAGGTCGGGCCAGGCCTCGGTGTCGGGCTCGGCGGTGCCGTACTGCGCCTGCCACCGGTCGTCGATGACGACCGTGCCCGGATCGAGGGATGCCGCGCGCCAGCGTGCCGAGGAAGCTCGTCGTAGGCCATCCTGGCGGCACAGGTCGGGGGCCCAGCCGTCCTTGCCGGCACGGGCGACCTGGGCGCCCCAGCCGCAGAAGATCGGCTCGATCCACCACGGCTGGATCGCCGGCGCCGTCGCGGACGCGCAGTCGGTGCGGACCAGGTCGCTCGCGGTACAGCTCCAGCGCGCGGTGGCGGGCGAATTCGACCGGGGCGCACGACCACCGTGGGCGAACGCCAGACTCCGTCGACCGAGGTGTGGCCCTCGTGTGCGAGCCGCAGCAGACCGCCGCCGTCGACCGGATCGAAGCGCATCGTGGTGAACCCGCAGCTGGTCGACCGGCCGCGCGCAGCCACGTCGCGAGCCACGGCCCGGGCCCGGGGAGAAGGCGTCAGTCGCGGGTCGCGGCCGAAGGCGAGCGCGAGCGGCGGCGGTGAGAACACGCCGTTGAGGCGCCCGGGTTCTGCGTCGCCGACCACGCCGAGCGAGGCCGCGCGACCACACGGTGAGGAACGCGACCGGCTCGGTGGGGCTCGGCACGTAGAGCGACTGCGCGTCGAAAGCCCCGAGCGGAAAGTGCCGCTCGCGCCGGTGGGCAGGATGCCGTCGCCGCCGAGGATCGTGACGTCGGTGAGCTCGCCTGCCCCGCGCGCCTCGAGCGTGATCTCTACGGCGTCCGTCGTGCAGCGCAGTTCGAGCAGGCGCTCGTCCCACGCGCTGGACTCCGTGCGGATGGTCACGACGACGGCATCCGGCTCGGTCCGCACCTCCGGTTCGAAGATGCTCATGGCCTCGTCACGCGCATCGAGCGTGTGTGCACTGGACAGCGCGCAGATGCGCATCCAGCGGGCGCCGTCGGCATCGCTCAGTTCCAGGTACGGCGATGTCGTCACGCCGCGGGGGCCGGTGCGCCAAGAGAGCGAATAGCCGGCTCCGTGAACGGTCTGTCGACCGGAGTCACTCGTCAGCGAGGGAGTGGAACTCATGGTCCCAGTCTATGTGACAACGTTCCCAGGTGCTCGGTGCAAGCCGATGTCAGCGGCGCTCGGCGCATGTCCCATCCCAGCAGCTTGTGGCGCGTCCCATGCCGGCAGTGCTCGGCGAGGCCCCACGTCAGAGGCGTTCGGCGAGCACGGCGGCCTGCGGGTGCTTCTCCTGTCGCGCGCGGCTCCCGGTCGAGCACCGCCATCCACGCGGAAGCCTGCCTGGCGGAGCGCATCCGCACGCACCGGGCGCGGAGGTAGGCGATCAGGTCGACGTCGTGCCCGTACGGCTTGTCGAGCTTGCGCCGCCCGGTGCCCGCCGGAAGCTGAGTAGTAGCAGCCCGCCCGGGCGGAGCACGCGATGGAACTCGGGAATACACCACCCCGAGCCGGTGCGGCGGGGTGTGGATCGTCGAGTACCAGGCGCGCAGCACGCCGTCGAATCGCTCATCCGCGGAGACGGAAGCTCGGCGTTGTCGGCGGCGACGA
>CAWHKF010000004.1:0-12825 GCA_963829895.1 uncultured Actinomycetota bacterium | reverse complement strand
GCGATGAGGTCGCGTCTTCGGGTCGGGGACTTCGTGGCGGGGCGCCACTTCACCTGCGCGTCCCACCAGTACGGGCCCTTCACATACGGCACGCCGTGGATCATGCGGATCCGCCAGCCGCCGGTGTCGATGGTCCGGTGGTGGAACCAGCACAGCAAGACGCCGTTGTCGGTGTGGGTCGGGCCGCCGCGGGAGTGCTCCTCGACGTGATGGACTTCGCACCATTGCGGAGGGACGTGGCAGCCGGGGATGACGCAGCCGCCGTCGCGGAGGGTGATCGCTTTGCGCTGGTAGTGGTTGAAGATGCGGTCCAGGGTCGTGATCGACACGATCCGGCCCCGTGCTCGCCCAGCAGCAGCACCGCGAACGCGTCGTGCTGCTTCGGGGCGTGGCTGCGCTGATCGGCCGCCGATGCCACGGGCTCCCATGGATTGCGGTCCGGATCCTCGATGAAGCAGGGCCCTGGTGCCGGCGCGCCGTCCACGCACGGATTGAGAACGCTGTCGGACCCGAGCTGCAGCTGCGCCGCCGAGTTCGGGGAGCAGGCGTCCGCGGAGGGGGACGAGGCCGTCGTCGCCGCGACGACCCACGGTGATGCCCCGCTTGCGGAGCGCACGGGTGTCTTCGGGTTCGGTGCCGTCCTGGTCGAGATACGTCGCCCACACCTGCGCCAGGGCGCGCAGCTCATCCGCCGACGCCGGCGGCGCGGCAGAGACCACGAGAGGCGCCTGTGGAGGAACCGAACCGGCCACCGACGTGTGCGCCGGGTGCGCGCGTTTCGTCTCGCTCGTTCCTCGCTCGCTCAACGACCGGGGGCGGGTGCGCCGGGTGCGCGTTTCGTCTCGCTCGTTCCTCGCTCGCTCAACGACCGGGGGCGTGTGCGCCGAGTGCGTGCGTTTCGCCTCGCTCGTTCAACGACCGGGGGCGCGTAGACGACCGCCAGGAGGGCAGGCCCACCGCGGGCCTGCCCTCCTGCGTCACGTGCCGCGTCAGGGGCGCACGGCGGCCCAGGATGCCGGAGCCGGCTCGGACGGCCCCAGGATGCTGACCGCGGTCACGGTGTACTCCTGAGACTCGTCGTCGCGGTCGCCCGCGAGCCGGCACGTCGTCGCACGTGTCTCGCACACCACCTCGCCCGACGCGTCGCGGACGATGTAGCCGTCGAGCGGCAGGTCGGATGCAGCGGTCGTCCAGGTGACGCGAACCCCCCGGCCGGCGGCGACAGCCGTCACCTCTGCGGGCGCCTCGGGACTCGACAGGCGATGGGTGCCGGCGGAGACGTGCGCGACGCGAGTCGCGCCGTCGCGCGTGAGCTGGATCGTGACCTCGCCGTCCGCCGTGACGTTCAGCTCGGCGGGTGCCGCCGGGTCGAGGCCCGCGCGGTCCAGCTCCACGCGCAGCTTCGCCACGTTCTCGGTCGAGAGATCGAGGGCGTTGCGCGGCTCCTGCTCACCGGTGGGCACCCAGGCCTGGTCGCGCACCTGCACGTTGCGGCCGTCGATGACCTGCATCTGATCCGTCAGCACCGCCTCGGTCGACGTCGTGGCCAGGGCGTGCGACGTCGCCTCGACGCGGCTCCATCGGGCGGATGTGTCGCGCACGGCGAGGCCGGTCAGCCAGTACGCACGGTCGACCGTGATCCCGAGGTCGGGCCGGGCGTCTCCCGGCTCCCAGCGGAACGACACCTGTGCGGGGGAGTGCTCGCGTTCCGGATGCTGCTCCACGTACTCCGCGGCATCGCTCCAGCCGAGCCACTGCCCGAGCTGGCCGTGGTCAGCGTTCTCGTAGTAGTTCGCCCGGTAGCGGACGTCGGCGGCGTCGGCCGCGGCATCCCAGCGTCGCGTGTTGTTCAGCGCGACGTCACGGGATCCGGAGTCCATGAAGGTCACGAGGTTGCGGAGGTTCTCCATCCGGCTCTCGTCGCCCGCCTGGTCGCGCCTGCCCTGCGTGTCGTAGTAGCCCGCGCCCGAGACGATGACGGTCGCCGCGAACAGGTCGGGATGGTTGGTGGCGATGCGGGTCGCGCCCACCGCGCCCATGGACCATCCGCCGATGACCGTGCGATCCGGGTCCAGGGTGTAGGTCCGCGCGAGATCGCCCCAGACCTCCCAGACGTCCAACTCGCCCTCGTTGATGTACCAGGTGGTGTTTCCGCGACCGAGCGGGGTCACGCAGATCGAGCCACGCTCCTCGCACATGGGCCCGTAGACGTCTTCCTGGGTCGTGCCGCCGAAGCCGTTGTGGTTGCGATCACCCGCGTGCAGCAGCAGGGTCAACGGCGCGGGGTCGCCGGCGTCGTATCCGGTCGGCACGTACACCGTGTACGGCTGGACTCGGCCGAAGAAGGAGGGCCCTCGCAGCGCCGGACCGTAGGTCAAGCGCGCCTGCGGATCGAGTCCCTGCCCGAGGTCGAGCGACGACACGTACCAGCGCGTCGAGTATCCGGTGGGAGTGGGTTCCGCCGTCGAGGCCTGCTGGGCGATGCGGCCCCAATCCAGCTCGGCGGCGAAGTCGCTGACGTCGCCGGCCCTCAGGGCGGCGGACTGGGCGCCGTTGTTCCATCGCGTCGAGGAGTCGGTCCACCCACCCGTGAGGAACGCCTCGTCATCGCGGTCCCGGAAGGCCGCGTTGTACACGCGCGAGCCGTCGGCCGCCTGCGGAGCGGGCGCGAAGCCGTCGCCCGACGCGTTCGCGACGCCCGCCGCGAGCCGCACCGTCCACGTGTCGTCGGCGGGCATCACCGTGCGGGGCACGGCGACGACGAACGAGCGAGCGGCCTCGTCCACCGTCACGGTCGCACCCGACGCCGTCAGATCGGTGCGGGCTCCCGTCTCCGCGTCGACGAGCCACGCACCGCGCGACGACACGATCATGGCTGTGTCGACGCCGGGCGAAGCGACTCCGGCGTCGGCGGGCCACGAGGCGGTCCCCGTCGCCGTGTCGGCGTCGGTGTCGAATGCCCACGTCGCCACCGGGACGGCGGGGTCGATGAGCGTGTTCCAGTCGACGCGCCAGTAGGTGTGCGTCGCGTCGCCCGCGATCGCGGCGCGGAACACGTCGGCGCCGTTGGCTCCCGCGTCCGGCGATGCGTAGGTGAAGTCGCCGCGGCCCATGTCGTCGTACAGCCAGTCCGTCCACAGGAACGCGCCGGCGTCGTAGCGTCCGGTTCCCGACGTGCGCGGGAACTGCTCCGAGAACGCCCAGCCTTCGGCGCGGGGGAGCGTGGGCTCCGGCGCGGTGGTGGCAGCGGGGATGCCCGGCGGAAGCCCAGATGCCCGATCGGTCGCATCACCCGCGGTCGGCTGGGCGGTCGCCGCCGTCGCAGGGACGGGGCACAGCGCGAGCGCCACGGCCGCGGTGACGGCGCCGATCAGCCAGGTGGGTGCGAGTCGCGCTGCGCCGCGCCTTCGGCGGAGCTCCTGCCTCCGGGTGAAGAGAGAGGTGGACCATGGATTCTTCCCCTTCGAAGAAATATCATAGAAATTGATATTCGGAACGCTAGCCCGACGGTCCCGCGAGCGTCAATCGGGTCTGGCGAGATTGATAGTTGAAATTCTCAATCATCAACTTTTATGATGTTATTCACGGTGATCGACTGACACCGACCCGATCTGCACAACGATGTGGAGTCCTCATGCGCACCACCAAGAGCCTTATCGCCCTCGCCCCGCTTCTCGTCCTCGGCCTCGTCGCCGGCTGCTCGTCGGCGGCTCCGGAGGCCGAGCCGGCAGAGACCGAAGCCGCGACCGAAGCACCGCTGTACGACCAGCTGCCCGACGCGATCAAGGAGGCCGGCGCCATCAAGATCGCCGGCGACACGCACCCGCCGTACCGCACCATCGAAGAGGGTGGCGAGATCACCGGCATCGACCCCGACCTGCAGGCCGCGCTCTCGGAGCAGCTCGGCGTGCCGTTCGAGATCATCACCGCCTCCGGCCTCGATGCGATGCTCACCGGCATGCTGTCGGGCCGTTTCGACGCGTTCAACGGACCGGTCCGCACCACGCCCGAGCGCGAGGCGGAGTTCGATGCCGTGGTGTGGATGACCACGCGCACGTCGTACGTGTACCTCGCCGAGCGCGCCGACGAGCTGAGCGATCCGGAGGCCCTGTGCGGCGCGCGGGTCGCGGGCGTCACCGGGTCGGTCACCGAGAGCCAGCTCGCCCGCTACAACGAATGGTGCGCCGAGGAGGGGCTGGACCCCGCCGAGTTCATCGGCCTCGAAGACAGCAACGCGACGTTCCTCGCGGTCAACTCCGACCGCGCCGACTATGCGGGCACCACGCAGTCCGCCGCGATCGACCTGCAGGCCTCCGACCCCGGCACGTACGACTTCATCATCCAGTCCGACGAGCAGGGCGCGGGCGTCGACCAGCTCGCGATGTTCATGCCCAAGGGCAACGGGCTGGCAGAGCCCATGCTCGCCGCCTTCGAGGCGATCTTCGAGAACGGCGAGTACGAGCGGATCATGACCGAGTGGGGGATCGAGGACGCCGCTGTCGACGCACCCACCCTCAACCCGATGACCAGCGAGTGACGATGACAGACCTCACCACGCAGCCGGTGCGCAACCCATCGGCCGACAGATCCATCGACGCCGCGCGCGCACGACGCCGGATCCATCCGTGGCGGGTGGTGGTCGGCATCCTGCTGGCGCTCGTCACGGTGCAGATCGCGGTCTTCCTCGTCACGAACGAGCGGTTCGACTGGCCGGTCGTCGCGGAGTACCTCTTCAACCCGAGCGTGCTCATGGGGCTCGGCATGTCGATCATGCTCACGATCGTCGCCATGGTGCTCGGCTCGCTCCTGGGCACCGCCCTGGCGGCCGGGCAGCTCACCGAGTTCGCGCCGCTGCGGTGGGCGTGCATCGTGTTCGTCGGGGTGTTCCGCGGCGTCCCGCCGCTGGTTCAGCTGATCTTCTGGTACAACCTCGCCTACCTGCTGCCGCGCCTCGCGGTCGGGGTCCCGTTCGGTCCCGACCTCTTCAGCTGGCCGACGAACGACCTCATCACGCCGCTCACCGCCGCGATCATCGGCCTGTCGCTCCACGAGGCCGCGTACATGGCCGAGATCATCCGCGCCGGCATCCTGTCGGTCGACCCCGGCCAGCGCGACGCGGCGTCCGCCATGGGCTTCAGCCGCTGGCACTCGTTCACACGCGTCGTGCTGCCGCAGGCGATGCGCGTCATCATCCCGCCGACGGGCTCGCAGGTGATCGCGCTCATGAAGGGAACGTCGCTCGTGAGCGTGATCGCGATGGGCGACCTGCTGCACTCGGTGCAGGTCATCTACAACCGCACGTACGAAGTCGTGCCCATGCTGATGGTCGCTGTCATCTGGTACCTCGTCGTCGTCACCGCCCTGACGCTCGTGCAGCGCAGGGTCGAGCGGCACTTCAGCAGGGGCATGTCGCGAGCCGCCGTCGCCCGCCGCGTCGTCGAGCGGACGGAGGCGGTCGCATGACCGGCGCAGAACACGAGCGTGACGCCCGTGCTGCAGGTCGTCGGTGTACGCAAGGAGTACGGCGACAACGTCGCCCTCGACGGCGTCGACTTCGAGGTGCACGCGCAGGAGGTCGTCGCGGTGCTCGGACCCTCGGGCTCGGGCAAGTCCACGCTCGTGCGCTGCATCGATCAGCTCGAGTCGATCGAGGGCGGCGCGATGTACCTCGACGGCGAGCTGCTCGGCTACGAACGCCATCGTGACGGCATCCGTCCCCTCACCGACGCCGACGTGAAGCGGCAGCAGCGTCGCATGGGCATGGTGTTCCAGCAGTTCAACCTGTTCCCGCACTGGACGGTGCTGCGCAACATCACCGAGGCGCCGATCAAGGTGCACGGCGTGCCTCCCGCCGAGGCGAAGGCCCGCGCGATGGAGCTGCTCGCCCGGGTCGGGCTTGCCGACAAGGCGCAGGCGCACCCGCGTCAGCTGTCGGGCGGGCAGCAGCAGCGGGTCGCGATCGCGCGCGCGGTGGCCACGAACCCGCGCATCCTGCTCTTCGACGAGCCGACCAGCTCGCTCGACCCGGAACTGGTCGACGAGGTGCTGCAGGTGATGAAGGATCTCGCCGAGTCGGGCATGACGATGATCGTCGTCACGCACGAGCTCGACTTCGCCCGTCACGTCGCCGACCGGTGCGTGTTCATGGCGGAGGGGCAGGTGATCGAAGACCGCCCGTCGACGGAGTTCTTCGATGCGCCGCGGTCGACGCGACTGCGGACGTTCCTGACGCGCACGGCGGCGACGCCGGCGCGCGAGGTGGGCGCGTGACCACGATCCGTGCCGTCGGCGACCTGGTGCTCGAGCGCGAGGACGCCCGCCCGCTCCTCGCGCCGGCCCGCGACCTGCTGCGGGAGAGCGACCTGCTCATCGGGCAGCTCGAGATCCCGCACCTCGACGCCGACGTCGACGGGGCTGTGGTGCAGACGACGGATGTCCCGGCACTGCCCGGGCCGCCGTCGGCCCTGGACGCCCTCGCCGACGCCGGGTTCGGCATCCTCACCCTCGCCGGCAACCACGTCTACGACTTCGGCCCGGAGGGCATCCGCGGCACCGTGCGCCACTGCGCCGAGCGGGGGCTCCGCACGGTGGGAGTCGGCGACAGCCTCGACGAGGCGTTCACGCCGGCGATCACCGACGTGGACGGCACCCGCATCGCGGTGCTGAGCGTCAACTGCGTCGGTCCCCGCGAAACGTGGGCCTCGAGCCTGAAGCCGGGCGCCGCATACGTCGAGGTGATCACGCATTACGAGGTGCGAGGCGCGAACCCGGGCGGACCGCCTCGCGTGCGGACCTATGCAGATTCCACGAGCCTGGGCCGCCTGCGCGAGGCAGTCGAGGTCGCCGCCGCGCACGCCGACGTCGTCGTCGTCGCGCTGCACAAGGGACTCGTCCACGTTCCCGTCGACATCGCCGACTACGAGATCGAGATCTCCCATGCGGTGGTGGATGCCGGCGCCCACGCCGTCATCGGACACCACGCGCACATCGCGAGGGCGTGGAGGTCTACCGCGGCCGACCGATCTTCCACGGGCTGGGCAACTTCGCCACCGTGACGCGCGCCCTGTCGGTGTCGCCGCAGGGGTCGCCCGAGCGCGTGGCGTGGGCGCGGCAGCGCCGGCGCCTGTTCGGCTTCGAACCGGATGCCGCGATGCCCGACTATCCGTTCCACCCCGAGAGCCGGCACACCGCGATCGCCGAACTGGTCGTCGAGGACGGCGAGGTGAGCGCCGCGCTCCTGCCGTGCTGGATCGACGACGAGGCGCGCCCCGTGCCCGTCGGGCGCTCCGACCGCGGCGAGCAGGTCGCCCGGTACCTGCGCACGATCACGGCAGACGCCGGTTTCACCACTGAGCTCGCGTGGGACGGCGATCGACTCGTCGTCCGCGCGGGGGAGAGCACACGATGAGCCATCCTGACGCCCCGCTCGCGGGCAAGACCGTGATCGACCTGACCACCGCGCTCGCGGGTCCCTACGCGACGCTGCTGCTGGCGAGCCTCGGCGCGCGCGTCATCAAGGTCGAGAACCCCGAGCGCGGCGGCGACTCGTCGCGGAACAACTCGCCGTACGTGACCGCCGACGGTCTGCAGCTGCGCCGCACGAGTCCCGACGACATGTCGGTGTCGATGATGGTGCGCGGTCGCAGCAAGGAGAGCATCACGCTCAACCTCAAGCACGCCGCCAGCCGGGAGGTGTTCTTCGACCTCGTCCGCCATGCCGACATCGTCGTCGAGAACTACAGTGCCGGCGTGACGCGGCGCCTCGGCATCGACTTCGCCGCCGTGCAGCAGATCAACCCGCGCATCGTCTACACCTCGATCAGCGGCTTCGGCGCGCAGGGCGTGCCCGGCGAGGGCAAGGCGATGGACACGATCATCCAGGCGCTGAGCGGCGTCATGATGACCGCCGGCGAGCCGGGCGACGCGCCGGTGCGGTTCGGCCTGCCGATCGGCGACCTGGTCGCGCCGCTGTTCGCGGTGATCGGCACCCTGGCCGCCGTGATGCATGCCGAGCGCACCGGCGAAGGCCAGCACGTCGACGTCTCGATGCTCGGCAGCCTCACCTCGCTCGTCGCGTGCGAGCCGTTCGACGCCCTGGAGTCGGTCGGCTTCCCGCTGCGGACGGGCGCGGTCGTGCCCCGCCTCGCGCCGTTCGGCACCTTCCAGTCGGTCGACGGCTGGTTCGCGATCTGCGCACCCACCGACGCGTTCGCCGAGGGGACCCTCGCGCGCGATCGGGCAGCCCGAACTGGTCGACGACCCGCGGTTCGCGTCGCGCGACGCGCGCGTCGACAACGCCGACGAGCTGCATGCCCTCGTGAGCGAGTGGGCCCGCAACCGCTCGTCTGCCGAGGTGCTGTCGGCGTTCGAGCACAACGGCGTCCCCGCGGCTCCGGTGCGCGACACCGCGACCGCCGTGCGCGACGACATCGTCACCGGCCGCGGAGAGGTCGTTCCGCTCGTGCACCCGCAGTTCGGTCACTTCGAGGGCCTGTACGGCACCGGGCTTCCGATGGTGTTCTCGCGCAGCCGCGCCGACCTCTCCAAGCCCGCGCCCGGTCTGGGCCAGCACACCGACGACGTGCTCGGAGAGCTCCTCGGCTACGACGCCGAGCGCGTGGCGCAGCTGCGGCAGGACGGGGTGCTGTGACGGCGAGCGCACCCGTGATCGGCGTCGTGGGCAACGATGTGCCCCGTCAGCTGCTCCTCGCGCTCGGCGCGCGCCCTCATCGGCTGACCGGTTCGTGGGCCGGGGTCATCGACCCCGACGCCCAGCAGCTTCTCGGCGCGACGGACGCCGCTGTGGCGCGCCTGCTCACCGAGCTGCGCGGCGACGCGCACCCGCCGGACGCGCTCATCGTGTGCAACGACTCCCAGGCCCACCTGCGCCTCTTCTATGTGCTGCGCGCCACCGCTGCAGAGCTGCCGGTGCACCTGCTCGACATGCCGCGAGAAGCCTCCGAGCCCGCGCGCCGGTTCGCCCGCTTCCAGCTCGAGGCGGTCGCCGCGTTCTGCGCCACCGTGACGGGACGCGCGCTGGACGCGGCATCCCTCGCCGCCGCGGCCGACGCCGAAGCAGCCCTCGGTGACGCGTTGCGACGGCTGCGCGCCCGGCGCCGGGCCCACCCCGCGCTGTGCGCGGGCGCTGATGCGCTCGACGCGATGCAGGATGCTGCACGCCTGGCACCCGCGGACGCCGTGACGCGCCTCGACGCCACGGGAGGGCAGGCGACGCCGCTGCCGTCGGGTGCGATCAGGGTGCACGTGACCGGCGTCGTCCCACCCCGACGCGGCGGTCTACCGCGAGCTGGAGAGCGACGGCCGCTGCGTGATCGTCAGCGAGGACCACGACACCGGGGATGCCGCGTGGCTGGGCGTCGCGGTGCGCGGCGAGACCACGGAACACGTGCTCGAAGGACTGATCGACGCCCACTTCGCGCGCGTCACCACCTCGGCCACCACGTCCGGCGCGGTGCGCGCCGCGTTCACTCGCGACATCGCACGCGCAGGCGGGCGCGCACGCGGTGGCCGCGATCATCCGCGAGCTCGACGAAGCCCCCCTGTGGGACCTCGCCGATCAACGCGCGGCGCTGGAGGGCACCGCCTTCGTCAGCGTGCGCGTGGCGCCCGGCGGGCGAGGTCGAAGCGGCCCGAGAACTCGTGCGCGAGATCGTCGAGAGGGTGGTGCCGGCATGAGCGATGCTCGTCTCGCGGGCTCGCCGCGCCTCGAGAGTGCCGCCGCTGCGACGGCGTTCCAGAAGGAGTGGTTCCTGAGCCTCGCCGACAGGGCGCGCGACGGCGAGCCGATCGCGTTGGCGAACGCGGATGCCCCGCACGAGCTGCTGCGGGCTCTCGGCATCCCGTACGTCGTCAATCAGTGGTGGTCGTCGATCATCTCGGCCAAGCGCGCGGGGGTGCCAGCCTCGCCGCCGTCGCCGAGCAGGGCCTCCCCGATGACAGCCGCCAGTACGACGTGCTGCCTCTCGGCGCCCAGGAGCTCGCCGCCGGCCACGCGCCCTGGGGTGGGCTGCCCGAGCCGCGCTTCGCGATCGCCGAGCGCAGCGGCGACGTCACGCACAAGATCTTCGAGCGATGGGGTCGCCGCCCGGGCACCGAGACCTTCCTGCTCTCGCGCACCGCCGCCGTGCCGGCTCCCGCCGGCTGGTGGGATCGCGTGGCGCATGACTGGGAGGAGGTCTTCGGGGCGAGCCGCATCGATCTGCTGGAGGGCGAGATCCGGATGCTGGCCACCACGCTCGAGGAGCGCGTGGGTCGCACCCTCGACCTCGAAGAACTCGCCGGCATCATGGCGCTCGCCAACGAGCAGGCGGAGTGGAACCGTCGCACGCGCGACCTGCTGGCGGCCGCACGGCCACTGCCGGTCGCGGTGACCGACATCATCCCGGCGGTCATGGTGCCGCAGTGGCATCGCGGCACGCCGTGGGCGGTGGCCGCAGCGAGGCGCCTTCATGACGAAGTCGCGCGTCGCATCGACGACGGTCACGCCGTCTTCCCGGGTGAACGTCGTCGCCTGATGTGGATCGGCCGCGGCCTGTGGTCGGACCTCGACATGTACCGCTCGTTCCAGGACGAGTTCGGTGCGGTCTTCGTGTGGTCGATGTATCTCGCGATCGCCGCGGACGGCTATGCCCGATACGGCGACGATCCCGTGAGGACGCTCGCCGCGCGGTTCGTGGGGCTGACCGACCTGCTCTACGTGCCGCCGATGTCGTCGTCGTGGTACGTGAAAGAGGCGCTCGCCCACGGCGTCGACGGTGTGGTGCACCTCGTCGCCGACGACACCCCGGCGCCCGGCGTCATCACTGCGGCGCTCGAGGAGCGCGGCATCCCGGTTCTCGAGATCCGCGCCAGCAACGCCGACCCGCGTGCGACAGGCGACGTGCGGGAGCGGATCGCGGACTTCGTGCGGGAGCGCGTTCCGGCCGACCGATGAGCCGGGCGCCGCGCATGCGCGTCTTCGAGCCGTTCGGCAACCGACGCTTCTCGCTGTACTTCAGCGGCCAGGTGATCTCGAATACCGGCACGTGGTTCCAGAACCTCGCGCTGTCGCTCGTCGTGCTCGAGGCGACCGGCAGCGCCCAGGCGCTCAGCGGTGTGACCGTCGCGCAGTTCCTGCCGCTGCTCGTGCTGAGTCTTCCAGCCGGCCGCCTCGCCGATCGGGTGCGACCGCGCACCATTCTGCTCGTGACCTCACTCGCATCGGCGCTCGTCGTGGCAGGTCTCGCGTTCGTGACCCTCGCCCCCGAGCCGCCGATCGGGGCGATCTACGCACTGGTGGCCGCGCTCGGCTCGGTGCATGCGTTCGAGAGGGTCGCGGCGCAGGCGATCATCTTCGAGATCGTCGGACCGGAGGCCCTCGCCCGCTCCGTCTCGCTCAGCACCATCGCGCTCGCGTCGGCGCGATCCATCGGCCCAGGGCTTGCCGGCATCGCCTTCCAGGGACTGGGTGCGACGGCCTGCATGCTGATCAACTCGGCGTCGTTCCTGCTGGTGTTCGCGTCGATCGCGGCCATCCGCCCGGCGCGGCTGTTTCCGCGTCCTCAGCGGGCGGAGCGCCCAGGACGCGGCATCCGTTCCTCGTTCTTCAGCCGCGAACTGGTGACGCTGCTCATCGTCAACGCGCTCGTGGCCCTGCTGGCGCTCAACCTCATGCTCGTGCTGACAGCGACGGTGAGCCTCACGTTCGCCGGCGACGCGACGGCGGTCGGGGCGACCCACACGCTGAACGCCCTGGGCGCCATCGTCGGGCGGCGTCCTCGCCGCCGGCCGCGATCGCGTCACGGTGCGCTCGCTCATCGTCGCGTGCGCGGGACTCGGAGCGGCACTGCTGATGAACGCCGCTGCGCCCACGCTGGCCATCCTGCTCGCGCTCGGGCCGCTGCTCGGCCTCGGCGTCGGGTACTACCACGGCATCCTCCACGCGGCGGCCCAGGTCAGCGTCGCTCCCGACCAGATCGGCCGGACGATGTCGCTCGTGACGCTCGGCGCCTACGGCATGGTCCCGTTCGGCGCCCTGCTCATGGGATGGGTGATCGACGCTCAGGGCGGGAGAGTGGCGCTGGCGATCGGCGGTCTCACCGGTTTCGCGTGCGCGGCCTTCGTCGCCGTGCCGGCTGCGGAGGCGATGACGGATGCCGGCGGCCCTGGCCACCGCTCAGGACGGAGCCAGTCCCGATCCCTTGCTGGGGCGTCGGCGGTTGGCGACCGCCTCGGCCTCGGCATCCGCATCTCCGAAGTAGCCGCCCGCCAGAGTGTCGGCGGCGCGATCCAGCACCTCGGCAAGGGAGCGCCCGAGGTCGGGGCCGATGATCTCGGCGAGCCGATCCTCGCGGGCGCGGATCTCGTCCTCACACTTGGCGAGCGTGTCCCAGCCGGTCTCGCTCAGCCGCACCAGCCGCACGCGTCGGTTCGTGGGATGCTCGACCCGCTCGATGAGGCCCGACTCGAGCAGTTCGGCCGACACCACATGCGCCGCCTGCGAGCTGACGAACGTGCGGCGGGCGACCTGCGCGTTCGACAACGGCACCCCTTCGCCGAGCACCTGCAGGATGAGGAGCTGGGCGAGAGTCACGCCGTGCGCGAGGGCCGTGTTCTCGGCGGCGCGGTTGAGGGCGCGGGCCAGACGGTATGCCGTGTAGTTCAGCCGGTCGGTGGCGGGCCTTCCGCGCGGATCTGGGCTTTCCATCGACACATGCCCAGCCTAGCCGGGACGTTGTGCCGGTCGGCCGGCAGCGCCGCCTCGCGGAGCGGCGAGAGGGTGGGTCCGACCGGGCCCACCCTCTCGCGCGTGCAGGTCGACGGGTC
>CAWHKF010000003.1:0-5456 GCA_963829895.1 uncultured Actinomycetota bacterium | reverse complement strand
CTTGACGGCGCTCGACGCGAACATTCGCGACGGCGCACTCGCCGAGACCGACGGCACGCTCTCGCGCCTGCTCGGTCGCCCGACGACGCCCTTGGACGAGGGCTTGCGCGCGGCGCTCTGAGCATCCGCGATGCGTCCAGCCCGCTCGAAGGGTTCGAGTGGGCTGGATGCGGCATCCGACCGGGCGGTCACGTTACCGACTTACTCAGCGTTCGGCATCCATGCATGGACGACCGAGGGCTTCGCGGCGTTCTCCCCGACAGGCGGTCCAAAGCGGCTGGTCGGCGTGTTCGCGCTTGGGGGGGCACCTGCTGCGGTCCGCGGTGGGAGGATCGGTAGTTGTGTCCTGCACGACGTTCCTCGCGCCCATCCAGCTGTCTGTGCGCCCGACATCCGACCTCATCCGGCCGATCAGACCGTGAGCGGTCGTCCTGCGAAGAGAGGATGCCTGATCCTCGCGCAGAGCGCCGGCGCCGTCTTCGCAACGAGGCGCCAGGCGCTGACGCGCTGCCGATTCCTAAAGCTGAGCGCGTATTCCTGCGCAGCACCGCTCACCCTCCCCCGCCTGATGAATCGACCCCTCGAAGAAAGAGAAACCATGACCGCAACCACCGTCGTCCTCGTCCACGGAGCGTTCGCCGAATCGGCAAGCTGGAGCGGCGTCATCGCCGCCCTGCAGAGCCGCGGCGTCAACGCGATCGCGACCCCGAACCCGCTGCGCAGCGTCACGACCGACGCCGCCAACGTGCGCAGCGCCGTCGAGTCGATCGGCGGTCCGGTGCTGCTCGTCGGCCACTCCTACGGCGGCGCCGTCATCACGGAAGCCGCCGTGGGCAGCGACGCGGTCACGGGCCTCGTCTACGTCGCGGCGTTCGCCCCCGACCACGGCGAGACCGCCCTCGGCCTGACCGGCCAGTTCCCCGGCAGCACCCTGGGTGAGACGGTCCGTCCGTACCCGCTGGGCGACGGCACCAACGACCTGATCGTCGACCGCGAACTGTTCCCGAACCAGTTCGCCGGCGACGTTCCCCTCGAGGACGCCAAGATCGCCGCCGCGACCCAGCGCCCCATCCGCGACTTCGCCCTCGGCGAGCCGCAGCCCGCCGAGACGCCGGCATGGAAGGCGCTGCCGTCGTGGTTCATCTTCGGCACCGGCGACAAGAACATCCCCGCCGAGGGCCTGCGCTTCATGGCCGACCGCGCCGGTTCGCTCAAGACCGTCGAGATCGAGGGCGCGTCTCACTCCGTGATGGTCTCGAACCCCGACGCCGTCGCCGACCTGATCCAGGAAGCCCTCGCCCACCTGTCCTGATCCGCACCTGACGGCGGGATGCGCCCCGGCGGATCCCGCCGTCAGCCGATCGATCGATCACCGGCGCAGCCGCTGCGTCATCGAGACGAAGCCGATCGCTGGATGTGCCTGCGGCCTCCCCGCGGGAGCGTCGAAGCATGGCACAGAACGAGTACCCCTCCACCGTCGAAGTCAGAGTCGCACCGCTTGACGGAGCGGCCCTCCTCACCCGCCGCCTCGCGGGAATGCTCGGCCGACTCGCGAAGGCCCTCTCCCGCCGGCGGCGCCCGCCGGATCTGACCAACGAAGAACACCATCGGCTGCGGCTGGCCGAGAAAGAGCGGCGCGAACGCGAGTACGCGGCGCTGATGCTGCTTCTGGCGACGACGTCGGGAGCGCTGCGATGACGCGCCGGATCACGCAGGTTGAGCGGGCATCCACCGAACGGTGGAATGCCGAATCATCCGGTGCAGCCCGCCCTCCCAGCCGACCTGGTGACGCGTGGGCGGGCGGGGCACGCCAGCCTGAGACCATGCCAGTCGTACAGATCGCCGGACTCCGCAAGGGGTATGACGGCCGCACCGTGCTCGACGATGTGACGTTCTCCGTGGAACGCGGGGAGATCTTCGGCCTCCTGGGTCAGAACGGCGCCGGGAAGACGACGGTCGTCGAGATCCTGGAGGGTCTTCGTCGCCCCGACGCGGGGTCGGTGCGCGTGCTCGGCATGAACCCGTGGAAGGAGCGACGCCGGCTGAGCGAGTCCATCGGCGTGCAGCTTCAGAGCGCCCAGCTGCCCGACAACATCAAGGTCGGCGAGGCGCTGCGGTTGTACGCCTCGTTCTACGCGCGCCCGACGGACTGGCGGGTGCTTCTCGAGGAATGGGATCTCGTCCGTCTCCGCTCGGTGCGGTACGCGAAGCTCTCCGGGGGTGAGCGCCAGCGCTTGATGATCGCGCTGGCGCTCGTCGGGCAGCCCGAGATCGTGTTCCTCGACGAGCTCACCACGGGGCTCGATCCGAACGCGCGCCGCGCGACCTGGGAACTCGTGCGCCGGCTGCGCGACACCGGTGTGACGGTCGTGATCGTGTCGCATCTCATGGACGAGGTCGAGTATCTGTGCGATCGGGTCGCCATCCTCGACGGCGGAGCGATCGTCGCGGTCGACTCACCCGCCATGCTCACCGCTCTGCTGGGCGGCGAGACGGACCATGCGCTTCGTGCTCGCCGGGGGCGCGTCCGCCGCCCCTGACATCGATTTCCTCCACGCGCTGCCGGGCGTGATGAACGTGCGGCGTCTCGGCCGCTCGGTGACCGTCACCGGACGCCGGGACATCCCCGAGCGCGTGGAGGCCGCACTCGCCGAGCACGAGGTGTCGATCGCGGATGTACGCGTCTCCGACACGACGCTCGAGGATGCGTTCATGTCTCTGGCCGACCCGTCGAGTGAAAGGGGAGCTTCCTGATGTCCACGATGGCCCGGAGCGATGCCCGCTCTCACGTGTCCGCGACCGCCACCCTCGCAGCGATCGAGGGGAGGCTGCTCCTCCGAGATCCGGCCTCCCTCTTCACCGTCGCGATCCCGGTCTTCCTCCTCGTCGTGTTCGGCGCGTCCAGCAGGGCCGGTGCGACGGCGGTGCTGCCGACCACCCTGGCGACGGCCATCGGCCTGTTCGGGCTGTACCTCGTTCCGACGACCCTCGCGACGTACCGGGAGCGGGGCATCCTGCGTCGACTCTCGGTGACCCCCCTGCCGCCCGCGCGTCTGCTCGGCGTGCAGCTGCTGCTCCAGACGGCGCTCGCTCTGGCGAGCTGCACGCTTCTCGTCGCGGTGGGCGCGGCGATGGGGGCGGCGCTCCCGGTCGACGTGGTGGCGTTCGCCGCCGCCGTCGTACTGGGGCTCGCGTGCCTCCTCTCCTGCGGTCTCCTGATCGGAGCCGTCGCGCCGAACGGCCGTGCGGCCAACGGCATCGGCGTGCTGCTCTACTTCCCGCTGGCGTACCTCGGGGGCCTCATCCTTCCTCCGCCGCTCATGCCGCCGGCCGTTCTCGCGATCGGGGCGTTC
This sequence comes from uncultured Actinomycetota bacterium, assembly GCA_963829895.1. Lineage (GTDB taxonomy): Bacteria > Actinomycetota > Actinomycetes > Actinomycetales > Microbacteriaceae > Microbacterium. Next base: position 2,103 of record CAWHKF010000003.1, on the reverse strand, counting down.
ACTCCCCTGGGCGCCCTTCGCGAAGCGTTGGCCGCGGCGTGGGACGGCGGCGGAAGCGCGTTGTCGCTGGGGGTGATGGCCGCGTACGCTGTCTGCGTCAGCCTCGCCGCCGTCACGCTGTTCCGCTGGGAGTGATCGCGATCCCGCAGTCGAGCAAGCTCGAAGAGCGCCACAACCGCATCGAACGGATGCTGGCCGTGGCGCCCTACGTGCTGCTGCTCGTGCCGACCGTCGTGACGACGGTGCTCGGCGCCGAGTGGCCGGACGGCCTCATCACCCTGGGCGTCGCGGCGGTCGCGGCGCTCTGGTTGTGGCTCATGGCGACACGACGCGAGCCCGGAGTGATCTTCTTCGTCGGGCTCCTCGTGCTGATCGCGATCCTGGGGTGGCGCAACCCCTGGTTCGCCGGCCTGTTCGGCTTCACCGGCTACCTCTACGCCTGGACGGTGCTCCGGGGCGCGTGGCGCTATGTGGGGGTCACCCTCACGGCGATGATCAACGTCGCCGCTCTCATGGGCGATGTTCTCGGCACTCCGCTCCAGTTCGCCGCCTACCTGTCGTTCGTGGTGCTGACCGTGCCGCTCGTGGTGCTCTTCAGCATGCTGGGCGACGTGACGGCGGAGCGGAGCGCCGCGTATCAGCAGACGGTCGCGCCAGCTGCAGGACGTGATCGCCGAGAACGCCGAGCTGCATGAGCGGCTCGTCGCGCAGGCCCGCGAGGCCGGCATCCGCGAGGAGAGGCAGCGCATGGCCCGCGAGATCCACGACACCCTCGCCCAGGGGTTCGCCGGCATCGCCACGCAGCTGCAGGCGGCGCAGCGCGCCGGAATCGCCGGCGACGACCTCGCCTGGCGTCACCATCTCGATCACGCGATCCGGCTCACGCGCGACGGACTGGAGGAGGCGCGGCGCTCGGTCCGCGCGATCGGTCCCGCCCAGCTCGATGCGACGCTGCTGCCCGATGCCGTGGCCGCGATCGCCGCGGAGTGGAGCGATCGGAACGGCGTCCGCGCGACGGTGTCGGTGACGGGCGACACGCGCCCACTGCATCCGGAGGTCGAGGCCACCGTCGTGCGCATCGCCCAGGAGGCGCTCTCGAACTCGGCCAAGCACGCGGGCGCCAGCCGCGTCGGGGTCACCCTCTCGTACATGGACGATCAGGTGGCGCTCGACATCCGAGACGATGGCGTCGGATTCGACGCCGCACAGGACGCCGGCGACGGGCGTTTCGGTCTGACGTCCATGCGGCAGCGCGTGGCCCGGCTGGGCGGCGACCTCGAGGTCGAGTCCGCGATCGGCTCCGGCACGGCGATCTCGGCCACCCTGCCCGCCATCGGCGTGCGCACCTCCGAGGGAGGCTCGCATGCCTGACGTCGCCATCCGCCTGCTGATCGCCGACGACCACCCGGTCGTGCGCGACGGGCTCCGCGGGATGTTCGCAGGGGACCCGCGCTTCGATGTGGTGGGTGAGGCGAGCGACGGCGCTCATGCCGTCGAGCTCGCGCGCGCGCTCCGCCCCGACGTCGTGCTGATGGATCTGCGGATGCCGCGCCTGGACGGCGTCAGTGCGATCCGGCGCCTGCGCGAACTGGGGATCGCGGCACGAGTCCTCGTGCTGACGACCTTCGACACCGACAGTGAAGTGCTCCCCGCCGTCGAGGCGGGCGCGACCGGGTACCTGCTCAAGGACGCGCCGATCGACGACCTGAAGCGGGCCGTCGAAGCGTCGGCACGAGGCGAGTCGGTGCTCTCGCCCACCATCGCCACCCGGCTGATGCACCAGGTGAGAGACCCGGGATCGCCGATCAGCGACCGCGAACTGGAGGTGCTCTCGCTGATCGCCCAGGGCCGGTCGAACCGAGAGGTCGCTGCGGAGCTCTTCATCAGCGAGGCGACCGTCAAGACGCATCTCCTCCACGTGTACGGAAAGCTCGGCGTCAACGATCGCGCCGCAGCAGTGGCGGTGGGCTTCCAGCGGGGACTGCTGACGTGACGGCGCACCTCCGCCTCGATCGCCGCCATGCGATCGAGGTCGGTCGCCTCAGCTGTCGCGCCCTGCCGCCGCGGGGCGCGAGAACGGCATCCGGCGGGGACCCCTGCGAC
>CAWHKF010000002.1:0-196416 GCA_963829895.1 uncultured Actinomycetota bacterium | reverse complement strand
CGAGCAATACTATGAGTCGAAGCAGAGGAGAGCGTTTCGACGTATTGCTTAGGCCCGCGGGTTCCTCTCGCTCAATCGTCTCCAGGACAGGTTTCAGGCGCTCCGCGTGATGCAGGCGGTTCGAGTAGACCGCGTCGAGCGTTCCGTCACTCTCACGCACGGCCTCCGCGACCTCGCGGAGCACACGCCACGAATAGTCGTAGGCGTACCCGGTGGTTGTCATTCTGAAGGACATGGAAGAACTCGTGGCTCACCGTTTCCATCAGAAATCGCTCAGCCGCTGTGCCCTCTCGGCCGCTCGCTCCGATGTGCGGATCCATTCGTCGTACGTCACGTGCATGCGTATCGTGCCGGTCGCCCAGTCGACATCCGCCAGCAGTCCGGCGTCCTCGCCGCCCGCCCTATACAGGATGGTTGTTGCGCTGAGCATGTCAGGGCACCATGCATCGTGTAGACCACGAAACATGCGGTCAGCAGGACCCCGAGCACCTCAATTCCGAGTGCCACGGCAATGAGTCGAGCTCGGCGCTGATTTCTGGCTCGAGTGTCGCTGAGTTCGACGAGCTGCGCGACGGTGACCTCTCGCGCTGCTCGGATCCCTGGAGCCTCCCAGGTGCGTTCGGCGACGAGTGCTCTGAAGGCTGGCCGGGTCAAGTTGCAGATACATCGACGGCCGACTTGCCGCAATCGCCAATACCGCCGCCACCACAAACATCGCGGCGGCACCGCTCAGTAGCCACTGTGACAGGTGCGGAAGAACGAACTCGTCGGCTTGCGTGATGAACGCGGACAGCGCCAGCAGCAACGTGACGAGCGCCCCACACGTGGCTATGACGCGCATTGCGCGCTTCCGGGAGCAGATCCTTCCGGGCGCGCTCCAGCGCCAGCTCACTCCGGATTGAACTCGGAGGCGACACTACCGATCGTGACCATGCGGGCCCCGCCCGACGGCTCGTCGTTCACCCCAAAGTCCCGTTCTCACTCGTCCGGGTTGCTCGGCTGCTGCGTAGTAGGAGCCTCCGGCTCTGACAACGGCGGCTTGATTGGACGACGCGAACCGAGTCCGGGACGGAGTTTGAGTCCCAGGTCGCCATTGATCGTCACAGCGCCGTCTCGAAGTCTGCCTTCTGTGCAGCCGCTTGTTTGTCTTCCCCGTGCTCAACCACTTGTCCACCAATCCCCGGCAGAACGAAGCTCGAGAAGGCGACGAAAGATGGATACAGCGTGGCATGTTCGCATGAACGCGTCTAGGGCTTGTAAGCACAGGCGCAGTAAATCGACCCGCGCGCTGAGGGAACCGCGAGCGCGCGTCCCAGCTCAATTTCAGCACAGCGGCGCGGCACCGTGTGCCCGGGCCGCTCTCCGCAGCCCGCGCCGCTCCTGCTAGTTTGTCGCCATGATCGCACTGGCCGTGTTCGCCGCCGCAGAACCAGCGAAGGCCCCGGGAGTGGTGGGAAGTTGCTGGCGGCATTATTGCAATACCGGTCGCGCTGATTGGACTGGTGCTTACCTGGGTGTTGATCCGCAAGGCACATCTAGAAAGTCGCAAGACGGAGCTCGAAATCCGGGCGATGGAGGGCGCCCTCGAGACTCGAATCGAAAGCGCCGCCAGCCCAGCGGAGCTTGCAAGTGCGGTAGCAGCGCCGATCATTGAGGCCCAAAGAACTCAGGCCGTTCTTCTTGAAGACGGTCTTGCTTGCGATCATGTACGTGGGCTGGCTGTTCGTTGATGACGTGATCGAAGCCACCAGGGTGGGTTTCGCCGGCCTTGCGGAGCTCACCGGTCTAGACGTGCTCTGGTACGTGGCCTACTTGAGTCTGAAGATCTGGCTAGCGGGACTTATGCATTCCTCATGGCGAGATTCGGGCTAACGATCCTCGCCGAGGCGATCGCCTTGATCGGCTGGCGGCTGCCGCGAGTGTTGCAATTTGAGAGAAAGAACGCCCTGAACGCGCTGGCGCTTGTGTGCGCCATGCTTCTGGTGCTCAACCAGATTCCGTTCCTATACAACTGACCTTCGCAAAGTAATCTGACCCGAGAATTTGGTCTCCGGATCGGGCTAGGCGAGACTCGCAAGCGGCAACGCTCGAGCGCCGACCGCCTTGTGAGCTAGGGCCGTTGGCCGCACCATGCGGCTCGCTATAGGGAATCCTCGTAAGCCTCGTCCTGCGAGCGACCTGGCGTGGCAGAAGGTGGATCACGATCTGCGGCGAGGGGCGCCGACAGCGAATATCGCCGGCCCGGCGACGAACAAGCTGCATCACGGGCCGCTCGCTCCGCAGGAGAAGTGCACCGCGCACTCGTAATCAACAGGCGTTTGGTCGCGCCTTCCGACTACCGCCTGTCGTATAGCGGTCCCAAAGGGCGATCGCTGACCGCCGCGCGCGTGTATGCCTCTAGTCGCTCTCCCCCGGCTGGGTGGACTTGCGCCTCTCGAGTTGCCAGTGCATCTCGTGCGTGCCCGGATGCCGCCACTCGCGGATCCGGTACTCGAACCCGGGCAAGAGCACGATCGGGATCGGATCAGGGGATGCCGGAGCGACTGCGCCGACGACGATCTTGGCATCGGCCGGGATGAACGGCGATTGGGCGGGGATCGGCTCGGTCACGATTTCGACGGGATCTGCGTAGGGGCGTGGCATGGGATCGACCCTATCAGAGCATTCGTATAGGACAACAATAGCGCTCACATAGAACTCCCATAGAGACGCAATAGAGTGCGGATAGCGAAGCTTGACACCCACGGCGCGCTCACCACCTTTGAAGGAGCGAAGCACGGGGTAGCCAGTCCACCGACCGAGATAGGGAATCCTCATGACTGACACCACCACGTACGCCGCAGGCTGGTACCCAGACGCCAACGAACTTGGCACCGAGCGCTACTACGACGGCACCGCCTGGACGTCGCAGACACGTCCCGTCACCGCCGCGGCCGCCGCGACGCCGGCCGTCGCGGAGGCGCCGATCAAGAAGGCCTGGTACAAGCGCAAGCGCATCATCATCCCCGTCGCCATCGTCGGCGGCATCATCGTGCTCTCCACCGTCATCAATGCCGCGAACGGCGGCTCCGAGAACGTCGCCGACGAGAAGCCCGTCACCCAGGTCGAGGAGTCCGCCGTCGAGGCGGAGCCCATCGTCTACATCGACGTGCCGAACGTTGTCGGCATGACCGGGTCCGAAGCGCAGGCAGCCCTTGTTGCGCTGGGCTTGAAGGGCGACGTCGGCGGCGGCGACCTGACGATGCCGGTGACCGCTCAGGACCTCACCCCCGGCTCGCAGCTCGAGGAGGGTCAGACCGTAGTGCTCACGCTCCAGGAGAAGCCGACCTACACCGTCGCGCAGGAGTCGGCGATCCGCTCCGCGACCTCCTACCTGTCGTTCAAGGGATTCTCTCGCGCCGGGCTCGCCCAGCAGTTGACCAGCGAATACGGCGAAGGCTTCGACCCTGCCGACGCCGAGTTCGCCATCGCCGCCATCGAAGCCAGCGGCGAGGTCGACTGGAACCAGGAAGCCGTGCAGAGCGCCGAGTCGTACCTCGAGTTCAAGGGATTCTCCCGTGACGGTCTCTTCGACCAGTTGACCAGCGAGTACGGGGAGCAGTTCACCCCCGACCAGGCGAACTTCGCCCTGGACACCGTCGGGCTTTGATCAACCGCGAAACGGGGGTGCCGGGAGGCGCCCCCGTTTCGCCGGGCGCCGGCGGGAAGCAATCGAGATTCCCTGCGTGCGCGGAAGGCCGCGCTGTCGCCACAGCCACCGAGTGGCGAGCACACACGAACCGGCGACCGCAGGCTCGCGGCTAGGCGATGCGCGGTTGATCAGTCCGCACAGCGGAGAGTCCCGCCTCGCCGAAGCGACGGGGTTCGCGCTGCAGCATCCGCTCGAAGAGGGCGACGTAGTTCTGCGCCATCTGGGCGGCCGTGAACCTCTCCTCGACGCTGGAGCGGCACGCCGCGCGATCGAGCGACTTCGCCCGCTGCAGGGCTGCTGCCAGCCCGTCCGGCTCGGCGTCGATGAAGCCGTTCCGGCCGTGCTGCACGATCTCGGGCACGGACCCGCGGGGCGTCGCGACGACCGGAGTCCCCGTCGCGAGCGCCTCGATCATCACCAGGCCGAAGGGCTCGTCCCACTGGATGGGGTTGATCATCGCGCACGATGAGCCGAGCAGCGCGAACTTCTCCTCGGTGGAGAGCTCGCCGACGTACTCGGCGTTCGAGCCGAGCGCCGGGCGCACGACATCCTCGAAGTAGGCGCTGCTCCTGCGGCTCGCGCATCTTCGCCGCGATCCGCAGCCGGATGCCCGCGAGCTCGGCGACGTGAATGGCCTCCAGCAGCCCCTTGGCCGGATGCATCCGCCCCAGGAAGCACGCCTCGCTTCCGCCCGGCCCGACGGGCACGTCCTCGACGCGGATGCCGTGGTGGATGACTTCGATGACCCGGATGTCGCGCGAGGTCGACGCCTGGTGGTGCGAGATGGCGACGAAGGCCATGTCGGGTGCGGCGGCGCCGTAGAGCTCGAGCACGATGTCCTCGAACGGGCTGTGCACGATGGTCACGACCGGTCGACGTGCCGCGCTGCGCGCGAGCACCGGGCCGCCGAGCGTGTTGTCGACGATCACGTCGACGTCGGCGAGCCCCGCGTACGCACGGATCAGATGACGCAGCTCCGGTGCGGTGCACCCGATCATGCCGTGATCCGAGGGCGGGAAGCCGGGCAGTCGTTCGACCGGGCAGGTGCTGTCGCCGGATGCCGCGAGCACCACCTCGTGGCCGGCTGCGGCGAGTTCGAGCGCCAGCACGTCGATGAAGGACTCGATCCCGCCGTACGCCGGCGGCGGGATCGGGATCCAGGGCGGGGCGATGATGCCGATCCTCATCGCGCCGACCTTCGGATCGGGGCGGTCGACGCGCCGAGCGGGGTGTGATGCACCGTGAGATGCGACGGCAGCCCGGTGATCGAGGCCTCGCCTGCCGAGACGTCGACCGAGATCCGCGAGCCGGCGAACGGGATGTTGCGCACGTGGATGTCGCCGAACTCGGGCGGCAGAGCCGGGGCGATCCACATCTCGCCGGTGGGCACCGACGGGTCGAAGCGGAGGATCGTGCGCAGCAGCGACAGCGGCGCCGCCGCCGCCCATGCTTGCGGCGAGCAGGATGCCGGGTACACGACGGGCTGCGGGTACTCGTCCTGGTCGAATCCGCAGAACAGCTCCGGCAGCCGGCCGCCGTACCGGTTCGCGGCCTCGAACAGGCCCACGGCGATGCGCTGCGCCTCCTCGACGAACCCGTAGCGCATCAGGCCGGCGGCCACGATCGCGTTGTCGTGCGGCCACACCGAGCCGTTGTGGTAGCTCGCCGGGTTGTACGCCCCCATGTCGGACGCCAGGGTGCGCACGCCCCATCCCGTGAACATCTGCGGCGACATCAAGGCCTCGGCGACCTGCGGCGCCTTGTCGTCGTCGACGATGCCGCTCCAGAGGCAGTGCCCCATGTTCGAGGCGCACCCGTCGACCTGACGCTTATCCCGATCGAGGGCGATGGCGAAGCAGCCTCGGTCGGGCATCCAGAAGCGCTCGTTGAACCGGGCCTTGAGGTCCTCCGCCTTGGCCGTCCACACCCGCGCGCCCTCGTCGTCGTCGCGCATCGTGGCGAGGAGGGCCCGCGCGAGGTAGGCCGCGTAGACGTACCCCTGCACCTCGCACAGGGCGACGGGCGGCTCGGCGAGCGCGCCGTCGGCGAAGTTCACGCCGTCCCACGAGTCCTTCCAGCCCTGGTTCACGAGCCCGAAGTCGTTGAGGCGCTCGTACTCGACGAACCCGTCGCCGTCCCGATCGCCGTCGCGCTCGATCCACTCCAGGGCGCGGTCGGCGGCGTCCAGCAGGTCGTCGGCGTCGTCGGGGAGCCCGCCCCACCGGGCGAGCTCGCCGAGGACGACCACGAACAGCGGCGTCGCGTCGATGGTGCCGTAGTAGACCGACTCGCCGCCGAGCGCGAGGTTGGTGGTGGCGCCGAGCCGGACTTCGTGCAGGATGCGGCCCGGCTGCTCCTCCGACGCCGCGTCGCTCGTCGTGCCCTGCAGGTCGGCCAGCGTCCGGAGCGTGCCGAGCGCGAGCGTCGGATCCAGCGCCAGCGCCATGTAGGCGGTGAGCAGCGAGTCGCGCCCGAACAGGGCCATGAACCAAGGGACTCCGGCGGCCACGACCGCCCGATCGGCGTGGTTCGGGTCGAAGATGCGCAGCGATCCCAGGTCGCGCTGGCTCTGGCGGATCACCCGTTCCAGCGAGTCGTCGTCCATCGAGGCGACCGGCACCGCGGACTGCCAGGCGAGCAGCCGGCGCACCGGCTCCTCTTGCGGCGTCGGACCCTCGGTGGCGAGTCCCAGCGGGACCTGCTCGCCGTTGACCGTGGGCGAGACGACGAGCAGCTGGGTCCAGGTGCCGCGCGGCGGGAGTACGACGCGGAAGGCGATCCGGTCTCTCGCCACGCTCGCCTCGGGAGCGTGGACGACGAGTCCGAGCGGATCGACCATTCCCACGGCGTCGACGCGGAAGCGACCCGACTCGTCGCGCGTCGTGGGCCGCGGGATGCCGCGAGCCCGGCCCTCCTTGACCTCGAAGATGTCGGCGAAGTCGGCCTCCAGCAGCACCTCGACCCGGAAGGACATCGGATTGTTCGAGTAGCTGCGGATGGTGACGCGCTCCCGCAGGCCGCCGTTGACGCGGCGGTCGCGCTCCACCGTGAGTGGGGTGTCGGCGCGCCCGGGCAATGTGTCCCGCCCGTCCGACGAACACCGCATGGTAGGGCTCGGGGGTCAACGACGACAGCGACTCGATCGGTGCGCCGTCGACGAGAAGGGCCCACCGCGACACGATCCGGGTGTCACGGAAGAAGAGGCCGTAGGGAAGCTCCGGGACGATGTCGCCGTTCGCGCTGGATGTGCAGAACGACGCCCCCTCGAGGATCGTGACGGATCCGGCGCCCACGGGTGGGGCGAGTGTGTCCGCATTCCAGCCTGTCATCGACCCTGAACCTCCCGGGTGAGGGGGCGGCGCTCGACGCGCAAACGCCCGTCTTCGGATCCGGCGACGCTAGGCGCGTCCACCGCGAAGACACACGGGGATTGACCCAGCCGCTTCGCGGGTGTAGTCGACGGCCGGCAGCAGGTTTCGCGCGCCGTTCCGGATCACGTCACACCACCGCTTCGCCGACGATCACCGGATGCACGAGGCGCGGCATCCCGCGCCAGATGAACCGATCGACAGTCGTGATCCGCATATGGGACGAGATCGTCTCGAGCGTCTCGCGGTTGCAGCGGCAACCGTCGGCGACCGCGGACCACGCGTCTGCGAGACGGTCCTGCCATCGCGAGAGGCGCGGGCTGTCGGAGCGGACGTGCTCGCAGAACAAGAGCCGACCGCCTGGCCGAAGCACTCGCCGCACCTCCGCCAGCGCGGCGTCGGGATCATGGACCGTGCACAAGCACCAGCGTCGAGACCACGGTGTCGAACGAGCCGTCGTCGAAGGGCAGCGCCTCGGCCGGGGCGGCGACGATGCGGGCGCGGCGACCGAGCTTCGCTCGGCGCGCTTCGAGCCGGTCTGCCATCGGAGCGGATGGTTCCGCGAGAACCAACTCGTCGATCGCGTCGGGATAGTGACTGAGGTTCAGTCCGGTGCCGGCACCGATCTCGAGGACCCGTCCACGCGCGCCACCGAGCAGGCCGCGGCGCGTGGCCCGCATCCCGCGATGCTCGCCGAGGGCGAGGAACGCGTCGTAGATTCCGGCGGTGAATCGGCTGCCCGCAACCTCGAACGTGGGCGCCGCAGGATGCGGCCGGGGCCGGCAGGCGACGTTGCTGCCGAGGCGCCGCGCTCCCCCGCTGCGGCGGTGCGTACCTGCTGATCGGTCATGTTGTCCTCCGTGTGGTGGTGGTGTCGTCAGCCGAGTCGGCTGACGAGCCGTGTGAGCCACTGGTGCTTGAGCTCGATCCAGACGGCGCGAGCGGAGGCGACCACGTCACCGTTCTCGTCCAGGAGCGCGCTGGCGGTGTCGGTCGCTCGACCGTGGCGGTGGACGGTCCACCCGACGACGACGAGTCGCTCCCCGAGGAACACATCGCGGTTGCGGTGCGCCGTCATGGTGCCGAGCAGACCGACGCGACGGTCGAGCAGCGACGACGCCGGGTAGCTGGGACAGTCCAGCGCGCCCCACACTGCGGCAGGATCCACGACGCCGCCGGCGGTGTCACGCTCGTGCGGGACGAAGGGGGCAGCGAGCACGTCGCGGCGGTTCTTCAGGGGCCCCGGGGTCACGCCCAGTCCATCGAGACGCTGAGCGCCGCACACCACGCAGTTCGACAGCAGGTGGCGCACACCGTGGAGCGGACTCGCCGCACGTGCTTCCTCCGCATCGCCGAACCGGGGTGTGACCGGAGGGATCATCGTGAAGGGATCGAGCTTCGTCGCCGTCGCCAGGAGTCGGTGGCTCGAGTCGGTGACTTCGGCGGACTGCCCGTCGAGGTCGACGAGGACCTCAAGCGGCTCCTCGAGGGGGACGGGGCGGATGAGTCGGACACTCGCAGTGCCACCCAGTGTCTCTGCGATCGCGCCGCAGGCGAAGCCCCCGTTGACGCTGCGAGGTGGGCCGTTGAAGCGAGCGTCGAAACGCAGGGTGTCGGTGGTGGTTCTCATGTCCCTAGCGAACCGCCGCTGCAGCCTTTGGCTCATCGCTCGAATGGGCCAATCGCTCTGGCCGGATCGGGCCATGCCGACGGCTGAGGATGCCGCGTCGGAGGGCGGTCTGGCGAGGCGACGGAGCATCAGCGACAGCATCCGCTCTCTCGCCCGATCACCCTAGAATCCGGGTATGGCCACGCAGGAGCAGGTGGTGCGCCACGCGCGGGTCGGTGACCGTACCGTCGCCTGGTCGTCAGTCGGATCGGGACCGACGCTCGTCATCGGCGGATGGTGGGCCAGCCACCTGGCGTTGAACTGGGAGGATCGCGCCTTTCAGAAGTTCGTGAACGACCTGGCTCGCCGGCATACCGTCCTCCGCTACGACCGCCCCGGTACCGGCCTGTCCGATCGCGCCGGACCGGCTCCCGCCAGCATCGAGGACGAGCTCGCCACTCTGGCCGGTCTCATCGACAGCATCGGTCTGTCCCGCGTCTCGGTGATGGGCGCCTCGGCCGGATGCGCGGTGGCCTCGGCCTATGCGGCCGAGAATCCTGAACGGGTCGACCGGCTGGTGCTCTACGGCAGCTTCTCTCGCGGCGCCGACATCGCCTCTCCGTCGGCGCGGGAGGTGATGCTGTCTGTGATCGAAGGACACTGGGGGCTCGGTTCGCGCGTTCTCGCGGATGTGTTCCTCCCGAACGCGACGGCCGATGACCGTGAAGAGTTCGCCCGGTTCCAGCGACGGTCCGCCTCGCGCGAGACGGCGTCGGCGGCGCTGCGCGCGGTGTACGAGATGGATTCCAGCGACCACCTCGCCCGTGTGCGTGTGCCCACGCTGGTCCTTCACCGCCGAGACGATCGTGCCATCCCGTTCGCACTCGGCCGCGAGGTGGCCGACACCGTGCCTGGTGCGACCTTCGTCCCACTGGACGGCGAAGACCACTTCCCCTGGCTCGGCGACAGCCCCGCCGTGGTCGAGGCGATCGAACGCTTTCTTGATGGGATGCCGCAACGCGCCGCATCCCGCCCGAACACGTCGGCCGCCCTCACAGCTCGGGAACGCGAAGTGCTGTTGCTGGTCGCCGAAGGCCTGACCGATGCACAGATCGCCGACCGGCTGATGCTCAGCGCGCACACGGTGCATCGGCACGTCGCCAACGCGCGCACGAAGCTCGGCGTCGCTTCGCGCGCTGCCGCGGCGGCCTGGGTGTCGACGCACCGCCAGTGAGCCTGGCGGAGGTGCAAGCGGCCCGAGGGCGGCGCGGACCGCCTCCCGGAGATCCAAGCCGGGTTCTGACGAGACGGAGCGCACCGGACCTGTGCGCGGTCAGAACCTGATATCCCCCGCTAGGCAGCACCTCTGGTGGCGTCACGTGGTCCTCCCTATGTTGGGTGTCGTCGGCGGGCGCTGGCAGGCACATTCCGGAAGCTCGCCGTCCATGCGTGAGCGGAGGGTTTCGGCTGATGGAAACACCGATCGAGAGCATGACGGCCTCCGTGCCGTCATGGGGCGCGAAGATTGCTTTCGGAGAAAGCTCCACACTAGGCGGGCGGGAGATCGTCCCGGCGGCCCTGGTCATGTTCGGTTTCGGCGGCGGCGGCGGCTCCGGTAAGTGGCCGCAGCGAGGAGCGACGCCGGAGGGTGAGGGTGAGGGGTCCGGGGGCGGTGGCGGAGGCTATGTTCTGCCTATCGGCGCGTATGTGAGTGGTCCGAAAGGGGCCAAGTTCCTGCCGAATCCGGTGGCCCTCATCATCGTGAGTGTGCCACTCGTGTCTGCCGCCGGCTGGGCACTGGCGCGAATCATCACCGCGGCAAGGTCGAGCCGCGGTTGAGTCTGCCGTTCCTACGGCGTGACCGCGCTGGCATGCATCGGATTGTCCGACGGCACGGGATCTGCGCCGAGACCTAGTGGTGCGGTCGTTGCGGCCCTATTGTGACCATTGCGTCGGGCGCCTGGGCGCATTCCCACCTGTCGGAAGCGTCGCTCGCCGTTGCGGCGCCACGTGATTGGAAGCCGCAATGCCAGAGAGCACTCCGACCATCGTTTTCGTCCACGGCGCCTGGGCCGACTCCTCGAGTTGGAACGCCGTCATTCCCACGCTTCAGTCGGAGGGATACACGGTATTCGCTCCACCCAACGAACTCCGCGGACTCGCGAGCGACTCCGCCTACGTCGCCTCATTCCTCGCGCAGCGCACATCAGGTCCTGTCGTGCTCGTCGGTCACTCCTATGGTGGGGCTGTCATCACGAACGCAGGGGTAGCCGGCGATGTGCGCGCGCTGGTCTACGTCGACGCGTTCATCCCCGACGAGGGAGAGACGGTCCTGGGAATTCTCGAAGGATCCGGCTCGGCGCTCGCCGTGGCCGACCCGACGACGGTGCTCGACCTTGCGGGATACCCGGGCGCGCCTGAGGGCGCAGCGGATGCCTGGCTCAAGCCCGACGTTGTTCACGCCTCGTTCGCACAGGACCTGCCGGAGCGCGACCGGTGGCTCATCGTGGCGACCCAGCGTCCGGCATCCATCGTCGCGAACGTGACGCCCTCGGGACCCGCTGCATGGAAGTCGATCCCCAGCTGGGCGGTGCTCGGCACGGAAGACAAGGTCATCCCTATCGAGACGAAGCGCCGGATGGCTGCGCGAGCGGGCTCCACCGTGACCGAGGTCGAGGCCTCGCACGTCTCGATGATCTCGCACCCCCAGGTCACGCTCGACGCGATTCACGCGGCGGTCGCCGCGGTGAGCTGACCATCGCTCGAGCGAACGCGGGGGGATCACAGCAGCACCACGCTCTTGCCGCCGAGGGCGCCGGATTCCACGACGAACCACTCTTGACCGCCGCAGGCAGCGGGCCTACCTTGAGCACGGGGTTCGTTGTTCTTGGGGGGACACAAATGGCGAGCGGCTTGTCGTTGCACATTGGGATCAATCGAGTCGATCCTGCCCATTACGACGGATGGGACGGCGCGCTGATCGCCTGCGAATTCGACGCCCACGACATGCAGGCGATCGCCGAAGGCCGCGGCTTCGAGACCAGCGTGCTGCTGACTGAGGAGGCGACGGCCGACGCTGTCATGGCGGCGATCGAGCGAGGCCGCCGAAGAGCTCGAGCCGGGAGATCTGTTCCTTCTGACCTACTCGGGCCACGGCGGGCAGGTGCCCGACCGCAACGGCGAGGGCGAGGAGGACCGCTCGGACGAGACGTGGGTCGCGTTCGACCGCCAGATCGTCGACGACGAGCTCTACGCGCTCTGGGGCAAGTTTGCGCCGGGTGTCCGCATCCTCGTGCTCTCGGACAGCTGCCACAGCGGGACGGCGAACAGGAGCATCGATGACGACGCCAGTGCCGGAACCTGGTCGCGACGCGGGAGAAGGCGGCCGCCGCAGTCGCCGCGTTACCGGGCGATGCCGCAGACGTGACTTGATCGAGACCTACCGCGCGCACGCTGACTCTACGACGAGATCCAGAAGCAGGTGCCCAGTGCTCGGAAAGCGCGGATCCGGCGGCGACCGTGCTGCTGATCTCCGGCTGCCGCGACGACCAGCTCTCGCTGGACGGCTTCAGCAACGGGCTCTTCACCGAGAACCTCCGGGCGGTGTGGGACGAAGGCGCATGGAGCGGCGGGTACGCGCAGTTCCGCGAGGCCATCCGGGCCCGCATGCCGGCAGACCAGCAGCCGAACTACACTGCGCGTCGGGCGCGGACAACCCAGACTTCGAGCAGCAGAAACCGTTCACGGTCGGCTACGCGTGCACGTCCCGGTAGCACCGCTCTGCGCTACGCGATCGTCATCGGCATCGACGAGTACGGCGACGCCCGAATGCGGCTGTCCGGCGCCGTCTCCGACGCCTGCAAGTTCCGGGACTGGGTGACTGACCCCGACGGTGGCGGCGTGCCGAAGGCCAACCTGCGCCTGCTGCTCTCCCGGCGTCGAGGATCGACACCCGATGACGATCCAGACAGGCCGTGCACCCCCGGCGACCAAGGACAACATCGTCACCGCGATCAACGACGTGGTCGTGGCGGCCGGCAGACCAGCAGGTCGAGCGGCTCTACTTCTACTTCTCGGGCCACGGCATCACCGCCCGAGTCGCCAATCGTGACGAGAGCGCGCTGGTCATGCCCGGTTTCGACGAACTGCACCCCGACCACTCGCTCGCCGTTCGCTCGATCGCCGAGTACTTCGAGACCACCGCCGTTCGCCGACCAGTTCATCTTCATCGACGCCTGCCGGAACATCCCGTGGGCCAACCGGGAGTTCGAGATCGGGCGCTGGCCGGTCCCGCGCCGGCGCGACCCAGGCGCACAACCGGTCCAGCAGTTCATCCTCTACGCGACGTCACCGGTCGCACCGCGGAAGAGGTCGGATTCCCGGGCGAGGCGGCGGGCGCGTTCACCAGCACCCTGCTGGAGGCTCTGACGGGCACCGGAACGCCAAGGCGTGGTCCTGGGAACGCAACTGCTACGAGGTCCGCTGGGAGCGCCTGGCGTCCTTCGTCAACGACCGGATGCAGGGCGAGCGAAGGCGGCGGATCTCCGGGCGGACCTCCAGTGCAGATCCCCCAGGACACCGGCGCGCGGGGGTCGCCGGCCGCGACCGCGACGTGCCGGTGGTCTCGTTCCCGAGCGGCCACTTCGACCTTGAGCTCACGGTCGACTCCTCGAAGCGACGCGCAACGAAAGCCCAGGTCAGCGTGCTCGACGCGCTCGCCGCGCCGGTTCGCGCGCATCGGGGTCACGGGCCAGTCCAGACGTTCCAGCTTGCGCCCAAGACATACGCCGTCCGGGCAACCACCACGCCCCCGAGGCCTCTCCGGCTCGGTCAAGCCCCGTCGACCTCTACGAAGACCGCCCGTGACCATCGACCTGCTCCCGGCGCGGCAAGTAGCCCGCGGGGCATTCGTCCTCCAGCCCGAAGAGACCCCGGTCACCGAGCCGATCGAACTCGATCCGGCCACGCGGGGACTCTCACCAGCAGTCTGGGGCCACGATCTCGATCGAATCGGAAGACGCCCTCGCCGTGGCCGAGATCGTGGACGAGGCTGGTCAGGTGCGCGCGGTCAAGCGGGCGGGCGAAACAGCTCAGGTCGAGCCCGGGTTTTACTATGTCCGGCACATCGGCCCCGACGCGACGCGCGACCCCAATTCGTTCGGCTGACCGCCGGCGAGTCGGAGCGGGTGACGCTGAAGCCTCGACCGGCGGACACGTTGGTCGAGGAACTGGCCTCAGCGATGGGCGGACGCGTCCGCGACGGCTACCTCACCATGGGAGACGACGCTATTGCTTGGGCGCGCCCCACCACGGTCGTGACGGCCGGACTGGCGAAGTACCTAGCCGGAGACGAGCCCGCGGCCATGGCCGCGGGACGGCGCGCGCTGAGCTCGGCGATGGCTCCGGAGTCGCGGTCTTCGCCGTCGGTGTCGGCCGCGATGGGCGTGCGGACGTCGACGCAGTACGGCACGTCAAGGTGGCGATCTGGAGAGCCGGCGAGCCGGTCGTCGGGACGGGGGGAACTCCAACCCGTCGGCCGCCGGCGTGGCTGGCAGGGTAAAGCCGTGGATGCCGCGCCGCATTGGGTCTCCTTTACGGCTCCCGATGCCGCTCCGATGGTCGTCGCCGTGCCGGTGCTGCCACAGCGGTTGGCCACGCTCGTTGCGCAGATCGACAGCGATCGCATCCGGCTCTACCAGTACCATCCCAGCCTCGCGCGCGGCGCATCGGCAGACGTCAGCCGCTATGGCGCATCGAGTACCTCCAGCGGATGCTGCTCGCCGGACGGATCGACGTCGCAGACCGCCTCGCACGGGAGTTGGCGGCAACAGCGTCCGAGGATCCCTTCGCAGGAGTCGTCGCCGGTTATGTGCTACTCCGCCTGGGGCTCCATGAAGAACTCGGCGCCCTCGCCTCAGCGATCATCACGGCTGCTCCCACCTTGAGCGACGCGTACATCCTTCGCGCGGAGGATGAAGCTTTGAAGGGACATCGCGAGCTCGCGGAACAAGCATTCATCAATGCGGTCGACTGCGGCATCCCGGCGTTCGGCGAGGGCCTGACGCGACTCCTCGAGGGGCTACGTCACACTCGATTGACCATGACGCGCGGCGCGCTCGTCCGGCATGTCTTCCAACGGCACGTGCGGGGCTCGATGTGGGCCGCGTTCACCCCCCGCCGAGGACTCGAGCTCGGGGCGGGCCGTGATCAGCGCCGCGGACCTTGGCCTGGAAGCGTGACCCCACTCCCCCAGGCTCGACATCTGATTCCGTACTGAGTGCACACGCGCCAACTCAGTCGGCGACAACCCGGTCACGCTCGCGCTATCTGCGACCACCCGGGATGATGCACACCGCGGATCCACCACCACAGTGGCGTCGCCGAGGGCGGGCCCGGCCGAGAACCCGGCCCGCGCGGCCGAGGTCGGAGCGCCGGGTGCACGCCGCGATCCCTATCCGAGCGAGGGCTCGATTCGGATCCCACAGCGGGCCGAAAAATCTGTTCCTTGGCCCCGTGGAGATTGGCCGGGGCGCGTTGCGGGCTTGGTCCTCTACTCCTCAGTTCGCCGGGATGCCAATGGCAGACTCGTGTCATGGAATGATCCTCGAATGACGAATGATTTCCGGGCCAGGTTGCGAGCCATCCCGAGCCTGACCGGGTCGGCGCCAGGTCTGGACACCGCAGCGTTACGCGCGGATCCTGCTGCACAGTTCGTCGACTGGCTTGATGACGCGGTCCTCGCGGACGTACCCGAGCCGCTCGCCATGACACTGTCGACGATCGGCGCCGATGGGATGCCAGACGCGAGGACACTGATCCTCAAAGACGTCGACGCCCGCGGGTGGGCCTTCGCCGGCCGGGGATCGAGCCGGAGCGGTGCACAGCTTGCCGCGAACCCGGTGGCGGCGCTCACGTTCTGGTGGCAGCCGATGGTGCGTGCCGTGCGGGTGCGCGGGCGTGTCGTCCGGGCGACGCGAGCAGAGAGCGAGGCAGACCTTCTTTCGCGCAGCGCAGCGGCGCGGGCGGGTGTCCCCTCCGAGGACTGGACCCTATGGCGGCTCCAGCCCACACGGGTCGAGTTCTGGCAAGGCTCAACCGACCGCCGACACACGCGCATCGTCTACCACCTCAACGGCGACGGCTGGTCGATGGATATCGCTCCAGGCGGCGACTCGTCAGAACACTCTTCCTGAGGGTTGTCGACAAAGAAGCCAACTGTCCACAGCGGGTCCGTCAGCGCACTCCCGACAGTTGCGGGTGATGCTCGCTGAGCGGTGGCGTTTTTCGTCCGTCGGCCTGCTGCGGTCTGGTTCAGCTGGTTGCGGCACGTATGGTGCCGTCGCGCTCGGAGTGTGAAACGGCGTGTTCGGCAGCCCGGCTGACGTTCTCCCAGGCACCCCACGTGGCGATGCGCTGCTCAGCTATCTGCTGTGCGAGGTCATAGACCATGCTTCCGAGCAGCAACCGGAGCGGTGGCGCGTCGCTGTCCACCAGGGTGAGCATCGCGTCGGCAGCCAGCCGCGGGTCGCTGTCGACCGATCCCTCCGCCCATTGCCGCTCGAGCTCGGCCCGGAGCGGCGCGTACGGTTCGGACGGATCGGTCGCGGTGATGTTCGAATACAGGTCGGTCCAATAGCCGCCAGGCTGCACAATCGTGACCTTCACGCCGAAGGAGGCCGCTTCCGCTGCCAGAGCTTCGCTCATCCCCTCGAGGGCGAACTTGCTCGCGCTGTACAGGCCCGTGCTCGGGAAGCCGCCGAGGGCCGCGATGCTCGAGATCTGGAGGATGTGGCCCGAGCCCTGCGCGCGCAGGTGCGGCATCACCGCTTGACTGACCCACAGTGCGCCGAAGAAGTTCACTTCGAACTGTGCTCGCGCCTGCTGCTCGGTGAATTCCTCCACCATGCCCATGGACAGGTTGCCGGCATTGTTGACCACGACATCGAGCCGACCGAAGCGCTCGACGGCAGCCGCAACGGCGGCGTCGACTGCTGCCTTGTCAGTCACGTCCAGCTCCAACGCGAGGACGCGGTCACGGTGATGTGCGGCAAACGTCGCTGCGGTTGCGGTTCGTGCGGCCGCGACGACACGATCGCCACGGTCAAGGGCCGCAACCGCGAGAGCATGGCCGATGCCTCGACTCGCGCCGGTGATGAACCACGTGAGTGGTGTCGGGGAAGACTGAATCATGGTCGCTCCTCGATGAGACGAGACGGTTCGTCTCGCTGAAGAAGAAACCTAGCACGGGTTCTTCATTTTTGGCAATACGCAACGTCTCGTCTTGCCCTAGACTGCTGGCATGCCGAACCCCGATCCCGCGCGACGTAACGAGACTGCACGCCGAGCCGTGCTCGACGCGACACTCGATCTGCTGCAGGAAGTGCCGTATCCGCATCACGATCGAAGGCATCGCATCGCGCGCCGGCGTCGGGAAGCAGACCATCTACCGGTGGTGGGCGTCGAAGGCGGCCGTCCTGTTCGACGCGTTCCTCCTCCTCAGCGCGCGAACGGCGGTGACACGCCACGGCTCCCCGATACCGGCGATCTCCAGGCCGATCTCACCCTGGTGCTGCGGGCGACGGTCGCGGAGTCGAATGATCCGCGACTCTCCGAGCCGATGCGCGCCCTCGCCACCGAGCTTGCCCAGGACGAGAGCCTCGCCGAGGCCTACCATCGACAGCTCGACGCCCCACTGCGCGAAGCCAAACGACAGCGTCTGCGCGAAGCGCAAGAGGCGGGGCAGCTCGCGGACGACCTCGATCTCGACGTGGCGATCGACATCATCTGGGGGCCGATCCTCAATCGCTGGCTACAGCGGAGCGGCCCCCTGAGCAACGAGTATGTCGACGCGCTCCTCCGCACCGCCCTCCGAGGCATGCGACCCTAGCCTGACCAGCGCCAGTCCGGGTGAGTCCACACAAGACCTCCCTAAGGGGAATCCCTGAGCGAGCGTGGCAGGGAGATCGTTGACCGCCGTCTCGCTGCGGGCGCCACGGTTGGTGATGCTCCAGCGGGTCCGCGGGGTCAGGCGGTCATAGTGGACCAAAGACGACGGCTGGGTCGGCATCAAGCTCGAGCTGGTCGAGTAGCGGTTCTAACTCTCGTTCCTCGAACCGGAAGTGTGACTCCATGATCGCCGCGAGACCCTCCAAGTGAAGTGCGAGGCTCGCGGGTCGATTCGCCGGACCGCGCTGCGCTGTCGAATCCGGTCAGAAGGGAGGCGATCCTGTCGTGGTCTTGCCGGAGCATGCTGACCACACGTGTCGCTGCGGGGTACTGCTCGACGAGGGCGGGGAACAGCAGCGCGTCTTCTCCCCGGTGATGGCCGTCGAGAGCGAGACAGAAGCCGTGGCAGTAGAGCAGGAGATCTCGCGAGGCGTCTGCGACATCCGCACCATCTCTGGCGGCCCGCTGCGCGGTGCTGAGTGCGAGACGAAGTCGTTCGTGGGCTTGGAGAAGCTGCCGTCGCCATGCGACGAGCCTCGGGATGTCGCTCACGACGATGTCGGCACGAGCTTTCAATGTGACCGCCTTCTACGAGCGCCGAGCTGACCATGGGTCCGCCCAGCGCGCTCCCAGCCTAATTGGCCACTCGGCTGAGACTTCTCCCCCTTGTACTGTTCGGATCCGCATCAGGGCGAGCGCTCGATTCGAATCCCTATCTGCGCCATGCGCGAAAGCCGTGCGGCTGCGCGCAGTTCTGGGTCGTCCCGAGTTGTGGACGGGCATCCACCTCTAGAATCGCCCCAGCAGAGAACGGGGGATCCCATGTCCATCACTGCGTCCGATGGAGTCGCGTCAACCACCCGGACCATGTTCAGTCAATCCACCCGGATCGCCCAGCACATCGACGCCGACGCGGCCACGGTATGGCGGCTGCTGACCACGGCCGCGGAGTACCCGCGGTGGAACTCGACGGTCGTATCGCTGGATGGCCCGATTGCCCTCGGCGCGACGATCAAGCTCGTCTCGACACTCGACCGGAGCCGCACGTTCTCGCTGAAGGTCAAGG
Source organism: uncultured Actinomycetota bacterium (assembly GCA_963829895.1). Taxonomy (GTDB): domain Bacteria; phylum Actinomycetota; class Actinomycetes; order Actinomycetales; family Microbacteriaceae; genus Microbacterium. Next base: position 177,736 of record CAWHKF010000002.1, on the reverse strand, counting down.
AGTTCGAGCCGAACGCGCGCTTGACGTTCGCGAGTGCGATGCTCCATCGCACGTGCTCCCTCAGCGGTGATGCCGCCGGGACGCGAGTGGAGATCATTGAGCGCATCGGCGGTCCGTTCTACCCGTTCGTCGCCCGGATGATCCCGCCGTTGGAGGACAACTTCGAACGGTTCACGGCCGACCTCAAGAGAGCCGCGGAAGCCGTGACGCACTGAGTGCCGATCGGCGCCGAGGTATGTCGATGGATTCAGGTAGCCACTGCATTCCGAGCATTGACCGTAGGGGTTGCGCACCGCCGGCACGTGCGGTGCCATCCTTCCTCCGCCGCGCGGGATTCAGTCGGACTCGTCGTTCGCTGCGGTTTCGATCCAGTCGACGGCTTCATCCGAGAGAAAGAAGCCGTCCGGCCCTGACTCGCCGACCCACCACGCGCTCGACGTGACCGCGCCGCCTGCCGCCACAATCTTGCTCAGCACTTCCGGCGACACCGCTTCGCCGTTATGGGCAATGAGCCACGCCTTGGCGTCGGAGTCCAGCCTCGCCCACCACTCGATGGTTTCCATGCGGCCACCATTGCACCGGATGAAGCCGACCGAAAGCCCGTCCGCGAGCGGGCACTCGATGTCCGCGGTGACGACACAACGCGGTGCGGTCTCGCCGTCGCGCGAGGACCATTCCCGCCAACTCACCCTTGTGTGCGGTGCGAGCCGCGTCGCCACTTGATCGCGTATAGACGATGACGCCGGCTAGATAGGCGGTCAAGATCCAGGCACCCAGACCAACCGTGGGCGAAGCGCGACGGCACGAGTGTCTCGTCGTCGTTGTTGAAGCCGTGGGGGCGATACCCGCTCGCACAGACCATCGGGGTCCGGCCAGCCATCGAGGTAGATGTCCTCTTCCGAATGTCGAGTCATCGCTGACCCAGACACCGAGCTCGGCACCGCCCTCGGTTCGGTTCGCAGTCCGCTGAGTGAAGGGCCCAAACTACTGGCTCGTTCGCGCTGACCACCCACCAACGCCCAACACGATGACACGGCTAGCAGCGCTGTCATCACGGAAGAACAAGCGCGCCGGCAAGCCGAGGGGTCGGGCCACGCTGGGCCGCGGGAACGCGCGCGGTCGCGTCGAAGACTCACCCTTCGCCAACACGCGCGAGTAGCGCGACTGTAGGTGCCAAGAGCATCGTCGAGTCTACGAAGTTGAGCGAAGGCCATCGACCGCGTCCACAATCCTCGGCGGTATCGGTTCAGGACCGCCCCAAGACGGGTCGTCTGGAGACTAGAGTGAGTCCCCGTGGCGATCGTTAGCGTGTCGGTTGTCGACGGGATCTGTCACGAGGGCGTGGCGGCGTCGTCGATTGCTGCAAGGGCGAGGGCAGGATCTGCCTACCAGCGCGCCCAGAAGAAGGATTCCGCCGATGATTAGGGCCGCCGCTGCGAGGGCTCTCACGATGGGCGGATACGCAAAGATGAAGAAACTCCCGCGACCAGCGACAGTACGTCACGATCCAGAGTCCGACCAGCTTATTGAGCGTACGCAGCGAGGGGGGCACGGTTGGACATTACTGTCGCGGAGTCGGTTTGTCGACGGCCGCCCGGCAGCCGGTCGCCTAACGAGGCGCCACGGGTGGCTCGTTGTAGCCAGCGAGGAGGGCAGCAAGGCGTTGAGTCGTTTGCTCGACCGTCGTGCCGGATGCTTTGGCTAATAGCTCGATGCAGAGCGTCGTCAGATGCGCCGACTGATTCAGCTGCAGTGCGAGGCGTCGCGCCTCCGGTGTGTACGGCGCAATACCAACCACTGGACGCCTCGAACAGTTGACTGTCGAGCACACCGTCGTTGTCGCCCTGCATCGCTGTAACTAGAGCGATCGACGCTCCGTGGCCTGCTTCATCGCATCGGCGGTCTCGTCCTCTGTCATGAGCCGACGATACTGGAGGCCCGATGAGGCGACAAGGCCCGAATGGCGGTCGTTGAGCGCGCTGATAATCGACGAGCGGCGGATCCGGCACTGAGCGAGATCAGGGACGGAACCAGGTCCCTCATTGAACGATCCGCCACCGCAGTACGGGTACGGTCGATCCGTGGAAAGAGACACTGACTCCGGCGAGGAGTCGGTCTTCGACGGCGATCTGGCGAGTTAACACTGGACGGCGTGGTGCTGGCTGGGTGCACTTTCACGTCTACCCCGGCGGGGTGGTGTGGGAACCAAAGCGCTGGTGGAGGCTTTCTCGAGAACGGAGCCGTACATCGAGATCGAGGAGTGGATTTCGGTTGGGGCGGGACGAATCGCCTACAACCGTGACCAAAGCGGCCCGCGTCGGCCTTCGACGACGCTCATCGAGGTGAATACGCGTTGCTGACATCGCAGCTCAAGACCGAGCAAGCCCGAGTGACCCTCTGGACGAGGTGACGGTCGCACTGAAGTGGTTACGCGGCGAGGAACGACTCCACAAGCTAGCCGAACTTGACTCATGGCAGCCCGATCCGCCTGCTCCCTAGGCGTCAAATCCCGCCCGCTGGCCGGTCGGGTTGCGTGCGGCTTGTTCGCTGGGCTGGGCTACACAAATGGGCAACGACGCCGACCGCGACGACGACGGCAGAGACCCCGAGTGCTGAGCCGCTCCACGCGTACGCGAGGGAACGGCCGCCGGGTGGCGTTGCCACTCGATTCGCGTGCCCCAAGCAGATCGCGCCTCCGACGATGCCGGCGATGCCGAGGTATACGCCGCTGAGCCACGTCGTTGCCACCGGAAGGCCCTCAACCAGCGGCTCGAGCGCGATCCTGGTAGCCGCCCAGAGACACGCGGCACCGAGGATCGCCGCGGCCAATGACGCAGCAGCCCACCCCAGGATGCGGCGCAATGGGATTGCCCGACGCGGCTGCGAGGATGCAACCACCATGTGAGGAGCCTAGTTCCCCCCACGGGCCATGATCACGATGCGATCTCTATGCCTAGTGCGTGTGGTCGGGGCAGGTCGGTTAGCGCGCGCAAACCGGTCGCTCTGCGAGCGTCGTCATGAGCGTTTGAGTTCGGGTCGCGGATTAGCCTGCCACGAGAAGTGCCCGGGCACGAGCGTTGACGAGGATGTCAACGTTGTCGGTGCGCTGCTCCGCGGATCCACGGCCATACGGAAGTGTTCTCACCTCGTCGCGAACGATGCCACCGAGTAGCTGGCTCACGATCAATGGGTTCGGGTGGATGTGGGGTCGATCCCAGAAGGGCACGATGGCCTGCGTCGCCGTGGTGAGGCCGAGAGTGTTCTGCTCGCGCAGCAACGCCTCGAGTGCACGCGAGAGGCCGGACTGTCGATCGGCGTCGTCGTCGGCGTTGAGCGTCTTGTTGAGCGGCTCGCCGAGTTCCTTCGCGCGTGTGAGGCGGTTGAACGACGTGCCGAACCATTTCGCGTAGGGGGGCCAGCGTCGTTCGAGCATGAACGCCAGGTGCATGGTGATCTGAGTCAGGCGGGCGGCGATGACGCGAGAGCCGGCTCCGTCGCCGACCTCGGCTGCGCGGCTCATCAGCGGGAGTTCCTGCGCGAGGCGGATCCAGTCGCACGCGAGGATGTAGCGCCAAACGTCGTCGGGGTACCAGGCCAGAGCATGGCGGGCCGCAATGAGCGCTCCGTCGGTATCAATGAACACGGGACCGGCGGTGACCTCGAGCGCGGCTTGTCCGGTGAGCGACAGCCAGTCTGCGACGGACGGGTCTGTGCGCGGGTCGAAGCCCAGGCGTGCGTCAAGAAACTCGGAGACTGAGGTGACGTCCACGTGGTGGCGGCGCTCGGTCTGACCGGTGAATGCGAAGCGGGTCGGGAGTCCCTCGTACGTTTCGGGAAGCTGTCGCTCGAGTTCTCGGTCTACCTCGTTGACGGCGTCGACCGGTACGAACAGGTTCAGTCGGAGGCCCCAGTCATGGTCTTGGGAGGTGTCGTCATCGAATCCAAGGACGTCGGAGCCCGAACCGACCCGGCCCGCAGCATATGGGAGGTGAGGGAACCGCTCCGCGAGTATTGGGCGCACCAGATCCGAGTGGAAACGCCGCGCAAGATCGACGCCGCTCCAGCCGGTTTGCTTCACGGTTCGATCATGCACGACTCGACTGATCGCGTGCGAACGTGGGTCCCTGACCGCGCATGAAACTGGCGTGACGCCAACGCAGGTAGCGAGTTGACGTCTCACGCGTGTGGCGCCGGGCATACTCGTCGGATGGGAGCCAAGCGGTGGGACGCGACTGAGGTAGTTCCCCTGCTTGAGAACCTGCAGGGGAAACGGCTCGAAAAGCTCCGACGCAGATTCGATGGCAGCTCCGTGATATCCGGATGACGAGCTGAGGGCCGCTCTCGCCACCCACTCCGACGCCGCGGAGTGAAATCGCAAGCCGCGCGGTGGGGAATCGTCGTAGCGGGCTGGTCAACACCCGATGAGATCCAGGAACTTCGGCATTGGCTACTGGGTCGATTCAGGGGCGACGATGAGGTCCGAGAACTCCTCGGCCTTCCCGCAGATCAGCCACTTCCACCTGAAGTCGCGGACCTTGCGGATCCAGCATTCCGATCCAGGGGCCCGGAACGCGCTGCAGGTTCCGGGGGATGCGCCGCATTCTTCGTCATGGCACTTTTCGGTCTCCTGACTCTAGGCAGTGTGAGCTACGCCGCGGGGTGGTGGGTGCCGCGACTCTGGCAGCAGTTCGCCGGTCCGAGCGATCGCAGCCAAGCGGTCACCTCGCTCGTCGTGCTGGCGGTGTCAGCTGTCGGGCTCGTCGTGGGGTACCTCGTCTTCAGACGGGTCACGCGAGTCGAGATTGCTACTCCGGACTCCTTCCAGCCCATAGTTTCGCGGTTGTTTCCAACCGAGTTGGCGTGGTCTCTCGCGGACCAGGGTGATGAGCGGGGGGCCGCGATTCTCCTGAAAGCCCTCCTCACCACCGGCAGCGACCCCCAGCAGGCACGACGCGCGCTCGTTCAGTTGAGTCGTGATCACGGGAGGGCCGACATGGCCGGACGATGGGGCATCGCCATCAGCGGACTGACCACCCCAGATGAACAAAGGGCATTCGCGGGAGCGGTCCGAGCGCGCGGCGGCACCGAATCCGCTCTGCGGGAACTCGCCTTAATGAGACACGACGAAACACTGGCACCGGAAGCGGTCCGGGTCCTGAAGTTGGCACGAAAAGCACCGCAGGCTTCAGCGTCTCCGCGATCCTAAAGAGGGTCGTCAGCCGTGCAGATTAGCTCGCGTGGGCGGATCGCCATGCTCGAATGATGTCGGCCCCGGCGTTGACGTCGGCTTCGTGCGAGTTGCTGGCGAGTAGGAGCGGTTCCCTCCCGCCTGCCAGGGATAGTTGCAGAGTGTGCTCGACGTCGCGGTTCATGAGCATCCCAAGCAGCGCGCTGGGCCAGAACTTGAGGGCCACGGCGTTGATGGACACGATCTCGTGCCTCGGGTAACGCCGGGTCCAGAGATAGCCGCGGGCGATCAGGTGTGTCGGCGTCAGTTCGACACCGTGCAGAGCGCTGCGTAAGACGAGCACCACCAGCCCGACGCCGAGCAGCGTCAGCGCGAGCGCGAACGGCAGAGCGATCCAAAGGTTCACGGGAATGCCTGAGCTCGAGCCTAAGGCGGTCGCGATGGGGAAGGGTGCGAGCGCGGCCAGGAGGCCGCAGACGGGAGCTGCGAGCATGTTCCACATCCGGAACCGTCGGCCCAGCGGCCACACCAACAGCCGCGACGAATCGAAAGGGCCCGACCGGAGCGCGAGCACCCCTCGGGGTGGCAGTAGCATCAGCGCCACAGCTCCCACCCAGACCACGAGCATGCCGGCCGACATTGGGATGTCCACTCCGAACTGGTACTCGTCGCTACCGACGCCCCACACCAAGATCGATCGAATGATCAGGACGGCGCCGGCCGCCATCCCGACGAGCATGACAGCCGGAGACCACGCGAGTAGCAGCCAGTAAGCACCTGGCGAGAGTGGGCTGTCGTCTCGCCGCACCCTGACCCTCTTCGTCACCGAAAGAGCATAGACCGCAGCTCAAGGTCACAGTGAGCATGCAACGTTGCGGGTGGCGACGGCGACACCGATGGCCGACTCCATCCAGATCACGTTCGAAAGCCGGTCGTTCATCGCGCCGCCTCATCGTGTGCGCCATTGGCCGGACTGTCGGGGTCGCAATTGCCCGGATACCCGGCCCGAACCACCTGCCCGCGGACGGGCCTCAAGCGAACCCCGACCGTACCGGCGCGCGGCCGGCCGGGCCGTGGGCCCGGGACAGCTGGCGCAGCCGCCCCTGCTAGGCTCCCACCCGCCGTGCGACAGAACGAGGAGGTGATACCCATGAACGAATCGACGTGGGTGCTCCTCTCTGGGGTCACGGTCGGGCGATAGGTCGCTCGGGAGCGCCGCACACTGGCACTCCCGAAAGGCACGACCATGCACTTCACCTCTGAACAGCGCCTCGACGACACCGTCACCGAGCGCGAATTCCTCCTCGGCGAGATCCCGGGCATCCTCTGGACGCCGGCATCGGCATCCGCTTCCTCACCTGTCCCCCTGATCCTGATGGGTCACCCCGGCGGGCTCGGCCCGATGCACTCACGCCTGGTGGCCCGGGCCAAGAGCTCGGCGGCCCAGGGCTTCGCCACGATCGCCATCGAACTACCCGGCGCCGGCGACCGCCCTCCGCTCCCCGGCGCCGACGAGGCCCGCGCCGACCTGCTTCGGGCGCTGCGGGCGGGCGAGCCGGTGTCGGGCGACATCGTGGACCGTCTCGTCCTCCCCCTGGTGGAGCGGGCAGTCCCGGAATGGCAGCAGACATTGGATGCCGTGCTCTCGCTTCCTGAGATCGCCGGCCCCGTCGGGTATTCGGGCGGGCCGATCGCCATCGGCATCCGTCTGGCAGTAACCGAGCCGCGGGTCGTCGCCGCCGGGCTCTTCGCCGGCAGCTATGTGCCCGCCTCGACGTTCGACGAGGCCCGGCAGCTCACCATCCCACTGCACGTGCTGATGCAGTGGGACGACCAGGGGAACGACCGGCAGATGGCGCTCGACCTGTTCGACGCGTTCGGCTCGAAGGAGAAGACGCTGCAGGCCAACATGGGCGGGCACACCGGCGTTCCGGCGCACGCCGGCGAAGACGCCGCCCGCTTCTTCGCTCGGCATCTGAGGTAGCAACACGCGCTCACTAGGTGTCGCCGCCGCCGGTGCGGGCCGCACGGATCGAAGCCTGCCGGGCTGACCGCCGCGTCGCCACTTACGCGAGCCGCATGGTCGCCTCCGGGCGCGCCGCCAGCGTCGCGGCGGTGCGGACGATCGTCTGCTGCATGACCTCGACCGCCGGCGACGGCGCGATCTCGGCGACGCGCGCGATGCTGATGGTTCGCGTGAGCGTCGGCTCCGACAGGCGCACCGACGTCAGCCCCGCCCGGTCGATCAGCACCATCGCCGGAACGATGGCCACGCCGATCCCGCGCTCCACGAACCGCAGCACGGCATCCATCTCGGCGCCCTCGATCACGGTGCGGGGCGCCAGCCCGGCGGCCCGGAACGCGGCGTCGGTGGTCGCGCGAAGGTCGTACGTCGAACTGAAGACCACCTGCGGCAGCTCGGCCACCTCGGCCAGCCGCAGGCTCTCCCCATCGGTGAAGGGCGGTGCGTCGCTGGACGAGACGACGACGAGCTCCTCGACGAGCAGCGGGGTCACGGTGAACTTCTCGGTGGATGCCGCACCCGACGTCGTGATCAGCGCGAGGTCGAGCTCGCCACCGCCGAGGGCTTCGAGCAGGCCGCGGGATCCCCGTTCGGTGATGTGCAGCTCGATCGCGGGATGCGCCTCGTGGAACTCGCTCAGCACCTCGGCGACGAGACTGACGCAGAGCGTCGGCGTGGCGCCGAGGCGCACGCGTCCTCGCCGGAGCCCCGCCAGCGCATCGAGCTCGCGTCGGACGGATGCCGCGTCGGCCAGCATGCGGCGAGCCAGCGGCAGCAGGGACTCACCGGCCGACGTGAGCGTGCTGCCCGCGCGTGCCCGCGTGAACAGCTCAACGCCGAGGTCCTGCTCGAGGGCCGCGATCTGACGACTCAGCGACGGCTGGGCCAGGTGCAGCTGCTCCGCGGCGCGGGTGAAGTTGCCGAGCTCGGCCACCGTGGCGAAGGCACGCAGCTGCTCGAGGTTCATCGTTGCTCCCATCCATGTTCATAGCTTATTGCTATCGTCACGAGTAGAAAGATGCATTGGAGTAATGCGACCGCTCTGCCTACCGTGGAGGGCGTGAGCATTTCAGAGCGCCAGCTTTCCACCACCGTCCTCGTGATCGGCACCGGCGGGTCCGGACTTCGCGCAGCCATTGAGCTCGCCGAAGCCGGCGTCGACGTCGTCGCCCTCGGCAAGCGTCCCAAGTCGGACGCACACACCTCCCTGGCCGCCGGCGGCATCAACGCCGCCCTCTCGACCATGGATGCCGAAGACAGCTGGCAGCAGCACGCCGCCGACACACTCAAAGAGAGCTACCTGCTCGCCAACCCGCACACGGTCGAGATCGTCACCTCGGGAGCCGCTCGCGGCATCGAAGACCTGGAGCGATACGGCATGCCGTTCGCCCGCGAAGAAGATGGGCGCATCTCGCAGCGGTTCTTCGGCGCGCACACCTACCGCCGCACCGCCTTCGCCGGCGACTACACCGGACTCGAGATCCAGCGCACCCTGATCAACCGCGCGGCGCAGCTGGAGGTGCCCATCCTCGACACGGTGTACGTCACGCGCATCCTCGTCAACGACGACGGCGCGGTCTTCGGCGCCTACGGCTTCGATCTCGAAGACGGCACCCGCTACCTGATCCACGCGGATGCCGTGATCCTCGCGGCCGGTGGACACAACCGGATCTGGCGCCGCACCTCGTCGCGGCGCGACGAGAACACCGGCGACTCGTTCCGCCTCGCCGTCGAAGCCGGCGGCCGCCTGCGCGACCCGGAGCTCGTCCAGTTCCACCCGAGCGGCATCATCGAGCCCGAGAACGCGGCCGGCACCCTCATCTCGGAGGCGGCGCGCGGCGAGGGCGGCATCCTGCGCAACGGCCTCGGCGAGCGCTTCATGCACAAGTACGACCCGGAGCGGCTCGAGCTCTCCACGCGCGACCGCGTCGCCCTGGCGTGCTACACCGAGATCAAAGAGGGCCGCGGCACCCCGAACGGCGGCGTTTGGCTGGATGTCTCGCACCTGCCGCGCGAGACGATCATGACGCGTCTCCCCCGCGTGTACCAGACGATGCTCGAGCTGCAGATGCTCGACATCACCAAGGAGCCGATCGAGATCGCGCCGACCGCGCACTACTCGATGGGTGGCGTCTGGGTGCGCTCGTCTGACCACGCCACCGACGTGCCCGGCCTCTACGCGATCGGTGAGGCGTCGTCCGGCCTGCACGGGGCGAACCGCCTCGGCGGCAACTCGCTGATCGAGCTGCTCGTGTTCGGGCGTATCGTCGGCCAGGCGGCCGCCGAGTACTCCGCCTCGCTGCCTGCGCAGAAGCGATCGGCCTCGGCCGTCGCCACTGCTCGCGCCGAGATCGACGGCCTGCTTGCGGCATCCGGAACCGAGAACGTGCGGGCGCTGCAGCGCGCCATCCGCGACACGATGACCGAGCACGCCGGAGTGGTGCGCGACGAGCAGGGCCTTCTCGCCGGTCTGGCGGAGTTGGACGCCATCGAGGCGCGGATGGCAGACATCGGCGTGCACCCCGACATCGCCGGCTACCACGACCTCGCGCACGCGTTCGACCTGAAGTCGGCGGCTCTCGCCGCCCGCGCGACCCTCGAGGCAGCGCTCGAGCGCCGCGAGACCCGCGGCTGCCACAACCGCAGCGACTACCCCGAGATCGACCCGGAACTGCAGGTGAATCTGGTCTGGTCACCGACCACCGGCGTGGTGCGCGAGGCGATTCCACCGATTCCCACCCAGATCGCCGCGCTCATGCGCGAGGTGTCGGTCGTCGGAAAGCTCGTCGAGTAGCGCACGTCTTGCCTTCACCGCGGCAGACCGCCGACCGCACACGCGCAAGCCCTCAATGACGCTTTCGGTCATCTGTAGCCCGTTCGCCGACATGCTGCAACCCCCAGAGGTGTACGCGGGGGATGCGAGTAGAAAGGCATGGTGAAGAGAGTGACGTACGCGGGAAGCGAGTTCGTGACCGGGGATGACATCGCGTCGGCACTGCTCAGCTGCGGTCGGGCGCTGGCTGAGGCCGGCGAGGCCGAGGCGGTGTCAGTACCGTCATGGGAGCAGGACGGCACGATCACCGGGGTGGTGGTGCTCATCGGCCCGGCGAGCCAGATGGTCGTCCAAGACGCCCACGTCGACGCCGATGAGCTCATCGACGTCACAGCCGTCGCCCGGCTGAGCGCGATCGAGCGTCGCCTTCGACCGGTGGCCGCCGTCGACATCGACGGCAGGGACCGGGAAGAGTGGGACCTCGACAGCCGGAATCAGGCGTGGGACGGCGAGGTGTGACGAACAGGCCGGCGTGACGAACGGCCGGTAGCAGGGTGCGGCGACCCGCTACTGCAGGCAGAACTCGTTGCCCTCGGGGTCCCTCATCTGGAAGTAGGTCTCGGGCCACGGGCCCCACGACTGGTCGACCATGCGCACGACCTCCGCTCCGAGTGCGACGAGACGATCCTTCTCGGCCTCGAGCTCTTCTCGTGTCGGCTGCCGGCCGGGGGTGGCGCTGATGTCGAGATGCAGCCGGTTGCGCCCCTCCTTCGCCTCGGAGGCGTGGTGGAAGAACAGCCTCGGCCCCACCCCGTCGGGATCCTCCGTCAGCCCGCGCTTGGCCAGGTCCGCCTCCGTCAGTCCCGAGGCGAGCAGCTCGGTCTTGAGCGGCCCGTCCCACGTGGCCTCCGGGTAGCCGAACACGGCAGCCCCAGAAGCGGGCGAGCGCCGGAGGATCGTCGGCGTAGAACGTGATGTTGCCGAGCTTGCCGGCCATGACGACCTTCTCTCCCACGGCGTCGGCGCCGCGACATCCGCCACCCTAGACCTGTCTCCCGACACGTCTCAGCGGAAGTCCCTCGCGCGGTGCTGCACGCCCACCCGGAGGTCTTCGAACCGGTCGGCGATGAGGTTCGTCACCCCCTCGGCCGAACGCTCCAGGATGCCGCGGGCGATGAGGGCCGGCGAGTCGCGCACGACCCGGCGGTACCTGTTCCAGACGCCGAGCGAGCACACGACGTTCACGAGGCCGTGCTCGTCCTCGAGATTGAGGAAGGTGATTCCGGATGCCGTGGCCGGCCGCTGCCGGTGGGTCACGAGTCCGGCGACCTCGACGCGGCGACCGACCTCGTGGCTGCGCAGCTCGCGAGACGTCAGGACGCCGCGGCTGTCGAGTCCGGAGCGGTAGTGGCTCAGCGGATGGTCGTCGGTCGAGATGCCCGTGGCCCAGAGGTCGGCGGCGAGGCGCTCGTAGCTGGTGGGATCGGTGAACAGCGGCGGCTGCACCGCGATGAGGGAGTCGGGCAGGAACTCCGGGCGATCCAGCGCCGCTGACCCGGCCAGCCAGATCGCCTCGCGCCGGCTGAGACCGAGGCACTCGAACGCCCCGGCGGTGGCGAGCGCCTCGACCTGCGTCGCCGTGATGCTGGTGCGCCGCACCAGATCGCGCTGGTCGCGGAACAGACCGCCGGCCTCGCGTGCGGCGACGATGCGCTGCGCCACGGCGGCGCCGATCCCCTTCACCCCGGCGAGGCCCAGCCGCACCGCGAACGCGCCGTCGCGGCGATGCGCCGCGGACTCGTCGGGAGCGTCGAGGTCGAAGAGCCCGACCGGCGGCTGGTCGCGCTCGAGACAGGAGTCCAGGCCGGTGGTGGATTCCGGTCGTTGAGCGAAGGGCGCTCTCGCGCCCGCAGACGAAACGCCCTGGACATCCGCAGACTTCGGGTCGAGGTCGTCCGCGTGCTCGCTGCGTTTCGTCTCTGCGTTTCGACTCGCAAGCTCGCTCAACGACCACGTTCCTCGCTCGCTCAACGACCGGGGGGAGGATGGCGCTCCTTCGCTCAACGACCGGGAGTCGGGCTCCACGCCCTCGAGCACGGCCTCGGCGCCCGACAGGTGCAGGTCGGGGCGACGCACCTCGACGCCGTGGTGGCGCGCATCGCTCACGAGGGTCGCCGGAGAGTAGAAGCCCATCGGCTGCGCCCGCAGCAGCCCCGCGAGGAACGCCGCCGGATAGTGCAGCTTGATCCACGAGCTCGCATAGACCAGCAGCGCGAACGACAGCGAGTGCGACTCGGCGAACCCGAAGTTCGCGAACGCCTGGATCTTGGCGTAGATCGCGTCGGCCTCCTCCCCCACGAGCCCGTTCTCGGCCATGCCCGCGTACAGCTTCTCTTTCAGCGAGTCGATGCGCTCCACCCCGCGCTTGGACCCCATCGCCCGTCGCAGCAGGTCGGCGTCCTCGCCGGTGAGCCCGCCGACGGCCATGCCCATCTGCATGAGCTGCTCCTGGAACACCGGGATGCCGAGCGTGCGCTCGAGCACCGGCACCAGCTTGGGGTGGGCGTAGGTCACCTTCTCCTGCCCGAGCTTGCGCTTGACGAACGGGTGCACGGCACCGCCCTGGATGGGGCCGGGGCGGATCAGCGCGATCTCGATCACGAGGTCGTAGAAGCGCCGGGGCTGCAGGCGCGGCAGCAGGCCCATCTGCGCGCGCGACTCGACCTGGAACACGCCGATCGAGTCGGCGCGGCACAGCATGTCGTAGACCGCCTTCTCCTCCTTCGGGATGGTCGACAGCTCCCAGTCGTCCCCCGTCGAGGCGCGGATCATGTCGAAGCAGTACTGCAGGGCCGCCAGCATCCCGAGGCCCAGCAGGTCGAACTTGACCAGCCCCATCCAGGCGGCGTCGTCCTTGTCCCACTGGATCACGGTGCGGTTCTCCATGCGGGCGTGCTCGATCGGCACGACCTCGCCCACCGGCCGGTCGGTGAGCACCATGCCGCCGGAGTGGATGCCGAGATGCCGCGGCGCCTTGAGCAGCTCGGACGCGAACTCGAGCACCTGATCAGGGATGTCGTGGCCGGCGCCCGTCTCGAGCAGAGCCCCCCACCCCTCGATCTGCTTCGACCAGGCATCCTGCTGCCCCGGCGAATGCCCCAGCGCCTTGGCCATGTCGCGCACGGCGTTCTTCGGCCGGTACTGGATGACGTTCGCGACCTGCGCGGCGCGATCGCGCCCGTACTCCTGGTAGACCCACTGGATGATCTCTTCCCGACGATCGGAGTCGAAGTCGACGTCGATGTCGGGCTCCTCTTCGCGCAGGCTCGACAGGAACCGCTCGAAGGGCAGGTCGTAGCCGATCGCGTCGACCGCCGTGATGTCGAGCAGATAGCAGATGGCACTGTTGGCCGCAGACCCGCGACCTTGACACAGGATGCCGCGGCGCCGCGCCTCCTGCACGATGCCGTGGACGATCAGGAAGTAGCCCGGAAAGTCCTTCAGCTCGATGACGCCGAGCTCCTTCTCGATGCGCGCCCGGTTCTCCTCGGTCAGGTGCGGGTACTTGCGCGGCACCGCATCCCACACGAGCTTGCGCAGCCACGACATCGGCGTGTGCCCCTCGGGCACCTTCTGCTTCGGCAGCGCGGGCTTGGCCTTGCGCAGCGGAAAGGCGAGCTCGTCGGCGAGCGTCACGGTGCGGGCCACGGCATCCGGGAACCTCACGAACCGCTCCGCCATCTCGGCGCCCGACCGCAGGTGCGCCCCGGCGTGCGCGGGCAGCCAGCCGTCGAGCTCGTCGAGCCCGCGGTTGGCGCGCACCGCGGCGACCGCCGCGGCGAGCAGCTGCCGCTGCGGGACGGCGTAGTGCACGTTGTTCGTCGCGAGCAGGGGCAGCCCGCGCTCGCGCGCCAGCCCGGCGAGGACGTCGTTCTCGCGCGTGTCGAGCGGATTGCCGTGGTCGATGAGCTCGACGTGGACGGCATCGCGCCCGAACAGCGTCACGAGGCGGTCGAGCTCGTGGGCCGCGGCATCCGCCCCCGCCTTTCCCGGCGCGGAGGCGAGCGCCCGGCGCACGGCGCCCTTGCGGCAGCCGGTGAGCACCGTCCACTCCCCGGCGGCCTGCGCGGCGAGCTCGTCGAGGTCGTAGACCGGACGCCCCTTCTCGGCCCCCTGCAGCTGCGCGTGCGTGATCGCGCCCGCCAGCCGGTGATAGCCCTCCTCGCCGCGGGCGAGCACGAGCAGATGCGCGCCGACCGGGTCGGCCTCGCCGTTCTGCGGCTTCGGCAGCTCGAGCGACAGCTCGGCGCCGAACACCGTCTTCAGCTGCAGCGCCTCGGCCGCCTCGGCGAAGCGGACGATGCCGTAGAAGCCGTCGTGGTCGGTGACCGCGAGGGCGTGCAGTCCCAGGCGCTCGGCCTCTTCGGCGAGCTCCTCGGGAGAGGAGGCGCCGTCGAGGAACGAGTACGACGAGTGCGCATGCAGCTCGGCGTACGGGATGGCGTCGGCCGGACGCTCGATCTCGGGCGCGACGTACGGGCCCCGCTTGCGCGACCACGCCGGGCTGTCGCCGCCGTCCGCGCCGACCGGCGGCGCCTCGGGCCTGCGGCGACCGCTCAGCACGCGCTCCATCTCGGACCACGGCACGCCCGGGTTGTTGAAGCCCATCAGCCCTCACCCCGATCCCGGTCGTTGAGCGAGCGCAGCGAGACGAAACGCCCGCACCGACGCCGTCGGCCGGTCCGGGGCGTTTCGTCTCTGCGTTTCGACTCGCAAGCTCGCTCAACGACCACGTTCCTCGCTCGCTCGACGACCGGGAGAAAGGCCCCCTAGTCATAGGTGGCCTCCGCGGTCCAGGCGTCGCCGTCGCACACCAGCAGCCACGCCGACCCGTCGGCGTCGACGACCTGGAACCGGTACGCACGCCGCGAGCGCACGGCATCCCATCCCCGCTCGATCACCGGCCACGGGCCTGCCCACGCCTCGATCGCCCGCCGGCGCCCGCTCTCGATGAAGAACGCGGGCACGGCCGCGACGTTGCCCCGCTCGTCGACATCGACGAGCTCGCCCCCGAGCGCACGCACGTCGACCGGCACCGGATCGGCGAACACCGTCGTCGGCAGCGGCTCGGGCAGACTCCCCGGCCACGGTCGCGCGCGCTGCGCCGCGAGACCGCCGGCGCCCGTCGCCTGCCGGTCGCGCTCGCCCCGGTCGCGCTCGTCTCGATCTCCCCACGGCACGAGCACCTGCCGCTCGGCCAGCCACCGTCCGCCGCCGATCGCGGGCGTCAGCACACCGCGATGACCCAGCATGGCCTGCACCCGCGACAGCGCGTGGTGCACCCGCTCCTCGGGTCCGCCCCCGAACAGCGCCGGGGCGTGATGGGATGCCGCATCCACCGCCTCGGGCGAGATCCGCACCAGGGTGACCCCGCTGCGCAGCCCGCGGCCCGCCGCGTCTCCACCAGAGGGATCGGCGCCGACGTCTTCGGCGAGCTGCCACCGCACGCGGTCGACGACCGCCGCCGCATCGAACGAGCCGGGGTGCAGCCACACCCGCTCGCTGCGCTCGCCGCGGTCGCCGACGAGCTCGACCCGCAGCTCGGTGCAGACGAGATCCATCGCACCCAGCCCGCCGATGAAGTCGTCGGCGGTGACGCGCATCGCGAACGCCACCTGGTCGGCGATCTCGAGCGGCGGCTCGAACGCGACCTCGCGCTCGAGCTCGGGCGGCGGCGTGCGCGGCTGCACCGGCCGCGAGTCCTGCCCCGCGGCGAGGGAGTGCAGCCGGACGCCCCGCTCGCCGAACCGCTCGCGCACGCGGTCGGGCTCCATCGCGGCGAACCCGCCGAGCGTCTGCACGCCCAGCCGCGCGAGGAGTCCCACGAGGTCGGCCGCGTCCTTCGTGCCGGCCGCCCCCGCGCCGATCATCGCCGACGCGTCGAGCACCGCGACCGACAGCGGCGCGAGGAACCCCGCCGCCCCACCGGCGGGCACGACGAAGACCGGATCCTCGTCGCTCGTGCCCCCGCGCGCCGCCTGCTCGGCCGTGAACGGCCCGTCGGCGATCCCCGCCCTGACCCCGTCGACCCCGGCATCGCGCAGCGTGCCGAGCAGCATGCGGGCGGCCTCGGTCTCGCCGCCGTAGTACCGCGCCGGGCCGCGGGCGCGCAGCGCGCACAGCCCCGGCCGCACCAGCTGCACCCCGGGCGCCCGCTCTTCGATCAGCGACACGATCGGCGCGAACGCGCGGTGATCGCGCGCGGCATCCGCATTCACCAGCGTCAGCCCCGGGCACCGCGCCTGCGCGTCGCGCCGGCGCTGCCCGCGACGCACCCCCTCGGCGCGCGCGGACGCCGAGCACGCGACCACGAGGTTGCGCTCGACGACGGCGATCGGATCAGCCGCAGCCGCCGCCGCCTCCCGCTCGAGAGCCGTGACCGGCCAGTCGGGAAACCACAGCACGAGGCTCCGAACGGGCGTTCCCGGCGTCATGTCACCCCACCGCCCTGATCCGATGACCGAGCGAGACGTCGAGCGACGAGGAGGCCGACGCGGCGGCGGGATGCAGCGACTCGACGGGGCGCATCCGCTCCGGCACGGCGGAGACATGGCCCGCGGCATCCGGAAGCATCACGCGAGCACGCCGGGATCGCGGCCAGCGGCGGCTCGACGAGGTGAGCGTCACCTCGCGGCCGGAGAGATAGCCGTGCCCGCGGCCGACGCCCTCCCATGCCGGCTCGCCCACCTCGATCACCGCCTCGGCCTGCGGCCAGGGACCCTGCACGAGCAGCACCGCGCCGCGATCACGAAGCCGCGCCGCCAGACGGGCGATCTCGCCGTCGGCGGCTCGTCCGGACGGACGCACCGCGACCACCGGCAGCACCTCGGCGACCGTCGAGGTCACCGCGAGCCAGCGGGCACCGGGATCGGGGATGAGCACGAGGCGCGACAGATCGACCCCCAGCCCCTCGGCCGCTTCGGCGCCGAGCCGCGGCATCCCGATCACTCCGCACCACGACCCGGACTGCGACGGCTGGGCGAGCAGCGCCAGCAGCACCGACGTCGACCGCGGGAGGGAATAGGCCGCCCCGGGACGCAGCCCGCCGCCGGGAAGCAGCGAGGCGAGGGCGGGATGCACCGGCAGCACCGGCGCGTCGAGCCGTCGCCCCTGCACCCGCTCGAGCTGCGCCCGCAGCTGAGCGACGGTGTGCGCCGACCCGGACTGCCGATGCCGTTCTTCTCGCGCCGGGGCTGGCAGGCCGGGCGGCCGTCGGCTCCTGTCCGACGGCTTCGTGCACGTGCTGTGCCGTGAGCTGCACGATCGCCCCCATTCCCACATACTAGAACAGATGTTCTAGTCATTCAACCGCTGGGAACGAGCGTACCTCCAGCTTCCGACAGTTATGTTCGAGTCCAACACCCGTTCCACCGCGAACGCGGCGTGTAGCCTCAGGGCCATGAGCGAACCGAGGATCCCCCGGAAGGCCTACGAACAGGAGCTCCGTCGCCTGCAGGCTCGACTCGTCGACATGCAGGCGTGGGTGCAATCGACCGGAGCGCGCATCGTGGTGATCTTCGAGGGGCGCGATGCCGCCGGCAAGGGATCCACGATCAAACGCGTATCGGAGTATCTCAACCCGCGCGTCACCCGCATCGTCGCTCTGCCGACGCCGACCGAACGCGAGCGCACCCAGTGGTACTTCCAGCGATACGTGCCTCACCTGCCGGCCGCCGGCGAGATCGTGCTGATGGATCGCTCCTGGTACAACCGCGCCGGCGTGGAACACGTCATGGGCTACTGCACGAACGCCGAGTACCACCGCTTCCTCCACCAGGCGCCCATCTTCGAGCGCATGCTCGTCGAAGACGGCATCCTCCTCCTCAAGTACTGGTTCAGCGTGTCGGCCGCCGAACAGCAAAGACGGTTCCGCTCTCGCGCCGAAGATCCGACACGACGGTGGAAACTCAGCCCCAACGACGTGCTGTCGATCACGAAATGGGAGGACTACTCCCGCGCGAAAGACAGCATGTTCGTGCACACCGACATCCCGGAGGCGCCCTGGCACGAAGTGCCATCGGTCGACAAGCGCCGCAGCCGGATCAACATGATGTCGCATCTGCTCTCGCGGATACCGTATGAGGTCGTCGAGCGTGACGAGGTCGTCATCCCGCCTCAGTCCCCCTCGCACGGATACGAACGACCGCCGCGCAATCTCGAGAACTACGTTCCCGACGTCGCGTCCGCGCTCCTCGACCAGAGCTGACCCGCCAGGGCGCCCGTGGCGCGCTCTTGCCCGGGCGCTCCGCCCGACGTCACGCCGCCAGCGCGAGATACGGCTCCCACCGCGGATCGGTGCGCTCGGTGCCCCGGACGGTCCACTGCCCGCCGCGCGGCGGACGCGGCAGGAAGCGCAGCTCCCAGTTCATCTCCTGCGGCGTGCGGTCGCCCTTCACGTTGTTGCAGCGCAGGCAGCAGGCGACGAGGTTCTCCCACGAGTCCGCACCGCCGCGCGAGCGTGGCAGCACGTGGTCGATCGTCGACGCCGCCTTGCCGCAGTACGCGCAGCGGTGGTTGTCGCGCCGCAGCACACCCCGCCGCGTCACCGGCACATGGCGACCGCCCGGCACCCGCACGTAGCGGGTCAGGATGATCACGGCAGGGCGCTCATACGCTCGTCTGGTGCCCCACACCGGATCGGTCTCGGTGTGTTCCACCACGGTGGCCTTCTCGTTCATCACGAGCACGAGAGCCCGTTTGAACGACACGACGGCGAGCGGCTCATAGCCCGCATTGAGCACCAGAGTGCGCATTGATCATCCTCTCGAATGGCCGGGACGGCTTCTCGGTTATTCGACTTGCGCGACGATCAAGGGCGCAGGGGCATGAAAAAAGGCGCTGTCTTATAGACAGCGCCTTGGCGCCACGGCAATGCCGCGGCATCCACTCGTGCAATGCCGAAGGACGAGGCGTCCAAGCGCATCCATGGTTCGGATGCGTGGTGTGCAGCCCATCGGCTCCCTCCGCTCTCTCAGCGTCGGGATTCAGGCTAACGCACCCAGCCGACACCGGGGCCGTGAACTCGGTGAACGACGGTGGGCGTGTCGGACAACGGATGCCCAGCGTGTCGAACAACGGATGCCCAGCGTGTCGAACGACAGATGCCCGCCTGCCCGGCCGGGCAACGGCATCCGTCGTGATGCGATGAGGACGATCCGGCTCAGCCGGCGTTCGCCTGCAGCCACGCCCACGGGTCGACGACGGAGCCGTTGATGTGGACCTCGAAGTGCACGTGGCAGGCGGTCGAGCTTCCGGTGCTGCCGACGAGGCCGATGAGCTGGCCCGCGCTGACCGACTGGCCGACCGAGACCTGGCGACTGCCGTACGTCATGTGCCCGTAGAGCGTGTTGACCTGCTGGCCGCCGATGACGTGGTCGATCGAGACGCCGACGCCGTAGCCGCCGTAGCTCTCCTGCGACACCTTGACCACGCCGGCCGCTGCGGCATAGATCGGCGTGCCGCACGACGCCAGCAGATCGACGCCCTGGTGGTAGCCCGAGTCCCAGAGGCCGCGGCCCTTGGTGAAGTTGAGGATCGGCCAGCGCACCTCGCCGGTTCCGGGCGAGGTGAGGGCGATGTTGACGGGGACGGACGACGACCGCGTCGCCGCCGCTGCCGCCGCGCGCTTCGCGACCTGGCGGGCGCGTTCGGCAGCCGCCTCTTCGGCCTTCTTCTTCTCGATCTCCTCGGCGGTGGTGGCCGCGTAGCTTCCGCGCGAGAGCTCGGTGGCATTGGCATCGGATGCCGCGACGAACGTCTGCGCCTCGTCGACCGCCATCTGCTGGACGTGCGGGCCTCTTCGGTGCCGGCACCGGCGGTCGCGGCGAACGCCGGGATCGCGACGGTGGCGACGAGTCCGCCCACCATGGTCAGCACGACCAGGCTGCGCAGCGGCTTGACCACGCGACTCTTGATCGACGAAGCCGAAGACGAGGACGGGGCGCTCGAGCGCACGGTCGTCGGCTTCGACTTCGCGGGCGGCACGGCTCGGGTCCGTCGCACGGGGGTCTGCCGGGTGCGCGCTCGACGGGTCGGGTCGGTCGCCGCGTGCTCGGGCACGATCGCGTGCGAATCTATCTCTTCAGCCAAACTTTTCCTCCGGCGCCTCTGCGCCGGGGCGCTGGCTCGTCAGCATTCGATGTCGGGGCACGATATGCGGGCTTCACCACATGTGGACGACGAGCCGGTGAGGCAATCCACGTGGGGTCCGGTCGGCGGGCTTCTCGCCTGGTGGACTTCTCGAGGCTACCCGAAGGTCACGTTTATGTCACGCTCCACGCCTGGCAATCTCCGCACAGTGCGTCGACGGATGCCGCGGCCGCGGTTTCGGCGCTTTCAGCGGCGTGCGGAGCGGGCGTCATCACGAGCGACTCGGGGCGTGCCGCAGCGCGCCGCGGCGCGGCATCCGTCCCCGTCTCAGGCCGTCAGCGGGTCTCGTCGACGAGGAAGATGTGCGACGCGATCTCGACCGGAAGCTCGAGGCCCTCGTCGCTGCCCTGCATCTGCACGAGCACGTAGCCCTCGTTGTAGCGGTAGTCGCCGAAGGCGCCCGGCACGACGCCGGCGCCCTTCAGCTGCTGCAGCAGCTCGGGGTCGACCTGCGCGGGCTCGGCGAGCCGGCGGACCGTGCCGGTGATGGGCTCGCCGGCGTCGTTGAGACGGCGCACCAGGCCCACGACGCCCTGCTCGAAGCCGTTCGTCGGCACGTCGCCCAGCTGGTCGAGCCCGGGGATGGGGTTGCCGTACGGCGACTCGGTGGGGTGTCCGAGCAGCTCGACGAGGCGGCGCTCGACCTGCTCGCTCATCACGTGCTCCCAGCGGCAGGCCTCTTCGTGGACGTAGGCCCAGTCCAGGCCGATGACGTCCGACAGCAGGCGCTCGGCGAGCCGGTGCTTGCGCATGACGTCGACGGCCTTCTGCCGGCCGGCGGCGGTGAGCTCGAGCGAGCGGTCTTCGGAGACGACGACGAGTCCGTCGCGCTCCATGCGGCCGATGGTCTGCGACACCGTGGGACCCGAGTGCCCGAGGCGCTCCGAGATCCGCGCACGCAGCGGCACGATGTTCTCCTCCTCGAGCTCGAGGATCGTGCGCAGGTACATCTCAGTGGTGTCGATCAGATCTGTCATGTCGCGGCGTCCTCGATGTCTGGAGTGTAAGGACAGCCTATCTTCTGGCGCAGACACCCAGGCGGGCGCAGGGCCTTCCGGCACCCCCGCGAAAGCACGGCGCGTCACAGGCTGTCACGCGGCCGGGGCGCTGCCGGGCGGCCTCCGTAGAATCGACGCATGGCCCACGTTCTTCTGCCCCGTGAGATCCTTCCCTCCGATGGACGCTTCGGGTGCGGCCCGTCGAAGATCGCGCCCGCCCACATCGAGGCGCTCGCAGGACCCGGCTCGGCGCTGCTGGGCACGTCGCACCGTCAGGCGCCCGTCAAGAACCTGGTGGGCCAGGTGCGCGCCGAGCTGAACCAGCTGTTCCGCCTGCCGAACGGCTACGAGGTCATCCTCGGCAACGGCGGCTCGACCGCGTTCTGGGATGCCGCGGCCTTCGGCCTGATCGAGAAGCGCAGCCAGAACCTCGTGTTCGGCGAGTTCGGCGGCAAGTTCGCCGCCGCGGCGAAGACCCCATGGCTCGAGGCTCCCGACGTCCGCAAGGCCGAGCCGGGCACCCGCACGGTCGCCGAAGCGGTCGAGGGCATCGACGTCTACGCCTGGCCGCACAATGAGACCTCCACCGGCGTCTCGACCCCGGTCACGCGCGTGCACGGCGACGAGGGCGCCCTCACCGTCATCGACGCGACCAGCGCGGCGGGCGGCATCGACTTCTCGGTGCACGAGGCCGACGTCTACTACTTCGCTCCGCAGAAGAACCTCGGCTCCGACGGCGGCCTGTGGTTCGCGCTCGTGTCGCCGGCGGCGATCGAGCGCATCGAGCGCATCGCGGCGTCGGGCCGCTACATCCCCGAGTTCCTGAGCCTCAAGAACGCCCTCGACAACTCGCGCCTCAACCAGACCCTCAACACCCCGGCGCTCGCGACGCTGTTCCTCCTCGACAAGCAGCTCGACTGGATCCTCTCGTCGGGCGGCCTGCAGTGGGCCGACGCCCGCACGCGCGAGTCGTCGCAGGCGCTGTACGACTGGGCCGAGGCATCCTCCTTCGCGACGCCGTTCGTCGCCGACGCGGCCGACCGCTCCCCCGTGGTCGTGACCATCGACTTCGATGAGACGGTGGATGCCGCGGCCGTCGCCAAGAGCCTCCGCGGGAACGGCATCGTCGACACCGAGCCGTACCGCAAGCTCGGTCGCAACCAGCTGCGCGTCGCGACGTTCGTGTCGATCGAGCCCGACGACGTGCGTCAGCTCATCCGCTGCATCGACTACACGGTCGAGCGACTGGGCTGAACGGCTGAATTCGAGCGGATGCCGGCGCCCCCGGCATCCGCTCATCTCACGTCTGCGTCGCTCGGCGCTGTCGGCCAGCGGTGACGGCTGCGGGGCCAGCACCGCCGAGACGATCGCCTCGATGGCGAACTCGGACGCGCGTGCGAGGTCGACCGCATCGGGGGCGAGGAGCCACTGCACCTGCAGGCCGTCCATGACGGCGAGGATGCTGGCCGAGGCCAGTCCGACGGTCGCGGGCTCGGTGACGCCGCGCTCGGCGCAGACGACCTCGAAGGCGTGCGCCACCTCTGACCGCAGGGTGTCGGTACCGCTTCTCGAAGAACTCGCGGCCGGGGTGGTCGTCGGTCACCGACTCGGCCGACAACACGGCGTAGGCCTGGACGATCCCGGCGCGATGCGCGTTGACGAACGCGGTGCGCACGAGGTGGCGGAACAACGGCATGCCGTCGGGGATGTGCTGCTCTTCGAGGTCGGCGACGTCGGTCTCGTCGCGGTGCTGGAGGACTTCGATGAGCAGCTGGTCCTTCGAGCCGAAGTGGTGCAGGATCCCGGCGTGCGTCATGCCGACCTGGTCGGCGATGTCCTGGAGGGTGCCGCCGGTGAAGCCCTTGCTGCCGAAGATCTCGACCGCGGCGTCGAGGATGTCGCGCCTGCGGGCGAGCGTCTCGGGCCGCGAGCGCGGCTGTCGTCGCTGAACAGCCATCGGGGACCCCCTTCTCATCCGCGGTTTTCCGGGCGCATGAACCGGTGTGTGCGAGTTTATCCACGGCCATCCGCGGGCCGCGGGTGAAGCCTACTTGCAAAGATTACTTACTTGATTGTAAGTTGATCCGGCAATCACCCTGACGCCGTCGTCACCCCTCCTGGGGAGACACGATGTCGTGCTCACATCAAGGAGAAGCAATGAGGCTCAGAACATCCCTCGCCGCCGTCGGTGTCGCCGCGGCGCTGGTGCTCACCGGCTGCGCCGGTGGAAGCGGCGACGACGCCGACTCGTCGGGCGCGGCGCTCACCATCGCCAAGCCCGACGGTGCCATCACCACCGAGTCCCACAACCCCTACCTCGGCGACTCGTCCGCCTCGAAGTACGGCTACGCCAAGGTCATCTTCGAGCCGCTCGCACTCGTGAACCCCACCGGCGACCTCGGCACCACCCCGTGGCTGGCCGAGTCGGTCGAGTGGAACGACGACTACACCGAGCTCACCGTCGTCCCGCGCGCCGATGTCACCTGGAGCGACGGCGAGGACTTCACCGCCGACGACATCGTCTTCACCTTCAACATGTACATCGACGGCACGCTCAACGACACGTCGGCCCTCAACCTCGAGAGCGCGACGTCGGACGGCGACGCCGTCGTCCTGAAGTTCGCCGAATCGAAGTACACCGCGCAGGCCCGCGTGCTGCACACGCCGATCGTTCCCGAGCACATCTGGGAGAACATCGACGACCCCAACACCGACCCGCTGACGGACGAGGGCGCGGCCGTCGGCACCGGCCCGTACGTGCTCGACAGCTGGACGACCGAATCCGTCGCCCTCACGGCCAACCCCGACTACTGGGGCGGCGACCTGGCGGTTCCCGAGCTGAACTACGTGTCGTACGGCGACAACGCCGCCCTGACGACGGCGCTCGTCTCGGAGGAGGCCGACTGGGCGCAGGCGTTCATCCCGCAGATCCAGGACAGCTTCCTGGCCGCCGACGACGCCAACCAGTTCCTCGCCTCCCCCACCGCGGGCGCGGGCACGCTGTTCATGAACCTGCAGACCAAGCCGTTCAACGACCCGGCCCTGCGTCAGGCGATCGCGTGGACCGTCGACCGTCAGGCGTACGTCGACGTGGCACGCGAAGGCGCGAGCACGCCCATCTGGAGCGTCACCGGCCTCGGAGACCTGCTCGCCGACGAGATCGACGCGGAGTACGAGGGCGCTGAGTACAGCGTCGACACCGACAAGGCCAAGCAGATCCTCACCGACGCGGGCTACACCTGGAAGGACGAGAAGCTGATCGACCCGGACGGCGAGGCCGTCTCGTTCTCGATCTCCGTCCCCGCCGGCTGGAGCGACTGGAACACCGAGCAGGCGCTCATCGCCGAGGAGCTCGGCGAGGGCCTCGGCATCGAGGTCAAGGTCGACCAGCCTGACTGGGGCGGCTGGGACGCGGCTCGCCAGGAGGGCACGTTCGACATGATCATCCACTGGCTGGAGGACACGGGCAACGCCTACGGCCTCTACACCTCCACGATGGACCCGAAGTGGATCGTCGACGGCAAGGCGCAGTTCAACTTCGGCCGCTACGACAACCCGGCCGTCACCGAGGCGCTCAACACCTACGCGAACACCTCGTCGGACGAGGAGCGCGCAGCCGCCGTCGCCGTGATGGAGAAGGCATTCGCCACGGACGTGCCGGCCATCCCGCTCGGTTCGCACCCGCTGCTGGGCGAGTTCAACACCCGCAACTACGTCGGCTGGCCCTCGGAGGAGGACCAGTACGCGTCGGCGGACCCGACGCAGCCCGCTGTGGTTCAGATTCTGACGAAGCTGAAGCCGGCCGAATGATGTTCGGCAGGCGGGGCGGATGCGCGGCATCCGCCCCGCCTGCACGTCACCCTCACGAAAGCGAACCAGCATCGATGCATGATCCGCTGCTCTCCGTCCACGACTTCTCGATCGTCTACGACGTCGATCCCCCCGTCAATGCGGTCAAGAACGTCACGCTCGAACTCCAGCGCGGTGAGATCCTCGGACTCGCCGGCGAGAGCGGGTGCGGCAAGACCACCCTCGCCTACGGCATCCAGCGCCTGCTCAAGCCACCGGCCGTCATCACGAGCGGCTCGGTGATGTTCCACGATGCGGACGGCCAGGACGTCGACGTCAACAGCCTCGACGCCGAGGAGATGCGCCGATTCCGCTGGGACAAGGTCTCGATGGTCTTCCAGGGTGCGATGAACTCGCTCAACCCCGTTGCGACCGTCGGGTCCCAGCTGGAGGACGTCTTCGAGGTCCACCGCCCGAACCTCACCCGCGCGCAGCGCCGCGAGGCGGTCGTCGAACTTCTCGAGATCGTCAAGGTCGGCGCACAGCGCTACCGCTCGTACCCCCACGAACTGTCCGGCGGCATGCGCCAGCGCGTCATGATCGCGATGGCGCTCGCCCTGCGCCCGCAGCTCATGGTGATGGACGAGCCGACCACCGCGCTCGACGTGCTCGTACAGCGCGAGATCCTGCGACAGATCTCGCACCTGCGCCACGAGTTCGGATTCTCGGTGATCTTCATCACACACGACCTGCCGCTGCTGCTCGAGATCAGCGACCGCATCGCCATCATGCGCGAAGGCGAGATCGTCGAGCTCGACACCGCGGAGCGCATCTGGACCGACCCGCAGGACGAATACACGCGGACGCTGCTCGCCTCGTTCCCCCGCCTCACCGGAGAGAGAGGGGTGGTCCACCGATGACCGTCCTCGAATTCGACGCCGTCACCAAGGCCTACTCGGTGCGCGGCGCCGGCCAGATATACGCCCTCGACGACGTGAGCTTCACGCTCCACTCGGGCCAGACCATCGGCCTCGTCGGCCAGTCCGGCAGCGGCAAGTCGACCATCGCCAAGATCCTCACCCAGCTCGAGACGCCGACGAGCGGCGAAGTGCGCCTCGACGGCCAGCCGCTCCCCCGCCGCGGCAAAGCCCTGCGCACGTACCGCCAGCAGCTGCGCATGGTGTTCCAGGATCCGTTCGCGTCGCTCAACCCCTACCACTCGATCCGGTACGCGATCCAGCGCCCCCTCCAGCTCGACAAGGTCGTGCCGAAGGATCAGCTCGACGACGAGGTGCAGGCGAATCCTCGGCCGCGTGCGGCTCGACGCCGATCAGGTCATCGACCGCCGCCCGCATGAGCTCTCCGGGGGACAGCGTCAGCGCGTCGCGATCGCGCGCGCCCTGGCATCGCGCCCGAAGCTGCTCGTCGCCGACGAGCCGGTCTCGATGCTCGACGTGTCGATCCGCCTCGGTGTGCTCAACCTGCTCGCGGACCTGCAGCGCGAAGAGGGTCTCGGCGTGCTCTACATCACGCATGACCTCGCAACCGCACGTCACTTCAGCGACGAGATCCTCGTGCTCAACCAGGGCCGCGTCGTCGAGCGCGGTCCCGCCGACGACGTGATCCTGCGTCCGCAGAACCGCTATACCCAAGAGCTGCGCGCGGCATCCCCCGATCCCGACTCGTTCTTCGCGCACGCAGCAGGCATCCTCGGAGGTGAGAAGTGAGCGCCGTCGCCCCCCAGCTCCCCCCTGCACAGACGCGCACAGGGGACTTCGATGCGATCGAGGCGGGCACGACGGCGACGACTGCCGTCAAGGGCCGCTCCCGCATCCCCTGGCGCTTCCTCGGCGGTCGCGCCGTGTTCTACCTGTTCACGCTCTGGGCGGCCATCACGATCAACTTCTTCCTGCCTCGGCTGATGAAGGGCGACGCGGTGGACGCGTAC
This sequence comes from uncultured Actinomycetota bacterium, assembly GCA_963829895.1. GTDB lineage: Bacteria > Actinomycetota > Actinomycetes > Actinomycetales > Microbacteriaceae > Microbacterium. The sequence continues at coordinate 150,808 of CAWHKF010000002.1, read as the reverse complement.
CTCGCCCGCAACCGCAACGTCTCGCCCGAAGCGGCCGAGGCGCTGCGCGCACTGCTCGGCCTCGACACCGAGGCGTCGCTCTGGCAGCAGTACCTCGACTACTGGGCTCTGCTCCTGCGCGGCGACCTCGGCATCTCGCTGCTGCACGGCTTGCGGCCCGTGACCGAGGTGGTCGGCCAGTCGCTGATCTGGACGGTGGGGCTCGTCGGTGTCGCGACGTTCGCCGCGTTCGCGATCGGCACCATCGGCGGCGCGATCGTCGGATGGCGTCGCGGCAGCCGGCTGGACGCCCTCATCCCGATCACGACGTTCTTCAGCACCATTCCGTACTTCTGGCTCGGCCTCCTGGCGATCTCGGTGTTCTCGGTGACGCTCGGATGGTTCCCGATCGGCAAGGCCTACGGCGTCGGGGTCAGGCCCGAGTGGTCCGCAGAGTTCATCGGCGAGGTCATCCATCACGGCTTCCTGCCCGCGGCGACGATCATCCTCGCCTCACTCGGCGGCTGGATGCTCGGCATGCGCAACATGATGCTCACGGTGCTCGACGAGGACTACGTCACGGTCGCGCAGGCCAAGGGCATGCCGAACAGGCGCGTGCTCTGGCGCTATGCCGCACGCAACGCGGTGCTGCCCCAGATCCAGAGCTTCGCGCTGGCGCTCGGATTCATCGTCGGCGGCACGATCGTCATGGAGGTCGTGTTCAGCTACCCCGGCGTCGGCAAGCTGCTGCTCGACGCCACGAATGCGAAGGACTTCGCCCTCATGCAGGGGGTGTTCCTCGTGATCACGATCTCGGTGCTCGTCGCGAACCTCCTCGCCGACATCGCCTACGCATTCCTCGACCCGCGCACGCGCCAGACGGAGGCCTGAAACATGGACACGATCGCCGACGACACAATCACCAGGCGCCCCGCGAACACTCCCACGACCGCGACGGTTCGCACTCCCCGCTCCGGCGGAGCGACCCCGCGCAAGAGGCCGACGTTCCGGTCGAAGCTCGGCTCCGCCTTCGCCATGTTCGGAAACGGCAAATCGATCGCCGGCCTGTCGATCCTCGGGTTCTTCGTGCTCGTCGCGATCTTCGCCGACGTCCTCGCGCCGTACTCGCCGACGAAGGTCGACAACACCGCCCGCTTCCAGCCGCCGTCGGCCGAGCACTGGCTCGGCACCACGCACATCGGCGAGGACGTGCTGAGCCAGGTCATCCACGGCACGCGTGGCGTCATCGTCGTCGGCTTCCTCGCCGCGATCATCGCGACGATCATCGCGATCGTCGTCGGCGTCATGTCGGGCTACCTGCGTGGGTGGCGCAGCGAGGGACTCTCGGCGCTCACCAACGTCTTCCTCGTGATCCCGGGCATCCCCCTCATCATCATCGTGGCGACGATGTTCGAGGACCCGCCGTTGTGGGTCATCGCCTTGGTGCTCGGTCTCATCGGGTGGGCGTGGGGCGCGCGGGTGCTGCGAGCCCAGACGATGTCGCTGCGCAGCCGCGACTTCGTCCAGGCTGCCAAGGCCAACGGCGAGCCGCTGCGCCGCATCATCACGGTCGAGATGCTTCCCAATCTGATGGCACTGATCGCCGCGAGCTTCGTCGGCACCGTGACGGCCGCGATCATCGGCCTCACGACGCTGTCGTTCATCGGGGTCATCCCGGTGACGACCTACAACTGGGGCACGATCCTCAATTGGGCCAGCGCCCAGGGGGCGTTCCGTCAGGGCCAGTGGTGGTGGTTCCTGCCTCCGGGCCTGTGCATCGCGGCGATCGGCGTCGCCCTGTCGCTGATCAACTTCGGCATCGACGAGTACGTCAATCCGCGCCTGCGCTCCGCCGGCGAGCGGGCGCGCGCCATGAAGAAGAAGGGCATGAACGTGAACGACACCGTCACGGTCGTGCGCACGAACACGAAGACCCTGGAGAACGCGTGACCACCGCGACCGTCCCGAACTATCTCGACGAGGCGCTGCCGGTCGCCGACCGCATCGCGGACCTGCTCGGCCGCATGACGGTCGAAGAGAAGGTCGGGCAGATGATGCAGCTCGATGCGCGCGACGACCTCGACGATCATGTGCTGCGCAAGCACGTCGGCTCGATCCTGCACACGTCGCCCGAACGCGTGCTGCGTGCCCGCGAGCTGACACTGCAGACGCGGCTGCAGATCCCGCTGCTGGTCGGCGAGGACTGCATCCACGGCCACTCGTTCTGGGAGGGCGCCACGATCTTCCCGACCCAGCTCGGCATGGCGGCATCGTGGGACGCCGACCTGGTCGAGAGGGTCGCGCGGGCGACGGCCGTCGAAGTCGCGGCAACCGGCATCCACTGGACGTTCTCGCCGGTGCTCTGCATCGCGCGCGATCTGCGCTGGGGCCGCGTCGATGAGACGTTCGGTGAGGACCCGCTGCTCATCGGGGAGCTCGCCTCGGCCATGGTGCGCGGCTACCAGGGCGGCGGTCTCTCGGACCCCACCGCGATCCTCGCGACGGCGAAGCACTTCGCCGGCTACTCCGAGACGCAGGGCGGACGCGACGCGAGCGAGGCCGACCTGTCGCGCCGCAAGCTGCGCTCGTGGTTCCTGCCGCCCTTCGAGCGGGTGGCGAAGGAGGGATGCCGCACCTTCATGATCGGCTACCAGAGCACCGACGGCGTGCCGATCACTGTGAACGACTGGCTGCTGAATGATGTGCTGCGCGGCGAGTGGGGCTACACCGGCACGCTGATCACCGACTGGGACAATGTCGGCCGCATGGTGTGGGAGCAGCAGGTGCAACCCGACTACGCGCACGCCGCGGCCGCCGCGGTGAACGCCGGCAACGACATGATCATGACCACGCCGGGATTCTTCCAGGGCGCCCTCGACGCTCTCGCGCAAGGGCTGCTGACCGAGGAGGCGCTCGACCGCGCCGTGGCGCGCATCCTGCTGCTCAAGTTCGAGTTCGGCCTCTTCGCTGATCCGCGGCTCCCCGACGAGGCCCGCATCGCGAGCGAGATCGCGACAGCCGAGCACCGAGCGCTGAACCTGGACCTCACCCGTCGCTCCCTCGTGCTGCTGCGCAACGACGGCCTGCTGCCGCTCGACGGCGGATACACGGCGGATGCCGGCGGCCGCGCGCTGCCCGGAGCCGCCGGAGCCCGTCGCATCGCGGTGATCGGCCCCCTCGCCGACGACGCCCAGACGCAGCTCGGCGACTGGGCGGGCGGTTCCGGCCAGGCCGGATGGCTGGACGGCCAGCCGCGCGACATGATCACGACCGTGCTCGACGGGTTCCGCTCATACGCACCCGCCGACTGGACGGTCACGCACGCGCGCGGCGCCGACGTGCTGACGCTCGAAGAGGACCCTGCAGGCGCGTTCTTCCCCGACGGCCAGCCGCGCCCGCAGATCGTCGTGCCCTCGCCGCCCGACGACGCGCTGATCGCCGAGGCTGTCGCCGCCGCCCAGGCCGCCGATGTCGCGGTGGTCGTCGTGGGCGACGTGATCGAACTCGTGGGCGAAGGGCGCTCGACGGCGACCCTCGACCTCATCGGCGGGCAGATCGCGCTCATCGATGCGCTCGCGGCAGCCGGCACGCCGTTCGTGATCGTGCTCATCGCGTCGAAGCCGCTGGTGCTGCCGCCGTCTGCGCAGCGGGCGGCCGCGGTGATCTGGGCCGCGTCGCCCGGCATGCAGGGCGGCCGGGCGGTCGCCGAGCTCGCACTCGGTCTCATCGAGCCCACCGGGCGTCTGCCGATCTCGTTCGCCCGTCACGTCGGTCAGCTGCCGATCTTCTACAACCAGATCCGCGGCCAGCACGGCAACCGCTACGCGGACCTCACCCAGTCGCCCGCGTGGGCGTTCGGCGAGGGACTGTCGTACACGACGGTCGAGTACGACCGCCTGCGCATCATCGACACCGAGCTCGGCGAGGACGACACCGTGCGCGCGACGGTCGAGTTGCGCAACACCGGCGCGCGCCCCGCGCACGAGATCGTGCAGGTCTACGTGCGCGACATCATCACCTCGGTCAGCTGGGCCGACAAGGAGCTCAAGTCGTTCCGCCACGTCGACCTGCAGCCAGGCGAGACCGTGACGGTCGAGCTGTCGCTGCCGGTGGCCGAGTGCACGATCGTGGATGCCGCGGGCCGGCGCATCGTCGAGGCCGGGGAGTTCGAGCTCCTGGTCGGCCCGTCCTCCCGCGACGAGTGCTCCTCAGCGCCCGCTTCCTGGTGGCCGACGGGTCGGCGAGCTGACAGGAACCGCGAAAGGGTAGATTTCCGCGGCGCTGCGGGCTGCGGGAATCTACCCTTTCGCGGGTCCTGCGGTGAGGCGTGGGGTCAGGCGCGATCGGCCTCGGAGTCGTCGTCCTCGTCCGAGTCGTCCTCCTCGTCGGGCTCGTCCGCGTCGTCGAAGTCGTCGTCGTCTCGGACTCTTCGTCCTCGTCCTCGTCGGACTCTTCGTCCTCGTCCTCGTCGGAGTCGTCCTCGTCGGAGTCGTCCTCGTCGGAATCGTCGTCGTCGAAGTCATCCTCGTCGTCGTCGCCGGCCTCGGCGAGCTCGTCGATGTCGACACCGTCGACATCTCCGGCGTGGAGGATGGGCGATCCGTCGTCGTCGAAGTCCGACGCGTCGAGGTCTTCGACGTCGTCGAGGTCCTCGTCGTCGTCGGCGTCCTCGTCGAGATCCTCGTCGTCCTCGTCGTGGGCGGCCTCGGCCAGCGCCGCCTGCGCCGCGTGGTAATCGGCGAGCCGCACGGCCCACGGCACCCAATCCGGTGCGAGCAGCGCGCCGTCACCGGGAAGCAGCTCGACCTCCAGCACGGTCGGCTCGGCATCCTCGACGCGCGCGATGCTCACCGTCCAGAACCACCCGGGGTAGCCGGCGAGCCGGTTGGCGAACCGCAGTGAGACCACGCCGCCGGCCTCCACGCGGTAGTCCGCGGGCGCGCCGACAGTCGCCTCCGGTGTGATCTCGCGCAGCGCCGCGAGGGCGAGGTCGTGAGCTGCCAGCAGCTGCGGGTCAGGCTCGGCGTCAGGCTCCGGCTCGGGTTCGGGCGCGAGCTCAGGCTCAGGCTCCGGCTCCGGCTCGAGCTCGGACTCGGACTCGGACTCAGGCTCCGGCTCGGACGCGAGGTCGGGTTCCTCGACCGCGGGCCGGGCCTCCTCGACCGGGGCCTCGTCGGCGACGGCGGCTGCGGCATCCGTGACCGTCGACTCCTCCGAAGGCGCACGGAACCCGCCGTCCACCTCGGTGACGACGTCGGCGGGATCGGCCGGATCAGGCGTCGAGCTCATCAGCCACCTTGCGCAGCACGGCGGCGACCTTCTTGCCGTGCGCGCCGCTCGGGTACCGGCCGTGGCGCAGGTCGCCGCCGATGCCGTCGAGCAGCTTCACGAGGTCCTCGATGATGATCGCCATGTCGTCGGCGGGCTTGCGGGAGCGCTTCGAGAGACTCACGGGCGCTTCGAGCACTCGCACCGACAGTGCCTGCGGGCCGCGCTTGCCGTCGGCGATGCCGTACTCGAGCCGCGTGCCCGCCTTGGGCGCGGGCGTGCCGGGGGGCAGGGCGGTGGCGTGCAGGAAGACGTCCTGACCGTCTTCGGAGGTGATGAAGCCGAACCCCTTCTCCTCGTCGTAGAACCTGACCTTGCCGGTGGGCATCGAAACCTCGCTGGATCGGTCGCCGCGCGAACATCGCGGCGAAACAGAGCATGACAAAAGCGGGGTCTTCCAACCCCGCCACCCAGCCTAACGGACCGGTGCACGATCGGCCCCGGCCGGCCGACGCCAGCGAGTAGGCTGGAGCGGATGAGCACGAACCCTGCCGGCGACGTTCCCGTACGCCGCATCGACCGCATCCTGGCCTTCATGTCGCTGGGCCTACTTGTGCTCTCGATCCTGAGCTTCTTCGCGATCATGATCGCGTCCGCCTCCGGCGCCGACATGCGCACGGGCGTCTGGCCCCTCGTCGGCGTGCTGGTGTACATCGCACCGCTCGTGGCGTTCGCGCTGCTGCTCGCGGTCCTGATCATGAGCTTCGTGCGAAGGGCTCGCGCCAACCGAGGGGGCTGACGCGCGTGGTCTCCGACGCGCGCGCACTCGCGACGCGGCTCGCCGATCTCGGTGACGCTGCGCTCGCCCGGACGCTCGCGGCCAGGGGCGTCTCGCCCCAGAGCGGCTGGCACGACTTCTTCGACGCCGCCGAGGGACTGCTCGACCCCGCGTCGATCGACCGTGCGCTGACGCATCTCGACCGGCGCGACCTCATCGCCCTCCACAGCACCACGCCCGCAGACAGCGGCGCCGGAACGCGCGACGGCCGACCAGCGCTGCTCGCGCTGGTCGACGAGGACGGCAGCGCGTACACCCCGGTGGCTGAGCGCGTGGCGGCCGCCGCCACGGCGGCGCCCGATGCCTTCCGGGCCACCGCGCCGCCCCCGGCTCCCCTTCCCGCCGAGCCGCAGGCGGCCGCAGCGGCCGCAGAACGCGCGTTCACGACGGCCGGCTCGCTCGCCGACATCCTGCTGGCGTGCCTGCACACCCCCCTCGCACGCACGGGGGCGGGTCCGGTCAGCGCGGTGGATCGGCGACGGCTGACGGATGCCGGGGCGCTCGAGTTCGCCGACGAGCTCGAGGATCTGCTCGGCTCAGCCGCCGACGCGGGCCTCGCGCGTCGCGCACGAGCGCGAGTGGACGGTGACCGAGGCGGGTGAGCGGTGGCTCGAGGCGCCGACGCCGCTGCGGTGGGAGACGATCGCGGAGGGCTTCCGCGCGGAGCTTCCCGACGGCGTGCGCACCTCGGCGAACGGTTTCCTCGTCCCCCGCGCCTGGACCGATGTCTACCCGCTCGACCCCGAGTGGCCCGCCCACGCCGACCGGCTGCGCCGAATGGGCGTGCGGTGGGGCCTGTTCGGGGCCGACGACGCCGGCGAGTTCCCGTGGACCGCCGCGCTCCGCGCCGGAGAGCCCGCGGACGCGGCCACGATGGCCGCCTACCTCCCCGCCGAGATCGACCGCGTCTACCTGCAGGCCGACCTCACGGCGATCGCGCCGGGTCCGCTCGCACCGGCCCTCGACCTGCGTCTGCGGTCCATCGCCGTGCGCGAGTCCCGCGCCCAGGCGTCGACGTACCGGTTCACCGCGGCGTCGGTCGGCGCCGGCATGACCGAGGGCGAGACGGCGGCGTCGATGCGCGAGTTCCTCGCAGAGCTCTCACTCACCGGCATCCCGCAGCCTCTGGACTACCTCATCGAGAGCACCGCCGCGCGGCACGGCCTGGTTCGCGTTCGCACCGACGACGCCACCGGACGCACGCGTGTGGAGAGCACGGATGCCGGTCTGCTCGAGGCGATCGCGATCGACCAGGCGCTGCGCCCGCTGGGTCTGCTGGTGCTCGAAGGCGACGACGCGCTCTCGTCGCGGGTCGCCCGCGACGCGGTGTACTGGAGCCTCGCCGACGCGCGGTACCCCGTCGTCGCGCTCGACGGGACGGGTGCTCCGGAGCCGATCCACCGGCGCACCGCGGCCACGCCGTCGGTCCCCGCTGCCGCTCCGGAGGCCACGTACGCCCGCCTGATCCGCACGCTGCGGGGCGGCCACGGCACGCAGGGCGAGGCCGGCTGGCTCGAGCGCGAACTCGAGCAGGCGGTGCGCGCGCGCGCCGAGATCGTGGTGGTCGTGCGCATGCCCGACGGCGCCGAGCGCTCGTTCACGCTCGAGGCCGCCGGCCTCGGCGGCGGTCGCCTGCGCGGCCGCGACCGCGCCGCCGACATCGAGCGGACCCTGCCGGTGTCGAGCATCGTGAGCGTCGGCGCAGTCTGAGGCCGCGGCATCCATTCGCCGCCGGCGCCGGGATGCGGCGCGCGAACCCGGCATCGGGAAAGCCCCGGTAGACTGGCACGTTATGGCTGACGGCCCCCTCATCGTCCAGAGCGACCGCACGGTTCTCCTCGAAGTCGCACACCCCGATGCCGAGAGCGCGCGGCACGAACTCGCGATCTTCGCCGAGCTCGAGCGCGCCCCCGAGCACATCCACACCTACCGCATCACGCGGCTGGGTCTGTGGAACGCCCGCGCCGCCGGCCACGGCGCCGAGGACATGCTGGCGACGCTCGACCGGTGGTCGCGCTTCCCGGTTCCCCCGTCGGTGTCGATCGACATCTCCGAGACGGTGGGCCGTTACGGCCGCCTCGTCATCGAGCGAAACGACGACGGCGAGCTGGTCCTGCGATCGACGGATGCCGCGGTGCTGGCGGAGGTGTCGAAGAACAAGCGCATCCAGCCGCTGCTGATCGGCCGCCCCTCCCCCGACGCGTTCATCATCGACGCGTGGGCGCGCGGCCACATCAAGCAGGAGCTGCTGAAGATCGGCTGGCCCGCCGAGGACCTCGCCGGCTACACGCCGGGGACACCCCACCCGATCGACCTCGCCGAGAACGGGTGGCACCTGCGGCCGTACCAGCGGCAGGCCGTCGACATCTTCACGCAGGGCGGCTCGGGCGTCGTGGTGCTGCCCTGTGGCGCCGGCAAGACACTCGTGGGCGCCGCGGCGATGGCCGACACCAAGACCACGACGCTGATCCTCGTGACCAACACCGTCAGCGCCCGGCAGTGGCGCGACGAGCTGCTCAAGCGCACGTCGCTCACGGCCGAGGAGATCGGCGAGTACTCCGGTCAGACCAAGGAGATCAAGCCCGTCACCATCGCGACGTACCAGATCCTCACCGCCAAGCGGAAGGGCCAGTACGCGCACCTCGCGCTCCTCGACGCGCTCGACTGGGGTCTCATCGTCTACGACGAGGTGCACCTCCTCCCGGCGCCGGTGTTCAAGCTCACCGCCGACCTGCAGGCGCGGCGACGGCTCGGCCTCACCGCGACGCTTGTGCGCGAGGACGGCCGCGAGGGCGATGTGTTCAGCCTCATCGGACCCAAGCGGTTCGACGCGCCCTGGAAGGAGATCGAGGCGCAGGGCTTCATCTCCCCCGCCGTCTGCTACGAGGTGCGGGTCGACCTGCCCGCCGGCGACCGTCTGGAGTACGCCGCCGCCGCGGACGACGAGCGGTACCGCCTCGCCGCGACCGCACCCGCGAAGATCGGCGTCGTGCGCGACCTGGTGGCGCGCCACGAGGGCGAGCGCATCCTCATCATCGGCCAGTACCTCGACCAGATCGACGTGCTCGCCGAGGCGCTGAACGCCCCCAAGATCACCGGGCAGACCCCGATCGACGAGCGCGAGCAGCTGTATCAGGCGTTCCGCGTCGGCGAGATCTCGGTGCTCGTGGTGTCGAAGGTCGCGAACTTCTCGATCGACCTGCCCGAGGCATCCGTCGCCATCCAGGTGTCGGGGTCGTTCGGCTCGCGCCAGGAGGAGGCCCAGCGTCTCGGACGCCTGCTGCGCCCCAAGCAGTCGAACCACACCGCGAGCTTCTACACGCTGATCGCCCGCGACACCGTCGATCAGGACTTCGCGCAGAACCGGCAGCGGTTCCTCGCCGAGCAGGGCTACGCCTACACGATCCTCGACGCGCACTCGCTGGCGGCCTGAGCGTCCGAGAACGCGGAACGGCCCGGCGCTGCGATGCAGCACCGGGCCGTCCGTCCGTGACTACTGCTTGATGATGCGGTCGAGCGCCGTCGGCGCGTACGGGCTGTTCGCGCTGAGGTACGCGGCGAACGCATCGATGTCGAGGCCGCCGTAGTACACGTTGTCCGCCGCCAGGAACGTCGGGAACCCGTCGCCGCCGCCCGCAAGGAAGTTGTTCGTCACGACGCGATACACGGTCGTGTCGACCAACGGCTCGCCGTTGAGCGTGACCGTGCCGAGCGTGGTGCCCGAATACGTGTAGGCGAAGCCCTCGCTCACCTGCAGGATCTTCGGCTGGGCGGCGTTCGCACCGCTCCACTGCTGCACCAGCAGCTCCTTGATCTGGGCGCCGGTGAGGTCCAGCGAGACCAGGTAGTTGTTGAACGGCTGGACGTTGAACGCCTCCTCGTAGGTGACCTCACCCGGCGCTTCGCCCCACGCCGACGCGCTGTAGGTGAGATCGGTGCGGATCCCGCCGGGGTTCATCAGCGCGATCTGCGGCGCGGCGTACGGTCCGATGACGCTCGGATCGGCCAGCTGGGCGTCGGCGATCAGATCTCCGAGCGCCGACTCGCCGCCCGCGTTGGTCACGCGGTTGATGTGCCGAGGCGATCGAACCGATCACCTCGCTCGCGATCGGCGCGACCAGTTCCTTGTACTTGGCGATCAGATCGGTCTCGGCCGGGTCCTTCTCCACGTTGCGCGTCACGAGCATGTTCTCGCTCGTGACGGACGTGCGCACGATGTCCTGCGTGCGGCGGTCGTAGGAGAGATTCGTCTCGGTGTACAGGCGCCCGAACGAGGAGGCGGACGTGACCATGCGGCTCTGGCCCGCGGGGTCCGGGATGTTGCAGACGTACGGCGCGTGGGTGTGCCCCGACACGATCAGGTCGATCGCCGGATCGAGGTTCTGTGCGATGGGGATGATCGGGCTGTTCGCCGCGATCTCCGCCCCGTTGCCGCAGGCCGCGTTGTAGGCGGCGCTCGACGGAGGCGTGCCGCCCTGGTGGATCAGCACGACGATCGCGTTCACGCCTTGTGCCCGGAGCACCGGCACCAGGGCGTTCGCGGTCTCCACCTCGTCCTTGAAGTCCAGGCCGGCCACGCCCGCCGCCGTGACGATGTCGGGGGTCTCCTCGAGCGTCATGCCGATGAAGCCGATCTTGGCTCCTCGCACATTCTCGATGGAGTACGCGGGGAGGATCGTCTCGTCCGTCCCGTCGTAGACGACGTTCGCCGCGAGGAAGTCGAAATCGGCCCCGGCGAAGGAGCCGTCCGGGCACGAGTTCTGGTTGTTCGCGCCGTCGCCGTCGTCGAGGCAGCCGCCGTTCGCCATGCGCAGCAGCTCGACATAGCCCTCGTCGAACTCGTGGTTGCCGACGGCCGAGACGTCGAGGTGGAGCGCATTGAGCGCCTCGATCGACGGCTCGTCGTGGAAGGCGCCGGACAGCAGCGGCGAGGCCCCGATGAGGTCGCCTGCCGCGACGGTGAGGGAGGTCTTCTCGTGCCCCTCCCGCGCCTGCGCGAGGTGGGTCGCGAGGTACTCGACGCCGCCGACCCCGGGAGGGGTGAGAGTGTCGGTGGTCACGCCGCCGGGCAGGTTCAGCCGGCCGCTGGAGCCGGCGGGCGGCTCGAGGTTGCCGTGGAAGTCGTTGAACGACAGCAGCTGGATCTCGATCTCCGGTCCGCTCGGAGTGTTCTTGTCGCCGGGTGCGGCGGTCGCGGCGCCGGGACCGGCGAGCGCGAGCGCGACCGCGGTCGCGGCGATGACCGCTCCCCCGGTCAGCCGTGAGATGGATGTCGAGCGCATGTGCAAGGGCCCTCCCCTTCGTGGCGGACGCCTCAGCCCGCCGCGTTCACGCGTCCTCGTGGGCGCGATCAGGATGAACCTAATACAGCGCGCGCGGACGCGACAGGGGCGCTCGGTGAACTCGATGAAGCCGGAACGACATCGGCCACGCAAGAGCGCTACTACTTTTGCAGTAGCCGGCGACTCGGCCTAGTCTCGGGCGTGTGGTATCCACCCGCGATCGCGCGCTCGACGCCGCGCTCGCTCTCGTGGGCGAGCAGGGCATCCGGGCACTGACCCATGCCCGGGTCGACGAACGCGCCGGCCGCCGAAGGGCTCGACCTCGAACTGGTTCCGCACCCGGGACGCGCTCGTCGCCGGCGTCGTCGCGTGGCTCGCCGAGACCGAGCGGGCCGAGTTCGCCGCCGCCGAGGCACCCCCGGTCGAGACGCCTGAGCAGTTCGTCGAGGCGCTCAGCGGAATGATCGCGTTCCAGACCGGGCCACGCGCTTCACGCACAAGAGCGCGCTACGCACTGTTCCTGGAAGGTGCGGGTGACCCCGAACTGCTGGCGCCGCTCTCGCCCAGCGCCGGCTCTTCGTCGAGTGGACCACCGCGCTGCTCACGCGCATCGGGGCGCGATCTCCCGATGAGGCCGCGCGAGCACTGATGGCCGCGGGCGACGGGCTCGTGCTCCACCGGGTGACGGTGGATCCGGATGCTGAGATCCGGCCGGTCATCGAGCGCGCGGTGCGCGCAGCGCTGGACTGATCTCCGGCACCAGGGGTTCAGCGGGCCGTCAGGAACGACTCGATGCGGTCGAACGCGCCCGGCCACACCACAGTCTCGAAGAAGTCACGCACCTCGACGCTGGGGAAGCCGTCCTGTTCGACGGTCATGAGCGTGCCCCACACCGTGGGCTCCAGCGCGATGTCGACGCGCGTGTGCAGGGCAGGCATCGGTTGGCCGTCCCTCACCGCCTCAGAGACCAGGTCGGTGACGAGGCGATGAGGGCGATCGATCACGACGTACGTCTGCACGTCGTGCACCTCTGTCAGGTGGTCGGGATGGAAGCGCGACTCCCACGTACCACCCACGCGCAGATCGACGGTCGTCTCGACGGCACCCCCAGCGCCCGGCGGCGACAGCCAGACCTTCTGTTTGTCGGGGTTCACGAGCGCGTCGAAGACCGCCTCCTCCGTGGCGTGCAGTTCACGACGCAACTGAAAGTGCAGCACCTCGCGCGTTTCGGTGAGGCTCATGATGACACTCCTCTCTTACCGTTGTGCGCGAGATACTACGCTTATAGTGCGCTGAGCACTAGATATGCAGTAGCAACCCCCGTGAACAGCGCGGAGGCGATTCGGGAACGAGCGTCACGGGAGCAGGCTATCCAGCGGCACGTCGGCATTTCGCAGGCGCTCCGCGTCGAGCCGTTCCCCCGATCGGATCAGGGCCTGCACGGTCTTGTTGACGTGCCACACGTTGACGTTCATGCCCGCGACCACACGACCCCTGCCCGTGGGATCGGGAGCCTCGACCCAGAACGCGATGAACTCGCGGGCCGCGAGATCGCCGCGGACGACGAGCTCGGCATCCGTCATCAGCGGGCGCGTAGCCCGACAGCTCCATGCCGAGGTCGAACTGATCGGTGTAGAAGTACGGGATGTCGTCGAAGGATGCCGGCATGCCGAGCATCGACCGCGCCGCGACCTTGCCCGCGTTCAGCGCGTTGGCCCAGTGCTCGCTGCGCAGATGTCGCTGCAGCACCGGATGGAACGGATTGGCGACGTCCCCCGCCGCGTACACGTCGGGTGCGCTGGTGCGCAGTGCCGCATCGGTGAGGACGCCGTTCAGGATGTCGAGGCCCGCCGCCTCGGCGAGCGCGTGTCGGGTGCGGCGCCGACGCCGACCAGCACGAGATCTGCGGGGAGCGTCTCGCCGTCGACGACGACGCCTTCGGCGCGGTCGGATCCGGCGATCCGCTCCACCGCGACCGACGTGCGCAGATCGACGCCGTGCTCGAGATGCAGAGAACGGAACACCTCGCCCATCTCGGCGCCGAGCGCCATCGCGAGGGGCACGTCGTCGCGCTCGAGGATCGGCGACCTCGTTGCCGAACCCGCGCGCGGTGGCGGCGACCTCCATGCCGATCCAGCCCGCGCCGATCACCACGAGCCGCTGCCCACCGCCGCGCAGCTGCGCAGCGAGCGCGTCGGAGTCGTCGAGGCGACGGAGCGTCATGACGCCGGGCAGCTGTGGCCCGGGCAGCGGAATCGTGCGCGGGGTCGCGCCGGTCGCCAGCAGCACCGCGTCGTAGTCCAGTCGTGTCCCGTCATCGAGCTCGACCGTGTGGGCGGCGGGGTCGAGCTGCGTCGCCGCGACACCCGTGATGAGACGGATGCCGCGCTCGGCGTACCACTCCGCGGGGTGCAGGATGACGGCATCCGTCCCCTCGCTCCCCGCGAGGTACCCCTTCGACAGCGGGGGTCGCTGATAGGGCGGATGCGGCTCTGCGGCGACGACCGTGATGTCGCCGTCGAAGCCCTCGTCGCGCAGAGCCTCGGCCGCCGTACCGCCGGCGAGGCCTCCTCCGATGATCAGCATGTGGCTCATGACGGCTCCTCTCGTCGACGTGCAGGCGTCAGTCGGAGCGCGCGAAGGGCCGTCGTCATCTCGATCCGTCGCGCAACAGCGAACGGCTCGCCTGGCCCTGACGCTACCCTTCCTCGCCCCCGCAGTGGCCGCTCCGGGTTCGAGATCCGCCGCGGCGACGGGGGAACGAATTCGGTGCCGCGTCGCCGATATCCAGACGCCGCATGGATTCCGCCGACATAATGAGGGCATGACCGCACCGCGCATCCTCGTCGTGGACGACGAACCGAACATTCGCGATCTGCTGATCACGAGCCTGCGATTCGCCGGATTCCAGGTACGGGCCGTCTCCAACGGCGCTCAGACGATCTCGGCCGTCCTCGAGGAGGAGCCGGACCTCATCATCCTCGACGTGATGCTGCCCGACATGAACGGGTTCAGCGTCACCAAGCGCCTCCGCGGCGCCGGCTACACCGCGCCGATCCTCTTCCTCACCGCGAAGGACGAGACCGAAGACAAGATCACCGGCCTCAACGCCGGCGGCGACGACTACGTCACCAAGCCCTTCAGCCTCGACGAGATCGTGGCCCGCATCCAGGCGATCCTGCGCCGCACCATGCAGGCGGACGAGGAGTCCGTCATCCGTGCCGGCGAGATCACGATGGACCAGGACACGCACGACGTCCAGGTCGGCGACGCGTCGATCGACCTGAGCCCGACCGAGTTCAAGCTGCTGCGCTACCTCATGCTCAACCCCAACCGCGTGCTGTCGAAGGCGCAGATCCTCGACCACGTCTGGGAGTACGACTTCAACGGCGACGCCGGCATCGTCGAGAGCTACATCTCGTACCTCCGCCGCAAGATCGATCCGCACTCGACCGAGCCGCTCATCCAGACCAAGCGCGGCTTCGGCTACATGCTGAAGGCCGGCAAGACCGCGTAACGCGGCCCGAGCGAGGGGGACGAGCTGGCGCAGAAGCCCGACGCGATCACCCGGTGGTGGCGCGGCACGAGTCTGCGCGCGAAGGTCACCGGGGTCACTGTCGCGCTCCTCGCGGTGGGCCTCATCGCGGCGGGCGTCGGCACGGCGGCGTTTCTGCGCAACTCGCTCATCGACGGCGTCGACACCCAGGTCGACGCGCTCGCGCGGACGGATGCCGCGAGCCCGCTGCTCGAGCTGAGCGACCGAGAACGGCAAACTCGTGGTCGAGCCGCTCGACAACCCGCCCACGACCGACTACTTCGTCGCCGTGTACGAGCCCGAGAACGGCGACCTCGTCGCCACCGCGGGCGGACGCGGCGGGCCGGAGCCCGCGTTCCCCGAGCCTATCCCGCTCGACGCACGCGCAGTACCGCAGGGAGCTCGGACATCGTCACCCTCTCCTCCGTCGACGGCGACGCCGAGTTCCGCGCGACCGTCACCGTGCAGGAGCTCGGCAGCACCGGGCTCTCTCTACTCGCAGATGGTCGCGGTGCCTCTGGCCACGGTGAACCGGACGATCGCCTCGTACATCGGCATCTACAGCATCCTCGCGATCCTGATCCTCGTGGGCGGCGCGGTCGCCACCCGCTACCTCGTCACCCTCACCTTCCGCAGCCTGGGCCAGGTCGAATCCACCGCCGACGCGATCGCCGCCGGCGACTTCAGCCTGCGCATGACCGACATCGAGCCGACCACGACCGAGGTCGGGCGCCTGAAGACGGCGATCAACGCGATGCTCGACCGCGTCGACGCCGCCATCACCCAGCGCGATGCGACCGTGCGACAGATGCGGCGGTTCATCGGCGATGCCAGCCACGAGCTGCGCACCCCGCTCGTCACGGTGCGCGGCTACGCCGAGCTCTACCGCATGGGCGCCGTGCGCGGCGACGAGGACGTCGCGCAGTCGATGGAGCGCATCGAGAAGGAGGCCATCCGCATGGGCCTTCTCGTCGAGGACCTGCTCGCCCTCGCCCGCCTCGACGAACGCCGCGACGTCGTCATCGGCCCGGTCGATCTGCGCCCCGTCGCACGGGATGCGGCGCTCGACGTGCGCGCGGCCGCTCCGGCGCGCCCGGTCACGGTCATCGACACCACGATCGAAGACGCGGTCGCGCCGGCGGAAGCGGAGTCGGCCGTCTCTCCCGACGACAAGCGGCGTGCCGGCAGCCCGTCGGCGATCTCGCGCGCCGGAGCGACGCTGTCCCTGCTGCGACGGCGTCCCAAGCCGGTGCCTGCGGCAGGCGCGGCCGCCTCTGCCATGCCGACCCTGCTTCCGGAGGCCGACGACGCTCTCCCGGCCGACGGGCTGCTCGCCCGTGGTGCTCGGCGACGAGAACCGCATCCGCCAGGTCGTGACCAATCTGCTCGGCAACGCGCGCCGCTTCACCGCCGACGACTCGCCCATCGAGCTCCGCGTCGGCGTCGATGCCCGTGCCCGCATGGGCTGGATCGAGATCGTCGACCACGGCGAGGGCGTGCCCGACCAGATCAAGGACAAGATCTTCCAGCGCTTCTGGCGGGCAGACACCTCCCGCACGCGCGAGACGGGCGGCTCGGGCCTCGGCCTGTCCATCGTGGCGTCGATCGTCGAGGCGCTGCACGGCTCCGTCGACGTCGTCGACACCCCGGGCGGTGGAGCGACGTTCCGCGTCGCCTTCCCGCTGGCCGATGCCCGCGCTGCGGCGGAGCACATCGACATCCTCACGCAGCCGATGCGCCGCGTGGCAGACGCCTCCGAGTGACGCGTCTCCTCCCCAGCCGAAGCCTCCGCCGCACCCTCCACAGATGACGACGGATGCCGCGTCCCGCGTCGCGGCCCGCGCCTAGCGTTGCGGTCACCGCGGTTCGGCATCCGGCCGCCGCACGTTGATCAGGAGCCCCGAATGGCCGTCTTCACCGTCGACAGCGACAGCATCCTCACCTCGACCGCCACCGTGCGCGGCACGATCGACCGGCTGCAGGCGGAGTCGAACGCGATGCTCGCGCAGCTGACCCAGCTGCAGTCGTCGTGGTCCGGCTCGGCCGCGGTGGCGTTCGCGGGCGTGGTCGAGCAATGGCGCGGGACGCAGCGCCAGGTCGAGGAGTCGCTCGCGAACATCAATGCGTCTCTCGCCGCCGCCGGCCGGCAGTACGCCGACACCGAGCTGGCGACGACCAGCCTCTTCCGCTGATCCCCCCACCGGCGGAAGACGCAGAACGGCCCCTCCGCGAGGAGGGGCCGTTCTGTGAACGCGTTATGCGAAGGGCTGGATCAGAAGTCCATGCCACCGGTCGGGTCGCCGGCCGGAGCCGAGACCTTCTCGGGCTTGTCGGCGACGACGGCCTCGGTCGTGAGGAAGAGGCCGGCGATCGACGCGGCGTTCTGCAGCGCCGAGCGGGTCACCTTGGCGGGGTCGATGATGCCCTGCGCGAACAGGTCACCGTACTCGCCCGTGGCGGCGTTGAGGCCGTGGCCCGCGGGGAGCTCCGACACCTTGTTCGCCACGACGCCCGGCTCGAGACCGGCGTTGAGGGCGATCTGCTTGAGCGGAGCCTCGATCGCGACGCGCACGATGTTCGCACCGGTCGCCTCGTCACCCGTCAGCTCGAGCCCGTCGAGGGCCTTCTTGCCGGCCTGGATCAGCGCGACGCCACCACCGGGGACGATGCCCTCCTCGACGGCCGCCTTCGCGTTGCGGACGGCGTCCTCGATGCGGTGCTTGCGCTCCTTGAGCTCGACCTCGGTCGCCGCGCCCGCCTTGATGACGGCGACGCCGCCCGCGAGCTTGGCGAGACGCTCCTGGAGCTTCTCGCGGTCGTAGTCGCTGTCGGTGTTGTCGATCTCGCGGCGGATCTGGGTCACGCGACCCTCGATCGCAGAGGCATCGCCGACGCCCTCGATGATCGTGGTCTCGTCCTTGGTGACGATGACCTTGCGCGCACGGCCGAGCAGGTCGAGGGTGGCGTTCTCGAGCTTGAGACCGACCTCCTCGGTGATGACCTGCGCACCGGTGAGGATCGCGATGTCCTGCAGCTGCGCCTTGCGACGGTCGCCGAAGCCGGGAGCCTTGACGGCGACCGACTTGAAGATGCCGCGGATCTTGTTGAGCACGAGGGTAGCGAGAGCCTCACCCTCGACGTCCTCGGCGATGATGACGAGCTCCTTGCCGTCCTGGATCACCTTGTCGACGACGGGCAGAAGGTCCTTGATGTTCGAGATCTTCTGGTTCGCGATGAGGATGTACGGGTCCTCGAAGACCGCCTCCTGGCGCTCCGGGTCCGTGACGAAGTACGGGTTGATGTAGCCCTTGTCGAAGCGCATGCCCTCGGTGAGCTCGAGCTCGGTGCCGAAGGTCTGCGACTCCTCGACGGTGACGACGCCTTCCTTGCCCACCTTGTCGATGGCCTCGGCGATCAGTGCGCCGATCTCGGGGTCAGCGGCCGAGATCGAAGCCGTGGCAGCGATCTGCTCCTTGGACTCGACCTCCTTGGCGGACTCGAGCAGCTCGGCGGTGATGGCGGCGACGGCCTTCTCGATGCCCTTCTTGAGCGAGATGGGGTCGGCGCCGGCTGCGACGTTGCGCAGGCCCTCGCGGACGAGCGCCTGGGCCAGGACGGTCGCGGTGGTCGTGCCGTCACCGGCGACGTCGTCGGTCTTCTTGGCGACCTCCTTGACGAGCTCCGCACCGATCTTCTCGTACGGGTCGTCCAGCTCGATCTCCTTGGCGATCGAGACGCCGTCGTTCGTGATCGTGGGGGCGCCCCACTTCTTCTCAAGCACGACGTTGCGACCGCGCGGGCCGAGCGTCACCTTGACGGCATCGGCCAGGATGTTGAGGCCGCGCTCGAGACCACGGCGGGCCTCCTCGTCGAAAGCGATGATCTTTGCCATGTTGTGTGTCGTCCCTCCGGAACGTTGGCTTTGGGTATTAGCACTCAACAATCACGAGTGCTAACTCATTCTGGCACTCGACCCTATCGAGTGCAAGCCGCGATGAAGGATGCCGCAACACGAAGAGACGGGACGCCTCGCGGCATCCCGTCTCTTCTGCAGGTTCAGCGCGAGGCGCTGCGTCGGTCGTTCAGACGACGCGCACCGCCTCCGCCTGGGGGCCCTTCTGCCCGGAGCCGACCGTGAACTCCACGGTCTGTCCCTCTTCGAGCACGCGGAAGCCCGACATGTCGATGTTCGAGTAGTGGACGAAGACGTCCTGGCCGTCGGCGACGGTGATGAAGCCGAATCCCTTCTCGGCGTTGAACCATTTGACAGTGCCCTGGGTCATGCGAATCTCCTGTAGCCGGCGGTGCAGGGCTTCATCGTATGCAGGCGAAAACACGGCCTCGGCGCGATTCGTCACTTGTTGACACGCAGGAATAGAAGTATTTACCGGCGCGAAACACGCCGCCGCGCTCGGTCAGGGAGTGGGTGCGGGTGTCTGTCCGGCGGCGGTGCGATCGAGGCCTATCACCACGGTGAGCTGGGGGACGTCGGGCGTCGTCGCCGGGTACGCGTCGCTCTGCTCGATCTCGGCTCCGCCGATGACGCCGGCGAGGCCGGCCGCCGCCGCTTCGTCCGCCGGATCGACGTAGAAGACGGTGGTCGTCGGGAAGTCCTGCGAGCCCGCTTCGCCCGCCGTCACCTTCTCATCCGCCCATCCGGCGCCGACGACGACGTCCTTCATCTGCGTCGCCAGTCCCTGCTCGGGGGTCGCGTTCAGGATCATGACGTCGTAGTTCATGTCGACGACGGGCGTGACCTCGGGCTCAGGCGCCACCGTGGGAGCGGGCGTCGGCACCAGTTCGATCCGGCCGGACGCCAGCAGCGTGCCGAAGATCCCGACGACGATCAGCACGACGGTGGCCAGGGCGGCCCACAGCAGCACGACCCAGCCGCGCATGCGCGGATTCTCTGCCCGATGCGCGCCGACGCGGTCCGTCTCCGGTACATCGTCGAAACGATCCCGGGGGAAGCTGGTGGTCGGCACCCGTCGATGCTACCCGGCCGATGCTGGGGGTCCTGCGCGCGACAGCCCGTGCGCGGCCGAACCGATCGGCGACCGAGCGGGCGGCGTCCTCCCCCGTCCGCGGCTGGACGGTTCGTCAGCGCGCGTCGGCGGAGCGCGCGGCGCGCTCGTGCAGCCGCGCATCGCGCAGGCGGCGCAGCCGCTTCACGAGCATCGGATCGTGCTCCTGCGCCTCGGTCGTGTCGATGAGCCGCCCGAGCAGCTGGTAGTACCGCGCGGGCGACATCCCCAGCTCGGCGCGGATCGCCTCCTCCTTGGCCCCCGCGTGCCGGCGCCACTCGACCTCGAAGTCGAGGAGGGCGCGGTCGCGGTCGGTCAGAGGCACGCGTCCACGCTAGCTCGCGGCATCCGTCCATCCGGGGCGCCACGCGCGCCAGTGCACGAACCCGCCGAGCGGATCCACCGCAGCCACCGGCTCGCGGTCGCGACCGAGCACGAAGCCGCCCCACGTGCCGGCATCGACGGCCGGAGCCCACCGGTCGTGCAGGGCGGGCGGGTCGATCGTGATCCACACGGCGTCGAGCTTCCGCACGGTGTCGATCAGGCGCTCGCGCCCGGCGCGCGGGATGTGCGGCAGCACCCCGGGCGTGGTCACGACGAGCGTCGCACCGGACGGCGCGAGCGCGGCGGCGGCGTGCAGGACCTCCGGGTCGGATGCATCGCCGGCGATGAGCAGCGGCGGGTCCGCGGCCGCGATGTCGAGGGCCGCCCGGATCCGCTCGGCGCGCCCGTCCTCCCCCGGCCACACGAGGCTCGTGAGGAAATCCCGGTCGCCGGCGTCGGCGGCATCGAGCGGATCGAGGTCGATCCCGGCGCGCCACACCACCCGCGGCATCCCGAGCGGCGGGTCGCCGGTGACGTCGCAGTCCAGCATCACGGTCGACGGCCCATCCGCCGGGTCCAGCGCCGTCACGCCCGCGCTGCCGCGGTAGCGGTACGAGTAGCGGTCCGGATACAGGCACAGTCCCGCGCTCGCGCCGACCTCGAGCAGCGCGATCGGCCCCGGCACGGTGGCGAGCGCCGGCAGGAGTGCCGCACATCGCTGCGGCTCGTTGGTCTGCAGGCGGCGGACGGATGCCTCGGCAACCGCCTCGTCCGCGTGCACGCGGAGCCACGCGGCCCACGCCGCGAACGCCTCCTCGGGCGCCCCGAGCATGCGGGTGACCGCGAAGACGAGAGGTGGCTGCCGCCGCGTGGCCGGAATCCGCGCGAGGATCGCGGCGAGGTCGGGATCGGCTGCGACGCCGCGAGCCCAGTCCGCATAGAGGTCGGAACGCCCGGGCGCCTCGTCGCGCGCGAAGCGCGCGTACCGCTCCGCGACCGCCGCGGTCTCGGCATCCGGATCCTCCGCCATCCCGCCATCCTCCCCCACGGTCCAGCTCTTCGGGGTTTGGGGCGCCCGGTGAACGTTCGGGGCGCACGCGACGCGCCCCGAACGCTCCTGGCGCGCCCCAAACCCCGCCACCCGACGACCCGCTGCCCCACCGGCTGGGGTTGAATGGAACCTGGAGTGCACGGGCCCGGATGCTGTGCCAGGAGGAGACCATGACCTACGCCGTCGACAAGAGCGACGCCCAGTGGCGCGAAGACCTGTCCGCCGAGCAGTACGCGGTGCTGCGTGAAGCAGGCACGGAGCGGCCGTGGACCGGCGAGCTGCTCGACGAGAGCCGCGCCGGCCTGTACACCTGCGCGGCGTGCGGTGCCGAGCTGTTCCAGAGCGGCACCAAATTCGACTCCCACTGCGGGTGGCCCAGCTTCTACGAGTCCATCCGCCCCGAGGCGGTCGATCTGATCGAGGACAACAGCCACGGGATGGTCCGCACCGAGGTGCGCTGCGCGAACTGCGGCTCGCACCTCGGCCACGTGTTCCCCGACGGCTTCGGCACGCCGACCGGCGACCGCTACTGCATGAACTCGATCTCGCTGCAGTTCACGCCGGGCGACGACTCCGGTGCGGCCTGATGCCCGGAGCCCTGGAGGCCGCGCTCGCGCGGCGATCGTGGTCCAAGGTCACCGACGAGGCGCCGACGCACGATGAGCTGCTGAAGCTCGTGGCCGCCGCCGGCCGGGTCGCCGATCACTCGTCGCTCCGGCCCTGGCGGCTCATCGAGCTGCGCGGCGACGATCGCGAGCGGCTCGGCCGCGCGATCAACAAGGCGGAGGGCGACAAGGGCGCCTCGTCGAAGCCGCTGCGCGCGCCCCTGCTCATCGCCGTCGTCGCGAGCTATCGCAAGAGTCACAAGGTGCCGCGCTGGGAGCAGGAGGCCGTCGCCTCCGGCGTCGCGCACATGCTGAGCCTCCTGCTGGACGAGGCCGGCTGGGGCGTCATCTGGCGCACCGGCCACTACACCCGTGCGAAGGCCGTCGCCAAGGCGCACGGGCTCAAGAAGAACGAGGAGCTCCTCGGCTGGCTGTACGTCGGCGGCAAGCCGCCCCGGTCTCGGCCGGAACGACGCAAGGCGATCGACGCCCGCGGGCTCGTCAGCCGGATGCCCTGACACGCGCCGGCCGAACTGCTCGACACGGATGCCGCGACCCGGCCCGTCGCCCGGATGACGGCGACGGGCCGGCCGGACGTGTTCAGGCGGCGAGCTGAGCGCGGAGCCGCTGCACATGACCCTTCGGGTCGACGTGGTACTCGGCGGACTCCACCTTCCCGTCGGGCGCCAGGACGAACGTCGAGCGGATGAGTCCCACGCGCTCCTCGCCGCCCACGACCTTGGTGCCCCAGGCGCCCCACGCCTCGGCGACCGAGTGGTCCTCGTCCGACAGCAGCGGGAACTGCAGCTGCTCGGCTTCCGCCCACTCCGCGAGCCGCTCCACCGAGTCGGGCGAGATGCCGACGACGGCGGCGCCCGCCGCCTGGAGCGAGGCGAGGTTGTCGCGGAAGTCGCAGGCCTCGGTCGTGCAGCCGGGAGTGAACGCGGCCGGGTAGAAGTAGACGATCAGGCGGCGGCCGGCGAAGTCCTCGGGCCGGACCACTGCGCCCGTGGAATCGGGGAGGGCGAATCCGGGGTTCTCGTCGCCTGCGCTCAAGCGGATGTCGTCAGCCATGTGGTGCGTCCCTTCGGGTTCGGTGGTGCGGCGTCGGTCACGAGGTCGGGTGCACCCCGAACGCGATCGCCAGCTTCTCGATCTTCTGCGCGCGGCCCAGTCGCGGCAAATCGCTGCCGTCGCGGACCACCCGGCCGCGGCTCTCGAAATCGGCGAGGAAGTCCAGAGCCCACTCCACCTCGCTCGGCGCGGGGCAGATCACCTCGTTGATGACGGGCGCCTGTTCGGCCGCGAGGCACAGCTTTCCGGTCATGCCCATCGACACGGTGATCGCGGAGTGCTCGCGCAGCGTCGGCATGCTGTTGCCCACCGTGGGGCCGTCGATCGGACCCGGGAGGTCGCCGACGCGGCTCGCGACGACCAGCCGCGCCCGCGGGTACGCCATGGCCTCGGCATCCGCGCTCATGCCGGTGTCACGACGGAAGTCGCCGCTGCCGAACGCGAGGCGGAACGCGCCCCGCGCACGGGCGATGTGGGCGGCGTCCTCCATGCCGAGCGCCGACTCGATGAGGGCGACGACCGGCACGCTCGCGCGCAGGCGGTCGAACGAGCTCGTGACCTGGTCGGGCGATTCCGTCTTCGCGAGCATGATGCCGAGGAGCCCCGGGACGCCGACGAGGGCGGCGAGGTCGTCGGCCCAGAACGGGCTGGCCGCGTCGTTCACCCGCACCCACGCCCGGCCTCCGGCAGCGAGCCAGTCGACGACGTCCTGGCGCGCCTGCGGCTTGTTGCTCGGGTCGACCGCGTCTTCGATGTCGAGCACGACGGCGTCGGCGCGGGAGGCCGCCATGTCTCCGAACGACTCCGGGCGCGTTCCGGGCACCAGGAGCCAGGAGCGGGCGATCGACGGGTCGACGGCGCGGTGGCGCACGGGGCGGGCGGAGATCAGGGTGCGCAGGTCCTCCTCGGGGTCGAGGACCTCTGCACCGTTGCCATAGGGATCTGCCGACATCTCACTCTTCTTCCGGAATTCAGGTCTGGGGCGACCGCGCGCCGCCGGGCGCGGCACGCGCATCGCGCTGCAGGCGACCGCGATCGCGCGGCTTCACGCCGCCGGCGACCGACGTGCGGGCGGGGTGCGCGCGCCGTCGAGCCGACGTGGAGCGCGACGCCGCCCCTGCGGATGACGCCCGGGGCCGGCGGTCGCGCCGACATCCATTCCACCACCTTCTCGCGCCCCACGACGCACCGGACGGCGATCACGGCGTCGGGGCGCGGTGATCGCCTGTCTCGTCGGCGGGAAGCAGGCACCGGTGCAAGGCGTCAGCGCCGGCCGCGAGGCATCCGTCCCCATGGCACGACCGCCACGACCACCGAGAGGATCGCGAGCGTCGACATGAGCAGCGACGCCGCCGGTGCGGGTGCGCCCACGGCCGGCCAGATCGCGTCGATGACGACGGACGTCACCACCTGCCCGACGACCGTGCCGAGCCCCAGCAGCAGCACGCCGGTGTGGGGCACGAGTGCCGCCGCCAGGAAGATGTACGCCACCCCGATCACCCCGCCGAGGTAGAGCCAGGGATCGGACGGGTACGACGTCGGCGGGCCCGCGACCGCCGTGTGGATGAGCTCGGCGACACCGAGCACGGCGGTGCCGCCGATGAAGTTCACGAGGGTCGCGGTCAGGGGCGAGCCGACGCGCTGACGCAGCCGGCCGTTGACCGCGGACTGCCAGGCGATGCCGGCGCCCACCAGGAAGGGCAGCACGACCAGCACCGGCGGGGCATGGATGCCTCCGGCCAGCGATACTCCGGCGGCGAGGAGCGCCAGGGCGCCGCCGGCCAGTCGCGCCGGGGTCACCGCCACGACGCCCGCCGGGCCGAAGCCCGAACGGTCCAGCAGCAGGCCGCTCACGGTCTGACCGGCGACGACTCCCACCGTGAACAGCGCGACGCCGATGATGCCGACCGCGAGCGATTGCGTCGCCACCGAGAGCGCACCGGCGACACCGCCGCCCAGCATCCAGATCGGAATGCCGCCGGCGCGTACCCCGGTGATCAGCGCGGCGAAGCCCCGCCGACCCTGCGGCAGTGCCGCCGAGAGCACGACGAGCACGACCAGACCCGAGCCGAACGAGATCACGGCGGCCGCGAACCCGTCGTCGATGCGGACACCCAGTTGGCCGTTGATCCGCGCCTGCACAGCGGTCAGCACCCCGATGAGCGCGGCACCGCCGAGGCCCATCCAGACGGGCAGGCGGGATGCGGTCACCCGATCCATCTTGCCTGCCCATGAGAGGAGCCGATGACGACGGCACCCGATGTGGAGCCGGCGACCTGCGACGACCTGAAGTGGAGCCGACGACCTGCGACGACCTGAAGTGGAGCCGACTACGGGACTTGAACCCGTAACCCCCGTATTACAAGTACGGTGCGCTACCAATTGCGCCAAGTCGGCAGAGCGCCCAGTCTAGCGGCGCCCGCGCGGGCACCCGATCAGGGAGCCGGAGTCGGAGTCGGGCTCGGGGTGGCCTTGTAGTACGCGTCGCTCGCGATCGTGAGGACGAACTGCGCGAACTCCTTGGGGTCGTCCAGCTTGCCCACGTACTGGGTGCCGTTCACCAGCACCATCGGCGTGCCGGTGAGGGCGGCGCCGTCGGTGCCGGGAAGCTCCTGCAGCGCCCGGTCGGTCGCCGACTTCGCCCACGAGGCGTACGACTGCTCCTCGATGCACGCGCGCACGACCTTCGGGCCGTCCAGGCCCGTGGCGATCGCCATGGCGGCGAGCTCGCTGTCGCTGTAGCCGTCGGAGTCGACCTCGGGCTGCTGGCGCAGCAGCGCGTCGTTGAACGCGAAGAAGTAGTCCGGTGCGTGCTGGGCGACGCAGGCGGCCGCACCCGCAGCGCGGAGCGAGTACTTGGTGCCGTTCGACTTCGCCGTGAGCATCGCGACCGGGTAGTAGGCCAGGGTCGCGGCGTCGTCGTCCACCCACTCCGACAGCTGCTTCATGTTGGCCAGCTGGAAGTCGCGCGAGCCGGTCGAGAGGTAGTCGACGTACACCCGGATCTCGACCGCCGGGGCCTCCGTGGGCGTCGCGGTCGGTGTCGGCTCCGGCTCAGGTTCGGGGGTGGCTCGCGCTCGCCTCACCCTCGGGAGACCCGTTCACGTCCGCACCCTCGGAGCCCACGCCGCCGCCGGTGACGTCACTCACCACGAAGCCGTCGTCCACGACGTTCGCGGGGCTCATCATCGGCTTCGACGCACTCGACGAGACGGTCCACGTCACCACGATCGCGATGACGGCCACGAACGCGACGGCGACCACCGCGAGCGACGTCCGCCGGATGAGACGAGCCCGGGACTGGCGCGCCTTCACCTGCTGCGCCTTCTCGCGCACGGCGTCGCGGCGCTCGCTGGACGCGGCGTTCTGTGACTCGTCGCTCGACATGGGACCTCTCGGTGCGGAAATCGGGCCGGTATCCGGCGGGGCTGGACGGAAAAGCGGCCGCCCACGATGCTAGCCAGCCACCCTGGGAAATGCCCAGACGCAACCTCCGCACGCGCCGTGTCATACTGTTCGTGCGCCCGATGGCGGGCGTGCGGGTATGCCCCCGCTCATTCCATCACTACGGATCGTCCGGCACGTACCTGCCGGTGAAGGAGAAGAGAACATGGCGTCCGTCACGTTTGACAACGCAACTCGCCTGTACCCCGGGGGCACGCGCCCCGCTGTGGACAAGCTCAACCTCGAGGTCGCCGATGGCGAGTTCCTGGTTCTCGTCGGCCCCTCGGGCTGCGGAAAGTCCACGTCGCTGCGCATGCTGGCCGGCCTCGAAGAGGTCAACTCGGGCCGCATCCTGATCGGCGACCGTGACGTCACCGACGTCCCCCCGAAGGACCGCGACATCGCGATGGTCTTCCAGAACTACGCGCTGTACCCGCACATGACGGTCGCCGAGAACATGGGCTTCGCGCTCAAGATCGCCGGCGTCGGCAAGGAGGAGCGCGCAGCCCGCGTCCTCGAGGCCGCCAAGCTCCTCGACCTCGAGGAGTACCTGACCCGCAAGCCGAAGGCGCTCTCTGGTGGTCAGCGTCAGCGCGTCGCCATGGGCCGCGCGATCGTCCGCCAGCCGCAGGTGTTCCTGATGGACGAGCCGCTGTCGAACCTCGACGCCAAGCTCCGCGTGCAGACCCGCACCCAGATCGCGTCGCTGCAGCGTCGCCTGGGCGTCACCACCGTCTACGTCACGCACGACCAGACCGAGGCCCTCACGATGGGCGACCGCATCGCGGTGCTCAAGGACGGCCTCCTGCAGCAGGTCGGCACCCCGCGCGACCTGTACGAGAAGCCCAACAACGTGTTCGTCGCGGGCTTCATCGGCTCGCCCGCCATGAACCTTTTCCCGGCGCACCTCGCCGAGGGCGGCGTCCAGTTCGGCGACACCGTCGTGGGCATCGAGGCCGACACGCTCGGCAAGGCTCACGGCTCCGACGTCACCATCGGTGTCCGCCCCGAGGACATCCAGGTCGCCCCCGCGGACGGCAAGGGCCTCACGGTCACGGTCGACCTCGTCGAGGAGCTCGGCGCCGACGGCTACCTGTACGGGCACACCGACGTCAACGGCAAGCGCACCGACATCGTCGCGCGCGTCGACGGCCGCCGTCACCCGATCGCGGGCGACAAGGTCGCGCTGGCTCCGGTCCCCGGACACGTCCACGTGTTCGACATCGAGTCCGGCGAGCGCCTCACCGACAGGGCGATCGCTGCGGCGTAACACCGTTTCGCATCGCGACGGCGCGGGTGGGAGTGATTCCCCCGCGCCGTCGCTGTCTCTTCAGGAGGGGACGTGCCTGACGCCCTGAGCATCACCGCCAGCAGCGTGGACCCGGGGCTGCTGACGCTGCCCTGGTCGACACCGCTCGGCGAGTGGCCGTCGCAGCACATCGTCTTCCTCCCGAAGGGCCTTTCGCGCCACCTGGTGCGTTTCGCGAACCTCTCCGGCCGCGTGGTCGCCATCAAGGAGACGACGCAGGCGATGGCGCAGCGCGAGTACGACATGCTCGGCAACCTCGCCCGCCTCGACGTGCCCTGCGTCGAACGGGTCGCCGTGATCGCCGGGCGGACGGATGCCGAGGGCGAGCCGCTGCCCGCCGCCCTCGTGACCGCGCACCTGAAGTTCTCGCTCCCCTACCGCGCCCTGTTCACCCAGGTGCTGCGGCCCGACACCGCCACCCGCCTGGTGGATGCGCTCGCACTGCTGCTGGTGCGCCTGCACAACGTCGGGTTCTTCTGGGGCGACGTGTCACTGTCGAACACGCTGTTCCGTCGCGATGCCGGCGCCTTTGCGGCATACCTGGTCGACGCCGAGACCGGCGAGCTGCACGAGAGCGGTCTGACCCCCGGCCAACGGGCACACGACCTCGATGTCGCCCGCACCAACATCGCCGGCGAGATCATGGACCTCGAGGCCGGCGGCCGCCTCGAGGGCGGCGTGGACGCCATCGCGGTGGCGGACGGGATCGTGTCGTCGTACCACGCGCTGTGGGCAGCGCTCACCGATGAGGAGAGCTTCCGCGCCGACGAGTCCTGGCGCCTGACGGAGCGGGTGCAGCGCCTCAACGAGCTGGGGTTCGACATCGGCGAGATGTCCATCCAGGCCACGGCCGACGGCGCCCGGGTCTCGATCCAGCCGAAGGTCGTGGACGCCGGGCACCATCAGCGCCGCCTGCTGCGCCTGACCGGCCTCGACGTCGAAGAGAACCAGGCACGGCGCCTGCTCAACGACCTGGACGAGTTCCGCGCGCGCATCTCCCGCCTGGGTGACGACGAGGAGATGGTCGCGCACGAGTGGCTCACGCGCGTGTTCGAGCCCGTCGTGAAGGCGATCCCGTGGGACCTGCGATCCAAGCTCGAGCCCGCCGAGGTGTACCACCAGCTGCTCGAGCACCGCTGGTACCTGTCCCAGGCGAAGGGGAAGTCGGTCCCACTCGCCGAGTCGCTGACGAGCTACATCGACAACGTGCTGCGCCACCGCCGCGACGAGGCGACGCTGATGGGCCCCCCGACCGAGACGGTCTCGCTCTCGGTCATCACGTCCCCGAACCCGGTGATCGACGACGACGAGGACGACATCGACTGGCGCGACCTCGTCTAGCACCCCCGGTCTGACCCGCGTCGCCAGGATGCGCGAAAGGGTATGTTTCCGCACACCACGCGTGCGGAAACATACCCTTTCGCGATTCCGGGTCAGTACCCGACGGTGAAACGCTTGCGCGGGTGCTGCGGGTGCTCGATCTCGTCGACGATCGCCACGGCGAGGTCTTCGCCCGAGATGTACGACTCGCCCTCGGCGTCGGTCACGATGACGTCTCCGCCGGTGCGGTACGAGCCGGTGCGCTCGCCCGGCTTGAACGCGCCGAACCCCCCGGCGGGGTGGATGTAGAACCAGTCGAGCGACTCCGGCCCGGCCTGGAGATCCTCGAGGATGCCGATCGCCTCGAGAGCCTCGGGCTTGTAGTCCTCGCTGAACGACGGCAGGTCGACGACCCGCTGCCCGTCCTCGGTGACGAGGCTGCCGCCGGCACCGCCGATGACCCCCAGCCGGACGCCTTCGGGCAGAAGCGAGGCGAGCGCGGCGATGTTCGGGCGCACGAGCCCCTGCATGTCGCCACGGGGCGCCACCGCCGACACGACGACGTCGACGCCCTCGAGCTGGGCGAGCAGGTCGGGAACGTCGGTCAGTGAGCCCTCGATGTAGACAGCGCCGGAGTGACGCTCGCTCGGGACGCGGCGCGCGATGGCCAGAACGCTGTGCCCGCGGCTCACCGCCTCGGCGACGATGTGACGGCCGGCGTAGCCGGAGCCTCCGATGACGGCGATGCGTGCCATGTTCTGCCTTTCGATCTGTCGTGCCGCCGAACGCTCGCCGGCCCTGGGTGAGACAAGCGCGCCCGCCGCGGCTTCATTCCCGTGAATATGTCACACCGCGACTCACTCGGGAGGAGCGGTGCGGAGTGTGGCGACCTGGTAGAGAGCGACGGATGCCGCGATACCGGCATTGAGTGACTCGGTGCTCGACGAGATCGGGATCGAGACGATCTGGTCGCAGGTCTCGGTGACCAGCCGCGAGAGGCCCTTGCCCTCGGAGCCGACGACGATGACCACGGGGCGGTCGGCAAGCTGCAGCTCGGGGAGGGAGACGTCTCCCCCGCCGTCGAGCCCGAGCACGAACACGCCCTGCTTCTTGAAGTCCTTGAGCATCGCGGTGAGGTTCGCCGCGATGGCGACGGGGATGCGGGCCGCGGCGCCGGCGCTCGTCTTCCACGCCGCCGAGTTGACGCTCGCCGACCGCCGCTGCGGCACGATGACGGCGTGACCACCGAAGGCGGCCGTCGAGCGGAGGATCGCGCCGAGGTTGCGCGGGTCGGTGATGCCGTCGAGGGCGACGAAGAGCGGCGTCTGGCCGCGGTCGATCACCTGCTCCAGCAGGTCCTGCGGGTGGGCGTACTCGTACGGCGGCACCTTCAGCGCGACGCCCTGGTGCACCCCGTCGAAGCCCGCCATGCGGTCGAGCTCTGGCCGCGTCACCTCGAGTACCGGGATCTCGCGGTGGGTCGCGATCGACAGCATCTCCTTGACGCGGTCGTCCATCTCGACGCGCTGCGCGATGTAGAACGCCGTCGCGGGGATCTTTGCGCGGAGCGCCTCCAGCACCGAGTTGCGACCGGTGACGGTCTCGGTGTCGTCGTCCTTCTTGCCGGGACGCGGCGAACGTGGTGCGGACTGACCCGGCTGGGCCTTGCCGCCCGCAGCCGCGTAGCGCTCGGCGGCCGCCTTGCGCTTGCCGGCCGGGTGCCACGCACGGTCCTCTGCCTTGGGGGTCGGTCCGCGGCCGGCGAGCGACCGCTTGTTCTTGCCCCCGGTGCCCTTGGTGGGGCCCTTCTTGTTGCCCTTGCTCGCGCCGGGGCGTCCTGTCTTGGCCATCAGTTCTCCTTCATGCGGGGCGCCGCCCCGTCAGTTGCTCTCCGCGGAACGAGGCGTATCGGCGACACTCCAGTGCGTCCCGTCGGGTCCGTCTTCGAGGGCGATGCCGGCCGCCGCGATCGCGTCGCGGATGCGGTCGGCCGCCGCCCAGTCCTTCGCTGCGCGCGCATCGGCGCGCTGCGCGATCATCGTCTGCACCAGGGCGTCGAGCGCGCGGGTCTGATCCGAGGCATCCGTCGAACGCCAGTGCGGGTCGAGCGGGTCGATGCCGAGCACACCCGTCATCACCGCGACGTCGGCGAACGCGCGCAGCGCGCCGTCGCGGTCGCCCGCATCGAGTGCCGTGTTGCCCTCGCGCACCGTCTCGTGCAGCACGGCGAGCGCCTGCGGAACGCCGAGGTCGTCGTCGAGGGCCGCGGCGAACGCGGCCGGCACGGTGGCGGTCACGCGCAGGTCGTCCGCGCCGCGGAGCGCCCGCACGGCGCGCTCGAGGAAGGTGCGGATGCGGTCGACCGCGGCTTCCGCCTCGTCGAAGGTCGTCGTGGTGATGTCGAGGCTCGAGCGATAGTGCGCCGCGGCGAGCGCGTAGCGCACCACCAGCGGATCGCGCTCGCGCAGCACGTCTTCGGCGAGGATGAAGTTGAACAGCGACTTCGACATCTTCTGCGCGCCGACGGTCACGAGGCCGTTGTGCACCCAGTAGCGGGCGAAGCCGTCGCCGGCGGCCGTCGACTGGGCCAGCTCGTTCTCATGGTGCGGGAAGCGCAGATCGAGCCCGCCGCCGTGGATGTCGAACTCGCTGCCGAGGTAGCGTCGCGACATCGCGGAGCATTCGATGTGCCAGCCGGGGCGCCCGGGTCCCCACGGCGAGTCCCACGCGGCCGATGCGGGCTCGTCGGCCTTGGCGCCCTTCCACAGCGCGAAGTCGCGAGGATCACGCTTGCCGCGCGGATCGGCGTCCGCCGCCGGCTCCATCGCGTCGAGGCTCTGCCGCGTGAGCGACCCGTACTCCGCCCACGACCGGACGTCGAAGTACACGTCACCCGCTGCAAGGGCCTCGGCCCCTGAGCCGGTCGGAGGGGCGGGGTACGCATGCCCGGCGTCGATGAGCCGCGCGATCAGCTCCTGCATCTGCGGGATGGACGCGGTGGCGCGCGGCTCGTAGGTCGGCGGGAGGATGCCGATGGCGGTGTACGCGCGGGTGAACTCGAGCTCCATGCGGTACGCGAGCGCCCACCACGGCTCGCCGTCGGTGGCGTTGGCGAGCACCTTGTCGTCGATGTCGGTGACGTTGCGGACGAACGTGACACGCCCGTGGCGGTGGGTGAGCCAGCGCCGCAGGATGTCGAAGCTCAGCGCACCGCGCAGGTGCCCGATGTGCGGCCCCGACTGCACGGTCGGGCCGCAGACGTAGATGGTGACGTTTCCGGGGTCGAGGGGCACGAAGTCGCGCAGTGTCTGCGTCTTGGTGTCGTACAGCTGAACCGTCACCGCACCAGCCTACCGGCGGTGTCACGGCGGCCCCTGGGAGCGGGTGGCCCGCATTTCCATGGGCGGGCGACGATGCGGATATAAACGGAGGATGCATGTGCTCGCCGTCCTCGCCGCCGCCGTGCTGTTCGGCACCACCGGGACATCGCAGGCGCTGGGGCCGGACGGCACGACGCCGCTGTCGGTCGGCGTCATGCGCATGGTGATCGGCGGCACCGGGCTCGCGGTGATCGCGTTCGCGCTCGCTGCCCGTCATGCCAGGCGAAGCCCGCATGCCGCCGCGAAGACCGTCCGGTCGCTGAGCCTGTCGAACGGCGGCCTGCGCCCCCTCGGCCTGATGGTGCTCACCGGGGTGTGCATCTCGCTCTACCAGCCCCTGTTCTTCCTGGGCACGACGCGCAACGGCGTCGCCGTCGGCACGGTCGTCGCCCTCGGCTCCGCCCCGATCCTGGCGGGTCTGCTGGAGTGGGCCCTGACGCGACGGATGCCGAGCCTCACCTGGATCGGCGCGACCGCCCTCGCGACGATCGGCGTCGTGCTCCTCGGCATCGGGCGGCGAGGCGGGCACCGCAGGCGGCACCGATCCGCTCGGACTCCTCGGCTCGGTGGGCGCAGGAGCCGCCTTCGCCGTCATCGCGAACGCACAGCGCCGCCTGCTCGACGACGGCTGGGACCCGTTCACCGTCGTGGGTGCGATGGGCGCCAGCTCGGCGGTATCTGCGCCTTCGCGCTGCCTTTCGTCGACCTGACGTGGCTCGGCACCCCGGCAGGGGTGGTGATGGCGCTGTGGCTGGGGTTCGCGACCATCTCGATCGCCTATGTGCTCTTCACCTGGGGGCTGAGCGGTCTGACCGCCGCCACGGCCGCGACCCTCACGCTCGGCGAGCCGCTGACGGCCAGCGTGCTGGGCATCGTCGTC
This sequence comes from uncultured Actinomycetota bacterium, assembly GCA_963829895.1. GTDB lineage: Bacteria > Actinomycetota > Actinomycetes > Actinomycetales > Microbacteriaceae > Microbacterium. The sequence goes on along the minus strand of CAWHKF010000002.1, from coordinate 117,495 downwards.
CTCGGCGAGCGGCTCTCGGCGCTCGCGATCCTCGGTCTGGTGGTGCTGGCGGCAGGGCTGGCGCTGCTCGCCTGGGGATCCCGCGCACCCCGAGACCCGGCGCCCTTCGCTGTCGAGGCCTGACGCGCCACGCCGAAACACGCCCGCAATCGAGGCGTGGCACACTGGGCGCGACATGCAGCGCACCATCGAGATCCGCACCGACGACCTGAGCGGCGACGCCACCCGACGACTCATCGCCTCGCACCTGGCCGGGATGCACGACACCTCGCCCGCGGAGAGCGTGCACGCGCTCGACATCGACGCGCTGCGGCATCCGTCCCTCTCGGTGTGGTCGGCCTGGATCGACGGGGAGCTCGCGGGCATCGGTGCGTTGAAGGCCCTCGACTCCGACCGCGGCGAGATCAAGTCGATGCGCGTGGACGATCGCTTCCGCGGCACGGGCGTCGGACGCGCGATGCTGCGCCACATCGTCGACGAGGCGCGGCTGCGGGGCCTGTCGAGCCTGTGGCTCGAGACCGGCACGACCGAGGACTTCGCACCGGCGCAGCGCCTGTACGCGAGCGAGGGCTTCGTGGTCTGCGGCCCCTTCGGGGACTACGCCCTCGACCCCTTCTCGGTCTTCATGACACTCACGCTCTGACGCGAGCCGCGCAGAGCGGCCGAGCCCGGATCCTCAGGCGGGAACGACCAGGGCGACCGCGAAGGCCGACACGCCCTCGGCGCGTCCGGTGAATCCGAGGCCGTCGGTGGTGGTCGCCGAGACCGTCACCGGCGCTCCCCCGAGCGTGGCCGACAGCGCCCGTTCGGCTTCCGCACGGCGGGCCGAGAACCGGGGACGCTGAGCCTGCACCTGTACCGACACATTCCCCACACGCCATCCCGCCTCGCCGAGGAGGGCGACCGTGCGCGTCAGGAAGACGTCCGCGTGCGCGCCGGCGTACTCCGGATGATCGGTGCCGAAGTGCGTGCCGATGTCGCCCAGGCCGGCCGCCGAGAGCAAGGCGTCGACGATCGCGTGCGCCACGGCATCCCCATCGGAGTGGCCCGACAGCGGCGCCTCTCCGGGCCATTCGAGGCCTGCGAGCCAGAGCGTGCCGTCGCCACCGAAGGCGTGCACGTCGGTGCCCACGCCGACGCGGGGAAGGACAGGCCCGTGCTCCAGATGGGCGGGAGCGTGAGGAAGGCCTCCGTGATCAGGTGTCGGGCACGGTCGAGGTCGGCCGTGGTCGTGATCTTGAAGGCGAGCGGATGCCCCGGCACGGCCGCGACCGCATGCCCGGCCTCCGCGACCAGGGCGGCGTCGTCGGTGAAATCGACACGTGCTGCGGCATATGCCGCATCGAGCACGTCACGCCGGAAGCCCTGCGGCGTCTGCGCGGCCGCCAGCTCGGCGCGGTCCACCGCGGCCACGATCTCGTGCCCGACGACGCGCTTGACGGTGTCGATGACCGGAAGCACCGGGATCGCACCCGCGGCCCCGGCGTCGATCGCGGCGATGACACGCTCGAAGACTTCGGCGGGGGTCAGCGCCCGCGCCGCGTCGTGCACGAGCACGACCTCGACGTCGGCCCAGAGCGCAGCGAGCCCGGCGGCGACGGAGGCCTGGCGGGTCTCACCGCCGGCGACCACCGAGACCAGGTCACGGCGCTCCCCTGCAGCGGCGAGCGCTTCGCTGAGCGCATCGCCCTCGCGCCCGGCGGGGGCCACGATCACCACCTGGGCAGTCGGCGCGGCGAACACGCTCGTCAGCGCGTGGCGCAGGATGCTGCTGCCGTCGATGCCGACGAACGCCTTCGGCGCGCCTGCTCCCAGACGGGTCCCGGAACCAGCGGCGACGACGACCACGCCGATGCGGGGCACAGGGGTGATGCTCACCCGTTCACGCTATCGCGATCGGCGGAGGGCATCCTCCTGCGCCGCGCAGGAGCGCGTCGCAGCCACGCCGGGCGACAGCAGAACGGCGCCCCGCAGGGCGCCGTTCTGGGAGTCTCAGCTCGCGAGGACCTCGTCGAGGAGGACGCTCGCCTTCTCCTCGTCGGTCTTCTCGGCGAGGGCGAGCTCGGAGATCAGGATCTGCTTCGCCTTGGCGAGCATCCGCTTCTCTCCGGCCGACAGGCCGCGGTCCTGATCACGGCGCCAGAGGTCGCGCACGACCTCGCTGACCTTGATGACGTCACCGGAGGCGAGCTTCTCGAGATTGGCCTTGTAGCGGCGCGACCAGTTGGTCGGCTCCTCCGTGAACGGAGCGCGCAGCACCTCGAAGACCTTGTCGAGACCCTCCTTGCCGATGACATCTCGGACGCCGACCAAATCGACGTTCTCTGCGGGGACTTCGATGATGAGATCACCCTGCGTGACGTTGAGTTTCAGATACTTCTTCGTCTCGCCCTTGATGATCCGGTCTTTGACCTCGATGATCGTTGCCGCCCCGTGATGGGGGTAGACGACCGTCTCGCCAACCTCAAAAAGCATGGAGTTATGTCCTTTCGGCAACCTCCAGGATACCACAGGAGAAATACGCTAAGGTTCTCCGCCCCACGGGCCGGGCAGCGACACATCCCCCGCCGGGCATCGGCCGCCGCGGTGCTCCGCGCGCTCGACGGCGAGCCCCTAGAATGCTGGAGAACCGTCATCCGTCTAGGAGGATCCGTGATCTCGATACACCGCCGCAGCGGTTCTACGCGCGGACGATCCGCGGCGGCACCCGGCCCCCGCAATCGCCGGCTGATCGCGTCACTGGCCGTCGGCAGCGCTCTGGTCCTCACCGCCACCGGGTGCAGCATGATCTCCCCGCAGGCGACCACGATCGCCTACTCGGCCGCCGAGGGAACCAACGTCTACGACTCCGGCCCGCTCGAGGTGCGCAACGCCCTCATCGTGGCGAACGAGGACGGCTCGGAGGGCAACTTCGTCGCCGCGATCGTCAACCGCACCGACGACTCGCACACCCTCAACATCGAGGTCGGCGAGGACGGCGCGTCGCTCACCGTGCGGGTTCCCGCGAACACGACCGTGAGCCTCGGCTCCGACGAAGACGAGCCTCTGCTGATCGAAGAGCTCGACGCCCTGCCCGGCACCGACGTCACCACTTTCTTCCAGTCGGGCGACGCCGAGGGCGAGCTGCCTCGGTGCCCGTCCTCGACGGCTCGCTCGACTACCTCTCCGCGCTCGCTCCCTGAGCGTCGCGTCGCACGTACGACGAAGAGGGCGCCCCGACCGGGGCGCCCTCTTCGTCGGCATGCGGCCGCGCTCAGCCCTCGAAGCGGTAGCCGAGGCCGCGCACCGTGACCAGCATCTCGGGTCGACCCCGGGTTCCGCTCGATGCGGGAGCGTATCCGCTTGATGTGCACGTCGAGCGTCTTGGTGTCGCCGAAGTAGTCGCTCCCCCACACCCGGTCGATGAGCTGGCCGCGCGTGAGCACCCGGCCGGCGTTGCGCATCAGCACCTCGAGCAGCTCGAATTCCTTGAGCGGCATGTTGATCTCCCCGCCCTCGACGGCGACGGTGTGACGGTCGATGTCGAGCACCACCCGCCCGCCCTCGAGCACCCGGTCCTCGAGGTCGGCGTCGATCTGGGAGAAGCGCCGCAGTACCGCCCGCATGCGCGCCAGCAGCTCACGCGCGGAGTAGGGCTTGGTCACGTAGTCGTCGGCCCCCAGCTCGAGTCCGACCACGATGTCGACCTCGGAGTCCTTGGCGGTCAGCATGATGATCGGCACCGCCGAAGTGGTCCGGATCTGCCGGCAGACCTCGGTGCCCGGCATCCCGGGAAGCATGAGGTCGAGCAGCACGATGTCGGCTCCGCGCTCCCGGAACGAGGTGAGTGCGGCGGGGCCGTCCTCGGCGATCTCCACGTCGTAGCCCTCGCGGCGGAGGAGGTAGGCGAGCGGGTCGGCCAGATCGGGCTCGTCCTCGACGATCAAGACGCGGGTCATGCGGGATCTCCATTCCTGCCGGAGGCGAGGTTCTTGCCGGCGGCCGGGCCGACGGGGTTTCGGGGGGCGGTGGGCACGCTCGGGCCGGCGGGCGCACTCGGAGCGGGGGCCGAAGAGATTCTCGGCGACGGCGCGGACACACGCGGGTCGGCGGACGGGGGCACGCTCTCGGCGGCGGGCGGCGCACGCCGTGGACGGCTCCGTGGCGGGCCGCTTCTTCCTGCGCGGGCGCTTGGGCACCGGCTGGATGTCGGGTGCATCGATCTGCGGCAGCCGGATGGTGAAGGTCGACCCGCGCCCGGGGCGCGACCACAGCCGCACCTCGCCGCCGTGACGCTGGACCGCGTGCTTGACGATCGAGAGCCCCAGGCCGCTGCCGCCGGTGCGGCGGGCACGCGCCGGATCGGCGCGGTAGAAGCGCTCGAAGACGCGGTCCTGCTCGCCTTCGGCGATGCCGATGCCGCGGTCCGTCACGGCGATCTCCACGACCCGGTCGGCGGCCTTGACGCCGATCCCCACGCTGGAGCCGCGCGGCGAGTAGGCGATGGCGTTGGCGATGAGGTTGCCGACCGCTTCGCTGAGAATCTGCGCATCACCGTGGACGTACAGGCCCCGCGCGCCGCCCCGCACCACCTCGACCCCGGCGGAGTCCGCCTGGATCGCGTGCGCATCGAGCGCCGACGCGACGACCTCGTCGACCGAGACGTCCCGCTGCGGCAGCTCGTCGGATGCCTGCAGGCGCGAGAGGTTCATGATGCGCGACGTCAGCAGCGCCAGGCGGTTCGCCTCTGCCTGCAGCCGCGTGGCGAAGATGCGCACCTGCGGCGGGTCGTCAGAGGCCGATTCGATGGCTTCGGCGAGCAGGCTCACGGCTCCCACCGGCGTCTTGAGCTCGTGGCTGGTGTTCGCCACGAAGTCGCGGCGCATCTCTTCGACGCGCTCGCGCTCGGTGATGTCGCGCAGCACGAAGAGCGTCAGCCGCGGCGAGATGCGCGACGCCCGCACGACCACGAGGCGCGGTTCCGCGGGCGGCGCACCTCGGCGCAGCCGCATCGTCTCGGTCGCACTGGACTCGGTCGCGACCGAATCGCTCGTCCGCACGCGGCGCACGAGGGCGCGCAGCTCGTCGTTCGGCAGCGTGCCGCCCTCGACGAGATCGAAGGCGGCGGCGGCAGCGGAGGCGGCCAGCACAGTGAACGACGCATCGACGACGAGCGCCGCGTCGTCCATCCCATGGAGCACGCCGCGAACGCCGTCGGGGATCTCGACGGACCTCTCCGCCTGCGCGCGGTCGCGTGCCCGCATCGCCGCGACGACGACGGCGGAGATCGAACCGCCGATGATGATCCCCGCGAGGAGGGCGAGCAGCGCGAGCTGCGTCGTGTCCATGCGACCAGCGTAGAGGCACCTGCGACGCGGCATCGGACCGGAGAGGGAAGGCCCACGGAGGATCCGGGTACTGTTCACCACGGGGGCACCATCCGTTAACCTTCCCTGGCGAGAATCGGCGGGGCGCGGGACGAGCCTCTCCCCCGAAAACCATGAAAGGTGCGTCGGAATGCGCGAAGTCTTCCACCAGTCCCTCGAGGACGTGCAGGGGCGTCTCGTCGAGATCGCTGAACTCGTCACGGTCGCCATCGACAAGGCGACGCGCGCGTTCGGCACCAGCGACGTCGCTCTGGCGGAGGAGGTCATCGAAGCCGACGCGGTCATCGATGAGAAGGCCATCGAGCTCGACGAGCTCGCGATCGAGATCCTGGCGCGTCAGCAGCCGGTGGCCCGCGACCTGCGCATCGTCGTCAGCGCGCTGCGCATGAGCGCCTCGCTCGAGCGCATGGGCGACATCGCCGAGCACATCGCGCAGCTCACGCGCATGCGCTTCCCCGAGCGGGCCATCCCCAAGGGCCTGAAGTCGACGTTCCTCAAGATGGGCGAGCTCGACGTCGAGGCCGCCCGTCAGCTCACCGAGCTGCTGCGCTCGCAGGACGGCGACCTCATCGACGAGATCCGCAACGCCGACGACAAGCTCGACGAGCTGCACGTCTCGGTGTTCGAGAAGGTGCTCAGCGACAGCTGGCAGGGCGACCCGTCGGCCACCGTCGACGCGACGCTCGCCAGCCGCTACCACGAGCGCTTCGGCGACCACGCGGTGTCGGTGGCGAAGAAGGTCGCCTACCTGTCGACGGGCGACTGGACCACGAGCACCGACACCATCGACATCATCACGCCGCAGTAGCCGAAACGCGATACCGCGCCAGAGACACGAGAAGAGCGGATGCCTCCAGTGGAGGCATCCGCTCTTCTGCATGTGTCCGTCGTCAGGCCTTGCCCTGGTTCGCGACAGCGGCAGCCCCCGCGGCAGCGGCCTCGGGGTCGAGGTACTCCCCCGGGCTGAGCGGCTCGAGGTTCTCGTCGAGGCGGTACACCAGCGGGATGCCGGTGGGGATGTTGAGCTCGGCGATGTCGGCGTCGCTGATGCCGTCGAGGTGCTTGACCAGGCCGCGCAGCGAGTTGCCGTGCGCCGTCACGAGCACCGTCTTGCCGGCCTTCAGGTCGGGCACGATGTCGCTGTGCCAGTAGGGCAGCATGCGGTCGATCACGATCTTCAGCGACTCGGTGTCGGGCACCTCGCCGTCGATGCCCACGTAGCGCGGGTCGCCGACCTGGCTGTACTGGTCGTCGGCGGGCAGCGGCGGCGGCGGCACGTCGAACGAGCGGCGCCACAGCATGAACTGCTCGTTGCCGAACTCCTCGAGGGTCTGCGCCTTGTCCTTGCCCTGGAGAGCGCCGTAGTGCCGCTCGTTCAGGCGCCACGAGCGCTTGACCGGGATCCAGAGGCGGTCGGCCGCGTCGAGCGCGATGTCGGCGGTCTGGATGGCGCGGCTCAGCACCGAGGTGTGAAGGACGTCGGGAAGGATGCCGGACTCGGCGAGCAGCTCGCCGCCGCGCGCGGCCTCGGCCTTGCCCTGCTCGGTGAGGCGGACGTCGACCCAGCCCGTGAACTGGTTGGTCTTGTTCCACTCGCTCTGGCCGTGACGGAGGAGGATCAGCGTATAGGGCGCGGTCATGCGCCCCATGATATCCGGGCGACGACGCCCGCCCCGGCGCTGTGTCGACCGGCCGGACCGGTCAGCTCGACGATGGCGACGGCCTGGCATCATGGGGGGATGGCGCGGGGACCGGTCGGGCAGATCACGCGCGGCACGACCGGCACCAACCGGCTGCGGCGCGTGGATCGCTGGATCGCGCGGCAGCCCTCCCTCCGCCGGGCCTCGGACCCGCTCGTGGTCGACCTCGGCTACGGCGCGAGCGGCGTCACCGCGCTGGAGCTGCACGCGCGCCTCGCCCGCGTCCGCCCGGACGTCGAGGTGCTCGGTCTCGAGATCGACCCGGCCCGGGTGGAGCGCGCCCGCGGCCAGCTCGAGCAGGTGCGGGCCGGTGGGACGCCTTTCGCGCCGGACGCCCGCGTGTCGTTCGCGCGCGGCGGGTTCGAAGTGCCGGTCGCGGGCGGGCGCCGGCCCGCCGTCGTTCGGGCCTTCAACGTGCTGCGGCAGTACGACGAGGACGAGGTCGCCGAGGCCTGGGCGACGATGGCCGGGCGTCTGGCGACCGACGGGCTTCTCGTCGAGGGCACCTGCGACGAGATCGGACGCATCGCGACGTGGGTGGCGATCGGGCCCGACGCGGCGGCCCGGACGCTCACCGTGTCGCTGCGGCTGGCCGGGCTGCAGCATCCGTCCGTCGCCGCGGAGCGGCTCCCCAAAGCGCTCATCCACCGCAACGTCCCCGGTGAGCGGGTGCACGCGTATCTGGCCGCCCTCGACGCCGAGTGGGAGCGCGCGGCGAGCGTCTCGCCGTTCGGCCCGGTGCATCGCTGGCGCACCGCGCTGTCGGCGCTCGTCGCCGGCGGATGGCCGATCCTCGAGCGGTCGCGGTGGCGCCTGGGCGAGGTCACCGTGCCCTGGGAGGCCGTCGCGCCGCGCTGACGCCGGCGCCTCACAACCGTGGCAGCAGAGCGCGCGCCTCGGCCGACGGCATGCCGGTGGCGGTGAGCAGGTCGACCGCGAGCGGCCGCAGTGCGGTGATGAGGTACTGCTCGCCCTGCGATCCGTCGGGCAGGATCTGCGCCGGGTCGAGGCGGCTCGCCACCGCCCGCACCGCCTCCCGGGCCGCGGGCTGGAACGAGATGTCGTCGAGGCTCTCGCCGACGAGGGAGGCGCCCCGCATCAATTCGGCCAGCAGCTCCGCCGGCACGGGACGGCGCTGTCCGTCGTCGCACAGGTACACCGCTCGGCGCGCGACCACGCGAAGGTTGCGCGTGGCGAAGTCCATCGCCTGCAGCACCGTCTGATGTCGCCGCAGCTCGGCGCGCTGGGGACGCAGCCACGGCGAGAATCCGGCCACCGCGAGCCCCGACTCCAGCGACGCACGCCATTCGTCGATCCGGGGGCCGATCGCCCGCGCCTTCTCGAGCCCTCGCGTCGCGCGCAGCGCATCGCCGCGGCGGAGCGCCTGCACGATGGTGCGCGCGGCGGCATCGGCCGCCGCGAACACGGCGTGGCCGTCGCGTGCCTCTTCGCTGCGGGGATTGCGCGGGATCAGCGCCGTCACCAGCAGGGCGGCCACACCGCCCACGATCCCGTCGATGAGCCGCGAGAAGGGCTGCGACGCCGGCAGCGACATCACGATGGACGCCTGGATGCCGGCCATGATCGCGAACGGCGGATACGGCGACAGGAACCGCGCGACGAGCAGCGTGACGCCGAGCGCGAGCGCGAGCTGCCACCACCCCGGCCCGACGACCACGACGAACCCCTCGGCGACGAGGATGCCCACCAGCATTCCGACGACGGTCTCGAGCACGCGGCGAGGGCGCGCGTCGCGCACGAGGCCCAGGCTCGAGATCGTGACGGTCGCCGCGAGCAGCGGGGCCGGATGCCCCAGAACGTAGTGCGCGAAGGCCCACGCGGCGGTCGCCGCCACCGTGATCTGCACGATCGCGATCGCGGATCCGCGGACGCGCGCCAGCTGCGGCCGCAGGTCGAGCCGGGCGCGCCAGCCCGTCGGGACGGTCTGCGTGATCGCGGCGGTGTCGCCGTCGCCGCTCACCGCCGGTGCTCCTACTGCGCCGCCGCGCGCCGCGACAGCCGGGTGATCCGCGGCACGTTGGCCGTGGCGCCGGCGTCGGGCGGCACCACCGTCTCCTGCGCGGCGGCGACGGGGCCGTCGGCGGTGTCGACCGTCAGCGGCGCGTCGACCGGCGTCGTGCGACGCACCACCGCGAGGGCGATGGGCCCTTCCTCGTAGTGCAGCGCCGCCGATGTGACGATCCCGACCTCGGCGTCGCCGAGGCGCACGGCCGCGCCGTGCTCGGGCAGCACGCTGCCCGAGCCGTCGAGCTGGAGCGCCACGACCCGCCGCGGCGGGTGGCCGAGGTTGTGCACCTTCGCGATCGTCTCCTGGCCGCGGTAGCAGCCCTTCTCGAGATGGACGGCGGTGCGCAGCCAGTCCAGTTCGTGCGGCAGGGCCCGTTCGTCGACGTCGGTGCTCCAGCGCGGACGCCAGGCGGCGACGCGCAGCGCCTCGGCCGCCGCGATGCCGGCGAGCTCGAGCTCACCGCGGGTCGCGGCATCCGCGATGCGCAGCTCTTCCTCACGCGTCACGATCGCCTCGGCCCAGTCGCGATCGGCGCCGGGGTGCGGATCGACCGGAGAGTAGGCGTGACCGCCGGGCGCGACCGAGGGCCACGGGTCGCGCCACACGAGCGGGACCCCCGACGGCGAGGCGGGCGAGATGCGCTCGAGTGCCGCGGCGGTGCCGCCGACGATCGCGTACTCGTCGTCGGCGATGCGGGGGTCGACGCGCAGCCGGAAGCGCATCTTGCGGAGCCAGCCGAAGAGGCCGTCGACGTCGGCGCGATCGGCGATGAGCCACGTGGTCTCGCCGTCGTCGACGACGGATGCCGCGTGCTCGACGTGTCCCTGCGGGTCGAGGATCAGCAGCTCGGTGCTCACGCCGGGCGCGAGGCGGGCGAGCGCCTGCGAGGACAGCGAGTCCAGCCAGGTCAGGCGGTCCTCGCCGGGCACGGCGATGACCGCTCGGTCGTGGCGCGGCGCGAGCGCCGCACCGGCGGCGAGGCGGCGCTGCTCCACGAGGGGGCTGCCGACGTGCTGCAGTCCTGCGTCGTCGACGACGGCGCCCGTAACCGCCGCGAACGGGTCAGTCATCGATCTGGTCATCGGAGGTCCCGCCCATCAGTACGTGCTCGTTCCCGCGCTCATTCGACCCGGGCAAGGCGTGCCGACGCGTGCGCGCCGAGCTCGAAGCCGAGGGCCGCGATGTCCCACGCCCACAGCAGGTGGCCGTCGACGAGGCCGTACATGCGGGTCGCCGCGGCGTAGTTCTTCGCGCTCGCCGGGCGCACGACGGCGTCGGTCGCGATGTCGATGCGAGGGCCCTTGATCTGGCCGAGGTACAGCTCGCTCACGCCGTCGGCATGGACGAGTGCCACCTCGATGTCGAAGCCGCCGTCGCCGTTGCGGAGCTGCTCGATGTCGTCCGCGGTGCGCGCAGCGGCGGGGGCGAGCGCCGGCAGCAGACCCGGGCCGGGGTCGGCATCGGTCGCCGGGAGCACGAGACGCCAGTACCCCAGCTCGGCCACCAGGCGCGTGCGCGCCTCCGGGTCGTCGGCGCTGTGGAACCAGGCTTCGGCGGAGTAGTTCAGATAGTCGCCGCCGTCGTGGCTGAAGCTCACGCGGTGCGTGAACTCGCCGGTGTAGGCGTGGTCACCGTAGTCGATGACGCCGGTGCCCTCCCACACGCCGATGAGCCACGACAGCGGTACGAGCTCCGCAGGAAGGTCGGTCGGGATGTCGAGCACGACGCGACCCGTCAGCGCTGGCCGCGGTAGAGGTTCCAGACGACGACGCCCGATACGAAGACGATCGCGAGCGACGCGAGGCCCGAGCAGACCCACGAAGAACAGTTCGAGCGCGACGAGATCCATGACGAAGAGTCTAGCCGGGAACGAGGGCGGCCAGCCCGAAGCCCAGGCTGATGACACCCATCACCAGCGCGGCGCCCAGGACGCTCGCCGCCACACGCTCGGTGAATCCCTGCGAGCGCCCCGACCAGAGCTGCGTCGCGAACGCCACGATGAGGCATCCACCCAGCCCCACGCCCAGCCATGCGGCACGCCAGTCCGGCGTCGCGAAGATCCCGATCACGATCGCGATGACCGCCGCCAGCACCCACACGGCGACGACGCCGCCGAAGGTGCGGCGAGGGGCGAGTTCAGGCAGGGCCACGTCTCCATCATCGCCCATCGCGTCGCCGGCCGCACCTGCCGCTGCCGGGCCGAAGACGGTCGCGGCGGCCCGAGGACGGTCACGAAGACGGGTGGCCGCCGCCCACGCTCTACACTGGGGTTCGCGGCGCGCGCCCCCACGCGCCGGGAAGGCGTTCCATTGGCACAGCTCCTGGTTCTCAGTTCCACGCACGGAGGCGGCCCCGTGCTGCCCTCGCTCGAACTGCTGAGCCACCGCGTGCGCCTGATTCCCGCGGAGCCCGCCCAGCTGGTCAACGCGCCGAGCGCCGACATCATCTTCGTCGACGCCCGCGTCGACCTCGTCGGCGCGAAGTCGCTGTGCAAGATCCTCAACACGACGGGTCTCGACGCCCCGCTGCTGCTCATCGTGACGGAGGGCGGTCTCACCGCCGTCTCCCCCGACTGGGGCGTCGACGACGTGATCCTCTACACGGCCGGTCCCGCCGAGGTGGATGCGCGCATCCGGCTCGCGGTGGGACGCCAGTCGGCCGAGCAGGTGTCGACCCGCATCCAGACCTCGGGCATCACGATCGACGAGTCGTCGTACTCGGCCAAGGTGCACGGCCGGCCGCTCGACCTGACGTACAAGGAGTTCCAGCTCCTGCACTTCTTCGCCACCCACCCCTCTCGTGTGTTCACCCGGGAGCAGCTGCTGAGCGAGGTCTGGGGCTACGACTACTTCGGCGGCACGCGCACCGTCGACGTGCACGTCCGGCGCCTGCGCGCCAAGCTGGGCGACATGGAGCAGCTCATCGGCACGGTGCGCAACGTGGGCTACCGCTTCAACGTGTACGAGGACGAGCCCGAGCCCGCCCCCCGCGAGCGCACCGGCGCCTAGGCCGAGCCGACCCCGGAACGCGGCATCCGTCCCGCACCGTCCGGAGCGAGCGAAGCGAGACGAAGGGTTCACACTCTCGTCACGCGACCCTGCAATGATGAGGGGATGATCGAACCCGAGGTGCTCGACGCCGGCCTGGGCGATGCGGACGACGACGACTTCGACCTGTCGGAGGTCTTCGATTCGCAGCTTCCCGACCACCGCTACCTGGATCGCGAGCTCAGCTGGCTCGCCTTCAACCTGCGCGTGCTCGAACTCGCCGAAGACCCGAACATGCCCACCCTGGAACGGGCGAACTTCCTGGCGATCTTCGCGAGCAACCTCGACGAGTTCTTCATGGTCCGCGTCGCGGGCCTCAAGCGCCGGATCGCGACGGGCCTCGCGCTGCCGACCAACGTCGGCCGCTCCCCCGCGGACGTGCTCGCCGACATCTCGGCCGAGGCGCATCGCCTGCAGATGCGGCATGCGCAGGCGTGGACGTCGCTGGTGATGCCGGCGATGGCGGATGCCGGCATCCAGGTCGTCTCGTACGACACGCTCGACGAGGCCGAGCGCGCCGCGCTGTACGAGTACTTCCAGGCGCAGGTCTTCCCCGTCCTGATGCCGCTCGCGGTGGACCCCGCCCACCCGTTCCCGTACATCTCGGGGCTGTCGCTGAACCTCGCGATCCGCATCCGCAACGCCCGCACCGGGCGCCAGGAGTTCGCCCGGCTCAAGGTGCCGCCCATGCTCCCCCGGTTCGTCGAGCTGCCGCCGGCCGCCGGCGCGGTGAGGTACCTGCCGCTCGAGGACCTCATCTCCAACCACCTCGACGACCTCTTCCCCGGCATGGAGGTGCTCGACCACCACGCCTTCCGCCTGACCCGCAACGAGGACATGGTCATCGAGGAGGACGAGACCGAGAACCTCATCCAGGCGCTCGAGGCGGAGCTGCTGCGTCGCCGGTTCGGGCCGCCGATCCGCCTCGAGATCACCGACGACATGGACGACGTGACGCTCGACCTCCTCGTGAAGGAGCTCGACATCACCGCGCAGGAGGTCTACCGCCTCCCCGGGCCGCTCGACCTTCGCGGACTGTTCGACCTCTCGCGCATCGACCGCCCGGACCTGCACTTCACGCCGCACCTGCCCACGACCGCGCTCGCGTTCCAGCCGGGCGACAACAACGAGCGCGCCGACATCTTCGCGGCCATCCGCAAGGGCGACGTGCTCGTGCACCACCCCTACGAGTCCTTCGCGACGAGCGTGCAGTCCTTCCTCGAGCAGGCGGCGAAGGACCCGCACGTGCTCGCCATCAAGCAGACCCTCTACCGCACGTCGGGCGACAGCCCCATCGTCGAGGCGCTCATCGACGCCGCCGAGGCCGGCAAGCAGGTGCTGGCGCTCGTCGAGATCAAGGCGCGCTTCGACGAGGCCAACAACATCGTGTGGGCCCGCAAGCTCGAGAAGGCGGGCGTCCACGTCGTCTACGGCCTGGTGGGCCTGAAGACCCACTGCAAGCTCGCGCTCGTGATCCGCGAAGAGAACGGCGTGCTGCGCAGCTACAGCCACGTCGGCACCGGCAACTACAACCCCAAGACCAGCCGCATCTACGAGGACTTCGGACTCTTCACCGCCGACGACCAGGTCGGTCGCGACCTGACCCGCCTGTTCAATGAACTGAGCGGCTACGCGATCGAGAAGAAGTTCAAGCGGATCCTCGTCGCACCTCTCCACCTGCGCAAGGGTCTGCTGCGGCTGATCGAGAAGGAGCGGCGCAACGCCCTCGCCGGCAAGCCCGCCAGCGTGCGCATCAAGGTCAACTCCATGGTCGACGAGCAGATCATCGACGCCCTGTACCGCGCCAGCCAGGCGGGCGTGAAGGTGGAGGTGTGCGTGCGCGGCATCTGCTCGCTCAAGCCCGGCGTCGAGGGGATGAGCGAGAACATCACGGTCCGCTCGATCCTCGGCCGCTACCTCGAGCACTCGCGCATCTTCGCCTTCCACAACGACGGCGAGCCGGTGGTGTACATCGGCAGCGCCGACATGATGCACCGCAACCTCGACCGCCGGGTCGAGGCTCTCGTGCGCGTGTCGACGCCCGCCCACGTCAAGGAGCTGAACGACCTCTTCACCCTCTCGATGAGCGACAACACGAGCTCGTGGCACCTGGGGCCGGACGGCGAATGGGTGCGGCACAACATCGGCGAGGACGGCAAGCCGCTCCTGGACCTTCAGGACAGGACGATGACCAACGTGCAGCGCCGCCGGCGGGCACGGGCGGTGCGATGACCGAGACGGCCGTCTACGCGGCCGGGGGCGTCGTCTGGCGGATCGTCGACGGCAAGCTGCGTGTGCTCCTGATCCACCGCACGAAGTACCGCGACGTCACCCTGCCCAAGGGCAAGGTCGACCCCGGCGAGATGCTCGCCGAGACGGCGGTGCGCGAGATCCACGAAGAGACCGGCATCCGTGTCGCCCTCGGCGTGCCGGTCGGCGTCTCGCGCTACCGGCTGCCCAGCAAGCGCATCAAGATCGTGCACTACTGGGCGGCCGAGGCGACGGAGGCGGCGATCCGCGCCTCGGCGTTCGTGCCGAACAAAGAGATCGCCGCGCTGGAATGGGTGTCGCCGAAGAAGGCTCTGCGGCGTCTCAGCTACCCCGTCGACACCGAGATCCTGGAGACCTTCGTCCGGCTGCTCGACGAGGGCGTGCTGCGGACGTTTCCGATCGTCGCACTGCGGCATGCCAAGGCGCTCTCCCGCGAGGAATGGAAGGGGAAGGATGCCGCGCGCCCGCTGTCTCCGCGCGGCCGCAGGCAGGCGGCCTCGATCGTCGGCCCGCTCCTCGCCTTCGGCGTCCGCAGGATCGTGTCGAGCCCTGCGGTCCGGTGCGTGGAGACGGTCAAGCCGCTGTCGGACGCCATCGGGCGCAAGATCGACACCACCGGTCTGATCGGCCAGGACGCATGGGAAGAGGGCAAGTCCGACGCCCGCACCGTGGTCGGCGATCGGGTGCGTGCCCGAAAGCCCTCCGTGCTGTGCAGCCACGGACCGGTGCTGCCCGACATCCTCAGCGAACTCGCGCTCGCGACGGGCACACTGCGCGGGTCGTACCTCGGCAGCGCCTCGGCGCTCGATCCCGCCGCCTTCTCGGTCGTGCACATGTCGGTGGACAATCCCGGCTCGGGGATCGTCGCCATCGAGACGCACATTCCCAAAGACTGACCGCGGGGCGACTCAGCGCCTCGAGTGAACACCAGCCCCCGAGACCCCCGGAATTCCGGGGCCTGACGGCGCGGGACCTCGATGCGGGCGCATGGATGTCGGCATCCCGTTCACCTTCCGTTCACCCGCGCAGCGCAAGCTCTTAAGAGTCCGAGCCTACGTTTCAGAGCGAACCCCGCACCGGGTTCGAACCCGAAGGCCTTTACGGGCCTGTTTCCCTGACACGTGAAGGATTCACACAGTGAAGATCTCTCGCATCGCCCAGGTGGGCGCTGTCGCCGCAATCGCGGCCCTCGCCCTCGCCGGCTGCGCTTCCAACGAGACCCCGTCGGGTGAGCCCTCACCGACGCCCCCACCTCAGACCTCTCCGGCGAGATCGCCGGCGGCGGCTCCTCGGCTCAGGAGGTCGCCGTCCAGGCGTGGACCGCCGGCTTCCAGACCGCCAACCCCGACGTCACCATCACGTACGACCCGTCGGGCTCCGGCGCCGGCCGCGAGTCGTTCCAGGCGGGCGCCTTCCCGTTCGCCGGCTCCGACCGTGCGTTCAAGATCGAGGAGATCGAGGCCGGAGGGTTCGAGGCGTGCGCCGAGGGCTCGGGCATCGTCGAGCTGCCGACCTACATCTCGCCGATCGCGGTGATCTTCAACATCGAGGGCGTCGACTCGCTCAACCTCGACGCCGCGACCATCGCGGGCCTGTTCGCCGGCACCATCACGAACTGGAACGACCCGGCGATCGCCGCTCTCAACGAGGGCGTGACGCTCCCCGACGTGGCCGTGACGCCGGTGCACCGCGCCGACGACTCGGGCACCACCGAGAACTTCACCGACTACCTCTTCCAGGCCGCCGGCGACGTGTGGACGAGCGAGCCCGACGGCGTCTGGCCGCTCTCGACCGGTGAGGCCGCGCAGGGCACCTCGGGTGTCGTCTCGGCCGTCGCCGGGGGCAACGGCACCATCGGCTACGCCGACGCGTCGCGCGCCGCCGAAGAGGGCCTGTCGACCGCGGCCGTCCAGGTGGGCGACGAGTTCGTCGAGTACTCGCCCGAGGCCGCCGCGGCGATCGTCGACGCGTCGCCGCTCGAGGAGGGCCGCGGCGAGGGCGACCTCGCGATCGAGCTCGACCGCACCTCGGAGGAGGCCGGCGTCTACCCGATCGTGCTCGTCAGCTACATGATCGCCTGCCAGGAGTACGCCGACGCGGCGGTCGCCCCGATCGTCAAGGGCTACCTCGAGTACGTCGCCAGCGCCGAGGGCCAGGATGCCGCTGCTGCGGCCGCCGGCAACGCGCCGATCTCGGACAGCCTGCGCGAGCAGGTCAACGCGGCGATCGAGACGATCGTCGCCGAGTAAGACTCCGGTACCCGGCTCGGTCGCTCGGCGACCGGGCCGGGTATCACCCTGAGAAGACCCGAATCAGAAGGACACCATGACCACGACGACCGCCCCGGCCGCGGGCAAGGTCAAGCAGCGGCCGGGCGACCGCTGGTTCTCGGGAACCGCACTCGCCGCCGGCGTGATGATCCTCGTCACGCTCGCCGCCGTCGCGCTCTTCCTGATCATCCAGTCCATCCCCGGTCTGACCGCCACCAGCGACACGGCGAGCATCCTCACCGGGAACTTCTGGCAGTACGTCTGGCCGCTCGCGTTCGGCACGGTCTGGGCGTCGTTCCTCGCGCTGCTGATGGCCGTTCCGCTGGCGGTCTCGGTCGCCCTCTTCATCTCGCACTACGCACCGCGCCGCCTTGCGCAGGGTCTCGGCTACATCGTCGACCTGCTGGCCGCGGTGCCTTCCGTCGTGTTCGGCCTGTGGGGCATCCTCGTGCTCGCCCCCGCCGTGCAGCCGGTCTACGCGTGGCTCAACGCCAACATGGGCTGGTTCCCGCTGTTCGGCGGCACGGTGTCCAGCACCGGCCGCACGATCTTCACCGCAGCCATCGTGCTGGCAGTCATGGTGGTCCCCATCATCACCGCGATCTGCCGCGAGATCTTCCTGCAGACCCCGGTGCTCCACGAGGAGGCCGCTCTCGCGCTCGGCGCGACACGGTGGGAGATGGTCCGCATGGCCGTCTTCCCGTTCGGCCGCAGCGGCATCGTGTCCGCCTCGATGCTGGGGCTCGGTCGCGCGCTCGGCGAGACGATGGCGGTCGCGATGGTGCTGTCCGCGACGGGTGTCGTCACCTTCCAGCTCTTCACCTCGGAGAACCCGAGCACCATTCCGGCGAACATCGCCCTGACGTTCCCCGAGGCGTACGGCAGGAACGTCAACGTGCTGATCGCGACGGGTCTCATCCTCTTCATCGTCACCTTCGCGGTCAACGCCATCGCACGATGGATCGTGAGCCGCCGCGAGGCATTCTCGGGAGCGAACTGACATGACCGTGACAACCGCTCCCCCGACGCCGCCCCGAGCAGGCGCCCGTGCGCGAGACCCCGCGACTGACCAGCGGCCGCCTGCCGGTGTGGGCCCCGTGGGCGATCCTGATCGGCAGCTTCGCGGTCAGCGCCGTCGTCTTCGCGATCCTCGCGATGGGCTCGGGCGAGGGCTTCAACATCGCGGGGTGGGCCGTCGTCGCCGCCCTCGTCTACCTGGCCCTGATCGCCACGACCTCCTCGCTCGTGGAGGGTCGTCGCAAGGGCGTCGACCGGCTCGTGACCGGCGTCGTGACGCTCGCGTTCCTCGTCGCGATGGTGCCGCTCGTGTCGCTGGCGATCACTGTGATCGTCAACGGCGTCGCGGGCCTCTCGGCCGAGTTCTTCACCTCGTCCATGCGCAACGTCGTCGGCGAAGGCGGCGGCGCGCTGCACGCGATCGTCGGCACGCTCCTGATCACGCTCGCCGCGGCGATCATCTCGATCCCGATCGGCATCTTCACCGCCATCTACCTCGTCGAGTACGGTGCCGGGAACCGGCTGGCTCGCGGCATCACCTTCCTCGTCGACGTGATGACCGGCATCCCCTCGATCGTGGCCGGCCTGTTCGCCTACGCGGTGTTCGCGCTCATCTTCGGCCCCGGCATCCGCATGGGCATCATGGGATCGATCGCGCTGTCGGTGCTCATGATCCCCGTGGTCGTGCGCTCGACCGAAGAGATGCTGCGCCTCGTGCCGAACGAGCTGCGTGAGGCGGCGTACGCGCTCGGCGTGCCGAAGTGGCGCACCATCGCGAAGGTCGTCCTCCCCACCTCCATCGCGGGCATCACGACGGGCGTCATGCTGTCGATCTCGCGCGTCATCGGCGAGACGGCCCCGCTGCTGCTCACCGCCGGGGTCGCGACCTCCATGAACTACAACCTCTTCGAGGGCCGCATGATGACGCTGCCCGTGTTCGTGTACACGCAGTACATGAACGCCGGCATCCCCGTCGAGGCCTACCACAACCGGGCCTGGGCCGCCGCTCTCGTCCTCATCGTCATCGTGATGCTCCTGAACCTCATCGCGCGCCTCGTCGCGAAGGTCTTCTCGCCGAAGCTCGGCCGCTGAGCATCCCCACCCGAAAGAACCGACAGGAACCATGTCCAAGAGCATCGAAGTCAACGACCTCAACGTCTACTACAGCGACTTCCTGGCCGTCGAAGGCGTCTCGCTCGACATCGAGCCGCGCAGCGTGACCGCCTTCATCGGTCCGTCGGGGTGCGGCAAGTCGACGTTCCTGCGCACCCTCAACCGCATGCACGAAGTCATCCCCGGCGCCCGCGTCGAGGGCGAGGTGCTGCTCGACGGCGACAACCTCTACGGCGCCAACGTCGACCCGGTGCTGGTGCGCCGCCAGGTCGGCATGGTGTTCCAGCGGCCCAACCCGTTCCCCACGATGTCCATCAAGGAGAACGTGCTCGCGGGCGTCAAGCTGAACAACAAGAAGATGTCGAAGTCGGACTCCGACGCGCTCGTCGAGAAGTCCCTCATGGGCGCCAACCTGTGGAACGAGGTCAAGGACCGTCTCGACAAGCCCGGCTCGGGCCTCTCGGGCGGCCAGCAGCAGCGACTCTGCATCGCCCGCGCGATCGCCGTCTCTCCCGAGGTGATCCTCATGGACGAGCCGTGCTCGGCCCTCGACCCGATCTCGACCTACGCGATCGAGGAGCTGATCGGCGAGCTGAAGAACGACTACACGGTCGTCATCGTCACGCACAACATGCAGCAGGCCTCGCGCGTGAGCGACAAGACGGCGTTCTTCAACATCGCGGGCACCGGCAAGCCGGGCAAGCTCATCGAGTACAACGACACCACCGCGATCTTCACGACGCCGTCGGTGCAGGCCACGGAGGACTACGTCTCGGGCCGATTCGGCTGAGCCGACGACATCCCGTTGACGAAGCCCCCGCCGATCGGCGGGGGCTTCGTCGTTGCGGGGCCGACGCGGGTCGGCGGGTCGGCGCGCGGATCAGCGCTCGGGTGGCGCGCGGGTCAGTCGCGCGGGCTGAGCAGGTAGCGATTGAAGGATGCCGTGAGGTCGGCGTCGACCGGGACCGCGGCGCCGTCGATCGCTGTGATGGGCGCCGCGAGACGCACGCTCGACACCAGCCACGCGGCATCCGCCTGCCCCAGCGCGCTGATCGGAATCGTCGCGTAGCCGGTCTCGAGACCCTGCTCCTCGAGATGGGCGAACAGGCTCAGCTGCGTCGTGCCGTGGAGGATGCCGCCGTTGGGCGCCGGAGTGACGAACCGGCCGTCGAGCCGCAGGATGAGGGATGCGGTCGGGGCTTCGAGGACGAAGCCGTCCGAGCTCACGAAGACGGCGTCGTCGGCTCCACGCCGCTTCGCCTCGCGGATCGCCGCCATGTTGACCGCGTACGACAGCGTCTTGGCGCCGAGCAGCAGCCACGGGGCCTTCGCGGGCGTGTCGATGCCATACCCGCGATCGAGCGTCACGACGCGGATGCCGTGCTCGCGCACGGCGGTGTTGTCGGCGGCGGCCGCCACCGTCACCCAGGCCGTGGGTGCGGGGCCGTGCTCGACGCCGCGGCTCAGGATGAGCTTGATCACGCCCTCGCCGTGGCGCGGCGCGTGCTGCGCGGCGACGTCCACGGCCGCCCGCCACTGCTCGAGGTTCGGGGCGGCGAGGTCGCAGATCCGGGCCGAGTGCGCGAGCCGCTCGAGATGCGCCTGCGTCTCCTGCGCGTGCCCGTCGACGACCCCGATCGACTCGAAGATGCCGTCGCCCCGCTGCGTGCTCAGCTCGCCGACGCTGAGTGCCGGTGCCGAGGGGTCGATGACGCGGAACGTGTCGGCGAAGTCCGACCGGGCATCCCCGGCTGCCGAGGGGTCGATGACGAGCGCGAAGAGCAGGGCCATGCCCCGAGCTTAGAGCGCAGGGAATGCCACGCCGGTCTCCTCGGTTACACTGGATCAGCCGGGCCGCAGTAACCCCGGGCTCCATCTTCTGCCGCTTTGAGCGGCCTCGCGCCGAGAGGCGTTCTGCGGCCCGGCACTTTCGTACCCAGGCGATGCGCACGCCCGGCGATGCCGAACGTCTCCCGCGCAGCGGCATCAGCCCTGAGGCGTTCGCGGCCGGCACTTACGCACCGTCGTCAGGTGAGGGCGTCGCGGCGCCACAGTGCGGCGCAGGCCGACAGGTCGGCGGCGTAGTCCGAGAGCCGCAGGGCGCGCGTGGTGAACGCCGATGCGCGATCAGGCTCGGTCGCCTCGTAGTCGTCGGCGAGATGCGTCGCACCCGACGCCTGCACGCGGCAGAAGGCGGCGGCGCGGTCGAGCGCGACGGCGAAGTCGCCCTCGAACAGCCCGCGCAGGATCGTGTCGACCAGGGCGACGAGCTCGTCGGGGCCGGCGGGTGACGGCGCACCGGCGACGACGTCGTCGGCGGAGGCGAGCTCGGCACGGCCGCGCTCGTACAGGAGCGCGGCCGTGCGCGGGTCGTCGTGGATCATGAGCTGCACCAGGTACAGCCGCCAGAGCGCTCCGGGAAGCGTCTTCGCGGGCGAGCGCGACCACAGTTCGGCGAGGTCGTCGATGCCGTGCTCGTCGGTGAACGCGACGAGCCGGTCGACGACGTCGCCGTCGGGGTCGGCGCGCACCCGGGCCAGCAGGGCGTGCGCCGTCGTGTGCGCGACGCGCGAGACCTCCGCCGGGTCCTCGGCCGCGAACATACGGTCGAAGAGCTCCGCCGGTCGGCGGACGGGCTTGTGGAACTCCCTGGACGAATCGCTCATTCCGTCCAGGCTACCCGCCGCCACGAGCACGGGGCTCCCGCTCCCGCGCGGCCGCCCAGGGCAGGCACATGACGCCGGTCCGCTCAGACCTGGTTGATGCGGATGTGGTTGCCGGCGGGGTCGCGGAACGCGCAGTCGCGCGGTCCCCAGCCCTGCTCCTTGGGCTCCTGCAGCACCTCGGCGCCGAAGGCGCGCAGCTGCTCGAAGGTGGCGTCGAGGTCGCTGGTCGTGAACACGTAGGGTCCGGGACCCGACCCCTTCACGATGAGGCGCTGCAGTGCCTCGCCGTCATCCGGAGACCGGCCCGCGGTCGGGTCCGAGACGACGAGCGACAGACCGGGCTGACCGGGGAAGCCGAAGCTCACCCAGCGGTGACCGTCGTAGGCGACATCGTTGACGACCTCGAGACCGAGGCCGTCGCGGTAGAACGGGATGGCGGCGTCGACATCGTCGACGGTGATGGGGCTGTATGCCAGTGCGATGTTCGTCATGCCTGCCACGCTACGGTCCCGCCCGCGGGCGCGCTTCTCCGATCCTGCTCAGTCGGCGCGACCGTCGCAGCGGCGGTCAGGCGTACCGCGTCGGCCTGGTGAGGATCTTCGCGACGCACAGCGGCATCGCCTCGGCGGCGTCATGCGGCCGGGACCGGTACGAGCTCGGCGTCTCCCCCACGATCTCGGTGAACGTCGAGCTGAACGAGCCGAGCGAGGTCGCGCCGACGGCGGTGCAGGCATCCGTCACCGACATGCCCTCGCGCAGCAGCGCCATGGCGCGCTCGATCCGCCGGGTCATGAGGTACGCGTACGGGGTCTCGCCGTACGCGGCCTTGAACTCCCGCGAGAAGTGCGCCGGCGACATGAGGGCCTTCGTCGCCATCGTCGGCACGTCGAGCGGCTGCGCGTAGTCGCGGTCGATGAGATCGCGCGCGCGCCGGAGGTGCGCGAGGGTCTGGGTCGTCTGCACGGCGGAAACCACGGGTTTCACGCTACCCGGATCGCCCGCGTCGCGCCAGCCCGTCGGCCGGGTTCAGGCGGTGGGGATCGATCACGATGGGTTCGGACGACGGCTCCCCGGTGGGCGACCCGCCCTGCGGCTCGATCGTCACCGCGATCACGTCGCCCGGTTCCACCGCACCGTCGAGCAGCGCCGTCGCCTCGCCGTCCGCCGCGTCGAAGGTGCCCGCCGAGACCGCGTCGCCGCCACGCACGAACCACAGCTCGAAGCTCTCGTCGTCGGCGATCTGCGGAAGCCCCTGCGAGACCACCACGACCTTGCCGACGGACTCCGACCAGTGCGCCGTCGCCGTGCCGCCGTCGGTGACCTCGACCGTGGCCGACTGGGCATCGGGCGCATCCTCGATCTGCTGGAGCGCGACGACCTCTGCGGAGCGGTTCAGGTAGTCGTTGATCGTCGCGGCGCCGAGCCCGAGCGCGACGAGCAGCACCAGCGACGCGGCGAGCCCGAGGATTCCGCGGGTCCAGCGCCGCCGCGAGACCGCCTGGATGACGGCCGTCGCAGGCGGCGGCTCGGCCGACGCCGGCTCGTCGCTCTCCGACCATGCCGCGACCGGTTCGGCGGCCGCAGCAGCGGACGCGTCCATCGCCGGCAGCTGCGGGGTCGCCGGCAGCTGCGGGGTCGCCGCCACACGCGAGAGCAGGGTCGAGCGCAGGGTCAGCGGGGGCAGCGCGTCCGAGACGGTGTCGGCGAGCGCGGCGGCGGTCGCGGCATCCGTGTCCACCAGGTGCTGCCACTCGGGGTGCCGGCGACGGGCGGCCTCGAACGCCTCCCGGTCGGCGGGTGACAGCGCGTTCAGCGCAGCGCCGGCGGCGAGCTCGGCGAACTCCTCCTCGTTCATCACGCGGTCACCCCCATCTCTGCTCTCAGGCGGGACAGTCCGTCCCGCATCCTCGTCTTGATCGTCCCCAGCGGCGCTCCCACCAGGGCCGCGATCTCGCTCTGACTGTAACCCCCGTAATACGCGAGGGTCAGCGCTTCCTTCTGGGCGTCGGGCAGTGCCGACAGCGCCGTCGCCACCCTCTCCCCCTCGATGCGCAGCTCGACCTGCTCCGCCACCTCGTCATGGGCTACGCCGAGGTCGCGGAATCCCGCTCGCACGTCGCGATCCGTGCTCGACTGCGAGGCCCGCACACGGTCCACCGCCCGGCGGTGCGCGATCGTGAGCACCCACGATCTCCCCTGACCTCTGTTCGGAGCGAACCGCGATGCGGATTGCCACACCTCGAGGAACACCTCCTGCAGCACCTCTTCGCTCTGGGCCCGGTTGACGAGCACTCGCAGGATCAGGCCGAAGACGCGCGGCGAGAGCAGGTCGTAGACGCGCGCGAACGCGGCCTGGTCGCCGCCGGCGACGCGCTGCAGCAGCTCTCCGATGCGATCAACCGGCTCCGTGCCGTCCTCCGGCACGTCGATCCCGTCGATCACCATGTCCACCAGCATGCCCTACGCCACCTCCCCTCGACCTGACCGCACGCGATTCAGCCGAATGTGAACGAGTAGACCTCCACCCCCGGCGACACCAGCACGTCCAGCACCTGGGCGGTCGCGACCGAGCCTTCCGCCACCGCATACGACCGGGGCGTTCCCGACACCGCCAGCGTCTGCTCGCGGCCGCCGTCGAGCCGCACGCGCACCTCGCCTTCGCCGGCCAGCACCATCCGCACCTCATCCGCATGGAACTGCAGACGGATGCCGCCACCCGCGGCCGCGGCGGGCGTGGCGTACTGCGTCTCGATGCGCCAGGCGCCGTCGAGGGCGAACGAATCCGCGGGCTGCTCGGCGGGCAGCCGGTACTCGGCCTCGCCCGCACGGTAAGGCGGCGTCACCGCCGTAGTTCACGTCCTTCGCCGACCCGAGGAACGTCTCGCGCGTCCGCGTGCCGGCATCCGGCGTGTCGTCGGCGATGTCGGTCGGATCCGGCAGCGTCACCTCGGGGTCGGCATCCTGCAGCAGCTCTCGGATGAGCTTCTCGGTCGCGGCGTAGTTGCCCTCGCCGAGGGAGATGTGCCGCACCGTGCCGGACGCGTCGATCAGGTAGTGGGCGGGCCAGTAGCGGTTCCGGTAGTTCGTCCACGTCGACAGGCTGTTGTCGAGAGCCACCGGATACGTGATGCCGAAGTTGCGGGCCCCCGCCGCGACGTTCGCGGCGTCCTTCTCGAACGCGTACTCGGGAGAGTGGATGCCGATCACCCGCAGTCCCGCATCGCGATAGGCCTCGTCCCACGCCACGACGTGGGGGATGCTCCGCTGGCAGTTGATGCAGGAGTACGCCCAGAAGTCGATGAGCACGACCTCGCCCTGCAGGTCGTCGAGGGCGATCGGCGCGCCGTCCGGCGTGTTCAGCCACGCGTCGATGCCCCGGATGCTCGGCGCCGCCCCGCAGGACTCGAGTTCGGCCGCGCCGTTGGTGCACTGGTCGAGCTCGCGGTTCTCGTCGGTCACGAGGCCGCCGAGATCGAGCGCCCGGCGCGCATCGGGGTTGTCGGTGAGCTGACGCTGGATGCCCGCCGTGTAGTCGGGCACGAGCCGCTGCAGCAGCTGCGGGACGTTGAAGACCAGCCCGACCGCGAGCGCGAGCATCGCCACGCCGGCGGCGATCCGGAGGCCTCGCTCGTGGGTGCGGAAGGCGCGGATGCGCTCGACCAGGCCTCGGCCCGCCAGGGCGAAGAACAGCAGCGGGATCGCGACGCCCGACAGCGAACGAGAGTGTCAGCACCACCGTGCCGACGTCGATGCGGCCGGTCGAGCCGGCCACGATGATCGCCGCCAGCACCGGTCCCGCGCACGGCACGAAGACGGTGCCGAGGGCCAGCCCGACGCCGTAGCCGCTCCCGGAGTTCTGCACCTCCGAGCGACGGGCGAGCCGCTGGAACGGCTTCTCGAGCACCCGCTCGAATCCCGGCACGAGCAGGCCGATGCCGATCAGCACCAGCACCGCGATCCCCGCCCAGCGCAGCACGTCCTGCGGCAGCCCGAGCGCGCCCAGCAGAAGCGAGCCCAGCAGTGTGACCAGCGTGAAGCTGGTGACGAGCCCGGCGATGACGAGGTACGGCCGCCAGCGCGACGCCGGGGCCGGGCCGTCGGCCGCCTCCGAGGCGAAACGGGCCGACTGCGCGCCGCCCGTCAGGAAGATGACCGGCAGCACCGGCAGGATGCACGGCGAGATCCCCGTGATGAGTCCGCCGAGCAGACCGATGATGACGAGCTCCATGCGTCCCCCTAGGTGTCGGGGGTTGTTCGCTCCACGGGCCGCTTCGGATTGGACGGAGGAACACGGATGCCGTGCGCCCGGGCAGCGGCATCCGTTCTCGTCCAATCCGTTCCGGGGAGGCCTCCGAACAGTCCGTGCAGCCGCTCCTGCGGCACGCTCCCCGCACCGGGGGCCACCAGACCGCGGTCGCACGACCGCATGGAGGAGGAAGACAATGTCTCGCATCACCAGGAAGCGCCTCTCGGCCGGACTCGCTCTCGCCGTCGCCGCGACCTTCGCGCTGTCGGCCTGTTCGATGGGCGGCTCGGCCGCCGAGCCGTCGGCAGAACCCTCGACGCCGGCCATGGAGGCGAGCGAGGAGCCGATGGCCGCCGACCCCGCCGCGAACCTCGTCGGCCCCGGCTGCGCCGCCTACGCCGAGGCCGTGCCGGACGGCGACGGCTCGATCGAGGGCATGTCGGCCGACCCTGTCGCGGTCGCGGCATCCAACAATCCGATGCTGACCACGCTCACCGCCGCCGTGAGCGGCCAGCTCAACCCCGAGGTCGACCTCGTCGACACCCTCAACGGCGACGAGTTCACCGTCTTCGCGCCCGTGGACGAGGCGTTCGCGGCCATCGACCCGGCGACCATCGAGGCGCTGAAGACCGACACGGCGACGCTGACGTCGATCCTGACGTACCACGTGGTGCCCGGCCAGATCGAGCCTGCCGACATCGCCGGCATGCACACGACGGTGCAGGGCGCCGATCTCGAGGTGACCGGAAGCGGCGACGAGTGGATGGTCAACGACGCCACCGTGATCTGCGGCGGCGTGCAGACCGCCAACGCCACCGTGTATCTCATCGACTCGGTCCTGATGCCTCCGGCACAGTGACCGCCGCCGGCTTCGGCCGGCATGGGGGGCGGTGAGGCCGTCGACGTCTGTGGGGTGACGTCGGCGGCCTCGTCGTGCCTTGCACGCGCTCGCGGAAGAGTCAAGGGTGTGGGCCTAATCAGGCGCGCTGTCTAACGTGATACCTGGGCCTGGGGTTGCGCCGGAGGGGTGCGGACGCCAGGTGGGAGGACACGTGACAGACCTGCGCGCGTCGGCGGAGTTGTCCACCGGCGAGATCTTGGACGATCGCTACGTCCTGCATGAGCGTATCGGCGAGGGTGGCATGGCGCGCGTCTATCGCGCCGAAGACACCCACCTCCAGCGCTCGGTGGCGGTGAAGGTGTTCCGCGAACCCACCGACGGCATCGACTCCGTGGAGCGGGCGCTGTCGGAGACGACCCTCCTCGCTTCTCTGAGCCACCATTCCCTCGTCACCGTGTTCGATGCCCGCGTGGGCACGGGCGAGACCAGCTACCTGGTCATGGAGCACGTCGACGGCATCACCCTGCGCGATCTCATCGCGCGCGGGCCCGTCGATCCGAAGATCGTCGCATCGATCGCCATCGACATCGCGGAGGGCCTGCACGTCGCGCACGAGCACGGGGTCGTGCATCGCGACATCAAGCCCTCGAACGTGCTGCTGTGGGCATCCCCGCGACCCGGATGGGAATGGCGCGCGAAGCTCGCGGACTTCGGCATCGCGTACTTGATGGACTCGGCCCGCGTGACGACCCCCGGAGTCATCGTCGGCACGATGGCGTACGTCGCTCCGGAGCAGGCGCGAGGCGTGCCGCCCGCGCCGGCCGCCGACATCTATGCGTTCGGTCTGCTGCTGATCGAGGCGCTGACCGGCGAGCGCCCGTTCGGCGATGCCGAAGGCATCGGCACGGTGGTGGCACGGCTGTCGTCGGCGCCCCGGATCCCGGACTCGCTCCACCCGTCGTGGCAGGGTCTGCTGCGCGGGATGACAGCGATCCGCCCGGACGACCGCCCCACCGCGCTCGAGGTCGTGACGGCGGCATCGCGCCTGGCGGCGATGGAGAACACCATCGCCCGGGAGAGCGCCGACCCCTCGACGGCGCCCGTCGCGATGTCCGTCACCGACCCTACCCAGTCCTTCCCGTCGCCGCGCTCGACCGCAGGTCCTTCCGCCAGCGCTGCGATCGCCGCAGGTTCCCCGGACCGTCCGGGCGCGGAGCGCTCCGCCGCGATGCGCGCGTGGCCGCGCTCGCGGCGGGAGCTTCGGCCGGGACGGATGAAGCGGCAGAGGTCGTCCCCACCGTGCCGGAGGAGCAGCGGCGACCGTCCCGCCGTGCCCTGGTGATCGGTGTGGTCGTCGCGGCGCTGCTGGCGCTCGGACTCGCGCTCGGCTCGGTGCTGCTGGCGAACAGCTGGGCCGCAGAACCGGACCCCGCGTCCACCCCGCCCGCGGAGGAACAGGCTCCGCCCGTACCGACGGAGGAGGCCCCGGTCACGCCGACGGAGGAGGCTCCGGTCGAGGAGGTGCCGGCCAGCGTGCCCGCTGAGCAGGCCCCGGCCGGCGACGCCGCCGCCGGCCGACACCGGAGGCGGCGGAGACGTCAACGACAACAGCGGCCCGGGCAACAACAACGGCAACGGCGGCGGCCGGCGGGCGCGGGAACGGCAACGGGGGCGGCAACGGCTGAGCCCGCGCACTGACAGCTGCCGCAGGCCAGTTAGGCTGGATGCGAGGGCCTTAGCTCAGTCGGTAGAGCATCGGACTTTTAATCCGCGGGTCGTGGGTTCGAGCCCCACGGGGCCCACTCACAAGCGCGACGCGCAGCCGCGCCCTTCGCTTCCGCGCACGAGCGCTCAGCGCGCGATCGCGGCGGCGATCAGCCAGACCACGATGCTCAGCACCAGCGCGATGAGCGGGTACCAGAAGGCGGTGCGCTTGCGCGACAGCGCGACGATGCCCGCGACGCCGCCGATCACCGCGAGGGCGAGCGGCAGTACCCGCCGAGCACGATGGCGAGCGTGTTGTCGTAGGTGCCGATCGCCCAGAGCAGCGAGACGAAGAAGAGCACCACCGCCCCGCCGATCGAGAAGCCGATGAGCAGCAGCGTCGCCACGAGGTCGCCGGTGGAGCGCTCGGCGGGAGCATCCGCGCCGGTCATGACGCCAGTCCGATCTCGTAGTGCACGAATCCGGTCGAAGTCGCGACCCGGTCGTAGAGTCCACGGGCCGTGGCGTTGGACTCCTGGGTGAGCCAGTACACCTTCGCCGCTCCCTGTTCACGAGCCCAGTCGGTGACGTGGGCGATGAGCGCACGCCCGGCGCCGGTTCCCCGGGTGTCGGGGCGCACGAACAGATCCTCGAGGTAGCAGTACGGGCCTGCCGACCAGGTCGCCGCGTGCGTCAGCCAGTGCACGAAACCGACCGCCTCACCGGCTCCGTCTGTGGCGAGCGCGCCGTGGATCGGGAACTGCGGATCGAGGAGGCGGTGCCACGTGAGCTCGGTCTGCTCGTCCGAGAGCTCCGATTCGTAGAACGCGAGGTAGCCGCGCCAGAGCGGCAGCCAGGCGTCGCGGTCGTCAGGGACGAGTGGGCGGATCGCGGTCACAAGACCCGAGGCTAGCGTGTGGTGCGCCTCACGTGAGGGCGGAGCGCGCGGTTCGCCGTGCGTGCGCACTCAGATCGTCGCCGCGACGAGCGAGGAATTCCTCGAGCCGGACCCGGTCCACCCGCCCGATCTCGCGCAGCGCCACCCCCACGTTCGTCTGCACCAGGTGCTCGGGGTCCGCGGCCAGCAGCTCGCACAGCGCGAGGGGATCGTCGAGGTCGCCGCGCGCGGATGATCCAGAACGCCGCGGTGATCGCCGTACGGCGGTGCCATCGATCCTCCGACCGTGCGAGGTCGAACAGCACGTCGCGGGGCTTGTCGAGCAGATAGCCGCCGACCACGCGCGGCGCCGCACGGTCGATGTAGTCCCACGTGTCGATGCGGTCCAGGCGCCGCATCCAGAGGTCGTACAGTGCGGCGCGGTCGGCATCCTTCGCTCGGGCCTGGAAGTCGAGGATCGACACCGCCACCACGCGCAGCTCGTAGACATCGGAGTCGAGCAGCCGGTCGACCTCGGCCAGCGGCATCCGTGCATTCGTCTTGGCGATGTCGAAGACGGTGCCCATGCGCACGCCGATGACCTCGGTGCGCTCGTCGGTCATGCGCCGCTGGATCTTCGCCCGTTCGTCAGCGGATGCCGCGGCCTCGAGCGCCGCGCGGACGCCCTCGGCCGTCGGTGACCCGTCGGCGGGCTCACTCACCGCCGTCGAGACCGGAGTGGCTCAGCTCGGCCCCCGCGTGCGCGAGCTCGGCGAGCGCGGCGTCGCTCGATTGCGGCAGCGACCCCGGCGACGAGGTCGGTGAGGACCCGCACGTGCCGCCCGTGCTCGATGGCGTCGAGAGCCGACGCGCGCACGCAGTAGTCCGTCGCGATGCCCACCACGTCGACGTCCACGACGCCGTGCTCCTCGAGCAGGTGCGCCACCGTCACCCCGTCGTCGGTCGTGCCCTCGAACAGCGAATACGCCGGCCTGCCCTGCCCCTTCTTGACGTGATGCGTCACCGCGGACGTGTCGAAGCCGGGGTCGTACTCCGCACCCTCGGTGCCGCTCACGCAGTGCACGGGCCACGTGTCGACGAAGTCGGGATCGGGGCTGAAGTGCCCGCCGTTGTCGCCCTCGCCGTGGTGCCAGTCGCGCGAGGCGACGATGACGGCGTACTCCTCGGCGTGCGTGACCAGGTACTCCGAGATGCGCTGCGCGACGGCATCCCCACCCTCTACGCCGAGCGCACCGCCCTCGGTGAAATCGTTCTGGACATCGACGATGAACAGCGCCTTGCTCATGGTTCGAGCGTACGCCTGTACTCCTCGCGGGTGAGAGGGTGTCCGTCGTCGGCCACGAGCTCGGCATCCGTCTCGGTCGGCAGCGGGGCTTCGATGGGCAGCTGCGCTTCGACAGGCTCAGCGACCGGTATCGCCGGCTGATCCGACGCGGTCCCTGAGCCTGTCGAAGGGCCGACTTCCGGTTCCTGCCGCGCGAGCTTCGACGGCCACCAGATCGCTCGTCCGATGTCGTACGACAGGGCGGGCACGAGGAGCGACCGCACGACGAAGGTGTCGAGCAGCACACCGAACGCGACGATGAAGGCGAGCTGCACCAGGAACAGGATCGGGATGACGCCCAGCGCCGCGAACGTCGCCGCCAGCACGAGGCCCGCCGAGGTGATCACGCCGCCGGTCGCGACCAGACCCCGCAGGATGCCCGGTCTCGTGCCGTGGACGAGGGACTCCTCGCGCACGCGCGACATCAGGAAGATGTTGTAGTCCACGCCCAGGGCGACCAGGAAGACGAAGCCGTACAGCGGCACCGCGGGGTCGGCGCCGGGGAACCCGAAGGCCTCATTGAAGACGAGCGCACTCACCCCGAGCGCGGTGGCGAACGACAGGATCACCGTCGCGATGAGCAGTACGGGCGCCAGGATCGACCGCAGCAGCAGCATCAGGATCAGGAGGATCACCAGCAGGATGACCGGGATGATGACGGTCCGGTCGCGCGTCGACGTGTCGTTGGTGTCGATGTCGGTCGCCGTCTCGCCGCCGACGATCGCCGTTCCCGCACCGAGCGCGTCATCGAGGTCGGCGCGCAGCTCGCGCACGGTGTCCTCGGCGGCGACAGAGTCCGCGGCATCCGTCAGCGTGCCGATCACCAGCACGTCGCCGTCCGAGACCGTCGCCTCCGGAGCCGGCGTGCCGGGCGGGCCGACCGCCGTGAGCACCGGCTCGCCGTCCTCGACCTCGACGCCCGCCTGCCCGGTCGGGGAGTCATCGGAGGCGACCGCCACGGAGTCGATGCCGTCCGACGCCGCCAGCACCTCGACGGCGCCGGCGAGGTCGTCCTCGGGCACGATCACGTACACCGGCGACCCGGAGCCGGCCGGGAAGTGCTCGGCGAGCACCTCCTGGCCGTCGCGCGCCTCCGACGACCCCAGCACGAGATCGCTCGTGGGCACGCCGTCCGCCTTCAGCTGCGTGATGCCCGATCGGCGCCCGCGAGCAGCGACGATCGTGCACACGACCCACACCACGCGCGCGTTCCGCGCCACGAAGCGCGCCTGCGCGCGGCCAGAGTCCCTTGACGGGCTGAGTCAGGTCGTCGGGGATCATGGCGAGCGGCTGCTTCGGGATGAACGGCCAGAACGCGGCGCGGCCGCAGAGCGCCAGCAGCGCCGGCAGGAACGTCAGCGCCGACAGCACGGAGAACGCGATGCCGATCGAGGCGATCGGCCCGAGCGCGCGGTTGGTGGCCAGATCCGACAGCAGCAGGCACAGCAGGCCTGCGATCACCGTGCCGCCCGAGGCCAGGATCGGCTCGAACGCTCCTCGCCACGCCGAGAGGGTCGCATCCCATTTCGACGCGCCTGTCGCGATGGATTCTCGGAAGCGGGCGACGTACAGCAGCGCGTAGTCCGTCGCGGCGCCGATGACGAGGATGAAGAGGATGCCCTGCACCTGACCGTTGAGCACCACGATGCCGGCATATGCGAGCCACCACACGGTGAGCAACGCCGCGCAGAGCGCGAACAACGATGTCAGGAGCACCAGGACCGGCAGCAGGGGCGAGCGGTAGACGATCACGAGGATCAGGAAGACGGCGATCAGGGCCACACCGAGGAGCAGCCCGTCGATGCCGAGGAAGCCCTCGACGAGATCCGCCGTGAAGCCGGCCGGCCCGGTGACCCACCCCTCCAGACCCTCGGGCAGTTCGTCGGCGACGAGCGTACGGATCTCGTCGACGATCTCGCCCACCTCGCCGGCGGCATCGATGGGGACGAAGATCTGCACCGCCTCACCGTCGTCCGACAGGATCGGCGGCGACACGCCGTCCTGCACCCCGTCGATCGCCGCGATGTCGTCGGCCAGCGCCTGTGCGTCGGCGACGTCGTCCTCCGACAGCTCGCCGTCGCCGGTGACGACCACGACGGCGGGGATGCTGTCGTCGCCGAGGAAGTCCGTCAGCCTCTCGTTGACCTGCGTGGCATCCGCGTTCTCGGGCAGGAAGCTCGACCGGTCGTTGGTCGACACCTCGTCGACCTTGCCGAAGTACGGCCCGCCGATGGATCCTGCGGCCAGCCAGATCAGCACGAGGATGGCCGGGATCCCGATGCGCAGCCAGCCGGAAGGTCGGCGGTTCGCGTGGTGAGGCGAAGACATATCGCTAGCTTATCTAGCGAACTCGCATTTCGGGAAACGGAGTTTCGGTCGCCGGCCCTGTCGCGTCGCCCGGCTCCTATGCTGGGTCGCGATGCTCTCCGCCGCCCTCGCCCTGATCGGCGCCGTCGTCTACGGCTCCGCGGACTTCCTCGGCGGCCTGGCGGCACGGCGGCTGCGCTCGATCGTCGTCACCGCCGTGGCGGCCCTCTCGGGGTTCTTCGCGCTGCTGCTCGTGCAGCCTCTGGTGGGCGGCGTGTGGACGGTCGCGGATGTCGCATGGGGCGTCCTGGCCGGCGTCGTCGGAGTGGTCGCGGTCGCGCTGCTGTACGCGTGCCTGGCGATCGGGCCGATGAGCATCCTGTCGCCGCTGACGGCGGTCGTCTCGGCGATCGCGCCGATGCTGTGGGGTCTGCTCGTCAAAGGCGATGCGCTGGCGCCGATCGGCTACGCCGGGCTCGCCGTCGCCCTCGTCGCGGTCGTCCTCGTCGGCTTCATCCCGGGCGAGAGGATCGTGCGGCCGAATGCGCGCGGGCTCGCGATGGCGGTCGGCGCAGGTCTCGCGATCGGCGCCTTCCTCATCATCGTCGACCAGACCTCCGCCGGGAGCGGTCTGGTGCCCCTGCTGACCAGCCGCGCCACCAGCACGGTCGTCACGGTCGCCGTGGTCGGCATCCTCGCCGTCGCGGCGGTCCGGCGCGGCGCGCCCGCGCGCTCCGTCCTGCACGTCGCCGGCGCGCAGCTCGGCGCTGCCCCGAGCGGACACGCCGATCTCGAGCACGCGACGACCGCGCCCCGCCCCACCGCCACGACGGCGCGTCAGGCGTGGTCGCTCGCGATCGTGTGCGGAATCGCGGATGCCGCCGCCAACGCCCTCATGCTCCTGGCGCTGCGGACCGGCGACCTCGCGGTGGTCTCTGCGCTGACGGCCCTCTACCCCGCCGGCACGATCCTGCTCGCGGCCATCGTGCTGCGGGAGCGCGTCGCCGTCGTCCAATGGGTGGGCCTCGGTCTCGCCCTCGCCGCCGGAGGCATGCTCGCCGTCGCGTGAGCTGCGCCGCACCCACCCGACCCGATGTATCGCGAAGGACTCGAATCGCGAGAGGGCATATTTCCGCCTGCGGAGTGTCTACCCTCTCGCGATTCCTGGTCGCGGGGCGTGCGGTCAGCCGCGCGCGAACAGCATGACGAGCGAGGTCACCAGCGCGACGACGCCGAGCGCGAGCATCCCGACCGCGAGCAGCGCGACCGCGCGCACGGCCGGCGACCCCTGCGTCAGCCGCATCCGGTTGCGGGACCCTCGGCGGATGAAGATGTCGGTCATGTCGGCGTCGCCGATGTGGTGCTCCTGCTCGTGGGTCAGATGCGCCTCGCCCACGCCGCCGTCCTCGTCGAACCAGCGCACCAGACGACCGTGCTCGGAGGCCTCGACGACGGCCCGCACCGGCACCCAGGTGCCGTCGAACAGGTACATGATGAGCGCGACCCCGGCGAGCAGCGCGCCCACGCCGAACCCGATCCACGAGAAGATCTCGGCGAGGGCGTCGATCGCCTGGGGCACCGCACCACCGTCCTTCGCATACGGAAAACGGCCGCTCCCGCGGCCGTTCCGGTTCTGAGCCACCTAAGGGAATCGAACCCTTGACCTATTCATTACGAGTGAATCGCTCTGCCGACTGAGCTAAGGTGGCGCGCCTCGCTTGCGCGATGCACAAGCAACGATCTTACAGGGTCTCGCGAGTGCTCGCGAACACCGCGGGGTGCACCGGGCTGCGCGGGGCGCGGGCGCCGCAGCGACGCCGGCACCCGCTCGGTGTCGACGTGTTACGACCGGGTTCGGACGAGCGGCGGACGCCACGTAGGTTCGAACGCGGTCCGCGACGAAGCGTGCGCGGTCCGGTGGATCGAGCACGCGGTCACCCGCCAGACGGGCCTCGATCCACAGGAGCACGCACATGTCCACGCCCAAGAAGCTCACCGCAGCAGCAGCACTCGCCCTCCCCCTCGCCCTCCTCCTCGCCGGCTGTGCCGGAAGCGGGACGGATGCCGCGGCCGACGCCCCCGCCGGGGACGAGGTCGTGCGCATCGGCGTCGTCGGCGCCGGCGACCCCTACTGGGAGACCTACAAGGAGGCCGCCGCCGAAGAGGGCATCGAGGTGGAGCTCGTCGACTTCAGCGAGTACACGCAGCCGAATCCCGCGCTGTCGGCCGACGAGCTGGACCTGAACCAGTTCCAGCACATCATCTACCTCGCCACGTACAACGTGCAGAGCGACGACGACCTGCAGCCGGTCGGTGCGACCGCGATCTACCCGCTGGGCCTCTACTCCTCGCAGTACGCGTCGGTCGACGACATCCCCGAGGGATCCACGGTCGCCGTGCCCAACGACGAGTCGAACCAGGCCCGCGGGCTTCTCGTGCTGCAGTCGGCAGGACTCATCGAGCTCGAGGACGGCGGCTCGGTGTTCTCCACCGTCGCCGATGTGCTCCCTGAGTCGAAGGTCGAAGGTCGAGGCGCTCGACGCCGCATTCACCGCGACCTCGCTCCCCGATGTCGCGGCCGCGATCATCAACAACGACTTCGTCGAGGACGCCGGCCTGAGCTTCGAGGATGCGATCGCCACCGACGACCCGTCCGACCCGAGCGCGTTCCCGTACATCAACATCTTCGCGGCCAAGGCCGAGGACGCCGACAACCCGACGTACCTGAAGCTCGTGGAGATCTACCAGAACACGCAGGACGTGCTCGATGGCGTCGTCGAGGCGTCGGGCGGCACCGCCGTGCTCGTCAAGACGCCCGTCGACGAGCTCCTCACGTCGCTCACCGACGTCGAGGACGACATCCGCGCCAACTCGTAAGCCCGCCACACCGCGGCACTCGCCTGTGCGGCCCGCCGGCGCCTCGTGCGCCCGGGCCGCACACGCGCGTTCCGCCGAGGAGCACTCATGACCCTCATCCGCCTGACCGGCGTGACCAAGACCTTTCCGGCATCCGCCAAGGACGCCCCGCCCATCGTCGCCGTCGACGACGTCTCGCTCGACGTCGCGGCCGGCGAGGTGTGCGGCATCATCGGCTACTCCGGCGCCGGCAAGAGCACCGTGCTGCGCCTGGTGAACGCGCTGGAGACGCCGACCGCCGGCACCGTCGAGATCGACGGCCGCGACATCACGCGCCTTCGCGAGCGCGAGCTGCGCGAACTGCGCGGCGACATCGGCATGATCTTCCAGCAGTTCAACCTCTTCGACTCGCGCACCGTGGCGAAGAACGTCGCCTACCCGCTCGAGGTCGCCGGTCGCCCGCGGGCCGAGATCGCGGCGCGCGTCGATGAGCTGCTGCGCTTCGTCGGACTCGCCGACAAGGCGCGCAGCTACCCCGAGCAGCTCTCCGGCGGGCAGAAGCAGCGCGTCGGCATCGCCCGCGCCCTCGCGACGAGCCCGCGGATCCTGCTCGCCGACGAGGCGACCAGCGCCCTCGACCCCGACACCACGCAGGAGGTGCTCGCGCTCCTCGCACGCATCAACGCGGAGCTCGGCGTCACGATCCTCGTCATCACGCACGAGATGGACGTCATCCGCACGCTCGCCGACCGGGTCGTCGTGATGGAGAACGGCCGCATCATCGAGAGCGGCGCCGTCTTCGACGTGCTTTCGGCGCCCCGGCACGCGGCGACACGCAGGTTCGTCGCCAGCATCATCGAGGACGTGCCCGTCGGCGACCAGCTGCGCACGCTGCAGGATCGCCACCCGGGGCGGATCGTGACGTTCACCGTGCGCGAGGGCGACGTCACCCAGGCCGACGTGTTCGCCGCGCTCTCGTCGCACGGCGTGCGGTTCGAGCTCATCCACGGCGGGATCAACGACATCGCCGGGCGCGTGTTCGGGCACCTCACCCTGGCGCTGACCGGAGAGCCGGATGCCGTGCAGCAGGCGATCGACGCCGCATCGGCGTTCGCGCCGCTCATCGAGGAGGACGCCCGTGGATAGGCTCGTCGATCTGCTTCCCGAGCTCTGGGCCGCAACGGCCGAGACCCTGTACGTGGTGTCGCTGAGCCTCGTGTTCGGCGGCATCGCGGGCCTGTTCGTCGGCTTGGCGCTCTACGCGACGCGGCCGGGGAGCCTCTTCCCGAACCGGTTCCTGTTCGGGACCATCAACGTGATCGTGAACTTCTTCCGGCCGATCCCCTTCGTGATCCTGCTCGCCGCGGTGCAGCCGATCGCCCGCAGCCTCGGCATCCCGGGGATCGGTCCCGAGTTCGGCATCTTCGCGATCACCATCGCGTCGCTGTTCGCGATCAGCCGCATCGTCGAGCAGAACCTGCTGACCGTGCGCCCCGGTGTGATCGAGGCGGCCCGGGCCACCGGCGCGAGCCGGTCGCGCATCCTCCTGCGCCTGCTCCCCCGCGAAGCACTGGGACCGCTGATCCTCGGCTACACGTTCATCGTCGTCGCGCTCGTCGACATGACGGCCATCGCCGGCGCGGTGGCGGCCGGCGGGCTCGGCGAGTTCGCGATCGTCTACGGCTTCAAGCAGTTCAACCCGTGGGTCACGTGGGCGGCGGTGCTCGTCATCATCGTGATCGTCCAGGCCGTGCAGTTCATCGGCAACGCGCTCGCCCGTCGCGTGCTGCGGCGCTGACCGCGGGGGCGGTGCCGCCGCCGTGAGAAAGCGGATGCCGCGTGCTGCGGCATCCGCTTCTCCATGCGTCGGGTTCACTCGCAGCGCAGGCCGTCCTCGGGCGGGGTGCCGTCGAGCAGGTAGGTCTCGACGGCGGAGTCCACGCACGCGTTGCCCTTGTTGTAGCCGGTGTGTCCCTCGCCGACACGGGTCACCAGGACGCCGGACGACAGCTGCTCGGCCAGCGACACCGACCACTCGTACGGGGTCGCAGGATCGTTCGTCGTGCCCACGACGACGATCGGGGCGGCGCCCTCGGCGGTGATGCGCTCGCGGACGCCGGTCGCCGGGTACGGCCAGACCTCGCAGGGATCCGGGCCGCTCCAGTACGGCGCGACGGTCGGCGCCTCGGCTTCCAGAAGCGCCTGGGCATCGGCCTGCTGCTGCTCGGTGGCGTCCACGCGGATAGTCCATGCAGTTGTACGCGCGGAAAGCCTCGGTGGAGTTGTCGAGGTACGCGCCGTCCTGCCGGTTGTAGTAGAAGTCGGCCAGCTGGAACGCGAGGTCGGCGTTGCCCTGGAGAACCTCGGTGAGCGCCATGGTGAGGTAGCTCCAGCTCTCCTGCGAGTACAGCGCCGAGACGATCGTGGTCATGAGCGAGTCGGCGCCGAGCATGCGGCCGTCCGCGTTGCGGATGGGATCGCTGTCGACCGTCGCGAGGAGCGTGCCGAGATCGGTCATCGCCTGGTCGACGCTCCCGCGGAACGGGCACTCGTCGTCGTTCAGGCAGTCGGCCATATAGGCGCGCAGCGCCGACTCGAAGCCGATCGCCCTGCGTGATGCCGACATCCAGTCCCGGAATCGACGGATCGATGGCGCCGTCCAGCACGAGGCGTCCGACCTTCTCGGGGAACAGCTTGGCGTAGGTCGCACCGAGGAACGTGCCGTACGAGTAGCCCAGGTAGTTCAGCTGCTCGTCGCCCAGCACGGCGCGCATCATGTCCATGTCGCGCGCCGAGTTGTCGGTCGTGATGTAGGGGAGGATGCCGTCGCTGTTCGCCTCGCACGCCTCGCCGAACGCCGTGTGGCGGGCGAGCAGTTCGTCGGTCCAGGCATCCGTGCCGCGCGCGTTCTGCGGGGATGTCGAACAGGTACGCGTCCATGTCCGCCGCGTCGTAGCACGTCACGGCGGTCGACTCGCCGACGCCGCGGGGGTCGAAGCCGATGACATCGAACTCCTGGCGCACCGGGTCGCTCACCGCGAACGACACCGAGTCGCGGATCAGCGCCACTCCGCTGGACCCGGGCCCGCCGGGATTGGTCAGAAGGGACCCGATGGGCTCGCCGCCGCCCTCGGCGCGACTGCGGATCAGCGAGAGCTCGATGTCGCCCTTCGACGGATCCGACCAGTCCAGCGGTGCCGCGACGGTGGCGCAGTCGAAGTCGCCGCTGCAGGAGCTCCAGTCCAGCGTCTGCTCGTAGTACGGCAGGAGCTCGGCCGGCACGCCGTCGGTGTCGGCCGTCTTGCTCGTGGTGGGGCGGGGCGCCGCATCGGGGATCATGCTCGAGAGGCAGCCGCTCAGGGCGACGGATGCCGCGACGAGGCCGGCCACGACGGCCACCGCCTTCGTCCTGATGCCGAGCCTGCCGGACTGCGAAGAGCCGGGTCGGCGGGGGCGGGTCGTGTTCACGGGATCCTTCCGCTCGCGACGGTGACGAGCATGCTCTCGAGGGCGAGTGCGGGGGCGGCGTTGAGTTCGAGGTTCTCACGGGTGACGCCGATGCGGTCGACGACCGTCAGGGTGCGCTCGGGCGTCCACGCCGCGGCGAGCGCGCGCAGGTCGGACTCGAGTTCCCGGTTGATGAGCACGGCGTCCCGGCCGAACTGCAGCATCAGCACGTCGCGGAACATCGACTCCAGGTCGGTCA
The DNA here is from genome assembly GCA_963829895.1 of uncultured Actinomycetota bacterium. GTDB lineage: Bacteria > Actinomycetota > Actinomycetes > Actinomycetales > Microbacteriaceae > Microbacterium. Next base: position 78,134 of record CAWHKF010000002.1, on the reverse strand, counting down.
GCACGCGATCGATGCCGTCGCGCAGACTGCGCGTGGCCCGGCGCTTCTGCTCGTCCTCGAGCGCCGAGAGCTGCGAGCGCACCGCCGGCGGGATCGCCGCGCCCTCGGCGATGCCGAGGGTGCGCAGGAGCGACGAGCGCTCGGCCTCGTCGCGTTCGGCCGTGAGCGCCTTGGCGTCATCGGTCGCCGCCGAGACGATCGCGCCGGCCACCTCGACCGCGTCCCCGACCCCGCGCACGGCCAGCACCCCTCGCAGGGTGGCGTCGCGGCGCGCGCGGGCTGCGGCATCCGTCGCCAGCCGCTGGGCCATGCCGATGTGACGCTGCGCGTGCCGGGCGGACTGCTCGGCGATCACCGGATCGACGCCGCTGCGCCGCACGATCAGGTCGGCCACGTCGGCGATGTCGGGCTCGCGCAGTCGCAGGGTGCGCACGCGGGAGCGGATCGTGGGCAGGAGGTCGGCATCGCTCGGCGCGCAGAGCACCCACACGGTGCGCTCGGGAGGCTCTTCGAGCGCCTTCAGCAGCACGTTCGAGGTGCGCTCGGCCATGCGGTCGGCGTCTTCCATGACGATGACGCGGTACCGGCCGAGCGAGGGCGAGAAGTACGAGCGCTCCACGAGCGCACGGGCGTCCTTGATCGAGATGATGACGCCCTCGGTGCGCAGCGCCGTGAGATCGGGGTGGGTGCCGGCCAGCACCTGCTGCATCGCCCGCTCATCGCCCGGCTCGGCGATGAGCGCCGCCGCGAACGCGTGCGCCAGCGTGGAACGGCCCGAGCCGGGAGGGCCGGTGATGAGCCACGCGTGGGTCATCGAGGCGGGATCGGATGCCGCCTCCTGCAGTGCCGCGACCGCCTCCGGCTGCCCCCAGACGTCGCCCCACGGCACCGCTGCTTCGCCACCCACGGCGTCGCGCGCGTCGCGCTCGTTCGCGCTGGCGGGCAGGGTCGCGGCATCCATCCCGCCCAGCCTAACCGCGGGGGCCGACAGCGCGCGCCTCGGTCGACAGCCCGCGGCGATCACGTCTCGAGGTCAGGGATGTGGCGAAGGCAGGACGATCCGCGGCAGACCTCCTACCCCGTGGCCTGCGCGAGCCCGGGGCCTGCACGCAGGGCCGGCGCCCGCCCCGCGGGGCGGGCTACGCCGGGGCGGGCGCGCGCGGGATCCGGCTACGCCGGTGCGGAGCCGAGCAGGTCTGCGCGACCGCTCGCGCACGGCGGCGGCGAGCTCGTCGGCCGGCCGGGACGCGTCCAGCACGAGGAAGCGGCCGGGCTCGGCATCGGCGAGGGAGAGGAACTCCGCCCGCACGCGCGCGTGGAAGTGCTCCTTCTCGGCCTCGAGCCGGTCGAAGGGCTTGTCGTCGGCGTCGAGCCGCGCGCGGGCCGTCGCCGGGTCGAGGTCCAGGAGCACGGTGACGTCGGGAAGCAGGCCCTCCGTCGCCCACAGCGAGAGGTCGCGCACCTCGTCGCGGCCGAGCACGCGCCCGGCTCCCTGGTAGGCGACCGACGAGTCGAGGTAGCGGTCCTGGATCACGACCTCGCCCCGGGCGAGGGCCGGGCGCACGAGGGTCTCGATGTGGTGGGCCCGGTCGGCGGCGTACAGCAGCGCTTCGGCGCGAGGGGCGACCTCGCCTCGATGGTGCAGCACGATGTCGCGGATGAGCACCCCGACCTCGGTGCCGCCGGGCTCGCGGGTGCGCACGACGGTGCGGCCGGCATCCGTCAGCCATTCCTCGAGAAGCGCCGCCTGGGTGGTCTTGCCGACGCCGTCACCGCCCTCGAACGTGACGAACAGCCCGGTGGCGGCCGGTCGGCCCTCGGCGGGCGCGGATCGCGGGGCCGGGTCCGCCGTCACTTCTTCGCCGCGGGCTTGCGGGTCGTGGTCGTGCGCCGCGCGGGGCGCTTCGCCGGACCCTTCGCCCGCTTGTCGGCCAGCAGCTGCACGGCGCGCTCGAACGTGATCTCCATCGCGTCCTCGCCGCGCGGGATCGTCGCGTTCGTCTCGCCGTCGGTGACGTACGGCCCGAAGCGGCCGTCCTTGAGCTTGATCGCCTTGCCGCTGGTCGGGTCGGCCTCGAACTCCTTGAGGGCGGAGCTCGCGCCGCGCGCGCCGTACTTCGGCTGCGCGTAGACCGCGAGCGCCTCTTCGAGCGTGATGTCGAAGATCTGCTGCTCGCTCTGCAGCGTGCGGGAGTCGGTGCCCTTCTTGAGGTAGGGCCCGTAGCGGCCGTTCTGCGCGGTGATCGGCGTCTGGGTCTCGGGGTCGATGCCGACGGTGCGCGGAAGGTCGAGCAGCTGCAGCGCCGTGTCGAGGTCGATGGTGTCGACCGACATCGACTTGAAGAGCGACGCCGTGCGCGGCTTGGGCGCCGCCTCCTTCTTGGCGCCGCGCTTCTTCGGCGCCGGCTCGGGCTCGGCGACCGCGACGACCTCGCCGGTCGCCTCGTCGACCTCTTCCGCCGCGGGCGGGTCGGTCTCCTGCACGTACGGGCCGAAGCGGCCGTCCTTCACGACCACGAGCTTGCCGTTCGCGGGGTTCTCCCCCAGCACGCGATCGCCCGCGACCGGGGCGTCGATGAGCTCCTGCGCGCGCGCCGGGGTCAGCTCGTCGGGGGCGAGGTCCTCGGGGATGTTGACGCGGCGGGGCTCGGCATCCGGATTCTCCTTGTCGGGCACCTCGAGGTAGGGGCCGTACTTGCCGAACCGGAGCGTGGCGACGTCGCCGATCGGCGTCGAGTTGAGCGCGCGGGCGTCGATCTCGCCGAGGTTGTCGACGATGTTGCGAAGGCCCACCTGGTCGTCGGAGCCGAAGTAGAAGTCCTTCAGCCAGTCCTGGCGCTTCTGCTCGCCACGCGCGATCGCGTCGAGGTCGTCCTCGAGCGCCGCGGTGAAGTCGTAGTCGACCAGGTCGGCGAAGTGCTGCTCGAGCAGGCGCACGACGCTGAACGCGAGCCAGCTCGGGATCAGCGCCTGACCGCGCTTGGTGACGTAGCCGCGGTTCAGGATCACGTCGATGATGCTCGCGAAGGTCGAGGGGCGTCCGATGCCCTTCTCCTCGAGCGCCTTGACGAGGCTCGCCTCGGTGTAGCGGGGCTTGGGGCTCGTGGAGTGCCCCTTCGGCTCGACGTCGCGCAGGCGCAGCACGTCGCCCACGGCCATCGCGGGAAGCGCCTGGTCGTCGGACTTGTCGGCGTCGCTGCGCTTCTCGTCACGGCCCTCTTCGTACGCCTCGAGGAAGCCCTTGAACGTGTAGACGGTTCCGGATGCCGTGAACTCGGCACGACGATCGCCCGCCGCGACCTCGAGGGTCACGGTGGTGGTCTCGTACTTCGCGTCGGACATCTGGCTGGCCATCGTGCGCTTCCAGATGAGGTCGTACAGACGCAGCTCGTCGCGGTCGAGCTGGCCCGAGACCTCGGAGGGCGTGCGGAACGTCTCACCCGACGGGCGGACCGCCTCGTGCGCCTCCTGCGCGTTCTTGCTGTTGTTGCGGTAGGTGCGCGGGTTGAGCGGCACGGACGCGGCACCGTACATCGCGACCGCCTGCTCACGCGCGGCCTGGATGGCCTGCGTCGACAGCGCGGTCGAGTCGGTGCGCATATAAGTGATGTACCCCTTCTCGTAGAGCCGCTGTGCGACGCCCATGGCGTGCTTGGCGCTCATCGAGAGCTTGCGACCGGCCTCCTGCTGAAGGGTCGAGGTCGTGAAGGGGGGCTTGGGGCTGCGGGTTCCGGGCTTGGACTCGAGGGCGGTGACGGATGCCTCGGCCGCCGCTTCGATCGCGGCGGCGAGCTCGCGCACCTGCGCCTCGTCGAGCACGACCACGGCCTTCTTCAGCTGGCCCTTGTCGTCGAAGTCGGTGCCGCGGGCGAGCACGGCGCCGTCGACGCGCGCCAGACGCGTCGAGAACGACTCGTCGATGCCCTGCGGGCGGTTGGGTGCGGCGAGCGCCTCGATGTCCCAGTAGGACGCCGACACGAACGCCATCCGCTCGCGTTCGCGATCGACGACGAGCCGCGTCGCGGCGGACTGGACGCGCCCGGCCGACGTGCCCTGCTGCACCTTGAACCAGAGCACGGGGCTGACGTCCCAGCCGTACAGGCGGTCGAGGATGCGGCGGGTCTCCTGGGCGTCGACGAGCGCGAGGTCGAGCTCGCGCGTGTTGCCGACCGCGGCCTGGATGGCGTCCTTGGTGATCTCGTGGAACACCATGCGCTTGACCGGCACCTTGGGCTTCAGCGTCTGCAGCAGGTGCCACGCGATGGCTTCGCCTTCGCGGTCTTCATCGGTGGCGAGCAGGAGCTCGTCCGCCCCCTTCAGCGCGCGCTTGAGTTCGGCGACGGTCTTCTTGCCGCGCTCGCTCTCGACGTAATAGGGGTCGAAGCCGTTCTCGACGTCGATCGAGTACTTCCCGTACGCCTGCTTCTTGTCTGCCGGGATGTCGCGCTTGTCCGCGAGGTCGCGGATGTGGCCGACCGAGCTCAGCACCTCGTAGCCGTCGCCGAGATACCCCTGGATCGACTTCATCTTCGTCGGTGACTCGACGATGACGAGCTTCTTGCCTTCTGCCAACGGGGGCGTCCTTTCTTCGACGCAAACCATACACGCCAGTTATCGGTACGGGCGCTGTGAGTCCGGATCAGGGCGGCGGCCCCGCGCGGGCCGAGGTGCGCGCGGTGACCGGTCCGAGCTGCAGCGAGACGGTGATCGTCGCGACCAGTTCGTCGAGATCGCAGGCGTCCACGACCGCTCCGAACGTGCCCGCGACCTCCGCCGCACGGGCGCACGGGATGCCGGGGACCGCGCCGGACGCCGCATCCGCGGCCGCCAGCGCGCCGGCGTCCGCAGCCGACGCGAGACGCTGCCCCGCGACGGCCGCAGCTCCCACCATCGCGAGGCCGGACGCGAGGAGTGCTGCGGCGGCCACGATACCGGTGACGGCCATGGTTCCCGGCATCAGGCGCCGCCGCCGTCCGTGCGGCCACCGGGGCGGCGCGAACGCGCGGCTCCGGGCCGAGCGGCATCATGCTCGGTCCGCGTGGCGCGGCATCTGCGACGATGCCCGGCGGACGAGCCGGCGCGCGGGTCACCGCCACGCCGCCCTCACAGTCCGCCGCCCAGGGCGCAGCCGGTGGCCTCGATCCGGAAGCCGAAGAGGGCGGATGCCGATGCGCTCACGCACACCAGATCGCCGCGCGGGGCGATCTCCACGGATGCCCCCGCCACCGCCGCCGACACGGCGTCACGCGCCCGCTGATCGGACTCGCCGCGGGCGCTCAGCCGTGCGGCATCCGCGACGGCGTCCTGCAGCCGCACCTGGCGTGCCGCTCCGGCGAGCGCCCCGACGCCGAGGACGAGCACCAGCACGATGGCGGGCAGCGCGACCGCGAACTCGGCGACGACCGCGCCGCTGTCGGCACCGGGCCGCAGGCGCTGGTCGGCACCGGGCCGCTAGGCGCTGGTCGTCGCCCAGCCGCGGACGCGTCATGCCACCGTGAGCGCGCGGCGCACGAGTTCGGTGAGGATGCCGCGCACCTCGTCGCTGCGCATGATCACGACCAGGAGGCCGGCGAAGGCCACCGCCGCCATCGTCGCGATGGCGTACTCCGCGGTTGCCGCACCGGCATCGTCGGCCAGTTCGCGATCGGCGCCCGGGGGAGGAAGAGACGCTCGGCGCGACGACGGGTGAGGCGCGGCACGGACGTGGTGGACCAGGGGAAGGACATGTGGTTCTCCGTTCGATGGAAGGGGTGTGCGGGCACGGTCTGGGGTACGGTCGCGACGACGCGGGCGTGAGCCGCGCGATGGCGATCTCGCGGGAAGCCGGTATGCGGCGTACAGCGCGGCGGCCGTCACAGCGAGACCGACATCGTCGACATGACGCTCAGCATCATCGGGGCCACTCCGAGGAGGAGGAACGCGGGCAGCGTGCAGACGCCGAGCGGGAGGAGCAGCCGCGAGGAGAGCCGGGCGACCCGCAGTCGTCCGTCGATGCGGGCGCGGTGGCGCGCGTGAGCTGCCGAGGCGCGCAGCAGTTCGACCGCCGGCACACCGGCGCTCTGCGAAAGCGCCAGCACGGCATCCACCTCGTCGCTCTCGCCGACCTGAGCGGCAGCGTCTGCCCGGTCCGGCGCATCCCGCCGGTCCGTCGGTGCGTTGCTCCGCGCCGCGCAGCGCGCGGGCATCACGCACGACAGTGCGCGCGCGATCGATCGAGACGCCGCCGGTCAGGGCGATCGCGATCAGCTCGGCATCGAGGCCGGGCACGTCGCCGGCGGTCTGCGCGCTGCGGACCAGCCGGGCCGTCCAGCGTTGTGCGACGACGATGAGAACGGCGCCGCCGGCGAGGCAGGCGAGACCCAGCGGGTTCGTGAACAGGGTCCCGAACGTGTCGAAGCCGAGCGCGGCGCCCAGCCCGACGGCGACCAGCGGCAGCCAACTCATGAGACGCGCCGTGCCCGCGGGCTCAGCAAGCGCGACGCGGACGTCGTCGGCGGCCTCGTGAGCGTCGCGCAGCGCGACCGCCAGCCCGCGAAGGCAGTCCGCGAGCGGCGCTCCGACGACCAGCGCGACCTGGCAGGCGATCCCGACTTCACGCCAGGCGCCCGGCCCTGCAGTCGCGATCGCCTGTGGCAGCGGCATCCCTTCGCCGATCGACGACGCCACGTGCACGGCCGCCGGATCCCCGCTGTGCGCGAGATGCTCCCACGCCCGCGCCGGAGACACCCCGGCCTGCAGCAGCACCGCGAGCCGCAGCACCGTCTCGGCGACGTCGGCCGTCGGCGAGGAGGACGACCGCTTGGGCATCGGCAGCGACCGCCGGCGCGAAGCGACGGCGCCGGACCCGTCCGCGCGTCCCGCATGGCGCAGGCGGCGCTTCGTCATTCCGCGTCCCATCGCGCCTCCTCGATCACGAGCCGGCCATCGTCGCCGACCACCGGACGCCCGGCCGCCGCGACGCGACGCGCGCCGTTCGCGCCGCGTTCGACGTGCAGCACGAGTCCGATCGCGCTCGCCGCCTGGCGGGCGAGCGCACGATCGTCGAGCCCCGCCAGGGCGCCGAGCGCCTCGAGCCGCGCCGGCACGTCGTGCAGGCTGTTCGCGTGCACCGTGCCTGCGCCGCCGTCGTGGCCGGTGTTGAGTGCCGAGAGCAGCTCCCGCACCTCGTCGCCACGGCACTCGCCGACCACCAGCCGGTCGGGGCGCATGCGCAGCGCTTCGCGCACCAGCCGCGCCAGGCCGATGCCGCCCGTGCCCTCGATGTTGGGCTGTCGCGCCTCGAGACGGACGTGATGGGGATGCGCGATGCGCAGCTCGGCGACGTCTTCGATGGTGACGATCCGCTCGTGTGCGGGCGCCTCACGCGAGCAGCGCGGCGAGGAGCGTCGTCTTGCCCGCGCCCGCCGCCCCGGAGACCAGCAGGTTCACCCTCCCGGCGATCGCCTCGCCGAGCCGGCGGCGCACGCTGTCGCCGAACATGCCGGTGCGCGCCAGATCGTCGAGCGTCGCGACGTCCGAGCTGCGGGGCACGCGGATCGACAGCACCGTCCCCTCCGGTGCGATGGGAGGCAGCACCGCGTGCACACGGATGCCACCCTCCAGCCGGACGTCGACGCACGGCGACGCGTCGTCGATGTGACGCCCGCCCGCCCCGATCAGGGCCACGGCGAGATCACGCACCTCTTGTTCTGTGGCACGCCATTCGCGGCGCCGGGACGACCCCGGCGCCGCGATCGACGAACAGCCCATCAGCGCCGTTGACGAACAGGTCGGTGACGTCGGGATCGTCGAGATATGCCGCGAACGGCGCGAGTGACGGATGCCGCTCCACTGGCATCCGGGCCACCGGCGGAGCGGATCGGCGGTCGCGTGGCTGCATACCGCTCCCGCGCTGGGCGGCCTCCCCCAGGACGTCCGGACGCTCGCGGGGGCCGGCAACAGCCGTCCGGGCGGGCGCGTCGACCCGCAGCGGCACCCATGCCTGTCGCGATCGGCCTTCCGCGGAAGCGGGCGTCGCCCGCCCGGCCGGCAGGTCTGCTCCCGGGACGCGCGCCATGGCCGCCGCCTGACCGACGCCGCCGCCCGCCACGCGCGCCGCGACACCGACCCGGTCTGCGCCTGGGCGTGCCCGCCGGCGGGCGGGTCGCGGCATCCCCTCGCTCCTTCGCCGCCGCAGCGGCGGACACCCCGGCGCGGGGATGGGCGACGAATGGCGCGGACATGCCTCGACGCTAGGAGCGCCGCGCACGGAGCACCGGTCGTGCCGGCCGATCCGTGGATGAGCGGCGCAGAAGCCGGCCTGGGGAGGAACCGACGTCACGGTGCCGCAACGGGACCGCTCCCAGAAAAGAGAGGCGGCATCCCATGGGGGGAATGGGATGCCGCCAAGCGCGGGCCCGAATTCGGGGGGTGACGTCGGGCGCCGCAATGCCAGAATCGATGTTCGGCCAACGGTCAGCATATGCGAGGTAAGGGTCCCTCACAAAACGAAAAGGAGAGGATTCTCACTGATATATCGGTCGAGTCCAATATTGCGGGCGCTACCCACTATCGGGGGTAGCCGGCTCCGGCCCTGCTGAGTACATTTCCTGGCAGACTCGCCGGCAGCCGTCGGCCTTCCTCCAGCCCGCAAAGGAGCGCGCCCCATGAGCGAACAGTCCCCCCTCACACAGTCCGGCAGCAGCCAGATCGACCACCTGCTGACCGAGGATCGACGCTTCGCGCCGACCGACGATTTCGCCGACAACGCGGTCGCCACCGCCGAGCTCTACGAGCGGGCGAAGACGGATCGGCTCGGCTTCTGGGCCGAACAGGCGCGCGATCTCCACTGGCACACGCCCTTTCACCGAGGTGCTGGACTGGTCGAACCCGCCGTTCGCCCAGTGGTTCGCCGACGGCGAGCTCAACGTCGCCTACAACTGCCTCGACCGCCATGTCGAGGCGGGCAACGGCGACCGCGTCGCGCTGCTGTGGGAGGGCGAACCCGGCGACGAGCGCCGCGTCACCTATGCCGAGCTCACCGACGAGGTCAAGCGCCTCGCGAACGTCCTCGAGGGGCTCGGGATCGGTCAGGGCGACCGCGTCGCGATCTACCTGCCGATGATCCCGGAGGCGGTCGCCTCGATGCTGGCGGTCGCGCGCATCGGCGCCATCCACTCCGTCGTGTTCGGCGGCTTCTCGGCCGACAGCCTGCGCGCCCGCATCGACGACGCCGGCGCCAAGCTCGTGATCACCGCCGACGGCGGTTACCGCAAGGGCAAGGTCTCGCCGCTCAAGCCGGCCGTCGACATGGCGCTCGGCGACCGGGGCCCGGCGTTCAGGAGACGGTCGAGCACGTCCTCGTCGTCAAGCGCGGCGACAACGAGGTCGACTGGACCGACGGCCGCGACCTGTGGTGGCACGATGTCGTCCCCGCCGCGTCCGGCGAGCACGAGGCGCAGGCCTTCCCGGCCGAGAATCCGCTGTTCATCCTCTACACGTCGGGAACCACCGGAAAGCCCAAGGGCATCCTCCACACCTCCGGCGGCTACCTCACCCAGTCGGCCTTCACCAACAAGGTCGTGCACGACATCCACCCCGAGACCGACGTCTACTGGTGCACCGCCGACATCGGCTGGGTCACCGGCCACTCGTACGTCACCTACGGTCCGCTCGCCAACGGCGCGACCCAGGTGCTGTACGAGGGCACGCCGGATGCCCCGCACCCGGGTCGCTGGTGGGAGATCGTCGAGAAGTACGGGGTCACGGTGCTCTACACGGCGCCGACCGCGATCCGCTCGTTCATGAAGCTCGGCCGCGCCATCCCCCAGAAGTTCGACCTGTCGTCGTTGCGCCTCCTCGGCTCGGTGGGCGAGCCCATCAACCCCGAGGCGTGGATGTGGTACCGCAAGATCATCGGCGGCAAGACGGCGCCGATCGTCGACACCTGGTGGCAGACCGAGACGGGCTCGATCATGATCTCGGCCCTCCCGGGCGTCACGGAGACGAAGCCGGGCGCGGCGCAGGTGCCGCTTCCGGGCATCTCGATCGACGTCGTCGACGAGGACGGCACGCACGTCGGCAACGGCAACGGCGGCCTCCTCGTCGTCACCGAGCCGTGGCCGTCGATGCTGCGGGGCATCTGGGGCGACCCGGAGCGCTTCGTCGAGACGTACTGGGAGAAGTTCCAGAAGCAGGGCTACTACTTCGCCGGCGACGGGGCACGCCTCGACGACGACGGCGACGTGTGGCTGCTCGGCCGCGTCGACGACGTCATGAACGTGTCGGGGCACCGCCTGTCGACCACCGAGATCGAGTCGGCGCTGGTCGGCAACGAGGCGGTCGCCGAGGCCGCCGTGGTCGGCGCGTCCGACGAGACCACAGGTCAGGCCGTGGTCGCATTCGTCATCATCAAGCAGTCGCATCTCGACGAGAACCGCGTCGATGGCTTCGGACCGATGCTGCGGCAGTGGGTCGGCGAGCAGATCGGCCCGATCGCCCGCCCGCGCGACATCTACATCGTGGGCGAACTGCCCAAGACCCGCTCCGGCAAGATCATGCGCCGCCTCCTCCGCGACGTCGCCGAAGGCCGCGAGGTCGGCGACACGACCACGCTCGCGGACACGGCCGTCATGTCCGTGATCTCGGCCCAGGTCAAGTAGAGCGGCGGTCTACTCGGGCGTCCGCCGAGAGCGCCGGCGACGTCGAGACAGCGGATGCCGCAGCCCTGGGCTGCGGCATCCGCTCTGCGTTCGCGATCGGACCGGGATCCGGGTCGCGAGGCTACTCGTAGCAGAAGACGACCTCGACCTCGACGGGGGCGTCGAGCGGCAGGACCGGGACGCCGACGGCGGAGCGTGCGTGCGTGCCGGCGTCGCCGAAGATGTCGCCGAGCACCTCGCTGGCGCCGTTGATGACGCCGGGCTGCCCCGTGAACTCGGGGACGGACGCCACGAACCCGGTGACCTTCACCACGCCGGTGAGGCGGTCCACCCCGCCGACGGCGGCCGCTGCGGCGGCGATGGCGTTGAGGGCGCTCTGACGGGCGTATCCCTTCGCGTCATCCGCGGGGACGAGGCCTTCGCCTTCCCCGACCTTGCCCGTCGCGGGGAGGGCACCCGAGACCATCGGCAGCTGGCCGGCGGTGTAGACGAGGTCGCCGTGCGCCTTCGCGGGCACGTAGGCCGCGACGGGCGGGACGACCCCGGGAAGGGCGATGCCGAGTTCGGCGAGACGGTCGCTCACGCTCATGGTCACGCCCCCTCGAACTGCTGGGCGGCCTGGGCCGCGGCATCCAGTCCCGCGTTCTGCTGCCCGCCGCCGGACGGGCGCTTGAAGTAGGCGACGAGGCCCCCCTCGGGGCCGGGAACGACCTGGACGAGCTCCCAGCCCTGCTTGCCCCAGTTGTTGAGGATCGCGGCGGTGTTGTGGATCAGCAGGGGCGTGGTGAGGTACTCCCACGTCGTCATCGCGACTCCTCGGGTATGCGGAAAGGACGGCAGGTGAAGGCTGGGAAACACCTCGGTGGGCGCACGTCTCTGAGGGAATCGCCCAGGTATCTCCCCTACGATCAACCCTATGCCTGATACCAAACGCACGGCCACAGGTGTGCTCGGCGGCCTCGCCGGGCTCGTCGGCCTCAGCGCCGCAGCCGGTGTCCTCATCGCAGCGACCGTCACCCCCGCGGTCGCGATCACGAGCACTGCGGCCGAGCGCGCGATCACGATGTTCGACAATCTGCCGAGCTCGCTCGAGATCGACAAGCTCATGCTTCCGAGCAACTTCTACTACACCGACCCGGCGAGCGGGCAGCCGCAGCTGATGACGCAGTTCCTGCGAGCAGGACCGCACGCCGGTCAACTTCGATCAGATCAACCCGGTGATGTACGACGCGCTGCTGTCCAGTGAAGACCCGCGCTACTACCAGCACGGCGGCATCGACCTCATCGGAACCACGCGCGCGCTGCTGTCCAACGCGGGAGGCGCCGCGGAGACGCAGGGCGGCTCGTCGATCAGCCAGCAGTACGTGAAGAACGTGCTGATCCAGAAGTGCGAGCAGAACGCCGCCACGGAGTACGAGACGACGCCGCCGGCGAGGTGGTCATCGACGAGGCGACCGGTCTCGCGAAGGAGAAGGTCAGCCGCGATCAGGCGCTGCTCAACTGCTGGGTCGAGGCGACGACGGCCGAAGGCGCCGAGGGATACAGTCGCAAGCTGCAGGAGATGCGCTACGCGATCGCGCTCGAGCAGAAGTACTCCAAGAACGACATCCTGCTCGGCTACCTCAACATCGCCAACTTCGGCGGCATCACCTACGGCATCGAAGCCGCAGCGCGCCACTACTTCAACACCACCGCCGCGAATCTCACCGTCGCGCAGGCGGCGACGCTCGCCGGCATGGTGCAGAACCCGAACAGCTACCGCATCGACAAGACCGGCGGGTCGATCACCAGCTCCGACGGAACGACCTTCAACAAGGAACCGGACGGTGTGATCGACGAGGGCGCGAAGCTCGGCGTCCTGGATGATCTCGTCGCCTCGGGTGAGATCACCGAGGAGCAGAAGCTCGCCGCCGCCGACGGATACACGTCGACGAAGGTGCGCCAGCTCTACGTGCTGAGCCGCCTGCTCGACGACGGCAAGATCACGCGCGAACAGTACGTCGAGGCCGCCGTCTGGCCGATCACGCCCGACGTCGTCGAGCCGAAGACCGGTTGCGCGAACGCCGGAGGCGCCGCGTATTTCTGCCAGTACGTCAAGTACGTCATCCTGCAACGACCCGGCGTTCGGTGAGACCGTGGAAGACGCGCCAGGACACCCTGCAGCGCGGCGGACTCAACGTCTACACGACGCTCGACCCGCGCATCCAGATGCCCGGCCGAGCAGGCCATGGCCACGTACGCGCCGACCAGCATCCAGATGCGGCAGGGGACGAACGTGCCGTCGGTCGGGCGGTTCGGATCAACGACGGTCAGCGTGGAAGCGACCACCGGACGCGTCCTCGCGATGGCGCAGAACACGAAGTTCAGCGAGGATGCCGCCGACGCCGCCGGACTGGAACTTCTCGTCGCAGGTGTATGCCGGCGACCAGACCTTCGGCGCCTCGACCGGCTTCAGCGCGGGATCGACGTTCAAGCTCTTCACGCTTCTCGACTGGCTCGAGAAGGGCCACTCCGTCAATGAGACGCTCAACGGCACGCTCCGCATCTTCAAGAAGATGACCTACTGCGGACGGACCCGGCGACTGGCGCAACCGAAGCCCACGGGCAACTTCGGCGGCGACCGCGGACGCATGGGCACGCCGATGCAGTTCACCGCCTCTCGCTGAACACGGGGTACCTGGCGATGGCCGAGAAGCTCGACTACTGCGACATCGCGAACGTCGCCACCAAGATGGGCGTCATCGACGCCTTCGAGAACGAGCCGGTCGACATGAACACGCTCAACGCCGTCATCGGCACCGAGAACGTGTCGCCCCTCGCGATCGCCGAGGCCTACGCCACCGTCGCCAACAACGGCATGTACTGCCAGCCGCAGGTGATCGACCGCGTGACCGATTCCGACGGCAACGAGCTGCCGAAGCCGGAGCGCACGTGCAGCCCGGTGCTCGATCCGAAGGTGGCGGCGACCGCGGCCTACGCGCTGCAGGGCGTGATGAACGGCGGAACCGGCGCGGGCGGCAAGCCCGCGCGACAGCATGCCGCTCATCGGCAAGACGGGTACCCACGAAGAGCTCCAGTCGTGGCTGGTCGAGTCCAGCACCAAGGTCGCGACCGCGACGTGGGCGGGCAACGTCCAGGGCGGTGGCGACATCTTCAAGACCTCGCACAACGGGGTGCGGCTGCTCCGACATCCGCTACCGCATCACGCGGGACGTTCAGGGCGCGGCCAACGCCGCGTACGGCGGCGACAAGTTCGCCGAGCCCTGACAACGACCTCATCAAGGTGCAGCTGACCGACCTCCCGAACGTGGTGGGCCAGACGATCGAGCAGGCGACGAAGACGCTGACCGACGCCGGATTCACGGTCGAGGTCGGCGGCCCGGTCGACTCCGACCAGCCCGCGGGCGTCGTCGGCGCCCAGAACCCCGGACGCCGGCAAGGTCGCCGGTGGCACGCACCGTCACGATCAACCCCAGCAACGGTGAGGGCCTCACGGTCCCCGACGTGTCGGGTCGCTCGCTCGAGGACGCCAAGAAGGCCCTCCGCAGCGCGGGCTTCGGCAACGTCGGCGACGGCACCTGCACCGCCGACACCGGTGCGGGCTGCAGACGCGCGCGACCGCGACCAACCCCGGCGCCGGCAGCGTCGTGAACCGCAACACGGCGATCGCCGTCGACTACACCGCCGCCGTCTGCGGCGGCGGTGGAGGCCGCGGTCCTGGCGACGACGGTGACGACGACTAGTGCCGCCTGCAGCAACTCGCACCGCCCTCACCGTGCTCGGCACGGTGGGGGCGGTCGGTGCGGGAGCCGCGATCTGGGGCATCGGCATCGAGCGCTACCTCTTCACCGTCCGCTTCCATGAGGTGCCGGTCCTTGCCGCCGGAGCGGCGCCGATCCGCGTCCTGCACCTGTCCGACGCGCACATGGCGCCGTGGCAGCGACGCAAGCAGGCGTGGATCGCGGCCCTCGCCGAGCTCCAGCCCGACCTCGTCGTCAACACCGGCGACAACATGGGCCACCCCGAGGGGCTGCGCGGCCTGCGCGCGGCGTTCGACCCGCTGCGCGGCATCCCGGGCGTCTTCGTCCACGGTTCGAACGACCATGCCGCCCCCTCCCCCCGCAACCCGCTGAAGTACTTCACCGGGCCGTCGAGGGTGAAGCACACGTCCGAGCCCCTCGACACCCAGGCGCTCGACGACTATCTGACCGACGAGCTCGGCTGGCTCGACCTCAACAATCGTGTCGGAGCGCTGGATGCCGCGCGGCCGCCGGATCGCCGCCTTCGGCGTCAGCGACGCCCATCGCGAGTGGGACAAGCTCGAGGTGCTCCCCGGGCTGCTCTCGGAGCCTGCGGGCGAACGAGTCGGCCGACCTCACGATCGGCGTGACCCACGCGCCGTACCGGCGCGTGCTCGACGACTTCGTCGATCTCGGCGCCGACGCCGTCTTCGCCGGCCACACCCACGGCGGACAAGTCCGTGTGCCCGGCTTCGGCGCCCTCGTCGCCAACTGCGACATCCCGCTGAAGCAGGCGCGCGGGCTCAGCACGTGGACGCACGACGGGCGCACCGTGCCCCTGAACGTCAGCGCCGGTCTCGGGCACTCGATCTACGCCCCCGTGCGCTTCGCGTGCCGGCCCGAGGCGTCCCTGCTGACGCTCGTCCCCCGCGGGTAGCGGGCGAACCCTCGGTTCCTCCCCAGCGCGCGGGCACGGGCGTTCGTCCACAGATCCGGCCGACAGCGGCCGACGCCGGCCGGCGCTCGCGCAATCTCGATGTGTGCCGAAGAAACATCGAACACCTCTGGATCCACACCGCGACCCCTGATCATGCGGCTGCTGTTGGTCCGCCTGCCCGCTGCCCGCCTACGTGCTGATCTTCGCGGGGCTCGTCGTGCTCCTGGTCATCGACGTCGTGGCGCCGCCGCGCGCCGACGCGGCGGAGCGGGGCGTGGGGTTCGGCACGTGGGCGCCCATCTCGGCGTACGGCTGGCACGGCTCGATGCTCATCGACGGCGTCCACACCTACTGCATCACTCCGGGCGCACCCGCTCCGACCGGACCGAGCACCGACCACGGGGTCAGCGGCTCCGCCGCGGGACTGTCGCCCCAGCAGCTCGCCGGGATCAACCTGCTCGTGTCGAGCTACGGACAGACGCAGGATCCCGTTCAGGCGGCCGCGGTGGCATGGGCGGTCAAGGCGATCGCGAACCGCGAGGAGACCCTCCATGCCTTCGGATACCGAGGCGATTCGCTGGCGGAGGCCATCCACTGGACGCTCTCCGCGCTCGCGCCACAGCATGATCGGGCTGTGCAAGAGCGTGCGGTCGCGTACTACGACGAAGCCATCCGGCCGCGCCGACCGCGACCACGGCGAGCGGAAGCCTGGTGTTCTCGACGGATGCCGCCGACCACCGCAGCGGCACGGTGCGGGTGGACGCGACGAGCGCCGCAACCGGGACGGTGACGCTCGTGAACGCCGTCTTCACCGACTCCGGGTCGCCCACGCTCGACGGGGCATCCGTGGGAAGCACCTACTCGATCCGCACCGCACCGCCGGCAGAAGGACGGGCGTACGCGGTGAGCGGCACCGGGCGCTTCCGCGCCGGCCTTCCCGCTGCGGTGCGCCACTACACGACGCCGGGTGGTCAGCAGACAGCCGGCCCTGCCGGCGCGATCGAGTTCGAGGTCGCGGGAGCCGACGCCGCCCCGCGCGTCCCGCCGTTCTCGCCGAGCATCTCGACGCGGGTGCCCGCGCGAGAGACGGCGGGCGGTCCGTACGTCGACGAGGTGACCTTCGCTGCGGAGCCGGGTTCATGGCCGCGGGCCGAGGACGGGTCGTACCTGCCGGTGACCGCCGGCGCAGTGGTCTATCGCACCGATGTGCAGCCGGTACCCGGCTCGGCACTCCCTGCCGAGGCATCCGTCGTCGGCACGCTGCGTGTGACGACCGATCCGCTCATCGGTCCGACGGACGCCGTACACCGTCACCTCCCCGTGGCAGATGACCGCACCGGGCTTCTACACAGCGGTGTGGAGCGTGAGCGCCGCCGACCAGGTCGCCGCGGTCGTCGCCCACACCGGGCCGGACTTCGTCTGGGCCGAGCGCTTCGGCGAGCCGTCGCAGGTCGCCGTCGTCACGCCCCCTTCCGTCGCGCCGACGCCCCCGCCGTCCCCGCCGTCGGAGACCGCTGCTCCCGCCGCGCAGGTCAGCTCGCGACTCCGCCGCCGGCCGCGCTCGCCGCGACGGGAACGGATACCGCCGGCGTCCGCGGGCCCGCCGCGATCGCCATCGGACTGCTCAGCATCGGCATCGCGATCGTCGCGTCCCGTCGACCCCGGTTCGGAGCACGGCCCGTGATCAGGTAGACTCATGGGGTTGTCAAACGGGGTGTGGCGCAGCTTGGTAGCGCGCTTCGTTCGGGACGAAGAGGCCGCAGGTTCAAATCCTGTCACCCCGACATCAGAGAGGCTCCGCCGGAAGGCGGAGCCTCTCGCATGAAAGGACGGATGCCTTGGCTGACAGCAACTCGCCGCTTCTCGTCGCCTTCGACCTCGACGACACCCTCGCTCCGTCGAAGAGCAAGATCGATCCGCGCATCGGCGAGCTGCTCATCGCCCTGGCCGAACGGGTCGAGGTCGCGATCATCTCTGGCGGCCAGCTGGCTCAGTTCACGACGCAGGTCGTCGACCGTCTTCCGGATGCCTCCCCCGCCGCCCGCTCGCGGATGCACCTCCTGCCCACCTGCGGCACCCAGTACTACCGCCTCACCGAGGATGAGGTCGTCACCGTCTACAAGCGCTCGCTCACGGACGACCAGAAGTCCCGCGCGCTCGCTGCCGTCGAGGGTGAGGCCCGTCGTCTCGGGCTCTGGGAATCCGAGACCTGGGGCGACATCCTGGAGGACCGCGGCTCGCAGATCACCTTCTCAGCCCTCGGCCAGCAGGCGCCGGTCGCCGCGAAGATGGCCTGGGACCCGACCGGCGAGAAGAAGAACTCCCTGCGGGCGGCCGTGGCCGCGCTGATCCCCGATCTCGAGGTGCGATCCGGCGGCTCGACGTCGGTCGACATCACCGAGCAGGGCATCGACAAGGCGTACGGCATGCGTCAGCTCGCCGAGCAGACCGGCATCGCCCTCGACGAGATGCTGTTCGTCGGCGACCGCCTCGACCCGGACGGCAACGACTACCCCGTCCTCGCGATGGGCGTCGCCTGCCACGCGGTCGACGGGCTGGGAAGACACCGCCGTGTACCTCGAGCAGCTCATCCCCACGCTCCCCGTCCGCGTCTGACCCCGGAATCGCGAAAGGGTAGATTTCCGCACGGAAAGTGGCGGACATCTACCCTTTCGCGCGTCCGGGCGGAGGTCAGGCCTTCGACCTCGGAGCGCGGGCCTGCGCACCGGACGCGACGCGCACGCGCGGGGCGCCGCCTCCCGCAGCCTCGGCGGGCGCGCCGGCCAGCGGCATGAGGCGGGTGAGCTGCGTGACATGGCGCGGCTCGAGCTCGGCGAGGGTCGAGACGCCGAGGAGCTTCATCGTGCGCTCGATCTCGCTGCGCAGGATCTCGATCGTGCGATCGACGCCCTGTCGTCCGCCCGCCATGAGGCCGTAGAGGTACGCGCGGCCGATGAGCGTGAACTTCGCGCCGAGCGCGATCGAGGCCACGATGTCGGCGCCGTTCATGATGCCGGTGTCGACCATGACGGTGGCGTCCTTGCCGACCTCGCGCACCACCTCGGGCAGCAGGCGGAACGGGATCGGCGCGCGGTCGAGCTGGCGTCCGCCGTGGTTCGACAGGATGATGCCGTCGACGCCCGCGTCGATGAGCCGCTTCGAGTCGGCGACGTTCTGGACGCCCTTGACCACGATCTTGCCCGGCCAGATGTCGCGGATGATCGCGAGGTCGTCGATAGCTGATCGTCGGGTCCATCGCGGAGTTGAGCAGCTCGCCGACGGTGCCGCCCGTGGTCGACAGCGACGCGAACTCGAGCTTGGGCGTCGTGAGGAAGTCGTACCACCACCACGGCCGCGGGATGGCGTTGATGATCGTGCCCAGGGTCAGCTGCGGCGGGATCGAGAAGCCGTTGCGCTTGTCGCGCAGGCGCGCGCCGGCGACCGGGGTGTCGACGGTGAACTGCAGTGTGTCGAAGCCGGCCGCTGCGGCTCGGCGCGGCCAGCCCGTAGGAGATCTCGCGGTCGCGCATGACGTACAGCTGGAACCAGTTGCGTCCGTGCGGGTTGGCCTTCTTCACGTCCTCGATCGACGTCGTGCCGAGCGTCGAGAGCGTGAACGGGATGCCGGCGGCACCGGCCGCACCCGCTCCGGCCGTCTCGCCCTCGGTCTGCATGAGCCGCGTGAAGCCGGTCGGCGCGATGCCGAAGGGCAGCGCCGACGGACCGCCGAGGATCTCGGTCGACATGTCGACATGCTCGGCCGGACGCAGGATGTCGGGGTGGAACTCGACGTCCTCGAACGCCTGGCGCGCGCGGGCGAGCGAGAACTCGCCCTCGGCGGCGCCGTCGGTGTAGTCGAAGGCGGCCTTGGGCGTGCGGCGCTTGGCGATCGTGCGCAGGTCGTGGATCGTGAGCGCCGCCTCGAGCCGGCGCTTGCGGCCGTCGAGTTCGGGCTTCTTGAACTGCATGAGCTCGAGCAGCTCTGCGGGCTTGGGGAGTTGGCGCTGGACCATGGGGGTGCCTTTCAGGAGGTCGGATCCGTGGCGGCGGGTCCGGGGACGGAGTCGGCGGCGCGGGCGAGGCCCGCCGAGGCGTAGTAGCCGACGATGTGGTCGTGGACGAGGGTTCGCGCCCGGGCCGCGTCGCCCGCGTCGACGGCGTCGAGGATGGCGTGGTGCTCGCGGCGCAGGCGCTCGGCCGCGGCATCCCATTCGGCGATGCCGGCGGCGCCGGCCTGGACGTATGACTCGATCGCCGTGCGCAGGCCCGCCATCATGGCGGCGATGACGACGTTGCCCGACGCCTCTGCGAGCGCGAGGTGCAGCTGCGCGTCGAGCGCCAGGAACTCCGGCGCCGTGAGGTCGGCGGCGTCCATCGCGTCGAGGATGTCGCGTGCCCGGGTCGTCGTGCAGCGCCGGATCGGTCGCGACGGCGTCGACGACAGCGGACTCGAGCACGAGGCGGGTCGCGACGACGTCGTCGAACGGGAAGCCCTGCGCGGCGACCTGCAGCCGCAGCAGCGCCGACATGCCCCCCTCGGGCGTCGCGATGATGATCGCGCCGGATGTCGGGCCGGAGCCGGTGCCGGTGCGGATGAGCCCCATCACCTCGAGTACACGCAGCGCCTCGCGGACGCTGGAGCGGCCGACGCCGAGGGTGGCGGCGAGCTCGCGCTCGGGCGCGAGCCGGTCACCCGGGCGTAGCGTGCCGTCGAGCAGGTCGGTCTCGATCTTCTCGAGCACGATGCGCCAGGCGCGCGCCGGGGCGATCGCCGGCGGCGGGGTCGGTGTGCCTGCCACGGATCTCCTCATCGATGTCGGATCCGCTGCCCTCCTCGATGAAGAGCCCGGTGCTGTTCGGTCGTCGGTTCGCGTGTGGTTCGTTCGAGACCACGCGCTGTGGTCCGACCACGATAACGTGTGGTCCGACCACAGACAACCCACGGTGACGCAAGATGTCGCTCTGGGGCGATACTCTGACCCCATGGAGCCCCTCCCCCTCGTCCTCCTCGTCGCGGGCGTCGCAGCCGCGTTCTGCTGGATCACCTCGCTCATCACGAATGAGACGTCGTGGATCGACAGGATCTGGTCGATCGTCCCGGTGATCTACGTGTGGATCTTCGCCGTCGCGGCCCTCGCCGGCGGAGTCGACGCGACCCGACTGGTCGTGATGGCCGTGCTGGTCACCGCCTGGGGCGTGCGGCTCACCTTCAACTTCGCGCGCAAGGGCGGCTACACCGGCATGGAGGACTACCGCTGGGCCGTCCTGCGCGGGCGGATGAAGCGGTGGCAGTTCCAGGTGTTCAACCTGCTCTTCATCGTCGGATTCCAGAGCGCTCTGCTGGTGCTCATCTCGCTGCCGGCATTCATCGCGTGGCAGCATCCGGTGCCGTTCAACGGATGGGATGCCGCATTCGCGGTCGTCTTCGCCGCGTTCCTGGTCGGCGAGACCATCGCCGACCAGCAGCAGTGGGCCTTCCACCAGGCGAAGAAGGCGGCCGGGGGCACGCTGGAGCCCGGGTTCCTGACGACAGGGCTGTTCGCGTACAGTCGCCACCCCAACTTCTTCTTCGAGCAGGCGCAGTGGTGGGCGTTCTACGCGCTCGGCGCGGTCGCTCTCGTCGCCGACGGCGGCAGCTGGCTCAACTGGACCATCGCCGGGCCCGCGCTGCTCACGGTGCTGTTCATCGGATCGACGGTGTTCACCGAGTCGATCTCCGCTGCGCAAGTACCCGGCCTACAAGGAGTACCAGCGCACCACGTCGATGCTGCTCCCCCTCCCCCGTCGCCAGGGACGCTCGCCGGAGACCGCCTGACCGGCGCCGCGCCGAGGGTCACTCCAGGCGTCCACCTGACGCGCGGAGGTAGTCCTCGGCGCACAGCGACTCGTAGGTGATGCGGTCGGCGGTGAGCTCGTCGATCGCCACCTGGTCGCCGTCGAAGACGAAGCGTCCGCCGACGAGACGGGCGTTGAAGAGCGCCTTGCGGCCGCATCGGCAGATCGTCTTGAGCTCTTCGAGACTGTGGGCGAGCTCCAGCAGTCGCGCCGAACCGGGGAACGCCTGCGTCTGGAAGTCGGTGCGGATGCCGAAGGCGAGGACCGGCACGCCGTCGAACACGACGATCCGCAGCAGGTCGTCCACCTGTTCACGCGTGAGGAACTGCGCCTCGTCGATGAGGAGGCAGGCGACGTCGACCTCGTGCTCGAGCGCC
This sequence comes from uncultured Actinomycetota bacterium, assembly GCA_963829895.1. Classification (GTDB taxonomy): domain Bacteria; phylum Actinomycetota; class Actinomycetes; order Actinomycetales; family Microbacteriaceae; genus Microbacterium. The sequence goes on along the minus strand of CAWHKF010000002.1, from coordinate 56,605 downwards.
TCGGGGACGAGGGTGTCGGCCGCGTCGGCCTTCACACGCGCGCGGTGCTCGGCGAACAGGGCACGGATGTCGTCGTCGGGCCCCACGAGGAAGTCGACGGTGCGCTTGACGCCGAGGCGGCTGTCGATCTGATCGGCGCCCTTCGTGTCGATCAGCGGCTTGGCCAGCAGCACGTGCTGGCCGCGCTCTTCGTAGTTGTACGCGGCCTGAAGGAGCGAGGTCGACTTGCCGGAGTTCATCGCCCCGTAGCGGAAGTAGAGCTTGGCCACGGATCGAGCGTAGTCGCTGGCGAGTCCGCGCCTCCGCGCCGGCGGGACGTCACAGAAGAGGCGCCGCCCGTTCCCGCGGCTCGATCGCACCCGGCCGCTCCATGAGAGTGGCCGGTCAGGCGGTGAGCGCGAGCGCCTCCGCGGTCTCGCCGAGCAGCTCCTGTGCGACCTCCGGACGCGCGTTGAGCGTGTCGCCGTAGGTCGGGATCAGCTCGCGCAGGCGCGGCTCCCAGGCGTCGATGCGGTCGGGGAAGCAGGTCTTCAGCAGCCCGAGCATGATCGACACCGCGGTCGACGCACCCGGGGACGCGCCCAGCAGGCCGGCGATGGTGCCGTCGGCGCCGGTCACGACCTCGGTGCCGAACTGCAGCACGCCGCCCTTCTCGGGGTCCTTCTTCATCACCTGGGCGCGCTGGCCGGCCTGGATGATCTCCCAGTCCTCGTCCTTCGCGGTCGGCATGAAGATGCGCAGGCTGTCGACCTTCTTCGCGTGGTTCTTCAGCAGCTCGCCGACGAGATAGGTGATGAGGCTCGGGTTGTCCCAGCGCGACCTTGAGCATCGGGCCGAGGTTGCCGGGCCGCACCTGGCCGACGATGTCGAACCACGACCCCGTCTTGAGGAACTTCGGGCTGAACGTCGCGAACGGGCCGAAGAGGAGCGATGCCTCGCCGTCGACGACGCGGGTGTCGAGGTGCGGCACCGACATGGGCGGAGCGCCCACGGATGCCTGCGAGTACACCTTGGCCTTGTGCTGGGCGACGACCGCCGGGTTGGACGTCTTGAGGAACTGCCCGCCGATCGGGAACACCCCGTAGCCCGAGATCTCGGGGATGCCGGAGCGCTGCAGCAGCTTCAGCGCCCAGCCGCCGGCGCCGACGAAGACGAACTTCGCGCGGATCTCGCCGGGCGTGCGGCCGACGGTGCGGCGGTACTTCACGCGCCAGGTGCCGTCGGGCAGGCGCTTGAGGCGACGCACCTCGGTGTTCGTGCGCACGTCGGCGCCGTTCTCGGCGAGGCGGTCGATGAGCTGGTGGGTCAGCGCTCCGAAGTCGACGTCGGTGCCCGCGGGCATCCGCGTCGCCGCGAACGGCTCGCCCTTGCGGCGCTTCTGCATCAGCAGCGGCGCCCACTGTGTTGATGACGCGCGAGTCCTCGCTGTACTCGATGCCGGCGAACAGCGGCTCGTCCTTCAGCGCCTCGTAGCGCTTCTTGAGGTAGGCGACATCCTTCTCGCCCCGCACGAAGGTCATGTGCGGGGTGGAGTTGATGAACGTCGACGGAGCGTCGAGCACGCCGGCCTCGACGAGCGACGACCACAGCTGGCGGCTCTGCTGGAACTGCTCGTTGATCGAGATCGCCTTGGCGGGGTCGACCGTGCCGTCCTTGCCCTCGGGCATGTAGTTCAGCTCGCAGAGCGCCGCGTGGCCGGTGCCGGCGTTGTTCCAGGGGTTCGAGCTCTCCAGCGCGACGTCGCTCAGTCGCTCGAAGACGGCGATCTTCAGGTCGGGCTGCAGCTGCTGCAGCAGCGTGCCGAGCGTCGCACTCATGATGCCGCCGCCGATCAGCAGAACGTCGACCGTCCCCGTGGGGAGATCGCTGTCGTCAGGGCTGGGCAGGGCGTCGGAGGGCGTTTCGGTCACCAGACGATTCTAGTTCCGCCGGAAAGCACCCCTGACCGGGCGCCGGCTCCTCCCCGGAAAGTCCCGCGGTTCTTGCCGCAACGACAAAGCGAGCGGATGCCGCGGCCCGCGGCATCCGCTCGCTCTCGAGTCGTCGAACTCAGACGCTCACGCCGAGGTTGGCTGCGACGAGCTCCGCGATCTGCACGGCGTTGAGCGCCGCGCCCTTGCGCAGGTTGTCGTTCGAGATGAACAGCACGAGGCCCTTGCCCTCGGGCGCAGACTGGTCGGCGCGGATGCGACCGACGTACGCCGGGTCGGTGCCGGTCGCCTGCAGCGGCGTCGGCACCTCCTCGAGCTTCACGCCGGGAGCGCTCGAGAGCACCTCGCGGGCGCGCTCGGGCGTGATGTCGCGGGCGAACTCGACGTTGATGCTCAGCGAGTGACCGGTGAAGACGGGCACGCGCACGCAGGTGCCGGCGACCCGCAGGTCGGGCAGCTCGAGGATCTTGCGGCTCTCGTTGCGGAGCTTCTTCTCTTCGTCGGTCTCGTTGAGTCCGTCGTCGACGAGGCTGCCGGCGAAGGGGATGACGTCGAAGGCGATGGGCGCGATGTACTTCTCGGGCTGGGGGAAGTCCAGCGCCGAGCCGTCGCGGGCGAGCCGCTCGACGTCGCCCTGAGCCAGCACGCCCTCGACCTGGCCGAGCAGCTCCTGCACGCCGGAGAGACCGGACCCGCTCACGGCCTGATACGTGCTGACGATGAGCCGTTCGAGACCGGCCTCGTTGTCGAGCACCTTCAGCGCCGGCATGGCGGCCATCGTGGTGCAGTTGGGGTTCGCGATGATGCCCTTGCGCGCCTCGGCGATGGCGTGGGGGTTGACCTCGCTCACGACGAGCGGCACGTCGGGGTCCATGCGCCACGCGCTGGAGTTGTCGATGACGACGGCGCCCGCCTCGGCGAAGCGAGGCGCGTGCGCACGGCTGCCGGTGGCGCCGGCCGAGAACAGGGCGATGTCGATGCCGCCGAGCTCGGCGGTGGCGACATCCTCCACGGTCACGGCCTGGCCCTGGAAGACGATGTCGGATCCGGCCGAACGTGCGGTCGCGAAGGCGCGGATCTCGCGCACCGGGAACCCGCGCTCCTCGAGAATGTCGATCATCGCGCCGCCGACCTGGCCGGTGGCGCCGACGATGGCGACGGAGAGTCCTGAATCGGAGATGCGGGTCATGGTGTTCCTCAGCGTGGGCACAAGCGTGGAGCGGACGCGCGGGCACCGTCGGACGCGCGGGTTTCGGCGATTCTACCGCCGGGCCGCAGCGACGCGGTCCGCGGTTACGGTACGCGTCGCCGGCGGGTCAGCGGCCGGAGCCGGCGTAGACGGTCGCCTCGATGTCGCCGTCCAGGCCGTACGCGGTGTGGACGACGCGCGCGGCCTCGGCGAGGTCGTCACCGCGGACCACGACCGAGATGCGGATCTCGGAGGTCGAGATCATCTCGATGTTGATTCCCGCGACGCTGAGCGCCTCGAACAGCGTGGCCGAGACACCCGAGTGCGTGCGCATGCCCGCTCCGACGACCGAGAGCTTGCCGATCTGGTCGTCGTGGACGAGATTCTCGAACCCGATCTCGGACTGGTCGCCGGCGAGCGCCTTGAGCGCCGTCGCCGCGTCGGTCTTGGGGAGGGTGAACGAGATGTCGGTGCGGCCGGTGGCCGCGGCCGACACGTTCTGCACGATCATGTCGACGTTGGCGCCGGACTTGGCGATGACCTTGAAGATCTCCGCCGCCTTGCCCGGCACGTCGGGCACGCCGATGACGGTGATCTTGGCCTGACCGAGGTCGGTGGCGACCCCGGCGACGATCGGCTCTTCCATCTCTTCTCCCTTTTCGCCCTGGGGAACGCTCATCCCCGGGCCGAGCACATAGGTCCCCACGCTCGAACTGAACGTGGAGCGGGCGTGGATCAGCACGCGGTGGCGGCGTGCGTACTCGACGGCGCGGATGTACAGCACCTTCGCGCCGTTGGCGGCGAGCTCGAGCATCTCCTCGGCCGACACGACGTTCAGCTTCTTGGCCTTGGGCACGACGCGGGGGTCGGCGGTGAAGATGCCGTCGACGTCGCTGTAGATCTCGCAGACGTCGGCCTCGAGCGCCGCCGCGAGCGCGACGGCCGTGGTGTCGGAGCCGCCGCGGCCGAGCGTCGTGATGTCGCGGGTGTCGCGGTTGAAGCCCTGGAAGCCGGCGACGATGACGATCGCGCCCTCGTCGAGGGCCTCGCGCAGGCGGATGGGCGTGACATCGACGATGCGCGCGGAGCCGTGGTCGGCGGTCGTGATCATGCCGGCCTGGCTGCCGGTGAACGAGCGCGCCTCGAAGCCCATCGAGTGGATGGCCATCGCGAGCAGCGCCATCGAGATGCGCTCGCCGCTCGAGAGCAGCATGTCGAGTTCTCGAGGAGCGGGGATCGGCGCGACCTGCCCGGCGAGGTCCAGCAGCTCGTCCGTGGTGTCGCCCATCGCGCTGACGGCGACGACGACGTCGTGGCCGGCGCGGCGCGTGTCGACGATGCGCTTCGCGACGCGCTTGATGCTCTCGGCATCGGCGACCGACGATCCGCCGTACTTCTGGACGATCAGCGCCACATCGAACTCCACGCGTCTATGTCAAAGGCGAGAACGGATGCCGCACCCGAGCTGAGGAACTTCACCCAGGGATCCATCTTACGGACGCCCCCATGCGCGCCCGGCCATGTGTCGCCGCTGCGCCACCCGCCGTCCCGGAGAGTGAGGCCGCCGCCGCGAGCCGTCAGGCGCGGATCCGATTCCGTGCGGCGCGGCGGCGAGGGCCGCCGCTAGCATCCGAGCATGGAGCAGATCGAAGCATGGTCGGAGTTCAACGTCGCGATGGTCGGCGCGACGGCGGCCCTCGCCGGTCTCGTGATCGTGGCGGCCAGTGTCAACATCGGCGACATCATCAAGGAGGCCTCGCTGACGGCGCGGCTCGCCGCGGGGATCTCCGGCCTCGTGCTCGCGCTCATCGGCTCGGCGATCGGGCTGATCCCGGGGGTCGGCCTCCTCCCCTACGGCGTGGCGATGATCCTGCTCGCACTCGTCGCGGGGGTGTTCCAAGCGCAGGCGGCACGGCGCATCTTCGAGAACCGGCATCCCGCCAACCGACTTCGCGTCGGCCAAGTCGACGGTGGGATTCCTCGCTCCGCTCGCCTATCTGATCGGCGGCGGGCTGCTGGCGGCGGGCCGGCCAGACGGACTCATGTGGTTCGCCCTCGGCTCGATCGTCGCGATCGTCGCCGCACTGCTGGTGTCGTGGATCGTGCTCGTCGAAGTCCTCCGCTGACCGCGATGACGGATGCCGCCGGTCGCGCCGGCAGGATCAGCGCGGGCCGATCGGCGGCAGGTCGGCCACCGGCTTGCGGGCTCGCACGACACCGCCGGTCGCGGCGAGCCAGCACCCGGCGACGACCAGCGGGAACCCGATCAGGAGGCCGAGGGTCAGCGGCTCGCCGAGGATGAGGGTGCCGAGCACGATCGCCACGACCGGGTTGACGTAGGTGAACAGGGGCGCGCGCACCGGACCGACGCGGGCGATCAGCGCGAAGAAGGTGATGAACGCGAGCGCGGTGCACAGCACCGCGAGAGCGATGAGCGACACGGTGCCCTCGATCGTCGGCACCTGGTGCTGCGTGAGGAACGCGATCGGCGTGTAGAAGATGCCGACCGCGAGGAGCGCGAGCGTGATCGAGCCGAGGGACGGGCACGTCGCGCAGCTTGGTCGCGATGACGAACGGCGCGATCGCGTAGAGCAGGGCGACCAGCAGCACCTCGCCGACCGCGATGAGTCCCGCACCGCCCTCGATCGAGAGCCCCGGACCCGCCACGATCACGAACACCCCGATGAAGCCGATGAACAGCCCGATGCTGCGGGCGGGGCTCAGCACCGAGCGGTCGCCGCCGCCGAAGGCGATGATCGCGGCGAACAGCGGGACGGTCGCGACGAGGAGGCCGGTCAGCCCGGACGGCAGGGTCTGCTCGGCATGGCCGAGGAGCAGGAAGGGCCCGGCCATCTCGATGGCGCCGAACACCAGCACCCAGCCGATCTTCGCGAACGCGGGGCGCAGCGCCTTCTGCCGGATGGCGAACGGCAGCAGCAGCAGAGCGCCGAGGAGCGTGCGGCCCGCCACCACCGCGGCCGGAGAGTACGACTCGACGGCGATGCTGATGAACAGGTACGGGATGCCCCACAGCACCGCCATCGCGGCGAACAGCAGCCACGCACGCGTGTCGAAGCGCTGCGAGGAGTTCATATGGTGCCTCTCCGTGAAGGGATGAGGCCGGTGCGCAGGTCGCCCGGCCCCGACGCTCGGGCTTCCAGCTTCGGGCGACCGAGCAGTGGAGGGCGAGGCGGCCGACCGCCAATCTACGGCGGAGTACCGACATCCTTCCGGGTCAGACCGACCGTCGCCCTTCGAACGCGCGGCCGAGGGTGACCTCGTCGGCGTACTCGAGGTCGCCGCCGACCGGCAGGCCCGATGCCAGACGCGTGACCGAGATCTCGAGCGTGTGCAGGAGCCGGCTCAGGTAGGTGGCCGTCGCCTCGCCCTCGAGGTTGGGGTTCGTCGCGAGGATGACTTCCTGAACCGTGCCGTCGGCGAGCCGCTGCATGAGCTGCGTGATGCGCAGGTCGTCGGGGCCGATGCCGGCGATCGGGCTGATGGCGCCGCCGAGGACGTGGTACAGCCCTCGGAACTCCCGCGTGCGCTCGATCGCGGCGACGTCCTTCGCGTCTTCCACGACGCAGACGAGCGTCTGGTTGCGGCGAGGGTCGCGGCAGATCGAGCACCGCTCCTGCTCCGAGACGTTGCCGCACACCTCGCAGAAGCGCACGCTCTCGCGCACCACGCTGAGCAGCTCGGCGAGATGCGACACGTCGAAGTTGGGCGTCTGCAGGATGTGGAAGGCGATGCGCTGCGCCGACTTCGGGCCGATCCCGGGCAGGCGGCCGAATTCGTCGATGAGGTCTTGGACGATGCCGTCGTACATGGTCTAGCTGAACCTCGTCGGCGGCTCGTAGGGCTCCTCGCGCACGAACGTGGCGCCGAGCACCTGGCGCACCACCGCCTCGCCGTAGCGCTGCACGCCGCCGTTGCGCGTCGTGACCGCCGGGGTCAGGGGCGGTGCGACCGTCGGCGGCACCGGGACGTCGGCGACGGCATCCGGCTCGTCTTCGGGCTCGTCGTCGTCGCGCTCGACGGAAGGGACGACCTCGGTGCGCGGAAGCACGTCGCCCTCGCGCGGCGGTGCCAGGGTCGCGACGCGCGCCATCGAGGTCTCCGCGTCTTCGGGCTCGTCGTCGACCGCGAACTGGCCGGCCGTCTCGGTGGGCAGCGCCGCCGGACCGGGGTCGGGCGGCGGGGCGTCGTCGTCGGAAGGGATCGCGGCGACGGCCCAGTCGGTGACGGGGGCGGCGGCAGCCGCCGGGGCCGACGGAGCGCCGGATGCCGACGGCACGGGGCGCCGTGCTCGATGCCGGGCCGCGCTGGGCGCGACCGGATTCCGACGCACGGGGTGCCGACGAGGTCGACGACCGGGCTGCGGTCGTCGCGGCGGCGGGCGCCGCGGGCGTGCGCGGAGCGGCGGGCGCTCTCAGGTGCGGCGGTGCGCGGGGGCGCCTCGCGTCCGGGACTCGGCAGGCGGCGGGCTCGCAGGACCGACCCGAGCCGCCCGCGGCGGGACCACCTGGCGGCCGCCGGCATCGTGACGGGCGATGTACTTCACACGGATGCCGAGCACCGCCAGGATCGCCTGGCGCAGGTCTTCGCTGGGACCCTTGCCGGCGGCGAGCTGCTTGAACTTCGCGACGTCGCTCTGGCTCGAGAACGTGAGCGTGAGCACGTCGTCGTCGAGCGCCGCCGTGCGTGCGCCTGAGGCGAGCATCCACGACGAGCGACTGACGTTCTCGAGATGACCGAGCACCTGCGGCCAGGCCTGCTGCAGCCGCTCCAGCGTGACCGGTCCCGCGGGAACCGGCGGGGCTTCGGCGGCGCGGGGCCGGCGCTGCGGACTCGTGACGGAGTCGCGGGCGACGCCGCAGCGGGGCGATCGCCGCAGCCGGGCGCGGATCGGTGGTCGGCGTGGCAGCCGGCGCGGCGGGCGCCGCACCGCGGCGGGCGCCGCGACAGCGGCGGGCGAGCCGCAGGCGCCGCTGCAGTGGCACCACCCGCTCCGCGAGCGAGCACGCGCGCGACCATGAGCTCGAGCTGGAGCCGGGGCGAGGTCGCACCGGTCATGTCGTCGAGCGTGGCGATGACGAGGTCGGCGATGTGCGAGAGACGCGACGTGCCGAATGCGTCGGCCTGGCGCTGCATGCGCGCGAGGTCCTCGGCTGACACGCCGCGCAGCACCGCGGCAGCACCCTGACCGGTCGCCGACACGACGATGAGGTCGCGCAGGCGCTCGAGCAGGTCGTCGACGAAGCGTCGCGGGTCCTGACCGGTCTGCACGACGCGGTCCACCGCCGCGAAGGCCGCCGCGGCGTCGGAGGCGGCGAACGCGTCGACCACCTCATCGAGCAGCTCGGCGTGCGTGTAGCCGAGCAGCGCGACGGCGCGCGCGTACGCGATGACCTTCGCGTCCTCGGACCCGGCGATGAGCTGGTCGAGCAGCGACAGCGTGTCGCGGGGCGACCCGCCGCCGGCGCGCACGACGAGCGGCAGCACGCCCTTCTCCACCTCGACGCCCTCCTGCCCGCAGAGCTGCTCGACGTACTCGAGCATGGCCGCCGGCGGCACCAGGCGGAACGGATAGTGGTGGGTGCGCGAGCGGATCGTGCCGATGACCTTCTCGGGCTCGGTCGTCGCGAAGATGAACTTGACGTGGTCGGGCGGCTCTTCGACGAGCTTGAGCAGGGCGTTGAAGCCCTGCGGCGTGACCATGTGGGCCTCGTCGAGGATGAAGATCTTGAACCGGTCGCGCGCGGGGGCGAACACGGCACGCTCGCGCAGGTCGCGGGCGTCGTCGACGCCGTTGTGGCTCGCGGCGTCGATCTCGACGACGTCGAGCGAGCCGCCGCCGCCGCGGCCGAGCTCGATGCAGCTGTCGCACTCGCCGCACGGGTGTGTCGGTCGGCCCCTGCGCGCAGTTGAGACAGCGCGCCAGAATGCGCGCCGACGTGGTCTTTCCGCAGCCGCGCGGACCCGAGAACAGGTACGCGTGCCCGACCCGGTCGCTGCGCAGCGCCGTCATGAGCGGTTCGGTGACCTGCGACTGCCCGATCATCTCGCCGAACGACTCGGGTCGGTAACGGCGATAGAGGGCGGTGGTCACTCCCCCAGCCTACGGCGTGGCGCGGACATCGCGACGGGCCGACGGATGCCGGAGGCTCACGCGTCGGCGCCGTGCTCGACATCCGCCGCACCCACGACGATCGGGATCGTCGAGGTGACGGTCGGCACCGAGGCCGACAGCAGCGATCCGTCCTCGCGACGGGCGTCGCCGAGCTCGCGCAGCGACGGGCGGCCGGCGATCACGGGCCCCTGTCCGTCGAGGCGCGCGACGACCTCTTCGCCCGCGCCGACGACGTAGCCGACACCGCGCACGCTGAAGCCGACGGGCTCGCCTTCGGTCGCGCGCACGCGCAGCTCGTCGCGGGTCACGGTGACGACCAGGCGCGTGCCGTGCCAGTGCAGCACGAACTCGAGCGACGGCCAGGTGGCGGGCAGGCGCGGGTCGAACGACAGCTCGCCGAAGTGGTCGCGCATGCCGCCGAAGCCCGAGACCAGCGCGGTCCAGACCCCGCCCGCGGACGCCACGTGCACGCCGTCGGCCGCGTTGTGGTGCAGATCGCCGAGGTCGACGAAGATCGACTCCCGGAAGTACTCGAGCGCCAGGTCCTGATAGCCGACCTCGGCGGCGAGGATCGCCTGCACGACCGCCGACAGCGTCGAGTCGCCGGTGGTCAGCGGGTCGTAGTACTCGAAGTCGGCGAGCTTGTCCTCGTCAGAGAAGTGGTTGCCCTGCAGGAACAGCGCGAGCACCACGTCGGCCTGCTTGAGCACCTGGTACCGGTAGATGACGAGCGGGTGGAAGTGCAGCAGGAGCGGCCGCTTGTCGGGCGGCGTGTTCTCGAGGTCCCAGATCTCGCGCTCCAGGAACACGTGATCCTGCGGATGGATGCCGAGCCCCGGGCTGAACGGGATGTGCATGGCCTCCGCGGCCCGCTCCCAGGCCTCGGGCTCACCGGGCTCCAGCGCGAGACGGTCGACCATCTGGCGGTAGACCTCGCCGTCGACGTCGGCCATGTCGCGCACGGTGCGCGCCGCGAAGCGCAGATTGAAACGGGCCATGACGTTGGTGAACAGGTTGTCGTTGACGACGGTGGTGTACTCGTCGGGGCCGGTGACACCGTGGATGTGGAACGTGTCGCCCTCGCCGTCGACCACCCCGTCGTTCGAGCGCCAGAAGCCGAGGGTCGCCCACAGCCGCGCCGTCTCGACGGCGATGTCGACGCCCTCCCGGTAGAGGAACTCGTCGTCGCCTGTCGCCCGCACGTACTTGGCGAGCGCATAGCTGACGTCGGCGTTGATGTGGTACTGCGCCGTTCCGGCGGCGTAGTACGCGGATGCCTCTTCGCCGTTGATCGTCCGCCACGGGAAGAGGGCTCCCGCCTCGTTCAGCTGGAACGCGCGCCTGCGGGCGGCGGGGAGCATGAGGTAGCGCATGCGCAGCGCGTTGCGCGCCCAGAGCGGCGTCGTGTAGGCGAGGAACGGGAGCACGTAGATCTCGGTGTCCCAGAAGTAGTGCCCGGAGTAGCCCGACCCCGTCATGCCCTTGGCCGGCACGCCCTGGCCGTCCGCCCGGGCCGTCGCCTGAGCGAGCTGGAACAGGCACCAGCGCGTGGCCTGCTGCAGGTCGCCGTGGCCGCCGATGCGCACATCCGAGCGCTGCCAGAACTCGTCCAGCCACGCCCGCTGCCGCGCGCGGATCGCCCCGACCCCCTCGTCGAGGGCGCGGTCGAGCGTGCGACGGCAGCGGTCGACGAGCTCGCGGGCGGGCACGCCGCGGGACGTGTGGTAGCTGACGAGCTTGGTGACCCGCACCGGAACGCCGGCCTTCGCCTGCACGCGGAACACGTTCTTCGCGATGTCGGGTTCGATGAGCGTGCGCGAGGTGTACTCGTTCTCGGTCTCGACCAGGTGGTCGGCGATGACGGCGACGGTCATCCCCGAGTCGGTAGCGCGGTACGACAGCGCGGAGCGCAGTTTGTCCTGCCAGTACTCCTGCGGCTGCAGCACGCGCTCGTGCAGCTTCTCGGTCTTGCGCGGGTCGAACCCGGCGCGCCTCGGCGCGGAAGGGGTGCCGCCGTAGACGTCCTCCCCGTCCTGCCGGTTGATCATCTGGCAGCTGACGGTGACCGGGGCGTCGGCGTTGAGCACCGTGACCTCGATCGTCATCACCGCCAGGTGCTTCTCTTCGAATGAGACGAGCCGCTCCATGTCGATCACGACGTCCTTGCCCGATGGCGTCATCCACCGGACGTGCCGGCGCAGCACGCCGTCGCGCATGTCGAGCGCGCGCTCGTATTCGCGGATGTCGGCCACATCGAGCGACAGCGGCTCGTCGTCGACGTACACGCGCATGACCTTCGCGTCGGGCGCGTTGACGATCGCCTGTCCCACCTCGGCGAAGCCGTACGCCTGCTCGGCGTGGCGGATCGGGAACGTCTCGTGGAACCCGTTGATGAAGGTGCCCTGCTCGTGCGCGAAGCGCCCTTCCGGGTGGTTGCCGCGCAACCCGAGATAGCCGTTGCCGACGGCGAACAGCGTCTCGGTGACGCCGGCGTCGTCGAGGTCGTACGACGACTCGACCAGACGCCATTCGTCGACGGGGAAGCGGTCGCGGTCGATCATCGTACGAATTCCTCCAGGTCCTGAACCACGATGTGCGCGCCGGCGTCGATGAGGTCCTGCACACCGACACCGCGGTCGACGCCCACGACGAGTCCGAAGCCGCCTGCCGCCGCCGAGCGCACGCCGCTGATGGCGTCCTCGACCGCGGCGCTGCGGCCAGGCTCGACCTGCAGCATCCGTGCCGCCTCCACGAACACGTCGGGCGCAGGCTTCGAGGCGAGGTGGTCCCGTTCGGCGATGACGCCGTCCATCACCACCGTGAAGCGATCACGGATGCCGGCTGCCGCCAGCACCTCTTCCGCGTTCTTGGAGCTCGACACCACCGCGACGGGTGTGCCGGCGTCGGCGAGCACGTCGAGCAGGCGCAGCGACCCCGGATAGGGCGCGATGCCCTCGGCGCGCAGCACGCGCTCGAAGACCGCGTTCTTGCGGTTGCCGATGCCGCACACCGTGTCGGCCGACGGCGGGTCGGACGGATCGCCCCAGGGCACCTCGACGTCGCGCGAGCGCAGCAGGCTCGCCACGCCGTCATAGCGCTTCTTGCCGTCGAGGTGGTCGAAGTAGTCGCGCTCGGTGTACGGCGGGGTGATGTCCCAGGCCGCGAAGAGCTCTTCGAACATGGTCTGCCACGCGTGCATGTGCACTTCGGCCGTCGGCGTCAGGACGCCGTCCAGATCGAAGAGCACAGCGTCGAACGCGGTCAGATCGGGCAGGGCGTCGTGGGCCACAGAACCTCCGGGAGCGAGTGCGGGTGGGCTCGGCACTCCACGGTGCCATTTCAGCGAGGGTGCTGTCAGCGAGCGTGCCGTTCAGCAAGCGTAATGCGGTCGGGCGCCAGGTCGACACCCCGCGATGGTTAAGGGCGGGCGACGCCCAGGGTCTGGCGCGCGATCTCGAGCTCCTCGTCGGTCGGGACGACGAGGACCGTCACGGCCGAGGCATCCGTCGAGATGATCCGGATGCCGCGCTCGGCGCTCTCATTGCGCGCGTCATCGATCTCGACGCCCGCGAATCCGAGCGTCTCGAGGGCCCCGGCGCGCACATGCGGCGCGTTCTCGCCGACGCCCGCGGTGAACGAGATGACGTCGGCGCCGCCGAGCTGGGCGAGGTAGGCGCCGGCATAGGAGCGCAGCCGGTGGACATACACCTCGAAGGCGAGCTGCGCCCGCGGCTCCCCGCGTTCGATGGCCGCGCGGATGTCGCGCAGATCGTTGGATCCCGCGAGGCCCAGCAGCCCGCTGCGCTTGTTGAGCAGGTCGTCGAGGTCGTCGACGGTCATTCCCGCGCGCCGCTCGAGCTGGAAGAGCACGGCAGGATCGATGTCGCCCGAGCGCGTGCCCATGACGAGGCCCTCCAGCGGCGTGAAGCCCATCGAGGTGTCGATCGAGCGGCCTCCGTCGATCGCGGTGACGGACGCGCCGTTGCCCAGGTGGAACACGATCTGCTTGAGCTCGCCGAGCGGCCGCCCGAGGAACGCGGCGGCCGCTTCGCTGACGAACTTGTGCGACGTGCCGTGGAACCCGTACCGGCGGATGCGATGGGATGCCGCGACCTCCGCGTCGATCGCGTACGTGTAGGCGGCGGGCGCCAGGGTCTGGTGGAAGGCGGTGTCGAAGACGGCGATGTGCGGCACGTCGGGGAACGCGGTGCGGCCGGCGACGATCCCCGCCAGGTTCGCGGGGTTGTGGAGCGGCGCGAGCACCGCGAGCTCGTCGATGTTGATCTCGACGAGCGGGGTGATCAGCGTGGGCTCGAAGAACCGCGCACCGCCGTGCACGACGCGGTGTCCGACGGCGACGGGCGGGGTCTCGGCGAGCGACGGACCGTGGGCCGCGAACGCCTCGAGCATGACGGCGAAACCTGCGGTGTGGTCGGGGATCGGAAGCTCGCGCGTCCGCGTCGCGTCGAGCACCGTGGGCGCCGGTCCGGCTGCGGACGCGAGAGCCGCCGCATGAACGGTGTGACGGGCGAGACCGGTCCCGGTCCCTGAGCCCGTCGAAGGGCCGATGCGTTCGACGAGACCTGACGCGAGCGTGCGCTCGGTGTCCATGTCTAGCAGCTGGTACTTGAACGACGACGAGCCGCTGTTGATGACGAGAACCGGGGTCATGCGGCTCACTCCCCCTGCGCCTGGATCGCGGTGATCGCGATGGTGTTGACGATGTCGTCGACGAGTGCGCCGCGCGACAGGTCGTTGATCGGCTTGTTGAGCCCCTGCAGCACCGGCCCGATCGCGACGGCGCCCGCCGAGCGCTGCACCGCCTTGTACGTGTTGTTGCCGGTGTTGAGATCGGGGAAGACGAACACCGTGGCGCGTCCGGCGACATCCGAGCCGGGCATCTTCGCCGCGGCCACGGCGGCGTCGGCTGCCGCGTCGTACTGGATCGGCCCTTCCACGAGCAGCTCGGGCGCTCGCGAGCGGACGAGGGCCGTGGCATCCCGCACCTTCTCGACGTCGGCACCCGACCCCGATTCGCCCGTCGAGTACGACAGCATCGCGACCCGCGGCTCGATGCCGAACTGCGCGGCCGTCGCGGCCGACGAGATGGCGATGTCGGCGAGCTGCTCACTGGTGGGGTCCGGGATGACGGCGCAGTCGCCGTAGACGAGCACGCGGTCGGCGAGCGCCATCAGGAAGACGCTGGAGACCACCGAGACGCCCGGGCGGGTCTTGATGATCTCGAACGCCGGGCGGATGGTGTGCGCGGTCGTGTGAACGGCGCCCGAGACCATGCCGTCGGCGAGTCCCAGGTGCACCATCATCGTTCCGAAGTAGGACACATCGGTCACGGTGTCGGACGCCTGCCCGAGCGTGACGCCCTTGTGGGCGCGCAGCCGCGCATACTCCTCGGCGAACTTGTGGACGTGCACGGGATCCAGCGGCGAGAGCACCTCGGCGGCCTGGATGTCGATCCCGAGCTCGATCGCGCGTGCCCGCACCTCGAACGGCTCTCCGAGGATCACCAGGTCGGCGATGCCGCGCTTGAGCACCGTCGCCGCCGCGCGCAGGACGCGGTCGTCGTCGCCCTCAGGCAGCACGATGCGCCGGCGCTGCGAGCGCGCGCGCTCGATGAGCTGGAACTCGAACATCAGCGGTGTCACGACCGTCGCGCGTGCCAGGCCGAACGACACGAGCAGCTCGTCGGTGTCGACGCTCTGCTCGAACAGGGCGAGAGCCGTGTCGTACCGGCGCTGCGAGTCCGCGGCGAGACGGCCGCGCGTGCCCATGATGCGCGCCGTCGTCTCGTACGTGCCGAGCTCGGTGGTGATGATCGGCACGCTCGACCCGAGTCCGTCGATCAGCCGCGTCACCGGCTCGGGCAGCTCGAACCCGCCGTTGAGCACGATGCCGGAGATCGAGGGGAAGGTGCCGGAGGCGTTGGCCAGCAGGGTGGCCAGCAGCACCTCGGAGCGATCGGCCGGGATGATGACGACGGCGCCCTCGAGCAGCCGAGGCAGGACGTTGACCATCGACATGCCGGCGACGACGACCGCGAGCGCCTCGCGGGTGAGCCGGTCCGGGTCGCCGGAGAGCAGCTCGCCGTCGACCGAGCGCATGATGCCGCGGATCGACGGAGCCACCAGATGGCGATCCTCGGGGATGGCCCAGACAGGCACGGGCGACGGCGGCACGGTCGACTCTCCGCGGTGGGCGTCGATCGAGCGGCGGATCGCCGCGATGGTCTCGTCGGCGGTCTCCGCCTCTGCCCGGTTGGCGACGACGGCGAACAGCTTCGCGCGGCCGTGACGCAGTTCGGCGAGCGCGAGGTCGGCGATCTGGCCCATCTCGTCCGCGGTGCGCGGGAGCGATGACCCGAGCTGCTCGGGCTGCGTCTGGTTCTGCGCCGAGCGGCCGCCGAGCACCAGCAGCACCGGCGCGCCCAGGTTCGCCGCGATGCGGGCGTTGTAGGCGAGCTCGGCAGGGCTGCCGACATCCGTGTAGTCGCTGCCGACGATGACCACAGCCTCGCACTGGGCCTCGACCGCCTTGTAGCGCTCGACGATCGTCGCGAGCGCGGCATCCGGGTCCTGACGCACGTCGTCGTACGTCACACCGATGCAGTCGTCGTAGGGCAGGTCGACCCCGTCGTGGTCCAGCAGCATCTCGAGCACGTAGTCGCGTTCGATCGTCGAACGTGCGATCGCCCGGAACACGCCCACGCGCGCCGTCGCGTGGCTCAATGCATCGAGCACGCCCAGCGCGACCGTCGACTTTCCCGAGTGGCCTTCGGCCGACGTGATGTAGATGCTCTGAGCCACACCGTCCAGCCTATGGGCGGGCAGGATGCCGCGGCCAGGGCGGAATGCCGCAGCAGGCTCCCGGCCGGATGATCGGCGCGGCGCGATTACGCTCGAGGCATGCCAGAGCCGCGACCCGGAATCGACGTCCCCGATCACCGCGGCCGCACCGGCCTCGACCGGGCCGGACGCGATCTGCAGCGCAACCCGGACGTGCGCGTGACGGACGTCGAGGTGCTGGCCTCGGCGTGGCACGTGCTGCGGCGGACCACGCTGGAGTACCGCGACCCGTCAGGCCGGTGGGAGACGCAGCAGCGCGAGACCTACGATCGCGGCAACGGCGCCACGGTGCTGCTGTACGACCCGGAGCGTCGCACGGTGCTCCTCACGCGCCAGTTCCGCTACCCCGTCTACGTCAACGACCATCCCGACGGCATGCTCATCGAGACGGCGGCGGGACTGCTCGACGACGACGACCCGGCGACGGCGATCCGACGTGAGGCGGCCGAGGAGACGGGCGTCGAGGTGGGCGAGCTCGAGCACGTCTGGGACGTGTACATGAGCCCGGGCTCGGTCACCGAGCGCCTGCACTTCTTCGCCGCCCGCTACGACGGCTCGACCCGCACCGGCGACCGGGGCGGCCTCCACGAGGAGGGCGAGCACATCGAGCTGCTCGAGATCGGCATCGACGAGGCGCTGGAGATGGTGCGCGATGGGCGGATCCAGGACGCGAAGACCATCATGCTGCTGCAGTGGGCGGTGCTCGACGGCCCCTTCGCCGCCGGCCCCTGAGCCCTGTCCGAACGCTCGGTCCATCGGAGCGCCCGGGAAGATTAAGACTCTCCGCGAACCCGGCAGAGCCTGGTTACCCTTGCTACGTTTCCGTCCTGGGGGAGTTGGCCTGGATGCCGCCTCGCGGAGAGCTTCTGACAGTCTACCCGGTCCGCGCGGGGGTCACGTCACACCACCAGGGGACCGAGGCGGGCGGCCGCCGGCTGCAGCACCGCCAGCACCCCCGCGGGCTCGTCGACCCGGTGGCGCGGCCCGGAGAACGCGACGGCCCCGGCGAACCGCCCGGTGCCGTCGAGGATCGGCACCGCGACACACCCGAATCCCGAGCCGAGCTCACCCCGCTGCCGGGTCGCGCCGAGCGCGGCGAAGTCCGTGCGCGTCGCACCCTCGGCGGTCCCCTGCTCGATCGCCAGCAGCCGCCCGATCGCGAACCGCTCCGGCTCGCGGGCGAGGCGCAGCTCGTCCGACAGCGGGAAGTCGGGGTCCGCGTCGACCACCGAGATCCGGCCGTCGACGAAGAAGACGACATGCACGCCGCCGCGCAGCGTCGAGCGCGCCTCGGCGACCACTCCCCTCGCCGCCGACGTCAGCCGTGCCGGCGGCGCCGCCACGGCGGCGAGCTGCACGACCTTCGCTCCCAGTGCGAACCCCGAGAGATCAGGGGTGCGCACGAGGTACTCGTCTTGCACGAGGAGGTTCAGCAGGCGGTAGGTCGTCGCTCGCGGCAGCTCCAGCTCGAGGGATATCTCGCGTGCGGTCGCACCGGCGCCCAGGTGCGCCACCGCCTCGAGCACGGTGAGCGCGCTGTGCACCGCCTTCGGCTGGCGCGCCGTCAGGGTCGGCCCCGGCGACACCCTCTCAGGCACCGCTCCTCCGCTCGCGGCGGGCGATGCCGCCCAGCACCTCCGAGGCGACCGGCTCGTCGTACGACCCGACGCGCGCGAGCGACGGCGTGCCGCGGCGCAGTCGGACCGCCACCGCGACCGCGGCGAGCGCGCCGACCGCCAGCACGACCCAGAGCGCGACGCTGCCGCTCGCGGCGTCGACCGCGAAGAAGATGACGAGCGCGCCGGTCAGGACGACCGCCGAGACGATCGCCGCGATCGCCGAGCCGACCGTGAGCTCTCCGATGCGCCGCAGGAAGACCGGCACCGCGATGCACACCAGGATGTACGCGACGATGTAGCCCGCGCCGCCGACGGCGATGGTCGCGTGCATCGCGCCGCGAACGTCGACCCCCGACAGCAGGAGCACGAACGGCACACCCGCGATGAGGGGGAACGCCAGCGCCACGGCGCCGATCGGCGTGCCGAACTTCGGGTGCGCTCTGCCCGCCGGCCGCGGCAGCACGCCGTCGCGCCCCATGGTGAACAGCACCCGCGTGAGCGCGGTGGTGGAGCCGATCGCGCACGCGACGAACGAGGCCGCGATGCCGATGTCGGCGACGACGCCCCAGCCGCCCAGGCCATACGCCGAGGCGAGCTCGTTGATCGGCGAGGCACTGGCCGCGAGCGAGGAGCCGATGGCGTCGAAGCCCGCGACCTGGGCGACCGCCGCCAGGACGAAGAGCCCGCCCGACAGCAGCACCGTCCACACGATCGCCCGCGGCACGTTGCGCAGCGGCGCGCGCGCCTCGACGCCGAGCGTCGACGCGCTCTCGAAGCCGACGAAGGCCGTGAGCGCGATGACCGAGCCGGCGGCGAGCGCAGCCGGATCGAAGCCGGCGACGCCCAGCACGCGCCCGAGGTCGATCGGACCGATCCTGATCAGGAGCACGACGAGGAGCACGGCGATGAGAGCCACCGACAGCACCTCGACGACGAGCGCGATGCGAGATGACAGGCGGATGCCGCGCACGAGCACGACGGCGACGAATGCCGCCTCGACGGCCAGCACCGCGGAGAGCGTCCCGGGTCCACCCGCCTCGGGCCACACCGACTCCAAGAGGAAGGTGACGTAGTACGCCCCACCGAGGAGCGCGAACATGGCGATCGCGCCGTAGCCGACGAGGATCGCCGCCGCCGGAGGCGAGGCCGGCCCCTGCGCCGAGGCCCCGGGCCGTGTAGGTGTAGGTCGACCCCGCGGCGGCCAGCCGACGGGCGAACTGCGAGATGGTGCGCGCGACCATCAGGCTGAGAACGCCCGCGAGCACGATCGACAGCACGGTCGCCGACGGCGAGATGCCCGACACGAGCAGGACGACGGTGGTCGCCGCGGCTGCGGGGGCGACGGCCGCCACCGATTGGGCGAGGACATCGAGGAAGCCGACGCTGCGGCGATCCAGCCCATCCAGCGGTGAACGCGCGCCGAAGTCGTGCACAGGATCGGGTCGCGCGATCGCGCGCTCGAGTGCCGTCATGTCGCCTCCGGTGGTGCGCCTCAGACGCTACGCGGGCGCGGTTGCCGGGCGGCTACCCGCGTGTTTCGCCCGTGTATCGCCCGAATGAGACACCGGCGCCCGCCGATCTCACTCGGCATGCGCGAGGTTTCACCCGCGCGCGACGGCGCCGCAACGCGGTGCCACAAGGCTCAGGGCATCCCGTTCCCGCGTCGCCCGGAGGTTCTGCCATGACCCAGCTCGAATCGAAGGGAGTCGAGGCGTCCGCGAAGCGGACGCTCACCGGCTCGCTCGGAGTCACCGCCATCGTCTTCATGGTGGTCGCCGCCGCATCCCCGCTCACCGTGATCGGCGGCGCCGCGCCGCTCGGCATGCTCCTCGGCAACGGGATCGGCTTCCCGGCGCTGTACGCCATCAGCGCCGTCATCCTGCTGCTGTTCTCTGTGGGCTTGGCGGCGATGACCCGCCACGTCCCGAAGCCGGGCGCCTTCTTCACGTACGTCGGCTACGGCCTCGGTCGCTCGACCGGGCTCGCGAGCGCGTGGCTCGCGATGCTGACGTACACCACCATCCAGGTGTCGGTGTACGGATACATCGGCTACATCCTGTCGGTGACCGTCGAGTCGATCGGCGGCCCGGCACTGCCGTGGTGGCTGATGTCGCTGGTCACGATCGCGGTCGTCGGCGTGCTGGGCTACCGCCACATCGATCTGTCGAGCAAGGTGCTCGGCGTGCTCCTGATCGCAGAGGTCGGGATCGTCCTGGCGATGGTCGTCGTCGTCGTCGCGAGCGGCGGCCCCGAGGGTCTGAGCCTCGCCCCGTTCGAGCCCGCGAACATCGCGAGCGGCTCCCCCGGCGTCGGGCTGATGTTCGCGATCGCCGCCTTCATCGGCTTCGAGGCCACGGCGATCTTCCGCGACGAGGCGAAGGACCCGAACCGGACGATCCCTCGCGCCACGTACGCCGCGGTCATCGGCATCGGCGTGTTCTACACACTGGCCGCCTGGGGGCTGGTCATGGCGTGGGGGCCGAGCAACGTCCTCGACGCCATCGCCGAGGACCCCGGCACGTTCATCATCACGACGATGGCCCGCTACCTGGGCTCGTTCGGCGAGATCGCCGTCAACATCCTGCTGATCACCGCGATGTTCGCCTGCGTCCTGTCGTTCCACAACGTCGTCACGCGCTACCAGCACTCGATGGCGAACGCCGGTGTCCTTCCCGACAAGCTCGGCGCGGTGCACGCGAAGCACCTCTCGCCGCACGTGTCGTCGCTCGTGCAGACGGTCACGGCCGTCGTGCTGATCGCGGTCTTCGCAGTCCTGGGCCTCGACCCCGTGCTGCAGGTCTTCACCTGGTTCGCCGGTGTCGCGACGCTCGCCATCGCGATCCTGATGGCGCTCACCTCGATCGCGGTGATCGTCTACTTCGTCAGGACGAAGAAGGACCGACGCGTGTGGAACACGGTGATCGCGCCCGCCCTCGGATTCGTCGGGCTCATGCTCTCGGCGGCCCTCATCGTGGCGTACTTCCCGATCATGGTCGGCGACGTCGACGCCGACGGCAACCCGGTGTTCGCGCGCCGTCAGCTGGTTCCTCCTCGGACTCGTGGTGATCGTCCCGGTCATCGGGTACATCCAGGCCGCCTGGATCAAGAACCGCCGACCCGCCGCCTACGCGAAGCTCACCGACTCGATCGCCGGCTGAGCACGGCGAGCCGACATCCACCCCCGCACCGAAGGAGCACCATGACCATCACCGACATCGCCACCGCCTCGGGCTTCACCGCACCGTCCGCGCCGCAGCATCCGCTCGCGTCACTGACGCCCGCCGAGATCGAGGCCGTCCGCGCCGTCGTCCTGGGACTCGACACGACGACCGACGCGACGCGTTTCGCCTACGTCGGTCTCGAGGAGGCGCCGAAGCCCGAGATCCTGGCGTGGGAGGCGGGCACCGGCCCGCTGCCGGAGCGCCGAGCACGCGTGCAGCTGCTCGACATGAGGTCGGCACGGTCGCTCGACCTGGTCGTGTCGCTCGCCGACGGCGAGGTGGTCTCGACCGTCGAACTCGACGGGACCGCGGGCCAGCTGCCCATCCTCGACGCCGAGTTCGAAGAGGTCGGGCGTGATCGCCAACGAGAACGCGGAGTGGGTGGCGGCTCTCGCGGCCCGCGGCCTGACGCCGGACGACGTCGTGCTCGTGCCCCTGTCGGCAGGCAGCTACGGGTACGAGGACGAGGCCGGGCGCCGCATCCTGCGCACGTTCGCCTTCCAGCAGTTCCACGCGGCCGATCACCCCTGGGCGCACCCGGTGGACGGGCTCACCGCCTACATCGACGTCGCCGCCCGCTCGGTCATCAAATGGTCGACAACCCGGGGTTCGACATCCCGCAGACCAGCGGCAACTACGACGATCCCGCCCTGCAGGGTCCGCCCCTCGAGGGCCTCAAGCCGATCGTGATCACGCAGCCCGAAGGATCGAGCCTGACGGTCGACGGCGAGCACGTCACCTGGGGCGAGTGGGACCTCCGGATCGGCTTCGACACGCGCGAGGGACTCATCCTGCGGCAGCTCTCGTTCGCGGGGCGCCCGGTCATGTACCGCGGGTCGATCAGCGAGATGGTCGTGCCCTACGCCGACCCGCAGCCGAACCGGTTCTGGCAGAACTACTTCGACACCGGCGAGTACCTCTTCGGCCGGTACACCAACGAGCTCGAGCTGGGCTGCGACTGCGTGGGCGACATCACGTACGTCGACGCGATCCTCGCGGACGAGCTCGGGATGCCGCGCACCGTGCGCAACGGCGTGTGCATGCACGAGGAGGACTTCGGCTCGCTGTGGAAGCACACCGACCTCTTCACCGGTGCGTCGGAGGTGCGGCGGTCGCGGCGGCTGGTGATCTCGTTCTTCACCACCGTCGGCAACTACGACTACGGGTTCTTCTGGTACCTCTACCTCGACGGCACCATCGAGTGCGAGGCGAAGCTCACCGGCATCCTGTTCACCTCCGCCTATCCGGGCGCGAACGAGGACGGATCACCCTACCCGTTCGCCTCGGAGGTCGCGCCGGGCCTCGGCGCCCCCTACCACCAGCATCTGTTCTCGGCGCGGCTCGACATGACCGTCGACGGCGTCGCGAACGTCGTGAACGAGATCGACGCCGTGCGCGTGCCGATCTCGGCCGAGAACCCCGCCGGCAACGCGTTCACGAAGAGCGTCGTGCCGATCGCCTCCGAGAAGGTCGTCGGGCCGCCTCGCCGACGGCGCCCGCAACCGGGTCTGGCAGATCGCCTCGACCGAGAAGACCACGTCGATGGGCCAGCCCACCTCGTACGTGCTCTTCCCCACCGAGACGCCCGTGCTCCTCGCCGACGACGCATCGTCGATCGCGTCGCGCGCCGCCTTCGCGACGAAGAACCTGTTCGTGACGAAGTACGACCCCGCTGAGCGCTACGCGGCGGGCGACTTCGTCAACCAGCACCCGGGCGGGGGCGGGCTGCCGGCCTTCATCGCGGGCGACGAGCCGCTGATCGGCGAGGATGTCGTGCTCTGGCACACGTTCGGACTCACGCACTTCCCCCGCAACGAGGACTGGCCGGTCATGCCCATGGACTACGCCAAGTTCACGCTGAAGCCGTACAACTTCTTCGAGCGCAACCCCACGCTGCACGTGCCGGCGCCCGAGTCGGCGCACTGTGCGACCGGTACGGGTCACGTGCACGCCGCGGCCGGCGGCTACGGACCGACCGCCGGTGGCCACGGCCATGACGCCGGTGCCCACGCTCACGGCGGGCACGAGGGCCACGCGCACGGCGAGCACCACCACCACGGCTGATCCGTGACCGAACTGCTGCACGCCTGGGCCATCGCCCCGGCCGCGCTCGGCGCCTGCTGTCTGGCAGCCGACCGCGGCCGGGTGCGGTGGCCCGATGCCGCGGCATCCGTCCTCATGCTGGTCGCGATGCTCGACGCCGCGCTCACCCGGCTCATCGCCCCGGTGTACTGGGCCGCGCTCATGGTCGCCGCCGCGATGGCTCTCGCCGCCTGGCAGCGTCCGCGCGGGCGCGCGACCTCCGGGCACCCGCGGCCGCCCGCCGGCATGGCGGTGCACACCGGTCTCGGGCTGATCGCGATGGCCGCTCTGCAGCTCGCCATGGGGCACGACCCGCTCTCCGCCGGCGCGTCGGCGCACGGGCACCACGGCGGCAGCGCATCGCTGATGACGCTCCTGCTCGGCGGCGCGCTCGCGTACGCCGCGTTCTCCGCGCTGCTGCTGGCCCGCGCACACCGCCCGCTCGATCGGGCGCAGCTGATCTGCATGGGCGTCTCGGTGGTCCTGATGGCGGCGGCATCGCTGTAGGGCGACGACCGCCGGGCCGCGGCATCCAGCGTTCTCCCAGTGCCGCTGCGGGTGCGCGGTGGCTAGGATCGAGCCGTGGGCGAGGACGCCCTCACCCACCCGCCCACCGCCCGCTCGCGGGCGGAACAGGAGGCCTCGATGGTCGACACCGCGACGGATGCCCGAACCGGACCGGAGGCGCCCGCCGGCGCGCTCACGGCTGAGGGATTCGCCCGCGTCACGGACGCGATCCTGGCTGCGGTCGGCACGGTGATCGACGGCAAGCCCGACGCGGTGCGCAGCTCGCTCGTCTGCCTGCTCGCGGAGGGGCACCTGCTCATCGAGGACGTGCCCGGCGTCGGCAAGACCATGCTCGCGCGGGCCCTGGCGACCTCCGTCGATGCCACGGTCCGCCGCATCCAGTTCACGCCCGACCTGCTGCCGGGCGACGTGACCGGTGTGAGCGTGTTCAATCCGGTCGATCGCGAATTCGAGTTCAAGCCCGGCGCCATCTTCGCCAACATCGTCATCGCCGACGAGATCAATCGCTCGTCCCCCAAGACCCAGTCCGCACTCCTCGAGGCCATGGAGGAGCGTCAGGTGACCGTCGACGGCCGGACGCACTACGTGCCCGAGCCGTTCCTCGTCGTCGCGACGCAGAACCCGCTCGAGATGGAGGGCACCTACGCCCTTCCCGAGGCACAGCGCGACCGCTTCATGATGCGCATCTCGATGGGCTACCCCGACGCGCGGTCCGAGGCGCTCATGCTCCGCCAGCGCGACACCGCGAACCCGCTGGACCAGCTCGCACCGGTCGTCTCGGCCGACCAGGTGTCGGGGCTCATCGGATGGGCGCGGGCCGTGCACGTCGCGCCGGCGATCGAGGACTACGCGGTCGCCCTCGCCCAGGCCACGCGCACCCACAGCGACCTGCGACTGGGCGCGAGCCCTCGGGCCACCCTGCAGCTGGTCCGCGCCGCGAAGGTCTGGGCGGCGCTCGACGGGCGCGGGTTCGTCATCCCCGACGACATCACCGCGCTCCTCGCGGCGGTGTTCGCCCACCGCCTCATCCCGACGCGCGCCGCGGGCGGCGCACGCGGCGGCAGCGCGGCCGACGCGATCGCGACGATCCTCGAGCGCATCGCGGCGAACGTCCGGGTGCCGATCGCCTCCCGTCAGTGAGCCGACGATGAGACGCCTGTGGCCGCTGACCGTCCGGGGAACCGGAGCGCTGGTCCTTGCGATCGCATGCTTCATCGTCGCGAACGAGGCCGGGATCGTCGAGCTGATGTACTTCGGGATCCTGCTGCTCGCCGTGGTCGCGGCGAGCGTCGGATCGCTGTACGTCGGGCGTCGAACCGACGCCGTCACACGTTCACTCGCGCCGGAGGTCGCCTCCGTCGGGCGCGACGCGCGGGTATCGGTGCGCGTCGAGGTGCGCACGGCGCTGCCCACCGCGCCCGGCACCTGGCGCGACACCTTGCCGAAGGGCCTCCGCGGCAAGGCGGAGGGTGCCTTCCCGGCGCTCGGCTCGGGCCTGCGCGGAGGTGAGCGCGGTGGCGCCCGCAGTATCGATCTGGCCTACACCTTCACCGGCGCGCGCCGCGGGGTCCACTCGATCGGCCCGCTCACCGTGCGAACCTCCGACCCGTTCGGGCTCGCGCGCCGCACCGTCGTCTTCAGCCAGCGCACGCCCGTCACGGTCGCACCGGCGGTCGTCGACCTGCCACCGCTCATCGACTACGCCGGCGCGACGGGCGGCATGCTGCACACCACGACCGATCAGCCCGGTCAGGGCGCCGACAACCTCGTCGCGCGGCCGTACGCCTCCGGCGACTCGATGCGCCGCATCCACTGGCGCGCGACCGCGCACCGCGACGAGCTCATGGTGCGGCAGGAGGAGCAGGAGTCCACGCCCGAGGCGACGGTCGTGCTCGACCGGGCGGCGCTGCGATGGTCGCCCGAGGCCCTGCGCGCGCCGGGCGCCGACGCCGGCTTCGAATCCGGGATCTCGGCATGCGTGTCGGCGGTCGCCCGGCTCGTGCACGACGGCTACGCCGTCGAGGTGCTCGACTCGGAGGGCACGGTGCTCGTCGACCGCATCGACGGCGGCGACATGACCGAGGTGGATGCCATGCTCGTCCACTTCGCGACCATCACGGCGCACCGCGATGACGCGCTCCCCCGGCTGTCGCGTCTGTTCGCCGGCCTGTCGACGGGACCGGTCGTGGTCATCGTCGGCCGGCTCGATCCGGCCGACGCGGTGGCACTGGGACCCATCGCCCACCACAGCACCCTGCCCCTTCTGCTCACGGCGTCGCCCATGGGCGACGCGCTCGACATCGCGGCCGACCACGGCTGGCACATCGCCACCTTCGGTCCGGATCGGGACCTGGGCGTCGCGTGGGCGAATGCGATCGGCCGCGGGGTGCACCATGTCTTCGGCTGAGGCGGCCCGCCTCGCCCGCGGACGCGGCGGCGAGCGCCTGCTGACGATCGCGATCCTCGCGGCGCTCCTGGCGGCGCTGCTGCCGGTGGTGCGCGTCATCGAGCCGGGGTGGTGGCTCATCGGTGCGCTGCTGCTGGCGGCGATGGTGCTCGCGGCCGGTTACAGCGCCCGCCGGTATCGCCTTCCGGCCGTCGCGGTGACCCTGATCGAGGCAGCGGTGTGGGTCGTGTTCATGACCCTGGTGTTCCTGCGCGACACCGCCCTGCTCTGGATCATCCCCACGACCGACACGATCCGAGTGGTCCCCCAGCTGGTCGAGGCGGCGATGGTGGAGATCACCGTCGGCGCGGCGCCGCTGGAGCCGACGCTGTCGCTGGGGTTCGTCGTGGTCGGGGCGATGGGCCTGCTCACGATCATCGTCGACCATGTCGCCGTGACGGCACGGATGCCTCTGCTCGCCTCCGTCGGCATCGTCGCGGTGTCGCTCATCCCGGCGATCGCGGCACCGAGCGACGTCGACGTCATCGGGTTCGTGTTCCTCGCGGTGACGATCCTCTTCCTCATCCGATCCGAGACGCGCTCCCGCGAGAAGCCGCTCGAGCGCGAGGCGGAGCGCACCGCGGGCGTCCCTGCGACGGCGCTCGGCATCGGCGCGATCGCGATCGTCGTCGCCGTGGTCGCGACGCCGGTGCTGCCCCAGCCGGGTGCGCGGGCGGGAACCGGCGTGGGACCGGGACCCGGGATCGACGCCACGCTGCAACTCGGCGACGATCTGCGCCGCCCGCAGGAGGCCGAGGTGCTCCGGCTGCGGACCGACGCCCCCTCGGTGCCCTACCTGCGCGCGACGACGCTGTCGCGCTTCGAGGGCGGCGTCTGGGAGCCCGACCGTGCCCAGACCATCTCACTCGGCTCCGAGCGAGCCTTCGGCGGGGTTGATGCCGACGCCGAGAGTCCGCCTCGGGGAGTACACGGCCAAGATCGACGTCGTCAACCTCGACTCGCCGTGGGCGCCCGTGCCCTACCCGGCCGTGGGTGTCGACGGTCTCAGTGCGGGCCTGTGGGGTGCCGTCCCCTACAACCACACGGTGGCCTCCACGAACAGTTCGACCCAGGGGCAGGCCTACGAGGTCGCCTATGCGCCCGGCGCGGCCCTCGCTCGAGCAAGTGCGCAACACCACCTCGGTCGGGTCGCAGGTGCGCGATGAGACGACGGAGCTGCCCTCCGACATCCCTCCGCTCATCGGCGAGCTCGCGCTGCAGATGACCGCCGAGGCCACCACGGACTACGACCGGCTGACGGCGCTGCAGCGCTGGTTCCGCGGCGGCGACTTCAAGTACTCCCTGGACGCCCCCGTCGAGGAGGACTTCGACGGCAGTGGCGCCGAGGCGGTCGCCCGGTTCCTGGAGGTGCGCGAGGGCTACTGCATCCATTTCGCATCCGCGTTCGCGCTCATGGCCCGCACGCTGCACATGCCGTCGCGCATCGTCGTCGGCTACCTCCCGGGGACGCCCACCACCGAGAGCATCGACGGTCAGCCGGTGTACACCGTGTACAGCTCGCAGCTGCACGCCTGGCCGGAGGTGTACTTCGACGGCATCGGCTGGATCGCGTTCGAGCCGACGTCGGGCCTCGGCGTGCCGACGACGTTCTCGTCCGAGGCGGCGCTGCCGGGCCAGTCCGGGAATCCGGATGCCGTGACCCCGCAGTCGAGCGCCACACCGACGGCGCCGGGCGACGAGGCCCAGATCGCCCTCGAAGAGGAGCGTCAGAACGCGGCCGGCGGAGGTGCGCGGACCGGCCTCGACCCCCTCCCGATCCTGGGTGTCGTGGCGGCGCTGGTGGTGCTGCTCGCCCTCCCCTTCCTCATTCGCGAACTCCGCCGACGTCAGCAGGACGCCGCCGCCCGCGGCGGCGACGCGGCCGCTGCCTGGCAGTCCGTCCAGGAGGCGGCGATCGACGTCGGCATCGCGGTGCCGGCCAGCGAGACGCCGCGCACGTTCGCGCGCCGCCTGATCGAGCAGCACGGTGCGCCGGCATCCGAGATGAACACGGTCGTCCTGGCGATCGAGCGTGCCAGCTACTCGCGTGCCGGCACACGCTCGCAGTGGATGGGGGATGCCGCCGCCGACGCGGCAGGCTCCGTGCGCGTGGCGCTGCTGACATCGGTGCCGCCGTCGCGCCGCATCCTCGCGCTGCTCGCGCCGCGATCGCTCATCATCCGTCCGGGCAGCGTCTACGCCGGAAGCGCCCCGGTTCGGGCACGGTAGCCGAGCAGGGTAGGATGGTCGGCGGCCCTCCGGGGCCTCCTGGAGGATTCGCCTAGTGGCCTATGGCGCACGCTTGGAAAGCGTGTTGGGTGCAAGCCCTCGGGGGTTCGAATCCCCCATCCTCCGCCATTTGTGATCCCGGTGTCTTCAAGGGATCGCGACCCCAATGAGCTCGTCAGCCTCCGCCGAAGTCATGCCGCGGACGCGAGGCGAGTCGTCGATGGAACGATGCTCTCCAACTTCCACCGGCACCGCGGTCGTCTCTTTCTCACCGGTCACATCGAGCCTGCCTCTGCCTCCGTTTCGGAGTCCTTCGTCTCGCGCCCGCGCTTGACGGCGCCGGTGAGCAGCTTCACGCCGGCGCCGAGGACGATGAGGTTCAGGATCATCTGGATCGTCACGACGATCCGTGCCGTCTGGCTCGCGGCGCTGATGTCTCCGAATCCGACGGTGGAGAAGATCGTCACGGTCAAGTACAGGGCATCCACCCGCGTGATCGGATCGGCGGTGAAGGTCGTCGGATCGTCGAGCGCCATCAGGAAGTAGGTCGCAGCGAACAGCAGAAGGTACAACGGAGCGATGATCGCCAGCGCCTCGATGCCGCGCAGACCCGGTTGATCAGACCGCAGGATCGCGCGGATCTGCCACGTCGTGACGACGAGGAGGATGAGGGGCGCCACCACCAGCACCACGGTGACGGGCATGGCGCCGATCCAGTCGAGCGGCACGACGAAATAGATCGCCACGAGGAGGACCGTCATGAGCGCTGCTCGCGCCAGGCCGCGCAGGATGAACCGTCGACGCTCGCGACGCGTCAATCCTCGGCTCGCTGACTGGTCCATGCCCGTGCGTCTTCAGACCGCGACGCCGGCACCCGGAAGGCGACCAGATGCGACGGCATCCGCGAACACCGTGTAGTCGCGTTCGTTCTGGTCGGCGTACGCCGATGCGAACTGTGCGATCGCGCGATCGAACCGATCGCTGCTGCCGAGGTAGGCGGCGATCGCCACCCGATCGCCCGACCGCGCGTGCGCTCGTGCAAGCGTCTCACCGCAGAGCCGCGCATAGATCCTGGCTCGGGCGGGGTTCATGGTGTCGACATCGGCGGAGCCCTTCCAATCGTGGAGCTGTCGCAGGTAGAAGTCCCGCTCGACGCCGTCGACACCAGGTTCCCGCCGCCAGCCCAGGAAGATGTCACTTGCCGCCTGCATCAGTCGCTGGCCGCGCACGACGCGTTCGCCATGGTGGTCGTAGACGCTGGGGCCGAGGAAGCGCTCGAGCACCGATGCCTCGGCTTGCTTCGCCTGAAGCAGGAGCGGGTCGGAGTCGTCTCTGCCTCTCAGCAGTACGATCCAGGCCCGAGTGCCGACACTGCCGACTCCGACGACCTTGCGCGCCATGTGGACATAGGTGAAGTCGCTGATGGGGTGGTTCTGCTGCTGGAGCGTGCTCTGGTAGGACGCGAGCACTTCCCGCATCCACTCCTCTTCGCGTTGCCTCGTGTGACCCGGCGCGGCGAGCTGCTCGAGAGGGACGATGAGCGGCGGATCGGCGGCGATCCGCAGCTCTCCGTCGACGACTTCGACGAGCTTCGCCAGAGCCCGCGTGCTGTCCCGCGTTCGAGCCTTGGCGAGCGCGGCGTCCGTGCGCTTTGCGATCTTCTCGGCGTGCTTCGGCGCCGCCTCCGTCGCGATGTAGTCGGTCAGCCGGTCGGCGTCGAGCCGGTCGTACCAGGCATCCAGCACCCGCGCCTCGGCGGCCCGGTGCATCTGCTCGCGGTAGCTGCGGGCGACGGTGAGGGCGATGTCATGGCGCTGGGCTTCGTCGAAGCCGCGATCGCGCCCGGCTACGTCGAAGCTCGTCACCAGTCGCTTGAGATCCCACTCCCATGGTCCCGGGAGCGTCTCGTCGAAGTCGTTGATGTCGAAGATCAGCGTCCGCTCGGGAGAGCCGAACACGCCGAAGTTCGAGAGGTGCGCATCGCCGCAGATCTGCGTGATGATCCCCGATGTCGGCGTCTCTGCGAGGTCTGCGGCCATCAGCAGCGCAGCACCGCGATAGAACGTGAACGGCGACACCAGCATGCGCGCGTGGCGGATGGGAACGAGCTCCTGCACGCGCGTGGTCGCCTGCTCCTCGAGCAGTCGCAGAGGATCCGCTCGATCGGATGCCGGCGCCCACCCCTCATGTGCGGATCGGGGTGTGCGACGCCTCGCCTCGTGGCCGTAGTCCACGCGGGCCGCGAAGTCGGAGGGAGAGGGACTTGCTGCGGTGAGGTGCGTCGTGGGCGCAGCTGTGCTCGACATGGTGACTCCTCCATTGGCTGGCGTGATCACCAGAGTGGCGCCGCGCGCCGCGGTGTACATCACGCGTTCCGCGTGAACCCGCGGGAAGCGACGGCGCGAGTGTGCTTCATTTCATCTGCGTGATGCAGTCCGGTCGCATCTGTCGTCCACTTGGTCGTGCGCGCACTACGGAGAAGGTGAGGGACTTGTGGACTACACGGAACGGCTTCGTCGGCTGGCGTTCAACGACGGCGCTCTAGCGGACACTATGCTCTCGGCGCCGTTCAGACTCGAGCTCGACGCGAGGACGCTGGCTCTTGCGCGCGTCGCCGCGCTGGTCGCCATGGGCGGGCCGGAGGCATCGTTCGCTTCGCAGGTCGATGCGGCCATCAGCGCCGGCGCGAGCGCGAGCGAGATCGTGGACGTTCTCGAGGGGGTGGTCACGGTGGTCGGCGTGCCACGAGCCGTTGCGGCCGCGCCCAAGATCGCCATCGTGCTCGGCCACGATCTCTACGACGAGGACACGGGCAGAGTCACTGGCGCGGCGAACGCCTAAGCCCCGAGCAGGCCCACCTCGGTCGCGCGTTCCACGGCCTCACTTCTACTCGAGACTCCGAGCTTGCGGTAGACCGACCCGACCTCGGTGCTCACTGTGTTGCGCGAGAGGAAGAGACGCTCTCCGATTTCTCGGATGGAGAGATGCGTCTGCAAGTAGGGCAGCAGTCGCAGCTCGGCCGGTGTCAGCGGCGGACCACCGACGACGTTCTCGTTGCGACTCGATGCCATCGTCGTACGGAACTCCGCAACGTCATCGACAATCGTCCCCAACTCCGGGCGATGCAACAGGATGTCATCGATCTCGCGCACCAGGTGATGAGCTGTCGTCTGGTCGCCCAGCGCCCAGTAGACCTTCGCGAGCTCGAGCCGACCGCGCACCGCGAGATACGGCATCACGTAGGTGCAGTCCGGGCGCGCCCGCATCGCCCGCGTGAGCTGGTGCTGCACGTCCTCGAGATCCCCTCGATGCAGAGCCAACCGTGCCGCTTCGGCGAAGGCGAGCACCGACGTCGAGTAGTCGGTCATGCTCTGCTCATCGATGGCGGTCATTGCGATCTGGACATGGTCGGCAGCCTCCACCCACCGACCGCCATTCATCGTCAGGACCGCCAGCTCCATCTCGCATCCGACGACGATGTCGGTGTTGCCCTTGGCCGTCGCCGCGATCGAGCCGTCGCGGAATGCCTCGTCCGCGGCATCGAGTTCGCCGACGAGCAGGTGAGCCTCTCCGAGGAGATACAGCGCCTGATCGCGCCACGGACTCGACACGGATTCGGCCGCGACGCTCATGTTCGCGTCCTCGAGAGCACGTGCCGGACCATCAGCGCACATGAACGAGCGCAGCATCGCCCAGCCCGATCTGAAGGACGCGGTGCCGTCATCGGGCACACCGTCGTACGAGGCGCGGTCGAGAATCCCCGCCCAGTGGTCCGCCTCGCTGGTGCGTCCCGTCAGCACTGCCATCCAGCCGGCGATCACAGCGAGTGGCGGGTACGCCTGAACCGCTTCGTCACCGAGTGACGCGCACCAACGCTGCACTGTTCGCATCCGGCCGGCCTGGTGCGTGGCGAGCGCCGTCATGGAGATGAGGCGTGTGGCCCTTGAGTGCTCGGTCGGAAGATTGAGAAGATGCTCGATCGCCATCGCAGGCGATCCGTTCTGCTCGAACCAGTCGGCCGCGCGCCGGTGCAGGTCGACGATCGCCTTCGGCTCGACGCGACGGAGCTCGCTGAGCAGGAACTCGCGGAAGAGGTCGTGATACCGGTACCACCCACGACGTCGGTCGAGGGGCACGAGGAAGACGTCTGATGCCTCCAGCTCTCGGAGGATGTTCTGTGCGTCGCCAGTTCCGAGGACCGCATCGCACAGGGCTCCGGACATCCGATCCAGCACCGCACTCCGACGGAGGAACCGCTGCTGATGTGCAGGGAGGTTCATCAGTGATTCGCGGTAGAGGTAGTCCGCGACGAAGCGATCATCGCCGCTGACGGCCATCTCGCCGCCGTCGCGCGTGATCGCCGCAGCGAGGAAGACGCCGACGGG
Organism: uncultured Actinomycetota bacterium; assembly: GCA_963829895.1. Taxonomy (GTDB): domain Bacteria; phylum Actinomycetota; class Actinomycetes; order Actinomycetales; family Microbacteriaceae; genus Microbacterium. The sequence continues at coordinate 23,982 of CAWHKF010000002.1, read as the reverse complement.
CCACCCCTCGGTGCGCTGAACCACCTCCTCGGCGTCCTCCCGCGAGAGCGACAGCTCAGCGCCGGCGAACACCCTCCGGGCGCCGCTGGCGTCGAATGCGAGGTCCCCGACTGTGATCTCGAACGAATCCGCGTGCACGCGTGCCTGCGCGAGGTGCGGCTGATCCCCCCTACTCGCAGCGACCAGCTGCGACGCCGGTGGGACGCCCGCGATGACGACGCTGAGCACGTCGTGACATTCGGGGTTCTGAAGGACGTGCAAGTCGTCAAGGATGATCACAAACGGTGAGCGGCTCGACTTCAGAGCGGCGGCCACGGCGGGCGCAGCACGCCCGAGTGGTGAGCCACCCAGGCGTCGCACATCCGCCGACACACGTGCGGCGGACGGCGCGATCACGGCGAATCCAGCGGCGAGAAGTGCGAGCAGCGCGATGGGATCGTCGTCGAAGCGGTCGAGCGAGATCCATGCGACCGGTCGCTCCTCGCTATCCGCCCACTGCGAAAGCAGAATCGACTTGCCGTAGCCGGCAGGTGCCGTGACACTCACCACCCGGCGCGAACTGGATCGGGCGCGGTCGATGAGGTCGGCGCGACTGACAGCGCCCCGTGCCGTGATCCGCGGAGGGGTGAGCTTCGCGTCGAGGAGCTGGCGATCCAGCTCGACCTCCGGCGGCGCGAGCGCCGGGGCTTCCTGCCGCACGGCCGAAGCCTAGCTACCCGCGACCAACTCCTCAAGGAGGGGTCCACCGCGAGCCAGCAGGAGCTCTACCTGTCGGCGTCGTCGTCCTCATCTTCGTACTCGTCCTCGAGCTCCGCGATCTCGAGCTCCTCGAGAGCGACTTCGGCGGCGAGCGCCCTGACGATGTTCCCGGTCGCGGCGGCGACTTTCGCCGTGCCGACGATCGGTGCGATCGCCGTGAGGACTCCCCGCAGGCTCTCGACGTCGAGGCCGACCAGGCTCCCGACCTTGAGGTTGAGCGCGTAGGAGACCGGTGCCGCGTCGACGGCGACGAGGGCCGCGACGCGCACGAGGACGAGCGTCTCCGGATCGAGGCTGGATGACTCGACGGAGTCGGCAGTCATCCGGGCGAGGAGCTCGAGAACGGGACGGTCGTCGGGGCTGGTTGTATCGGACATGGTGAACCTTTCGCTTCGCATGCGGGCCACGCGCGGCAGATCGCGGCGGCTCCTGCCCATTGCACCCGCGGCGCCAACCACCCGCATCATGGAGATCGCATGAAGAGTCACCGCGGCCTCCCGCGGACCCGATTCCACCGGACGGACATGCGTGTGTGTGTGCGTGCGGAAGTGACCTGATGCGTTTCGCACAATCTGCATGACGCGGCGCGAATCGCGGGCGGCCAGAGTGTCCCGCATGAGCGAATCCGACGGTCGACCCCGCCGCAGACGACGCGGCTTCAACAGTCGAGGTCACACGACAGTCGCTGTCCTTCCCGAAGCCGGCCCGTCCCACGCAGAGGAGACGCAACCCGCGCCGCGGCGCGGCATCCTCGCGTTGATGGAGCGCCCGCTGACGATCGGATTCGTCGCCACACTCGGCGTGCTGGGCGCTCTGATCGTCGGGGTGGCGCTCGGGTCGATCACGACGCTGCTTCTCCAGATCGCGCTCGCAATGTTCGTCGCGCTGGGGCTGGACCCGATCGTGCGGACCCTCGAGCGGCGCGGTGTGAAGCGGGGCACCGGCATCGCGATCGTGTTCGGAGGGTACGCCCTCATTGCCGCCGCATTCCTCTTCTTCATCCTGCCGCCGGTGGTCACGCAGTTCGCGGCGTTCGTCGAGCATCTGCCGCAGGCGGTGGACGAGATGCTGCAGTCCGACTGGTTCAACGCGCTGCCGCTCGATCTCCGGGTCGCGGTCGCCGGGGGCATGCACACGATCGCCGACACGCTTCACCAGCCGGAGACGATCGCGGCTATCGGCGGAGGCGTGCTCGCCGCCGCAGCGGGGCTGTTCAACGCGATCTCCGCCGGCTTCATCATCGTCGCGCTGACCCTCTACTTCCTCGCGTCGCTCGACGGAATGAAGCAGGCGCTCTACTCGCTCGTCCCCGCTCGCGACCGCGTCACGGTCGCGGGACTCACCGAACAGGTCACTGCGTCGGTGGGCGCGTCCCTGCTCGGCTCGCTCACGCTGTCCGCGCTGAACGGTGTGGTCGTCTTCTTGATCTACTTCTTCCTCGGCCTGCCCTACGCGGCGCTGATGGCCATGATCGCCTTCATCATCACCTTCATCCCTTTGTTCGGGTCGCTGATCTTCCTCGTCTTGGGGACGGTGGTCGCCCTGTTCTCCAGCCCGTCGCAGGCGCTCATCTTCCTGATCGCCTATTTCGTCTACATCCAGGTGGAGTCGTACGTGGTGAGCCCCCGCGTCATGACGAAGGCCATCGCTATTCCACCGGCGCTCGTCCTCATCGGAGCGATGGCGGGGGCCGCCATGCTCGGGGTGATCGGCGTGCTGCTGGCGCTGCCGGTCATCGCCTCGCTCTTGCTGATCGTTCGCCAAGTGGTCGTACCCAAGCAGAACCTCAAGGTCTGATCCGAACGACAGCTTTCCCGTCGGCATCCGTCGGGGGTTCCGGTCCATCGGCGTCGAAGACAACTCCATCCTGATCTTCTCCGAGCTGATGGACTCGGCATCGGTCTTCTTGACCGCGAACACCGATACCGTGTACGCCCTCGGCTTCCTCGATCTGAGCGATGGGCCGATGATCGTCGACGTGCCCTCGATCCCGGCACCCTCCGGCTTCCTCGGCACGGTCGACGACACGTGGTTCCGGTGGATCACGGACATGGGTCTTCCCGGTCCAGACCGTGGCCAGGGTGGCCGTTATCTGCTCGTGGGCCCGGAGTATGAAGGGACACTCCCCGACGGCGGATTCTTCGTGTCACACTCCCGCACCAATCGGGTGATTCTGCTGCTTCGGGCATTCATGATCGACAACGACCCCACCGCTGCACTGGACGCGATCCACACCCGTCTCCGGATCTCGCACTACACGCCTGGAGGCGTGGGGACGGCCGTCGCCACTTTCCTCGCCGGCGGCTCACCGCTCGCGGGACCTGCACCCGCGGAGGAGACGATCATCGTCGAGGGTTCCCACGTCTCGTTCAACACTGTGCCTCCGAACGACTGGAGCTACTGGGAGGTCCTGAAGGAGCTCATCGACGATGAACCGGTCGGGTCTGGCGACCCGGAACGGCTCGGCATGCTGGCTGCGGTCGATTCCAGGCAAGGGGTACTTCGTGACTCTGCGCTTCTACAACCCGCTCCAGTCGTTCTTCGACAAGAGCTGGCGACCCAGCGAGACCGAGCCGGTGTGAGCTCAGAGCGGCCGTGGTGGTGGCCTCCGAGACGCCCTAGCCGTCGCCGGACGACCTCACTCAACCTGCGTGATGCCTCACCGCCGGGCGCACCCATAGCGTTTGCCAGGGGTCCGAACGCGTGCTGGCCCGCCTGGTACGACCTCCGCAGTTCCTCGCACACAGATGGGCATCCACATGGACGGAACTCTGCTCGCGAATCTGATCTGGGTGATCAGTCTCGTCGCCCACGTGGCGATCATCGTGCTGGCGCTGATCTACATACCGCGCGATCGGAAGCCCACGGCTGCGATGGCCTGGCTGCTGCTGATCATCCTGTTCCCCTTCTTCGGGGTCGTGTTCTATCTGCTCATCGGCAACTTCAAGCTGCCGAAGAAGCGCCGAAACGAGCAGGCGCGGATCGACACGCTCATCAAAGGAAAGGCTGCGACGGCCGGGACGGTGGTGGCTGACGAGACGAACTGGCCCCGATGGTTCCAGCGGATCGCGCAGCAGAATGAGAGCCTCACCGCGCTTCCGGCGCTGGCCGGCAACAATGCGGCACTCTACGGCGAGTATCAGGCATCCATCGACGCGATGACGGCAGAGATCGACCGCGCGCAGAAGTGGGTGCACGTGGAGTTCTTCATCGTGGGATGGGACGACACCACCCGCGGGTTCTTCTCTGCGATGGAGCGCGCCGTCGCACGCGGCGTGAAGGTGAAGCTGCTCGCGGACCATATCTCGTCAGCGAAGGTGGCGCACTCGAAGGAGACGTTCGAGGAGCTCGATCGCATCGGGGTCGAGTGGGCATGGATGCTGCCGGTCATGCCCTTCAAGGGCAAATACCAGCGCCCCGACTTGCGCAACCACCGCAAGATCGTCGTCGTCGATGGCCGGGTCGCGTTCATGGGATCACAGAACCTGATCTCGCGCGACTACGACTCCGAGAAGAACATCAAGCGGGGCCTGAAATGGCAGGAACTGGTCACGCGGCTCACCGGGCCCGTCGTCGCATCTGTGAACGCGGTGTTCCTCTCGGATTGGCTCATCGAGACGGATGAGGACCTGATGGCCACAGAGCATCTTCCCGTCGAAGAGCTCGTCGTGGATCCTTCCCCGAAGGCCGTCGTCTGCCAGGCGGTGCCCTCTGGACCGGGCTATCAGACCGAGAACAATCTGAGGCTGTTCCTGTCGCTGATCTATGGCGCGACCGAGAAGGTCATCCTCACGTCGCCGTACTTCGTCCCGGATGAGGCAATGGTCTACGCGATCACGACCGCCTGCCAGCGCGGGCTCGAAGTGCAGCTGTTCGTCTCGGAGATCGGCGATCAGGGATTGGTCTACCACGCGCAGCGGTCCTACTACGACGCGCTGCTCGAGGCGGGAGTGAAGATCTTCCTGTACCCGGCGCCGTTCATCCTGCACTCCAAGCACTTCTCCATCGACGACAACATCGCCGTGATCGGATCCTCGAACATGGATATCCGGTCGTTCAGTCTCAACATGGAGATCTCGCTCCTCGTGCTGGGCGAGTCCTTCGTCGCCGGTATGCGAGAAGTCGAGCAGGGCTATCGCGATGCGGGCCGCCAGCTCACTCTCGAGGAGTGGAAGCGCGAGCCCGCGAGGGCGACGTTCCTCGACGGCATCGCTCGACTCACCTCCGCCGTCAACTGATCGTTGCCGCCAGAGAAATCGAAGGAGACGCCAGGCACATCCGCAGGCCGGAGTTGCGACGAGCGCTGAGTCGCGCCATTGCGGTGACCGGCGTGTACTTGATCGCCGAGTGGACGTGCGGTCCCCTCCTGTAACAGCGCCCAGTAGCACACCCGCGCAGTCATAACCCAGGCATGCTCAGCCCGTGAACCACAGCGAACGCCGTCCTAGCGCGCGGGCCGTCGTCCCCGCTGGCTACCCGCATCCAACCTCTGACAGCGACGATCTACCGCAGGGCGGCTCTGCGTGGAATAGGCGGCTCCCACTAGAGCCGGCTGGAGACGCCGCCGAGCCCCCGGGCGCCGACGAATCGGTGCCGACGAGGCAGCGGGGTTGGGGACTCCGACGCGTCTGCGGGTTCACATCAAGCCCACGGGGTTAGTCGTGGTCGTGACGGTCGTGCTCGCCCTCGAGGACCATGCCGACGGAGGTGGCGCATGCGTCGCCGCGCCAGGCTTCGATGCCCTCGCGGATTGCGAACGCGGCGATGACGAGTCCGGCGATTGCGTCGGCCCACCACCAGCCGAACCAGGTGTTCAGGAGCAGGCCGATCAGGACGGCGGCGGAGAGGTAGGTGCAGATCAGTGTCTGCCTGGAATCGGCGACCGCAGTGGCGGAACCAAGCTCCCGGCCAGCGCGACGTTCTGCGAGAGACAGGAACGGCATGATGATCACGCTGAGCACGGTGATGACGATGCCCAGGGTGCTGTGCTCGGCCTCCACTCGGCCGATGAGGGTGAGCAGGGAGGTGGTGATCACGTAGGCGGCCAGTGTGAAGAACGCCACGGCGATGACGCGGAGCGTGGGTTTCTCCCAGCGTTCCGGGTCGTGGCGGGTGAACTGCCACGCGACGGCCGCTGCGGAAAGCACCTCGATGGTGGAGTCCAGTCCGAACGCGACGAGGGCGCCTGATGAGGCGATGCTCCCGGCAGTGATGGCGACGACCGCTTCGATCAGGTTGTAGCCGATGGTGGCGGCGACGATCCACCGGATCCGACGCTGCAGCGTGTTGCGGCGGTTGGCGGCGAGTGTCGTCATGCGCAGGTGCAGCTCTCGCCGGTGCAGCATTCAGGGTCGACGGCGAGGACGACCTGGAGAAGCTCACCGAGCGCGGGCGCCAGGTGGTCGTCGGCGAGCCGGTACGAGGAGCGGCGACCTTCGGGGACGGCCTCGACGAGCCCGCATCCCCGCAAGCAGGCGAGCTGATTCGACATCACTTGGCGAGAGACGCCGATGGCGTCGGCGAGGTCGGACGGGTACGCGGGTCCGTTGCGCAACGCCAGCAGCACCCCGGTGCGGGTCGCGTCCGATAAGGCGTACCCGAGCCTGGCCAGCGCGGCGGTGTGAGTCACGGTCGCAGTCGTCATGACCGCGATAATACATGGAATGGTGAATTAAGACGATGCTGAACTTTTAAGAGCTGCGCCCAGCTTTGCCCGCCGCTCGACACCTTCAGGCAAGCGCAAGAGCCAACCACTGCCACACCGCAGAGGTGCCGACGCGAACACTCGCCGGGCGGGGTGTTCAGCTCGGCCCCGCATCGCCCGGTTTTGGCGGTACGACGTTCACGCTTACCGCGACGGCGAGTGTCGCCGCGGCGAGTGCGGCAAGCCCGACAGAGAGAGTGGTGGCCGTGGCGACAACGCCCACGAGAAGCGGCCCCGCGCTGTCGCCCAGTTCCCGCCCGAGCTCAGCGGACCCCATCGTCCGCCCCATGCGCTCGGGTGGCGTCGAATCGGCCAGAGCCGCGAATCCGAATGGCGTGGTGATGCCGATGCCGGCGCCGATGAGGACTGCGGCCGCATACAGGCCGATCGGACCCCAGGGCATCGCCGCCATGAAAACACCGGCAGCCATCACGCTGAGACCTGCAACCGTACCAACGCGGTCCGACACGATGCGCCGGTCACGCAGCAAGCCAGTCCATGGCTGCACCGCGGTCAGCGCGAGCGCAAGGACCGAGGCGATCGCGATGGAGGCGACGAGCTCGGAGCCGCCTTCAGCAGCGAGTGCGGGAAGGAATCCGATCGACGCACCGAGAACGGCGGTCGATGTCGCCAACGCGATGGTGGGAATGAGGAACCGGCGGTCGGTGGTCTGCTTCACGAGGTCGACCACTGTGTACCGCGGCCTGGGAAGCGGAGGGATGTGTGGCAGCGCCACGGCGACCCATACGGCCGTTCCCCCCGCCGCGGCCGCGAGGACCGCAAAGAGCAACGGCAGCCCGCCGAAGCCGATCAGCACGGCCGCGAGCAACGGGCCGAGCGTGTAGCCCATGCCCTTCCAGGATCCGTAGCGTCCGAAGTATCGGCCCGTCCGTCCCGCACCCGCCAGCCGGGCGACGGACGCGGAAGCCGCGGGAGAGAACGCCGCGGCCGCGGCTCCCTGTCCGAGTCGTGCCACGGCGAGGAGAATCGTGTTGTCTGCCCCGAGCCCCAGCAGGGATAGCGCTGCGAACGCGATGAGTCCGCCGACGATCACCGGTTTGGGTCCGATGCGGTCGGACAGCGCGCCGAAGAGGGGTTTGAGCAGCACTTCCGCGACGTCGTAGAGCGCCAGCAGGACCCCTATTCGCAGCAGGCTCAGGCCGATGTCCTCACCGGTCGCGCCCAGACCCGCCGCCACGCTGAATGCGCCGAAGGCGGTGACGAAGCCTGCGGCGTAGAGCGGTGCCAAGCGGACGGATGCCGTGTCGGGCGGGCCAGGGCTCAGGGGTCTTCCAGCGGAGGGCACGCTTGATCGTACGATCGCGCCGAAGGTCGCTGGTAACGGCCCACATGAACCGCCCGAGCCCGCGCCCTTCCCCTGACCCGGGCCGAGGTGCAGGATGATGCCGAACCGGCATGACGGGGACGGGATGGACTGGGGGCTGTGATGTCTGCGGAATGGTCTGGCAGCGGCACAAGAGACGACCCGTGGCGATTGAGAACGCCGCCACTCAACTCCGAGTTCTCGCTCTACCGGGACGACGATGCCGACCCGCCGCTACTGGTCTGCCAAGTAGGCAGCACCCGATTGACCTACTTGGCGCGCGCGATCGACGATCTGCACCACATGCTTGCCGAGCACGGCGACTGGATGCCGCTCGGCGCCGCTGACGAGCAGAAGGAACCCGCGCCGGACACGGTCGAAGCCTGGGGCCGATCGCCCGACAATCCCGTCGGCGGATGGTACGGGCAGCGCAAGGGCTACCGAGGGCGATTCGCGATGTATGTCCCACCGCTTCTTGAGGCTCTGGGGTTCGTCGAACTCGAGCACAACGCGCGTAGCAACCGGGTCCGCGCGATCGGATGACATCGACCGACCTCGTCGCCGGCTGCGCGCTCAGGGTCCGTCGTCGAGGCGGGCGAATGCGCACGGGTCGCAGAGGACCCGCGATGTGCGCACCTGCACGGCCAGCCAAGGAGTCGGAAGACGACGTAAGGGCGTTACTGGCGGGCCATTGCGATACGCACCCGCTCGTCCGGGTCGATCAAGTGATCGTGGTCGTCGCTGCCGAGGTCGATCTGCACCCAGTTGATGCGGCCGCGGAAGCGGCTGGTCTGCGGCGTGTAGTCGTCGCTGACCGGCGTGCCCGACTCGTAGCCGATGTCGGTCGTCTCGTCGGCGGAGAACACCATGGGTTGGGTCACCTCGACGCGGCCGGTGCCGACCGGGGTGCCGTCGTAGTAGAGGGTGACGTCACCGCCTTTCGCGAGACCGCCGCCGTCGTACGCGAACTCCGCCCGCACCTGGTGGGTGCCCGCGGTGACCGCGCTGTCGGCTGCGATCGTGAAGCGGCGGATGCCGAGCGCGTTGTAGACGAAGCGGGCGGCACCGTCGAGAAGGTAGAGGCTCCATCCACCGAACCGGCCGCCCTGCGCGATGATGACACCCTGTGCGCCCTCGTCGGGGACGTCGACCTCGGCGGTGACGGAGAAGGATCGGTTCTTGATGCTGACGACGCTGTTCTCAGAGAGCCGGCCCATGCCGGGGAAGAAGAGCTGCGAGTCGCCACGTATGAGGGTCGGTCGCCCCGCCATGCCGGGGTCGAGGCGTTCGGCGGTGCGGTCGTCGAGGGGCAGCACGTTGTACTTGACCGCCTCGATCAGCCAGAGTCGCTGCAGTTCGTGCAGTTTCTCGGGGTGCTCCCCCGCCAGATCGCGGGCCTGGCTGTAGTCCGTCGCTCCGTCGTAGAGCTCCCACACGTCGTCGTCGAAGGCCGGCAGCGCGCCTCCCACCATGACCCAGGGCGTCCGGTGCTTGGTGACGGCGCTCCATCCCTGGTGGTAGATACCGCGGTTGCCGAACATCTCGAAGTACTGCAGGTCGTGTGACTCGGGGGCATCGGCGCGCTCGAATGCGTACAGCATGCTGCGGCCCTCCATGGGCGACTGCTGCACGCCGTTGACCTGCGTCGGCTCGGGAAGCCCGGCCGCCTCGAGAATCGTCGGAGCGATGTCGATGACATGGGTGAACTGCGACCGGATGCCGCCCCGATCGTCGATGGCCCGCGGCCAGTGCACGATCGTGCCGTTGCGGGTGCCTCCCCAGTGCGAGGCCACTTGCTTGGTCCACTGGAACGGGGTGTCCATCGCCCACGCCCAGCCGACGGCGTAGTGGTTGTAGGAGGTGGGCGAGCCGAACTCCGCCATCTTGGATCGCATGAACTCGGGCGTCTCGAGCGCGGCCATGCCGTTGAAGTTCGCCATCTCGTTGAAGGCCCCGTTGACCGTGCCCTCCGCCGAGGCCCCGTTGTCGCCGATGATGTAGTACACGAGCGTGTCGTCGAGGACTCCGAGATCTTCGATCGCGTCGAGGACTCTGCCGACGTGGTGGTCGGTGTGCTCGAGGAATCCCGCGTACACCTCCATCTCGCGCTCGAGCACGGCCTTCAGATCGTCGGGCATGTCGTCCCACGCCGGGATCTCGTCGTGCCGCGGGGTCAGTTCGGCGTCGGCCGGGATGACGCCGAGTTCCTTCTGGCGCGCGAACGTCTTCTCTCGCTGCGCGTCCCATCCGTCGGCGAACTCGCCCTTGTACCTGTCGGCCCATTCGGCCGGCACATGGTGCGGCGCATGGGTGGCTCCCGGCGCGAAGTAGACGAAGAAGGGCTTGTCGGGCGCCAGCGCCTTCTGCGTGCGGACCCAGCCGATCGCCCGGTCGGCGAGATCCTCGGTGAGGTGGTAGCCCTCCTCCGGCGTCGCGGGCGGCTCGACGGGCGTCGTGCCCTCGTAGAGCGCCGGCTCCCATTGGTTGTTCTCGCCGCCGATGAAGCCGTAGAAGGTCTCGAACCCGCCACCCCCAGACGGCCACGCGTCGAACGGGCCTATCGGCGAGGACTGCCACACGGGCACCTCGTGACACTTCCCGAACTGGGCAGTCGAGTACCCGTTGAGCTTCAGCGTCATCGCCAGCGGCGCCTTCGTATTAGGGCGCAGCGAGCTGTTCCCCGGTGCCGAGGTCGCAGTCTCGGTGATGCTGCCCATGCCCACCGAATGATGGTTGCGACCGGTCAGCAGCGCCTGCCGCGTCGGCGCGCACAGGGCCGTCGTGTGGAAGCGGTTGAACTTGAGGCCCCCGGCCGCGAGTCGCTCGGCGACCGGCGTGCGGCACGGCCCGCCGAACACGCTCGAGGCTCCGAAACCCACATCGTCGAGAAGGATGACCAGTACATTCGGCGCACCCTCGGGTGGAAGGAGCGGCTCAATGGGCGGATACGACGTCGCGGGGTCCTTCGCGTCGTAGGTGGTCAACCCGGGGCGCGGACGGTCGGGAATCGGGAGCATCGTGCGGGCATGGCGATCGACAGGCATAGTGTTCCTCCTCGGTTCCCCAAGCGCACGCTACCGCACACCCACGCGACTGCATCACCTCGTCTGGGTGAACTGATGCCGGCACGAACCCGGCATCCTGCTGCTTCGCGAGTTCGATGAGGAAGGTGAACAACACCTCGGGATACTGGCTGCCGGTGAACGTCGGTCTCACGGCGGTGCTGCTGGTCGTCGCCGTCTTCGTGGTGGTCACGGAGCGGATGTACGTCCGCCCGCCACAGGCGTCGCATCGCCGCAGCACCTGGATCCCGGCATGACCTGGCACGAATCGCACGGCCCTCGTGAAGGGCGAAGACCTGCGGCGGAGGCTCCGACGCGGCCGTTCTCGCCGGAGGCGCCGCGATCACGCGACTGGAGTCGGGTTGACGACGGGAAGCCGCCGCATCGAGGCCCCATCCGAGGGCTCATGCGGGAGGCCACGGATCCTGGGCCGGCGTCAGTTGGGACTCCGGCTGCGAGGCGCCGAGCGGCTCGTGGCCCGACAGGTGTCAGCTGGTTCGCGTGATGCCGGGGAAGGTGTAATCGCCGTCGAGGATCGCCGGATCGGGTTCGTACATCCGCATGACCGGTCGGAACTCGCCGGCGGGGCTGGGGAGCCAGTTCGCGGCGGCCTTCGCGTCGGTGGGCCGTTCGTGACTGATGGTGAGGGTGAGTGCGCCGTCGTCGTCGAGGATCACGCCGGGGGTCCGGTCGCCGATGGAGTAACGGTGGATGGGGTTGTCGACGAGGTAGAAGTCGGGAACCGAGTACATGGTCAGCGACCAGAATGCGTTCACCGGCGGTGCGGGCTTCAGCCGCAAGGTGTAGGTGCGTTCCCCGGTGAGTTGCTCGCCACGGTCGTCGAGGTAGGTCATGATGTAGGCCGCCTCGTAGGGGTGGTTGCCCCATAGTCCGCCGATGGCGGCAGCGGCGCGTTCGACGATCCGAAGTCTCGGGTCGCTGATCTTGAACCGGTCGTCGTCGAGGGCGCCGACCTCGAAGAAGTCGAGGTTGTAGTCGAACGCGTGGAAGGTGAGCTTCCATCCGTTGACTTCGGGGCTGTTACCTGAGACGAGAGCCTGATGCAGCGCCGCCTGTGCATCGTCGAGCGCCGCGACGAGGTGATCGTGCGTGTCGTCGGCGAGGTCGGTGTATGGGGAGGCGCCGGCGACGGCGGTGCCGAGCGGGGCGAGGCCGGCCTGCAACGTGGTGTCGCGTTCGGCGGGCGGGAACTGCTGCGACCAGACGCGAAGCTTCTCCAGGAACACCAGATCGTCGGGCACCGCGCCGGCAGGCTCCGCAAGTCCGGTGGGCACCGCCGCGGGGTCGACGGGCGTGAGCGTGGTGGCGTCCTGGAGGGCGTGCACGATGGGAAGGTCGGTTCCCGCGCCGACCGCCCATCGTCCGACGATGGAGGCCACCATGGTGGGGAATCGGATGACCGTATGGTCGGCCGGGACGTCCCCGTTCCAGCCGGGGGGCACCAGAAAGAAGTGGCCTTCGGCGGTGCCGGTGGCGCGATGCCCGACATAGGCGAAGTTGTTCGTCCATGCGTCCACGAACTGCAGCACGTAGTAGCGGCCGTCGGTGTCGGGAACATGCAGCGCGATCGGGCCGACACTCAGGTCGAGCTGCGCCATCGAGTACACCGTGTCGTTGTTGATCGTGACGAACGTATCCTTCGGACCGGCCAGCGTTCGTGCGTGACTGAAGGTGTTGAACGCCGCGGCGGGATTCGCTCCCACGCCCTCGCTCACGTACCGGCTCACCTGGTCCAGATTGAAGACCAGCGGGAATCCGTACAGGTAGGCCTCGGTCACCAGCTTCTGATCAACTGCCGCGATCTGCATCCCATTCACAATCCCGAGCGGCACCGCCACCGCCCGTCACCGAGCCCACGATATCCGGCCGCCGTCGATCCTCGGACGTCGTTCGTCGACCTTCGAGCGGCTGTCCGATGGACGAGCGTCTACGATTCTGCTGGGCGCGTCCTTCCGGCGCGACGGCGAGACGGACCTGGAGTACAGATGGCGGTCCTCGGTACGCGCGATGCGCTGCGGCGGAACAACGTGACGGTTTCCGGCGCCGCCGACGGCCGCGCCATGATCTTCGCGCACGGATTCGGATGCAGTCAGGCGACGTGGGATCTTGTCGCTCCGCATTTCGAGGCCGACCACAAGGTGATCCTGTTCGACCACGTCGGCGCAGGCGGATCGGATGCGTCGGCATATGATCCGGGCAAGTACGACTCGCTGCATGGCTACGCCGAGGACGTGCTCGAGATCCTTGACGCACTGGACGTGACGGATGCGGTCTTCGTCGGTCACTCCGTCAGCGCGATGATCGGCATCCTGGCTGCCAACCGTGACCCTTCCCGTTTCGGCGCGCTGGTGCTCGTCGGTCCGTCACCGCGGTATGTCAACGACGGCTCGTATCGCGGCGGGTTCGAGCCCGCCGACATCGCGTCGCTGCTGGACTCCCTCGACAGCAATTACCTGGGCTGGTCCCGCACCATGGCTCCCGTCATCATGGGGAACCCGCAGCGGCCGGAGCTGGGCGATCAGCTCACGGCGAGCTTCTGCGCCATCGACCCGGATATCGCGCGGCATTTCGCCCATGTGACCTTCCTCTCCGACAATCGTGCCGACCTCCCCTTCGTGACCGTGCCGACGCTGGTGCTGCAGTGCAGCGCGGACGCCATCGCTCCCGTCGAGGTCGGGCGATACATGCACGCGGCGATCAAGGGCAGCACCCTGTCGGTGCTCGAGGCGACCGGGCACGTGCCGATCCTCTCCGCACCCGACGAGGTGGTCGCTCAGATCCGCGGGTATCTCGAGTGACGCCGACGACTGACCCCGGGTGGTTCCACAACGCGCCCTGCGGCCTGATCGCCACGTCGCTCGACGGTGTCATCCTCGAAGCGAACGACACCATGCTCGACTGGACCGGCTTCACCTCGGAACAGATCCAGGGCCGGTCGTTCGCGTCGCTCCTGGATCCGGGGAGCCAGCTGTTCTACGAGACCAGGCACGCGCAGGCCCTGCCCTTGCAAGGTCGGCTCAACGAGGTCGCACTCACGATGCTCGGCGCGGACGGCATCCCGCTGCACGTCCTGATCAACTCGATCCGCGACGCGGCGGCGGGGATGATCCGGATCGCGGTGTTCAATGCGTCCGGGCGCATCGAGTACGAGCGGGATCTCCTGCACGCGCGCCGGGCGGCGGAGTCGTCCGAGGCGCAGGTGAGGGTCTTGCAGGAGGTATCGCGCACCTTCGGCGTCAGTGCGAGCGACGAGGACGTCGCGCACTCCTTCGCCGAGGTCGCCCGAACCGCGTTCGCCGCGCGCGAGGCGGGGGTGCTGCTGCTCGACGAGGACGGCGAGCTCACTCTGGTCGGCGGCACCGATCCTCTCGCCGGGCTGGTTCGGCCGATCGTCAGTCTGCGCAACAGTCCGGACGTGGTCGTCGTCGACGAAGAAGGAGCCGCCGGTGAGTTCCCCGAGCTCGCCGCCGCGCTGCGCGCGACACGGCTGGCGGCGGTCAGCGTGATGCCCCTGCTGGACGACCGTCGGCGGCTGGGGATCCTGGTCTGCTTCTTCGGGCGTGCCCGGCAGTTCGACGACCAGTTCTTCGCGTTGCAGAAGGCGCTGGGACGCCAAGCGTCGCAGACGCTCGTGCGCGTGAGATTGCAGCGCCAACTGGCTTTTCTGGCGCTGCACGACCAGCTCACCGGCGTCGCCAACCGGCAGCTTCTCGAGCAGAGCCTCGCGGACGCGCTGGAAGCGGCATCCGTGCGGGACGAACCACTTGCCGTGCTGTTCCTCGACGTCGACGAGTTCAAGTCGATCAACGACCGGTTCGGCCACGCCGTCGGCGACATGGTCCTCGTGGAATTGGCTGTCAGACTGAGCGCGGGAGTGCGCTCCGAGGACGTGGTGGGACGGATCGGCGGCGACGAATTCGTCGCCATCTGCGCGAACGCCGACGAGGACGCGGCGACCGCCATCGCCGCGCGGATCCTCCGTCTCACGAGCGAGCCCATCACGATCGCGGCGGGGCAGATCTCCGCATCCGTCAGCGTGGGCGTATCGATGTTCCACCCCGGGGCGCACCCCCGCCCGGCACCCGAGCAGCTGCTCGTGCGCGCCGACCGCGCGATGTACGAGTCGAAGGGCGCCGGCAAGAACCGCTTCAGCTTCGAGACCCCACCCCCACCGGCCCCTGGCTACGACACGACGAGGCACCGCTGAGGCCGTCCGAACTCGTGAGGACCTGGCCAGGCGGGAGCGGTGTGTCGGTGAGCCGCAGCGCCGCGACATATCGGCTGCCGTGAGTGGCGGCGGTCAGTCGTCGCCTTGTTCGTCGTCGTCCTGCTTCTGCTGTTCCTCGAGGCGCTTCTGCTCCTCTTCAGCCTGTTTGCGCTGCTCCTCCTCCAGCTTCTTCTGCGCGTCCTCAGCCTCCTTCCGCGCTTCTTCGGCCGCTTTGCGCTCCTCCTTGGTCATGCCGGGGTCATCGACGACGGTGTCGTTGCCGGTGTCCTCCGCCGGCGGCGGAGAATCGGACGGGTCGGTGACGGCGGGCACGGGCGCAGGCGTGTCCTGCCTACCGTCTGGCGCAACCGCACCGATGACCACCGCGATCACCATGGCGACGGCGGCGAGTGCGCCGCCGATCGCCAGCAGACGAGTGTGCCGGCCGCCGCGCACGGACGTGCCGCTATCCGCAGAGGCGACCGGTACGGGCGGTGCACCGGCGGCGGCCGCCGCACCACCCGCGACCACCCCCGCCGCGGGTGGTGCGGCGGCGGGCGCGGGCGCGACCAGCGTGGCAGCGGTGAGGGGAACGGTGACCGCGGTGGCCGGCGCCGACGCGTCGAGCGGCCCGCCATCGGTGAGCGTGCTTGCCGTCGCCGCGACCTCGGCCGCAGTCGGCCGGTTCTGCGGTTCGGTGTCGATCATGCGCGCGAGGAGATCACGCCAGCGCGGTCCCAGCGCCGCGGGAATCGTCGGCGGCTGCTCCACTCTCGCGATCGCAGCGGCCATCCCGCCGCCGTGAGGATGGGCTCGCTCTCCGGTGAGCGCCTCCAGGAGCACGAGGCCGAGTGAGTAGATGTCAGACTCCGGAGCGGGCTCGCCTCCCCGGATCTGCTCGGGCGCGAGGTAGGCGAGGGTCCCGACCACCAGTCCCGGGGACGTCAGTCGCGACGCATCGAGCAGGTAGGCGATGCCGAAATCGGCCAGCTTCGCACGCGGGCGGGAGCCGGGGAGCTGAGCCGGACTCAGCAGGACGTTGGAGGGCTTGATGTCGCGATGGACGACACCCGCCTCATGCACGACGTGCAGCGCCTCCGCGAGCTCGGCGCCCAGGTGCCCCACCGCATCGGCGGGCAGCGGACCGCTCGCGGCCAGCCGGGAGCTGAGCGTCGGCCCATCGACGAACTCCATCACCAGATACTCCGGCTGCCCCGGGATCAGGCGAGCGTCGAACAGCGTCACGAGAGACGGATGATTGAGCGAGGCGAGGACGGTCATCTCACTGCGAGCCCGCTCCGACGATGCTCCGTCGACACCGGGGCGGATCAGCTTGATCGCCACCGTCCGGCCGAGGGCGACATCCTCAGCGCGGTAGACCCGCGCCATGCCGCCCTCGCCGACGCACTCGCCCAACCGATAGCGGCCGTCCAGCAATGCGGCCGGCTCATGGCTGTCGGCAGCTGTCATGGTTCCTCCCACCGCGCAACGGGGAACGCGGGCATGAGCGAAACTAGTCGATCCCCCGTCGCCACGCGTCCCCCTTGACGCCCATCCGGCGTCCCCATCCCCATCGGGTACGAGACCATCGGACGGGCGTTCGGCGACGCATCAGGTGAAGGGAGGCGGCTACTCATCCCGAGAGGCGGCGGCTTCGAGCCCCGCATCGACGTCCGTCGCGGCGCACCGATCGTCGCGTGCCTGGCGACCTCGCGCCGAAGCGGAGCGGAGCGTGATCAGCTGGGCAGGAGCTCGCCGACGAGCTGTTCGACCCGATCGCGGATGTCGTCTCGCACACGCCGGACGCCGTCCAGGTCGAGGATCGGACGGATCGTCGAGCTGCCAATCGAGGTAGCGCTTGCCGGGGTAGAGCGGACACGCGTCGCCACACCCCATGGTGACCACTGCGTCCGCGGCGCGAACCACGTCGTCGGTCAGCGGCTTGGGGAACTCGTCGGTGACGTCGAGGCCGATCTCGCCGAGCACGAGGGCCACTTCGGGCAGGATACGTTCGCCAGGCTGGGAGCCGGCGGACCTCACGTGGACCGGTCTCCGGCGATCTGCCGGGTCAGCGCGGCCGCCATCTGTGAGCGCCCGGAATTCTGAACACAGACGAACAGCACTTCCGGTACGCGCTTGGCGATCAGCCCCTTGGACTGTGCGAGCGCGGTGAGGCGGTCGTGGGCGAACTTCTCGGCGAGGCTGGCCAGATGAGTCTTCACGATGGCGGTGCGGGCCAGCGCGGTGTACGACTCGAAGACGACCCGCTCGACCGTCTCCTCGTTGACCATGCCGGTGAACCGCTGTGCGAGACGCTCCGCGGCGCGGTGCAGAACCGCGACGGGCGAGAGGAGCGCTCCCTGCGCGTCGCCTGTCATGCGGCACCGCGCGCGGGCAGGATCTCGGCGAGCAGCGCTTCCACTCGACCGCGGATCTCGTCGCGGATCGGGCGCACCGCCTCGATCCCCTGGCCGGCCGGGTCGTCCAGCTCCCAGTCCTCGTATCGCTTGCCGGGGAAGATCGGGCAGGCGTCACCGCAGCCCATCGTGATCACGACATCGGACTCCCTGACGGCGTCGACGGTGAGCACCTGGGGGGTCTTGCCGGCGATGTCGATGCCCTCTTCCGCCATCGCCTCGACGGCGACCGGGTTGATGGCATCCTTGGGCGCGGATCCTGCGGACAGCACCTCGACAGCATCCCCGCCGAGGGCGCGGAGGTAGCCGGCGGCCATCTGGGAGCGACCGGCGTTGTGCACGCAGACGAACAGGACGGTGGGCTTCTCGGTCACGGTGGATCTCGCTTTCTCTCTCGGAAAGCATAGACCAATGTCTATTTATCGCGGGAGGCCCGCAGATGAACTCTCGGCGACGAGTTCGTCGAGCAGCGTGCGCACCCGTCGGTCGATATCGTCCCGGATCCTGCGGATCTGGTCGGGCGACTTGCCGACGGGATCGTCCAGCTCCCAGTCGACGTAACGCCGGCCGGGGTAGATCGGGCAGGCGTCGCCGCATCCCATCGTGACGACGACGTCCGCCGCGCGCACCGCTTCGTCGGTCAGGGGCTTCGGGAACTCGTCCCCGAGCGAGACGCCGATCTCATCGAGCGTCCCCACGATCGCCCTGCGCACATCGCCTGCCGGCTCGGACCCGGCCGTCCTCACCAGCACTCGATCGCCGGCGAGCTGGCGGAGGATCCCTGCCGCGATCTGCGAACGACCGGCGTTCTGCACGCAGACGAAGAGGACGGCCGGAATCTCGCCCGGTGCACCCTGTGTGCGCTTCAGGGCATCGAGTCGAGTCGCGGCGAACGCGGCCGTCCGACTCGCCAGCATCGGCGACTGCGACCGGCTGGCGAGCAGTTCGTAGCTCTCCGCCACCTTGGCGCGAACGGTCTCCGGGCCGAAGACGCCGCGGTACCTGAGGGAGAGGTCGCTCGCGATCCGCTCCAGGTCGGGGTTCGGTACCGGCCGCACCTCGTCGCCGAGGACGGCGTCGACACGGCCCGCGTACTCCGCGGCGATCGAGTACCAGACGCGGCGCCCGTCGGGTTCACGGACGACGATGCCTTCGTCGCGCAGCAACTTCATATGGTGGCTGATGGTCGGCTGCCGGAGCTCCAGCGCCTCCGCGAGACGACTCACCAGGGCCTTCCCGTCCTCCGCATCGCGGATCAGCCGGAGGATGCGGGCCCGGGTCGGATCGCCCAGCGACGTGAGGCTCCCCGCCTGATTCATAGACAGAAGTCTATCCGGCGGTGTGGAAGGGCGGTTCGGCCCAGGCCGGGAAGATTCTCGACCGTCGGTCAGGGGCGGCTGTTGCGGCGGCCCGCCGCCCGCCGCACGAAACCGAAGATCAGGGTGCCGATGAAGAGGATGACGCCGATGATCCCCAGCCACAGCAGTCCTTCGAGGGCGAATCCCACGACCGCGAGAATCGCCCAGACCACGAGGAGGATCACGATCACGGTCAGCATGAGTCTCAGGCTACTCCTGCCTCTCCTGCGCGTGTGGGCGAGCGGTCGCCCCGCGCCGTCGAAGCACTCACGGATGGAGGGAGGCGATCACTTCATCGATCCCGATCGAGAACACGCGGATGCGGTCATCCCCGACGCCCACCGGAATCCACAGCGTTCCCCGATGTGCGACGGCGCCGCAGAGTACACGACCCGCGGCACGTACCCGTCCCGCAGCGTGCGCGCCGGTTGCAGGAGCGGCTCGCGCAGCCGTCCCACCACGCGAGACGGGTCATCGAGATCGAGCAGAATCGCGCCGAGCGAGTACGTGCGCAACGGCCCGACGCCGTGCGTGAGGACCAGCCATCCGCTCTCGGTCTCGATGGGCGCGCCGCAGTTTCCGAGCTGGACGAGCTCCCACAGCTCGGTCGGTCGATGGATGATGCCCGCATCGTCCCAGATGACGCCGTCGATCGATGTCGCGAGGGAGATGTTCTCGCCGTCGGTGCGGCTGAGAGCGAGGTGGAGCCCCCCGACGAGCCGGGGAAAGAGCGCCATCCCCTTGTTGTGGGCTCCGCTGCCGGTGAGGCGGTGGATGGTGAACTCGCGAAGATCGGGCGATGTGATCAGCCGAGGCGCGATGTCGTGTCCGTCGTACGCGGTGTAGGTCGCTCGATAGCCGGTGTCCCCGTCGGCATCGGTGAAGCGGACGAACCGCGCGTCTTCCATGCCGCGGTTCTCCTCGGCATCGACGGGCAGAAGCATCCGCCCGCTCAGCGGCGCGGCGGGCGGGAAATCGGCCCGGTACGCGGACGCCGCCATGTCGCGCATCGCCTGCGTCGGCCACCGACTGTCGGGACGGGTCGAGAGCTGGTCCGGAAGCTCGAGGAGGGCGTACTCCAGTTCGGCCACGCTGAACCTCTCGGGAAGATTGCTGAGCACCGCGCTGGCCAGGTCGGTGAGATGGCCCTCATGCTCGAGGGCGCGCCCGAAGTGCTGTCGCGACCACTCGGCGGCCGCACGAGGGGAAGCGTCAGGGGGGTCGAGCGTTCCTCGAACGTCCAGCCATCATCGGCGTCGATCACTGCCTCGGCGAATCCGATGGACGAGACGTGCCCTTCTCCGATGCACCGCAAGGCGATGGCCACCCGCAGCTCGTTCGGACCGAGCCCCTCCTGCGAGGTATGCTCGACGGCGCTGGGGTTGCAGAGGGCCGCCCCCTCGACGGCGTACTCCGCCGTGAAGGCCGCCCCCAGCACTGCTCCCTGAGCGTCGGTGGGAGCCGCGTGACCCACGATGCGGCTGGCGACGGCTCGAGCATTCGCGGCCAGGAGGTCTGCGACACCCGTGTGCCTGGGGAGAGCTCCCGGACGACGTCGGCCGCCATCCGTTCCGTCACGGCGGCCGGCCCCGCGACCACTCGGGCGATGATCTGCGCGACGCGGGAGTGCGACGAGCGCAGCTCCCTTGCCCGGGAGGAAGAACTGGCCACGGCCCGGGAAGGATCGCCTGATTGAGGCCCGCAGTATGCTCGCGGATGGTCACGGGGGCTACCGTTCCAGCACCCCGAGGCGGGCCGCCTGCTGGTACGTGCCCCGAGCGGCGAGGCGGATTCCGCCCCGCGGTTCTCGTTGCGCCGCCTTACTTCCAGTCCGTCAAAGCCCGCTCCCGACTCGAGATCGATCATGGGCGTCAGGGCGTCGTTGTCGCCCGTGAACCACGCCCACGACGCCGCGACGCCGTCGCGCCACGAAGGGTCGGCGTCGAGGTCGAGGCACGGCGCACGCGTCGGCGATGGCACACCAGCTCGACGGCTGCTGATCGACTTCACCCACCGCTGCGCGGGCCGCGCCCGCCGACTCCGTCACGGACAGGTGGCCGTCACGGTCTCGACATCCAGCAGGAACCTCAGCATCGCGAGTCCGCGGGCCACGACCCAGTGTCGTCCATGGCCGCACCCCCGGCGAGGAGGGCTTCGGGGAGCGCCGCGTTGGCGTAGCGCAGGCGCGGCTCGGGCCACGGCCAGCGGGCGTCGGACGGGACCCCGATCGAGACGACCCCGTCCCGCAGCAAGGCACGAGCGGAGAGGTCGTCGGGGTCGGCGCTGAGCACGTCTGCCGCTCCCAGCGTCGCGAACGCCATCGCGCGCCCGTGCGATGATCTCGACGACGCGGCGCGATCGAACGCGATTCGCGCGCGCGAGCGATCCGAGCTGTCGGGAGTCCACGGATCCCGCGCCGAGCGCGCACACCGCGCGACCCCACCAGTCGCCGAGCCCGGCATCGTCTGTCCACGCGCCGCCGCATCCACGCGGTTGTGCACCCGGCCGTCGACGTCGACAGCCGCCTCGATGAATCGGAGTACGTGCTGACGAGCCCATCGAGTTCCGCTGCGCTCGGACCACGCAGCAGAACGACCAGAGCCGCGAGCGACATCGTCGACGCAATAGCCGTGATCCCGGGGGGCCATCCAGGACCGCGTGCTCGAAGAGGCCGTGAACGTCGGACATGGCCAGTAGGTGGGCGAAGGTCGGTGAGCCGGACGCGCCCGTTCGCTGTCGTGACCGGTCATGCGGCGATCGCCACCATGCGGTCGGCCAGAGCGCGGTACTGCTCGGCGACCGCGGCCACGAGGCATCCTGCGTGTCGCGCAGCGCAGCGTCGTGCATCCGCTGCGCCTCGCTTCCGCCCCGAGGATCGTTCGATGGCCTCCGACATCGACTGCGGTTCCCGATGGCGAGTGATCATGCCCGCTCCCCCGCTCAGCAGCTCGACGGCGTGCGGGAAGCTCGTCGCCACCACGGGCCCGCTCCGGCCACGGCCTCGATCAGGACGCCGGAGGTCGCCTGGTTACGTGATCGTACGGCAGCAGGACGACGTCGGCTCGAACCAGGTGCTCGGCGAGCTGCGCTCGTCGAGGTAACGGTCATCGAGCGTGACGACGTCGGTCAGGTCGAGGTCGTCGATCAGCCGCTGCAGCGTTTCGCGGTAGCGCTCTCCCTCCACGGCGAGCACCTTGGGATGCGTTGTCCGGCGATGACTTCTCCACCGGCGCCCGTCATCCTTCAGCCTGGCCACCGCGCGGATGCCCCATTCGATCCCCTTGCCGGGCGAGAGGAGTCCACCGTGGGACACCCTTGGGCCCGCCGTCCTTCGTCACGTGCGACCCAGTGACACCGGCACGCCGTGAGGGATGACGCGGACCTTGGATCGCTTGACGCTCTAGGTGCGCATCAGGATCCCACTGGCGTTGTCGGTCATCACGACGACGATCGCGGCCAGCTTGGACGCCGTGTCGAGGACGACCCGCTGGTGGGGAGTCGGTGCGGTGAGCACGGTGTGCAGTACGACGATCGCCGGCGTGTTCAGCGATCGGAGCAACGGGATCATCTCGTCGCATGCCTGACCGCCGTAGATCCCGTTCTCGTGCTGAACGATCACGACGTCGCACTCCTCGCGCGCACGGACGGCCGGCGCATGGTCACCCGGTTGCGTGCCACGAGCTCCACCGTGTCGGATCGGCCGACCTCTTGGCACCGCGACGTCTGTGCATCACGTCGAGCACCCGGACGATCGTGGGCGTCGGTTCGCCCCCAGCGAGCGGACCGGCCAGGGCCGCGGTGAACGTGACGACCCCGCAACGGATGGGCGGATAGGTGGAGAGAAAACCGAAGCGGGTCATGATGACCATCTCTGTCGGCCCGGGTCTCGATCGACCCCGAGGACTCGAGACGTCTGCCGACGGCATCCCTCGTGGAACTCCGCCAGCGTCGCCGCGGTCCGGTTTACACGACCGGTGAACATGGCCGCGCTTTCGTTCGCACCCCACACCACCCTCATGTACGGCTCCGGGGCGAGGCGAGGACCAGGTCGTAGACCTCGAGGTAGCCGTCGACCATGCGCTCGACGTCGAACCGGCTCGCGGCCCTGCTCGGACGCCGCGCCGGTCGAGCGCCACCGCATCGGCGACGCGGTCGACGGCCGCGTCCACATCGTCGACGACGAAGCCGGTGACGCCTTCGTCGATGATCTCGGGCATCGATCCGCGCGGATACGCCACCACGGGTGTGCCGCAGGCCATCGCCTCCACGACCGACAGACCGAACGGCTCGATCGAAGTCGATGGGATGCAGCAGCACCGCCGCCGCCGTCAGCACGTCTGCCCGCTCGGCCGGACCCACCGATCCGCGGTACACCACTCTGTCGCCGTCGACGTGGGGCTCGATCCGCTCCGCGAAGTACTCGGCGTCCTGCACGATCCCGCAGATCACCAGCCGTCGTCCCGCGCGTTCAGCGATCTCGATCGCGTCGGCGGTCCCCTTGTCGGGATGTATCCGCCCGAAGACGACGAGCTCGTCGCCCGTCGGCGCCGAGCACTCCAGTTCGACCATCTCGATGCCGTGGTGGACCGTCGCGACGTAGTCGAGGGCCGGCGAGCGGTCGGATCCGAGATCGAGACGAACGCGGATGCCACCGTTCGTACGCCGGCAGGATCGCCTCTCCGAGAAGCCGTGGATCGTCGTCACCATCGGCGCCGCCCACTGCGCGCCGAACACGAGCGGTAGCCAATCGAGCTGGTTGTGGACGATCTCGAACTCGCCGGACCGCTCCAGCGCATGGGCGACATGCAGCGCCTCCCTCACCCGCCCATCCATCTGCGGATCCTCCGCGTACCCGACGGTGCCACGACCTCGAGCTTCGCGGAGGTCACCGAATCCGCGTCGCGAACAGCGTGACGTCGACGCCCCGGCGCACCAGCCCCTCCGTGATCAGGCTCGTGACGCGCTCCCATGGCCCGTAGTGGCGCGGCGGCGTCCGCCACGCTACCGGTCCGAGCATGGCGACCTTCAAAGGTCACCGCTCGGTGGTGGCGTGTGCGGGAATCATGCTCTTCTCCTGCCTTGCTTATGCCAGGCGCACGCCCGTGCGGAACCGGTGCAGCGCCGTACGAG
>CAWHKF010000001.1:0-23632 GCA_963829895.1 uncultured Actinomycetota bacterium | reverse complement strand
GACGTCTGCCGCCCGCGCCCCTCCGCGGCGGCCGCTGCGGCGCGTCCTAAGGTTGACGACGTGCGGCTGAGGTTCTTCGGAGGACTCGAGGCGGTGGCGGACGGCGCCCCCATCGAGATCCGCGGGCGCGGGCAGCAGGCCCTCCTGTTCCGCCTGGCGATCGACGCCGGCACGACGGTCGCCTACCGCGCGCTCGCGGAAGACGTGTGGCCGGACGAGCTGCCGGAGGAACCCCGTGCTTCGCTGCAGTCGCTCGCCTCTCGGCTCGCCGCGTCGTTCCCGCCGGCACGCTGGAGGCGGTACCGGGCGGGTATCGGCTGGCGATCGCACGTGAGGACGTCGACATCGTGCTGTTCCAGGACCTCGTCGCTCGTGCGCGGCACGCCGACGACCCGGCGATTGCCGTGGCGGACGCGCGGGCCGCGCTCGCGCTGTGGCGCGGCGAGCCGTGGACGCCGGGCGACGGCTTCGACTGGGTGGTCCGCGACCTGCTGGAAGATCGCGCGCACGCCGAGCGGATCGCCGTCTCCGGGACCGCGGCGGGGATGAGCGCCGGGCAGCAGCCGCGCGACTGCGGCCGCACCGCGGACCGCCACCGGCACCGGCACCGATCCAGACGCGCGCGGTCGCAACCGCGGCGACGGTTCCCGCGAGTCTCACCCCGCTGATCGGGCGCACCCGCGAGCTCGAGCTCATCGACGCCCAGCTGCGCGCGGAGCGCCTCGTCACGCTCATCGGCCCCGGCGGCGCGGGCAAGACCACGCTCGCGTTCGAGACCGCACGCCGTGCACCGGGATCGATCGTGGTGGAGCTCGCCCCGGCCGCACCGGGTGAAGTGTGGGCGGCCGTCGCAGGAGCCGTGGGCCGCAGCATCCGTGTCGGCGAACTGGTGTCGACGAGCGCCCGCGACCGGGTCGCCGAGGCCCTCGCCGGGCGGTCCGTGCTGGTGGTGCTCGACAACTGCGAGCACGTCTCGACGGAGGCCGCGGGCGTCGCGCTGGATCTGCTGGGAAGCGCGCCGGGATGCCGCATCCTCGCGACCAGCCGCGAGCCGCTGGGACTCGCCGGCGAGGCGTTCGTCGATCTCGGACCGCTCCCCGGCGACGATGCGCGCGAGCTCTTCGTCCGCCGCGTCCGGGCAGCGCGAGGCACTCCGCCCGGAGACGACGAAGGGGCCGCCGTCGAACGGATCGTCAGCCGGCTCGACGGTCTGCCGCTGGCGCTCGAGCTCGCGGCCGCGAAGTCCCGCACGCTCACGATCGCGGAGATCGACAGCGGCCTGGACAACCGGTTCGCCCTCCTCGCCACCGGGCCGCGCGCGCTCGAGGCACGGCATCAGACGCTCCGTGCCCTCATCGACTGGAGCTGGGAGACGCTGACGGATGCCGAGCGCACAGCCCTGCGCACCGCCGCGGTCTTCCCCGACGGCATCGATGCACGCGACGTGCCGGTCGTCGCCGCGGCCTTCGATGTCGACGGCGAATCGTTCGAAGCCCTCGTCGACAAGTCCCTGCTGCGGCGGTCGGAGGGACGCCTGCGAATGCTCGAGACCGTGCGCGAGTACGGCATCGACCGGCTGCGCACCGAGGATCGCGAGGCGGAGTTCCGCGCACGTGAGGCCCGAGCGATGAGTGAGCTCGCCGCTCGTCAGGACGCTCTCCTGCGCGGGCCGCGCGTGCGTGAAGGGCTCGCCTGGTTCGACGCCGACGAGGAGAACCTCAGCGCGGCCCTGCGAACCTGCGCCGAGCAGCCGGGCCTCGAAGATGTCGGCGTCCGCCTCGTGCGCGCGTGCTTCTGGACGTGGATCATGCGCGAGCGCTTCGCCGAGCTGCAGTCCGGCATCGGAAGATTCGGCGAGGCGGCGGCGGCGCTCGACTCCGAGCCGGCCGTGGTGGTGCGGGCGATCGCACTCCTCGGCCTCGCCTTCGCACCCGATAGCGGGGAGCCGGACGTCGCTCCCGCCGCGCCGGCGGCGACCGACGGCCGCGAGACGGATGCCGCCACGAGCGGCACGCGCCCCTGGGCCGAGGAATCGGCCGCCCGCCCGGGAGAGCCGACGCCGGCCGGTCTCGCCCGTCTCGAGCGGGAGGCTCCGGCCGTCGTCGCGGCCGCCGCCGTCTACGGCAGCGAGCTGTCGGCGGCCGTCCCTCCGCTCCTCCACGGTCTGCTCGAAGAGGCACGGCGGCACGTGCCCGGCGCCCCCTGGACCCGCAGCCTCACGATCCGCGACGACAGTCTCGAGGACGCCCCCGCGTGGACCCACGCATTCCTCAGCATGATGCGCTCGGCACTCGCGCAGAACACCGGCGACACCCGGACGCTCGGCGCCGAGAGCGACAAGGCGCTGTCGATGTTCCTCGAGCTCGGCGATGTGTGGGGCACGGCGTTCGCGAGCCAGATGCGCTCGGAGTGGCTGCAGCTCGCGGGGCGGCTCGAGGACGCCCTCGCCGTCGCCGACGCATCGACCGAAGGGCTCGCCGGGCTCACCTCCACCACCGACCTCGTGCAGCAGCGCTCGCAGAGCATCGGCCTGCTGCTGCGGCTCGGCCGGATCGACGAGGCACGCGAGCGGCTGGCCGGCAGTCGCGAGCTCGCCCGTTCGTACGAGTCGCCGCGTGCGCTCGCGCAGACGGATATGGATGCGGCGATGATCGAGATCGCCGTCGGAGACGGCGCCGAGGCGCTCCGCCACCTCGACGCGATCGACACGGAGATGCTGCCCGCGTTCCCGGCCCAGCTGACCGCCTGGTCGCAGTCCCGCCGGGCACAGGCGCTGCTGCTGGACGGGCGTGCCGACGAGGCGCACGACGCCCTTCGTCAGGCATATCCGGCGGCCGCGGGGAGCGGGGACCAACCCATCGTGTCGGACGTCGCCGTGTCGATCGCCGGCTGGCTCGCCCTGACGGGAAGGGATGCCGACGCGCGGCGCGCGCTCGTCGCCGCGGCGCGTCTGCGCGGCGGCGTCGACACCACCGATCCGTTCCTCCGTGGCATGCGCGCCCGCCTCGAGAACGACGCCCTCCTGCCCGGCGAGACGGACGGCGCGGACCTCGACGCCGACGGCGCCGACGAACTCGCGGTGCTGGCAGCGCTCCTCGGCTGACCGGTCACCGGGTGCAGGCGTTTCGTCTCGCTCGTTCCTCGCTCGCTCAACGACCGAGAGCCGACCGAGAGTTTCCGGTCGTTGAGCGAGGGAGCGCCAGCGACCGAGACGAAACGCGCTGAACCGAGCGAAGCGCCTGGTGCAGTCCAGACCCGGGCTGCCGACGCACGAAGGAGCCGGGGCGGCTGATGCCACCCCGGCTCCTCGTCGCGGCCGCGGATCGCGGCATCCGATCATGCCTTGCGCATATAGGCGCGCACCGTGAGGGGTGCGAACACGGCCACGATCACGGCGGCTCCGAGCAGGGCCGTGAAGACGTCCGTGGTGACCGCGCCTTCGTTGACCAGACCGCGCACCGCGGTGACCAGGTGCGAGACCGGGTTGATGTCGACGAACCACTGCAGCCAGTCGGGCATGGTGTCGGCGGGCACGAACGCGTTCGAGAGGAACGTGAGCGGGAACAGGATGAGCATCGAGATGCCCTGCACGCTCGACGCGGTGCGCGCGATGACGCCGAAGAACGCGAAGATCCAGCTCATCGCCCACGAGCAGGCGATCACGAGAAGGCCCGCCGCGATGACGCCGCCGAGTCCGCCGCCGGGGCGGAAGCCCATGATGAAGCCCATCGTGAAGGTGAGCGTCGTGGCGATCGTGTAGCGCAGCGTGTCGGCCAACAGGGCTCCCGACAGCGGCGCGATACGCGCGATGGGGAGCGAGCGGAACCGGTCGAACACGCCTTTGTCCATGTCTTCGCGCAGCTGCACGCCGGTGACGACGGAGGTCGTGATGACGGTCTGCACGAGGATGCCCGGAATGATGATGGGCAGGTAGCTCTGCACGTCGCCGGCGATCGCGCCGCCGAAGATGTACGTGAACATCAGCGTGAAGATGATCGGCTGCACCGTCACGTCGATGAGCTGCTCGGGCGTGCGGCGGATCTTGAGGATGCCGCGCCACGCCATGGTGAGCGTGTTCTGAACCGTGAGCGCGAGGCTCGTGCGGTTGGAGAGGTGCCGGTCGGCGACCGGGACGATCGGGGTGGCGAGCGCGGTCATGCGCGAACTCCTTCGAGCTGGGCGGCCGTCGCGTGGGCGGCCTCGTCGTCTTCCGGCACGCCCTTGCCGGTGAGGGTGAGGAACACTTCGTCGAGCGTCGGCTGCTGGACGCTCAGCTCTTCGAGGTGCAGATCGGCGTCGCGGAACGCGACGAGCAGGTCGGCGACCCGGTCGGGATCGCTCATCGGCACCGTGAGGCGCGCCGCCTCGGGCGACACGATGGCGGAGACGCCCAGCAGGCGCACGATCTCGCGCTGCGCCGCGGCGATGTCGGAGCCGGCACGCAGGCGCAGCAGCAGCGACGCCTGCCCGACCGACGACTTGAGCTCGAGCGCGGTGCCCTCGGCCACCACCGTGCCGCGGTCGATGACGGCGATGCGGTCGGCGAGCTGATCGGCCTCGTCGAGATACTGCGTCGTCAGCAGCACCGTCGAGCCGGTCGCGACCAGACGGCGGATGGTGTCCCACATCTGCCCGCGGGTGCGGGGGTCGAGGCCCGTGGTCGGCTCGTCCAGGAAGATGAGCGGGGGCTGGGCGATGAGGGATGCCGCGAGGTCGAGGCGGCGGCGCATGCCGCCGGAGAACTTGGCGAGCGGTCGCGTCGCGGCCTCGGTGAGCGAGAACTCCTCGAGCAGCTCGGTCGCCTTGCGCTTCGCGTCGATGCGCGAGAGTCCGAGGAGCCGCCCGAAGATGACGAGGTTCTCAGTGGCCGAGAGCGTCTCGTCGACGGACGCGAACTGACCGGTGAGGCCGATCAGCTGGCGCACGATCTGCGGGTGGCGCACGACGTCGTAGCCGAAGATCTCGGCGCGGCCGGCGTCGGGCTTGAGAAGCGTGCCCAGCATGCTGATGGTGGTGGTCTTGCCCGCGCCGTTGGGTCCGAGCACACCGTAGACGGTGCCGGCTTCGACGGTCAGGTCGACGCCGTCGACCGCCCGATTGCTGCCGAAGGTCTTGACGAGGCCTTCGGCGCGGACCGCAGGGGTGCGGGTCATGGAACTGGTGATGGTCATGGGATTCGCCTTTCGACGTCACCCAGAGTGCGCCCCGTCCACTGTCAGCTCGCTGCCGTCCGGGTGGCACTCCTGTCGCGACGCTGTCACTGCGCTGTCGCGAGGCACTCGACGATCCCTCGCATGACAGGAGGGCTCGCGCCTGGGCGCGAGCCCTCCTGTCTTCGTGCTCCGGCAGACCTCAGCGGAGCAGGCCGCCGCCGATCACTTCAGGGCGATCGCGTCCAGGACCGTCTCCTTGAAGGTGCTGCCGGCGGCATCCCAGGCCTCGGACTTGAGCGCGATCTTCGTCGTGCCCTTCGGAGGGGTGATGCTGGCCGCGTAGGAGCCGGCCGAGCCCGTCACCGCGATCGAGGTCCACGTGCGCCCGCCGTCGTACGACGCCCACAGCTTGAGACCGCTGATCGCCGCCCCGGTCGAACCGTCCTGGTGCGACACGGTCGGGGTCAGACTGATCCGCTTTCCGGCGGCGACGTTCAGGGCGTCGAGGCCCTGCACGCCGTAGTCGAGCTGCAGCAGCGGGAGCACCGTCAGGGTGTCCGTGGTGCTGCTCGTGAACGACCACTCGGTGCTCACCTCGGTGGACTGCGTCCACCACCGCTCGTAGCGGTCGGCGTCGAGGAGCACGCGGTACGTGTGCGCCTCGGCGGGCACCTCACCGGAGCCGTTCGCGTACTCGCCGGTCACGTACAGCTCGTCGCCCACCCACAGCTGGAACCGGCTGTCGGTCCCGCCGTCCGGGCCGGAGATGTTCGGGTTCCCGTCGCCGTCGACCCGGTACGGCAGGTCGATCATCAGGGTGTCACCCTCCCGACGCACCGACGACTGAGCCGGCGAGGCCGGGTTCGGCAGCAGCCCGCCGTGGACGACCTGACCGAGCAGCGTCTCGCTCGCCGTCTCGCCCGGCTGGTACGAGCGCAACGCGCCGACGAACGCCGTCGGGAACACCTCGCCGGGGTTCGCGCCGCCCGCGTACGCCTCCGCGGAGTGCTGATACCTCGCGGCCGGATCGGCGTAGTAGTGGATCGTCCGCTCCGCGATCGGCTCGTCCAGCCACCGGTTGAAGCCGATGTAGCTCTGGTCGGTGACCATCATGTGCCACTCCTGCAGAGACGTGCCCGCGGTCTGCCCCTTCACCGGGCTGCTGACGGATGCCGTGTTCGATCCGTCCAGGGTGTAGCTGAGGCTCGCAGGGATGCCGTGCTCCACCTTGGCGAACGCGTAGTCGTACGGCGGGTACCCGTAGCCGGTGCCGGTCAGCTTCGCGCCCTTCTTCGCCGACGCGAGGGCGAGCAGCTCGAGCCCCTTCTCGCGCGACAGCGTGAGCGTCGGAAGCGACTTGTCGGGGAACTCGCCCATGGCGCGGAAGTCGACATCCTCCCAGTACGGTCCATCGTGGGCGCCGTACGCGATCACCGCGATCGCGCCGGCGTCCTTCGCCGCCTGCGCCTGCGCGTTGAGCAGCATGACCCGCCCCACCGCCTCCGGGCGCGCCTCGACCAGGGCGATCTTGCCCGCCACGGCGGCCTTCTGCAGCTCGGCGGGCGTCCCGGTGCCCGCATCGACGATCGTGGCGCTCACCTTGCCCTTGAGCTCGGGGGACGTGACGGCGTAGCGCAGGTCCTCCGCCAGGTCGAGCGTCGTCGACGGGGAGATGGCCTGGACGTCGAGCTTCGGTGCGCCGAGCAGCCAGCTCTCGGTGAGGGTCTCCTCGCCGGCCAGCTCCCCCTCGGCCAGCACGTAGAGCTGCTCCGGCAGTCCCGGCCGCGTCACGATCGTGCTGAAGCTCGTCGCCTGCTGCACCGGCCAGCCCCAGCCGGGCAGCGTGCGCTTGAGCACCTGCTCGATGTTGGTCACCTGCGCCTTCTTCTCGGTGTCGACGGTGACGGGCAGGGCCTTCGTCGCGTCGATGACCACCGTCTGGTCGCCGGCGTCCGTCACCTCGAGGTCACGCGTGAACAGCGTCGCACCGCTGATGAGCTCCGCTCCGGGCTTGCTGTTGTCGAGCACGCCGAGGATGGCGTACCGCCCCAGCGGCAGACGCACGTCGGCCTTGCCCTGAACGAACGTCACGTAGTGGACCATCGACGGATCGTCGAGGTTGTACAGGGTCGCGGAGCTCGCCGAGATGACCGGCGTGCCGTCGGGCTGCAGGGCCTCGAAGTGCAGGTGCGCGAGGTTCTGCTCGACCTGCCAGCCCATCACCGTGCGCACGGGCGCGAACCCGGGTCCCGCGGCGGTCACCGTTCCCGTGTAGAAGCCGGGGTCGCCGACGCGCGGGTCGACGGTGACGTCGACGGATGCCGTGCCGCGGGCCGGGACGGCGACCACATCGCTCGAGAGCGTCACGGTTCCCTCCGGCGCCGGAGCGCCGTCCGAACCCGACGCCGCGGTCGAGAGGTAGAGCGTGAACGGCGTCCCCGAGGTGTTGGTGTAGTCGATGGTCGTCGTGCGGGGACCCTGCGAGGAGCGCGGCGAGGCGAACACCCCGACCGACAGTGAGGCCGGTTCGGCGTACACCGGCTCGGCGATGGCGGCGGGGATGATGACCTTGCCCGCGCCTTCCTGCCAGATATTGCCCACCGTCGGCTGGGCGGTGCCCATGAGCAGCGCCTTCAGCGCCTCGCCGTCGAGGTCGGGGCGCGCGGACTTCAGGATCGCCGCGGCGCCCGCGACGTGCGGAGCGGCCATCGAGGTGCCGCCGTCGTACAGATACAGGTCACCGGCGGGCACGTCGGGCCGCGTTCCGGCCGCGCGGGCCGCCAGGATCCACGCGCCGGGGGCCGTGACGTCGGGCTTGACGCCGGCGTCGCCGAAGCGCGGACCGGTGACGAGAAGGCCGCGAGCTGGTCCCATTCGTCGACCGCACCGACCGTCAGCGCGCTCTCCGCGGTGCCGGGGGTCGTGACGGTCGTGGCCCCGCGGGTTCCCTCATTGCCGGCCGCGACGACGACGAGGGTGTCGTAGCGCTGCGAGAGCGAGTCGATGGCGAGGGCTCCAGGATCCTTGCCGTCGGTGTACTCCCCCCTGACGCCGAGGCTCATGTTGATGACGTCGGCGCCCTCGGCGGCCGCCCACTCCATCGCGTCGATGATCCAGGAGGTCTCGCCCATGCCGGCGGCGTTGAGGACGCGCCCGTTGAGCAGCTTGGCACCGTAGGCGACGCCGCGATTCGCGCCGCCCGAGGCCTCCCCCGTGCCGGCGACGATGGACGCCACGTGCGTGCCGTGGCCGGCAGCATCCTTCGCCGTCCCGCTGCCGGTGAAGTCGCGCTCGCCGATCACGACACCCCCATCGAGGTCGGGGTGACTGGTGTCGATGCCGGTGTCGAGGACGGCGACGACGGTGCCCGTGCCGTCGAGCCCCGCCTCCCACGCCGCGGGGGCACCGATCTGCGGTGTCGAGATCGCGTCGAGCGCCTCGGTCGGGGCATCCAGCCACACCTTCTCGACCGAGGTTCCCTCGGATGCCGCCTCGATGAGCTCGGGCGCGCCCTCGGCGGGCACGTCGCCCGAGATCGCATCGATCGACTCGAGTGTGCGGTCGGGATCGACCGAGAGCGCCTCCCACTCTGCGGCGTCGGCCTTGGCATCCGTCGGCTCGGTCGACTGCACGATGACCGGCAGGCGATCGTCGGAGGCGACCTCTGCGAGGGCCTTCACATCGAACAGGCTCAGGTCGAGCTCCGCGGGGACCAGCTCCGCCACATCCGAGGGGATGACGTAGTAGTGCTCCTCGTCGCCGTAGCTCGCGTAGCTGACCGGCGCACCGGACTCGCGCTCCGCAGGCGAGAACTCGACGACCGGGCCGTCGGGGCCGTCGTGCAGCGTCACCTGGTCGCCGGTGATGAGGGTCACCGCCTCCGCCTGCTCGGGCGGGGTGAGCTGAAAGCCCTCTCCCTCTGCCGCCGCCGTCGCGGGCAGCGCCGCTCCCACGAGCGCCGCGCATCCCACGCCCACGAGGAGCGCCTTGCCGATGGTGCTGAATCTCACGCCGAAACTCCTGAAGTCGCGGACGAGACGGACGCGCGGCGGCTGTTCTCTCGGCAGGGGACGTCACCGGATGCTGCGGCGCACCGTCAGCGTCCATGCCGATCGATGGCTCGACTCAAGCAGGCGTGGGAGCGCTCCCGCAAGGATTCGTGGAGGAATTTACATACGTTGTAAGACTGCCGGCGGCGCCACGGCATGCGATATATGTTGTGATCAGCCACTTATCGAGCGCGCAGACCGTATACGATCCCGCGACGGCGTCACAGACTTGTAACACGGGCGACTCGGCGAGCCGAGGAGGCGCAGTCCGCGAGCCCTGCCCCATGGCCCTCGGCGGTTCAGCGCAGCACGCGCCCGCTGACCGCCAGCGTGAGCCGCCGCGGCATGAGTCCGGCGAACTTCGCGCTCACCGCGTTGGCCCAGCCCGACACGACGCTCGCGCGGCGACCGCGATCGAGCTCGCGCACGGCGAGACCGACGACCTGCGCCGGCGTCTGAAAACGGCCCACCGCAGCGTCCTCGGTGCCGACCACGTCGAAGAACTCGGTGCGGGTCGCGCCCGGACTGAGCGCCAGGACGCGGAGCCCGCTTTCACGCGTCTCGTACGCGAGCGCCTCCGTGAAGCTGAGGACGAAGGCCTTCGTCGCGCCGTACACCGCCATGTTCGGACACGGCTGGTAGGCGGCCGTGCTCGCGACGTTCACCAGCGAGCCGCGGCCGTCGGCGACGAGCTCCGGCAGGAGCTCGCGCGTCACCGCGACGAGGTTCGCGACGTTGACCTGCACCATCTCGGCGATGCGGCCCGGATCGGCCTCGGCGAAAGCCCCCTTCATGCCGAATCCGGCGTTGTTGACGAGGGTCTGGACGCGGATGCCACGCTCGTCGAGCGCGGCGCGGAGGGTGGCGGCGGCATCCGCCCGCGACAGATCGAGCGGGATCACCGTCGCCCTGATGCCGTGCGCCGCTTCGAGCCGCTCAGACAGCTCGCGCAGGCGGTCTTCGCGCCGGGCGACGAGCACGAGATCGGCGCCGCGTGCGGCGAGCTGTTCGGCGAACTCGGTGCCGAGCCCGGCGCTGGCACCGGTGATGAGGGCGGTCGTGCCGCGATACGTGACGGTCATGTCGCAAATGTAGACACTGACAGCATTGTTGTCAATGCCAACATCGCGCTAAGGTGGGACCGTGACGGAGCGCTCGTACCACCACGGCAATCTGCGTGCGGCGCTGCTCGACCGCGCGTGGGACGTCGTCGACGCCGAGGGGGCCGACGCCCTGTCGCTGCGACAGCTGGCCCGCGACCTCGACGTCAGCCACGGGGCATCCGGCCGGCACTTCCGCGACAAGCAGGCGCTGCTCGATGCCCTCGCGGTGCTGGGGTTCGAGCGACTGAACGCCGCGCTGGCGGAGGCCGTCGGGACCGCGGGATCGTTCGCCGTCCGTTTCCGCGCCGCCGGCGACGCCTACGTGGGCTTCGCGGTGCGGCATCCGGCGATCCTCCGCACGATGTACACGGCCAAGCACCACCCGGCCGCGTCGCCCGAACTCGTCGAGGTCAGCCACATCGCGATGCCCGCGCTGGTCGCCCTCTTCCGCGCCGCGCAGGACGCCGGCGAGCTGCCGCCCGGCCCGCCCGAGGAGGCCGCGCTCGTCGCGTTCGCCGCCGTCCACGGCGTCGCGACGCTCGCCACCGACGACCTCCTCGACGGCGTGCCCTGGCAAGACGCCACAGCCGCGACCATCGCCGCCGTGTGGCGCGGCCTCGCCGCGCCACCGCCCGCCTGAGCGCCGCCCATCTGAGCGCCGCCCCCTGCCTCCAGCGGCCGAGATCAGGTGATCTGGCGAGAACAGGACGATCCGGGCGGGATCGACCTGCGCTCGCCAGATCACCTGTTCCGGGCAGACCGCTCAGGACGGCGAACACCCGGCCTGACACCGGAGACGACGGATGCCGCGACCCGGTCGGGTCGCGGCATCCGTCGTCCTGCGGGTCAGGCGCCCTGGAGGCGCTCCGCGAGGTAGGCGTGCAGGCCCTCGAGCGGCACGCGCTCCTGGCCCATCGTGTCGCGGTCGCGCACGGTGACCGCGCGATCGTCGAGCGAGTCGAAGTCGACCGTCACGCAGAACGGCGTGCCGATCTCGTCCTGGCGGCGGTAGCGGCGGCCGATGGCGCCGGCGTCGTCGAAGTCGATGTTCCACTCGCCGCGGAGCACCTCGGCCACCTCGCGGGCGATCGGCGAGAGCTGCTCGTTGCGCGACAGCGGCAGCACCGCGGCCTTCACGGGCGCCAGGCGCGGGTCGAGCTTGAGCACCGTGCGGGTGTCGGTGCCGCCCTTCGCGTTCGGCGCCTCCTCCTCGTGGTACGCGTCGACGAGGAACGCCATCATCGCGCGCGTCAGGCCGAACGAGGGCTCGATGACGTACGGGATGTACTTCTCGCCCGACGCCTGGTCGAAGTACGACAGCGACTGGCCCGAGGCCTCGGCGTGCGAGCCGAGGTCGTAGTCGGTGCGGTTGGCGACGCCCATGAGCTCGCCCCACTCCTTGCCGGCGAAGCCGAAGCGGTACTCGACGTCGATGGTGCCGGCCGAGTAGTGGGCGCGCTCCTCTTCGGGCACGTCGAACCGGCGCATGTTGGCGGGCTCGATGCCCAGGTCGACGAACCAGTTCCAGCAGGCCTCGACCCAGTGGTCGAACCACTCGCCGGCCTCGGCCGGAGGCGTGAAGAACTCGATCTCCATCTGCTCGAACTCGCGCGTGCGGAAGATGAAGTTGCCCGGCGTGATCTCGTTGCGGAACGCCTTGCCGACCTGGCCGATGCCGAACGGCGGCTTCTTGCGGCTCGCGGTGAGCACGTTCGCGAAGTTCACGAAGATGCCCTGCGCCGTCTCGGGGCGCAGGTAGTGCAGGCCCGACTCGTCGTCGACGACGCCGAGGTAGGTCTTCACCAGACCCGAGAACGCCTTCGGCTCGGTGTACTGGCCCTTCGTGCCGCAGTTCGGGCACGGCACGTCGGCGAGGCCGTTCTCGGCCTTGCGGCCCTTGCGCGCCTCGAAGTCCTCGATGAGGTTGTCGGCGCGGAAGCGCTTGTGGCACTGCAGGCACTCGACCAGCGGGTCGGTGAAGGTCGCGACGTGACCGGATGCCTCCCACACGCGCTTGGGCAGGATGATCGACGAGTCGAGGCCGACCATGTCGCCGCGGCCGCGCACGAACGTCTGCCACCACTGCCGGCGGATGTTCTCCTTGAGCTCGGTGCCGAGGGGACCGTAATCCCATGCCGACCGGGATCCGCCGTAGATCTCACCCGCCTGGAACACGAACCCGCGGTGACGGGCGAGGGCGATGACTTTGTCGAGGCGGGACTGCTCGGCCACGGTGGCTCCAATGGTCGGGTGGGGGATGCACGAGGGTGCGGATGCCACGGATCGCGGCATCCGTCGATTCTAGTCGCCGTGCGGCACCGGGCCGGTCGTCGCCGTCCGCCCGCTCGAACGCGCGGTCCCAGTCCTGCAGCTCTTTGCGCCGGCCCATCAGCCCGTCGAGCGACACCTGGAAGTGCAGGCCGCGGCGCGCGTTGACCTGCTTGATGTTCTCGACCAGCTCGGTCGAGAACGACGAGAGCGCGGTGCGGACTTCGCGGACGCGCTCGACCGGGTCGTCCCACAGATCGGGATGGGTCAGGATGTCGAGCAGGTAGTCGCGGTCGAGCGCGCCGGTCAGCTTGCGCAGGGTCTCGCCGTACTCCACCGCCGCGATGGGGCGCTGCCCCTCTTCGCCCTTGCGGTCGAGGCGTTCGAACAGCTCCGTGGTGTTCTGGGCGATGAGTCCGACCTGCGCGGCGACCTCGCCCGCCTGGGCGACGCCGGCCGCGCCGGCGCGCGCGTACTCGGCGGTCAGCGCCTGCAGCGTCTGCACGTGGGTGCGCACCGGCTCGGGAAGCGGTGCGTGACGGCCGGCGGCCGGCCGGTTGCGGCGGCGGGAGCGTCGGACGCCGATCAGGACCCCGGCGCCGGCCGCGAGGGCGCCCAGCGTGATGACGGCGATCACGCCGACGCCGACGGCGTCTCCGGCGTTCGATCCCGCCCGCCGGGGTCTTGCGGCGTCTCCGCGATCACGCTGCTGCGATCGTCTGCGTGAGCGCGTCGTCGACGTCGGCGCAGACGTCCCTCCGCCTCGTTCGCGATCCGCATCGCCTCGCCCTCGCCCAGCACCCGCGACCCCGCCGACAGGTCGTCGCCGACGGCGACGATGATCGTCTCGCACTCGGGGTGGGCCGCGGCGAGCTCCGCGACGATCTCGGGACGCCGGATGCCTCGAGCGCCGCGTTGTCGGAGAACACCGCGACACCGATCGACTCATCGCCGATCTGCGCCTCCAGCTGGTCTTCCAACGCCGCCGCGTCCGGCACCTCGGACGAGACGTAGACGCCGTCCTCGCCGATGCCCTCGACGGCATCGTCCACGTACCCCTGCCCGTCGGCCGCCACGATCATCCGGTCGCGCCTAGAAGTTGTTGATGACCGACGCGAACACGAGGTCGATCTTCGCGGCGTCCGACGCGTCGAACCACTGGCCGCCGGTCGCCTCGGCGATGCGCTGCAGCGCGGCGGTGTCGGCGCCCTCGCCGTACGCGATCGGGAAGATCCGCACCGGCGCGTCGTCGCCGCCCTCGCGGGCCGACGCGCCGATCCGGGCGACGAGCGAGTCGAGCGAGATCGTCGAGTCGGTGTCCTGGCCGTCCGACAGCAGCACGATGGCGTTGATGCGGCCGGGCTCGGCGCGCGCCGTCATCTCGTCGTACGCCGCGGCGATCGGCGTCGTAGAGCGGCGTGCCGTCGCGGTGGGCGAACCGCAGGTCGTCGAGCGAGGCATCCACCGATTCGCGGTCCGAGGCGAGCGGCTCGACGTCGCGCAGCACGACGATGTTCTGGCCGGCCTCCGACTCGACGCCCGTCGTGAACGCCCAGACGCCGACCTCGTCCGAGGAGCGGAAGTGGCCGAGCGTGGACTGCGCGCCCTCGATGGCGCCGTCGAGCTTGGAGCGGCCGTCGCCGATCGCCTCGTCCATCGAGCCCGAGATGTCGATCACCTCGAGCACCGACGACGGCTTGCGGATCTGCGTCCACTGATCGATCGCCGCCGACACGACGTCGACGGCGGGCTTGGGCAGCGTGACGGCCGGGCCGGCCGGGTCGACGCCGTACTCGGCGGTGAACAGCTCGCCGAGCGGCGCATCGGCGTCCAGCGGCCGGAAGCCGTACTCCGGCAGGATCTCCTGCGCGGCATCCGTCTGCAGGAAGTCGGCGAAGGCCGCGCCCGCGGTGGCCTGCACGTCGGTCACCCAGTCGGCGCCGAGCACGGTGATGGGGTTGTCCGACCACATCGAGCCGCCCGACGGGTAGACCGCGACGAGCTTCTCCTTCGGCGGCGTCAGCGTCTCGCCCGGCTGCACCGTGTGCGAGTCGGGGTTGCCCTGGTTGTAGTTGAGCAGCGACGTCTCTTCGAGCGCCACGGCCGAGACGTACCCCGAGCCGCCGGCGCCGTTCTGGGTCTCGTCGTAGAGCCGCGTCAGCACCTTGCCGGTGGTGTCGCCGTAGTGGATCACGCACTCCTCGAAGACGCGCGAGAACTCCGCCGCGGCCGCCACGTCGCCGGCCGTGAGATCGGAGGACTTGCCGGATGCCTCGTACGACTGCATCAGGATCGCCGAGAGCCCGGTGGTCGAGGTGTTCGGGTTGGTCTTCGAGATCTTGAACGAGCCCCAGAGCGGCTTGCCGACGCTGGCCCAGCCCTGCGGGTCCTGGCAGAGCGCCTCGAAGTCGGCGATGCCGATCTCGGTGCCGGGCCAGCCGAGCGCCTTGGCCATCGTCTCGGGCACGCCGAAAACGACGGGCGTGTGGGTGAAGGACTCGGGCTCGCCGACGAGGGAGGCGGATGCCGCGGCCGCGACCCGGTCGGTCCAGACGGTCGATGCCGGCGACCACATCGTCGGCCAGCGGCGCGGGTTCTCGTCGGGCCAGTCGCCGCCCGAGGTGAGGAACCGCGTCGCGTCGCCCGACGAGACGTTGATCGGGTGCACGGTGGCGCACTCGTCGAGCTGCTCGTGCTGCGGGCGACTCCTTGAAGGCGTCGGCGAGCGCGTCGAGCATGTTGACCTTCTCGGACGAGGTGGCCACGACCACGCTCGTGCAGCCGTCGTCGGCGAAGTCGCCGTCGCCGAGGTCGCCGCCGTCGGGCTCGCCGCCGGTGCATGCCGCGAGCGCGATCGCGGCCACGATCAGCACGGCTCCCGCCGCTGTCGCGCGGGCGGCGCGGC
The DNA here is from genome assembly GCA_963829895.1 of uncultured Actinomycetota bacterium. GTDB lineage: Bacteria > Actinomycetota > Actinomycetes > Actinomycetales > Microbacteriaceae > Microbacterium. Next base: position 8,154 of record CAWHKF010000001.1, on the reverse strand, counting down.
GACCGCTCGGCGTCGGCATCGACGGAGCGGAAGGGACGGACGGTCGCGGCAGGCGAGGGACCATGGGTACAGAGTAAGTCCCGCGCCGACACGATGCACGACGGCGAGGGCGGGCGCTCACACCTCGCGCAGCGCGTGACGGTCGAGCTCGGCGAGGGACGTGTGTCCCGACAGCCCCAGCGTGATGTCGAGCTCGGCGAGGACGTTGCGCACCACCTCGCGCACGCCCGCCTCGCCGGCGATCCCGAGGCCATAGGCATACGGCCTGCCCAGGGCGACGGCGGTGGCCCCGAGGGCGAGCGCGATGAAGGCGTCGGAGCCCTGGCGCACGCCGGAGTCGAAGACGATCGGCACCCGGCCCGCGACCCGCTCGACGATGGTGGGCAGCACCTCCAGCGTCGGCACGGACTGGTCGATCTGGCGCCCGCCGTGATTCGAGATCCAGATGCCGTCCATCCCCGCATCGAGGGCGCGGATCGCGTCGTCGGGGTGAACGATGCCCTTCAGGATGATCGGCAGCGACGTCCACTCGCCGGGCCCTGGCGAGGTCGTCCCACGTCAGCGCGGGCGTCGAGAACACGTCGAGGAACGTCTCGACCGCGGCGCGCGGCAGCGGCGAGCGCAGGTTGTCGCGCATGCTGGTCGAGCCCGTCAGCGCCGCGCCCTTGCGGGCGATGCGCACCCCGGCGGCCACCGCCTTCGGGGTGAGCCTGACCGGCGGCGCGGGCTCGGCTGCGGCATCCGTCCCCCCGCTCGCGGCAGCTGCCGACGCCCGCGACCGCTCGCGCACCAGCTGCTGGAAGACGGGGTCGCTCGTGTACTGGGCGATGCCCATGGCGCGGGTGAACGGCAGGTAGGCGAGGTCGAGGTCGCGCGTGCGCCAGCCGAGCAGGTGGGTGTCGAGCGTCACCACGATCGCTTCGCAGCCGGATGCCTCGGCTCGCCGCAGCAGCGAGGCGTTCAGCTCATCTGAGGCCGACCAGTAGAGCTGGAACAGCCGCGATCCGGTCGGTGCGGCGTCGCGCACCTTCTCCATCGGGACGGATGCCTGATTCGAGAGCGTGTACGGGACCCCGAGGGATGCCGCGGCCCGCGCCACGGCGAGGTCGGCAGCGGGGTGGGCCAGCTCCATGACGCCCAGCGGCGCGAGCAGCAGCGGCGTCGGGCGACGCACGCCGAGGAAGTCGATCGACAGGTCGCGCGACGACACGTCCCGCAGCGGCCGCGGCCACACCTGCCAGCGCTCGAACGCGGCCCGGTTGGCGGCGACGGTGCGCTCGGCGCCCGCTCCCCCGGCGATGTAGGCGTAGGCCTCGGCGCTGAGCGCCTTGCGGGCGCCGGCTTCCAGCGCGGCGGCGTCGACGGGAACGCGGGGCAGCGTGCCGCTGATGCCGGCGCGGTAGATCTCGGACTGCGTCCGGCGCGAGATGCCGCGAGATGCCGCGGCGGGGTCATCAGGTGCGGTGGCGCTTCCGTGAGCCATGCGCACAGCCTACGCATCGGCATCCTTCCCTCGCGGGAATCGCGAAAGGGTATATTTCCGCCGTTTCACCCCGCGGAAATCTACCCTTTCGCGGCTCCCGAGGGAGCGGACCCGTCGCCGGTGCGGTCCGTATGCGCACCGACGACGGGGGTACAGGAAAGCGCTCGCCGGCGAACCTAGGCCACCGGACGTTCGCGGCGCAAGCCCGCGCGGCAAGATCACAAAAACGTTTCACAAAGTTCTTGCCCCTCGCCCTGCGGTCATGCGAGACTGCCAGCGACCGCCGACGGAATACGCTTTCCGTTGGAGTCGACAACAAACCAGGCCGGGGCGATGCCGCGCCGGCCGCACCGGACAGGGCTCGAGTCCGTACGCGCCCGGTTCACGACGACGGTCCCCACGCCACTCTCCGGGTGCGTGGGCCCAGCCGCGACGCCGCGGCCTGCGCCGTCATCCTTTGCCGATGCTGACAACAGGAGGAACCGTGCCCCACGCGTCCCCGCGCGCCCACAGTGCGAAGCGACCCGCCGAACACGCCCCCACGTCCCGCGCTCCCCGCCGCGGGCTCCGCCTCGCCGCGATCGCCGGCGCTGCCGTCGTCGTGGCGTCGCTGATCACCGCGACGCCCGCCGCTGCGGCGCTCCCGCCCGCCGAGGACGGCGCCTAGCGCTTCGACTTCGGCACCGCCACGAGCGCCGTCGCCGACGGATACCAGCAGGTGCTCACCACGTCGCCGGTACACCGCGGAGGCGGGGTGGGGCATCACCCTCCCCGACGGCGCGACGCTGTTCGACCGCGACCGCAGCGCCGACGGATCGCCCGCCGGCGCGATGGAGGACGACTTCGTCGCCGGCACGAACTGGGGCTTCCAGCTCGACGGCGTGCCGGAGGGCGACTACGAGGTCACCGTGACGATCGGCGACGGTCTGAGCTCGGCATCCGGCACCAACGCCACCGTGACCCTCGAGGGCGTCGCGCAGACGCGGCTGACTAACTCGGCCAGCGGGCACCACCGGCACGGCGACGTTCCCGCACGACCGTCACCGACGGCCAGCTCACCATCGGCTTCGCCGGCTCGGGACTCGGCGCGTACGTCAACGGCCTCGTGGTCGCGCCCGTCGTCCCCGACGCCCCGACCGGACTCGCCACGGCGCGCGTCGCGTGGAACGGCGTCGACCTCACCTGGACCGCCGTCGACGGCGCCGCGAAGCTACCGGGTGGAGCGCGCCGACGTCGTGAACGACGTCACCGGCGAATTCGCGCAGATCGCCGAGACCACCGAGCCCGCGTACACCGACGCGTCGGTGGCGGCGGGCGGCTCGTACGCCTACCGCCGTGGTGCCGTCGACGCCTACGGTCGCGCCTCCGCCCCCTCGGCCGAAGTGCGCTCGGGCGTCATCCCCGAGCTGGTCGCCCCCGCCGCTCCCGCCGACCTCGCGGTGGCGCAGGTCACGCAGCGACGCCGTCGTGCTGACCTGGACGGCGGTCGCCCAACGCCGACGACTACGTCGTCGAGCGCGCCGGCGCGGACGGCGTCTTCTCCAGCCGCGCGACCGTCTCGACGCCTGGATACACGGACGCCGCCGACACCGCGCAGCAGTGGACCTACCGGGTCACCGCACGCAACCAGGCCGGCTCGTCGGCGCCCGCGCACCGCGTGACCTCCGCCGCCTACATCGCGCCGGCGCCGCTGCCCGAGGGCGACGTCGTGACCTTCGACTTCGGCCCCGGCAGGTCGCCGACGGCGCGCTGCCGGTCACGTCGTCGACGGCGTTCAACGCGGAGTGGGGCTACGGCTTCTCGACCGCCCCCACGTCGGCGACCGCCGACGTCGACCGCGGCGGCGACGACGCCCTGCGCGGCCGACTTCGTGGCCGCGGCGGGTGCGACCTTCGAGGTCGAGCTCGGCGCCGGCGACTACACCGTGAGCCTGATCGCGGGCGACGCCGCAGCCGCGACGACGACCGCGATCACCGCCGAGAGATGGCGAAGGTGCTCGCCAACCCGCAGACCGCGGGCCCGTACCTCGAGATGTCGTTCACGATCGCGCTCGTCGACGGCCCGCCTCACCCTGGAGTTCGCGGGTGACGCGCCCGCCGCTCAACGCGCTCACGATCACGCGCATGCCGGCGCGGGCCGCCGGCGCGATCCGACGGTGTACCTCACCGGCGACTCGACCGTGCAGACCTACGACCGTCGACTACGCGCCGCAGGCCGGCTGGGGCCAGATGATCGACCGGTTCCTCGCCGACGACGTCGCGGTCGCCAACCACGCCATCGGCGGGCGCTCGTCGAAGAACTTCATCAGCCAGGGCCGTCTCGACGAGGTGCTGCGCGCGGTCAAGCCCGGCGACTACCTGTTCGTGCAGTTCGGCCACAACGACGCCACCCAGGGCGTCGACGACCGCTACGCCGCCCCGCGGACTACGAGGAGTACCTGCGCGTCTACGTCGAGGGCGCACGCCAGCGCGGTGCGCACGCCCGTGCTCGTCACGCCGGTGTCGCGGCGCAGCTTCGACGCGGCGACCGGGACGTTCAACGTCTCGTTCCCCGAGTACGTCGCGAAGACGACCGCGCTGGCCACCGAGGAGGACGTCCGCTGGTCGACCTGTCGGCGTCGAGCCGCGCCTACCTCGACGAGATCGGCCCGGAGGCGGCGAAGGCGGTGTTCCTGCACGTCGACCCGGGGTCTACCCGAACCGGCCGACCGGCACGGTCGACGACACGCACTTCCAGGAGTACGGCGCGATCCAGATGGCCCGCCTCGTCGCCCAGGACGTCGCGGACCTCGACGATCCCGCTGGCCGGCGAGGTCGTCGACGTCGAGCCGCCCGCCGAGGTGCCCGGCCGCGCCGGCGGACCTGGTCGCCGGCAGCGTCTCGAACGCGGGGCGACCCTGCACTGGGACGCCGAGCGAGGGCGCGGACATCTACCAGGTGTACCGCCAGGCCGTCGCCGACCCCGACCGACGCCTACGCGCTCGTCGCCACCTCGACGCAGACGCAGCCGCGATCGTGCGGGCCTCGCTCGAGGGCACGTCGTACCGACCTGCGGGTCGTCGCGGTGAACGGTCGCGGGCCGTCGGCAGCCGTGCGCCGCCGTGACGCTTCACGACGAAGGCCGCGCTGTACAAGTTCGACGTGCAGCTGGCCGGCAGCCCGCTCATGCCGGGGTACACCGAGGTGACCCAGATCTCCCGGTACAACGCCGGAGCTCGGCTGGGGCTTGCTCGACCCGCCGGGCCTGCGGCGGCCGCGACCGCGGCGTCAACTCCACGGCGCCGCCGAACGACCTGCAGCGCGACTTCGTGCTGCCGGGCACCCAGCACGTGTTCGCCGTCGACGTGCCCGAACGGCACCTACTCCGTCAAGACGTACAACGGCGACTGGATCGGCACCAGCCGCACCAACGTTCAGCGTCGAGGGCAAGGACTTCGGCGCCGGCAACGCGGGCGCGGCGCGGTCACGAGAAGGTCAGCGAGCCGGTGCTCGTCACCGACGGGCAGCTGAACCTCGTGGCGTACGGCGACGCGCGGGCACCCGGCTCAACGGCATCGAGATCACGCCGATGCTGCTCGGCCCCGTGGGCCTCGAGGCTGGACGACGTCATCGCCGACCCGGCGGCGCCTCAGCGTCGTCGCTGGACGTGGGATGCCGAGCCCGGCCTACCTGGAACGTCTACCGCAAGTCGCCGTCGACAGCCGCGCCGGTGCTCGATCGGCGTCGTCGACGACGCCGACGTTCACCGACACGACGCCCGCGTCGGCCTGGCGTACGACTACCACGTGGCGGCCCTCGACCAGAGCGGGCTCGAGTCGGTGCCCGTCCGACACGCTCGACGTCTCGATCGTCGACCCCGACGTCCCGGCCCGGCCGCCGCGCCGACGGGCCTGCGCCTGGGCGCATCGAACAAGAACGACGCTCGAGCTGTCGTGGGCGCCGTCGACGGCGCGCTGTTCTACCAGGTGTTCCGCCGAGGCCGAGGGCGGCGCGTTCGTCGCTCGTCGGCTCGCGCGCGACGGACCGCTTACACGGACACCACGGTGCTCACGACCATCGAGTACTCTACCGGTGGTCGCGGTGAACGCCGGCGGAGTCGGGCGCAGCATCGGCGCAGCTCACGACCGACCGCGGTCACCACGCTCGCAGCGGCAGGCCGAGCACCTCGACCGCTCCCCGTCGGCCGTCGCAGACCGACGGCGGCGTCCTACCTCGGCTGGCGCCTGCTCGGCCTCGACCCGGACGCCGTCGCGTTCCACGTCTACCGGGACGGCGCCCGCATCACCGACGCACGCCGGTCACGGACTAGCACCAACCTGCTCGACGAGGACGGCGCCGCGGCATCCGTCTACCTCGTCAGCACGGTGCGTCGACGGCGATCGAGCGCCGAGCCACCGCCGAGTTCCGCGTGTGGGACAGCCGGCACCTCGTCGTGCCGCTGGACAAGCCGGCCGACGCGTACACGAAGGACGGTCAGCCGTACACGTACAACGCCAACGACGCGAGCGTCGGCGACGTCGACGGCGACGGCCAGTACGAGATCGTCGTGAAGTGGGACCCGTCCAACTCCAAGGACAACTCGCAGGCCGGGTACACGGGCAACGTCTACGTCGACGCCTACGAGCTCGACGGCACGCGGCTGTGGCGGATCGACCTCGGCAGCAACATCCGGGCCGGCGCGCACTACACGCAGTTCCAGGTGTACGACCTGGACGGCGACGGCAAGGCCGAGGTCAGCGATGAAGACCGCGCGACGGCACCGTCGACGGCGTCGGCACCGTGATCGGCAACGCGCGGCGCCGACTACCGCAACACGCTCGGGCTACGTGCTCACCGGGCCGGAGTACCTCACGGTCTTCAACGGCGCGACCGGCGCGGCGATCGACACGATCGACTACACCCCGCCGCGCGGCGACGTCGGAGCGTGGGGCGACGCGTACGGCAACCGCGTCGACCGGTTCCTCGCCGGCGTCGCCTACCTCGACGGCGAGCACCCGAGCCTCGTCTTGAGCCGCGGCTACTACACGCGGACCGTGGTGGCCGCCTACGACTTCGACGGCGCGCAGCTCACGCAGCGGTGGACGTTCGACTCCAACGTCGCCGGCAACGCAGGACCGCGGCCAGGGCAACCACAACCTGTCCGTGGCCGACGTCGACGGCGACCACAAGGACGAGATCGTCTTCGGCTCGATGACGATCGACGACGACGGCGACCGTGCTCTACAGCACCGGCCTCGGCCACGGCGACGCGCTGCACGTGTCGCGACCTCGACCCTCGACCGCGCCGGGCCTCGAGGTGTTCGCGGTGCACGAGGAGACGCCGCGCAGCAAGGGCACCGGGGCGACGTTCCGCGACGCGCGCGACCGGCGAGGTGCTGTGGTCGATCCCGGCCACCGCCGACACCGGCCGCGGCGGCCTCGGGCGACATCGACCCGCGCACCCGGGCGCCGAGTCGTGGGCCGTCGGCGGCGACGGCACGTGGAACTCGCGCGCCGGGCAGCTGCGGGTCGGCCGACGGCGAGCTGATCGGGACCGACCATCCCCGCGGCGAACTTCCTCACCTGGTGGGACGGCGACCTCCTGCGGGAGATCACCGACCACGACTGGGACACGACGGCGCTCCACGGGCGTCCCGACGATCTCGAAGTGGTACTGCGGAGTCGCAGTCCGCGGAGGAGATCTACCGCGCCACCGGCACGCTCTCCGACAACGGCACCAAGGGCACCCCCGCCCTGCAGGCCGACCTGTTCGGCGACTGGCGCGAGGAGATCGTCATGCGCTCGCCGACTCGTCGGCCCTGCGGATCGCCCACCACGGTCGACCTCACCGACCACCGGCTGCGCACGCTGCAGGCCGACCCGGTGTACCGCCTGGCGGTCGCGTGGCAGAACACCGGCTACAACCAGCCGCCGCACACGAGCTTCTTCCTGGGCGACGGCATGGCGCTGCCGCCGGCGCCGAGCATCGCGGTGACGGCGGCGCCCGGCGGGATCGTGGACGACACGGCGCCGGTCGTCGCGGGAGTCCCGGCGGACGGCACGCTGCTCGCCCGACAGGGGCCCGTCACGCTGAACCTCACGGCGGCCGACCCCGAGTCCGGCGTGCGCAACCTCGACGTCGCGTTCGACGGCGAGCCGGTCGCACCGGGTCACGCGATCCCGCTCGCCGACCTGGTCGGAACGCACACCCTCACGGTGCGCGCGGCCAACCATGCGGGGCATCGCGACAGCATCCGTCAAGCTGCTCGTCTTCACGGACGAGAAGCCGCCCAAGGCGACCGGGCCGCGGGACGCTCTCGACCAACAGCGGCTGGGAGGACGGGCTGCACGACGGCTCGTACACGGTGTCGATGAACCTGTGGTCGGGGGTCAACGGCTCGGTGTTCCGCCTCTACGAGAACGGCACACTGATCTCGACCCAGCTGCTCACGCCGAACACGCCCAAGGCGCAGGTCGCCACGGTCGAGGTCTCGGGCAAGCCCAACGGCACGTACGTCTACACGGGGGAGCTGATCAACGCGAAGGGCACCACGGCGACCACATCGGTCACTGTGACGGTGAAGGATGCCGCGCCCGGAGTGCCGGTCGTGAGCCACGACAACCCGACAGGGACGGCAACTACACCGTCACCACGAACCTGTGGTGGGGCACGAACGGCACGACCTACAAGCT